>CBDASL010000002.1:0-2086764 GCA_965199635.1 Acidobacteriaceae bacterium | reverse complement strand
CGACGGCCTGGCCGTCCGGCGTTTGACCAAAGGGTGCCTCGTGCACCGACACCACGCTCTTTTGCTCTGTTCCGTCCATCGCCGACTGCCTCCTGATCTGCTCTCCTGCTAGGACGCAGAAGCTTCGGGAGACGTTCCGGGTGCATTGCATTTGGCGCCGAAGGCACGTCTCCCTGCTTGCTCGCCCGCCGACCCGTAAGATGGAGCGAACCTGGAGTCCACACACTCCGTCGAAAGGCAATCCCCATGGCTTTGCGGCGTTCCCTCTGCTTCCTGACACTCTTTGCCGCGCTTGCGAGCGCTTCCAGCCTCCAGGCCAAGACGGCGCCGCCAGACCATTGGGTGGGCACCTGGGCCGCTGCCCCTCTCGGACAGCCCAACCAGCACCAGATGTTCCAGCAGGACACGACCCTGCGCGAGATCGTGCACCTGTCGCTTGGCGGCCCGCTTCTGCGGGTCACCCTGTCTAATGAGTTCGGCACCGAACCGCTGCGAGTGGGCGCGGTTCATGTAGCCGCCCCGGCAGGTGCTGGAGCTATCTCGCTGGCAACCGCGAATGCGCTCACCTTTGGCGGCCGCCCTGAGGTGACGATTCCTGCCGGCGCGCTTGCCGTCAGCGATCCCTTCGCGCTTGCCGTCAAGCCCCGGTCCGACCTCGCCGTGAGCATCTTCCTGCCGGCACAGACGATCTCCACCCTGACCGTGCACCAGGACGCGCTCGAGACGAACTACATGGCGTCTGGAGACGTCGTTGGGCAGGCGTCGCTGCCGAACCCGCAGCCACTGCACACCTGGCCCTTCCTCAAGGGTGTCGAGGCACGTGTGAGCGATCGCGCTGGAGCGGTAGTCTGCTTTGGCGACAGCATCACGGACGGCGCAAAAAGCACGCCGGACACCAACAGCCGCTGGCCGGATGTGCTCGCGGCAAGGCTCCAGACATCGCGCGGGCACCACGAACTTGCCGTTCTGAATGAGGGTATTGGGGGCAATCGCCTGCTGCTGGATGGCACTGGCCCGAACGCTCTCGCGCGCCTCGATCGCGATGTGCTCGCGCAGAGTGGCGTGCGATACCTGATTCTGCTGGAAGGCATCAACGACATCGGCGCCGGGTACCGGACGGGCAGCACCACGACCACGCCACCCTCGGCACAGGACCTGATCGCTGCGTACCAGCAGATCATCGCGCGGGCGCACAGCCACAACATCAGCGTGATCGGCGCTACCCTGACGCCCTATGCCGGCGCGGGCTATGCCTCGCCCGCGGGTGAACAGGTGCGCTCGACGTTGAACGACTGGATCCGCAACAGCAAGGCATTCGACGGCGTGATCGACTTCGACGCCATCACCCGGGACAAAGCGAATCCGCTGATGCTGGCCCCCTCGGCAAACTCAGGCGATCACCTGCACCCGAGTGACGCCGGGTACAAGCTCATGGGTGAAGGCATCGATCTCGACCTCTTCAACGACAAGGCAAGGAAGAAGGCACCGCCAAAAGCAAAGATGGCGCCGCCGAGTGCCTCCGGCAACGCCACCTCAGGGTTCTAGCTGTTGCGACTGAACTACTGCAGTTCGTACCCGGCAAAGAAGTAGCCGATCTCAAAGGCCGCCGTCTCTTCGGCATCCGAGCCGTGGATGGCGTTCTCTTCGATGGACGCAGCGAACTTCTTCCGGATCGTGCCTTCTTCGGCGTTGGCCGGGTTGGTTGCGCCCATCAGCTTACGCAGATCGGCGATCGCGTTGTCCTTCTCAAGCACCATGGGGAAGATCGGACCGCCCGACATGAACTCTGTCAGCGAACCAAAGAATGGGCGTGCACTGTGCACGTGGTAGAAGCCTTCTGCCTGCGCCTTGGAGATCGACAGCTTCTTGATCGCGACGATCTTGAAGCCAGCTTTCTCGATCTCGGCCAGGATTGCCCCGGCGTCGCCCTTCTTGACTGCGTCCGGCTTGATGATGCTGAATGTCCGTTGACTCAACGTCCTGTCTCCTATGGATCTGATCCGACACCAGTTTAGATCAGCACACACCTTCCCGCTGTCGCCGCTATCGGGACGACCAGGGTCGTCCACCCCGCAGGCGCTGGCCAAGGCATAATCGGGTATGCCCTCATTGTGGATGCCGACAAACTGGCGCAACCGTCTTGCGGAGCTGGAAGCGCAGACGGCAGAGCAGAAGGCGGCTCCTTTGCGCCGCGATGTCCGGTCCCTGGGGACCCTGCTGGGCGAAGTGCTGCGCGAGCAATCCGGCGAAACCCTGTTCGACGCCGTGGAGTCACTCCGTCGCACGGCAATCGCCCGGCGCGAGGCGGAGGGCGCGGAGCCCGGCGATGCCAACGACGCACGCGCCCGATCCGAGATGCAGCAGGCCCTGCTGCACGTGCATACGCTCACAGACGACGCCGGCATGGCTTACCAGCTGGCCCGGGCGTTCTCCTTCTACTTCGAGCTCATCAACCTCGCGGAGACCAACCATCGCAAGCGCCGGCGGCTTGCCGCCGAGATCCTGCCCACCGGGCAGCCACAGCGAGGCAGTCTGCGCGGCACGCTGCAGGCCATTCGGCTGGCCGGTGTGGATCGGCCCCAGGCTCTCGCCCTGCTCCAGAAGGTTTGCATCACGCCGGTCTTTACAGCGCACCCCACAGAGGTGGCACGGCGCTCCGTGATGTTCAAACGCAGGCGCATCTCCGAGCTCCTTGAAAGCCTCGATCGCATCCCCGTCCGGCACACCGCATTGGACGCACTCGAGCGCGACGTGCTCGCCGAGATCACCGCGCTCTGGCAGACCGATGACGTTCGCGTCGCCCGACCAACCGTGCGCGACGAGATCCGCATGGCGCTGGACTACTACGAGGCCAGCCTCTTCAACACGATGCCCGTCC
This sequence comes from Acidobacteriaceae bacterium, assembly GCA_965199635.1. Lineage (GTDB taxonomy): Bacteria > Acidobacteriota > Terriglobia > Terriglobales > Acidobacteriaceae > Edaphobacter. The sequence goes on along the minus strand of CBDASL010000002.1, from coordinate 2,083,886 downwards.
TCTACGCCGAGGTAGCCGAGGCACTCGAGGCCGAATACGGCGCCCCTCGCGCGAACGAAAACACCGCTCTCACGCCTGTACCCATCGGCGCGCTGCCTCAGCTCGTGCGCTTCGGCTCCTGGATCGGTGGCGACCGGGATGGCAATCCCTTTGTGGACGCGGCCACCACACGCGACGCCCTGCAGATGGCGCGCGCTGTTCTCTTCCGGCACTATCGCGAGCGGCTCCAGGTGCTCTTTGACCAGCTGGGGAGCTCCACCCAGCAGGTACCGGTCACGCTGGAACTGGAAAACCTGCTCGACCACTACCTGCTCGAGATGACCAGCAACGTGGAAGACGCAGGGAGCGTCGGCAAGGTCATGACGGAGCGCTTCCAGTACGAGCGGCTGCGCTTGCTGATCGTCTGCATCATGGCGCGTCTGGGGTTCGGTGCGCCGGTGGCGCTGCCAAATGCCTCCGCGCCCTGGTTACCGCCCTACCGGCGCTCGCACGAGTTGCTGAGCGACCTCCAAACCTTGCGGCAGTCGCTGGCGCGCAACAAGGGGGAGCGGCTCTGTGCCCTGCTGGTCGATCCGCTCATCATCGAGGTCCGAACCTACGGTCTTCATCTGCAGACCCTCGACATTCGCCAGCATGCACGCGTGCACGACGCTGCGCTGGACGAGATTGCCCAGGCAGCAGGCTGCACGGGCGGCCTGCCCGGGCCACTCTCCCACTCCACGGCGGAGGTTCTGCGGACCTTTGAGGCTGTGGCGGAGCTGAAGCGTGAGTTCCCTGCCGAAACCATTGCGACCTACGTCATCTCCGGTGCAACAGCCGCGGAGGACTCCTTCAAGGTCATCCGCCTGGCTCGCCTTGGTGGCGTCACCGTGGAGGGCCGCGAACACGACCCGGGGCTACAGCCGGTGCCCCTCTTCGAGTCGATCGAAGATCTGCAGAACGCCGCAGCGATCTGCCGTGAGCTGTGGACCTCCGCAGAATACAAGCCGCTGCTTGCCAGCTGGGGGTGGCGGCAGGAGGTGATGCTGGGCTACTCCGACTCCAACAAGGATGGCGGCATGGTCACCAGCACGTGGGAGATCTGGAAGGCGCACCGGGCACTCCACCAGGTGGCACGCGAGTGCGGCGTGACGCTCCGTCTCTTTCACGGTCGCGGCGGAACCGTTGGCCGTGGTGGGGGGCCCACCCACCGCGCCATCTTTGCCCAGCCCGAAGGCGCCTTTGAGGGTGAACTGCGCCTTACCGAGCAGGGCGAGGTGCTCAACTGGAAGTACTCGGACGTCGTCCTGGCTGAACGCAACCTGGAGCTCATGATCGCCGCATCGCTCGATGCGCTCGCTCGGCCCGACGCTGCACTTCGAAGTGCGGACGCCTCCCCCCACCTCACCGGTGAAGTGCTGCCGGAGTGGGAACGCGCCATGGAGCAGCTCTCCGCCAGCGCCTTCGCCTTCTACCAGCAGCACATCGTTAACGACCCCGAACTGTTCACCTACTTTGAGCAGGCAACGCCCGTAGCCGAACTGGAGCACGCCCGCATCGGCTCGCGGCCGGCCAAGCGCAAGGACGCCTCAGCGCAACACGGGCGCACCATGGCCGACCTGCGGGCTATTCCCTGGGTCTTCGGCTGGATGCAGTCGCGCCAGCTAGTCCCGGCGTTCTTTGGCGTAGGCCATGCTCTGAATGAGTTTGTGCGGGCAGCCCCGGGCAACCTCACCCTGCTGCAAACCATGGCCCGCGACTTCCCTCTCTTTCTCGACATCGTTCGCAACGTCGAGCTCGCGCTGGCCAAGGCTGACTTCCGCATCGCGCGCCTTTACGCCGCGCTTGTGCCCGACGCCGCACTTCGAGACCGCGTCTTTGGACGGCTCGAAGCCGAGTTCAACCTGACACGGGATCTGCTCCTCAGGGTCACCGAACAGACGGAGCTCCTCGAGCGTAACGCCATCCTGCGCGAGTCGATCCGCCTCCGCAACCCCTACGTGGATCCCATGAGCTGGCTGCAGGTGGAGCTGCTGCGGCGCAAGCGTGCCATGGCTGCAGACTCTGCCGAGCTGCCGCGGCTTGACCGCGCCATCACAGCAACGATCAATGGCATCGCAGCAGGCCTGCGCAACACGGGCTGAGCGGGGCGGCTACTGGTGCGGCATCACGGCCGTCGCTTTGTCATGGACGAAGATCACGTCCATCGGATGACCCAGGTTGTTGTACATCACGCGCCGATTCCCGAGATCATTGGACAGCGAGTCGGATACCTGGCCAAGAGCCATCTGCACCTCAGCCTCGCTCATCCCCACCATTGCCTGGTGGTGGTCGATGCTGTTCCAGATCTGTGGTCCCCAGTGCTTGTAGAGCTCGTGCGGATCGTCGTAGAAGAAGATCTCGTCGTTCAAAAAGGTGTACTGGCCGTCCTGTCGATACCCAACCGGCACCGCGAAGAGAGCGTCGCCACTACCCGGCCCCTGCGCAGACGGCGGGAGGTGAAAGGTGAGCAGCACCTGGCGGTCGCCTGCGGGCACACGAAAGGTAGCTGACTTTGGCGCGACCTGCTCGAGCGCACCCTGGATCACAAGGGGAGCTGCACCCAGCAGCGTCCCAACCGGCTTGGCGTAGTCCGCATGGCCAGCATGCACCGGGTAGTACTCCAGCTGACCGCCCGCGCTCATCCATACGGTGCTTCCATACAGGTCCCGCAGATCACTCATAGACGATGGCCGCTTCTTGCGCAGGAAGACATACGCATCCTCCGAGACAGGCGCCCTCGCCGTCTCTCGGCTGGGTGCAACAACGGGAGCGTGCCGCTCGCGATACAGCAGGCCAACACGGATGCCGACGACCGCCAGCAGGATGGCGGTTCCAGCGAGAGCCGCTTGCTTTCCGGATTCCATAAAGGTGCCTCCCAAGCTATGAGTTTAGTCAGTCGGTTCGGCGTCGCTGAGCTCTTCGTCCGCGCCGCCACGCAGGCTTTCCACCGTCAAGGCATCTGCATTGCGCAACGCGGGAAATTGCATGGCAGCCCAGCCAGTAACCAGCAGTGAGCCAATCCCCCCAAGCACTACGGCGCGCACAGCACCGAGCCAGTGCGCGGTCAATCCACTTTCGAACTCACCAAACTCGTTGGACGCGCCAATGAACAGCCAGTTCACCGCCGAAACCCGGCCGCGCATGGAAGGCGGCGTTGCCAGCTGCAGAATGCTCGACCGGATCACCACGCTGATCATGTCACTCGCCCCGGTAAGCACCAGTGCAAGAAGTGAGACGACCACCGAATGGGAGAGGCCAAACATCACGGTCGCCGCTCCAAACAGGCCGACGGCGATCAGCATACTGCGGCCTGCCCGTCGACGAATGGGACGAAAGGTCAGCACAAGACTCATGCCGAGCGCACCGATGCTCGGCATAGCTCGCAGAACGCCCAGCCCGCGCGGCCCCGTGTGCAGAATCTCCTGGGCAAAGATCGGCAGCAGCGCCACTGCGCCGCCAAGCAGCACCGCAAACAGGTCCAGCGAGATGGAGCCCAGCAGCAGCTTGTTGCGCCAAACATACGTGAGCCCCGCCAGCACGGTGGAGACAGAAACCCCCTTCTTCGGAGCATTCGGATCCATCTCCGGGCTGGGGTGCATGGCCCCGACAAGCAGCAAGAAAAACAGCAACATCAGCAACGCGAAGCTGTACACCAGCGCGGCTCCGGACCAAGCCTGCGCTCTGCCATGCAGGGTGAGCGTAAACAGCAGACCACCTACCGCCGGGCCAGCCATGTTCGCCGTCTGATAGATCGTCGCTCCCCACGTGATCGCGTTGACGAACTGCTCTTTCGGCACCAGGGATGGCAGAAGCGCACTCGCGGCCGGCCCGCTGAACGCCCGCCCCAGGCCGATCCCAACCAGCACGGCGTAGATCGGCCACACCGGCGCGTGTCCACTCGCCTCGTTGGGCCCCGTACCGAACAGCGCAAAGTAGATCAGCCCAGCCGTGCAGATGGCCTGGACTCCGTAGCAGATCAGGATGATCCGGTGCCGGTCAAAGCGATCGGCAACATGGCCGGCGAGCAGCATGAAAACAAGGCCAGGCAGAAACAGCGCCAGGCCCGTATAGCCAAGATCCAGGGCCGAGTGCGTGATCTGGTAGACCTGCCACGCCACGGCAACGGACTGCGCCTCGGCGCCTAGGATGACCAACAGCCGCGCCGTCTGGTACAGGCGGAAGTCACGCGAGCGGAACGCGGCGGCTGATGCCCGGAGGCGATGCAAGCGACTCTCAAGGGGCGTCGCAATGACGGTTGAACCAGCCTCAGGCATAGCCTATGCTCCCACATCCAGCGTAGGGGTGCTCGAATAGCGTGTCCTCAGCTAGCGGCCCAGCAGCGAGCGGTAGTCCGTCGTTACCGTTCCTGTGGCGTACCCCAGCTGCAGCTTGGCTTCGTTGTATTGAAAGGTCGCCTGGACCAGCCGACTCTCAGCGGCAGCCAGCGCACTCTGCGCCTGCACCACCGGCAGTGTGTCATCCACCCCGGCCGCGTAACGCTGAGTCGTGTCAGACAGGGCCTCCCGTGCAAGCTCAACGTTGCTTGACGCCACCCGCACCAGGTCGCGGGAGCTCGTAATGTCCAGCATCGCCGTGCGAATCTGCTGGTCGATCGTGCCGCGCAGGCTGTCAATCTGTCGAGCCACGGTCAGCAGCTGCGATCGCGCCACCTCGCGCTCGCCACGGAACTGCGCCTCCTCGAAGATCGGGAATCGCAGCTGTCCCTGCGCGGTAAAGAAGCCATGGTAGAGACCAGTGGTCTCCCCGATCACGCCATAGAAGCCACTCGCCGCCAGGGTCGGCAGACGCTCGTAGCGCGCCGCCTTCTCTGTTTTCATCAACACATCCCGCTGCGCTTCGAGCCCCAGCAGATCTTTGCGCTCGCCATACGCCCGCTTCAGCAGGTCATCGTGAGGCATCGCCGCCAGGTCGGACAGCGGCGCGGCGTCAACCAGATCAAACTTCTGATCGGCTGCGACGCCCATCAGGCGGTTCAGTTCGATCTTGTCCTTATCGTAAGCAACTTGCGCGCTCGTCAACACCTGCTGCTCGGTCTGCAGTTGCACCTGGGCTCGCAGCGCGTCCAGGTGGACGCCCACACCCGCCACCTGGCGTGCGCGCGCCTGATCGAAGGCCAGCTGGTCCGTCGCAATCTGCGCCTGCGCGTTATTGATCTGCGCCGCGTCCGCCAGGATCCGGAGGTACTGCCCGCCAGCCTGCAGCGCCACAGACTCGCGCGCGTTCTGGAATTGGTAGGTCGCCACTGTGCTCGCACTGCGGCTTGCCTTGTAGAGGTAGTACGCCGGCAGATTGAAGAGCTGCTGGTTGAGGTTGATCTGCGCCTGGGTGACGTTTACCTTCACGATCGTCTGAAATGTCGACGCGTCCAGTCCGAACTGGGAAAGGATCGGCCCAAGCGACTGCGGCTTGAAGCCCATCGCGGCGAGGTTGATCTCCTGCGCGCTGGATGCCGCTGTCGCGGTCAGCGTCGGCGTCAGCGCATTCAGCACCGTCGATTGCAGCCCACGGATCCGCCCTTCGTTGGCCTGCGTCAGCTGCACCGACAGGTTGTGAGCCACAGCCCCGGAGATCGCCGCGTCCAGTGTCAGCGACAGCGTCGACCCGGTCGGGCGGGAAAGCACCACCCCGCTCGGCAGACCGCGCTGGTATGCGCTCAACGCCGCTGAGGTTGGGGTCGGCGCCTGGGGCAGGTCCGCACCGGCCGTCTGCGCGTGCCCGCTTGCAAACAGGCCACAGCCCAGGGCGAGCGCCGCGGCTCGTGACCAGTTCAATCTCCGAATCATTCCAAGCACCTGCTTTAGAGTGCCACGACGAAGCATGGGATGCGGGATTTTCTTCCCCCGCCGGCCCAGGGCCACGACGGCTGGCAATCGCCCGGTCAGACGCACGCTCTCGCGGCAGCCATCGTTTAAACTAGGAGCACTCTTATGGCGCGCCTTCTTTCAGCTTCGCATCTCGCCCTCGCCGCAGCCCTTCTTCTTTCCCCGTTTGCCGCAGTGAGCGCCCGCGCACAGGACGGAGGAGGGTTCAAAGACACCTCCATGGTGCGCGCTCCCAAGGGCGCCCGTGTCGCCATCTACGACTTTGAGGATCTGGAGTGCCCGGCCTGCGCGCACGCCTTCCCGATCGTGCACCAGGCGGCCGCCCACTACAACATCCCCATCGTGCGGCATGACTTTCCGCTGAACATGCACGTCTGGAGCCGCGAAGCCGCCATTACCGCACGCTACATTCAGGACACCATCTCGCCTTCCGCGGCGGAAGAGTTCCGAGGCAGCGTCTTCGCGCATCAGCAGCAGATCGCCAGCAAGGAAGACCTGCAGGCCTACACGCAAAAGTACTTCCAGGATCACGGCCGCACCATGCCCTTCGTGGTCGATCCCACCGGCAAGTACGCTCGCGAAGTCGAGGCCGACTACGAACTCGGACAAAAGATCGGGCTCACCCAGACCCCCACCATCTTTGTGGTCACGCAGAAGGGCTGGACGCAGGTCAAAGACGTGAACACCATCTACTCCACCATTGACGAGGCACAAAGCTCGGCGCCCGCCGCCGAGGCCGCAGCACCAGCGCACATCCGTCACACCAGTGCCCGGCGGTAGCGCTCACCCACGCAACAGTAAGCTGCAGCCCGCCATAACGACGGGCTCTCTTATTCTGCGCTGAAGATCAGGAAGTAGTCCTGGCCGTCCGCCTTGGTGAAGTCATAGGAGGCTGCCAGCTTGAAACCGTCGGCACGCATCTCGCGGAGCACCACATCGCGGTTCAAGCCGTGGTCCGACCCATTGCCGTTGCGATCGATAATGCCGAGCCGGGCATTCGGCTTCATGGCAGCACGCAGCTCTTTCATCACCACGGAGGGCTGCGCGATCTCGTGGTAGACCTTCATCAGCATGATGGCGTCAACGCTCGCCGCAGGGAGCTTAGGGTCGTCCGGCGTGCCGAGCAGCGTGCGTACATTGCCCAGGTGTTCTCTTTGGGCGCGCTCCCCGATCGCCTTCACCGCGGCCGGGTTGATGTCCTCGGCGAGCACGCTTCCACTCGGTCCCACACGCCGCGCCGCGCGAACGGTGAACCAGCCTGACCCTGCCCCTACATCCGCCACCGCCTTTCCGGCGGTGATACCCATCAGGTCCATCACGCGATCAATCTGCAGTCGCTGGTCCCGGCCCGGGGACTCGAAGATGGAAAGGTCTCCCACATAGGGCGTGCTGGTGGCATGCTGCGGTGGTGCCGTCGGAGCCGTTGCTTGCCCGCCGCCCTGTGCTGCACCCGGCAGCGTTCCGAAGAGGAGGGCTACCGCGGAGAGCATAGCGAGATGGGGCAATGACGTCTTCAGCCCGCGTCCTGATTCGTTTGCCATAGAGCTCCTCAAGCTAGCCAAGCTGCACAAGGTCCGACGGTTGCCCGTGCTTCGCCTCAGGTAGCGGCATGCCGTGACCCGGTCGCGCCGCGCGTGGCGGATGTGGGTGCTGCGGAGCCCGCCAATGATCGATATAACTCACCTGGTGCACGCAGGAGATGGTGCAGTTCGGCGCGCAGCCCTTCTCGACCAGGAACTCCCGCTTCACATCGTCTGTGGTGTACTCCGCTATTGGAACGCCCGGGTACCCGCGCTGCTGGGAGCAATAATGCACCAGGCCCTCTTCGCAGATGTACAGGTAGCGTCCACCCGCGCGACACCGCCAGTGGTTCGGCTCGCCATTCGCGATCGCCTCCTGGAAGTGGTTGAAGCGCGAGTACGAACGGCGCGTCAGCTTGCGCACGCGGTCCCACACATCCCGCTCCACGGGTCCAAGTGGCTTCAACTGCCCACTGCCATCGTGGATGATGCCGATCGTCGATGAAAAGCCCAGGCCGAGCGCCCGCTGCGAGACGGTGTAGGCGTCCTCGGGATTCGCGACGCCGCCACCCACAACAGAGTTGATGTTGACGTGGAACTCTGCATGTTCCGCCAGCATCATCAGCTTGGCATCCAGCACCTTGAGCGACTTCTTCGAGACCGCATCCGGCTGCACGTTGTCGATCGAGATCTGCATGTGGTCGAGACCGGCGCGATTCAGCCGTTCGATCCGATCTGGCATCAGCAGGTAGCCATTGGTGATCATGCCGGCTACAGCACCCGTTCGCCGAATGCGCGCAATCACACGGTCAAGCTCCGGATGCAGCAGCGGTTCTCCGCCCGAGATGGTGATGACGGAGGTGCCGAGTCGGCCGAGGTGGTCGATGCGGCGCTCCATCTCGTCGATGTCGACCGGCTTTGATGTGGCATCGAATTCGTTACAGTAGGTGCAGGCGAGATTGCACCGGCGCATCGGGATGATGTGCGCCATATAGGGATGGCCCGTGCTTGCCAGAGCCGAGCCGATGCTGCCAAGCTCGCGAAGTCGGCGAGTGACGCGACGAAGTCGGCCGCGAGCCGTGTCCCGGCGCGCCTCAAGCTCGCGAGCCCTTGAGTCAAGGGTCGCTGCTCTGCGAGGCGATCCTTCCGATCCTTCCGATCCTTCCGATGCTTCCGACAGTGCGCTCTGAGTCGTGTCTTCCATGCGTCTTCCAGTATAGAGTGCCCTGCCTCTCCCCCGCTGCGGAGGTCCGCTGCCGCGCCCCGGGCCGAGCGCGATCGAGCCAAACCGCTCCATTGCTGCTTGTGTGCTTCAGGAACATGCCAGTTTCTCGCGAGAAACCGGGGAATATCATCTTGCGGCGCACCACACCTCGAGCGCTCCCCTGTCACGGTGTTTCTCCGCCTGAGCAGGTCTGTGCACAGATTGCTCTGCGGACACGGCGACAGCTCTTCCGCGCTTGTGGTCATATACCTTCATCGCATCAACCTATCTCCTTCCGAAAGCGAGTTCTCCGCTTGCCCTCTTCCCGTCTGCTTGTTCCGACTTCCCTTTTCCTTGTGTCCACGCTCTTCAGCAATGTTCCCGGCGCCCTGGCACAGGGCGGGAGCTCAGCGAACGAGCTGATGCCGGAGCCCGCTCGGATCACCTCCGGATCCGGGTCATTCGCCCTCGGACCCGGGCTCACGGTGAGCGTCAGCGGTGCCGACACGCCTGCGCTCGATCAAGCCGTGCTTCGGACCCTGAAGCTCCTGGAAGACAAGACCGGGAGCCCCCTGCCCCGTGCCATCACGCCCAACGCTGCGAAGGCATCGTTGATGCTTAAGGTGACCAACGCGGGGCCGGCCATCCCCGTGCTCGACGAGGATGAAAGCTACACCCTGCGCTCCTCGGCGGAGGGCGTCGTGATTGAGGCAGCAACTACCCTGGGAGCGATGCACGGCCTGGCAACGCTGCTGCAGCTTGCGCGGCCAGAGGGCAGCCAGTACGTGATTCCGGCTGTCACCATCGAGGATTCGCCCCGCTTTCGGTGGCGCGGCCTGATGATCGACTGCGGTCGGCATTTCGAGCCGATGGACGTCCTGAAGCGCAACCTGGACGCCATGGCAGCTGTGAAGCTCAACGTCTTCCACTGGCACCTGACCGAAGATCAGGGCTTCCGGATCCAGAGCAACGTCTTTCCCAAGCTGACAGCAGAGGGCTCGGACGGCCTCTTCTATACCCAGGACAATGCGCGTGAGCTGGTGCGGTACGCCGCGGCCCGGGGCATCCGGGTGGTGCCGGAGTTTGAGATGCCTGGACATTCGGCGGCGTGGCTGGTGGCCTACCCAGAGCTGTCGAGTGGAACGGTGCCGACCGGCGTTCGGCGGCAGTTCGGCATCTCGGACACGGCGCTCGATCCAACCAGGGAGGAGACCTACCGCTTTATCGAGCGGTTCCTGAAGGAGATGGTGACCCTCTTCCCGGACCAGTACATCCACATCGGTGGGGACGAGACTCCCGCACCGGACTGGAAGACCAACCCTCGCATCCTTGCCTTCATGAAGGCGCACGATCTGAAGGATAACGAGGCGCTGCAGGCCTATTTCAACCAGCGCATCCTCAAGATCCTCACGGGGCTCAACCGGAAGATGGTGGGCTGGGACGAGATCCTGAACCCAGCGTTGCCGAAAAGCATTGTGATCCAAAGCTGGCGCGGTGAGGCGTCGTTGGCGAAGGCGGCGGAAGGGGGGTACCAGGGGGTGCTGTCCGCGCCGTACTACCTGGATGCCATGAAGACGGCGGGGGTGCATTACCTTGCCGACCCGATCCCGGCCGACACCAAGCTGACGCCGGAGCAGCAGAAGTTCATCCTGGGCGGCGAGGTGGCGATGTGGGCCGAGCAGCTGGACCAGCGGACGATCGACTCCCGCATCTGGCCGCGCACGGCGGCGATTGCGGAGCGGTTCTGGTCGCCACAGGGGGTAAGGGATGTGGAGGACATGTACCGGCGGCTGGGGCCCGTCTCTGTGGAACTGGCGATGGTTGGGACAGAACAGCTGACGAGTGAGGGCGCGGGGCTGCGGTCGCTGGCGGGAACAGACGCGCCGGGTCCGGTGGCGGCGATGGAGCAGTTCGCCCAGGCGTTTGAGCCGGTGAGCTTTGGCGACCGCTACCACCAGCAGCGCACCTCGCAGCTGACACCGCTGACGGGGTTTGTGGATGCGGTGGTGCCGGATCCGCCGATCCGGCGCGAGGTGGAGGCGGCGAGCAAGGCGTTTCTGGCGGACCCAAAGGGATCAGCCGAGGCGCAGGCGACGCTGAAGCAGTTCTTCACCGAGACTGGCGCGTCGGTGCCGGAGGTGCGCCGGCTGATGGCGGGCTCGCCACGGCTGCAACCGATGGCGACGCGGGCTGACCAGCTGGTCGGGCTCACCCAGATTGGACTGGAGGCAGTGCAGTACCTGAGCACGGGTGCCTCGGCGCCGGCGGGATGGAAGAGCAAGGCGCTTGCCGAGCTCCAAACGGCGAAGGAGCCCTCGGCTGTGGTGCGGTTCACCTTTCTGGAGCCACTGACGGAGATGGTGAACGCGGTAGCGGGCGGACAGTAGCGGCTCGGGGGAGGGCACCCCCCTCCCCCCCTACTATTCTGCGCAAAATATTCAATCCAGAGAATTTAGGTCTGGACCTCGAGTCGTTTCATGGATGTTGGCTGATAGAAAGACTTGAGCCAAAGTGGGTCCCGCTCCGCGCTCCTGGGCGAGCCGGTGAGAGCGCCCTGACCTGAGCCTAGCTGGATGACAGAGGTCAACGCGCCAGTCTCCGACTGGTTCTTCTGGTCACGTGGGCTGGCCAGACATTTGGGGCTGCCACCCCGGGCTTGCTTCCCGAGCCGCCTCCACATGCCGGGTCGGGGCGCGACAGAGGGCAATGGGTGCCCTGGCGACCTTCCCGATGCATCCGATGGGGCATGGGACGCATGCTGGTGGTAGCTGGGACTGTGCTGATGGGCGTGGGGCTAGTGGTGCTGCTGGCCGGACGTTTGGGTTTGCCGCTGGGTCGACTGCCGGGCGACGTGAGCTACCGAGGCAAGAACTTTGCGGTGTTTGCGCCGATTGGGACCTCCATCCTGGTGAGCGTGGTGCTGTCGCTGCTGTTCTACCTGGTAAGTGCGCTGCGGCGGTGACTTGCCGGGTGAGATCGCGATCTGGCGACACCTGGACGGAGGAAAGTCGCATTGGATTGTGGTGTGATGGCGGATCGGAAGCGTCTTCGCGCGCCGGTGGTCCATGTACGATCACCCCGGCCGGTGGTAGCCTAAGCCGTCATGATTGATCCGGACGCGACGGGCGAGGCAGCGATTGCTCGCCGAGCAGAATCATCTGAGCGGGCGGAAGAGGTCCGGCTGCGGGCGCTCCACGGGAGCGGTGTGCTGGATACCTCGGTGGAGAGGGAGTACGACGACATTACGGAGCTGGCTGCCTTTATCTGCGGCACGCCGATCTCGCTGATCTCCTTTGTGGACAAGGAACGGCAGTGGTTCAAGTCAAAGCGTGGCATCAGCGTTCCCGAGACGCCACGTTCTCAGAGCTTTTGCGCGCACACGCTGGAAGGGACCGAGACGCTGGTGGTTCGTGACGCGAGCCTGGACCTGCGCTTCCAAACCAACCCCCTGGTGGTGGGGGACCCGAAGATCCGCTTCTATGCAGGCGCGCCCATTGTGGAGAAGGGTGGGCAGGTGCTGGGGACGGTGTGCGTGATCGACACCAAACCGCGGGAGCTGAGCACGGCGCAGATTTCGGCGCTGGAGGCTTTGGCTCGCCAGGTGGTTGTGCTTCTGGACCAGCGAACGGCGATACAAGGGTTGGAGGAGGCTGCACAGAGTGCCAGGGTGTCTGATCTGGCGATCCGGGACTCCGAGCGACGGCTGGAAAGCTTTGTGAACTCGCTGCCCGCGCTGGCCTGGACGGCATCCGCGGATGGCTTTATCACCTGGTACAACCGGCGCTGGTATGAGTACACGGGCACAACGCCGCAACAGATGGAAGGGTGGGGCTGGCAAGCGGTGCACGACCCGCGGGTGCTGCCCTCCGTGATGGAGCGGTGGACCGCCTCGATCCGCACGGGCGATCCGTTTGAGATGGTATTTCCGCTGCGAGGAGCCGACGGCGTATTTCGGCCCTTTCTGACGCGCATCGAGCCCCTGCGCTCCGACGAGGGGCAGATTGTGCAGTGGTTTGGCACCAACATCGAGGTGGATGCCCTGCAGAAGACGCAACTCGCCCTGGAGCGAAACGAGACCCTGCTGAAGCAGGTGCTGACGGCGACCACAGACGCTGTGGTGAGCGTGGACCGGGAGTGGATGGTGCGCTATCTGAATCCACGGGCGGAGTTTCTTTTCGGCGAAGCGCGTCACCTGATTGGGCGCAATGTGTGGGAAGCGTTCCCGGACTGGTGCTATGCCGGGTCGCCCTTTGTGGAGCACTACCAGAGGGCGATGAGCGAGGGTGTGGCGGGAAACTTCGAGGCGGACTATGGCTCGCCCGTTCCCTTCACGGTTGGGATGGAGGTGTACCCGAGCGAAGACGGCATTGTGACGTTTTCCCGCGACGTGACCAAGATGAAACACGCAACCGCGGCGGTGCTGCAGAACGAGAAGCTGGCGGCTGTGGGCCGGCTAGCCTCCACCATTGCGCACGAGATCAATAACCCGCTGGAGGCGGTGACGAATCTGGTTTACCTGTCGCGACACTCACGCGATCTCGAGGAGGCGGAGCCGTACCTGGCGACGGCGGACCTGGAGCTGCGGCGGGCGGCCGCGATTGTGAGCCGGACGCTGCGGTTCCATCGCCAGGCGACGAAGCCAACATCGGTTCACCTTTCGGAGTTTCTGGACGGCCTGTTTGTTGGCCAACACAGCCGCCTGCTGAACTCGGGGACCACGGTGCTGCAGCAGGACCGATCCACGCTGCCGGTGGTGTGCCTGGAGGGCGAGATCCGGCAGGTGCTGGTGAACCTTGTGAGCAATGCGATTGACTCGATGCACGGCAGTGCGGGGACCATGCAGGTACGCGGGCGTGATGGCAGAAGCTGGAGGACGGGCGAGGCAGGCCTGGTAATTACCATTGCAGACTCCGGCGCGGGGATGAGCGAGGCGACCAAGGCAAGGGTGTTTGAGGCGTTTTACTCAACCAAGGGTATTGGCGGCACGGGGCTGGGCCTGTGGATCAGCAAGGAGATTGTGGATCGGCACCGGGGCAGCCTGAGATTTCGATCGAGCCGAACCGAGGGCGCTTCGGGGACGGTGTTTCGGCTGTTTCTGCCACATGGTAGCGGCGCGGCGCACCCGCCGAGCGTGATGGAGGCGGTGCTCTAGCTCGAGCGGACGTAGCGCGTGCGGCTGGGTGAGCGAGGTGGCGTGGGCGGGCTCCGAAGAGGCTGCCCGCGCCAAGGGGAGGAGTGGCGTGCGTGACTAGTGGGACTCGCTCTGTTTGCGGGCGGCTTCAAACTCGTCGCCGTGGAGCCACTCAACTGGGGAGGGGCGCTGCAAGGCCTTCCAGCCGAGATCCATGCCGAAGCGGGCGAGCTTGGCGTTGCCGTCGAAGTTCATATCCGGCGTGTAGTTGTCCGAGAAGTTGTGGTAGCGGTGCTCGTTGTAGTCCCGCTCCTGCGCCTCGCCCCAGGCACGATCGTGCCCCTCGTACAGGGAGCCGGTGTCGATGGAGAAGGCGGGGATGCCGACGCGCGAGAGTGAGAAGTGGTCCGACCGGTAGTAGCTGCCGGCCTCCGGGCGCGGATCGGGGACGATGGCGAGACCGAACTGCTTCGCGGTGGCCTCGACCGTGGGGTAAAAGTCCGTGCGCTGGGCTCCGTTGACGTTGATCTCCTGTGGGATGCCGACGGGAAGGATCATGTCGAAGTTGAGATCGAGCGAGATGGCGCTGGCGGGAATGGGCGGATGCTGGCCGAGGTATTCGGAGCCGAGCAGGCCCTGCTCCTCCGCGGTGACCGCGGAGAAGATGATGTCGTGCGGCGGGGCGAGGCTGCCGGTAATGCCGAGGCCGGACCAGACGCGGGCGAGCTCAAGCAGGATGCCGGAACCGGTGCCGTTGTCGGCGGCGCCGTTGTAGATGTTGTCGCCGGGCATGCCGGGAACGAAGCCGAGGTGATCGTAGTGGGCGGTGTAGAGGATCGCGCCGGAGTGGCCGTGATCTGCGCCGGGGAGGATGCCGACGACGTTGGGTGACTCGAAGGGGCGAACGGTGTTTTCGAGGTGCGCCTTGAGGGTGACGGGGAGGGGTTCTGCATGGAAGCCGCGCTTGCCAGCGGCGGCGAACTCGGTGTCGAGGCTCTTGCCGGCGGCGGTGAAGATCTGTTTGGCGACGTCGAGCTGGATCCAGCTGGCGGCTTCCAGTTTGGCGTTTTTGTCGTCGGCCAGGTAGGTGCGCTCGCTGGTGTTGGAGTTCTTGACCACGTCCCAGCCGTAGCTGGCCAGGTCTGTGCGGTGGATGATGAGAGCGCCGGTGGCACCCTGGCGAGCGGCCTCTTCGAACTTGTAGGTCCAGCGGCCGTAGTAGGTCATGCTCTTGCCGCCGAAGAATTTGGGGTCGTCGGAGGGTGGGTCGCCGACGATGCAGAGGATGACCTTGCCCTTGACGTCGACGCCTGCGTAGTCGTTCCAGCCGAACTCGGGGGCGACGACGCCGTAGCCGACAAAGACGATGGGGGCGGAGATGTCGGCGGTGCGGTTGAGGCGCTGGTCGGAGACGGTGTAGTCGGCGCCATAGTGGAGGGGGATGGGGGCGCCGGAGGCGGGCTGGAGGGTGTAGGTGGTCGTGTCGGCGACGGGCTTCATGCCGACGAATTTGACCTGCTGGAGGAAGGTGCCGTTGTCGCCGGCGGGCTGGAGACCATCAAGGGCGAACTGGGTGGCGATGTATTTGGCGGCGAGTTCGCCGCCGCGGAGGCCGGGGTAGCGGCCTTCGAGGAGATCATCGGCAAGGAAGCGGACGTCGGCGCGGATGCGGTCGGGGGAGATGGACTTTTCGGCGGCCAGAAGGGCGGCGGGGGTCTGAGGTGCCTGCCCGAGGCAGGAGACGGAGAAGAGGGTGGCGCTGGCGAGGAGGGGGAGGACGGGGGCGAGGCGTCGTGGAGACGGGGTGCCAGAGCTGAGGTTCATTGATGCTCCCGAGGGATGGTGTGCGCAGCAGAGCGACGGCGACCCGAGGGGGAGCCTGCAGCAGGTGCGATCTAGTGATTGTACGAGCGGGCGCGGCGGTGGGTCAGGAGTTGGAGCGGGCCTGAATGGAGAAGGCCGGGGCGCTGACGACGTTGGAGCCCGGCGGGTGAGAGACGGCCGCAGGTGGGAGCAGGCGGGCCTTGTGCCTGCCCTCCGAGGTGAGCGTGACGGTCTCCCGGTGGTGGTCACGGATCAGGGTGACAGGGACTGCACGGCCCTTGCTCTCGTGCATCTCGCGGGCCCACTCGCTTTCGGTGGTGACGGGAACCTGGTTGACGGCGAGGATGACGTCGCCTGCCCTGAGGCCGGCGACCATGGCGGGAGAGTTGGCCTCAACGGAGCGGACAAGGAGGCCAGCACCGCTTTCCACGCCGAAGAAGGTGCCAAGCTGGGGAGTGATGGGCTCGAGCGACAGGCCGGTGTAGGGGGCGCCAAGGACGCTGCCGAGGAGGTTGTGGGTGTGGTGCGAGGCGTCGGCGAAGGGCGAGCCGTGGAAGAAGCCTGTAGGTGCTGGCGAGCTGGCGGGCGGGGGATCGGCGGGGCTGGGCGGGGTGCCGGGCTGGGCGGCGATGTGCTGCTCCCAGGCGCGTTGCTCAACGGCTTCCCGAGTTTCAAGCTGGGCGGAGACGGTAAGCTGCTGGCCGTCGCGGAGGATCAGGAGGGAGACGGTCTGGCCGGGAGCGACGTCGTGAAGGATGTGCTTGAGCTGGTCGTGACCGCTGATGGCCTGGCCGTTGAGCTGGAGAATGATGTCGTTTTCACGCAGGCCTGCCTTGCCGGCGGGACCGTCGTGGTCGACGCGGACGATCTCCGTGCCGTGAGCGTTGCCGGGCGGGAGGCTGGCTGACTCCTTGTTGGAGGGGTCGCGCAGACTGACGCCGAGGTAGCCCTGGTTGGAGCGGCTACCGCCCTCCCCGCCCGCGGGAGCGTGAGCAGGGAGAGGCACGGCCGCGGCGGCGAGGGCGGCGAGAGCGCCAAGGAACGTGACAGCAAGGGCGAGATGACGAGCGTACCTGCGCATGGGGATCGGAGTCACAGGTTCCAGCTACTGAAGATCGTCGGACCCTTGCAGGGCCTCGTAGCTGGCAGTTCGGATGTAGGGGTTCTGGTCCTGGCGGGACAGGGTACGCAGAACCTGGCGAACGCTGGAGTCCTGCTGCACGGGCCCAAGCATGCCAATGGCATGTTTGCGGACGGCGGGGCTGGAGTCCGACATGAGCGCTTCGAGGACGCCGTCGCGCACATGCTGATCGTGGTCGTTCACAAAGGGCTCAAGACCTTCCAGAGCCTTGAGGCGAACTCCCGCGTCCTTGTCGGCGCGGAGGCGCTCGAGAAGCGCGTTGCGTAGCTCGGCGGAGTCATCGGCCGAGCCACAGGCATGGCCCTGGAGGCAGCCGGTGGACAAGAGCGCGACGGAGTCCGTGCGGACGGTTTCGGCGTCGTTGGAGCGCATGCCAACGAGCAGGAGATGGCGAATCTGGGGATCGTCGAGCGACCCTTCCATAGTCTCCGGCACGACCCGGTTGTATTTGACCTGGACAAGGTCGGAGTGGGGCGTTTGGACGATGCCGCTCACGTTCGCGATGGTGCCCTTTTGCGTGTCGGTGATGAGGATCGGAGATGGCAGGTGCGTGGCGTGCGCGAGGCGGTAGCGAAAGGTGAAGTCGCCACCGATGAAGCCGACACCCACGAGCAGGACGGCCAGGGCTGGGGCGCTTTCCAGAAAGCCAAACCAACGGAAGAGGTTGGCGCGAAGGCGCGTGCCCAGGCCGTGCGGGCTTTCTGCTTCAAGCGCCTCATCCAGGCGCACGCGGCAGGCGGCGAGGAGGTTGGGGGAGGGCTCCTGCACCGGCAGAAGGGCCAGGTGCTCATTCAGGCCAAGCACAGACTCCTGGAACTGCTGGCAGGTATCGCACTCGGCGAGGTGTCGCTCGAGCCCGATGGCGAGGTCATCGTCGAGCTCGCCGTAGATCTGTAACACGAGTTGTTGTTGCGCCGCGTCGCACTTCATGTGTTTGCTCCGTCCCAGCCTCGAAAAAGGGTTGACTACATATGGGAGGCAGGGGGATCTATGCCCATCTGCTCTTCCCGGGGTTGTTGCTTGTGGCCGGCGTTAGTCGGCCTCTCAGGGTGTACCAGAACACACTGGTGTGACGATGGCTCAGGCGCGGAGAGATGCCAGGTTGGCCCGCAGCTTGCGCGTGGCACGGAACAGGGTGTTTTTGGCTGTTTCTTCGGTTGTGCTGAGCATCTCGCCGATCGTGCGCAGCTTGAGGCCCTGGTAGTGCTTGAGTTCGAAGACGGTGCGCTCGCGCGGCGTGAGCTTGTCGAGTGCGGCGGCGATGCCGGCAGCCATTTCGCTGCGGTCCAGCTCGCGACCGGGGTCGGCCATGGAGCGATCGTCGCGGACGCTTGCCAGCAGATCGACTGCTTCCCCACCGCTGTCATAGACCACAGCCGGATCTTCACGACGGCTCTTGCGCCGGCGCATCTGGTCCAGGCAGAGATTGGTGACGATGCGGTAGAGCCAGGTGTAGAAGGAGCACTCAAAGCGGAAGTTGCCGAGATGGCGATACGCCTTGAGGAAGGCTTCCTGATGGACATCCTGGGCGTCCTGCTCATTGCCAAGCAGATGAAGTGCCAACCGAAGCACACTGCCGTCGTAACGCCGTACCAGCGAGTCAAAGGCGGAGCGCTCGCCGCGTTGCGCCTGACGAATGAGCTCGTCATCTTCCAGGCGCTGCTGGGCACGGGCCTCCATCTGCGCGGGAGTGAGGCGGGTTCTGGAGCCGGACTGGGTGACGGCCTTGGCCATGGCTGGCCTTGATTCTACCGCTTCGCCGCCAAGGCCCAGAACGCGCTGGGCCAGATGAGATGCCGCTGCCTGTGCTGCCATGTGCTGTTTCCTCACTCCGGAGTGAGATAAGACCTGGAGCAACCGGAAGATCGAGGCTTGCCGTTGTGCACTGCGCTCGAACCCGGTGCTCATTGAGATAGACCTACGGTCTATCGAAAGGTGAGCAAAGGGTTACCGAAGGTATGCCCAGGAGGTCTTGACGGCTGGCCGGTACACTGGGGCCATGGCTCCGAACCGTGCTCCAAACTCCTCCCCTTCCCTTTTTCCTGGCGGTGCCGGACCGACTGAAGCGGCCGAGGATCGCGCCCCGCGTACCGCCCGGACCGGAACGATCACGGCGCACTGTGACGGCGGAGCACGCGGCAACCCTGGACCCGCGGGTTATGGGGCGGAGATCACCGATGCCGAAGGTATGGTGGTGGCGGAGCTGAGCGAGTTCCTGGGAATATGCACCAACAATGTGGCGGAATACTCGGGGCTGCTGGCGAGCCTGCAGTATGCGCTCGATCACGGCCATCGGAGCCTGCGGGTGGTGTCGGACTCTGAGCTGATGGTGAAGCAGATCCAGGGTAAGTACAAGGTGAACAGCCCGGACCTGAAGCCGCTGTGGGCGGAGGCGAAGAAGCGAATCGGCAAGCTGGAGCGCTTTGAGATAAGCCATGCGCTGCGGCACAAAAACAAGGCGGCGGACCGGTTGGCGAACGAGGCGATGGACCGTGGCATGCGTCGCGGGACGCCGGCCGAGGGCAAGCCGACGGTGCGGGGGGGCGGCGTGCAAAGCCTGCCCCTGCGAGCCGTGCCCTACCCGCAGGCGGCGGAGCGGCCGGCGGCACCGGCACGAATGGATCCGGCAGCGGCGACCGGGGAACGCCAGCCGGTGGTGCGGGCGGCGGCAACTCCGGCAAAAGAAGTGCCCCCGGCCCGGCAGGAGACGCCGGAGATGCTGCGCGGCTTTTCCCGGGACGGGGTCATCCACATCCTGGGTGGGCACACGCTGCCGGACGGGCGCTTTGTGAAGATTGTGCCGGAGTAAGAGACGTTGGGGGGGGCATTAACAAGGGAGAGCCGAGTGGCTCTCCCTTGTTGTCGTTCCGAGAGGAGATTAGGAGAGGACGGGCAGCTTGATGGTCTGGCCGACCTTGATCTTGTCCGCGTCGATGCCGTTCGCCTTGGCGACCTCGGCGTATTTGGAGCCATTGCCGTAGAACAGCAGGCAAAGCGCGCTAAGGGTATCACCCGACTTGATCGTGACTTCCTGCTCGGCGCCGCCCGTGGTGGCAATCTCGTGGTGGAGGTCAGAGAAGGTGGGATCGCAGCGCTTGATGATGTCCCACAAGCGGTTGGCGGCGACGGTGCTGGGCACCGAGCCCTTGATGATGAGCTTGCCCTGGTCATCGAGTGCCGTACCTTCCAGATGTGCGCCGTAGGTGGAGAGCTTGGCGAACTCGTCGAGGACGGGCTGGTACTTCTGTTGCAGCTGGTTCTGATCTGCCATGTACGAAATCCTTTGTCGTTCGAGGGGTGTTGGGGTTAAATCAGGCGGCCAAGAACGGACTGCAGCAGGCCGGAGTGGTCCTGCACCGGCTGGCCCGTGGGCTGGCCCTGCTGATCGATGTGGCCGTTCTGCGCCAGATGATGCATGAGGATGGGCAGGCTCATGGCGAGGCCAGCCTTGACCATGGTGGGTGAGACGCCGGTGCGCTGGGCGATGGAGTCGATCAAGCCGGAGCCAACACCCTGTTGCACCTGCTCGGGGGAGGCTGGGGCGGTATTGCCACCGGTCCACTGCTGAACGAGGCTGCCGAGACCGTTCTGCTGGAAGCTCTGGCCGAGGCCGGCGAGGCCGCCCGGCTGCTGCTGAACCTGATCCACAAGGCCGCCGGTGACCTGTGCGTTTTGATTGCCCATGTGTTGGGCTGCGTTGGTAAGGGTATCGAGAAGACCCATGTGTCTTGCCTCCGGGTCCAGGTTTTGGACCACCAGAGGGTAAGGGACCTGGGGAGGGTGGTTGGTTGTCCGATGGTGTGTGTTTGGGAGATTAAAGCTGCTGCGGGTTACCTCCGGCACGGATGGCGGCGGTGACCGGGGCGGCGGTGACGAGGGCGGCTTGCATGATGCGGGCACGCTCTTCCCAGGTGCCGACCTGGCTGGCCTGCCAGCGGGCGATCTCCTGCCCATCGGTGAAGTTCTGGTGACGAAGATCGTCCAGGGCGGCGACGACTTCATCCGGCGTGTCGACGAGCCGAAGCAAGGGTGGCTTCTCCATGAGCTCGGCGAAGCCGCGGGTGGCGACCATGGGACGGCACGCGGCGAGATGCTCATAGAAGCGGGTTGAGGAGCCAGAGAAGGTGGGTTCCTTGCGGCGGTAGGGGAGGACGGCGACGTCGAAGCAACGGGCGTAGGCCTGGAGGTCGCCGTAGGGCTTGGCACCGGTGAAGATTACGCGGGGCTGGCCGGCTGAGTTGGCGCCGGGCTGCGCCTGAGCCATGGCCCACTCGCGGGCGGCGTTTTGCTCGGGGTCGGCGATGGTGCGATTGGTCGGGCCGACGAAGACCCAGGTGAGTGCGGGGGTGCGTTCCATGATCTGGCGGGTAAGCAGCCAGTCCATGTTGCCGGAGAGATCGCCGAGGACGCCGGCGATGGGTCGAGGGAGGTGCTGGATATCTGCCGGGAGCGGGCCAGGGCCGGGCGCGGGTGGTGTGGGCAGGACGTTGGAGGCGCGCGTGGCGTTGGGCAGGATGACGATCCTGGCGGGGTCGCAGCCGGCTTCGGCGGAGAAGTAGTCGGCGATGCGGCGGGAGTTAGGACAGACCAGGGCGGAGACGGCGCAGAGGCGGCGGTCGAGGGCCTTGACCTGTGCGGGTTTGAGGCCCTCATAGGCGTGGGTGAGATCCGTGGAGTAGTAGACGACAGGGCCGGGCCAGCGCTCGGCGAGCGGTGCGTAGAAGGGGGTGGAGCAGACCAGAGGCGAGCGGGCGGGGTCAGGCGTGGCGCGGCGAAGGCGCGGAAGGAGGGCTCGCTCAAACGGCAGAAGATTGGCGACAAGGGGATGGCTGTAGCCGCGCTGGAGCGGGTAGCGACGCACGGTAAGCGGCGGGTGTGTGAGGACTTCTTCGCGCTGCCAGCGTTCAAGCGCACCGGCGGGCCGCATGACGGGCTCCCAGGCGACGATCGAGGCCTGCCGGGCAAGGGCGGCGGCGAACTCCTTCATCCAGATGCTGCCGACGTCGAGGATCTGCCAGGTGGCGAATGCGGGTGCATCAGTCATCGATGCTGATTGTGCCTGCGGGCGGGCGGATTTGGTAGCTCCGGGGAGGGTCCGGCCTCCAACTTTTCGGTGATGGCGCTGGCAGCCCGGAGGCAGAGGTGGCCGAGGCCTCCGACCGCACCCAGGGGTCGCGGCCTGGCGCGGCTTAGGCGTTGGCGGCGAGTTCCGCCTTGAGGATGGAGGAGACCAGGCCACCGTCGGCGCGGACGCCGCTGGCGGCGAGGCGCTGTTTGACGACACGCATGGCGGGGCCGATGTCCTTGGGACCGGGGCGCTGGCCGCCCGCGTCCTTGGCGAGGTGCTCCAGGGCGCCGTGGATGATGGTGCGGATCTCGTCTTCCCCGGCTGCCTGGGGCATGTAGGTCTCGATCAGGGCGATCTCGGCAACTTCCTTTTCGGCGAGCTCGGGGCGGTTGCCCTTGGTGAACTGCTCGGCGGAGTCGCGACGCTGCTTGATCATGGTGGTGAGGATGCCCTGTTCCTCGGTCTCGTCGAGCGGCGCGCGCTTGTCGATCTCCTTGTTCTTGAGGGCGCTCTTGATCATGCGGAGTGTGGTGAGACGGCTTTCGTCCTTGGCCTTCATGGCTGTCACGATGTCGGTCTGGAGTTTGTCGGTGATGCCCATGATGTGGATCCCTTCCCTGCTGCCCGTTCGGTTGCTCAGCGATGCGCGTCGGATTTCATCATAGAGCGGCGCGCGATGCGCCGGGGACGGACGCTGCGCGTGGCTACAATAGAGAGCATGATCCGGAAGACGCGCTTATTCACCCCTGGCCCGACGCCCCTGCTCCCTGCCGCGCAGTTTGCCATGGCGGCTGCTGATATTCACCATCGCACGCCGGAGTTCCGGGCGATGTACAAGAAAGTTCTTGAGCAGCTGAAGGAGTTTGTCGGCACCAAGAACGATGTGATTCTGCTGTCGAGCTCGGGGACCGGCGCGATGGAAGCGTCGATGTCGAACCTGACGTGCCCTGGGGACCGGATCCTGGTACTCTCTGCCGGCAAGTTCGGTGAGCGCTGGACGGCGCTGGGCAAGGCGTTCGGCTGCGAGGTGGACGTGGTGAGCGCTCCCTACGGGCAGACGTTCACGATGGAGGCAGTGAAGGCCGGGTTGAAGCTTGAGACGCGCGTGGTGTTTATGCAAGGGTCGGAGACGTCGACCGGCGTGCGGCACGACGTGGCTGCTGTGGCCAAGCTGTTGAAGGACACGGGCTCCGAGGCACTGCTGGTGGTCGACGCCATCACGGGGCTAGGCACGACGCACCTGGATATGGATGCGTGGGGCGTGGACGTGCTGATTGGCGGCTCGCAGAAGGCGGTGATGATTCCGCCGGGGCTGAGCTACCTCGCAGTCAGCGAGCGGGCGTGGGACCGGATGGAGGCGACCTACAACCCGCGCTACTACTTTGACCTGCGCAAGGAGCGGAAGAATGCGAAGAACGGCGAGTCGGCGTATACGCCGGCAGTGGCGCTGATCGCAGGCCTGGGTGCGGCGCTGGACTGGATCGCGGCGCAGGCTGGCACGGCGGAGAACCCGGCGGGCTCGCTGACCGAAGGCCGCAAGAAGCTGGTGGAGAACGCCGAGACGATCGCAGCGATGACGCGCGCGGCGATGCTGGCACTCGGCTTCACGCTCTTTGCGCCGGATGCGCCAGCAGCAGCGGCCACAGCTGTGCTGCCGCCCGCGGGTGTGGACTCCGGTCTGATCGTCAAGGAGCTGAAGGGCCGGTTCGCGGCGGTGATCACTAATGGGCAGGGCGAGATGAAGGGGCAGATCTTCCGCATCGCGCACCTTGGCTTCTTTGACTACATGGACACCATTGCACTGATCGGCGCGCTCGAGCAGGTGGTCACGAAGAGCCTGCCGCAGAGCGGGAAGAGCTTTGGCGACGGGCTGGTGGCGGCGCAGAAGGTCTATGCGGAGCGACCCGCAGATGCGGCGGAGCAGGCAATGCACCAGCACCTGGCAAGCCTGCATGGAACCGGTGGCTCGCTGGAGCATGCCAAGGGCAACGAAGTAAGTGGACCGCAGACGACGCCCTCGGGCGGCGAGCTGGATCCGCGGACCAAGCACGAGACGGTTGGGGCGTAGCACCACCCGATAGCAGGCAGAAGCGCTTCACGGGCCTTAGCTCGTGGAGCGCTTTGCTTTAGGCGCAATCGTTTTCGGTTGGGCGTTTTGGCCGGGAGAGGGCGCAGGTAGACTAGAGGACACACTATGAAGATTGTTCTTGCCGAAAAGGTTTCCGCCTCCACGCTGGCTGTGCTGAAGGAAGAGCCGGGATGGGTGGTTGTGACTGCCGACCAGATAAAGAATGGTTTGGCAGCTGAGCTGGCTGATGCGGACGCGCTGGTGGTGCGGAGCGCGGTGCAGGTGGATGAGGCGCTGCTGAGCCACGCGCCAAAGCTGCGCGTGGTGGGCCGGGCTGGCGTGGGTGTGGACAACATCGACACGTCGGCATCTACGCGGCATGGCGTGGTGGTGATGAACACGCCGGGTGCGAACGCGGTTGCGGTGGCGGAGCTGACGCTTGGCCTGATGATCGCGATGGCCCGCAAGATCGCCTTTGCGAACAGCAGCATGCACGCGGGCAAGTGGGAGAAGAAGCAGCTACAAGGTACCGAGCTGCGCGGCAAGACGCTGGGCATTGTGGGCCTGGGCCGCATTGGACTGGAGGTGGCGCGGCGAGCACGCGCGTTTGGCATGGAGCTGATCGGCTTTGACCCGTTTGTCGCGCCGGTGATTGCGCGCGAGAACGATGTGACGCTTGTGCCGATCGATGAGCTCTTCAAGGAGTCAGACTTCCTGACACTGCACGTTGGGCTGACCTCGCAGACCGAGGGCATGATCAACAAGCAGTCGCTGGCGATCATGAAGCCGGGTGTGCGCATTGTGAACTGCGCTCGTGGCGAGTTGATCGTGGAGGAAGCCCTGGCCGAGGCGCTGGCGAGCGGCAAGGTAGCCGGGGCGGCGCTCGATGTCTTCCACCAGGAGCCATTGAAGGACTCTGGTTTCACGTCGCTTGAGACCGCCATGCTGTCGCCGCACATTGGCGGCTCGACCGACGAGGCGCAGGAGGCAATCGGCATCCAGCTGGCGCGGCAGGTGCGTGACTATCTGAAACTGGGCGTGGTACAGAACGCCGTGAACGTGCCGACGCTCTCGCGCGAAGAGTATGAAGAGGTGGCGCCCTATATCGAGATGGCGGCATGCCTTGGGCAGTTTCTGGCGTACAGCACGCCCGGCAACCTCGAGAACATCCAACTGACGTACTCCGGCCGGATTGCGCAGGGCAAGACGGACCTGATCCGCAACGCCGCGCTCGCCGGCGTCTTTGCAGCGACGGACGCAGATGGTGCAAGTGCGGTGAACCGCATCAACGCGGCCGAGGTGGCGAAGGAGCGCGGGGTACGCATCCAGGAGGACCGGAAGGAGATGGTCTCCGGCGGTGCGGGCAGCGTGCTGAAGCTGACGCTGCACTCCTCCGACAGCGACACGTCGGGCTCGGCGACGGTGCTGCACGGCACCTCGCCACGGCTGCTGACGCTGGACGGCATCGACATCGAGGCGCCGCTGCAGGGCACGCTGGCGGTGATTCGTAACCACGATGTTCCGGGTGTGATTGGCCGCATTGGCACAGTGCTGGGCGAGCAGGGTCTGAACATTGCCAACTTTGCCCTTGGACGGGCGAGCGGGCGACCGAGTGCTGCGCAGCGCGTGCCGCAGGGGCAGGCGCTGGCTGTGGTGCAGATCGATGCGCCCTCACGGCAGCGGGCCATGGCAGCGATCGATTCGCTGCGGAAGATCGAAGCCGTGGCGAGCGCTCGATTGGTGGAGCTGGGCAAGAGCTAGCCTTCGAGTGAAGCAAACCACCAGAGGGCCTGCGGCGATGCTGCGGGCCCTCCGTGCGTCGCTCAGCTGTTTGGGGGCTCGTTCTGCGCGGGAGGCAGCGTGCCTGCGGCCTGCTCGCGGGCGCCTTCAGCGGCGACGGCGCGCATGACGCGGAGGAGATTGCCACCGTAGATCTTGCGGATGTCGTCTGCCGTGTAACCCCTCTGGAGCAGGGCGCGGGTGAGCTTCGGGAAGTCGCTGTAGGAGCGCAGCTCGGCAGGAACGCAGCCGACGCCGTCGAAGTCTGTGCCGATGCCGACGTGGTCGATGCCGCCCACCTCTACGGCGTGGTCGATGGTGCGAAGAACGTCGTCGAGGGTGGCAGGCGGAATGTGGGCGGTCGCCTGATCTTCGATGGCATCGGTAGCTTTCTCGCGAGCGACGGGGTCGGCGATCTTTTCAGCTTCGGCGAGTTGCGCTTTATAACGCATTTTGGCGGCACGGGCGGCGTCGGAGTAGCGCTGCGAGAGGTAGCCGCAGTCGAAGTTGATCTGCACCGTGCCGCCCTTGGCAGCGAGGGCGCGGATCATCGCATCGGTGAGGTTGCGGGTGTGGGCGGAGATGGCTCGGCAGGAGGAGTGGGAGGCGATGAGCGGCGCCTGCGAGGTGGCGAGGGCGTCCCAGAAGGTCTTGTCGGCGGTGTGCGAGATGTCGACCATCATGCCAAGGCGGTTCATCTCGCGGACAACATCCTTGCCGAACGGCGTGAGGCCGTTGTGGTGGTGGACCCTGGGATCGTTGATGTCGCCCTGGGCGTCGGCCCAGCTGTTGGTGTTGAAGTGGGTAAGGGTCATGTAGCGGACGCCGAGGGCGTAGAAGTCGCGCAGGAGGCGAAGGGAGTCCTCGATGGCGTGGCCGCCCTCAATGCCAATCAAGGCGGCGATGCGGCCGTCACGGTGGGCCTGCTCGATCTGGTCAGCGGTGGTGGCGAGGGTGAAGTCCGCGGGGTGGCGGGCGACGATGTCGGTCCGGATGGTGTCGATCATGGCGAGGGCGCGATGCGCGGAGTGGTTACCGGGAACGTACTCGGCACCGACATAGGCGGCAAAGAATTCGGCGCCGAGCACGCCGCGCATGGTGGGGAGATCGGTCTGCCCGTGCGGATTGTGCTCGGCTATGTTGAAGCCGTCGACGGTGCGGGAAGGTACGTCGTTGTGCGTGTCGATGAGGATGACGTCGTGGGTGACCTGGTCGACCTCGGCCTGGGTGACTGGCGCGGCGCGAGGGGTGCGCTGTGCGGGTGCAACCACGGGAAGCAGAGCGAGGGAGAACGCAAGGGAGCGGAGGCTGGATCGCACGGGCGATTCCCTTTCTGGGCCCTAAAGTTGGGGATGGTGAAGGCAGTGTACGGGAGGCGCTAAACTGGATAGGAGAGGGTCCAGGACGCGATGCCGCTTTACGAGTATGAGTGTCAGCAGTGCCACCGCCACACAGAAAAGCGCCAGAAGTTTTCCGATCCGGAGATCACCGAGTGCCCGCACTGCGGCGGCAAGCTCCAACGCGTGATTACGGCACCGGCGTTCTCGTTTGCGGGCGGTGGCTGGTACAAGGATCTGTATTCCTCGGCGAAGCCGGCGGCCGGTGGCTCAAGCACGGAGAGCGGCGGAACGAGCTCCGGTGAGAGCAAGCCGAGCGCCGGCGGGGACAGCAAGCCAGCCGCGGCGGCTCCGGCTGCTGCACCTGCGGCGCCAGCCCCGTCATCCAGCTCGGGCGACAAGAAGTAGCGCAACTGCCCCGGTCAGGCCTTCTTTGGATCGTTCGGGTTTGGTGGGACCTTTTCCCCTTCGCGCCGTGCCTCTGAGAGTGCAATGGCGATTGCCTGCTTGGGGTTGGTGACCTTCTTTTTGCTTTTGCCGATGGTGAGCTTGCCTTCCTTCATGGCGCGCATCTCTCGCTCCACATCTTTGCTGGCTTCGGGCGAGTACTTGCGACCGGCTGCTTTCTTTGCAGGAGCCTTCTTTGCGGCCTTTGCGGGCGTCTTCCTGGCCGCCTTCTTTGCTGGAGCTTTTGTTGCGGCAGGCTTGCTGGCGGTGCCGCTCTTGCTGGTTGCGGGGGCCTTGCTACCAGGCGCCTTTTCGGTGCGCTTCCCAGGGGATGACTTAGCGGGCGAGTTGCTGGTGGGCGCCCCCTTCTTCCCTGCTGCCTTGGTGGACTTCTTCGCTGTGGCCATGCGATCTCCTTTGCGGATGCGTGCGGAACGAGATCAGCATAGACGCGCGGCTGGCCTGGGGCGCCGGCCGTCTTGAAGCAGAGCCTGCAACGATAGCAGGGCAGCACGGCGACGATGCCCTAGGCGCGCCGGCGAGGACGGGGGCGGCGAGCGAGCCAGCCGATGAGGGCGATGGCAAGGACGCCGCCAGTGATCTCCAAGGCGAGTTCCAGCAGCCAGTGACGATGCCGTGGGAGATGGTGAAGGCTGCCCTGACGCCAGGCTTGCTCGCTGCGAACTATGTCATCACGGAGGCCGGGGATGGTGATGGCTTCGAGGTTGGTGGTCGGGAGCGAGCCGAAGACGCGCTCGGGCTGCGGCGCTTTGCCGCGGCGGTCGATCGGCAGGGCGCGCAGAAGAGCGTTGACCTCTGCGTCCCGTGTGTCGTCGAAAAGGTCGGTCTGTGCGGTATTGGGGTAGAGGGTGTTGTGGCCGGTCATGCGCTGCTCGATGGCGGAGACGGCATCCTGGCAGACACCCAGCGTGTAGTAGCCGCCGAAGGGCAGCTTGGGACGAGCAACGTGCTGATGGACGTAGGCGACGAGGAAGGCAGCGGTGAGGCGAGTGACCTCGACGGCGTCGTTGCCGGTGTACTGGTGCGCGAAGCGGCCGAGCACCCACGGCTGGTTGAGCTCATCCATGGTGCGGAACTCGGCGTGGCCGTCGATGCCGAAGTAGAAGGCGACGTCGGCGTTGACGTGGGGCCCACGCACCTGCCACTCGTACTCGGCGTGCGAGACGGGGATGAGCAGCGGGCGGAGGGTGCCGGGGACGCGGAGGCGGGTGTCGACCCAGAACGGCATCATGACGTCCCGGCCCTCGTCATGCAGGTGGCCGAAGTTGGCGAAGTAGCGCGCGTCGCGCACGACGACGGTGTGGCCGGTCTGCTGAAGGTTGCGGATGAGCTCGGCCGGGGATGCGGCGACGGTGCTCCCGAGGGCGACGGTGACGCGGCGACCGTCTTCCGGCCCGTCGAGCGTGAGGCCGTTGACACTCAGGCGATTGAGCAGTTGCGCCAGGCGAAGGCTGGCGGCGTGCTCCGGAGCTAGGCGCGGGTCCGGGCCATCGCCGCTGACGACGCCGTTACCCAGGTCCTGCTGATCGGAGTGGAAGACCGGGCTTGTAACGGCCTGCGTTAGATCGACGTCAGCGGCCTGATCGAGGGGAAACGAGCCCAGGTTCAGGTACGCCCCGACCTCAGCGGCAGAGGGCTGGCGCGACAGATTGGGCTCCGTGTCCGCGGCGGGGGAGGTCCTGCCGGAGAGGCCCGGAAGAAGGTGCTCGGCGACGCGGACGGTTGGGCTGATCTCGCCCATGGTCCAGCCCGGAAAGCGATCGAGCCCCCCCCAGTCCTGGCCAAGAATGAGCTTGCGCAGCTGATCAAAGAGCTTCGGTGTGAGAAGCGCGGGCCCGTTTCTTGAGCCGGTGTTGAGCCGGGCGAGCAGGGCCTCGGTGAAGCCAGGCGTGGCACTCAGTCGCTGCATGGTGGTGGAGAGCAGGACCGTGTTGGGCGGCATGGGGGTGGTTGGCGGGTGATAGCGAGAGCCGACGCAGCCCAGGAGAGAGAGCATCAGCGTGCTCCAGGCGGCAAGGCCTGAGCGGAGGCGCACGCGCGGCGACAGGGAGATGGGCATCGGCTAGGGGGTCGCTGCCTTTCTGGGAGATGCTGTACAGGATCAGGCGAGCGGGCCCAGGGCGTCGAGCTTGCGGGTGACGAGCTCGTTGAGCAGGGCGGGGTTGGCCTGGCCCTTGGACAGGCGCATGACCTGGCCGACAAAGAACGCGGCGACGGTCTTTTTGCCGCCACGGTACTGCTCCACCTGCTTGGTGTTGGCCGTGATGATCTCGTCGATCATCGCCTCGAGAGCGGAGCTGTCCGAGATCTGCTGTGGCTTTTCGCGCTCGTAGACGGCCGGGAAGTCTTCCTTGTTCGCGAAGGCGGTATCGAGCAGGCCCTTGAGCTGCTTGGAGGAGAGGTCGCCGGCCTCCAGAAGATCGGCGGCCATCACGACGCCGGCAAGCGTGACGGGCGAGGACTCAAGCTCAAGCTCCGCTGCCCGCAAGCGGGGGGTGAGCTCGCTGGTGAGCAGTGCAACGACACGCCGAGGGGACTTGGCGACCTTGGCCGCGGTCTCAAACTGGTCGGCAAAGGTGCGTGAGGCTGTGAGGGTGGCGGCGTCCTGTGGGGCGATGCCGTAGTCAGCAATCAGGCGGGCGCGGCGAGCTTCAGGAAGCTCGGGCAAAGCTTCGAGGATCCGGGCCTGCCAGGCGGCGTCGACGGTGAGTGGCGGGAGATCGGGCTCCGGGAAGTAGCGGTAGTCATGGGCCTGCTCCTTGGAGCGCATGGAGAAGGTGCGGCCTTCGGCGTTGTTCCAGAGACGCGACTCCTGGACGACGCGTCCGCCCTCTTCAAGGACGCTGATCTGGCGCTCGATCTCGTACTCCAGGGCGGAGCGGATGTAGCGGAAGGAGTTGACGTTTTTGACCTCGGCCTTGGTGCCGAACTGCGTGGCGCCCTTGAGCATGACGCTGACATTGGCGTCGCAGCGCAGCGAACCCTCTTCCATGTTGCAGTCGCTCACGCCCGTGTAGAGGAGGATCTCCTTGAGGCGGGTGAGGTATTCGAAGGCCTCGTCGGGGGTGCGAAGGTCGGGCTCGCTGACGATCTCGACCAGTGGTGTGCCGCAGCGGTTGAGATCGATGTAGGTGCGGGAGCGGGAGTCCGCGAAGCCATCGTGGATGCTTTTGCCGGCGTCTTCCTCGAGATGGAGGCGGGTGATGCCGATGCGCTTCGGCTCGCCACTGGCGTCGGGAACGATGATGGCGCCGTGCTCGGCGACGGGCTTGTCGAACTGGGAGATCTGGTAGCCCTTGGGAGAGTCGGGGTAGAAGTAGTTTTTGCGGGCAAAGACGCTGCGCTCGTTGATGGTGCAGCCGATGGCGCGGGAGGCGAGCACCGCGGCCTCGACGGCGTGACGGTTGAGCACGGGGAGGGCGCCGGGGAGACCGAGGCAGACGGGGCAGGTGTGGGTGTTAGGCTCGCCACCGTAGCGGTTGAGGCAGCCACAAAAGGCCTTGGACTCGGTGAGGAGCTGCACGTGCACCTCGAGGCCGATGACGGGCTGGTACTTGGCGAGGACCTCGGGCGAGAGCGCGGAAGCGAGTGGCATTGTGCCGTGATTTTACCAAGCCGAAGCGAAACAAGACCGGTTCCATCCCATGCTCGCCCTGTTGCTGCCGGCGATGGTTCCACATGGTGACGGCGTCGTGGTGTGAGAGGGTTGCAGGATGCCAGTTCGTTTACGCCGCCGCAAAAAGCAAGAGGAGTCGGGTCCGTCAGAGGTCCAGAAGAACCTGGCCCGGCCGAGTGCCCGCGAGATCTTTGAGCAGGTGGCGCAGAACGCCCGGGAAGAGTTGAAGCGGCCGGTGACGGCGCTTGCGATCTCCGGCTTCGCGGGCGGCATCTTTATGGGGCTTACGGCGCTGGGCAACGCGATCGGGCTGGCGATGCTGGGCGACTCGCTGCGGGCGCAGGTCCTCGCCAAGATGTTCTACCCGCTGGGTTTCATCGTGGTGATCCTGGGGCGGGCGCAGCTGTTTACGGAAAACACGCTCTACCCCGTAGCCCTGGTGCTGGCAGAGCGAAAGCACTTCTGGGCGACGATGCGGCTGTGGTTCACGGTGTTGCCGGCCAACGTGCTGGGCGCCCTGGCGTTTGCGGCTTTGGCGAGCCTGACGGCGGCGCTGGACCCGCATATTCTGCGCTCGCTGGCGCACCTGGGGGTGGAGGGGACACAGCGGGATGCGAGTGCGATCTTCTGGTCAGGGGTGATGGGCGGGTGGATCATTGCCACGGCGGCGTGGCTGGTGTCGGGCTCGCACTCGATCTCGGGCTCGATCCTGATTATCTGGATTCTGACGTTTGTGGTGGGATTGGGGAACTTTGCCCACTGCGTGGCCGGGGCGGGCGAGGTGCTGGCGGCGGTGCTGACGCGGCAGATCCCGTGGACCCGGTTCCCGGCGTGGTTTTTGCCGGCGGTGGCGGGCAACATCTGTGGCGGCGTGGGGATGGTGACGCTGCTTGAGTATGGGCAGGTGATGACGGGCAAGCCACTCGAGACGGGTGGCAAGGAGGAGGAGGGGGAGCAGGAGACGGCTTAGGACGAGGGGCTCCCTACCCCCTCCCTATAATCATGTGCAAAATCCTCAGGAGAAAGGGTTTAGGGCTGGACCAACAAGGGGTGGGACAGGTCTTCCGAGGCGCGTGGCACAACTGCTGGCGTAGGATGGGCCGGCACACGGGTAGGCTGGAGAGATGTCTTTCGCCGCCCGGCGGTGCCTGGAGGTGGTGGTGCGGGCAGGCGTGATGTTAGGTTCCCTGGTGCTGGGCTGGGGCGGATGTGTGGCGGCGTGGGCGGCGGCGGAGCCGGTAGGAATCTTTACGCAGCATGAGGATGTGGGGACGGTGCTCCACCCGGGCTCGACCAAATTTGACGCCGGGACGGGCACTTACACGATCACGGGCTCGGGCGAGAACATGTGGTTCAAGGCCGATGATTTTCAGTTTGCGTGGAAGCAGATGAGCGGCGACGTTGCGGTGGAGGCGACGATCCGCTTTCCGGCGGAGGGTGGGAACAACCACCGGAAAGCCGTGCTGATGATCCGGCAGAGCCTGGAGCCGGGATCGGTGATGGTGGATGTGGCGCGGCATGGAGACGGGCTGACCTCCCTGCAGTTTCGCGACGCGGCTGGCGACAACACGCACGAGGTGGAGGCGGCGGTGAATGCGCCGGAGCGCGTGCGGCTGGAGAAGCGCGGGGAGCGGCTCTACTTGTTTGTTTCGGGGGCGGACGGGACGATGCATCCGGCAGGGGCATCGATCAAGGTGCCGTTCACGGGACCCTTTTATGTGGGGCTGGGCGTCTCCGCGCACGACAAAGACCGGTCGGAGACAGCGGAGTTCTCACACGTGGTGGTGGAGCCGCTGCAGCCGATGGAGGGCAAGGGCACACTGTGGAGCGTGCTGGAGACGGTAAATGTGGCTTCGACCGACCGGCGCGTGGCCTACCTGGCCAGAACGCACTTTGAGGCGCCGAACTGGTCGCACGAAGGCAGCTTTCTGCTGGTGAACCGCAGCGAGGCGGGCGAGGGGCGGATTGTGCACCTGGACTGGCACGCCAAGGAGCTGCTGGCGACAGGGCCACGGGTGCTGCCCTCGGGCGCGCAGGTGCACTGGAACAACGACCATGGGCTGGCGCCGGACAACCAGCAGATTGCCTTCAGCGACAACACGGTGGGCGACCGAAGCTCGCGGGTCTACGTGATGCCGGTGGACGGCGGGACGCCACGGCAGCTGACGCCGACGGGGCCGTCCTACTGGCATGGGTGGTCACCGGATGGCAAGACGCTGGCGTTTGTGGGGCAGCGGGCTGGCGAGTTCGACATCTACACGGTGCCGGTAGGTGGCGGCACGGAGCACCAGATGACAACGGCGAAGGGTCTGGATGACGGCCCGGAGTATGCGCCGGACGGCAAGACGATCTATTTCTGCTCGGTGCGGTCAGGCCACATGCAGCTGTGGCAGATGGACGCGGACGGCAGCAATCAACGTCCACTGCTGGTCGACGAGAAGGACGACTGGTTTCCGCATGTGTCGCCGGACGGCAAGCTGGTGGCGTATGTGGCCTTTCCGCTGAACACGGAGGGGCATCCGCCGGACAAGGATGTGGAGGTGCGTGTGATGGACCTGGGAACGCACTCGGTGAGGACGGTGGCGAAGGTGTTTGGCGGGCAGGGCACGATGAATGTGCCCTCATGGGCGCCGGACAGCCAGCGGCTGGCCTTTGTCAGCTACGAGTACCTGCCGGCGAGTGAGACGGAAGCGCCGTAAAGGCAGTGCGTGGAAACGATTCCGCCGTAGCCTGCACGAGGCTGTGACGGTGTGATACCGTGCCCGGATGTGGAGGAATAAGGGATGAGGCGTCTGGAGAGTGTGCGTCTTGCGGCGTGTGCCGTGGTGTTGCTGCCGTTCTGGGCGACGGCGCAGGAGCCAACGGCAGTGGTGCCGCCGACTCCCGCAGAGCTGAAGGTCGCGGCGACACCCACGACGGATGAGACGTGGTGGAAGCACGCCTCGATCAACGAGATCTATCCACGAAGCTTCCAGGATTCCAACGGCGACGGGGTTGGGGACCTGAACGGCATTACGCAGCGGATGGACTACCTCCAGAAGGTTGGCTTCGATGCCATCTGGATTGCGCCGATGTATCCCTCGCCCCAGGTGGATTTTGGGTACGACATCTCGGACTACGAGACCGTAGATCCGCAGTACGGGACGCTGGCGGACTTCGACAAGCTGGTAGCCGCGGGCAAGCAGCACAACATCCGCGTGATCCTGGACATGGTGTTGAACCACACGTCGGACAAACACAAGTGGTTTGTGGAGTCGGCGAGTTCGCGGACCAACTCCAAGGCGGACTGGTATGTGTGGAACGACGGCGTGAAGGCGAACGCGCCGGGGGTGACAGCGTACCAGAGGAAATTTGAGCACGACGGGATGGTGCCGCCAAACAACTGGGTTTCGGGCTTTGGCGGGTCGGCGTGGGAGTGGGTACCCGCACGCAAGCAGTTCTACTACCACATGTTTTACAAGGAACAGCCTGACCTGAACTGGCGCAACCCGGCGGTAGAGAAGGCGATGTTTGACGCGATGCGGTTCTGGCTGGACCGGGGTGTGGCGGGGTTCCGGCTGGACGCCATTCCTACGCTGTTCGAGGACCCGC
This sequence comes from Acidobacteriaceae bacterium, assembly GCA_965199635.1. GTDB lineage: Bacteria > Acidobacteriota > Terriglobia > Terriglobales > Acidobacteriaceae > Edaphobacter. The sequence goes on along the minus strand of CBDASL010000002.1, from coordinate 2,049,275 downwards.
AGCTGCGGAACAATCCGGTTTCGGGCAGCGGCACGAACGCACAGGGCGATCCGAAGCTGAAGGACACCTACACGGACAACCTGCCGGAGGTGCATGACGTGATCCGGCGCATGCGGACGATGGTGGATGCTTATCCGGATCATCGCGTGTTGATTGGCGAGACCTACCTGCCCAACACGGCGGAGCTGAGCAAGTGGTATGGCGGCGCGGCGCTGAACGAGCTGCATCTGCCGATGGATATGCTGGTGGGCTTTGGGCATACGCCGAAGGGCAGCGAGGCGCTGGATCCGCGGTATTTCCGCCGCTACATCAACGAGGTGGAGACGCAGGTGAACGGGGCGCAGCCGCTGCTGGTGTTTGACAACCACGACAACCCGCGGTCGATCACGCGGTTTGGCGACGGGCAGCATGACATGGAGATCGCCAAGCTGATTGCGACGATGCTCTACACGACACGGGCGACGGCGCTGACCTACTACGGCGCAGATATCGGGATGCCGACGACGGAGCCGACGCGCAAGGAAGACGTGAAGGATCCGGTTGGGATTGTGGCGTGGCCGAAGTTCAAGGGACGCGACGGGGAGCGCACGCCCATGCAGTGGACGCCGGGGCCGCAGGCGGGGTTCTCGACGAACCCCAAGACGTGGCTGCCGCTGGCGCCGGACTACAAGACGGTGAACGTGCAGACGGAGATGGGTGAGCCGGACTCGCTGCTGCACTGGTACATGCGGCTGATGGAGCTGCGGCGGACGGTGCCAGCGCTGAAGGATGGCGGCATAGCGATGGTGGATGACGCGAACGCGCATGTGCTGTCGTATGTGCGGACGGCGCCGAACGGAGCGGAACCTGTGGTGGTCTCGATCAACATGTCGAAGGAGCCGCAGACGGTTTCGTTCGATCTGAGCACGATGGGGATTGCGGGAGGGAGCGCGACAACGCTGGCGACGAGCGGTGCCTCGCTGGCGGGAGCGACCTCGCTGAAGAAGGTGACGCTGCCGCCGCTGACAGCGTGGATTGCCCAGGTGAAGCGCTAGAGGCAGTGTGATGGAGCGCCGCAGCTGCAGAACAGCGGCGGCGCTTGTGTGTGGACGTGGCAGCAGGGTGGCAAGCACGCCGAAGAGTGTGCGGGAGGCAAGATGAGTTCTGTGAAGACCAAGGCGGCGTTGCTGCTGGGCAAGAGCGCGCTGACGGGGGCGCTGGGTGGGTTGTTGTTTGGCTTTGACACGGCGGTGATTGCCGGTGTGACGCACTCGCTGCAGCTGCATTATGCACTGACGGAGGGGCAAAAGGGCTTTACGGTCGCGATTGCGCTGTATGGGACGGTGCTGGGTGCGATCTTTGCCGGGCCGCTGGGGCAGCGGATTGGGAGCCGCTCGGCGCTGCGCATTATGGGTGTGTTGTATGTGCTGTCGGCCGCGGGATGCGCGCTGGCGGGGCCGTGGTGGATGTTTCTGGCGTTTCGGTTTCTGGGTGGCCTGGGGATCGGCGGCTCGTCGGTGCTGGGGCCGGTGTATATCGCGGAGCTGGCGCCGGCAAAGTGGCGTGGGCGACTGGTGGGGCTGTTTCAGATCAACATCGTGGTGGGCATCCTGCTGGCGTACTTGTCGAACGCGATCATCGCCCACTTTCACCTGGGGCTGATCGAGTGGCGCGTGGATCTGGGTGTGGCGGTGGTGCCAGCGATCTTCTTTCTGCTGCTGCTGCTGTCGGTGCCGCAGAGCTCGCGGTGGCTGGTGACGCAGAACCGGGTGGACGAGGCGCAGCTGATTCTGGCGCAGATGGGCTCACCGGACTCCAAGGCCGAGGTAGATGCGATGGTGGCGGCGACGCGGGCGGAGGGTGCGGCGAGCGACTCGCTGTTTAGCTCGCGGTACAAGCTGCTGATCTTTCTGGCGATTTCGATCGGGCTGTTTAACCAGCTTTCAGGGATCAATGCGGTCCTTTATTACCTGAACGACATCTTTGCGAGCGCGGGGTATTCGTCGGTGTCGAGCGCGTCACAGGCGGTGTACATCGGGCTGGCAAACCTGGTGGCCACGGGGCTGGGGATCTCGATCATTGATCGGGTGGGGCGCAAGGCGCTGCTGCTGACGGGGGCGGTGGGAACGGCGATCTCGCTGGCGGGTGTGGCGTGGGTGTTTACCACGCACTCGCACCTTCAGCTGTTGCTGTGGTTTCTGATCGGGTTTATTGTGTTCTTCGCGCTGTCGCAGGGGTCGGTGATCTGGGTTTACCTGAGCGAGGTGTTCCCCACCAACGTGCGGTCCAAGGGGCAAAGCCTTGGGTCGTCGGCGCATTGGATTTCGAATGCGATTATTGCGAACGTGTTTCCGCTGATCGCGGTTCACTCCAAGGCGCTGCCGTTCGTCTTTTTTGCGTCGATGATGGTGGTGCAGTTTGTGGTGGTGTTGTTTGTGTACCCGGAGACGAAGGGGCTGACGCTGGAGGATATGGGTCAGCACCTTGGATTGCACTAGAGGGCGGCGGCTGGAGCGAGGACGGCGGCTGCCGTAGAGTGAAGAGATGGATGGAGTAGACGTAGTTGACCTGGTCGGGGTTGGGCTGAATGCGACCGATACGGTGATCCCGCTGGCGGGTTTTCCTGTGCGTGGGTCCAAGGTTGGGTATAGCGACTGGTCGGTATCGCTGGGCGGCCAGGTGGCGACGACGATTGTGGCCTGTCAGCACTGGGGGTTGAAGACCCGGTATGTGGGCAAGCTGGGCGATGACGACGCAGCGCGATGGCACGCGGCGGAGTTTCTGCAGCGCGGCGTGGATGCGCGGCTGGTGCAGGTGGAGGGCGCGGGAAGTCCGCAGTCGCTGATCCTGGTGGATGCCGAGGGCGAACGGACGGTGCTCTGCCGGCGGGATGACCGGTTGACGCTGCGGCCGGACGAGGTGGAGCGGGCATGGGTGCTGCAGGCGCGGGCGCTGCACCTGGACGGCTACGACACGGAGGCGGCGATTCGCGCGGCGCGTTGGGCGCGGGAGGCCGGGGTGCCAGTGGTGGCGGACCTGGACGAGGTGTACCCGCACATCCCGGAGCTTTTGGCGCTGGTGGACTACCCGATTGTGAGCCGTGACTTCCCTTCCCGGCTTACGGGCGAGGCGGATTTGGAACGAGCGCTACGGACGATGCACGCGCAGTATGGCTCGACGCTGACGGCGGCGACGCTGGGCGAAGGCGGTGTGCTGGCGTGGGATGGGAAGCGCTTTCACCACGAGGCAGCGTACGCGGTGCCGGTGGTCGATACGACGGGCGCGGGGGACATCTTCCACGCGGGATTTCTGTTTGGGTTGCTTTCGGGATGGACGCTGGAGCGGCAGATGCGGTTTGCGTGTGCGGCAGCGGCGCTGAACTGCATGGCTTCCGGCGCGCGGGGCGGGATTGCCTCGCGCGCGGCCATTGAGGAGCTAGTGGCGACAGGCCAGCGACGGGAGCTGACTCCCGAGTTGGCATGGCTCTAGCGACACATCGAGAGCCAGGACCGGGCGGCGGGGCCCGGTTATCTGCTTTCGGTGGGGCGTGCCCGGATTTGATGGTCTTTGAGATGGGCAGAAGAGGGACTCACTGACAGACGGGCGGGCCACTCGGGGGATTGCCGGGCCGACGGCTGACCGTAAGATGAGACAGAGGTCAGCTTGAGCAGAGACACCGTCCTTTGTCGTCCCGCACTCCCCTGGTTCAGTCGCTGTATGTTGCGTGTTGCCGCGGTGTTCTTGGCGGGGGCGGCGCTGCCGTGCTGGGCTGTTCAGGCTACCAACAGCGGCACCGCGCCTGCGGCCAAGGTCGCGAAGGAGAACTCGGCCCTGGCGGCGAACGGCGCCGCGGTAGGGCAGCCGACGGCTCCGGATGCGAGCACCGCTGTTCACCTGTCGGGACTGCCTGCGCCACTGCCGCCAGCAGTAACGGGCGGGATCGATGTGGAGACGCGGTCGAAGGCGATCCTGGCCCACCTGAGCGAGGTGATCCGGTATTACCGGATGATTGTGGCGCCGATCCAGAAGATTGGCGAGCCGAGTGACATGCTGTACGCCGAGCAGGCACAGACGGCGGCGACCCAGATTGCGCAGCTGGCCTTCAAGGCGGCACGGGACGAGGCGGCACTGCTGGCGCGGGTGGGAAGCAAGCCGGAGGCGGAGACGACGCAGCCGCCGGAGAGCGAGTCACAGAAGCTGGCGCAGTATCAGCTGCAGGTGCACCAGCAGGTGCAGGATCTTTCCAGCCAGATCGATGCCGTGGATGGGCAGCTGCGGACAGCCAAGCGGAATGCAGTTGGACCCTTGCAGTTACAGAAACAGATGCTCGAAGGCCAGTTGAAGCTGGCGAACGCAACGGTGACCGCGCTGACCAAGGTGGCGGGCATCTCCAGCACACAGACGAACAGCGGGCTGCAGGGCGACATTGACCGGCTACAGCATGCTGCACCGGAGCTGGTGGACAAGAACGTTAAGCCGGTGGCACACACGATCGAACCGCTGGGTTCACTGCGGGACGAGGGAGTGACGAGCCAGGCGACGGTGCTGTTCCAGCTGCTGAGCACGGAGCACGCAATCGACCAGCGGCTGACGGAGACGCAGACGCTGCATGAACAGGCGATGGATCTGCGGACGCCGCTGATCAAGATTCTGCGGGCGACGATTGCGGCCGGAAAGCAGATGCAGCCGGCCCCGACCTCTGCAAAGGAGAGCGACGCACAGAAAGTGGCCGAGACGCGCAAGGCCTATGACCAATTGGCGGATGCGTTCCAGGCGACGTCGGATGTGTCAGTGCCGATCAGCCAGGAGGTGCTGGTCTTGGAGCAGGCCAGGGCGAACCTCCAGTCGTGGCGAGCGGCGGTGGACACGGAGCGGACCACCATCCTGAACTCGCTGCTGCTGCGCGTCGTCACGATAGCGTTGGTGCTGCTGCTGCTGTTTGGCTTGGGCAAGGTGTGGCAGAAGGCGACGACGCGCTATGTGCACGATGTGCGACGGCGGCGGCAGCTTCTGCTGGTGCGGCGATTGGTGATCGGCTTTTTGAGTGGCGTTGTGTTGATCCTGGGGTTTGTGTCGCAGTTCAACTCGCTGGCGACCTTTGCGGGATTTATTACGGCGGGCATCGCGGTGGGCTTGCAGACGATGCTGCTGTCGGTCGCGGCGTACTTCCTGATTGTGGGCCGCTATGGGGTGCGCGTGGGGGATCGCATCACGGTGGCGGGCGTGACAGGCGACGTGGTTGAGGTAGGGCTGGTGCGCTTCTACATGATGGAGCTGACGGGGACGGGGACGGAGCTGCACCCGACGGGGCGCGTAGCCGTGTTTGCAAACTCGGTGCTGTTCCAGGCGGGCACGCCGCTGTACAAACAGATTCCCGGGACGGACTATGTGTGGCACGAGATCACGCTGAAGCTGAAGCCCGGGGTGGACTACGGGCCGGCGACGGAGCTCGTGCGCAACGCGATCCAGAAGGTCTATGAGGGGTACCGGGCGAAGATCGAGCAGCAGCACCGGCAGGTTGAGACTTGGATGGATACGGCGCTTGAAGCGCCGCGGATGGAGACGCGGCTGCAGCTTTCAGACGGCCTGCAATACGCGGTGCTTTACCCGGTGCAGATTGCACAGGCGGCGGCTACGGATGAGCAGATTGTGCGCGAGATGATGAGCGCGATGAGCAGCAATCCGGCAGTGATGGAGGCGGTGGATGGGACGCCGACGCTGCGGGCGGTGGTGAAGGGCTAAGCTCAACTGCACGCGGTTAAAAGGGGGGATCGGGGCTGGTGCCCGGTCCTCCTTTCTTTTTAGGGGTGTGCTGGAGCGCGGTGGGCTGTGCTGTTCTGTGCCAAAGGCGGTATGGTGTGCTGGACCGCTATGGGTGAGCCGACCCGCGTTCTGCTCTCCGCCCGATTGGATTGGCGGACCTGCTGATGCTGTTCATTCACGACAAATTGCTGCACGTGGGGATAACAGAGTGCGCTGCCAGATCGCCTCCTTTGACTGAGGCTTGGAGGAGAGCCGGAAGCCGAAGAATGTAAGTCGGATTCCTGATCTTAGGGGCGGCGATCGTGTCACACTTATGAAGCAAAGGAGCCAAATGAAGCGCAGAGAGTTGCTGAAGGGTCTCACGATGGTGGCCGGCGGAGCACTGCAGGCGGCGGGCACTCTGGGGATTGCGGAGACCGAGACACAGGCGCCCGCGAGTGCCGCTCTGGGAACGCCGATACGCGGACTTGCGCGACGGAACGGCACACTCGTGCAGCCGGTCGAGATCAGCCTGGAGCACACCGGGACAGCGGCGGATGGGGTGACGCGCGTGAACGGCGTGGAGGTGGATCGGCGTCCGATTCAGCCTGGCAGCAATCGCTTCACGGTCTACGTGGAGCCCGTGGCCAGCGTGACGCAGGTGGCGCTGCTGGTTGAGGTGAGCGGCACACAGGCGCACACGGCAAGCGTTGAGTTGAAGCCCGTGCGCAAGATGCTGGTCTACCTGCTTCCCCACTCGCACCACGATCTGGGCTACACCGATCTGCAAGCCGATGTGGAAGAGAAGCAGATGCAAAACATCAGCAAGGGCATCGCGCTGGCGCGCAAGACGGCGAGCTATCCGGAGGGATCGCGTTTTGTGTGGAACCTGGAGGTGCTGTGGGGCGCTGACTTCTTCATGCAGCGACGATCCGCTGCGGAGAAGGCGGAGCTGGTGGAGGCGGTGCGCAAGGGATGGATCGCACTGAATGGCGCCTACGCCAACGAGCTGACAGGGCTGTGCCGGCCGGAGGAGTTGGTGGAGCTCTTTCGGTATGGAACCGAGTTGGGCGCGACGTGCGGGGCGCGTGTGGACTCGGCGATGATGAGCGACGTGCCGGGGTTCTCGTGGGGGACGACGACCGCGATGGCGCAGGCAGGGATCCGATACTTTTCGGCTGCGCCGAACTACTTCGATCGCATTGGCACGTTTATGGTGGCGTGGCAGGACAAGCCATTTTGGTGGGTATCGCCCTCGGGTGGAGAGAAGGTGCTGGTGTGGGTGCCCTGGACCGGGTACGCGATGTCGCACGTGATGAAGCTGGGCGACGCCTGGGTGGGCAGCTACCAGCAGCGGATGGACGATGTGAACTTTCCGTATGACATCTCCTATGCGCGGTGGTCTGGCCACGGAGACAATGCTGAGCCGGATCCGGAGCTGAGCGAGTTTGTGCGGTCGTGGAACGAGCGCTTTGAGTGGCCGCGGTTCGCGATCAGCTCGACCTCCACGGCCTTTGCGGCGTTTGAGAAGCGGTATGGCAATCAGCTGCCACAGTACAAGGGCGACCTGACCCCATATTGGGAAGATGGCGCTGGCTCGTCCGCGCGGGAGACGAGTATGAGTCGGTGCGCGGCAGACCGGATCTCGCAGGCCACAGCGTTGGCTGCGATGACGGCGCCTGCTTCCTTTGCGCCTGCCGACTATAACCAGGCATGGCGCGATGTGCTGCTCTATTCCGAGCACACGTGGGGTGCGTGGTGCAGCGTGTCGGACTCTGAGAGCGAGTTCACGAAGAAGCAGTGGGATTACAAGCGGGACTTCGCGGTGAAAGCGGAGGAGCGATCCACCCAGCTGCTGGCGGCGATGCTGCCTCAGACCGTGGCAGGTAATGCAATTGAGATACACAACACGACCTCGTGGGACAGGAGTGAACTGGTCCTTGTGCCGAAGGAGATGTCGGCGTCGGGCGACCGAATGATGGACCATGCGGGGCGTGCTGTGCCATCGCAACGGCTTTCGACCGGCGAGCTGGCGATCCTGGTCTCTGATGTTCCGGCATTTGGTTCGGCCCGGTACACGTTCGCCGCGGGCGCGGCCGCGAAGCCGCAGACGCCGGTGACGCTTCACGGTGGGGTGTTGCAGAACGGCCACCTGCGCGCCGAGATCGACGGGCACACGGGCGACCTGGTGACTCTGCTGCAACATGGGGATCCGCAGAACCTGGTGGCACGGGGCGGCGGGGATGCGGCGGGCAGTGCGGCGAACCAGTACCTGTTTCTCCAGGGAGTGGATCTGGCACACCTCGGGCGAAGTGGACCGGCAACGCTTTCCGTCGAGGACCATGGACCACTTGTGGCGACACTGCGAGTGGACACAGCAGCGCCGGGATGCCATAGCCTGACGCGTCGCGTGCGGCTGGTTGCCGGGGCGACTCACCTGGAATTAGCGAACACCGTGGACAAAGAGCGCGCGGCGCTGAACCCGCACCCGGGCAAGGGCGGACCGGGCGAGGACTTTGCCCAGCATGGCTCCAAGGAGAGTGTGCAGTTTGCGTTCCCGTTTGCGGTACCGAACGGAACGATGACCATGGATGTCCCGCTGGCCGTGATGGAACCAGAAAGGGACCAGCTGCCTGGCTCCTGCAAGAACTGGCTGCCGGTGGGGCGCTGGATCGATGTTTCGAACGCAAAGCATGGGGTGACCTGGGCCACGCTGGATGCGCCCCTGGTCGAGCTGGGCGGGATCACAGCGACGATGCTCGGATCACAGCGGAATCCCGATGTGTGGCGCAAACACATTGAGCCCACAGAGACTCTGTACTCCTGGGTGATGAACAACCACTGGGGGACAAACTACAGGGCATACCAGGAAGGACCTGTGTTGTTTCGCTATGCGCTCCGCCCGCACGGCGCATGGAGCTCTGCGGATGCAAGCAGGTTTGCGATCGGCCTGTCGCAGCCGTTGCTGATAAGTCCTGCCGAAGTGAAAGGAGAGACGCTGCGGTCGCTGGTGCAGGTGGAGCCTGCGGACGTGCTGGCAGTGACGCTGAAGCCGAGCCACGATGGAAAGGCCTGGGTTGTGAGGCTCTATGGGGCCTCAGGCGAGACGCGCAAGGCGAAATTGAAGTGGAGCGACCAACGGTTAAGAAAGACTTGGCTCAGTAACCTCGCGGAGGAGCCAGTTGAGCCGGTGACCGGGGACGTATCTGTTCCGGGTCTTGCGCTCGTGACACTCCGCGGTGGAGCGAGGCTAGAACTCTGCAGAAGCTCTGTGGACCGCTGCTTCATGAGCAGCGGTCCACAGGATTGCTAGCTGATGAGGTTGCTGATCGTGTCCTTGACCTTGTTCGCCATTCCGGAGGCAGTGCCTGCTGACTGTTCCTTCTGACCAAAGGTGTCGGGACGTCCGAAACCGAGGTTGGGCTCTACGCCGAGCGGCTTGGCGATCTGAACATTGAACTCGCCCTTCCCATCTGCAGCGGTCCCCTTCGTCCACGGCTGGTCGGCCTGGTTTCCGACACCGTCGGTTGTGGTGATAAGGAAGCTGTAGTTGAAGTCCTTGTTCTCCTGCGACTGCGGGAAGGAGTTCGGGACGGGCAGGTGTGAAGGACCGAGCTCCTCAAGAACAGCAAGCCACTGCTCCTGATGCATGGTGTCGCGAGCGATGTTGAAGGCAAGCATCTCCTTCATGCCGCTGTCGTCGGTCGCGTTGTAGAGGCGGCAGGCGAGCGTGCGGCCAGTAGCCTCAGCGGCGACGTTGCAGTACATGTCAGCGGCGATGTTTCCGCTGGCGTAGATATGTGACATGTTGAAGGGCACACCGTTTGCATTGCCGGGGTAGGCAGCGAGACCGGTAGACAGAATGTGGCGCATATCCATGCCATTCAGCACCGCCCCTGCGATGGGATCGCTCGCAACCTCTTCCTGCAGCGATACGGGCGCGTTCTCGAGATTCATGGCGACAGCGGTTGAGAGGAACTCGATGTGAGCTATCTCCTCTGTCGCGGTGTTGAGCAACATATCGCGGTACTTGGCCGGACCACGCGATCCCCAGGCCTGAAAGAAGTACTGCATGCAGACGCGGATTTCGCCTTCCACACCCCCGATAGCCTGCTGCAGCATGCGGGCAAAGATCGGATTCGGCTTATCTACGCGGACGTTCCATTGGAGTTTTTTGTCGGTGTAATACATGGAGAAGAAGGATCCTTAGAAGGGGGGTGGGTACAGGTGTATCGCCGACGTTTGCGCGGCGCGTAGAACCTGGGTGATGTGAGCCATGCTGTGCGGCAAAGGTTGTGATTGCAGGAGTGTTGACGTTGATATGGCGCGAAGCCGGTTTGCCGCGCGAACAAACGCGCTGCACCATGCATGCCCTCTCGGGTGGGACGGCGGAATGCGACTCGTGTCGCGCTCGGGCGAGAGGATCGACAGGGCGACTGCACGGCTCGCAAGCATGTGCTCTCAGCAGGGTTAGTCCGCAGGCGGCACAGTGCCGATAGCCTCGCCGGCCCATAACTAGGTGGAGCCGAGCTCGGGGTTTACAGAAGGTGAACTTACTTTGACCTCTGATCGGGAGACAACTTCTTCAGGCGTTGTCTTGATATCAAGCTTCCCTAGGCTTGTCAGCAACTATCATGAGAGCTGTGACCGGCTACGACACGGCTAAACGAAGGATCGATGGCGCACAGGTCTTCGCGACCGTATGGCAGGCGCATCGAACGCTGCTCGCAAAGGGAGAAGAGAGCGTGCGAGCGACCGGGCTCGGGGATTCCGACTTCCATGTGCTGCGAGCGCTGTTCTTTGAGGGCGCATTGCCGGTCAACGTCATCGGTGACAAGGTCAACCTGACGACTGGCTCGATCACATCAGCTATCGATCGCGTGGAAGCCAAGTCGCTGGTGATGCGGAGGCCGCACCCCACAGACCGCCGGGTACGACTTGTGGAGCTGACGACCAAGGGACAACGCCTGATCGAACGTGCCAACGTTCAGCATACGGCGGATATGGACAGGGCCATTAAGTGCCTGAGCAAAGATGATCGCGCGACACTGGTGAGGCTGCTGAACCGGCTGCAGAGGCACAGCTAGATTACCTGGGGAGAGCGGGGCCCAGCGACGTAAGCTCGGGTGCAGCCGCGGAGCGAGCTGGTCGGTTCCCTTCTGAAGCTTGACCTCAAGATTCCACAGCTTTAGCGTGAGGAGGATGGCCCCGCATGGGGCCTTAAGGGGGCGACCGATGAGCCATGAAGCACGGGGTATCAACCCCGAAGTTGCTCCGAGCGGAGACGGATGTAAGGAGTGCCTGGAGCGAGGCGGCTGGTGGTTTCACCTGCGTCGCTGTGCGGAGTGCGGTCATGTGGGCTGCTGTGACAGCTCGCCAAATCAGCATGCAACCAAGCATTTCCATGCTACCGGGCACCCTGTGATCGCGAGCTTTGAGCCGGGCGAGGCGTGGTTTTGGAACTACGAGACAGAGGCGGTGCTCGATGGCCCTGCCTTGGCGGCGCCACGATGGCATCCCGCGTCGCAGCCCACACCGGGACCAGCCGGCAAGGTGCCCCGCGATTGGCAGTCGCAGCTCAATTAAGCGGCGCTCGATCCACCTAGCATCATCCCCTGTGCGCGGGAGGTCTGCCAGGTGCTCTATCACTGCAGACACTTCGCTCGGGTTGCTGCAATGATGGATCGTGCAGGGTTGAGGGCAGCCGAGGACTCAGCGGAGGGAGGGCTCTGCCTGTTTGCGGCTTCGTAGCAGCCGAGCCTCATCGAGAACAAACGGACTTTCGAAGTCTTCGAGCGAGCTGAAGCCCTCGTCGCGAATAGAAACCAGTGGCGCATCATCCGGCCACACCGCACCAAAAGACGCCCAGTGGATCCCGCTGTCCCGGCTGGCGTCATATTCACTCGAGACGTGGTAGTGCATCACCGCCGGCCCTTCCCGCACAAAGAAGCCGTGGGCGATCCCGCGAGGAAGGTAGACCGCATTGCTGGCCTGTCCGGACAACTCGTAGACCTCATGCTGGCCATAGGTGGGCGAGCCCTTACGCAGGTCAAGGGCAACATCGTAGATGGCACCCGCCGAGCAGTAGACCAGTTTGGCGTGATCGCTTGGTGGCGCTTGGAAGTGCATGCCTCTGAGCACACCCTTATGCGACACGCTGTAGTAGGACTCCCGAAAGTCGGCCTCAAGGCCATGCTCGGCAAAGATGGAGTGTTGCACCGTCTTCACAAAGCTGCCGCGATCATCCTCGATGCGGGGGAATTGCACCACGAAGCAGCCGTGAAGCTTGCTTTCCGTGAAGCGGACCACACGGGAAGAGTGCACAACACGTTTTGGCATTTCCTGTTCGCTACGCATGGTTCCACTCCGCTGCAGATGTTGGTGAATCCAGAACGACGGCTTGCCCGAGACGACCGCTGCCAGGCGTGCCAGCGGCTTTAAACAGTTTGCGAGGAGAGCTCCGGGGACGTTCTGACCGGCTTGGCGAGGGCGAGGATGAAGAGTACGAGGAGAACCACTGCTTTGACCGGCCCCTCCCACCTGCGGTTGTGGTGGATGATCTGTGGAATGGCGCCAAGGACTATGACGAAACAGGTCAGATAGGCGAGGATGAGCCGCTGCTGATGGCGCCAAGCTGCGTCGGCCAGCAGGTAAAACACGAACATGGCAAACGGGATGAGCAGGTGCTGCAACGTGTATTCGAAGGAGGTGGGCGGCAACAGGATCGAAGCGATCACCAAGCAAAGAACCTGATTGACCAGGGGAAGATGCCAAATGCGAAAGAAGAACAGCCCTACGCCGAGCAGGGCCACAGAGGCGAGGTAAATACGGAGCGCGATGGCGAGTTGGGCCGTATCGGGCGTGGGTCTCCAGAGCGACTTGATCAGACCGAACAGGGAGTGATCGACCCCGCTCTCGAGACGAACGTGAAGCATGTAGGAGGTGCGAAAGAGCTCCAACCCGGAGCTAATGCCACGGGAGGCTACAGGGATGGAAGGACACACGAGCCACAGGGAGACTACGGTGATGAGCACGATCGCGACAGCACCGAAGGCGATCTGCTTGTATTTTCCGCGACGCAACAGAAGGCCAAAGAAGATGACTGGATAGATCTTCATCGAAGCGGCGATGGCGAAGCACGTCGCGGCCGAATAGTTCTTGCCGGCGACGAAGAAGGCGATTCCCCCGGCGGTGAGGACCCAGATTGCGAGTTCTATGTTCGCCTGCTTCAGCTCAAACCCGATGGGGTAGCAGCACAGGAGAACGACCACAGTGAAGCCAGCTGCCAGAAGCGGGGAAACGCGATGACGGATGAGAGCTTTGGCGAAGAGGCAGCCAGCGACGGTATATGACGCCACTCCCAAAAGAAGGAAACTGATGACCGGGTGCCGGCCAAAGAGCTGATAGAAGACCTCGTACAGCACAGCATTCGGAGCCGGGTACATGAACGGCGTAGAGCCTGTGTAGGTGAAGAACGTCTGGGAGTGGAAGAACTGAAAGCGGCTCTTGAAGAGGAGCAGATCCGGGTAGTACTCCTGCAGCCACACAGAGTTGTATGGGGGGTGATCAAGAGCGGGGATCGCGCCACAGACAAGGACAGCGCAGATGTTGGCCAGAGCCAGAAGGGCGAACGCCAGAGCGATCCATACGAGGAACTTGGCAGTGCTCCCCCCTGTCCGAGGAGAGGACTCAAGAGACGGCGTGTGTTGATCTGGTGCCGGCGTCATGGGAGCTCCGTATGCAGTTCACGCTCAACGATTGTGAGGGAGCGATTTTTCATCTGCATGTACATCCGCCCCAGGTATTCCCCGATGATGCCGAGAAGTAAAGCGTTGATGCCCAGCGAGGCGAGGATCAAGATGGTGGTGGTGGTGAAGCCTGCAGGGGCACGGAAGCCCGTTGTGAAATGCGCGATCAGGTAACCCGCAATGGCGAAGATTGTAAGCAGCGCCACGATGACCCCAACGTAGGTTGCCAGGCGCAGCAGGACGACGGACTGGTTGACGAGGCCGTCGAGAGCGAGCATCACGTTGTCATAGAAAGAGAACTTCGAGACTCCGGTAGCGCGAGCGAGTCGCGCATACTCGATACCAGTCTGGGTGAAGCCCATGGTGGCGATGGTGCCGCGCAGGTAAGGCTTCGGCTCCTGCGTATGCCGTAGCTCCTCGATGACGCGTCGACTGATGAGTCGGAAGTCGCCGGCGTCGCGCGGTATCGGGTCTTCCGACAGGAAGTCTACTGCCCAGTAGAAGACCTTACGGGCGAGGGTCCAACGGGTGGCTTCCAGGCGCGATTTGCGGATGCCATAGACCACCTCGGAGCCTTTCTGCCAGTGTTCGAGAAAGACGGGAATCAGCTCAGGCGGGTCCTGCAGGTCGCAGTCGAGTTGGATCGCGGCATCTCCGCGGGAACGCAGATAGGCGGTCAGGATCGAGCGCTGGTATCCGAAGTTGCGGGAAAAGCGGTAGGCCCGCACCCTTGCATCCTGCTTCGCCAGTTGACGCAGCAGCACGGGCGTGGCGTCACTTGAGTGATTGTCTGTGAAGACGAACTCAAAGTCGTACCGATCCACTAGCCCGTCGATCACGGCACGCACCGCGGGGTAGAAGGCGGGCAGCGTGTCGGCCTCGTTGAACACCGGGACGACCAACGACACGAGCGGCTTCTTTGATGGATCTGAAGACCATGCCGGCAACTGACTTGCTTCAGTCATAGTCCGACGCTCCCGCGCAACTCTTCGGCACACTCTTCGATCGCCTCACCCACGGTCCGCATGTGCAGCTGAGGAAGATGGGCGGCGAGTTTCGCGGACGACAGCCCGGCGTCAAGGGGGCGAGCTGCCGCTTGCTGCAGGGTCGACGTGCTTACGCCATCGAGAAGCGCAGCATCGAGCCCGAGGTGTTGGGCCACCTCGCGCGCAAAGTCGAGTCGGCCCAACAGTTCTGGCCCGCACACATGAAAGATGCCTCTGGCGCCGGATGCAACAAGGTCCAGCGTTGCGGTAGTCAGATCTCGGTTGTATGTGGGCGTTGACACCTGATCGATGGGAACCTTCATCCTTATCTGCTGGCTCAGATTGCGCAGAAGTCCGTAGACAAAATTTTTCTGCTGCCGATCGGGCCCGTATACGACTGTTGTTCGGAGGACCAGAGCACCTGGATGGGCGTCCAGAACACGGTTTTCCCCTTCCAGCTTGGACCGTCCGTAGACGTTCAGTGGTCGAACAGGTGACAACTCGGTGTAGGGGCCCGGCGCGTCGCTGGTTCCAGCAAAGACATACTCAGTGGAATAGTAGACGAACGGGATGCGCAACGCGCCGGCATATCCGGCAAGCGCCTCTGGTCCGTGTGCGTTGGCGGCGTAGGCGAGCTCGGGCTGAGACTCGCAGCCATCCACATGCGTCATGCCGCCCACGCAGTAGATCGCTCCAAGGTGGAACCGTTCCAATACTTGCGAGACTGGGACGACATGTAACGTCGAGAGATCAAGCTGCAGGGTGGGAACGATTGCCTCCCCTGTGTCCTTCGGAGAGCGCGACGTGCCGAGTACCCTCGCTACTCCGTCGCGCGCGCAGAGCTGCTGAACGAGCTGTGTTCCTACCTGCCCGCCAGCACCCACAACTAAAGAACAACTCTCTGTCATGCTGCTTCGTGCCTCCATTCCCTGCCGCTGTCATGCTTACACAGACCGGCTTCATCCGCTGAGATCGCGTTGCGGTTGAGGGACCCCGCCTGCCGCCGCGATTTGCAGTGAATTACTTCTGTCACATTCGCGAAGAGCCTGAGGGTGGTCGTTGGAAGGGGGCGCTCAGACCGATCGCAGACCGTCCTGGAGAGAAGTCCGGTAGGCTCGCCATGCCGGTACGAGCCCCAGCAACGCCGCGAGCAGCACCGTAGACAGCGCATACAGCAGAACGCGCGACGTTGGTCCAACAACAAGGAGCGGCGTGCCAGTCCAGTGTTCGATTGCGTTGTGTAATACCAGCAGCAGCAGGTACACCGCAGTGAATCCAAGGATGACGCCCGCGCTGGCGATCAGTACGGCTTCTGCAACGAACAGGAGCACAATCTGCCACAAAGGCATGCCAACGGCGCGCAGAATGGCGATCTCGCGCCGCCGCTCGTTGAGCGTGGTGTAGAGCGACACGAGCATGGTGAGAAGCCCGACGGCGAGCACCGCCATACTGATGAGTGAGAACGCCTCATCCGCCACGTTCAGCAACGCCCACACCTCCTGAAGCGTGTAAGCCGGCAGAATGGCGGTCAGCGGCTCGGGCTTGTAGGTGTTGATCTCCCGCTGCAGGTAGAGCGTGCTCAGGCGGGATCGAGCTCCCAGCAGGAACGACGTGATCTGCTCCACATGGAGCTTCGAGATGTCGAGCTTCTGCGGTGTCTCCCCGATGGCTGGCGGGGTTCCATCGGTCCAGCCGAAGTGCATTGCCTCTTCGCCAAACAGCGTTATGAATACCGCCCTATCCATCGGAGTTGCCGTCTGTTCAAGAATGCCTGACACCGTGAACGGCGTTGTGTCGTGCTTGAGGATAGAGCGCTCCTCAACGCCGTGGGAGAGCGTTATCTCCTGGCCGGCTTGCAGGTGGAGCTGTCGCGCCACGGCGGCCCCTACGGCCACCTGAAAGGTGTCCTGTGGGGCGTGGCCACTCGCAAACGCGAGGCTATGGTCGCCGCGGTACCGGTAGTGCGCGTAGAGGTTCTCGTCGGTAGCGATGACGCGGAAGCCGTGGAAGGAGTCCCCCATGGAAATCGGGATTGTCCACGCGACGGCCGGATGGTGCGCGAAGTGCTGATACGTCTCCCAGCTGATGTTGTTGGACGCGTTGCCAACATGGAAGACGGTGGATAGCAGCAGCGGCAGTTCGCCGCCGCGTGCGCCCACGACCAAGTCGGTGTGCGACACAGTGCCGGCGAACCCAGCTCTGGTGCCACTCCGTAGGGCGTCTACACCTGTCAGCAGAGCGATTGAGAGCGCGATCGAGATGACCGTGAGGCCTGTCGTGAGCGCGCGCGAGCGCAGGGAAAACAGTGCCAACCTAAGCAGTTGCATGCGGGTGCTCCTGCCCTGGCGACGAGCTGGCCCGATTGAGCGCAGGAAGGCTCAGGTTTCGGCTGAAGAGTGACTGGAGCGACAGATCGTGGGACACATAGATCAGCGTCGTCGGGCGCCCGGCGGCTCGCGTTTCGTCCACCAGATCGAGCAGCAGCGCGATGAAACGATCGCGCCGGTCCGCATCCAGGGAGCTGGTCGGCTCGTCTGCGATGATCAGCGGCGGCGATCCGATCAGCGCGCGGGCGATAGCCACCCGCTGCTGCTGGCCCACAGACAACTTGCTAATGGGTTGGGATAGAAGCGGAAGAATGTCCAGTCGTCGCGCTAACCGCTCCACCTCTTGGGGCAGCGTGCGCTCGCGCACCTGCTGCAGTCGTTCGTGGTGAAGATCGCACGGCAGCGAGATGTTTTGCCCTACCGAGAGATATGGAATCAGGTTGAAGCTTTGGAAGACGTAGCCAATACCTGCCCCACGCACCCGGTCCCGCGCTGCGGCACGCATCGTTGCAAAAGGGTGGCCGAGGACGTCGATCTGCCCCGCTGTGGGCTGCAGCACACCCGCAATCAGCGAAAGCAGCGTGCTCTTGCCACTACCTGATGGCCCGTACAGAAAGACACGCTCGCCGGAGGCGATGCACAGCTCTGGGATGTCCAGAACCAGACTGCCTCCTGGATAGGCGAACTGTAACTCACTCACGGTGACTGCATGCGCGGCTCTGTCGCCTTCAACCTCGGGGAGCGTGGACCTGTCTCCCCTCACTTCACTGCTCATAGGGGCTTACGGAGTCGCCGTCCATCGCGTAGGAGACATCGCCATACGGGCTTTGTACCGTGTTCACGTGCAACTCCCCTGTGACCAGGATGGGCTGCGTAAAGCTGAACGCTGCCTTTTTGGCTCCGCGGAGCTTGACGTACACCATCTGGTTTGGCGGGGGCGGGGGCACGTGGATGCATGCACCCGCGAACGGGACCAGCAAGAACTCCGTGACCTGGTCCGCATCGTCCTCCAGAGGCACCATGAAGCCCGGTATGGCCACCGTCTTGCGATCCAGCGCGCGCGCCGGGGATGGCTTCGCCTCGACAGACAGAGTCTTCAGTGTGGCCCAGGTGATCTGCGGAGGGGCGACCGTTGGTGCCGCCGCGCCAAGCGCAGCGGCCGACAGCACGATGACCGCTCCTGCCTTCCCCAGACCTCTCATACCGCGTCCCTCTCCTGCTGCTTCGAGTCTACTGGGCGAGCCCAGGGCGCATGGTTGACTATGGCTTCGGTATAGCCTTGTCCTGCACCTGCGGAGGCGCGTTGACTGGTGTTGATGTTGGAAAGCGCTGACCGCGACTTGCGCCAAATGGCCGTTCGCTGAACACAGTCCACCGCTTTGCCTGTCGCTCATCCGCGCTGTGCTCCGTCGCGTCCCACATGTCGGAGGAGAGTCCGTTCAGGTCGTAGACGATCTTGCCGTCCTTGACCGTCATCTGGCACACGAGCTTCTGATTGCCGATCATCTTCGTGTTGTACATATCTACGAAGCCGAACGTGCCATGCTCCACGGAGAGCACTGCAATGTCCGCGATGCCGCCAACGGAGAGGTTGCCGTACTGCTCCTGCCGGATCTCATGCGCTGGATGGGACGTCATCTGCGCCACCACCTCGGGCACGGTCTCACCGAGGACCAGCAATTTATCCGCAACGTTGAGGAGATCCTTCATGCCGTTGTTCATCGATCCCACGTGGAGATCAGTGGAGATCGAGTCCGGGTGGTAGCCTCCCCTGACGATCGGTGCGGCTACCGTCCAGGAGAAGCTGCCGCCACCGTGGCCTACGTCGCAGTAGATCCCGCGCTTGCGCATTTCGATCAGCGCCTTGGAGGGTCCGCCGGTCGTGGCATCCTGCTCGTTGCGAAGACCCGAGAAGCAGTGGGTGTAGATATCACCGGGCCGCATGTGTTGCGTGACCAACTGAAAGAGTGGACGCTCGATGCGGTTCGCGCCAAAGTCAATCATCACGGGCAGATGCGAGATGTCCTCTGCAATCTGCGCCTGGTCATAGGGTTTCCACTCCGGGCCGGTGAAGTGCGCACTTTTGATTCCGACGATTACACCGGGAAACTGCTTTGCCTTCTCCCCGGTTGCCTTGCCGTCCATATCGTCCAGGTTGTCTTCGTACTTGGCGCCACGCATACCGGCGCCCACGATGTTCAGCTCCGCGAGAACACGCGTCCGGCTCCGGTCAATGATCTTGTCCTTGAAATCGTCGAAGTTGCGCCAGCCCGAACTGCCCGCGTCCACGATGGTGGTGACGCCGTTGCGCAGGGTGAAGCCATCGGGGTAGACGGACAGATCTCCAGCGTAGGAACCCTTCTCTCCCGTCCCCGCATACACGTGCGTATGCAGGTCGATGAGCCCCGGTGTGATGTAGAAGCCACCCACGTCCACGGTCTTAAGTGCATCCTTCGGGTTGAGGTGCGGGCCGACGGCGACAACTTTGCCATCCTTGATGCCCACGTCCCCGCTCATGTCGATGTGGTTTTTGTCGTCCAAGACGTGTCCATTCTTGAGGAGCAGATCATAGGGCAGCGGATTGGGCGGCATGGCCGGCCCGTGCACTGGTCCCTCCTGCGCTCCCGCTGACAAGCTGCCCAGCAGCGCCGCCGCACACAGCCACCCGCCAAACGATCTCTTTGCCTGAACCGTCACAACCTCACCTCTCTTCCAGAACAGTCGCACCCCGCATCGGCGGGCTAAGCCTTTGTCGCTGTGAATGTCGCCTTGCCGTATTCCCCGAGGTTCACATCGCCCGAGTATGTGGACCCGCTGACCACGCCGCTAAAGTTGAAGCGCACTTCCTGTCCGTTCGCCTTCATGGTCGAGTTCAGAAATGCGTGATCCCCTTCCACCTTTCCTGCCATCGCCGCGGAGTAAATCTCGCCCTTCTGCTCGCCGCTCACGGCATCACCTTGCTGTTGGAGCGTGAGCACCTGGTGCCCAACACCGAGGGAGTACTTAATCTCGACGTTCCATGTGCCGTCCAGCTTCGCCTGAGCACTGCCATAGACTGGCTTCTTCGGCACCTCGCCCGGCTTCTTCATGTAGCGCGCTATCGTCTCGGCGACCACCTTGTACTCGCCCGGCTGCAGCATGTACGGCATAACGCCCAGCGAGCTCTGCATCTGGTCTGGACGGGTGCCGCTGCCGCCATCAACCAGGATGCGCGGAGTCCCTTTGTCCAGCATCTCCACCAGCTCTGTACCGGTGACGCCAACCTGCGTTGCATCCCAGTGCAGACGCAACGTGGGTGCGCGGTTCGACAGGTCGTCACTCGGCATCCGCACCTCCGCCGTGACTGTCGGTATGCCCTTCACCGCGTCGCCGATGTACTGGACCCACTGCAGCCACTGCTTCTGCTCGGCGTCGTGGTCGCGCTTGTACCACATGCGCACAGCAGCCAGCATGCCCATCGCCTCTTCTTTGCCGACCTTCATCGCGCGTCCCCAGTTGTGATGCGGCGCCGCGTTCCAGAAGGCCGCCGCTACGAGGTCCTGCGGCCCAAGCAGAACACCCGCCGTCTGTGGCCCGCGCATGCACTTGCCACCCGAGTAGCCGACGAAGGTTGCACCCGCCGCTAGATGGATGTTCGGTACCCGAGGCTCTTCTGCGGCCGCGTCCACGAAGACGGGCACGCCCTTCTCTTTCGCAATGGCACACACTGTCTTGATCGACAGCGGCTCCTGCGTTGCGCGCGGACCGGCGTAGACGTAGATCATCGCCGTCTTCTCATTCAGCTTCGCACGCAGCTCGTCGTCCGTCTCCACCTCCACAATCTCGGGTCCGGACATACGCACACCGAAGTCATACGGGTTGCGCGAGTACTTGGGGATCACCACCTGATTCTTTTTACGGATGTACGGGAAGGCCTGCGACTCTTCGGGGTCGGTGCCGCACATGCAGGCCACAGTTGCCAGCGCGATCGCCGCCTCACAGCCACAGGTCACAATAGCCGAAGGTGCACCCATGTGTTTGGCGATCTCTGACCCGACGGCCGCCATCAGTTCGTCAAGGTGCACGTAGTAGCGCGACGCTTCAAACATCGCCTGCTTCACCTCAGGCAATGATTGCGAGCCGGTGATGATGGTGAAAGTGCCGCGCGCATTCACGATGGGTCGCAGGCCGATCTGCGTGTACAGGTTGTCTGTCGGAGTGCCTTTGGCCGTCAGCGTAGAGATGCTCTGAGGCTCAACAACGCCGCTTGCCTGCGCGGCAGCGGCCACCGGCGCCAATGCCGCGGTGGCGGTGAAGATACCGGAGTGCTTCAGGATGTCGCGACGCGACATGCGCCCCGTGCTGACCGAGTTCGAGATGGACACGCTTGGAACCTTCACCTTTCCGTGCAAGCAAAAACTTGAGCAACGCCCTGCCACTTGGGGCAGGGCTGTCGCGTTAGAGCGAGGCGATGCAGTCAATCTCGACCAGAGAGTCTCCGGGAACGCCGTTCACCACGGCAACCGTGGTGCGCACTGGCGGCACCGCGCCCCAACGCCCCGCATACACGGCGTTCATGCGCTGGTAGTTGGCCAGATCGCTCAGGTACACGTTGACCTTGAGCACCTTCTCCATGGAGGAGCCAGCAAGCTTCAGGTTCTCCTCCAGTTCATCGAGCACATGCTTGGTGTGCTCCTCGATCGTTCCCTGGAAGTGCGCCCCCACGCCAGCCAGAAACACAAGGTTCCCGCAGGTGACGATGCTGCTGAAGAGTGGCGGCTTGCTGGGGGCTGGCGGCGTCTTCTGGTCTTGCGCAGAGGCCGGAGGACCAGGCTTTGTCACAGCCTTTTTGACCCAGCTGCCCGTTGCCTGTGCTTCGGCAGCCGGTGCGGCGCCCGCCATGGCCGCAACGCCGGCCGTGGCCGCCGCTGCATTCTTTAATAGGTTTCTCCGGCTGGACTTCTGCGTGCTCATTGTCTCTCCTTTGCGTTCTAAACCCTGTTTGGCTGCGATGGTGTGGTGAGGGCGGCGCGCAAGGCCCGCCCGACTATTTCATCTTCGCCGGGTTGCAGCATCCAGACGCCGATCACCAGCGTATGCGCGTCCGAGGGAATGCCCTGATTTGCAGGCCGGCAAGAATTTGGATTGAGCTCGATGCTCGGTGTTCCTGCCCGCACAGCCGCCAGCACAGCGCTGGCCGGCACGTGGGAGACCGACGGATCGACCCGCACCAGCAGATGCGGCACATGGTTCGCAATACCCGGAACGACTGTCTCGGTGCGAACGCCTGGCACGCCGCGCAGCGCCGCGGCGATCGTGTTCGCTCGCGCCTGGAAGTCGCCCTGCATCTGCGCCTCCGTATGCGACAGCACCCAATCAACGGCTGCCACCATCCCGACGATCTGTTCCTTGGCCACCTTCATGCCGCGGCACACGCCGTCATGGGGGTTGTTGTTCGCGTGCGCTAGGTCGGTTAGTCGCTTGCGGCCAAGCAACAGACCTGCATTCTGCGGCCCGCGCAGGCCCTTGCCGCCGGAAAAGGACACAAGGTCAAAGCCCATCCCCGTGTACTTCCACAGGTTCTCGATCGGCGGCATGTCGGCAGCCGCATCGATGTGGCAAGGGATCCCCGCGGCATGGGCGACCTGCAACCACTCTTCCCGCCCGATCTGGGCTGGTCCTTCGGGTCCAACCTCATCCTCAGCCGCATTAAAGAAGTTGGTCATCACTGCATCGCCCTTTGCGCAGGCCTGCTTGTAATCGGCCAGCGTGAGCACCTCGGTGATACGCGCACCTGGAGTAAAGATGGCGTGATCATAGCCGTAACGATGCGCACGCTGCACAATCACCTGCCGTTTTGCAGAGCCGAGGTTCTGCGGCATGTCGGTGACCTGGAGCTCAGGGTTCGCAGCTTGCATACAGGCAGCCGTGGCCAGCGTGATCGCGCTGGACGCACCGCAGGTGACGACCGCGCCTTCGCACCGAAGCCGCCGCGCTACATATTCTCCCGCGCGCTGCTGCAGGTCGTGCAGGCGTACGGGGTGCTGCGCTGCCACGCTGACAGCCGCGACGACCTCTGGGGGCATGCACGCCGCCGTCAATGCTGTATAGGTGCCTGCAGCGTTGATGATCTTGGCTACGCCGAGCTTGTCGTAAAAATCAGCTCCCGCAGCGGCCTGGTTCGATCCCAGCGACGCTGCGCGCTTTCGCGACGGCTCCGCGGCCGCCACCGTGCCGCTGCCCCATGACGCGCCCAACGCCGCCATGGCAGCGACAAAACCCCGGCGCGAGATCCCTTTCAGGCGCGATGGATCGAAACGAGACAAGGCGACTCCTGCTGGCTGGAGACGATGCTGCCCTACGCGAGTGTGGGAGCGCATCGTTCGCAAGTCGGTGAAGAAACGTGTTACGCCTTTGTAAAGCAGCGGAGCCGATCCAGTACAGGGCATCTGTCCTAGAGCCCGCGATACGCGACCCGCGGGATAGTTCCCCGACGGCCATGGTTGCGCGCAGCAGCCTGACGCTGTAAGAGCGCACCTCGCGCCGTTCAGGGGTTTGGCCGCGACTAGATGCGGCCAAACTGTTTTACGGCCTCCACGATGGAGTGGAACTTCTCGATGTAGGGGTACATGCTGTGTTCGCTGAAGTCCAGCTTCTGCGCCTGGACCAGCACGGCCGCTGCCTGCGCGCGCGGAACAACCACAACCCCGTCCTGGTCGGCCACGATGATGTCATTCGGCTCCACATGCGCCCCGGCGACGTCGAGCGGCAGATTCTTCCCACCAAAGCGGTAGTGTCCCACGGAGGTCGACGGAACAGGACCTGTCGCGTAGACCGGAAAGCCGATCCGCGTGAGTTGTGGGATATCGCGCACACCACCATCCACCACTGCCCCGACAAAGCCGCGATTGAACATGGCAGTTCCCATCAGGCCCCCCATGCCGGCGATGTCGGCGCCATCTTCCACCTTCATCACGTACACGGCGCCTGGGCCGCCGCTGTCAATCGCCTCCAGCATGCCGCTCAATGCGTTCGGGTCCTTGTTTTCTTCCTTCTTCAACAGCACAGTCAGCGCTGTTCCTGCGAACTTTGTAGGAAAAATTGCCCGCATGCTGTGGCTCAGGTAGTGCTTCTGATGGAGCAGCTGCTCTTCCGCGTCGCTGACCGAAGCTGCCTCAACGTGGCGGTACGCCTCCAGCATGCGCGCTGGATCGCGCTCGTAGTCAGCAGCCGTCAACGGCGTGTTCGCGTGCACGACCAAGGCAAAGGGGAGAGCCATCAGCAGCACAGCCCCTGCCCCTCCGGCCACACGCGCCATGGTCCCTGAGATCCAATCCGTTCGCTTCACCGCGTTTCCTCCAAGACTGTTCGCGCCCATCGTCGCACAAAAAGCCGAACCGCTGTCGCGGAAGCGAAGCAGCGGTCCGGCCCAAAGTGCAGCGACGGTTTAGAAGTTGATCTTGCCCGCGAGTTGCAGCGTACGCGGCGTGTACAGGTACGACATGCTGGAGATCGTGCCGAAGTTGGATCCACTGAAGTTGAAGGCGCCCGTTGCAGTGTTGGCCGTTGGCAGATTGCTGTTGGGATTGCCGACGTTGGCGTGGTTAAACAGATTGAAGGCCTCGGCGCGAAGCTGTAGCTTCAACCGTTCGTAGATGGTGAAGTCCTTGAACAGGGAGAAGTTGACATTCTGGAAGCCCGGTCCTTTCAAGTCGTTCCGGTGCAGGTTGCCGAAGGTGTACTGCGCGGGCAGCGCGTAGGCTGTGCGGTCGATACACGTGGTGCCGTTGATGCGTGTGCTGCGCCCGCAGCTTGCCGCAGAGCCCAGCTTCACGAAGTTCGGACGTTGTGTGCCGACACCGCCTACGTTTGCCTGGTCGTTGCTCAGTGACACATTGAACGGGATGCCGCTCTGCAGCGTCACGATGGCGTTTGCGTGCCACCCACCCAGCAGCGAGTTGCCCACAGCGCCCAGTCTGTACAGGGTAGGCATGGTGTAGGTGATTGTGCCGACGAAGCGGTTGCGGATGTCCCAGTTGGAGTTCCCGTAGTCCGCCCGGAGGTCGTTCTGGATCATGGCCGTGCCACCGCCATTGGCGTCGTTCGAGGTGTCCATGCTGTGCGCCCAGGTGTAGCCCAGCATCGCTTCCAAGCCCTTGACCATGCGCTGACGGTAGATGGCGTTCAGCCCGTGGTAGGTGCTGAAGCTGTCATTGTTGATCTGCCGGATCTGCCCAAACAGCTGGTAGGGCCGTCGTGGGTTCACCGGGCCGGCGCCGGGCAGTGGCTGGTTCGGGTAGTAGGAGCGATCCAGGTTCAAGCCTTTGGACCCCAGGTACTGCAACTCAAGCGCGCCGCCGTTCCACAGCTGTACACCCGCATCCACATTCCACTGGTAGAGCCGAGGCGTGGGCAGGTACGGGTTGTCCGTGAAGGCCGACACATAGGTGCCTGCAACACCGGCCACCGGCGCCGCGCCGGTTCCTGTGCCATCCGTCGGGTTAGCGAAGCTCAGCGTGCCAACCGGGTCGGTTCCGCTGTTGCCGTTGTAGACCACCGAGGCTGCCAGCGGGTAGTTGGTCGAGGTCAGCGTGAAGGCGTTCAGGTGATTGGGGTTGTAGTAGATGCCCCCACCTGCTCGGAAGACGACCCGATCGCTCGCGCGGTAGGCCAAGCCAAGGCGCGGCGAGAAAAGGTTCAGGTTGGCGCGGTGGAACTTGAAGCCCGGTTGCGGTGTATAGGTGCTTCCAGTCGTGGCCCCGCTGGTCGGGATCAGTGCCGTGTAGTCCGCGTTCAACACACGACCGAAGCCGTTCAGCGAGTAGGGCACCAGCGGCAGCTCGTAGCGCAAGCCGTACTGGACCGTGAGCTTCTGGCTTGCCTGCCATGTGTCCTGCGCGAAGAAGCCGTTGCGCCACTCGCCCACAGAGCCTTTCACCTGAAAGACCGGCGTTGTGACCTGGTTGGAGTAGCCAGTGATGAAGTCAGCCGCAGCATCGCCCGTGTAGGACCCGTTGAAGCTGAACTGACCGCGTGGCGTGTTGCCCGCAGCGCGACCGATCGTCATGCGGCGAATATCAGCGCCGAACATAAGGGCGTGCTTGCCACGCAAGTAGCTGACCTGGTCGTAGCCATGCAGCGTCCGGTCGTCCTGGAACCAGTTCGTTCCTTCCGCTCCAAGGCCGGAGTAGTTGGTGATCAGAATGGTCGGGATGCCCGGGTTATTGTTGGTCGTATCCGCGTTAAAGCCCGCGATGCCGAGATCCGTCCCCGCCCCATTCAGGCCACTGGTATAGAAGTAGTTCAACGAGTTGGAGCTGAACTTGTTGAAGCCCAGCCGCAGATCGTTGATCAGCCGCGGCGTAATAATGTGCGTGTACGCCACCAGGCCGTTGCGATTGGTCGTTGGCGACGAACTGGCCGAGGTTGGCACCACGTTGCCGCTGGCTGAGGTGATGTTCTGCAGGTCATACCGCACGAAGAAACGGATTTTGTCACTGTAGGCGTAGTCCACGCGATCCAGCGTTTGGTCCTGCTGGAAGGAGTTCGGCACGGCAACGCTGGCGTTGTTGGTCACGCCGCCCAGGTTCGGGGTGGCGTAGTACTGCAGCAGCCGGGTAGCAAACGGCGAGACGTTGGTGATCTGGTTGTTGAGATACGGGAGCTTGGTCACCGGGTCCACCAGCTGCCGGTCGCTGCAGATGCCGTTCACCACGGCTCCACACAGAGCCGAAAAGTCTCCCTGCTGGAACGCGGGTGTCAGAAGCGTGGCCACAGTAGTAGCCTGCGACTTCTGTCGAACACCCTCATACGATCCCATAAAGAACAGTTTGTCCCGCCCATTGAAGAGGTGCGGCAACAACACCGGGCCATCCAGCACGAAGCCGAACTGGTTAAAGTGCTGCACCGGCTTGGCCTGCCCAGGCGCAGCCAGAAAGTTTCTGGCGTTGAAGACTGTGTTCTGCACGTAGTCGAAGGCCGTGCCGTGGAATTGATTGGTGCCCGCCTTGGTGTCCACGTTGATATGGACACCCATGTAGGCACCGTACTGCGCCGTGTAGTTGCCGGTCTGGGTCTGCACCGCGCCTACCGCGTCTGCATTTGGCGTCACCGGCGAGTTCGAGATGAGCGAGTTCATGATCGTGATGCCATCGAGCGTGAGCGAGTTCGTCACCTCGCGCGTGCCTGCACCGATGAAGTTCGCGCCCGGGGGCGTTCCGGTGTAGCTCGTCTTTGGTCCAACGATGATGCTCGGATTAGTTGTGGCCAGCTCCAGAACGCGGCGGCCCGCGATCGGCAGGTTCTCCACCTGCTTGGCGTTCAGGGTCTCGCCCACCAGCGCATCGTCGGTGGACAGCGCGGGCGTCTCCGCGGTGACCGTCACCTCCTGTGACTCGCTGCCCGCCTTCAGCGTCACATCGGTGCGAACACTCAGGTTAAGCGTCACCTCGACGCCGCTCGAAAGCGTTCTGCTATAGCCCTGCATCTCCACGGTCACGTCATAGGTGCCGGGTTGCACAAATGGGATCGAGTAAAAGCCCTCGCCATTGGTCATGCCGGTGTAGGCCACCTTGGTCGCGCGGTTCACACCTGTGACCTTCGCTCCAACCACGACGGCACCGCTGGCATCCGTTACCGTACCAACCAAAGCCGTGTTGTTGGCCACCTGAGCACCGCAGGCGGACACGGCAAGCAACATCGGGACAGCATTGAGAAAGCTGCGTCTCATGGGAGATCTCCTTCATCGGCGCACGCCGTCAGTCTGGGAGCGATAGGTCCGCGCTTATCGCGCCTTCGTACATGTGATCGAATGATGCGATTTCAACGAATCTTCACCGCATTGTCATCGGCCACATGCCCCTGACTTTGTTAGGCCATATGGCCTACTCCCAAGCCACTTACTCCTGCTCGAGGTGCACCAAACCCCGCTGCAGCGCATAGATCGTCGCCTGCGTGCGGTCGCGCGCCCCCAACTTTTCCAGCACGGCGCTTACATGAATCCGCACTGTTTTCTCCGCGATGCCCAGCTCTTCCGCGATCTCCCGGTTGGAGAAGCCCCGGGTGATGCACGCCAGCACCTCCGTCTCGCGCGGGGTCAGCGTCACGCCAGGCATGCGTTCCGCCAGCCGATGCAATGCCATCTGGGGCAGGTAGCGCACGCCACGGTGCACGCTTTGCAGCGCCTGGATCACCTGTTCCCCGCTGGCATCCTTGGTCAGGTACGCCATGGCTCCCGCTTGCATGGCGCGATAGATGTCTTCCGACCCTTGATAGTTCGACAGGACGACGATGCGCGCCCGGAACTGCTCCCTCAGGCGCTTGATCACCTCAAACCCGCTCATCTGCGGCAGGCGGAGGTCGAGCACCACCACATCCGGACGCAGCAAGCGGTATTGCTCAAGGCCAGTTTCGCCGTCCGGGGCCTCTCCCACGATCTGGATCGTCCCGTGCTTGGACAAGACGGAGTGCAGGGCCACACGTGCCAGGAAATGATCCTCTACCAGCAGAACGCGGATGGCGCGCGGACCGGGCGCTACCGGGCGTGCCGCCCCTTGCCGTTCCTCCTGCTTTGCGTCTCGTCCTTTGTCGTCCCACATTGCGGCACCTTTCTGATCCCTGCGGCTAGAGCCCGATCCACGGCACCACCGTGCCCTGCTGCACGATGGGCTGGTGGATGCCGTTGAAGTTCACCGTAACTACCACCTCGGTTCCACGGTTGGCAGAGCTGGAGAGCTGCAGATGCCCGCCCAGCTTGCGCGCACGCTCCTCCATCACCGGGATGCCGAAGTGACCTTCCTTTTCACGCCCTTCAGCCGCGGCAAAGCCACTGCCGTCATCCCGCACCAGCAGACACAGACGATCTGATTCAAAGCGCAACTGCACCAGAATCTGCGACGGCTTGGCATGCCGAATGGCGTTGCTGATCGCCTCTTGACCAATGCAGGTAAGGTGATGCACGGCTGTAGGTGACAACGCCACCTCGTCACCCTGCACGGCTAAGGTCGTCTCTACATCGCCGCGCAGCCGGAACGCATCAATCGCGTCTGCTAACGCCTGGCTCAGCTTGTTGGTGATGCGGTCGTTGTTGCGCAGATCCCAGATGATCCGTCGGGCCTCCGCCTGGCAGTGCGACACCATGGAGCGGGCCAGGTCCAGCGATGCCGCCGTACCTTGATCCTCTGCCGCGTCCGCGTGCAGCGTGCCCGCGGTCGCCTCAAGCTGCCAGCTCACCGCTGCAAAGCCCGCCATCAGCGTATCGTGACACTCGCTCGCAATCCGGTTGCGCTCTTCGAGCACCATGCCCATCTGCCCCTTCAGCAACTGGTCTCGCTGCCAAAGGAGCTGCACCCCCACCAGCATCACGACAGCCAGCACCATCACCCCGGCATACCAGGTCTGGTAGAAGAACGGTTTCTGGTGCACCGCCAGCATTGCACCGCGCACTGGCCACTCACCCGCGGCTGTTGCCGCTTCTACTTCGAAGACATAGTCGCCAGGCGCAAGCCTCCAGAAGTGCGCCAGGTTGGCATGCGTCTCTGTCCAGTCATCACTCAGGCCGAGCATCCGGTAGCGAAACAGGAGCGGCGCATCTGCCGCAGATGCCGCCTGAAAGAAGATCACCAGCTCCTGATCGCCGGGTTGCAGCTCCAGTCGGCCGACCTCACGGTGTGTCGGCCCGAGCTCCTCTCCAAAGGACCAGCCGTCGATCAGGGCCTGCATCGCAGTTGAGGTAGCACTCGCCTGCGGCCACGCCGATGCCGGCACGCACGTGGCAGCGCACCACAGCAGCAAACACCACAGCAGCGTTCTATCGGATGAGGGCACGTCAATCTAGCGCACCACACTCTCCCCAGCCTTGGCAAGCAGAAGGTCCTCCGGGTCCTGCGCTGTCGCTGCATCCTCGAGCGCCCGCTCCGGATGCACCACCAGCCAACACAGGGCGCCCACCACCGCCATAAGCGCTGCCACGCCGAAGGAGCACGTCCAGCCAAACCGCTGTGCGATCCACGGCGTCAGTGACGCCGTGAGTGCACCGCCCAGCTGCCCGCCCATGTTGACGAGAGACGAGAAGACTCCCGAACTCTTGCCCGCAATGTCTACCGACACGGACCAGAATGTGCTCTGCGACACATACAGCGCACCGGCCCCGCCTGCCAGGATGATGCCCGCAAAGGCGGGGCTCCCCACCTGCGATCCCAGGACCAGAAAGAGAGCCGTGACCAGCAGGGCACCGCTTGCGAGATAGCACCGGCCCACGCGCAGACCGTGCGTCGCCGTCAGCCGGTCGCTCATCACACCGCCCACCAGGCTGAAGACCGTCATGCACAGGAACGGCAGCATCGCATAGCGGGCGCTTGCTTTTAGGTCAAAGCCACGCACCTGCGCCATGTACAGAAAGAACCAGCTGAAGAAGACCCAGGCGATGTAGCCGAAGCTGAAGTAGCCCACCATGAGCGCTGCCAGATCCTTGCGGTGCAGGATGGCTCGCCAGGAGATGGAAGGCGCCTTCTCCGCCGCCAGCCGGTTCGGCGCTGTTTCATACGACAGCCCGTCGTGGATCTCCTGCAGCTCTTTGCGGGACACACCCAGATGCTGCTCCGGCGTGTTCCGCGCGAACACCCACCACACCGCACCTGCGACCGCGCCAACTGCTGATGAGAACCAGAAAGCTGAGCGCCAGCCGTGTTCTGTGATCATCCACGTGAGCAAGGGTGGCGTCAGGCCGCTGCCCGCGCCCACGCCGGCGAAGATCAGGCCGTTCACGAAGCCGCGTTCACGCTGCGGTACCCACCGCGCCACGAACTGGTTGGCTGCCGGGTACACCACCGCCTCCCCTGCGCCCAGCGCAAAGCGGATCGTGATGAGCAACAGCAGCGCATGAGGCACCGTGGTCGGCAGCAGGGCCGTCAAGCCCGTCGCAACACACCACCATGCGACGCCAAACGTCAGCACATGCCGTGGCCCATACCGTGCCGCCAGCACGCCGGCGGGGATCTGAAAGCCTGCATAGCCAATCAGAAATGCAGAAAAGATCCAGCCCAGCCGCTGGTTGTCGATTCCGTACTCGTGAATGATCTGCAGCCCGGCAATAGAGATGTTGGTTCGATCCAGAAACGCGACGCCGCTCAAAACAAAGAGCCAAAAGGCGAGAAAGAAGCGGACACGACTGGTGCGTACGAACTCCATCATCTACTCCATGCTGTAAGGGGCGGCGCCGCGGGACAACGCGTCCAGAAGGAAAGAGACGCACCACAGCATGGAAACAAAAAACGCCTGCTTTCACCTAGGCCATTTGCATTAGCCCTGTCATATTCCTGTGAGCTGTCGTAGCTGGAAAGGATCAACGCGGAGCTTCCTCCGCCTCGCCTGGTGCTATCTGCGATCCTGGCGGCACGTTCGTTTGCCCTGCGGGATAGCCGGCGTCTTCCCGCTGTCCTCCTGGTACCACCTGCACCCGGCAACAACTTTGTGGCCGATCAAACCACGTCAATGGACGCGCGCATGCTCCTTCAGAGTCGGAAGCCTGGAACCGGCAGTGCCCTTCCCTGCCGTGCAGAGTCGAAGCATGCTTCAAGCACAGCCATCACAGCCACGGCTTCGCCCGGCGGCACAGGATTCGGCCCGCGGCCACGGATGGCCTCGAGAACATCCACGTAGTAGCCGCGCTGGTTCGCCCCAGGTGCAGGGATGGCTCGAGGCGTTGCGTCCGGACCCTCATAGAACCACCCGGGGTCCAGGTCCTGACCAAACTCGGGCGCATCCGGTCGAACGCCGTCCCGCAGACGAGCTTCCTGCAGGTCCCCTCCAAACTTGGACCAGCTTCCGCGCGTGCCATGGACCACGGTTCGTGGCATCCCACCCCCGGCTGCCAGCAGCGTGGCATGCAGGATGACGCGGGTCTTCCCGTAGGCAAGCACAATGTGCGCCCAGTCATCCGTCTCACCGCCGTCACGCTGGATCGCAAGTTGCGCAAACACCGTCTCCGGCATCCCAAACTGCTGCAGCGCCTGGTCGATCAGGTGTGGTCCTAGGTCAAACCAAAGACCCGCTCCCGGGCCGGAACTCTCCCGCCAGCGCTTGCGTACCGTGGGACGGTACCGGTCCATGTGGATTTCGAGCAGAGAGATCTCGCCCAGCCTGCCCGAGGCGATCACCTCGCGTGTGGCAAGCACCTCACTGTCCCAGCGCCGATTGTGGAAGACGGAAAGCAGCTTGCCCCGTTCCTGCGCAAGGTGAGCCAGCGCTTCTGCCTCGGCCAGGGTGAGCGTAAACGGCTTGTCGCAGACAACATGCTTTCCCGCACGGAGGGCTGCCGCTGTGAGCGGGAAGTGGCTCTCATTTGGGCTCGCGATGACGATCAGGTCGAGGTCAGGGTGCGTGGCCACCGCCAGCGGATCCGCAAGGATCTGCGCCTCAGGGATGTCGGCCCGAACTGCATCGGGACGACTCGATCCCACCACCGTCAGCTCGAGCCCGGGAACCGAACGTACCAGCGGCGCGTGGAAGGTCTTTCCCACATACCCGTAACCAATCAACCCCACTCTGATCGCCTGTTCCTCTGCCTGAATCACTCGCCCTCTCGCTCCGTCTGGCTGACAGCCCTATTCTGCCCCAAAGCACGCACCCTGCGTTTGGAGCCGCTCAGGAGCGTGCCCGGCTGTGTCGCTCATCGACGGCATGCAGACACGTCGGCATCGCTGACCTATGGGGACTCCGCTTACGGTGACCAGGTCCGAAAGGACCCCTGCAGTCCAGAGATGCGGCGGAGTCCGACCCTTTCCGTCGTGCGACACAGAACGAGTATGGTTCTTGCTTGGAGGAGCTGATGCTGAATCGCCGGGACTTCCTGAGGTACACAGCGCTTGCCGCGGGCGCGACCACGATGTCCGCTGCCCAGAGCGGTCTTGCCGCCACAGCCGCCCGGCTGCACCGCAGCGCGTATGTCTTCGATGCTCACGTGCACGCACTTGACCGGGAGTTCTATCACGGGGGCAACATCACAGACCGCGTCGCCACCGGCCAGTGGGATCTGCCGCGAGCGCGGGAGGGCGGCGTGGACGCCTTCTTTCTCTCCGTCTACGTACCCGAGGAGTACTACCCGGGGCGCTTTGAAACAAAGCAGGCCCTTCGTCGCATCGACCACGCACTCGATCAACTGCACAAGGCCAACGCACAGCTCGGCCTGGCGCTGCACGGCGCTGACCTCACACGGCTGCAGCGAGAAGGCAAGATGGCCGCCGTGCTCGATATTGAGGGCAGCTACGACCTGGATGGAGATCTCGGTGTGCTTCGCTCGTTGCACCAGCTCGGGCTGCGCTCGGCCCAGATCTCCGCGCACAACTGGAACCAGCACTACGCCGACGCCTGCTGCTCCCCTGCGCAGTGGAACGGCCTATCTCCGCATGGCCGCGATCTCGTGCGCGAGATGAACCGGCTCGGCATGGTCGTCAACGTCTCGCACTCGGCCGACACCACCATGGGGCAGGTTATCGATGCCAGTGAACGCCCCGTAATTGCAACCCATCACGGGCTCCGTCAGGTCAACAACATCGCGCGCAACATGCCTGACGCTCTGTTGAAAAAGCTCGTGGATCGTGGCGGCGTAATCGGCTTCCAGATCGGCAGCGAGTTCGCCTATCCACGCGAGTACACCTGGCTTACGGCGCATCGGAAGAAGACCTTTTGGGACACAACCAGCATCCCGGAGCGCACCAGGGGCAAGACCATTTACGAGATCGACACATTGGTTGCTCCGACCTTCCCGATGCCTGGCGCCGAGGTACCGGACGAGGTCGCCATGCACCTTGATGACTGGGTCAATGTGGTGGACCGCGCCATTCAACTGGTGGGCGAGGACGCCGTCGCGCTGGGCAGTGACCTGGACGGCGGCCCTACGCTGGCGCGCGGCATGCGTGACGTGCGCGACCTGCCCATGATCACCGAAGCCATGTTGCGTCGCGGTTACACACCGGAACGTATCCGCAAGTTTCTAGGCGGCAATCTCAGGCGCGTGTTCTCTCAGGCGACGGCGTAAGCTGCTGAGCGAATCACCACGTCATGTCGAGAGGTCCTGCGGTTTTTAAGAGGCGAAGCCTCGGAGGAATGGCCGGTCCGGCGGCCTCGGTCCGCTCTCAAAGAGTGGCCCGTGCGCGGAGTGATAGGACAGATTCATGAAGGGTGTCTCAACACGGCGCCCGACGGCAGAGTACCGTCCATCTTCCCAGTTCGACTCCATGTAGTGGTTGACGATGCCGGTTGAAAGCAGCAGACGTTCCGCGTTGAACGGTTCCTTTCCTGTCAGCATCATCTCGGTGATCCAGTGCTCGTGTGCGTTGGCCGCGTGATATTGCGAGATGGGACCGGGCCAGCCAAGCATCGAGACGATGACCGGGGCTTCCTGCCCCTCAACCTCCCCGGCAAAGGTCCAACCAACACCTGAACCCGCGATGACGGCGCCGTTTGTGCCGTCGTTGTACTCCACGATGCAGACAACCGGCGTCCGGTCAGCCGGAAACGACCCTGGCTCCAGGTGGAAGTGCGTGCGGACGGCCTCCACCAGATGGCTCGCCCACGGTGTGCGGTTCACCCACTGCCACGCCTCCGGTCCACGAATCGACTGGACCGACCGAACGCCCGTCTCACCACCCCGGCGTCGGTCGGCAAAGGACTGGAGCACGTCCACGCAATGGAACATCGCCCCTTCGTCCGGAGCTTCTCCCACCACGATGGAGTTCCGTAACGGCGTACCGGCTGCGAGCTCCACCTCGGGCGTGCGGAAGTAAGTAGGGATCGACGAACCACCGGTCAGGGCGAACTTCAACTCGCGCGACTTGTCGAACATCCACTTGGCGTCATCCCAGTTGTAGGAAAGGTGCTTGTCGTTGAACACGGGCACCGACCGCCTGCTTCGCTCAAAGACCTCAGTCACCTGGTGATAAATCCACCAGCGCGGCAGCAGCCAGTGTCCCTTCAGATCCGTCGGGTAATTACCGTGCTCTGCAACGATGACCACGCCATCTACCGCAAGCTCGTTGCCGCCCAGAGTCACGGCCTCGCCTACCGTCTTGAAGATGGGAATGTTCTTGGCGCGGCACACCTTCTGTCCCAGCAGGCTGGTATCGAACTGGTGGATATAAACGGAGACCACATCGACCCGGGACGCGGTATAGGCTCCATGCCACCAGTAGCCATCCAGCAGCTTGTTCACAATCCAGTCCGCGTGAGAAGTTGGCAGGCCCCAATAGCTAACCAGACAGGCGATACGCGGCCGCTTTGGCGCCGTCGCAGCCGCCGCAGTTCCGGTTGCAGCGGCAGCCGCCGCCATGCCCGACAGGCTCAGCATCTCTCTGCGAGTGAGCAGCAGATTCGGCTCCGTGATCACAGGAAGTGCGCAAGGATTGTTGGCGGCAATCGGTATCTCGGTTTCGTTGTTTGGCATCGTCTCCGCTGATCCTCGTCGCTCGAATTGTTGCCCAGGGTTCGCCGTTTCGGCAACCCGCACGCAGCGCGAGCAGATGCTTGGCAGTGGCAACGCGAAGTAGATCACCCGCGGTACACACCGAGACACACAAGCTACTCGGGCAGCCCCGCGCTGCACAGGTCACCGGTACGCCTCGCTCCAGCCGCCCTTCTCTCGATCACCGAATAAAGCTAACGCTCCTCTCCGTCGCTCTTTCCAGCAAGGCAGAGCCGTCATGTCGGCGTGAAAGGGCTGATGTATACCTACAGACTCTGAGGGGTTCCACGTGCGCTCGCTCTCCCTGCTTTCCAGACCCAGTTCGTTCGCCCTCGTGGCATCCTTGCTTGCCTGCTCCTGGCCCAGCTTCGCGCAGGCTCCTGCACCGCAAACTGACAGCTCTGGCTTCAGCGTCGCGCCGACCAAAGATGAAATCACGGGCAAGGCAAGGGATCGAAGCACCCGCAACGACACGCAATCGACTGTCACCAGCGCTGAGCGGACGGTGGGTCCCCAGCGCGACGGCTCCATCGTCGTCTCAGACAACCAGACCCTGACACCAGCGGGCAGGCTCATCGAGCTCGGTTCGCCTGTGCGCGCCAAAGCGATCGCGCTCAATCCCGCTAAGGGAGCCCACAGCGCGGCCGTTCTCCTCATGGGATCACCGCAGCCCATCATCGTCTTCGATACGGAGACCGGACAGGTCTTGCAGCGCTTCCTTCCAGGAGAGGAGGCCGGCGGCGACGCGAAGGATCGGAGCACCGGATCGTTCGCCGGCATCGCATATGCAAGCGATGGCTCCAAGCTGCTTTTCAGCCAGGACAACAACTTCGTCTCCGTCGCCGCCGTCGACAGGAAGACGGGTCTCCTCAGCCACCAGCAGCGCGTCGCCCTGCCACCCCCACCAGCGGATGGCCGCCTCTATCACAACGCAAAGTCGATCAACCCCGGCGGCCTGGCACTCTCCGCAGACGGCAAACGTGCCTACGTTGCGTTGAACGCTGCCAACACCCTCGGGGTGATCGATCTCGCCGCGTCACCAGCAAAGCTTATCGCGCAGATTCCGGTGGGCAATGTCCCCAACAGCGTTGTGGTCCAGGGCAACTTCGCCTACGTCAGCAACGAGGGCGGCCGCCCCGCGACGGCAACAGACTTCACCAACGACTCCGACGGCACACATATCGTTGTCGACCGCACCGACGCCTACACGCTCTCCGGCACCGTCTCCGTCGTCAACCTCACAACGGGCAAGGAGACCGCGTCCATTCCCGTCGGCCTTCACCCCGCGGGCATGACCATCATGGGCTCGCGACTCTTCGTCGCAAACGCCTACAGCGACAGCCTTTCCATCATCGATCTGCAATCGAACAAGGTGGTCCGCACCATTGACCTCAGCGTGCCCATCGCCGGTGGCACCTTCGGCTCGGGCCCCAACGGGGTCGCTGTGACTGAAAGCGGCACAGCCTACATCACACTCGGTCAGGCTAACGCCGTCGCCGTCGTTGATCTGCAGGGCCGCGACGCGCACCCAGTCATCGGCTACATCCCCACGGCCTACTTCCCTACGTCGATCGCCTACGATAAAGCGCGCAAACAACTCGTCATCGCGGACGATAAGGGCCTTGGCTCCCGCGGCACCACCACGACCAGGAACGGTGTCATCGCGTACAACACCCATGCCGACATGGGCGTCGTCAATCTCGTGCCCGAGAACAATGCAGCAAGCCTTGCAGCTGCGAGTCGACAGGTCTTTCAAAATAACCACTGGGACCTGACCACCAACATCGAGGTCGGTCCGCAGTCTATCGATCGCACCGCCGCGCCAGTGGCCATCCCCAGGCACATCGGTGAGCCCTCACTCATCAAGCACGTCTTCCTGATCATCAAGGAGAACCGCACCTACGACCAGATGCTGGGCGACGTAGCGTGGGGCAATGGAGCTCCGGATCTCGCCGTCTTCGCCCCTGCTGTTCCGAACCAACACGCTCTGGTGCGACGCTTCCCCCTGCTCGATAACGTCTATGCGCCCAGTCGCCAGTCCGCCGATGGACATCCGTGGATCGGCATGTCCGGCTCCTTCTACTCCAACGACATCCTCTCCCCGGACTGGATTCGCTCCTACCCCGGGGGCGAGGCCGAAGACGCACTGACCAACACGCCCAAGGAATTCCTTTGGACCGAGATCGCAGCCATGGGCCTGACGGCCCGGCTCTATGGCGAGTGGAGCAGCGGCACCACCATCGATCGCAAGGCTGATCACACCGCGTACACGTGGAGCGACTTCTACAAAACCTCTCGCTGCAAGGAAGGCAAGGCACCCGCCTCGGACTGCATCGTTCCGGATGGTGCAATCCACGTCTCGTCGGCCATTCCCTCAGCGGCCAGGATCATGGACCCGCACTTCCCTCCGTTCAACCTGGACATTCCTGACCAGTACCGCGCCGACTACTGGGTGAAGGAGTTCAAGCGGCTGGACGCCGCCAACGAAGTCCCCAACCTCACCATCCTTTGGCTCCCGGACGATCACACTGCGGGCACCTCCAAAGGCCACCCCTACCCCATCAACTACCAGGCAGATAACGACCTCGCGCTTGGCCGCATGATCGATGCCATCAGCCACAGCAAAGTCTGGACCCGATCCGCCATCTTCGTTGAAGAAGACGACTCCCAGGCTGGTACCGACCACGTCGACGGACATCGCCAGCCAGTGTTTGTGGTCAGCCCCTACACCGTGCCGGCGCAGGCCCCAGGTCAGGGCAGGGCCATCCACACCACCTACACCGCGGAGAACATCAATCGCACCATCGAGAACATCCTCGGTGCCAAGCCGCTGACCCAGTTCGATCTCGTCGCCTCACCGATGTTTGACACCTTTCAGAACAAGGCCGACCCCACCCCTTTCGATTGCCTGCCCGCAACTATCCCTCTTGACCAGGGGCCTGACCTCCCCGCCGGCTCAGTCGCCTCGTACACACCGATCGAGAAGGATTGGCTCAAGGCTACGGCCAAGGTCATGGCGGGCAAGTACGACAAGGCAGACGCGGTCGATCCGAACTTCCTCAATCACGTCACCTGGTACGCCACAACCGGGTGGTCGCGCCCCTACCCCGGCGAAGACAGGGTCCTCTCGCCCGGTCCCCTCGTGCAAGCTGCGATGAAGTACGGCGGCGATGACGACGATGACTAGCAATGCGCTTCGCCTTGCGCCCCATGCCACCTCGGCCAGCAAGCGGACGGATCTCCAAAACACAACGCCCAATGCCCCGCGAAGGCCGCTCCGCTCCGATCAACACAGTGTGAGGTGGAGCGGTGCGGCTCGCCGCGTTCTCCCCACGAGCCCGCCGCAGCTAGCCTCGAGGTCCCACGACGCACACTCCTAGCCGGCGCAGACGTCGAGCGGTTTTATGTCGCAGCAAGGAGGAGAGGAAAAGATGGTGGGCACAGCAGGATTCGAACCTACGACTTCCACCGTGTGAAGGTGGCACTCTACCGCTGAGTTATGCGCCCATCCCGGGGGGATCACCCATCCCACCAGCGGCCAGCGTGCCCACGGCACACTCGCCTGACACCCCAAAGCATACCATCCCCCTCCCCTCCCGTCACCGCCCCCGGCCAGTTCGCCCGCAACGTACACTATCCGAGCCCGATGCGTGACCTTCCTCCCTCACCGCCTGCCACCTCGTCCCCACCTCGGGGCGACGGCCCGCCGACAGATCCGCCCTCCGAAGAGCAGACTGCACCGCAACCTCCTGCACAGGACGGGGTTTCCACTGCTATGGCTACCGCGGCGATCCACCCACCGATGCAGTCGACCCATCCCTTGACCGGCTCCCCATCCCCGGAGGCAAGTGCTCCAGCGCATCGCGCCGCCTCCGCAGACTTCTCCGGCATGGAAGACTCCGCAATCATGCTGGAGCTCCGGGCCGGCAACATGGACGCCTTTGACGTCCTGCTGGCCAAGTATCGCCGCCCCATCATCAGCTTCATGTTCCGCATGGTGCACAATCAGGCCGTTGCCGAAGAGCTCGCCCAGGAGGTCTTCCTCCGCGTCTTCCGCTCCCGCGAAACCTACCGGGCCGAGGCTCGATTCTCCACATGGCTCTACCGCATCGCTACCAACCTGGGCGTTAACCACGCCCGTGACACCCGGTACGAGCGTTCCGCCGCAAAGGTCTACCTCGATGAAGCCGACGAGGAGACCGGCTCCACACCAGACGTCCCTGACAGCACACCGGGCGTCGAAAGTCGCATGGTCTGGGACGAACGCATGCAGAGCATTCGCGACCACGTCATGGAACTTCCTGAGCGGCAGCGCAACGCCGTTCTCATGCACAAATACCAGGGCATGGACTACCGTCAGATCGGTGATGTACTCAAACTGTCAGAGTCCGCCACCAAATCGCTCCTCTTCCGCGCCTACCAGACCCTGCGCGACAAATTGAAGGACTTCGCCTAGCGCCGCACCCGCACCCCGCACCCCGCACCCCGAACCATCGCACTCTCCGGTCCGCAACCACGGACGGAAGAAAGGAACCCTCCCCCATGAACACCGCCACCAACTCCGCCAGCGCCGCGTCGGCTTGCCGCACCTGCCAGGATGCCCTGCCGGACCTCCTCTTCGAGGAACACTCAGCAGCCGCCCGCGCCGCGCAGTCGCACCTGCTTACCTGTGAGGCCTGCCGCGTCGAGCTTGCCTCGCTCCAGGCCACCTCCAGCCTGCTGGACACTTGGACTGCTCCGGAGCCGTCCGCTTGGTTTGACGGCCGCCTTCACGCCCGCCTGCGGGAGCTGCAGGCCGCCGAGCCGGAAGGCTTCCTTGAGCGGCTCCGCTCGCGCTTGCTCTTCTCCTCCAATCGGCAGCTTCGTCCGGTCCTCGCCGGCGGTCTCGCTCTTCTGCTTGCCATTAGCGGCGGCACGGTGGCACTTACCGCTTATGAACACCACACCGCCCCCCAGGCCTCCGCAACCGTACAGGACCTGCAAATTCTCGATCGCAACGACCAGGCGCTCCAAACCATGGACCAGCTCCTCGATGACAACGGCTCCGACGACGACAGCGGGGGCACAACCTAAGCTCACTTCCACACGGGGCAGGAGTCGCGTACTCTCATCTTGCCCCCTTCACCCTGTTGCCTTCTTCCGCCCCGCTCGGATGCCTGCTCCTGCCCCAGCCCGTCTCGCCGCCCTGCTCGCTCTTGCGACCGGCGCCCTCGCCTGCCTTCTGGCTCCTGCTCCTGTCCAAGCTCTCCAGAACCTGCGAGAGGCCGCGCCCTCCGCTCCCCGCGCCACCGCACCACCCAGCTCCACCCCTCATACAATCCAGCCTCGCGGGCCGCTGGGCCACGGTCCCGGCCACCAGCACCTTTCTGAGTGGATGAATCAGCATCGCGAACTGTCGCCGGCCGAGCAACAGCGCGCTCTCGACCGCGAGCCCGGCTTCCGCCAGCTCGCCCCCGAAGTGCAGCAGCGCATGCACAACCGCCTTTCCGAGCTTGACAACATGCCGCCTGCGCAACGGCAGCGCCTGCTCAACCGCGCGGAAGCCATGGAGCGTCTCGCCCCGGAACAGCGCCAGCAGGTCCGCGGCAGCATGCAGCAGCTCTCCACCCTTGCGCCGGAACAGCGCCTCGCCGTCAAGCACGCCTTCCGCCAGTTCCGGCAGCTCCAGCCGGAGCAGCGTCAGGCCGCCCTCAACTCAGGCGCGCTCACCAACGGCCTTTCCCCGGAAGAGCGCTCCACCTTTAACGGCCTCGTCTCGATCGAACCGCTGCTGCCCCCACCCCCTTCGGATAGCGAACGCTCGCAGCACTAGCCGCGCCCAGCCCCTCTACCGCAGGAAGTTCTTCGCCAGAAACAGTGCGTTTGCCGGCCGCTCCGCCAGCCGCCGCATAAAGTACGGGTACCACTCCGTTCCAAACGGCAGATACACCCGCACTTTGTAGCCATCGCGCACCAGCTGGCGCTGCAGGTCTCGCCGGATCCCGTAGAGCATCTGAAACTCAAACGTCGTCTTCGGCAGCCCATGCTCGTCGACAAACTGCCGCAGCGCTGTCACCAGCCGC
Organism: Acidobacteriaceae bacterium; assembly: GCA_965199635.1. Taxonomy (GTDB): domain Bacteria; phylum Acidobacteriota; class Terriglobia; order Terriglobales; family Acidobacteriaceae; genus Edaphobacter. The sequence continues at coordinate 2,007,995 of CBDASL010000002.1, read as the reverse complement.
TCGTCATGCGTGGCGATCCCGCAACACACGCCACTCGTCGCGAGATACAGCATCAGCGCCCGGTAGTTCTCATCCACATCCGCCTTCGCCGGGAATGCAACCTGCGCCGGCTCCTTGTAGGCACCCTTGCACAGCCGTATCCGAATCCCCTGCTCCACCAGACGCCTCGCATCATCCGCCGTCCGGTAAAGGTACGCCTGCAGCACCGTGCCGACCCTGCCCTGGCTGCCCGGTCGCGCGTGCAGGCGCTCGGTCATCTGCAGGGTCGCTTCGGTATAGGCCGAGCTCTCCATATCGATGCGCACAAAGCTGTCCACCGCGGTGGCATGGTCCACCATCTCGCCCACCACCTGCTCTGCCAGCGCCGGCGCAATATCCATCCCCACCTGCGTCAGCTTCACGCTCACGTGCGCCGGCAGCCCGCGCCGCCCAATCTCGTTCAGCAATTCGTGATAAACCGCCGCACTCCGCCGTGCTGCCGCCTCTTCCCGCACACTCTCCCCAAGCGAGTCCAGCGTTACGGTCATCCCGTCCTGCGCCAGCTCCTCGGTCGCCTTTAGTGCGTCGGCGATCTCCATGCCTGCAACAAACCGCTGCGACATCGTGCGCCCCGCGCGGGACTGCTCAGAAAAACGCCGAAGTTGCTGATGTCCAGACAGGTACAGGAATGCAGATCGCAGCACAGGAGCCCCTCACTCGCGCCCGGCAGCCGGATCTCTCCCCCACCGTCAGCGCCACCTCATTCTCCCACGCCCTGCCCGGCCCCGGCCCACTCCGCCAGAGTCCGCCCTACGGCACAATTGCTGAGCGGGCTTTGCCGTGCGCCACCTGCGGTGTCACCATCGTGCTGGTGTCCCGCAGCGCCGCGATCGCCTGGTCATACCGTCCAGCTACCGAATTCCGCCGCACGATTGCCATCTCTTCCAGCATCTTCACGCCGTCCTTCACGTAGCTTAGCCGGCTCCGCTCGTCGTGCCCCCAGGTCACCGGCACCTCGCGAATCACGTACTTCAGCTTGCGTGCGATGAACAGAATCTCCGGATCAAAACCCCACCGCTCAATCGTCTGCAACCGGAAGATCACCTGCGCCGCCTCGCGCTTGAACGCCTTGAAGCCGCACTGTGTGTCCTTGTACGGCAGACCCATCACCCGCCGCGTAATCCAGTTAAAGCACCGGCCAAAAACCTGCCGATAAACCGGCTGCTCAATCGTCTGCCGTTCCCGGTCGAGCCAGCGCGACCCAATGGCCACGTCCGCCCCCGCATCGATCGCCTGCAGCAGCCGCTCCGCCTCCACCATCGGCGCCGACAGGTCCGCGTCCGTAAACATCACCACGTCACCCGCCGCCTGCAGCAGCCCGTTCCGCACGCTGTAGCCCTTGCCGCGGTTGCCCGGGTTCTGGATAAGGTGCAGCCGGTCTGACTGCTCCATCCACTCTTCCACAATCACCGAGGTCTCATCGGTTGAGCCATCGTCCACCACCAGGACCTCTGCCTCCCACCCACGCTCCTCCACCGTGCGCAACACGCGCTCCAGCGCCGTCCCGATCCGGGCTGCCTCGTTGTAAGCCGGGATAACTATGCTCAGCCTCGGATGCGCCATCGTGCCTTCTCCGCGCAGGATCCGCGGCCTTTCTCCACCTCACAGCAACTGCCCTGAACGACGCCGCTTATCATACGACAACCTTTGGACGTGTGAACACGGCGTAGGAACGCAAGTTGCCGGATCCATTCGGCTATATCCTTTGGCCTCATCAAGCGCACCTCACTCCGGCTGCCCAACAGCCTCCCAGAACGCACTTCACCCCACACCACGACCTCGCGCAAGGCAGCGCGCTGCCCCGCCCCTGCTACACTTCCCGCTATGTCGGACGCCTTCAGCACGCCCCCGCCGCCTCCGCCGCCCCCCGGCCCAGTACCTCCTCAGCCGTTTTCGGCCTACGCCTACGGCGTCCCGCCCGCGCCACCGCGCCGCCGCTCTCCCTGGTTCTATATCGCCACCATCGGCGGCTCGGTCGCCGTCGTCGTCGCCATCCTGTGGCTCGCCATCTGGTCTGCCGCCCGCTCGCTCAACCCCGGCGCCAGCAGCTTCGCCAACTCCGGCCAGATCGCCGTGATTGACGTCGACGGGGTCATTCTCGACGCCGACAAAGTCGACACCCAGCTCCGCAAATTCGGCGAAGATTCCTCCGTCAAAGCCATCGTGCTCCACATCAACTCCCCCGGCGGTGGCGCCGCAGCCAGCCAGGAGATCTACCACGAGGTCCTCCGCGTCCGGCACGACTACCACAAAAGGATCATCGCCTCGGTCGAGTCCGTCGGCGCCTCCGGCGCCTACTACATCGCCAGCGCCTGCGACCGGATCTATGCCAACGATGCCTCGGTCGTCGGTTCCATCGGCGTCATCATGGAGTGGACCAACTACGGCGATCTGCTGCGCTGGGCCAAGCTCAAGAACGTCGTCATTCACGCCGGCGAACTCAAGGATGCAGGCGACCCCAGCCGCGACCTCACCCCCAAGGAACAGGCCTACTTCCAGTCGCTCGTCGACAACATGTACACCCAGTTCGTCCACGACGTCGCCGTAGGCCGTCACAGCACCGACGACAAGATCCGCCCCCTCGCTACCGGCCAGGTCTGGACCGGCCAACAGGCCATCCCCCTTGGCTTGATCGATCAGATCGGCGGCTTCCGCGTCGCTCTCATGGACACCGCCCGGGCCGTCGGCATCTCCGGCGAGCCAACCATCGCTCGCCCCAGCAAAGACAAGCGAGGCCTCCTCGGTCTGCTTAACTCCGACCCCGACGACCTCTTCCCGAACCCCTCCCAACTCCTCAACCGCTCCCCTGGCTTCTACTTCATGTGGCACTAGCCCCGCGTAGCCGGGGCGCCCCCTCCCGGCTACGCGCTGGCGTGTCATCGCTGCACTGCCTTCCGGACCTCCCTGGATTGCCAGCCACCGTGCCCACCAGCCGCTACATTCTGCTCTGCGCACCCTGCGGCCCACCGCGCTCGACTACACCCCTCATCACTCTCGCGTCCCCTTCACCTGGCTCACGCTGGCCCTGGCCAGCCACCCCGCCCAGGCCCGGCAAGCTGCCGTCCTCACCTGCTACGCCCTCTTCGCCCTCGCCCCAAGCTCTTCCTCTCAGCACAACATCACTCAGCAAGGCCCCGCTCCTCGTTGCTCCTCCTGGGCCTTCTCGTCCTCTCGGTCCACAAGTCTTCCAGACCTCGCCCACCCCCGTCGACGCACCTCCACCCCCAAGCGGCACTCCGCGGCCGCCTCCGCCTAAGAACATCCGCCGTCACGCCCTTCCTCCACGCCCGTGGAGTCCCTCCACCGTTCGCCCGCGTCTAAGACTTTGGAAGCCAGCAGGTCTGCTGCAGACCAGCAGCATCCCGCCATCCTGTACCTGCCTCGGAAAGGACTCACCATGACGAAGGCCGACCTCGTAGAGAAGGTCACCTCCCTCGGAGATCTCACGCGACGCGACGGCGAGGTCATCGTTGACACTCTCTTCGAATCCGTCATCGGCGCCCTGAAGTCTGGCGACAAGATTGAAATCCGCGGCTTTGGCTCCTTTCGCACACGCCAGCGCAACGCCCGCGTCGGCCGCAACCCCAAGACCGGCGACCGCGTAGAAGTCCCCGCCAAGCGCGTCCCTTTCTTCAAACCCTCCAAAGAACTCCGCGACACCGTCAACAAGCAGACCCACGGTGGCGAGATCGCCCTCGACCTCGCCCCCAGAGTCGAGCAGGAGATCGACGAAATCGTCGACCCGCACCATCCCCCCGCCATGTAGAGCCGGGCAGCCAGCCAGCCTGGCCGCCCTCGACCTCTACTCCCGTGCTCCATTCTTCCAGTCTTCGTACTTGATCCGGTCCAGCTTTACGAACGCGTCCCGCGTCTTCACATACGCGCCCCGCCCGTTCATCCGCCCAACGGAGTGCAGCTCTTCGGCGAGGATATACGGCCCCTTCGGGTCCACAAAGCGGTCGTCCACCCAGAACGCCACCACCCGTCCCAGCACGATCCGCGACTTCCCCACCAGAATCGTCTGGTGCTCCACACACTCCAGCGCCGCATGCGCCTCCATCAGCCGCGGCGTCTTCACCGTGCCCGAATCCACCAGGTGTAGCCCCGCCTCGGAGACCTCGCTTATCTCTGCGGGAAAGTCGATCCCCGTCACGTTCATCGCCTTCAGAATGTCCTCGGTCACCACATTCACCACAAACTCACCCGTCCGCCGGATGTTCCGCCCCGTGTCCTTCACGCTCCGGTCTCCCGCCGCTCCGGTCCCTGGGTCACTCCGCTCCGCCAGCCCCAGCCCCACCATCGGCGGATCGATCGCCATGTAGTTATACGAGCTGTACGGCGCCGCATTTACCCCGCCATCCTCGTTCCGGCTCGTCACCAGCGCAATCGGTCGTGGCGCCACCAGCCCGATCAGCAGGTTGTACACCTCGTTCCCCACCGCATCTTCAACACGAAACTCCATTCCAAACCTCCAGAACCTCCCTCTCAGATGCCGCCGCCCGCCGCCCGACGCACCCCCACCACCCCCAGCATCCGCCCCGTCTGCCCACCCTCCATCCGGTGCGAGAAGTACCGCCGCTCCCCACTCGCCTCCCGCGTGCACCCCGTGCACTCCCCCATCACCGTAATCGCCTCCGCCGGCACCCCCGCCCGCACCAGCTGCCGCCGGTTTGCCTCCCACAGGTCCAACCGCCACCGCCCACCATCCCCACCTTGTAGCACCGCCACCGCATCCTCCCGCCCCGGCCCCGCCAGCAACCCCTCTCGCACCGCCTCATCCACCTCGTAGCAACATGCCCCAATCGACGGGCCCACTGCCGCGACACAGTCCTCCCCCCGCGTCCCATAGAGCGCGGTCATCCGCCCGAGCCCCTCCCCTGCCATCCCCGCCGCCGTCCCCCGCCACCCCGCATGGAACGCCCCCACCACCCTCCGCCGCACATCCGCCACCAGAAGCGGCACACAGTCCGCCGCTCCCACCCCCAGCAGCAGCCCCGCCTCCCGCGTCACCATCCCGTCCGCGTCCCACCGCCCACGCCCGCCCTCCATCGCCTCCCCTGCCGTCGCCGCCGTTACCTCCCGCACCTCCACCCCATGCACCTGCCGCAGCACCACCAGCCGCCAGTCCCCACCCGCCTCCTCCACCAGACGCCGCCGGTTCTCCTCCACCGCCCCCACCCGGTCCTCCGCCGTGAACCCCAGGTTCAGCGCCCCTCCCCCGTACACCTCGGAGACCCCACCCGCCCTCGTGCTAAACCCCGCCTCCAGCCATCCCCACCGCTCCCACCCCTCGACTCGCCGCATCCTGCCTCCCAACACTGCCTCCCTTATTTTCCTCTCATCCACCTCCGCCTTACATCCTTTGTTCCGTCTCACCGTCCAAGCAAGCAACACCAAACGTCCCACCGCGCACTTCCGCGTTGCATCCTGCCCTCGGCCCCCGTACCATCACCAGCGACTCAGCCATGCCACTCTCTCCGAATCTGCGCTCCCGCCTCACCAAAGTCTGCGTCGCGCTCACCGGCGCCACCGCGGCGGAACTCATCGCCCACGCCGAAGCCACCCTCGCCGAGACCACCTTCCTCGAGTTCCGCCTCGACTACCTCCCCGCCCCCCGCACCGCCCTTCCCGCGCTCCAGCAGTTCCTCGCCGCCCGCCCCACCGTCACCGCCGTCGCCACCTGCCGGCGCACCGCCGACGGCGGCCGCTTCAACGGCACCCCGGCTGACGAACTCAGCATCCTCACCGCCGCCGCCACCTCTGGCTTCCGCGTCGTCGACCTCCCCATCGACGCCGCCGAGGCCATCGATCTCGCGCCGCTCCGCGCCACTGGCGTCGCCCTCCTGCTCAGCCATCACGACTTCACCACCACACCCGACCTCGAGCCCATCCTCGAGCGCGCCCTCCGCCTCCAGCCCGATCTCGTCAAGATCGTCCCCACCGCCCAGACCCTCACCGACTCCCTCACCCTCATCCAGTTCCTCGAGCGCAACAGCGATCGCGTCGCCCTCGTTGGCATCTCCATGGGTGACGCCGGCCTCGTCACCCGCGTCCTCGGGGTCCGCGCCGGCTCCCTCTTTACCTTCGCCTCAGCAGATACCGGCGAGGCCACCGCCCCCGGCCAGGTCTCCGCCCACACCCTTCTGGACACCTTCCGCCTCGACACCATCGACGCCGCCACCAAGGTCTACGGCGTCGTCGGCAACCCCGTCCGCCACTCCCTCTCGCCCCTTATGCTCAACGCCGCCTTCCACCGCGAGCAGATGAGCGCCGTCTATCTCCCCCTCCTCACGGAATCTCTTGAGTCCCTCCTCCGCCTGGCCCGCGAGGTCCCCCTTAGCGGCCTCAGCATTACCATGCCGTTCAAGCAGAGCATCCTTCCCCACCTCGACCGTACCGACACCCTCACCACCCGCATCGGCGCCTGCAACACCGTCCTCCGCACCCCGGATCGCAAGCTCGTCGGCTTCAACACCGACGTAGCCGGCATCGTCGTGCCGCTCGAACGGCGCCTTGGTCCTCTCAAAGGTCTCCGCGCCCTCGTCCTTGGTGCCGGCGGCGCCGCCCGCGCTGCCGTCTTCGGTCTTGCCGAGAAGGGCGTGCAGGTCGCTATCCTCAACCGCACTCCGGAGACTGCAAAGAAGCTCGCCAAGGAGTCCGGCAGCAGCGCCATCTCGCGCGATGCTCTCCGCAAGCAGGATTTCGACATCGTTCTTAACGCCACCTCCGTCGGCATGAGTGGACATGAGGCCGTCTCCCCCCTCAACCGCGAAGAGCTCCGCGCGAAAGTGGTCTTTGACCTCGTCTACAACCCACTCGAAACGCCGCTCCTCCGCCTCGCCCGTGAGGCCAGCATCCCCGTCATCACCGGCGCCGAGATGTTTGTCCACCAGGGTGCCCGCCAATTCGAGATCTGGACGGGCCGTCCCGCTCCTGAAGAAGAAATGCTCCGCACCGTCCTGCACGCCCTCCGCCAGCGGCAATCCGCCAGCGGCTCCGGCATCGGCCCACAGCCCACGACCCCGGACGCTGAAGCTCAGGGTTCCGTCGCCTCACTTCCGGCATCTGCCACCACAGATCCAGTCCCAGCAGCGTCAACGCCAGCAGCGCCCACCCCACAAGCAGCCCCCCGCGCTAAGCCCACCCCATCGGCCACCAAGCCGACTGCCGTCTCTGGCATAACCTCCGCAGCGAAACGCTCCGCCAGCGCACCAATCGCGAGTGGGAAGACCTCCTCCAGCTCTCCCAAGAAGGCGCCGCCGTCCAAGGCAAAGGCCTCCGCCGCTCAGGCGGCGAGCGCGCGCTCTGCACAAGCGGCAACCAGGCCCGCCACGCGAACCAAATCGAAGGAAACCAGCGTCGCAGCGAAGAAGTCCCGCTAACCACTTCCTCCTCTCTTGCTGTCGTGCATCTCCGCAGAGCACGCCTTGCAGTCGCCCACAGGGAACCTCCTGCGCGCGGCATCTTGGCCGCGACATGGTGAGCCACAAACGGCCTTCAGAGAAAAGCGACCCCGTCCTGTCGAGTCATCCTTTCGGCTCGCCCCAAGGAACAGATCGCCACGAAATCCCAGGCGGGTGTCACACCCCGTGCATCACTCGCGGCAGAGTGGCCGAACCACACCCTCCTCCCCGGTACAGTAAAGGCGAAGCAACTTGTCCCGAAACAGGCCTACACGCCGGGTCGACTGGTAAATTGCTTTCGGCGGTCTAGACCTAAGTTCTCTCGTTTGAAGATTTTGCACGATTTAGATAGGGGGGGACCCCCCCAAGCTCAATCAGCGACCACCGAAACAGCAAGAGGCCCAGCTTCGCTGGGCCTCTTGTCCTATTCATCGTTGCTGAACTAAACCGGTCGACCCTCGGCAGAAGCCAGCTTCGCCACTGCCTTCTGCTCCACGGCGTTGGCATCGTCGTAGGCCTGCCCATCGTCACCGGCGTCCTGCCACAGCTTTCCGGCAGACTCCAGCTCCTGCTGCGCCTCACCACGATCGATCTCAGCCGGTCGCAGCGCCTCCTCCGCCAGGATGGTCACCCGCTCTGGCAGCACTTCGGCGAAGCCCCAGGCCACAAAGAAGCGCTGCTCCCCGGCGTCCCCGCCGTGCAGCCGCACCTCACCTGCGCCCAGCTCCGTCAGCAACGGAGCCGCGCCGTACAGAGCCTCCAGGTACCCTGAGGCACTCGGCAGCTCCACGGCATCCGCCGTCGCGTCCAGCAGCACGCGATCCGGTGTTACCAACCGGACCGCGAGTCTTCCACTGTTGTTAGTCTCTGCCATCGTCTGCCCTAGGCCATCGCCTTCATCTTCTCGGCAGCCGCCATCACGTCCTCGATGCCGCCCTTCAGATAGAAGGCCTGCTCCGGGATGTCATCGTGCTTGCCTTCGATGATCTCTTTGAAGGAACGTACCGTGTCCTGGACCTTGACGTATGCGCCAGGAATGCCGGTGAAGATCTCCGCCACATGGAACGGCTGCGACAGGAAGCGCTGGACCTTGCGCGCCCGGGCCACCGTGATCTTGTCGTCCTCCGACAGCTCATCGATGCCAAGAATCGCGATGATGTCCTGCAGATCCTTGTACCGCTGCAGGATGCGCTTCACACCCTGCGCTACATCGTAGTGCTCCTGCCCAACAACGCGTGGGGAAAGAATGCGCGACGTGGACGCCAGCGGATCAACGGCCGGATAGATGCCAAGCTCCGACAGCGGACGGGACAGCACCGTCGTCGCGTCAAGATGGGCAAAGGTGGTCGCCGGAGCCGGATCGGTAAGATCGTCAGCCGGCACGTACACCGCCTGCACCGAGGTCACGGAACCCTTCTTCGTCGAGGTGATGCGCTCCTGCAGCTCACCCATCTCGGTCGCCAGGTTGGGCTGGTAGCCCACGGCTGAAGGCATACGACCCAGTAGCGTCGATACCTCAGAGCCGGCCTGCGTAAACCGGAAGATGTTGTCGATGAACAGCAGCGTGTCCGCACCCTCTTCATCACGGAAGTACTCGGCCACAGTGAGACCGGTGAGTGCCACGCGGAGGCGTGCCCCCGGGGGCTCGGTCATCTGCCCGTAGATCAAGGCCGCTTTGCTCTTGGAAAAGTCCTTGAGATCGATAACTCCCGACTCCTGGAACTCATGCCACAGATCATTGCCCTCACGGGTCCGCTCACCAACACCGGCAAACACGGAGAATCCGCCGTGCTTGGTAGCCACGTTGTTAATCAGCTCCTGAATCACGACCGTCTTGCCGACACCCGCCCCGCCGAACAGACCGATCTTGCCGCCCTTCAAAAACGGCTGGATCAGATCGATCACCTTCACGCCGGTCTCGAACATCTCCTCCGAGGTCGACTGCTCGTCAAACGCCGGCGCCTGCCGATGAATTGGCCGGTGCTCTGTCGCGTTCACCGGGCCCAGTTCGTCTACCGGGTTGCCAAGCACATTCAGCACGCGGCCCAGCGTCGGGCGGCCCACCGGTACCGTGATGCCGGCACCCGTGTCGATCGCCTTCATCCCGCGCACCATACCCTCGGTGGCCTCCATGGCGATACAACGCACGCGGCCTTCACCAAGGTGCTGCTGCACCTCGACGACTACATCCAGGGGGTTGGGGAGGTTGAAGCCTTCACTCGAGATGCGAAGGGCCTGGTAGATGGGTGGCATCTTGCTCTCGGGGAACTGGATGTCCACCGCCGGTCCGCTGATCGCAATCACCGTTCCGACATTCTGCGACTGGGTCGGCGTCGCCCCGTCGTTGATTCGTTCGATCGTCTCTGGCATAACTCTCTCTCTGCTTACAGCGCCGCGGCGCCGCTCACAATTTCGATGATCTCTTTGGTGATCGCTGCCTGGCGCACACGGTTCATGGTGAGGCTGAGTGAATCGATCAGTTCCCCGGCATTCTTGGTAGCAGCGTCCGTCGCAGTCATGCGGGCGGCGTGCTCGGCTGCGATGCTCTCGAGAAGGGCATGAAAGATCTCGGTCGAGATGTAGCGTGGCATCAGGTGATTGAAGAGCCTCTGTGGCTCCTGATCAAAGATGTAGTCCACGTCTGCCGTCCCGAACTTCTCCGCCTCCGCATCCGTTGCACCGTCGCCAGCGTTGATGCTGACGCCGGAACCCCGTGCTGCCTGCGCTGCCGCCTCGCGTTCGTCATCCGTCATCTCGGCCAGCGACTCGGTCTCATGTGCGCCAAGCTTCTTGATCGGCAGCAGCTTTTCTACAACGACTCGCTGCTGGATCACGGACTTGAACTCGTTGTAGATGATGTAGACCGCGTCGATCTCCGCGCGCTCATACCGTGCCACAACATCACGTCCGAGCTTCCCAACCTCATCAAAACTCGCCTTCTGCAGAAGGTCAGAGTGTTCGGCTGTCACCTCGATCGGAGCATGCCGATGCCGAACCGTCTCGAAGTGCGTCGATAGATCGTTGTCGTACTTCTGCTCCGTCCGCTCATAGTCCGCGGCTGGATACCGGCGCTTGTACAGGCCAATCGCCTTTTTGCCGATCGGGTCGAGATCGATGTTCTGACCGCGCGCGTGACGCTGGTCGATGAAGCGCTGCGCAGCCTTGCCGATATTGGAGTTGAAGCCGCCGGCAAAGCCCTTATCACCAGCGACCACGAGCACAAGAACACTCTTCTCCTCGCGCTCGACCAGAAGCGGATGGAGAATGTCGCCGGTCTCCTCGTTGTAGAGGTCGGTCCGACGGACCAGGCTTTCAAGCACGTTGGCCAGCATGCGGGCGTAGGGGCGCGCGTCCAGAGCACGCTCCTGCGCACGCCGCAGTTTCGCGGCAGAGACCATCTTCATGGCTTTGGTGATCTGCCGCGTGTTCTTGACGCTGCGAATACGCCGTCGAAGATCGAGTACGTTGGCCATTACGCTCCCGCTTGCGCCCCACCGCCCCGAACTTCCCTGGGCAGCGGTGCCGCTTTGCTGTCGGTGCTCTTCCGACGCTCGGCCAGGAAGCCACTCTTGTAGTCCTCGATGGCGGCCTTCAACTTGGCGCGCAGATCGTCATCAAGCGCCTTCTTCTCGGCGATCGTCTTCAGCACCGAATCAGACTGCCCGTCCAGGTAGTTGTAGAAGCCGTCCTCAAACGCGCGCAGATCCTTCACTTCGACATCGTCGAGAAGACCCTGCGTTCCAGCGAAGAGGATGGCAACCTGCCGCTCAAAGGACAGCGGCTGGAACTGCGGCTGCTTTAACAGCTCTGTAAGGCGAGAGCCACGGTTCAGCTGCTGCTGCGTCACCTTGTCGAGATCCGAACCGAACTGCGAGAAGGCGGCGAGCTCGCGATACTGCGCCAGATCGAGCTTCAGCGTGGAGCCGACCTGCTTGGTGGCCTTGGTCGCCGCCGCGAAGCCGACTCGCGAGACCGAGAGGCCTACGTTCACGGCAGGACGAACACCCGAGTTGAAGAGATCTGTCTCAAGGAAGATCTGCCCGTCGGTGATTGAGATCACGTTGGTCGGGATGTACGCCGAAACGTCACCAGCCTGGGTCTCGATGATGGGGAGTGCCGTAAGGCTGCCGCCACCGAGCTCCTTCGAGAGCTTGGAGGAGCGCTCGAGCAGGCGAGAGTGGAGATAGAAGACATCGCCCGGGTAGGCCTCGCGCCCTGGCGGACGGCGCAGCAGGAGCGAGATCTCGCGATAGCTGGCCGCGTGCTTGGACAGATCGTCGTAGATCACCAGAGCGTGCTTCCCGTTGTCACGGAAGTACTCGCCAATGGCGGTGGCCGCAAATGGGGCCAAGTACTGCATCGGCGCCGGCTCTGAGGCAGTGGCTGCTACCACAACGGTGTAGGCCATCGCGCCAAACTGCTCGAGCGTCTGCACCACCTGCGCCACCGACGATCGCTTCTGGCCGATTGCGCAGTAGATGCAGATCAGGTCGTTCTTGGCGGAGTTGATAATGGTGTCAAGTGCAATGGCGGTCTTGCCCGTCTGCCGGTCGCCGATCAGCAGCTCTCGCTGGCCACGGCCAATCGGGATCATCGTATCGATCGCCTTGATACCGGTTGCCATCGGCTCCTTCACGGACTGACGGTCGATGACGCCGGGTGCCAGCTTCTCGACCGGGTAGCTCACGGTGGAGGCAATTGGACCCTTGTCGTCGATCGGCTGCCCGAGCGCATTGACCACACGGCCAATTACGGCGTCGCCCACCGGCACACTCATGATCTTGCCGGTCCGCTTGACCTGGTCTCCCTCGCTCAACTCGGTATAGTCACCAAGCAGCACGGCGCCAACCTGATCTTCATCCAGGTTCATGGCAAGTCCCGCGACACCATGTGGGAATTCGATCAGCTCGCCGGCCATGACCTTATCCAGGCCATGAACACGGGCAATACCGTCGCCCAACGAGATGATGGTGCCTACCTCGTCGACCTGCACGCGCTGCTCGTAGTTATCGATCTGCTGTCGGAGCAGCTCTGTGATCTCATCAGCCCGAATCGCCGTACCCTGTGCCATCGTTTGCCCCTGTTCTGTTCTTACGCCGCACGGGGAGGCCCCGTCTCAGCTCTAGTCTAACGTGTGTGATCCGCTCTGCCTGGCTCCCGGGTGCGTACGTGCTGCGCCGCAAACGGTGTGTTAAGCGATCTGGCTTTCTGCCATGCGTTGCTTGAGACCGTTGAGCTGAGCCCGGAGACTGCCGTCGTAGACAGTGGATCCGATCTTCAGCACGGCACCGCCCAGAAGTGCCTTGTCTTCGCTGTAGGTGGCACGAATACGGCTCCGCGCCAGCTCAGCAGCGCGACCCTCCAAGGTCTGCCGCTCCTGTTCGCCGATCGGGCGTGCCGTCACAATCTCCACCTCAGTCAGGCCGGTCCCCTGGTCCGCCATTGTTGCGTATTCGGAGACGATCTCGCCCAGCTCCTGCAGCCGACGATGGTCCATGATGACCGCCAGCAGATTGCGGACGGGGCCACTGATCTCCAGCCGTGACCCGATGGCGTCGAGCACACGAAGCTTCTGCTCGTTCGGAATCGATGGATCGCCAAGGACCTCGCGCAGATCTCGGTTGTCCGTGAAGACCTGCACAAAGCTGCGAAGCTGAGCGAGTGAGGCGTCCGGGTCGAGATGGGCGGCAGAGGCTACCTGGGCGAAGGCGCGGGCGTAACGCAGAGCAAGTGCTGACATCAGTTCTGCCCTCCGGCCTTGCCGGCGAGGCGATTGGCAAACTGTTCTACGAGAAGCCTATCCATCTCGGCAGAGACGACCAGCTTTTGGGCTGCCTGCTCGATCGCCAGGTCGGCGGCGTACTGGCGGATCTCTCGGCGGGCCTGCGCGGACAGCGTGGCGATCTCCTGTTCGGTGCTGGAAAGGATCTTGAGGCGCTCTTCCTCGATGGCCGCACGGACGCGCTGCTCTTCCTGGCCGAGGTCCTTCTCTGCCTGCGCCCGCATGGTGGCAATCTCGCCGTCAAGCGCGCTGAGACGGCCCTCTACCGTGGTGAGGCGCGCGCTTGCCTCCTCGGTTGCAGCCCGAGCGTCAACCAGATGCTTCTGGATCTGGCTGGTTCGGTCACGAAAGGCCTTGGGCAGCGTCTTCAGGAGCAGCCAGCCGACAAACAAGGCCAGAACAAAGAAGTTCAAAACTTCAAAGGCCGTTGCGGCCTTTTCGGTCGACATGCCGAGCTTGCTGCCCAGGAACTGAACGACCGAAGAGTGGCGGTACGCCTCGTTCTGGTCTTCTTCCGCCTCGTTCGTTCTGGGCGACTGCGCGGCAGGCGTGCTGCGGGTGCTGCTTTCCGTGCTCTGTGTGGGTTCCGGCTGTGCCCACGCACGGGCACCGGGGCCGACCAGCGAAAGCAGGAACAGGCCAATGGCAAACAGGCCAAGGTGCAGAATTTGTCGCGACTTCCTCACGTTCCTCCCAGGGATTCGGTTCACTGCGCCACCTTGTGTGCCGAGGCTTCGTCCGGCAGCAGAACGGAGAGGATGCGGGATGACAGCTCACCGCTGATGGCCTCAATCTGTGTGCGGGCGTCTGCTGTGCTTTGCGCGATGGACGCACGGGCCGCTTCCACCTGCTCGGCCGAGCTGGCACGCACGCTGCCAAGAGTCTGCTCCCGCTCTTGCGCCCAGGCGGCCAACCGATCCTCACGCAAGCCACGGATGGCGCTCTTTGCGGCACGCAGCTTGTCTTCATAGACGGTGGTCTCTGCTTCGGCAGCGGAGATGGCGCCCTGCGCCTGTTCGACGGCGCCGATGGTCCTTGCGCGCCGTTCTGCAAGGGTCTTGTCGAGTGGTCTGCGCACCAGGAGGTTGTAGACCATGATGAGCAGCACAAAGAGAATGATTGTCGGCACGGAGCCAACAATCAGAGCTTCGAGTTGATGCAAGATTTCATTCATGAGATAGGGTCCCTCCCGCGCCGTTCCTGGCACCGCTCGGGAAGATAATTGCTTCCTGGCGGGCAAAGCTTCACCTGCAGACTGATCGGCGGGCGCAGAGGGGTACCTTCATGTTCTAGCAAGCAGGCAGGCGGGTGTCAATCGAGCGAGGGCCTTTGCGGCACGCGCTGGTCATCTTCCTAGTGGTCCAGGGGAAACTGCTCAGGAGGGGTCGCTGGGGCCGGCGAGACTGCTTCGTCACGCAAGAAGTACCGGCGGTAGCGGCGCAGAAGGGACGCCGGACCGACTGCTCGAAGGTAGGCCAGATTGCCCTCGAAGCGCTTGGCCTCGAGAGTGGCGCCGCCTTCGACGGCCGCCAGGGCTCGCCCGTCTGACTGTGGTACCCGCATCTCGACCTCCAGAAGCGGGTCGCGCGTCAGGAGGGCGTCGATGGCATGCAGCAGGTCTTCGAGCCCGATCCGCTTCAGGCCTGAAACCGCTACGGCGTGCTCCTCGCGCGGCCAGGTGGCCTCCGGCAGCAGATCGACCTTGTTGAGGACCTCGAGGATTGGTGTTTTCTCGACATCCAACTCCTGCAACACCTTGAGCACCTCGCTGCGCTGCTCGTCCCTGGTTGGGCTGGCCGCGTCCTGCACGTGGAGCAGGAGCTCCGCCCGCTCCACCTCCTCGAGTGTGGCGCGAAAGCTGGAGACGAGATTGGGGGGCAGGTCCGCGATGAAGCCCACAGTGTCTGACAGCAGGATCTTGCGGCGGGATGGAAGACGGATCTGCCGCAGCTTGGGATCCAGCGTAGCGAACATGCGCGCGCTTTCGAGCACACCGGCCTCGGTCAGCGCGTTGAACAAGGTGCTCTTGCCGGCGTTGGTGTAGCCCACCAGGGCGACGACGGGCACCGGCACGGCTTCGCGGCGCTGCCGCTGCTGCCGACGAATGCGGCGCACCCCATCGATCTGAGCCTTGAGGTGATCGAGACGGGCGTTGATGCGGCGACGATCGGTTTCGAGCTTGGTTTCACCCGGCCCGCGGGTGCCAATGCCACCTCCCAGCTGACTCATGCTTCGGCCGCGACCTGCGAGCCGCGGCAGCTGGTACTCAAGCTGGGCCAGTTCCACCTGCAGCTGGCCCTCCCGGGTGCGGGCATGGCGGGCAAAGATGTCGAGAATGAGCTGGGTGCGGTCGATCACGCGACAGGGCAGCTTCGCTTCGAGGTTGCGCAGCTGCGACGGCGTCAGATCGCGGTCGAAGAGAATCACATCGGCCTCGGAAGACCGTGCTACCGCGTCGATCTCTTCAAGCTTGCCGGAGCCGACCAGGGTTGCCGGGTCAGCGCGCATGCGACGTTGACGAATCGTGGTGACCAGGGTGGCCCCGGCACTGCGGGCCAGCTCCTCAAACTCGGCGATACGTCCATCAAACGTGAGTGAATCGCTGCTGGCGTCACCTGCCAGACCAAGCCCTTCCAGGGGATCGTCTGCAGCGTCCAAAGGCGCAAACGGGTCCAACTCCGCATCCCGCAGTTTGGCCGCATCGCGCGCCTGTTTCGCCGCCGGCGACAGCGACCGACCAGGCCCGCCCGTCAGCTCCACTGCGACGAGCAGAGCCTTTTCTGCATGGCGCGGACGCCATGGATCCTGTGCCGGAGCGGCGGCCGAATCCGATTGCCCGGACGAAGACTTCCTGCGAGGCAAAGCTACCGTCCGTTCGAGAACGGCGCTCCTGTGGACTCACCGCCATGTGGAACGGTTCCCACAGTTGCCGGGGTTGAGGAGACCGATCCTCCGACCGCGGCACCGCGCGTCTCGGGACGCTCGGCGACATGCGGCGCCCTCCCGCTCACAACAGTGGAGATGGCGTGCTTAAAGATCAGCTGCTCCTGACTGTTGTTTTCGAGCAGAACCGAGTACTTGTCAAAGGACCGAATCCGTCCTGTCAGCTTGACCCCGCTCACGAGATAGATCGTGATTGCGCTTTTGTCTTTGCGGACGGTATTGAGGAAGGTGTCCTGAATATTCTGCGCCGGCTTGGAATCCATTGAGGCCGATCTCCTGTTCTGCGTCAACCACGGCAGGCTTGTGAAAAATGAAAATGCAACTACAACTCTAGTCTAGGACGAGAGAAGCAACGGGGAGGTTTGCACCAATCGGAACACCTTACGGTTCGCTGCTGGAAAATTCAACCTATCTTCCGCATCCGACGCGCATAAGCCACTGCTGCCACGGGTTCCGGCGCAGCGTCCCTCCGTCAACGCATATACCATCAGAGGGTGCCCCTCGTCGTTCCCATGCTGGATCTGGCTCGTCAATACACGGCCCTTCGTGAAGAGATCCTGGCGGCAACCACGGCCGCGCTGGATGCGCAGCACTATGTACTAGGGCCGCCAACAGAGACCTTTGAGGTCGCGGCAGCCCAGGCCTGCAACACCGCCCATGCAGTTGGGTGTGCCAGCGGCACGGACGCCCTCTGGCTTGCACTGGCCGCGGCGCATATCGGTCCGGGCGACGCTGTTCTCACGACACCCTTCTCGTTCTTTGCCACGGTGTCTTCCATCCTGCGCGCCGGTGCAACTCCTGTTCTCGCAGATATCGACCCATTCACCTTCAACCTTTCCCCGGCAAGCGCTGCCCGGGTGTTGAATCAGCTGCCGGCCACACACCCGGGCCTCCGACCGCGGGCGATCCTTCCCGTGCACCTCTTTGGTCAGTGCGCGGACATGGATGCGCTTGGAGATCTGGCCGGGCCCCGCGAGCTTGCGCTGGTTGAGGATGCAGCCCAGGCCTTTGGCGCCACCTGGCGCGGTCGGCCTGCCGGTTCGCTCGGCGTCGCTGCCGCCTTCAGCTTCTACCCGACCAAGAATCTCTCCGCCGCCGGGGATGCTGGCCTCGTCACCAGCAACTCGGACGAGGTGGCGGAACGGGCGCGCATGCTGCGGACCCATGGCATGCGCCGCCGGTACACCCATGACGAGGTGGGGTGGAACGCCCGCCTGGACGGCATACAGGCAGCGGTGCTGTCGGTTAAGCTGCCCCACCTGCCAGCCTGGAATCGGCGGCGCGCTCAGCTGGCCGCGCGGTACGATGCCCTGCTCCGTGCGGCCTGTCCCGTCGCCCCACCAGGCTCGACCGAGCCTGGTGATGGCATCGTGCTTCCCTGCACCGATCCGCGGGCAGGGCATGTCTTTCACCAGTACGTAATCCGGGCTACGCGTCGCGACGCCCTGCGCGAGCACCTGGCGCGCCTCGGTGTGGCGTCCGAGATCTACTACCCCACGCCGCTGCACCAGCAGCCAGCTCTCAAGCACCTCTTCGTTGGCGCCCGCCTGCCGGAAAGCGAGCGCGCCTGCCGTGAAGTGCTCGCCCTGCCGCTCTTCCCGGAGCTCCGCGAGGAGGAACAGGACCGCGTGGTCGAGGCAATCAGCAGCTTCTTCGGCACAGCCTAGCGCCGTCGCAGGCTACCGTCGGCCGCGCCGCTTCTTCTCCTCCACCGGGTACGGATGTGCCTCGTCGGGCGGCGTGACATTAGGCGGCAGGACGCGCCGAACGATGTTGCCTTCCAGCCGGTAGACCTTGGTAAGGGTGCGAGCGGGCTTTACCAGGCCCGTCTCCTTGTCCGGCGTCGGCGGGGGTACGTCCGCCGGAAGCACGTTCAGGTAGAAGGTCGGCGCGGGCTCGGCCTGCTGCGGCGTCTTCGCGTAGGGGTCCTTCGCCAGGGCCAGGCCAACTGGCAGGTAACCTTCAATATTTTTCTGCCGAAAGCCCGTTTCGTACCGGTGCTTGTGCATGTTCCAGATGAAGACGCGGACCTGGTCGAAGTCATACGGCAGACCGCTCTTATACGGACTCAGAACAGTAACCCACTCCGGCACGTCCTTGTCGTCCATGGGCGCCTCCGGATCGTTCACCTTGCGCAGCACATAGGCGCCCACAAACCGTTGCCCCTCGGAGTACCGGGTCAGGGAGTCGGGCGCGTCGACGTCGATCATGCGCCCAAGCAGCCAACCGGATCGGCCATCTCCCAGCCGAACCAGCCACCAGTCTTCCATGGGCGGGGGCGGCGGGGTGTCTGGATCGAGCGTCACGGGCGTAGCTCCCTTCGCCCTGGCCTTGCCCGGTCGAAGCACCGGTGTAGGCGCTGCTGGCTTCTGGCCGGGGGGTAAAGCCTTCTCGAGCGTAGCCCGCCGCAGAAGCCTCAATTTCTCCCCTTCGCTCAGGCGAAAAAGCTTTTCCGTGTCCCGGCCCGGCTTCACGTGGAGATACACCTCGTCGCGGACCACACCCGAGGCGACCGGCACCACACTGGCATTCTGTGCCTTGAGGGTCTCGAAGTCGTCATAGACGGTCTGCGGGACCGTAGCCTTCTCATCGATCCAGCCGGTCACGCCCTTGTCGGTGCGCACGCGCAGAAAGCGGCGCCCATGTTCCAGAACTTCCAGTCGCTCGCCGTTGTCGACACTGCCCGTTCGGTTCGACACGGCAGCCACACGATCTCGCAGGTAGCTCTGCTTGGCATCGACATACACATACGTCGTCAGGGCCTTTGGCTTCAGGCGTCCACAGCCCGTGAGTGCGCCGGCGAGGATGCCGGCCACCACCATGGCCCGTACGCCGCGCCAGCTGCCCCATGTTGTTTGAGAGAAGATGCCCTGCCGTCCCCAGGCCAGATGGCCGATTTTCATCATATCGAGTTCGCCGCCTCGCCCACCGGGTGGCGTCGACGTGGCGCGTTACCCCGCAGGCTCCTGGTCCGGCTTGATCGGGTTAGTTCAGGCGACCGGACTCACCCTTGCCGTGGGTGTCGCGAAAGAGATCGGCGATAGGCCGGCGCTCGCCGGGCTCCTCGTCAGCGGTGTGCCAGTGCGTAATTGACGTCTCACCAAGACGCCAGCACAGCATCACCTCGCCGGACTCCGCGCGAAACGGCAGGTCCAAAAGGCCTTCCGCGAGGTCGTGCACATGCGCGCCGATCTCCTCAATCTCGGCGACCGTCGCCTTGGTCTCCTCAACAGCTGCTCCCTGCTCTGCCCGCTGGCGCGCCACGGCCCCCACGTCCACGTGCATGCCCCCGGCCAGAAAGATCTGCTGGCGCAGTTCCTCGATCGCGCCGCCCAGCTCGCCGGCCCGCGTCGCCGAGCTCTGCGCCCGCAGCAGCAGGGATTCAAGCACCGGCAGCAGCACCTGGACCTCGCCCATTGTGAATGTTTTCCGCATAGATGCCTTTCATCCGCTGCACGGGAGGTGCGACGTGTCGCGTTGCCGCACGGGCTGCGTAGCAGGCGCTGGAGTCGCCCACGCTCTATTAGACGTGAAATCGCCGGTGCCGTCGCGCGCTTCTCGGGAGGTACCGTGACCCTTCACAACGATCGGATTTGTCCACCTACCCCCTAGCTCGTATCATGGGTGCTCTATGAGCTTTCAGGACAGCGCCGTCATCTTCTTTATTGCGCTGCTGCTATTTGGCCCGAAGAAGCTCCCCGAGCTCGCCCGGCAGCTGGGCAAGCTGATGGGTGAGTTTCGCCGCGCGTCCAACGAGTTTCGGATGCAGCTGGAAGATGAGCTGCGCGTCTCCGAACAGGCCGAGAAGCAGAAGCAGATCGCCGCGCTCGAAGCTGCCGCTCCGCCGCCCGTTACCGCCGCCGTCCTGCCCGACGAGACCACCACCAGCGCCGCAGCCGTTTCGGAGGGCAACAGCATCGCTCCTCCGATCGCCACCTCCGGCAGTCTCGAGATACACGCTCCGGAGACCGGGCTACCGCTCGCCCGCGGCAGCGTGAGTGCCCCGGTTGCCGACACCTTTGAAGCCATCCCCGAGCCCCCGCCCGAGCGCCACACCAGCGTGCTCGCGGAGGGAGAAACCCAGGCCCCCGCCCACCATGCCTGACGTCCTCGACAACGTTCGCGCCGCCGTCTCAGAGCGCGCAGAGCTCCCGGGCATGTCGCTCATGGAGCACCTCGACGAGCTGCGCCGGCGGCTCATCACCTCCACCATCGCCCTGGTCATCGGCTTTGGTGTCGCCTACGCCTTCCACGTCCGGTTGTATGCCATCATCCAGGCGCCCCTGGACCACCTGGGCTACACCCTGAACTACACTCACCCCACTGACCCCCTCAACCTCTACCTGAAGACTGCCCTGTATGGCGGGTTCATCCTGGCCAGCCCCTTCATCCTGTACCAGGTCTGGTTGTTCATCTCGCCCGGCATGTACCAGAGCGAGAAGCGCTACGTGGTGCCCTTTATGGGCGTCACCATGCTTCTCTTCTTTGCAGGTGCCTGGTTCGGGTACCACTACGTCTTTCCCCAGGCCCTCCACGTTCTCATTGGCGACTTCGGCAAGCAGTTCCACCCCATCATCACGATCGAGGACTACACCAACTTCTTTCTGGCCATTGTTCTCGGCCTGGGTGTCTCGTTTGAGCTTCCGATCCTGATCTTCTTTCTTGCCCTGTTTGGCATCGTGGACGCCAAGTTCCTCATCCGCCACATCCGGTACGCCATTCTTGTGATCTTCGTCATCGCCGCGATCATCTGCCCCACGCCAGATCCCCTCAGCATGTGCGTCTTTGCATCGCCCATGCTGGTGCTGTATATGATCGGCGTCGCTGCAGCGTACGTGGTTCACCCGGCCCGCCGCCTCGCACGGGAAAGCAAGTAGACGCTCTGTGACCCTGGCCCAACGCGCTCTGCTGCTGCTTCTGCTGTTTTCTACGTTGCTTCCTGCCCGGGCGCAGAAGGTCTCCGGCGAGTCCGTCCTTTCCCTCACGCGGCAGTACCTCGCGGCCGCACCCAAGCGTTGGCTCGGCTCCCCGGGCCACGATCGCGCTGAGGCCTTCATCAAGCAGCACTTCGCCCCTGAAGCCGCCCGCGGCGACCTTGAGGTGGACAGCTTCTCCGCAACCACGCCCGCGGGCCTTCTGCCCGTGCACAACATCATCGTCAAAATCCCCGGCAAGAAGGACGGTGTGATCGTCCTCGCCTCCCACTACGAGACCAACTACCCGCTGCGCGACACGGCCTTTGTGGGTGCCAATGACGGTGCCGCGACCACCGCGCTGCTGATCGCCCTGGGCCAGCACTTCCGTGCCCACCCGCCGCTCGGCTACTCGGTCTGGCTGGTCTTCTTTGACGGCGAAGAGGCGGTGCAGTCGTGGAGTGCCTCGGACTCGCTCTACGGCTCACGTCACCTTGCCGCAAAGTGGAGCCAGAACGGCACGCTCCCCCACATCAAGGCACTGCTGCTCGCCGACATGATCGGCGACCGCGACCTGAACATCGACCGCGATGACAACTCAACGGCCACGCTCGCCGCCATCTTCGCCACCGCGGCCAAGAACACAGGGCACGCCGGGTCCATCTTCAGGAACCAGCTCGCCGTCGAGGACGATCACCTGCCCTTTGTGCGCCGTGGCGTCCTGTCGCTCGACATCATCGACATCGACTACGGCCCGCACACCCAAAGCATGCCCGATGGCTGGCACCACACTGACCAGGACACGCTGGACAAGCTCTCCGCCCGCTCTCTCGGGACCTCGGCCGACCTCTTCCTGGAGACGATTCGCCTGCTTAACGAGCACTGAGGGGCGCCCGGTACACTCAGACCCCTGCTACGCCCGGAGACGGTCGCGACTGGCTGAACTCGCGAGCACCTACAGGCCGCACGGCTTTCCGCGGTCTGGATGGGCGCCGGCCTTCTTCGCTTCGGCCTCGGTCATGTACACACCATTCTTGGTTTTGCCGAAGAACTTGCTGCCTGGGCAGTGGTAGACCTTGGTCTGCTGATTGACCCACACCTTTCCGGCGTTGTCGCCCGCGGCGGGGGGCTGCGCGGCGGCTGGTGCCGGCCCAGCCGCCGTGGACTTAGCCGGTCCGGTGCTGCCCCCAGCGAACCACGTCTGCACCCCTTTGTGCCCGCCGCAGGCCTGCCACTTCTGCTTAGCCTTGCTGTAGCTACCGTCGTTGCACCGGGCCGTCGCCTCCGGCGGCGCCCCCTGGGAAGCAGGCGGCGTTCCGTCCGGCGCAGCTGTCTGCGCGCGGCAGACGCCGCAAATCAACGCAATTGCCATCAGCACGTGCACTACTCTCATCTCGCCCCCGTGTCAGCGTCTTTGCCGTGTCGCCGACCGCTTTCTTGCGCAGCTCGCATCGTTTGCCGTCGATACCCGCGCGATCGCCATCCTACGACAGACGATGGCTTTCCTTCACAACGAATGGATCGGGTTCCACCTCGCGCTGCTTTTGCTGCTGGCTGCCGAGTTCGTGTTTATGCGGCACCAGCAGCGCCGGGAGCTGCCCGTCTCCCCCCACCGCATCGCGCTGGTCACCACCGTGGGCTGGATCGTGGCCGCGCTCGCCTTTGCCGGTCTCCTGGCACATGCGCGCGGTCTCCATCCGGCGACTGAGTTTCTCGCCGGCTACAGCATCGAGCAGGCCCTTTCGGTGGATAACCTGTTCATCTTTCTGCTGCTCTTTCGCGCCTTTGCGATCCAGACGGACAGCCAGCCGCGCGTGCTCTTCTGGGGTGTAGCCGGCGCCATCGTGATGCGGGGTCTCTTTATCGCCCTCGGCATCGGGCTCCTGGAGCACTTTCACTGGGTCAGCTACGTCTTCGGCGCCGTGCTGCTGGTCGCGGCGATCCGGCTTCTTCTCCCCAAGGACGAGAGTCAGGAGGGCCAGCCACCACGCTGGGTTGGCTGGCTCTCCCGCGTGCACCCGGTCAGCCTCCGGCAGGACGCATTTCTGGTACGGGAAGACGGCCATATGCTCGCCACGGTTCTGCTACTGTGCCTCATCGCGATCGAGCTCACCGATGTGGTCTTTGCCCTGGACTCCATCCCGGCCGTCCTTTCCATCACTCGCGATCCCTTTCTCGCGTACACCTCCAACATCCTCGCCGTGATGGGTCTTCGTTCTCTCTTCTTTGTTCTGTCGCATCTGCTGGAGCGCCTCAGCTTTCTCCACTTCGGCCTGGCCGCGGTGCTTGCCTTTGCCGCAGGCAAGATGCTGGCAGCGCCCTGGCTCACGCTTGGTCCCGTGCTCTCCCTGGGGGTGGTCGTGGGCATCCTGCTTCTCACCGTGGCAGCCTCTCTCTCGCCCATGGGTCGTGCCCGGTAGCCTCCGCACCCGGCTATCATGGTGCTGTGCCGACTGTTCCAGTCTCAACTGAACACACCAGCTACAACGTGCATGTCGGCTCCGGCCTGTTGGGGTCGCTGCGGCGGCGGATTGATGCTCTGCCCGAGGCAAGGGGCCGGCGGCAGTTTGTCGTCACCTCGCCGGAGATCTGGCGCCTTTGGTCTCCCGCGCTGCTCAGCTCCTACAAGGGACGTCCTGCGCCCGAGCCGCTGTTTCTACCGGCGGGTGAGTCGCACAAGCGGCTGCACGCGGTGGAAAAGCTTGCCGAGTCGCTGAGCCGCGCCCGTGCCGACCGTGACACCCTCCTGCTCGCCTTCGGCGGTGGCATCGTGGGCGACGTCACAGGCTTCCTCGCCGCCATCTACATGCGCGGCCTTTCGTTCATCCAGGTCCCCACAACGCTGCTGGCGCAGGTGGACTCCTCGGTCGGGGGCAAGACGGGGGTCAATCTACGCACCGGCAAGAACCTTATCGGTAGCTTTCACCATCCGCTTGCTGTCTTTGCCGACACCGACACACTGCGCACGCTGCCCCCACGAGAGCTCCGCGCCGGCCTGCAGGAGGCCGTCAAGGCCGGCATCATCTGCTCGCCACCGCTGTTCCGTCAGCTGGAGCGGCAGGCAGAGATCCTGCTCGACCCCACTCACCCGCAGAACAGTCGCGCACTCCAGCAGGTCATCACCGCCAGCGTTCGCATCAAGGCGGAGGTTGTCAATGCCGATGAGCGAGAAGCCGGTTTGCGGATGATCCTCAACTTTGGCCACACGCTGGGACACGCCATCGAGGCCGCCACCGGCTACAAGCAGTTGCTGCACGGCGAAGCCATCGGCTGGGGAATGATTGCTGCCATCCGGCTCGCCGTGGCACGCGGTTCTATCGCAGCCAAACCCGCCGCGCGCATGGAGCAGCTCATCCTTCGCTACGGTCCGTTGCCGCGCTTCAAGGCGGCCGCAGACCGCCTGGTGGCGCTTACGGCAGGCGATAAAAAGAGCCGCTCCGGTGTGCTCTCCTTTGTGCTGCCCACCGCACTCGGCGCCGTCACCCGCGTGCGCGATGTCACAGAACCCGAGTTGCTGGAAGCGGCCAGGGCCGTTCTTGCCCTCGCCGCGCACCAGTTCGATCCCGCCCATGTCTGAGCCCCTTTCCGAACCTCGGATCAACCCTGGCGCGCGTCCTGCCGGTGTGCACACTGAGGCCGAAGCCGCCTCCAACGTGTTGCAGATGTTTGACACGATCGCCCCCACCTACGACCGGGCCAACCATCTGCTCTCGTTCGGTTTGGATCGTCTGTGGTGGCGGCGCGCCGCCCGCAGTCTCCGTCCCTTGCTTGCCAATCCCCAGGCGCGCATCCTGGATCTGTGCTGTGGCACGGGCGACCTCACCATGGCCCTGCTGCGCCATCGCCCCGCAGGCGCGGTGCCCCTGACGGGTGGCGACTTTTCACCGGAGATGCTGGCCCGCGCCAGGCGCAAATACCCGCACCCAAGCACGCGCTTCCTTGAGATGGACGCGATGGCGCTCCCCTTCCCCGCCAACTCGCTCGACCTGGTCACCTTTGCCTTCGGCTTCCGCAACCTGCGCAACTACTCCGGTGGGCTCGACGAGGTCTTCCGCGTGCTCGCCCCAGGTGGTGAGGTCGCCATCCTTGAGTGCAACCAGCCCGGCGGCCTCGTCGGCAGTCTGTACTCGCTCTACTTCAAGCACGTGCTTCCCCTGTTGGGCGGCATCATCTCCGGCGCACCTGCGGCCTACCAGTACCTGCCAGCCTCCGTGGAGCGCTTCCCCCGCCCCCCGCAGATGCTCCATCTCCTCCGGCAGGCAGGGTTCGTCAATCCGCGCTGGACGGGCTACACTTTCCGAACCGCGGGTCTCTACCGGGCGGCCAAGCCCGCATCCGGCACGCAAGCACAGCACGGAGTGTGAGCCGTATGACACCACCATCGAGCGTCGAGCCGCGCCCGGATCTCGTGCCTTCCCATCCGTCTCCGCCGCGCTCGCATGCTGCATCATCCCTGCAAGGGGAGCCCGCGACGGAAGCCGCGCAGCGCGAGCGCTCCGGTCAAAAGCGGTCCGCCGCCCTCTTTTCCGTCCTCGCTGCGCTCGCCATCACCATCCTCAAGCTGGTGACGGGCATTCTGTCCGGCTCGCTCGGCATGCTGTCCGAAGCCGCCCACTCCTCCATCGACCTAGTCGCCGCAACCATCACACTCTTCTCGATCCGCGTGGCAGACCGCCCGGCGGATGAAGAACACAACTATGGTCACGGCAAGGTCGAAAGCCTTTCCGCCTTCTTTGAAACCATCCTCATGCTCGGTTCGGCGATCTGGATCATCGTCGAGGCGGTCCGCAGACTCTTTCTGCGCGAGCATTTGGTCCTGCCGCTGTCTCCCTGGCCCTTTCTTGTTCTCCTTCTGTCGATCGCGGTGGACATCTCCCGCTCTCGCCGGCTCAAGAAAGCCGCGTTGAAGTTTCAGTCGCAGGCGCTCCAGGCCGATGCCGTTCACTTCAGCACCGATGTCTGGTCGTCGCTTGCCGTGCTTATCGGCCTGCTCGCCACCGCAGTTGGCGAGCACCTCCATGTGCCCTGGCTGGAGCGCGCAGACCCCGTCGCCGCCCTTGCCGTCTCGGTCATCATTCTCCGCCTCACCTGGTCGCTCGCCCGCCAGACGATCGACACCCTGCTGGACGCCACCCCAACGCACAACCCGGACGGCTCTCGCGCCAACATCCGGCGAGACCTCCATCGCGAACTCAGCCACATCGACGGCATCCTCCACGTGAACCGCGTCCGTGTGCGACAGGTGGGCGCCGATTTCTTTGCCGACCTCACCCTTAGCCTGCCGCGCGCCCTCACCTTTCAGCGCTCCGAGGCCATCACGGCGGCCGCGACCACCGCCGTACAGCGCCACCTGCCGGGCGCTGATGTTGTCGTCCACTCCATCCCGGTAGCCAGTGCAGCCGAGTCCGTGCACGATCGCGTCCGCGCCGTTGCCGCTCGGTCCAACCTCGCCATCCATGACCTGACCCTCCAGCAGCAGGATCGCGGGCTGCATCTGGAACAGCATCTCGAGGTCGCGGAATCCATGCCCCTTCGCGAGGCGCACGACCTAGTCACCGACCTCGAGGCCGAGATCCGGCACGACATCCCCGAGATCCGGTCCATCCTCACCCACATCGAGAGCGAGCCCGCCAGCATCGAACATCCGGCCGTCTCCGCCGCCGACCGGGCGCTTGAACAGCACCTGCGCCGCCTCGCCGCCACCATCCCCGGTGTGCTCGACATTCACGATGTGCGCGTGAGCCTTATTCCGGGCTCCCACACCGGCCTTCCCCTCACTCAAGTCTCCTGCCACTGCACCCTGCCGGATGAGCTGCCCATGTCGCGCGTTCACGAGCTCATCACCGAGCTTGAAACAGACTTCAAGCGCGAGCAGCCCGAAGTCACACGGCTGCTGATTCACCCCGAGCCGGCCACAGATAACCGCCGGTAATTCCCTAAGGGAAGCGCTCTTCCCTCACAAGTGGCAATCAGCTTCCCACCGCTGGGTGGAATCCTTGCAAAGTGCAATACCCTGCACCGAAAGCAGCCATTGACCTTTGGCGGGCCACGTGCATACAAGCACAGCGGAGATCACACCACGATCCACCGCTGCACCGGCAGCGACGACGCGCTCTTCTCCATAAATTTTGCTGCACTTCACTGCCTCGGTACTCAGGAGACTCCCTATGCGCTCGCTTCACACACTTGCCCTTGTGGCTGCTGCCTTTACCCTCTCTGGTGTTGCATCTGCCACAACATTCTCCAGCGATAGCTCCAACACGACTTACACGGGGTACAGCGCTTCCAGCAGCGCCCCAACCTCCACGGTGAACCAGGCCACCTACAACCTGGGCACGGGCGGCACATGGGCCAACGCCCTCCCCGGCTCCAGCTGGGTCTCGTTTGAGCCCAACTCCGATCCGAACGGCTCCGCCGCACAGCCAGGCAACTACGCAGCGGACGGCTACTACACCTACTCCGCCTTCTTCAACTCCGACGCAAACGCCTTCGGCTATCTCACGGTCATGGCCGACGACACCGTCTCCGTCTACCTGGACGGCATCAAGATCATCGCGGAAGCAACCGGACCCTATCCGACCTGCGCTGCCGCCCGTCCCAACTGCCTGGATCCCTTCACCGTTTCGCTCAGCGGGCTCAGCGCCGGTGAAAAGCAGCTGCAATTCGTCGTGCAGCAGGCTGCGGAGTACTCCACTGGCCTGAACTACGTGGGCGCCGTCGCCACGCCTGAGCCCGGCTCGCTGATGCTGCTCGGCACTGGCCTGCTCACCGGTGCCTCTACCCTGCTGCGTCGTCATCGCCGGGCATAACCCGAGCGCTTCATATAGACAGGTGGACCTGGATCGGCACAGCCTCTCCGCCGCTCCCGGTCCACCTGTATGCTGGCTTCGGAACGATGAAGCGCCTCTTCACCAACCTGCTCACTGCCATGGCGATGCTCGCGGTTGCCATCCTCTCCGCCTTCATCACCATGCGCATCGCCATCCATGGCCGCGAGGTAGAGGTCCCGGCACTCGCCGGGCTTACCCTTCCGCAGGCAAGCCACGTCGCCGCCCGGCTTGGTCTTTCCCTGCAGCTGGAGAATCGCTTCTACTCCACCACCACCGCCTCCGGCCACATACTCGGCCAGTTTCCGGCACCGGGCGCGACTGTACGGCGCGAGTGGCCGATCCGCATCACGGAAAGCCTGGGCGCGCAGCAGGTCTCGGTCCCCAACGTCGTCGGCAAGGAAGAGCACCCGGCCTCGCTCGATCTGCGCAAGGCAGCCCTCGAGGTAGGAACGATCGCATCCATTCCCTCGCCAGGCAGCCCCAACCTGATCATCGCCCAGACACCGCCACCGAACGCCGAAGGGGTCGACCGCCCGGCCGTCTCGCTGCTGCTGAGCGCACCGGCCAGCGCCGCACAGGAGTCCGTCGTGACGCCGTCCTTTGCCGGCCTCAGCTTCGGTGTCGCCCAGGCTCGGGCAGCGGCCTGGGGTTTGCGGGTCTATGGTGTCTCTGAGACACCAGTAACTACATCAGCGCCCGCGCCCGCCACCCCGGCGTACCACGATTCCTTCTTCACAGGGCAAGCACCCTCTCCAGCAGCGGCGCCACCTCCCGCGCCTGCCGTCACCGCAGAAAGCATCGTCACCACCCAGTTCCCGCTCGCGGGCCATCGTCTGCTGCGAACAGAGGCCGTCCGACTTATGCTGGCGCGCTAACCGGCGCAGGGCTGATCCGCTCCAGCACCACGGCGAAGAACCCGTCCGCCGGATCCCCCCCCGGGAGCGTCCGCAGAGCCCCATCCCGAACTACAGAAGGCGGCACACGGGTCCCGCCCGCCACCCGCGCCAGCAGCGAGGGAAGCTCTACCCGACGCCACGCGGCACCGTGGGTTGCCATTACGCTCTCCACTACCTGCTCACACTCTTCCGGCTCCAGCGAGCAGGTGGAGTACACCAGTCTGCCGCCGGGCCGTGTCCGCTCCATCGCCGCCTGAAGCAGCGTGCGTTGACGCTCCGCCTGCCGCGCCAGCGTCCCCTCATCCAGGCGAAACCGGATCTCCGGATTGCGCGCCAGAGTCCCCGTCCCGCTGCACGGCACGTCGCACAGCACCAGATCGAAGCTCCCCTCGAGCGAGGTCATCTTGGTCGCGTCCCGCACCAGGCAACGCACACGGCCGCCATCGCCGGCGCTTGCGGCCAGGGGGCCCAGGCGATCCTCGGTGCTGCGCATGCGTTTTGTGCTGATGTCTGTGGCCAGGATCTCCTCCGCCTGCGGAAGCCTGCTTGCCAGCACAGCGGTCTTGCCGCCCGGCGCAGCACAGCAGTCCCACACGCGCAGGTCAGTCGTCCCCTGCGGCGCGGCGGCGGCGGCCAGCTCTGCCACCAGGCGCGACCCGTCGTCCATACCCTGCGGCCCCAGCGCGTCATCCTCCTCCGCGAACCACACAGGCTCGCCCGGCTCCCGCTGGTCAGCCTCGCAGATCGTCCGAGCCGCCTCGTACCCGTAATGTCGCACCCACCGCGCCACCAGCCACTCCGGATGCGCCAGCCGCCGCGCCATCGCCGCCGGGCTTTCAAAGATCTTCGCCTTCTCCTCCGGCCGCTCCCGCGTCATGCGCCGCAGCACAGCATTCACCATCCCGGTCGCGTACTCTTCTCCGGTTCGCCGCACCAGCGCCACACTCTCGCTCAACGCCGCATGCGCCGGCACCCGGTCCATGTGCAGCAGCTGGAAGGCACCCATCCGAAGCGCCACCATCACCTCGTCACGCACCACAACGTCCGGTCGGGTCAGCAGCGCCCGCACCTGTCGATCAAGCGCCAGCTGCCACCGCAGCACGCCCAGTACCAACGCCATCGCCAGGTTGCGATCCAAGTCGCTCAGTCCGTCCATCGCTGCACCGCGCCCGGTCGCGTGCAGCAAGGCGTCCGAGTGGCCATTTCCTGCGCTCACCGCCAGCAGGATGTCGTAGGCCGCACGCCGGGCTGGCGAGATCGTCGTGCCACCGCCGCCCGGCTTCGCAGTCACTGCTTGCTGATCGCCGCCGGACCGCTGCCGTGCTGGCTTGGCTCCCTGTCGTGCCTGCCCTGCCATCCTCTCAGCCAAGCCGCTCACCCGCTTTGATCCCGTAGCCACGCACAAAGTCGCCCGCCGTCATCCTGCGCTTCCCTTCCATCTGCAGCTCAAGCACCTCCAGTGCGGAAAGCCCACCACACACCACAAAAAGCCGATTCCCAGCGATCACAAGCTCCCCGTCGCGCTCGCCCTCCAGCGGCTCTCCCAACTCTGCCATGTGCGCTACCCGGACCTCGTGCAGCAACAGATTTTTGCCACGGAAGGTAGCAAAGCAGCCTGGCCAGGGGTAGAAGCCGCGCCACCGGTCAAAGCACGCCTGTGCACTCCGTGTGGTGTCAAGGCGCCCGTCGTTGCGCGTCAGAATGGGCGCCAGCGTCGCTGCCGCATGATGCTGCTCGGTCGGCTGCACCTCTCCTGCGGCCAGCCCGTCCAGCGTCCGAACCAGCAGATCCGCACCAACTTCGGCGAGCAGGTCCAGAACCTCAACTGCCATCGCCGTCGGGGAGATCGGCACCTCCTGCGCCAGAAGCATCGGCCCGGTGTCCAGCCCTTCGTTCAGCCGCATGGTGGTGACGCCGGTGGTCCTGTCGCCATGTGCTACAGCCCACTGCACCGGCGCCGCTCCGCGGTACTTCGGAAGCAGGCTGCCGTGCACGTTGATGCAGCCAAAGCGCGGCAGCGCCAGCATCCATGCCGGCACCAGCCGCCCGTACGCCACCACCGCGATCGCGTCCGGCGCCAGACGCTCCATCTCCGCGCGCAGCGCCTCGTCCGCGCGTAGACGCTCCGGCTGCAGAACCGGCACCCCCCGCTCGACCGCCAGCCGCTTCACCGGCGAGGCCTGCATCGCCATCCCGCGCCCGGCAGCCCGGTCCGGCTGCGTCAGCACCAGAGCTACCTCATGCCCCGCAGCCATCACCGCCCGCAGGCTCGGCACAGCAAACGCCGGCGTTCCGCAGAAGATCAGCCGCATCTCCGCTCTGCCCTTCCCTGCCGCACGCCTACCACTCGCCGTTCTTCTGCAGCTTGCGGATCTTGCGCAGCACCATCTCCCGCTTCAGCCGGCTGATCCGGTCAATAAACAGCACGCCGTCCAGGTGGTCGATCTCATGCTGCAGCGCGCGCGCCAGCAGCTCATCGCCCTCCACCTCAAACGTCCGCCCTTTGACATCCTGCGCCCGCACCTTCACCCAGGCCGAGCGCTTCACCTTCTCCCGGATCTCCGGCAGGCTCAGGCAGCCCTCTTCCTCCAGCTGGTGACCCTCACGCTCGATGATCTCCGGGTTGATCAGCGCAAGCTTGTCTTTGGGGTCCTTCTTGAAGCTCACGTCGATGACGGCGATCCGCTTGCCATGCGCAATCTGCGGTGCCGCCAGTCCGATTCCATGCGCCGCATACATCGACTCAAACATCTCGTCCACAAAGGTTTCGAGCTCGTCGTCAAAGATCTCCACCTCAGACGCACGCTCGGACAGGACCGGCTCCGGATACTTCACGACCTCGTGTATCTTCAGCGTCTTCTGTGCCACGTCCACCACCCCTCTTTCTGAAAACTACTCGGCCCTGCTTAAAAGGCCTGGATCTGCTCCGCATAGCCGGCAAAGTTGCGCCGCAGCTCGCGCAGCGAGTCCCCGCCAAACTTGTCCAGAAGCAGCCTCGCCACGGTCAGCGCAACCATCGCCTCCGCCGCCACGCCCGCCGCCGGCACCACGCACACGTCGGACCTCTCATACGACGCCTTCACCGGCTCCCGCGTCGCAAAGCTCACGGACCCCAGCGGCCGGCGCAGCGTGGAGATCGGCTTCAGATACCCCCGCACCACCACGTCCTCGCCGTTGGACATGCCGCCCTCAATGCCGCCGGCATTGTTCCGCTCCCGCCGAAAGCGCGTAAAACCGTCAGCGCCCTCCGTCTCTTCCCGGTAGCCAATCGCGTCATGCACCGCCGAGCCCAGCGACTCCGCCGCCGTCACCCCGCGTCCCAGCTCCACCGCCTTCACCGCCTGCAGACTCATCACAGCCTGTGCCAGCAGGCCGTCCATGCGTTCGTCCCAGTTCACATGCGTGCCCACGCCGGGTGGCAGACCATGCACCACCACCTCAAACACACCCCCTATGGTGTCCCCCGTCCGCAGCGCCAGGTCCACCTCCGCCTTCATCCGTGCCTCGGCCTCCGGGTCCACGCAGGAAAGCACCACGGTCTCCCGCTCGGCCACCGCGGCTATCTCCGCCCAGCTCGCATCCCGGCCCAGCTCTTCGCGCCCCACGCGCACCACGTGGCTGGCCACACCTACCCCCAGCTCCTTCAGTAGCAGCTTCGCCATCGCACCGCACGCCACGCGCGCCGCACTCTCCCGCGCACTCGCCCGCTCCAGCACGTAGCGCGCATCCTTGAAGTCGTATTTCAATGTTCCCGGCAGGTCCGCATGCCCCGGCCGCGGAGACTCCACCGCCTTGTGCTTGGTCTCATCTCCTGCACCCACGGGCAGAATCTCTTCCCAGTTCTTCCAGTCACGGTTTGCCAGCGTCATCGCCACCGGACTCCCGATCGTCCGGCCGTGCCGCACCCCGCTCAGGATGTGCGCGGTATCCTTTTCGATCCGCATGCGGCCGCCGCGTCCATAGCCCTGCTGCCGCCGCCACAGCTCGCGGTTCACAAACTCGCCATCTACCGGCACACCCGCGGGCAGACCGCTCACCATCGCCACCAACGCTTCCCCGTGGCTTTCTCCCGCCGTCCAGAACCGCAGCATCGCCCCTCACACCGCGCCCCCAGGGCGCTACAAGATCGCATCAAGATCAAAATCGATTGTAACCAACCTGCAACCGCGCCCGGCTTGGTCTCACTCGGCCTTCTCAAGTAGCATCGCAACAAAGACCAAGGAGACCTCCCGCATGCGCGAGCGCACCGCCCAAGCCAGCTACGACGAAGACAACCAGGACGCCGCCACCCACGCGCCTAACAACTGGCTCGACATCTGGTGGCCCGTCTTTGTGATCGGTTTTGGCGTCACCTTTGTTGCCACCATCTGCAGCTGGAACCCCAAGTGGTAGAGCAGCGCCGGCCTGCAGGTCGCTAGCCGGCTGTGCTTCCAAGCCCGTCGGTGACCTGCCCGGCCTCTTTCTGCTCCACAAACCTGGCCGTTAGCGCCACGCCAAGACCCACCGCCGCAACCACGCCGGCCACTACCGGCAGCCGCCGATAGCCCCATCCAGCCGTCAGCACCAGCCCACCCAGGCTCGCCCCCAGAGCGTTGCCCAGGTTAAAAGCCCCCTGGTTCAGCGTGCTCGCCAGGTTGGGTGCCCCCTTTGCCTGATCCACCACGCGCGATTGCATCGGCGCCCCCGTCCCAAAGCTCACCATCCCCCATAGAAAGACCAATGCCACCATGGGCGCCGCATGGCCCATCGCCGCCGGCATGAGCGCGTATAGCACCACCAGCAGCGCAAAGCCGCCCAGGATCGTCGGCATTGGCCGCCAGTCGGCCAGTCGGCCACCCAGCAGCGTCCCGATCGTGATGCCCACGCCAAAGATCACCAGCACCGTCGTCACCGCGTGCTCAGACACCCGCGACACCCGCTCCAAAATCGGTGCAATGTAGGTAAACACCACAAACAGCGCCACCGAGCTGATCGTGCTCATCGCCATCGTCAGCTGCACGCCCGGTCGCAGCACCGTCTTCAACTCATGCCGCAACCGCACCACCTCCGGCTGCTGCGGCGGCACCATCGCCCACACCCCTGCCGCGGCGATCATCCCGATCGGCACAATGGCCGCAAACGCCGCCCGCCAGCCAAACGCCTGTCCCAGCGCCGTGCCTGCCGGCACCCCCATCACATTCGCCAGCGTCAGCCCGCTGAACATGATCGTGATCGCCTGCGACTGCTTCTCGCGCGGCACCACGCTTGCCGCCACAATGCTGGCAATCCCAAAGAACGCCCCATGGCACAGCGCCGTCAGCACCCGCGCCGCCATCAGCAGCGCATAGCTCGGCGCCGCCGCGCACGCCGCATTGCCCAGAATAAAGATGCCCAGCAGCGCCAGCAACGCCGTCTTCCGGTTCCATCGCCCCACCAGCAGCGTTACAAACGGGGCACCAATCGTCACGCTGATGGCATACCCCGAGACCAGCAGCCCCGCTCTCGGGATGCTTACCCCAAAGCTCGTCGCCAGGTTCGGCAGGAGCCCTTCGATCACAAACTCCGTCGTTCCAATTCCGAACGCCGCCACAGCCAGGGCCAACAAAGGTTTGCGCATGAGCCCTTATTCTCGCAAATCCCTTATCGCAGCCCCGCCTCCTTCCGCTTGGACGCTTCACGATCAGCCATCTCCTGCCGCAGTCGCGCCACTGTCTCGCGGTCCGCCGGCCCACGGGCGTGCGCCCCGGCAGCCTCGAGCGTCCGGCGCAGCGCCGCCATCACGTACCCATCGCCGGCGCCGTAGATCGCAATGTGCCCCACGGTTTCGTCCAGCACCTCGCACAGGTCCGCCGTCGGCACATAAAGCCGTGCCGCCCCGCTCTCATCCTTGCGCACGCGCTGCACCTCAGGCCGCCGCGCCAGCTGCACCAGGCCGCTCCCCAGCGCGTCGATTCCGTTGATCGCCGTGAAAGGGTCGTTGATCCCCGGCGACAGCGCCCGCACCACCACGTCCGTCAGCTGCTGAAACTGGTAGCGGATATCCTGCGCCGCCGTCCGCTCCCCACCAAAGAAAAACGCCCCCTCCAGCGTCTTCCGCAGCTCCTTTCCAATCGTGTCACGCCCCCATACCGTCGCAATCGCACCACCCTCCAGAACGCTGTCGCCCGGCTTGATCATCACCTCCACCATCAGCTGCTCTGCAGTCGCCGTCTTCAGGAGCGAGTCCAGGTCGATACTCTGGAGATAGCCACTCCGCTCCAGCTCCAGCCGCGCACTCGCTCCCCGCCGAAACTCCCCCTCGGTCTTCTCACTCAGCCCTTCCCCTGTCTCGCTCGGGTAGAGCTTAGGGATCGCCTCCTGCATCTCCTCTCCAATCACCTTCACGATGTGCGACGCCTGGATCGACGCCGACACGTGGTGAATGAAGAGGATCAGCAGCACCAGGCTCCCCACTGCCAGCGCAATTGCCACCGTCACCGAGATCGCCGGCACAAAACCGCCCGACTGGTCCGATCCCCGGATCGTTCGCACCACCAGCACGCTATACAAAAATGTCGACACAAACGTTCCCAGCAGCACCTGGGTAATCCGGTCGCGCATGAAGTTGCGCAGCACCCGCGAGCCATACTGCTGCGACGAGATCGAGAGTGCCACCGAAGCCAGCGAAAACGTCACACTCGCCGCCGTGATCATCGATCCCGCCACCGTGCTCAGCAGCGACCGCGCACCCTCCGGCCCACCCGTATACGCCCATTCCAGCGTGCTCTTGATCCCTGGGTCGACCACCTCGTCCAGGTGCAGCAACGCCGCCGCCAGCACAAAGGCCCCCAGCAGCATCAGCAGCGGCACAAACCAGAAGCCCGTCCGCACAAACTCCATCACGCGATCCAACCGTGCACGCATCCGCGGTCAGATGCCGCGAGTCGGCTCACCGCGGCTGCGGATCTCCCGGCTTGATCGGCACCGGCTCGTTCCCCGGCCCACCCACCGCCTGGATCGCCGGTATGCGCAGGTTCATCTCCGGCAGCGGCGGAAATGGCGCATGCGGCTCCGCCTGGTACCAATACGCCACCGAGTACCAGTTATCCGAGCGCACGTTCGCATGCCCATGCTCCATGCTCGCCTTGAAGCTCTTCTGGAACGGCATCGGCGCATCCAGGTGAAAGCGGTACATCGCCGACCGCGACCCGGCCACCTGGTGTCCCACCACTGGCGACCCATGCAACGGGTTCTCCTGCCCGCCTACGAAGCCCCACGCCCCCAGAAAGTAGTCCTCCCCGCCGGTCCCCACCTCCGCCGGTCGCCCATCCACCTCGAAGAAGTCGTTCCCCTCACCCCACCAGGCATCCTGGTTCTGCACCACGCTCATCGTCACGCCAACAAACTGTCCGTGCCCGGCCGCATCCAGCCACACGTAGTTGTCCCTGCCATCCAGGTCCCGTCGGTAGTTCACCCGCGGATCGCCGTTCTCGTACCAGCTGTTCGACCAGCCATGGTTCGGCTGCGCCTGCCGGTATTGCGCGTGGAAGTAGAGCGTATTCGGCGGCAGCTTCAACCCGTCCCGGTAGTCAATGTTCCAGTAAAGGCTGCTCACCGCCTGCTTGCCCTCGTTCGTCACCGTGATCCGCGCATGCTTTGCAAACGGCATGCGGAACCAGCAGTTCATCGCCTTGTCCGCCCCTACCTCAAGCGGCGCACTCTGCCAGGCGTAGTACTCGCCATAGCCCAGACCATAGAAGTCGCCGATGGGCGCCTCCACGCTCGGCGTCGTCTCCCCATCCCAGTACATCCGCAGCACAAGCCGCTTCAGAAAGTACGGCTCATCCGCCGCAATGGTGAACCACACGTGCGACACCTCGCCCGGCCCATCCGCGTCCAGCACCGTCAGCGTCTGCCCCGGCGTCAACGTCCGCGCATCCGCGTTCGCTCCCGTCAGCTCCCGGCTCGACGAGCGATGCAGCACATAGGTCTGTTGTACCGTCGGGTCCGGCATCCCCGTCATCTGCCCACCCGCCACATGGCTCGCCAGCCCACCCCACAGCATCGGCAACACCGCCGCCACCACGCTCCGCGCTCGTCCCACGTTCACCTCACCTGTCCGAATGTGGTGACGATCATACCGTCGACCACTCGCGGCCGGCCCCGGCTTTCTTTAACCCTCCCGGAACGCCCGCGAGTCCAGCAACTGCCGTTCCATGCTCCGCACCCACTCCGTTGGCTCGCCCGGCTTCTTGCCCGCAGCGATTGCCCCGTCAAACTCCCGCCGCATCGCCTCGAACTTCGCCTCCAGGTCGTCCAGCGCACTCAGCAGCATCGCCTCCGGCGTCATCGGCAGCTTCGGACTCCCAAATTCGTACTTCCCGTGGTGGCTCAGGATCATGTGCTCCACCAGCAGCCGCAGCCGCTCCGGAAACCCCGGGAGCCCGCGCACCGTCTCGTCCAGCATCCGCAGACCGATCGTGATATGCCCAATCAGCTGCCCCTCCACCGTGTAGCTGAAGCCCCGCGCCCAGCTCAGCTCCCGCACCTTGCCGATGTCATGCAGGATGGCGCCTGTCACCAGCAGGTCTGGGTCGACCTCGGGGTAGAACGGCGCCGTCGCCCGGCACACCCGCACCAGCGCCAGCACATGCTCCAACAACCCACCCAGCCAGGCATGATGCAGCTTCTTGGCCGCCGGTGCGCTCTTGTAGGCTCGCGCCAACTCCTCGTCGTCGAAAAACGCCAGCACCAGCCGCCGCAGATCCGCGTCCGCAAACCCTTCCACGTAGCCACGCAGCTCCGCCCACATCGTCTCCACGTCAAACCGCGATGTCGGCTGGAAGTCGCCCGTCTCCACCTCGCTCTCCGCCGCCAAACGCATCTTCTCCAGCGTGATCTGGAACTTTCCCTGGTACTTCGACACCAGCCCCTGCACCTTCACATAGCAGCCCTCGTTGCAGGTGGAGACCGCATCCGCGAACTCCTCCCACATCCGCCCCTCCATCTGCCCCGTCTTGTCTCCCAGCGCCAGCGCCAGGTACTGCCCGCCCGCCCCACCCTTGCGCTCTCGCGTCTGCACCGAAGCCAGCACAAAGTACGTCGTCACCCGCGCATTCTCAAACCGCGGCGCATCCACCACAAAAAAGTCCTTCATCGCCCCCTCAGCATACCGCCGTCTTGCCATCCCACCGCCCAGCCTGCGACCATCCGCCTCACACCTCGGAGTCCCTCCATGCGCGCCCTCAGTCTCGCTCTCCTTCTCGCCTCCACCTCCGCCATCGCGCAAACATCGGTCGACCCCGCCTATAGCTGGCCACCGCCCGCCTCCCGCGCCACCATCAAGCTCTGGCCAGGCACCCCGCCCGACGCGATGCCCAGCACCGCCCCCGAAACTGACACCTCCACCCCCACCAGCGAGAAGATCGCCGGCCGGCCACTCGTGCGCCTCGGCCACGTCTCCACCCCCACCCTCACCGTCTTTCCGGCCGAGCAGAACCCCTCCGGCGCCGCCGTCGTCGTCTTCCCGGGCGGCGGCTACAGCATCCTCGCCATCGACCTTGAAGGCACCGAGGTGTGCCAGTGGCTCAACTCCATCCACGTCACCTGCTTTGTTCTGAAGTACCGCGTCCCGGACACCGGCCCCTTCCCCAAGTCATCCGCCGCCCTGGACGACGCCGAGCGGGCCCTCTCGCTCGTCCGCGCCCACGCCGCCGACTGGCACCTCAACCCCGCCCGCATCGGCGCCCTTGGCTTCTCCGCCGGTGCGCACCTTGCCGCCGCCCTCAGCACCGCCGACCACCGGCTCTACCCCCCTGTCGACCCCGCCGACCAGACGCCCTTCCGTCCAGACTTCGCTCTCGTCCTCTACCCCGGCTATCTCGCCGAGCCGCCCGCCGGCCAGTCCGCCTCCGGCCCGGGAGCAGCATGGTCTATTCTGCCTCGCCAGTTCACTCCCAACACCAATCTCCACCCCACCGCCAGCACCCCGCCGACCTTTCTTCTTCAGGCCGAGGATGACCCCGTCCACGTCGAGAACGCTCTCACCTGGTTTGAGGAGCTCAAGGCCGCCCACGTGCCCGCAGAGCTCCATCTCTACGCCGCCGGCGGCCATGGCTATGGCCTTCGCCCTACGGACCTGCCCGTCACGCACTGGCCCACCCTCGCCACCACCTGGCTCGGTACCATCGGCGTCCTGCCCCCGTCCTCAGGCTCCCCGGAGTAGCCACACAAGAGAGGGGCGAGGTCCGAAGACCTCGCCCTTTTCTCACAGTGTCCCTGCTTACTTCACCTGCGGCGCCGGATCCCCGTTCGGCTCGGTCGCCGGTGAGCCGGTCGGCGACATCGGCTGGCCCGCCTCGGGCGCTCCCGGTGCCGCCGTGCTCGCCGGCAGCGTCGTGTTCTTCTCGTTGGAGTCCGGCGCCGGGTTCGCCGCTGTCGGCTGGGTGCCACCCGGCGTCGCTCCCAGGTTCGGGTTCACCGTCGGCGAGATCGGCGCCGCCTCCGGTGCATCCTGCTTGTTCTGCAAGCGCTCCTTCGCCTCACCCTTGGCGCGCTTCTTCTTCTGCTTGGCCTTCTTGGCCATGTCCCCGTTCAGCCCCAGCGGAGCCGCCTGCTGTCGCGCGGTCGCCGCCTCCTGCAGGTCCGGTCCGGGCGGCGTCGCCGCAGCTTTGGCGGCAACCTTCTGCTGCTTGGCGACCTGCTTGGTGTCGGTGGTCTCCCGCGCCCGGTCGCTGAAGCGCGTCTTGCCCGTGGCCACCGACTTCGGCGCCAGGGGATCGCCCTCAGCGTTCTGCGAGATCTGCGTTGTGCTCTCCGTCGGCGCCATCGCGACACCCGGTGCCACATCGCCGCCCTGCTGCGCGGCCTGGCCGCCCGGCGTCACGGCCGCGCTCTGTGCGCCAGCCCCCGTGTCCGTACCCTGCGCCAGCTCCGTCGGCCCGGCCGGCAGCGCCGTTCGCGGTGCCTGCCCAAACCGGATCTTCTCCCGCTTGATCTTCTTCTGCTTGGCATAGTGCGCCGACGACCGCCGCACCTTGCCCGCGCCGCTCTCCGTCGCCGCCCGCGGCAGACTCGTCGTCTCTCCCGCTGTGCTCGCGACACTGCTCGTCGCACTGGCCGCGTCGGTAGCGCCCGCTGTTCCGGCTGCGCCCGCTGTCCCGGCCGCGCCCGTGGCCGCCGCCGCCTTCGCGATTGCCTCGGTCGTCCCAGCGACCGGCGTCGCCCCGCTGACCGAGTTCGGCAGCGCCTGCGCGCCCGAGCCCGGCGGCAACGCGCCCTTGGTCGCGCCCACCACCGCTACACCCCGTGTGCGCTCCAGCCGAACCTTCTTTTCCACCTTCTTCTGCTTCTTGGTCTGCGGCGCAACATACGCCGTAAACACCGGCTTCACCTCGTGCGGACTCGCACCCGAATCCACAAAACCCGGTTTGATGTCGATGTACGCCTCTTCCCGCAGCCTCGTCAGGTAGGCTCGAAGCGCCGGCTGCATGGCGTTCATATACATCGCCTCCTGAACCTGCGGCTCGATCTGCGCCAGCGCCGGCGTCCCCGCCTGCTGGTGGCCAGTC
Organism: Acidobacteriaceae bacterium; assembly: GCA_965199635.1. Taxonomy (GTDB): domain Bacteria; phylum Acidobacteriota; class Terriglobia; order Terriglobales; family Acidobacteriaceae; genus Edaphobacter. Next base: position 1,967,661 of record CBDASL010000002.1, on the reverse strand, counting down.
ACCTTCAGTATGACAAAGCCCTGCTTGGTCCGGATCGGTGCTGATGTCTGCCCTACCGGCAAGCTAAACGTCGCATCTTCCAGCACTTTGGCCAGCGCCCCGCGCTTGTACTCGCCCAGGTCCCCACCGGTCGAGGCTGTCTGCCCGCCGGAGTTCTGCTTGGCCAAATCCTCAAAGCTCTTGCCCGCCTTGATCTCTGCTTCCACGGCCTCGGCCTTGCGCTGCGCCTGCTCCACCTGCGCAGGGCTCGCGTCCGCCGGCGTCACAATCAGGATCTCGCTCAGACGCACCTGCTCCGGCTGCTGAAACTCCGCCTTGTGCTCGTCGTAGTAGGTCTGCTCCTGCCCATGCGTCATCTGCAGCTTGCGTCCCACCTCGTCCCGCACCACCTGCTGCGTCAGCGTCTGGTTCTTGATGTTGGCCTTGAAGTCCTCAAAGTTCACACCCTGGCTGCGTGCCGCCTTTTCGAGCGCCTCCATATCCGGCAGGTTGTTCTGCTTGCGGATCTCATCGAGCCGCCGGATCACCTCGGCGTCCCCGTTCAAACCCAGCTCCTTGGCCTTGCTCAGCAGCAGCTGCTGGTCGATCATGTCGCGCAGCATGTCGCGCTGCCGCGCCTCCCGGTCGCTCGCAGGCAGGTTCTGCTGCTGCTCTTCCTGCATTAGCTGCTGCTCGCTCCGCTCCACGTCACTGCGGCTGATGATCTGGTCGTTCACCCGGGCGACCACATCCTCCACCACCTCGCCATTCGCCGTGATCGCCGGCGGCGTTGGAATCGCGGGAGCCTGCGCTGTTGTTGTAAACGGACTCTGGTACCGCGGCGCCTGCGCCCGCACCCCAGCCGGAACCAACACCACACCGCACGCTGCCAGAAACAACGCTGCCTCAACCAACCCCGATCGTCGCGTCATCAATACCCTCAACCTCTTCCCATCCCGGATCCGGCCCTGAACCCACCAGGCGCCGCCACGGCCCTCTGTCGTTGGACTCCCCGCAGACGGCTCCGTACCCATCCATCTTAAGCCTCAAGCCCCCTTCCCCGTCTTGCGCCCCCGTCTTGCGTCCCGCCCCGCACACTACTCGCAGCGCCGCTCGCCACTGTTCACCCCACTGCAACTTCCGGGCTATCCCCTCCATCCCCGGCACAGTCAGCCCACCTGTCGGGCTCACCCCCCGGTGCTATACTCCGTCCAATTCCTTGGGATTCGCAGGCTCCTGCCTACCCCCAGCCTGCACCCGCTTCACCCTCCGAGGTCACACCGCGCCCATGCCGTCCCGTCCCCGCCGCGCCATCCTCTCCGCTGCCGTCTTCCTCACCACCTGCGCCGTCGCCGGTTCGCTCATCAGCAACCGCGTCGCCGCCCAGTCCGCCACCGAAGAGACCAACCTCCGCGACTCCCTCCACCAGTTCACCGATGTCTACTCCGTTGTCGAACAGAACTACGCGGAAAAGCTCACCGGCGACAAGCCTGATAAGGCCATCTACGACGGCGCCATCCCGGGCATGCTCCACGTCCTCGACCCCCACTCCAACTTCTACGACCCCAAGGCCTTCGCCGCCATGCGCGAAGAGCAGCACGGCAAGTACTACGGCGTCGGCATGCAGATCCAGCCGCAGCCCGACAAAAACGGCGCCACCAAGATTGTCGTCCTCGCCCCCTTTGAAGGCACACCCTCGTATAAAGCGGGCCTCCGCCCCGGCGACGTCATCACCGCCATCGACAGCAAGTCCACCACCGGCATGGACTCTGCCTCCGTCGCCAGCCTGCTCAAAGGCCCCAAAGGCACCCACGTCCAGGTCACCGTCTCTCGCGAAGGCGCGCCCAAGCCCATGGTCTTCGATCTCGTCCGCGACGAGATCCCGCGCTTCTCCGTCGACCTCGCCTTCATGATCAAGCCCAACGTCGGCTACATGCACGTCACCCAGTTCATGGAGACCACCAGCCGCGAAGTCGGCGACGCCCTCGAGCGATTCGAAAAGGACGCCCCCCTCCAGGGCCTCGTCCTCGACCTCCGTGCCAACCCCGGCGGGCTGCTCAACGAAGCCGTTAACATGAGCGACAAGTTCCTCCAAAAGGGACAGATCGTCGTCTCCCAAAAGGGCCGCGCCTTCCCTGACATGGTCTACCGCGCCGCCCACGGTGAGCAGGGTCCCAAGTTCCCCATCGTCGTCTTGGTTAACCGCAACACCGCCTCCGCCGCCGAGATCGTCTCCGGCGCCCTTCAGGACCACGACCGCGCTCTCATCGTCGGCGAAACCACCTTCGGCAAGGGCCTCGTTCAGACGGTCTTCCAGATCACCGACGACACCGGCCTAGCCCTCACCACCTACCACTACTACACGCCGTCCGGTCGCCTCATCCAGCGCAACTACGACAACGTCTCGCTCTACGACTACTACTTCGTGCGCGACAACGGCGACCAGCCTGCCGATAACAAAAACCGCGAAGTCAAGCTCACCGACTCCGGCCGCACCGTCTACGGCGGCGGTGGCATCACTCCCGACGAGAAGATCCCCAACCCCGTCGCCACCCCTTTTCAGAACCTCCTCTTCCAGCACTACGCCTTCTTTGACTTCGCCCACCACTACCTGGCCAATCACACCGTCACCGAAGACTTTCAGGTTGATGACGCCGTCCTCACCCAGTTCAAAGACTTCCTCAAGGCCAACAACATCGACTACACCGACAAGGACATCAACAGCGTCAAGGACTGGGTCACCACCCAGATCAAGGCCGAGATCTTCATCTCGCAGTTCGGCCAGACGCAGGGCCTCAAGGTGCGCGCCGGCTGGGATCCCCAGATCGCGAAGGCCCTTAGCTACATGCCGGAAGCCCAGGCCCTTGAAGATCGCCTGAAAGCCAAGGACAGCAAGACCAACCTCGCCCAGAAATAGCGCGCCGCATCTACAACAGCCACGAGGAGCCCCACGGGCTCCTCGTTCTGCTTGCCACACAGGCACGCCCGGCCCGCATCTCACCTCAGGTCCAGATGCCGCCAGCTACCCCCATCGCCTCTCCCCTCGTCATCCTCTCCCCCCACCGGGACGACGCCGCCTTCTCCGCCTCGCGCCTGCTGCTCGCCGCCGCCGCCGCCGAGCTCGACACCACCATCCTCAATCTCTTCACCCGCTCCACCTACGCCCCACTCTCCCACATCCAGCACACCCCGGAGCGCATCTCCGCCCTTCGCCTTGCGGAAGATCAGGCCGTCCTCCAGGCCCTCGGGCCCTCCGTCCACCTTCGCGACCTCCAGCTCCTGGACGCCCCCCTCCGCCTCGGCATTAGCGACACCACGGTTCTCAACAACCCGCTCGCCCCCGCCGCCCGCCTTGCTCACACCAGGGAGATCGCCGCCAGGCTCCCCGCCCTTGCCACCGCCTCCCTGCTCGCCCTCCCTCTCTCGGTCGGCAACCACGTCGATCACCGCATCGGCCGCGATGCCGGCCTCCACCTTCTGCCCGCCACCCACCTGACCTTCTACCAGGACCTCCCCTACGCCTGCCGCATCTCCGCCGAGGATCTCGCCCGCGAAACCGCCGGGCTCCTCGCCGAGCTCACCACCCTCACTGGCCTGGCCTTTCACCCACACCTCCTGCGCTCCCCGGGCGCAGGGGAAGACAAACACCGTCTCGCCGCCTGCTACCCCTCGCAGATCACCCCGGACGTTGTCGACCAGATGACCGGCTGGACCGGTGCCCTCGGCGGCGAAGTCCTCTTCTTCTCCCCCGCCTCCGCCGCCACCCTTCGCCGCCTGCTTCCCTCCGCGGACCTCACCACCCTCTCGCCAGCCCAGGCCTAAAACCTCCAAAGCAGCGCCGCCCACCCCTGGCAGGCGGCCCGCCTTTACTTCGTGCCCAGCGTCCCGGCCGGCTGCGCATTCAGAATGGCCACCACCCCGTTCACCAGGTCCACCACGTAGGCCGTGTCCACCTGCAGCCCTACCTGCTGGAACATCTGCACAATCGGCTGTTCCACCACCGTCAGCACGTCAGCCAGCTTCTTGTCATGCGCAGCCGAGCCCTCCGCAGCCCATCGCTGCTGCGTCGCGATCACCGTCGCCTGCACTAACTGCAGCGAGGTCGTGAACGCCTGCATCGCCGCCGCTGCTGCCGGATCCACCAGCACCGCTGCCTGCATAACAGGCACCACAAACTTCACCACATCCGCTAGCACCAGGCCCGCCACATGGCCGGCGCGCTTCAGAAAGCCCTCATAGACCTGCGCCTTCTGCACCAGCCCGGTCGCTCCCGCCACCGCGGGCTGTCCGGCTGTCGCCCCAGCTGCCACTGCCGTGTGCACTGCCGAATCGAATCCCATCGCTGTTGTCGTCACGTCGCACTCTCCTCGCCTGTCGCTTTGCCCGTCGCATCACTCGCCGCATCGCCCATCGCCTCAGCCCCAAGGGGCTGCACGCGCGTCGTCTGGCTCTCCGCCGTCGTCATCTGCGCCGGCCCTGTTGTCTCCACCTGGTGCGTCACCGAAGGCTTGCCCACCAGCAACGTCGCCGCAATGCTCGACAGCGCTGTCACCAGGTTCGTCACGCACAACAGCACCGCCGTCCGCACCGAAGGGTCGTTCCTCCCCAGCGCAAACGCCGTCAGTGCCGTTCCCACCGCCAGCATGAGCAGTGTTGCGGCAATCGTGTCCGTCCGGCTGCCACCTTCCCGGGTCGTTAACTGCATTCGTCCTTTCCCTCCCAAAACAGAAAAGGGCCCTACCCTCCCGGGCAGGACCCTTCTCGTCTCTCTTCCTCCGCGGCGCAACCTGCTACCCCGCCGTCAGAAGACTTCCCTTCACTCTAGGCCGCACGCTCTGCCATCTACGCCATCACCCTCGGTCACTGCGCCAGCGGCACCGGCACATACCCTCCAAACGGCCCCATGCAGACTGTTCCAGCCGCCCCACCCCCGCCGCCGCACCATGGCGCCGTCCGCGCCGCCTTCACCCCCGCCGCATCCAGCCGGCAAGCCCCACTCGCGCCGCACTCACCCAGCTCATAGAACACCTCGTGCGACCCCGCCGCCGTGTGCACCACCTTGCCGCCGTTCAGCCGATTACCCCCCACGTACCACACACCCGCCAGCCCCTGATTCTGCCCGGCCGACGACACAGCCACCCCCACCGGAAACTTCCCTGGCCCGCCGCACGTGTTCCCCGCAATCAGCCCAAACCCCGCCGCGTTGTAGTCGTTCCACGTCGCCGCCAGGCATGCCTTGTCCTGCATCACATCGGAGAGCACCACGTTGTTCGTGATCTCGAGTGGCTGCGCGCCCAGCATGGAGGGCGCCGCAAGCGCCGCCGCCCCGTCCACCATCTTGCGCGTAAACCGCATCTGGTTCCCCGTGAGCCGCATCCCGCTCCCATACCCGATCGCCATCCACACCCCGTCCGTCACCTGGTTGTTCGCAAACGTGACCCCGCCCGCTGCCTCCTGCAGCACCGCCGGACAAACCCGCGTCAGGCACCGCAGCTCATTTCCTGAGATCGTCAGGTGCTGATGCGTCGCCGGGTTCTGGCTCACATTCTTGATGAGCACCAGCCCGCCCCCCGGCACGTCGGCCCGAAAGTGATTCCCCGTGATCGCCGTCTGGTCGGTAAAGAAGAACACCGCCGCACATCCGTGGTTGCACCCCGTCGCCGTGTTGCCGGAGATCTCCGTCCGCAGCCCGCCTTCCGTGTCGAAGCAAACATCCCCACACCCGTCCGCCGTGTTCCCCCGGATCACCACATCCGAACCCATCGACCCCCAGATGCACGCTCCCCCAATGTTTGTGCAGTGATTGCCCGTAAACTCCATCTGCCCCGCCCGCGTCACCTGCTTCAGGTTCGCCCCCGGCTCGCCCGAGTTCCCACCCCACCACTGCACCCCGTGCCCCAGCCCCACCAGCGTGTTGCCCGTCCCCTTCACCCCCCGCGCATAAAACAGCAGCACGCCCGCGTTGTGCGAATACCCTGGCCCCATCGTCACGCTGTTGTTGGTCACCGATATCCGTTCGCTCAGCGGCTCCGCACCGGTCGAGTTTGTCACCAGCAGCGTCAGCCCTGTCAGCGTATTGCCGTCCATCGCTACATCGCTCGCCGGCAGCGCCGCCAGCAGCACACTCTGCGTCGCCGAGCTCACCGCGCACCCGCTCACGCTCACATCGCTCGTCCCCGCCGCCCGCAGCAGCATCCCGACCTGCGTGTTGAACACATACTCCGGCATCTGCGCCGCTATGCTCCCGCCGCCCACGCACCGCACCCGGTTGCTCCCCGCCAGCGTCACCGTCGCCGCCCACACCACGGGCGCCCGCACCTCCAGGTTATGCCCTCGCCCGAGCGTCACCGCCTGCCCGATCCGCCCGCCCTGCGCCAGCACGATCGTCCCCGCGCCACTGCCCAGCCGTGCATCCTCCCGCGCAATGTAGCTCGCCAGATCGCCCGCTCCCGGCGCTTCGGCCCAACCCCGCCCGCACACACAGATCCCCAACAGGATCAGACTCAGCCAACACGTCAGCCGCCTCGCTCGCCCCACGTCGCACCACCCACCAGCTATAATCAATTCACTCCGTTGCGGGAGTAGCTCAATGGTAGAGTAGCGGCTTCCCAAGCCGTTGGTTGCGGGTTCGATCCCCGTCTCCCGCTCCAGCGTCCGCCGCCCTCCCGGCCTGCCACGCCCCTGCACCACCCCTCCCGTACAACTTAGGAACCACATCCGATAGCGCCCTTCACGCGTAGGGCCAATCCTCCTGCCCCCTTCGTGCAATCCCCCTCGTGACCCACAGACGATACCGTCACAACATGAGCTCCCCGGGACGCTTTTCCTCCAGCAAACACAACCTGCTCTTCAACGCGCTCCAGGCTTCCGGCCAGAATCACGGCGACTACACCGCCTTCAATCGCTGCATGTCGGAAGCTCGCGCCAAAGGCCTCACCTGGCTCCAGGGCCTGGACTACACCGTCAAGAAGCTCGCGGCGCAGCCGTCCATCGGCTCCAAGCACTAAGCCGTGCGTTTTTCCACCAATCCTCAACCGGATGTCTGGTGGAGCTGAGCGGGATCGAACCGCTGACCTCCTCGTTGCGAACGAGGCGCTCTCCCAACTGAGCTACAGCCCCTTCTCGAAACCACCGTCGCGCCAGGCAAGCTGGGCCACGCGATCCCGTAAAAGACTTCCTGACTATACCAGCACCCGCCCCCAAGCTCCAGCCTCAACCCTGGGAATCTGGCACTGCCGGCCCGTCCACTCGGCCGTCCACCTCCGTCTCAATCCCCAGCGGCTTGTCCACCACGTGCCACACCCGGCCGCCCGGCTCCACCTCCACCGCCAGCACCTGCAGCTCCAGCCGGTTGCCCGCCCGCGAGGTCGCCACCAGCATTCCCCGTTCCCCCGCCCGAAAGCCGGTCTCGCTCAGCAGCAGCTGCCACACCGCCCGCCCCGCTACCCGGCTGTGCTCCCGCACATCCTCCACCACCGCCCTGAACCGCTCGCCCACTACGCCCGCACCGCCTTGGCCAGAGCCTCCATCTCGCGCCGGCTCCCAAAGCAGAACGGCGTCCGCTGGTGAATCGCGCGAGGCATCACCTCCAGCACCCGCTCACCACCCGCCGCCAGCGCCATGCCGCCTGCCTGCTCCGCTAAAAACGCCAGCGGATTCGCCTCATAGAGCAGCCGGAGCTTGCCCTCCGGCGCCTTCTCCGTCGGCGGGTACAGAAACACGCCACCCTTCAGCAGCGTCCGGTGAAAGTCCGCCACCAGGCTCCCCACATACCGCGAACTGTACTGCTGCCCCAGCCCACCGCCGCGCACCATATCGAGGTACCCCTGGTAGCTCTCCGGCCAGCTACTCATCGTCGCCTCATTCGCGCTGTAATAGGGGCCCTGCTCCGGCATCTGCAGCCGCTCTGCGCTCAGCACAAACGCGCCGATCGAGTTGTCCAGCGTAAACGTGTGCACCCCGTTGCCCGCCGTGTACACCAGCACCGTCGACGGCCCATACACCACGTAGCCCGCCGCCACCTGCTTCCATCCCGGCTGCAGGATCGACTGCTCCAGCGTCCCCTCCGCCGCTGGCATCCGCCGCAGAACGCTGAAGATCGTTCCTACATTGACGTTCACATCGATATTCGAAGACCCGTCCAGCGGGTCGAACACGATGATGTACTTGCCTGTCTCCGGGTCGCGGTTGATCGTGATCGGCTGCTCGTCCTCTTCGCTCACCAGCGCCGCCACGCTGTCCCGCAGCCCCAGGCAATGCAGCAGCGCCTCGTTCGCGTAGACATCGAGCTTCTGCTGCTGCTCGCCCTGCACGTTGGTCGCGCCAGCCGCGCCATAGGCCCCGTTCAGCCCCGCCGCGCGGATCCTCGCTTCAATCATCTTCGCGGCCAGCGTCAGTCCGCTCAGCAACCAGCTGAACGTCCCGGAGGCATCCTTACCCGCAATCATCCGCTGCTGCTGCAGGATGTGCTGTTGCACAGTTGTGATCATCGGTCGCCACTCCCCACTCGTCTTCTGATCATAAGCCGCCCTGTGTCTCAGCCCCTCCCCCGCCTCCCGTCCCACCTCTGTCTACAATCGCTCCATGCCTAACCGCCGGAGTCTCCTGCGCGCCACCGCCGCCTTCGCCCTCGCTCGCCCTCTGCTTCGCGCCCAGGACGCCGATGAGGACGCCACTTCGGCCGCCGCCGCCACCCTCCCGCCAGCCATCCGCTCCCTGACCGACCGCGCCCACGAGGCCGCCCCCATCTCCCTCGCCGAGCGCGAACACCGCCTCGATCGCGCCCGCCAGCTCCTCACCGAGCATCACCTCGACGCCCTCGTCGTCTGCACCGGCGCCACCCTCACCTACTTCACCGGCCTCCACTGGGGCCTCTCCGAGCGCTTCTTCGCCTGGGTCCTCCCCGCCCGCTCGGCCCCCTTCATCCTCTGTCCCGCGTTTGAGGAAGCCCGCGTCCGCGAGCGCATGGAATCCCGCCCGCCCACGCTCCCCGCCGCCTCCACCACCCGCGTCTTCCCCTGGCAGGAGAACGAGTCCCCCGCCGCCCTGCTTGCACAAACCCTTCGCGCCGCCGGACTCGCCACCGCCACCCTTGCGCTCGACCCCGTCACCCCCTTCGCCTTTGTCAACGCCATCGCTGAAAGCTCCCCAACCCTCACCCTTCGCAACGGCACCCCCGTTACGGTCGGCTGCCGCTCCATCAAGTCCCCCGCCGAGCTCGCCCTCATGCAGCTCGCCAACAACATCACCCTCTCCGTCTACGAGGCCGCGTGGCGCTCGGTCACCCCAGGCATGACCAACCGTCACGTCTCCGATCTCATCGCCGCCGCCTACACCCGCTGCGGTGTCCGCGGCGACGCCTCCTGCGAGGTCGGCGCCTCCTCCGCCCTCCCCCATGGCTCGTTGAAACCCCAGACCATCGCCGAAGGCGAGGTCATCCTGCTCGACGACGGCTGCACCGTCGAGGGCTACCAGTCCGACATCTCTCGCTCCTTTGTCCTCGGCAAGCCCACGGACAAGCAGCAGAAGGTCTTCGAGATCGTCCACCGCGCCCAGGCAGCCGCCCTCGCCGCCGCCCGCCCCGGTGTCCCCTGCGAACACATCGACGCCGTCGCCCGCACGATCATCACCGACGCTGGCTTCGGCCCCGGCTACAAGTTCTTCTCGCACCGCCTCGGCCACGGCATAGGCATGGAAGGTCATGAAGCTCCCTACCTCGTCGGCGGCAACACCCTCCCCCTCGCCCCCGGCATGTGCTTCTCCGACGAACCCGGCATCTACATCCCGGGCGAGTTCGGTATCCGCCTCGAGGACGACTGGCAGGTCACCGCGGACGGCGCCACCTTCTTCACCTCACCCTCCCCCTCCCTCACCCACCCCTTCAGCACCACCTGACTCCGGCCATCACCACCCACCCACACCAGACAAAATCACCAGCGCAACAACAAAGCTCCAACACAAATCCGCCCCAGCCACCGGAGGCGCAAAAGCCCTGCCGCCCCGTCACCAAAGCCACCCCACACCAGAAACAACAACCCAGTGGCCGAGTCACCCGCCCCGCTGCACTACGCTGAATACCAGCAACTGCTCGACGCTGAGCTCCATCCAGCCCACCACCGAAGACACACGGTGGCATACCCAGGTCCAGACCTAAGTTCTTTTCCATGAAGATTTTGCGCAACTTTGCAAGGGGGGGGGGAGGGAGGGGGGCTCGCCTCCTGCGGTCGACCTAACCCTACGTTAGGTCGTCCGTATCAAACACCGGCCGCTTCCGCCCCAGCGCCGACCGGTTCGGCACCTCGGTCACCAGACTCTCCACCACCTCGTTCACCACGTCGTCCTCGGCCGAAGCCAGCATCACCTTCGGCCCGGAATCTGCCTCCAGGCTCTCCAGCAGCACCGTCACATGCGCCACGGCCACCCCGTCCTGGTTCAACCCCTCCGGCGTCTTCGCCTTGATGCCGACATCACGCGCCGGCACCCCCAGCAGCTCCGCCACACTCTGCCGCAGTTCGCCCGCGATCGGCACCACCTTCGGCCGTGCCATCACCAGCACCGAGTCCACGTTCACCACCCGGTACCCCGCCGTGTGGATCTCCTCCATCGCCGTCCGCAGAAACAGACTGGAAGCCGCCCCCTTCCATCGATCATCGCTCGGCGGAAAGAATGTCCCAATGTCCCCGGCCGAGACTGCCCCCAGCAGCGCATCGGTCAACGCATGCAGCAGCACATCCCCATCCGAGTGCCCGGCCAGCCCTTCCCCATGCTCCACATGCATCCCGCCCAGCATCAATGGCACGCCTGCCTTGAACGAGTGCGAATCAAAGCCGATCCCAATCCGAAAGCTCATCGCGCCCCCACCCCCGCCATCATCTGCTCCAGGTAAAACTCCGCCAGCTGCAGATCGCCCGGCTGCGTAATCTTGAAGTTCCTCGGTGAGCCCGCCACCACCGTCACCTCGATGCCCGCCCGCTCCAGCAGGCTTGCCTCATCCGTCCCGGCAAAGCCGTCCGTCTCCGCCTCCGCAAACGCCCGCCGCAGCAACCCCGCCCGCGCGCCCTGCGGCGTCTGTGCCTGCACAATCCGCTCCCGCGGAATGGTCGAGGTCACGATGGCCCCGTCCGCCGTACGCTCCACCTGCTTGATCGTGTCCACCGCTGGCACTCCCACGATCGCCGCCCCGTGCCGCACGATCGCGTCTATCGTCCGCTCAATCGTCGCCGGATCAATCAGCGGCCGGACCGCATCGTGCACCAGCACCACGTCGTCCTCGTCGCACTCCAGCGCCGTCAGTGCATGGCTCACCGACTCCTGCCGGTGGTCCCCACCTTCTACCATGTGGACGCGCGACCCTAGCGTGAACTCCGCGATCCACGCCTCCATCCGCTCCCGCTCGGAGCCGCGCACCGCCAGGCACACCGCATCCACCCGCGCCACCGCCAGAAACGCCCGGAGCGCGTGGATCAGGATGGGCACACCGCCCACCTCGAGAAACTGCTTCGGCACTGCGGCTGGCACACCAGCCGCAGCCATCCGTGTCCCTATGCCCGCCGCTGGAAGAATCGCATAAACCCGCATAACCCCGCGAGTATACCAAGCCACCCGCCCAGCCCATCGCCGCCCACCTAAACTGGCTACAGCATGCCCGCAGCCCTGCCTCAGCTCCCCTTCGACCGTACCGGCCTCACCCCCGGCACCCGCCTCGCCGTAGCCCTCTCCGGCGGCGCAGACTCCGTCGCTCTTCTTCGCGCCCTCCACGCCGCCAACCACCTCCCCAAGGCCGCCCTGGGCCTCGGCCTCTCCGCCATCCATGTCCACCACGGCCTCCGCGGCGAGGCCGCCGATCAAGACCAGCAGTTCGTTGAAGCGCTCTGCCGCGACCTCGCCATTCCCCTCGTCCTCCGCCGCGTCGACACCCCCGCCCGCCTCGAGGCCCACGCCGAATCCATCGAAGAGGCCGCCCGCAATCTCCGCTACGAAGCCTTCCGCGACCTCCTCGCCACCGGCACCGCGGATGCCATCGCCACCGCCCATACCGCAGACGACCAGGCGGAGACCGTCCTGATGAAGCTCCTGCGCGGTGCCTGGACCGAAGGCCTGGCCGGCATCTTCCCCGTCCTCGACCTCCCGCTCGAAGGCAGTCGCACCGGCCGCGTCCTTCGCCCTCTTCTCCCGGTGGATCGCCATGCCATCGAGGCTTACCTTCGATCCCTCAACCAGCCCTGGCAGACGGACGAGACCAACGCCGACCTGGCCTTCACCCGCAACCGGCTCCGCCACGAGGTCCTTCCCGCCCTGCGCGCCCTGAATCCGTCCCTCAACGACACCCTCGCCAGCCTCGCCGCCATCGCCCGCGACGAGGAGTCCTTCTGGCAGGCCGAACTCGCCCGCGTCCTCCCCCAGCTCGTCGTCCCCGGCCGCCCGGTCCGCGGCGGTGGCCGCAGCAACGCCACGGCCCCCGGCGCGCAAACCCTTTCGCTCGAGCTAGACCGTCTCCGCTCCCTTGCTCCGGCCCTGCTCCGCCGCGTCCTCCGCGCGACCGCCCGGCAGCTTGGGAGCCGCCTTTCCGCATCCGAGACCGCACGCCTGCTGGCCTTTGCTGGCCTCGCGCCCGCCTTGCCCACAGTCCCCACCCGCCCTGGTTCCACCCTCACCTTCGCAGGTGGCCTCCTTGCCGAACGCTCCCTCCGCGAGCTCCGGCTTTCCCGCTCCGCCACCCCGCCCCCCGCCTGACCGCCCATCGGTAACCCATGGGGGCCGTCGGTCTGCAGATTGCGCCTTCCTCTCACCCGGAGCCGCTGTAGAATTGCTGTTACTTGACGGCGTGAAGGGCTACTGCCTCCGAGTTCGTGTGGGGTACATCTATCCTCCGCAGGCGCTCGAACCCTTCTTGGAGCAGCCTCGTCTAAACCTTCAGATCCGCCTTCAGCCGCGGATCGGCTTGCGCGCGATTCCCGCGCCGGGCTTCTCCGCCGCAGGCTGAAAGCATGGGGACTTCGCTTGAACTCAACCGTCAAACAGATTCTGATTTGGGTGTGCATGATCGCCTGCCTCCTTCTGCTCTGGCAATTCGTTGTCAAAAGCACAGGCGCCGGCCAGGAAAAGAACATCTCTCTCTCGCAGCTGCTCACCGACGCCGACCAGAACAAGATTAAGGATGTGACGGTCAACGGCGCCGAAGTCACCGGGCACTACCAGGGCGACACGCGCACCCAGTTCCACACCACCATTCCGGCTAACTACCCGGACATGTATAAAACGCTCCGCGAGCATAACGTCGACATCAGCATCAAGGATCAGAACGGCAACGCATGGCTCAGCATCCTCATCCAGGCTGCTCCCTTTGCCCTCCTCCTCGGTCTCTGGTTCTTCTTCCTGCGCCAGATGCAGTCCGGCGGCAACAAGGCGATGAGCTTTGGCAAGTCGCGCGCCCGCCTGCTCTCCATGCAGCAGAAGAAGATCACCTTCAAGGATGTTGCTGGAGTCGATGAAGCCAAGGAAGAGCTCAAGGAGATCATTGAGTTCCTCCGCGAGGCGCAGAAGTTCCAGCGTCTCGGCGGCCGCATCCCCAAGGGCGTCCTCCTTGTCGGGCCTCCGGGAACCGGCAAGACTCTGCTGGCCCGCGCAGTCGCCGGCGAAGCCAACGTCCCCTTCTTCTCCATCTCCGGTTCGGACTTCGTGGAAATGTTCGTCGGCGTTGGCGCATCCCGTGTGCGTGATCTCTTCGAGCAGGGCAAAAAGAACGCCCCCTGCATCATCTTTATCGACGAGATCGACGCCGTTGGCCGTCACCGTGGCGCAGGCCTCGGCGGTGGACACGACGAACGCGAGCAGACCTTGAACCAGCTCCTGGTCGAGATGGACGGCTTTGAAGCCAACGATGGTGTCATCCTCGTCGCGGCTACCAACCGCCCCGACGTCCTGGATCCCGCCCTACTTCGCCCTGGCCGCTTTGATCGTCGCGTCATTGTGGATCGTCCGGATATCCGTGGCCGTGAGGAAGTGCTCAAGGTTCACTCCAAGAAGGTCCCCATGGCCGAGGACGTCAACCTGAACATCCTGGCTCGCGGCACACCGGGCTTCTCCGGCGCCGACCTCGCCAATATGGTCAATGAGGCCGCCCTCACCGCTGCCCGCTTCAATCGCAAGGCCGTACACATGTACGACTTCGAGCTGGCCAAGGATAAGGTCATGATGGGTGCGGAGCGGAAGAGCATGCTCCTCACCGATGAAGACAAGAAGGTGACGGCATATCACGAGGCCGGTCACGTCCTCGTTGCTGCCCTTCGCGAGCACTCGGACCCGCTCCATAAGGTCACCATCATCCCCCGCGGCATGGCGCTCGGCGTCACCATGCACCTTCCCCAGGAAGACAAGCACTCGGTCACCCGTGATTACCTCGAAACGCAGCTCGCCGTTTTCATGGGCGGTCGTTGCGCCGAAGAGATCTTCCTTCACCAGATGACCACCGGTGCAGGCAACGACATCGAGCGATCAACCGCGCTCGCCCGTCGCATGGTGTGCGAGTTCGGCATGTCCAAGCTCGGCCCGCTCACCTTTGGTAAGAAGGAAGAGCAGATCTTCCTCGGTCGCGAGATTGCGCAACATCGCGACTTCTCGGACGAGACCGCCAACGACATCGACGCGGAGGTAAAGTCTCTTGTCGAGACAGCCTACAACTCGGCCTACAGCATCCTCAGCAGCAACCAGGACATCATGCATCGCATGTCCGCAGCCCTCCTTGAGCGAGAAACGTTGGATGCTTTCGAGATCCAGCTGATCATTGAAGGCAAGGAGCTGCCGCCGCTGCGCTCCCCGCTGGCCCACGCCGAACCGGGCTCAGGGGATCAGGGGCAGGGCCACAAAGTCCTGAAGCCCGAGACCGGCCGCAAGCCGGGCTTTGGTGAGGGCCAGCCTTCCCCCGCATAACTCCTGCATCACACCAGCAGACGGGCAGCTCTCCATGAGCTGCCCGTTCTCTTTTCCGCACCGTCAAGCTCCCAGCCGTTTCCTCCCGGTAGCCCTCGCCGGTGCGACAATCAACCAGACCCAGCCAATGCGCAACTCCCTCCTCATGCTCCCGGCCCTCGCCCTCCTTGCCGGCTGCGGATACCACCAGGCCGGCACCGCCGCCCATCTCCCGCCCTCCGTGCGCACCCTCGCCGTACCAGCCTTCAGCACCCGCGTCCAAAGCTTCGGCACCGAGATCCTCTTCACTGAGGCAGTCATCCGTGAGCTCAACACCCGCACCCGTTACCGCGTCGAGAACACCCTTACCCCCTCTGCCGACACGCTTCTCTCAGGCTCCGTCCTATCCGAGGTCGCCGCCCCCCTCACCTACGACTCCCTCTCCGGCCAAACCTCCAGCTATCTCCTCACCATTACCGCCAAGGTCGTCCTCACCGATCAGCACACCAACCGCATCCTCTACGAGAACGACGCGCTCACCTACCGCGAGCAGTACCAGTCCACCACCGACCTCAACACTTTTATCCAGGAGGATCCCGCCGCCGCCCGCCGCATCGCCCGCAACTTCGCGCAGGCCGTCGTCAGCGAGATCCTGGAAAGCTTCTAGTGCCCACCGCCGCCTCACAGCCCGCCTTCCCCGCCCTGCGCTCCTTTGCCGCGGCAACCCGCTTCCTCGCGGAGGTCAGCAGCCCCGACATCCGCCCCGGCTACGTCCTGCTCGGCGATGAGATCTTTCTCCAGGACCGCTGCCGTCACGCCGCCGTGAACGCCCTCGCGCCCGCCGACCTGCGCGACTTCTGCCTCCACGACCTTGACCTCGCCGAGACCAGCCTCGTCGAGGCCCTCGACCGGGCGCAGACCCCGTCCCTCATGGCGCCCTTCCAGGTCTTTCTTCTCCGCAACCTCAAGACCCTCTATACCCGTGGCGCGAAGAAAGTCGAGTTCGCCGCCCTCGACGCCTACTTCCGCTCGCCCAATCCTCAGGCCGTCCTCCTCTTCATCGCCGACCACCTCCACCTCCCCGCCGACCTCCGCCGGATGGACTTCCAGGACAAGGAGCGCTTCGACCGCATCCGCGAAACGCTTGGCGACCACTGCAGCCTCGTCGAGCTCGCCCGCGTCAGCGAGGAAGACGCCGCTCGCTGGGCCATCAGCACCGCCGCCGAGCGCGACGTCACCTTCGATCCCGACGCCGCCCGCGAGCTCGTCGACTCCCTCGGCGCCGACATGATGCTTGTCGCCAGCGAACTCGAAAAGCTCCTCCTCTACAGCACCGCCCCCTCCCGCCTCAGCGGCAGCTCCGCCCGTATCACGCTGGGCGACGTCGAAACCATGGTCCTCGCCGCCAAGCAGCGTTCCCTCTACGAGCTCACCGACGCCATCACCGCCCACGATCGGCCCCGCGCCATCGCCCTTCTTCACGGCCTGCTCAACGCATCAGACGCCGGCGACGAAGCCGCCATCGGCCACCTCTTCATGCTCGCCAAGACCTTCCGCCAGATGCTCATCATCCTGGAGCGCAATGTCCGCGACTCCCGCGCCATCTGGCAGGCGCTCTGGCAGGGCTTCCGCATGCCGCCCTTCGCCGCCGAAGAGCTCATCCGCCAGGCCCGCCGCTACAAGTCCCGCCGCGAGCTCACCCGCGCCCTCCGCCTCATCGCCCGCGCTGACCTCGAGCTCCGCTCCTCCCCCGTCTCCAAGCGCCTCGTCTTGGAGCGCCTGGTGCTCGAGCTCGCCGCCGACCCCGCCCGCCGCCCCGCTTATGACGCCTCCCGGCAGTTCGCCATGGAGCTCTGAGCCCCTCCGCGCCCACCACCCACCCGGGCCGCATCTCACGCTCCATGAACGTTCTCATCATCGGCGCCGCGGGTAAGACCGGCGCAGCCGTCACCGAGCAGGCCCTCGCCGCCGGCCACAACGTCACCGCCTTCGTTCATCACGAGGAAAACTACACCGCTCCGGCGAACGTCGCTACCTTTCAAGGCGACGTCCTCGACCCCAACTCCCTCGTGCAGGGCATGCAGCAGCAGGAAGCCGTCCTGGACTGCCTCGGTGGTCACCTCCCCTGGAAGACCACCTCGCTCGAAACCTCGGGCGCCCGCAACGTTCTCGCCGCCATGCGCGCCAACAAACTCCGCCGTCTCGTGATTCTTTCCACCATCGGCGAGGGCGACAGTATTGCCAACGTCCATCCCTGGTATGAGCACCTCTTCATGAACACCGTCCTGCGCGGCGTTATGAAGGACAAGGCCGGCATGGAAGACGTCGTCTCCCACTCGGACCTCGACTGGATCATCGTCCGCCCCGCTGGCCTCTCCGACGGCGAGCCCAAAGGCATCAGCATCGTCACGCCCGAAAGCCATACCAAGGTTCGCTTCATCACCCGCAACGACGTCGCCAGCTTCATGGTGCAGCAGCTCTCCAGTGACCAGTACCTCCGCCAGGCTGTCGGCATCGCCAACCTCTAGCGGAGCCCGCTACAATCCTCCCCGGAGCCGAACACCCCACCTCATCCAGCCCCGAAACATGTCCCGGGACGGTCCAGGGACGATTACCGGAGCGAACCCAGTGGAGAGACCCATGCACGCCCGTTCCCGCAGTCTGCCCCTGCGTTCCGCCCTGCTCTCCCTTGCGCTCAGCGCTGCCGCTGCCGTTGCTCAGTCTCAAGCACCCATCGGCCCGTTCACCCGCCCCACAGACGGCCCCGTGCTCAGGCCAGACCCTGCTGCCCGCTTCACCGACCCCATCACGCACCAGCCCGTCGCCTGGGAGGCCCTCCACACCTTTAACCCCGCCGCCATCGTCCGCAACGGCACGCTCTATGTGCTTTATCGCGCGGAAGACAACTCCGGCTCCATGCAGATCGGCATGCACACCTCCCGCCTCGGCCTCGCCACCTCGACCGACGGCCTCCATTTCACCCGCCAGGCTGAGCCCGTCTTCTTCCCCGCAGACGACGCCCAGAAGTCCCGCGAGTGGCCCGGCGGCGTCGAAGACCCGCGCCTCGTCGAAGCGCCCGACGGCACCTACGTCCTCACCTATACCCAGTGGAACCGCAAAACCTACTCCATCGGCATCGCCACCTCACCCGACCTCGTCCACTGGACCAAGCACGGACCCGCCTTCCTCGGCAGCGCCTCCGGCCGCTATGACCACCTCCAGTACAAGTCCGGGGGCATCCTCACCACCGTCGTCCACACTCCCGGCCAGCCGGACCGCCCCGTCGCCGCCCGCCTCCATGGCAAGTTCCTCATGTACTGGGGCGAGATCGTCGTGCACCTCGCCACCTCACCTGACCTGGTTCATTGGACCCCCGTCGAAGATCCCGTCACCCACCAGCCCGTCGAGGTCCTCTCGAAACGCCCCGGCCACTTCGACTCCGGCTTCCCGGAGGTGGGCCCACCACCCCTGCTCCTTGGCAACCGCATCATCGCCCTCTACAACGGCAAGAACAGCCCTATCGAGGGCGACCCAGCCCTCGGCGCCAACGCCTATGCCACCGGCGAGGCCATCTTCGAGGCCAACAACCCCGCCCATCTGCTCTCCCGCACCGAGCACCCGGTCCTCCAGCCCACCGAAGCCTGGGAGAAGACCGGGCAGTACGCCGCCGGCACCACCTTCTCCGAAGGCCTGGTCCTCTTCCAGAACCATTGGCTTCTCGTCTACGGCGCTGCAGACTCGCTCGTCGGCGTCGCCACCGCCCCGTACACGCCCTAGCTCACGAGGCCATTCATCCTCTGTTCTTCACCGTACCGGTACCCTCGGGTCGTTCCCAACAACACGCCCGGAGGCACCCTTCCTTGCGCACTCTCGTCCTCGCTCTTTCCTCGGTCGCCCTGCTGCTTCCCGCCGTCGCCCACGCAGACACCTTCTCCTTCACCGTCAGCAACCAGTCTGGTGATCTCGACGTCACGGGCCAGCTCACGGCCTCGCTCAACAGCACCACCGGCCTCCTTACCACCACCGCCATCTCCGGCTCCGGCATCACCGGCCTCCTCGCGCCCGGCACCGTCGGCAACGACAACGCCCTCTTCCCCGGCGCCGACCGCCTGCTCGACGTCAACGGCATCGCCTACACCCAGGCCTTCGACAACCTCAGCCGCACAGTCAACCTCTTCTCCACCGTCTCCGGCTATGAGGCGCTGATCTACGACGGCTCCGGTGCCCTCCTCACAGACGAGCCCGCCGCGTTCACCCTTTCCAGCGCGAGCACCCCTACGCCGGAGCCCTCCGCCTTTGTGCTCCTCGGCACCGGCGTCCTCGGCCTGGCTGGCGCCGTCCGCCGCTCCTTCCGCAGCCGCGCGTAGCGCCTCCGTTCAAAAAGAGAAAGGGCATGGTCCGCAGAGACCATGCCCTTTCGCCATTGCGCCCAGCCCTACTCCAGGTAGCCGTTCCGCACCTGCGGCACGTACACCGAGCCCTGCAGATCCACATCCGCAAACCCCACCACAAAGAACTGGTTCGGGTTGGAGCCCGCCACACCGTCGTAGTCCTGCAGGAAGTCGTTGTCGTTTGCCACCCACAGCGTGTGTAGCCTCTTGCCGGCAACGGTCACATCCGGCCCAAACGCCAGCCCCTCGATCTTCGCCGGAATCTCCTTCGCGCCAAAGCCGTCTGCCTTCAGCACCTCCACCAGGTCGACGAAGAGCGTCTTCTTCACGGCGTACTTCGCTGCCGTCAGCCCATCCAGGTTGGTGATCTCCTTCGCGCCCTTCAGGCTGATCTTGAAGATCTGCTTCACCTTGGCCTTGCTCCCATCGCCCAGCCCCTTGCCGTCCCGCTCGTCCACCAGGAACTCCTGGTTGTTCAGGGCCACGATGTCACTCACGCCCGAGCCCGTCGTCAGGCTGTAGGCATACTCGTGCGTCACCCCGGAGGCAATCTCAATTGTCACGATCCGCAGCAGGTTCGCCGCCGCACCGCCCTGGTTCGCATCCTGGATCAGCGCCGCCTGCATGATGCCGACCAGCGTCTTCCCGTCCGGCGTAATGGCCAGCCCTTCCATGCCCTTGTTCGCCGTCCGCCCGCTCGTGTTGCCGCTGATCTCCGTCGCGCCGCTCGGGCTCAGGTGGCTCACATACAGGTTGGCCGGCAGCGCAAAGCTCCGGATCCGCGTCCCCTTGAAGCGGTTGAACTGGTACACATACGGCCCATACTCGTCCGAGATAAAGACACTCATGCCGTCGTCAGACAGCCGGATGCTCTCCGGGTCGAGCCGCGCATCCTCGTCGTTGCCGGAGTTCCGCCCCTCCTCAAACCCGTCCGATCGACCGGTAAAGAAGTTCTGTCCCACGTAGTTCGCCGCCGGCACGCCGGAGCCAATGCCCAGCCCGGCTCCGTTCCCGTACACCAGCGATCCCTGGCTCGAAAGCAGCGTCGTCTTCTCGAGCACCGGGCTGATCGTGAACGGCAGCCCCTTGCCGGAGGTGTTCTGCCGCAGGTTCATCGCAATCTGGTGAAAGCGGTTGATGTAGCTCACCGTGTCGTCCACCGCCGAGTTGAACGGCACCGCGTTCGGCCCACGGTCCGGCACCGCCAGAAAGCGGTCACCCGCCACATGCGCCAACCCCGACCCCAACCCGCCCAGCAGGTTCGCCGGCGCCCCGTTCTCGAGCTTCCCCTTCAGCCCCGACAGGTCGGCGTACGCCCCCGCGCTCGAGCCCGTCAACGTTCCCTTCGCCAGCAACTGCACCTGCGCGCCCGCCGGCACAGCCGCCGTCGTCGCCGCCGCCGCCGCCACGACGGAAAGCATCCCTCGCATCCATACTCCAGACTTCTTCGCCACAGCACAGCCTCCAGGTGTCCCAGTCGTGAGACGCTCCAGTCTCCCCCAGCACCATGAACATCACGTCAACCCGCTCATCCGTAACGCACGCAGTCACATACCTGCCCCTGCTACCATCTACCCTGACCCCCAATCATGAGCACCCAGCCAGACATCCAGCCAGACTCCACCGCCGCCTCCGCTCCCACCCGCGTCCGCATCGCCCCCTCCCCCACCGGCGATCCCCACGTCGGCACCGCCTATATTGGCCTGCTTAACTTCCTCTTCGCCCGGCAGCGCGGCGGGGAGTTCGTCCTTCGCATCGAGGACACCGACCGCACCCGCTTCGTCCCCACCTCCGAGCAGATGATCTTCGACTCCCTCCGCTGGGTCGGCCTCACCTGGAACGAAGGTCCCGACGTCGGCGGCCCCTACGGCCCCTACCGCCAGTCCGAGCGCACCGATCTCTACCGCGAGCACGCCGAGATTCTGCTCAACAACGGCTGGGCCTACCGTGCCTTTGAGACACCCGAAGAGCTCGAGGCCGAGCGCGCCGCCCAGACCGCCGCCAAACTCCCCCCCAAGTACGTCGGCCGCTCCCGCGACCTCACCCCCGAGCAGATCGACGCCGAACTAGCCTCCGGCAAGCCCTACACCATCCGCCTCCGCGTTCCAAAGAACACGAGCACCACCTTCCGCGACGAACTCCGGGGCGACATCACCTTCGACCACAACAACGTCGACGACCAGGTCCTCCTCAAGTCCGACGGCTTCCCCACCTACCATCTCGCCAACGTCGTCGACGACCACCTCATGCGGATCACCGACGTCATCCGCGCCGAAGAGTGGATCTCCTCCACCCCCAAGCACGTGCTGCTCTACCAGGCCTTCGGCTGGCCGCTCCCCCGCTTCTGGCACATGCCGCTGCTGCGCAACACCGACAAATCCAAGATCTCCAAGCGCAAAAATCCCGTCTCCCTCATCTACTACCGGGACGCCGGCTTTCTCCCGCAGGCCGTCCTCAACTTCCTCGGCCTCATGGGCGGCGGCATGCCCCAGCCCACCGAGCAGGAGATCGTCTCCAAAGGCCTCAACACCAAAGAGTCCGACATCTTCTCGCTCGCCGAGATGCTCGAGCGCTTCCGGTTCGACAAGATCTCCCTCGGCGGCCCCGTCTTCGACCTCACCAAGCTCCGCTGGCTCAACGGCGAATACCTTCGCCGCCTCTCGCCCGACGACTTCTTCGCCGCCCTTCGCGCCAACGTCCTCTCGGACGAGTACCTCCGCGGCATCGCCTCCCTCATTCACAACCGCGTCGACACCCTCACCCAGTTCGGCGACATGACCGGCTTCCTCCTCGCCGACAACGTCATGCCCCCGCCCGAGGTCTTCCTTCCCAAAAAGCGCACCCTCGAAGACACCCTCGCCTTCACCGTCGACCTCCTCGCCACCCTGGAGGCCGTCACCCCCTGGGAACCCACCCCCATCGAAACCGCCATGAAGGCCCTCGGCGAAGCGAAAGGCTGGGCCGTCAAGGAGAACTTCATGCTGCTCCGCGCCATTCTCACCGGCTCCGCCCAGTCCCCACCCCTCGCCGAGTCGCTCGTCCTCTTCGGCAAGGCCCGCTCCATCGACCGCGTCCGCCGCTTCCTCCTCACCCAACAGGACCTCGCCAAGCGCGCCGCTAACCAGAAGAAGTAGCCTCTTTCCAGACAAGCCAAAGTCCGCGAGCAATCGCGGGCTTCCTTCATTGCACCAGACTTACTTCGCCGTGAACGGCACCGCAATCACCAGCGTCCGTGGTGGCAAACAACTCCGGGCATCGCACGCCTGGTATCGCACCATCCCCTGTAGCAGGTGTTCGCCCTTCGCCGCTACCACCGGCACCCGCAGCGTCACCGTCCCCGTATACACATCGAGCGTCTCCCCAGGATCGCCCGCGAACCGGTAGCTCTCCCCCGCCGGATACGCCACCTCACCCACCGTCACCCCGGGCTCCGCCGCCTTCACCGCCGCCGTCGTCGGAATCAGCAGATCGCTCTTGGGCCGGTGCGAGTTCACATGGAACCCCTCCCGCACCCGCAGGTGCACCTCCACCTCCGCCTGCCGGCCCGCCGCCACCACCTCCGGCTCGGCCACATACCGCAGCACCTCGGACGCCGTCTCCGGCCGCAAGGGAGCCTGCAACGGCCCACCAAACTCCCCTACCTGCATCGCCAGCAGCAGCAGTCCGGGCAGCACTAGCGCACCGCCTCCACCATCGCCTGCTGCTGCGTCGCGCCAGCCGGCCCCACCAGCTTCTTGATGTGTGCCTCAATCTCGTCCTTGCTCCCCAGCCCTGCGGTCACCTCGGCCACCACGCCGTTGCGGTCCACATAGAACGAGGTCGGCAGCGAGTCCACCCCACCATAGGCCGGCGCCACCTCGTCATTCGGCAGCAGCACCGGGTAGTTCACACCCAGCCGCTGGGCCGTCGCCGCGATCTTGTCCTTGCCCGCCTCCGGGTCCTGGTCGATCCCCAGGATCGTAAAGCCCTGCGGCCCATACTGCCGCTGAAACTCCGCAAACCACGGCATCTCCAGCTTGCACGGCGCGCACCACGTCGCCCAAAAGTTCACCAGCACCGGCTTGCCCTTGTAGTCCGCCAGCGAGACCTTCTTGCCATCGAGTGAGGTCAGCTTAAAGGCCGGTGCCGGCTTGCCCAGCAGCCCTTCCGCGCCGTCCGCTCCCGCTGGCCCATCCATCGTCGCCATCCCGCCACCCTTGCCGTCCGGCGTCATCGTCATATGCGGGCCCATTGCTGCCTGCTGCGCTGCCATTCGCCGCTCTCGCAGGTTGTGCCACCCCGCCCACAGCATCAGCGACACGCCAAACACCATCATCGCGACAAACAGCGCCATCTTCTTCATTCGTCTTCGCTCCGTCGCCAGGCTCGCCCGCAGCCCCGCCTTTCCAAGTCTACGCCGCCCCCCACCCGCACTTCGCCCTTGCTTCACATCCAGGCCTGCTGCCAGCATGGCATCCATGCCCGTCTCTCTCCTCTCCCGCGTGGCCGCCGCCGGCGTCGCCGCCATCGCCTGGACGGGCCTCGCCATTCAACTCGCCCTCCTCTGCCGCGCCCACTCCCTTCCCGCCGCGCTCGGCATCATGTTCGCCTTCTTCACCATCACTACCAACACCCTGGTCGCCCTCGTCTTCTCCGCCCTTGCCCTCCAGTTGGTCGCCCCTTTCCGCTCCCCGTTTGTCGTGGCCGGCACCACCCTCTCTATTGTCCTGGTCGGCATCATCGCCGCCCTGCTCCTCCGTGGCCTGCTCGAGCTTTCGGGCGGCTCCGTCCTGGTCGATCGCCTGCTCCACGTCGCCACGCCTCTCGCCGTTCCGCTCTTTTGGATGGCCTTCACCCCCAAAGGCACCCTACGCCAACGCGACCCTCTCCTCTGGGCCATCTATCCACTTGCCTACCTCCTCTTCGCCCTGGTCCGCGGCGCTCGCACCGGGCAGTATCCTTACCCCTTCCTCAACGTCACCCACCTCGGCCCGGCCCAGGTCGCGCTCAACGCCGTCGGTATCGCCGCCTGCTTCCTCCTCACCGGCTATGGTGTCGTGTGGCTTGACCATCGCCTCGGCCGCGGCATCAGCTAGGCCCCGGTTCGCCCAGCCACCCGCCCGGCTCTGCTAGCATCACCCTCGATGCCGCTTCCCGGCCCATCCCGCACAGCCGCCGCCACCACCACACCACCTGCCGTCATCACCCCTGCGGAGATCGTCCAGGCAGAGGCCGCGGCGCTTGGGGAGCTCGCCCACCGGCTCGCCGGCCCCATGCGCGCCAGCTTCACCGCCGCACTCGATCTCCTCTCCCAGGCCGTGGACCGCCAGCGCCCCATCACCCTCACCGGCGTTGGCAAGAGTGGCCTCGTAGCCCAGAAGATCGCCGCCACCCTCCGCTCCACCGCCGCCCCCGCCCACTTCCTGCACCCCACCGAGGCGCTCCACGGCGACCTCGGCATGCTGGGTCCAGGCGATCCCATCGTCGCCCTCTCTGCCTCAGGAGAGACGACCGAGCTCCTCGCGCTCCTTCCTTCGCTCCAGCGCCTCAACACCTCGCTCATCGTCTTCACCGGCTGCCCCGGCTCCACCCTCGCCCGTGCCGCCGCAGTCGCGCTCGACACCTCCATCTCGGAGGAAGCCTGCCCGCACAACCTCGCCCCTACGACCTCCACAACCGTCATGCTCGCCCTCGGCGACGCCGTCGCCCTCTCGCTCGGGCAGGAGCGCGGCTTTGCCCCCGAGCACTTCGCCGCGCTTCACCCCGCCGGCCGCCTCGGCGATCGGCTCGCCCGCGTCGCCGACCGCATGCACACCGGTGAGGCCATCCCCTCCGTCGCCCCCTCCACCCCCGTCCCCGAACTCATCCACGAGATGTCCCGCAAGCGCCTTGGCCTCACCGCCGTCCTCGCCCCCGGCACCGCCCATCTGCTGGGCATCATCTCCGACGGCGACCTCCGCCGCATGCTCGAACGTCGCGGCGCCGACTCTCTCAGCCTTACTGCCGCTGACATCATGAACCCCCACCCCCACACCATCCCGCCATCTGCCCTCTGCTCCGCCGCCCTCGCCCACATGGAAGGGAGCGCCATCACCGCGCTGCTCGTCACCACTCCCAGCGACACCCTGCCCGGCACCCAGCAGCTTCATGGCGTCCTTCATCTCCACGATCTTTGGAAGCTCAACCTCCTCTAGGTTCCCCCGCGCTGCCGCCCCGAAGCACTCAAGAGAAAAGCGCAGCATTGTCACGCCTGGACCTCCGTTCGGCGGTCCCACACACCACCGTCTTGACGCCTAGGCAGTGCGCCAGCAGGGCCCGCATGACGTGGCGCAACTCACCGTCCCACTCGCATACCCTCGCATCAGCCCTTCTCCGCAGAAGGACTACCCTGGCGCCTCCCCATGTTGAATGTCTTCCAAAAGGCGGACCTAAGTTCAATGAATCGAAGATTTTGCGCAACATCATACGGGGGGTAGGGAGGGGTCTGCCGCCCAGCCATGCATCGGTCGGTCCCCATTCCGCATCTGACATCCGCCCAGACAGAAAGGTCGGACATCATGCAGATCGGCATTGACAGCTTCGCCGCCGTCTACCCAGACCCGCGCACCGGCATCGCCCCCACCCCCGCGCAACGCCTCCAGGATCTGCTCGAAGAGATCGAGCTCGCAGACCAGGTCGGCCTTGACGCCTTCGGCGTCGGCGAACATCACCGCCCCGAGTTCGTGGACGAGGCCCCGGCCATGATCCTCGCCGCCGCCGCCGCCCGCACGAAACAGATTCACCTCAACAGCGCCGTCACCGTCCTCAGCGCCGACGATCCGGTTCGCGTCTTCCAGAACTTCAGCACCCTCGACCTGCTCTCCAACGGTCGCGCCGAGATCGTCGCCGGCCGCGGCTCCTTCGTCGAGGCCTACCCCCTCTTCGGCTACGAGCTCAAGGACTACGACGCCCTCTTCGCCGAGAAGCTCGACCTCCTCCTGCAGATCCGCGACACGGAGGTCCTTACCTGGCGCGGCAAGTTCCGTGCGCCACTCAATAACCAGGCCATCTACCCGCGCCCAATCCAGCCCAGGCTGCCCATCTGGCTCGGCGTCGGCGGCACACCGCAGTCCTTCGCCCGCGCCGGTGCTCTGGGCCTCCCGCTCATGATTGCCATCATTGGCGGCGAACCCCACCGCTTCCGCCCGCTGGTCGACCTCTACCGCGAGGCTGGCCGCCGTGCCGGGCACGACCCCGCCACCCTCAAGGTAGGCCTCCACATGATCGGCTTCGTCGCCGAAACCGATCAGCTCGCGGCCGACACCTTCTTCCCCGGCTACGCGCACTCCTTTACTGAGATCGGCAAGGAACGCGGCTGGCCGGCCGTCCAGCGCAGCCACTACGAAGCCCTCCGCGGCCCCACGGGCGCCCTTCTCATCGGCACCCCGGAAGACGTCGCGAAGAAGATCGTCTACGTCAACGAGGCGCTGGACGGTGTCGCCCGCATCACCTTCCAGATGTCCGTGGCAACGGTCACCCATAAGGAGTTGCTCAGCGCCACCGAGCTCCTCGGTACCCGCGTCCGTCCCCTTGTGCAGCAGACCCTGCCCGAACCGACGCCGACTGCATCCCACTGACCATGCCCGATAGCATCGCCACCAACCTCGACCGCGTTCGCGAGCAGATCGCGACCGCGTGTCGCCGGGCCAATCGCCCTCTCGATTCAGTCGAGCTCATCGCCGTCAGCAAGGTCCACCCCGTCTCCTGCATTGAGGAGGCCTACGCCGCAGGGCAGCGCCTCTTCGGCGAGAACCGCGTCCAGGAGATGCAGAGCAAAGCCGAGGTCGTCGCCACCCTGCCCGGGGTTGAGATGCACCTCATCGGTCCCCTCCAGAACAACAAAACCGCTCGTGCTGCAGAGCTCTTCCACGCCGTGGACACCCTCGACGAGCTCAAGACGGGCCAGCGGCTCAGCAGTGCCGCACTCGCGCTCGGTCGCCGTCTTCCTGTCCTGATCGAGGTAAAGCTGTCGCACGAAGCCAGCAAGCACGGCTGCGCCCCCGACGCCCTTGCCGCTCTGCTCGACGAGCTCGCCCCGCTGCCGGGTATTGAGCTCCAGGGCCTGATGACCGTGCCGCCCTGGAGCGAAGATCCGGAACCAGCCCGGCCCTTCTTCCAGCAGCTGCGAGCCTTGCGCGACACCCACCAGGCCCGGCACCCCGGCCTCCAGCAGCTTTCGATGGGTATGTCGAACGACTTCGGCGTGGCGATCGAGGAAGGATCCACCTCGGTCCGGATCGGCACGGCCATCTTCGGCCGTCGCCCCACCCCGGCAACATAGCCTCGCTTGACCACAGCAAAACGGGACCTCGTCTTTGTTAACTGACCCACGACAAAGGTTAAGAAGCAGCCAGTTCCCGGATGACGCAATGAACGTCTACAGTGATCTTGCCATCTCACTTGTTGACGCTGTGAAAGCCTTGCGATCAGAAACGTTGGAGAAGATATGGCTAAGAGCGCGACCAATTCTGAAACCCAAATCGACGCCGTAGAAGCAAACAAGGTCGAACAGACCATCGATGACAAGGCGATTGGTGAACGCATCCGCCGCCTGCGCCTGAAGCGTTCTATGGGCCTTGTGGAACTCGGTCAGCGCACCGGCCTATCCGCCAGCTTCCTTTCGCAGCTTGAGACCGGTCGGGTCATCCCGACCATCCGCAACCTCGCCAAGATCGCCCTCGTCTTTGAAAAGGACCTGGCTTACTTCTTCCGGCAGGACCGATCGGTGAATCTCCGGGCGCTGCACAAGACGGACCGTGTCCGCCTCACGAGGCACCTCAAGGATGGATCTCGCTTCATCTCGGAGAGCCTGAGTTCGTTGATTCCCGATAGCCGCATGGTTCCGTGCCTCGCAGAGTTCCAACCCGGTGGTCAGACCTGCGACTTCACACCCAAGATCTTCCCCGGCATCGAGTTCGTGTACGTCCTTGAAGGTTCTGTCTGCCTGTCGACCTCCACAGAGCGCCAGGAGTTGAACAATGGCGACGTTGGCTGGATCGATGCTCGCACCAAGCGGCAGTATGTCGCGTCGGGTCAGGATGCAGCCCGTGCCATGATCGTAACCTTTCCCCAGGACTGAGCCGGCTCGGTCAGTCCTGCTTGCGGACGAGCACGCGCACGGCGAATGCAACTAGAACCAGTCCGCCAACAAACAGACCAGCCATGGCGGCTGCGAGACGTTGTTGGGGTCCAATTGAATACTTGCTCACGATCCACCGATCTGTAGCGATGCCGCTGAGGGTAGCCGTCAGAAACACAGCGAGTACTTTCGAGGCGTTCAATCAGACTCCTGCCAAAGAAGAAGCCCTTTCTCATTGAGAAAGGGCTCTCTTGTTTTCCCTATCTTTAGCGGCCGTATCCCCGGCTGTAACCCTTGACGAACGCCTCACGGTAGATGCGCTTGAAGTCGTCCCGCTTGTAGGTCGACGGCGACTCCGGCACGTTCTTGTAGGTATCAACGTGCGTGGGGCGGAAGCTGTGGTGCTGCCGTGCATCGGACTCACCCTGTCCGAAGCCAGCTTCGTAGCCCTGCCGGGCTGCAGGATTGGCCTGGCCATTCTCGTGATATGCGTCATCGTAGCCACGCGGGGCATTCCAATTGGAATCGTGGTCGTTGTACTGGCCGAACGCCACCAGCGAGGTTCCCGCCAGGAACAACCCTGCTGCAGCTACATGGACAAGTCGTGCACCAAACGTCAGCTTTGCTTTCATCTCTTCCTCCGTGCTTCGGGGCCCAACTTGACCCGCACTGATGGTGTGAGCAGAAAAGGATGAAAGCGGTTGCCCTATTCTTAGGTAACCGCTACTCCGGCACCTGCCAGCCAACCCCCGTCTGCGCAAGGGTCACGGTCGCCGTCGATTCTCCTGCGAGCGCCTTGGCCATCTCCGGATAGGCTGCGGCAACGGCTTCGTTCTTGGCCCAGACGGGAGTGTCCTGAAGCGTGTACCGGTAGGTCACCTGCGACTCGTTGAAGCCATCTGCGGCTTTGGCCGGGGCGGTGGAACTCTCAATCGCCACAACGTGACGGAAGCCATAGCAGAAGCGCGGCGCAGATTTTTGTCCGTAGTCCGTGACCGAGTAGCGCGCGATGTGGATGGCGGGCTCAGTGCCCTTCTCAAGCAGCTTGGCACCGACCAGGCTGTCCAGCTGCGCCATCTCTTTCTTGTCTGAAGTCTCGTATGGCAACCGCAGGCCTGTCTTGTAGAGGCAGTCCGGGTGATCTGCAAGATGTTTAGTAATGCCCTTGGTGAAGTTAGCCGCATTGGGAGCGGACGCGCTGTGACATCCGCCGCTGCTCACCAGCAGAGCGAGTCCCAGAACTAACGAACCTACCGTCCGTTGCGATTGCTTGCGCATGCGTGTGCTCTCCCTGTACGGCTTCGATTGCATGCTGGTTATGCCCAGAGCCATGCTGCTCCTCGCACGCCGCTCGCGTCACCGTGCATGGGCGGCACAATGCGTACCTCGGCAGCCGGGCCAAAGGTATACCGCTGAATCAAGCGGGGCAAGCTGTTGTAGAGTCGCGCCACCTTGCTCAGGCCGCCACCGAGCACAATGACGTCAGGATCCATCATGTTGACAACGGTCGCCAGCGCGCGCGCCATGCGATCTTCCAATCGCTGAACGGCAGCCTCGGCCTCCGCGTCGCCGGCTTCGCTCGCCGCCAGGATCGAGGGTCCGTCGAGCGCCCGGCCCGTTTGCTCAACGAAGTCGCGCATCAGGCCTGTTCCGGAGATCCAGGTCTCAAGACACCCTCGCTTGCCGCAGTAGCAGAGCGGCCCGGGCGACTCATCGGTGGAGGGCCAGGGCAGCGGGTTGTGCCCCCACTCGCCGGCCAGCCCGTGCGGGCCGCCATGCTGATGCCCATTGATGACCAGGCCACCACCGCAACCGGTGCCAACGATGACTCCAAAGACAAGCCCGGCGCCCGCAGCGGCACCATCCGTAGCCTCTGAGACGGCAAAACAGTTGGCGTCATTCGCGCACCGCACAGGGCGGCCCATGGCAACGGACAGGTCACGCTCGAGCGGCTCCCCGTTGAGCCAGGTCGAGTTGGCGTTCTTGACCAGACCGGTCGAGGCCACGATGCTTCCGGGGATGCCGATGCCTACCGTCGCCGTGGAGACTCCCTCTGCAGCCTCCAGCCGCTTGGCGAGCTGCACCAGGGCGCGAACGGTGCCGGGGTAGTCATTCTTTGGCGTGGAGATGCGTTCCCGCTGTACAACGCGACCAGCCTCGTCGAGCAGAACACCCTCTATCTTGGTCCCCCCAAGGTCAATGCCAATGCGCGGGTGGGGTGCGGTCGTGTCACGAGCAGCAGTCAAAAGGTCTCCAGGCACGGCGAAGTAACTCCATCATGAGGTCTGGCCTGTGCCAGACAGGTATTGCGTGATCACCGCGTGAGGACAGCATACAAGCTGCCATGGCACTCACGCATCCTTATGCCCCCTACCGTAAGGCACGGCAGAGCAGCAGATGTGTCCCCGCCTACTTCTGGTCGTCGGATCCGTTTGCGTCAGCGGCAGGCTTCGGGGCGGATGGCGAATGTGCTGGAGCCTTGCGACTCTTCTGAGTCTTGAGCCAGTCAACCAGCCTTGAGATCTCATCGGGCTGTAGCACGTCTGCGAAGGCGGGCATGCCACCGCCGCCCGCCACGATCTGTTGGCGGATGGCATCTTCTTTCAACTTTCGACCAACGCCCAGGAGTGACGGCCCGCGCTCCCCGCCAACCCCGTCTGTCCCGTGGCAGTGGGAACACCCCTTCTCCTGAAAGAGAACGCGCCCGGCCTCCCTGTCACTCTTCCGTGAGGCGTATACGGCTGTTGCGGGGGCGCTGACCCAACCCCACGCAACCAGCC
Source organism: Acidobacteriaceae bacterium (assembly GCA_965199635.1). Taxonomy (GTDB): domain Bacteria; phylum Acidobacteriota; class Terriglobia; order Terriglobales; family Acidobacteriaceae; genus Edaphobacter. The sequence continues at coordinate 1,936,507 of CBDASL010000002.1, read as the reverse complement.
CAGCCACCATCATTGTTGCTGCAACTCCGGCTTGTCCTGCTCGATCCATACTCACGCAGTGATTCTAGCCGTGCCGTGGGAGCATGGGCTACCGGGCAGCCATCGCGAGCTGCTGCTGGTACTCCTCGTACGGCCCCTTGTGATCGGTGATGTGGAACTGACTGGGGCCACCCTCGAAGTGCCAGATGCGCGTTCCTACCTCTTCGATGAGGTCCTGGTCGTGCGTTACGAGGAAGACCGTTCCCTCATACTTCTGCAGCGCCTGGTTGAGGGCGTTGATGGACTCAAGATCAAGATGGTTAGTCGGCTCATCGAGCACAAGGACGTTCGGCTTCTGCAGCATGAGTTTGCAGAAGAGGAGACGAGCCGCTTCCCCGCCGGAGAGCGCCTCGGTCTTCTTCATGCCTTCTTCGCCGCGGAAGAGCATCTGGCCCAGGATGCCGCGGATGTCTTCCTTGGTCGCTTTGGGGTCGTAGCTGTGCAGCCAGTCGGCGGCCGTGGTGCCGTGCGGGATGGAGCCCGTGTGATCCTGCGCGAAGTAGCCGATCTGCGTCTCGTGCCCCCACTTCACCTCGCCGGAGTCGATGGTGACATCCTTCTCCTCGACGCCCGGGCCGTTGGCGAGCAGAGCCTTGAGCAGCGTGGTCTTGCCCTGGCCGTTGCGCCCCATCAGGATGACCTTATCGCCCCGCATGACAGAGGCGGAGAAGTCACGGAGCACGTGTTCCATGGAACCATCGGGCTGCGGGTAGCTCTTGTTGACCTTCTCGAACTCCAGGAGGTGCTTGCCCGAGGGGCGCACCATATCAAACCGGATAAAGGGGCGCTGGATGTTGGACCGGGCAAGGTCCGTGGTGGCCAGCCGCTCCACCTCTTTCTTGCGGGAGTTCACCTGGCTGGAGCGTGTGCCAGCGGAGAAGCGCGCGATGAAATCATTCAACTGCGCAATCTTCTTCTCGCGCTGCTCATTCTGCCCCTCAATGCGTGAGCGGACCTGCGTCTTCTGCAGCACCATGTCGTCGTACCCACCGGTGTAGGTGATGATCGTCTCGTAGTCGATGTCGGCGATGTGGGTGCAGACAGCATTGAGGAAGTGCCGATCGTGCGAGATGGTGATGACTGTGCCGTTGTACCGATTGAGAAAGTCTTCGAGCCAGTGGATCGACTCAAGATCCAGGTAATTGGTGGGCTCGTCCAGCAGCAGGGCTTCTGGGTTGCCGAACAGTGCCTGGGCCAGCAGCACGCGGACCTTTTGCCCGCCCTGCAGCTCGCCCATCTTGCGCTCGTGCAGCTCGTCAGGGATGTCGAGACCCTGCAGCAGGATGGCGGCGTTGGACTCAGCCTCATAGCCATCTTCATCGCCGACGATGCCCTCGAGCTCGCCCAGCCGGGCGCCGTCCTCATCGGTAAGTTCGGCCTTGTTGTAGAGCTGTTCGCGCTCTTCAAGAGCCGCCCAAAGGGGCGCGTTGCCCATGATGACGGTGTCAATCACGCGATAGGCGTCGAACTCATACTGGTTCTGGCGCAGGACGCCGAGCTTGCGGGGACGGACGACTGTGCCCTTCTGCGGATCGATGGCTCCCGTCATGCACTTCATGAAGGTGGACTTGCCCGCACCGTTGGGACCGGTCAGGCCGTATCGCCGGCCATCAGTGAAGGAGACGGAGACATCCTCGAAGAGCAGCTTCGAGCCATAGCGCATGGTGACGTTCGAGACGGAGATCATCTCCCCTATTTTCTCACGCCTGCCTACAAAATCCGAGTGGAACCTGGCGCGGAGTCATGCCGCATTTCATCGCGGCAACGCCGCCAACGGCAAGAGAGGTCCGCGGTTCGGACCTCCCTCGGCGAACAAGCTGGAACAGGATTAGGAGCGGAGTCCGCCGGCAACCTGGAGGAGCGACCCGGTGACCCACCGTGCCTCCTCGGTTGCCAGGAAAACCACGGCGTCGGCAATCTCATCCACCTCACCGACACGGCCGAGCGGCGTGTTCTTCACTGCCTCAACCTCGAAATCAGAGCCGTTGCGGAAGTCAACATTGCCCTCGGTTGCGGTCAGGCCCGGGTTCACCGCGTTGACGCGGATCTTCTTGGGCCCCAGCTCCTTGGCCAACACACGTGTAATAGCGTCCACGGCGCCCTTGGTTCCGCTGTAGACCGAGCTGTATGCCGGCGTGATCTCGGAGACCACAGAGCCGATGTTGATGATGTTGCCGCCCTCGGCCGGGAAGACCTTGGCCGCTTCGCGACTTGCAAACAGCAGGCCCTTCACGTTGACTCCGAAGATCCAGTCGATGTGCTCCTCGGTGAGCTCAGTGATAGGCGAGAACGCGTACACCCCGGCGTTGTTGACCAGGATGTCGAGCTTGCCGAACTCCTTCACCGCGGTCTCGATCAGGCGCTTCGAGTCGGCCTCTTTGTTCACGCTGCCGCCAACGGCTATCGCGCGTCCACCCGCGGCCTTGATTGCCTCAACGACCCGGTCCGCCCCTGCCTTGTCGGAGGCATAGTTGACCACCACACTCGCGCCAGCCGCTCCCAGCGCCTTTGCAATACCCGCGCCAATACCTTTGGAGGCTCCTGTTACGACCGCTACCTTGTTCTGTAAGTTTGCCACTGTCTCACCTCTGTCGAATACTTCGACGTTCATCTAAGAGATGGAGCGCTGCCCTGGATCGATGCAGATATTTTTGCCTGTGACTAGATGGCGCTCAAGCGCGCGAGATATGCCTGCCACACTGCGCGGTCCACCCACAGGCACATCACGCGGCCTTCACGCCGGACGCCGATAAGACCAGCCTCCTGCAGATCGTGGAGGTGATGGGAGACGGTTGCCGGGCTTACCTCCGCATGAACGTCGAGGTCGCCGCACATGGTCTGTTCGGAGCGGGCAATCTGCTCAAAGATGGCGAAGCGCCGGGGATCTCCCAGCGCTCGTTGGATAGCTCGAAACTGCTCGTTGCTCAGAGAGGTCTCTGGCTGCTGCATGGACTACACCTGGACTGCACGAAGCTGGAGCTGCGTTTCGGGGTAGGGATTTGCGTGCCGGACGATGTTGTCGGCCGGCACACCATCGCTTAACGACCGCGAGAGCCCTGTGCCGGTCGCCGACCGGCGCGGGAGCTGTTGCGCCCGTTGCTTCGGCCGGATGCCGGGCCACCGCCACCAGGGCCGCTGTGGCCATGGCGCGCGCTGCCAGCCGGTCCGCGGCCACGTCCCTGGCGGGAGCGGGGCGCGGGTGCCGCGCTCTCGGCGGAGCCTTCGGAGGAGGGGCTCTTCCAGGAGCGGGTTTCAAGCGCCAGAAGTGCGTTCATGTCGCCATTCCCCGCGTTGGAGCCGAACTCCACGGGCCGGTTCCGCTCTTCCTTCTCGAGGTTCTTGTCAGCCTCGCGCCACTCAAACTTGATCTTCAGCTCGCGCTCCAGCTTGCGGGCGTCGGACCGCTCCTGCGGCATAACGAAAGTGGTTGCGATTCCGGTCTTGCCGGCGCGGCCGGTCCGGCCGATGCGGTGAACGAAGTCGTCCGACGCACCGGGCAGATCATAGTTCACCACGTGCGCAATATTCTGCACGTCAATTCCGCGAGCGGCCACGTCCGTCGCTACCAGGATGCGGAATTTGCCCGAGGTGAAACCCTTCAGCGCCGCGGTCCGCTGCGACTGCGAACGATCCCCATGGATGACGGCCGTCTCGTGCCCCAGCTTTTCCAGCTTCTTCGCAACGCGGTCCGCGCCGTGCTTGGTGCGGGAGAACACCAGAAAGGTGCCCGTCTCCTCGCCCAGCATCTTGTGCAGGAGCGAAAGCTTCTGGTCCTGCATGACGGTGTAGGAGATCAATTCCACACGCTCGCAGGGCTTGGAGGTCGTGCCGATCTCGATCCGGACTGGATCCTTGACGTAGTCGCGCACGATCTCGCGGATGTTGGCGTCAAGCGTGGCGGAGTAGCACATGGTCTGCTTGGTCTTGGGCAGCGCGCTGGCGATGCGGCGGATGGGGGGCAGGAAGCCCATGTCAAGCATGCGGTCGACCTCGTCGAGGACGAGCATCTCGACGGAGCCGAGGTTGATCTCGCGACGACGCAGAAAGTCTTCCAAACGTCCGGGCGTAGCAACCACCAGCCGCGGACCGCGGTCGATGTGATCGAGCTGCATGTTTTCCGACAGGCCACCGCAGACCAGAACAGCGTCGTGCCGTGCCTGCGGCATCAGCTTGCTGTACACCTCGAGCACCTGCATGGCAAGCTCACGGGTGGGTAGCAGGATAAGCGCGCGGATGGGCTCGCGGCGACCGCGTGTGCTCGGCTTGGAGTTGGCCTCAATGCGCTCGATGAGCGGAATCAGGAAGCTCAGGGTCTTGCCGGTGCCGGTGGCTGCTGTTGCCAGAACGTCGCGGCCTTCCACAGCGGGCGGAATTGCGCCAGCCTGCACGGGGGTGGGGTAGACAAACTTCGCAACCGCGAGGCGGTCCTTGAGAACCTGGGAGATCTTGAGATCGTTGAAGGTGACGCCTTCGGCTCGGGGAAGATGGCCGTTCTCTGTTTCCATGACGGCGGGTGTGGCGGTGGGCTGGGCCTGAACTTCGAGTGTTGCGCTTTCCAATGTTGATCCTTTGTGACTCATCGTGAGTCACCAGCGGCAAAGTACGAGGGGGAGGGCAGCGGTCGGTCAAACCGGAGACTGAAGCTTCGCTCAGCAATGTCGCAAACGGTGTCGTAGCGCGCTGCTGCTGCATGGCGAGACCAGCACCTGGTGGGAGGCTGGTCTATCAAGCCAGAGCAACCGAATCCTGCTTCAGCGCAGTGACACGGCAGATATCGATCACAGTCTCTGGCCAGACTTGCCACGCTGCGAACCAGGGACCTCTTCGGTCTAACCCGATCCTCTTCAGAGCAGCGGCTCGTCTTCTCCCGCGATCGCTGACCAGCTGCGTCCATCTGCAGCTAGGTCACATATCCACAATAGCACGGCGAGCCGCGAGCTGCGCCTCGCGGACGCACTCGCGGCTCACCCAGATTTGCATCTAGACCTCGTCCGTGACCATCGCCAGGATGATGCCATCCAGCGGCTCGCCGAGCGGCTGTTCGCGGCCGAGCAGCTCCAAGCGGTCCTCGAACTCCTCGGCGATGGCGGGCCGCAGCTGCCACATGGTCATGGTGGTCGCCGCGAGCAACGCTCGAACCGTGGCATTTCGCGGCTGTTGCAGCGCCAGGCCCAGAACACCCTCCATCACCTCACGCTCGCCGGAGGTGGGCTGCGCCGCTGTGGTCGCCGTAACGGCCGTGCGCAGGGTAAGCAGCTGCTCCAGCCGCAAAAGGTAGTTCGCCAGCGCACCTGTATCCGGAACCTGGTAGGTAGCCGGGGCAGCCTGCGAGCGCACTCCCTGCTGCCCAAGCAGACGCTCCAGCGCCGAGGCCAGTGCGGGCATGCCGTACTCCGGCTGCCCGGCCGGGAACTCCGCCCGGACCACGCCCAGCTCGGTTCCGTCCTGCGCGCGGGTCAGCTGTGCGCTGGCCACCCACGTAGGCGCCTGCGTGTCCAGGTGTGCCCGAACGACGAAGTCTGGGGGCAGCTCGGCTTCGCGTGCGAGTTCAAGCGCCTCCGGGTCCGACCAGGCGCTTCCTCGCAGCACAAAGCCGCCTGCACCGGCGACCCGTGGCAGCAGCGTGCGCGCCTGCGCCTCCGTGTGGAACTCCACCTGTTCGGCAAGAAACAGCGGCATGGCCCGCGACAGCCGACCCACGGCATCGGCCATCTGCATGGCCACCTCGCCCTGAACCGGCGGAAGATCCGCGCTGCCGCCCAGGATTGTGACGACCGGAGCGCCGTCGCGCTTGTTCAGGCCGAAGACTGGCTCCAAAGGTCCATTCACCCGTCGCCAAACCGGGCCGATCATCTCCAGCATCCCGACTTCAAGCGGCCCCTGAGACTCCAGAGCGGGCTGCTGCGCACGCTGGGCCCGGCCAATGGTCTGTTCCCAGAAGCCAAGAGGCTCGCGCCAATCTGGCCGTCGCATGGCAAAGAGCCGTGCCGTGATGGCTGCAGCCTGGTCCAGCTCACCCAAGTCAAAGTGGGCCTTGATCAGGTTGTTGCCGACGGGAAGGCCGTGCACCTCGGGGATAAAGCGCGGCTCCGTGAGCTCCAACAGCTCGCGGAGGTGACCGGCCATGCCCAGATCGCCGCTCATCGGGTAAAGGAACTCGGGTGAAACCGGCCCAGAGAAACTCGCCAGCCCGGTACGGTAGAGCGCCAGCGCCCGGGGCAGGTCGTTCGCTTCAAGCGCTGCCTTGGCCTTCCACAGGCTGGCCCGCCAGCTTCCGGGCAGCTGCTCCACGCGGTCCAGCGCACGGTCCTTGCCGCCCTCCGGGTCACGCTCCTGCTCGACGCCAACGAACCACGCCAGGGCGTTCTCCAGATTAGGATCGAGCTCCAGGGCACGCCACAGCATGCCTTCGGCCCGCTCGCGGTCGCCTCGGCCGGCAACCATGCGGGACATGTTGGTCAGCACGGCTGCATCTTCCCCGTCGCGCTCCAGCGTCTGCTCGAGCGTGCGCTCGGCCACCTCGGGCTGTCCCAGTTGCAGCTGCACCACGGCAAGCAGGCAGGCCGCGCGCGCGGGCTGTGGGTCGATCTCGCGCAGATGGACGGCGGCAGGCTCGATCTCGGCAAAGAGGCCATCGTTGATGCCGTTCAGCAGCACGCCGTACAGCTCGTCCGGGTTGTTCCAGGCAGCCTGGATGTTGTTCGGGAGGATCTCCTCACGCCACTGCTGCCTGGAAACAAAGACCTCCTGCCCGTACTGGTCGAAGACCCGGAGGAAGTTGGGATCGTTGCGCATCTCCTGCAGGGTGGGTGGCTGGCCGGGCTGCTGCGGCTCGGCTCGCTGCTGGCCGGAGCTGATGGAGACAGGCTCGGGCCGCTCGCCCGCTGGCGCCTGAGTGCGCGTCGCAGGCTCGGTCGGCTCGGCCTCCCGGGCGCGGCCCGGAAATGCCAGCACCTCGCCGCGACCGGGCGCTCCGCCGCTGTTCAGCGGAGTCTCTGCCTGGGAGGTCTCTGTTGCGTCTGCCGCAGACTCCTCCGAGAGTGGCGGCGGCTCGGTCGAGGGAAGCCCGTCTTCGCCATAGGTAGCCAGCATCTCTCTGGCCTCGACGATCTCCGCCTGCTGCCCCTCATCACGGGCTTGGCTTCCCTGCTCCGTGCCCTGCATCGCCTGCTCCGGGGTGTCTCCGGCTGTGCCTTCGGTCCCCTTGCCTTCGCCCTGCTTGCCAAACAACTTCCCAAACAAACTCATCGCTGCCTTCCATCTTTCCGGTCTGCCGATCCCTGCCGGCAGACACCGTTACCACTCCGGGCCGAGCTTCACCCCTGCTGTGCTGCGATGGGTGCGCTCCCGCTGCTCGCGCACCGTTCCAGCTCCGCGGCCGCGCGAAGCATCGTTGCTTCATCAAAATGACGGCCCATTAACTGCACGCCGATCGGCAGCCCTTCTTCCGTCCTGCCGAAGGGCACGCTGACGCCGGGCAGCCCGGCCAGACTGGCTGCAACCGAATAGATATCCGCCAGGTACATCGCCAAGGGGTCGTCCGTCTTCTCCCCCAGCCGAAAGGCCGGGGTCGGGGTCATCGGGCTGATCAGAAGGTCTACGTCGTGGAAGGCCTGGAGGAAATCCCTGGTCACCAGTGACCGGACCTGCTGCGCCTTGCGGTAGTACGCGTCGTAGTAGCCCGCACTCAGCGCATAGGTGCCAAGCAGAATCCGGCGCTTCACCTCCGCGCCGAAGCCCTCATCGCGTGTCTCCCTGTACATGCCGGCCAGCGTCTCGGCGCCCGGCGCACGCAGGCCGAAGCGCACACCGTCGAAGCGCGACAGGTTGGAGCTTGCCTCCGCCGTGGCCAGCACGTAGTAGGTCGGGATAGCGAAACGCGTGTGTGGGAGCGAGACGTGTCGGATCTCAGCTCCACCCGCCCGCAGTGCGTCGATCGCCCGCTCCACAGCGGCGCGAATCTCGGGATCCAGACCTTCGCCAAAGTACTCTTCCGGCACCCCGACCCTGAGACCGGCGACGCCGTTGCCGAGGCCGCTGCTGTAGGCGTCCACTGGCCGGTCAGAGCTCGTGGCATCCCGCTCGTCCACCCCGGCCAGGACCTCCAGCAGCACCGCCGCGTCTTCCACACTGTTGGCAAACGGGCCAACACGATCCAGCGAAGAGGCAAACGCAATCAAACCATAGCGGCTAACGCGGCCGTAGGTTGGCAGCACGCCGACCACGCCGCAGAAGGCCGCTGGCTGCCGAATAGAGCCGCCGGTATCTGTTCCCAGGCTGCCCACGCAGAAGCCGGCCGCGACGGCAGCAGCCGATCCACCGCTGGAGCCGCCGGGAACCCTGTCCAGAGCGCGCGGGTTGCGCACGGCGCCCCAGGCGGAGTTCTCGTTTGAGGAACCCATGGCGAACTCATCGCAGTTCAGCTTGCCAAGCAGCGTCGCTCCCGCGGCGTCCAGCCGCGCAACAGCGGTGGCATCATACGGCGGCTGGTAGCCGGCGAGGATGCGGCTGCCAGCCGTTGCCGGCGCACCCTGCATGGTCAGCACGTCCTTGATGCCCAGCGGCACGCCAGCCAGTCGAGGCAGGGCTTCACCCCGCTCCGCCATCCGATCGATCCGGTTCGCCTGCGCCATGGCACGGTCGCGGCTGAGGGCAAGAAAGCTGTTGATTCCCTTTCCACTGGGGCCGTCGTCGGCAGCAATGCGAGCGAAGCTCTGCTCCGCCAGATCCGTAGCGCTCACCCGTCGTTCTGCGATGGCGGACCGTATGGCAGTCATGCCGAGTTGTTCTACACCGTTCTCTAGCAACCGCATTCCCTTCCTGCCGTTAGCGTTCTATCACTTTGGGCACCTTGAAAAAGCGCCCGTCCGTCTCGGGTGCCGACCGCATCACAGAGCCGCGGTCCAACGAGGGCCGAACCTGGTCGACACGCAGCGTGGTCGCCTCAGCTCCACCCAGCACCTCGGACACCTGCGCCATGGGTGGCACACCCTCCGTACTCACCGCACTGAGCTGGGCAACGTACTCGAGTATGCGGTTCAGATCGCGCGCAAGACCGTTCTCTTCCGCGGCAGTCAGGCGAAGGTTCGCCAGCTCTGCCACGTGTCGTACCTCGTCCAGGCTTACCTCGCGGCCTGTGCTCGATGCCGCATCAACGTTGGTTTCCATCGGGTTCAGGCCCTTCCTCTTTTGTGCCGGTCGACCGGCTGGCGATCTCCTGCCCACCCTCGAAGTGTATCTCGCGCAGATCAACCGAGGCGATCCGCGCCAGCTCGCGGCACAGTCGCTCCCGGGACGAGCGGAGCTGCTCGCGCCATGCCGGATCCGCTACCTGGACGGTCAAGCGTCCGCGCTCATAGCCCACCGGCTGCCCGCGAGCCGCCAGGACCGAGCCGCAGGCAACGGGCCAGGCGACCACCAGCCGATCGAGTGGCGTGAGGGTGCGCAGACTCTTGCCAAGGCTTCCCCGTAACAGATCGCGCATTCCCTGCATGCTGTCCTCCCAGTCAGGCCTGCTCCCATTCTCGGCTAGTCCGCGCCTTTGGGGCCAGAACACGCCCGGTCGCCTCTGAAAGGGAGCTCCCCTCCTTCTGATTTCGTTCCTGATGCACTCCGGCCTCGCCCAAGCTCTCCCGTATCCTTACAGGCGAGGGTTTCGAGGAGCCGTTTCACGTCCATGCCGTCATCTCCCCAGCTCCAGCCGCAACGCCTTCTCGCAATCATCGCGCAGAACTGGAATGCCGAAGTCACTGGCTTTTATACCTACAGCACCCTGGCCGAGCGGGAGCCGGATCCGGCGCGCCACGCTGTGCTGCGGTCGTTGGCGGCCGCCGAGCAGCATCACGCCGATCTTTGGGCAGACCGCTTTCAGGCGCTGGGAGGCGGCACACTGGTCTACACAGGACCTCCAACCGGCGAGGCGGACACGTTGAGCGCCCGTGTGGGCGGGGATGCGCTCGCTCTGCGGCGATTAGAGCTGGATGAGTCGCGCGACATTGCACGCTACTCCCGCCAGCTCACCGGGCTGAATGATCCGGAGACGGCACGCATCCTCGACGAGGTCATCCAGGACGAACAGGAGCACTACCGCGCCCTCGGCAATCTGGTCCGCTCGCGCGGGCCACAACCGGCTATCACCCCGGAGCAGGCTCGCAGCGCCCTGAACGAGCTCATTACGGCCCGCGACAAAGGCCAGCGGCGCGCCGCCTCTTGGGTGGGCGACGCGATCTACGGCGTAAACGATGGGCTGGGCGCCATCTTCGGCATCGTCTCCGGCGTCTCGGGCGCAACCCTGGGCAACAGCCACTTTGTTCTGCTGGCCGGGCTCACCGGCATGGTCGCCAGCGCGCTCTCCATGGGCTCCGGCGCCTTTCTGGCTGCCAGGAGCGAGCGCGAGATCTATGAGGCCGAGTTCTCGCGGGAGGCCGAATCCGTTCGACTCAACGAGGCTGAAGCGCGCGAGATGCTGTCCCTCTCGTTTCAGCTCCGGGGCCTGCCGTCCGAAGATGCTGACCGCTTTGTCGACCACCTGGCCGATGATCCAACTCCGGGCAAACCGCGACTGGTCAAGGCGCTTGCCCGCGAGCGTCTGGACACGACCGAGGAAGCTCTGAGTGATCCGTGGGTCGCCGCCAGCTCCGGTGCACTCTCCACCGCCATCGGCGCCTTTGTCCCGATCATCCCCTTCTTCTTTCTCTCCGGCCTCCCCGCCGTGCTCGCCGCGGCCGCCGTGTCCCTGCTCGCGCACTTCGCCGTAGGCGCGGCCAAGAGCCTGATCACAATCCGCCCCTGGTGGGCGAGCGGCCTGGAGATGACGGGCGTTGGCGCGGTGGAGGGCATCGTCACCTACCTGCTCGGTGTCGGGCTGGGCCACCTTCACGCCTGAAGCTGGACGCACCTGTCACGGGGGCCCGACTTGCTGCGCGATGAAGGTTAGTGCGCCCCCGTCGATCCTCCACCTACCTTGAACTTCCTTGCCAGCAGGAGCACGGGTACAGCAAGCAATGTCACAATGCCGATCACCCGGAAGCAATCCATAAACGCGAGCAGCTGCGTCTGCTGTAGCAGCTGGCGGTAGATCTGCCCATAGGCCGCCGATGCGGCGTTTGCGACGCCAAATCCACGAGCCTGGAAGAAGCCAGTCAACGATTGGATGGACTGCTGCAATTGCCCTGAGCTCGCCGAGATGGTTGCGCCGACACGCTCCTGGTGAAAGTTCTGCCTGCGCTCTGCCAGCGTCGTTGCCAGCGCGATGCCAAACGAGCCTCCCCAGTTTCTGAAGAAGTTCGTCAGGCTCGAGGCCCGGTTGTTCTGGTCGGGCCGCAGCTCGGAGTAGGCCAACATCGTTAATGGAACGAAGAAGAAGGCATAGCCAAGCCCCTGAAAGGCTCTCGCCTCGGCGTAGTGACGGTAGTCGGTTTGCAGGTTAAAGGTGCTGAAGTGCAGGAACGACAAGCCCACCACCGTGACCGCGCCAATCAGCATCCAGCGCGGCGAGATGATCTTGCGCTGCGCCAGCTGCGCTCCAACCGGAGCCAGCACCGTGATCACCAACGCTCCCGGCCCAAGCACCAGGCCCGCGTCGATGGCTCGATACCCGTAAAGAGATTGCAGGATCTGGGGGATCAACGTCGTTGAAGCAAACAGGCCTACGCCAAAGAGGAAGTAGAAGAAGTTGGCTATAGCGAAGTTCCGGATGCCAAGAAGGCGGAAGTCAATCACCGGATCCTTGTGCTGCAGCTCCCACCAGACAGCAATGCCGAGACACAGCACAGCCAGAAAAGCCGCCCAGCAGATAAAGGTTGATCCGAACCAGTCATCAATCTGCCCACGATCGAGCAGAACCTCCAGCGCTGCCGATCCGACACCGATGAGAAAGATGCCAAACGCGTCCAGTTTCAAGCCGCCGTCTGGCCGCCGAACGGTGGCACGCTCTGCCTGGAAACTTGGTGGATCGTGCACAAAGCGGTTGGTCAATACCAGAGACAGGATCCCGATCGGAATGTTGATCAGAAACACCCACCGCCAGTTGTAATTGTCCGTTATCCAGCCACCGAGCACCGGTCCAATAGCCGGCGCCGTAACGATCGCCACGGTGTACAGCGCAAAAGCGGAAGCCCGCTTGGCCGGCGGGAACGTGTCGACCAGGATCGCCTGCTCCACAGGAGCCAGCCCGCCACCGCCAACCCCCTGCAGCACACGGGCGAGCAGCATAAATGGCAGAGTTGGAGCGATGCCGCAGAGAAACGAGGTAACAGTGAACAGGCCCACGCAGGCCATGTAGTAGTTCTTGCGGCCAAACACCCGGCTGAGCCACGCGCTCATCGGCAGCACAACGGCGTTCGCAACAAGGTACGTCGTAAGAATCCACGTAACCTCGTCGAACGACCGACCGAGCCCACCTGCGATGTAAGGGAGCGACACATTCGCGATGGACGTGTCGAGCAGTTCCATGAAAGTGGCCAGCGTAACGGTCAGGGCGACTACCCACGGATTGATCACCGCCTGCTGCCCTGCTCGCACAACTTTTGGCACCGCCACTGCGGTCGTGCTCATGAGACCTCGTCACCACGAAAATCCGTGTACGGGTCAAGATGATCGACAAGCAGCTCACGATGCGGAAACCCGCGTCAGCAAGTCATCCACCCCGAAGGCCAGGCTGCTCTAAGCCGACCAGCTCGCGCGCGGGAAGCTCTCCATCTCATCCGACGCAAAGGTCTGCGGTGCGCTGCTTAACTGCCGGACTTCGCCGGTCACACTGGCCTCCTTCTGCTGCCAAACGGCTCGTGTCTCCTCCACAAGCTGGGCGAGGTCGACAAAGCCGCGCTTATCCTGTGCCGCCTGGAGCGCTAACGCCTGGATCCGCACGAAGCTGTAGAACTGGCCGAGGCTCTCCCGCAGGCTCAACTCCGGAAGTGCGGAGGCCCAGCTCTCGAGATGTCCGAGCAGCAGGAGCGCATGATTGGTAGCGTCGCAACGGGCTGCTATATCACCTCGCTCTGCCGCACCTCCAGCTCGCCTCAGGTCCCCGGCAAGCGTGTCGTAGACCACAATCAACAGGCCGATATAGGTGGCGCCTTCGCCCGCTGCCTGCCGGTAAAACGTCTCTTTGCTTACCATCAGCTCCCCGAGTTCCCACCAAGTTGTGCTTCAAGCTGCTTCATCGTTGCGGGCAGCGACTGCAAGGCGATCTCTGCCTTGCTATACATGCTCGTCAGGACCGTTCTTTGCGAGGCGATATAGCCCGACTCGTAGTCGTCCACCTGGCCTTGCAGCGCCGTATAGCTCTGATTAAGGTTGCTGATCCCCACGGCAAGTGCCCCGGTCGACGCCTTGGTGTAGGTCTTCAGCTGCGTTTGGAACGCTTGTGCAAATCCATTCAGCGAAGCTCCCTGAAAGAAGCTCTGAACGCCCGTGGGGTCAGCTGTCACCTTTGCGGCAAGCGCTCCCGAGTCCACAGAAAGGGTGCCGTCATCCCCCATCGTGACGCCAAGTCCAGCCAGGGTCGCCTTGCCAGCGCTTGCTCCGCCAGCTGAGGAGCTGTAGCTCACCATGCTCATCAGGGCGCTCTGCAGCGACCGAACTGTTGAGTCGCCACTAAGCACGCCCTGTGAACTGCTGCTCGGGTCAAAAGCGAACTGCGCGTTCACTCCAGAAAGGGCGGCGTTGTAGTCCGTCACGAACTTCGTGACCGCACTTGCCATCTGGCTTGCATCGGCAGAGACGGACAAGGTGGCTTGTGCGTTGTCCGCTGTTACACCTTGCAGATTGAAGGTGAGACCGCTCACCACACCACTCACCTGATTGCTCGCGCTGCTCACCGGGATGCCGTCGACCGTCAGCGAAGCGTTGGTACCTGATGATGCGCGCTGCATCGAGAACGTAGGATCACCTGCGACCGCCACCGTGCCGGTCGCGCTGCTCAAAGAGAGGTGGCTTCCACCACTGTCCGTGACCACGCTCGCCGTGATGTCGGATCCAGCGCTGTTGATCTTGTTGGCGACATCATTGAGCGTGTCACCGGCAGCAACCGTCACCGTGCTCGTCTGAGCCCCATCGCCGACGGTGAAGCTTCCAGCAGCCAGGGGCGATGTCGCACTGACCGCGGCGGACGACAGCCAACTTGCTCCCGAGACCTTGCCAAAGCTAACCGAAAAGTCGTTTGCTCCACCCGAACTGGCGCCCACCAGCGCAAGTCGCGACCCCGACGCATCCTGCACAACGGAGGCGGTCACACCCGCACTGCTGCCGTTAATAGCGGTCGCCAGTTGCGCAAGCGTGTTGACCCCAGTGCCTGTTTGAAAGACGTGCGTGCTCCCGTCCTGCCCAACAATCTGCATTGACAGCGCGCCGAGCGACCCGGAGGAGTTCGCGACCGGCGGCGAGTACCACGACGCCGTCGTTGCCAGGCTCTTCACCTGAACGACGTGCGTCCCAACCGCGGCGCCGGCGGCTGCAGTGGCTGATACCGCTGGAGAAGAGCTGGAGACCGCTCGCGCGGACAACGGTCCTCCCAGGTTGTTCAGGGAATCCAGGTCGCCCGACAGCGTAGACAACGAACTCTGAATGGTTGTCAACGCCGTAATCTGTGATTTGATCGTGGCCTGCTGAGCCTGCCACTGTCGCTCAGGTGCCTGGGCCGCATAGATCGCCGCCGCAACCGCCGTCGTCACATCGATGCCCGAAGAGGTCGCCCCCGTGGCGGCCGACAACAAAGAACTCAGATCAATCGACGACGAACTCGTGCTGGCGTTGGTTGACGACAGCAACGAATTCAGAGATGACACAGAGCTCATACCATTGGCCTTCTGGACGCTTCCGAGTCCGGCGACTTACGACGGCTTACAGCCAGGTTGGGGCGACAAGGTGCACTCTCGCCGCCCCACTCACGGTTACTGCACCAGCTTCAGCACGGCCTGCTGCGCCTGGTTGGCCTGCTGCAGGGCCGCCATACCGGTCGACTGCAGGACGTTGTACTGCGTCATGCTGGCCACCGTCTTGCCCACGTCGGCGTTCAGAATGCCGTTGGAGGCGCTGGTCAGGTTCTGCACCTGGTTGGTCATAACCGCAGACGCTGCCGTCAGCCGGTTGATGGAGGCACCAATCTGGCCGCGCTGCGCAGAGATCGAAGAGATTGCACTGTTGATTGCGGTGAGGGCAGAAGCCGCGTTGGACTGGTTGGTCAGAGAGGAGCTGCTCAGACCCAGGGATGTGCTCGAAAGTGAGCTGATGGTGGTATTGATCTGTGTGTTCGCCGAACTGGTCTGTGTGCCATCGCTGATAAAGATGGTCGAGTTGTTGTTGCCGGCCACAGTTGGTGAGAAAGCGCCAAGCGTGGAGTCACTGCTCGCAACCTGGAGTGAGTCGCTGGAGGCAGTCGTCGCGATCACCAGTTTGCCGCTGGTAATGCTGCCCGTCGTGCCGGCGCTCAGGGTGCCTGCGCTGACCGCCTGCGAGATGGCGTTGTTCAGGTCATTTACGGTCGAGGTCGAGGTCGCAGTGAAGACAAACTTACCGCCAGTTTTGCTGTCGGTGATCGTCGTCGTGGAACCGGTGGTCAGGGTCGACGCCGTCGTGAGCGAAGCCTGAGTGGACGTGAACGAGGCCGGTGCGCTGGACGAAAAGACGTTCTGTCCATTGAAGTCCGTTGTGTTTCCGATCTGCCCAATCTCATCCAGGATGGACTGGAACTCTGTATCAAGCGCCTGAGCCTGGCTGTTGCTGCCTGTCGTGATCCCGCCATTGGCGGCTTGCGTGGCAAGCGTCACAGCCCGGTTCAGCAGGGTCGTTACCTGCGACAGAGCGCCGTCTGCGGTCTGCAGTTGGCCGATGCCGTTGGTGGCGTTCTGCGTCGACTGCGTAAGCGCGGCAATGTTCGCCTGCATCCCGTTCGCGATCGAAAGACCCGCGGCGTCGTCGGATCCGGTGTTGATGCGGAGACCGGTCGACAACTGGGTCAGCGTCTTCTGGAGGTTCGCCTGGGTAGTGGAGAGGGAGTTCTCAGCGCTCATCGCGGAAAGGTTGTTCAGGATGGAAATCATGTCTAGCGAAGCTCCTTGGTTTGGTGTCCATTGGTCTTCGAGCTCTCCGCTAAGTCTGGGGAGGAGTGCTCGTGTTGCTGTTACTTCTCCTATCGGCAGACTCTGGCAAAGCTTTAGTCCGCCGAAGAACTTTTATTCACTCCTCACTTCAGATAGTCGAGCAGTGAAGTGGGCAACACCTTGGCTGCGGCTGCCAGCACGGCGGTATGCGCCGTCTGTGCCTGCACTAGGTTCGTTGCCGCAGTTGAAAGATCGATGTTGGTCAGAGAACTCTGTTGCGACGAGAGCGAGATCGTCTCCTGCGACAGATAGCTCTCCTGCGACTGGGCCTGGGTCACAGCGTTGGCGTACACCACGCGCTGCTGCCCTACCTGGGCGATTGCCGCGCTCACGGCCGACGTTGCAGCGCTGATGTCGTTCACCGTCCCGTTCTTCAGGGCGCCAACCAACTGGGTCAGCGAGCCCAGAACGCCTCCGCCGGCGCCGAGAAAAATCTGGTTCCCCGGGACATTCAGGGAGACCTGAAGCCCATCTCCAAGGCTCGCCTGATTCACGCCACTGTTGCCGTTGTATACAAATCCACTGCTCGCCGTGCTGTCTGCGGTGAACGCGTCAGATGCGGTTGCCGTGCCACCAAAGAGCGCTTGCCCGCCCACACGGAGGTTGGCCTGCGTCAGCACATTCGCCAACAAACCCTGCACCTGCAGTGCAAGCGCTTGCCGGTCTGATCCGGAAGCGATGCCGTTGCCGCCTTCCGTGCCGAGAGAGACAGCTTGCGTCAGCGACGACACGACGCTGCTAAGCGCGGCATCGGCCTGCTGTGCCTGCGTCACCACGGTCTCCGCATTCTGTGTGTACCGGTCGACTGCCGCACTCGATGCAAGACTGCGAAGATCCTGGCCGAAAGCCGTTGGATCGTCTGACGGCAAAACAACCCGCTTCCCGGAAGCCAGCTGGCTGGTTGCGGTTGAAAGCGCCTGCTCGCTTTGCTGCATCGCAGCGAGCAACGCCGTGCTGCGATTGGGATCGACGCGCATGCTCAGCCTCCTGCCGTCATATTCATCACAACGGTGAACAGGTCGTTGATGGTTGAGATCACGTGGGCAGCCGCCGTATAGGCCTGCTGATACCGGATGAGATTGGTAGATTCCTCATCGATGGACACCCCGGACTGCGCGCTCTGCTGCGAGGTCAACTGCTGCAGCGCAGTGGTGGTCGCCTTCAGTTTGGCTGACACATCCGACCCGGTTGTTCCCAGATCTGTCACCAGCGCCGCGTAGGCGTCTGTGGGTGTCTGCCCCCCCGCCAGAGTCGTCGTTTGTATGGCCAGAAGCGATGGTACGTTGCCGCTGCTGCCCGTCCCGCTCCCTGAGCTTGCGGCGATTCCCGAAGCATCACCGAGGGCAACGGTGATGCCTGCACTGGCGTTAGCTCCCGAGATCGCGAAGATCGCCGCCCCGGGCGCGCCGTTCACATCAAAGCCGTTCGCCTGTGCGGTCTTCACCGCGTCGCTGAACTGGGTCGCCAGAGTATTCAGCTGGGCCAGCACCCCAGGAACGGTCGCATCTCGCGTAGTCAGTGCTCCGCCCAGCGATCCACCGGTCAGACGGCTCGTAAGATCGGCCCCGTTCGAGTCAAGCACATGCGCGGAACCATCCGCGCCCGTGGCGACCTGCAGGGTGTATGCCTTGCCGCCAACCACAAGAGGTGATCCGTCTGCAGTGGTCAGCGTCGGCTGTCCTTCGGTCTGCGTTCGAGAGACGCCGACCAGTTGGGCCAACTGCGTGGTGAGCTGGTCCCGCTGGTCCTGCAGCGTCCCCCCTGGCTCACCCGCGCTGGTCTGCTGCGCAATGGCGTCATTCAATGACGCAATCTGCTTCGCCGTCGCATTGATCTGCGCCACTGTCGAGCCTACGAGCGTGTTTGCCTGGGCCGCCGCATCCGTCAGGGCCGATGCTCCCTGGTGAAAGGCGGATGCGAGCTGTGACGCGGCCGACATCACGGCCTGGCGGGCAGACGAATCCATCGGGTTGGTCGACAACCCTGAAACGGCGGAGAAGAACGTGGACATCGCCGCGCCCACGCCGGTCGTCGTACCGGAAAACGCAGTCTGCACCGTCGCGAGCGCCGTCGCCTGAGTGTTCAGGCTGCCCTGTTCCGCGGTCTTCCCATCCACACTCATCTGCAGCAGCTCATCCCGCACGCTGGTGTACCCGCCGTACGACACACCGCCGTCTACACCGGAACCCAACGCCTCTGCGCTTAGGTTCACTATCTGCCGCGAATACCCTGGCGTGTTGACATTGGCCATGTTGCTCGCCAACACCGTCTGCCGCCGGTTCGTCACGCCCAAAAACCGCTCCATCTGCTCCATCATCGAAACAGCCATTACGCATACCTCCGCGGCGGCAGGTCATACTGCCGAATCTTGTTACGAATCGTCCGCACGCTCAGCCCCAGCATCTCCGCCGCCCGTGTCCGGTTTCCTTCCACCATCTCCAGCGTCCGCTCTAGGTGCACCCGCTCCAACTCATCCATCGAGACCACCGCCGTCTCCACCGCCGCGGCCGGTGCCGGCATCACCCGCACACTCGCCCGCCGCAGGCCCGTCCCGTGCTCCCGATCCCAGCACTCCGCGCCCACTCGCTCCCCGCCGTGCAGCGAGAGCACCCGCTCCATAAAGTTCCCCAGCTCCCGCACATTGCCCGGCCACGCGTGCCCGGCAAGCCGCTCCAGAAACTCCGGCTCCAACCGGGCCACCGGCCGTCCATGCCGCTCCGCAAATCGCCGCGCAAAGTGCTCCGCCAGCAGCGGCACATCCTCCATCCGCTCCCGCAGCGGCGGCATCGTCAGCGGAATCACATTCAGCCGGTAGAACAGGTCGCTCCGGAACTGCCCCTGGTCCACCATCTCGCGCAGCCGCACGTTGGTGGTCGCAATGACCCGAATGTTCGTCCGGATCGGCCGCGTCTCGCCCAGCCGCTCCACCACCCGCTCCTGCAACACACGCAACAGCTTCGGTTGCAAACTCAGCGGCATGTCGCCAATCTCGTCCAGCAACAGCGTCCCACCGCTCGCCATCTCGAACTTGCCCGCCTTCGCCGCCGTCGCGCCCGTAAACGCCCCGCGCGCATGCCCAAACAGCTCACTCTCCAGCAGCGTCTCCGGCAGCGCCGCGCAGTTGATCGCCACAAACGGTCCACCCCGCCGCACACTCGCCTCGTGGATCATCCGTGCCAGCAGCTCCTTGCCCGTGCCGCTCTCCGCCTCCACCAGCACATCCGCGTCCGTTGCTGCCGCCGCCCGCGCCCGCGCCATCGCCTCTTCCAGCGCCCGCGCCCGGCCCACAATGCCGAACCCGTCGGTCGCCCGCGTCCCACTTTTTCCCTCGCGCCCTGCCGCCGCCCGAGCCGCCATCACCCGCGCCGCCACCTCGCGCACCCGTTCAAACGCAACCGGCTTCGTCAGGTAATCCACCGCCCCGCCCTGCATCGCCTCCACCGCATCCGGCACACTTCCATACGCCGTCAGGAACACAAACCCAGCCGGCTCCCCGCCGTGAAGCCCCACACCGCGTACCGCCCGCAGCACCTCAAAGCCCGTTCCATCCCCCATGCGCACGTCGCACACCACCAGGTCATAGCTCGACTGCTCCAGCGCCGCGCACGCCGCGCCCACCCCACTCGCCGTTCGCACCTGCCAGCCTTCACGCGCAAACTGCGCCTGGAGCGCCACCCGGATCCCCGGCTCGTCATCCACCACCAACACTGCTGCCTGTCGCGCTGTCGTCATCTCGCTCATGCCCTCGGAAACTCCATCTCAAACACACTCCCCACGCCCGCCTCACTCCGCACGCTGATCCGTCCGCCGTGCTGCGCCATCAGCCGCCCGCACACCGCCAGCCCCAGCCCGGAGGTGCTGCCCGACCCGCTAAACCGCCCCGCAAACAGCCGTGGCAGCATCTCCGCCGGCATCCCCGCGCCCGTGTCCGCCACCGTCACCACCGCGCACTCACCTCGCCGCCCCACGGCAACCCGCAGCGCTCCGCCCGCCTCCGTATGCCGCAGCGCATTTGTGCTCAGGTTCAGCACAATCTGCCCCAGCGCGCTTCGGTTGGCGCGCACAGCAATCGGTTCAGACCCGCCCGCAAACTCCAGCCGCACGCCCGCCTGCATCGCCATCGGCCGCACAAACTCCACCGCCCGCCGCATCTCCTCACGCAGCTCCAGCGGCTCCATCGCCGGCGGCACGCCGCCATGCAGCGTCAGCACGTTGTTTACCGTCCCTGCTAGCCCGCGCACCCCGGCCTGCAGGTGCCCCACCCACTCCCCGGCCCGCTCCGGGCAGTCCTCCATCAGGCCTGTAAACAGCTCCATGCTCGCCAACGGATTGCGAATCTCATGCGCCAGCATCGCGGACACCTCGGCCAGCGTCACCGCCTCCCGCGCCGCCTCGCGTGCCGCCTCCATCCGCCGCCGCGATGAAACATCCTGCAGCATCAGCACCGCCCGTCGCCGCCCACCCCACGCCGCCTCGTCACCCAGAGCCTGCCGCCGTACCGCCAGCCATCGCTCCTCGCCGCTCCGCAGCCGCAGCGCCAGCTCCTGCTCCGCCGCATCCTCCAGCACGTCGCCCCCACCCAGCGCCAGGTCAAGCCCTCGCTCCGCCCGCACCGCCTCCAGGCTCCGCATCCGCTCCGCCGGCATCGCCAGCAGCCGCGCCGCCTCCACATTTACCAGCACAATCGCGCCATCGGCCTCCACCACCAGCACGCCGCACGGCATCGAGCGCAGTGTCTGCTCCAGCCCCTGCCGCATCGCCCGGTTCTCCCGCAGGCTCTCCTTCAGCGCCGCATTGCGCTCGGCCAACTCCCGGCTCAGCTGCTGCACCTCTCCCTGCAGATCGCGATAGGAGATCTCCAGCCGCGCCGAGGCTGAGATAAACGCCGCAAACGCCTCCTGCAGCCGCTCCGGCGAGCACTCCTCCACGCGCGCCACCGTCTGCTCCCGTGCGATCGCGGTCGTCTTCTCCCCGCCGCCCAACACCGCGGCACGCCCGGGGAGGCGGTCCAAAACAGCCATCATTGGAACTTCATGAGAACTAGGCAACATTCGCCTACTTCCCTTGCACCCCCCATGCCATGCCGCGCGCCAAATCCCTCCGTCTGCCCCGGAGGTTGTACCTCGATCCACCCCTGTGGCACACCCCAACCCGCCATTTCAGCCGACCTGCTCGCAGCGCTCCAGCCACCCGGCTCCGCTCCAGCCACCCGGCTCCGCTCCAGCCACCCGACTCCAGGAGAAGCGATTCATTTCCCGGTCAGGCAATCTCCCCTGCCAAGCAGCAAGTCACTCCGGAGCACACCGCAACCCGTCTGACCGGCCCGCTCTCTCCCCAGCCAGAGACAATCGGGCCAGCCTGCCTGGCCATCAACCCGGCCTGCTCACCTGATCGCCGACCATCACACGCACGCCCCCCCGGACGGCAAATGGCCGAATGCCCCACGCCACCCCTCTATTCTGGTAAGACGCACGAAACCTGCACTACCGCTCGGAGCGCGACCTGCACCGCAACAAGCAGCCGACCCGCTTGTGAACAGCGTGCCAGGGACGCACAACACCACCCCGCAGCCAAGCGTTCCCGACAGGCTTGTCCTGCCAATCCATCGCGGCTAACCCCAATAGAAACAAGATTTTGTCTCACCTCGTCCCAGCATTCCGGGCGAAATCGGCAAATCACGCTTCAAGGTGCGTCTCAACCCACCACCTAAGTCGCCTGCCATGAAGATTTTGCGTGAAAGCATTAAGGGGGGAGGGGGGATGGCCAACCAGCGAACGGCACAGGAGCCACCCGCAACCCAACCCGGTGCCGGCAGCCAGTCCTCCCCACGCGCGCCACCCTCGGGTTCAGCCGCGCCCCTTCGGGAAGCTCCTGCACAAAACAGACCAGCAGCGCTAAAGCACCACGTCGTCCGCGCCTATCTCCGCCGCACCCTCGGCGTACAGGCTCGCCCGCTCCATCACATTTCGCAGCTCCCGCACGTTGCCCGGCCAGTTGTGCCCCTGGAGGCTGTCCCACCCGGCCGCGCTCACCCGAACTCCCGGCGCAAACCGCTCCAAAAACAACTCCACCAGCTCCGGCAGGTCTTCCATCCGCTCCCGCAGCGGCGGCAGCCGAATGGGAAAGACCGCCAGCCGGTAATACAGGTCCTCTCGAAACGTCCCCGCACCCGCCATCTTCTTCAGATCGGCATTGGTCGCGGCTACCACCCGCACATCTACCTTCAGGGTGTCCGACCCGCCAATCCGTTGCACCTCGCCCTGCTCGAGAAAGCGCAACAGCTTGCTCTGCAACGGCAGCGGCATCTCGCCAACCTCGTCCAGAAACAGCGTCCCTCCGTGCGCTGCATGTATTCGGCCAATGCGCGACTGCACCGCCCCTGTAAACGCGCCCTTGGTATACCCAAACAGCTCCGCCTCCAGCAACGCCTCGGGGATGGCCGCACAGTTGATCACCACAAAGGGCTGCTTGGTCCGTGCGCTGGCCGCATGGATCGCCTGCGCCACCAGGTCCTTGCCCGTCCCGCTCTCTCCCTGCACCAGCACGCTGGTGTCGCGCCGCGCCACCAGGCGCACCGACCGGTACACCCGCTGTATGGCCTCCGATCTCCCCACCATCCCCTGCCACCCGCCCCGCCCAACCCTCGCGCCACTCTCCGCCCGGCCCCCCGGTGCAGCCACACCAGCCTTCCCCCACCCCCCGCCCCCCCCAGGGTCAGCAGAGGGGAGGGGCTCCGTCGTTAACGGAAGGATCTGAACGCCTGGCCACTCGGTTCGGACAAGGTCACAGAACTCATCTACCCGGAGGTCCGGTAAGGCTGGATCGAGCAGGAGCACCTCACAGCTTTCCTCCATCAGCTGCTCCAAAGCATCTGCACCACTTCCTGCGGCTCGCAGTGTCCATCGCTCAAGTGGGAGACGCTCGTTCACAGAGTCCCGCAGCTCCGCGCTCGCGCTGACGACCAGCAGGCGGGAGGGAGACGTGCTGCTGCCGCTGTCAGGCAGCAACTCTCGTAGGCGCAGGGAATGCTCAGCTTGGTCCATCGGCAGACAGGGGGCGGCTCAGAACATCAGCTTCATCCGTGTGTGAAGCCGCAGCAAGGGCTCACACACAAATCCGGGGAGGGCTCACACCGGGTGCAATCGGACCCTGGCGTGGAAAGGCTGAAGCTTGTATACCATACCCCCCTCGCCTTCCTCTGACTCCGCCGCAGCAAGGGCCACCCGCAGCATCCAGGGCACTTCGAGGGGCAGTCTGTCTCCCCCATGTATCTCGAGCCAGCCGTCTTTCTCCTGAAGCAGGATGGGCGTCGCGGGCCAAGAACTCTGCACAGTCGTCCGAACAACCCCCTCCAGAATGCGGCTGTCCGCCGCCCCGTCGCCGTGGCCTGAATCTGATTGCAGTTTGTTGCCTGGATTTCGCCTCGTCCAATCGCTCACAAAGGCGTCGATCGGAATCCTTTCAGCGCCAACGCCCTCCAGCAGCAGCCGTATAGCCTCGTAGATCTCTCTCGCTCGATCGACCTGATCAGCCAGATCCTCCAGTGATTGCGGCTCTTGCATCTGGGGCATTCGGGCCAGCAGCCGGCATCCACCAAGCACTGTTAAAGGCTGCCCAAGGGCGTGGACCAGTTCGCCCAGCAAGGCCGCCTCAGGCTCCGGCAGGGAAAACGATCTTGGTTCACCCCGCGGCAATCACGTACCCCACGCCACGCACCGTCCGAATCAACTTGGCATCGCCGTCGCGATCGATCTTGTCTCTCAGGTACTTCATGTAAACGTCCACCACATTAGTCGACGGGTCGAAGGTGGTGCCCCAGACCTTCTCCATCAACACGGCGCGAGAGACGGGTGTGCCAGGGTCGCGCATGAGGTATTCCAGGAGACCAAACTCTCGCGGCGTAAGCTCCACGCGATGGCTGCCGCGCAGAACAAGGCGCTCCTCGCGATGGAGCGTCAGATCGCCTACCTGGCTTATCTGCGAGATCACGCCCGTGTTGCGCCGGAGCAAAGCACCTACCCTGGCCAGCATCTCGACATAGCTGAACGGCTTCACGAGGCAGTCGTCCGCGCCGCACTCGAAGGCTCGCACCGTGTCTTCAATCCTGCTTCGTGCCGTCAACACCAGGACTGGAAGCTTTGGCTGCTCCGGTCGAAGCTGGCGCAGAACCTCGAAGCCGTCCATCTCCGGCAGGTTGATGTCCAGGATGACGAGTGTGACACCGAGCAAGTGGCTGGGCACTTCGCCACGCAGTCGAGCGAGAGCTGCTGCGCCATCGTGAACCAACTCGGCTTCGTGACCGGCCGAGCGAAGTGTTCTGAGTAGGAAGCGACCGAGGGGCAGATCATCCTCCACTACAAGGATCTTCCCTACCTGCCTCGGGGCATCAGGCCCTGGGGCGTCCGGCTTTTCCCGTGGCCGCGTTCTCCGATCTGCCTCTGCTCCTGCATCTTCCTGCACCGTCAAGTTCAAGTACTTCCTGGCCCGGGAATCGTTGCCTCACCTGTTCATGGCGTTGGCGTAGCAAGGCTAGCATGTTGCCGCAGCCTCTTACCGCTCGCGCTGTAACACTTAGGTGGCTGGACCAACACATCCACCTCCTGCTCCGATTCCAGGTAGCAGCCCTTCGGTGGGATGTGCTGGCTTGCCCACGTGAAAGGCTTTCGCTCCTGTTTCACTCCTTTGTTCCTGCGGCTGCCGACGTTTTTGCTTCCGCTACCTCGGTGGGCCTCGAACGATCCCTGCTGTCCGCTTCCTCCTTGCCCTCGCCTTCCGATGGAGCGGTGGAGGGGGACTCGACCTCAGGTAGCGCGTCGACAACAACGGTGATGCGCCGGTTGGACGGGTCCTCGGGACGACCGACGATACGGGGCATCTGGTCGGCGAAACCGCGCACCTGGGCGATCTGCCCAAGTCCCACACCGCTGCTTTGCAGCATGCGTCGAGCGGCGTTGGCCCGGTCGGCTGAGAGCTCCCAGTTGGTGTAGCCCAGCTTGTTGCTGTAGGGGTGTGAGTCCGTGTGGCCCTCGATTGAGATCTTATTTGGCATCTTGCCGAGTTCTTTGGCTATGACCTGCAGGAACTGCTGCAGGGCTGGCGTCGGCTCCGCATTGCCAGTCTCGAAGAAGGTTCCACCAGCTTCTTCCATCAGTTCGATCCGGAGTCCATCGGGTGAGGCACTGATCTCTACCTGCTTCTTGAGCTTCTCGAAGTTGGGAAGCTGCCGTGCCGACGCGAGCAGTTTCTCCCTGAGTTTCGGCATGTCCGCCTGGCTCACGTCTACAGCGTGCCCGGCACCGGACATGCTGCTGCCCTCGAGCCGCGCGGTGCCCTTTGGGTCGTTGAAGTAGCCGGCCACTGACTTCTTCACCTGCTCGTTGCTGCTGCTGAGCAGCCACAGGACGATAAAGAGCGACATCATCGCGGTGACGAAGTCTGCGTAGGCCACCTTCCACGCCCCACCGTGATGCCCACCGTGAACTACCTTCTTTCTGCGGATGATGATGAGGTCGTCCATTGGATCTGCCATTCGTCACTCCTTCTCCTTGTTTGCCGATGGTTGGTGTCCAGGGAGCGGGGCGCTCCCAGCAGGGGTTCCGGCTACGCAGCGGCCTCGGCGCCCTTGTTGCGGCAGGCCTGTTCGAGGGTCTGGAACTTCGGCCGCACATGCTCCGGGATGGCGCGACGACCCATCTCCACCGCGAGGATTGGGGACACACCCTTGATGAAGGCGAGCAGCGTCACTCGCAAGACGTGGTAGAAGGCGTGCTGCTCCTCAATGCCCTTGGTCATGTTGGCCGCGATGGGGCCGATCACGCCGTAGCAGAGCAGGATGCCAAGAAACGTTCCGACCAGCGCTGCGGCCACCTTGTGCCCGATCTCTGCCGGAGGACCGCCGAGAGCGCCCATGGTGACCACAATGCCCAGGACGGCAGCCACGATGCCTAGACCCGGCAGCGCGTCGGCCATCGAGGTGAGGGCCTGGGTGGGAGCCATGGAGGTTTGGTGATGCACCTCGAGATCCAGCTCCATCATCTGGTCGACATCGAGCGCCTTGACGCCGCCGGTCATCGCCATTCGCAGGGTGTCGCAGACAAAGGCCGCAGCGTGGTGATCTTTCACAAAGGTGGTGCACTTTGAGAAGATGGGGCTCTTTTCCGGCTCTTCGATGTCGGCCTCAATCGCGATCATGCTTTCTTTACGCGCTTTGCTGAACAGATCGAAGAGAGTCTTCAGGGATTCCACATACTGCTTCTCCGGGACGCCGCCGCCCTTGAGCACCGACAAGACCCCGGTAGCGACTCCTTTGATGACGTGCATGGGATTCGCCACCAGGACGGTTCCAATCGCCGCTCCGGCAATGGTGAGGAACTCCGCGGGCTGGATCAGCACTGGCAACTTGCCCTTTTCCATCAGAAATCCGCCAAGAACCGATCCAATGACTACCAGAATGCCGACGATCGAAAACATAGTACTCCCGTGCTCCGCGACGCTTGTCGGTCCCGGTGCTCAAGACTGTTAACGGCAAAGAAGCCGAGAGCTTTACACCCGGTAGGCAAAGATTTCCTGGGGGCACCCCATTTGGTGCTATTCCGCCAAAGGCGGTGCAATGCCACGCTCAGATGTACGTGGCAGCTTGCCACGCCTGGAGAGAGCGGCCTTTGCTGGAACAAGCCATGCGAGCTTCCGTGCCGATCGTGCGCCTGCCGGTGGGCAGGGTCGCCGACCTCCTCGCTGCAGCTCGCCTGCACCACGCCGCTGATCGCTTCGAGCTCGCCCAGGGCTGCTACGACCAGCTTCTAGCGGCTGTCCCTGACCACCCTCAGGCACATTTCTTTCGCGCCCTGTTGCACTTTCAGCAGGGCAACCCAATCCCGGCTCTCGACGTCATGCATGAGCTTGCCGCGGCGCATCCTCCCGAAACACACTTTCAGCTCAACCTCGCAGTCGCGCTTGAGTCAATGGATCGTCTGCCCGAGGCGTGTGCTGTGCTGGAGCGGGCGCTGACAGCGACTCCGGGGTCGGCGGCCCTTCACGGGGAGCTGGGTCGGTTGCTGCTGCGTCTCGGCCAGCTGCCCGGGGCCGCGACGCATCTGGCCCGGGCACTCGGTGCAGACCCTACCCTGCACCAGGCTGCCGACGCGCTCGGCCTTGCGCTTCATCGCCTTGGCCAGCTTGAGCGCGCCCTGGTGTGTTTCCGCAAAGCGCTTACGATCGAGCCCGGGTACGCCACGGCACATAACAACCTGGGCAATCTGCTGGACGAGTTGGGGCGACGGGAGGAGGCGATCAACTCCTACGCGCTTGCGCTCCAGCATGATCCGGCCTTCGTCGCAGCCCACAGCAACCAGAGCAATTGCCTGCGATCAGTTGGGCGGTTCGCCGAAGCAGAGGCAAGCGCTCGCCGCGCGCTGGCCATCGATCCAGCCTTCCCGGATGCATTGCTCAATCTTGGCAATGTCCTGAAGGAGCAGGGGCGGCTCGAGGCTGCGGCCGAGATCTATAACAGGTTGCTGGCACTCCATCCGGAGCATGCCGGTGCCCGCAACAACCTCGGCGAGATACGCAAGGAGCAGGGGCGCCTTGCAGAGGCCGCTGCCGCCTACTCTCGCGTGCTGGAGCTGCAGCCTGGATTTTCCGCTGCCTTCAGCAACCTGCTCTACCTCCACGCCTTTTCTCGCGACATCTCACCGGAAGCGGAGCGCGAGCTGTCCACCGGGTGGGAGCAAGGTGCGCTTTCCGCGGCAGAACGCGCTGACGCCCGGCATCGAGCGCTGGTCACCTCAGGCGTCTTCTCTGCCCTGCCGCGCGCCGGTCGGCCACTTCGGTTAGGTGTCGTCTCGGCTGA
Source organism: Acidobacteriaceae bacterium (assembly GCA_965199635.1). Classification (GTDB taxonomy): domain Bacteria; phylum Acidobacteriota; class Terriglobia; order Terriglobales; family Acidobacteriaceae; genus Edaphobacter. The sequence goes on along the minus strand of CBDASL010000002.1, from coordinate 1,908,520 downwards.
ACTTGGCACGCACGCGGTTGCCGAGTTTCTGGAGCCGATTCTGCAGCAGCTCGACCGCACGCGCATCCACCTCACCCTTTTTCCTACGACGGCACGATCCGGCCCCTGTGCAGATCGCCTGCGATCCCTTGCCGACGGCTTTGTGTCGCTGGTTGGTGTTCCCGATGCCGCAGCTGCTCACCGCATCCGTCTGGAGAAGGTGGATGTGCTGATCGACACCACGGGCCATACTGCCAACTGCCGCCTGGGCATCTTTGCCCATCGCGCCGCTCCTGTGCAGTGCACCTACATTGGCTACTGGTCGACAACCGGGCTGACCGAGATGGACTACTTTCTTTCCGATCCGGATGCCCAGCCGTCCACACAGGCTCACTACACGGAGGTCCTGTGGCGGCTTCCCCGGCTTGCGGTCTGCTACCGCGGGGACTGGGACCTTCCATGCGATCGGTGGGAGCCGGATCCGGCCGGCACACTCTGGCTCGGCTCCTTCAACAAGTACAGCAAAATTCGGGAGGAGACGCTGGCCCTGTGGGCTGGTGTGCTGCACGCACTGCCTGAAGCGAGGCTGCTGCTGGAAGACCGAACGGTCGACGACTCCGAAACGCACGACCGCATTCTCGCTACTCTTGCCGACCACGGAATCTCCCCCGAGCGCCTTCACTTCGAGCCGTATGTCGCAGGGCACCAACGCCACATGGCCCTCTACAACCGGATCGATCTTGCCCTCGATACCCTTCCCTTCAACTCCGGGACGACAGCCTTTGATGCCCTTTGGATGGGTGTGCCGCTCGTTGCGCTTGAAGGCACGTGGACAGGCGGACGGATGGGAAGCTCGCTGCTGAAATCACTGGGCCGCCCGGAATGGATTGCCCAGACACCTCAGGCCTATGCCGAGATCGTTCGCGACCTGGCGCGCGCCCTTCCACACGACGTTGCGGTCCGCCGGATGCTTCGCCAACAGCAGCGCGAGCGGATGGCCCGGAGCCCGCTGTGCGACAGTGTGACGCTCACGCGCGCCCTGGAGGACGCCTTTGAGGCTATGCACGACCGCTGGCTGGCCGGGGTGCTGCCACATCAAAAAGGCCCGCGGCGGGCACACAGCTTTGTAAGCTCGTAGACCTCCGGACGGTATCGCACGGTGCGAAACCCACGCGCATGTCGCGGTCGACTACGCCGCCTCCCCGATCATCTGTACAGAAGGCGGAGGGTGTTCCATGGCGCGTGTCTTTGTAACTGGCTCTTCTGACGGGCTCGGCCTGATGGCCGCGAGGCTGCTTCTTGAACAAGGGCACACGGTCGTGGCGCATGCCCGCAACGAACAGCGCGCAGAGCACACCCGCAGCGAGCTCCCCGGAGCGGAGACGGTGCTGATCGGGGACTTTGCCAGCCTCCGGCAGACCCGCGAGTTGGCGGAGCAGGCGACCGCGCTCGGACGCTTTGACGCCGTGATTCACAATGCGGCGATCGGCTACAAAGAGCGCGCGCGGAAGCTCACCGAAGATGGTCTGCCGCAGGTCTTGCAGACCAACACCATCGCACCCTACATGCTCACGGCCCTGATGCCCCCGCCGAAGCGCCTGGTCTACGTGAGCTCCGAGCTGCACAGGAAGGGGCAGCAGAGCCTGGAGGACCTCACCTGGGAGTCGCGCACGTGGAACGGCAGCCGCGCCTACTCTGACACCAAGTTTCACGACGCGCTGCTGGCCTTCGCCTTTGCCCGCCTTTGGCCCGATGTGCTGTCCAACGCGATGGAACCCGGGTGGGTGGCCACCAAGATGGGCGGCGCGCGAGCGAGCGGCGATCTGCAACAGGGGCACTTGACGCAGGCCTGGCTCGCGGTGAGCGAGGACGCGGCGGCAAAGGTGAGCGGTGCCTACTTCTACCACCTGCAGCAGCGCAAGCCGGCCGTCGCCACGCAGGACCCCACAGTGCAGGAAAGACTCCTCGCGGCCTGCGCACAGCTTTCCGGCGTGGAGCTTCCTGGCAGGGCGAGTCTGCTCGCCTGAGGAGGCGCGGTGCCCCTCGGGATCTCGGTGAGCGCATCTCCGACGGAGACGCTAGATTTGATTAGGGTAAGTTGGTGGACCTGATCGGGATCGAACCGATGACCTCTTCCATGCCATGGAAGCGCGCTCCCAGCTGCGCCACAGGCCCACTCGGGGAAGGACTCCTTCATTCTGGCGGAGATAGCGCGATCCGTCAATGACCTGGCCCGCCCGGGGTACCGACCCCACCGTCCCCAGGCCAGGATCTTGCCCCAAAACTGGTGAGCTGTACGGTCAGAGCTCGACGTCGGACCGCCTGCGCGGACAGAGCGGCGGGAACAACCAGGGCCGTGCTGGTGTCTAAGTTCTGCAGAGTGAGCGAGCACTCTGCCGCCGGCGGCGCAGTTTCTCCTAGCATCTTTCCATTGCCACCCGTTAGCTTCACGTCGTACCTTAGAGGGCACCTCAATGCAGGCGGGTACACTTTTGGGCAACATCACCAGCGCGATTGGAATTTCCACCGAGGAGGCCACCCTCATCGCCGACCTGAAGGCCGGGTCCGAAGAGGCGTTTGGCATCCTGATCGCGCAGTATCACCAGCCACTCTTCTCCCTGATCGCGCGCAATCTTGACGATCCGAGCGAGGCCTCTGACATCACGCAGGAGGTCTTCATCAAGGTGTTCCGGTCGATTCGGAGCTTTCACGGCGGATCGAGCCTGCGAACCTGGCTGTACCGGATTGCTCTGCGGGAGAGCTCCAACCAGCGACGGTGGTGGTCTCGGCACAAACGCCGCGAGGTGAGCGTCGACGCACCGATGTCATCGCAGGTGGAAGACGAGGGGCCAACCCTGGCGTCCCTGTTGGCGGACTCCCATCGCTCCCCCCTCGAGTATGCCGAACAGGCTGAGCTGCGCAGCCTTCTTGAAACGGCACTTCGCGAGGTACCGGAGAACTTTCGCACCGTATTGATCCTTCGAGAGATCGACGGCTTCTCCTATGACGAAATCGCTGAGATCGTGGGCGCCAACCTGGGGACCGTGAAGAGTCGGCTGACCCGCGGCCGCCAGATGATGCGCACGCTGCTCAAAGGAAAGCTTGCGACCTCCGCGGTTGCCGAACCATCGGATACACGGAGGACGGCATGAGCTGGCCTGGTGCAACGGTGCAATCGATAGCAGACCATGGTGCTGGCTCGGCGGAGTGCGCGGATATGGTGACGCAGCTGTCCGAGTACCTGGATGGCGCGGTGACCGGCCGGACCATGCTCCGGATCGAGCGTCACCTGCAGCAGTGCTCAAGCTGCGCGGCGGAGTTCCGTCTGGCGGAGCAGGTGCAACAGACCATTGCCGTGCTCGGCCCCGTACGCCCGCCGGTCGACCTCGGTCTGCGGCTGCGGCTGGCCATCTCCCACGAGAACAGCCGGGGCTGGCGCAAATCACTGGAAGCGCTTCATCTCAGCTGGGATAACGCGATCCGGCCACTGGTCCTGCAGGCATCGGCCGGTCTGGTTGGGACTGTCCTGCTGGTGGGCAGCATCGTTTCACTCCTGGGGGCCGTGGGCGCAACCCGCCCGGTGATGGCCAACGACGAGCCGCTGGGAGCGATCACGGCGCCACACTTTCTGTATTCGATCGACGGCGTCCATCCCATCCTGACGGACGGAGAAGAGTCCACCGTTGTAGTGGAAGCGGCCGTCAACGCGCGCGGCGAGGTATATGACTATCGCATCGTTGCCGGCGCGCCAGATGACGCGGTACGCGGGCAGATCAGGGGTCGGCTGGCGGCGAGCGTCTTTCGGCCAGCCAGCGTCTTTGGCGTTCCCGTGCGCGGCCACGTTGTGCTGACGTACTCCGGCATCTCTGTTCACGGCTAGGCCGGAGCGCGGCCGCTTGCGAGGGCAGGCCACGCTCTCCTACACTTCGTGCGTGCGTCAACCCTCTACGGTGCCTTTCCTTTCTGCCACGTCCCTTCCCCTGCTCCGCCGCCCACGGCGCGGTGCCCTCGCAGGCTGCCTAGCGGGCGCGTTGCTGCTGTGCGCTGCGGGACCGCTTCGATCGCAGAGTTCGTCCTCCTCTGAAGGAACTGGCAGCAGTGACCGGCAAGAGTCCAGCTCGGCTCCCCGCATCGCCCAGGCGGCCAACAACGACGCGGCTATCACGCTTGAGACCAGCGAGCCCCTGTTCGACCTTGCGGTTGCGCTGAACAGTTGTGGCTATGACGCTGATCTGGAGTCGTCCAATCCGCTGCGCCGCGTGGTGCGCGGGGAGGTTGCGGCGGCCGTGGCGGCCACTCCCGAAGCCAGCAAGAGCCACGAGGCTCTCTGCACGTTTGTGCGCCTGCACTCCCTGACCGACCCCGGCCGCAGTCTCGCCCAATATGTGTCGCTGGCGATCTATACCTCGCCTCAGCTGATGCCGGTAGCGGACCTGACGGAGCTGCCGCCTGACGCTGCCCAGGTTGCCGAGATCCTGCCGCTGCTGCGCACCTTCTCCGAGCAGACACATCTTCATCTGATCTGGGTGGCGCACCGGGCCGATTACACGGGGTTGGTAGACCAGCTGCACGGCCCGCTGAGCCGGATGATCCTGAACACCAACATCTATCTCCATCAGCCGGTCTCAAGCTACGACGATCGCCGCTTCCTTGTTCTGCTGGAGCCGATGCTGGCACCCTCGGCGATCAACGCGCGCATCTATGGCGCGAACTACATCATCACCGTTTCGCCCACGCAGGCGGGTTCGTTTCATCTGGAACAGATCCGGCACACCTTTCTGCACTACGAGGTGGAGCCGATGATCTATGCGCGCGCAGCGGCGATGGATCGCCTGATGCCCCTGCTGAAGACCGTGCAGGACGCGCCGATCGAGTTCAGCTACAAGTCGGACATTGTTGCGCTGATCACCGAGTGCTTGATCAAGGCCATTGAAGCGCGGACGATGGATCCGGGCCTGACCAAGCCGGTGAAGCCGACGGTTGTGCACCAGCGAGCCGACATGGAGCACTACCAGGAGGCCGTCAGCGCCTATGACCGGCAGGTAGAGGCCGTGCGCCGCAACACCGCGGACGCCTCAACTCACCACGGCTGGATCCTGACCGACTACTTCTACGACGAGCTGATCCGCGAGGAGCACGACAACATCTCGCTCAAGGAGAACATCGGCCAGATGGTCTACGGGATGGATGTGGACCGGCAGCGCCACTTCGCCCAGCAGCTGACCTTCACGCCGGATACGACGGGCGAGGTGGTGCGTCGAGCCGCCGTTGCGCCGACAGGGCTGCAGCTGGCCGAGGTGAAGCTGGTGCAGGGGGATGCCGCCGCCGCCCAGACCATAGCCGAGAAGACGCTCGCCGATCCTCACGGGGATCACTCCGCGGCCGACTACCTGCTGGGCCGCGTTGGCCTCCTGCAGCGGCAGCCTGAAGCGGCACGAGCGCACTTCATGGCTGCCCTGAACGAGGGCCGGGACCCGCACACCGTGGCCTGGTCGCATATCTACCTGGGCCGTCTTTTCGACGTGCAGCTGGACCGGCGACACGCCGTGCAGGAATACCAGGCCGCGCTCCAGGTGCCGGCCGTGCAGCCGGAGGCGCGGGCCGCAGCGACCGTGGGGTTGAAGACAGCCTTTACGCTTCCTCGTACCGAGGCCGCAGGCAAGGCAGGCTCGCCGGATGAGGATGACGACAATACCCCGGTGGACCCGAGCGGCAAGGCAGAGAAGCAGGCCTACCAGCCCTCAACCAGCAAGTAGTGCGCGCAGACGTTGCGCCACACGGAACGCGCCAACCCGACGCCCCGCCGGTCTTCTACACTGGGGTGGGCGACCGGCATGGAGGCGAGCAGGATGAGCCGAGAGCAGATACGGGACAACACGGCAAGTGAAAGCAAGCCGGCGGGCGAGGCCGCGAGCGAGCAAGCCGTCGCGGTGGCCGGGACGGTACCCCCCGCAGAGACCAGGGACTTCGGCTACGGCAATCTCGGTTCGCCCGAGCTTTACCTTGGCTACAGCTTTCAGACACCCTCGCTGCTGCGGACCGCCCTGACGCACAGTTCGCGTGCCCACGAGCGCAACGAGGACCATCGCGACCCCACGCTGGACAATGAGCAGCTGGAGTTCCTTGGGGATGCCGTTCTAAGCCTGCTTGCTGCGCAGGCGCTGCTGGATGAATTCCCCAACGCGGAAGAAGGCAACCTCACCCGCCTCCGCTCCTCGATCGTCAGCCGCGAGCATCTTGCGCCCGTGGCGCGGCGACTTCAGATTGGCCGGCACATGCTGCTTGGCCGTGGCGAAGACAAGAGCGGCGGTCGCCGCAAGCCGGCGCTCCTGGCCGATGCGCTCGAAGCCGTGATCGCCGCCATCTACCTTGACGGCGGCCTCGAGGTGGCGCGGGCGTTCGTTAAGAAGCAGATCGTCGACCCGGCACTTCCGAAGCTGCGCCAGGCTCTGGCCGGCCGCGTGACCGTCGGCGACTACAAGACGGAGCTGCAGGAGCGACTGCAGGCCGAGGGACAGGTGCCGCGCTACCTGCTTCTGGAAGAAAGCGGCCCTGATCACCAGCGTTCCTTTCGCATGGCGGTCGCCGTGGAAGGCCGCGACGGCAGTTCGCGCACCATCGCTGAAGCTCAGGGGACGACCAAAAAGCAGGCGCAGCAACGGGCCGCCGGTCTGGCCCTGCAGCTGCTTGGCCGCGGGCCCGGGGCGCCGGCAAAGAGCGCGGCTCCGGTTGCGCCAGAGACGGAGCCTGCGTGAGCTCGGAGCCCTCCTCACGCGAAGCCGCGGTCGAGCAAGGGAGCATAGCGCAGCCTTCGGCCGAGCCAGCTGCTGCGTCGCGGCCGGCAGGAGATCGGCGGCCAGTCCGCAACAGCCGGCCCCGGCCAAGCACCATTCTGCTTCCCGCCCAGGCCCTGCTGGGTCTTGTGGTCATCGCGATCTTCATCGTGACCTTTGCCGTGCAGCCCTTTCGCATTCCGTCCTCCTCCATGGTGCCCACGCTGCTGGTTGGAGACTTTCTGCTTGTCGACAAACAGACGGCCAACAAGGACCGGTTTCCCCTGCCCCCCGGCACCCTGCACCGCGGCGATGTGATCGTCTTCCACTTTCCGCCCGACCCCTCGGTGCACCTGGTGAAGCGAGTGATCGGCCTGCCCGGAGACCATGTGCGCCTGCACAACAACCACGTCATCATCAACGGGCAGGTCTTGCAGGAGCCCTATGCCCTCTACCGGCCATCGCCGCGTGACGCGTACCGCGATGACTTCCCTCACCTGTCGACGACAGACCCGGATGTTGATCCCCATTGGTGGATGGAGCTGCGGCACCTGGAACGACAAGGGGAGCTGCAGGTGCCTGCGAACGAGTTCTTCGTGCTGGGAGACAATCGCAACAACAGCGAGGACAGCCGGTACTGGGGCCTTGTTCCGGCCGTCAACGTCGTTGGCAAGCCGCTGCTGGTGTATCTTTCGTTGCGCGAGCCCGAGGCCGGCGAAGACCGGCAGACCGCTGGCGCGCAGCCTCAAAGCATGTGGCGCGGCCTCTTGCACCTTGCGCGATGGCGACGGGCGCTCCACATTGTCCGGTAAAGGTGTGCAACAAAAAGCAGTACACTGACATCGACTGAGGCCTGCATGTCCAACATCCTCTCTGAGCCAGACGCGACCCCTTCGCCCTCCAGCGTGCCGCTGCCCCAAGCCGGCGCCCCCTTGCCCCAGGCGGCAGCGAAGGACAGCCAGACCGAGACGCCGCTTGAGTCGCTTGCCTCCATCTGCACGGTTCTCGCCGTCGGTCTGTTTGTGATGGCGTTCATCTTCCAGAACTTTGAGATCCCGTCCGGCTCCATGGAGAAGACGCTGCTGATCGGCGATCACGTTCTGGTCGACCGCACCACACTGGCGCCGGCTTCCGCGTTCGCCAAGTTCATTCACTATCGCGATGTCCGGCGTGGCGACGTCATCGTCTTCTTCAAGCCAAACTCTGAGACGCCCGACATGTACCTGGTGAAGCGGGCGATTGGTCTGCCGGGCGATCACATTCACCTGCGCAACGGTGTGGTCTTCCTGAACGGCGTTGCCCAGAATGAACCGCAGGCAGGAAAGCCGGCGGACGACGGCGACCCGATGCACGCCTTCAACGCCTACCGCGATGACTTCCCCGCCGTGTCCCCAGGCGCAGGCACCACGGCGCTTTGGGCGGAGGATCTGCCGCGCCACATCCAGGGCGACGATCTCGTCGTTCCTCCCGGCAAGGTCTTCGCCATGGGCGACAACCGCACCGAAAGCCTGGACAGCCGCTATTGGGGGTTTGTACCCCGGGAGAACATCATCGGCCGGCCGCTCTTTGTCTACTGGTCGTTCAAGACGCCAGCGAATCAGATGGACAAGCAGGGTGTCGGCGACAGGATCAGCTTCATGGGCCATGTTCTGCTACACATCTTCGATGGCACCCGCTGGAACCGCACCCTCCACCTGATCCGCTAACGTGAGCGATTCCGCTGGGCAGACCTCGTCGTCCGATCCACACCACATCCGGCTCCAAGACCGGACAGACCAGGGCATGGTGCAGCTGCAACCTGTAGATGTACACGATGGCTCCGCCGAACTCCGGCCTGCACCGGGACCGTCGCGGCGGACCCGCCACACACGCCAGGGCTGGCTGGCCGTAGCGGTTCTGCTGCTGCTCTTGCTCCTGACTTTCCTGCCTCCGCTCATCAGTATCAGCCGCTACCAGCGCCGTGTGGCCACCAGCATGTCGCAGGTGCTCGGCCGCCCTGTCCACCTGGACCACGTCGCGCTGAACCTGCTCCCGTTTCCCAGCCTCACGCTCAGCAATCTTGTAATCGACGAGCTGCCACCCTTTGGCGCGGAGCCCATTGTCCGGGCCGAGTCCGTCAACGCGCGGCTGCGTCTGGCTCCGCTTTGGCGGCATCGGGTCGAGTTCTCCCGCATCACCTTCACCGACCCCAGCGTCAATCTTGTGCGGCACCAGGACGGCCGCTGGAACCTGGAAAGCGTGCTGCTTCAGGCAGCCCACATCAACGCCGCGCCCACATCTCAGCGCCGAGCAGGCGAGCAACCCCGCTTTCCGTATATTGAAGCCACCGGCGCTCGCGTGAATCTGAAGCTCGACCAGGAGAAGACGCCCTTCTCGCTGCTCGAGACCGACTTCGCGCTGTGGCTGCCTGAGCCCCAGGTCTGGCAGGTGCGGCTCCATGGTCGCCCGGCTCGCACCGACACCTCCGCCACGGACACCGGAACCGTTCGGGTCGAGGCCACGCTGCACCGCGCCAACTCCGTCGCCGAGGTGCCGCTGACGCTCGACGCCAGCTGGGAGGGGGCGCCGCTTGGGCAGGCCAGTCGCCTCCTTGTCGGTCACGACGCCGGCCTGCGGGGTGCCCTTCGCGCCTCCGTGCAGATGAAAGGCACGCTGACAAACGCATCGATCCAGTCTGAGCTCGCCATCTCGGGTCTGCATCGCGTCGACCTGGTTGGGGATCGTCCCGTCGACATCGACTTCAAGTGCCTCGCTCAGGGCAGGCGCTTGCTCCACACGATCGAGGGCATCCAGTGCAGCTGGTCGCCGGACGACATAGGATCCGTGCGCCTCTCTGGGTCACTCCCGGACGTACAGAGTCCGGCGACGGCGCACCTCGACCTTGCGGCAGATAACGTCTCGGGAGCCACCGCGCTGCGCTGGCTGCGATCCGCCACCGGGCAGGTCGCACCGGGTGTTCGGGCGTCCGGCACGCTCTCGGCCCGGGCCCTCTACACGCCGGAGGTCGGCCTGGCCGGCCAGATGCAAGCAACTGGACTGAAGCTCACCGGGGGTGCATTGGCGGATCAGCCAGTCAGCTTCGGGCCGCTCGCTCTTTCGGCCCAGCTGCCGCGTGCGGCCACCGCAGGTTCCCAGGTCGGGCCGGAGCTCTCGCTTGCACCTGTCACGCTCTCCCTTGTGCCTGTCCCACTGCCGCTTGCACCCGGCGATGCCGCCGCAACCCGCGATCAGATGACGCTCTCGCTCGGCGCCGACCAGGATGGGCTCTCGCTGCGACTTGCTGGCAGCGCGGCCGCCGACCGTGTGCAGGCACTCATGCAATGTGTCCCCGTGCTGAACCAAGGTCTGGAGGATGTGCTTCCGCAGGAGCAGGCGGACGGAGAGACGGCCATCGATCTGGTCGCGCACCGGCCGTGGGGCGGTCCGCAGCAGTGGACCAACCTGCAGAACGCCACTCGACTCGGAGCCGGCGCCTCTGCGCCGGCGCGGCACCATCGCTAGCGCTTCGTGTCCGCACCGCAGGTCACTGCGGAGCCGACCCACCCGATGCCGCGGCAAACGTGAACCGGTGCTCGCTGCCGCCCACCTCCGGCACCGTTCCGTCGTTTACGTCCACCACCTCCGGTGTCCCCTGGAAGAGAATGCGGACGGACGCCGTGGACCCGGCTGGAATGTGAAGGCGCTCCGTGGCTGAAAGCGTGCCGGAGTGCACGGATACGGGCACATCGGCTGCAACCTGCCCCTCATTCCTCACCTCCACGGCGACCAGGTTGCCGTCCGGACGCCCCGGCATGCCGGTCACCGGCCGCGGAATGGCGCTCACGATGGAAAGGTCAGGGAGGCTCCGGTCCTCCAGCACCCAGTCGCGAAAGAACTCCTGCAGGTTCTTGCCCGTTCGCTGCTCCAGTGCGTGCTCTAGTTCCAACGCGGTGCGTTCCGCCGCGGGTCGCTGCTTCAGGCCCTGCAGGGCCGCCTGCAGGGCCGGGTCGCCCACCAGCGTGCGCAGCATCCACAGCACAGAGACGGCCTTGTTGCGATAGGTCACCTCGCGACTGGCGTGCACCAGTGACTCCGACCTTCCCTGCCCGGGGGACGAGTCCGCCAGCGACAGCGCTGGCTGCAGATCCCGCAGCTGCGCGATCGCGGCAGGCCGGCCCACGGTGGCCTCCAGCGCCACCAGCGGCAGCAACTGCGCCACACCTTCGTCCAGCCACACCTCCGGCGAGGAAAACCACGCATGGCTCTCCAGGTGCGTCATGGCAAAGGAGGTTGCGGCTTCCTGCGCGCCCTCCACCAGCAGCGCCCGCTGGGCAAATGGCTCACCCAGGTGGTTCAGCACCACAGGAAAGCGCTCACGCGTGGCGCCCAGCCAGGTGGTGACCAAGGGCAGCGCCGCCTTGGCCGCTGCCTGCACACGGGCGGTCTCGTCTGCGCTCGCGGCCAGCACCGTGACAGGGCCCTCGGCCTGCATCGCCTCCGCCGTGCTTAGAAAGAGACTTGGCGCGCCAAAGCCCAGCGTTGTTGTCGGCCACTCCGCCGTGGAAATGCTCGGCAGATCAGACCCGTCCGCCTCGCCGCCCCGCGCCATCCCTGCATTCACCACCGCTACCGGCGCGCTCTGCCCACAGAAGAAGGCCGTGTGCAACGCACCACCTTCTATCTCCAGCCGGAGCCGTACGGTGGCGTCCTGCTCGCGCCGTGCCTGCGCCGCAACGCTCTCGGCGAGCTGCGCCCCAGACTCCAGAAAGGCCTGCGACGAGGCCACCGGATACCACAGCACATGGCCAAAACCACGCAACGCCACCTGCTCGCCGCCAATCCGGTCCCAGTCCGCGGCTGACGCGGCATCAATCGACTGCCCGGCACGCACCAGCCGTGCCGCACTCTGCTCCACGGTGCCGGAGTAAAGCACCACCAGCTCGAGTGAGTCTCCCGCCCCGAGCGGCACGGGGAGCTCGACGATGCCCTCGTTGGCCTCCCCCGTGTGGTCAGTGTCGGTGTCGATCCGATGCTGCTCGAGGCTCACGCGTTGCGCAGCGCTCCGGCCTGCATGCACGGAGGCACCATCCCAGTGCAGCGTCGAGGAGAGTTGCAGCGCCAGCTTGCGAAGCGGCCGCGCGCTGTCGTTCCGCACCATCAGCCGGGCAGTGGCATTCAGCCTGCTTTCCGCCGGCGTGAGTTGCAGCTGCAGATCGTAGGAGGTCACGGTCAACGCATTGCGCTGCTCATCCGTGATCTCCGCCTGTGCTGAAGCCTGGGCCGCCTCCACCGGAGCCGCCGCGGCCTGCTGCGCTGATCCGGGCGACGCGGCAGGTGACTGCAGCGCGGCAGCATCCCGCTGCTGAAGCACGGCGGCTAACGCCAGAAGCAGAACACAAGAAGCTTTCAGCTGCCGAGCCCCTTTCTCGGCTTGCTCTTGCCGGGCGCTTCCGCCGCCGACGGGGCAGCCGGCTGGCGACGCTGGCGCATCGCCTCAAACAACACCACCGCGCCCGCAACAGAGACGTTCAGGCTGGCCACGGCCCCGGCCATCGGGATCCGCAGCAGGTGGTCGCAGGTGCGCTTCGCCAGGTCATGCATGCCGGCGCCTTCGCGCCCCAGCACCAGGACGCAGTCCGTCTTCCAGTCAAACTCGGTATAGTCCTTCTCGCCCCGCTCATCCAGCCCCACAATCCAGCAGCCATGCTCTTTCGCCTGCTCCAGCGAGCGGACCAGGTTGGTCACGCGTGCGATCTGCACATGCTCGATCGCCCCTGCGGAGCTCTTGGCGACTGTAGCCGAAAGTGGTGCCGACCGACGCTCCGGCAGGATCACGCCATCCGCGCCGGCGCCGTCACACGTGCGCAGCAGCGCTCCAAGGTTATGCGGATCTTCCACACCATCCAGCGCCAGCAGCAGGCGATGCGCTCCCGCCGGTCGCCGCCGCATCAGGTCCTCAAAGGCCAGCACAGGGCGCTCTCGCATCAACGCCACAACGCCCTGGTGGGTATCCGTCTTTGCCAGACGGGTCAGCTGCGCGCGCGCCTCCAGCACCACCCGTATGCCGCCCTGCCGACACTGCTGCACCAGCTCTTCGAGTCTCGCATCCTTGCGCTCCCGGGCGACCAAAACCTGATCCAGCAGCCCGGAGCGGGCGCGCACTGCTTCCTCAACAGGGTGCAGGCCAAACAACACTTCCATGGAGCTAGTCTATCGCGCGGCCCCTCCCGGAACGCCCCACCCCCACCCATCAAACCCCAACCCAGGCAACCCGCAAGAGCTTTCCGAGACTTTTCCTAAACTCCCCGCGTCTGATGGCTATGCAGGTTGCCAGCCAGCTCCGAGCAGATGCCGCAGTTGCCTCAGCCTGCCAGGCGGAGAACCTCGCCATCGCGCAAGGGCTGAAGGAGCAGGACCCTGACCTGCTGGACCAGCTGATCGAGCGGTACCAGCACCGGCTCATGCGCTATCTCCTGTTTCTCGGTGGCAACCGTGAGCTTGCTGAAGACCTCTTTCAGGAGACCTGGATCCGTGTTCTCCTGCGCGGCGCGCAATTCAATGGCCGATCGCGCTTCGATACGTGGCTCTTTACGATCGCGCGCAACCTTGTGATCGACCAGTCCCGCCGGCGTACCATGGCCAGCCTCGACGAGATGGGCGAGGCCGGCGAGAACGAACGACCCTTCGAGATCCCCGACGAAGATCCCACCCCTTTTGAGCAGTTCCAGTCGTCGGAAGATCGCGCCGAGGTCAAGGAAGTGCTCGGCAGCCTCGAACGGCACTCGCGCGAAGTCCTGGTTCTTCGTTTTTTTGAAGAGCTCTCCCTCGAGGAGATTGCTCGCATTACGCGAGCTCCGTTATCTACAGTGAAGAGCAGGCTTTATCGCGGATTGGCTGCCATCAAGCCGGAGATTGCGCGCCTGCGCACGTTGAGGGCACGATGACCAACCATGTCAGTGGCGATCAAACGACGTCCGGGGGCGACGTATGGGTTGTCCACACCCCGGCAGACATGGCGATGCAATCCACCGCCGCGCGTGCCGCTCTTGTGAACCGGACACGCCGTGTCGTTCGGGAGCGAGCCACCGGCATGCGATCCAATCGTTCCCGCATGCGAGCCCTTTCCATTCCCCTCTTTATCTGCGGCTCCCTGGTCGTGATTCTCTGCACGGGGATCTGGTCGCTGCTGTCGCAGTACGAAGCTAGCACCACGGGTATGCCCGACGCGAGCAATCAGCTTGTGGTCATGCTGCTCTGGTTCCTGCCCGCACTTATGGCGATTCTTGCGCTCGCCTTCTTCCGGCGGGCACCGGAGGATGTGAGCTGACGCCATGATGGACCCCTTGGCATATAACGCGTCGCTGGGCAACTCGCGATCCGGCCGTGAGGACGATCTCAGGATCATCCCGGCATGGTCGGTGATTCTGGCCGTTGCCGTCTTTCTTGCCGTGCAGTACCTGTTCCACGTCGTCATGCCCCACCACAAGCATGAGCTCCTGCCCCTGCGGCTTCTGATGGGCTACTCCTGGGGCACAGCCTTCGCCACCTATGCCCTGCTCGTCGGCTACGTCAGCCGAGATGTAAGGCGCCGCGACATGTCGGCCCGGCTGTGGGTGCTCATCGTGATACTCATGCCCGCGGGCATTGGCGCGGTTATCTACTTCCTGTTGCGGCAGCCGCTGCAACAACGCTGCCCTCACTGCTCGACTGAGATTGCAGCCAACTTCCACTTCTGCCCACAGTGCCAGTTTCAGATGGCTCCAGTCTGTGGCCAGTGCTTCCGTGGAGCGCGCCTCACCGACGTCTTCTGCAGCCACTGTGGTCATGACCTCGCCGAGGATCATGCACCGTCGCGGTTGCGGGCGTACAGTGGTTGAAGCATTTCGCGAGCGCTGCTTTGACCGCCTTGATCATTGACGATGAAGCACTTAGCCGGCAGGAGTTGCACTTCCTGCTGGAAGAAGCTGGGGTCGATGTGATCGGGCACGGCAGCAACGGCATCGAAGCCGTAGAACTGATTGTCCGGCTGCAGCCGGACATCGTCTTTCTTGACGTGCAGATGCCTGGCCTTGATGGCTTTGCTGTGCTCAAGAAGCTTCTGGACCGACATATGCCCATGCCGCAAGTCGTCTTCGCAACAGCGTTTGACCAATATGCGGTCCGCGCCTTCGAGGTAAATGCTGTTGACTATCTTCTGAAGCCATTTGAGACGCGCCGCGTCCTGCGCAGCCTGGAGAAGGCCAGGAGCCATCTGCAAACGGCCGAGGCCCTCGGGTCATCTCCGGCGGGCGATGCCCCAACGCCTGCGGAGGGCAGCACCGAGGCCAAGCTGGACGCGCTTCTGAGATTGGTGGAGCAGCGGGGGCTCGCCAGCACGAACACGCTGGCCGCGGGTGGTGCCAGCAAGGTGGTACTCCGCGCGCAGCAGCGCCTGCTGCTGGTGGAGCAGCGAGAGATCTGCTTTGCGTCTATCGATGAGGGTGCAATCAGCGTCGTCACCCCCACCATGCGTGGTCTGTCGAACTGCAGAACCCTGGAAGAGCTGGCGGAGCAGCTGAATCCCGACCTCTTCTGGCGGGCCCATCGCTCGTTCCTGGTGAACCTCCAGCACATCAGCGAAGTTGTGCCATGGTTCAAGTCGAGCTATCAGCTCCGAATGGACGACCCGAAGCATACAGAGATTCCGGTCAGCCGCGCCCAGACCAAACGTCTGCGCGAGCTCTTCAACCTGTAGCTAGGAGACGCCCTCCCTAGCGGTGATTGAAGTCAAAGTGATACACAGCCCCGATGCTGAGCAGTCGCGGGTTGATCACGCCGGAGTCAACCGCGGGTGTGTCCCAATGCTGGTACTGGAAGTCAACTTTGGCAGACCAGTTCCGGGAGACGTCGTAGTCCAGGCCAAGCCCGGGCGAGTACACCGTCGATACGGTGCTCAGGTACAGGAAGCCATTGTTGAAGTGGCCACCATTCTGGAAGTCAATCACGCCACGGCCAATCAGAAAGTTGACGTACGGGTGGTACCGCCCCACAGCTCGCTCCACCTTAAGACCACCAAGGATCGATTTTTGATGATCGATGCGGCCCTCGTAGAAGGGCAGCGTGCCACGCACCTCAAGCACCGGGCGAAAGCGACGGAAGGTCAGAAAGCTAAGGTCACCGCCAGCGGTGAGACCCAGGTTGCGACCGCCGGAGATGTTGGTCCAGTTCCCTGTTGCTGCGCCAAAGGCGGAAAGTCCCAGTTGCTGGACAGCAGTGGCGGAACTCTGGGCGTGCGCCGGGTATGCCAGGAGAAGAAGCGGGACAAACAGAAGGGTTGTTCGGATCGCCCTCTGGAGGGAGTGTAAAACGGTCAAAGGTCAGCCTCGGCTTTCTGTTCTTGAGCGAGTTTATTGGTTAGACGGTTTTTTCGCGCAGATCGGTCGCTCGGGGCTGAGTACGACGGGCACTTGTTGGTGCTGCTGGGTGTGAACGGAAGGGAGTGTATGAGCATCATGCGCTGGATCGAGATCGGGCTGCTGGCCATCGTGGTTGCAGCCGTGGGGTGTGTGGGCGGGGACTGGATGGTGTGGAAGCTGCGCGGTGCCCCGACCGGCACCATGACGGTGACACGGATGGTGGTCGCTCCACTCAAGGGTGGTCGCGAGGAGTACTACGCGGATGGGCAGGAGCAGGAGAGCTGCAGCGAGTCTGTGCTGCCCTGGGCGGGAGCGGGAGCCTGTTGGAAGATTCGGAAGAGTCCGTTGGTCTACGAACGTTGAGTCTGCCTCCTCTCGCAAGTGAGAGCGCACCTTGGCTGACCCTAGAAGGCCCGCTCCGTTTGCGGCTTGTAGCATTTAGCAGAAGGCAGGACCTCACAAGAACAACACCCCATCCTGAGCGACTGGATTCGCAGGATGGGGCGTTGAGGGGTGGGGCAAAGTATGTATTTCGTGTGACTTAGGTGGTCTTGATGGTCCCGTTCAGACCATTCGGGAAGAAGCCGCCTGCGCTTGCCCCGGTCTGCCCCGCAGAGGCGTACACGATCTGCAGCACCTGCGATGTTGTCCGGCTGGGGTTAAATCCAGTGGTGGGATCTGTGTTGAAGATCTGGGAGATCGTCGGGGGATGATCCATCGCATCGAGCGGGGGCGACTGGAGGCCGGACGCGATGCAAAGCTGCCGAATAAAGCCGGAGTGCTGTGCTTCGGTGTCCAGGATCTGGGCCGCGTAAAGAACAGCGTTAGCGTTCGAGACAAGATACTGCGCGCCGCCGATGTATGCCGAAACGCCTGTGTCCTCAAGTTGCCGCGCCGCAAGCAGGAAGGACTTGTCGTCGACCACTGGGCCACCTGCACCAAGGTTGATGTTCGGCATGTCAACTGGCGTACCGCCCACGGCGGTGATAGTGGAACGAAGGAATTCCACGTGCGCAACCTCATCAGCTGCCAACTGCGCAGCAGCGGTCGCGATGAGCGAGTTCCCAAAGGTAACCTTCGCTCCGCCACTCACGGTACCCGGGGCGGTACCCATGTCTGCCGCCGAGAGGCCGTTGCCAGTCGCCACGAAGGAGTAGAAGCTCGCCTCGAGATACTCCAGATTCAGGGCGAAGTTGAGCACATCGACGACCGAGGGCCCGGTCGCTCCACCGCCACCACCACCGCCAGTCGTTGGGGGTGGGAGTGGAACCTGACCACCGTCGCTGCAGCCGGCCAGGCCGCCGGCGAGGGCAAAGGTGCCTGCTGCAGCACCAGCGGTGCCGATACCGGCGAGAAACTTCCTACGATTTGTATTTACAGCAGCGCGTTGCTGCACGAGGGTATCAATCTCCTCGGCGATGCGGTTGCCAGAAAAAGCGTTCAGATACTTAGACATCGGTCACTCCTGAAGATGGCTGATGGGGACGGTTCAAGACGAGGGGCGTGGGAGACAGGTCTAGGTGGACTTGATGTCTCCGTTGAAGCCCTGCGGGAAGAAGCCGCCCATGGTGGTGCCGGGGGTCGGAGTGGTGGTGGTGGCGTCAGAGACCTTGTAGGCAACACCCAGGGCCTGTGAAGTGTTGCGGGCGATGCCGAGCGCGTGATCCGCCGTGACCGTGAAGAGGGCGCTCTGAGTGGGTGGGACATCCTGGGAATCGATGGCGGGGCTGGTGACACCCTGCCGGACACACAGATTGTTGATGTAGCCGGCGTGCTGGCCTTCGGCGCCGAGGATCTGGCCGGCGGCCGTGAGCACGGTGGGATTGGAGACGAGTAGCTGCGCTCCGCCAACGTAGGCCGAACCACCGAGGGCGGTGAACTGCCGGGCGGCGGCGAGGAACTGCACCTGCGTGGTAATGGCACCGTTGGCGTCGAGCTTGATCTGGGGCTGGGCGATGGGGGTGCCACCCAGGCTGGTGATGGTGGAGCGGAGCTGGGTGATGTGGTTCACCTCATCCTGCGCCAGAGCCTTGCAGAGGGCCAGGGTGTCGGCGTCCAGAGAGAGGACGCCGGGGGCGCCCTGGACGGCGGGGCCGCCGCCGGTGAGGGAGGAGGGGACGCCGGCGCCTGTGGAGGCGTAGAGGTAGAAGTTGGCCTCAAGGTACTCGAGGTTGAGGGCGAAGTTCAGCACGTCAAGCACGGTGGTTGCGGCGGGAGTGGTTGCGGTCTGGGCAGCTGCCGTGTGCGGGTCGACTGCGGCGATGGCGGCGGCGCTGAGCATGGCGCCGAGGAAGCCACGGCGGTTCAGGTGCTGGATTGTGCGGTCAAACGCGACGATCCGTCGATCTGTCTCGAGCTGGTCGGCCGATACCGACTCGGAGGAGCAGAGGAGTGACTTGTACGAGAACTTTGACACGTATTTCTCCCTGGACGCACCCTGTGGGGAGGCGGCGCTGTCCGGCGCCGACCTTTACTAAATCCTGCAGATGCAGAGGTTAGCTGGACGCGCTGGAGAGGTAGAGTGGGTTGCCTCGGGATGGGGTTGTTCCCCTCCGTTTTGTCTTTTGATCCTGCCAACGAATCGGGCGGGCGGGCATGCCGCAGGGGGTACCCCTCCCCCCCTATACGACCTTGCGCAAAATCTTCGATCGATTGGACTTAGGTCCGGACCTCGGGTGGTCTGGGAGGGTTTCGGTGCACCAACGGTGCACGACTTGGGAGTACTCGGCGCTGTGAGGAGGGTAGCAGCGCGGTGGGGGTGATTGCGCCAACGAGGCGGCTTGCTGCCGGGTGGTGGATGAAGGGCTCAGCCGGCACGTCGAAGGTGCACATGGCCGGACTCCCCTGTGGCGTACCAGCGGGCGCTTGACCAGGGGTAGAGTTCCGGGTTGGCGGCGAGGTTGCGCTTGACCGGGTTGCGGTGGATGTAGCCGATCTTCTCGACGGATTCAACCTGCGTCCGGATGTTGCGGTCGTAGTAGCGGTGCTGCCAGAACTGGTCTTCTCCGGGATGGAGGAGGGCGTGCGCGGAGCGTTGCTTGAAGATCTGGAGGAAGGTGGCGAGGGTGTCATGGCGGGGTTCGTCGGAGAGCAGATGGACATGCTCGGGCATGAGGACGTACGCGATGAGGGTGAGGTCCTGTTGGGCGCGGGTCTGTTCGAGGATGCACTCGACTGTGTTCTTTGCGTGGGGAGAGGCGAGGAGGGGTTTGCGGCGGTAGCAACTGAACGTGACGAAGTGGAACTGGCCCGAGTGCTGGTAGCGCTTTAGGCCGGTTGGCATGGTTTGGGGAGTTTAGAGGCTTCCCGGTGAGTTTGATCTGCCACGAAGGGGTGGTGGTCCGGGCGGTTTACGTCCCACCCTTCGCTTCGCGAAGAATGGGGCACCGACCCGGTTGTGGATGGGAAAGGGTGGGCCACCAGCCAAGTGGCGTTCAGAAAGGCGAACCGTTCTCTGGTGGGCTTGCGACTTTTGCAGCCCCAATTGAGTGATACTTTTCTGCATGCAGGAGAAAACCATGCCCGATGCTTTGCAACAGCTGATTGACGAAGCGAAAAAGAGGCCGTTCCCACCGGAGGAGCGCGAAGCGCAGCGTCGCAGTTTTGCGTACGGCAATACAAAGATCGAAAACGACCGGATAACACGCGAGATGGTCGATGAACAAGATGAGCTCTTGAAGCGCGACGTGCGAGCTCGGTGATGGCGGGAGACAGGCATAGTTTCGCTTCCGAAGCGGAGATCATCACCGATCCCGAGCTCAAAGCGCAGCAGGAAGCTCAGAATGGGCTCAAGCAGTTTGCGCTGGTGACGGAGATGATTGAAAGCTACCTGGATCCTGAGCGGCCTTTTCGACTACGTCCATCGCACCTTCTTGGTCTGCATCGAGCTGGTTTACTTGGCCTCACCGGCTATGCAGGCTTATGGAGACCGTCGAGCATAGAAATTCAGGGAAGCCATCATGCGCCTCCGGCAGCCTTTGAAGTTCCCGAAAAAATCGAGGAACTCTGCGATTACGTTAACGACAAGTGGGACCAGAAGAAGGCGCTTCATCTCGCGTCATATGTCATGTGGCGGCTGAACTGGATTCATCCGTTCACAGATGGAAATGGCCGTACTTCTCGCGCCGCATCGTACCTAATTCTTTGTTTGAAGATGGGATACCTATTACCAGGTCGCCGGACTATACCAGACCAGATTGCTGAGAACAAGACTCCTTACTACAAGGCGTTAGAAGCTGCGGATATTGCATGGGAGGACACCGGCACGGTCGATCTTACCGAAATGAAGAACCTGCTGCGGTCCATGTTAGCTGAGCAGTTAGTGGCCGTTCACGCTGACTCGGACGCGGGCGACGAGTGACACTCGATATTGAACTATTTTCTCAATTTAGCAGCAACTGCACTCGCAGCTTTCGGCCTCGCGAAAGATTGGAATGCGCACAAAAGCGTGTTGCGACGAGGCGCAGTTGTCACACTTGTCGTACTGGTTGGCGCATTATCTTTGGTCAATACACACAGAAACAACAAAAAGGCGACTCTGGCTGAACAGGCGCACGAGAACGATGTGTCAACAGTAAGGCAGTTGAAGACGGCAGTAGAAACAGCAAATAAGGCACAAGCGGACAATACGAAGCAGTTCTTAGATCAGTTCACTAAGCTCGGCACGAAGCTGGGTGACCTCCAAACACAGGTGCAAACGGCTGATCTGCAGCAAGAGGCGAACCAATTGAGGGTTGAATTAGCCTCTACAAGAGCTGCACTTTCTCCTCCTCTTGCAACGCTTAGCGCCGCCGTGGCGACTGTCGGGGGTGACGAAGGTCTCAAAAAAAAGACACTTCATGTTGCTCTGGGCACAGACCGAGTTGTCACGTTCACGGTGTTGGTGAACAACACGTCGAAGGTTCAGGCTCGGAACGTAGCCATTGCGATACGGCTCTGTGTTGATTGCTCCTTTGCCGTAGAGCCATTGGCCTTCACGAGGGCTCCAGGAGCCGAGGCAAGAGAACGACAGCTGCTCTTCAAGTTCTTACCCGCGACGGAAACGATCTCCAGCGCGATCTCCGTCAGGCTGCCTCCGTCTACAACCAGAGGGTTCAGCATTGGTGTCCTTACAAGATGTGAGAACTGCGAAGTAAATTCACCTCAAACGCTGAAGTTCTTTTTCGAGCCATAAGTTTGGGTACGCTGCTTCGTCATCTTCACGCTGGCCGACAGACGCTAATTGCCTCCTTGCCAGACTTGCAGTAGCTTGCGCCGTTTCTGCGCTTCTACTCGACAGTGACACTTTTTGCTAGGTTTCTTGGTTGGTCGACGTCGCAGCCTCGGCGGACGGCTATGTGGTAGGCGAGCAGTTGCAACGGGATGGTTTCGAGGAGGGGGAGGAGGAGATCGGGGGCGGGGGGGATGTGGACCGTGTGTTCGACGAGTTGGGTGATGGTGGTGTCACCCTCGGTGGCTATGGCGATGACTCGGCCGGAGCGGGCGGTGACTTCCTGGATGTTGGAGAGGGTTTTCTCGTAGCGGAGGATGCTGCCGGGGTCGTGGGGGTCCTGGGTGGCGATGGCGACGACGGGGAGGGTTTCGTCGATCAGGGCGTTGGGGCCGTGCTTCATCTCGCCGGCGGGGTAGCCTTCGGCGTGGATGTAGGAGATTTCCTTGAGCTTGAGGGCGCCTTCGAGGGCGATGGGGTAGTGGATGCCGCGGCCGAGGAAGAGGAAGTCGCGGGCGGTGGAGAAGAGCTGGGCGAGGCTGAGCACTGGGCGTTGAGGGAGAGGCGGGGGGCGCACTGGGCTCGGGGTGAGAGGGGCTGTGCGGGAGGGGCGGGGGCGGTGGGATGAAGCGGCGGTCGGGGACGGGACGATGGGGCCGGGGCGGGGTCGACGGGGGTGAGGGCGGCGGTGCCTTCGCCGCCGCCGGTCGCGTTGGGGACGGTGAGGGAGAGCATGGCCTCGAGCTTGGCGGGGATGCGGGCGAGCTCGGTGACGAGGTGGAGGGACTCCTCGGGGGAGATGGTGCCGCGGACCTGCGCGAGGTGGAGGGCGAGGAGGAAGAGGGCGGTGAGCTGGGCGGTGAAGGCCTTGGTGGAGGCGACGCCGATCTCGGGGCCGGCGTTGGTGGTGATGGTGCCGGCGGCGTGGCGGGTGACGGCGGCGCCGACGACGTTGCAGATGGCGAGGGTTTTGCTGCCGAGGGCGATGAGTTCGGCCTGGGCGGCGAGGGTGTCGGCGGTTTCGCCGGACTGGGTGATGAGGAGGCCGATGGCGCGGGGGTCGGGGAGGGGGTTGCGGTAGCGGAACTCGCTGGCGTAGTCGACCTCGGTGCGGAGGCGGGCGAGGCGCTCGATCATGAACTTGCCGGCGAGGCCGGCGTGCCAGGAGGTGCCACAGGCGGCGATGGTGATCTGGGAGGCGGAGCGGATGTCGTCGGGGGAGAGGCCGAGGTCGGGGAGGAAGACGCGGCCGGTGTCGAGGGAGATGCGGCCGAGGGTGGTGTCGCGGATGGAGCGCGGCTGCTCGTTGATCTCTTTGAGCATGAAGTGCTTGTAGCCGGCTTTTTCGGCCTGGATGGGGTCCCAGGTGACGCGGTGTGGGGTGAGGTGTCGGGGGACGCCGTCGAAGTCGGTGAGGGCGATGCCGTGGGGGGTGAGGGTGGCGAGTTCGCCGTCGGCGAGGAAGTAGATGGTGCGGGTGTGGTGGAGTATGCCGGGGACGTCGGAGGCGAGGAAGAACTCGTTTTCGCCGAGGCCGAGGACGGCGGGCGGGCCAAGGCGGGCGGCAACGAGCTTGTCGGGCTCGTTGGCGGAGAGGACGCCGATGGCGAAGGCGCCGGTGAGGCGACGGACGGCGCGGCGGACGGCTTCTTCGAGGGGGATGGAGGATGGCGGGACGGAGACGGTGGCGGCGGACTCGTTGGCGACGAGGGTGGGGGCGGGGGTGGGCTGGGCCAGGTCGGCTTCGAGTTCGTCCTGGATGACGTGGGCGATGATTTCGGTGTCGGTTTCGGAGAGGAAGATGTGGCCTTTGGCGAGGAGGGCCTGCTTGAGGCTGAGGTAGTTTTCGACGATGCCGTTGTGGACGACGACGAGGGTGCCGGTGCCGTCGCGGTGGGGGTGGGCGTTTTCTTCGGTGGGGCGGCCGTGGGTGGCCCAGCGGGTGTGGCCGATGCCGTAGGTGCCGTGGACGGGGTTGCGGTCGAGGACGGCGGCGAGATTGCGGAGTTTGCCGGGGGCGCGACGGAGTTCGAGGCCGGCGGGGGTGCCGGCGACGGCGATGCCGGCGGAGTCATAGCCGCGGTATTCGAGGCGGGCGAGGCCTTCCATAATGACGGGGACGACTGATTGAGGGCCGACGTAGCCGACGATTCCACACATGGGGGAGAGTGTAGCGGGTGAGGTCCGATTGCGAGTGAGAGTTTCGGGGGATGGAGAAGCGGGGTGGGGCGGGGATGCGTGGGGAGGGCTGGTGGCCTCATACTGGGAGGCATCCCTGCGTTGCCGCTTGGCTGGTTTCTTCTGACGATGAGTGTGTTTGGTGCTTGCCGACGATGGTGCGGCCCCTGGTGGGGGGCGCTTGGGCTGCTGGCTGCGGTGTGCTGTCTGGGGCTGGCGGGGTGTGGAGCGGACGACATACGCATCGCGGCGGCAGTGGCGCCGTTGCCGGGCGAGGATGTGGCGCGGCCGTGTGTGTTTGAGATTGCGCTGGCGCCGGTGGCGGCGCAGCGGGGGCTGCTGGTTGTGTATCAGCGAGGGGACTCGGCGGCGTTTTATGAGGACGCGGAGGTGCGCGCGACGGCGGCGGAGCTGGGCTATGCCATGGTGTGGGCGCACGAGTGTGACGCGCGGTCGACGGGGGACCTGCAGCCGCTGGCGAGCGAGGGGCCGGCGCGGATGCTGCCGGCGGCGCTGGTGCAGCTGGCGCACGCGACGGGGCACCCAGAGCTTACGACGGCGAAGATGATCTTGTTTGGGTTCTCGGCGGGCGGGGTGCTGACGGCGACGATGGCGAATGGCTACCCGGAGCGGTTGCTGGGCACGGTGCAGTATGCGGCGGGCTCGGCCTATGTGGACCTGGATGACGTGCGGGTGACGGCGGCGGGGGCGGCGCTGCCGACGCTGATCCTGGCGAACGGAGAGGATGACGCGGCGGGGACGTCGCGGAGCTTTCGATACTTCCAGCGAGGGCGGGCGCGGGGTGCGGTGTGGGCCTACGGGGTGCAGCCGGGTGTGGGGCACTGCTGCACGTTGTCGACGCGGGCGGTGGTGCTGCCGTGGATCAAGGCGGTAGCTGCGGGGAGCGATGGGGCAGGTGTACGCTCGTACTTCGTGTGTTCGCCGGATGGGGTGACCGACGACCAGGGCGAGACGGACTGCAGCTTTTCGGCGGCGAGCCTGGTGCGTGGGGCGGGGCTGCCGCGCGAACAGAACGGATGGCTGCCGGACAGCACCACGGCAGCGGCGTGGCTGCAGTGGGTGAGTGTGCCGACCGCAGATGGGGACGACGATGACGAGCCGAAGAGCCGCGCTGCGCTGCGGCGGTGAGCCGACTCACTTTTCGCGCGGCGTGCGGCTGGGGAATAATGCGGGATGGGCGATGAGTTGAGGCAGGCGAATAGCCGGGGACGGGTGTTGTTTGCGTCGTTGGTCGGGACGACGGTTGAGTTCTTCGACTTCTACATTTATGCGACGGCGGCGGTGCTGGTGTTTCCGCGGCTGTTCTTTCCGGCGCGGGATGCGGGCGCGGCGGTGCTGGCCTCGCTGGCGACGTTTGGCATAGCGTTTGTGGCGCGGCCGATCGGGTCGGCGGTGTTTGGACACTTTGGCGATCGGGTGGGGCGGAAGACGACGCTGGTGTGGGCGCTGGGCGTGATGGGGCTGTCGACGGTGCTGATCGGGTGCCTGCGGGGGTATGAGCAATGGGGGCTGATGGCGCCGCTGCTTCTGTCGCTGTGCCGGTTTGGGCAAGGGATTGGGCTGGGCGGCGAGTGGGGTGGGGCGGTGCTGCTGGCGGTGGAGAATGCGCCGCCGGAGAAGCGGGCGTGGTACGGAATGTTTCCGCAGCTGGGCGCGCCGATCGGGTTCTTTCTTTCAGGTGGGGTGTTTCTGCTGCTGTCGCGGGTGCTGACGAACGCGCAGTTTCTCCAGTGGGGGTGGCGGCTGCCATTTCTGGCGAGTGCGGTGCTGATTGTGCTGGGGCTGTATGTGCGGCTGAGCCTGACGGAGACGCCGGTATTTGTAACAGCGATGGAACGGCGGGAGAGAGTGGGCTTCCCTGTAGGGGAGGTGGTGCGGCGGCACTTTGGGCCGTTGGTGGCGGCTGTGGCGATGTGCCTGGCGACCTTTGTGCTGTTCTACCTGATGACGGTCTTTGCGCTGAGCTGGGGGACGACCGCGATGGGTTACACGCGGGAGCGCTTTCTGGTGTGGCAGTTGATAGCGGTGGTGGCGTTTGGCGTGGCGATCCCGATCTCGGCTGTGATGGCGGAGCGCGGGCGGCGGCGGGTGCTGCTGCTGGTGTCGGCAGCGATCGCGGTGTTTGGGTTAGGGTTTGGGCCGTTGTTTCAGGCCAGCCCGCTGCTGATGCTGGTGGTGGGGCTGGGACTGATGGGGGTGACCTATGCGCCGCTGGGGACGGTGATCTCGGAGATGTTTCCGACGTCCGTGCGGTATACGGGGGCGTCGCTGGCGTTCAGCCTGGCGGGGATTGTTGGGGCGTCGCTGGCGCCGTATATTGCGACGACGCTGGCGCGGCGGTATGGGTTGGGCGCAGTGGGGCTGTACCTGGCAGGGGCGGCGGCAGTGTCGTTTGCCGGGCTGCTCGCGGTGCGGGAGACGAGCGGGGAGGACTTGGCGGCGGAGGTGGTGTAAGGGTGGCCGCTGGGAAAGCTGGTCCTTCACTTCGCTCCGGATGACAGGAGAAAGCGGGTCTCCGCTTGGCTCAGACGACAGACAGAAGAGGCGCCCGTGGTGGGCGCCATTTTCTGTGCTGAATCCACTTACGGGATTAGAGCAGCTTGTCGAGGGTGATAGGGAGATCGCGGATGCGCTTGCCGGTGGCGTGGTAGACGGCGTTGGCGACGGCTGCGGCGGCGCCGGTGATGCCGATCTCGCCGATGCCGTGGGCGCCCATGGGGGTGAGGGGGTCGGGGATGTCGAGGAAGTAGGCCTCGATCTCCGGGATGTCGAGGTTGACGGGGACGTGGTACTCGGCGAGCGATCGGTTCATGATGCGGCCGCGCCGATCGTCGAAGAAGGTTTCTTCGGTGAGCGCCATGCCGATGCCCATGACGATGCCGCCGAGGAACTGGGAGCGGGCGGTCTTGGGGTTGAGGATGCGGCCAGTGTCGAAGGCGCCGACCCAGCGGCTGATGCGGGTTTCGCCGGTGACCTCATTCACGCGCACCTCGCAGAACTGCGCGCCGTAGGAACCCATGGAGTACTTCTTGCTTTCGAGCGGCTGCTCGGAGGTGGCCTTGGCCTCGAGCGAGCTCTTCCCTGCCCTGGCGAGGATGGCGGCGTAGGTCTCGCCCTTGCTGCGGTCGTCCTTGCGGAAGAGGCCGCCGGAGCGGGCTTCAAGATCTTCGAGTTTGGCGCTGGCGAGCGGCGAGCGCTCATCGCCATGAACCAGCTTGAGGAGTTCTTCGTGCAGCTTGGTGGACGCTTCGTGGACGGCGAGGGCGATGGAGATGGTCTGGTTGGAGCCGCCGGCCACGGGCGCGGCGGGGAGGTCGGAGTTGCCGTACTCGAAGCGGACTCTTTCAAGCGGGAGGCCGAGACGTTCGGCGGCGTGCTGGGTCTGGACGGTTGCGGTGCCCATGCCCATCTCCTGCCCGCTGGACTGCACGAGCGCGGTGCCGTCGGCGTCGATGCGGACGGAGGCAGCCGCGGGATAGCGGTAGGCGGGGTAGAAGGCCGTGGCTACGCCCTGGCCGATGAGCCATTCGCCGTCGCGCTGGGAGCGCGGGGCGGCCGGACGATTAGCCCAGCCGAACTTTTCCGCACCGAGGGCGATAGCTTCCTTGAAATGGCGCGCGGAGAACGGGATGCCCTTGGCGGGATCTTTCTCGGCGTCGTTGCGGATGCGAAGGGCGACGGGATCCATGCCGAGCTCGTAGGAGAGCTCGTCAATCGCTGACTCCAGGCAGAAGGTGCCGATGGACTCGCCGGGGGCCCGCATGAAGGTGTTGGCGGTGGTGTGGAGGTGGACGACGCGCTGGTCGACGAGGAGGTTGTCGGAGGCGTAGAGATGGCGGGCCGGAAAGGTGAACTGTTCCGGGAAGTCGTTCGTAAAGGAGGTGGCGGTGGTGCCGGTGTGGATGAGGGTGGTGAAGTGGCCGTCGGCTGTGGCGCCGAGGGCGACGCGCTGCTGCGAGGGGGTGCGGCCGCCGACGGTGCGGAAGACGCCTTCGCGCGAGACGACCAGGCGAACGGGCTTGCCGACCATCCTGGCGGCGAGCACGGTGAGCTGCACGTGCGGCCACATGGAACCCTTGCTGCCGAAGCCGCCGCCGACGAAGGGCGAGTGGACGTGCACGTTTTCTTTGTTGAGCGAGAAGATCTTCGCGAGCGAATCGGCGACACCGCGGATGTTCTGGGTGGCGTCGTAGACAGTGACGTCTTGCTCGCTGTTCCAGACGGCGGTGGTGGCGTGGAGCTCGATGGGGTTGTGGTTGTAGCGCGGCGTCTCGTAGGTGTGGTCGACGCGGAAGGGAGCGGCGGCGAGGGCGGCTTCGGGGTCGCCGTGCTTGACCTCGGTTTCTTCGCGCATGACCTGCGGGGGCTTCTCCGCGTTGGGGATCTCGTGCTTAAAGGAGAGGGTGGCGGGCTCGGCCTTGTAGGTGACGTAGACGAGGGTGGCGGCGTGCTCGGCGCGCTCGAGGGTATCGGCGACGACGACGGCGACGGGCTGGCCGTCGTAGCGGATATCGCGCGTGTGGACGACGTTGAGGCTGCTGCCGGCGGCGTCGGTGCCGCCATCGGGTTTGAAGAGGGGCGGCGCGGCCATCTTTGGGGCGTTGCGGTGAGTGATGACGGCGAGGACGCCTGGGGCCTTCTCGGCGGCTTCGGTGTCGATCGAGGTGAGAGTGCCATTGGGAATGGTGCTGAAGACGAGGGCGGCGTGCGCGAGGTCGTGGACGGGGTACTCGGCGGCAAAGGGGGCCTGACCGGAGACCTTGTCGCGGCCGTCGAGGCGGTCGATGGGCTTGCCGATGACGCGGTGAGCGTCGATCAGTTCGTCACGATCGCGGTCCGGCATGACGGAGACGACGGCTTGCATGATGGAGGACTTGAGGCTCACTGTGCGGGCTCCTGTGCGGCGAGGGCGAGGACGGTGGAGGTGAGGGTGCGGCGGGCGAGCGGGACCTTGAAGCTGTTGCCTTCGCGCGGCGCGGCGGCGGCTAGCTCGAGGTCGGCGGCCTGGTTGAGGACGTCGGCGGTGCAGGGCTTGCCGCGGAGGAACTGCTCGGCGGCCGTGGCGCGCCAGGGTTTGGTGCCGACGCCGCCGAGGGCGAGGCGAATGTCGCGGATGGTGTCGCCGTCGAGATCGAGGGCGGCGGCGACGGAGACGAGCGCAAAGGCGTAGGAGGCGCGGTCGCGGACCTTGCGGTAGGTGGAGCGGGTGGCGAAGGCGAGCGGCGGCAGATCGACGGCGGTGATGAGTTCGTCAGGCGCCAGGACGGTCTCGATGTTGGGGGTGTCGCCGGGGACGAGGTGGAAGTCGGTGAAGGGGACGGTGCGCTCGCCTTTTGGGCCCGCGATGCGAACGGTGGCGTCGAGCGCGGCCATGGGGATGCACATGTCGGAGGGGTGCGAGGCGTTGCAGTCGGGCGAGGTGCCGAGGATGGCGTTGATGCGGTTGAAGCCGTCCATGGCGTCGCAGCCGGTGCCGGGCAGGCGCTTGTTGCAGCGCGAGGCGCCGTCGTAGAAGTAGAGGCAGCGGGTGCGCTGGAGGATGTTGCCGCCGGTGGTGGCCATGTTGCGCAGCTGGCCGGAGGCGCCGGCGAGGATGGCCATGGAGAGGAAGGGGTAACGCTCACGGATGAGGGGGTGGCCGGCGAGGTGGCTGTTGCGGACGAGAGCGCCGACGCGAAGGGTGCCATCGGGCAGTTCGTCGATGGTGTTGAGGGGCAGGCGGGTGATGTCGACCAGGGTGCGCGGGGTTTCGATGCCTTCGCGAAGGAGGTCGACGAGGTTGGTGCCACCGCCGAGGAACTTCGGAAGGTCTGCGGTCGCGATGGTCTGGACGGCGCCAGCGGTGGAGGAGGGGCGATCGTAGGCGAAGTTAATCATCGGGAGGCACCGACCTCTTCAGGCTGGGAGTGTGCGTCTGTGCTGTGGGTGTTGCGGAAGACCTGCTGGATGGCCTGCGTGATGCCGCGATAGGCGCCGCAGCGGCAGAGATTGCCGGACATGCGCTCGCGAATCTCTGTCTCGGTAAGGGCCAGATCGTGGCTGGCGACGTCTGCTGTGACAGCGCTGGGGAGGCCGGCGTCGAACTCGGAGATCATGCCAACGGCGGAGCAGATCTGGCCGGGGGTGCAGTAGCCGCACTGGAAGCCGTCGTGCTCGATAAAGGCCTGCTGGAGCGGATGAAGGCCGTGGGAGTCGGCGAGGCCCTCGATGGTGGTGATCTCGCGCCCCTCGTACTGGATGGCAAGGGCGAGGCAGCTGTTGATGCGCTCGCCGTCGGCAAGGACGGTGCAGGCACCGCAGGCACCCTGGTTGCAGCCCTTTTTGGTGCCAAAGAGGCCGATGCGATCGCGCAGGGCGTCAAGCAGGGAGACACGCGCTTCGATCTGGAGGGTGTGGTCGATGCCGTTGACCTTGAGGTGAACGGTGTGCGCCTCGCTGGGCAGTTGCATGCGGGTGACCTTTCTGCGGTGACGGTAACGTGGGGGGCCG
Source organism: Acidobacteriaceae bacterium (assembly GCA_965199635.1). Classification (GTDB taxonomy): domain Bacteria; phylum Acidobacteriota; class Terriglobia; order Terriglobales; family Acidobacteriaceae; genus Edaphobacter. The sequence continues at coordinate 1,878,497 of CBDASL010000002.1, read as the reverse complement.
GAGCCTGACCGGCAGGATAGAGGAACAGCGAACCGAAGCGGCGGAGCCGGCTCTGGCAACCTGTGCGGAGCCGCCTCCTGCGTGAGTCAGGATAGAACGTGAGGCAGGATAGAACGCTCCCGAAGACGCATACCTGCTGCGTGGCGGTATTGCAGGTGAGATGCTCCGGGGCTGGAATGAGGCGCAATGGATAGCGAGGATGAGGCCGGGACAGGAGACGCCAGGAAGGGACCGCCAGTGACGCCCGATGGGCGGTACTTCGTGGTACGTGGCCGACTTTGGCGTTGCAGCAACCCGGCACTTGGCGAGGTGGAACGGGCTGTGCTGGTGCGCGCGCTGATGCAGGCTCGACGGGCCAAGGGCCTGTCCATGCGAGCGGGCGACGCGGCAGGGCGGGAGACAGCGCGAGCGGCGGTGGATGCGGCCAAGGTGGCGCTGGGCGAGCGCGGGCCGGTGTGGTGGACGGACGGGGCGCGGGACTGGGGGCGGGTGCTGGCGAAGAACTCACCCTATGCGGCGTGGTGGGCGGAGATGGAGGGCGTTGAGTGAGGACAACCAAACAACAAGGCTCCCGCAAACGGGAGCCCTGTTGCTGGACGGCTACGGCGCGCCTAGAAGTAGAACTTGCCGAGCAGCTGCAGCTGGCGGGGGCCGTAGAGGATGGACGAGGTGCTGGTGGGGGTGGCGAAGGGGGTTTGGGTGTAGGGGACGATACAGCCGGCGGAGGTGTCGGCGTTTGTGCCGCACTGAACGGGTGTCTGGTAGGAGAAGGCCGTTGTGGAGACGGCGAGGATGTTGCGGTGGTTAACGACGTTGAAGGCCTCGATGGCGAGCTCGAAGCTCATGCCCTCACGGACTGGGAAGGTGCGGGAGACGCGGGCGTCGAGGTTGTGGAGGCCGGGGCCGACAAAGCTGTTGCGCCGGGCAACCTGGTCCGGCACACGACCGGGTGTGCCGGAGTTGTTGAGCGAGACCTCTGCGCCGGTGAGGCCGCCGTCGCCGAGGATGGCGGAGGTGGGCGCGTTCGCCATAAGCGCCGTGAGGGGAAAGCCGGTCTGCGCGGTGAAGGTACCGGAAAGCTGCCAGCCGTTGGCGGCGTACGCGGCGAAGCGATTGCCAATGGGGAGCTTGGAGGTGGCGAGCAGGGTGCCGACGAAGCGGCCGCGCTGGTCGAGGTCCGAGCGGGAGTACTCGGCGCCGCGGCCCTGGCGGTGGCCGAGGGCAAAGGGGATCAACGGAGTATTTGTGCCATTGAAGGTGCCGTTTACGCCAGAGATCTGCCCGCCGTCCATGGTCTTGGCCCACGTGTAGTTGGCGAGGACTTCGACACCGTGATCGAGCGGCTTGCGGATGGTGACGGCGAGTGAGTGGTACCAGCTGTTGACGTCGGAGAAGCCGGTGAGGACGGAGCCGGTTGCATCCGAAAGGCGGGCGGAGTAGATGGGCAGGGCGACCTGCTGGGTGGTGCCGTTGGCCGCGATCGCGGTGTAGGGCCTGGCCGTGGAGCCGGAGTTTGGATCGACGTTGGTGTCGACGAAGATGGGCAGGCGCATGCCGCGGTTGCCGACGTAGGCCATGGTGAGGGTGGAGCGGAGCGGCAGCTGCTGCTCGACGGTGAGATCAAAGGAGTGCGAGAAGGGATTGCGGAAGCTGGGGTCGAGACCGCGGGCAGAGAGAACGGAGGTGGGCAGGCCGGGATTAACGGCCGGGGTGGCGACGCCGGTGACCAGGTTGATTGGAGCCGGGCCGGGCGGCGTGAAGACCGGGATGCCACCCTGGGGCGCGTAGGTGGGGTAGACGCCGGACTGCTGGAAGGCGAGGTTGGAGCCGCCGCCGATGGCGACATACGGCGAGTTCGGCAGGTTGGCCGCTCCGGGAAGCGGTGTGACGTTGAACTGCTGCTGGTAGACGCCGTTTTCACGCCGGATCGTATAGAAGGTGGAATTTGAGCTGAGGCCGAAGAAGAGGCCATAGCCGCCGCGGACGACGGTGCCGGGCTGCGGATTCCAGGCGAAGCCGAAGCGGGGCGCGGCCATGTGGTAGTCGGTGTTGATGGTCGAGGTATAGAGCTGGGCGACGGAGGAAGAGGTGTTGGGACGGTCTGGCTGCGGGACCAGCTGCACGTCATAGCGGGCTCCGAGCGAGAGCAGGAGTGAGGGCGTGACCTTCCAGTTGTCTTCAACAAAGACGTCGAGGTTCTTGTTCCAGAAGTCGTCCGCGCCGACGCCGGTGATTGGATCCGTCACCTGCGAAAAGGAGTTGTAGTGGCGACCGCCGTTGACCTGGTAGACGTCCTGGATCCAGTTGGCGAAGTTGAACTCGGGGGTGCCGGTGTTGTAGTTGAAGGTGCCGTCGCCCTGGAACAGGTTCTCGATCTGCTCGTGGATGAGGTTGACGTCGACACCGAGCTTGAGCGAATGGCGGCCGCGGGTGGTGGAGTAGATGTCGGTGATCTGCCAGCGATGCTCGTCGGGGAAGGCGGGCCGTGGGAGCGCGGCGGTTTCGCCGTAGGAGAAGAGGTTGGTGAGGTTGATGGCGGGACCGCCGGAGTTGGTGCCGGAGGTCTCCAGATCGCGCGACCACTGGAAGTGGACGACGTTGCTGGTGCGGTTCGTCAGAGCTGTTTCGGCGTTGACGGTAAGAAAGCGCTGGTGGAAGTTGATGCCGCCGTTCTGCGAGACGCCGCCGTTCGAGACGGTGGTCGAGGAGTTGTAGCCGTTCGGGATCTTGAGGTTTTCGAAGAGGAACGAGGCCGAAAGGTGTGTCTTCTCCGTGGCCTGCCAGTCCAGGCGCGGGAAGTAGATATCCTGCGTGGTGTTGCGGGCAAAGGCGCCGAGCTGGGTGGCGGAGACGAAGTCAACGGCGCTTGTGCACTGCCCGGGCGTGATGCCGGGGATGACCGAGGGGTAGATCAGGGTCTTTGTGCCGGTGCTGGTCTGGGAGGTGCGGGTGAGGAAGTTGGAGGTGCGGCCGTCGCAGAGGGCGGCAAGCTGCCCGATGGAGGTGGTGGCGGTGTTGTAGGTGGAGAGATAGGTGATGGGGTTGACGCGACGGAAGCCGTCGTAGGTCATGTGGAAGAAGAGCTTGTCCTTGATGATGGGGCCGCCGACGGAGGCGCCAAACTGGTGCTGCACTTTGACCGGCTGCTGGAGCAGCAGCGGGTTATTGCCGACGCGGCCCTGGAACTTATTAAGGGGGTCGAGCGCGTTGAAGCCGGGCGTGCGGTAGTAGTAGAAGACATCGCCGTGGAGCTGGTTGGTGCCGGACTTGGTGATGGCGTTGACGATGCCACCGGCGGACTGGCCGAGCTCAGCCGAGTAGGAGGAGACGGACGACTCAAACTCCTGGATGGCATCGAGCGGAAAGACGTAGGGTGCGCCGACCGAGCGGCCGCGGGCTTCGGAGAAGAAGGCCTGCTGGTTGTTGGCGCCATCGACGAGGTTGGTGTTGTAGATGCCGGAGATGCCGCGATAGGAGATGAGGCCGGAGTTGCCGTCGGGGGCGACGTTGGGGGTGAGCAGAACGAAGTTGTCCCAGCGGCGGCCGTTGACGGGGAGGTTGTTCACGATCTGCTGGCCGATGGTCTGGGAGGCCTGGACCTTGTCGGCGTCGACGAGGACCTGGTCCGTGGTAACCACGACGTCCGTGGAGACGGAGGCGTTGGGCAGCGTGGCGTCTACGGTGTTGGTGCTGCCGACGGTGACGGCGACGTTCTTCTGGTCGATGCGGCCGTAGCCCGTGCCGGTGAGCACGACCTCGTAGCTCCCGGGCTGGAGAAAGCTGGCGAGGTAGTGGCCGTCGGAGTCTGTGGTGAGGGTGCGGGAGGCGCCGGTGCCGGTGTTGGTCACGGTGACGGTGGCGTTCGGCACGATGGCACCGGAGCTGTCGCGAACGACACCGGAGATGTTGCCGAGCGCGGCGTTCTGGGCGGGGAGGCCGAGGGTAGAGGTCGCAGCCAGGGCGAGTGCGGCGCGACGCAGGGAGGAGGGGCGGAGGCGTGGCATGAGCGGAGGAGCTCCTAGGGGACCGGCTGACAGCCGGGAAAGAGGGAGAGAGCGATCGCGCGCCTGGCGGCACGCTGGGGAGAGAGCGCCGGCAGGGCCGCACGCGCAGAAGAGCCTGGAAGTTTGTTGTAGCTCTACGGTGAAACAGGCGGCGCACGGTGTCAACCCCGATGGGGTCGCGGCGGTCGCACGAAGGCGTCGCATGCTGTTGAAAGCAAACGGGGGAGGCTCAGAGTCAAAGATTTGTTGCTGTTTGACGAGTGCCGCCTTCGGTGCAGCCCGGCCCGATTGGAGCCAGGCTGCACGGCGACCGCTTACTGCAGCCTGTCTGGGATGACGGCGTGCTGGATCAGGACTTCGAACGGGATGATGCGCAGGGTGTTCTCGTGCGTGCCCTCGAGGATGATGGGGCAGGGTGAGCCGGCCTCCAGACACTGCAGCCAGCGGGCGGCGCAGACGCACCAGTGATCGCCAGGTTGCAGCCCCGGAAAGCCGAACTGCGGTGCGGGCGTGGAGAGGTCGTTGCCGAGGCGCCGGGAGGTGGCGAGGAACTCCTCCGAGACGACGGCGCAGACGGTGTGGACACCACGGTCGTCGGGACCGGTGTTGCAGCAGCCGTCCCGATAAAAGCCGGTCACGGGATCGGTGCCACAGGGGATAAGGGGTTGACCCAGGACGTTGCGGCTTGGGCTTTGTTCGGGGTCAGATGCTGGCATGCGGCGTCACTTCCTCTTTCCATCTGAGAGGCGATTGGGGGGCCAAGGGTTGGGTGGCGCCAGCGGGAAGCACGCGATGCTGCACGGGCTGGGCGGGAGCCGCGAGCCGGCCGGCGACAGGAATGCGGGTGAGGCTGGCGAGCAGACGGAGGCTCCGGGGTGCAAGCCGGGCGACAAGGCCCAGAAACGGCTGCAGCGCGGGGCGGACGGCGAGTTGCGACGCGAGGGTGGCGAGCAGGAGCTGCCGGCGATGCAGGTGGTGGAGATGAGCGAGGTAGTCATCGGCTGTGTGCCCGGCGTGGAGCTGCCGGGCGGCAAGCGCGGCGGTGTGGAGCGCGAGGCTCATGCCATCGCCGGTGAGCGACGGAATCACAACGGCCTGATCGCCGAGCGGCCAAAGGGTGGGTGCGGGGGAGCGGTCGCGGAGCAGGCCGTACGGGATTTTGGCGAGGGCCAGCGGCTTGGGCAAGAGGGCTTCAGCGTGGGCGAGGCGGGTGCGGAGGTGCGGCGATGTGGGGAGGATGGCCGCAAGGAGGGCGGCCCAGGTGTTGCCGACGGAGCGCAGGAAGCGTTGCTCCACAAGCAGGCAGAGGTTGGCGCGGGGACCGAAGGCATCCGGCTCGACGGGCTGCAGGCCGGTGTAGCCGTGGGGAAAGAGGATGAGCTCAATGGCCTGACCGAGGGCGGCCTGCTGGGCGGCCGACAGGCGGAGGTAGAGCTTGAAGGCGACCAGCGAGCTGTGCCGGCCGGGCGGGCGGGGATGGCCGCGGAGGTCGTGCTTGCCCGAGGCCAGAATGACCTGCCTGCTGGTGAACTCCTCGCTGTTTGCGAGGCGGAGCCGCCAGGGATCGGCTGGCGTGGATGGCTGGTCGAGAGACTCGACGCGGTGCCCACGCACAAGATGCACGCCCGGTTGGGCGGCGGCCTGCTGGAGCAGGGCTTTATCAAGCGTGAAGCGGGTAAGCGAGGCGGCGGGAAACGGCAGGGGCACCTCCGTGAGGTGTCGGCCTGCAGCGAGGCGCAGTGTGGTGAGCGGCAGGGCGCCCAGGGCAGCGAGGTCGAGACCGAGATCGCGAAGATAGGCGAGGGCCTCGGCGGAGAGGAAGTCGCCACAGACCTTGTGTCGTGGCGCGGCATGCTGCTCCACCAGCGCGACAGAGTGGCCGTCGCGTGCGAGATGAATAGCTGCGGCGGAGCCAGCCAGACCACCACCAATGATGGCGACATCCGGGTGAGCCCTGCGTAAGGCGGCACTCACGGGAGCGACTCCACACAGAGCCGGCCTTTATGCGAAGCGAGCAAGTGGGCCTGCGATGAGGGGATGCTGGCTTGCTCCAGGTAGCGGTGCCAGTCCGCGGAGCGAAAGGCGCGGCGAAAGGAGACGGGGCCATCGTGCTGCACAAACGGGTGCCAGCGCAGCGTGCGCCCCAGCAGCGAGAAGAGCCGCGCCGCGCGCGGGGAGCGAGCGAGGTCGTTGATGAACCAGCCGAGCGTGGCGGTGCTGTGCTGCCAGCGAAGCACGCGGCAGATCTGTGCATCGTCGAGGTGGTGAAAGAAGAGGGACGAGACGATGATGTGGGGCGGCTGCGGGAGTGACAGGCTCAGCGCATCGGCGGTGAGCCAGCAGATGGGATCGGTCGGGCGAAGGCGCGGGTGGCGCGAGGTGCGGCGCAGTTCGGTCTCGCGGGCCAGGATGGCGGACTGCGGGTTGAGGTCGACCCCTGTGAGCTGAACAGGCACGCGGTGGATGGCGGCCCAGCGGCCAATGCGCACAAGAGTGTCACCGCCACCGGAGCCAAGGTCGAGCACACGGAGTGGCTGGGCGGGGGTGAAGTGGAGATGGCGAGTCCTGGCGCGGGCGAGGGCACGATCCAGAAACTGCAGCGTCGGTGCGTAGGAGCCGGTCAGGCGGTTGACGCTTTCGAGCGAATGGAGGCAGCCGCGCATCGTGTCCAACGAGGCTGGCGCATCCATCAGCTCGGGAAGCGTGTGTGGATCGGCGCGGTGGAGAAAGAGCTGCTGGACCATACAGGGCGTGTGTAGTGTCGCACTTCTTGGCCGGCGTGGGCGGCGCCTGCGACTGAGCTGTGCGAGTTGCACCGTGCGGCATACTGGTTGGGCCGCCTGAAGGACCTGGCTGAGTGTGGGGCGAGCACGGTGTCTTCTGGAGGGCTTGTGGCAGATGATTTTGGTCGCGCATGGGTGCGATCACTCGCGTGGGTGGTGGTAGCAGGCAGCGTCGGGGTGCAGGCGCAGAGCGCACCGGCCAGCAAGGGAACAACCCCGGCAGAGCAGCCGTGGATGGAGCGGTCGCGATCTCCGGATGAGCGCGCCGACCTGCTGCTGAAGCGGCTAACGCTGGACCAGAAGATTCAGCTGCTGCACGGAACAGGCGACCCGCATGAAGGCCCGCCGGATCCGCATGCAGGCGATGGCCTGGGCGGTTCGGGCTATGTGCCGGGCCTGCCGGAGTTCGGCCTGCCGGGTATCCAGATGGACGATTCGGCCTATGGCGTGGCGTACTCGGGGGCAAGTGGCCGCTACTCGACGGCACTTCCCTCCCCGCTGGCGCTGGCGGCCACGTGGGATGAGCCGAGCGCGGAGCAGTACGGCGCGCTGATTGGCCGGGAACTGCGGGCGCAGGGATACAACATGACGCTGGGCGGCGGCGTGAACCTGACGCGCGAGCCGCGCAACGGGCGCACGTTTGAGTACCAGGGCGAAGATCCGCTGCTGGCCGGCACCATGGTGGGGCATCTGATCCGCGGTGTGCAGTCCACTCATGTGATTGGCGACATCAAGCACTACGCCGTGAACGCGCAGGAAAGCGGACGGCACGCCGTCTCCTCCGAGATCGGCGAGCGGGCGATGCGGGAGACGGACCTCTTGGCGTTCCAGATCGGCATCGCGGTGGGCGAGCCGGGAGCGGTGATGTGTGCCTACAACCGTGTGAATGGCGCCTATGCCTGCGAGAACCAGTTTCTGTTACATACCGTGCTGAAGGGCGACTGGCATTACCCGGGGTTTGTGGTGTCGGACTGGTTGGCTACGCACTCCACCGTGCAGGCCTCGGCAGCAGGCCTTGATAACGAAGAGCCGGGCAATACCTTCTTCGGGCCCGCGCTGAAGCAGGCGGTTACCAGCGGCAAGGTACCAGCGGCGGAGGTGGACGAGCACGTGCACCGGGTGCTGCGGTCGATGTTTGCCGACGGCGTGGTGGACGACCCGCCGAAGAAGCAGGTGCCGGACGCGCTAGGGGGCGCCGCGCTTGCCCGCACCCTGGAGCAGCGGGCGATGGTGCTGCTGCGCAATGAGCATGCGACGCTGCCGCTGGACGCGCATGCGGTGAAGACCATCCTGGTGGTTGGCCGTGCCGCGGACCGGGGCATGATCTCCGGCGGCGGCTCCGCGCAGGTGGACCCACCCAACGGGAACGCAATCGAAGAAAGCAAGAAGGACAGCAAGGACAAAGCCGACTGGGAGAAGGCGATTTGGTTTCCGGACGCCCCGTTGGCGGCGATACGGGCAGCCGCGCCGCGCGCGGAGGTGCGCTTCGACGACGGGGACGACCCTGCGCGGGCAGCAGCTGCGGCTCGTGGCGCGGATGTGGTGCTGCTGTTTGCCTACCAGTGGCAGGCAGAAGGTGTGGACCTGCCCACGCTGGCCCTGCCCGACAAGCAGGATGCCCTGATTGCGGCCGTGGCGCAGGCCAACCCGAAGACGGTCGTGGTGCTGGAAACGGGCGGGCCGGTGCTGATGCCGTGGGTGAAGCAGGCGGCGGCCGTGGTGGAGAGCTGGTACAGCGGGACGATGGGGGCGACGGCGATTGCCGACGTGCTCTTTGGCGCCGTAAACCCGGCTGGAAAGCTGCCGGTTACCTTTCCGCTGGCAGATGCGGACCTGCCTCACCCCACGGTTGTGCAGCCGCCACCGGCCTCGCAGGAGGACTGGAGCAATGAGGACGCTATGTCGCGCAAGTTGCTGGCCGGGCTGCCGGGCTTTCCGGTGACCTACACCGAGGGCCTGAAGGTGGGCTACAAGTGGTACGACGCCGAGCAGAAGCCCGTGCTCTTCCCTTTCGGCTTCGGGCTGTCGTACACGACCTTCGGGTACACCGGTCTGCGGGTCGAGTCCGGGCCGGTGGTGCATGTGCGCTTCACGGTAAAGAACACGGGAGCGCGTGCCGGGGAGGAGACAGCACAGATCTACTCGACGATGTCTTCCGCCACCGGCGAGCCGCCCAAGCGGCTGGTGGGTTGGGGACGTGTGCTGCTGCAGCCCGGTGAAGCACGTGAGGTCACGGTGGACCTGCCGGCCGAACGCTTCGCGATATGGGATGTCGCGAAGCACGCCTGGACCGTGCCGGCAGGCAGCTACACCATCATGGCCGGGCCGGACTCGGCGCATCTTTCGCTGCAGCAGGCGATCGCTCTGCCGTAAGGTCCTGGCCACGTCTGACGTAGAGCAAAGAGAACGGGGCAGCCGAGAGATCGGCTGCCCCGATGTGCTGCGGGGTTCTCTACTGGCGGTCTTTATTGAGCTGCTGCAGGCCCTTCAGGAGCTTGGCACCGTCGAGCTTGCCCACGCCCGTGGCGTTGTCAAAGCCGGCCGTCGCGGGGAAGCCCCAGTTGTTGCCGGCCGTTAGATCCGGAGAGGCCACCTGGCCCAGCTTGTAGAGCGCTGGGTTCAACTGACCGACGCGGCCACCGAGTGCTTCAGCAAGCAGAGCCGTGACGCCATTCAACTGCGGAGCGACAAAGCTGGTACCGCCGTTGAAGTCTTCGAGGTAACCGCGCGACAGAACCTGGTAGCCGCTTTCCGGATCCGCGTTGGTGGAAAGATCAGGCGTGTTGCGGCCAGCAAACTGCGACGGAAGAACAACTTCCACAGCGCTGCCAGCACCCAGATCCACCGACAGATACTGCGCCGGCACGGTCTTGCTGATGCCAGGCGTGTTGCTCTGGTACCAGGGTGTCGGGAAGTAGGCGCTCACACCGCCACCACCGCCCACGGAGAAGAACTCGTCCAGGGTGTACACGCCACCGAAGCCCTGCTGAGCCGCCTGGGTGACGATGTAGTCCCACGTCCATGCGCGCTCATAGGTGTCGCGGATGCGAAGGCCGTTGCTGAGCGTGAAGTCAAACGGAAGCGTGGTGCCGCCGGCCGCGGTCACGAGCGGATCACTCGACGGATGATCGACCGAGTACGGCGCATTGCACACGGGAGAACTCGACGAGGGTGTGCCAAACGGGGAGCAGCCACGCACCGTGTCAAACGCGCCGGAGTCGCCGGCGGCGACAAAGACGGTCTGGCCCTGCAGGGCCATCTCGAGGAAGACATCGTGGAATTCGTCGAGGATGTAGGTCTGGCTGGGGTAGGCGTAGGGTGCTGTATCCGCGAAGAAGTCGAGCTCCGGCTGTCCCCAGCTGGTGGAGATCGTATCCGCGATGTTTTCGGATGCTGCTGCCTCGAAGCCGTTGATGAAGTCCGCGCTGCTGGTGTTCGGAGCAACGTACACACGCAGCTTGCTCTGCGGAGCAAGCGCTCCAGAGTACTCCACGTCGAGGTCGGTTTCGCCTTCGCCACCAGGGTTGTTGCTCGGGGCAGTGAAGCCACCGTCAACGTTGACCTTGGTGATGCGGTTCAGGTCGACTGTCAGCCCGATGCCCTTCCAGAACGAGAACGCGTCCGTCGCATTGAAGTTGTTGAGCGTAACGATCCCGACAGTCTTGCCCCGGCCGGTGAAGCCCTGGTTGTACAGCGCATCCACGTGGTAGTAGGCGGCGAAGTCAGCCGGCAGATAATCGCCGGGCGTACCACCCTGGATCTTTGCGGCCTGCGCGAGAACCTTCTTGGTGCTTTGCCCAGGAATCATGGACTTGGCGACCATCGGCCGCGGATGCGCGATGGTATTCAGGCCGCCCACGCCACGAACGCCCTTGCTCTTGAGCGTGGCTGGCAGGGTGAAGGGACGGTCTGGCGCGAAGCCGGTCTGCCCATCCTTGGTGAGGGCGCGAAGCTTGATGCCGAGCGTGCTCTGCGCCGTGCTGACGGGCGCTGTCACCTCGATGGCGAGGTGGTTGGGATAGACATACGCGATGGTGTAGCCGAGGTCCTTGAGGCTGTTCTCGATGCTCTTCAGCACGGCATCGCTCACCGTGTAGTCCCGCACAAACTGCTGCAGGGACAGGAACTGGTGATAGTCGTTGGAGCCAGGCGTCTGGAGGGACCTGGCCTTGGCCTCAGCGGCCGCTGGATCGGTCGGCGCGATGTAGAAGGTCAGGGAGAGTGGTTTGCCGATGTTGACGCTTGTTCCGGCCGGGGACGCGGTGACGGTCTGTGCGGCAAGGGCGGGGATGGTGCAGGACGCAGCCAGCAGGGCGGCGCTCAGGGCATGACGCATGCTTCACCTCAGAGGTCGTTCGGAGATCCAGATGTTGGAATGGCGCAATAGTACAGGAGGCGAAGATTCCTGCACAAAGGTTTCCGCTGGAGCTGCAACAACCTTCGGGATGCTGCCCGTCTCCGTTTGCTGCATGGAAGCGAGCACGCGCACAGTCCGTTCCAGCCTTTGAAGCTCAGGCGCGGCCGGCGAACTCGCCTGTCTCCGTCGTTATCCTGACGCTTTCGCCTTCCTTGATGAAGAGCGGCACGCGAACCACGTGACCGGTCTCAAGCGTCGCTGCCTTGGTCACCGACCCGCTCGAGGTGTCGCCGCGCACCGCGGGCTCCGTCGACGTGACGGTGAGCTCCACAAAGACGGGCAGTTGCAGGCCGATCGGATTGCCATTGAACTTGTGGATCTGCAGCGCGGTGCCATCGATCAGAAAGTTCTGCGCGTCGCCAAGCATGTCCTCGGTGAGCGTGTGTGTTTCAAAGCTTTCGCCATCGAGGAAATAGGCGCCATCGTTATCGGAGTAGAGGTAGGTCGCCGGCACAAGCTCGAGATCGGGCTCCGCGAATCTGTCACCAGCCTTGAAGCTTTTCTCAAACACGGCGCGGGTGAGCAGGTTCCGCATCTTGAGTCGAACCAGTGTTTGACCGCCGCGTGCGGTGGGCGTGGAGATGGAGGAGTCGAGGCAGGTATAGGGGGCGCCCTCAAACTCGAAGACGGACTTGCGCTTGATGTTGATGGCTTCGATGAGGGCGGGCATAGGACCAGTGTAGCCGGGCGGGGGAGGCAGAAGCAGCCAGGGATGCCACGACGAACGAGTCCCGTGTCTACACCGTGTGGAACAGAAGAGTCTCCGCGGTGAGTCCCGGGCCGAAGCTCATCGCACAGCCCCGCTTCCCTGCTGCGGACGCGGTGCGAAGAATCGCTTCCAGCACAAACATGATGGTGGCGGAGCTCATGTTGCCGAAGCATTCCAGCACCTCACGCGACGGCGCAAGGGCCTGCGGCGCAAGCTGGAGGGCGTGCTCAACGGCATCCAGCACGGAGCGACCACCCGGATGCACCGCCCAAAGATCGATCTCGGCTGGCGTCAGCGGTGCCGTGATCTCCCCGGCGCTGGTCCGCAGCGAGTTGGCGATTGCCGTCGGCACCTGGCCGGAGAGCAGCATGTCAAAGCCGAGCGAGCCGATGTTCCAGGTGATGAGCGGACGAGTGTCTGGAACAACAACGGCGCGAAAGGAGTCCAGCGCGAGGCCGACCGGCGTGGCTGAGATGAGCGAGGCCGCGGCGCCATCAGCAAACACCAGAAAGGAGAGGATCTGCTCCAGCGACTGCGTCTCCTGGAGGTGCAGCGTGCAGAGCTCAAGGTTGAGAACAAGCACGTGGCTTCCTGGCTCGGAGCGCACGATGTGCCGCGCCAGCTTGAGAGCGTTCATCGCGGCATAGCATCCCATGAAGCCGATCATCGTGCGCTCAACAGAGGTGCGCAGGCCAAGATGGTCGATTATCTCGAAGTCGAGCCCGGGGGCGTACAGGCCCGTGCAGGACGTAACGATCACGTGCGACACGGCATCCCGTTCCGCAGCCGAAAGCGCGAGCCGGTCAAGCGCGGCACGGGCCAGTGCCGGCGCTGTCTGTTCAAACAGGCGCATGCGCTCCGCGGTGGCCGGGAAGCTGCTCCGCGTGTAGAGGGTGGCGGCATCCAGGTGGGGCGCCAGGTGCGCCGCGCGGCCGTCCGGGTTGAGCACCGAATAGCGATGGCGGATGCCGGAGCGCTGCGCCATGCGGAGAAACAACGTGCGGGCGCGTTCGTCTTCCAGCATCTCCGCAGCGAACGCCACAAACGGCTCGTGGACGTCGTGTGCTGGTACTGCCACGCCAATGCGGTTCAGGTGCGCCGCGACGCCGTCATCTATCGTTGCCACCGTCTCAAAGCGTGAATCGTTCCCGGTCGTGCCGTGCGCCATGCCAACTCCTGCGGCGCAAACAAGGCACCCTACCGCAGTGAGACGCAGATTCGGGCCTTTGTGACGGATGGCCTGCTAGACTCCGCTACCATGCGCAACCTGCTCCTTACATTCGGTGTGTCCGCGGCCCTGGTGCCGACCGCGGCAGCATGGGCGGCTACCAGCTGCAATGACCTGGAAACGATGTCTGCTCCGGGGATGACGATCCGCGCGACCGAGGTACAAACAGGCACGCTGCAGCCGCCGGATGGACCGCCCCTGAACGGGCTTCCCACCTTCTGCCGAGTCCAGGGCGACCTGCGCCCCTCGGCTGACTCCGAGATTCACTTCGAGGTGTGGCTGCCGGCGCAGGGGTGGAACCATCGCTATCTCGCAACGGGCAACGGCGGCTTTGCCGGGTCGATCGGCTACGCGCAGATGGCGGGCAATCTGCGGCGCGGCTTCGCCACCGCGGGCCAGGATGGCGGGCACACAGGCGGAGCCGAGGATGCACGCTGGGCCTTCCACCATCCGGAGAAGGTGGTGGACTTCGGCTGGCGCGCGCTGCACCTGACCACCGAACACGGCAAGGCGATCACGACGAAGTTCTATGGAGGCGCGCTCGAGCAGAGCTACTTCGACAGCTGCTCGGATGGTGGACGCGAAGCCCTGATGGAGGCGCAGCGCTTTCCCGAGGACTTCAACGGCATCCTCGCTGGAGCACCCGCCTACAACTGGACAGGCCTGCTCACGGCCGGGCTCGACGTGAACCAACGGGCGGACGGCACCCCGGCAGAGTTCATCCCGCCGGCCAAGCTGCCGGCCATCACAGCCGCCGTTCTGGCGCAGTGTGACGCGGCGGATGGTTTGAAGGACGGCTTTGTCAGCGATCCCAGGCAGTGCCACTTCGATCCTGCCAGTCTCGTCTGCAAGGCAGGCGACGCGGCCAGCTGCCTGACCCCGCCGCAGGTGGGCGCGCTTAAGGCTATCTACGCCGGTGGGCATGGCACCGACGGGCAGCAGATCTTTCCCGGCCTGATGCCGGGCGGCGAGGCCGGCGGATGGAAGGGTTGGGTGGTGAATGATGCCGCTGCACCCAGCAACTATGTGCAGGGATTCTTCCGCTACATGGTCACCGGCGACCCGAACTTGAACATCCTCCAGGCGAACGTGGACGCCATGGGTCGGCTGGCCAGGGAGCGGACGGCAGCGGCTCTTGATGCAACAGACCCCAATCTCACACCCTTCTTCCGCAGAGGCGGCAAGCTGATCCTGTATCACGGGTGGAACGACCCGGCTATCTCCCCCCTTGGCACGATCAACTACTACGAGGCCGTGCAGGCCAGGGTGGGCCAGGCGGGCGCGGAAGGTGGCGTGCGGCTGTATATGGCGCCCGGCATGGGGCACTGCACGGGCGGCCCGGGGCCGAGCGCGTTTGGCCAGCTCGGCATCCCGACTACCGGTCCGGACCCGTTCGCTGCGTTCACGGCGCTTCAGGGCTGGGTCGAGCAGAACAAGGCGCCGGGCACCCTGCTGGCCACGCAGTATGCCGAAGGCGGCAAGGTAGTGCGGACCCGGCCACTCTGCGCGTATCCGGCTGAGGCGATCTGGGATGGCAAGGGCGATCCCAACAGTGCGGCGAGCTTCACCTGCGGGGTGCGCCGGCCCTAGGGCTGGGCGAAGAAGCCCTTGCGCGCCTGCACCGTCAGCTTGTGATCGTGCGCGCGCAGCTCCAGCTTGTGGAAGCTGTTGGGCGCAAGCGTCGCAGCCGGTGTGTAGCCCACCTCATACTGCAGCCGCAGGTCCGTGGCAATTCGCTCGTAGATGGAACGGAGACTTGAGCCCGACGAGACGGTGAACACCCGACCACCTGTTGTCTCGGACAGGTGCTGCAGCAGGAGGAGCCCGGGGTCGGACGACGGCTGTGGCTGGCCGGGAATGGCGAACTCCGCCATGGCGCTGTAGCGCACGCTGTAGATCTGGATGTTGTGGCGTTCGGCCTCTGCGACGGCCTCGGCCTGGTTGGTGCGCGAGCCGTTGTCACCGCCATCCGTAAGCAGAATGATCGCCTTGCGACCGCTGGCCGTCGCGAGCGGCCCCGCGGCCACCGCGTGGATCGCGTCCAGCAGGCGGGTTCCGTTCCCCGCCGTGGGCGAGGTCTGCAGGCGGTTGAGCGCGAGGTGCAGGGTGTCGGCGGATGGCGTGAGCGACTGCAGCTGCAGCACGCGGGTGTCCACCTGGATCAGCGTGGCGCGGTCCTGTGGGCGGGTCAGCATGCTGTCGAAGAAGACGTCCGAGGCGAGCGACTCGTCGGCGATGAACGTGCGCTGCGAGCCTGAGGTATCCACCAGCAGCGCCAGCGTCAGCGGCAGCTCCGACCCTTGCGAGAAGTAGCGGATCGGCTCGTCATGCCCATCCTGCTTCAGAACAAAGTCGTCCCTGGTCAGGCCGCCCTGTGGTTCGCCGCTCTTTGACAACACCACGGCTGAGATCTCCACCACGCGCGACTGCACGGTGAGCGTGGTGACGGCGCCACCGGTCGAGTCGGGCGTCTCTGCGGGCGCCGGCGGCGTCGTCTGTGCCTGGGCCGGGAGAGCGGCACACATCGCCATCCAGGCGAGGAGGGAAAGGAGCTGAGGACGGGCACTGAATGCAATGGACAGCTGGCGCATGGGCTACCTCCCGCAGGGGTGGGTGGCGTGCAGTCTACTCCATCCAGGCTGCAGCTGGATGGGCAAAGGCCCAGGGTCAGCGGATAGACTGCAGCTTGCGGTCGTAGATGGCCATCTGCCGGGTGACCAGGGCCGTGGTGGTCTGCAGGGCGCTCTGGGTTGTGGCGTCGAGCTCAGCCCAGCGCCGCACAAGGTGCTGGTCCTGCACGGACGAGGGATCCAGGTTTCCGTCCGGGTCCACCATGCCTGCCGAGATCAGGGTGACCGTCTTCAGGTTCGGATCCACAACGGCGTTGCGGATGCGGTACAGGATGTCGGTGGCACAGGCGTTCAGGTGCGCCGCATCCGCCAGGCCCCAGCCCGTCTGGCTGTCACGGCACGCCCTGGGCGTGTGGTAGAGCGTGACCATCGTGATCTCATACTGCCCGCGATCCTGGAAGTCCGGGTAGTGCCGCTTGAGCCAGTCAGATGTCGAGATATCCGGGATGTACATGTCGACATCGTGGGACTGCACGATGCGAACAGCCTCGGTCCACTGGCCGCCGCTGTCCATGATGGCCGCGGGCCTGCCAAAGGCTCCACGCTGCACCACCTGCTGGGCCAGCGCGGTGGTGGACAGCAGAAGCAGCGCCGATGCAAAGGTGGAGCGGAGATCCTGCGGGCTGATCATCGAGAGCGCCTCCGTGGCAGAAGAGATATCGTATCTGACTCCTCCAGCGGCAGGTTCGTTGCGATGGTCGCGCTTGCGGCGGGATCAAAGATTCCGGTCGGTGCCGAGAACTTGGCGCGAAACCCGCAGGACTGCGTTCCCGGCTTCGGCCAGCTCGATAGAAGCCGGGGACTGCTGCCCCACACACGTCGCCCTGCGGAGTTTAGAAAAGCGGTGGACGATCCCCGGCAACACGGAAGGCCTGTTCCAGGGCTACGCCGGCGATGGCTAGAGTTCCCTCGTCGAAGAGTCGCCCAATCAGCGTGATGCCGTGTGGGACGCGACGGGGCGGGTCAAACTTCGGCAGGGGGTGAGCGGGATCGGGCGCCCAGTCGCTCCGTGCCTGCGCCACCTCGACGAAGCCGGCACGAAACGTCAGCGAAGGGTGGCCGGTGAAGTTGGTGAGCGTCAGCATCTCGTCGCGAAGCGAGGGAACGAGCAGCAGGTCCGGAGCCGGCGATCCCGAGGAGCTCGCTGTCCCTGTGTGTCTGTCGCCTGGGTTCAGCAGCAGCCCGAGCTCGGCGTTGGCCACGGCGGGGAGTCCGGTGAGGGGCTTGCCCGCGAAGAGCTGCGCCATCATCAAGGCCACGCGCCGGCGCAGCCGGTCGGCCTGCACGAAGTCAACGGCCGACAGAAAGCGCGCCTGCCGGAAGGAGTTGGGCCAGGCATCCGGCACCTGCATCCGCAGCTCGTCATCGCGGCCTGAGAGCGTGAGCTCCTCAAAGGCCGCCGCAGCCTCCGCAAAGAGGATCAGCTGGAGCGAGCTATAGGGCCAGTCCGGCAGCTCAAGCGGCACCAGCTCCATGCCGAGGGAGCGCGCAACGTCCAGTGCGTGACGATCCACCGCCGTGGCGGGTGGCTCGTTCATCCACTTCGGGAAATAGCCGAGGCGCAGACCCTTCGGGCTGCGACTCAGATCCACAGCAAGGTGTGACGGCAGACAGGAAGCGTCGAGGCCATCCGGTCCGCTGATGGTGTTGAGGACCAGCATCGCGTCCTCGACCGAGCGCGTCATGGGGCCGAGTTTGTCGAGCGACCAGCAGAGCGTCATGGCGCCGGTGCGGGGCACGCGGCCGAAGGTAGGGCGCAGCCCGGTGACGCCGCAGCGCATGGACGGGCTGACGATGGATCCGCCTGTCTCTGAACCAATGGCGAAGCCGACGAGGCCGGCGGCGGTGGCGGCGCCGGGGCCGGCGGAGGAGCCGGAGGCGCCCTCCTGCGGGAGCCAGGGGTTGACCGTCTGGCCACCAAACCAGATGTCGTTGAGCGCGAGCGCGCCGAGCGAGAGCTTGGCCACCAGAACGGCGCCTGCTTCATGGAGGCGCTCGGTGACTGTGGCATCCGCAGCGGGGATGCGGTTGCGGAACGGTTCCGCGCCATAGGTGGTGGGGATGCCGGCGGTGTCGAGGAGGTCTTTGGCACCCCATGGAATGCCGTGGAGCGGACCGCGGTAGTGGCCGGCGGCGATCTCCGCGTCTGCCCTTCGCGCCTGCTCCAGGGCGTGGTCGGCAGTGAGCGTGATGACGCAGTTGAGGGTTGGGTTGAAGCGCTGGAGCCGGGCGAGGTAGATGCGCGTGAGGCGCTCCGAGGAGAGGGCGCGCCGCTCGATCCAGCGGGACAGGTGGTGCACGGGCGCAAAGGCGATGGAGGCGTCGTCCGAGGGCAGCGGCGGAGCGTCGGTGGTGCGGACGAACCGGCTCGCCACCGGAGCATACCCGGGGCCACCCGCGACGCGCACCGGATCCGCGAGGGAGAAGGGCGCGACCGAGGGTGGCAGGGAGAGCGTGCGGGGGCCGGTGCGCCGCTCATAGAGAGGCGCCATGGAGTTGCGCCAGTTGCCGGCAGCCTCTGCCCGGTGCGCTGGCGAGAGGGTGATCTGGACCAGCTTTTCGGCGTGGGCGAAGTCGTCGAGGGTCACATCGGGACCGGCAGCCGGGGCTGTGCCGAAGGCGGGTGGCATGCCGGCTGGTGCCGGTTGGGATGAGGGCTGGGGTGCCTGCGGCTCTGCCGGGGCGGCCATGGCCAGCAGAGCGGCTGCGGAGGCAGACCTGAGGAAGCTACGGCGCGAGTCGGACACGAGCTACTTTTCCTCCGTGGTGGAACCTGTGTGTGGGTGTCGCTCTACAGTAGCCGATCTGCACGGGCTGATACGCCGCAGCCAGCCACCGTCAGGGTTGACTGGCGGAAAGCTGCTGCTGGAAGACGAGCAGCAGCCTGTCCCGGTCGCTCCGCAGCGAGGTTGTCAGGGCGTTGTGCCTGCCGAGGTCCTTGCGCGCGCGGCGGGCGAGGATCAGGGCGTCGTGCCAGTCACCCCCGGCCTGCTGGAGTTGGTGAAGGTGGTGGGCGAGGGTGGGGAGGGGGTCGGTGTCTGGCTGGTCGGGCGTGGTGGCGCTTTCGGCGAGGTAGCGGGCGAGCTTGGCGTACTTGCGGGCGGTGTGGAGCTGGTCGGTGGAGAGGCGGGACGGGTCTGATGGCTGGGGCGCCTGTGACACGCTGCCGTGGTCGTCGGCGGGGCTGTTGGCGGGTGTCGCCTCAAGGAGGGATGCGGTGCGGTCGTGGTACCAAGCGGCGGTGAGCTGGTGGAGAGTGTCGGGGGTGAGAGAGGGGTTGGCATTGGCTTCGGCGAGGTCGGCGAGGAGGCTTTCGAGACGGGTGACGAGCTTTGGGCCGCGGTGCTTGAGGGTGCGGAGGAGTTGGTCGGCGCTGACGGTGCGGCGGTGCTTGAGGAGCTTGCGAAGATCCCTGGCGGAGGAGGCGAGGTCATCGCACTTGCGGAGAGGACGCTGCTGCCGAAGCATGTCCTGCTGGACGTCGAGGTCGCGCACGGCGCCGGCGGCGCGGCGGAGCTTGCGGAGCAGGCGGGCCAGCTTGCGGGAGGTAGCGGCGTGGTCCGGCATGTCGGGCAGCAGGTCCAACAGGAGAAGCTGCGCCTCGATGCGGCGGGTGGCGGTGCGGAAGCGGTGGACGGGCTTCTTTTCGGGAGCGACGCGGAGGAGGGTGGAAGCGGCTTCGATTTCGGTGGTCAGGGTGCGCAGCGTTTGGAGCGGGTAGATCGTGGTTGCCATCCCTATTGGATGGGCGAGGCGAGGGAGGGGGTACCCCCCTCCTATGATCTTGTGCAAAATCTTCAAAACAGAGACTTTAGGTCTGGTCTTCGATGGTCCCGATGCTACTCGGAGGGGCCGGACTTGCGCTTCCAGCCCTCGCTCGATCGCGCTCCTTTGCCGCTCCTTTGCCGCTCCAGAGATGGGCGGTGGCGGCAGCAGAGGGATGGGAGAGCAAGACGAGGATAGTGGCTGGCGCGAGGAGTTTGCGCCAGGGTGGTGTGGCGATAACGGGCGGGAACACTCCCGATCTTGCCTTTGTCTTTGGACGGTTCGTCGCGAGCTGCCAGCTACGCGGGACGGCTGCTGCAGATGGCGGCGCGGGTTGATCACGCGCCGCCATCTGCAGTGTGTCGCGAAGGTCGATCGGCTAGGCGAGGGTGTGGGAGGCGAGGAGTGCACCGTGCATGTCGGCCCAGCTTTTGCGGGTGCAGGCTTCCGGGGTGCCGCCGCCTTTCCAATGGGTTTCGAGGCTGACGGCGTGGCGAAAGCCGGCGGCTTTGAGGGCGGCGAACTGGGCCGTCCAGTCGATATCGCCCGTGCCGACGGGCTGCCAGACGAACTGGCCGGAGGCGTCCTTGCCGCAGTTCTTGACGTGGCAGTGGTGAATGCGCTCCTTGGGAAGGGCTTTCCAGGCGGCGGGGAAGGCATCGACCTCGCCGCGCATGACGGCGTTGCCGGGATCCCAGTTGAGAAAGAAGTTGGAGGACGGGACGGCGGCGAGGGTGGTGACGGACTCACGGCCAGTGGCGGTGTTGCACTCGAACTCGTTTTCGAGGACCAGTTCGACGCCGCTCGCGCGCATGCGTTCCGCCGTCTGCTGAAGCTTGTCGTTGATCGCGGCGCGGTAGGGTGCGGGGTCTTCCAGGCGCCAGAAGTCGAAGCAGCGGACCTTGTTGGTTTTGAAGCGTCTGGCCTGCGCGACGGCGCGCTCGGCGACTTCATCCTGCTGCTTGAAGGTGGTTTCGGCGGCGCTGTGCATGTCGCCGGCGTCGCCGTACTTGGAGCGCGGGGCACCGGGCCAGTGGGTCTTGAAGAGGGGGCTGGCGATGTCGGTGACGGTGAGTTTGTACTTGGCGAGGGTGCGTTCGGCCTCGGCGAGCTCGGCGTCGGAGAGGGCCTGGAGGTTTTTGCCATTGAGGGCGCGGAGCTCGACGAAGCGCATGCCGAAGTCGTTGGCGGCGACGGAGCAGGCGTGGTCGAAGTCCATGGAGATCTCGTCGGTGATGACGGCGATCTGGAAGGGCGAGGCGCCGAGCGTGGCGGCGCGGAGCTGGCGGGTGGCTAGGGCTGCCGCGGAGAGGGAGGCGGAGGCGACGAAGCTGCGGCGCGAGAGATGGGACATGGGACGAGAACTCCGGGGAGTGCGGGGATGGCGTCTGAGCGGCCCCAGTGTACTGCGGGGGAAGGACGTTTGGCGTGATGCCGGAGGGGTGGGCTGTGAGGTGGACGAGTGTACGGAGCGAGACGTAGCATGCGCGCATGGCTGAGAGAGTGTCGCGCCGGAGTGTATTGCAGGGCGCCGCGGCGATGGCTGCCGCTGTGAGTGGGCGGATGGCGTTTGCGGCGCAGGCGAGCGGGCCGGGATCACCGATAGAGCTGGGCATTGCGAGCTATACGTTTCGAACGGTGGACCGGGAGCACCTGCTGGCAGCGATGAAGCAGCTGCGGCTGCGCAACCTGAACCTGAAGGATGTGCACCTGCCGATGGGGCCGCCGGAGCAGGTGCGGGCGGCGGCCGATGCGATGCGGGCAGCGGGGATGCGACTGACGGCGGTGGGGACGGTGACCTTTGCGAAGGATGAGGACGCGGACATCCGCGCGAAGTTTGAGTATGCGAAAGCGGCGGGGGTGCCGGTGATTGTGGCGGCGCCGACGCGCGCGGTGCTGCCGCGACTGGAGCGGTTTGTGCGGGAGTACGAAATTCGGCTGGCGATCCACAATCACGGCCCGGAGGACAAGGAGTTCCCTTCCCCGCTGGACGCGTTCCATGCGGTGGAGGCGATGGACGCGCGGATGGGCTGCTGCGTGGATGTGGGGCACTCCATGCGTGCGGGAACGGACCCGGTGATGGCGATACGGACGATCGGGCCGCGGGTGTTTGATGTGCACATGAAGGACCTGGCAAACGCGCATGACAAGGAGAGCCAGGTGGCGGTGGGCGAGGGCGTGATGCCGGTGCGCGGGATCTTTGCGGCGTTGCACGCGACGGGCTACAAGGGCGTGGTGGATCTGGAGTATGAGATCCATCCCGAGGACCCGATGCCGGGCGTGGTGGAGAGCATGGCCTACCAGCGCGGTGTGCTGGCGGGTATGGGAATGGCTTAGATACGTAACGAGACAGGTTACAGGATCACACAAAGGAGACGGATTGCTGACACGACGGCAGGTGGTAGGCGGGATGGCGGCAGGCGCGGCGACGCTGGCGGTGGGCGCGACGGCGAAGAGCTACGCGCAGATAGCCGGGGCGAACGAACGGGTGCGGTTTGCGGTGGTCGGGCTGAATGGGCGGGGGTACGCGCACCTGCAGTCGATTGCGGCGAACAAGGAGCGCGCGACGCTGGCGCAGGTGTGCGACGTGGACTCGACGATTCTCGCGAAGTTTGCGGCGGCGGCGACCAAGGCGATGGGCATGGCGCCGACGACGGAGGCGGACTTCCGGAAGGTGCTGGCCTCGCGCGACGTGGATGCAGTGACGATTGCGACGCCGGACCACTGGCATGCGCCGATGGCGATGCTAGCGATGGAGGCGGGCAAGCATGTGTATGTGGAGAAGCCATGCAGCCACAATCCGGCGGAGGGGGCGATGCTGGTGGCCTCGCAGAAGAAGCACGGCAAGGTGTGCCAGATGGGCTCGCAGCAGCGGTCTTCGCCGCACACGATCGAGATTGTGAAGCGGATCCATGAGGGTGTGATCGGCAAGGCCTACTGGGCGCAGACGTGGTACACGAACAAGCGGGACCCGATGGGGATTGGGAACACGGCGGCGGTGCCGGCGACGCTGGACTGGGAGCTGTGGCAAGGGCCGGCGCCGCGGCAAGAGTACCGGGAGCACGTTCACCCGTATAACTGGCACTGGTTCAGGAACTGGGGCACGGGCGAGGCGCTGAACAACGGGACCCACGAGGTGGACATTGCGCGGTGGGCGCTGGGCGTGGACTACCCGTCGATGGTGTCGGCGAGTGGCGGCCCGTTTGTGGCGGGGGACAAGTGGCAGTTCTACGACACGCTGGAGACGAGCTTCGTGTATCCAGACCACCAGATCACGTGGACGGGCGACTGTTGCAGCGGCAAGAAGACCTTTGACCGGGACCGGGGGACCGCGGTGCACGGGACCAAGGGGACCGTGATTGTGGACCGGGACGGGTACGAGATATGGGACCGGGGGAACAAGCAGACGGAGTCTGTGAAGGCGAAGGCGGCGCCGACAAGTTCGACCGACCTGGTGGGGGCGGACAGCATGACGGACGCGCACTTTGCGAACTTCATCGCGGCGATCCGGACGGGCGAGGCGCTGCGGCAGCCGGTGGCGCAGGGCAACGTGGCGGTGACGATGCTGCAGCTGACGAACATTGCGTACTTCACGGGGCGGAACCTGAAGCTGGAGCCGGCGACCGGGACGATTGTGGGGGACCGGGAGGCGGAGGCGATGACGAAGCGGCAGTATGCGAAGGGGTGGGAGCCGAAGGTCTAGGAGAAGGCGGCGCGGGTGGGGCGCCGCCGCTTTCCGGGCTACAGGTTTGGGCTAGGGACCTGGGCTACGGGATGGTGAAGACGACACGGGGGTTGCCGGGGGCGGTGGCCCAGGTGGACTCGATGGCGGAGAGTGGGACGGCGGTGGTGCTAATTTGCAGGTTGGCGGGGCGGACGGCCTGAAAAGTTCGACCGATGCTCGCGAGCAGCGTGGGGAATGGGACGCTTTTGAGGCCGCTGCCCATGAGGATGATGGAGGAGGAGCGAAGGGCGGCGCCGGGGAGGTCGAGTGAATCTTCACCGCCGGCGGTGCCGACCTGCACGAAGCGAATGGGCGCGGGGTCGTCCACGGACTTGGCGATGGCGGCGATGATGGTGCGAGCGCTGGTGCCCCAGAGATAGTCGATGACGACGTGGATGCCGTCGGCAAAGGTGCTGGCGAGGGCCTGCTCGAAGTGTTTGGCGCCAGTGGGGGTGTCGAGGGCGAAGGGGAGGAGGACGTCTGCGCCGAGGGACTTGAGTTCCTCGAGCGAGGTCTGGTTGCGGCCGGTGGCGATGACGCGGGCGGCGCCGAAGTGTTTGGCGAGCTGAACGGCGACGCGGCCGGCGGCACCGGTGGCGCCGTTGATGAGGACGGTTTCGCCGGGGACGAGGCGGGCACGTTCGGCGAGGGCGGCCCAGGCGGACATGCCGGGGTTGGCGATGGCGGCGGCGGTGATGTCGTCGAGGCTGTCGGGCAGCGGGATGCAGTGGTTGGCGGGGGCGAGGGAGAACTCGGCGAGGGCGCCGAAGGGAGCTTCGGGCAGGACGAAGTAGACGCGGCGGCCATCGGCGGTGCGGCCGACGCCATCGACGCCGGCGACTGCGGGGAAGGCGTCTTCGGAGCTGTAGTGCCGGCCGGAGGAGCGGGCCTTGCTGAGGTGGCTGAGGGCGGAGGCGCTGACGGTGATGCGTTCCATGCCGGGCGCGGCGGTGGGCTCGCGAAAGTCGGTGTAAATGGGCGAGTGACCCGCGGCGGAGATGACGCCTGCTTTCATCAGAGGGGGAGCTCCTTGGGGAGGTGGAGAGTGGCTGGGGTGTAAGACGCCGGAGGGTGCGCGGCGGAAAGCGCTTCCCTGTTTGCGGCTGCCGCCCCTAGCTGGGTGGCACCGGAGCGGCAGGGGTGGGGCGGCGGAGGGCGGCGGTGAGGCGGGTGCGGACGGGGATGTCGTAGACGACCATGACGAGCCAGGAGAAGCCGAAGAGGAGGAGGACGCCGGTGGTGACGATGAGGGCGAGGTGGCGGTTGTCCGGGTGGAACGCAGCGTAGTAGTTCATGAAGGCCCAGATGGCGAGGTAGTGCGTCATGTAGAGCGGGTAGGAGATGTTGCCGGAGAAGATGGAGAGGCGGATGGAGGCGGGCGAGAGGGTGGCGCCGGCGCCGAGGGCGACGAGGAGCGGGAAGAAGAAAACCACGACGAGCCACTCCGCCAGACCGTTCCAGGAGGGATAGGGAAAGCAGAAGGCGGCGATTAGCAGGATGGAGAGCGCGGTGAAGCCGAAGCGCGAGCGGATGATCCAGCCGCAGCGATAGACCAGCATGCCGGCGGTGAAGGAGAAGGTGACGCGGGCGGGGCCGTCCCAGAAGGTGCTGCCACCCCAGCCGCCGCTGAGGGTGTTGGCGCGATGGGCGATGAAGCCGAGCCAGACGGCGCCGAGCACGGCGACGCCCCCGAGGGCGCGGCGGGGAAGGCGGATGAGGACCAGGGCGTAGGCGAGGTTGGCGATGTACTCCCAGAAGAGCGACCAGGCCGGGGCGTTGAAGGAGAAGAGGTTGAAGGTGCGCTCGGTCATCGCGGGATACGGGATGAGGAAGATCGAGGAGAGGAAGATCAGGATGATGCGGCCAGGCCCATAGAGCGCGGGGAGGTGGGGCGCGAAGGGGTCAAAGAGGAAGGCGAGAAGGCCGAAGACCGAGCCGGAGATGACGAGGGGATGGAGGCGGATGAGGCGGGCCAGGAAGAACTGGCGGAGGCCCATGCGCTGGAGGCGGTCGTCGTAGGCGTAGGCGATGACAAAGCCGGAGAGGCAGAAGAAGAAGTCAACGGCGAGGAAGCCGTGGCCGATGAAGTTCTTGCTGTAGTCGAAGATGGCCATCTCCATGAAGTGGAAGATGACGACGCAGACGGCGGCCACGCCACGGAGGCCATCGAGGGCCTCAAAGTGCTGGCGGGGGCGGAGGAGGCCGGTCGCGGGGGTGCCGTTGGTCGGCTGCAGCGTGGGCTGAGGGGCAGAGATGGCGGGGCCGCCTTTCGGAGTGGAACCGGAGGGTGGCCCCCATGCTAGCAAGCGGCTAGAAGGAGAAGCGAGCGGCGAGCTGCTGAACGCGGGGCTGGGTGAGGACGGCGCCGTAGTTGCCGAAGCCGCCGATGCCGGCCTGGTTCTGGAGCGAGTTGAGCGGGTTGACGTCGAAGCGGACGGAGTTGGTGACGTTGAAGACCTCCCAGGTGAGGCGGAGGCGCTGCTGATCGTGGATGGTTACGAACTTGGAGAGGCCGGCGTCGATGCCGAAGTAGCCGTCGCCGCGGAAGGCATTGCGGGAGCCGGACTCGCCGGGGAGCGCGTTGCGGACGGAGCCGGTGAGGCCTGACAGCGACTTCAGGAGAAGGTCGGGGGTGGCGAAGGCCTGGGGGGTGCCGTTGGGGCCGAGGTGGGTGTGGGTGCGGCGGGTGCCGTCGTGCACGCTGCCGTTGACGACCAGGGCGGACTGCTTGGACCAGTCGACCTCCCAGCCGGTGCCATTGATGGCCGTGAAGGGGAGGCCGGAGGTCCAGCGGGCGATGCCGGAGAGCTGCCAGCCGCCGATGAGGGTGTTGAGGGCCGAGCCGGTGTGACCGCCGAGGAGCTGGCCCTGGCCGAAGGGGAGGAGATAGAGCCAGTTCGCGGTGACGAGGTGGCGTGTGTCGAAGTCAGACGGGCCGTAGTTCTGCTTGGGGTCGAAGGCGTTGACGATCCAGGAGAAGGTCGAGGAGCGGGTGTTACCGCACTGGAGGCAGGTGCGCTCGGAGTTGGAGCCAAGGTCGAGCGACTTGGAGAGGGTGTAGGAGGCGTCCAGCTGGAGGCCGTGGGTGAGCGGGTGGCGCAGGATGAGCTGGAGGGCGTTGTAGTTGGAGGTGCCGTTGGAGGTCCAGGAGAAGAGCGAGTTGAACTGCGGGTTGTAGAAGCGACCACCGCTTTGGCCGCCGCAGCCAGGCGAGCAGGCGAGATCGAGCGAGTACTGGATGTAGGAGGCGTTGGTGGGGTAGGCCTGGAAGAGGTTCTGGTAGATGTTCTGGGTGGCGGAGTTGCCGACGGTGCCGGAGCCGTCGGCGCCGCGGTTGGCGGCGTCCGGGAAGAGGTGCTCGAAGTAGGGGACGGGGGCGACGGAGACGGCCTTGTTGTAGGCGGCGACGGTGAGCTCGCGGGCGGCGGTGTAGAAGTCGGTGCCGGAGGCGGGGTCGACGAAGTCAGCGGGGGCGGCCAGGTCGGTCTGCTCGAGGAGGTGGCGCCCCATGCGGCCGACGTAGGCAGCCTCAAGCGTGAAGCCGGCGGGGAGTTGGCGCTGGAGCGAGAGGTCGAGGGTGTAGGAGTAGGGCGTCTTGAGGTGGTCGTCAAGGCCGACCGCGGTGGCGAAGCCGGTGGAGAAGGGGTCGGTCGAGGGGGTGAAGGGGTAGGAGACGGTGGGGGCGGTGGGGCCGTTGACGCCGGGGATGGTGTGGAGCGAGGAGAAGCGGGGGGCGTTGTCGGGCGAGAGGGAGTCGTTGGGGGTTTGCTTGAAGCCCTGGAGACCGTAGGCGCCGAACTGGGCGAAGGTGTTGACGACGCCCTGGCCGAAGTGGTCGTAGACCATGCCGAAGCCGGCACGGAGCGAGGTGCGATCGTTGACGGCGTAGGCGAGGGCGAGGCGCGGGGCGAGGTTGGCGTGCTGCATGGGGTAGAAGGGCTTGAGGCCGCGAGCCTGACCGGAGGGCGCGAAGGAGAGCGGGGTGGCGTCAAGGATGCCGGAGGCGGCGTTGGTGGCGCGATCGCGGAACCACTGGTCGACGGCGACGGTGGGCTGGGCCTGCTGGCCGTTGACCTCGAAGGGGGTCTGGGCGAGGAGATGGCGGAGGCCGACGGTGAGGGTGAGGCGAGGGGTGGCGCGCCAGGTGTCCTGAAGGTAGTACTCGAATTCGTTGGACTTGAAGTCGCGGGAGACAAAGGCGCCCTGGGGGGAGAGGTTGCCGATGGTGCCGTCGCGGGAGACGGTGTAGTTGTACTGGTTGGTGACCTGGGAGACGATGCCGGCGAGATCGGCCACGGCGGAGTTGTAGGAGGTGGTGAAGGTGCCGTCGACGGCGGGGAGGCCGAAGGCTGCGGGGTCGAAGCTTTGGCCGGTGTTGGCAAAGCCGGAGCCGGTGACGTCGAAGCCGATGGTGCCGGCGGAGTCGTAGGAGTTGGCGTCGGTGGAGAGCTGGTTATGGACGAGGCGGTCGTTGATGCCGATCTGGATGGTGTGGGTGCCGTGGGTCCAGGTGAGGTCGTCGACGATGTTGTGGACGGGGACGAAGCGGAGGGTGGAGCGGGTTTCGGCGTTGAGGGAGGAGAGGGCGTCGAAGTCGACATAGGAGCCCTGCCCGATGCCGCGTTGGCCGTAGCCCTGCCGGATGAAGCCGTAGCGGAGATTGTTGACGAGGGTGGGGGTGGCGGTGAAGGTCCAGCCGGCGGCGATGCCCTTGGTGTTGTCGCGGAGGCGGTAGGCGGGGGCGGCGCCGGGGATCTGCGGGGCGAAGGCGGTGGTGTCGTCCTGGAGGTTGGCGCGAACAAAGAGCTGGTTGCGGGCGGAGAGATTCCAGTCCAGGCGGACAATGCCGGTGTTGAGCGAGGCGGGCGAGGGGGCGGAGAAGGTGTACGAGCCGGAGTTGAGGCCGTCGCCGAAGGTGGAGCCGTTGGGGAGCGGATATTGCTGGAGGACCGCGAGCACGGCGGGGTTGACGCCGGGGCCGAGCGGGCAGGTGCCGGCGGCGGAGCAACGGGGATCCATGGCGGCGAACTGTGCGGGGGTGAGGGAGACGGGCTGGCCGTTGGAGAGGTAGCCGATGGTGCCGGCGCGGAAGGCGGCGGAGGGGACGGTGAGGGTTTGCTGGGTGTTTTCCGAGGTGCGCTGGCCCTCGTAGTTGCCGAAGAAGAAGAGGCGGTCGCGGTGGAGGGGGCCACCGACGGCAGCGCCGAAGGTGTTGCGGATGAGCTTGCCGGGCTTGTTGGGGAGGCCGGCGGCGACCTGCGCCTGCTTGTTGAACCAGTTATTGGCGGTGAGGAAGGTGTTGCGGTTGTACTCGTAGAGGGTGCCGTGGAAGGCGTTGGAGCCGGAGCGGGTGAGGATGTTGATCTGTGCGCCGGAGGAGCGGCCGGTGTCGGCGTTGGTGCCGGTGGTGATGACGCGGAACTCGGCGACGGAGTCCAGCGTGGAGCGGAGGACGCCGGTGAAGGCGAAGCCGGAGACCTGGTCGTTGTTGTCGACGCCGTCGAGGGTAACGTTGCCCTGATCGGAGCGGGCACCAGCGACGGCGCCGGAGCGGCTGTCGAAGTTCTGATCGATGTTGTGGCCGAGATAGAGGACGCCGGGCTGGAGCGAGAGGAGGTCAGGGACGTTGCGGCCTTCCGAGGGGAGTTCCTGGACGGCGGCGGCGGGGAGGGCGTCGCCAAGGGTGGCGTCTGTGGTGTTGAGCGCGGGCGACTGGCTGGAGACGGTGACCTGTGTCGTGGAGCCGGCGATGCTGAGGGTGAGGTTTTCCGTGGAGGGTTGCGCGACGAGGAGGCGCTCGGTGAGCTGCTGGGCTGTGAAGCCGGGGGCTTCGACGGAGAGCGTGTAGGTGCCGGGGGCGAGCTGGAGGAACTGAAAGTCGCCGGAGGGGCCGGAGGAGCGCTCGATGTGGAGGCCGCGGGCGGGATCGTCGAGGGTGAGGCGGGCGGCGGGGATGGCGGCGCCGGTGGCGTCGGTGACGGTGCCACGGAGGGAGGTGGTGGCAGTTTGGGCGGAGGCCGCGACTGTGGCGCAGACGAGCGAGGCGGAGAGGGTGAGGAGGGTGCCTGTCGCGCGTTGGGTGCGGGTCCGGGTACGGGTCATCGTGGAAGCGATCTCCGATCGATCTCTGGGATGTGCTGCTGGGATGTGAGCTTAGTAGAAGCTTACGCGCCGGAGGGGGTGGATGTCTTGCTTGTTGTTGCAGGATCAAGACTTGCGCGGGATTGGACGAGGTGATCGAGGATGCTGTTGGCTAGGTCCGCCTTGGAGGCCTCACCGAGATCGCGGAGGTCACCGGCCGCCGTGAGGAGGGTGGCGGCGTTGCGGTCGGAGTCGAAGCCGAGGCCGGGGGTCGAGACGTCGTTGGCGACGATCGCGTCGACACCCTTGCGGATGAGCTTGGCGCGAGCGGACTCGAGGACGTTCTGTGTTTCGGCGGCGAAGGCGAGGACCCAGGTGCCGGGGCGGCGGCGGCGGACGACCTCGGCGAGGATGTCTTCGGTGGGCTCGAGGGTGAGGGTGAGGGGGCCGGAGCGGCGCAGCTTCTGCGCGACGGGAGCGGCGGGTCGGAAGTCGGCAACGGCAGCGGTACCGATGACGGCGGTGCTCTGCGGCAGAAGGGCGAGGACGGCAGCGTGCATCTCGGCGGCGGTGGAGACACGGGTGAGTTCGATGGCGGGGTCGACCGGGAGGGGCGAGGCGGTGACGAGAAGGACGCGGGCGCCGCGACGGAGGGCGGCGGCGGCGAGGGCGTGGCCCATTTTGCCGGAGGAGCGGTTGCCGAGAAAGCGGACGGGATCGAGCGGCTCGCGGGTGCCGCCGGCGGTGATGAGGATGGTTTCGGCGGTGAGATCGCGGCGCGGGGCGAGGCGGGACTGGACGGCGGCGACGATGGAGGGGATCTCGGCGAGGCGGCCGGCGCCGGTCATGCCGCAGGCGAGATAGCCGGCGGTGGGATCGACGATGGTGGCGCCGCGCTCGCGGAGGAGAGCGAGGTTCGCCTGCGTGGCCGGGTGCGCGAGCATGTTGACGTTCATCGCGGGGGCGAGGACGAGGGGCGCGGCGGTGGCGAGGGCGACGGTGGAGAGGAGGTCGGACGCGAGGCCGTGGGCAAGGCGGGCGAGGGTGCTGGCAGTCGCAGGGGCGACGAGCAGGAGGTCGGCGGCCTGGGCGAGGGTGATGTGCTCGATCGGGGCGTCGGGGGTGGGAGGGTCTGCCGGGTGCCAGAGCGAGGTGACGGTGGGGTGGCCGGTTAGGGCCTCAAAGGTGAGTGGCGTCACGAAGCGGCGAGCGGAGCGGGTGAGCAGCACACGGACGTCGTGACCGGTGTTCTGGAGCGCGCGGAGGAGTTCCGGGGCCTTGTAGGCGGCGATGCCGCCGGAGACGCCGAGGAGGATCAGAGGGCGGTCAGGCATGGGTTGGCCCTGCGGGCTTTGTAACTTGTTTTGGCGTGCGGTCGGGGAGGACGTCGTTGTCGATGAGGCGGGTGGTGCCGGCCCAGGCAGCGACGGCGAGGAGGGCGCCGTGGGTGACGTCGGGGATGGGCTCGAGGGTGTCGGGGTCGACGACGGCGATGTAGTCGAGGCGGAGGCCGGGTTGCCCGAGGAGAGTGCGGCGCATGGTGTATTCGAGGCTGCCGGAGTCGACGGCGCCGGCGATGCTTTGGGCGCGGGCGAGGCGGAGGGCACGCGAGAGGGCGAGGGCGGCTTCGCGCTCGTCGGCGGAGAGATAGCGATTGCGGGAGGAGAGGGCGAGGCCGTCGGGCTCACGGACGGTGGGAGCGACGCGGAGGTCGACGGGGAGGTCGAGGTCGCGGACCATGCGGCGGAGGACGGCGACCTGCGCGGCGTCCTTTTGGCCGAAGAAGGCGAGGTCGGGCTGGACGATGTTGAAGAGCTTGGTGACGACGGTGCTGACCCCACGGAAGTGGCCGGGGCGGGAGGCGCCATCGAGGCGCTGGCTGAGCCCGGGGACGTCGACGGTGGTTACAGATGCCTGGCCCTGGGGGTAGATGTCGTGGACGGTGGGAGCGAAGAGAAGATCGACGCCGGCCTCGGCGAGGAGGGCGCGGTCGGCCTCCCAGGTGCGCGGGTACTTGGCGAGGTCTTCGGTGGGGGCGAACTGGAGCGGGTTGACGAAGATGGAGACGGCGACGCGGGTGGCCGCGGCCCGGGCGGCGGTGACGAGCGACAGGTGGCCGGCGTGGAGGGCGCCCATGGTGGGGACGAGGGCAAGCGTTTCGCCGCCGGAGCGGAGGGCGCGGAGGGCGATGCGGGTTTCGGGGATGGTGTGGGTGATCTGCATGCGTCAGCCCTCCTGGAGGGTTTCGACCAGGCTGGCAACATCGGGCGCGTGGGTTTCGGGCGCGGCGACAGCGTGGCCGGGGAACGCAACGTCCGCGGGGAGGTGGTAGCTTTCGCGATCGGAGGGGAAGGTGCGGGCGAGGACCTCGTCGCGGAAGTGCTCGGCCGCGGAGCGGATGGCAGTGCCGGCATCGGTGAAGCGACGGACGAACTTGGCGGGCGGGGTGAAGGTGAGAGAGGCGAGATCGTGCAGGACGAGGATCTGGCCGTCGCAGCCCGGGCCGGCGCCGATGCCAACGGTGGGGATGTCGAGGGAGCGGGTGAGCTCGGTGGCGACCTCGCGGGGGATGCCTTCGAGGACGAGCGCGATGACGCCGGCACCCTGGAGTGCGTGGGCGTCGGCGAAGATCTGGTCGATGGCGACGCTGCTCTTTGCCTGGACGCGGTAGCCGCCCATGCGAAGGAGCGACTGCGGGGTGAGGCCGAGGTGGCCGACGACGGGGATCTCAGCCTCGGTGATGCGGGCGATGATGCCGGCGCGGTTGGCCCCACCCTCAAGCTTGACGGCTTCGGCGCCGGCTTCCTTGATGAAACGGATGGCGTTGGCGACGGCCTCATGCTCGGTGGTGTGATAGCTGCCGAAGGGCATGTCGGCGACGAGCATGGCGCGGGTGAGGCCGCGACGGACAGCTCGGGTGTGATGGAGCATCTCGTCGACGGTGACGGAGAGGGTGTCGGGATGGCCGAGGACGGCCATCCCGACAGAGTCGCCGACCAGGACGAGGTCGATGCCGGCGGCGTCGAGCAGGCGCGCGGTGGGGTAGTCGTAGGCGGTGAGCGCGGTGATGGGGATGCCAGCGCGCTTGCGCTCACGCAGTGTGGTTTGGGTGATCTTCTCGGCTGGAGGGCCGACGGGCAGCTGGGTCGTGACCGGCTGCGAGGGGGCGCTTCCCTGCTCGGGATTCGTGAGGCTCATGCGGTGGGTCTCCAGTGCGGCTCCGCAGAGAAGCGCGGATGACGCCCGAAACGGCTTCAGTATACGACCAGCGGGCGGCGACGGGATGCGTGGGCGCCATGCGGCTCCGCCTACTCGACCGCGAGGACGGCAGCGCCGAAGGGTGGAAGCTCGAGGTGGCCGGGATCGAGTTTGAAATTGTGACCGGTGAAGTTGCTTTCAAGAACGGTGGCGGAGCGGGTGGGGAGATGCTGCGCGGCGAGGTCGAGCGAGACGGTGTGGGGTTCGGCGCTCATGTTAAGGGCGACGATGACCGGGCGGGCCGGGGCGGCGCCGGACGGGTTGCGGCGAGCAAAGGCGAGGACGTCGGGGTTGCCGGCGTCGAGACCGAGGTAGTCACCGTGGACGAGGGCGGGCTCGGCGGAGCGGAGGCGCAGGAGCGACTTGTAGAAGTTGAGAAGGCTCGCGGGGTCTTTCTGCTCGGACTCGACGTTGACCGTGCGGGCGGTGGGCGGGATCGGGAGCCAGGGAGTGGAGGTGGGCAGGGTGAAGCCGGCGTTGGGTGCAGCGGCAGACCACTGCATGGGGGTGCGCTCGCCGTCGCGGCCCTTCTCCTTGGGCCAGCCGGTGATGCCGATGGGGTCGCGGACGTCCTGCTTGCGGGTGGGTTCGGTGGTGCGCATGCCGAGCTCTTCGCCGTAGTAGATCTGGTAGGTGCCGCGCGGGGTGAGGGCGAGGACGGCCATGAGCTTGGCAATCTGTAACCGGTCGTGATCGTTCTGCGCGAGGGCGCTGTAACGCTCCCACTGGCGGACCTGGTCGTGGTTGGAGAAGAACCACTCGGGCCAGCCGTCGGCGGGGTTGGTTTCGACTTCGCCGAAGAGGCGGCGGAACTTCGCGGCGTCCAGGGCGTTGACGTCGGCGATCTGGAAGTCCATGGGGAGCTGGACCTCATCGCCGTGTTCGCCGTAGAGCTTGCTGAGAGCGGCGATGTTGGGCTCGTCGGCTTCGGCGATGAGGACGGGCTTGGAGGGGTAGGAGTCGGCGAGTTCCCGAAGTTCGCGGAAGATCTCGTGATTTTCAGGCAGGTCGTCGGTGTACTTGTGCTGGATGTTGCGATCGCCGAAGGCGTTGGTTCCGGGGAGATAGGGATCGTCGTGGAGGTTGGGGTCTTCGAGCAGGCGCGAGACGGCGTCCATGCGGAAGCCGGAGACACCCTTGTCGAGCCAGAAGCGCATGACGTCGTACATGGCCTTGCGGACTTCGGGGTTGCGCCAGTTGAGATCGGGTTGCTGCCGGTAGAAGTAGTGGTAATAGAACTGGTTGGTGGAGGGATCGAACTGCCAGGCGGAGCCGCCGAACCAGGACTGCCAGTTGTTGGGTGGGCCGAGTTTGCCATCGGGGCCGACGACGCCGTTGCGCCAGATGTACCAGTCGCGCTTGGGGTCGGTACGGGCGGAGCGCGACGCCTTGAACCAGGGGTTCTGGTCAGAGGTGTGGTTGAGGACGATGTCCATGATGACGCGGATGCCCTGCGCCTGGGCGGTGTGGAGGAGGCGGTCGAAGTCGGCCATGGTGCCGTACTGGGGGTCGATGGCCTTGTAGTCGGCTATGTCGTAGCCGAAGTCGACCTGGGGCGAGGGATA
Organism: Acidobacteriaceae bacterium; assembly: GCA_965199635.1. Lineage (GTDB taxonomy): Bacteria > Acidobacteriota > Terriglobia > Terriglobales > Acidobacteriaceae > Edaphobacter. Next base: position 1,844,333 of record CBDASL010000002.1, on the reverse strand, counting down.
CATGGGGGTGATCCAGATGGCACCGACGCCGAGGTCCTTCAGGTAGTGAAGGCGGCGCTCGATGCCGCGGATGTCGCCGATGCCGTCGCCGTTCGAGTCCTGGAAGGAGCGGGGGTAGATTTCGTAAAGGACGGAGTGCTTCCACCAGGCGTCGGGGGACGTGCGGGAGACGGCGGCCTGGGCTTGCGGGGGCGGAGATTTGGGGGTTGGAGAGGAGGAGGTCTGCGCGGTGGCGCTAGCGGCGAGGGCGAAGGCGAGGAGGGATGGAGCGAGCTGAAGGCGCACGTGCAGGGTCTCCCGAGGATGGCGGGATAAGAGTAGCGGAGACGGCGCAGTGCGGGCCAGCGAAGGAGCCGGGTCAGGGATGGGGCTGCAGTTTGCGGAGGACGGCAGCGAGGTCATTCCGCGAAGAGGGTTTGCCGAAGAGGTCCAGGGACCAGAGGCCGTCGACGGAGACGCAGGAGAGCTGCCAGGTGGGGTACTCGGTGACTGCGGGGGAGAGGCACTGGAAGCTGGGCGCGACGTCTGCAGGGAGAGAGAACGGCTGCGGAGCCGCGGCTGCGGAGTTCAGCCGATGGACGAGGCTGTCGAGAGTCTGGCGTTGACGGTCGGGTGGCAGAGGCGGGGTGTTGGTGCGGAGGACGACCCACTCCTGGCCGGGATGCACGCCCCAGGTTGCGTGGTGGAGGCGGAGTTCATCCGGGGCGCCGTTGCCCTTGCCGGGCTGCCAAAAGAGTGGAACGTGGACGGGCGTGCCCTGCGGGAGGGAGGTGATGCCGTGGTGCTCGACGGCCCAGATGGACGCGAAGAGGAACTCCCGGCCGGCAAAGCCGAGGACCAGAACGGCGGCGACGGTGAGGATGACGAGGCGGCGCAGGCGGAACAAGGGTGAGGGGATCTCCTGCCGGGGTGGCTCCGAGCAGTTTCGCATGCGCGCGGGCTTGAGGGGGACGCGCGGGAGGCTATGGAGTGAGGTCGGTGGCGGTGGCGGCGGAGAGCTGGTGGATGGCGAGCCAGGTGTTGGAGTAGGCGGTGAGGGCGTTGGTGGTGGCGGAGCGGGCGTCGCGAAGGGCGTCGAGATAGTCGATGAGAGCGAGGCCGCCGTGATCGAAGGCGAAGCGCGCGATGGAGAGAACATCGGAGCTTTCGTCGAGGTAGTGGTCGGTGAAGCGATCGGAGAGGGCCTTGGCGTGGGTGTAGCCGACCCAGGCCTGGTCCACATCGGAGACCACCTGATTGCGTGTGGCGGCGACGGTGAACTGGGAGTTTTCGATCTCGAGGCGGGCGGTTGCCTTGTTGCCCTGGTTGCGGTCGAAGATGCGCAGGGGGATGTTGACGTTGAAGCCGGCGGAGTTTTCGGTGCCGGCACGGTCATACTCGCCTTCGAGCGTAGGGTCGGCGGTGCCGTTCGCGATGGCGAGGCGGCTGGTAGCCTCGGCGGCGAGGACGGCGGCGGTGGCAGCGAGGAGATCGGGCCGGCGGGAAAGTGCGGTGCGGATGAGAGCGTCGCGGCTTTCTGTGACTACCGGCGGAACGATATCGCCCGTGATGTCAAAGGTGGTGCTGGGTGTGTCGGCGCCGAGAAGGGTCTGGAGCTGGTCGGAGGCCTGGAGGACGGCGGTCTCGGCAGTGGCCTCGTCGGTCTCAAAGGAGCCGAGCTGGAGGTCGAGGCGCTCGAAGTCGAGTTTGCTGAGGTCGCCGGCGTGGAAACGGTCCTGGTTGATCTCGACTTCTCGGCGGAAGTCGGCGAGCTGGGCGCGCGAGAGCTCGAGGGCAGCCTTCGCGATGAGCATGCGGGTAAAGGCAGAGCGGACGGCGAGGATGGTCTGACGCGAGGTGTCGTCGAGCTGCGCGGCGGTCTGCTGCGTGGTGGCGCGGGCGTTCTCCAGGCGGTACTGGCGCTTGTTGCCACGTTCGAAGAGGCGGGAGACCTGGACGGAATATTGATACGGGTTGTTGGAGGATGCGGCGTTCGAGACGTTGGAGCCGGCAACACCGATGTAGGGGTTGGTGCGGACGCCGGCCTGCAGTTCCTGGGCGCGGATGGCACGGAGGTTCGCTTCGGCGGCGAGGAGGGTGGGGTTGCTGGCGCGGGCGCGGTCCACAACCTGCTGGAGTGTGAGGGCGCCGGGCTGGGCGGTGGGCGGCTTGCGCGGGTCAGAGCCAGGGGCAGCACCGGCGGTCGCAGCAGCGGCGGTGCTGCCCTGCTGCGTTGCCGGGCCGTTGGCTGAGGAGGTGTTGCTCGCGGGTGCGCCGGGGGTCCCCTGCGTGGCTGCGCCCGTGGTGCCTGTGGTGGCGGAGCCGGCCTGGCCAGCGCCGCCGCCGGGTGCACCGGAGGAGCCGGCGCCGGCCGAGCCTGCACCGGCGCCGCCGCCGGCCTGGGCCAGGAGCAGGGTGCTGCCGAGGGCGGGCGAGAGAAGCGCCGTAAAGAGAGCGAGAGTGCGAGGGCGAGGCAGGGGGAGGCGCATTATTCGACGAACCCCGGGTCGTGGTGGGGAAGGACGTCTTCTTCACGCGCCACCCAAACGTACAGGGTGGGCAGAAGAAAGACGCTGATGAGCAGGGCGCCAAAAAGACCGCCGACGATGACGATGGCAAAGGGCCGTTGCGAGTCGGACCCGATGCCGTGCGAGGTGGCGGCGGGCAGCAGGCCGAGGCTGGCCACCAGCATGGTCATGAGGATCGGGCGGAGGCGGAGCACAGCACCCTCCAGAGCGGCACTGCGGATGGGCAGGCCACCGGCGCGCATCTGGTTGATGCACTCCTGCATGATGATGCCGGTCTGCACGGAGACACCGAAGAGGGCGAGAAAGCCAACGCCGGAGGAGACCGAAAAGTGGTTGCCGGTGAAAAGCAGGGCGAGCAGGCCACCGACGGGGGCGATGGCGACGTTGGCGAGGACGAGGAGCGCCCACTTAAAGGAGCCAAACATGCCATACAGGATCATGAAGATCAGCAGGATCGTGATGGGGCAGACGATCATGAGGCGGCGCGAGCTGCGCTTCTGGCTCTCATATTCGCCGGCCCAGTCCAGGCGGTAGCCCGGTGGGAGGGAGACCTCTTTTGTGACCCTGTTGATGGCCTCGCTGACGGTGGTGCCAAGATCGCGATCGCGCACGCTGTACTTGATCGCGATGTAGCGAACGCCGTTTTCGCGGCCGATGGAGGCGGCGCCGTCGGTGACCTCAAGCTTTGTGAGCTGGGCGAGGGAGACACGCTCACCGGAGGGCGAGAGAAGGCGGATGTTGGCGATCTCCTCCGGGGTGACGCGGAACTGCGGAGCGTAGCGCACGGCGACGTCGTAGCGGGCTTCCCCATCGAGAACCTGGCTGACGGCGGCACCACCGACAGCGGACTCGATGGCGTCCTGCACGTCTGCGCCATTGATGCCGTAGCGCGCGGCCGCGGCGCGATCTAGGACGTAGTTCAGATTGGGCTGGCCAACGACGCGGAAGACGCCGAGGTCGGTGACGCCCTTGACGGTGGACATGACGCTGACGATCTGATCGGCCTTCAGTTCGAGGGTGCGGAGGTCCGTCCCGTAGAGCTTGACGGCGAGCTCGCCTTTGACACCCGAGACGGCTTCCTCCACGTTGTCGGAGATGGGCTGCGAGAAGTTCCAGACCGCACCGGGAATGTGGACTAGCTCGCGGTCCATGGCCTTGATGAGCTCTTCCTTGTTTTGGTGGAAGACCGGACGCCACTCCGCCTTGGGCTTGAGATCGACGAAGTACTCGGTGTTGAAGAAGCCGGTAGTGTCGACGCCGTCGTCGGGCCGGCCGATCTGGCTGACGACCTGCTTGACCTCGGGGAAGCTGGCGAGCAGCACGCGGGTGCGTTCGGCAACCGCGCGGCTCTCCGTAGGGCCGGTGGACGGGGCGAGCGAGCCGCGAACCCAGATGGCACCCTCGTCGAGGTGGGGCAGGAACTCCGAGCCGATGGCGCCGCCGAAGGCGAGATAGAAGGTGAGCGCGAGCATCACTGCCGCGACCGAGAACGGAACGAACTTGTGGTCGATAGCCCAGCCCACGCTGGCGCGGTAGCGCTCCGTGAGCCAGCGCATGAGCGGGTTTTCCCACTCGCTGGCGCCGTTGCGAAAGAAGAAGCTGGCCAGCACGGGCGCGATCAACATGGAGAAGATCAGCGCGCCCAGCAGGGCGAAGGCGACGGTCCAGGCCATCGGCTTGAAGAGGCGGCCTTCGACTGACTGCAGGGTGAAGATGGGCAGGTAGGCCGTGATGATGATGGTGATGGAGTAGAAGACGGGGCGCTGCACTTCGTGGGCGGCGCGGCCAATCTGCTGAAGCACGGTGAGCGAGGGATCGCGCCGGTGGCTGAGATGGCGGACGATGTTCTCGACCATGACGACGGCACCTTCGACGACCATGCCGAAGTCGAGCGCGCCAAGGGAGAGCAGGTTGGCGGGGATGTGGCGGAGATCCAGGCAGATGGAGGCAAACAGCAGGGCGAACGGGATGGTGACGGCGACGATGAGGGCGCCGCGCAGGTTGCCGAGGAAGAGAAACAGGATGATCGCGACGAGGACGATTCCCTCAGTCAGGTTGTGGAGCACTGTGTGCGTGGTCAGTTCGAGCAGATTGCTGCGGTCGAGGAAGGGGACGATGGTGACACCCTTGGGCAGAACGTGCTCGTTGAGCTGCTTGACCTCGGCGTGGATGCCCTCGAGCACCTTGTCGGAGTCCTCGCCCTTTTGCAGCAGGACGACGCCCTCAACGGTATCCGGATCGTTGACCAGCTTGCCGTCATCGCGGCGAAAGGTCTTGCCGATCTGGCCGAGGCGGATCTTGGGACCAACCTGCACGGTGGCGACGTCCGAGACGCGGAGCGCGGTGCCGTTTTGGGCTTTGAGGACGGTGTTGGCGATGTCCTGCACATTGGTGAAGAGGCCGACCTCGCGGACGTTGATCTGCTGCTGACCCTGCTCGATAAAGGAGCCGCCAGCGTTGACGTTGTTGGCGGCAAGCTGCTGCTTGACGTCGCCGACGGTGAGGCCGTAGGCGATGAGCTTGTTGGGGTCAAGGATGACCTGGTACTCGCGGGTGGGGCCGCCGAAGCTGGAGACGTCGACAACGCCGGGGACGGAGCGGAAGCTCTTCTCAAGGGTCCAGTCTTCCAGGCTCTTGAGGGCCATGGTGTCGTAGGCGGGGTTGGTGCTGCGCAGGGTGTACCAGAAGATCTGCCCGACTGGGCTCCAGTCAGTGCCGATCTGGGGCTGGAGACCAGCGGGGAGGGTGACCTGGGTGAGGCGCTCGACAACCTTTTGCCGGTTGGTGTCGTTGATCGACTCGTCGTCAAAAATCATGGTGACGCTGGACAGGCCGGCCAGCGAGGTGGAGCGCAGGTGCGACATGTGGGGGATGCCGGCGAGCGCGATCTCGAGCGGAACGGTGACCTGCTGCTCGACCTCTTCGGCGGCGCGGCCCGGCCACTGGGTGATGACGGTGACGTAGTTGTTGGCGACGTCCGGGTAGGCCTCAACCGGGAGGTTGTGGAAGGAGATGGCACCCCAGCCGAAGAGCAGAACCGCGACGACGACGACGATGAAGCGATTGGAGAGGGCGAGATCGACCAGCCGGCGGATCATTGGGTGGCCGCGTTCTGCAGCTCCAGCGCGTTCGCGACGACCTGCTGTCCGTCGGGGAGACCGGAGAGAATCTGCACGGCGTTGCCGGCGAGGGTGGGGCCGGTACGGACCTCCGCCCGGCGGAAGTTCCCGGCACCGTTGATCGGGATGAAGACAAACGCTACGTCGTGGAGGTGGAGCACGGCCGCGGCCGGGACGCTGACGGCCTGCAGCGGGCGGCCGTTGCGCAGCGTGGCTGTGGCGAACATGCCGATGCGCAGCGAGCGATCCGGATTGGGCACCTGGATGCGAACCTTGGCGGTGCGGATCGTGGGATCGAGGATGGCGCCGATATCGGAGATGGTGCCGGTGCGGGGCTGGTCAGGGAAAGCCTGAAAGCGGAGCTGGGCGGACTCACCCTGGTGCACGCTGGCGAGGTCGTTCTCGTAGACGTCGCAGACGACCCAGACGTGGGACAGGTCGGCGATGGTGATGGAGCCCGTGGTTCCGGCGAGGGTGGCCCCTGCCAGGCCAGCCGCGGTGGTGTTCTGGCTAACCACAACGCCGGCGATGGGCGCATAGACGTGGACGGTGTCGGAGGGATGGGCGGGATCAACGCCAAGGATGCGCAGCTGCTGGCCGGCGGCAGTGAGGTCAGCACGAGCATCCTGCTCGCCGTTTTGCGCGACCTCCAGCTGGCTTTGCGCGACGGCGCCCTTGCTGAAGAGCAGCTGTGTGCGGGTGAGCTGGGTGGCCGTGAGGTGTTCGTCCGCGACCGCTTTCAGATAGGCGCCAAAGGCAGTGGCCACGTCGGGCGACTGGACGTCCATGATGAGCTGGCCCTTGCGGACGGTGTTTCCCAGACCTACATGCAGCGCGACGACGCGGCCGTTGGCCAGCGAAAGGACGGGCACTTCGCGCGACGGATCGGGCTGCACGGAGCCGGTGACGTCCAGCGTGGCGAAGGTTGAGGCGGTGGTGGCGCGTACGAGCGGAAAGCTTTGTGGATCGTCGACGTGGAGGCTTTGCGCGGCAGGGGAGGCGACGACGGCGGGATTGGCCGGTGGTGCCTCGGCGGCTTCGCGAGAGGCCTCGTTGCCCTTGCCTGCATGACAGCCCGCGAGGAGCAGAAGGCAGGCGAGCCCCGGGAGCACGACCCCGGCGCGACGGTGGAAGGAGCCCCGCTTCAGGACGGGAAAAGAACGCTTCCGGCAGGCCGGGTAATGCGCGGTATCTGCTGCAAGCACGTCGGTTCGCGCCTCCTCCTCCACTTTATGCGGAGCAGCGGCAAGTGGCTGAAACCACGGCCTATCTTTCGACATCGCGGAGACCATCTTGTGATGGTCCGATGACGGCGAAACAAGCGATGCGCGATGATCGATGCGGCGGTGATGACGCGGATGGAGTGGGCAGCGAGCACAAGACGGCCGGTGGTGCTGCTGGTAGCGTTCTTCGGCATTGTGCTGATCGCCTGGGGCGACCGGCAGACGCACGCGGAAGTGCCGTTGGGGCTCTTGTACCTGCTGCCTGTGGCGTTGGCGAGCACGGCGTTGCAGCGGTCACAGGTAGGCCTGCTGGCCGTGGTGTGCACGGCGACCGCAGAGTTTTCGGACGCTTACCCCTGGTCCTGGCAGCTGGGCGTCCCGCGTGATCTGCTCTACTTTACGGCCTATCTGGCGGTGGGGCTTTATGTTTCAGAGGCGCTGACGATCCGCCGCGTGCAGCGCGAACACCTGCAGGTGGTGGAGGCGGAGGCCGAGGCGAGACGGTCGGCCGAGGAGCAGCTGCGGCTGCTGATTGCGAGCTCGCCGGTGGCGATTGTCACGTCGGATGAGAGCGGTCGCATCCTGGAGGCGAACGACGCGGCGGAGCGCATCTTCTGGACGGAAGGCGAGTGGACGGAGGACGAGCCGGGTGAGAACAGCGCCACCGTTGGCGGGGAGCCAGGAGCGAGCCAGGGCGAGACGGCGCTGACCACGCCCAGGCTGCTGCGCGGCCGCCCCCTTGTGGCCTTTTTGCCGTCGCTTTCGCGCGTTTCGCTGGACCGCGCCGGGCAGCCTCCGCTGCGCACCATGATGCAGTGCCAGGGGTCGCGGGCGAACGCGGAGCGCTTTCTGGCCGATGTGTGGTTTTCGACCTACGAGACGGCGCTGGGGGCACGCATTACGGCCATGGTGGTGGACACGTCGGAGGATGTGCGCGACCGGGAGGAGGCGAACCTCGAGTACGTGCTGAAGGGCTCGCGGCTGCTGGTGGGAGCGGTGTCGCACGAGATCCGGAATGTGTGTGCCGCGATCAGCCTGGTGCAGGGCAACCTGCAGACGCGGCTTCCGGCGCTCAGCGGGGAGCCCGATTTTCAGGCGCTGCTGCAGCTGACAGGTGCGCTGGAGCGCATGGCCTCGGTGGAGCTGTCGCAGGTGAAGCGGCAGGGAGCGGAGCTCGAGCTGGACGAGTTCTTCCGGGATCTGCGGATCATCGTGGCCGGCTCCCTGCGGAGTGCCGGCATTGCATTGCGCTGGGAGCTTGAGCCGGGGCTGCCCCGGGTTCGGGCCGAGGCGCAGTCACTGACGCAGGTGTTTCTCAACCTGTTGCGCAATGCTGAAGCGGCCCTGCAGGGAGTTGATCGGCCGGTGGTGACGATCCGCTCCTCCCGCAGCGGTGCGGCGGTGGAGATCCGCGTGATAGATAATGGCCCGGGTGTTGCGCAGCCAGAATCGCTGTTTCGCCCGTTTACCTCGGGATCGCGCCGGTCAGGGTTTGGCCTGTACCTTTCCCGGGCGATGATGAACGCGGTGCGGGGCGACCTGCGGCATGAGAAGAGTTCAGGAGGGGCTGTGTTCGTGATTGAGCTGATGATTGGTGAGACCGCCGGGGCGGCCAGGGACAGAGCGGCGCAAACCGGGCAGGGTGCCCAGGCGAGGTCCTGGTGACGCGAGTTGTTTTGATCGACGACCACACGCTGTTCCGGGAGACGCTGCGGCGGCTGCTGGAGCAGGAAGGCCGGTATGAGGTAGTGGGAGAGTTCCCCACAGCCGGGGAGTTTACGCAGGCGCTGGAGCGGGGCGGGCTGAAGTTCTCTCTGGCGCTGGTGGACTACGAGCTCGGCGCCTCTGACAACGGGGTGGCGGTGGTGCGGCAACTGCAGCGGGCCGCGCCCGAGAGTGCCGTGCTGATGGTGACGGCCGGCATGGGGCACAATGACCTGCTGATGATCGTGCGGGAACTTCGGGTTGGCGTGTTTTTGAAGAGCGAGCCTGCAAGCGAGCTGCTGCTGGCGATGGAGAAGGCACTGCGGGGCGAGCTTTGGGTCTCCTCCGGCGCTGCGCTGGCGCTGCTGAGCGACCAGGACCGGGCAGCAGGACAGACTGCGGAGGAGACCGATGCCGCAACGGTTGCGCTGACGCCGCGGGAGCGGTCCGTGATGCGACGCATCCTGGAGGGCTTAAGCAACAAGGAGATCGGGGCACAGATGAGCATCTCCGAAAGCCTGGTCAAGAGCGTGATCCAGCGGCTGTTTGAGAAGATGGGCGTCCGGAGCCGATCGCAGCTGGTGCGGGTCGCCATTGAGTCGCAGATGGACCTGCGCTCGGCTCACTGAGCAGGGTTTCGGACCGGCAGAGGTGCGAGCAGCTTATGCTGAGCTAGCTCCTTCCCGGCGCGTCCTCACCCTTGAAGCGCTGTGAAGGTACCACACTTCCCTTCTTTCTCTCTTGACGATGACCATGATGCCGCGCTGCCGCACCCTTCGCTTTGCCTTGCTGCCCTGTGTTCTGTTGGGCGACCTGTTTGGCCAGGCCCACAGTGCGCCGACGGCCGTGCCCAAGGGCGCTCGCTCGACGGTTTGCGCCGGCCGGACAGTGCCCCAGTTGGAGGACGTCACGGCAAAGTCCGGCATCACGTTTAAACACCTGGCGGCGCCGGAGAAGAAATACATTGTGGAATCGATGAGCGGGGGCGTGCTGGCCTTTGACTTCGATCGCGATGGCTGGCCGGATATCTACTTCACCAATGCTCCCACGGTGGAGATGACGTTGAAGGGGCAGAAGGCGGCAGGAGCGCTTTACCGCAACAACCACGACGGCACGTTCACCGATGTGACCGCGAAGGCTGGGGTGGGAACGCCCTGCTTTGCGATGGGTGGCGCGGTCGGGGACTACAACAACGATGGCTGGCCGGACATGTACATCACCTGCCTGGGCGGCAATGTGCTCTACCGCAACAACGGCGACGGCACCTTTACCGACGTGACCGCAAAGGCAGGTGTGGCGGATGGACGGTGGTCGACCGGGGCTGCCTTTGCCGACTACGATGGCGACGGCTTTGCCGACCTGCTGGTCTCGAACTACGTGGACTTCAAGCTGAATGACCTGCCCGGCTTCGGGTCCAGCCCGACATGCCGATACCGCGGCATTGATGTGCAGTGCGGCCCACGCGGGCTGCGCGGAGCCGGAGACTCACTCTTCCACAACAACGGCGACGGCACGTTCACGGATGTGTCCAAGAAGACCGGGCTGGACGACCCGACGGGGTACTACGGGCTGGGGGTGATCTGGTCGGACTTCGACAACACGGGTCGGCCGAGCGCCTATGTGGCGGATGACTCGACGCCGAATTATCTGTACCGGAACGATGGCGGGGGCAAGTTCACAGAGATCGGGCTGGAGTCCGGGACGGCGGTGAGCGGCGACGGCTCTGAGCAGGGCTCGATGGGCGTTGCCGTAGCCGACTACAACCACACCGGCCGCTTTTCGATTTATGTCACCAACTTCGCCGACGAGTTCAACACACTCTACCGAAACGACGGCAAGACGGGCTTCACCGATGTCTCGTACGACGCCGGGGTCGCCCTGGTGTCGCTGCCCTATGTGAAGTGGGGGACGACGTTCACGGATTTAGACAACGACGGCTGGGCGGATCTTTTGTCAGTGAACGGACATGTTTACCCGCAGGTGGATTCCCTTCCTTCGGGCGCACGCTATCGCGAGCCGAGCAACTTGCTGCTGAACCAGCGGGACGGAACTTTCTGCGATGCGGGGCTGGAGGCGGGTGACGCGGTGAAGCAGCCGCGCGTCGGCCGGGGCCTGGCGGCGGCTGACTTTGACAATGATGGCAACGTGGACTTTGTTGTCGAAAACCTGGACGGCGCGCCTACGCTGCTGCACAACGACGGGGTACGGGGCGCGCACTGGATCACGCTGGAGTTGCAGGGAGTGCAGAGCAATCGGCTGGCGCTCGGGGCGCGCGTGACCCTTTCCGCGGGCGGCGTAACGCAGACTGACGAAGTCCGATCAGGTGGAAGCTATCTGTCGCAAAGCGATCTGCGCCTCCACTTTGGCCTGGGGAGCGCCAAGAGCATTGACTCGCTCGAGGTTCGCTGGCCCACCGGGCATGTGGAGAGGGTGACCGGTCTGAAGGTAGACACGATCGTCTCCCTCGAAGAGGGTAAAGGCGTGGTGCCGGCGACGACGATTCGCCCTGGCGGCGCGGTGGAACGAGGTGCCGGCGCAGCGCGCTAGATCACTCGACGTCGAGGAATCGATCCGACGGTGAAAGGATTACTCCTGTTTTGACCTACGGCGGGCAAGTCGGGAAAGTGATTGACAAGGTTTGTTCCTAGACCGCCTAATGTTGTCGCACCAAAGTCCGCCTCCGCATCATCGGCCAAATGCCACGTGCAAACGAGTCGATGAGCAGCGATCCCCAAGCAATTGCGTGATCTAACAAAGGGGCGGCCGGTGCGAGAGCAGTGTGTTTTGGACGGATTCCGGGAGGAACATTGAGAAGGTCAACACAGACATTACTAGTCTGCTCCATATGCGCTCTTGCCAGTGCTGCCATGCAGGCTCAGAAGACGAGCGGCAGCATATCTGGACAGGTCACAGATCCCAGCGGAGCGGTGGTTCCAAACGCAGCCGTGGTTCTGTTGGACAAGAGCACGGGCGTCAACCGTTCAGCGACGACGAACGACCAGGGTGAATACACGTTTGATGACGTGCGGATCGGCACCTACGAGGTCGACGTTACAGCTACCGGCTTCCGGCAGTTTGCCACCAAGGGCGTCATCGTCAACGTAGCCACGGCCACACGCGCCAATGCGCAGCTGGTCACGGGCAACGTGAACGAGGTCGTCACGGTTTCGGCCGACGCGGTGCAGGTACAGACCGACAGCGGATCGCTCGGCAACGTTGTGGACGGCACGCAGGTGAAGGAGCTGCCGCTTAACGGCCGCAGCTTTGTGCAGCTGACGCAGCTTGGACCGGGCGTTTCGGCGGCAAACAACTTTGACAGCAAAAACAAGGGGCTGCAGGGCGGCGTTGACTTCTCCGTCAACGGCAACCCAACCACCAACAACCTGTTCCTCGTCGATGGCGCTAACGATAACGACGTAGGGTCCAACCGCACCATCCTGATTTACCCCTCGGTTGAGTCGATTGCCGAGTTCAAGATGCTGACCAACAGCTACGGTCCGGAGTACGGCCAGGCTTCCGGCGCAGTAATCACGATCGCCACGCGGAGCGGCACCAACGCCTTTCACGGCTCGGCGTTCTATAGCGGGCGAAACGATGCACTTGCGTCGTACACCTACTTTGCGCGCCAGAACGCGAATCCGAGCCTGCCCGAGGGCGGCAAGGACAAGCTGCGGCGCAACGATTGGGGCTACTCCATCGGTGGGCCGATCAAACGCGACAAGCTGTTCTTCTTCTTCAATGAGGAGTGGAACCACGAGATCCGCAGCTTCACCCAGCAGGCTTGTGTCGCCACAGCGGCGGAGCGGGCGGGTGATTTCTCGGCAGCGGTGGGCACTGTGAACGGCACCGCGGTGATGAGTTGCAATGAGCCCCAGCCGACCTTTCCGGTCGCCCTGCGGCTGAACGGCAACCCGCATGCACTTAACACCATTGACCCTGCGGGCAGTCTGCTGGCGCAGTACTACACGCTGCCGAACAAGACGCCTACAAGCCTTGGGGGCAACAACTGGTCGCAGTCCCTGTCCACCTTCCTGAAGTATCGCCAGGAGAACGTTCGCGTTGACTACAACCTGACACCGCGCAACGTGATCATGGGCCGCTACACCCAGGACAGCTGGTCCAACCCGGCCTACAACGGCAACCAGTACTGGGGTGACAGCCCGTTCCCCATTGTTAACAGCAGCTGGTCCCAGCCTTCGAAGATGATCATCGGCCGCTGGACAAGCACCATCTCCAACACCCTGGTCAACGACGCGGAGTTCTCCTACTCCAACAACCGCATCAACATCACGGAAGGTGGCACAGATCCGGGCCTGATCGCCCAATTGAATGCTGCTGTTCCGTCGCTGTATCCCATCTCCTACAAGAACAACAAGGCCGGTACGCTGCCGAACGTTGGTGGCGGTTTGGGAAGCTACGGCTCGGGTGCTTCCATCTCGACCATCGCCCCCTGGAATAACACGCTGGACCTATACAACGTGCGGGATGATGTGGCCAAAGTGTTCGGCAGTCACTCCATGAAGTTCGGCTTTGCCTACTCGTGGAATGCCAAGAACGAAGACACGGGCACCTCGACCTCTGAGCGTCCGTCCTTTGGCACGGGCAACACCAGCGTCAACACCGACCCGGCTGCTGGTCCGGTAGGCGTGGCCACGCCCAACAACCTGGCGAATGTGCTGATCCCCGGCAACCCCTTCATCCTGTCTGAGACCTCGACCAACATCCGGGCTCAGCTGCGTTGGAATGATCTGGGCATCTACGCGAGCGACACATGGAAGATCAGCCCAAAGCTGACCTTCAACTATGGTGTTCGCTACGCACAGCTGCGCAGTCCGCATCAGCCACAGAACCAGATCACAAGCTTCCAGCCGTTCCTGTATGACCCAAGCAAGCCTGCTTCCGATGCCTGCAACGGTCTCTGGATTGCGAAAGGCACCCACCCCTGCGCTGATGCGAATGCCAAGTTTGGCACGAACTTCTCCGAAGGCACACCTGGCCCGGGCAACAACCTGGTCTACAACGCCAATCACCTGTTTGCTCCGCGCATCGGCATTGCCTACGACGTGTTCGGCGATGGCAAGACGGCAGTTCGCGCCGGCTTTGGGCAGTTCTTCCAACGCGAGCGCATCTCCCGCTACACCCTTGTCTCGAATGCACCGTTCGCTGTGACGACCAGCAACTACGTCCGTGCGCTGGGCGGCGCAACCCCGGCCTCACTGGCGGGCGGCTCGGCTTCTCCGACGGGCGGCTTCGACCCGCGCGCGGTGCTGCCGAACTCTCTGCAATGGAACCTGACTGTCGAGCAGACGCTGGCACGCAATACCGTGCTCCAGATGAGCTACGTTGGCAATCGCGGCATCCATCTCACCTCCAACTACGACGTCAACGGAATTGCTCCGCAGAACTGGCTGGCTGCTTCATTCCTGAACGGTGGTGCTCAGGGGGCTCTTCGGCCCTTTAGCAACTTCCCTCAGAGTCTCGGCTACTGGTCGCACGGCGGTGACTCCTACTACCACTCCTTCCAGACCTTCCTGCGGACGCAGATCTCGTCGTTCCGCTTCCAGGCTGCCTACACCTGGTCACACGCGATCGCAGACGTCCTGACGGACAACTCCGACGGCGGTTCGCCCAGCCAGGGTAGCTTCACCTATGGCCCAACACCTCGTCTGGACCGTGGCAACACAGCAACCAACCGCCCGAACCTCTTTGTCGCAAATGCAACGTACCTGTTGCCGAAGCTACAGAACCACAACCAGCTGACCCAGCAGACGCTTGGTGGATGGGAGCTCACGGGCATCACGACCGCGAACTCTGGCAACTCCTTCAGCATCTACCAGGGCGGCGTCTCCGAGAACACGAACGCGCTGATCGACCCCAACGCTCCTGGAGCGGGTGCTCTTAACTCCCTCTTTCAGAGTGGCTACACCGGCTCGCAGCGACCGCTGTTCACCTCGCCGAATGCCGGATGTCAGAGTGGCTCCAGCTCGGATCGGTCAGAGATCATCAACCCGAACTCGTTCACTCTTGTGGGCTACCACATCGGCACGATCGAGCCCAACACAGCACCCCGGGGCGCTTGCCACGGACCGAAGCTGATCAACACAGATCTCTCTGTCGACAAGAACTGGCGCGTGAAGGAGCGCTTCACCATCCAGTTCCGCTTCGACGCGTTTGATCTGTTGAACCATGCCAACTTCCGGGCCGACCAGGGTAACTTCTCGGTCGCCTCCAACGTCAACTGCGGCCCTTCCGTTAACGGCCTCTACAATCCCTGCAGCCCAACCAACAACGTGATCTCATCCGAAACTCCTGGACAGAACTTCGGACACTCCACGGGCATTGTTGGCAATGCAGAGCGGCAGTTCCAGTACGGCCTTCACATCGAGTTCTAACCAACTCGAGATGATGGTTGGAGCGGCAGGGCCTTCGGGCTCTGCCGTTTCTTTTGTGGTCAACGTCGGCGAGCAGGCACAGTGCGGCACATACTTCCGCTGTGGCACCATAGAGGCGTGATCGGGACCGGAGTGCGTTGGGGCTGGGGCATGTGGACCGGTGTGCTGCTGGCCGGACTCGCCGGCGGGAGATCCTTCCCCGCACAAGGCCAGACGCCTCGGACGCAACAAGGTAGCCAGGGACGGCAGGCAGGAGCCCTGGCGGGCGCTCCCCAGGACGACCCCATCCCGGCGCTTGTTGCCAAGCAGACCGAGGCTATCCAGGTGGGGAATCTCGCCGCAGTTGAGGCAGCCTCTCTCAGCCTGAACGCGTATGCTCTCGGCGAGCTCGCCAGACTGCGCGCGCTGCCAGATGCACAGCGCAACAGGCTGGCCGCACGGGAAGATGAGCTGCAGCGCGTCCTGGCGAGCAGCTACAACGATCTTGGAACGGCCGAGGCACGGCAGCAGCAGTACCAGGACGCCCTGAGCAACTTTCAGAAGGCCGAACACTGGCACGAGCCGGAGCCGGCGTTGCTGCGGAACATTGGTGTTGCCGCCTTCCGAACGCAGGACTTCGCCGAGGCCGCGCGGGCACTTGGCGCCTACCTGGAGCACACCCAGGATGAACACCTGCGGCTGATGCTGGCGATGTCGCAGTTCTCGATGGGGCACTTCGCGGAGGCCGCGTCGAGCTTCAGCCAGACCTCGGCGCAGACGCTGCAGGATCCGCGCGCGGCGTACTCCTGGGCCTTCTCGCTGGCTCGAACAGGGCAGCAGCAGCGCGCAAACGAGATTGCTGGACAGCTTACGGGCGTGGCGCTTCCACCGGAGGCAATGAACCTTGTCTGCCACGTTTACATGGACACCGAGGCTTACGAGCAGAGTCTCGCATGCCTGCGCAAGGTCGCGGCGGCCGACCCCACTCTCCGCCTTGTGCACTACGCGGAGGGCGAGTCGCTGATCCGGCTCGACCGTCCGGCCGAGGCAATCCCGGAGCTCCGTGCGGAGCTGGCTCTGAGCCCAGGAGACCCGAACGTCGAGTCCTCGCTCGCCTTTGCCCTGCTGCAGACCTCGCAGAAGGACCAGGCCCAAAAGCTACTCGAACAAGCCGTGGCAACAGACCCGAACCATGCTCGAGCGCAGTATCAGCTCGGCAAGCTGCTGCTGGATGGCGGGGATGCAGCGGCGGCAGTTCCACACCTTGAGATCTCTGAACGAACCGATTCTTCACCGGACTACGTTCACTACCAGCTCGGCACGGCGTACCGCAAGCTTGGCCGATCGGCGGACGCGGAGCGCGAGCTGAAGATCTATCGGGAGATCAAGGACAAGGCTCGCGCCGCAGCAACTGTTCCCCAGCCGCACTGAGCCGCCTAGCGAGGGCTTACTCCGCTGCCTGAGGCGTACGTGCGTCTCCGGGCAAGGGGTGCGGGATATGAATCATGAAGAGGGTCGAGCCGGCGCACTGCTCCGTCGCAGCCCGGCTTCGCACATGCAACGTGGCCTCGTGCTTCTCGAGGATATCTCGCGTGATCCAAAGACCCAGACCTGTGCCCGTGATGCCCTTGGTGGAGAAAAACGGCTCAAAGATGCGACTCAGGGTGTCTGGCGACATACCAGTGCCGTTGTCCGCAATGCAAACTCGAATGCCACTTCGCCCCGTGGTCCAGTTGTGCCCGGGATAGGTATGCAGCACCAGGCGCCCGCCGGGTGAGAGCGCATCGATGGCATTGCCAATCAGGTTGGCCAGCACCTGCCGCAGCTCCCCATCATGGGCAACGATGGTGGGTATGGGATCGAAGCGCTTTTCCACATCAATCTGCGATCGCCTCAGCCGTGTGTCGAGCAGTGTGAGCACCGTCTCCAGCAGCTCGTGCAGATCAGTCGCCCCAGCCGAGGTGGACCGGCGATAGAAGCGGAGCGTCTGCACCGTGATCTGCGCCACGCGGTTCAGTTCGGCCTGCGCCATCGTCAGGTAGGTCCGTCCATCCAGGGTCAGCTGCGTCTGCGCGACGAGATAAAGGCAGTTGGTGATCGCCTCAAGCGGGTTGTTGATCTCGTGGGCGATGGAAGCAGCTAGGCGGCCGGCGACGGTCAGCTTTTCCGTACGGCGGAGGAGCTCTTCGCTCTTCTTCTGCAGTGTGAGATCGACGATGAACGCCGCGGTAAGCCGCTCTTCCTGCGACTCCGGATTCAGCGGAGCGAAACCTACCAACGCCTCGACGGTTGATCCGGACGCACTATGCACCTGCATCTCCACCGGTGAGGTCGCCACAGCATCCAGCAGAACGGTGAAGTGTTCCTGCGTGGGCAGCACGAGGAGCGAGGAGAGTTGTAGATCCGCGGCTGCCATCGCGCCCGGCTCGTAGCCGAGCAGCTTTTCGCTCGCAGCGTTGGCGTAGGTGATCCGTCCCTGAGCATCGCTTAGCAGCAGCCCGACCGGCATGGCCTCAATGAGACGATGAAACCGCGTCTCACTGGCGCGGAGGGCGAGCTCAGCAGCCAACCGCTTGCGCCGGGCGGTAGCCTCGCGCAACTCGCGGTCCAGCACCGGGATCAATCGGGCGATGTTCTGCTTGGTGACGTAGTCGTGCGCCCCGGCGCGCATGGACTCTACCGCCGTCTCCTCCGAGATGGCGCCAGACATCATCACGAACGGAATGTCGAGCTCGGCGCGGCGTACCAGGGCCAGCGCGGCCGGACCGCTGAACTGTGGGAGGTTGTAATCGGCCAGAACGACGTCAGGCGGCAACTCCGCCTTAAGCGCCTCCTCCATCTCCCACGGCGTCTCCACGCGGATGATCTCCGGCGCGAACCCGTTCTTCCGAAGATGCCGCTCGATTAAGAGGGCGTCATCCTGGTTGTCCTCGACGAGGAGGAGGCGCAGCGAGCGGGTTGTCAGCTCTTGGTCGGAGGACATTCGTTCAGGACGAGCCAGTACATCCCGAGTTGCCGCGTAGCTTCGGCAAACTCAGAGAAGTCGACTGGCTTGCGGATGTAGCTGTTGACACCAAGTTGGTAGCTTCGGACAAGGTCGCGCTCTTCATCGGAAGAGGTGAGCACAACCACCGGCAACATGCGGGTCGACTCAGATTCCCGAATGCGACGAAGCACTTCCAGGCCGTCCAGCTTAGGGAGTTTGAGATCAAGGAGGATGAGCTGCGGACCGATCGGGGAAGGCCCGAACAGCATGGAGATAGCCTCTTCCCCATCCCGCGCCACGTGTATCTGATTTGCGATGTTGCTCTTCTTCAGAGCACGAATTGTGAGTAATTCGTGGTCCGGATCATCCTCGACAAGCAGAATCAAGCGTTCGCCCCCGGACATGATCGCTATCGTAGCGTAAACCAGAAGGTAGCGCCATGATTCACTGCACTCTTGGCCCAGATGGCACCACCGTGTCGACGAACCACACGCGCTACCGTAGCCAGACCGATGCCGGAGCCCTTGAAATCCTTGTCGCCATGCAAACGATTAAACGCGTTGAAGAGACGATCAGCGTACTGCATGTCAAACCCTGCACCGTTATCGCTGATGACGTAGGCGTTCTCGGCGGCATCCCAACCAAAGGTGATGCGAGGATGCTCCACCTTGGAGCTGAACTTCACAGCGTTGCCCATGAGATTTTCAAGTGCAATCTGCAGCAGCTTTGCATCGGCGTTGGCCTGCAGGCCGTCCTCCACATCGATCTGGATAGCCGGCCCCTCGCTCTCCTCCTGCAATGTGGCGGCTACCGTCCGGGCCAGAGCGCTGACGTCAACCTGCTGTCGGGAGAGCTCGGCTCGCGTCACGCGAGATAGCTGCAGCAAGGCATCAATGAGCTGGCCCATGCGCTGTACGCCAGCGCGTACCCGGCGGATGTAGTCCTTGCCGGTCTGGTCGATCGATGCGGCGAAGTCTTCCTCCAGCGCCAGACTGAATCCGTCAATGGTGCGAAGAGGAGCCCGAAGATCATGCGACACCGAGTAACTGAAGGCCTCGAGCTCGCGATTGGTCGCTTCCAGCTCCGAGGTCCGCTGCCGGACACGCTCTTCAAGAGTCGCGTTTAATTCGCTCACCCGCGCCGTGCTCGCCTCGGCTTCCGCGCGAGCCACGTCTAGGCGCTCGGCTATCTGCTCGGTACGGAGCCGGAGCATTCGCTCCTGCACAAAGTACTGGAACATGAGAATGATCAGGAGGAAGTCCAGAGCGCTGGCCAGGCCAATGCTGAATCGTGCTCGAACACTGCTGCGGTGCGCAGCCTGAATGCGGTGCGCCAGCAACTTTCGTTCTTCCACCTCCATGCTGTCCGAGATAGCCCGCAGGTGATCCATGGTGAGCTTGGTTTCGGTGATGAAGCCAAGGCCAAAGACATCCCCGTCGCCTTCCCGGTAGCGCCGGAGACTGTCGTCCAACAACCTCATACGCTGGTCGACGCTCCGTCGCACGTCGGCCACCCGACCGGGCTGGCTCGGGTTGTCGGCCGTGAGGCTGCCAAGCTCATCAATCAGGCCGGGCAGGCGCTCTTGCGCACGCTGATACGGAGTGAGATAGCGCGCATCACTTGTGATGGTGTACCCCCGCAGGCCCGAGCCGGCGTCGCCCACCACGCTCATCACCACCTCCACCTGGCTGATGACCTGCCAGGTGTGCTGCACCCAGAACTCGTTCTGCAGCAGGGTGTCCACCGTGCGGAAGGCGAGCCATGCATTCAGAGCCACAACAACGGTAGCGGCGGCGAGCAAAGCGGGGACCAGGATGCGGCTGTTTCGGCGAAGCGGCATGGCGCACATTCTACGTTGAAGGCGCGTTCGTCTCACTTAGCACTAAAGTCCAGGTCGACTCATCCACGGCACCCCAGAAGCGCTTGTACTGCTCACCGCCGCGCAGCATGTCGAAGGTTTCAACTCCCTCCGCAGCAGCAAGGCGCAGAACGTGCTGCAGCAGCAGGGTTCCGGGACTGAGGTCCCGTCGAGTGACGTCGATCCCGATCACGTAGCCATACCAACGGCGCGCCCGCTCCTGCGTCCGCGAGGCACGGTCGGCCAGGATGTACAGCACGGCCATGGGCTCATTGCCAAGCCATAGGGTGGTCATCCGCAGCAGCCCCGCCTGCTGCAGCAGCGGCACGGCCAGGCGATGATGGCGGACCACGGCGTCGGACTCGAGCACGCCGGTCTGGCCGCGTTCTTCCCAGCGCCGGGTGTGCAGAGCGATCAAGGTCCCGAGGGCGAGGAGCGCCTCCTGTGGCGTGTGCGCCACCTCGCAGCGCACCTCGGCGATTGCCTCAGCCCGCCTTCCATAGCGATTCAGGTTCAGCCGCATCTTCGCAGGCAGCGCATCCAGCGCCGTGGACAACGGCGAGCACGACTCCGCCAGCGATCGCTCCCAACCGCCTGAGTCCGCAGCCCGCAGGAGCCAGGAGTCGGCGGGCAGCTGGTGCAGGATTGTCTGGTCCCACCTCTGGCCTCGTCCCTCACCGGCCCAATCGAGAGCAGCCCTGGCCAGCGTGACCGCCGGTATGCCTGCACCATCGACAAAGAGGCCACCAAGGTAGTCGCTGGTGCCGGCACCCAGCAGAAGGCGATCGCGCCGACCAGTCCCCGGCTGCGTGTAGATGTAGAGCGGCAGCAACCCCAGCAAGCGTCCTTCTGCATCCCGGATCGCAACCCCGTCGAGCACACCTTCACCCACCGTGCGCCACCACGGCAGCAGCCACTCGGGTGATTGGAATGGCGTCGCCAGGGGATCACTGGACCACAGCGTGCGCCACTCCGGCTCCATCTGCTCCAGCATCTCGGTCGAGGTGATGGCCTCAAAACGACAGCCTTCCGGCAGGCTCATGCGGAGCCCTGCCCGCGGAGTTCGAGACTGCCGCCCGACGGAGCAGAATCCTGCAACAGCTCGATGGCAGCAAGGTAGCGGGCGATCATGCGATCGCGCCCAAACCGTTGCTTCGCCACCGCGCGGCACGCCGCCCGATCCAGTTCCGTCACGTGCGTGATCGCCTCGGCCATCTCCTGTTCAGTACGCACCAGAAACCCGGTCCGGCCGTGCTCGATGATCTCCGGTATGGCACCGGAGGGAAAGGCGACGACGGGTGTGCCTGCAGCGAGCGCCTCCATGGCGACCAGCGAGCTGGTCTCCGGAGCGAGCGTAGGCAGCAGCAGGCAGCAAGCCCGCTCCAACAGAGCCTGCTTGCGCGCGCGCCCTACCGCGCCCAGCAGGCGGGCGTGCTCCCCCAGGCGCGGCTCAATCACTTCCCGCAGGTACTGCAGATGGCTTTCGTAGGCGAACGCTTCGCCACAGAGCAGGGCCGGGATGCCAGCCCTGC
The DNA here is from genome assembly GCA_965199635.1 of Acidobacteriaceae bacterium. Taxonomy (GTDB): domain Bacteria; phylum Acidobacteriota; class Terriglobia; order Terriglobales; family Acidobacteriaceae; genus Edaphobacter. The sequence continues at coordinate 1,823,033 of CBDASL010000002.1, read as the reverse complement.
GCGCGGCATCCAGTCCGACATGCAGATTCTTCTCCGGGCAGATACGTGACAACATCAGGCACACACCGTGTGTGTCATCGGTCTTCTCGACATCCGCACTGCTTACGTCGAGATCCACCCCGTTCTCAATCAGCAGCAGACGCTCCCGCGCGCTGGCAGGGCACGCCTGCCGCTGCGACTCGGAGACGCACTGTAGCTGAAAACGTGCTGGCAGTTGCCAGATCGACTCTGGATACCACGATGGCGGCAGGTGCAGCGTGACCAACACCGGGATATGTTCCGGAATGCGGTACAGATGAAAGTCGATCCCGTGCAGGTGCACCAGGCTGACCGAGGCAGTCGCACAGGCCAGGTCGATGCCACGCTGGTGCGCGGCGATCACTCGCTGTCGGACTTCCTCATCGATCACGCCACCGGGTAGTCTCGTCGGGACGAGCTTTCCTGCCACAACAGAACCTTCCGCGGCGACCACGATCGACTGCCAGCCCCTGTCGACCAGCGCGCGCTCCACGGAGAAGAGCACCTGCTCGGCACCGCCTACCGCCGCGGGTCCAACCGCGGCAAACGGATACGCCACGCTTAGAATCGTTCCCTGGGTCACGCCTTCGCTCCCGCCCCGTTCAGAAGAGCTTCGGCCGAGGCGGCAAGCTGACGGAAGCGCTCCCCAGTCATGCCCCAGGGGTATCGCTCATACCAGAGCTCGCCCGCGTGCGGGGGCTGCAGGAAGTCGTAGGCCGGCGCCTCACGCAGCAGCTCCACCTCGCAGCCGAACTGCGCAAGCGTGGTCTGCTGCGAAGCAAAACAGGCGAGCCGCCGGTGCTTCGCGGCCCGCTCCGCTGCGCTGAGTACCCACCGTCGTTCCTGCCCTGCTCCTTGATGCGGAAGAAACCGTCCGGTCTCCAGGCCGTGCGGTCCGGCGTGATACGACGGCGCCTCGACGATCGGCACGGTGGCGCCCCCCAACATGCGCACGGCCGTGTGTGCCGCAAAGGCACATGCATCGTGGTCAGGGTGTCCACCTTCATACGGGTGCGTCAGCACGACCTCAGGGCGGAGTTCGTGAAGCATCTGCAAGAAGGTCCGTGTGAGCTCCGGCAGGTGCAATGCCGCTTGCTGATCGGCAACGACGCTTCCCTCGTCGTCGACCGCGAGCACCCGCAGGAGGTCGGCTGGCAAAGCCGCGTCGGCAAAGGCCGCGCGCAGCTCCTGCCGGCGCGCCTCGCGGTAGTCGGCAAGGCTTGCGAATCCATGCTGCCGAGCATCGGCACCGTCACTCGGGGCACCGTCCGTCGCTGAGACAAAGGTTGCGTCGCGCCATCGCTCCAGCCGCCCGCCGATCGCTAGCACCTCGTCATCCGGATGGGCGAAGAACACCAGCGCACGCGGCATACTGCCCTGCTGCAAACCGGCCATGCGGTCCAGCAGGTCTTCCTTCGACGTCAACTCAGAAGGGGAGATCACCGAGAAGAGGCTAGCATGCTGGGCGGGCAGAGAGGCGGCCCCTGCGCCGCCTTACCTGCACCGGGATGCCATGCCGGGGCCGCAGGCTCACCGCAGGCTTAAGTGCCGGCTCCTGTGGCGCTCCAGGGGGCAGCCTGAAGGTCCAGTCGCGCGCCAGCACAGCCAGCGCCAGCGTGCCTTCCATCCACGCCAGGCCCTCGGCGATGCACTGTCGATTCCCGCCACCGAATGGGAAGTAGCTCAGGCGCGGTCGAGAGGCCTTCCCCTCCGGCGTGAAGCGCGACGGATCAAAGCGATCCGGATCCGGAAAGAAGCGGGGATCACGATGCACCGCAAACTGCGGCGCCATCAGCGTAGCCCCAGCCGGAATGGTGTAGCCCGCGATCCGGTACGGTCGCACGCAGGTCCGCGCTGTAACCCACACCGGCGGGTACAGGCGCATGGCCTCTGCGAAGACCTGTGTCGCGAGGGTTAGCCGGCCGTAGTCCTCCGCACTGGGCAGCCGCTCACCCAGCACGGTCCACGCCTCAGCGTGCATGCGCTCCTGCACCTCCGGGTGGCGGGCAAGCAGGTGGAGCGCGAACGACAGCGCATTGGCCGTGGTCTCATGGCCGGCCAGGATGATCGTGACGCACTCGTCATGCAGCTGCTGATCGCTCATGCGGGTGACCTCGGCAGCACCACTTGCTCGCTGCGCGTCCTCGGTATCGGTGGCCTGCAGCAGCATACTCAGCAGATCGCCACGATCGACAGGGTCGGCCCGGCGCTCCGCGATCATCCCGTAGATGAGCTGGTCGAGGTGCGCCTTCCCTCGCTGCAGGCGCAGCATCGCCGGCAAAGGGAGGCGCTGCACCTGGTCCGCGAACGGCACAAATGAAAGTGGCAAGAAGCTCATAAAGGCATCTACCGCCGACGCCATCGCGCCCACGTCCTGCAGCTCATCAAGATCGAAGAGCGTCTTTGCAACAATGCGGAGCGCCAGCTCCAGCATTGCTCGGTGCACATCGACCACGCCGTCCTCAGGCCAGTGTGACGCCAACTCGATCGTCTTCCGACCGATCACCTCGGCGTACCCGGCGATGCGCTCCCGCAGGAAAGCGGGCTGCGCGAGTCGTCGCTGCCGCATATGCAGGGGCTCTTCGCTTGTCAGCAGACCATGGCCAAGCACGTCACGCGCACGCTGCATGACGACATTGCGATGGTGGTTGGGTGCATCCCTGGTGAAGAAGTCGGCAATCAGCTCCGGGTGATTCAGCTGAAAGAGATCACGACCCAGCACGCGGTAGAAGTTGAGATCGCCGTAGATCTGCGCATTGCGCAGCATGAACTCGGCTGCGTTCTCACGAAAAGCTTGCCCAGTCAGCACGCGAGACCACACATGGGGTCCTGCTGGCCTGGAGCCGGTTTGATCCGGCAGGATGCGGGGTGGACTAGCGGCAGCGCTCACTCCTTGGAGTCTAGCGCTGCCCTGTTCAGCCCATCGAACTTCCCGTGCTCCCTGGCTTGCGAGCCGAACGGGAGGGCAAAGGTTCTTACTTGATGACCTCGGCCGCCGCGACTGCCACAGCATGGTCATGCTCACCACTGCTGCCGCTGACACCAACCGCCCCGACGACTTCGCCCCCACGCTTCAAAGGAAAGCCGCCGGCAAAAATCATGATCTTGCCATTATTGGAGGCGTGGATGCCAAAGAACTGATCACCGCTTTGCGAGTTCTCGCCGAGGCTTTTGGTGTCCAGATCAAAGGCGCGTGAGGTGAACGCCTTTTTCTGGGCGATGTCGATGCTGCCAATCCATGCCCCGTCCTGCCGCTCAAAGGCGATCAGGTTTGCGCCGGCGTCGACCACAGCGATATTCATCAGCACGCCAATCTCGTCAGCCTTCTTCTGCCCCGCCGCAATCACGCGCCTGGCTTCTTCCAGCGACACTCCAAGAGACTTTCCTGCCATAGATAAATCCTCCATCTGCCTTCAGATGCACATTCACCAAGCCCAAGCAATGCGTCTGCGCTGGCCCCGGCCCCGGTCACGCCAGGGAACGCACGCGAACGATCATCGGTGGGCTGAGCCCGCAGGCAACACGTCTGCGATCGGCCTGCCAGCCTGGGCCTCCGCCGCATCCCAGTCCTTGCCCAGCACCGCGGCCAGGGTAGCGGCAACCTGGTTGGAGTACACCGGCGCGCCTGCTCCACGCACTCCGCGCGGCGCCACGTCAGGCCCGAGAAACCCCATAAAGACGTTCTTCGAGTCAGGCAGCTTTTCGCCGTGCGACGTCCAGTCCTGTGCTCCGCTTCCGCGCCCATGGTCCGGCAGAAAGATCATCGTCGTCTGCCCGCGATACTCCGGCATGGCCTGCAGTGTCTCCCACAGCTGCTGCAGGTCCTGGTCCACCCGGTGCGCTGACTCGAGATACTCGCCATAGTTGCCCGCGTGAGCCCAGTCATCCGTCTCCCCAAGCGACAGGAACAGCACACGCGGCTTCTTGACCCGCACGTATTCCATCGCTGTTTCAAACGTAGGCGCGTCAAAGGACTCATCTTCCCAGATGTGCGGCGCGCCCGCCTTCATTGCGTTCACCACGTCCAGCCGCGGCGTCATCGGCGACATCGTGAACGGCGCATAGGCCACGTTCACTGGGAAGCCACTCCGCCCGGCATTCACGATGCCGGCAATCACCTCCCACGCGCCGAAAGCAGCCACCTGCCCCTCAAGTCCCGGCTGTCGATTGAGCCACTCCAGCACCGTCATATTGGGGTTGGGAATGTTGTCGTTGGAATGCACGCGCGGGTCCGGATGTCCCGTGACAACCTCACTGTAGCCGGGGTACGAGAAGTTCAGCCCGTTGGTGACCGAGGCCTCGGATCCTTTGTCGCGGTCGCCAAACACCTGCCCATGCTCCGCGATCTCGCTCCAGAAAAATGGCAGCAACCGCCGTCGTCGCTCCTCCGGCGTCGCCGCCAGGTACTGCTGCTTCAGACCGTCGACACTTCGCCCGTCGTAAAAGTTCTTCGGTGTCAGCAGGCTCTCATCCGCTCCACGGAACACCTCCTGCCAGCGCAACCCGTCGGACATTACGAGGACCACACTCGGCCCACGCGAGGTCGCGGCCGTCACGCCCTGGGCCAAGCAACCACTGCTAATCACGCTCACCACAACGCCAACTACCGCCCGCACCACTGCCAATCGAGACACGTCACAAACCTCCGCAGAACACAACACTACCGCACCCACCTGCGAGCGTTGTGCCGCGCGCGCTGTTTCACACGCAAACGTTTGCCATTCACTTTGCGTTCACATTCCGTTCTCGAAGCGTTTGCAATCTCCGGTTACAGTCGCCTCACTCCCCTGTCGTTCAATCGTCTTTATTCCCCGCTCAAACCCGGCCGCGCGCCGGTGCAAGGAGACTGCTCGTCTATGTCCACTCGCTTCCGCCGAAGACGCTCTGCCTGCCTCGCTGCCGCATCGCTCGCCCTTGCAGCTGCCGCAACGAACGCCCAGTCCACCCAGGGACTTATTCTCGGCACCGTCCAGGACAACACTGGCGCCACTATCCCCCATGCCGCGATAACCCTGACCGACACCGACACGGCGGTCATCTTCCAGACGCGGGCTGACGACAGCGGCGCCTACCAGTTCACCAATCTCGAGCCCGGCCACTACGCCGTGCACATCGAGGCCGCCGGCTTCAAAACGACGGACCTGCGCGAGCTCGCCCTTTCCGCGCGCCAGCAGCTTCGCGCTGATGCCAGGCTCGAGATCGGTGCCACCAGCGAGCAGGTGTCGGTTGACGCCTCCACGGCAGGCACCATCGAAACCGAAACCGCCTCCATCGCGGCGTCGCTGAGCGCGCAAAACGTGCTAAGCCTCCCAGCCAACTATCGCGCCAGCCAGAGCGGCACCACTCCCCTGTCCCTGATCCAGACGCTGCCGGGTGTGCAGCCGGACACAGCGCAGGCCAACGGCACAACGGGCGGCGGTGGTTCGGTAGGCGCCTTCTCCGTGCAGGGTGGTCTTCCCTTCCAGACCGAGATCACCGTTGACGGTGTTTCGTCGCAGGATGCCACCTCCAATACACCGCTCTCAAACGCCTTCACCTCCGGCGAGTCCATCGCCGAGTTCCGTGTCGACGGCGTGCTCAACAACGCGCAGTTCGGCCAGCCGGGTGAGGTGACAACCGTTACTAAATCGGGCACAAACAAGCTGCATGGGGGCGTCTTCTGGTACCACCAGAACGCCGCCTTCAACGCCCGCCCGTTCGGCGCCACCAGTCGGCCCGCTCTCGTCGGTAACGATTTCGGTGGCACACTGGGTGGCCCTGTAGAGATCCCACACCTCTACCACGGCCAGGATCGCACCTTCTTCTTCGGCACCTATGAAGGCTTTCGTCTGCCCCACACCACGCCCGAGCAGTACACGGTGCCCACAGCCGCGCAGAAGGCTGGCGACTTCAGCTACCTGCCCGCAAACTCGATCAAGAACCCCTTTGCGCCCGGTACCACCTACGCCGGCAACCAGGTGCCCGTCAGCGCGGTGGCACAGAAGTTCCTGCAGTTCTTCCCGGACCCCAATTTTGGCGGCCCTGGCACCTACCCCAACGGCTCCAACCCCAACTACTACGTCAACAAGAACGCCAACCAAAGCTCCAACCAGTTTGACGTGCGAGGCGATCAATACTTCGGGCAAAAGGCGTTGCTCTTTGCACGCTTCTCCTGGAAGAACTACAACATCAACAACCCGCAGACCCTCCTGGTACCCACCAGCCAGCAGATCGTGCAGGACCGCATGCTGGTGGCGGCGTTCAACTACAACTTCAACGCCCACCTCACCAACGAGTTCCGCGCCGGGTTCACCTTCAACAACACCGGGAACACCAACTCCTTCGACGGGCCCGGCTTTGCTGCCTCCACCGGCCTGCAGGGTCTGCAGAATCTCTTCTATAACGGCATCCCGGAAGTCGACTTCAACACCCTGACCTCGCTCAACGCCGACCGGCTCAGCTCCATCACTCGCTCCCGCACTATCCAATACCTGGACACTCTGAGCGCCCAGTTCGGGCAGCACAACCTGAAATTCGGCATGGATCTGCGCCATGTCGAGGCGGTCACCCCGCTCGGCTTCAACGGCGCGGATAACTACGGCACCTTTGACTTCTCCAGCGCGCAGTTCACAGGAAATGAGTTCGCCGATTTCCTCATTGGCGCGCCCAACACCACCTTCTACGACCGCGTCGCGGCCGACAACGACGGTATCTCTCTGTACACGAACGTGTACGCGCAGGATGAGTGGCATGCGCGTCCAAACCTCGTCATCAGCTACGGTATCCGTTACGAATACCATCCTGCGTATCACGATCCGTCCGGCAACATCGGCAACTTTGACCCCACCATTCCGAAGAGTGGCCGCGTTGTCTACCCGACCGGCGCCGAGGCCAACCTCTCCGCGCCGTTCCTCGGCAGCTTCAACTCCTGCCCCCTCGGTCAGACCTCCGGCACACCGGATGCCAACGGCGCCCCCTGCACCCCGGTGCTGTCGAACTCCCAGGCAGGCCTCCCATCCGGGCTCCGCTACGTCCCAACCAAGCGCTTCATGCCGCGCTTCAGCCTGGCCTACCGGCCCTTCGGCAACGACAAGACGGTTGTTCGCGGCGGCTTCGGCATGTATGACATCACGCTGCTGGGCTCCTCGTTCTACTCCCTCACCGGCACCCTGCAGTCCAACACCGTCGGCATCCCAAACACCGCCACCGCGACAGGGCCGTCGTTCACCTGGCCCAACATCGGCACCAGCCTTGTCACCGGCACCAGCGGCGCCAGCGCCCTCGGCCAGGCCTACTTCGGCACGGCGAACGACATCAACTGGAAAGACCCCTACTCCGAGCAGTACGCGCTTTCGCTTGATCGCGACCTGGGCAACAACTACGGCGTTCGCCTCTCCTACATCGGCATGCAGACGCATCATCTCGTCTGGGCGCCCAACCTTAACGACCTGCCCTACTCCTCCACGGTCTCGGCTTACAACCAGCCGCTCAGCGCGCGCCCCTTTCCCAACTGGGGCCGCATCAACACCCGCTCCACCGGCGCGGACCAGAGCTACCACTCCGCGCAGGTTGAGGTCTCGCACCACCTCCGCAACGGTCTCGAGTTCGACTCCACCTACACCTTCGCCAAGAACCTGTCAGATAACCAGGGCCCAACAGCCGGTAGCTTTGCTGGAGAGAACGGCGGCGCCCGAGCCTCCTATGCTGGATCTCCGACCGTCGACTTCGGCAACGTCTACGGCACGCGGCGTCATCGCTGGAACACCACCGTCCTCTACGACCTGCCGGTCGGTCGTGGCCGGATGTTTGGTGGGAACATGAATCGCTGGCTCGATCTTGTCGTCGGCGGCTGGCGCACCTCGAACATCTTTCTCATCCAGTCCGGTCCGTACCTCTCCGCGTATGTGCCGGCAGGTCAGTCTGATCCTTCGGGCACCGGCTCCGGCCTGAACGGCGGCCTCTACGGCGATCTCGGCCACCGCGATCAGCACGCAGACCAGATTGGCAAGGCTAAGCCCGCTAACCAGGATCGCAACCACTGGATCAACACCGGCGCCTTCGCCTGCCCTGGCAACCCCGGCTGGGTCGCCGGCACCGCCTGCCACACCGGCGCGGTCGACACCAACAGCGCCGACACCCCGGAGCAGGCTCTCGCTGCTGGCTACCTGGCCCCCATCGGCCGCTTCGGCAATGCCCAGGTCGGCTCCATCATGGGCCCCGGCACCATCAACCTCTCCTCCGGCCTGTCCAAGCTCTTCCCCCTCACGGAGCGGGTGAACTTTCGGCTCGAGGGCACCTTCACCAACGTGCTGAACCACACCAACCTCAACGACCCGTCGCTCGACATCACTCGCTCGAACTTCGGCACCATCACCTCCGCGCGCGGCTCCGACTTTGGCGGCAGCCGCACCGGGCAGGTCTCGGCACGTCTCGACTTTTAATCCTGCCGCACTTCCCTCCCGGCCGCCTCCAACCAGGGCGGCCGTTTTCTTTTCCCGCCTCGATCATGCGAAGATGGCGCAGCTTCCAGCCATTCCACAACACCATCCGCTCGCGTTCGCGGCGGAGGAGATCGCATGCCTCGACCCACAGCACTGCAGCGACCCATCCTTGGCGTTGCCGCCGCGGCACTCGCCGCCCTCCTCGCGCTGCCCGGTTGCGCCTCAGCCCAGGCCACACCCACGCTTGATCCCGCCACGCGCCAGCTCGCGCATGACGTCTTCAAAGAGCTCATTGAGTACAACACCACGGACTCTGTCGGCAGCGTCACCGCAGCTGCCATGGGTATGCGCGCCCGCCTGCTATCTGCCGGCTTTGCTCCCGCGGACCTTGCCGTTCTCGGCCCCAACGAGCGCAAGCGAAACCTCGTCGCCCGCCTGCACGGCCGCCCCGGCTCCACGCTTCCGCCCATCCTGCTCATCGGCCACATCGATGTCGTCGAAGCCCGCCGCTCCGACTGGTCCACAGATCCCTTCGTCTTCACCGAAAAGGACGGCTTCTTCTACGGCCGTGGCACCCAGGACATGAAGGACTCTGCCGCCGCCATGGTCGTCTCCTTCATGCGCATGAAGCGCGAAGGCTTTGTTCCGGACCGCGACCTCATCCTTGCCCTCACCGCGGACGAGGAGGGCGGCAAGTCCAACGGAGTCGACTGGCTGCTGCGCAACCACAGAGAGCTCGTCAATGGCGCGATCGCGCTCAATCCGGACGCCGGCGGCCTCACCACCCTGCACGGCAAACCCGTCTTTCTCGGCGTTGAAGCCACCGAAAAGCTCTACGCCGACTACCACGTCACCGCCACCAACCCCGGCGGCCACAGCTCCCTGCCCACTGGGGACAACGCCATTTACCACGTCGCTGCGGCGCTCACACGTCTCTCCGCCCAGCCGTTTCCGTTTGAGCTGAATGAAGTCACCCGCGCCGAGCTCGCCGAGCGCGCCAACCTGGCTACCGGCCAAGACCAGAAGCAGGAGCAGGCTGATCTGCGCGCCGTGCTGCAGCCCAGGCCCGACCCCGCCGCCATCGCCCGCCTGTCGCGCAACCCCGTCTACAACGCCACCCTTCGGACTACGTGTGTTGCGACCATGATGTCCGCCGGCCACGCGCCCAACGCGCTTCCCGGCTTTGCCACGGCCAACGTGAACTGCCGAATCCTCCCCGGTCACTCGCAGGAGCAGGTCCGCCAGCAGCTGATTGCCATCTTCCACGACCCTTCCCTCAAGGTCGAGTACACCAACGACGCCGGAGAGGTCCTCGGTAAAGGCTCTGACCGCGCCGCCGCGCCACCCCCGCCACTCAAGCCCGAGATCTTCAACCCCTTGCGCGCCACGGTCCAAAGCATCTGGCCCGGCACACCTATCCTGCCCGAGATGGAGCCCGGCGCCTCCGACAGTATCTACACCATGGCCGCCGGTATACCCAGCTACGGCTTCAGCGGCATGGCTGTCGAGCAGGGCGACGAGCGCGCTCACGGTCGCGACGAGCGCCTCAGCGTCTCTGGCTTCTACACCGGAGTCGAGTTTGAGTATCGCTACCTCAAGGCCCTCACCTCCGGCAAACCGTAACGCTGCCGGTCACAATCCTCGTTGAACCTCGGGCCGTTCAGCACTGACCGGCCTTCCCCAAGCAGAGGCCCGAAATCCACTTGCCCCCACTCACCTCCACCCGGCCGAGCAGTCCACAGCCGTATAGCATCGAGCACATCGGGCCCGCATCTTCAGCCAGTCACACGGAGGCAGCCTTGCCCAAATCCCTTCCCGGCTTCAACAGCGCCGCCGCGCAGCGCCAACTCGATCCTGTTGGCCGCAAGATCCTGGATGAGCTGCAGCACAACGCCCGCATCCCTTACGCCGAACTCGGTCGCCGCGTTGGCCTTTCCACCCCCGCCGTCATGGAGCGTGTGCGCCGGCTGGAAGAGACCGGCATCATCGCCGGCTACCGTGCCCATCTCAACGCCGAGGCCATTGGCTATCCCGTGCAGGCCTTTATCGCGCTGCACAATGTGGACGCCACCATCCTGTCGCGCATCGCCCGCCTCACCAGGACTATCCCTGAACTCCTGGAGTGCCATCGCGTCACCGGCAACAGCTCCTACATCCTTAAGGTCGTAGCCGCCTCGGTCAGCGACCTCGAACGCATCATCGACAAACTCAGCCCCCTCGCGGCCACCTCCACCTCGCTCGTCCTCTCCACTGTCGTCTCCGATCGCCCCCTCAGCCCACGCCCGAGCGGCACCTCCGGCACGGACGAGCCCGAACCCGCGTAGCCGACTCACCGCCCAGCCCGCGCAGCCCATGCCGAGCACACCGGGGTACACTCCTCCTGCGCGCCTCAGCACCCCGGAGGCGCGCCGCGCTCCACTCTGCTCAAGGATGATCCCGCCCATGATCCTCGCCCGCGTCTCCCAAGCTGCTGTCGCCTCCCTGGTGCTGTGCGCCGGCGGAGTCGCGCAGCAGGCACCCTCCATCCGAGCCGTCGCCGCCACCCACCAGTGGATCCTCTCCGCTGGCGAGACCTCCTACGCCCTAGGCGTCAACGAGCAGGGCATGCTGCAGAACCTCTACTGGGGCACACGCCTCAGCCCGGATGCCTCCCTGCCCGCGGCCCACAGCTTCCCCGAGCGCGCCTCCTTCGACCCGCCCGCCACCACCACGCCCTTCGAGTACCCGGCCTGGGGCGCTGGCCTCTTCACCGAGGCCGCCCTCAAGGTTGACTCTCCAAACGGCGACCGCTCGCTCAGCCTGGTTTTTGACTCCGCTGCCACGCCGGCCCCGAACCAGCTGGAGATCACACTCAAAGACACCGTCCAGCCGCTTCGCGTGCACCTCCTTTACCAGCTCTATCCCGAGGGCATCCTCGCCCGCTGGTCGCGGATCGAAAATGTCGGCAAAGCCCCCTTCACCCTCGAGCAGGCCGCCTCCGCCACATGGAACCTGCCCCACGCCACGGACTACACGCTCAGCACACTTACCGGCCAGTGGGGTGGCGAATGGCAGCTCCACACCGCCCCGCTCCGCACCGGCGCAGAGGTGCTCGAGTCCCGCCGCGGCAGCACCGGCCACCAGGCCAACCCATGGTTCGCCATCGGTCGTGACGGCAAGACCACGGAAAGCGACGGCCCGGTCTGGTTCGGCGAACTCGGCTGGTCCGGCTCCTGGCGCATGTCCGTGGAGCACACCGCGCAGGAGAACGTCCGGATCACTGCCGGTTACAATCCCTTCGACTTTGCCTTCACCCTCATGCCTGGAGAGTCGCGCGAGACACCACGCTTCTATGCCGGCTACTCCGGCCATGGCCAGGGCGAGGCCTCGCGCATCCTCCATCGCTTCCAGCTCGCCGAGATCCTCCCCACGCACCCCAACCCGAAACCCCGTCCCGTGATCTATAACTCCTGGGAGGCGACCGAGTTCAACGTCTCCGAGGCCGGACAGATCGCTCTTGCCGACAAGGCCGCCAAGCTCGGTGTCGAGCGCTTCGTCATCGATGATGGTTGGTTCGGGCAGCGCAAAGACGACCATGCCGGCCTCGGCGACTGGTACGTCAACAAGACCAAGTTCCCTAACGGCCTCAAGCCCGTCATCGATCACGTCCACTCCCTCGGCATGGACTTCGGCCTCTGGGTCGAGCCCGAGATGGTCAACCCCGACTCCGACCTCTACCGCAAGCATCCCGACTGGGTGATGAACTTCCCCGATCGCCAGCGATCGGAGGCTCGCAACCAGCTCGTGCTCAACCTCGCCCGCCCCGATGTTCGCGACTACATCTTCAACTGGCTCGACAAGCTTGTGACGGACAACGACATCGCCTTCCTCAAATGGGACTACAACCGCAACTGGTCGGAACCTGGCTGGCCCACTGCCCCCGGTCAAGACCCCGCGCACCCCAACCCCACGCTGCAGAAAGAGATCTACGTCCACTACGTCACCCACCTCTACGGCATTCTCGAGAAGCTCCGCGCCAAGCATCCAAAGCTCGAGATCGAGTCCTGCTCGGGCGGCGGCGGCCGCGTTGACCTCGCCATCCTTCGCTATACCGACGAGGTTTGGCCGTCGGATAACACCGACGCCCTCGATCGCCTTTCCATCCAGGATGGCTACACCCACGCCTACACGCCAGAGACCATGGCAGCCTGGGTCACCGACGTCCCTAACTTCCTCGATCGCCGCAACATTCCGCTGCACTTCCGCTTCCTGGTTGCCATGCAGGGCGCTCTCGGCATCGGCAACAACCTGAACAAGTGGACGCCCGAGGAGACCACGGAAGCTACAGAGCTCACCGCCTTCTACAAATCGGTACGCACCACCGTGCAGCACGGAGACCTCTACCGTCTGGTCCCGCCCGAACACAGCCCCACCGCTGCTGTTGAGTACGTGGCCACCGACGGCTCACAGGCCGTCCTCTTCGACTACCTGCACTTCCAGCAGTACGGTCTCCCGCAGAGCGCCGTTATCCTGCAGGGACTCGACCCCAACGCCACTTATCGCATTCACCCACTCGACCCTGCGAAGTACACCGGCCCCGACACCATCTCCGGCTCCATCTTGATGGGCCCAGGCGTGAACCTGCATCTACGCGGGGACTACGACAGCACGGCCCTCCTGCTGGAGCGCGTCCCTGGCAGCTCGAGGTGAAGGCGCAGCTTCCCCCTACACAGGAGCAAGGTAGGGGCCGACACCCGGCGCATGTTCCAGCAGAAGTGAGCGCATCCGGGCAAGGAAGTACTCCGTTCGAAACTCTGCAGCCCAGGCCGCAGTGCTCGCAGGATCGAAGCGCGCCGCCTCGCTCTCGAACCGCAGCATCGCCTCCCCCAGGGATGCTGCCGTCTGCTCGCCGAAGAAGAGGCCGGTCGGTTGGGACCCTATGCCGCGAATCGTCTCCAACGATCCACCATGACCGAACGCAATCACCGGCCGACCGCAAGCCTGCGCCTCCAGCGGCACCATGCCGAAGTCCTCATCCGCAGCAAAGAGCAGCGCACGTGCCGTGCTGTACTCGGTCCACAACGCAGCGTCCGAAAGCTCCCCAAGAAATGTGACCAACGGCGACCCATTCGCCAGGCGCTGCAGCCGCTGCAGATCCGGGCCCGTTCCGGCAATGCGCAACGGACGCCCGAGCGACAGACAAGCCTCCACCATCAGCGCCGTGTGCTTGTACGGTACCAGTCGCCCAGCCGCCAGGTAGTGGTCTCCTGGCGTAGCAACCCGTGCCAGTTCAAGACCGATCGGCGGGTGGATGACTGTGCTCTCCCGCCCATAGATGCGTCGAATGCGATCCGCCACATAGTGGGAGTTCGCAACAAAGTGCGTCACCCGCTGCGCAGCCGCCACATCCCACCGCCGTACCCTGTCGGCGGCAGCAGAAAAGGCCAATCGTGTGGCGGTCCCCATCTGGGCGCGGTAGGCCTCATAGCCGTCGTACAGGTAACGCATGGGCGAGTGGCAGTAGCAGATGTGCACGGCGCCCGGATCGAGACGCACACCCTTCACAGGCCCGGAGTCTGACGAGACAACAAGATCGAACCCGCGCAGATCGAGCGACTCAGTCGCCGCCGGGTAGAACGGCAGCATGTGCCGGTGGAACGATCGCGCCAGCGGAACTCGTTGCAGAAACGAGTTATGAAGGCGGCGAGACGAAAGCGATCCGGAAAGCATGCCCGGCGCTGTCATCAGAGTGAAGATCTCAGCCGAAGGAAGAAGCGAGGCGATGGCCTCTGCCACCCGCTCTCCCCCGCCCCGGGTCACAAACCAGTGGTGCACGACGGCGATGCGTATGGGCCGGCCGGGTGCGAGCGACAACGAGTTGGCGATCTGATCCAAGCGGCGTTCTAGAACGCACCATCTTGGTTAACCACCGAGCGGAGTGTGCGGCACAGGATCACGAGGTCACGCCGCAGGCTCCACCGCTCCACGTAGTCGCAATCAAGCGCCACGCGCTGCGGATAGGAAAGCTCAGACCGGCCGGAGACCTGCCACAACCCCGTGAGACCGGGGACGGCTCTGCAGTACCAGCGGAATCCGTCGGCATACTTTTCCACCTCAGCGGCAACAATCGGACGCGGGCCAACCAGCGACATCTGTCCGCTTACGACATTCCAAAGCTGGGGCAGTTCATCGAGCGAATATTGGCGCAAAAAGCGTCCTACCGGGGTCACGCGTGGGTCGTCGCGGAGCTTGTGCGTATGTGCCCACTCACGGCGTGCCGCAGGATGCGCCGCAAGGTACGTCTCCAGGACCTCGGCCGAGTTCTCGCACATGGTTCGGAACTTCCACATGGAAAAGAAGGCACCATCCCGACCGATACGCCGGTGCGAGTAAAAGATCGGACCGGGCGATGAAAAAAGAACAACGCAAGAGATGCAGACCAGCACCGGGAAGTACAGGGGAAAGGCCAGCACGATGAAAAAAAGATCCAACGCCCGCTTGATGTAGCGATAGCGGAAGAGCGCGGTCGGGAGATGATCCGCTGCAGTGGAGCGGGCGCGGGGGCGCCGGGTGTAGGTGCCACTTACCTCCTCAGGGAAGGTGTAGGGCGCCTCCAGGAGAGAGGCGGAGCGGGGCGCCGGGGCCTCCTCGTGCTCATGCATGAAGCCACCGTCCTTTGTGGCAATCGGCGGCGGCGGTAACTGGTGGGTTCACTCCCCGCACAGCGGAGGAACAGAGTTCGAGAGCAAGGAGTTGAACCGGAAGTGCTCTGCTCGGCTTGATGAGGACTCTCCTGACTTCCTGGTGGCGCACACAGTTGCGGCTCCGTGCTGGCCCCGGCTCTGATCTGACGTTCTGTCTGGGAAGTCAGGCAGGAGTTCAGTTTACGGGGCAACGGTCTGAGGCAGTGTACCTGCCCATCAGTTGGGGACCAAGTGTTTCCGCCCAGGTGGAGTGTCTTTCTGGAGCCAGTGTACTGCCGCGGGACGATGGCCTAGAATACGGCTGATGCGTGTGATGGAGACTTCGCTTGACGGAGTCAAGCGGTTGCAGCCGAAGCGGTTTGGCGATGAGCGTGGATGGTTTGCGGAGCTTTGGAGTACGGCGAGCTTCGCCAAGGCGGGACTTCCAACGAATTTCGTGCAGGACAACCAGTCGCTTTCGCGGCGTGGTGTCTTGCGTGGGTTGCACTTCCAGGTGGGGCACCCCCAGGGCAAGCTGATTCGCGTGCTCCAGGGTGAGATCTGGGACGTAGCGGTGGATGTGCGGCGGGATTCCCCTACGTTTGGGAAGTGGGAAGGGTTCCGCCTGCGGCCGGTGAACGAGGAGGGCGAGCTCGAGGTGCTATGGATCCCCGAGGGCTTCGCCCATGGCTTCCTGGTGCTGTCCGAAGTGGCCGAGGTGCTGTACAAGGTGACCGACGTGTACTTCCCTGCGGGCGAGCGCACGCTGCGTTGGGATGACCCGGAGCTAAAGATTGACTGGCCGCTCCACGAGCTGGCTGGGGCTTCGCCGATCGTGAGCGACAAGGACATGCACGGGGCCGGGTTGCGGGATGTGGACATGGGGTAGGGGTATACCCCTCCCCCCTGTACGATGTTGCGCAAAATTCTCAAAACAAGGATTTTATGTCTGCCCTGAACGAGTCGCTTTGTGGCTTGGTGCGAGGCGTTCGTGACGGCTGCGGCCCACACGAGTGTCTGTCAGCATAGCGGGTACCGGGGCGGGATCGCGCCACGTTTGTTCGGGCTGGGATGGGTGCTTGCCAACCCAGGGACTGCCCCGTAGCGCGATCCAGGATGGGCTGAGGGCCTCGAAGGTAGCCGAGGCTAAGGACCGGGCTCCGAACCAGAGGTCAGGAGGCGGAAGATCAGGGCACCTATGGAGCCTGCTCGGGGATGGGGGTGGTGTCCGCGCGGAGCCAGGCTTCCAGGGCGGCGAGATTGGGGAGGGGCAGGTGGGGGCCGGGGCAGGGGCCGGCTTCGGTGCCGGGGAGGAGAAAGGCCTGGCGGACACCGGCGGCGTTGGCGGCGGCTATGTCCGAGCAGCGGTCGCCGATCATGAGCGATGTGCCGAGATCGAGCGCAAGATCGTCTGCGGCCCGGAGGAGCATGCCTGGACCGGGCTTGCGGTCGGGGTGCTCGCGGAGGTAGGGCCCGGTGCCATGGGTGGGGTGAAAGGGGCAGAAGTAGACGGCGTCGAGCGTGATGCCGTCGCGGGCGAGCTCGGCGCGCATGTGATCCATGAGGTGGTGGAAGTCCTCTTCGGTGTAGAGGCCGCGGGCGATGCCTGACTGGTTGGTGACGACGACGAGCCGGTAGCCAAGGTGCTGGGCGGTTTGAAGCAGGGGGACGAGGCCGGGGAGGAAGCGGACGTCCGCTGGGCGGTAGAGATAACCGACCTCCTCGTTGATGACGCCGTCGCGGTCAAGGAAGAGAGCTTTGCTGGAGCCGGGCTTACGGACGGGTGAACGGACCATACCCTCTGAGGGTACCGGACTGCCGTGAGGTGGGCAGGGCGCGGCGTTCCGCGCGACGAGCGTACACCGTACCTGGCCTGGATGACACCCGAATGTCGAGGGAGAGCGAAGCAGATCCCCTCGGGACGACAACCAAGGGAGTGCTGAGGCGAACGCGGGATGGCGGCTCGCTGAGCGGATGCCGAAGACGGGGGCTAGATGCGCTTGCCGAGGAAGGGGACGAGGCTGGGTGGGATGACGGTGGGGGGGACGACCGGGTTGGCGAGGAGGAAGTCTGCGGCGGCGAGGGCGAGGGTGGGGGTGACCTGCTCGAGGCAGAGGTTGCGATGGCAGGGGGCGTAGTGGTGGCCGTCGTAGCAGGGGCGGCAGGCGAAGCGCTCACCGCCCCAGAGGGCGAGGGAGCCGGGGCGCATGGGGATGCGGCCGTGGGGGTCTGTGGGGCCAAAGAGGGAGAGCAACGGGGTGGAGGTGAGGCCGGCGAGATGGAGCGGGCCGGTGTCGTGGGTGAGGACGAGGTCGGAGTCGGCGAAGAGGCCGAGGGTTTCGAGCAGCGAAAGCTCGCCGATAAAGCTGGTGACGGGGACGCCGACAAAGGAGGGCAGCACCCAGCGATCGTCCGGGCCGCCGGTGAGCAGGACCTCAAAGCCTCGGTTGGCGAACATGCTGGCGAGCGCGACGTAGAACTCCAGCGGCCAGCGGCGGAGGGCGTCATCGCGATGGAGGTTGCGGGCGCCGCCGGGGGCGAGGATGACGCGAGTGCGGCCCTGGGGGGCACGCGGGCTGGGGCTGAGGGGCAGGTTGGGCGGAGGAACAGGTGTCAGCGAGGACGGGCGGACGTCATCCGGCAGGGAGAGCAGGATGCGGGCGAATTCATCCGTATGGTGCCGGCCGGGAAGCAGGCTGAGCGCGCGGTCTTTGTGGGAGAGACGCAGGCGATGGCGGGCGCGGGTGGGCACGGTGAGGAGGCGATAGCGGCTGTTGTAGTAGAGGGTGGCGACCAGATCGAAGCGCTTGCGGGGAAGCTGGGGCCAGACACCGGCAACGGCGCGGAGGCGGGAGGCGGGGGAGCCATGAAGAAAGGCGCGCTCGTTGATGGCAATGGGGTGGATCCAGGGGTACAGGCCAAGAAGCGGGGCGATGTGCGAGCCGCAGAGCCAGTGAATGGGTTCCCGCGCGGAGCCTTTCTGGTAGAGGGCATAGGCCGCGGGAAGAAGCATGATGCAGTCGCCGATGGCGCCGAGTTTGACCAGGAGGGAGCGAGACATGGGAGGTTACCGGGTGCGGCCAGAGCGAGGGACGGGATCGAGGTCGGCTGTGGTGGGCTCGAGAAAGGCCCCCTGGTGCCGGAGGACGGCGATAAAGGCAAGGTAGCGCATGAGCAGTTCGTAGCGGTTGGGGCCGAGCAGGCGGAGGGCGCCGCGCAGCAGGCGATGGATGGCCTGGACGCGGCGGTCCTGCGGGTTGAACTGCTTCCAGGTGTTTTTGGGCGGGGCGGCCGGGCCGGCAACAAGGCGGAGGCGGCGGGCAAAGGCGGCGAAGGGACCGCGGGGGTCGAACGGATCGGAGCCGGCGTGAGTTCCCTGCCCGGCGAAGCGATCGACGTGAGCGGCGAAGAGGCGGCGAGCGAGGCGGGTGACTGCCGTGTTGTCGGCGAGGCGATCGAAGCCGTAGGGGACCGCGTCGGTAGCGGGGTCGCGGTTGCTGTGGATCTCAGCAAGGTAGGTGGTGAAGATGGGCTGAAGGTCCGGGCGCTCGGGGAGGGTGAAGCGGTCGGTATTGCGGGAGATGATGGTGGGCTCGTCAGGGGCCAGGCCGGAGAAGTGGAAGAAGCGGAGGGGGACGGGTGGGGAGTTGGGGTTCTCGACGGTGAACTGGCCGGGGTTTGCGCCGGTCACCAGCGATCGCTCGTGGAGGTTCCAGTAGGCCATGTTGCAGCCGGCATCGCGCAGGACGGCGACCTCCGGGAAGAGGCCGGGGAGGAGGTTTATCCATTTCTGGTCGACAAAGAGGCCGGTGCGGCCTTCGGAGAAGCCGAGATCGAGGCAGCGGCGGTTCCACCAGGCGAGGACGGCGTCGGCTACGGGGGAGCGGCGCAGGCCGATAAAGCCGAGGTTATAGGTGCCGTTGTAGAGCATGTCCTGCTCGGAGGGGGCCTTGGTGTCGTGAATGGGGGAGGTGATGTGAGGGGTCAGGACGGCCGGGCTGCCCGCGGAGAGGAGGTCCGTAACGGGGGTGAGCGGGGCGAAGACGCGGATGTCGGGGTCGAGGTAGAGAAGCTGGTCGATCTCGGCGTGGGTGGCGAAGAGGTGCTGCAGAAAGGCAGGTTTGACGTTGGTGTTGAGCTCGAGGATGTCGTACTTCATGGCCTCGACGCGGAGGTTGGGGATGCCGATGGCGGAGACGGGGATGGCGGTGAAGTCTGCGGGAGGGGCACCGGGCAGGGTGAAGGTGGGGGGAAGGTCGGCGACGAGGAGGACAAAGAAGGGGGCGTCCGGGTGGTGCTCGCGCCAGGAGGCGGCGAGGGTGCGGGCGAAGGGCAGGTAGTTGGGCGAGACGATAGTACAAGCGGCGAGCAAGGGGGAGCGGACCTCTCCGGAAGCATACGTGAGAGGGGGGTGTTGCTGGATGTCGAGAAAGGTGCCGGTCTAGAAGACGACGTCGTCGAGCAGGCGCAGGAGGTACTGGCCGTAGGTGGATTTGCCGATGCGGGCGGCGAGGGCGCGGAGGTCGTCGGCGGAGATATAGCCGAGGCGGAAGGCGATCTCTTCCGGGCAGGCGACCTTGAGCCCCTGGCGCTGCTCGATGGTGTGGATAAAGGTGGAGGCTTCGAGGAGGGAGTCGTGGGTGCCGGTGTCGAGCCAGGCCATGCCGCGGCCGAGGACCTCGGTGCGGAGGAGGTCGCGCTCGAGGTACCAGCGATTGACGTCGGTGATCTCGAGCTCGCCGCGGGGAGAGGGCTTGAGGGAGGCGGCGACGTCAACGACGTCCGCGGGGTAAAAGTAGATGCCGGTAACGGCGTATCGGGACTTGGGCTTGGCGGGCTTCTCTTCGATGTTGAGGGCGCGGCCGTCGGGGGCGAACTCGACGACGCCGTAGCGTTCGGGGTCGAGGACGGGGTAGGCGAAGATGGTGGCGCAGTCGGTGCGCTCGATGGCGCTGCGAAGGATATTGGGGAGGTCGTGGCCGTAGAAGATGTTGTCGCCGAGGACGAGGCAGCAGGGGGAGCCGGCGAGGAAGTCGCGGCCGATGAGAAAGGCCTGGGCGAGGCCGTCGGGGGAGGGCTGGACGGCGTAGGAGAGGGTGAGGCCCCACTGGGAGCCGTCGCCGAGCAGCTGGGTGAAGCGGGGGGTGTCAGCGGGGGTGGAGATGATGAGGATCTCGCGGATGCCGGCGAGCATGAGGGCCGAGAGCGGGTAGTAGATCATCGGCTTGTCGTAAACCGGCAGCAGCTGCTTGGAGATGGCCTGCGTGACGGGGTGGAGGCGGGTGCCGGAGCCGCCGGCGAGGATGATGCCCTTCATCGGGAGGCCTCCGTGGCCGGGAGCGTGGCGCGGGAGCTGTAGTTGGTCTGCTCCCAATGGCGATAGGCGCCGGAGGTGACGGAGTCGATCCAGGCGGGGTTGTCGAGGTACCAGCGGACGGTGCGGCGGAGGCCGGATTCGAAGGTTTCGGCGGGGTGCCAGCCGAGCTCGCGCTGGATCTTTGTGGCGTCTATGGCGTAGCGGCGGTCGTGGCCGGGGCGATCCTGGACGTGGGTGATGAGGTCTTTGTAGGGGCGTGCCGCGGGGGCGAGCTCGTCGAGAAGGGCGCAGAGGGTGGTGACGACCTCGAGATTGGAGCGCTGGTTGTTGCCACCGATGTTGTAGGTCTCGCCGGGGGTGCCCTGGGCGAGAACAGAGCGGAGGGCGCTGGCGTGGTCGCCGACGTAGAGCCAGTCGCGGACCTGCAGGCCGTCGCCGTAGACGGGCAGGGGCTTGCCGGCGAGGGCAAAGGTGAGGATCAGGGGGATGAGCTTTTCCGGAAACTGGAAGGGGCCGTAGTTGTTGGAGCAGTTGGTTACCAGCGCGGGCAGGCCGAAGGTGTGGTGCCAGGCGTGGACGAGGTGGTCACTGGCGGCCTTGGAGGCGGCATAGGGCGAGCGCGGGGAGTAGGCAGTGCCCTCGTGGAAGGCGGGGTCAGCCGGGGCCAGTGTGCCGTAGACCTCGTCGGTGGAGACATGGAGGAAGCGGAAGTGGGGCTGGTCGGCCGGCGGAAGGGCGTCGAAGAAGGAGCGGGCGGCCTGCAGCAGGGTGAAGGTGCCGGTGATGTTGGTCTGGAGAAAGGCGTCGGGGCCGAGGATGGAGCGGTCGACGTGGGACTCTGCGGCGAAGTGAAGGATGGCGCGGGGCCGGTGCTGCTCGAGCAGTGAGCGGAGCAGAGCGCCGTCGCAGATGTCGCCGTGGACAAAGGTGTAGCGGGAATCGCCTGCCAGGGGCGCCAGGGTGGCGGGATTGGCGGCGTAGGTGAGCTTGTCGAGGTTGACGACGGGGGAGACAGCCGGATCGGCGGCTAGCCAGTCCAGGATGAAGTTGGCACCGATAAAGCCGGCGCCGCCGGTGACGAGGATGGGGCTGTTGGTGGTCACGTGCGAGATGAAGCTCCAGGGCAGAGAGAGTGAACTGCAGCAGTGTAGCCGGGACAGCGAGCGAGGGGGCGCCCGAGGCTGCGCTCCAGCCTACAACGGATGGGGGAGCAGGGGGAGGTCCTGAGCACGGTCTGGGCCGCGGTCTGGGGCACGGTCTGGGGCACGGTCTGGGGCACGGTCTGGGGCACGGTCTGGGGCACGGGCGGGCGCGGGCGCGTTGGCCACCGGGGCGGCCTCGGTTGCGGCTCTGCCGGGAAGGCCGAAGAGGAAGACGGAGTAGACAAACCAGAAGAAGGCGAGGACCGGGATGAGATTGGCGGCGCCGTCGCTGATGGCGAGGATGAGATAGAGGGCGATCCCCTTGAGGGCCATGCGGCGGACGGGGTCGCGCAGGATGACGGGGTGCGCCAGGGCGAGAACAAAGGGAAACAGGAAGACGAGCGACAGGGCAGCAAAGCCGACGTAGCCGTAGTTAACGATGGTGGAGGCGAAGAGGATCTCCGAAAAGCCGGTGAGCGGCACGGCGGGCAGCCAGGTGGACTGGGTAGCGAGCGAGAGCTCGCCGAGGCGGCCGCCAAGGGTGGGATCGAGGATGAAGGCAACGGCATAGGGCGTGGTGAGGGCGTAGCCGACGCAGACCAGAAGGAAGACGAGAACGATAACAAGGCGGCGGCCGGTGCCGCCCAGGCGAAGGCGCGGAAACGAGCCGAGCGAGAGGAAGAAGGGCTGGGCGAGCGAGAGAAGCTGCTCGGCGACCAGGCCGATCCAGACGGTGCGCGCGAGGGTGAGAAAGAGGGCGACGCGAATGAGGTTGCGACGCCAGCGGCGGGGCTCGAGAAGGGTGTACAGGGGAAGGATCAGAAAGGTGGCGACGCCATAGACGTTGCCGTTGTTGTAGGTGGAGATGAGCTTCAGAAAGGGGCCGCGATAGATGTGCTTGGTCTCGACCACGGAGCCGTAGTCCGCGAGGTTGACGGTGAGGGGCGGTATCTCAATGAGCTTGTGGGTGAACGGCCAAAGAAAGAAGAGCAGCAGACCCCAGAGCGCGGCGACGGTGACGCAGTTGCAGAAGGTGCGGCAGAAGCGCTCGCGGCTGAGCCGGGTGAAGAAGACGGGGTAGATGAGCAGGAAGCTCACCGGGAGGGCGAAGAAGTTGACGGCCACGCTGAAGGCATAGCCGGCGAGGCCCACACCGTTCGCAAAGTAGCTGTACAGATAGAGCACCTGGAACGGCAGCAGCGTGAGCAGGGCGAGGACGACGGAGGGCCGGACGCGCCAGGGCAGAAAGAGGAGGCTGTAGAAGAAGAGGACGGGCGAGGTGGTGGCGACCAGCATGTAGCCCCAGGTGATGGGGACGTCGCCCAGCTTGATACCGCCCTTGGGAAAGAGGACCAGAAAGAGCAGCAGCAGCGTGCTGACCGCTTCCGCGAGGGGGTGACGGACGAAGCGAAGGGGTCGCCGCACGCGCTACCGCCTGCTGACGCTGGCCCGGATGAGGCGGAGGTTATCCCGCTGTTGGGGGTCGTTGAGCAGGCGGCGCAGAGCGACGGCGATGCCGGAGGCGATGAGCCCGGCGATGATGCCGCCGGCGAGGGCGAGCAGGTAGTACAGGCGACGGGGGGGCCAGGTGGGAAACTCCGGCACGATCGCGCGATCGATGACGTCGAAGTTGTCGTTCAGATTGCCCTCGCCCATGCGGAGGTTTTCGTACTGGTTGGCGAGTGAGTTGACGAGGGTCTGGTGGTAGGCGACCTCGCGCTGCTTGCGGGCGATCTCGAGGTTGACGCGCGGCATGCGGCCGGCGGAGGGGGCGGCGCCGGTGGCCTTGCCGGAGCCGGTGCCAGCTTCCTGGCTGCGCTCCTGGGCCTGCAGCTGGGCGATCTGAGAGCGAAGGGTTTGGACCTGCGGGTTCTGCTCGGTCGCACTTTGGAGCAGGGCGGAGAGTTGGACCTGGAGCCCGGTGATCTGAGCGCGTGTGCCGGCGATGGTGGTGAGGCCGATCTGTGTCTGCGTGTCCGCAGCGATGATGCCGGAGGACTCCTGCGCGCGCTCGTAGTCGTCTTCCGCGGCGGCGAGGGCTTCTCTTTCGTGGTTGAGCTGGGTCTGGAAGAATCGGCGCTGGATCTGCGCCTGCTGCTCGGCCATGTTTTCCTGCACGGCGCGGAGGGCGTCGATATAGGTGTTGGCGATGCGGGCGGCTTCCGTAGCGCTGCGGTCGCGCACGGTGATGTTGTAGGTGCCGTCGGCGCCGGAGAAGATCTGGGTCATGCCGGCGAGCTGGCCGCGGGCGGCTTCCATGCTTTGCGTGCCGAAGACGGTGTTGAGATCGGCACGGCGGATGACGTCGTTCATCAGGTTGCGGCTGGTGAGCAGCGTGGTGTAGGGCGAGGCGGGACGGAAGTTGTCAAAGACCGCCGCGGTAAGGCCACCGCCGCCGAGCGAGGGCGGGGCGGCCTTGGGCAGAAGCACAGCGTTGGCGACAAAGCGCGAGGGCAGATGAATAACCCAGGCGGCACCCAGGGCAAAGACGATGGCCGTGGTGAGGAGGAAGACGCGCCACTCCGCGGTGAAGACGGCGATGATGCGGAGGACGTCGACGCTGTCGTCGAGCGTGGAGATGGGCGCGCTGGCGATCGGCGGCACAAGCGGATCGACCGCGGGAGAAGGTGCGCCGGGGTAGTCGTCGAGAGATGGGTTGCGCATGCCGGAGCTCACTTAAGCAGGTTGATGGCAGCGATGCCGATGCCGAACTGCCCGACCAGGGAGGAGATGTCGACCAGGTCGCGCAGGATGGCGCGCTTGCTGATCATGGGCGGCATGACGATGGTATCGCCGGGATAGATGAGAGCGTGGTTGACGTCGGCGTACTGGCGGCTAAGGACGGAGCCGTCGGCCCTGAGGATGAAGGCACGGCGCCTGTCGGCTTCGCGGTCAGGGCCACCAGCGAGCTTGAGGTAGCGCGAGGTCTTGTGACCGGCCTCAAAGAGGAAGGCATTGGCGCTGTAGACCTGGCCCTCGACGTAGACGCTTGAGGAGATCTTGGGAACGATGAAGCGATCGCCATCTTCGAGCGGGAGGTCGGGGAGCGCGGCGATGCCCTCGCTGTCGGGCTTGAGCTGCAGGACAATACGGCCGATGGGCTGGAGCTGGCGGAGGCGGCCGATCGACTGCCGGGCGGCAGCGGTGGAGGCGTCGGCGGCAGCAGCGTCGCTCGGGTTGAGGGCGCGGGCGTTCTGGGTCGCGGAGACGGAGGAGACCTGCGCTTCCAGCTGGTCGGCGTAGTCGCTCAGGCGCTGCTGCTCCACGCGCTGGGTGGAGAGCCGGGTGAACTGGGAGGCGTAGAGATAGGAGTCCGAGGTGAAGCCGCCGGCGCGGGCGACCAGCTGCCGCAGGGTTTCGCCAGGGCGGACGCTGTAGACGCCGGCTGCCTTGAACTCGCCTTCCAGGCGGACAAAGCGCGTCTGTTGGGCGACGGGGACGCGGATGTCCGCGGTGGAGAAGACGGTGACGACGTCATTGGGGAGGAGTTCGGGGTCGTCCGGAGTGCTGTGGTCGAGGACGGCGCGGCCGAGATTGAAGGGGATCAGGGAGGTCTTGAGGTCGGTGGCGTCTTGCCGTTCGATCACGGCGTAGGACCAGTCGATATCGGGGGCGCTGAGGGCGACATCCGTGCGCGGGCTGAAGAGGCTGGCGCTGGCGGCCGAGGCTGCAGCGACAGAGTTGCCGCCGCCGCTGGCGGAGCCGCTCTGGCCCGGCGTGCTGGCGGCGCCGGAGGCGGTGGAGCCGGTGCCGGGGCCAGGGTTGGGCGCGACCTGGATGGAGCCTTCGCTGTTGCTGGCGGCAGGAGCGTCGGACGGGGCAGGGCTGGTGGCCGGGCTCGCGTAGGAGCTGCCGTAGGAGTCGCCATACGAGCTGCTGTTCGCCCCGCGAGCGACGTTGATGGCAGGGCTGCCGGGCTGCTGCACAGGCAGATTGAGGCCAAGCTGGTTGCGGCGGGTCCAGTAGTCGCGGGTGATCAGGGCTTCGCGGCTGGGCAGCAGGTCGGTGACGTGCATGCCCTGGTGCCAGGGGTAGCGGCCGGGGTTGGCGACGTTGCCGCGCAGGGTGACAGCGTTGCGGAAGCGGTCGACGATGGAGGAGACGGTGATGACGTCACCGTTCTGCAGCGGCGTGGCGTTGAGATCAGATTCGGCCACGGAGGTGACGCTGCGCTGGTCATGCTCGAAGACACGCTCCAGGCGGACTTGCGCGGTGGAGGCGAGGTTGGACTCGCCGCCAGAGAGGGCGAGGAGGCTGCCGACGGTGGTTTCGCCGTGGAGCTCATAGATGCCGCTGTTGTTGACGCTGCCGAGCAGGGCGACCTGGGGGCCCACGGGCGAGATGAAGATGACGTCGCCGGGCAGCAGGTGGACGTCGTGGCTCTTGTCCCCGCGCAACAGCAGGTCGTAGAGGTCAAAGTGAGTGACGACCTCCTTGCCGCGCAGCACCTGGATGTTGCGCAGGCTGCCCTGGGCGGAGGGGCCGCCGGAGGCAAAGAGAGCGTTCAGCAGGGTGGACAGCGAGCTGATGGTGTAGGACCCGGGCGTGCGGGCCTGGCCGACTACGAACACCTGGATGGAGCGCAGCTGGCCGAGGTTTACGTTGAGATCGAAGTTGCGGTAGACGCGGCTGAACTGGGCACGGAGGAAGTTGTTGAGGTCGGAGAAGGCGACGCCGGCGACGTGAACGGTGCCGAGCTGCGGGACCGAGATGGAGCCGGAGCGGTCGACGACGTAGTCGCCCTGCTGGTTGACCTGCCCCCAAAGCTGCAGACGGAGCTCATCGCCAGGGCCGATGACGTAGTCGGGGGTGACAGGGGCGTCGTCGACCGGGGCAAAAGTTGAGGGGGGATTGATGAAGATGCTCGCGCCAAAGACGGCAAGCTGCTGTCCGGTGGTCTCCTGAACGAGACGCTGGAAGTCGGTGAGGCGATCCGGAGCGGCGTTGCCGCGGGCGAATGGTCCTGCCTGGAGGCTGGTGCTGCGCGTGGTGGCGGGCGCCTGCTGGGACGTCGCCGTCTGGGCGGCGGAGGAGGGGATGTTGGACGGACTCGCGCTCTGCGGCGTGGCGGCCTGGGCCGAGCTGTTCTGCTGCTGCAGCAGAGCGGAGGGCGTCTGTCCGGGGAGCACGCCCAGCACACCCTGGGCAAGAAGGCCGGGGCCGGTGAGAAGAAGGATCGCCAGGGCAAAGGAGCGGCGGAGGGCTGGAGCGGAGCTGGGGGGCTTCATCATCTCTGGATTGGTCGTGTAGTGCCTGCTGCCCTTCGGGGCTCGACCGCAATCTCCTGGCCTATGCAGGGAGGGGCGGACAAGACCGGTGGGCAGGTGCTGCAAAGTTGTTGCGACCGGACAACGCGCACCGGCACGTTTTGTAGTCTAACCGGCAGAGCGCCGGGCTGGTGGACCACAGCATGGAGTGGTACCGGTAAGGTAGCCTGAGCCGGGCGCGATGCGACCCGGGGCCGGGCGCCGGACTGCACGCGGCCAGCGCGTCCAGACGGTCCAGGCAGCAGCGCAGCACCACGTGGAAGGATGGACAGCATGGCAGAAGCAACGGAGCACGCAGGACAAAAGCCGGCCGCAGAGAAGACACCGTCGCCTGAACAGCAGGGTCAGGAGGCGTCGGGGTATCGCGGGAACAACCCGTCCACGGCCGGACCAGGGCAGACGAGCCTTCGCTCCGAGACACCGGAGAATGCCAAAGGGGAGATCAACCCGTCCGCGCCCGGCGATACGGGTGTGACCCCGGGCAGCGTCGCGGAGTAGAGCTGTGATGGTGCGGCAGAGCGCAAAGCCCATATGACCACCTGGTGGAGCGTAGCGGCGGCAGCCCTGGGGTTGCTTTCTGCGTGGGATTCATCCGGTGGGAGGCCAGGAACACCCGGTGAAAAGTGGGGACGGGTGTTCTGGCCTGCTGTCGTGTGCCTCGTGTGGGGTGCTGCGGCGTTCCTGGCGGTCCGTATGTTTTGGCCCGAAGCCATCGGCTCGCCGCTGTTACGTGCAGGCCTGGGCGGTGCGCTCGTAGTGCTGGGCGCGGCGGTGTTGCTGCGGCGTATGGCAGGACGCCTGCCCTCCCACAGCCACGATGCCCCGGCGCAGGCGCGCGCGGCTTCCTCAGCCCCGCTGCGGCACTCCCATGCCGGTGCAGATGCCCGGCCTGCGGGCAGCTTTGCGAGGAACCTGCTTCCCTCTCCTGCCGCGATTGCCGTAGTTCTGATTGCTGCAGCGCTCGGGGAGCGGCAGGACGGCCGGCTACCCCTCCTGGTGTACAGCACCGTACTGGTAGCAGCAGGCCTGGCAGCGAGTGCGGCACACCGGCGAACCCCGCCTGCACCGCGAGTGTGGACCCTGATGCTCTCTCCTCTCCTGATGATGGCGCTGGGCGGCGCCCTAGCATGGACAGGTCTCTCCGAGGTGCACGGGTTGGCAGCGGGGCCGTTTGAGGGCAGCTGGGGAACGGTGCTGGCCGTCTCCGGACTGGGGCTGGTGTTGGGAATGCGGCACTCCACCGACGCGGATCATGTGGTGGCCATCTCGACCATCGTGAGCAAGCAGCGCGGGATTTTGAACGCCGCACTGATCGGGTCCATGTGGGGTCTGGGCCACACCATCACCATCTTCGCGGTGGGCGCGCTCATCATCCTGGCCGGCGTCACCATCCCGCCACGCATCGGCCTGGCGATGGAGTTTTCCGTAGCATTGATGCTGATCCTGCTGGGCTGCCTGAATCTGACGGGCGTGACGGCGCGCCTGATGCGGCGGCTTTCACCCGCATCGGATGCTGCGACGCTCCACGACCGTGCTCCCGATCTGCCGGGAGCTCAGGGCTGGGTGGATCGCCTGGGAGTGTTTCAGCTGGTGCGTCCGCTTGCGATTGGCCTGGTGCATGGTCTGGCCGGCTCGGCCGCCGTCGCTTTGATGGTGCTGTCGACGATCCACAACCCGGTGTGGGCCACGATGTACCTGCTGATCTTCGGCTTCGGAACGGTGCTGGGCATGATGGTGATGACCTCTGCACTGGCCGTGCCGCTGACCTACGCCGGCAGCCGAGCCACGCGGCTGAGCCGCTACTTCGGCATCACGTCAGGTCTGATCAGCGTGTGTTTCGGTCTCTTCCTGGTGTACCAGCTGGGCTATGTCGGCGGGCTGTTCACCAGCCACCCAAAGTGGACGCCCCAGTAGCGCCCTCCCCGTGCACAAAGAAAAGCGCAGCCATCCGGAAGAGAGATGGCTGCGCTGTTTGGCTTGGGTTGCACCCTAGATGATCTTGAAGGGCTCCGGCTGGGGAACAACGGCGGGCACGCGCTTGAAGCTGTTGCGGAAACGGCGGAAGCTCTTGCCAAAGCTGTCCGAGGCGAGAAAGATGTGCCCTGCCGTGAGGGGACCGATCAGCTTGTAGTGGCCGACGGCCGCAAGGCCCATCGATGCAATGCACCCGCAGTTGCTGCAGTCCGGCTTGCCACCGAACTGGCACGGCGTAATCTCGGTGGTGAGATCAGCCGAGATGGTCTCAGTGGTGCGGGCGAAGATGCACTCCTTGGGGCTGCGGGGCGGCGTGGCGATCTCGTCGATCACGGCGTCCGGCATGTCAAGGACGGGGTACCTGGCACGGAGCTCACGCAGTTCACCGATCATGGCGAGACGCTGCGCCGGGCTCAGGATCTCTGGGTCCTCGGCCCCGAGCTGCGGGGTGAAGAGGCTGAACCAGACCTTGCGAATCTGCGGCTGCTGGCTCCAAAAAGCCATGAACTCTTCCAGGTAGCCTGGTCGGTCCGCGATCTGCGAGGTAATGGTGCAGTGAATCGTGACGCGTGCGTCCGCGATGCTCTTGAGGATGCGCTCATAGGTGGCCGGCTTGCGGCGCGCGTCGTGCTCGGGCTGCAGGCCATCGATGGAGACGACGACGTTGAGCTTCTGGTAGTCCTTCCAGTGCGGCGGAATGACGCGGAAGGCGCTGGTGACGACCTGGGTGTGGACGCCCCGCTTTTCAATCTCCGGCAGCAGAATTTCAAGCTCACGGTAGCGGACCATGGGGTCCCCGCCGACGAGCGAGACATGGAGCGGACGGCGTTCGTCGATCACGTCCAACACACCCCGGACCAACTCATCGCCCTTGAAGTCCGACAGCTGGCGAAGAATGGTGCCGCCGCCGAGGTGGGCGGCGTCGAAGGCGTAGCAGCCGGGGCAGCGCAGCGGGCATTCTTTCGTGATCTCAATCGAAAGTGACGGCGCTCGGCCGGAAAGAATGGTGCCCCAGGCCTGAACTACTTCAGATTTCTTCATAACTTCTCCCGGATGGCTCGAAGCCATCGTGTCATCAAAGGTCTTGCGGGCAAAAGGATCAATCACGTGCCCGCGCCTACCAGAGGCAGATCAGATACGGAGGGGCAGTGGCACCGATCCGCCGAAGAAGGGCTGTTTTGGCGGCACCCAGACAGGGGCGACGATCCGGCCCTGTTCCCCTTGGGAGGACAGCCTTGCCCAAAGATCGTGGTGCATCCAGGCCTGCTCCGTGATGAGTTGCTCGGCCCGGCTGAGATTGCCAAGAGCGGCCAGAAGGCTCATGCAGAGAAGGGTGAGCAGCAGAAAGACGGAGAGTTCAAAGTCCTGACCACCGCGAGGAAAGCTGTCGAGGTTGCTCACGCTTTCCGTCCACGGGCATGCCAGAAACAGAAGGGTGGAGAGGCCGAGCAACGTCCGGCCAAGGCCCTCACAGAAGCGCACGGACGAGAAGCGAGACCGGGATGTGCGGCTATGTGTCGTCCGAATCACTTGAGCCAGTCTACGCGCCAGCCGCGCCACGTGGTGGGCGTAGTCTGCCCTGAATGATGGGGGCGCTGGGAAAGATCACGATGCGGGGCCGGATCTGTGCGTCGCGGGGGATGGACAGAGCCGTTTGTGAGTGTGACTTCAAACCGGGTGGCGCGCGATGGGCGCTCAAGCAGGGGGCGAAGGCTCTGGCGAGGGTTGGTGCGTGATGGTCGGGGCGGAGGGATTCGAACCCCCGGCCCTCTGCTCCCAAAGCAGATGCGCTACCAGGCTGCGCTACGCCCCGACTGTCTTTGATTCTATCCCGGCCCGCCGCCTTCCCTACCAGCGGCGGTGCAGGTCCCCGCCGAGCATGCCATGGAGCAAGTGAGCGGTGAGCCAGCTGAAGAGCACCAGCGGCAGCACCAAGAGCACCAGCAGCGCGGCACACAGCACGGCAAAGAAGAGCCAGCTACGCCGTTGCACCTCGGCGGGCTCGGCCACACTACCGGTGAGCAGGGCGTAGTTGCGCCGGTTCGCCCGCCAGGCGATGTCAAAGGCGTCGCCCAGCACGGGGATGGCCCCGACCACGACTTCCACGCCAACATTGGCGACCATGCGCAGCAGCACCACCTTGGGCACGCCACGGGCCCAGGCCGCGAGGATGATCACGGTGGAGGCAAGACCACCCAGCAGATCGCCGACCCCGGGGATAAGGCCCACCACGCCATCCAGGCCGAAGCGGATGGAGGTGCCGGGAATGCGAACAAAGTCATCCAGCAGATGGCTGAGCAGGTCGAGATTTTCGTCGCTCGCTATGCCGCCGTGCGGGCGCGCAGCTCGCTTCCAGCGAGGCGGCAGAACCTCCGGTTCACCAGTCTGTGCCATCACCACCTCCGCCACCAGGGAGTCAGATGCTACAATCAGTTCATTGTGTGGCGGCTATAGTTCAGTGGCAGAACGCCGCACTGTGGCTGCGGATGTCGTGGGTTCGAACCCCACTAGCCGCCCCAATTTCCCCTCCTCTTCAAAGATTCTTAGGGCACGCCCGCAATGACGCCAGCCAAGCCGGTGCTCGAGCCAGTGGCCCCGCTCCACGCCCCCCACAATCTCTTTATCGGCACCTCCGGCTGGGCCTACCCGTCGTGGAAGCCCGGTTTCTACCCGGACAAGCTGCCGCAGAAGCAGTTCCTCACCTTTTTCGCCTCGCAGCTCACGGCGGTGGAGGTGAACTACACCTTTCGCGCCCTGCCCACGCCCAAGATGCTGGACAACTGGCTTCAGGCGACCCCCGCGAACTTCCGTCTTTCCTTCAAGTTTCCACAGCGCATCACGCACTTCAGCCGGCTCCGCGAGGCGGAAGCAGCTACCGAGCAGTTCGTTGCTGCGCTCCAGCCGATCCGCGAGGCAGGCCGTCTCGGCAGCCTGCTGGCGCAGCTGCCGCCCAACTTTCAGGCTGATCTGCCCCGGCTGGCGACCTTTCTCGCCCAGCCCGCGCTGGTTGGCGCGCACGCGCCGCGGCTTTCGTTTGAGTTCCGCCACGCCTCCTGGCTTGCCGAGCCAGCCTTTCAGATCCTGCGGGACCACAACGCGGCCCTGTGCGTCGCACACGCCGGCGACGAACCGGGCGATCTGGAGGTGCCGGAGGTCCACACGGCCTTCACGCACACCTCGTTTCGCCTGCGACGCTCCGGGGGCTACACGGCGGCGGAGCTTGCCGCCTACGCCACAAAGTTTGTCGCGCTGGCAGGCGAGCGTGAGGTCTACGTAGCGCTGCGGCACCAGAACGAGCCAACCGGCGCCCTGAACGCGCGCGACCTGCTTGCCCAGGCCGCTGCCGTTGAGGCCAAGCGCGCCTGATGGGGAGTGGCGTCTCCTTTCCGGTCACGGCCGTCGACTTCCACCCTCGCCGCTTTCTGAGCAACGGCCACCTGCAGACCATCGCCGGCAACTTCCTGCCACGCCCACATCACCTGAACGAAGCCGAAGCCGTGGTGGTCGAGGTTGCTGCGCCCGCGCCGCCCACCGGCCTGTCCTCGCAGGTGCTCTGTCACTGCCACTGGCAGCCGCGCCGGGCCGAGGCGCTGACCGCCATCGTGCTGCACGGCCTGGAGGGCTCATCGAGCTCACAGTACGTCCTCGGCAACGCCAGCAAGCTTCTGCGCGCCGGAGCCAACGTCATCCGCATGAACATGCGCAACTGCGGCGGCAGCGAAGCGCTTTCGCCGACGCTCTACCACTCTGGCCTTTCCGGTGACGTGCTCGCCGTGCTGCGCTTCTTTGCGGCGCGCGACGGCCTCAAACGGATTGCGCTGGTGGGCTACTCCATGGGCGGCAACCTGGTGCTGAAACTGGCCGGGGAGCTTGGCTCGGAGCCGCCGCCGGAGCTCTGCGCTGCGGTCGGGGTGTCGCCCGCGATTGACCTGGCGGAGTCGGCCGACGCATTGCACGAGCCGTTCAACCGCGTCTACGAGCGTCGTTTTCTGCGCGCGCTGGCGGCACGCTTCCGGCGCAAGGCGGAGCTCTTCCCAGGGGTGTACGACCCGGCACGCGTTACCGGCCTGCTATCGCTGCGCGACTTCGACGAGCAGGTAACCGCGCACTACGCCGGCTTTCGCAGCAGCTCGGACTACTACTTCCGCGCTGCCAGCGCACGCGTGCTCCCCAGCATCCGTGTGCCGACGCTGGTGCTCCATGCGCTGGACGACCCGTTTGTTCGCCTGACGGCTTCTTCCCGCGCAGCGCTGCTGGCCAACCCGGCCGTTACGCTGCTTGAGCCCGCGCACGGCGGCCACTGCGCCTTTCTTGCAGCGCCGGAGCAGGCGGCCGACAACGATGGCTATTGGGCCGAGCACACGCTGCTGCGCTTTCTTCAGCAACAGTGCGGCCAGTGACCACCGTGCCATCCCTGCCGGGCTACCATGGACCTATCCATGCTCTTTGACTGGTCCGCCGCCTGCGCTCCTGACGATCCGCTGCTTGTGGTGCCGTGGAGCGACCCCGCGTCTGGCCTCAGCTTCATCGATCTGCGCGACGATCCGGATGCACTGGACGACATCCCCGAGGCCGAACGGCATCCCGCCCTGCTCGCCAGCCTGCGGGCGCTAAATGGCACGCGCTCTGCCGTCTTTACCGCCAAGTGTGATGTGTGGACGGCTGAGCAGGACGAGCTCGCGGCCCTTGAGACTGAGCTGATGCTGGACCCTGCACTAGCCGCCGCCGGCCAGGTCTCCTACCTCGATGTGCTGTCGCGCGACCGGGCGCTCTTCGCCTCATTCCACCAGCAGCAACATCTGCTCAACCGTCTAGAGCGCCGGCTGGCCGCACTGGACCATCCCTTTGCGCTGGCCGAGGCCGTGGTACGCCCCGCCTTTCTCGATCTGACGCAGCCGCAGGAGGGATTTGCCTTCTCGCTCTACGTCAAGGCCGTTGGCCCGGATGAAGCGGCAGCGGATGCAAACTGGTCGGCCGCGCTGGCCAGCCTTACCGCCACCCTGCGCAAGCCGGACCTCTTTCCGCAGACCTAGTGCGCGGGGGATCGCCTACAATAGCTCTGGCCCTGGAGCCCGTTGCGCGGGCGAGTAGCTCAATTGGATAGAGCATCAGCCTTCTAAGCTGACGGTTGCAGGTTCGAGCCCTGCCTCGCTCACTTCCCTCTTCGGCGGCGCGTCCTGCCGGAGAGCGCCTGGGATCACCGTTTCGGTAACTTCCACCGCAAAGAAGACCTCCGCCTCGTCAGCGGCATGAACCACGATGGGCTCAGGCCTTTGAAAGCGCCTGGGATGCACAGCGCACACAGTCACCCCATCGTCCGGGCAAAGCTTCATGCAGCCCACACGCTCCAGCCGAACCGGGCCGGTGCGTGTTCCTTCATCGGCCAGCTCCGTCAGCGCGTTGCCTATCTCGGCTGCGAGCTTCGCGCGGCCTTTGCCATCCAGGCGGCGCTCGCACTTCTCACACACCGCCACCAGCACGCCAGTGCGCGGCGGTCGCAGCATCCCGAGTCCTTCCAGCTTTCCGCGTCCCAAGTCAGCCTCTCCCCGCGTGCGCCCACCGAGCACCCGCTCCCTATCTGACGCTGATGGCCTCCGGAAGAAGCATGGTACGTGGGGATAGGGGCTCAGCCAGCCTGCACCAGGCGGCCCCGGCGGCTCACAATGGACAGCTTCTCCGTCTTCAGCGTGCGCCGCGCCTGGTTGCGGGCGTGGGCGCTCCACGGGCCAACAGGGTCAAGCCGCACATACCGCAGCCAGTGGCCCAGGGCTCGCCGCCGTTGCCCCTGCCGCTCATAGGCCAGCGCCAGGTTGTAATGGGCGTCGGCGTAGTGCGGCAGCAGCGCCACGGCGCGGCTGTAAGACTCCGTCGCATCGTGGATCCGTCCCATCTCGTCCAGCGCATTGCCCAGGTCGAACCAGGCCAGCGCGTAGGTGGGATCAACCTCGGTGGCACGCCGGTAGAGCGCCTCGGCCCGCGCAAACTCACGCCGGTTGTAGAGCACGGTGCCGAGATTGATGAGCGTCGGAGCATGATGCGGCTGCCGGTCCAGCACCGCCTCATAGCTCAGGATCGCGTCGTCGATCTTGCCCTGTTCTTCCAGGCGCACGCTTTGCAGAAAGCTCTCCTGCACCTCCAGCGAGCGGCGCGCGGCAGAATGCGGCGGCACACTCGACAGCGGTGCGGCGTCCCCGCCTGCGCTTCGGAAGTCGAACTCCAGCTGCTGCGTCAACGGCTCCACCAGCGCGCCAGCATGACGAAATCGCAGCCGGTTGCCGCTGCCCGCGACAGAAAGCTCGGCCAGCGACCCGCGGCCGCCGGAGGTCCGGCGCATGGCCGCGATGGCCGCCTGGATGGTGCGCGGCGAGATCCGACGGGCACGTAGCTCGCGCAGGGTGCGCAGCTCTCCCATCTCGCCTATGGTGTACTCGCTCCGGCTGGGCACCAGCTCCGCCCGCTCCCATGCGCGGAGCTCACGGCCGTTCAGGCGAAGGATTCGGACCACATCCTGTCGGCTAAAGTGGGTCAACGCGGCTCCTCGGCATCTGTGGGTCAGCGTCAAATAACACAGAGCCTGCGGGCAGTATGGGAGCGGAAGCGGCCCGGGTACAAGCGCTTCAGGGCGTTTCCCCGCGAAAAGGCGTGGATATCGCGTACCAAATAGGATTCAGCGAGGGATAGCGCGAAAAGGCTGTCTGCGGGGCAGATTTCGGGCACGGGCGCGAAGCGCGCGGCTCTGACAGGAGGTGGGCTGGAGCCGACGAACGGACTTGAACCGTTGACCTGCTGATTACGAATCAGCTGCTCTACCAACTGAGCTACGTCGGCGACTCCTGACCCAGTGTACCGGGCAGTTCGGAGACTGCCAAGCGGCGGCCCCAGGAAGCGGGAAAGGGGTCTCTGAAAAGAAAAGAGAAGGCTTCCAAACGGGCAAGCCTTCTCGCTAGGGAGAATAGTTCCAGTGGAGGCAAAGCCACAGAACTTTCTGGCGACAGAATATGGGGGGGCGGAACCCGTGTCAAGCATCTTTGGCGTTGGGCTAAACGCCACATACGCCAAGAGTTAGCGTTGCCGGCCCGCTGGCGATGCTGTGCGGCGGCCGCCGCCCGCAACCCCCAAGCCGCTCCATCCATTGGACTTACATTCGGTGCCCGGAGGCAGGGTTGGCGGCTGTCACGTGGCCTGCGAGAGGCGTCCTCGCCTTGCTATGCCTGCTCCTTGGCCGGCTCCGTCCCGGATCGTCCCGACCGCAGATCCAGCCGCAGGAACTCCGGTTCCGTCGCCGCGGGCTTGCCCAGCAGCACCCGGATCCATGCCCGACCAAAGCCGAGGAAGAGCCCCAGCAGCACCGCCGCCAGACCCAGTACGCCGCTCAGCACGATGATGCTCTGCAGCAGGCTGGCTGTCTTACGCACCTCCGTATGGAACTCCGGCGGTACCGGTTTGTTCCAGGTCACCTCCGTCCGCAGGTGGATGCTGTCCAGCAGCGCCTTGGACTGGTCCGGCGTAAAGCCATCCGACGCCAGCGCCAGCATCGGCCCGACCCGTCGCAGCCGCACCGTGCCCATGTGGGCGTCGGCCGCCGCCGGGGAGTTCAGCCATGCCTCCAGTGCCCTGCCCCGTGCGCCCGCGATCTCCGGCGTCGGCAGCAGAAGAAGGCTCAGCTTGCCGTGGCCGACGGCTGACCCGCGGTACTCCGCTGTGGCGACCTCGCCCGCCTTGTCGAAGCCAAGCAGGTCCGTCGGCAGCGCTCCACCCTGTGCCTTGTAGCCGGCCGGCCCCAGGGCGTACTCGACGGAGCGCGGCTGCAGGTCGCGGGCCGGCAGGTAGGTCGGCAGCAAAGGGGGCAGACCCGCCGGTCCAGAAAGCTTGGGCAGACCGTTGGCCAGCGCCAGGACGTCAGCCGAAGGCAGGGCTCCGCCCCCTGCGGTCTGCGCCAGCAGCACATTTGGACCTTCCCGCAGCAGGGTGCGGTCGCCGCCGGTCGCAATGTTGGTGTTGCCATGCCGCGCACTGTCGGCTGGCCGCTCCTGCAGGTCGTGCCCGCGCAGGTAGGTGTAGGTGGCAACGGCCCCGGTGGCGTCGACAAACTGCAGGGCTTCCACGGTCAGCGTGCCTGCACCCGCGGCGTTGTAGGTCGCCGTGGTGGTGCGCTTCAACCCGTCTTCGTGTGCGATCGCCGGCAGAGCGGGATCGTTGAGCAATTGCAGTTGCGCCCCCTCGCTGGGCGGCGCCGTTGCCTGCCAGCGGCCAAAGTGTGCCGGCAGCAGCGGGCCTGCGGGTAGCTGCAGCTGTGTTGTTTGCGTCGTTTGGGCCGCGGGAGACGCCTGCGCCAACAGGCCGGGAGCGAGCAGGGAGCCAGCGCCAAACGCCAGCAGACACAACGCCGCACGAGCAGGGGAAAGCGGGCTCATACAGGGGAGACTACCACCGGCGCCCATTGGTGAGCGCCGCGCGCCCAGCCCCTCGCAACCCTCATTGATGCCGCTAAAACTCACGCGCCTGCGCGCCGCAAGCTGTATCCCACCAGGTGTCAGCGGGCTCCAGCCAAGCCTCAGCGACCGGTGGACGCTCGCTCCGTACCCTGGCCCGCAGCCGGCGTGGAGCTCGAAAGCGAGTTCATATAGCGGTTCACCCCGCGGAACAGGGACTCCGCCACCCGCTCCTTGTACTCCGGCTGGCGCAGCTGCGCGGCGTCCCGCGGATTGGTCACAAACGAGATCTCGGCCAGCACCGACGGCATGTTCGCGCCGATCAACACCACAAACGGCGCCTTCTTGACGCCGCGGTCCTTCAACCCCTCGTTGCCGCGGCTCAGCCCGGAGTAAAGCGAGCTCTCCACATCGCTCGCAAACTCCCGCGACTCCGCCAGCTTGTCCCGCAGCGTGATCTTCCGGACCAGGTCCGACAGCTGATGGATCGACTGCCCGGAGACGGCGTTTTCACGCGCTGCGACCTGCAGCGAGTCGGCCTTGTCCGTGAAGTTCAGGTAGTAGGTCTCCACCCCGCGCGCTGAGGCGTCGGAGGACGAGTTTGCGTGAATCGACAGAAACAGGTCCGCCTGTGCCTTGTTGGCAATCGCCGTCCGCGTCTCCAGCGGAATAAAGGTATCGTCCGAACGCGTGTAGATCACCTCCGCACCCAGCCGGTCGTGCAGCAGCCGGCCCAGCCGCAGCGCCACATCCAGCACCACGTCCTTCTCCTCCAGCCCGCCCACGCCCAGCGTGCCGGAGTCATGACCACCATGCCCTGCGTCGATCACGATGCGATTGATCTTCAGCCCCAGCGCCCGTACCAGCGAGGTCTCTCCATCGGCGGTCTGCGTAGCCGCCCGTGCCGGCGCCCCGGGCACCCCCACCACCGCGGCATCTGCGGCCGTCGCTCCCTTGTGGCGGGGCAGCCGCCGCGTCACCGGCGCGGGCGGACTCTTTGTTTCGCTATAGGGCACACCCACCACGCTGCTGTCCGCCCTGGTCGTCGCCCGCGACGGCTCCACACTGCGCGCGCTACCGGCCGGAGCAGTCTCTCCGCCGGTATTTGGCGCGGGCGTGTTCGACCCCACGGGCCCGCTGCCCTCAGCAGCGGCGGCTCCCGGGACCGGCGCCACCGTCGTCGCAATCGGCTGCGAGGTCGGCGCCGGCGTCGCCTCCACCTTGCCGGGCTGCTCGGAGAGCGTGTTCACCTCCGCGGCGTTGCCCGCACGCATCGCCCGTGTGTTCGGCACCGTCGCCGCATGGGTCGCCGGCGCATCCACCGTCACGGCCGCGGTGTGTGGCCGGCCGGTGGTCTTGCCATGCACATCCACGATCAGGCGATACGGGTCTGGCAACAGAAACGCCGAATATTCCGTCACGTCGTTCACATCCAGCACCACCCGCGTGACGGTGGGCGAGCTCTGCGCCACGCGGATCCGCTTCAAGAAGCCATCGTCCGTCACCGTAAAGCTTTTGCCTACCAGGTCGGGCGCCAGCCGCGTCCCATGCAGGTCAAAGAAGATCCTGTCCGGGGACGGCACCCGCGCCGCCTCATACTCCACATCGCCGCCCAGATCGATCGCCACCCGCGTGTAGGTGGGCGTTGACCAGTGCCGTATGCCGGTCACCTGCACCGCCGGCCCACGATGAAAGACCGCACTCACCGGCGCCGGCAGCCCCGCGGTGTCCGGCGCCGGCTTCTCCCCCTCGGGCCGCCCCGGCTCCGGCGTCTTCTCGGTCGACTGCGCGGTCTTTCCCCCGGCCTTGCTCCCCCCGGCACTGCTCTCCCCCGCTTTGGGCACCCCCTTGGCGTCCGCGGTCTCGGTCGGCCGCCCCTCGGTATGCGCCGAAGCCGACAGCGCCGCTACCCCCGCCCGTGCCTGCTCGGCAGAGGACGATCGCGGATAGCTCAGCAGAAACAGCTCATACCGCTCACGGGCCGCCGCAGCATCGTGGAGATCATTGGCCTCAATCTGCGCCTCGGCCAGCAGCGCCGTCACCCGCAGCGGACTGCCGGGGTACTGCGTCCGCAAAAACTCATACTGGCCCACCGCTGCCCGCAGCGAGTGCTCGTCGTGGAGATCCCGCCCGGCCTCCGCCAGCAGCTCCGCCACCGCGTTTATGGCATCGGGCGCGTTCGGGTCGCGCGGATTCTCGTGGTAAATCAGCCGGTACCGATCCATCGCCGCGTCATAGTCGATGCGGCTGCGCCGTGCGCCCGGCGTCCGCTCAAACAGACTCCGCCCCAGCTCCGCCTGCTCCCACGCGGAAAGCGTCTTGTGCCGGGGGGTCGCCTGCACCGCCGGCCGCCCGGCCGCCCCGGAGACCGCACTTGCCGCCCCCAGCACCAGAAGCGCCGGAGTCGTCAGCACGGCACGGCCAGGGCACAGCCGTCGGTTGGAGCGGTCGCGGAACATGCTGCTTCTCAGGGTAAGTGGCGCAGGATCAATCGAAACGGCTGCCCCGCAGGATGTATCGAACCGGATACCCCGGGCACAACGCCGAGACATCCCAAACCGCAAGGGGTTGTGGTGCACGTCAGGGACGGCGGGCACACCGCCCGCCTCCCGTTCCGCCGCTAGCTCAGCAGCGACCGCAAGAGCTCCGGCGCCCGGCCCAGTGCTCCATCCAGCGCCCCGGCATCGCTTCCACCAGCCTCCGCCAGGTCCGGCCGGCCACCGCCCTTGCCGCCCACCAGCCCGGCCAGCGCGCCCACCAGCTTGCCCGCCTGCACCCTGCCCGTCAGGTCCTTGGTCACGCCTGTAATCAGCGACACCCGGCCTTCCGCCACCATGCCCAGCACCACCACGCCCGAGCCCAGCTTCGTTCGCAGCGTATCCACCAGCGACCGCAGCTGCCCCTTGTCCAGACCCTCCACGCGCTGCACCAGCAGCTTCACCCCGGCGACGTCCACAGCCGCTTCCGCGGCATTCGCCGTGGACGCAGCCGCTGACTTCATCCGCAGCTGCTCCAGCTCGCGCCGCAGCCGTTTGGTCTCCTCATCCGCCGCAGCCAGCCGCGCCTCCAGCGCGCGCGCCGGGCTTTCCGAGTCCACACCGCCCGTAAACTGCGTCGCCACCCGCGCCACCTCGGCATCCCGCCGGAAGACCTGCAACGACCCCGCACCTGTCACTGCCTCCACCCGGCGCACACCGGAGGACACGCTCGACTCGCCCGTCAGCTTCAACAGGCCGATCTCGCCCAGCGCCTCCGTGTGCGTGCCGCCGCAGAGCTCGGTCGAAAAGTCGCCGATCTTTACCACGCGCACGCGGTCGCCATACTTTTCGCCGAACAGCGCCGTCGCATGGAGTTCATTCACCGCCACGTCGATCGGCACATCCACCATCGTCACCACCGGCGTGTTGCTCAGGATCTCGCGGTTGACAAGGGTTTCCACCTGCTCCAGCTCCGGCTCAGCCACCTGCTGGAAGTGCGAGAAGTCGAACCGCAACCGGCTCGGGTTGTTCAACGAGCCCGCCTGCTTCACATGCGTGCCCAGCACCTCGCGCAGTGCTGCCTGCAGCAGGTGCGTGCCCGTGTGGTTGCGCATCGTCGCCCGCCGCACCCTCGCATCCACCACGGTGTCGATCAGGTCGCCCACCGCCAGCGGCGCACGCGCCACCACCCGGTGCGCAAACACACCCTGCACCGGCTTTGTGCAGCCCAGCACGTCCGCAACCGGTGTGGTGTGATCGGCCGCGGTCAGCACGCCAACATCGCCCACCTGCCCGCCCGAGTCGGCATAGAAGCTCGTCGCATCGAGCACCACCTCGCCCTCGTCCCCCGGCGCCAGCGCCGCCACACCAACGCCATCCCGCACCAGCGCCAGCACCTGCGCACCATCCAGCCGCGTCGCGCTGTAGCCCTCAAACTCCGTCCGTGGCAGATCACGAAACGCCGGCGACGCCGACTTCTGCGAGCCACCCTTCCAGCTCGCCCGCGCCCGCGCCTGCTCCTCTTCCTTCGCCCGCTCAAAGCCCTCCATGTCGAACGCAATGCCGGCATCCCGCGCGGCGTCGACCATGAAGTCCAGCGGCAGGCCGTAGGTCTCGTAGAGGTGAAAGGCGTCCGTCCCACGCAGCACGGTCGTGCCAGCCTGCGCTGCCCCGCTTGCATCGGCCTGCTGCGCCGCAATCAAGTCGTCCAGCCGCCGCGCGCCAATCTCCAGCACCCGCGCAAACTGCTGCTCCTCCCCCAGCACCATCCGGCTCACACGGTCCGCAGACGCCGCAAGCTCCGGGTACGCCGCCCCCATCTCGTCCCGCACCGCCGCCACCATCTGGTGCAGAAAGGGCTCCGTCTGCCCCAGCAGCCGCCCATGCCGGATCGCCCGCCGCATGATCTTGCGCAGCACATACCCGCGTCCCTCGTTCGAGGGCAGCACGCCATCGTTGATCAGAAACGTCGCCGCGCGCGCATGGTCCGCGATGATGCGCAGGCTCGGCGCCCCCTTCGCATCCGAGACACTGGCCTCCTCGATCGACATGCCGCTGAAGCCGGTCAGCTCCGCCGCCCGCGCGATCAGCGGCAGGAACAAATCCGTCTCGTAGTTCGACAGCTTGCCCTGCAGCACCGCCGCAATGCGCTCCAGCCCCATGCCCGTGTCGATCGAGGGCCGCGGGAGCGGTGTCAGCGTCCCATCCGCCGCGCGATCAAACTGCATGAAGACCAGATTCCACACCTCCACGTACCGCTGGTCGTCCTCGGGGAACGGCCGGTCGATCGGCGCCCCGGATGCGTCGCGATGCTCGCTCGCCGCGAGGCCCAGGTCGTAGAAGATCTCCGAGCACGGCCCACACGGCCCCGTCTCGCCCATCTGCCAGAAGTTGTCCTTGCCCGGCATCGCCACAATGCGCTCGCGCGGCACGCCCACCCCGACCCACAGCTCCTCGGCCTCCGCATCGCGCGGCACACCGCCCTCGCCCTCACCGGACCCCTCATAGATCGTCACGTAGAGCTTGTCCTGCGGAATGCCGAACCAGTCCGGCGAGGTCAGCAGCTCCCACGCAAACGCAATCGCGTCCCGCTTGAAGTAGTCCCCAAACGAGAAGTTCCCCAGCATCTCGAAGAACGTGTGGTGCCGCCGCGTAAAGCCCACGTTTTCGAGATCGTTGTGCTTGCCACCCGCCCGCACACACTTCTGCGAGCTCGTTGCGCGCGTGTACGGCCGCTGCTCGGCGCCCAGAAACACATCCTTGAACTGGTTCATGCCCGCATTGGCGAACAGGAGCGTCGGATCATTGGCAGGCACAAGCGATGAGGAATGAACGCGGCGGTGCGCCTTGCTCTCAAAAAACCGTAAAAAGTCTTCACGAATCTGGTTGCCGGAACGAGGGTGCATACCGTGTGAGAATAGCAGCGCCACCGCCGCCTCTCACGTCAGTCAAGCCTGATCTTGCGTCAGCGCAACCCCGCGCAGCGCGCCACGGCTAGCAGGTCGCTCGCGTCCACATCCGGCGCCCACGTCCACCCCTCGATCCTCGCCGCCGGATCACGCGGCTGCGGCAGCCGCGCAAAGCTCTCGCGCCGCGCTGTCATCACCATGCAGGACACCAGCGCGTCAAATGCATCCTCGCTGCCCAGCGCCCCCTGCACCACTCCCCGCGGCAGCGCCGCGTACCGCGGATCAAACGTCGGGCTCTCTGGCAGGCGCAGGCGGTCCAGGTACGCCCGGCGCGCCACCGGGTTGGCCTTGTGCACCGGCCCGGTCATCAGCCGCGTGTACATCTCGACCAGCATGGGGCTCGGCGGCGCCCCGGCCGGCAACATCGCCCGGTCGAACGGCCACACCCGAAACCCCGCCCGATGGAGCCGCAGCAGCACAGGCATCCCGCGCAACGACCCCGTTCCCACCGAACCCGACCCGCCAATCTGGAATGGGCTCTTCGGCGTAATCCCCCGCACCCGCGCCGCCCGCTCGGCCTGCGGAATCAGCGAGATGATCTTGCAGTCAATATCCGTCGCCCGCAGCATGCGATGGAGGTTCTCACCGGAAAACTCCGCCGGCCGCTTGTGCGGTTTGCCCCAAAACCGCCGGTCCAGCTCCGGGTCATCCGCCGACCGCCGCGCCAGCCACCGCTCCCCATGTGTCTCGGCCACCAGCTGCCACAGCGCGGGCGCGCTGTGCATCCCGAGCTCCTCCTCCACAAACCAGGCGGGCAGCGAAAAACACATATCGATGCCCACCACCATGCGCGGCGTCTCTGCCGCCAGCCCGATCAGCCACTCCGCGACCTCGTCCCGCGTCCGCCCATTCTCGAGCGTCAACACCCCACCCAGCGCCGCTCGCCGTGCCCCCTCAGCCGCCGTGCGCGCCCTCCCCGCCGCCTCCGCCGCCGTCCAGGTAGCCGCCCAGATGTGCCGTCGCTGCCCTGGCAGGTCCTGTCGCCCCGACCAGTCGATCGCTACAACACGCTCCGGCCCGATCGCCGCCTCAGGCGTCACCGCGGGAACTCCAGGCTCATGGATCGACTCAGCAGGCACACCGCGTTCGATGCGCCCCACCCCACCGCGGCGCCTCACTCCCCCTCCGGCAGGTCCGTCTCCTCGACCTCAACCTTCCACTCGCGCAGCAGCCGCCAGATCGTCTGCGAGCCGAATCCCGCCCGCAGCAGACGCCCCATCACCCGCGCCGTCTCCTTCTCACTCGCCGGCGGCTTCAGCCGCTTGCGCTCCGCATACCGCCGCGCCTCCGCCAGTTCGTTGCCGGGGTCAAACGCCTCGCCGACAGCCTCCGCCACAAGCCCCTTGGCAATCCCCTTCGCCGCCAGGTCCTGCTGCACCCGCCGTCGCCCGTGCGCCTGGTTTTCCCGGCGCAGCCGCACAAAGTCCCGCGCAAACCGCTCGTCCGACAGGTAGCGCAGCCGCTCCAGCCGCTCCACCACGCTGTCCATCTTCCCTTCTCCAACCGCCCCTGGCTCGACCCGCATCGCCATCAGCCGCCGCAGATCCCGCACCGACCGCATCCGCCGCGCCAGGCTCCCCACGGCATACTCAAACAACTCTTCCTCTGTCAGTGGCTCCCGCTGCTTCGGCCGCGCAAAGGCGTTCACGTCGTTGATCCTTTCAGCAGGGCGCCCTCGACGACGCGCCCACCCAGGCGAGCCATCCCCCGCTCCGCTCTGCAGTCTACCCCCGCCATCAGGCCACCCCCGTGCGCCCCGAGTAGCCTGTCCACCCTCCCCTGTACTTATCCGCGCTATAGCCTGCCACAGCTCCGCTTTCTGGCCTAACCTCGTACCATCGAAAAACTTCCCACACGAGGTCCCAGCCGTGTCGTCCAACATCCCCACCATCACCCGGCAGGACCCCCGCTTTCACACCCTCAAGAAGGGCCACAACCTGCGCTTCCCGGCAACCGATGCCGAAGCCGCCGGTCGCATCTTTCTCTGCGCCGACGCTGCCGAAACGGAGGCCGCGCTCCAGCAGGTCATCGCCGCCGGCCTCCGCCCCACCGTCCGCAGCGGCGGCCACTGCTACGAGGACTTCGTCGCCAACAACCCCAACGGCGCCATCCTCGACATCTCCATGCACAACGCCGTCACCCCGCTGCCCTCCGGCGGCTT
This sequence comes from Acidobacteriaceae bacterium, assembly GCA_965199635.1. GTDB lineage: Bacteria > Acidobacteriota > Terriglobia > Terriglobales > Acidobacteriaceae > Edaphobacter. Next base: position 1,778,194 of record CBDASL010000002.1, on the reverse strand, counting down.
CCGCATCGCGCCCGGCGCCGTCCTCGGCGAGGTCTACCAGGCCCTCTACAAACGCGGCAACGTCACCCTGCCCGCCGGCACCTGCTACATGGTGGGCGCGGGCGGCCATATCTCCGGCGGCGGCTATGGCCTGCTCTCCCGCCTCCACGGCCTCACCGTCGACTGGATCTCCGCCATAGACATCCTCACCGTCGACGCCAACGGCCACGTCCTGCCGCTCACCGTCTCCGCCACCTCCCACCCCGATCTCTTCCGCGCCTGCCGCGGCGCCGGCAACGGCAACTTCGGTCTCATCACCGGCTTCCACTTTGACCGCCTCCCCACCGCCCCGACGGAGGTCGCCCTCGTCTCCCTCGCCTTCCCCTGGAAGGATCTTGACGAGGCGAAGTTCACCCGCCTGCTCACCCTCTTCGGCACCTACTTCGCCACTCGCGGCACCGAGCCCGACACCTGGGGCCTCTTCGCCGTGATGACCATGGGCGCACGCACCTCGCGTGACGAAGCTCGCGTCGGCGTCCACATCCAGTTCTGCACCCCCGCCGGCGACACCAGCGACCTTTCCGTCCTCCACGAGTTCTGCGCCTACTTTCACGAGCTCGACCCCACCCTCATCCTCCCCACCAAGCTCCCCGCCGGCAACAGCTCCTCCACCGCCGGCCAGCAGGACATCGCCGCCGACCACGCCCGCTCGCCCTATCAGGTCAATCGCGAGCCCTGGCTCGACGCCACCCTTGCCGAAGGCGGCTCCGGCGGCGGCTCCCGGGCCAAGTACAAATCCAGTTACATGAAGGGGACCTTCACCCCCGCCGAGTGCGCGGCCATCTTCCGCTTCTTCACCGACACCAGCCTCGACTCGCACGGCGCCGTCCTCGCCATCGACTCCTACGGCGGTGCCGTCAACAAGCCCGAACGTGCCGCCGACACCGCCATCGCCCAGCGATCCTCCATCCTCAAGCTCCAATGGCAGACCTACTGGCGCGAGAAAGAGCAGGACGCCGGTCGCCTCCGCTTCACCAACGACTTCTTCACCGCCGTCTACACCGGGCCGCACGTCGACCCCGACCACCAGGGCACCCCCTTCGGCCCCGGCTTTGAAGGCTGCTATATGAACTACCCCGACGTCGACATGCTCCAGCACAGCTTCTGGCCTCAGCTCTTCTGGGGTCGCGGCGACCTCTACCCCTTCCTCCAAAAGGTGAAGGCGACCTACGATCCCCACAACGTCTTCCACCACAGCATGAGCGTCCGCCCGCTCGAGGCCTAGCCGAGGAGCGGAAAGCGGCCTGGTCAACGAGCGGAAAGCGGCCTGGCCAGGCAATAAACGCACCGACGCCGCCGAGTTGAAACAACAGCGCAAAACGGGCAAGACGTAGCAGGAGACCACATCATGTCGGCAGACCGCACCGCACCTCCTCTCTCTAGGGCGACCGCACCGGGCCAGCCGCACTCCGCCGCGTCCACCACGCGCCGGAGTTTTCTCGCCACCGCTGGCCTCGCCACTGCAGCCGCCGCAACCCGCCCCGCCACGCTCGCCTGCGCCTCACCGCTTCTCTTCAAACCAACACAGGAGGGGGCATCACCTTCCCTGCCGCCCATCTCCCTGCTGTGTAGCCTCGCCGACAACACCGTCGCTCTCCTCCGCACGGACTCCCCCTACCCCGTCGCTCGTCTCTCCATCCCGGCACCCCGCGCCCACGCCGCCCACCCCACACTCCCCATCACCTACCTCGTAAACGCCACATCCGAGCACGACCATCGCCCACGCGGTTCGGTCTCTGCCATCCACCGCGACCTCCGCACAAACACCCTCACGCCTCTTGCAACCGAGCCACTCGCACTGCACAGCACTCATCCCGAGCGCCTCGCCGTCTCGCCCTCCGGGGAGCATCTCCTCGCTCTCAGCGCCCACAGCGGCTCGCTCACCCTCCTTCCCCTCGCGCCCGATGGCAGCCTCCAGCCTGTCACCCACACCGTCCGCCTCCCCGGCCGCGGCCCCCTCTCCACCCAGCCGCGCTCCGCTCCCTTCGCCGCCGTCTTCCATCCCTCCGCCCCGCTTCTGTATGTAACCGATCGCGGCACAGACTCTCTCCTTGTCTTCCATTGCACCTCCGACGCACTCACGCTCCTCCACCGCCACGCGCTCCCACCCGCCTTCGCCCCCACGGAACTCACCCTCACCACCCCCACCACCCTCGTCCTCGCCTCGTCCACCGCCGCCACCCTCCTTGCCCTGCCTCTCAATGCCCAGGCTCTCCCTTCCGGTTCCGTCACGCTCCACAACCTCCGCGGCAGCACAACCGGCCCCATCCTGCTGGATCCTCGCACCGGCCACCTGCTCGCCATCACCCATGCTCCGGGCAACTCCACATTCCTCTCGGAGCTCCACCCAGCCCTGACGACCCTCCGCACCACGCACCTCCCAGGCCTCGTCTCCGTCGCTCAGGTCGCCCTCCACGACCGCACCCTGCTGCTGGCCGGAAACCCACACCTGCTCGCCCTTGATCTCGGCCGCGGCCCGGCACACCAGCCACGAGTCCTCCTCCGCGACCACGCGACCCTCGGCCTGCAGCTTCTTTGACCCGCAGAAGCTGGATCGTCTCGCTTCCCGCCCCGTCCCGTCCAGCCTGCCCAGCCCACTGGCCATCCCAGCTCCACCAGAAAGCACATGACCCTTCGCCTCTTCGCTCTGTCTCTCGCCTTCGCCCCGCTCGCCGCCTTCGCCCAGCAGACCCCGTCCTGCGATCCCATTCCGCACCTCGATCATCCCCACGCCACCATCCGCAACGGCGACCTCTCCGCCACCCTCTTCCTCCCGGACACCCACACCGGCTTTTATCGCTCGTCGCGCTTTGACTGGTCCGGTGTCATCGCCTGCGCGGAGTTCCACGGGCACACCCTTTGGGGCGAGTGGTTCCGCCACTACGACCCGCTCCTCAACGACAGCATCACCGGTCCGGTCGAGGAGTTCCGCTCCGACGAGGGCGCGCTCGGCTATAGCGCCGCCGCCGCACCCGACGGCCTCTTCGTCAAACTCGGCGTCGGCGTTCTCCGCCGCGACATCCCCGGTCCCTACCAGTTCGGCCACTTCTACCCCATCGTCGACGCCGGCCACTGGACCACCCACGTCCACCGCGACTCCGTCACCTCGCGCCAGCAACTCAACTCCCCCACCGGCGTCCGCTACACCTACACCAAGACCGTCTCGCTCGAGGGCTCGACCGTCGTGCTCACCCACACCCTCCGCAACCGCGGCGCCGCCCCCATCACAACCGACGTCTACAACCACGACTTCTTCATGCTCGACCGCAAACCGACCGGCCCCGGCATGGAGATAGCCTTCCCCTTCACGCCCGCCGCCAGCCAACCCCTTGAGCCCAACGCCGGCATCGAAGCCCAGCGCATCGTCTACCGCAAAGCTATCGCTCCCGGCGAGACCGTCGCCTCCTACCTCACCGGGTACACCTCCCAGCCCGCCGACAACCACATCACCGTCACCGACACCACCACCGGCTTCGGCGTCGAAGAAACCGGCTCCCTTCCCCTCAGCAAGCTCTATCTCTGGTCCATCCCCACCACCATCTGCCCCGAAGCCTATGTACACCTCGAGGTCGCCCCCGCGAAGACGATCTCCTGGACCACCCGCTTCCGGCTCTTTACCAGGTAGTCCACCGCCCCCCGGCAGCAGTCCGCAATCAACCGCCCCCTTCACCCTGCCGGGAATTGGGTAGCGATCGGAAAATCGCGGGCATCTCCGCTCGTCCTGCCTCGAGCACCTCCGCCTGCCGATGCAGCAGCATTCTCCCTGCCCGCGCCGCCGCAGCCGTCGCCGCAACCTGATCCGCCGCCATCTGCTCGGGCCTCCCCGCCATCCTCGCCCGCTCCGCGCCCCGCCGTCTCGCCGCTCGCCTCAGCTCCGCCCGGTCGCCGTTTACCCGCACGGTGTGCTCCCGCCGCCGGGGCTCCGGCACGGCGACCTCCCCCTGCCGGCCAAGCTGCAGCGAAAGCCGTGCACACAGCGCCACCATCGGCTCCAGCATCCGGTCCAGCCGCTCCGGCGTCAGCACGCCCTGCACTGACGGCCGCACCTCCGCCAACACCGCTAAAACCCCAGCAGCCCCTTGGTCGAGCGCATCGGGATCGCATGCATATTGGCGCAACGCATTCGTCCCGCACCCTCCCGCGATGCCGCCCGGCGCTCCAGGTGCAGCAAGAAACGCCCTCCCTGCCCCTCGTTTCCGGCCGTCGCGCCCCACCGGTTCAATGCCATCACCGCCACGTCATCCACCCCCGCACTCCCCGCCACACGCAGTCCGCCCGCCGGCTCCTGCAGCAGCAGCGCCGCTCGCGCAAAACAGCTCCGCGTCGCCACCGTCCGGCACAACATCCGCGCAAACTCCTGCTGCGCCATCCCCTCCGGGCACAGGTCCAGCATCAGGTAAGCGTTCAGCTCCCGACACAGCCGCGTCTCGTCCTCCAGCAGCCGCTCCGTGCGCGCCAGCTTCCGCCCGGACCGCGTCAGCCAGCCCAGGCTCAACAGCGTCAGCGCCCCGGAGATCTGCCGCCACCACCCGGACCCCGCCTGCAGCGTCGGCATCCCGCTCACCGCCGCTGAGATCGTATGCTCCCCAAAGTGAACCGCACCGCCCGTGCTTAGAAACATCGTCCGTTTTCTCCCCGAACTGCGTCTATCAAGATGGCTCCGTTCGGCTGGCAGGCACGCCCGCCGCGACGCTCGCCCCGAACCCGTTCAGGACGTATCCCGCAATGAGATCTCAGCTGCCCGCCTCCGTTGCCGCCCTTGTTGCGCTGGCTCTGCTTCCCCTATCGGCAGCGCACGCCAGAACTTTAGCCGCAAGCAACGAAACCGACACCACCGCCAGCGCCGACCCCTCCGGCTTCGGCCCGCTTGACCCCGCTCCGCCCAAAGACGGCCTCACTCCCGACCAGATCATCCAGCGCATGGGCGAGCGCGAAAGCGCCTTCGCCCGCGCACGCGAGGCCTATACCTTCCGCCAAAGCGTCAAGGTCCAGACCATCTCCGACGACACCGGCAAGCCCGACGGCGAATACCAGCAGGTCACCGACATCCTCTTCAACAAGGACGGTGCCCGCGAAGAGCACGTCGTCTTCGCCCCCCAGAACACCCTCGAGCGCGTCATGATGTCGCCCGCCGACTTCGCCGACATCGAACACCGCCTCCCCTTCGTCCTCACCACGGAAGATCTCCCGCAATACACCCTCACCTACGTCGGCCGGCAAAAGGTCGACGACCTCGACACCTACGTCTTCTCCGCCGCGCCCAGGGTCCTCGAGAAGAACCACCGCTACTTCCAGGGCAAGGTCTGGCTCGATCAGCAGGATCTCGAGATCGTCCTGGTCAACGGCAAAAGCGTCCCGGACGATAAGCGCAAGGGCCATGAAGACCTGTCCCCGCCCTACACCACCTACTACGAGCAGATCGACGGCAAGTACTGGTTCCCCACCTACACCAAGGCCGAAGGCGTCCTCCACTTCGAGGGCGGCAACGGATACATGAGCGGAAGCGTCAAGCTCCGCACCCTGGTCCGCTTTACGGACTACAAGCGTTTCCGCGCCACCAGCCGCATCGTCTCTGTCGGCGGCGTCGCCGAAGACACACCCGCCACGCCCCCCGAAACTCCCAAGAAATAGCCCAACACGAGCCGCCCGCACAGGGCGGCTCAATACGACTACGCCGCCGGCTCGGCCTCGAAGTACAGGTACTTCCGCCACGCCGCATCCGCCGAGCCAATCATCCGCATGATGTGCCGTGAGGTGTGGAGGCTAAACGGCCGCGGCTCCCGCAGCAGCCGCATCTCCGTCAGCTCATGGAGCAGCTGGTTGCCCTTGCGCCGGTTGCAGCTATGGCAGCACGCCACCAGGTTCTCCCACGTCGAAAGCCCACCGCGCGAGCGCGGCACCACGTGGTCCAGCGTCAGTTCGCTCGCCGTCAGCACCGTCTGGCAGTACTGGCACATATTGTGGTCGCGTAGCAGGATGTTCTTTCGGCTGAGCGCCCGCGTCTGGTGCGGAATCCTTCGGTACTCCAGCAGACGGATCACGCTCGGCATCGGCACCCGCAGCGTCTGCGCATGCAGTGTCGCGCCCTGCTCCTCTTCCGTTCGCGCCACGCCCTTCAGCACCAACACCAGCGCCCGCCGCGCGCCGCATATATTGATGGGCTCATAGCTCGCGTTCAGCACCAGCACCGGCGTCTGCATCGCCGGCTGCCGAAACGTCCCCGACCGCACCTCGAGCTCCGTCGTCCCCGCCATCGGCAGCACGCCCTTGCCATGCCCCGTGTGCCGTCCACTCGCCGCCGTGCGGCTGCCCGTGCGCGCCTTGCGTGTGTGTTCCCTTTGCATCCGCCCTCTCCTCCGTGTGCTCCCGCCTGCCCCTGTTGCATCCGGCCCGCGCTGCCCCGTCGGGCCTGCCTCACATCCCTTGGCTCAGGTGTCGTCACCTCCCCAGAGCGCGACCGTCTCCGGCTCCGCCCGCGCCACCGTCGCTACCCAGACCCGGTCCGCTCCGCCGCGCCGCAGGGCCGCCGCGCAGGCTCGCGCCGTCGCCCCCGTCGTGTAAATGTCGTCCAGGAGCACCACGCTGCGTCCGCGCACCCCGTCGCCCGCCGCTGCGGCAAACGCTCCACGCACATTGGCCCGGCGCTGCCGCGGCGTCAGGGCAAACTGGCTCTCCGTCGACCGCGTGCGCCGCAGCAGCCCAGGCGCCACCCGCAGCCGCACCCCCGGCACCCTCCGCCGCAGCACCGCCTGCGCCGCCTCGGCCAGCATCTCCGCCTGGTTAAACCCGCGCTCGCGCCGCCGCCCGGCAAACAACGGCACCGGCACCAGCAACACCTCCTCGCCCGCGGGCAGCTCCGGCAGCAGCTGCTCCACGCTCTCGGCCAGCCGCTCCCCCAGCGGCCGTGCCAGCTCGCGCAAACCGCCATACTTCAGCAGCTGCAGCAGCTCGCGCATGGTCCCGTCATAGACCGTCGCCGCCACCGCTCGGGCAAACTCCGGCGGCGCCAGCCGGCACGGCGTGCACCGCCGTTCCCCCCCCGCCAGCCAGCCCACCGTCCGCTCGCTCTCGTATCCCAGCAGATCGCTGCATCCCTGGCAGCGCACCCCGCACAGGGGCTTCGGTCCGCTCAGGCAAACGTCGCACACCGGTACCCGGCCGCTTCGCAGCAGCGGCTCTTCGCAGATTCGGCACTCCGCCGGAAAGAATGTAGTCAGCAGGTCATGCACTGGCACCCTGGCCAGTCGCCGCCAAAGGCGCATACCCGTCGTCGTGGCACGCTCGGCTGCTCCTCGCGGCGCATGGCCGGTCGGTCCACCGGGCAGCGTCCCGGTCTCTCCATCGAGCGATCTGTCGTTCAGACTTTCGCTGAAGACTCACCCCACTCGGTCGACGCTCCAGGCCGTTTGGCCGCGCCGTTGCACGCAGTATACGCACACCGCGCGCCGTGGTGCCAGACCGTATCTGCCGCCAGCAGCCCACTTTTGCGATCCCATCGAGCGAAGGCACCAAGGCGTCACGCTGCGCGGCAGCAGCCTAGGCAAACGCCAGGTTCACGTTTTCGATCGCTTCATCGATCTCGGCCGGGCTCTTGTAGCCCACCGTCACCGCATCCACCCCGGCGTTCTTGAAGGCAAAGCGCATCGCCGCCTGCCGGTCGGCCCGGCCAAACACACCCTCGCCAATCAGCTTCATGCCCAGCACGCCCATGCCTTCTGCCTTCACCTGCCGCACGTGGGTCGTCACCTCGCTCACGCTGCCCGGCCCATCGGTCGCATAGTTCTCCGCATCCATGCGCGTGCCCTTGTGGTTCACCCGGATCATGGCCAGGTCCAGCCACTGGTTGCCCGGCACCTGCCGCAGCGCCGGCAGCCCGTGCACTGACGCCCCATGGCTCCGCACCACCCCGCGCTGCTTGGCCTCACTCAACCCATCCTGCCAGCGCGTCGTCTCCGTCGGCCAGACCGCCGTATGCTGCCAGTGCAGCAGCATCGCGTCGAAGTACTCCGTCTTCGCCTCGCGCCGCAGCTCGTCCAGCTTGCGTCGCGGATCCACATCGTCCGAGGTCGTCACCTTCGACAGCAGCCGGTAGTTCTCCCGCGGAATGCCCTGGAGCGCTATCCCCAGCATCCCGTGCATGCCGTCATAGCTGTCCGCCGTCTCAAAGAACCGTATGCCTTGGTCATAGGCGTGGCGCACCAGGCGGTTAAAGCCCTCCTGCCCCAGGTTGCGCTGCACCTCGCCGCCAAAGCTCCCGGTGCCAAACGCCAGCCGCGTGCACTTCACCTGCGACCGCCCCAGCGTCACCACCTCCGCAGCCCGGCCCCGCTCCGCAGCCCCCAGTGGCAGCTCCCCCACACCAGCCAACGCGCCGGCCGCTAACCCACCCTGCAACACCCGACGACGAGAAAGATTCCGCATGGCACACCTCCGGCGATCAGAGCGAAATCCTAGCACGCAGCCCATCGTGGCGTGTTGCCTGCCTTCGGCTCCATACAATCGCAGGCGTGACATCAACAGAGGCCTCCAGCGGGACGGATCCAGCAGCCCGCCCCGGCATCGCACGGCACCGTCCGGTCCAGACCTAACCCGCCTCGTTTGAAGATTTTGCGCAACATCGATACCGGGGGGAGGGGGACCGACGCCCGCTTGGTACACTCCACCAATCCTCCGGAGATGCCCCAGCCCATGGCCACCAAACCTCGCCCTGCCGCGAAGCCCGCCTTCAAGGCCTTTGTTCCCGCGACAGAAACGCGACCCGAGCTCTCCGCCCGCGCCCTGATCCTGGGTGCCATCTTTGGCGTCCTCTTCGGCGCCGTCACGGTCTACGTCGGCCTCCGCGCCGGCCTCACCGTAGCCGCCTCCATCCCCATCTCCGTCCTGTCCATCTCTATCCTGCGCGCCTTTGGCCGCTCCTCGGTGCTCGAAAACAACATCGTCCAAACCACCGGCAACGCCGGCCAAAGCATCGCCTCCGGCGTCATCTTCACCCTGCCCGCGCTGATCTTCCTCGGCTTCGACCTCGAAAGCACCCGCATCTTCGCCCTCGCCCTCTTCGGCGGCTGGCTCGGCGTCCTCTTCATGATCCCGCTCCGTCGTCAGCTCATCGTCGACGAGCACGAAACCCTGCTCTACCCCGAAGGCACAGCCTGCGCCGACGTTCTCCAGGCCGGCGAACGCGGCGGTTCCTTCGCGTCCCGCGTCTTCTTCGGCCTCGGCTTTGGCGCCCTGTACACCCTCTTCCAGAACGAGAACCTCCTCGGCCTCTTTCCCTCCACGCCCAACACCGAGCCCAACATCGGCGCCCAGCATCTTCTGCGTGGCTCCGCCATCCGCGCCGACGTCACGCCCGAGTACCTTGGCGTCGGCTACATCATCGGCATGCGCGTCTCCGCCGTCCTGCTCGCCGGCGGCGTCTTCTCCTGGCTCTTCCTCATGCCGGCCATCATGTTCTTCGGCTCCCACCTCCCCGGCCCGCTCTACCCCGGCACCACGCCCATCGCCCAGATGTCACCCTCCGACCTGTGGCGTACCTACGTCCGCCCCATGGGTGCGGGCGCGGTCGCCGCCGCCGGCCTCATCACCCTGCTGCGTACCCTGCCCACCATCGCCGCCGCCCTCGCCGAGGGCGCCCGCAACCTCCGCGCCAGCCGGACGGCAGGAGAGCAGACCGCCGCCACCCAGCCACTCCGCACCGCACACGACCTCCCCCCGGCGGCCGTCCTCGGCGGCTCCATCGCCCTTGTTGTCTTGCTCTGGCTGTTCCTGGAGTTCCACCCCGTCCCTGGCGCGCAGGTCGGCGCTCTCGCAAATATTGCCGCGGCGCTGCTGGTCGTTGTCTTTGGGTTCCTGTTCGTCACCGTCTCGGCGCGCATCGTTGGCATCGTGGGCTCGAGCGCCAGCCCGGTCAGCGGCATGACCATCGCGACCCTGATGGCAACCGCGGCCATCTTCCTGGTCAAGGGCTGGACGGCACCTGCCTTTGGCGCCCTCGCCATCACCATCGGCGGCATCGTCTGCATCGCCGCGTCCAACGCCGGTGACACCGCGCAGGACCTCAAGACCGGCTATCTGCTGGGAGCCACGCCGTGGAAGCAGCAGGTCGCCATCATGCTCGGTGTTGTGGTCTCCGTGGTATCGATCGGGGCGACGTTGAACGCCATGAACACAGGCCTTGAGAGCTTTCAGCGCCTTCCCCACCCGATCGCCCTGTCGCTTGCGGCGCTCCCGACAGGGGTGGACAACAAGGGGCACTTCACCCGCGACCACATCCTGCTCACCAGCAGGGCGGATGCCTCGCAACGGGTGGAGCTACCGGACGCAAGGAGCTACATCCTGCTCAACGCCATCGGCTCCTCCAGCCTCGAGGATGGCAAGTACCTGTACAACCCCAGCAGCAGGGCGATTGAGATCCAATGGGTCCAGGGAATCGGCAGCGAGAAGGCGGCGGCGCCGCAGGGCCGTCTTATGGCAACCGTCATCAACGGCATCCTGTCGCGACGGCTGCCCTGGTCGCTGGTCCTGCTCGGTGTCGCGGTAGTGCTGGGTGTGGAACTGCTGGGCGTGCGCTCCCTTACCTTTGCCGTCGGCGCCTACCTTTCTATCGCGACAACACTGGCCATCTTCGCCGGGGGGCTGGTGCGCTGGATGGTGGACCGCGCCATGCTACGGCACGCGGCCGAGCAGGCCCGGGCAACGCGGTCTGCTTCCCTGGCCCTGTGGCATGCGGACCGATCCGCTTGGCTTGCTGCCCACCCGGACTTCGATGTCACCAACCCGGAACACCTTGACCCGGCAACCGGGCTGCCCGTGCCGACATCCGTCACCCCTTCGCTGGACCTGGCCAGCGAAGTCTCTCCCGGATCACTCTATGCGTCAGGGTTGATCGCGGCGGGCGGGATCATGGGTCTGGTTGGCGTGTGCGTGAAGTTATACGAGAACCTGTCCGACCATCCCCTGCCGCGGTTTTCCGAACACAACCCGCTTCACCACGACTGGGCAAGCGTTGTTGCCTTTGGCGCGCTGATGTTTTCCTTGTTCTTCTTTGCCCGCAAGCCGCTGCCGGCCGACGAAGTGCCGTAGCAACGAGGGAAGCAGCTTGCCCCAAGGGAACTTCCTTTCCACTCCACCTGGCAAATTCCCGCAGAAAGCTGCGGGTGCTTCCACGAAAACCCCAGGTTAGGCAGATTTCCGAAGCCGCTGCAGTTGGTCTCTGACTTGCTATAGCCAGAGTGTTCCGCTGCACCAGCTTCGCCGAACATCGGCGCTTTCCGAGGGGTTCACCATGCAGACTCAGTCACTCGCTTCCATCAAAGGTCGTCAGCTCAGCCAACGCCGCGCGGTGAGCGTCACGCCCCCGTGGCAGGCCGTGCTCCTGCTGATCGTGCTCACGATCGGCTGCGCTATCCACGCCTTTCCCGAGGCCATCCAGCCACTTGCGCAGTATGGCAATGGCATGTTCCAGGCAGCCAAGGCCTGGAAGACGGCACCGCCCGCGAACTCGCCGGAGTACCAGGGCCGCTAAGCCCGGATCGCAGGGAGCGACCCGGGTATCCTCCCTTGGTCGCCGTCTAAGCTGCTCCCGTTCCTACCAGGCTTGGAGGCTGCTCGTGTGTGCTCCACGATGACATGGCGCGGAAGAGGCGATCACGCTTCTGAGAGAGTCTGAGCAGACCGAGAAAGCAAGAGGAAGGGGAGAAATGGGGTTTCTCGCAACGCGCCTCTCTGCGACACTTATTTCCATGCCTCTTGCTTTGCCACAAAACTTTGCCGCGCTTATTTTTGATTGCGATGGCACTTTGGTCGACACCGCACCGGCCCACTTTCATGCCATCTCAAGCGCCCTGGCGACCCAGGGCCACACGATGCAGCAGGATTGGTACATGGAGCGCGTCGGTTTGACGCCGGATGCGCTGCTTGACCAGCACGAGCAACACGCTGCGACGCTGGACCAGACGCTTGGCCCGCTGGATCGCGACACAGTCTACGGCACCTACAACAAGCATTTCCAGGCGGGCCTGCCGCTGCTCAAAGAGGTAAGCGTGGTGGCCGACCTGGCGAGGGCGTATGCGTCCCGCCTGCCCATGGCTGTGGCCTCAAACGGGCGACTGGCCAATGTTACGGAGAGCCTGCGTGTGACCGGCCTGCTGCCCCTCTTCCAGACCATTGTGAGCGCGGACGATGTTGCCAAGGGCAAACCCGCGCCAGACGTCTTTCTTGAAGCCGCCCGGCGGCTGGGTGTCGAGGCAACAGCGTGTGTGGTTCTGGAAGACTCGGACGAAGGCCTGCGTGCCGCACAGGCGGCGGGCATGCACCCCGTCGACATCCGGCTCGCCTGAAGCGACGTGTCAGGCAGTGCCGCTGTACCATAAGTAGGCGCCAAGCCCTGTTTTCACGCTTGCGCTGGATCCGCTCGGATCTAACCGGCTTCACCCTGCGGCCCCTGGCTGCTCGCTGTGCCTTGACCCGGCCCCATGTTCCGAACATTTGCAAGGAGCTCCACACCCCATGAAGATTGCTGTTCTCCCGCTCGCGTTGCTTGCCCTGACCGTTGTTCCCGCGGCGCACGCCGACGACGCCTCCAAGCGGACCAAGATTGCTGAGTTACTCACCGTGCTGAAGGTCAACCAGGTTCCGGAGCAGATTCTAGCCGGCGCGAACCAACAGGCAGAGGCCCTGGGACACCATGAGTTTGGGGCGACCGAGACCGCGGATCAGCAAAAGCAGGTTGCGGATCTGCGCGCGAAGGTTGGGGCCCTGATCACCTCCGCAGTGGACTGGAAGATCATCGGACCGGACTTTGTCTCGGCCTACGCCGCGGCCTACACCGAGCCGGAGATTGACGGCATTCTGGCCTTCTACAAATCGCCCTCCGGGCAGGCGCTGCTGAAGAATGGGCCAGAGCTCGGGCAGAAATCAAGCCAGATTGTCCAGGGTCGGATGACGTCGATTCAGCCGCAGTTGCGCGAGATCGTCCAGAGCTTCAATCAGAAGAATGCGCCAGCTCCTGCGGGAGCGAGCGGCGCGCCCAGCAGCACACCACCCCCGGCTTCGAAGTAACTCTGCGGCCCGGAAGTCGAGTGAGGAACGTTGGGTGGTGCTTACTGCCCTGCGCTCCTCGCCCGAGCATCCAAAGCTCCATGACTACGCTGAGCGGCCGACTGTGGTGGCAGAACGGCATCATCTACCAGGTCTACCCGCGCTCCTTCCAGGACAGTACGGGTGACGGTGTGGGCGACCTGGCTGGGGTGGAACGGCGGCTGGACTACCTGGTCGAGCTGGGCGTGGATGCGGTGTGGCTGTCGCCGGTCTACCCATCGCCCATGGCGGACTTCGGGTACGACGTTGCCGACTACGAAGGCATCGATCCCCTCTTTGGCGATCTGGCGAGCTTCGACTCGCTGCTGGCGGCGGCGCACCATCGTGGCTTGAAGCTGATTCTTGACTTCGTGCCCAATCACAGCTCGGATCAGCATCCCTGGTTTAAGGCTGCGCGGCAGTCGCGCGACGACCCGAAACGCCACTGGTACATATGGCGCGATCCGGGCACAGCGCAGGTCTCGGGTCAGGCGCCCACGCCGCCTAACAACTGGATGAGCCACTTTGGCGGGCCGGCCTGGACCTGGGATGAGACCACCGGGCAATTCTTCCTGCACTCCTTCCTGCCGGAGCAGCCTGACCTGAACTGGTGGAATCCGGAGGTCAAGGAGGCGATCTTCAGCGCCATGCGGTTCTGGCTGGACCGCGGCGTGGACGGCTTTCGAATGGATGTGCTGTGGCTGCTGATCAAGGACCGCGAGTTCCGCAACAACCCGTCCAACCCAGCCTGGCGCGAGGGCGACAGCAGCTATGGGCAGTTCCTGCCTGTCTACACTTCGGATCGGCCGGAGACGCACGACATTGTGGCCGAGATGCGTGCGCTGATGGACACCTACCAGGAGCGGCTCCTCATCGGCGAGATCTACCTGCCGCTTGAGCAGTTGGTGGCGTACTACGGAGCGAGCGCCGCGACGACGGCGGACGACAGCACCGCCCCGGGACCTGCGGCCGAGCCAATTCTGCGGGGAGCTCACCTGCCCTTCAACTTTCAGCTCATTCTTACGCCCTGGCAGCCCGACCGTGTGGCTGCGCTGATCCGGCAGTACGAGGCGTTGCTGCCGGCCGGCGCCTGGCCGAACTGGGTGCTCGGCAACCACGACCAGTCGCGGCTGGCCAGCCGGCTTGGCGCCACGCAGGTACGGATCGCTGCCCTGTTGCTGCTGACGCTGCGTGGTACACCTACCCTCTTCTACGGCGACGAGCTTGGCATGCCGGACACGCCGATCTCGCCCGCGGAGGTGCAGGATCCGGCTGAGAAGCGGCAACCCGGCATTGGCCAAGGGCGCGATTCGGAGCGGACGCCGATGCTTTGGGACGCAAGTGCCCGCGCCGGGTTCACGACCGGGCGGCCCTGGCTGCCGATCCGGCCAGGCTCGCCGGCCGAGCTTTCCGTCGCGGTGCAGGTGACGGAGCCACGCTCGGTGCTGAGCCTGTATCGCCGGCTCATTGCGTTGCGGCGTGAGCACGCGGCGCTTGCGGCTGGGAGCATCGGCGAGGTGCGGGACGAGGTTGGGGTGCTTCGCTATGAGCGCCACGCGGAGGGTTCGGCGAGCCTGCTGGTGATGGCGAACTTCACCGACGAGCCGCAGACCGTGCAGGTGCCTCACGTGCGTCTGCTGCTGACCACGATGCTGGACGGGCAGGGTGCGGAGGCAGAAGGGCCGTACACCCTGGAGGCGCATGAGGGTGTGCTGCTGGAGCTGCTCTAGCGCCGCTGCCTAGCTGACGGGGGAGGACCGGTTGCGGAGGTCGCCCTCCCGCATGCGGCCGCGATTGGCGCGGACAAGCTTGAGGAAGTCATCGTGGAGGATGCCCTGCGACTCCGGCCGCCAGGCCAGGGCCATGCCCACGCGCACGGTTTCCGGCTCAATACGGCGGAAGACTACGCCCTGGGTGCGGAGGTGGCGCACGCCGGAGGGCACAAGCGCGATGCCCTCGCCGGACTCCACCAGCGTGAGCACGCCGGCCCAGGTGGAGGAGGTGTTGACGATCTCCGGCGAAAAGCCGGCGTTGGTGCACAGGCCAAGGATGCTGTCGTAGAGGGTGGGCGTGACTCGCCGCTCGCAGAGCACAAAACGCTCGGCCGCAAGGTCGTCCATGCGCAGCCTGGCCCGGCTCAGCACGTGGTCGCGCGGCATCACCAGCACGATCGGATCCTCATAGAGGAGCTCGCTGGCAAAGGCGTCGTCATAGGGCGGCTGCAGCGGGCGGGTAAAGCCAAAGTCGATCTTGCCCGCCGTCAGCGCCTCCATCTGCCCCACGGTGTCGAGTTCAACTAGGGAGAGGCGAACGCCGGGATGGAGTCGGCGGTACTCCCGGATGAGACGTGGAAAGAAGCCCCCCACACCCCACAGAAAGAAGCCTATCGAAAGAGTGCCGAGCTTGCCAGCCAGGGAGCGCTGCGCCACATCCACAGCGCGTTCCGCCGCAAGCAGTGTTTTCCGGGCCTCCACAAGGAAGATGGCGCCCTGCGGTGTGAGGCGCACTCTGCCGGCCCGGCGATCAAGCAGTGCCCCGCCAATCTCCTGCTCCAGGTCCGCAATCTGCTCGGAGATGGTGGACTGCGAGACGCGGAGCCGCCGGCCGGCTTCACTGATGCTGCCAAGATCGGCGATGGCGGTGAAGTAACGAAGGTGGCGCAGCTCCATGGGGCTAGCCTAGCATCGGCGAAACCGTTAGCTTGCCTCGGAACAAACTGCGAAACCTTTGATTGCGCATACTCTTCTAATAGACAAGGCACTCTGCCCCTTGCCTTGCCAGCAGCACTTCCAATAACGTGCCGCGCGAAACGCGATACCTGAGCCGCACTTTAACTACACCAAGGACCGACGCGCATGTGGATAGTCAAAATCGCTCTCACACGTCCGTACACGTTTATCGTGCTGGCGATCCTGATCTTGATTGCGGCGCCGGTGATGATCCACCAAACGCCAACGGACATCTTTCCGGACATCAACATTCCGGTTGTCTCTGTGGCGTGGCAGTACACGGGACTGAACCCCCAGGAGCTGTCCGGCCGGTTGACGACGCCCTACGAGAAGGCGCTGACCGTGCTGGTGGACAACATTCAGCACATTGAGTCCATCACCTACAACGGTCAGGTCGTGGTCAAGATTTACCTTCAGCCCGGAGCCAGCCTGGATAGCGCGAATGCGCAGGTGTCTGCCGCCTCTGAGTTTCAGTTGCGCTCGTTGCCGCCCGGCATTCTGCCGCCACAGATCATCAACTTCTCGGCCACCAGTGTGCCGATCCTCCAGCTCGGGCTTTCCGGGCGCGACCTGAACGAGCAGCAGCTGAACGATATTGGCCTGAACCTGGTGCGGCCGCAGCTCATCACCGTGCCGGGGGCTGTGATCCCCAACCCGTATGGCGGCAAGCAGCGCTCGATCATGGTCAACATTAACCCCAAGTTGATGCAGTCCAAGGGCCTGTCTCCGACGGACATTCTGAATGCGCTGGCACAGCAGAACGTTGTGCAGCCGGGCGGAACAGCCAAGCTTGGCGAGTTTGAGTACGACATTCACCTGAACTCCGCGCCGCAGACGCTGGAGGGTATCGGCAACATTCCGGTGCGCCAGCTGAACGGGGCCACCATCTACATGAAGGATGTGGCGTCCGTTACGGACGGGGCGATTCCGCAGACGAACATCGTCCGCCAGGATGGCCACCGCGGTGTGCTGGTCACGATTCTGAAGAGTGGTACCGCTTCGACACTCGACGTGGTGACCGGCATCCGCAACCTGCTTCCCCGCGTGCTGTTGACGACGCCGCCGGGACTAAAGATCACGCCCATCGCGGATCAGTCGATCTTTGTGCGAGGCTCTGTCGAAGGCGTGATCCGAGAGGCCATCATCGCCGCCGTGCTGACCGGCCTGATGATCCTTCTGTTCCTTGGCAGCTGGCGCTCGACGATCATCATCGCTATCTCTATCCCGCTGTCGATCCTTACCTCGATCATCGTGCTGGGTGCGCTCGGCGAGACGATCAACATCATGACGCTGGGTGGTCTCGCTCTGGCCGTCGGCATTCTGGTCGACGATGCCACGGTGACGATCGAAAACATCGAGCGCTATCTCGAAGAAGGCCTGCCCCTGACCGAGGGCATCATTGAAGGCGCAGCGCAGATCTCCGTGCCTGCCCTGGTCTCTACCCTCTGCATCTGCATTGTGTTTCTGCCCATGTTCTTCCTGTCCGGGGTGTCACGCTATCTGTTCGTGCCACTCGCCGAGGCCGTGGTGTTTGCGATGCTGGCGTCGTATGTGCTTTCCCGTACGCTGGTGCCCACGCTTGCCATGTACCTGCTCAAGGCCCATGACGCACACACCGCGCCCTCCAACAACCTGTTCGCCCGCTTCCAGCGTGGCTTTGAACGGCAGTTCGAGCGGGTGCGAGCGACCTACCAAAGTCTGCTCGGCCGCGCGATTGGCAGCCGCAGACTTTTCGTTCCGATCTTCCTTGGGGCCTGCCTGATTACCTTTCTGTTGATCCCCTTTCTTGGGCAGAACTTCTTTCCCAGCACGGACAACGGCAGCTTCATCCTTCACGTGCGGGCGGCCAGTGGCACGCGTATTGAAGAGACTGCGCGGCTATGCGATCTGGTTGAGCAATCCATTCGAGAGTCGATCCCGGCCAACGAAGTCGACAACATTCTCGACAACATCGGCCTGCCCTATTCCACGCTGAATACGCAGCACGCCACCTCCGGCCTGATCGGGGCGGGCGACGCGGACATTCTTGTGTCGCTCAAGGAAGACCATCACCCCACGGCGGACTACGTGCGCACCCTGCGCACCAAGCTTGCCCAACAGTTCCCTGGCACGGTGTTCTATACGCTGCCGTCTGACATCGTGACGCAGATCCTGAACTTCGGCCTGCCCTCGCCGATTGACATCCAGGTAGAAGGCACGGACCTCGCCGGCAATCGCAAGGTGATCGACAGCATGCTTGAGAAGCTCAAGCGGGTGCCGGGCCTGGTGGATCTGCGGGTGCAGCAGCCGAACGACTACCCGGTCTTCGACATCACGGTGGACCGGACCAAGTCATCGCAGGGTGGCTACACCGAGAAGGATGTGGGCTCGAGCCTGCTGAACATCCTCAGCGGCTCTACGCAGTTGACGCCCCAGTTCTACCTGAACCCGAAGAATGGGACGACCTACAACATCGTCGCGCAGACCCCGCAGTATCTGATCCAGTCGCTTACCGATCTGCAAAACATCCCGATCACCTCGGCCGCGGCCAGAACGCCGGAGATCCTGGGCGATGTGGCTACGATTAGCCGGAACCATGAGTTGCAGGTGGTCACGCACTACAACATTCGCCCCACGCTGGACATCTACGGCAACGTGCAGGATCGCGACCTGGGGGCGGTGGCCAAGGCCATTCAGCGCATTGCCGATGAGGGGCAGAAGCAGCTGCCACGCGGCTCGTTTGTGCGGGTGCGCGGGCAGATCGAAACGATGCGCTCTTCGTACACCGGCCTGCTGAGCGGCCTGGCATTTGCCATTGTGTTGGTCTACCTGTTGATCGTGGTGAACTTCCAAAGCTGGCTGGATCCCTTCATCATCATCACGGCGCTCCCTGCCGCGCTGGCTGGCATCGTGCTCTTCCTCTTCCTCACCCACACCACGCTCAGCGTGCCAGCGCTGATGGGCGCCATCATGTGCATGGGCGTGGCGACGGCCAACTCCATCCTGGTCGTCTCCTTTGCGAAGGAGCGGCTGAACCACCATGGTGATGCGCTGCTGTCCGCGTTGGAGGCGGGTGCAACGCGGTTCCGGCCGGTGTGCATGACGGCGCTGGCGATGATCATCGGCATGATCCCCATGGCGCTGGGCGCCGGCGAAGGTGGCGAGCAAAATGCGCCACTGGGCCGCGCAGTGATCGGCGGCCTCCTCTTCGCAACCGTGGCCACCCTGATCTTTGTGCCGGTGGTCTTTGGCATGCTGCACAACCGCCGCCGCAGCCCGGCCGTGGACGCGGCCCTTCCCACGGGCACGCCGGAACGCGCCCACATCACCACTGGAGCCTGACGTGTCAACGCCCCTTCTCACTCCCCAGGCTCCTGCCGGCAGTCACCCAGAGCACACGGCCGGTGCGCGCACGAACCCAGCCGACACCCCATCAGGAGAGATGATGTCTACCGAGTACAATTCCACGACGACCTCTCAGACTGCCCAGGCGCCCGGTGCCGCGGCACCCCCGGTGGTGGGCAAGGTGCCGCGCGGCCTGGTGCTTGGGCTACTGGCGCTGGCCGTCGTCATCCTTGTGGCTGTCGTGATCGGCATCCTGTCCCGGTCGCACGCCGAGCACACGCTGACGCAGCAAACCGATACCGCCGCAGTGATGACGGTTGCGGTCGTGCATCCCTCCCAGGCGCACCTTTCCCCGGAGATCGCGCTTCCCGGCAACACCCAGGCCTTTGTTGACACGCCTATCTACGCCCGCACCAACGGATATCTCAAGGCCTGGTTCCACGACATCGGCGCCCACGTGCGCAAGGGGGAACTCCTTGCCACGATCGAGACGCCGGAGGTGGATCAACAGCTGCAGGTGGCGCAGGCCGATCTGCAAAGCGCGCAGGCCAACCAGAACCTGGCCAAGGTCACCGCTACCCGCTACCAGAACCTGTTAAAGCTGGACTCGGTTTCAAAGCAGGAGACCGACCAGGCCGTCAGCGACCAGGCAGCCCGCACAGCTGCAGTTGCAGCAGCAGAGGCGCAGGTGCGTCGCCTGCAACAGCTGGTCTCGTTCCAGAAGATCTACGCGCCCTTTGACGGCGTGATCACGGCGCGCAACACGGACATCGGGCAGCTGATTGACGCGGGTGCAGGCTCTGCCCAGCCACGAGATCTCTTCCGCCTGGCCGCAACCGGCGTGGTTCGTGTCTTTGTCGCCGTTCCTGAGGTGTACTCGACCGACATCGTTGTGGGCGGCAAGGCCTTCCTTACGCTGGACGAGTTTCCGGACCGCCGCTTCGAAGGCACGATCGCCCGCAACTCTTCCTCCATCGATCCGAACTCCCGCACGCTGAATGTGGAGGTCGACGTGCCAAACGCGAAGGGGCTGCTTCTGCCCGGCTCGTACGTCTTCGTTCACTTTGAGGTGCCGCAACACAGCAACACGCTTACTATCCCGGCCGATACGCTGCTCTTCCGGGCGCAGGGCCTGCAGGCCGCCGTCATTCGTGACAACAAGGTCCACCTCACCCCCATCACGGTCGCGCACGATGGTGGCTCCACCATGGAGATCAACTCCGGCCTGTCGGTGAATGACGCAATCGTTGTGAACCCTTCTGACTCCATCTTCGAGGGCCAGGAGGTTCACGTGCAGCAGGGCAACGCGGCGGCACAGGAGGGCAAATGAGCTTCGCCGTCCGCCCCCGCGCCGTGTCGCTGCTGCTGGCGCCTGCGCTGCTGAGCGGGTGCATGGTTGGCCCGAAGTACACGCGACCGACAGCGCCTGCCCCACCCAGCTACAAGGAACCCCTCCCGGCCTACAAGGAGGAAGGGCCCTGGCGGCCGGCACAGCCAGCCGACGGCAAGATCAAGGGAGACTGGTGGACGATCTTCCAGGACCCGGGGCTGAATCAGCTCGAGCCCCAGATCGACACGGCCAACCAGACACTACGGCAGGCTGATGCCAACCTCCAGGCTGCACGCGCGCAGATCCGGATCAACCGGTCCCAGCTCTATCCCACAGTCGGTGTCGCCCCGTTTGCCGGGGCGGAGCGCAACTCGGCCAACCAGCCCTACTTCAATCCGCTGCTCGCCAACAACGGCGTGGGTAACTTCCTGATCCCCGCGCAGGTCAGCTGGGAGCTTGATCTTTTTGGCCGCATTCGCCGGACGGTCAACATCGCGCGTGAAGAGTCGCAGGCCTCGGCTGCCGATCTGGCCAACGTCCGCCTGTCGCTGCAGGCCGAGCTTGCCACCGACTACTTCGAGCTCCGGGCCGCGGATGCGCAGCGCCAACTGCTGGACGAGACTGTCGCGCAGTATCAGGACGCCGTCCGCGTGACCAATAACCGCTACACCGGTGGCGTGAGCCCCAAATCAGACCTGACCGAGGCACAGACCCAATTGCAGGCCGCGCGCGTCCTGGCCGCAGATATCCAGGTAGGCCGTGCGCAGTTTGAGCACGCCATCGCCGTGCTGGTCGGCAAGCCACCCGCAGAGCTCTCGCTGGCGCCCGTGCCCCTGGCCACCGCGCCCCCCGAGGTTCCGCCTGGCCTGCCCTCCGAGTTGCTCGAGCGCCGCCCGGACATAGCCGCCGCCGAGCGCCGCACTGCGGAAGCCAACCAGCGCATCGGCATCGCGCGGGCGGCGTTCTTCCCGTCTCTCGGGCTTTCTGGCGATATCGGCTTTGAAGGCACCTCCGCCCTCAACGTCTTCAACAGCTCGTCGCTGGTCTATGCCGTAGGCCCCACGCTGGCCCAGACGCTCTATGACGCTGGCCGCCGACGCGGTGTGCAGGAACAGAGCTTTGACCAGTACAACGGTGAGGTAGCCAACTACCGCCAGGTCTCGCTCGAGGCCTTTCAGCAGGTTGAGGACTCCCTGACCGCACTGCGCATCCTTGCCGACGAGGCGAACCAGCAGCATGCCGCCGTGGTCGCTGCCGAAGAGTCCCAACGCATCTTCAACAATCGCTACGTCGGCGGCATCGACACCTTCTTGCAGGTCATCACGGCGCAGACGCTTGCGCTCAACAACCAGCGCAACGAGATCGACATTATGCGCCGGCGTATGGATGCCAGCGTCTACCTGATCAAGGCGTTGGGCGGCGGCTGGTCCACCGCGCAGCTGCCCAAGAGTTAGCCCGCCGGCCGGCCCGTGGCGTACGGGCGGCCGGCACGCGTGTTGCCATCTGTGCAGCGACCAGGCCGGCGACGCGCACGTCAGTTCTCTTGCCATCTGCCCCTGCCCGTGTTCTTCTGTTGCAGCTTCGGCATGCCCGCCCCCCTGTTGTTGGAGGGCGAGGCTCGCCAACCTGCCCTAGGAGCCGCATGCAACGCTTCTCCATCACACGGAACGGCCAGGTCTACGGCCCATACAGCCTGGATGAGTTGCAGCGTTATGTTGCCTCGGGTCACGTCCTGCTGACTGATCAGGCACAGGCTGAAGGCTCCACGGAGTGGCAGACCGTCGCGCAGCTGCTTCCCGGCATGTCTTCCAGCACGCCGCAGAACGCCGCTTCCGGGGCGCCCGCGGGCTACATGCCTCCGCTCTATGCCGCGTCCGTCCAGAACAGCCCGCCCAATCTGCACTGGCTGCTTGTGCTTCTGTTCGACGTTCTTACCTGCTCGCTGTTTCAGCTGGTGTGGAACATCGTCCTTGCCGCCTGGTTCCGCAAGGTCGCTCCTGCCAGCCGTGCCCTGGCCCTGTATATCGCCTCGGGGGTCCTCCTTCTGCTGCAGTTTGTTGTCGGGCAGATTGCCGGCTTCTCGCAGTCCATGCACGGCATGGGATCACACGCTGTCTACGCTGGCCGTGCGCTGATGCTGCATAACAGCCCAGTCGTCCTGTATGGCGCAATCGCGATCATCGGCTGGGTCGTGCGCCTGATCACCCGCTTCACCTTTCGCGCCGAACTCGAGCGGCACTACAACACCGTGGAACCACTCGCGTTACAGATCAACCCCGTGCTGACCTTCTTCTTCGGCGGGCTGTACCTCCAGTCGGTGATGAACGAGATCAACGAGCGCCGTCGCCTGCTCGGCCAGAGCCAGGGTGGCTACCCGCCCTCCGCCTACGGGCAGCGCTAAAGCCGTGCAGCCTGCCACTATCGCAGGTTGTCGGCCCACACAGCAGGTACCCTGCCGACGGGAGTGGGCGTGGCCCAGCCTCACCCTTGGTCTCGCCCTGCTCGTCTTCCGACAGTTCCCGGCAATGGCGCGTGGCTGGCTGCCAGCCTGCCCCTTCCACCAGCTCACCGGCTGGCTTTGCCCGGGATGCGGGGCGACGCGGGCCCTGTTTGCCCTGCTCCACGGCCATCTGCACACCGCCTGGGCAGCAAACCCCTTGCTGCTGCTCGCGCTTCCCGGCATTGGCGGTTATGCCCTGGCCGCCTTTCGGTGGCACCGCCGTCCGTCGCTGCCTCCCGGGGTCACGGCGCTTCTGCTGCTCGGCACCCTCGCCTTTGGCGTCGGCCGAAACCTTGCACCACCGTGGTGACGGGCCAAATAAGGCGCCGAACGCAAGAAAGCCCCGGCTTCCCGGGGCCTACTCACTAGCCTGAGTTGCGTCGCTTAGACGTTCGCTGGAACCACGTCGGCGGCGGGCTTCGCCGGCTCGGACTTGCTGTCCATCGTGCCTGGCTTGCGGATGTCGATGCCACCCTTGAAGAAGGCGCCATCTTCGATCGAGATGCGGGCTGCAATGACGTCGCCTGTCAGCGAGCCTTCGCTGCGGATGTCGACTCGATCGCTGGCCTGGCAATTGCCGCGCACCTTGCCCAGCACAACCACTTCGCGAGCCACGATGTTGGCGGCGACCTGTCCGTTGCGGCCGACCGTCACGCGGTTTCCGGGAAGGTTGATCGCACCTTCGACCTTGCCGTCGATGTAGAGCGACTCGGAGCCAGTCAGCTCACCCTTGACGACCAGGCTCTTGCCGATGGTCGCCTGTTCTCCAGTGGCGCTCGCCGATGAAGGAGCGGCGGCGGAAGGGGTCGCGGGTCGCGACGGAGCCGACTCAAATGTGCTGCCCGACGTAGGGGTCGCAGGACGCACGGGCTCCGGCGTTGAGGGGGTCGGGCTGCCAGTGCCGGGCTGATTCGGTTTCCACATAAGTTCTAGTTTCCTTTCCTGTCTGTCGTACTCAAAATTCCGCTGTGTGCGGCCGGGGTCGCGCACGACCGGGACCGTTACCGTGCTTCCACAATACTACCCATAGGCCATTGCACTTGGCCCACAAAGAACTTTCTCCGGTCGAATCCGCCACGATTCCCACACCCTGCGCCCTCCCGGTCGGCCCAAACCCCTCCTGCAGCCTGCTCTCCCAATCTTGCTCCGGCCGGCCGAAGCGACCTGCGGCGGGCACCCCACCTCCCGTCGTCTCGCCATCCCGCTTTTCGGTCATTCCTTCGTCCTTCCCTCACCACCTACGCTGGCCTGGACGGGCTTTCCGTCCCGGAGACCTCGTGCGCCGCCTCCTGCTTCTGGCCCTTCCTCTTTTACTGCCCGCTGCCCTGCCTGCTGCCTCCAAGCCCAAGGTCCACACCGTCGGCCTCGGTGCCGTGCGTCGCGTGCCCTATACGCCGGCCTTGGCCACCGCCGATACCAGGGACGAGGACAGCACCACCCTGAAGGTCCGGCCACTCATCGTCGACGACAAGCTGAAGGAGTGGACCGTCGGCGAGATCCACACCATCTCCGACCGCACCTTTGCCGTCCGTCGCGTCCTCCACATTAACGACGCCTTGCCCAACGATCCCGGCGAACGCTGGGTCTGGCAGCCGGCCTCCTGGATCCTTGTTGACCGGTCCACAGGCCATATCACGGCGCTTCATCTTCCGGACTTCGACTCCGCCGTCTCGGACGCCATCTGGTTCCGCGACTACGCGGCTTATTGCGGGCTGGCCACCACAGCCAAGGGCTCCTCCCTCGTCGCCGTCATCGCTGAGGTGAACGGCCGGCGCGCCGTGGCGCAGCGCGCGATCGGCAAGTGGCCTCAGCCCGAGCACACCGGGCAGCCCTGCCAGACAGCCCGCTGGCAGCGCCTGCCCATGCGGGCTACCCTGCAGGCGACCGGATCCGAGCCTGTGGTCTTCGACGTCCTTGGATCCACCTCGCTGATCGAGGAGGGCGACAACGATGACGAGTAGATCGCTGGGGTCGGCCACTGAGTCTTTGCGCGTACGCTTCCCTCACCTTCGGGCGCCCAGCAAATTCATTGACAAACATTTGCAGCTACCCGCATCCTCGCGTCGTCAAAGAAGCACCCCTAGGAGGTTGCTCCCATGCGGCTTATGACTGCGGTCTTGCTTCCCTGGCTGACCTTCTTCGCCATTGGTCGCTCGCTCTCCGGCATTATCTGCCTGTTGTTGCAGCTGACGCTTGTCGGTTGGCTGCCTGCTGCCCTGTGGGCGTTGCACGCTCAATCCCAGTACGACACGGACAGAAAGATACATCGCGCGGTTGTTCGACTCTCCTAAGTCGACTCTCCTCGCCTCGCCCGCCTGGTGCACAGCTTCCCTGTAGCCTTGATGCATGTCCCTCGTTGTCGCCCCACCACCGCTCTCCGAACTGGACGCGCTGCTCCACGAAGCTGAACTCGCCCATGGCCATCTCTGCGCCGGGCAGATCCTGGGTGTGCGAATGGCCATGCTCGCCTGCCGCCTGCTTGAGGTCCAGCAGCCGCGTCTCAAGTCTTCGCCGGATCGCAAGCGCCTGGTGACGTTTGTGGAGATCGACCGTTGCGCCACGGATGCCATTGGCGTCGTAACTGGCTGCCGCGTGGGTAAACGCGCGCTGAAGCTGCGCGACTGGGGCAAGATGGCGGCCACCTTTCTGGACCTCGCCCGGCCCATCCCCCCTGAACAGGCTGGCGGTGAGCCTGATCTCTACCGCGCCCTGCGCATCGTCGCCCTCGAATCCTCCAAGGAACTCGCCCGGGAGCACTTCCCCGAGATCGCCGACAAGAACCAGCAGCAGATGAAGGCCTACCGCGACCTGCCCGACCGCGACCTCTTCCAGGTTGCCTGGGTTCGCGTCGCGCTTCCGCCCAGCGAACGGCCAGGCTACAAGGGCACACGCGCCACCTGCTCCGTCTGCCAGGAAGGCATCAACTTCGACCGCTTCGTGCTCAATGCCGAAGGCGCCCCCCTCTGCCTGAGTTGTGCCGACCCTGCCGCGCGCTACTTCGCACCACTCCCGGGCGAGCCCGCGCCACCTCTCTAGCCGCGTCCCACTCCGTCCTGGTCGCCCGCGGCATCTCACCACAACGCAGGCCTTCCGGCCCAGGAGATGCCCCCATGCTTGATACAGATCTGCTCATCAATGCGCTTCAGAAACAGGGATTTCATGTCGAAAGCGCGCACAAAGTCCCCGACAACGCCGGTGACTGGGAGTTCATGATCGGCGGCAAGCCCTACACGCTGGAGCAGGCCCGCACTCTGCTCGAAGAGTCGGCCTCCAAATCCGGCACCCCTACTACCTAGGCCCAGTCCGTGGCGAGCTGGGGTCCACCGCCTGGTGCACTCCAGCCTTGACCATGCGCCAACCAAGCAGCAGAAGCGCAGCGCCGGCCAGAAGGAAGACACTGTCCCAGAGCGGGTGATTGCCGTTTTCAACCACGTGATGCACCCCGAGCAGCTCATGGTCGATCACCCCTTCGACCACGTTGAACAGCCCCCAGCCCAGCAGAAGCGAGCCCCATGTCGCACGGCCTGACAGGACGACGCGGCCGCGGAACCCCGCACGCCACTGCAGCAAAAGTCCCAGGGCCACCATCGTCCACGTAAACGCATGAAACAGCCCATCCCAGAACATATTGATCTGCTCGTGGATCAGGCTGTCTCGCAGCACCCGCGCCGATAGCATGTTGTGCAGCTGCAGGATCTGATGGAACAGGATCCCATCCACAAAGCCGCCCATGCCCACACCCAGCAGGATCCCGGCGGCTACCGCCTGGCGTCCCGCGCTTGCTGTCATCGGGCGTTCCCAGCCTCAGCGGCAGGAGCGGGATCCCCGAGCGGCAGCCCCTTGCTGACGAGAGCAGCGGCCAGCAGAAAGATGGGAAACGGTGCTGCCAGCCGGAGCGCGTTCCCAAAGAAGTGCCCGTCAAAGATGCCGGCGCGCACCGCCTGCCCCGTGTCTGTATGACAGACCGTGCACGCGTGAAGCAGGGCTGGCCGCGCGAGCGCCACGGCAGCAGGCAGGATGACACGCAAACGCGTTCGCACAGGAACACCTCCGCAACCTTCGCAGGCTAACAGGGATGGGCTAAGAGCGACTGAGCTATGGAGCCCTCTGCCTAGCTGCAGCAGTCCGCCGTCGCCGGCTCCGGCGCGGGCTCACTCTCGGTCTGGTCGACGACCTCCGCCCGCCCGGCAAAGAACTCCTCCACACGGCCCAGCACCGCCGCCCCGGTCTTCGCCTCGAAGATGCCCCGCCGCAGAGCCGCGCCGCCCGGCACACCATGCGTGAACCAGCTGGCAAACTGCTTCATCTTGCCTACGCAGTCCCGCTCCACTGCCTTGTTTGGCACACCGCCCAGCACGGAGCCTGCCCCACGCTCTTCGGCCTGCACCTCGGCCACCAGCATCTCGAAGTAGGTCCGGATCATCCGGTATCGATCCTCGTTCGTCGCCTCGTCGTAGCGTCCGGTCGCCGCGTACTGCGCAATCTGGCGGAAGATCCAGGGGTTCGCCGGCGCGGTCCGCCCGATCATGACGGCATCACACCCCGTCCGGTCGACCATAGCCGCCGCGTCCTCCGGCGTGCGAATGTCGCCGTTCCCAATCACCGGAATGCCGACCGCGTCCTTTACCGCCGCGATCCACTCCCAGCGAGCCTGCCCGGTGTAGCCATCTTCCCGCGTCCGCGCATGGAGCGCGACGGCGTTCAGTCCGCAGCTCTCCGCCATGCGCGCCAGCTCCACGCAGACGATGTGCTGGTCATTCCAGCCCATCCGAAACTTCACCGTAAACGGGATCTGTACCGACGCCCGGACACGCTCAAAGATCACCTTGATCAATGGCAGATCCTTCAGCAGCCCCGACCCGCCATTGCACGCCACCACGCGCTTCGCCGGGCAGCCCAGGTTCAGGTCCACAATGTCGAAGCCCGCGTCCTGACAGATCCGGGCCGACTCCGCCAAGGTCTCCGGGTTGGACCCAAATAGCTGTGCCGAGATCGGGTGCTCGTCCTCGTAGTAAGTCAGGTAGCGCTTGCGCTTGGTCTCCCGCATGCGGCTCAAACCGTCAGCCGAGGTGAACTCCGTCATGATCAGACCGCAGCCAGACTGCTCGTTGCTGGTCTCCCGCTCGACACCGTCGCCTGCCCCAGCCTGCTCAGCCTCAGGCGAAAAGACGCTCGCGTTCTTGATGAAGCGCCGGAAGACAGTGTCCGTCACGCCCGCCATCGGCGCCAGCACCGTCGCGGGCGCCACCCGCACGCCCCCAATCACCATCTCCGCCGGCACACGCGTCCGCTCCGGCATCGCGTGCGCGACCGGCTCATCCCAGCGCTTCTGCTCCAGCGTGTACCGCTTCTTCACTGCCTGCCTCTAGAAGGAAAGGCCCCCGCCGTGGCGGGAGCCTCCCTGGTCCAACCTGAGCTTACTTGGCGGCCGCAGCAGACTTGCCAGCGTCCGAGTTCGCGAACTTGCGACGGAACCGTTCCACACGACCGGCCGTATCGACCAGCTTCTGCTTGCCCGTAAAGAACGGGTGGCAGGTGGAGCAGATTTCGAGCACGATGTCGCCTTTGTGCGTCGACCGCGTCTCAAAGTTGTTGCCACACGCGCACCGCACGGTGGTCGTGTGGTAGTCCGGATGTACCCCAGTCTTCGGCATTGCTATCCTCTCAATCTCATCGGCTGCATCTGCCCATCGTGCGGTCTGCTTGCAACCGGCCAGAATCACGGTCACATCAGAGGCCTGTCGCCCGATCGGCTCGCCTCTCCCCGTCTCCGGGTGCGGCGAACGACGCTTTCCTCAGTGTAGTTTGGATTCCCACACCAGGCAACGGGATTCAAGCCCTGCGATACTGGTTCCAGACGGCGCCGGCAAAGCTCTGCCGGGCACCGATCCAGGCGCGCCGTTTCGTCGCCGCCCAATGAAAGCTCCCCATGCCTGATCTTTGCCCCCTCTGCGACGGCCTCGGCATGGTCGTCGTGACCGATGACCGTGGCGCCCGCTTTGCCCGTGAATGCTCCTGCCGGCAGGAGCAGCGCACCGCCCGTACCCTGCTCAACGCCCGCATCCCCCGCCGCTACCAGGTCTGCTCGCTGGACACCTTTGACTACGCCCGCTCCAACAGCATCGGCCACGCCTTTTCGATGGCCCACCGCTTCGCCCTCGTCTTCCCCACGGAGACCGACGGCAAGGGCCTTCTGCTCACCGGCGGCCCCGGCCTGGGCAAGACGCATCTGGCCGTCTCCATCCTGCGCCACGCCATCACAGAACGCGGTGCAACAGGCTTCTTCTGGGAGCACAAGGAGCTGCTGGAGCGGCTCCGCTCCATCTACGATCTCCGCACCGCCGGTGCCGAAAACAACCTGCTTCGCTCGCTCATCACCTGCGACCTTCTCGTCCTCGACGACCTCGGCGAGATCACCCCCAGCGAGTGGGCCTGGGACACAACGGCCTACATCCTGAACGCTCGCTACAACGAAAACCGGTCCACCCTGATCACCACCAACCGCCCCAACGAGCCTGCTCTGCTGCGCCGGCCCGGTGAGGAGAACAGCCAGTTCGCCGAGGCCCGGCAGGCCTTCAAACGGGAGACCCTGGGTGACCGGATCGGCGATCGCATGCGCTCGCGCCTGCAGGAGATGTGCGTCGTTCTTCACCTTCAGGG
The DNA here is from genome assembly GCA_965199635.1 of Acidobacteriaceae bacterium. Lineage (GTDB taxonomy): Bacteria > Acidobacteriota > Terriglobia > Terriglobales > Acidobacteriaceae > Edaphobacter. Next base: position 1,748,535 of record CBDASL010000002.1, on the reverse strand, counting down.
TGCCGACTTCCGCGAAACCGCAAAGCGCGCCAGCTTCGGGGGCTAAACACCTCCGCACAAAAGATCGCCGGCCCGGCAGGCCTGTAAAATCGGCACCATGCCCGAGCCGACCGCGCCCATGTTCTCCGCCCCGTCCCGCGAGCCCGAGCGCCGCTTTCCCCTCGGCACCATCGTCGGCGCCGTCGCGCTGGTTGCCGTTCTGGTCGGCTTTCTCATTGTTCTTGGCAAGCGGCACCAGACGGTCGACCCCACCCAGGCCCACGCCATGGACCCGTATGCCGGCTTTCTTGCCCTGGAGCACCTCCAGATGAGCGAGTCCACCTCCCTCTCCGGCGGCAAGAGCACGTTTCTCGACGGCGACATCACTAACCGCGGCCGATCCGTGGTCACCGCTGCCACCGCACAGGTCTTCTTCGCCAACGACGAGCAACAGCCGGCCCACATCGAGACCGTACCCGTAGCGCTGATCCGCGCTCGCGAGCCCTACATCGACACCCAGCCGATTGCCGCCGCCCCGCTCGCCCCAGGGCAGAGCCGCCCCTTCCGCCTCATCTTCGAGTCCATTCCGTCTAAGTGGAATACGCAGCTCCCCGAGGTACGGCTCGTCTCTGTTTCCCTTCGGGATGCTCCCCGCTAACTCTTTAGTAACTCAGGCAAATATTCCGGCATCGCGAAGATCTTACGGGGTAATACGTCACGGCTGCAGGTTCGTCCTCTCGGCAGCTTAAGCTGTATCCCTAGTTTCATGAGCAACTTAGCCTAACGCGAACGTTTGGCACGAGAGGTGCTCTAACTACATGTAACCGGCTGTGTGTGCGCGGAAGCGATCGACCGGCTGAACCGGCGAGCACGACCTCCGCCGCACCGCACCAGAGGGGTCATATATGTTGATGTCTTCCCGTTCACTGGCACTTTCGGCGGTTCTGCTTTCGGGCACACTCGCCCTCCCTGCTCTGGCACAAACCAGCAACCAGACGACCACCGGTCAAACGGACGCTTCTTCCTCTCCCAGCACCACCTCTGGTACCGCCCAGTCTGGCCAGCAGAGCGCCACAGACTCCGGCACCTACGCTACCGGCAAGCCACTCGAGCAGCAGTCCAAAGAGGGTTTCTGGGGACATCTGAATCCCATGGCCCGCAAGAAGTGGGTCAAGCGGCAGACCGATCCCATCCGCGATCGCACCAACGAGCTGGACCAGCTACAAAGCAAGAATGCCAATGACATCCGCGACGTAGACTCCCGCGCGCAGGCCGGCATCACCAAGGCAAACTCCGCCGCGGCCCTCGCCGATCAGCATGCGCAGGACGCCGCCACCCGGGCCAGCCAGGCAAATGGCGTCGCCACGGACGCCAGCAACCGCGAGCAGACGCTCAACGGCACGGTGCAGAATCTGGATCAGTACCAGACTGTAACCTCGGTCGCCGTTCCCTTCCCGGCCGGTCGCACCACGCTCGGTACCGCCGCCAAGAGCAGCCTCGACGACATTGCCAACAAGCTATCGTCAGAGAAGGGCTACATCATCGAGGTGCAGGGCTACAGCCGATCTGGCGTGCCCGCCTCGCAGGCGATGGCTGACTCCGTGGTCCGCTATCTTGTCTCGGATCACCAGGTGCCAATCTTCCGGATCTACAAGAGCGGCCTCGGCAAGGACAACGCCAACTCCGCCTCGGCTACCGATCCCGATGCAAAGCCCATCCGCAACGGCGTTCGTGTAACGCTGCTGCATAACAGCCTTGCTACCATGGGCGGAGCAACGGCAGCCAACAGCGCGCCGTCCACCCCTGGCGCCAACGCCCAGCCCGCCACGCAGCAGTAGGCGGTTCAGACTTCGGCCGGCGGGCTTGCCCGCCGTGCCAAAAAGGTTTGTCGGAGTCGGCCTCCAGAGCCGGCACGGCAAAACACTCTCCTAACCAGAGAGAACCAAGGCAGATTGGCCCCTCCGAAAGAGGGGCCGCTTTTTTGCCGTCCTTCCCTGGGCACGCACGTTCTCCTCTCGAAAGGCTTCATCGCATGGCAGCACACGGCAGCAAAGGAACCATCGTCTTCGTCCACGGCGCCTGGTGCGACGCGAGCATCTGGAAAGAGGTCTTCCTCCCGCTCGCGCACGAGGGCTTCCGCATTCACGCCGCGCAGCTTGCGCTCGAGTCCTTCCAGGGCGACGTAGACGCCCTCACCCGCGTGCTCGACCACGCCGCCGGCCCGATCCTTCTCGTCGGTCACTCCTACGCCGGCAACCCCATCTCAGCCGCGGGCAACCACCCCAAGGTCAAAGCGCTCGCCTTCGTGGCCGCCGCCACGCCAGCCGCAGGCGAGCCACTCGGCGCAACCCTCGGCATGAACCCTGCAGCGGAGCCCACCACCCTTACGCCGGACACCCAGGGCTTCATCTGGATCGACGCCGACTTCGCCTCGCGCGCCATGGGACAGGACCTCCATCGCGGCTACCTCAATCTCCTGGTCGCCACGCAGCGCCCCGCTCAGGCCAACATACTTTCAGCCGTCGTAGACGATCCAGCCTGGCAGCACAAGCCCAGCTCCTACCTCATCGCCACGGAGGACCGCTTTCTCGCCCCGGCAACCCAGCGTTTCCTGGCGGAACGCATGGGCTCACGCGTGGAAGAGGTCGCCGCTAGCCACCTCGCCCTGCTCTCGCAGCCGACGGCCGTCACCGACTTCATCCGGCGCTCCGCCGAGGCCCTCACCACCTAGGTCCGGGCTGCCTCAGCCCGCCTGCCGCACAACATCGTGTACCCGCAGCAGCTGCTCCAGCACCGCCTCCAGGCGGTCCAGCCGCAGCGCGTTCGCCCCGTCGCTTTTGGCGCATGCCGGGTCGTCATGCACTTCGAGGAAAAGTCCATCCACCCCGGCCGCCACGGCCGCCCGGGCCAATACCGGGATAAACTCCGGCTGGCCGCCGCTCACGCCACCTGCCGCGCTCGGCTGCTGCACGCTGTGCGTTGCGTCAAAGATCACCGGCGCAAACGCCCGCATCACCGGCAGCGATCGCATGTCGACCACCAGGTTGTTATAGCCAAAGCTCGCCCCGCGCTCCGTCAGGCACACCTGGGTGCCACCCGCCTCGCGCACCTTTTCGACCGCGTGCCGCATATCGGCCGGCGCCACAAACTGACCCTTCTTCACGTTCACCGGCCGGCCCGTCTCCGCCGCGGCCACCAGCAGGTCGGTCTGGCGACACAGGAAAGCCGGAATCTGCAGCATCGCATCCACATCGTCGCCCAGCAGCTCGCTCAACCGCCCGCACTGCTCCGGCGTGTGCACGTCCGTCAGCACCGGCAGCCCGGTCTCAAGCGCTACCGCCCGCAGGATGCGCGCTCCCTCCTCCAGCCCCGGCCCGCGAAAGCTCCGGATCGAAGTCCGGTTGGCCTTGTCGTAGCTCGCCTTGAAGAAGTACGGCACCCCCAGCCTCCCGGTAATCTCCCGGATCGCTCGTGCCATCCGCCGCGCATGCTCTTCGCTTTCGATAACGCAGGGGCCGCCGATCAGGAACAGCTTCTCTCCCCCAACCTCGACCGCCGCCTCCCCGCGCCCCGTGCAAAAGCTCGAGCTCACTTCCCGTCGCTCCGTGGTGGTCCGTCGCCCACATACGGCACCGGGCTCACACGGCCCATCGCCCGCTCCCTGGTGTTCAGGCTTTTGCCCACCTCGCCCAGCAGCAGCGTCCCCATGGAAAGCGCTCGCCGGCTGTCTTCGCTGAACGCACGACGCGCCAGCGTGAACAGACCCGGCGTCTTGCTCTCGTCCGCGTGCTTGGCCGAAGCACTCTCGATCGCCTGTGTCAGCGCCAGCAGCGTGTCCGGGTCGATCAGCATCAGCAGCTTGGCCATGCCAAACAGGTTGCGGATGCCCGCCACCCCTTCCGGCAGCGCCGCATACTCAGAAAGCTTGGCGGCAATCTCGTCCTTGGCACCGACCAGCCCATGGATCAGGTCCAGCAGACCCTCGTCGTGTGCCTTCTGCAGCAGGTCCCACGCCACCAGCATCGCCTCGCCATGCTCCACGGGCGCCGCGTCCAGCCGCCGCTGCAGCTCAAGCTTCGGGTCAATCGGCCTCGGTGTAAACGCTATCGGATTCGCCATGCAACCACCTCTCTCCGCGCCCTCCGGCGCGCCGTGCCGTTAGACCGTTGTGGATTTGATCTGCACCAGCTTGTCGCCGGCCGAGGTGCCAGGGAGATGGTAGCCACTCCCTGCCCACTTCTTTTCGATCTCAATGCCCGGCAGCGGCGTCCGGTTGCCGTAACGGAAGTTCTGCCGCGGCAGCGGCGTCTGCCCGTCCGCCTCCAGCACCGTCATCTGCACACTGGTCTCCTTGTAGGCCGGCGTATGCGTCGCCCGGTCCACGTGGCTGGAGGTCATCTTGTTCACCGGCTCTTCCACCGAGTTCATCGGCATATAGAGCTGCTTGCCCTGCACACGGTCTGTCACCACCACCTTCACCTTCACGCGGCCATAGGGCGAGGTCAGCTGCACCAGGCTCCCATCCTTCACGCCACGCTCGGCTGCCAGCTCCGGCGATACCTCCACAAACGTGTTCGGCGTCAGCTCCCTGATCCCCTTGGAGCGATACGTCATCGCCCCCTGCTCGAAGTGCTCCAGCAGTCGCCCATTGTTCAGGTGCAGGTCAAACTCCTCGCTCACCTCTTCGCTCGGCGGAACGTACTCGAGCGGGTAGAACCGCGCCTTGCCATCCGGGAAGTTGAACTTCTCCTTGTACAGGAATGGCGAGTCCGTGCCGTCCTTCGCCACCGGCCACTGCAGGCTGTTGTAGCCCTCCAGCCGGTCGTAGCTCACACCTGCCATCGACGGCGTCAGCCGCGCCACCTCGTCCATCACCTCGCTCGGGTGGGCATACTTCCACTTCGCGCCCATCGTCTGCGCAATCAGCTGGATGATCTCCCAATCCGGCTTCGACTCTCCGAGCGGCTCAAAGACCTTGTACAGCCGCTGGATGCGCCGTTCCGTGTTCACGAAGGTGCCGTCCTTCTCAAGCGACGGGCTGGCCGGCAACACCAGGTCCGCATAGCGGCAGGTCTGCGAGAAGTTGATGTCCTGCACGATCAGGAAGTCCAGCTGGCTCAGCGCCTCGCTTACCCGGTTTGCGTTCGCGTCCGACGTGATCGTGTCCTCGCCCTTGATGTACAGCGCCTTCAGCTTGCCCTCGAAGATCGCGTCCATCATGTCGTGGTTGTCCAGGCCCTTGGTCACCGGCAGCGTGCACTCCCAGTCCGCCTCGAACTTCGCGCGAATCTCCGGATCGTCCGTCTTCTGGTAGCCCGAGTAGATATTCGGCATGGAGCCGAAGTCGCTAGCGCCCTGCACGTTGTTATGCCCGCGCAGCGGGTATCCACCGCAGCCCTCGCGCATGTAGTTGCCCGTCGCCAGCAGCATGTTCGAGATCGCCGTTGATGTATCCGAGCCGCCACAGTGCTGCGTCACACCCATCGCCCACAGCACGCACGTCGCCTTGGAGTTCGCGATCTCATGTGCCACCGCGATCATCGACTCCTGCGTGAGGCCTGTCACCTTCTCCGCATGCTCCATCGTGTAGGGCTCAAGCGACGCGCGGAACTCGTCCCAGTGGTTCACCCACTGGTCAATAAAGGCCTGGTTATGCAGATTGTTGTCGATCAGGTACTTCGTCACCGCCTGGATCCACACCTCATCGGTGGAAGGGTACGGCCGCAGAAAGATGTCCGAGCGCTCCGCCATCTCATGCTTCCGCAGATCGCTCACGATCAGCCGCTGCCCGCGATGCTTGTGCGAGCGCTTCACACGCGTTGCCAGCACCGGATGGCTCTCGCTCGTGTTGGAGCCGACGATGATCACCAGCTCGGCTTTTTCGATATCTGCAATCGATCCCGAATCCGCGCCGATGCCCACCGTCCGCTGCAGCCCCATGCTCGCCGGCGTCTGGCAGTAGCGTGAGCAGTTATCGATGTTGTTGGTCCCGATCACCTGCCGCGCCAGCTTCTGCATCAGGTAGCTCTCCTCGTTGGTGCACTTCGAGGAGGCGATAAACGCCAGCGCATCCGGCCCATGCTCAGCCTTGATCGCAGTCCACTTCTCCTTGATCAGCGCCAGTGCCGCGTCCCACGTGATCTCCACATAGGTATCGCCCTCGCGCTTCAGTGGCTTCGTCAGACGGTCGTCCGAGTTCACAAAGTCCCACGCGAACTTGCCCTTCACACAAGTCGAAACCCCGTTCGCCGGGCCATGCAGCGGCTCCACCTTCAGGATCGTCCGGTCGCGCGTCCACACATCAAAGCTGCAGCCCACACCGCAATAAACACACACCGTCTTGGTCCGCTTCACGCGCATATTGCGCGCTTCGGCCTCGATCTCGCTCAGTGCCAGGATCGGCCCATAGCCCGTGTTGGGCTCAAATCCCTTCACCACGTCGATCATGCTGTCCAGCACCTTGGGCGGCAGATTGGTGAAGTAGCCCGTGTGCCCAATCATCGACTTCTCCATCAGCGCGTTGCACGGGCACACCGTCACACAGTGCCCGCAGCTCACGCAGCTTGAGCCGGCAATCTGTTCGCCACCATCCCACAACACCCGCGGATGCTCGCTCGTCCAGTCAATCGAAAGCGTCTCGTTCACCTGCACGTTCTGGCAGCTCTCCACGCATCGCCCACACAGAATGCACTGGTCCGGGTCATAGCGATAGAACGGGTTCGACAGGTCCTTCTCATACGGCTTCACGGTGAACTCACGCGCCTGGTGCTTGATGTCCATATCCGCCACGGCGTTATGGATCGTGCAGTTCTGGTTGTTGTTGTCGCACACCGTGCAATACAGCATGTGGTTCTGCAGAATGCGGTCAAACGCCTCGCGCTGCGCAATGTCCACGCGCTCGCCCTCGGTAAAGACCGTCATCGCCGCCGTCACTGGCGTCGCGCACGCCCGCTTCAGCTCGCCCCCAATGTCCACCAGGCACGTGTCGCAGCTTTGAATCGGCCCCATCTGCTCCAGGTAGCAGACCTGCGCCACCTTCTTGCCGGCCGTCTGCTCCGCCAGCCGATTCAGCGCCTCAATCAGCAGCTCGCCCTCGTGCGCCGGCACCTCCCTGCCGTTCACCAGGATGGTTGTATCAGGCGTTGTATCCGCAGGCGTATTCAGCAGCTTCTTTGTGGCCATGGGCCCTCCGGTGCGGGGCTGTTTGCTTGCTCAAAAGCACACCACCTTTGAGGCAGCATCGCGAAGTCCCCACCCTCGCATCCTATCGCTCTACAACGCCCCCACGCACGCTGTCGGGTTAAACCCTTTCGCTCCTACTTCATCGAGGTCTTGTTCATGCCATCCCCAACATCTGAAAACCGCAACGCCGACCCGCGCGAGCTCGGCCCCAAGCCGCCCTTTCCCGAGCAGAAGCAGCCCCATCCCGGCTCCGATCAAAATCTGGATCCACCCGCCGACCACGGCGAACAAAGCTACACCGGCCACAACCGCCTGCTCGATCGCGTCGCCATCATCACCGGCGGTGACTCCGGCATCGGCCACGCCGTCGCCGTTGCCTTCGCAAAGGAAGGCGCAGACATCGTGCTCAATTACCTTCCCGGCGAAGATCAGGAGCAGCGCGATGCCGATCGCGTCAAGCAGGCCGTTGAAGCCGCCGGCCGCAAGTGCATCCTGCACCCTGGTGATATTGGCGACCCCGCCACCTCGAAGGCCCTCGTCCAAACCGCCCTCTCAGAGTTCAAGCGGCTCGACGTCGTGGTCAACAACGCCGCCTTCCAGATGACGCGCGACTCCATCGAGGACGTCAGCCCCGAAGAGCTCGAACACACCTTCCGCACCAACGTCTTCGGCACCTTCTTCCTCACGCAGGCCACCCTGCCCGAGCTCCAGCCCGGCGCCTCCATCATCAACACCACGTCCATCCAGGGCTTCGATCCCAGCGAACAGCTGCTCGCCTACGCCTCCACCAAGGCCGCTCTGGCGAATCTCACCAAGTCCCTCGCCAAGCTGTCGAAAGACAAGGGCATCCGCGTCAACGGTGTCGCGCCCGGTCCCGTCTGGACCCCGCTCATCCCCGCCACCATGCCCACCGAGATGGTGACCAAGTTCGGCTCGCAGACCGTCTTCGGCCGCCCCGCCCAACCCATTGAGCTCGCCCGCCTCTACGTCTTTCTTGCCTCGGATGACGCCAGCTACGTCTCCGGTGAGATCTTCGGCGCCACCGGCGGCCGCATGCCCGTCTAGCCCCCCGATGCGCTCCCCTTTCACCACGGTGCGACCCCGGCCAGCCGCCTCCCGGCCGGCCCGGGTCGCGCCCCTACCCAGGTCGCTACCGCCCACGCACCTCCCCTCCCCTTCCCTCGCCCGACCCATCCCCCGCACCGCCACCCGTGGCGAGATCCGCATCGGCATCTCCGGCTGGCTCTACAAGCCCTGGCGCGGTGTCTTCTACCCACCCGGCCTGCCGCATCGCCGCGAGCTCGAGTTCGCCGCGCACCACTTCCCCGCCGTCGAGATCAACGGCACCTTTTACTCACTGCAGCGCCCCGAAAGCTTTCGCCGCTGGGCCGCCGAAACCCCCGCCGACTTCCTCTTCGCGCTCAAGGGCTCGCGCTTCATCACCCACATGAAGAAGCTCCGCAACATCGACGAGGCCTTCTCCAACCTCCTCGCCAGCGGCCTCCTGGCCCTCGGTCCCAAGCTCGGCCCCATCCTCTGGCAGCTTCCGCCGCAGCAGCGCTTTGACCCTGACCGCCTCGCAGCCTTCTTCGCCCTGCTTCCCCGCACCACCACCGCCGCTGCCACGCTCGCCGAGCGCTGCAGCGACCGCATGCTCCCCCGCTCCGTCCTCCGGGCCGAGGCCGACATCCCCCTGCGCCACACCCTTGAGGTCCGTCACGAAAGCTTCTGCACCCCGGCCTTTCTCGACCTCCTCCGCACCTACGACATCGGCCTCACCGTCGCCGACACCGTCGAGTGGCCCCTCCTCCTCGACACCACCAGCTCGCTCGTCTACATCCGCCTCCACGGCTCCGAGCAACTCTATGCCAGCGGCTACTCCGCCGCCTCTCTCGATCTCTGGGCGCATCGCATCCTCGCCTGGGCCCATGGCGATACCCCCGCCGCCGAGCACACACCGCTCGAATCCATCAACCCTGCCCGCCGCCTCTCGCCCGAGCCTGCCCCTCGCATCCCACGCGACGTCCTCGTCTTCTTCGACAACGACATCAAGGTCCGCGCCCCCTTTGACGCCATCGCCCTCCAACAGCGCCTTCACGAGCTGCTCGGAGAAAGCTAGCGGCCACTACTCTTTTCTACTTGCCATCCATAGGTCTCGTGGAGCTCACGCGTCCGTTCACGCGTCATCTCCACAAGACACGCCAGGTGCGCTGGCGGGCCACCCGTCCCCCCGCCGTAGAGAGCATACTCTGCGTCGCAGGCCGCATCTCGGTACGCCACCCACAATCTTTCGGTCTGGCGCAATCTCTCTCGATCCGAAACCTCCAATATCGCAAGCACGGCCGCATACCTCCGGTTCAACTCGGTATCGGCTTGTTCCCTCGCCCTGGCAAAGCATTGAGCGAGTTCGACGGTCGTGACGACCTTCTGGCAGGGGGCGTCTGGAGCGTTCATGTGCTGTGCTCCCGCCCTCGGTGGAACGACCGCAGACAGGACACAGCCAACCGCAAATCCGATGGATCGCAACATGCCACGAAGTCTAACGCGCTAAGCGCCTGTTAACACCTGCCGCGCTGCCCGCAACCCGCTCCGCAGCGCCCCATGCACCGTCCCCCAGTGCCCGCTCGTGTCCGTGTGCTCCCCCGCAAAGAAGAGCGTATGCTCCACCGGCTCGCTCATGCGCGCCGAAGCCTCCGCCCCACCCACCGCCACATAGCTGTATGCTCCACGCGCTGCTTCGTCCGCGCTCCAGTCGTGCGTCGCGAACCCCACCATCTCCGCCCGCACTCGCTCCTCCTCCACCCCAAACAGCCGCGCTACCTGCCGCACCGCAACCAACTCCAACTCCTGCTCCCCCAACGCCAGCAACCCTCGCGCTCGCGGGCCGCCAACCCACCCCGTCAACACCGTCTCCGCCTCCGGGTGCGCCGTCCACCACACACTCGGCAGCTCCGCAAGGTTCAAGACGAAGCTCAGCTCCTGCATCGCCGGCTGCGGCTCCATCCCCTCCCACCACCGCGTCCGGAACACCATGGTGAAGCGGCACACCTCACCCATTCGCATCCCCGCTGCCGCACGAAGAACCGTAACCGGCTCCGGCACAATTCGCACATCACCGGCCTGCAGCACTCCCAACGGCAGCGTAACCACCGCCCTCGCCGCGACGAGCTCTCCCACCGCCGTCTCCAGCGCCACCCGCCCTACGCCCCACCGCACCGCCTCCACCCTCACCCCGCATCGCACCTCACCCCCCGCCGCACGCACCCGATCCGCGAGAAACTCCGCGACCCGGTCATACCCCTCAGCCACATGCGCCAGCCGCTCCCCCTCGCTCTGGTCCTCCGCCTCCTGCTGCACTCCCAGCGACCGCGCGCTGATCACCGTCGCATCCGCCGCGTTGAAACCCTCCACATACCCCAGCGCGCCCCCGCGTACCGCCTCATCCGCCGCCCACTCGCTCGCGTCCAGCCACGCCTGAAAGCTCACATCCTCACCCGCAAACGTCCGCAGACGTTCCAGTGGCGCAAACCGCTCATCCTCCTCGTCCGCCTCCTCCGCCAGCTGCCCGTCCTCAAAGCTCACGCTGGCCCCTCCCCGCTCCACCGCCGTCAGCCCGGCCTCCCCAATCAGCGCGAGCAACTCCGCTGGCCGCCCATGCACGAACTCCGCCCCCAGCTCCACAACCGCATCGCCGATCCGCTCCGTCCGCACCCGCCCACCCACGCGCTCCCGCGCCTCCACCACGCACACCCGCAGCCCCGCCTCGGCCAGCGCCCGCCCACACCCCAGCCCCGCCATCCCGGCACCCACCACCAGCACGTCCCACGCCGTCGCTTCACTCACGCTCGCACCACTCCTTCCGGCTCGCCAAACCGCTCCCGCACCAGCGCCATCGCCTCCTCCGCTGTGCCCACCGCACCCTCCAGCTGCGCATCCTCCGCCGCCACAAGCATCTCCTTGAAGCGCGGCCCCGGTCTGTAACCACGCGCGATCAGATCCCGTCCCGTCACCAGCAGCGCTGGTCGCACCGCCTCCGCCGGCTCCTCGTGGAAGCGCCGCGTCATCTCCTCCCAGATCCCCAGCCGCCCATGGCACGAGCTGCAGTCCAGCCAATGCAGTCGCAGGTGCTCCTCAAACTGCGGCAGCCGCAGAAACCGCCGCACCGTCGCCTCCCGCATCTGCGGCACATCCCCAAAGCGCATGTGGTTCTTCACCAGCGCCACAATCTGCTCCGTGTCATCGTTTGAAAACCGCAGCCGATGGCAGATCACCTCCGCGATCCGCACCCCCACCTCCACATGTCCGCTGAAACGTATCCGCTCCGCATGCCCGTCCTTGCCGCTCCGGTCCACCTGAAACGTCGCCGGCTTGCCGATGTCATGCAGCAGCGCCCCCCACGCCACCGTCGCCGAACAACCCGCCCCCAGCTTCTCCAGCAGCAGCATCGTGTGCGTCCACACATCGCCCTCCGGATGCCACTCCGGCGGCTGCTCCACCCCGTGCATCCGCACCGCCTCCGGCAACACCTGCGCGAGAAGACCTACCTCGTCCAGCAGCTCCATCGCCCGCCGCGCGTGGCCCTCGGTCAACATCCGCGTCAGCTCGTCGCGCACCCGCTCGGCACTCACCTGCCCGATCTCCCCCGCCGCCGCCCGCATCGCCTCTGCCGTCGCCCCATCCAACGCAAAGCCGAGCCGCGCCGCGAACCGCACCCCCCGCAGCATCCGCAGCTTGTCCTCGGCAAACCGCACAGCCGGGTCGCCGATCGCCCGCACCACCCCCGCCCGCAGATCCTCACGCCCGCCCACAAAGTCCAGCACCGCGCCGTCGAGATCCCCCATCTCCGCGAACCGCGACGCATCCAGCAGCATCCCGTTCACCGTGAAGTCGCGCCGCTCCACGTCCTCCCGCGGGTCCTCTGAAAACCGCACCGCGTCCGGCCGCCGCCCATCGGTGTACACCCCATCATGCCGAAACGTCGCCACCTCAACCGTCCAGCGCCCCCCCTCTTTCCCACCGATCACGAGCACCACTCCAAAGTGAGCCCCCACCGCCTCCGTCCGCGGAAACAGCCGCTGCACCGCCTCCGGCCGCGCACTCGTTGCCACGTCGTAGTCATTCGGCTCCACTCCCAGCAACAAATCCCGCACACACCCACCCGCAAAGAAAGCCTGGTGCCCCGCCCCCCGCAACACCTCCACCACCCCCAACGCCTGCCGAAACGCCACACTCTCTCCCATGTGCTCCATCACTTAACCCACCTTTGCGCCTACACGCCCTTAGAGGATCGGATGCTCCGGTCTGCAATCGGAGTCAGCTCACATAACGGCTCCACCAACGACTCGACGCTTAGTTTCTTGGCGGCGGTATAGTGTCGTATTCCAAAATGAAAGCTGTTCACAGAAATCTCAAGTTCATTTGGGTGGTATCGCTGATCTTGAGCCTCGCCGTCGGCTTCGGCTTCTACGAGTCAGGAAGAGCTGGCGACTGCGCCCCGCACGAGATCGACGGGCAATGCGGTATGAGCACCTTTGTCGGGCTGCTCTACGGCACCTTCGCAGGTGCGACAATCCTTGTGAGCATGACGGTGTACGTCTGTGTCACGGCTTTGAAACGCCGGCGAACTTCGCGGACGACGTCCTCAGACGACGCCCCGTAGCACTTGAATTCCTTTGACCGTGGATGCAATGTAGGCTATCGGCCGTCCAGTTCCCTCCGCTCGCTACACTGAACTTCATGCCCTCCGGCCTCATCCTCGGCATCGAAACCTCCTGCGACGAGACCGCCGCCGCCGTCGTCCGCCACGGCACCGAAACCCTCTCCTCTGTCATCGCTAGCCAGATCGACCTCCACGCCCTCTACGGCGGCGTCGTCCCCGAGCTCGCCAGCCGCGAGCACCTCCGCAACATCGTCCCCGTCGTCCGTGAAGCCGTCGCCCGCGCCAACATCTCCATCGCCGACCTCGACGCCATCGCCGTCACCTCCGGCCCCGGCCTCGCCGGCGCCCTGCTCGTCGGCATCACCTACGCCAAGTCCCTCGCCTTTGCCCTCCGCAAACCCCTCCTCGCCATCAACCATCTCGAAGGCCACATCTTCGCCGTCCTCATGCAGCACGCGGAAACTCTCCTCCCCGCAGGCTCGGAAACCGGCCCAGAGCCCGCCCCACTCATCGCCCTGGTCGTCTCCGGCGGCCACACCCACCTCTATCGCGCCGACCGCGCCCCCGCCGCCCAAACCCTGCACTACCAAACCCTCGGCCGCACGGTCGACGACGCCGCCGGCGAAGCCTTCGACAAGGTCGCCAAGCTCCTCGGCCTGCCCTACCCCGGCGGCCCCTGGGTCGACGCCCTCGCCCCCCTCGGCGACCCCCTCGCCGTCCCCTTCCGCTTCGGCGCCATCCAGCCTCGCGGCGTCCCCGCCGACACCCCCAATCTCGACTTCTCCTTCTCCGGCATCAAGACCGCCGTCCTCCGCCACCTCCAGACCCACGCCCTCCTCGCCGCTGCGGACCACCGCCGCCAGCACCTGCCCCAAACCGCCCGTGCCACCCCCGAGCTCATCGCGCAGCTCCGCGCCGAAGGCCTCCTCCCCCAGGACCTCCTCGACCTCGCCGCCAGCTTTCAGCACGCCGTCGTCGGCCGCCTCCTCAAGCAAACTCTCGCCGCAGTCGAGCAGACCGGCGCCCGCGCCATCCTCGTCACCGGTGGCGTCGCCGCCAACGCCGAGCTCCGCCGTCGCTTCTCCGCCGAGGCCGCCCGCCGCCACCTCCACATCGCCTTCCCCACCCTCGCCCTCGCCACAGACAACGCCGCCATGATCGCCGCCGCCGCCTGGCCCCGCCTCCTCGCCGGCGAGTTCGCTCCCTCCACCCTCAGCGCCACCCCTCAGCTCCGCCTCGGCTAGCTCTCCCTCGGCCCTCACCGGCACAAGCCGCCTCGCAAACGCATCCCACCCTCCATGGCTGAATCCAGCAAGGCCGTCATCACCGCAGTCCTCGCCAACCTCGGCATCGCCGCGGCCAAGTTCACCGCCTTCGCCTTCACCGGCTCCTCCGCCATGCTGTCCGAAGCCATTCACTCCGTCGTCGACACCGGCAACGGCGCGCTTCTGCTCCTCGGCCAGCACCAGAGTCGCCGCCCGGCCGACGAAGGCCACCCCTTCGGCCACGGCAAGGAGCTTTACTTCTGGGCGCTCCTCGTCGCCCTCCTCATCTTCCTCATCGGTGGCGGCGCCTCGCTCGTTGAGGGCATCCGCCACGTCCGTCATCCCGAGCCGATCGAGCACCCGGTCTGGAGCTACGTCACCCTCGGCCTCGCCCTCCTCTTTGAGGGCTTCTCCCTCCTCGTCAGCCTCCGCGAGTTCCGCCACGCCGAAGGCCGCCCCGCCTCCTGGGCCGCCATCCACGCCAGCAAAGATCCCACCGTCTTCACCGTCATCTTTGAAGACACAGCCGCCCTTGCCGGTCTGCTGCTCGCCCTCGCCGGCACCCTCGCCAGCCAGCTTCTCGGCTGGACTCGCGCCGACGGCGCCGCCTCCATCCTCATCGGCCTCACCCTCATGTCCGTCGCCGTCCTCCTCGTCGTCGAGAGCAAGGCCCTCCTTGTCGGCGAGGGTGCCGACCGCGCCACCCTCCAGGAGATCCGCCACCTCGCCCAGGCTGAGCCTGGCGTCGTCCGCACCGGCTACCCCTTCACCCAGTACTTCGGCCCGGACAACGTCCTTCTCACCCTCAACGTCCGCTTCGCCGAAACCCTCACCCGCGACGGCATCGAGCAAACCGTCGACCGCATTGAGGCCTCCCTCCACGCCCGCTTCCCTCACATCCGCCACATCTTCATCGAAGCCGAAAGCCTCCGCTCTCCCACCTCGACCCCGGATCGCCTCGCCGACCCCGCCTACCCCTCCGCCACCGACCTCCCCCCCGAGATCACCTAGCACCCCGCCACCGGCGACCCGCCTCCCCGCACCGCCGTCCGCTAAAATGAGCCTCGGAGCAGCAACCCACTCTCCAACACATCCCGAGCACCGCACACGCGGCTGCATCACGCCAAAGCGAGCCCCGTGGCCACCCTCGATCTGTTCAATACCCTCTCCGGTACAGTCCAACCCCTCTCCCCCGCCGACAACACCGTCCTTCGCATGTATTGCTGCGGCCCCACCGTCTACGACTACGGCCACATCGGCAACTTCCGCACCTTTCTCCACGTCGACATCCTCCGCCGCTTCCTACTCCAGCAGGGCCTTGCCCTCCGCCACGTCATGAACATCACCGACGTTGACGACAAGATCATCCGCCGCGCCGCCGAGCACAATCTCTCCATTGCTGACTTCTCCCGCGTCTACGAGGACGCCTTCTTTGAAGACATGGAGGCCCTCGGCATCCAGCGCCCGGAGATCATCGCCCGCGCCACGGAGTGCATCCCGGAGATGGTCACCCTTATCCAGCAACTCCAGGCAAAAGACATCGCCTACCAGGCCGAAGACGGCTCCTGGTACTTCCGCCTTGAGCGCGACAAAGACTACGGCAAGCTCTCCAAAAAAGATCTCACCGCCATCGAAGACAGCGCCCGCGTCGACCTCTCCGAGTTCGACAAGGACGCTGCCCGCGACTTCGCTCTCTGGAAGGCCGTCAAGACCGACGAGCCCAGCTGGCCCACCCCCCTCGGCGACGGCCGCCCCGGCTGGCACATCGAGTGCTCTGCCATGGCGGGCAAATACCTCGGCCCCAACTTCGACCTCCACGCCGGCGGCGAAGATCTCATGTTCCCCCACCACGAGAACGAGATCGCCCAGAGCGAGTGCGCCACTGGTGAAAACTTCGCCCGCCACTGGATGCACGTCCGTTTTCTGCTCGTCGAAGGCAAGAAGATGTCCAAGTCCGAGGGCAACTTCTACACCCTCCGCGACCTCCTCCTTCGCGGCTATCGCGCCTCCGCCATCCGCTTCCTCCTCATCTCCGTCCCCTACCGCCACCAGCTCAACTTCACCTTCGACGGCCTCACCGAGTCCACCAATGCCATCGACCGCCTCCGCACCTTCCACGGGCGCATGCTCAAGGCCGCCGAAGCCACCAGCCCCGTCCCCGATGGCATCGACGACGATCTGCAGACGCAAACAATGGAGGCCGCCGAGCTCTACACCGCCGCTCTCGCCAACGACCTGAACACCGCTGAAGCCCGCGCCGCCATCTTCGATCTCGTCCGCCACATCAACACCGCCGCCGACCAGGGCCGCCTGCGCCGTGGCAACGCCGTCCAGGTCCTCGCCGTCCTCGACCTCTTCGACGGCGTCTTTGCCGTCCTCCACGATCGCGACGCTGAACTCACCCGCGCTGCCCTCGCCTGGGCCGAAAAAGAAAACCGCCTCAACGAGGCCGCCCCTGAACTCCTCGCCACCCTCGCCCTCTCCGACGCCGACATCGACGCCCTCGTCGCCGAGCGCACCCTCGCCAAACGCCAGCGCAACTTCGCCCGTGCCGACGCGATTCGCAACGACCTCCTCAGCAAAGGCATCCTCCTCGAAGACGCCAAGGATGGCGTCCGCTGGAAACGCAAATAAACTCCGCAGCAGAGCTCCCTTTCTGGGCTCCCCTGTCATCCTGAGCGAAGCGGCGAAGGACCTGCTGCTGTCCTAACCGCTGCCAGTGCCATTGCTCTGCCCCTACCGCGGAAGCCAAGCCACCCTGGATCGCCGAACAACACCTCCCGTTCATCCCTTCGTCAGCCACCCCGGGGTACCTCCCGCGGAACTCCGTGACCACTCCGGTTCGCTCCCCAAAACGAGGGATACGCCCACCCGCGCCTATGCGGCAGGATGTCT
Source organism: Acidobacteriaceae bacterium (assembly GCA_965199635.1). Taxonomy (GTDB): domain Bacteria; phylum Acidobacteriota; class Terriglobia; order Terriglobales; family Acidobacteriaceae; genus Edaphobacter. The sequence continues at coordinate 1,731,555 of CBDASL010000002.1, read as the reverse complement.
CACACGGGACGCCCGGCTCGCCCCGCCCAAACCCCAAAAGCCGGATTCGTCATTCAGGGAGGGCGCCACCATGACCATCTCCGAGTTCGAAAGCAACATCGGCGAACCCAGGGCCACCGACAGCCAGCGTGAAGCAGGAGCCTTTCTCGACCTTATGGGCCTCCGCTTCCTCACCGACTACGCCCTTGAAAACTGCGAGGAATGGGCAGCCACCCTGCTCGGTCACCCGTCGCAGGCCTTTCTTGACTTCATCGGCGCCCCTCGCGCCCTCACCGCCGGCTAGCCTCCTCCGCACGTCGCCCGGCGCTCCGCTCGTGCTCCAATAGAGCCCGGGAGGAGCGCCCGTGCGGAACCCGGCCACAACACACCACCGCACCACCCCTGCCGCATCCGCTCCACCGCAGGCCGCCGCCGCCGCTCGCACCCTCGCCCTCGCCCTTCTCCTGCTTCTGCTAAACCTCCAGGGCGACGGCCTCCCCCTCGGCGACCCCACCACCCCCCGCTTCCAGCTTCGCCTTCTTCCCGTCACCCTCGTCGCCCTCTCCCTCCTCGCCCTCACACTCTTCCCCGCTCTCCTCGCTCGCCGCCTCCCCGCCCGGCTCACGCAGGCCCTCACCGGCTGGCGAGCCCCCCTCCTCCTCGCCACCCTCTTCCTCGCCCTCGCCATCCCTCTCTTTCTCGCCGAGGCCCACGTCTACACGCGCTTCGGCTACCACCTCCGCCCCGCGCTCGCCGCCCCCGTCTTCCTCCTCTCCCTGCTCGCGCTCACTTCGTATCTCCTGCCCGGCCGCCAACCCTCCCCCACGCGCCTCGCCCTCACCCTGGCCACCGTCGTCTCCGCCGTCTCGCTCCTCTCCCTCCGCAGCTTTCCCCTCGTCCTCCAGCGGTCGGACATGCTCCCGCTCCTAGCCGCCGCCAACGGCACCCTCCTCCAGCACCACGACCCCTACCGCCTCTACACCTTTCCCTCCGAAACCGTCCTCCTCACCTACCTCCCCGGCACCCTGCTCGCCTTCCTTCCCCCCACCCTCCTCCACCTCGATCTCCGCCTCACCAACCTCCTCGCCCTCCTTCTTCTCATCCCTCTCACCCTTGTCACCACCCGCCCCCCGCAACGCCTCCGCGCCCTAGCCCTTCTCGCCACCTTTCTCTTCGGCCCCTACCTCCTCTATCGCCACGAGATCTATACCCCGCCCCACTGGCTCGCCCTGGCCGCCGCCCTCCTGCTCGCACACGCCGGCCGCCTCCGCCTCGCCGCCGTCCTCTTCGGCGTCAGCATCGCTCTCTCCCAGTTCAGCTGGATCCTGCTCCCCTTCTTCCTCCTCTATCTCCTCCAAACCCGCGGCCTACGCGCCGCTCTCGAGAGTCTCTCCCTCGCCCTTCTCGCCGCCGCCGCCCTCGTCCTCCCCTTCCTCCTCGCCGATCCGCACGCCTTCTTCTTCGGCACCCTGGGCCACTGGGGCAACATCGGCCTCACCGCCCGCCCCATCAACCTCTCCTTCTTCACCGCAGCCCTCGTCGGCCCGCAACACCTCCCGGTCGTCCAACTCGCCGTTCTCGCCGTCCTCTTCCTCGCCGCCCTCCGCACGCGCGCCTGCCGCACCTTCGCCGGCGCCCTGCGCGTCATGTCCCTGGCCCTCGCCTCCTTCGTCCTCTTCAACTTCCTCGTCTGGGGCTACTTCTTCCTCCTGGTTGAGCTCCTCCTCGTCCTCCATCTCCTCGCCGCCGAAGACGCCTTCACCCCCGCCGCATCTCATCCGTGACGCCGCCAACATCTCTCTTCCTCCCTGATCGGCACCCCGCGTCAAACCTTTAACCGCTCCGCCCAACACCCCCCCCGAAAGAGATCGCCCCTAAATGCCCAAGCAAGAGTTCGACGCCATCGTCATCGGAGCCGGCCAGGCCGGCCCACCCCTCGTCGCCCGCCTCACCAAGGCCGGCATGCGCGTCGCCCTCGCCGAGCGCCACCTCTTCGGCGGCACCTGCGTCAACAACGGCTGCATCCCCACCAAAACCTGGGTCGCCAGTGCCCGTGGCCTCTTTGAAGCCCGCCGCACCGACTTGGGCTACACCGTCAGCAACGTCACCGCGAACATGAAAGCCATCTACGACCGCAAGGAAGAGATCATCGCCAGAAGCCGCACCGGCGTCGAAAAAGGCCTGCGCGACGATAAGAACTGCACCGTCTTTCACGAGGCCGCCCGCTTCACCGCCCCCCACGAGCTCCAGGTCGGCGACACCACCATCACCGCCCCTAAGATCTTCCTCAACGTCGGCGCTCGTGCCCACATCCCCAACCTCCCCGGCATCCACGACGTCCCCTACCTCACCAACTCCTCCATCCTCCAGCTCCAAACTCTCCCCCGCCACCTCATCATCGTCGGCGGCTCCTATATCGCCTGCGAGTTCGCTCAGATGTTCCGCCGCTTCGGCTCCGAGGTCACCATCGTCGAGAAAGCAAACCGCCTCGTCCAAAAAGCCGACGAAGACGTCTCCAGCACCGTCCGCGAAGTTCTCGAACGGGAAGGCGTCACCGTCCGCACCGACGCCGAGTGCATCCACCTCAAGCCCGGCCCCAACGGCGACATCATCGTCGGCACCACCTGCACCACAGACGCCCCGGACATCAACGGCTCCCACGTCTTGCTCGCCACCGGCCGCACCCCCAACACCGACGACCTCGGCCTCGACGTCGCCGGCATCGCCTCGGACAAAAAGGGCGCCATCACCGTTGACGACCAGCTCCGGACCAATGTCGACGGCATCTGGGCCATGGGCGAGTGCAACGGCCACAGCCCCTTCACCCACGCCGCTTACAACGACTTCGAGATCGTCGCCGCCAACCTCCTCGATGGCGAGTCCCGCGGCCTCTCGTCCCGCTTTCCCGCCTGGAACATGTATCTCGATCCACCCCTCGGCCAGGTCGGCATGACCGAAACCGAAGCTCGCAAATCCGGCAAAAAGCTCCTCGTCGCGAAACGCCCCATGTCCCGCGTCAACCGAGCGGTCGAGAAGGGTGAGACGGACGGCTTCCTCCGCGCCATCGTCGACGCCGACACGCAGCAGATACTCGGCGCCACCTTCTTCGGCACCGGCTGCGACGAGGTCATCCACTCCGTCCTCTACCTCATGTACGCTCACGCGCCCTACACCGTCTTCACCCACAGCATGCCCATCCACCCCACCGTCTCCGAACTCCTTCCCACCCTCTTCGAATCGCTCGAACCCGCCTCCTGATCCTGCTGCGTGGCGCAACCAGGCGGCGGACTCCCATACCCTTGTAGCGAGTCCGCCATCTGCCTCAACCGACGCATCTCCAACCTCCAACCTCATTTCCGGGTCTCAGGTCCAGACCTAAGTGCCCTCGATTGAAGATTTTGCGCAACTTCGATATGGGGGAGGGGGTACCCCCCGGCACCGCCGCATCCAACCGCCCAGTATCGGAAAGAAGGAGTCACCCATGGCAAAGTACGCGCTCTACGGAGAACTGCACGCAAAGCCCGGCAAGGAAGCGGAGGTCGAGGCCTTCCTCAAGCAGGGCGCCGAGATGGCGAAGAACGAAGCAGGCACCGTTCACTGGTATGCCTTCAACGAAGACCGCCCAGGCGTCTACGGCATCTTCGACACCTTCGACGACGAGGCCGGCCGTGAGGCCCATCTCAACGGCCCCATCGCCAAGGCCCTCATGAGCAAGGCCGACGAGCTCCTCTCCGAGGCCCCCAAGATCCGCAAGATCGGCCTCATCGCCGAAAAGGTCTAGCCTCTCCCTATGCCCACCACCTCCCTCTCCACCTCGGATCTCAGCGGCAAGGTCGCTCTGGTCACCGCCTCCGCCCGTGGGCTCGGCCGCGCGATCTCCATCGCGCTCGCCGAGGCCGGTGCGGACCTCGCCCTCGGCCTTCGCGACGTATCGGAAGACGCCGGCCTCCCTGTCGAGATCGAGGCCCGCGGCCGCCGCGTTCTCCCGCTCCAGATGGACGTCTCCGACCTCACGCAGATCGAGTCCGCCGTCGCCGCCGCCCACGCCCACTTCGGCCGCATCGATATCCTGGTCAACAACGCCGGCATCGCGCCCACCAACCTCGCCGAAGATGTGACCGAGGCCGACTTCGACCGCACCGTCGCCGTCAACCTCAAGGGCACCTTCTTCACCGCCCAGGCCGTCGGCCGCCGCATGATCGCCCAGGGCTCCGGCCGCATCATCAACATGGGCTCGCAGGCCGGCAGCATCGCCCTTCCCACCGAGTCCATCTACTGCATGACCAAGGCCGGCATCGCGCACCTCACAAAGTGCCTCGCCGTCGAGTGGGGCCAACACGGCATCAACGTCAACGCCGTCGCTCCCACCTTTATCCGGACCGACGGCACCGCCCCCGTCCTCTCCGACCCCGCCTTCCACGCCGACACCGTCGAGCGAATCGCCGCCCTCCACCGCATCGGTGAACCCATGGAGGTCGCCGGCGCCGTCGTCTTTCTCGCTTCTCCCGCCGCCTCCCTCATCACCGGCCACACCCTGCTTATCGATGGAGGCTGGACCGCCCGATGAAGCGTCTCCTTCCCGCAGCCGCCCTCCTCATCACCGCCACGCTTGCACCTGCCCAGCAGCAGCCCACCCAGCGGTCCATCGCCCTCACCTTCGACGACCTCCCGATGACCGTCGTCGGCAACGACCACATTGCCGGCCCGCTCGACGAGACGCGCTTCATCATGCAGTCCATGCTTCGCGTCCTCGTCGCCCACCACGCTACCGCCCTCGGCCTGGTCAACGAGGTCAAGCTCAACGTCGAAGGCGAACGTGACGCCCGCGCCAAACTGCTCGACGAATGGCTCGCCGGCGGCATGACCCTCGGTAATCACGGCTACAGCCACCGCGAGTTCAACTCTCTCTCGCTTGAGGACTACGAGGCCGAGTTCCTCCGCGGCGACATCATCACCGTCCCGCTGTTGGAGCGTCACCACATCAGCGCCCGCTACTTCCGCTCGCCCTACCTGGACACCGGCGACACCCGCGCCAAGACCGACGGCTTCAACACCTTCCTCACCGCCCACGGCTACCGCGTCGCCCCCTTCACCATCCAGGATCAGGACTGGATGTTCAATGCCACCTGGGACGAAGCGAAGCGCCACCACGACACCGCGACCCTCGACCGTACGCGCGCCGCCTACCTCGCCCAGGTAACCGCGGAGTTCGACCACGCCGAACAGCAAACCCGCGACTCCTTCGGCAACGACATTCCGCAGATTATGTTCATGCACACCGACGCGATCAACGCCGACAATCTGGATGCCGTCCTCACCATCATGGAGAAGCGCGGCTACCGCTTTGTCTCGATCGACAAAGTTCTCGAAGCCCCGGCCTACCGGACACCTGCCGCCTTTGTCGGTGCCGAAGGCCTGCCGTGGCTTGATCGCTGGCAGCCATCCCTCGGACACCCCGTCCACTCCACCGAGCCCGAGCCACCCTCCTGGATTCAGGGGAACTACAAGCGCATCACGGCTTCCATCCCCAACCGCTAGCGCACCACCTTGCCCTCTGCCGCCTTGGTCGCCATCTCGTGGGCCAGCGCGGGCCAGCTCGGCTTCGCCATCTCCACGGTCCATTCGGGTCCGCCCAGAAACGTCGGCCCTTCCAATCGCGCGAACGCCGGCACGTCCCCGCCAGACATCCACACCGCCGTCGGCTTGGGCTTCATCCCCAGCACCGGCGCCACCATGCCTTCCAGTCCGCCGATCTCCGGCGTCACCGTAAAGCGCACCGCCTCGTGCTTCACCCCGCCCACCACAAACCCCTGCCCCGCCGCCGGCTCAATGCGCAGGTGAATCAGCCGCGGCTTGGGTGTCGCGGCCAGGTAGGAGACCGTCGTCGCCGGCCCGCTTGGCGACACATTCTTCAGCATCATCAGCAGCATCCCGTTCGCCAGATCCGTCGGCAGGTCCATGTGCACGGTCTCCGCAGCCTCGTGCCCGGACTCCTCCGTCCGGGTCGTCACCGTGCCCGATGCCACATTAACCGCCACATCCGTCCCATGCTCAAACGAGGGCCCGCGCTGGATATGCCGATCCGACATCAGCTGGAAGTGCCCCCGCTGCTTGTACACCACGCGCTCGTCGTCCACCGATCCATCCTTGAACCGGAAGACCAGCCTCGCCGTCACCTTGTCGCCCTTGATGACCTCCACCAGGTCGCCTCCGGCGATCACCTTGCCATCCGCCCCGCTCACCTGCAGAAAACCGTGCGCAGACCCCTCTGGAAACTGCACTGCGACCCGCTCCGCGCGCGCTGCAGTGGTCGCCAGCACCAGACCGGTCCCGGCCAACCCACACCAACTACCCACGCGCCGTCTCACCTCAACCCGCTGTCGCATCCTTGTTCTCCTCAGGAGCGTGCGGACGCGCGCGGTCCGCGCTTTCGTCAACATGCACATCCCATAGGAACACCATCTGCGGCGCAATGTCGCTTATCTTTCGCCCGTACCGGTAAAAGCGCCCGAACCGTCCACCCTGCAACCAGATTGGTCGTCGACTCTGCTCCCCACCACAACGATCCTGTGTGGCCTGATCGGCGCTAGAGCTCCGCGGTGACGTCGTCCAGGACCGGGTGCTGCCCGGGCATCTGCCGTACCTTGCTGAAGATCACCAGAGCTACCGCCATCACAATCAGCCCCATCCCTACAACTTCCACACCGGTCAAGCGCTCTCCCAGAAGCACCACGCCCAGCAGCACCGCCACAATCGGATTCACAAAGGCGTAAGTCGTCACCTTGGTCACCGGCACACGCTGCAGAAGATAGCTCAGGGAGCTCAGCCCCACCAGCGAGCCAAAGATGCTCAGGTAGAAGATGGACAGCACACCGCCTCGCGTCCAGGTTGCCGTGTGCAGCGTGCCGCCAACCAGGGCGATCAGGCAGTTGGTCACACAGGCGCCGCCCACCTCCCACGCCGTGATCACAAACACATCCCGCTGGATGGCAAAACGCCGTCCCAGCACCGCGCCAACGCCAAAGGCCAGCGCCGCCAGCAGGAGCAGCGCGTATGCCAGCAGGTGACGTCCTCCCGCCGGCGTCGTCCCCCGCAGCGAGGGCGACACAAGCGCCACCATTCCGCCGGTGCCCAGCAGCACACCAACCCACCCCCGCCGGGTCAGCGTCTCCCCGCCCGGCAGCCTTGCCTCCAGCACCGCCACCATAATGGGCATGGTCGCCACCAGCAGGGACGACACACCGGTCGGCACCATGGTCTCGGCCCACGTGAGCAGGATGTTGTTGCACGTCATCATCAACACACCGACCAGCACCAGGCGCCAGGCCTCCCCGGCCGTTACGCGCAGGTTTCGCCCAGTGATCAGGCAGATCGCCACCAGAAGCGTTGTGGTGACGATGGTGCGGGAGGCCGCGACAAGGGGCGGCGCAAGGTGCTCCCCAGCCACATGGATCGCCGAGTAGGTCGAGCCCCAGAAGAAATACAGGCAGAGAAAGGCCACGATGGCCATGCGCGACAGGCCCTTACCGGCGTCCCCGGCATCCGTGTTCTCATCAGGATCCTTGGTAGGCAAAGCAGGCAGGGGCTCAGTCGAAGGCAAACGGCTCACCTCCCCATCCTACGATCCTGCCCGTCCCGGGCCCCAAAGGCCGTTACTGCCCTGTGCTGCCGCGAAAGAAGCGGTACATCGCCGAGTAGGGCACCCGTCGCTCTGTGCCAGCCTCCGCCGCAGTGCATCCATCTGCAGGGGCCACGCCGCCGTGCGTCTCCTGCCGCCGTATCTCCGCAATACCGCTCAGCAGCCCCTTGCCCTCCGGGTTGACTCCGCGCAGCACCAGCCATGGCACGGCGCCAGGCTCTGGAGCCGCCTGCTTGGACACCACCTCGCCGTGAATGGCGCTGCCGTCCTTGTACCGCCACACCGGACCCGCCTCGTGCGTTCCCACCAGCTTCCCGTTTGCATCAGTCAGCTTGGCCTCCGGGCCCTTCAAGACCCAGGCCGGTGGCTGCCCGGCCTGACCGGCCGCACAGGTGTAGACCTGCACACCCCGCCCGGTCAGCTCCAGCACCGGGCGCGAAGGCGACTGAGCGACAGCGATCCCCCCAACGATCAATGCCAACCCAAGCCCCTGCCCACTGCTTCGCCTGCTCCATCGCTGCATCGCCAGCTCCTCACCAAAGTCACACGCTGCAGGACCAAAAGATCGCCAATCCAACCCCAAGATGGCGTGCCCAGCTTCGCTGTTAACGTTACCCTAAACAGGTAATGTTTTTTTCAGCCCTAGCCAAGCGCCAGCCCGGCGCCTGCCGCCGGCGCGTTTTGCAACTCGCTGCCGCGGCACTCTGTGCCCTTGCAGGCTTCACTCCTTCCGCACAGGCTTCCGTAAGTGTCTTTGTCGGGGAGCCCTTCGGCTCCTGGGGCACCATCATGCCGCTCGGCCACACCGCCGTCTTCTTCGACAACCTGTGCGCAGACGGTCCCTTCCAGGTGCGCGCCTGCCGAGACGGGGAACGCCGTGGCATCGTCGCCGCACGCTACCACGCCATCGGCCAATACGACTGGATGGTCTCGCCCGTGCGTGACTTCCTCTTCGCCACGGAAGACCCGGCCGAGATCCCGGCGTACGCCACACCGGAGGCCGTGTGGTCGCTGCGCCAGCGCTTTCGTGAACGCTTTCTGCGTCCCGTGGTGCCCGACGGCGCCGAAGGCCACGAGGTCGGCGACGGCCGCGCCGCCGGTGCCGGTTCCCTCGAGGAGTGGTGGGAGTCCGCTGGCATGGCGTACAACCGCCAAGTCTGGGCCTACCAGGTGGACACCACCCCGGAGCAGGATCAGCGCATGATCCAGTACCTGAACAACCTGCCGAACCACCATCTCTACCACCTGAAGAAGACCAACTGCGCCGACTTCGCCGCGCAGCTGGTCAACGTCCTGTTTCCGCGCGCCATCCATAACGACCGCATCGCCGACTTCGGCCTGATGACGCCCAAGCAGGTCGCCCGCTCGCTGGTCGCCTACGCCGCCACCCGCCCCGAACTCAACCTCCACGTGTGGCAGATTCCACAGCTCCCCGGCTCCATGGTCCGATCGAAACCAATCCGTGGCGGAGCCGAATCAGGTCTCAAGACCAAGCGCTACCTCTTTCCGCTCCTCGTACTGCAGCCCGAAGTGCCCACCTATCTGGCCATCATCTATCTCTGGCACGGCCGATGGTTCGTCGGCGATGATGCCACCCCGCTGCCCGCACGCACGCTTCCCCCGTCCCTGATTGCCGGCACTCCCCCCGCTCCAGACTCCACGGTTGCCGCCAGCCGCCCCAACCTTCCGGCAGACGAGAGAGCAACCAGGACCCCGGCCAGTGAGCCGAACGTCGCTCGGGGGCAGACCGCCCCTGCCGCCTTTCCCGCGCTTCGGTAGCAGACCGAGGCCCACGAACAAAGCTTGCCTTCCGTACCCGGCGGTGCAGACCACCTGACGCCACGGCGCCGGCTACGGCGTGCAGCGGCGCCGGCATGCGTGCGGCAAATCACCTGCCCAGCCACAACAGCGCCCCTGCCGCTGCTAGCATCAGCCCATGTCGACCACTGCCGCCGCCCACCCCACCCACCGCCGCATCGTGGTCAAGCTGGGCACCAACGTCATCATGCGGCCGGATGGCCGCGTTGCCCTCGGGCTGCTGTGTGGCCTGGTGGAGTCGATCGCCGCGCTGCGCGAGCAGGGCCGCGAGATCCTCGTCGTCTCCTCCGGCTCTATCGGCCTGGGCGTCGAGCGCCTCGGGCTTGCCAGCCGGCCGACGGATCTGGCCCGCATCCAGGCCTGCGCGGCCACTGGCCAGTCGCGCCTGATGAGCATCTACGAAGACAGCTTTGATCGGCTCGGCTGCCGCACAGCGCAGGTGCTGCTCACCGAAGACGACTTCCGCTCGCCGACCCGGCACACCAACCTCGCCCGCACCCTTGAAGCCCTGCTCGCGCTGAGTGTGATCCCCGTCATCAACGAGAACGACACCGTCTCTGTCGCCGAGTTGGATGCACCCGCCGGCGCGGGTCCAGCCCGTGAACGCATCTTTGGCGACAACGACAAGTTGTCCGCACTGGTCGCAACCCATGTCGGCGCGGACCTGCTTGTGCTCCTCTCTGACGTCGACGGTCTCTTTGATCGTTCGCCCGGGGACCCCGCGGCTCGCCTGCTTCCACTCGTCGCTGCCATCGACGACAGCATCCTTGCTCTGGCGCACGGCGGCAACGGCCGCGGCCGGGGTGGCATGCTCTCCAAGCTGGAAGCCGCACGCCTTGCCCAGGCCGCCGGCCTCACCGTCGTGATCGCCAACGGGCGCACCCCGCAGGTGCTCGAGCGCGTTGTCGCGGCAGACTCCGCCATCGGCACACGCTTCCCCGGCGCGACATCCGCGGCCGAGAAAGCTCTTCCCAGCCCGCCCCCGACGCACACGGTGACGGCATGACGCGGCGCTGCGCCCATGCCGCCCGGCAGCTTGCCATCGTGGCTTCCGGACGGAACCCACCTCCTGCAAGGATCCGGTCATGAACACAGCTTCCGCTTCTTTTCCGCTCCCCTCCATCCCTCCGACCGAACCGGCTGTCGTCCGTACGCTCGCGGAGCGTGCCCGCGCCGCCGCCCGTGAGCTCGCGCCGCGTTCGCTCGAGCAGCGCAACGCCGCGCTTTCCGCGATCGCCGACGCCCTGGAACAAAACACCGACAGCCTCCTCGCCGCCAACGCCCAGGACCTTTCGCTGGCTGACCAGCTGGTCCGCGCTGGCGAGCTTTCGCCGGCTAACTACGCCCGGCTCCCGCTGTCTGAGGCCAAGCTCGCCGAGATGGCCGCGCAGGTACGCGCCGTCCGCGACCTCCCTGACCCGCTCGGCCGCTCCCTCGACAGCATGGAGCTCGACATCGGCCTCAACCTCGAAAAGCGCTCGGTCCCGCTGGGCGTCCTTGCCGTCATCTTCGAGGCTCGCCCGGATGCCGTGACGCAGATTGCCTCGCTCGCCTTGAAGTCCGGCAACGCCGTCCTGCTCAAGCCCGGCCGCGAGGTAGAACACACCGCCCAGGCACTGATCGGGGTCATCCGCTCGGCCATCTCCGCTCCGGTCGATCCTGTCGGCCCAGGTCTGCCTGAGGACGCCGTCCAGCTCATCACCGGGCGCGCCGCCATCGCCGAAGTCCTGACACTCTCTTCCCTGGTGGATCTCGTCATCCCGCGCGGCTCCCGCGCCCTGGTAGAGCAGATCCAGGCCACCACGCGCATCCCGGTTCTCGGCCACGCAGACGGCATCTGCCACGTCTATGTCGACGAGCACGCCGACCTCGAGCAGGCGCTGGCCATCGTCACCGACGCCAAGACTGACTACCCCGCTGTCTGCAACGCTGCAGAGACGTGCCTGGTTCACCAGAGCATTGCAGCCGTCTTTTTACCTGCGCTTCTCGCTCACCTCTCAACCCGGGGTGTCACCTTCCGCGGCGACCAGCCTGTGCGCGACCTCCTCACTCCTGCTATCGGCACAAAACCTGGAAGTTTGAGCCCGCCTCCGCAGCAGGTCGCCGACCCCGACAGCTGGCACACCGAGTACGGCGACCTCACGCTCGCCGTTCGCATCGTCCCGTCCCTCTCTGCCGCCATCGAGCATATCCACCAGTACGGCTCCGCCCACACGGAGACCATCTGCACCACGGACCCTGCCGCCGCTGAGCGCTTTCTCAATGAGGTCGACGCAGCCAGCGTCATGCTCAACGCCAGTACCCGCTTTGCTGACGGCTTCCGCTACGGGCTCGGCGCAGAGGTCGGGGTCTCCACCTCCCGCATCCACGCCCGCGGCCCGGTCGGGCTGGAGGGCCTGACGACCACCAAGTTCGTCCTGCGCGGCGAAGGCCATCTCGCCGGAAGCTACCGCGGCCCCAACGCCCGCAGCTTCACCCACCGCCGCCCCTAGCCGGCCTGCCTGCCTCGCGGGGAAGCGAAGCAACTCACGCTCAGTTGGCCTCCCGGAGGGCATCGGACGCGTCTACACCTCCGTGGCTCGACTTTCCTCTATCTCCGCCGGTCTCCTCGCCGCCCTTCTGCTCGCCCCGCTTCCGGCGCGCCCGCAGCGCACCGCCACGGTGCCCGACCAGGCCGAGCAGCCGAACCGCCGCATCCACCTCATCCTGCGGGACGGCAGCTTCCAGCTCGTCACCGACTTTCGCGTTGCCGGGGACAACGTCGTCTACCACTCCGCCGAGCGAGCCGGCGCCGAGGAGGTGGTGCCGCTTGCGCTGGTGGATCTGGACGCCACGCGCCTTTGGCAGCAGCGCCACGAGCGTGCTCTCGGCGGCAACCCTGCCCAGGTCCCGGGGTCCTCTGCCAGCCAACCTCCCCCGCTGGACCCCGAACTGCTCAAGGAGGAGGCCGATCGCGCCTCTCTGACCCCGCAGGTAGCCCCCAACCTCCGGCTGCCCGAGCAGGACTCTGTCCTGGCCCTCGACACCTTCCAGGGGACCCCCGAGTTGCTGCCGCTCGCACAGACGGAAGGCGAACTCAACCGCAACACCGCCCACTCCATCCTGCGTTCCGCCATCAGCCCGATGTCGAGCCCACATCCGGTCATCACGCTCCATAATCCGCGCGCCGCGGTGCAGGTCCACGTCCCCGATCCGGTTTTCTACATTCGCCTTGGCGATGATGCGGACACCCCCGCCTCCGGCACCGCGCTCACGGTTGACACCCACGGCGCGACCGGTGCGGCACCCTCCGCCGAGGCGGGTGGCAGCACTACCAGTCGCTACGTCGTTGTCCGGACGGATGTGCGAATCGACGTGCGCGTCATCCAAAGCTTCTCGCTTACCTCGCCACAGGACGGCCGGCCGTTGCCCGATGACGTCATCCCGGTCACCGCAGTCGGTCTGCCCGGCGGTCACTGGACGCGGCTCACCCCCGCCCGATCCCTGGACTTTGGCGAATATGCCCTGGTCGAGATCCTCGATGCCAAGCACCTTAACCTGAGCGTGTGGGACTTCGGCGTTCACCCGGCCGCGCCCGAGTTCCGGGACGCCATCAAACCACATGAGCTGCATCGACCCACTAGGTAACTCGGGCAGCTGAGTCCGAAAGCGGTGTGGCGATCTACGCGGCCGCGCCGCCGCTTCCGCTCGAGTTCAACTCCGTGAAGTCGACACCCTTGGCCGCCACCAGGCCCTGCCCCGCCACCACCACCGCGTCCCGGTGCGTCTTGGCCGCGTACATCATGGTGTCCGAGGCCTTCAACATCGCCGGCACGGAGTCACCATCGTCCGGGTAGGCGGCCAACCCGAAGCTGCCGGATAGGGTCAGTGTCGGGCTTTCCCCGATGTGGAACTGCTCCACCCGCAGCTGCCGGTGCAGCTCCATGGTCTTGCGCAGCGAAGCTGCCTTGTCGCAGCCGGGCATCAGCACTACAAACTCGTCGCCACCATAGCGAAAGCAGCTTGCCTGCGGTCCCATCACCCGCTTCATCACCTCGCCCACCTCGAGCAGCAGGCCGCTGCCAACCAGGTGGCCATGCGTGTCGTTCACCTGCTTGAAGCGGTCCAGGTCGAAGAACAGCAGGCCAAACGCAAAGCGCTGCTTGATCTGCTCCTCCAGGCAGGTATAGAGATGGCGGGCATTGAAAACGTTGGTACAGGTGTCTGTGATCGTCAGCCGATGAATCTGCTCCATCGCCTTGTGGTTATTGATCGCGATCGCGGCGTAATCACACAGGATGCGCAAGAACGAGATGGAATACTCACTCAGCAGGTCCAGCTTGCTGTTAAGCAGTTGAATGACGCCAAGCGACACCCCACCCGAGCCAATGGGCACGCAGGCGATCGACTGAATGTTCAACTCCGGGTGCGCTCGGGTAAAGACCGACCACTTCGGGTCCAGCTGCACATCCGGCACCACCAGGGGATTGCCTGTCGCCGCAACCCATCCGGCGACGCCCTCGCCCATCGGCACGCGCAGGCCTTCGAGCGTGCGTTCGTTCTCCCCCACCGCGATGGCGTAATAGAGGTGCTGCCGGCCCTCATCGACCAGGAGCAGCGACCATCGCTCCGGGCCAAAGAAACCGGCCATCTTCTCCATGATGGCGCCCAGGATCTCCTTGAGATCCAGAGAGGCAGTAATTGTACGGGCGACGTCGTGGAAGACCCGGAGGTGATCCATTTGACGGCTATCGATCACCTCATACCCGCGACGATCTCGCATTCGTTCCCCAAAGACGACCGGTCTGGACTACCCGCCTATATGTACCATGCTCCTGGAAGGCTGGAGAAACTCAGATTCACCAATATGGTGCCTCGCCTCCTTGCGGGCGATCACCCGTTGGATGTAGGCCTGCATGTCGGCATCCGAGCCACCTCGCTGCATCAGCCCATATAGATCGTGCTCGCTCTGCGAAAACAGGCAGGTACGGATCTTGCCATCAGAGGTAAGCCGCGCCCGGCTGCACGCCCCGCAGAACGGCTGGCTCACCGGGGCGATCACACCGATCTCTCCCAGGCCATCGTCAAAGGTGAAGCGCCGCGCTGTTTCACTGCGGTGGGAGGCGGGAAGCTCCACCAGCGGCCGTATCCGCCGCAGCCGCTCCAGGATCTCGCTCATCGGCACCACGGAGGCCGCCGTCCAGCTCCGGCCTTCCTCAAGCGGCATCCACTCAATAAAGCGCACAATCACGCCTTCGCGCCGGGAGAACTCCGCAAAGCCCTCGATCTGCCCGTCGTTGATGCCTCGCAACAGAACGCAATTGACCTTGACCGGCCCCAGCCCGACGCGCTGCGCCTGCCGCACCCCGGCCAGCACACGGTCGTAGCTTCGCGGCACCCGCGTCACGGCTTCAAACGTCTCCGCCTCCACCGCATCCATGCTCACCGTCACCCGGCTCAACCCCGCGCGCTGCAGTGGCTCTGCCAGGCTCTCCAACAAGTGCCCATTCGTCGTAAGCGCCAGGTCCAGCGGTCGACCCTCGCCTAGCTCCACTGGCCGGCCATCCGGCAGCCAGCTTGTCCGCATGGTCCCCAGCTCCTGCACCAGCTCCAGCAGCCCCCGCCGCAGCAGCGGCTCGCCACCGGTCAGCCGTACCTTCTCGACCCCCATGCCCACAAACACCCGGATCATGCGGAGATATGCCTCCATGGGCAGATCGGCGAACTGCACGCCTTCCTCGCCCGTCCGGCAATACACGCACTTGTAGTTGCAGCGGTCTGTGACAGAAACGCGCAGGTCCGTAATGGCACGGCCAAGCTTGTCCCGCAGGCGACCGTCCACCGCTGGCGCGGCCGCGGTCACCGACTCCCTTGCCCCGATTTCGACCAGACCCGATTCCAACGTTGCCCCGCTTTCGCCCTTCTAGACTAGATGCAGCAGGGGTGCCCGGCTGTGCAGCTGACGGCGGCCAGAATGCAAAATGGCGCGAAGAGGATCACTCTTCGCGCCATGCCGCCAACATCATCTCTAGTAGCTGAAAAACTCGCCCGAGCCGCGCCGCAGCTGGAGACCATACAGGAAGAAAAACACTGCGAGACCGGCGGTGATCAGGTTCCAGTACACCATGGGGTGAGCCCAGCCCGGCGAGTACGTCGCATCCTGCCCGGACCAGATGGTCAGCAGCAACGCCACGATCGTGCACTGCCCACAGATCACCAGGCACAGCTGACCACGTCGCCGGCGACGATCCAGGAGCTCTACCTGGGCCGGGGTCAACATCCGCTCTTCAATTGGAATCAGCGTGTTCGCCATCAATCACTCTCCAAGCGCAGGGGGCCTCGTATCCCGTCCCGCCTCTGCCGCAGACTCCGCCCCACATCTCGTCTGGCTGGTCTGCTCCCTCTGATTACACCACATTCCGTCCCGGTTGCACCGTAGCTGCTACAGAAACGCGACCGACTGGATCCCCGCCACATCGAAGCGCTTGCGGCACCGGATGTTCTTGCAACCCACCACATCATCCCGCCGCACCATGTAGCTCTGCGCCTTGGCAAAGCGCGCCCGGTCCCGCTCATCCGCCCCGCGCGGCAGCTGCGCCCGCTTGCGCCGCACCAGCCAGCCCACCTCGTATTCGTTCTGCTCGCGGCAGTGTGGGCACGTCATCAGATGCTTCCGCTGCTCCGCCCGTTCCTCGAAGAAGTCGCGCTCTTCCATGCTGTGCACCCCTTTTCCCAACCGTCCCGGTCGCCTGGCACGGTCTTCGCCCGTGCGCTCGCCAGCGCGGGACCTTCCCGCGCTGGCTCAAGCCTAGACCATCTCCGGGAGCGCTGCCACACCCGCCCCCAACCCAGCAGCACCTGCCCGCAGGCTCCACCGGCCGAAGTACCATGGAGTGCGCACTCTGCTTCGGCAACGTCTCGAAGCAGACAACCACATACCCAAGGAGACCCTGGTGCCTCTTTCCGCCCGATCCGCCCGCCCGTTCGCCCTCGCCCCCGCTCTCGCCCTCTTCTGCGCTGCGCTCCACGCCCCTGCGCAGACCGTCCAGGTCAGCAAGGACAACCGCAGCGTCTCCGTCACCGCTACGGAGCGCGTCTCGCTCGCCGCCGACACCGCCTCCGTGCACGTCGGCTACACCACCTTTGGGCGTGACCGCGACACCGCCTACAGCGCCGCGACCAAGCTCTCCAGCACCATCATCAAGTCCCTCACCGACTCCGGCATCCCCCTTGACGCCATCGAGTCCGACTCCCAGGGCATCGAGCCCGTGCAGAACTTTCAGGTGGAGCACCTCGCCCCGGCCGACGCCGCCAACCGCCGCTTCCAGGTCCAGCAGTCCTGGATTGTCCGTGTTCCCGCCGACGCGGCCAGCAAAACCCTGGACACCGCCATCCTCGCCGGCGCCAACCAGTCCGGTCAGATCGACTGGAGTCTCCGCGACGAAGATCAGGCCAGCTCGACAGCCGCCGCGCACGCCCTTGACCGCGCCCACAGCCTCGCCGCCCAGATGGTCTCGCCCTTTGGCGGCAAGGTCGGCGCCCTGCTTTTTGCCTCCAACGACAATGAGTCCACCATCGTCCGGCCGATGCCCATGGCCGCCATGCACAAGGCAGCCGACGTTCACCAGGAACTCGCCATCAACCCCCGCCGCATCGAGCGGTCCGTCACCGTGCACGCCGTCTTCGCCATCGAGTAACCAGCGCCCCGTCCACAGCCACCCATCCAGGAGACCTCGCGATGCTCCCCACTCGCACGCTGCTGTTGTTGCTTCTCGCCCTCAGCCTGTCGTCTTCGGTCGCCGTCGCTCAGGCCCCTCCGGATTACGCGAAGGAGCGGGCCGAGATGGCGGAGGGCCTGACCGCGCCCTTTGACTGGCTCTCGCTAGTCGCCCTGGAGTGGCTCAGGCCCGGCGTCACCACCGTCGGCTCTGCCCCGGGCAATACGGTCATTCTCGCCAACGCGCCAGCCCACCTGCTCTCCATCAAGCAGGAGGGCGGCAAGGTGGTCCTCGTCGCTGCCAATCCTGCTCTCCGCCTCGGCCGCCGCTCCGTCCAGCCTGGCGCGACCCTTTCTGACGGGGAAGCCGCGGCCGACGCCCTCAGCGCCGGCACCCTCCGCCTCTGGGCGATTCAGCGTGGCGACCGCCGCTATCTGCGCATCAAGGACTCCAACGCGCCCGCCCGCCTCCATTTCCACGGCCTGCGCTGGTATGCGCCCGACCCGAGCTTCCGCATCACTGCCCGCTGGATCCCCTACACCACCCCGCACAGCTTCACCACCCACAACCAGATCGGCCAAAGCTACAGCACCTCCGTTCCCGGCTACGTGGAGTTCACGCGCAACGGCACCGCTCACACGCTTCTCCCCTTGAACACCTCCGGGGGGCAGCTGTGGTTCGTCTTTCGGGATGAGACCTACCGGTCCGAGACCTACGGCGGCGGCCGCTTCCTCTACGCCGGTCTTCCCTCCAATGGCCTCTCCAACCCGGGTACCGTCATCCTGGACTTCAACGAAGCCTACAATCCGCCCTGCGCCTATAGCCCCTACGCCACCTGCCCCATGGCTGCCCCGGAAAACCGTCTCCCCTTCGCCATCCCCGCCGGCGAAAAGCGATACACCGACGACGAGGAAGGTGCGTCTGCCGCGACAGGGCTTTCACCGGCCCCCTCGGTCCCGCGCTGACGAACGCCTGCTGCCCCGCCGCAAAGGCGCCCGCCGCCGCACCCGCATCTGATCTCCGTAGAGGCACCATCCTTCACCAGCACTCCGGAGATCCCTACTCATGAAACTCCTCGTCATCGGCGCCGCAGGCAAAACAGGCATGGCGGTGATCGACTTGGCCTGCGCCCGCGGCCTCGAGATCACAGCCCTCATCCACAGCTACGCCCCCATGCCCGATGGCGTAAAGGTCATCGAAGGTGATGCCGCCGACCCGGCCATCCTCGACAGCGCCATCGCCGGCCAGGACGCCGTCATCGATACCATCGGCAACCAGGTGCCCTACAAGGAATCCACCCTCGAAACCAGGACCGCCGAGGCCATCCTTGCTTCGATGGAGCGCCACAACGTCCGGCGCTTCATCGTCGTCTCGGCCCTCGGTGTCGGCGACAGCAAGGCCAATACCTCCTTCGTGTACGACCACCTCCTGATGCCGACCTTTCTCCGCGGCACCATGAAAGACAAGGCCGGCATGGAGCGCGAAGTCTCCAGCAGCAGACTCGACTGGACCATCGTTCGCCCTGCGCTGCTCACCGACGACGATCCGGCAGGCGTCACCAAGCTGTACGACCCCGCCGATGGTGACGTCGCGCACAAGATCTCCCGCGACGACCTCGCCCAGTTTCTTCTTGACCAGCTCTCCTCCGACCTCCACATCCGCAAAGCCGTCAATATCGCCACTGTCTAGCCCTCAGGCGCCGCGGCTGCAGCCATTGCAGCCGCGGTAGTCACCCGCGCTGTATCGCTGCCGCCAACTCCCGCCAGCTAAACCCGGTACTCTAGGGGCATGAACCTTCAGATCGTCCTGGCCCTCTTCGAATACCTCGTTCTGGTCCTTTCGATCTCGATCCACGATGCCGCGGAAGCCTGGACCGCGAGCCGCCTGGGCGACCCGACCGCCCGCATGCTCGGCCGCATCTCGCTCAATCCCCTCCGGCACTACGACCTGTGGGGCACCGTCATCTGGCCCGTTCTCTTTCTCTACCAGTCCCCTCTGGTCATCGGCTGGGGTCGCGACGTCCCCGTCACCGAGCGCAACCTACGCAAGAGCTCGCAGATCAACCTCGTCCACCTCGCCGGCCCCGCCGCGCAGCTGCTGACAGCTACTTTCTGCCTCGTCCTGCTGATTGTCTTCAAACACGCCAGCCCCCTTGCTGCCGCGTCCCTCCCCTTTGCTGAGCTCTATGCTCTGCGGCAGCCCATCGTGGCCCCCGGCGCCCTTCCGCCGTTCTTCCCCCTCATGCTGCTGCTCTATATGGGGCTCCTGGTCAACCTGCTCCTCTTCATCTTCAACCTGCTTCCCATCCCCACGCTCGATGGTGGCAAGATCCTGCGCTTTTACCTCCCCTACAACGCCGCCCGCAAGTACGACGAGTACGCCACCTGGATCACCCTCGGCTTCTTTCTGCTGACCTTCCAGTTCAACATCATCGGCTGGCTTCTCGCCCCCCTGGTCGCCGTCTACCAGACCCTTCTCCAGGCGCTCTAGCCCACACGCAACTCATCTACTCCATCTGCTCTTCTCCCATCTCTGGCTCCTTCTTACGCGAAACCACAGGGATCCGGAAACTCAGTGTGTCCCATCCTTCAGCTTTGGGAATTGCACTTCGTCCAGCCAGATGATCACCGCCACTTCGCCGTCCGCCGTCTCCCCCTCTGACAGCAGATAGCGGTACGACCGCTGCGTCACCTTTGCCAGGATGGAATTGCCGTCGAAGTCCTTATGTTCCACATAGTCACCCGGCGCCGGCACGATCAAGTCCGTCACCGGCCCCTCGACCCCGGTCACCGCTGATGGACTCTCCCGTCCATTCAACACAAATTGCAATGTAATCCGCACAAAACTCCCCGCTTCACCCGTATCCGGTCCGGCTACTGACTTGGACCCGTGCGTGTCCAACACCAATCTCCCCGTGCGTTCAGAAGAGTATCTGCTGGATCAAAGTTTTAGTTCTGATCGCCTTCCGGAGTGGGGTGCGCCGACGGACCACGTCCCTTGCCGTCCATCCGCTGCACTCCCTCCGCCTGCGGCCGTCCAGTTGCTCCCGGCGCAATATCGAACTCAACCTGCTCGCCCTCTTTCAGGCTTTTGTAGCCGTCGTTCCGTATTGCGCTGTAGTGCACAAAAACATCCTGGCCGCCGTCAACACCCAAAAAGCCATACCCCTTGGCATTGTTGAACCAACGCACAACTCCCTTGTATTGAGACACACACTCTCCTTGGCTTAGCGTTCGACTCTGCGGAGCGGAGTGCAGCTGCAAAGTCATAATCGAGATCACCCTGCAAAAATAACCAGCCGGCTTGCCCCCATCCAAGCCTCACATAGCTCTTTCTTTCGGTGTCCTGATCATCTTTTCGAGAACACTGAATTCCATCCCTCCCCTCCCTTTCACGTCGCCGCACGCCACAGAACACTCCACCTCGCCTTCCATGCTGTACCCTCATCCCACAAGACCCAGCAGCCTCTCCGGTCGACCCCCTCGCAAAGGTAAGCTCCGCTCACCATGGCCTCAGCCCCCGCTGCAACCTTCGCCGCCGCTCCAGACTCCCACGCCTCCTACAAGCGCTTTCTCCTCTTCGTCGCCGGCATGGGCGGCCTGCTCTATGGCGTAGACGTCGGCATCATCGGCGGCGCACTGCCTTACCTCGAAGCCACCTCCGGCCTCTCCCCCGCGCAGCTCTCGGCCATCGTCGCTGCCGTCCTGCTTGGCTCCGTCATCTCCACCCTCTTCGCCGGTGTGCTCGCCGACACTCTTGGCCGCAAGCCGCTCATGGTCCTCAGCGGCCTCACCTTTGTGGTCTCCATCCCCATCATCTCGCTCTCGCATGGCTACGGCCCCCTGCTCTTCGGCCGCCTGCTTCAGGGCATCTCCGGCGGCTTCATCGGTGTTGTCGTCCCGCTCTACCTGGCGGAGTGCCTCTCCGCCAACGTCCGTGGCAAGGGCACCGGCATCTTCCAGCTCATGCTCACCGCCGGCATCGTAGCCGCTGCCTTTATCGGCATCTACTACTCCTACCGCGTCAGCGCCGTCGCCCGCACCAGCTCGCCCGCCACCCTGCTCGCCTTCAAGGACCAGGCCTGGCGCCGGATCTTCTGGATCTCCGTCCCGCCCGGCGTCCTCTTCGTCGTCGGCAGCTTCTTTGTCACGGAATCCCCCCGCTGGCTCTTCCGCCGCGGCCGCATCGACGCCGCCCGCGCCGCCCTCCTCCGTTCCCGCCCGGCCGATCAGGCCGACCTCGCCCTCGACGAGATGCGCCGCGTCGCCGAAGAAAAGCAGACCGCCTCCGCTACCTCCGTGGCCAAGGACTCCCTGCTCCGCCGCAAGTACGTCATACCCTTCCTGCTCGCCTGCCTCATCCTTGCCTGCAACACCGCCACCGGCGTCAACTCCGTCATCGCCTACAACACCTCCATCCTGCTGCAGTCCGGCCTATCCGACCTCGTCTCCCACTGGGGCTATGTCGTCTTCACCCTCTTCAACTTCTTCTTCTCGCTCATCGGCCTCTCGCTGGTCGACCGCCTGGGCCGCCGCTTCCTCTTCCTCCTCGGCACCACCGGCCTCCTGGTTGCCACCATCACCACCGGCTTCCTCTTCATCCAGGCCGAGCACCGCTCCATCAACGTCGCCCCGATAGTCCAGGGTCTGGTTGACACCAACCTCAACCAGTCCGATCCCACCCGCCTCACCTTCTCGCCCGCTGCCGCCCAGCGCCTGCTCACCGGCAACTCCGACGTCGCCGGGACACCCGAGTCCCCTCGCTCCATCGACCCCGCCCACAGCTCACTTGTTGTCATCTACTCCTGCGGAGACTTCACCACATCCACCCCCGTCGTCCGCTCGGACGACCCCGCGCCCGCCCCCATCACCATCTCCCGCGCCGCCTGCCTGCCCTCCAGCACCGCAGAGGCCCGCCTCGCCAACCCCACCGCCAACCTCGCCCGCTCCCGTACCGCACCCCTCCACGTCGAGCGCGCCGTCCTTGCCGCCGTCCCCTCCACCGCGCACGGCTATCTCGTCGCTGCCTTCCTCTACCTCTTCATGGCCTCCTACGCAGTTGGCCCCGGCGTCTGCGTCTGGCTCGCCCTGTCGGAGCTCATGCCCACCCGCATCCGCTCCAACGGCATGTCCATTGCCCTGGTGCTGAACCAGGCTGTCTCCACCACGCTGGCCGGCATCTTCCTGCCGTTCGTCGCCCGACACGGCTACTCGCGGATGTTCTTCCTCTTCGCCGCCTTCACCGCCGTCTACTTCCTCGTCGTCGCCTTCTTCCTCCCCGAGACCAAGGGCAAGACCCTCGAGGAGATCGAAGCCCACTTCGAAGGGCAGCGCATCAAGGCATGAGTCGGGATTCACGCATCCTGGTGGACAGACGGGCCTGAAACCCTGGCTTCAGCCGCAGACGTCCACCCAAGCTCGAAGTCGCAACGCCAAACACAGAAAGGCCCGAAGCAGATGCTTCGGGCCTTTCTCATTCCTGTCGCTCTTACGCCATGCTCTTCTGCAAACCCTCAGCCATGTCAAGGTGCTCCTTGATCATCGGCAGGCTCTTGGTCGCCGCATCCTTCACGTCCTGCTTCTTGCCGTTGTTGATCTCCTGCGAGAAGTCACGCACGTCCATCTTGTGGTCCTTCACCATGCCGGTCACGTAGGCCTTGTCGAAGGCCGCTCCATCCAGCTTCTCGAGCTTCGCTGAAAGCTTCTGAGCCGAAGGGCTGGGGGCATCTTCAAACTTGATGTTGTCGCTCTGCGCGATGGTATGGAGATCGTCCAGCATCTTGGTATGGTCGTCGACGATCTTCTGCGCCAGATCCTTTACCTGCTGGTTCTGGCTCTTTTGCAGCGCCATCTTCGCAGCCGCTATCTCACCATTGCTGCCCCGAATCGCCTTCTTCACAAAGGTGCTGTCGCTTGGCGCGATCGCTGTCGGATCCGTATTGCTGTTCAAAGGCGCTGCCATCTGCGAGCCCGCAGCAGAGCCTGCCGTCGTGCTCGAGGGGGTCGAGGAGCCGCTCGTCGTACCCGCTGGGGTCGACTGCGCCATCATCGTTCCCGTGCAAAGCACACCAGCCAACATCAACGTCATTCCTGTCGTCATTCGCATTCTGTCCACTCCTGGTCAAACCCGGACTCGCACTTGGGAGTCCGTCTGGTAGGGCCTGCGTCCGCCCTGTTCACTTGGTTTTGATGCATGCCTCGCTGCCGCTTCGACCATTGGCACGCAGCCGCATCGCGTCACGGCATAAAGTTTTCAACGGCGTCGCACAGGATCAACACGCGCACCTCGCACTACACACCACTCCGCTGTAGTGCCTCAAGCGCATGGAGGTGCGCTTCCAGCTTCGGCAGCTGCGTACCAGCCACATGCATCACAGGCTCCACCTTGGCGTTCTCTGCCTCACCCTGAAAGAGCGACACCTCCGTCTGGTGCATCCGGATCAGGTCCGCCACAAAAGCCTTGTCAAACGCGCTTCCATGCAGGCTGCTAAGCTGCTGGGCGGCCTGCGTGCTCTCCGGCGAGGCCACGTCCTCATACTTCGTTCCTGTCGTCTGCGCCACCTGCTTCAACTCGCCCTGCATGGCGGTGTGGTCGGTGAGCATCTCCTGCGCCGCCTGCTTCACCTTGGGGCTGCTCGCTCGCTCCAGCGCGAGCTTGGCGAGAGTAATCGTCCCATTGCCGCCGGCGATCGCCTGGTTCAGAAACTCCGAATCGCTGACTGACTTCACCACCTTGCCGGCCTCGGTCGTCCCTGTCTTCAGCCCAGGGGCGCGCCGCGTCTGCGCCCCGGCCGTCCCCGCCAGCAACGCTCCACTCAACATCATCGCCATCCCCACCCGAGTCGCCATCCCTGTCTGCATCGTGCCCTCCATGTAGGCTCCCTTCGTCAGATGCCGCGGTCTCCACTTTCCCATGCCCCGCTCGCGCAACGCCTTTCACCAGATACCCAGCTTTCCAGCCTCCATTCACACCGTCATCCGCCCCCGCCCGTCGTTTAGCATCGGGAGCAGCCCATGCCGTCTGACCTCTCGCCTTCGCCCGCCCTTCCCGCAGCCGTCCAGTCCAGCGCCCCCGAGCGCCCCCGCATCCTCTCCGGCATGCGCCCCACAGGCCGCCTCCACCTCGGCAACTACATGGGCGCCCTCTACAACTGGGTCAAGCTCCAGGATCAGGCCGACCCCGCTACCGCCGCCCCAACCTATAGCTGCTTCTTCTTCATCGCCGACTGGCACGCCCTCACCACCGGTTACGCCGACACCTCGCAGATCCTCACCAACACCCGCGAAGTGCTCCTCGACTTCCTCGCCGCCGGCCTCGATCCCGAGCGCACCGTCGTCTTCCGCCAGTCCGACGTTCCCGAGCACGCCGTCCTCAACACCCTGCTCGGCATGATCACGCCCCTCGGCTGGCTCGAACGCGTCCCCACCTTCAAGGACCAGCAGGAGCAGCTCCGCGAAAAGGACCTCGCCACCTTCGGCTTCCTCGGCTACCCCGTCCTCCAGTCAGCCGACATCCTCCTCTACCAGCCCACCTTTGTCCCGGTCGGCGCCGACCAGGTCGCCCACATCGAGATCACCCGCGAGCTCGCCCGCCGCTTCAACCAGCTCTTCCCGGGGCAGTTCGTCCTCTCGCCCACCGCCGCCCCCTGGGAGCTCGAGGCCATCCACACCAAAGCCCGCAAGCTCTCCGGCGACAAATCGCAGCACCACTTCACCCCGCACCAGCTCCTCGAAGCCGCCAAGCAGACCAAGAAACTCTCCCCCTTCCACCTCCGCGAGATCCTCCCCGAGCCCGACGTCCTGCTCACCCCAACCCCCAAGCTCCCCGGCCTTGACGGCCGCAAGATGAGCAAAAGCTACGGCAACACCCTCACCCTCGCCGAGCCCGAAGCCGACCTCCGCGCCAAGCTGAAGGTCATGGTCACCGACCCCGCCCGCATCCGCCGCGACGACCCCGGCAACCCCGAAGTCTGCCCCGTCGGCGACCTCCACAAAGTCTTCTCTACGCCCGAAACCATCGCCGACGTCTGGCAGGGCTGCACCACCGCCTCCATCGGCTGCATCGAGTGCAAGGGCTGGCTGGCAGACTCCGTCGTCCGCGCCATCGCACCCATCCAGCGGCGCCGCGCCGAGCTCGAGCAGCAACCCGGCTTCCTCCAGGACGTCCTCGCCCATGGCGCCACCCGCGCCCGCGCCCGCGCCGCCGCCACCCTCGCCGAGGTCAACCACGTCATGGGCCTCGCCTAGCTCCGCACCCACCCCATGCCCGACCAGCCCATCCATCCCGACCCGAACCAAACCGAGCCCATCCAGACCTCGGCCATCCACACCGACCCCATCTCCACCCCGCCCATCCACACCGAAACCATCGCCGGCCCCGCACCCGCCGACCCGCAGGCCTTCCAGCTTCAGTCCCCCGAGCCCGCCCCGCCCCCGCAGCCCCGCCGCCTCCCCTTCAAGCCCAAACCCGAAGAAGCCTCCCAGTCCCCCTTCACCATCACCGTCGCCGAGGTCTACGACGGCCCCATGGACCTTCTGCTCGACCTTATCCGCAAGCAGAACATCGACATCTACGACATCCCCATCGCGCGCCTCACCGCGCAGTTCCTTGAATACACCCACCACCTTCAGGCCAGGGATGTCGATGCCGCCGGCGAGTTCATCTATATGGCCTCGCTCCTGATCCACATCAAGTCTCGCCTGCTTCTCCCCCGCGACCCCTCCGACGTCACCGGCCCGGACAGCGAAGATCCCCGCCGCGAGCTAGTCGAGCGCCTCCTCGAGCACGAGCGCTTCAAGGCCGCTGCACAGATGTTGTTACAAAAGCAGCAGGTCGAAAACGCCACCTGGACCTACCCCGGCATGCCGGGCTTCCTCCGCGACGCCGCCGGCCCCGACTACGACGCCGCCCTCAGCGATCCCGACCGCGAGATCGCCGCCGACACCATTGATCTCGTCCGCGTCTTCTCCGACATCCTCGCCCGTCTCCGCGCTCGCCCCGTCCTCAACGTGGACGAGGATCAGGTCACCGTGCGCGACATGATGGACTTCATGAAGCGCCGCCTCCTGCTCGAAGACCGGCCCGTCTCCCTCAGCCGCCTGCTCAACAACACCCACACCGAGCGCGCCGTCATCTGCGCTTTCCTTGCCATGCTGGAGCTCGTCCGCCTCCAGGCCGTGCTGCTCTTCCAGCCGGAAGCCCACGGCGACATCCTGATCAAGAAGTCCGAGGGCTTTGACCGCCTCTTTGAGGCCGGCGACACCCCACTCGACGACTGGCGCTAGCGGGCCGCCCTCGTCTTCCGGGCGGCCCTTACCCCTCGCCCTACACAGACCGCCGTCGCCGCAGCAGCCCCACCGCGCCAAGCACACCCGAGCCCAGCAGCGACAGCGTCCCCGGCTCCGGCACAGCCGAGGTCCCCGGGTCGCCATTCGGCAGCGTCCCCACAAACTCCGTATTGTGCACCTCGCCCGTCTGCCCAATCTCGGCCGCGATGAAGTTCCCATCCATCTGCGCGCCCCCGCTCAGCACCGCGCCCGGCGCCAGCACCGACGCGCTGAACTGCCCGTTGATCCGCACACTGCTTGCATCCGCGAAGTTGAACAGCACCCGGTTGTTTGTCGGGTCATCCCCCGCGCGCTGCTGGCCGTTGGTGTACAGCCCCGTTCCCAGCACCACGTCCACCCCGGCTACGTTCACCACGATGGTCGAGCCCAGCGGCGCGTCAATATCGATGTTGTTGTTGGTGCTCGCAAACTGCGCCGCCGTGATGTTGAAGACGTTCAGCGTCGCGCTCGTCCCCTGCAGCACCAGCCATGAGGGATTCGCGCCCTGCAGCGTCGCCCCCACCACACCGGTCGTCTGGAGTCCCGCCAGGTAGTTGCTCTCCGCCGTCAGGCTCGTCTTCAGCGCCGCAAAGTCCACACCCGGCCCGCCCGTCGTCACCCGGTGCCCGCCGCCGTTGAAGTTGATGTTGCCGTTCGTCCCCGGCGCGTACACATTGCCCTTGCTGTTCAGGTTGAACTGCGATCCGCCCGGCAGCCCCCCGCTTGACACCAGGTCAAACGGAGCCAGCGACCCAAACGGATCCGCGTTGAGCGAGCTGCCCACCGTCGTGCCGCTCAGTACCTGCCCCGCCGCCGCAATCCGCCCTGTCACATCGGCCTGCGTACTGACGTTTCCCGTGGACATCCCGCCATTGGCCAGTGTCCCGCCAAGCGCCACCAGGTTGTAAGCGCTCGCCGTTCCAAAGGGTGCGATCGTGTCCGCACGCCCGCTCACCGCAGCAGAAATCATCACAGCCCCGACCGCAGCCGGCAGCAAAAAGTGCTTCATCATTCCCGTCTCCTTAAGCCGCTGACGTCCGCCAGGCAGGCCGCCCTTCGTTGTCGCGCAGGGCCGCCGCCGCACCGGCCGGAGGTCTTCCGCCCAACGCGCCCGGCCGTCGAACCCGATGCGGCCTGCGCCGCGTGCTCGGGTGATCTCAACTCTGTCCTGTGTGACTGTCCCACTCTCGGACAACCTTCTCATGATGGCAAGGCATCACAAGCCGCCCTGACAGACACCCGTACTCGCGCCGCAGCGATCCAGTAACGCCCCCGCACGTTACGCCCGCAAGGCTCCTCCGCCGCTCCTCTGTAAGCGGGTATTCACACGCCGTTCATCTTCGTGTCGCCTGTTCTCTCTACCGTGGACAAACTCCCCGATTTCCTACGCTGCACCCTGAGGCTCTATGGCAACCACCGCTCCAGCTCCATCAATGCTTGACCAAAAGCTCGCCGGCCGCAAAAACAGCACCAGCGGCAAGTTCGGCATGGCCCTCTTCGGTCTCCTGCTCGTCGGCGGCGTCATCTACATCATTCACGCCCTTTCGAAGGACCTTTCGCCGATCCACCAGGCGTCCGTCTTCCCCTACGTCCTGCTCGGCACCGCCCTCCTGATCGCGCTCGGCTTTGAGTTCGTCAACGGCTTTCACGACACCGCCAACGCCGTTGCCACCGTCATCTACACTCACTCGCTTGAGCCCCACATCGCCGTCGCCTGGTCCGGCGTCTGGAACTTCATCGGTGTCATCACCAGCTCCGGCGCGGTCGCCTTTGCCATCGTCTCGCTTCTGCCCGTCGAGCTCATCCTCAAGGTCAGCTCCGGCTCCGGCTTCGCCATGGTCTTTGCCCTGCTCGTCGCCGCCGTTCTGTGGAATCTCCTCACCTGGTGGCGCGGTCTGCCTGTCTCCTCCTCCCACACCATGATCGGCTCCATCCTCGGCGTCGGCATCGCCAACCAGTTCATCAACGGCCACAACGGCACCTCCGGCGTCGACTGGGAACAGGTCACCAAGGTCTTCAAGGCCCTGATCTTCTCGCCCCTCATCGGCTTTGGTCTCGCCGCCGCCGCCTATCTGCTCTTCAAGCTCTTCGCGAAGAACCCCGCCCTCTACAAATCCCCGGAAGGCACCGAACCGCCACCCTTCGGCATCCGCGCGCTCCTGATCGCCACCTGCACCGGCGTCTCCTTCGCCCACGGCTCCAACGACGGCCAAAAAGGCATGGGCCTCATTATGCTCATCCTCGTCGGCACCGTCCCCACCGCCTACGCCCTTAACCACACCGTCGACAAGGGCTCCGTCGCCACCTTCGCCGCCGTCTCCACCGCCGTCGCCGGTGCCCTCGACAACTACACCGACAAGAACGCCACCGTCTCCGATCCCGCCCACGAGCTCGAAGAGTTCGTCTCCTCCCACAAGATCGCCCCGGGCACCGTGCTCGCCCTCCAGCAGATGGTCGTCACCGTCCGCAACGAGGCCACCAGCTACGGCTCACTCGGCAGCGTCCCGCAGGACATGCAGGCCAACGTCCGCAACCAGATGTACCTCACCAGCGAGACCATGCGCCTTCTCCCCAAGGCCGGCCTCAAGATGAGCGAAGCCGACCAAAAGCCACTCGCCGCCTACAAGGGTTTCCTCGACAAGTCCACTAAGTACATCCCCACCTGGGTCAAGGTCGCCGTCGCCCTCGCCCTCGGTCTCGGCACCATGGTTGGCTGGAAGCGCATCGTCATCACCGTCGGTGAAAAGATCGGCAAAACTCATATGACCTACGCCCAGGGAGCCGCCGCCGAGCTCGTCGCCGCCTGCACCATCTACGGCTTTGACCGCATCGGCCTCCCCGTCTCCACCACGCACGTCCTCTCCTCCGGTGTCGCCGGCACCATGACCGCCAGCGGCGCGGGCCTGCAGATGTCCACCCTGCGCAACATCGCCATGGCCTGGGTCTTCACTCTCCCGGCCGCTGCCATCCTCTCCGCCTTTCTCTTCTGGATCTTCACCCTTATGTCCAGCCACTAGAGCCCTTCCGAGCGACGAAGAGCTCCTTCAACCCGCAGAGAGCACTCACCAGCAAGCGCCGCAGCCCACCGCGATCGCACCCTCCAAGGGCCCATGCCTCCGCATGGGCCTCTCTTTTCGCTCCCCAAAGCACCGTGCTCCCCCGCCCTGTTCTCCCCGGTCCACGCCCTGCGGCTGAGCTCGATTGCTATCCTGTTCCACACACACGCATGAGCCTCAAGGCAAAAATCGAAGCCGTCATCTACGCCGCTGAAGAGCCCGTTACCCTGCCCCAGCTCGTCGGCCTTCTCGGGCAGGAAGCCGCTGCTGAACTCGACGCCCACGCCGCCCGTCAGGCCGACCTCTTCCTCCAGACCGCCCCTACGGATGACACTCCTTCGCCCAACCACCTCGACGAGCTTCAGAAATCCGCCGCCCCTGACGAGCGCAAAGTCCTCGAAGCAGCCGAGCCCGCCACCCCCGAGCCGTCCACCACCACCCCAACAACCGAAGCCGAGCCCGACCAGCCCCCACCACCTCCCGACGACAAACTCCTCCAGCGCCAGCAGCGCGAGCGCGAGCGAGCCGTCCGGGACCACCTCCGCGCCACCCTCGACGAGCTCATCCGCGACTACCGCGACGGCGATCGCGGCCTTGAAATCCGCGAAGTCGCCTCTGGCTTCCGCCTCAGCACCCGCCCCGAATACCACGATGTCGTCCGTGGCTTCGCGCGCTCCCTCAAGCCGCCGCTCAAACTCTCCCTCCAGGCGCTTGAAACCCTCGCCGTCGTCGCCTACAAGCAGCCCGTCACCGCCCCCGAGGTCGCCGAAATCCGCGGCGTCGACTCCGCCGGCGTCCTCGGCTCGCTCGCCTCCCGCAAGCTCGTCACCACCGCCGGCCGCAAACAGGTGGTCGGCCGCCCAATCCTTTACAAGACCACAAAGGAGTTTCTCCTCCGCTTCGGCCTGCGCGATTTGAATGAACTCCCCAGCATCGAAGAGTTTGAGCGACTCGCCAGTGATCTGGCCGACGCCGAACCAAAACAGGAGATCATCCCGATGCCCGAAACATCCAACGCCGAGTCCGTCACCCAGGCCAACCTCCTTGAGGAGGCCGAGGCCACCGAGCCACAGGCCGATGGCAGCGGCGACACCGAGGCGCAAGCCGAGGGCGAAGCCGCCATCCCCGTGGACGGCCGCCTCTCTGGTCCTCCCACCACGCAGGACCAGCCCACAGACTCCCCCGCCGGCGACGCCGCTATCCAGCAGGACCAGGCTCAGGACCAAATGCAGTACGCCGCCGAAAACGGAACCGAGGACTAACCCATGCCCATCCCCTCCCTCACCCCCAACCCCAACGACCCCCGTGACTCACCGGACAACGCCCAGACCGAGCAGCCAGACACCGTTGGCACACCCGAGGGTGACAACGAGTACAGCCCCGATCAGCCGCTCCGCCCCGCTCCCGAAGGGCTTCAGCGCACCCCAGCCATCGACACCAACAACGTCTAATGCGGGCAGCCCTCCCGCGCCTTAGCTGACGCAGAATGTGAGTGCAACCCACGCACCTTTGTGCCACCGCCTGCGTCTAAAAGAATGCATTCCGGCCTCAAGGAGAGGCCCTGACCGATGAACTCCCGCGTTCTCCAACCGCTCCCGCTCTCCGACCGCCAGAGCCGCGTCGTTCCCGCCCTCCTGCCGCAGGTCCTCACCATCGCCTCGCTCGGCTTCGTCGCCTCGGCTGTTGGCGTCTACTTCGCGCCGCCAGCCTTCGGTCAGGGCACGTTCATCCTCTGCGTCATTGCCAGCTTCGCCCTTATATTTGCTGTCCGGGCGACCCGCAAAAACGCCCTTCTCTCCTTCAGCGTCTTCATGCTGCTCGCTCTGGTCATGGGCTTTGAGATCAGCCCCTGGATGCATGCGCTGCTCGGCGCCGGTATGCAGGGTGTCATCTTCAACGCCGCCATGACCACTGGCGTTGGCATGGGTGCTCTCGGCATTGGCGCACAGTTCTTAAACTTCGATTACCGCCGCGTTGGCGCCTGGGTTGGCGGCGCGCTGCTGCTGCTCGTCCTCGCTGGCATCCTATCCATGTTCTTCCACTTCATTCAACCCACCGTCTACTCCTGGCTCGCGCTCGGCATCTTCTCGGTGCTCATTGTGGTGGACTTCATGCGCATCCGCAACGGCGGTGACGGCGCCACTCCGGTCGAACTCGCGCTCAGCATCTACCTCGACGGCCTCAACGTCTTTCTCGCACTCACCCGCATCTTCAGCGGCCGCCGCGACTAAGCCGCCAGCTGAACCCAACAGAAACGTCGCCCAGGGCCAGCCCCCTCGGCGGCGTTTCTGCGTCCCCGGGCAAGTCTGTGGCGCACACGCCCCCTCCACCCACTACCATAGGAGGGGAGCACAGCTGGGCCGCTTCAGGCCGCCCCGCTCCCGAACACCACTCCCGGCACCTCTTCGCCACCCCTGGCCAGACCTAAGCCTCATGGTTTGAAGATTTTGCGCAACAGTGTAAGGGGGGGTGCGGGAGACCGCTCCAGACATCACGACCTATCACCGAGGATCCATGACGCCCACCCCCGCCAGCCCCAATGGCAAGCCCCAGGCCATCCCCGCAAAGAAAGCCCGCTCGGCCAAGCCGGCACCTACGCCCGAGGCCGCCGCCGGCAGCGAGCCGACGGGCGCCCCGAAACGTACTCAGGAGCGAGCTCAGGACAGGAACCAGGAGCGAACCCAGGAGCGTCTGCAGAAGATCCTCGCCCAGGCCGGCATCGCCTCCCGCCGCAAGGCCGAAGAGCTCATCACCGGCGGCCGCGTCGAAGTCAACGGCACCGTGGTCACCGAGCTCGGCACCAAGGCCGACCTCAACCACGACCACATCCGCGTCGACGGCAAGCTCCTCCACGGCAAGGAGGAAACCCGCTGGTTCCTCCTCAACAAGCCCCGCGGCTACGTCACCACCCTCTCTGACCCCCAGCACCGCCCCACTGTCATGGACCTTCTCGCCGACCCCAAGACCAAGGGCCCCCGCCTCAAGCTCCCCCGCCTCTACCCCGTCGGTCGCCTGGACTACCTCTCCGAAGGTCTGCTCCTCATGACCAACGACGGCACCCTCGCCAACTCTCTCTCCAAGGCCGCCGCCGGCGTCCAGAAGACCTATCTCGTCAAGGTGGCCGGCATGCCCACCGGCGAGTCCATCGACCAGCTCCGCCGCGGCGTCATGATCGATCGCGGCCGTCTCAACGAGGTTCGCTCCGGCCGGCGCGACCGTGTCGTCACCTCCCCGGCGCAGATCGAGCAGGTCCGCGGCGGCGACAACCCCTGGTTCCAGGTCACCCTCACCGAGGGCCGCAACCGCCAGCTCCGCAAGATGTTTGAGGAGATCGGCCACCACGTCGAGAAGATCCGTCGCATCGCCTATGGCGCCCTCCAGCTTGATGTCCCCCCGGGTGAGTTCCGCGAGCTCACCCCCGGCGAGATCACCGCCCTCGGCCGCGCTGCCACCGGCCGCAAGGTCGAGCGCAAGCGCGAGCTCCCGGAGGCCGCCCAGCTCAAGAAACCAGTCCCCCCACGCTCTGCTCGCCGCAAACCCGGCCTCGGCAATCGCTCCCGCCCGGCCGCCCGCCGCTCCTTCTAGCTCCCCCGCTGCTTCTAGCTTCCCCGCTGCTTCAACGTTGTTGGTGGCAGCAACCCACACCGGGGTCGTCTCCCGCCCCGGAACATCCCACACCTATGTCCTCACCCCTTCGCCGGTATCTCGTCGGCTGCCTCCTGCTGTCCTGCGCAGCCCCCGCCCTCGCCGACGACACCCCCAAACCCACCGGTGGCGCTGAACGCAGCACTTGGTTCATGTACTTCGGCGACCACCCCCTTTCGGCCAACTACGCCCTGCACCTCGAAGGGCAGTACCGCCGGCAGGGGCTCGGCCAGCGTTGGGAGCAGCTCCTCCTGCGCCCCGGTCTCGACCGCAACTTCGGCAAGCACATCAAGACCATGCTGGCCTACACCTACCTCCGCGGCTACCCCTTCGAGGGCGGCACCCTGGGCGCCCCCTCTACCACCGGCCCCCAGCCCGAACACCGCATCCTCGAAGAACTCACGATCAAGCACCACCTGAACGATGGCGGCGGCAACCCCGAGAAAGCCGTTCAGATCTCTCACCGCCTCCGCGCCGAGCAGCGCTGGTCCGGCGTCTCTGCAGACGGCATCGGCACCACCGACTGGGAGTTCGGCGAGCGCGCCCGCTACCGCCTCACCGCCGACATCCCCTTCCGCTGGAACACCGCCGCTGCCCGCCCCGATTACACCTCGGTCTACAACGAGGTCTTCGTCAACTTCGGCCCCCACGGCACCAGCAACGCCCTCGACCAGGACCGCACCTACGGCGCGCTCGGCTGGGATCTCAGCCCCAACTTCCAGCTGGAGGTCGGCTACCTCTTCCAGTACCAGCCGGAGCCCAACGGCATCATTGGCACCGCTAATCATGCCCTCCAGATCACCATCAACTCCACCGCCCCCCTCCGCCACCTCCTCGGTCACTGAAGCCGGGGTACCACGGTTTTTGAGCACATCGCACGCCCCCTCGACAAAGCTGCTTTCGCTTCGGAAGAATGCATCCGGTGTTGCGCTGCACTCGGATCATTCATCCGCCAGCAGCGTCCAACACCTATGTTGGACGAAACGCTGACGGTCTGAAGAGCAGAAGAAGCAGGGAGCAAAGAAGTGGCTATAGAAAAGGCAACGTTTGGTGCAGGATGCTTCTGGGGCGTTGAAGCCCGGTTCGCGGAGATGAACGGCGTGCTCGACACAGCCGTTGGCTATGAAGGTGGGGCTCTCGATCACCCAACCTACAAGGAGGTCTGTTCCGACCGCACAGGCCACGCTGAAGTCGTCGAGGTCACCTTTGACCCAAGCCGCCTGCCCTATGAGGCCCTGCTCGACGCCTTCTTCGCCCTACACGACCCCACACAGCGCAACCGGCAGGGCCCGGACTGGGGCACACAATATCGCAGCGTGATCTTCACCCACACCGACGAACAGGCCGAGGCAGCTCACAACCGCGTCGCCGAACTGAACGGAAGCGGCATCTACCACCAGCCCATCGCCACCGTCGTCGAACCCGCCCAAACCTTCTGGAAAGCTGAGGAGTACCACCAGCGCTACCTTGAAAAGCGCGGCATGACCTCCTGCCACATCTGAGCCACACGGCACCGCCCTGATACGATAACCCCAATGCAGGTCGTGCCGATCGCGACTGCGCTCCATCCGCATGTCGCAGCCCTCACCTGATCCGTCTCGTTTTGATTCACCCCCTGGCACAGCGGCCTCCAACATAGCCCTCCTGCCCGGCACCGGCATCGACCCGGCCGCACACGCCACCACCCTGGTCTCGGATCACTCTCCAGTCGCCCAGTCCCCCGCGCTCGCTGCCCTGGAGCAGCAGGCGGAGGCGAACGTGCCGGAGCCCCTTGCCCGCCGGCTCGCCCGCATGGTCGGGCTGGACGCCGCCATTCTCTTCACTGTGCTCGCCCGCGGCTGGTCCGCCCTCTCCGGCCTGCTCACCCTCACGCTGATCGCCCGCTTTCTGTCCCCCACGGAGCAGGGCTACTACTACACCTTCTACCCGCTGGTGAATCTGCAGATTGTCTTCGAGCTCGGCTTCTCGGTCGTCATCCTCCAGACCGCGAGCCACGAGGCCGCACACCTCACCCTCCATCGCAACGGCTCCATCGAGGGCGACCTCACCCACGCCCGCCGCCTCGCCTCCACCCTCGGCAAGGCCCTGCGCTGGTACTCTGCCGCGGCGCTGCTCCTGCTTGCCGTGCTTCTGCCAGCTGGCCACCATTTCTTCTCCACCCACAGCTCCCCCACGCCCATCAGCTGGCGAGGACCCTGGGCCGTAGCCGCCATCGCCACCACCTTTACCTTCTGCATTGACCCGCTCTTCTCCTTTCTGGAAGGCTGCGGACAGGTTCGAGAGGTCGCCAGGGCCCGCCTCGCCCAGGCCATCACCGGCTCTCTCCTCGGCTGGACCGCCCTGGCCCTCCACCACGGCCTCTTCGCCCCGGGCCTCATCATCGGTGGTCAGGCCCTGGCCGGCATTGCCTTTCTGTTCACCCGCCGCCCGCTACTGCTGACGCTGCTCCGTCTGCCCGTCCACGCCACGGACCATATCTCCTGGCGCACCGACATCTGGCCCTTTCAGTGGCGCATGGCCATCTCCTGGGTCTGTGGCTACTTCACCTTTCAGCTCTTCACGCCCGTTCTCTTCGCCCGCTGGGGTGCGGTTGAAGCCGGGCGCATGGGCATGACGCTCAACATCGCCGGTGCCCTCTCCTCCATTGCCGTCGCCTGGATGAACACCAAGGCCGCCCCCTTCGGCCAGCTCATCGCGCTTCGCCGGTTCCCTGAGCTCGATCGCCGCTTCCGCACCGCGCTGCTCCAGTCCGCCTCCGTCAACATCCTTGGCGCACTCACCGTGCTGGGCGGTGCGCTGCTGCTCGCGCACCTCGGCCATCCCCTGGCTGGCCGTCTGCTGGCGCCGCTGCCCCTCGCCCTTATGCTCTTCGGCTCGGTCGGCAACAACGTCGTCTCTGCCGAGGCCATGTATCTCCGCGCTCACAAGCAGGAGAAGTTCATGGTCAACTCCATCGTCGGCGCGCTCTACACGGTGCCAATGGTCTGGTTCCTTGGCCGCTCGTTCGGCGCCGTGGGCATCGCCTTTGGCTATCTTCTCGGCACCGTTGTGATCGGACTCGGCTTCGGCACGTGGACGTTCCAGCGATACCGCAGGTTGTGGCATGCCTAGCACCACAACAGTCCCAGCGCCGCTTCTCTCCATCTGCATCC
Source organism: Acidobacteriaceae bacterium (assembly GCA_965199635.1). Classification (GTDB taxonomy): domain Bacteria; phylum Acidobacteriota; class Terriglobia; order Terriglobales; family Acidobacteriaceae; genus Edaphobacter. The sequence goes on along the minus strand of CBDASL010000002.1, from coordinate 1,695,243 downwards.
CGACCTTCAATCGCGCTCCCTTCCTCGCCGAGCTCCTGGAGACCCTGCTTCCTCAGCTGCCCGCGCTCGGCGAGCAGGTTGAGCTGCTCCTCTCCGATAACGCGTCCACCGACAACACACCACAGGTCGTCGCCAGCTTTCAACAGCGGGGCCTGCGGATCCGCTCCATTCGCAATCCGGAGAACCTGGGCGCCGACGGCAACTTCCTCCAATGCCTGTCGCTCGCCACCGGCCGATACCTGTGGCTGCTTGGCGACGACGATCTGCCCACTCCCCACGCCGTGCCGCAACTCGTCTCGCTCCTTCTGCAGGGCGAGCAGACCGCTCCCTTTGACCTTGTCTATCTCTCCTCCTTCGGCTTCTCCGGGCAGCTTCCGGCCGACCTCACTCCACTCACCACGGATCGCTTCGGCCGCTTCGCCGAGGTCGTCACCGACGGCGCCTACCTGCTTGAAAAGGTCAATGCGCTTATCGGCCTCATCTCGGTCGTGATCATCAACCGCGAGCGCCTGCTCAGCACCCCGCACCCACCGCTGGACAGCCTGCGCAGCTCCAACCTGCTGCAGCTCGGCTTCATCTTCCCGCTGCTGCACGGGCAGTGCCGCGTTCTCTTTCTGTGGCAGCGGCTGCTTGGCTACAGGCACTTCAACTCCGGCGGCTGGGGCATCTGCGAGGTCTTTGGCCTGCGCCTCCATCGCATCGCGCAGCAGTACTTCGCGGCAGAGCCACGACTCGCCCGCGCGTTGATGAACGGTGTGCTGCGGTATTGGCTGCCGGACAGCATCATGCTCGCTCGCAGCGGCCACGAACAGGCCATGCTCCAGGAGCCGATTGTCCCCATGCTCCAGCCCGTGTTTCGCGGCAACTGGCGCTTCTGGCTGTGCGTTGTGCCGGTGGCCCGCCTGCCGCTGCCCATGGCGCGGCTCTGGCATACCGGGCTGCGCCTTGCCAATCGCGCCACCCGCATCGGCCAGGCTTTCTTTCGCCACCTGGTTCACCGCGGGGAGCTGCTCGCGCCTGAGTTGTCGGCTGGGGAAAGCCCGGCCCTGGCCGGCACCCCCACACCCGTGACCACCTCTACGCGCTAGCAGCCATCCTGGCGCTAAACAGCGCCACCGTCCCGCGCTCCCCGGCCTGTCGCTTCCAGACGGGTCGCAGGTGCACTCGCCATCGCTCGTCGAGCGCAACCAACTGCCATTCCACACTCGGGTGAAGGTGGCGCAGAATCACCTCCGTCGACGGGTGAATGTGCAGTGCCGGCGCCACCAGAAACAGCAGTGGCTCCTCCATGCGCAGACGCTGCTCGGCAAAGTAGCCCTGCTGCTGCAGGTCACCGCGCCCCGTGCTCAGGTCCAGGTTCGCCCGCTGGTGGTCCCGCACCCGGATCCAGTAGTCCAGCGCCTGCAGTGGCAGCTGAAGATCCTCATCCGCCTTCACCTCCACCACGGCCAGCCGCCCAGCCTGTGTGCACGCCAGCAGGTCGATCATGCCGCGGTCACTCGCCCCCGCCACTGCGCCAATCTGCACGTAGACCGGCGCGTCGCGCAGTGTCTCGTCCAGCACACCGATCTCTGCCCGCAGCTTGCTTTCCAGCCATCGCTCCGGCTGTGTGCGAAAGAGCACGTCGTTCCACGCGGGCTCGGCGCCAGCTCGTTCCGCCCCGCCGCGTGCTCTGCGCCGCAGAAACAGCTCCGCCACCAGCGCCCGCAGCTCGCCGGCGTTGCCCGCCGTCAGCGTCGTCTCACGAGCACCCGTGCCGACCACCACCTCCGGCAGGCGGTTGAACCCCTCGCCCGGGAAGCTCAGGCGCATCCGGCAGAACTCCAGGCCGTGCCGCAAAAGCGCCAACTCCGCACCCGATCGCAGGCGCAACTCCACCCCAAGGTCCTGCAACTGCGCGCGCAGCGCCGGTCCCCAGGCCCAAGGCTTCAGTGGCTGCTCAGGCAGCAGCGCCAGCGCCGCGGGCAGCACCGTGCTGAACCGGCCATCCGCCGCCAGCGCGGCATCCTCGTCCGGCGCTCGCAGCAACCTGGTCCGCAGATTGCCACGGTCCGCCGGATCGCAGCGCCGCAGCTCGCCCGAGCGCCCCAGCTCATACAGCTCGTAGGCGGCGATGCGCCCATCAAGCCATGCCAGGCGCGCCTGCGTCAGAGACGCATGCCCCTCCGGTACAACCAGCCGCAGACCGCCGACCAGCCGCCGTGCGCCCGCCCGCGCCCGCGCCAGCGCAAGCCACAGCAGGCCTGTCGTCAGGATGCCCTCAATCAACGCGTCCGTCTCCTGCTCGCCCATGCCCACAAAGGCCCACGCCCTCTGCCCCCGTACCTGCAGCCCACGCACCGCCGCCGGTCCAAAGGAGTGCTGCAGATCCATTGACGTGTGGGCACACTCCACGTCGAACTCAGGGAACTCCCGTTCCAGCACCTGCACCAGCGTCGCCCGGTACCGTTCCCGCTCGCGATCACGCGTCGACGGCAGCTCGCGCCGCGGCTCCGCCACCAGCTCCATACGAGCCGGCATGCGCTGCCCCAGCCGCAACACCTCCAACCGCAGCACAGAGCCCTGCCGGGTGGCACCGGCGATGCGCCGCACCACACTCCGCTCCGCCGACCACAGGTGAAGCATCACCTGGCCAAACTCTTCGTTCAATTCGTAGCTGGCCTCCCGCAGGTCAAACAAAACCTCGCCAGACTCCACCACCACCGCGGCAGGGTGCCTCTCCAGAAACGCACGCAGCGTCTGCTGCAACTCGTCCGAACTGTTCGCGTTCACGCGCTGGCACACCGCAGGCATCTCGCGACCGTAGCACCGCGCGCCGCACCGCCTTCTTGCACTTTTGCGGCAGAGACGCTCCACAGCATCCACACGCCGCTGTGCGAATCAGCCCTGTCCGTCCCCCGCAAGTGGCATGGCGAAGTGAAAGCTGGTGATGCGCAGCCGCTCCCGCAGGTAGAAGGCATGGGCCTCCTTGCGCTGAGTCCCGGAGTCGAGCGAAAAGGTCGCACACCCCTCTGTGCGCGCCAGCTCCAACAGCCAGCGCAGCATCGTCGCCCCATACCCACGCGACCGCCCAGCCGCCGCCGTCACCAGGTCATCCACATACATCGTCTTTCCGGTCGCCAGCATATGCTGCACGCGAAAGCCCGCCACCGTCATCACCGCGCCGTCCACCCGCAGCATCGCCAGCCGGTACCCTTCCCCACGCTGCAGCGCCACCTGTTCCACCATCGCCGCCTCGCTCAAAGCCGGCCGCAGCTCTCGCAGCACAGCGGCACAGCTGCGCACCGCCACATCGGTCTCCGCCAAAAACACCTCTGCAGCGCTCACCATCCCTCCGTCTGGCGCAGCCGCTGGATGTGCGCCAGGTGGTGTCGCGAATGCCAGGCATACTGCAGGGTTGCCAGCTCCACTGTGCTCGGCCCCCGCTCCGGATGCACAAACCCCCGCTGCCACTGCGCTTCGTTGAGCCCCTGCAGCAGGAACACCCAGCGCCCGTGGAGCGACTCGATCAGCTCCAGAGACCACTCCATCGGCGCCTGCGCATCCGGCAGCAACGCCCAGGCCTTTTCGTCATAGATCCGGATCACCGGCGTCTCCTCGGTCAGCGCCAGCTTCACCCGCGTCAGGGCGTTCATGTGGGAGTCCGCTACATGGTGCACCACCTGCAGCACCGTCCAGCCACCCTCGCGGTAGGGCGTCGCCAGCTGCACCGCGTCCAGCCCCCGCACGGCATTCCGCAGCTCGCTCGGCAGCTCTGCCAGCACGCCCATCGCCTGCAGGCGGTCCTCCTCACTGACCTGCTCCGGCCGTGCAAACACCCCCACCGGGTACCGCGGATCCTCACCAAATACCATGCCTGCCTCCCGTATCGGACCCTAGCACACCCGCCCGCACCGCCCAGACGTTCACAGGAGGTGCGCTCGCTCCACACCGACCGTGCACCCTCAGCAACTCCGCCCCCGCAACGATCAGCCAAAATGCAACACAAATGCGACATCACCGTCGTACCCTGTGAAGACCGCCTCCGCCCGCGATCGGGCAGGGAGCGGTCCACCCAGCAAGCACCCAAGTCCCCTCAGCCCACTCGAGGTACGTTATGCCCTGTAGTCCCGATGATCTCCGCAACGTCCCTCTCTTCGCCCTGCTCGATCAGGAAGAGCTCAACGTGCTGTCCATGCAGGTGGAGCTGCGCACCTTTCCCGCGCGCAAACGTATCTGGCGCATCGGCGACCCCGGGTCCAACGCCTATATCGTCCGCTCCGGCGCCGTCGAGGTCTCGGTCATCGATGAAGACGCCCAGGAGGTGGTCATCGAAACCGCCAGCGAGGGCGAAGTCTTCGGCCTCGCCTCCATGCTTGAAACCACCGAACACCGCACCACAGCGCTTGCCCTGGAAGACACCCACTGCATCGAGCTCAGCCGCGACGACATCGTCGTTCTGCTTACCCGCAAGCCCATGGCCGGCATGGACATGATGACCGTTCTCGGGCGGCAGCTGCATGCCTCGCACGAGCTCGTTCGCCTGCGCGCCAGCCGCAACGCCAACGATCTGATTGAAGAAGAAGAGACCACCGGCGAGCGTGTGGCCGACATCGTCGCCCGCTTCGGCGGCTCCTGGACCTTCATCATCACCTTTGCCCTTGTTCTCACCACCTACACCACAGTCAACGTGCTGCTGCGCGGACACGCCTGGGATCCCTACCCCTTTATCCTGCTCAATCTCTTCCTGTCCATGCTTGCTGCCATCCAGGCGCCGGTCATCATGATGAGTCAAAACCGGCAGGACACCAAGGATCGTGTCCGTGGCGAGCTCGACTATGCCGTCAATCGGCGCGCCGAGGCTGAAATCCAGGCTCTCTCCCGCCGGCTCAGCCTCGTCACGGACAAGATCGACGATCTTGACGACGCCCTGCGCTCTGCCGCGCCACCCGCCTCGACCACCGAAAGTCGCCCGCTTTCGCCCACAACTTAGCGCGCCAACATCGCGTGGAAGTCGCCCTCGCGCCTCACCCTGAGCCGCCTCGGACCGGCGTCAGCTATCATCAGAGGATGACGCAAGCTCCAGTGCCCCCGATCTTCGTCGACCACAAGCGCTTTTTTACAGAGAAGCTTGGCGTCTCGGAACGCGTCATGGAGCGCTGCCTCGCCGAGGCACTCTCCGCCGGCGGTGAGTTCGCTGACCTGTACTTTGAGTCCGTCACCTCCACCTCCCTCGGCATCGACGAGGGTATCGTCAAGACCGCGTCCCAGGGGATCAGCGTCGGCTGCGGCATCCGCGTGCTCTCCGGCGAACGCACCGGCTTCGCCTACACCGATGACCTGTCTACCGAGCGCCTGCTCAAGGCCGCCCGCACCGCCGCACTCATCGCCTCCGGTCCGGCCAGGCAGCTTGAACAGGGGTTCACCCACACCTCCGCCCCCTCGCTCTATCCCGTCGCCGGCGCCACCGCAGACGCCGAGATCAGCGAAAAACTTAAGCTCATCGAGCGCGCCGATCGCGCCGCCCGCGCCTTTGACTCCCGCATCACCCAGGTGCGCGCCTCCTTCAGCGACGAGCTTCGCCGCATCCTCATCGCGGCCTCCGATGGCACCTTCGCCTCGGATACCCAGCCCCTCGCCCGCCTGAATGTCTTTGTCATCGCGGCTGATCCGGAAAACCGCGCCAACATCGCCCGCGGCACCTCCGGCGGCGGCGGCCGCATTGCGCTGGACTTCTTCCAGGGTGCCAAGTCGCCCGAGCACTTTGCCCGCGAAGCGGCCCGCACCGCTCTGCTGCAGCTCGGCGCCGTCGCCGCGCCCGCTGGCGAGATGGAGGTCGTCCTCGGCCCCGGCTGGCCCGGTGTCCTGCTTCATGAGGCCGTCGGCCACGGTCTCGAAGCTGACTTCAACCGCAAAAAGACCTCCGCCTTCGCCGGCCTCATCGGCCAGCAGGTCGCCAGCTCCAAGGTCACCGTCGTCGACAACGGCACCATGCCCAACCGCCGCGGTTCCCTCAACGTCGACGACGAAGGCGTGCCCACCCAGGAGAACGTCCTCATCGAGAACGGCATTCTCAGGGGCTACCTCACGGACAAGATGTCTGCTCGCCTCATGGGCACAAAGTCCACCGGCTCCGGCCGCCGTGAAAGCTACCAGCAGATCACCATGCCGCGCATGACCAACACCTACATGCTCAACGGTGATGACATGCCGGAAGACATCATCCGCTCCGTGAAGCGCGGTCTCTACGCCGTGAACTTCGGCGGCGGCCAGGTCGACATCACCAACGGCAAGTTCGTCTTCTCCGCCTCCGAGGCCTACCTCATCGAGGACGGCGTCGTCACGCGCCCGGTCAAGGGCGCCACCCTCGTCGGCAACGGACCCGAGTCGCTCAAGCATGTCTCCATGGTCGGCAACGATCTCGCCCTCGATGAAGGCATCGGCACATGCGGCAAGGCAGGCCAGTCCGTCCCCGTCGGCGTCGGCATGCCCACCGTCAAGCTCGACCGGATGACGGTTGGCGGAACCGGCCGCTAGCTCTACACCCAGCTTCTCCACCCACACGCTCCGTCCAGACCCGCACGACGAAAGAGGACCAATATGGCAACCGCGACCAAAGTAGCGAAGGACAGAATCTTCGAGTGCGAGGTGAAGCGTCGGCGCCTGAAGCAGGGTGGTGGCTACGAGCCCTTCTGGAAAGCCAAGTCTGTCGCCGAAGCCCTCGCCGACAACGACACTGAGTTCCGCTGCAAAGACTGCCACGGCGAAGTGCGCGTCCTCGGCAAAACCTCCCGCGTCGGCGCCCCCGCCTATGTCGAGCACAAGGTCGCCGCAGATGCCGCCTTCTGCCCCTCCAGCCCCACCTTTCTCAAGGCCGAAGACGGCCGCGAGTCCCGCCCCTCCGAACGCCCCGTCCTATAGCTCTCCCGCCGGAACACCGTCCCTCCCCCTGACCTGAAGCCCAGCAAGGCGCGCGAAGACGTCGCTGGGCCCGTTCGCTCTTCCCGGCGCACCTTCTACCGTCAGGCAGCCAGGGCCATCCAGGTTCCCCGCTCGCTTTCGCCGAAATCAGCTGCGTTGTTGCCGCCGCAGGGTCCTCCCCGCCGAGATACCTGCCCGCGAGCGCTAGGCTGGAAGCGGCCTTCGTCCCATGCCCTCCCCACCCCTCAAACTTCACCTCCCCGCCCGCAGCAACGCCGCCCCGCTCTACCTCGGCGCCGCCTTTCTGCTCGTCGTCCTTCTCCCTTTTGTGCAGCCCCTGGTCTCGCACCAGCCCTGGCTCGTCTTCCAGCAGGACGACTTCTTCTACTACCTGCAGATCGCCCGCAACCTGGCCGCCGGCCACGGCTCCACCGCCAACGGCCTCGTCCTCACCAACGGCTACCACCCTCTCTGGCTCCTGGTGCTCACCGCCGCCTGCGCGGTCTCGACCGCTGGGCCTTGGCTCGCCTTTGTCCTGGCACTCACCGGCTTTGTCGCCTCGGCAGCTACCCTGCTCCTCTCGCTCCACCTCCTCCGTCGTCTCGCCGGCCTCCCCCTCCTCTCTGCCCTCCCGCTCGCCTTCGCAGTCACCGTCTACGCCCTCAAGCTCTTCTTCGACGGCATGGAGATCACCCTCACCATCCCGCTCGCCCTCGCCGGGAGCGCCCTCTTCCTGCACCGCTTTCGCCCCGGCAGCCCGACCCCACCCTCCCAGGCCTTCCTCCAGGACCTCGCCCTCGGCCTCCTCCTCGCCCTTACCGTCCTGTCCCGCCTGGACACCGCCCTGCTCCTCGCCCTTCTCACGGCTGGCGTCGTCCTCACGCCTACCCTCCGCCGCCAACTCACCCCCGCCCGCCTCGCCGCCCTCGCCCTCGGCCTCTCCCCCATCCCCGTCTACCTCGCGCTGAACCACCACCTCTTCGGAACCCTCCTCCCCATCTCCGGCACCGCAAAACAGCTCCGCACCACCCACCTCCCCTCCGCCGCTGTCTGGCAGTCTGTCACCGGCCCCCATCCGCTCTCCGCCCTCAAGCTCCTCATCCCCCTCGGCGCTCTCGCGCTCCTCGCCTGGCCCTCTCGCAAACCAGCCTCGAAGCCCCTTTCCCCCGCCGCCATCACCCTCCTCGCCGCCCTCGGCCTCTTCCCCCTCGTCCACCTCCTCGTTCTCTCCGTCCTCTCCGACTGGCGCCTCTGGCCCTGGTATCTCTACACCTTCCGCCTCACCCTGCTCGCCACCCTCATCCTCCTCGCGCGCCTCCCCGCCGTCCGCTCCCTGCTCCTCCGCCCCAACCTCGCCATCGTCCTCGCCGTCCTTGGCCTCGGCGCCGCCCTCGCCTCCCGCCGCGACACCACCCAGACCACCGCCATCCTCACCGTCGCCGACGACCTCGCCCACTTCGCCCGCACCCACCCCGCCGCCACCTACGCCATGGGCGACCGCTCCGGCCTCGTCGCCTGGCTCCTCCCCGACCCCCTCGTCCAGACCGAAGGCCTCACCATGGATCCCGCCTTCATCCGCCTCATCCGTGCCCAAACCCCGCTCCCCGAAGCCCTCCGGGAGGTCGGCGTCCGCTACTACGTCGCCACCGTCTACCTCCCGCCCCACACCCCCATCCCCACCTGCCTCCCCGTCGCTGAACCCTTCCAGGCCGGCCCCTCCTCCCCCCACATGACCGCCACCCTCTGCGCCCGGCCCGTCGCCCGCTTCCTCAACGGCGAGTTCCCCACCCTCGTCTACGACCTCGCCCACCCATAGAATCAACTCCATGGCCTCCAGCTCCACCTCCGCCGCCGCCTCACCCCTCCTCGAGCTCGCCCACAGCACCCTGCACAAGGCCCTCAAAGCCGGCGCCACCGACGCCGAAGTCGTCCTCGCCGAGGGCGAAGAGTTCTCCTCCCTCGTCCGCCTCGGCGAGGTCGAAACCCTCAAGGAGTCCGGCTCCCGCGCCCTCGGCCTCCGCGTCTTCCGCGGCCAGCGCGTCGCCAGCGTCTCCACCTCCGACCTCTCCCCCGACGCCCTCGACCGCCTCGTCACCACCGCCCTCGACCTCGCCCGCATCACCGGCGAAGACCCCTTCGCCGGCCTGCCTGACCCCGCCGAACTCGGCCAGTACCGCCCGGCAGAAGACCTCACCACCCCCGACGACCCCACCGGCCTCCGCCTCAACTTCCCCGACGTCCATCACATGCCGCCCGCCGAGCGCATCGAAATCGCCCGCCGCTGCGAGGCCGCCGCCCTCAGCTTCGACACCCGCATCCAGAACTCCGCCGGCGGCGACTTCGACACCGCCACCTCCCACAAGATCCTCGTCAACTCCCGCGGCTTCGCCGGCGAGTTCCGCAAAAGCTACTGCGGCTTCTCCTGCGCCCCCATCGCCCACGACGAGCACGGCCGCATGCAGCGCAACTACTGGTACTCCTCCTCCCGCACCACGCGCTGCCTCGAGAGCCCCGAAGAGATCGGCCGCATCGCCGCCCAACGCACCCTTCGCCGCCTCGGCGCCCGCCGCGCCAAAACCCAGCAGTGCCCCGTCGTCTTTGCGCCGGAGATCGCCCGCTCCCTCATCGGCAATCTCTTCTCCGCCATCGACGGCGACGCCATCTTCCGCAACGCGAGCTTCCTGGCCGGCACCCTCGGCCAACAGATCGCCGGCAGCAACATCACCCTCATCGACGACGGCACCAGCATCCTCACCGACCACGGCGAGCGCGTCGGCGGCTTCGGCACCAGCCCCTTCGACGCCGAAGGCCTGCCCACCCGGCGCACCGTCCTCGTCGATCGCGGCGTGTTACAAACCTACGTCACCAACACCTACACCGCCCGCAAGCTCGGCACCCGCTCCACCGCCTCCGCCTCGCGCGGCCTCGCCGGCAACCCCGGCACCGGCGCCCACAACTTCTTTCTCGCCCCGCCCACCGACGCCGACGGCAACTCCACCGCCCTCGCCCCCGAGCAGATCCTCGCCCAAATCCCCTCCGGCCTCTACGTCACAGAGACCATGGGCTTCGGCATCAACCTCACCACCGGCGACTACTCCCAGGGTGCCGCCGGCCTCTGGATCGAACACGGCGAACTCGCCCACCCCGTCGAAGAGATCACCATAGCCGGCAACCTCCGCGACATGTTCCAAAACATAACCGCCATCGGCAACGACCTCGTCTTCCGCTCCGCCGCCGCCGCCCCCACACTCCGCATCGACGGCCTCACCATCGCCGGCGAATGATCATTTAGGTACATATGCCCTTTAACGCTCGCATTCATAGACTGCTCATCGCCTCGCCTGGCGACGTTGGCGAGGAGCGTAAATTGGTCCGTCAACTCGCTCATCGCTGGAATAGTGCAAACGCGGTGCGGCGCCAAGTCCTACTTCTTCCCATGGGTTGGGAACTGGACAGCACGCCAGATATGTCCGCACCCGGTCAAGAAATCATCAACCTTGAACTGGTAGCGGAAGCAGATATTCTCGTGGCCGTCTTCTGGAACAGAATAGGCACGCCCACAGCACGGTACGAGAGTGCGACCGTTGAAGAGATTGAACAGCACATCGATAGCGGCAAGAAAGCCATGATCTATTTCTGCACAGCAGCAGTTCCCCGCGACAAGTTAGATCCAACGCAGTTGGACGGTGTGGAGCGCTTTAAGAAGCGCTGTACGGATCGTGGTCTTATCGGCTTGCCCTACGCTTCTGTAAGTGAGTTCGCGAGCACCTTTCAGCACGACCTAGACAAGGAAATGAATAAATCACGATACGACCATCCAGGCGAAACTTTCGAGCTGAATGCTCTAGCTACAGCTACGCTTTCGGAGTCAGCGACAGCTCTACTTCTCGAGATTGCGAAGGGGGATGGGGCGATCCTCGTTATGCGCAATATCGGAGTTGGTGGATGGATGATCTCCGTTAACAGAAAGCAACTTCCAGAGAACCCCACACCGCGTGCTGTAGCCACATTGAAAGGAGCCTTGGCAGAGCTCGTTGAGCGCCGCCTTGCCGAGTGGACTTCAAACGTTGTCGTTCAGATTACGGATGCTGGCTTCGACTACGCCGACCGTCTCGAAGCAAGCAGGCCGATCCGAATAGAGGCGCGTGTTGAAGGACAACCGCCTGATCAGTTTTTGCGCATTAACAGTTCGCGATCCATAACTATCGATCAGCTTGAGTATGCAACCACCAGCGGATACGCTGCAGCTGAGCAGGACGTGCAAGAGACCGGTAACGACTTCAGTGTCAAGATAAGCCATACATGCGCGACCAAACTCTCCAACACACATCGGTCTGACATGTCGCACAATGATCGTTCGGGGCCAGTTCAGCTCATTGTGCGATGGACTGCCGGTGAGAACAGCCACACATTCTCAATCGCGTCTCAGCTTATGCCTGCAATGTTTCGGGACCCAATCACAGGAGCGTTGACGATGTTCATCTCAATACAGGGTTCGACCACTTTCTTGGCAACACCGTCATAAAACACTGGAGCGATTCCCACGGCACGCGACACTGCTGGGCACGTACATCTGGGGACGGGTTCCTCTCTGCCGAAGGCCTCGGTGCCCCATCTTCGCTCACCGCTTTCTCCCTGACTACACTTAAACGCCAAGGGTAGGACGTAAGCCGCCCAACCAACCGGGTGCCGGATGCCCTTCATTTCGGACAGCCTCCCCGTCCGAGATGTAGGCTCCGCTCTGCTGACAGCCCGGTCGCTCCGCGTCTCCCCCAAGCGCAGACGAAGCCGAGCACACTACAGCAAATCACGCATCTCCTGCCGCGTCTCCCGCGCTGCCGCCCACGAACTCCAGACGAACCCCCACCAACACACCACCCAGATCATTTCACCCTGCGCCAAAAATACGAGATACTTCGCTCCACGATCTGCATACCTGTGCAGTGAATGCCCCGCCGAAAACGGTTCAATGGCCAGCACGGTCAAGGCGAACGTTGCCGTTGCCCACCCGGCCGACCGCACCAAGCTTCGCGTTCGCGCCCTGACATGCTGCTCAAACTCCGCAGCCTCCTCCTTTGTCCAAGGCTCTAGCGGCTCCGCTCCAAACATCGCACCTCCTGTCGAAAGCAGTGTAGGCCCTCTGCGCTCAAATCAGTCGCTACCGCTCTGCCGGAGGCCCGGTGGCTCCGCGACCCAACTCCCTCCCCCACGCGCAGGCGAAGCCGAGCGCTCCTCCGTATGCCATGGCTACGTCCAGGCAGGGTAGCCATGGTGGGCGGAGTCGATCACGATCACCACGAGCCAGAGCCCGGCCGCGGCCAGCCAGACTGGTCCGCCGCTCCGTCCGCGCCGAAGCAGCAGGATGCCCCAGATCAGATTTACCACCGTGAACAGCGCCAAGATCGGGATCGCGGCCGTGGCCCAGACGAACGGCTCCCCTGTCACCGGGATCATCCCGCGCTCAGCCTGATCAACCCAACCATGCGAGGTGCCGACGAGGTACAGGACAGCACCCACCACATTTGCAAGCAAGAAGCCGACGTTCACCGCATCAGTGTGCAACGCAGACTCCTGGAAGACCAGCCTTAGAGGAGCGATCGCCTCGCACTCCGGACAGCTCATTGCCAGAGATGTGCTCTACCGCTCTGCCGAAGGCCCGGTCGCTCCGCGACCCAACTCCCTCCCCCACGCGCGGAGCCAGCTCCTTCTTCACCCACACCTCCACCGAGTGGGACCTCGACTGCCTCTTCAAGAAACCCTGGGCGCCCTCCCCACCGTCGAAATGCAGGCCGGCCTCGGCCCCGAATATGCCAACCTCCGCTCCCACGGCGTGTACACCAACACCGTCAACGCCGAACTGATCGGCGACTTCCTCCTCTGGAGGAGCCCCCGCCACCGCCTCGGCCTTTACGCGGAACCCACCTACAGCATCGACCTCCGCCAGGACCACGCCGAAAGCCTCGGCTCACCGCCGGCCTCCTCATCGGCATCCACCGCCGCTCCCACACTGCCCGCTAACCACAACCAGCGCAGCCGATAACCTGCCCGTCAGCTCCACTGCCGCCGGAATGGAGCTCCGCCCTGCCGACGCCACGACCCGACTCACACGCGCAGAAAAGCCGAGCCCGTCGTTGCAACCAATCTTCCCTTCAGGTGGCGCACATGCCCCCGCAGCCGCCGTACTCTCAAGGTGCAGCCCCGCAGCGCACCCCACGCCACCATCACCTGCGGACCACTCCGGAATATCCTAGGTGCAGACCTAAGTCCAATCGATGGAAGATTTTGCGCAACATGGTAAGGGGGGAGGGGGGAGGTCCCCCTTTGCATCCGCGATCAGGCCCGCTGGCTCCACAGCCGCGACGACACTGGCCCATAAAAGAAGCCCTGCCCGGTCGTGCAGCCGTCCTCCTTCGCCTGCTGCGCCTGCTGCTGCACCTCGATGCCCTCGGCCACCGTCGTCAGCCCCAGGTCCCCCGCCATCGTTGTAATGGCCCGCACAATCACGCGCTGGCGTTCGTTGGTCCACAGCAGCGACGGGTGGATCTTGATGATGTTGCACGGGATGTCCGCCAGCTTGCGCAGCGGAAAGCATCCCGTCCCAAAGTCATCGATCGCAATGGCGACACCCATCGCCTGCAACGCATGCAGGCTCGTCAGAATGTGTGCCTCATTGTGGAGCAAAACTCCCTCCGTCACCTCAAGGACCAACCGCTCCGGCGGCAGCCCAGAGGCGGACAGCATACCTTTCACCGTCGTTGCAAAATCGGTCAACACCAGTTGCGATGGCGCCACATTGACCGCGATCGTCCCTTGCTCGTCGGACACCATGGCCGCGCGCATGGAAGCCTTCAGCACCCACTCACCCAGCGGCATCAACAGGCCAGACTCCTCTGCCAGCGGCAGAAACCGGGAGGGGGGAATCTGTCCCAGCCTCGGGTGGCGCCACCGAACCAGCGCCTCGGACCCCACCCGCCTGGCACTCGCCATGTCGACCTGTGACTGGAAGTGAACCTCAAACTCCCCCAGCACCATGGCCCGTTGCAGATCCAGACCCAGCTTCTGGTCCATCTGCTCCTCGTCGCGCATCGCCTGGCTGAATGTTGTCTTAACCCCCAAACCCTTCGCCTTCGAGACCCGGAGCGCCAGCATGGCATTCCGCAGCATCACCTCGGCCTCCTCGTGCTCGCCGCCCAGCGCGATCCCCATACCCACTGTCAGCTGGATCACCTGTCCCTGCACCACGTAAGTCCGCTGCAATAGGTCCTGCACACGCCCAATCAGCGGGAGCAGATTGTCCAGCAACCGTCGGTCAAGGTAAACCGCAAACGTGTCCCCCGGCAGGTGCACCACCGTCTCGCTCATGTGCAGCGTCGACGCGATGCGGCCTCGAATAAGCTCCAGCACCTCATCCCCAAGGCGAAAGCCGATCAGGCCGTTGACGCGTGTGAAACGGTCCGGGCTGATCACCAGCACCGCACACACCCCCTCTGCAGAGGACTCGGTGGATCCACTCCCTACAGTCTGGCTGTGAGCAACCCCGCCCGGGCGGCTAAGGTGCTGTTCCACTCCCGACATCTTAGGCGTACCCTCCTTGCTCGCGACACACCAGGGCATGCAACAGCTCCGTCACGACGTGCGCCGAGTCCGTCGAACGGGCAAATGCGCCTCGCAGTGTGGCGGTCATCAAGGCCCGTTCGGTCTTGTCCGGGTTCACATACGCCATCGTCCAGTCAGCAAACAATCGCTTGTCCACCTCGGATGTTTCGAGCACAACAACGTCCCGGTGCCGGGAGTCCCGCTGGATCGCCTCGAGCAGCCGTTCCACGGCCGGGCGCGGTCCCTCGATCGCCTGCGCAAAGTGATCCGCCGAGCAGAACAGGGCACCTGTTATGCCGTTACGTGCGTTCTTCACACGCGCTTCGGCCAGCAGCACGGCAAACTCCTGCTCAAGCAGCCGGGCTTCCCCGGTCAGGCAATTGCGGCTGCAATAAACAATCCGCGCCATGGTTTCACCCATCGAAACTCCGCCTCCCAGAAAAGCACTATGGCTAAATCCGCAACAGAGTGAGGCTTAAACGGGGCGCGCCAAAGAGTACCAAGGTCTATAGACCACGGTGTAGAACCGAGGAGAGCGCAGGCTTCATCTTCCCTGCGGCTCACGCGTAAGCCGCCTCACCCTGGAAACAGCAACAGCCGAGCAAACGCTCGGCTGCTGCCACCACGACTCCGCCAACGCACACCCTAGTGGCGGATCGTAAACACCTCCTGCGGCGTGTTGCGGCACGTATCCAGCACCAGCGGCGCCCGATCCCGCGCTGCCGTAGCAATCAGGCACTTGCGTGTGCGCACCTCCACAATGCGCCCGTCCGGCTCCAGGCTGAAGCGCTGATTGTCGCCAAAGTGACACTTCCACAGCTGCACCGGCGTTCCATTTGAGCCACCGTTGCCCCGCACATCCATGCAGTACCCGCCAATCCCAAGAATGGCATGCTGGTTGTTCATAGACGTAGAGATCGTCCAGTGCTGGTTCTCCGAGCCGCGACAGGCGTAGATAAACACCGGCACCCCGTCATGGTCACGGTTGCCCTCCGCGTCCAGGCAAAACTGGCCGTTGCCGATCACAGGCTGAATCTGCACAGCAATGCCGGTCGTCGGGCCCTGGGCTGCGGCGAAGAGGGGGAGCACAAACAGGAGCGAAAGCAGGTACTTGAACATGGGTCTCCGGGGTTGGGGGGCAGCGACGTCGCCAAGTTGGGCGCGCGTCGTTGCGGTCAAAAACGCCTGGCCGTGCCGGCCACTCCGGCACCAGTCCGGCGCCTTTCGGTGCTCAGACCCATCCCTCGGCCTGGAGCAGCGGCCTCCATCCAGGCTCACAATCACCACAGTCGTTGGGTGATCACGGCTGAGCCGAGTCTAGTGCGGGCACCAGGCCACGTCGGCCTATCCATCGATCACCGCGCCCTATCTCTCGCCACGTCCCGGCATCGTCCGGCAGGCCCCCTGCCCGCGGCCCTGAAGCTCGGACCTGATCCCAAGACCGGCAGCCCGCGCGCCGTCGCATTCCCTCCTCGGCAGTGGCGCATTCCCCCGTCATCCGGGGCTACACTGCTTCCACGTTACCTGCCTGCCAACATCTGGAGAGCCTCCTCACAAGCCACCGGGTAAGCTCCTTGGTCCGGACCTAAAATCCCTGTTTTGAAGATTTTGCGCAAGGTTGTATGGAGGGGGTGGGGGCGGGGCTCCAGCGGACCTCCAGTTCCTCATGCGCCGCCCGGATCATGGCCCGCCACTCCGCAGCGAACTCTGCCGTGTTAGCCTTGGCCCGCCATCGTACCTCTCTGCCCGGAGCCTCTTTCCCTATGCCCCCCCGCCGTCGCCTCCTGCTTGCGCTTCTTCTCTTCTGCCTGCCGACCCTCGCCTTTGCCCAGAACTACAGCTCCATCCTGGTCTTCGGAGACTCCCTCTCCGACACCGGCAATGTCGCCCACCTCACGCAAAACCAGTTCGGCGTCCGTGTCCCCTCCAAGGCCTTCGGCTACACCGACGGCCGCTTCACCGACGGCAAAGAGACCCTCCCCTCCGCCACCCTCTACACCGGCGTCTGGATCGAACAACTCGCCGCTACCTTTCCGCAGAAGCCGGCCGTAACTGCCTCGCTCGATGGCGGAACCAACTACGCCTACGGTTATGCCTTTACCGGCACCGGTACCAGCCCGCTTAATCTCACCACCGGCGTCTCCGTGAACGTCGACAACGTCGGCCAGCAGGTGACCGACTACCTCACCGCCCATCCGACCATCCCAGCCAACACGCTGGTCGTCGTCTGGGGCGGCGCCAACGACGTCCTGAACGCCACCTCCACGGCTGCCATCAGCACGGCCGTCAGCAGCGAACTCACCGCCATCCAGCGCCTTGTCTCAGCCGGCGCCACCGACCTCCTCGTCGCCAACCTCCCGCCGCTCGGTGCCATCCCCCGCTTCAACATGACCGGCAACGCCACCACGGCCACCGCCGGCGCCCAGGCCTTCAACTCCGGCCTGGCCAGCGGTCTGGCCGCACTTCCCGCCGCCAACCCGACGGTCACCCTGAACCTGAAGAGCCTCGACGTCTTCTCGCTCTTCATGG
Organism: Acidobacteriaceae bacterium; assembly: GCA_965199635.1. Lineage (GTDB taxonomy): Bacteria > Acidobacteriota > Terriglobia > Terriglobales > Acidobacteriaceae > Edaphobacter. The sequence continues at coordinate 1,678,218 of CBDASL010000002.1, read as the reverse complement.
GCGTCATCGCGAACCCTTCCGCGAACGGGCTGACCAACGTCACCGGCAAGTCGCAGAACGACATCACCGCCAATCCTGACCAGTACCTCTTCTGGGACGACCTCCACCCCACCACCACCGTTCACCACCTGCTCGCCGTGGCCGCCGCTGCCCTGGTCGCGCCGCCCTCGCCCAGCATCTCCGCCGCGCTTGATCCCGCAAGTGTCACGGTCAAGTCCGGGAGCACCGCCACCTCCACCCTCACTGTCACGCCTGCAGGCGGCTTCAACGGCTCAGTCGCCATCACCTGCGGCTCCTTGCCTGCCAACGCGGCATGCAACACCGGCAGCGCTTCGACGGCTACCTTCTCCACCCCGCAGAAGTTCACCATCTCCGTCACCACAAACGGCAGCACCGGTGCAAGTTCGGCCGCGCTGTTCGCCTTCGGCACCTCCGGCCCGGCAGTGCTGGCCGCGGCGCTCAGCCTGCTTGGCCTGTTGCTGCTGCGCTCGCTCAACCGCAACGGCAAGCGCCTCAACCCCGGCCTGCTCGCCGTCGTCGCCACCCTCTCCCTTGGCGCCCTCCTCGGCATCTCCGGCTGCGGCGACTCCAGCAGCCACAACACCCCTACGGGCACCTACTCCATTCCATTGACCATCACCCCGTCCACCGGCGCCCCCACAACCGCAACCCTGACCCTGGTCGTTCAGTAACTCATCCAGGTACACAACTAACGCGCACACACATCGGGTCCCATCTCAGACAGCGACTTGTCCGGGTGGGACCCAAGCTTTCCGGGGTCGTGCAGCGCCCTTGCAGCAGCCGCACAGGCGCCCGGGCTGATCCACCTCTCAGGGTGGGCGGTGAAGAGCAGCCAGGCTGAGGTCGGCGGAGGAGCCATGAATCGAAGGCATTTTGTGAAGCAGGCCGGTCTTGCGCTGGCCGCGTCCACGGCAGCTGCGCAGAGATCCGCAACTGCGCCGAACAACGACACTGAGCGCGCCACCAGGTCGGATCTAGCGGCTATCCCGGTTGCGGAGGCAGACCCTTCCCGTCCGCTCTTCCACTTCCATCCGCCTGCCAATCACATGAACGATCCCAACGGGACGCTGTTCTTCAACGGCTGGCACCACCTGTTCTACCAACATGACCCCTTCGCCCCGAAGTGGGGCTCGATTCACTGGGGACACGCCCGCAGCCGAGACCTCGTGAACTGGGAACATCTGCCGATTGCTCTCGCGCCATCGGCCAACGTTGGGGAGACGCAATGCTTCTCGGGCGGCGCCATCGTGGCCGCGGACGGCCGACCACGCATCGTGTACACCAGCATCGGCCGGGGCATGCCGCTCAACCCCGAGCAGTGGCTTGCGCTTCCCTCCGACAACGACCTGTTTGTGTGGACGAAGTACGCCGGCAATCCCGTGATGGCCGAGACTATCCACGGCGCACACCGTGTGGAGGACTGGCGCGATCCGTTTCTGTTCCGACACGGCGGGGAGGTCTACGCCGTGTGCGGTGGCAATTCCTCACGGCGCGAACGTGGCGGCACGGGCGAAGTCCTGCTCTACCGCGCCTCGCGGCCGGACCTGACGCAGTGGACCTTTCTTCGCGTCATCTTTCGCTATCGCAGTGAAGACGTCATCAACATTGAATGCCCAAATCTGTTTCCGCTCGATGGCCGGTGGGTGCTGATCATTTCGCCCCATCGCTCCTGCGAGTACTTTGTGGGCGACTTCGATCCTGCGGCAGGAGAGTTCCGCCCGGAGACCCACGGCGTTGTCGATCCCGGCAAGGCGTACGCCACAAACATCTCCTTCGGCGAAGGCGGCCGCGTGATCCTCTGGATCTGGGGACAGGCGCAGCACCCGGAGAGCCACGGCTGGCTGGGCTGCGCCGCCCTTCCGCGGACCCTGTCGCTGAGCACGGACGGCTTTTTGCGGCAGCAGCCCGCACCCGAGTTCAACACACTGCGCCAGCAACCCCTTCGTGTGGAACCCTTCGCGTTACATACCGGAACCAGGATCATCGACGGCGTCTCCGGGGAGTGCCTCGAGATCGAGGCCGAAATCTCTGCAGGCAACGCCAAACGCTTCGGCTTTGAGCTGCGGCGCTCCGCCGCCGGCAAGGCTGGGCTGGTTGTAGCCTTTCAGCCCACCGCCGGCTCACTGCAGGTTGGCGACATACACCACATCGTTGGCCGCAAGAAGAGCTACAAGGTGCGCCTGTTTCTGGACCGGTGCGCGATCGAGATCTTCGTCGATGACGGAGAGTCTGCCATCTTCGCGACGACCCTTGCTGCGCCACAGGACCAGGGACTCGCCTTCTTCTCGGAAGGGAGCGACACCCCATCCGGCGACCCCTACTTCCCAGACGAGACCACTGCGCCGGCCAGCGTGACCGCCTGCACCGTTTGGCCGATGCGGCCCGCTGCGTTCGACCGGAGCCGGCTGGCCCGGGGTGTCTAAGGCGCCCCGGAGCCTGCGTTGGCCGCCACGCAACGAGCTCGATCCTGACCTAAGCGCGGCTTAACACTCCCCCAGCAAGCTCTAACACTCCGGGTAACGTTATGCCCGAAAGGGTGTAGGACCGTCTGCTTGCGCGGTATAGATCGCACTAATGCAAAGTGACACGCTGAGCGGGTATGGTCACGTTCCCCTTTCGCCCCGAGTCGCTTCACAACGCTTTCCGCCGCTTCAAGACGCGCCGTCTGGAAGCCAGGTCGTGCCTCGTGCTCGTCTTCTCGCTCCTGTCGCTTGCCGGCTGGGAGGCACAGGCACAGGTGGATGTACGCTTCGCTCAGACCCAGGTGACAGCAACCACGCCGCCCCAGATCGTGCCAGTGGTGCTGCAGAACTCCGGAACCGTGGCGGCGATCCGTGTCCAGACTTCCGGTGCCACCAACGCGGACTACCAGCTCACCCCAGGGGGCACCTGCAGCACCGGGCAGACCTACAGCCAGGGCCAGAGCTGCACGGCGCAGGTCACGTTCGCTCCGAAGGCGCCAGGTGAGCGCCGGGGCGCCGTGCTGCTGCTGGATGCGGCAGGCAACCTGCTTGGGGAGCAGCGCCTCTACGGCATCGGTACCGGCCCGATCTCCGTCTTCGCTGCCGCGACCATCAACACCGTCGCCGGCAATGGCCAGTGGCTCTACACAGGTGATGGTCGCGTGGGTACGGACGCGCCCATCTTTCTGCCGGCGGGCGTCGCGGTCGATGCTCTCGGCAACGTCTACATCGCGGATTCCGGCAACAACCGCATCCGCCGCATCGACGCGGCAAGCCAGCTGATCTCCACTGTCGCCGGCAACGGCACCCCTGGCAACGATGGTGACAACGGCCCAGCGGTCAACGCCAGCATCAGCAATCCCGGTGCCCTGCTGCTGGATGGCGCCGGCGATCTCTACATCGCCGACTCCGGCAACCACGCGATTCGCAAGCTCGTGCTCGCCACAGGCAAGCTCACCACCATCGCCGGCCAACTCGGCCACTCCGGCTACAGCGGAGACAACGGCCTGCCCACCGCTGCCCTGCTGAACACCCCGGAAGGTCTCGCGCTCGACAGCAACGGCGCCCTATACATCGCCGACACCAAGAACAACGTGGTGCGCTACATTGACCCGGTCACCCAGACGATCCGCACGGTTGTTGGCGATGGCACAGCCGGCTTCCAGGGCGATGGCGGGTCCGCACTCACCGCCCGTCTGAGCGCTCCCTGGGGCCTCGCCGCCGATCCCGCCGGCAATCTCTACATCGCGGATCTGAACAACAACCGCATCCGCAAGGTCCGCAATGGCACCATCTCCACGATCATGGGCGACGGTAGCGGCACCCTGGCCACCGATGGCCAGCCCGCCTCCATCACTCCCATCTATAACCCCGCTGCCGTCGCTGTTGACGTCGCCGGCAATGTGTATGTGGCGGACTCCGGCCATAACGTCGTCCGCAAGATCAATGCCGTTACCGGGGTGGCCACCGCTGTGGCCGGCATTGTCTCCCCGACCTACTCGGGCGATGGCGCTCCCGCCAACGCCGCCGGCATCTACGGGCCGTACGCCCTTACGCTGGACTCCGCCGGCAACCTGTACATCGCAGACATCTTCCACCACCGCATCCGCGAGATCTTCACCGCGCAGGCGTTCCTCACCTACCCGGCCATTCGCGTCGGCCGCACCTCCCCACCGCAGCAGGAGGTGATTGAGAATGACGGCAACGCCAGCCTGAACTGGTCGAGCTTCGCGCCGGACTCCAACTCCGCCATCAGCGCCTCCACCAGCAGCTGCGCTGTCGGCACGCCGCTTGCCGTGAACAGCACCTGCAGCGTTGGCGCGCAGTTCTTCCCACAGATCACCGGCGCCAAGGTGGTCGCCCATCTGCAGCTCCTGTCAGACGCCGTCAACTCTCCGGACACCATCACCCTTTCCGGCGAGGTAGACGAGCTCGACCCGACCAGCACCACGCTTTCCGCGAGCAGCAACCCGCTCGTTCTTGGTGGCAATGGCACGCTGCAGGCCAAGGTCACCGGGACGACACCTACCCAACCTGTCGGCAATGTCCGCTTTTACGAGGGCAGCACGCTGCTTGGCACCACCGCCACCAACGCTGCAGGCGTTGCCACCTTTAATGCCTCCAGCCTGGCTCTTGGCGTCCATTCCATCACGGCTAACTTCACCGGCGACACTACAGACTCGCCCAGCACCTCGGCTCCGCTCACGGTGACTGTAAAGCAGCAGCCTGTGATCACCTTCTCCTCCAGCCTGAACCCCACCAAGGTGGGCAACAGCATCTCGCTCTCTGTCTCCGTGGCGTCAGCCACCGGAACGCCCACTGGCACCGTCACCGTCTACGAGGGCAGTACCGCACTGGGTACGGGCACGCTGAGCAGTGGTGGTACGTACACCTTGACGCTCTCGACCCTCCCCGCAGGCAACCACGCCCTGCTTGCCTCCTACTCCGGTGATGCGACCAACGTCGCCGGCAATTCAAGACCCCTGTCTGAATCGGTTACAAAATGGAGTTCGACCACCACCGTGGCCGCGAACCCCACACCCTCTACCGTCAGCACGGAGGTCACCTACTCCGTGACCGTGACGCCCAGCAGCACCTCCACCCCTGCCGGCACGGTGATCCTCCAGAACAATGGCGCTACCTTTGCCACCCTCACCCTCGGTGCTGCCGGCACAGCGACCTACACCAGCAGCGCCCTTCCCGTGGGCTCACATGCCATCACCGCGGTCTTTTCCGGTGACCCGGTGAACGACGCCAGCACCTCGGCACCGCTGCCCACCACGGTGCAGCCTGCCTCAACCGTGACCACCCTGTCGTCCTCGAGCAGCCCCGCCAAGGCAGGCGCTAACGTTGTGCTTACGGCCAGCGTTTCGACCACGCCCTCCACCCTGGCCGCGTCGCTTCCCGTCCTCACCGGCACTGTCACCTTCAAGGATGGCGCCACCGTCCTGGGCACATCGCCTGTATCGTCCGCCGGCACCGCCGTCCTTACAACCAACAAGCTCACGGTCGGCACACACCCAGTCACCGCCGTCTACTCCGGCGATACCAATCACGCCACCAGCACCTCCACCGCCTTTCCGCAGGAGATTGAGCTCGCGACCTCCACCGTGCAACTCACCGCGAGCGGCAGCCCCCTCATCTTTGGCCGCACACTGACCCTGACCGCGGTGGTCGGTGGCGATGGCTCGATCCCCACCGGCTCCGTTACGTTCCTCGACGGCGCGACTACCCTGGGCACGGCGACAATCAACGCGTCCGGCCAGGCCACATTGACCGTCTCCACCCTGGCCACCGGCAGCCACTCGCTCACGGCCTCCTATCCGGGCGACATCAAGGACAAGCCCAGCACCTCCAACAACCTCACCGAGGTCATCACGCAGGCCACCACCGGCATGGTGCTGGTTTCAAGCAACAACCCCTCCGTTGCGGGCACGACCGTGAGTTTCGTCGCCACCCTCAACAGCACCGGCAGTATCCCCGCCGGCCAGATCGTCTTCTCTGACGGCGCAACCACCCTCGGGTCCGCGCTTCTGGATAGCTCCGGCATTGCTCGCGTCTCCCTGGCCTCGCTTGGCGCCGGCACACACACCATCGTGGCGAGCTTCGCAGGCGATACCGACCACGCCGCCAGCGCCTCCACAGCACTGGCGCAGGTCGTCAACCTCGCCACCAGCGCTGCCACCCTGACCAGCAGCGCCAACCCCGCCATGATCAACACCTCCGTGGTGCTCACCGCTACCGTCACCGGCACCGGCCTGAAGCCGACCGGCAGCGTCACCTTCAGTGATGGCGCCACCGTTCTGGGCACGCAGCCCATCAACGCCGCCGGCGTGGCCACCTTCTCCACCTCCACGCTGAGCCTCGGCTCCCATACCCTGACCGTCACGTACACGGGCGACACCACGCATTCCCCCAGCGCCACCACGACCCTGGTTGAGCGCATCCAGCAGACCACCACCACCACGCTCGCCAGCAGCAACAATCCAGTCCTGGTCGGCGCTCCCGTCACCTTGAGCGCCGCCGTCTCCGGTGCAGCCCCGGGCATCACCGGCACCGTCACCTTCCTTGATGGCGCAGCCACCATCGGCACAGCACCGCTCTCAGCCAACGGCTCCGCCACTCTGCAAACTGCCTTTGCCGGCTCCGGCACGCACCGGCTTTCGGCCGTCTTCTCCGGCGACACAAGCGACCAGGCAAGCACCTCCAGCACGCTCGCCGAAGTCGTCAACGTGGCCACAACCTCCGTCTCACTCTCCTCCAGCGCGAACCCCTCGGTCGTCGGCCGCGCCGTCACCTTCAACGCCACAGTCACCAGCGTCGGCGACAGGCCAGCTGGATCTGTAACCCTGCTTGACGGCCCAACGGCGATCGCCACCGCGCGCGTCACCAACGGCGTCGCTACCTTCTCCATCAACACACTGCAGGCTGGCTCCCACTCCCTCACGGCTACCTACGCAGGCGACGCAGGTACGGGCACCAGCACCTCGGCCGTGCTGCTGCAGGTTGCGCAACAGGCTACCTCCACCACCCTTGCCACGAGCGCCGCCTCGATCCTCACCAACCAGGCCATCACGCTCACGGCCACGGTGGGTGGCGGCACCAACGCCACAGCTGCTGTTACCTTTCTTGACGGCGCCACCGTGCTCGGGACCTCTCCGGTCAACGCCGCCGGGCAGGCGACCTTTACCGTCCCCGCTCTCGCCGCTGGCTCCCACGCGCTCTCTGCGCGCTTCGCCGGCGACCAGTACCACCTGCCCTCGACCTCGCCCGCCATCACGGAGACGGTGACGCTTCGGCCCTCCACCACCTCCCTCACCGCGTCGTCGAGCAGCTATCTCACCGGCGAGCAGCTCACCCTGGTCGCCGTGATCCACACCGATGGCCCGGTCAGCCCGACCGGCACCGTCACCTTCACCTCGGGAAACAGCACGCTCGGCACATCGAGCGTCTCTCCGGCCGGCGCCGCCACCCTGATCTTCAGCCCCGACGCTACCTCCTATAACGTCGTCGCCACCTACACGGGCGACGCTTCCTACAGCGGCTCCGTCTCCACGGCCTATACCCTTACCGCTGGCTCAACCAGCACTTTCACCATCACCACAGATCCCTCCGAGCTCAGCCTGGCCAGCGGGGCGCACACCACCCTCAACGTCAACCTGATCAGCCCCTCCTCCTTTGGCGACACGCTCTCCTTCGGCTGCATCGACCTGCCGGCCAATGCGACCTGCACCTTCCCCAAGCCAGAGGTCACCCTTGCCGCCCACGGTAACGCCACGGTCGAGGTGATCATCGACACTGGGGATCCACTCGGCGCAGGCCGCGCTACCAAGGCGCAAGCCCATCTCGAGTCGCCGACCGGTCACACGATCGTCTCTGCCTCGCTGCTCGCTCCCCTGGCCGCGCTCTTTGGTCTGCTGCTCTGGCGATCGCGAGCCCGGGTCTCCCTCCCCAGCCTCTTTCTGCTCCTGCTCTGCTCGGCTGCCGGCCTTGGCCTTAGTGGCTGCGGCACTCCGTTGAACTCCGCCAAGACGCCTGCCGGCTCCTACAAAGTCCGCATCGTCGCCGCGGGCACCGGCACGGGCGTCAGCCAGTTTGCCACCCTCACGGTTACGGTGAAATAACGTGATTCGCTCCCGCTTCCTCCCCGTCTTCTGCGCTCTTCTGCTCGCCACACTGGGCAGTGCGCGCACGCTCTCCGCGCAGGCATCACCCACAGCTACCGGGCCTGGCAAGTCCTTCGCCGTCGGCGCGGGTGCCTCGCTCTACCACCTTGACTACGGCGATCGCTGGCTCGGCGCGCCCATGGTCTTCGCCGATGCCAACCTCTGGTGGCGCGTGGGCCTTGAGGGCGAAGCCCGCTGGCTCCGCTACAACCAGGACCTCGGCACCCACACTTCTACCTTCCTGGTCGGCCCGCGCTACAGCTTCAGCCCGCGCCGCACCGAGCCCTACGTCAAGGCACTGGTCGGCCTGGGCGAATACACCTACCCGTTCAACTACGCCAAAGCCAACTACACCGTCGTCGCCGGCGGTGGTGGCGTCGACTATCACCTGACCAACCGCGTGCAGATCCGCGTCGTTGATGTTGAATACCAGCGCTGGCTCAACGCGACCTTCAACAACACCACCCAGTACGGCGTCTCAAGCGGCATCTCGTTCGCTCTCTTCTGGGCCCGCGAACACTGAAACCGCAGGAGCAACCTACCCTAGGGCACAAACAGGTAATACAGCAGCCCGCAGACCAGGCACCCCCCTGCGGCAAGAATCAGCCCCGAGGTTCTGCGCCTGTAAAGGAACAACAGGATTACCAGCCCCGTCACCGACACCAGCACCAGCAGCCCCGCAGAAAGGTCGATGACCCAGTGCCACACCGCACCGGTGTCCCGCCCTTTGTGGAGATCGTTCATCGCTGCAACAAAGCCGTTTCGCACCTCCACCACGGTGTAAGCGCCACCTCCTCGCTCTACCGTCGCGTCAGCGCTGTAGCCCGGCGCACGGAACGAGAAGCTCACGTCACTGTCCTCCACGCGCACCTCGTCTACGCTGCCATGGAGGTGCTCGCGGAGACGGAGCGCCTCCACCAGTCGATCCTTCCCTCCTCCGTCAACGCCTATCTGTAACAGGGAAGGATCGAGCGTGCCGCGCCTGTCGCGCGTCGTCACGTTCTTGGCAAACCACTCGGGGTGGTTCACCGTCAGCCCTGTAGCCGCAAAGAACAGCACCACGCCAAAGCTCACCATCGATAGATAGATATGCAGCCAGCGCGCCAGCCTGGCCACCTGTGCTCGCAAGAGTGGGCGCCGTCTCAAGCTAGCGCTTGTGGTAGTCAAGCGTGGTCGCTCCCAGTTCCTTCGCTGCCGGCAGTGTCACCGCCTGCGCCATGCCATCCGCGTTCAGTTCGTGCCGTAGCACGTCGTATCCCCCATGCTCGCGCGCGGCTTCGATACAGATGGTGTATCGCCCGGCCTTCACCAGCTTGCCTTCATTGTCCTTTCCGTCCCAACGCAGGGTGTACCGGCCTGGTGGCCGAGTCGCCGACGAGACCGTCCGCGACAGGTCACTGCCCTCCGCCAGGGCACGCGTCTGGTCGTCGCGATACCACTGCTTCAGATCCGGAAGCCACCGCGCCTGCTGCATCCACAGCGCCAGCGTACGCACCGGAAAGTGGTCCGCGTCTTCCACCCACACCGCCACATACGGCCGACGATAGCGCGCATCCTCCATGCGCGGCAGCTCTACGTTGATGCTCAGGTCCCACGCCGGATCCCACATCCCGGCCCCCACAGGTGCTGGCGCTGACATGCGGGCCGCCACAGCCACGGTCCGCAGCCCAGGCGCTTCCGGCCATCCCGCACTGCGCACCTGCTCGCCATCAGCCAGCACCAACAGGTACTCCACTTGGGGGAGCGAAGCCGCCAGACGCACACTTTCCCGCACGGGCAGAACAGAGAGACTCGTAGCCAGTGCCGCGGCTGTCACCGCGTCCGGCGCAATCACGCTTGAGGACAGCACGTGGCGGACCGGCTGCGCACTCCGTGGATCGAGCAGGTGCGAGACCGTCGGTGCCGCGCCCGTGCGACCGTCGAGTCGAAAGCCCCGCCGGTACGAGCCGCTTGTCGCCACGGCTCGGCCCTGCACAATCACCTCCGTAAGCGGAGCATCGTTTTCGGCCGGTGCGGCCGGGTCCGCGATCGCCACCTGCTGGCGCATGGCACCACGCACGATCACGTCGCCTCCCACGTTCACCACCACCCCGCTCGCCCCCGCCCGCTCCGCCGCGGCTGCAGCCCGTGCGCTGATATAGCTCTTCGTAAAGCTGGCAAAAGCGAGCGGCACATCACTCAGGCGCGTCGCCGTTCTCGTCGCTGCGTCCAGCTGCCAGTGCGGCTGCTGCATCGCCTCCACCGCCGTTGCCAGTTCCCTGTCCGTCGGCACGCGCCCCTGTGCGCTTGCCTCCTGCCACAGGCGCGTAGCTGCCTCTACCGACGCGTCCAGCGCCCCGCCGGTCCGCTCGCGCCACTGGTCGAAGAGGGCAAGAACGTCAAACAGCTCCGGCGAAACTGCGACCGGCACATAGCGCGTGCGACTCCAGCGCGCCGCCTCGCTGTCCGTACGCCATGTGCTGAGCAGCGCGTCATCCTGCGCAAAGACGGCAAGCGCTGCGGCCTCCGCCCTGCGGGCCTGGGCGGCGCTCGCTGCACGCAGTGTCAGTTCCAGCGACGTGCCCAGCACATGCTCATGGTGGAACCGCCACAGCTCTGTTCTGTGTTCGGCAGAACTATGCGGCGGTACGTCGGTCTGCGGCGCTGCGGGGAGCGCGCCAGCCGCCATCGGGAGTGCTGCCGCCAACGCGGCGAAGCGGGAAAGTGCGTTGCTCATGTCTAGTGTCCCTCCGGTTGCGCTGGGGCAGGAGCCGCGATAGCCGGCTTCTCCCCGCCGCTCTGTGGTTGCATCGATCCAAACAAGTGCAGCAGTTCGTCCCTGTCCAGGAAGCCATCATGGTTCGCGTCCGCGCCGGCAAAGCGTGGCCGCATCCCGTCCGGCACCTCCTCCTGGCTGAGACTTCCGTCGTGGTTGGTATCGAATTCGTCCAGCACATGCGCCGTGCGCTCCGCGGGCGTCTGCTGGCGCACCCGCATCTCCGCCGCCTCCACGACGCCATCATTATCGGCATCCAGGGCCGCCAGCGCGGTCGGGGCAGCGGCTATCTCACTTGCTGAGAGCACGCCGTCGTGGTCCGCGTCCAACGCGTTCAGCACCGGATCCAGCCGCATCATGCCCGCCGCCTTCCCTGCCCCGGTGGCCCGCCCGTTCGGGGTGCCGGTGTGCGCCGCGGCATGCCCGATCTCCTCCGGCGTGAGCCGGCCATCTCCATTCGTATCTCCCCGCTTGAAGAGTGGCTGCAGCCGCTCCGGCACCTCGTCTGGGGTGAGAATGCCATCCCCGTTCTTGTCCAGCTGCATCATCTGGGTTACCAGCTGCTCGGGTGTCGCGCCGGCATCTGCTCGCGGTGCCTCTATCTCATCAGCCGTCAAGGCACCATTGCCATCCCGATCAAGCGACCGCAGCGATGCCGCGGCCGACTGCAGCTCCGCAGCCGATAAGGCGCCGTCATGATCCAGATCCAGAGCCTGGAGCACCAGCCGAGGCCGCTCCCGGGGTCCTTGTCCCCCAGCTACCGCCCCCGCAACAACCCAGCCCAGCAAACCCACCGTGGCAAAACATCTCATCGACCGGGTCTCCCCTGCACCATCTGTGCCCTCCATGCGAACAAAACGTGAGTACGGTGCCCCGTTATGAGGGATAACGTGGGCACCGTCACGATGCGATGGTCTGCACCGAGCCTTGACAAACCTCATCACAACTCCGCCCACTGCCGCAGCAGGTTGTGGTACACCCCGGTCAGTTGCACCGTGCTCTGGCGCATTGCCGCGTCTTCCGCGCTCGCAATGCGTTGGATCGCCGTGTCCAGATCAAACAGCAGCGCGCGCTGCGCATCCTGCCGGATCATGCTTTGCAGCCAGAAGAAGCTCGAGACGCGCGCACCCCGCGTCACCGGCGTTACATGATGCAGGCTGGTCGAGGGGTAAAGAATCATGTCGCCCGCTGGCAGCTTCACGGTCTTCGAGCCGTAGGTGTCTTCGACCACAAGGTCGCCGCCGTCGTACTCCTCCGGCTCAGAGAAGAACAGCGTGCACGAGAGATCCGTTCGGATCCGTCCCCCGCTCGCCGCGTGCGTCCGTATGCTGTTGTCCACATGCGTGCCAAACGTCTGCCCTCCCGCGTAGCGGTTGAACAGCGGCGGAAAGACCTTCAGCGGCAGCGCCGCGGAACGAAACAACGCATGCTGCCCGAGCGCGCGCAGGATCAGCTCGCCTGTCTCCACCGCAACCACGTCTGTCTCCTCGAGCTGCGAGTTGTTCTTGGCCTGCGCCGATTGGTGTCCCGCCGTCACCCGCCCATCGACCCACGCCGCCGCGTCCAGGCGCGCGCGAACCGCCCGCACCTGCTGCTTTGACAACACCTTTTGAATTGCTAAAAGCACCATGCCTCCTTCCACGCCCGAGCGCTCGCGGTCCGTCCAAGCCGCCGCACAGCAGGGCTAGAACTTGTAGTTGAAGCCAAACTGCGCGTTCAGCCCTTCCCCGGGAATCAGGTGGTTCGGGTGAGGCGCATCGATAAAGAATTTGTTTGCCAGGTTATTCACATTGGCCTGCACGCTGATGCGCTCGGTCACCGGGTATTGCACCATCGCGTTCAGCAGCGCGTACCCCGGGATTGCCTTGGCAACCAGTGGCACCGCCGCCGGGTCGATCGGAGTCGCGTCGCGATACACCCCGATCAGCGACGTCGAGCTCGCCCGTCGCGCACCCACATAGCTGCCGCCAAAGCCGCCCACCACGTGATGAAACACACGATGCGTCACCCAGAAGTTTCCCGAGTTGCGTGGCACGTTCGCCAGCGGAAAGCCCTTTGGATTGATGAAGTAGGGAGCCGATCCGGCGCGTGGATCATGTGCCTGAATCAGTAGCGTATTGATCGCGCCAAAGGGCGAAGCATTCAGGATCGAACTCTCCACACGTCCATCGAGAAACGCATACCCAACCAGCAGATCGAACGACGACGGCATGTGGCCCAGTGCTCCGACCTGGAGCCCACGCACCAGTTGGTTGCCGGAGTTCACCGTCTCCAGCGTGTTGAGCGGATTCGTCTCCCGCGCGTTCAGCTTCTCTGTCCGAAAGACGCTGCTGTTCAGGTTCAGGCGGTCGCGCAGGAAGTTCCACTTCGCCCCCACCTCATAGGTCTCGTTGTACTCCGGGGGCGAGGTCGCATTGTTGGCGCTCAAGGACAGCGACTCAGCGGCTGGATTGAATGATGTGCCCCAATCGAAGTACAAGCTGCCCGCAGGCCGCGGCTTCACGATCACCGCCGCCCGGTAGGTCGGCTGCTTATCCAGGCGCGCCGCAATGGTCGCCCCCGCGGTGGCCGTCGCCGGCGCCGTGGACGTTGTGTTGAAGTAGTCGAAGCGCACACCGCCGGAGACCTGCAGCCAGCGCGTCAGCTCCAGCGTGTCCAGGACGTTCACACCGTAAGACTGGCTAGCCACGTGCGTCGTCGTCCCAGCGGTGGCTGTCGTCAAGGGCGGCAGTCCCCCACCTTCATCTGCCCCTAAAGCAGGCACATAGGGCACCGTGAAGCCGGGCCGTCGCGGCACGGAGCGCTCGCGGCCGCCTTCCAACAGGAGCATCGCGCTATTTGCCACATGCCCCACCGTGAAGCGAGCCGTGGCGCTTAGCTGGTCCCAAAGAACGTCTTCGGTCGACAACACCGCAATCTGGTTGCGTCGCACGTAAACCTGGCTCAACGGTGTGCCTGCCGCATAGCAGGATTTGTCCGGGGTCGCCGCGATCGCACAGCTTACCTGGAGCGGCTGTCCTGCCACAATGCCCTGCCCTGGCTGCGCACTGGCGGGCGCTACCAGCGCCGCCGCTGTGTTGATCTGCGGCTCCGTGATGCGCGCGTCGCGCGGGTAGTTCCCCCATCTGAAGTTGTTGCGCACCGTCAGGTGCAGCCCGAAGTCGTGGTCCACCTGCACTGTCGCCACGTCCGGCGTTGTGCGCAGATAGTTGGCCGAGCCAATGCCGTAAAAGTTCGTCCGCGGCACCGCCGCCACCGCCGCCCCGAAGTAGGGCAGACCATAGTCCGGGATCGAGTCCTCACGCTCGTGCAGCAACGAGATAGAGGCACGCGTTGCCGTATTTAGCCCGAAGGAGAGCGATGGCGCGATGCCGTAACGTCGTGTCCGCGTGGTGTTGCGCCCGGCCACACCGGCATCTTGCCCAACGAGGTTTACCCGAAACGCCGTTCCACCCGGGATGATCGGCAGCGGACGGTCGAAGTCCAACGCACCGCGCCGCAGCGCATCCGTGCCCAGTTGCACGTTGGTGGCGGTGAAGCTGTGCAGCTGCGCCACCTTGGACTCCTGGTTCACCACACCACCGGTTGAGCCGCGACCGAACTCCACTGAGGCCGGCCCTTCCAGCACGTCCACTGCCTCGTAGTTGAAGCTGTCCCGGTAGTAGGACCCGAAGTCCCGAATGCCATCCAGAAAGATGTCATTGCGCGCGGAAAACCCGCGAATGGTCAGATTGTCCCCCTGCGAGCCACCCTCACCCGCTGCAATCGAGATGCCTGGCACGTTGCGGAGGCTGTCGCGCAGCGTGGTATCGGCCTGCTCACTCAGGATGAACTGCGGGACCACGTTGATCGTCTGCGCGGTATCGACGAGCGGTTGCGAAAACTGCTGCAGCCCGATCTGCGCGATCGACGTCGTCACCTCCACGTGCTCGGCATTCTGAATCGAGATCTCTACCGTGTTGTCCGCGGTGAAATGGCCTTCCAGCCCCGTCTTCACAAGCAGTTCATGCAACGCCTGTGCCGCAGGAAGCTCACCCTGCACCCCTGCCGTGCGAAAGCCGGCCAGCTTATCTGCAGCGATCGTGGACTTCACCTTCACGTGTGCCGTTCGGCCAAAGCTCTCCAAGGCATCCGCGAGTTCTCCCGGTGCAATCGCAAAGCGCAACGTTCCGTCCGTCGCCTCAGCCCTTGCCTCCGCGTCGTCGCGTACGGGCAACCCCTTCGACGAGTCCATGCCCTGCGCCGCTGCAGCAGCATGCATCGGGGCATCGCCGCCAAGCGTATGCAACGCCAGCCCGCCACGGGGTCCGTTGGTGCTCTGCCCGGCGATTGGGCCGGCTCCGGCAACTGCCAGCACGGTAGCTCCGGCCAACATACGGGCCTTGCGTGAGCTTCCTCTGCCCTGCGTTCTTCGGTGTGATCGGCGGTTCATAGCGTCTCCTTCATGGCTTCTGTCGTCTTGCGCCCGTCTGTGATGGCGCGCAGGGGGGCTCGCGCGCGGTCTGCGAGCATATTTGGGCGAGCACCTTGCGGCATCCAGGGCGCTGGCCATCACGTATGTGGCTTGTCTAGTGAGCTGTAAGGGAGCTAGCTGGAGCTCATGCCCCTGGAGTCGGCGTGCCCAGGGCGGCAGCCATGGATTGTCGCGCCGCTTCGTCCAGCAACGGACGAGCACCGTCGCTTCCAGCAACCAGGCAGCCTTCGCCCTCGGCAGGACGCCCGCGACGTCAGCAGCTGGAGTTGGGTATTTCGACCGGTGACACGGATGGGGAGAGGGTGCGGTTCAAGGGCGACCAGAGATTGGCCGCGTGTAGCAGTTGCAAGCGGAAACATGCATGCTCCATGACCGAAAACGATGTGGCTCCCTCAAGCAAACATCGCGTCAGCATTGTGTTTTTTCCAACATAGCACAAAGCGGACTGGAGTGGTCGCACATCGCCTTTGAAGTTTCTCGCCAGACTTTGCGCGCCCTCATCCGTCACGGGGCGAAGGTCCACAACGCATTTGCATCACCGATATCGGCGCCCATGCTGGGAGCACCCGATCGGCTCCCCGTCCCACTCGCCTCAGTCTTTTCAGCACACGCATGGGATAGGCCGCTCCGTGCCCTCACGAGCGGCGCTGCTTCCAAGGCAAGCCAGGTGGCGCGTTCACCTGGCCGGCGTCAGTATCCTGGTCAACGGGTGAGTTGGGCATTGCGGTCTGGATCGCAGCTCAGGAGACCGCTGCGCTCAGACCTAAGTCCAATCGATCGAAGATTTTGCATAGGGTTATACGGGGGGGGGGGTGGGGGTACTTCTCCCGGCGACGAATACCGGCTTGCCAACAAGAAGAGCCGCCCCAAAAGGGGCGGCTCAAGATGCGCTTCTGCCGCGGGCTAGAACGGGTTCAGCTTGTCGACGCCCTTCTTCTTCTTGTGCTTGCTAGAGCTCTCCTCGTCCTTGTCATAGGAAGGCGACTTCACCTTGCCCTTCTCCGGCGGCGCCTGCGCCGCGGGCTGCGAGGCTCCGGGAGCGATGTCATTGACCTGGTCCGGCGCATCAGGAGCCTTCTCCACCGGCGGCAGTGCCGAGTTCGTTGCCGGTCCAACAGCACTCAGGCCGTTTCCGGTGGGCGTCATCTTGGAGCCCGTTGCGTCCGACGTTCCCGGACTCACGATCTCCACGCCCACGCTGTTGGTGGGTGTGCCGGTGCTCCCCGAAGCCGTCCCCGTCACCGTTCCGGTTGTGTCCGTCGTGGAGCCGTCCGCGTTCGGCACGTCCTGCAGGGAGAGTGGTGCGTTGGAGGCGGCGGGCGTTGCACCAGAGGCATTCGCATCCGGTGTGGCCTCGGCGGCAACGACCGGGGCAGCCGCCTTGGCGCTTCCCGGATGCATCGCCTCGTTGAACTCCGCCACGATCTCCCGGGTTACAGTCGGCGCCATGGTCGCTTTGGGATCAACAAGCGGCGGGTCGCCTACACGCGCGGCGGCCACCACATCCGGCTGGTGGAAGAACAGCAGACGGGCCCGATCCTGCAGGTGATAGGTCGATCGGCTGTTCTCGAGGGCCTGGCTGCTGGCCACCTCTTCGGCGGTCGGTACAGGAATGGGTAGGTGCATCGAGTCCAGACGGTCGCGCGCGTCCTCCACGTGGGGCGATGCGGAGTGCTCCAGGACCACGGCCCGGTAGGCGGCCGCGGCCTTGCCGTCAAACTCCTGCACCAGGCGAGCCTTGGCGGCCTCCGGCAGGTTCTGGAGACGAGCCGCCCTGGACTCTGCCGCATAGGAGTCGCCCATGCCGATCAGCACATCGTCCATGTGGCTGTACAGCGGGTAGGTGTCGATCACCGTCTTGTAGCGGGCGATGGCCGCCGGCCAGTCCGCACGCGTGGTGTAGAAGTCCGCGATGCTGGCTTCCCGCGTGGCGAGCAGCTCCTGTACCTCCCGCAGGCGCTGTTTCGCCTGGGGGATGAGCTTGGACTCCGGGTAGTCCGTCAGCATGCGGCGGTATTCTTCTTCCGCGTGCACGGCCTTGGCATGGTCGCGGTCCGGCTTATCCATCTGCCGGAAGTAGATGTCGCCGATGCGCATCTGGGCTTCGGCGGCCTCAGGGGCGTTTGGAAAGAAGACGCGGAAGTCCGAGTACTCGGCCTCTGCCTGCGCCAGGGCGGCGGAGCCACCTTCCTTGTACCAGGAGTCCGCGATGGCCAGCTTGGCACGCATCTGGTACTGGGAGTCAGGGTAGGTGGCGAGGAGGTTCTGCAGCTCCAGCCGCGCTACGTCGAAGTGACCCTTCTTGGTCTGCGCGAGCGCTTTCTCATAAAGCTGCCGGTCGGGCAGTTTCGCGTCCTGCGTCGCGATAGGGTCAAGCTTCTTCTCGCGCGTCAGGGCCTTGCGGGTGTCCTTGGTCTGAACAACACGATCTTTCTTGGACTTCTTTTCCTTGATCCGCTTTGTGTTGTTTGGCGGAAGGGCAGAAAGCGTGCTGTCGGCCTGCGCCGCATCGCCAGTCTGCGTCGCGGCTCCGGCCGGCGCGGAGTTTGCAGGGCTTTCGGCGCCGGCGGTCTGCGCCGGTGTGCTGTCCGGTGTAGGCGTGGCAACCTGGCTCTGCGCATAGGGGGCCAGCAAGGCAGCAACGGTGAGGCCGGCAAGAAGACGGGCGCGAAGATTGGGAAAGAAACTCTGGCTCATAGCTGGTGAGGTACCCCGGTTGCCGCCGATTTGGAGTCGGCAGAAACAGCTTTTAGTGTAGCCCTGTTGTGGTCTCTGCTTTGGCGTCGAGGATGTCCGAATCCTCGGCATGCTGCGCCGGAGACTCTGGTTTGGCCGCCGCACGGGCTGCCTGGAGCAGGTTTTGGGCGTTCTCCGTTGCGTTGGTGCCGGAAAACACCGCCGACCCGGCCACAAGCATGTCGGCTCCTGCTTCGACGACCGAGGCGATCGTATCGTGAGCAACGCCGCCGTCGACCTCGATGCGGAAGTTCAGGCCCATCTCACGGCGCAACTCCGCGAGGTGATCGATCTTGTCGAGGGCCAGTGGCAGAAAGCGTTGACCGCCAAAGCCCGGGTTCACGCTCATCACGAGCACGTGATGCACCAGCGGGAGAACCTCGACCAGCAGGTCGACGGGTGTCGCCGGGTTGATTGCAACTGCGGGCTGCATCTTGTGGTCGATGATCAGCTGCAGGGTGCGGTAGAGGTGGCGGCAGGCCTCCCAGTGCACGCAGATCATGTCCGCGCCCGCGGCGGCAAACTCCGGGATGTACTGGTCGGGGTTCTCGATCATCAGGTGACAGTCGAGGGGGAGCCTGGTGACGGCGCGAACGGCCTTCACTGCCGGCGGCCCAAAGGTGATGTTGGGTACGAAGTGCCCGTCCATGATGTCGACGTGGACGATGGTGCCGCCGCCCTGTTCAGCGCGGGCGATCTCGTCGGCCAGGTGGGCGAAGTCCGCAGCCAGGATGGAAAAGGCGAGTTCTATCACGGTGTGGAAAGTTTATCAGCGGCTGCCGGGCTCTGGCTTGGAACGCCGGCGGAGCTGCGGGATCGACGACTGCGATAGGACGGACTCGCGCTCCCCTCGACCGGCTGGTCCGGGGCGGCAGCCGCCTTCGATGCTTTCCGGCCCAACACAGGCACAGCGCGCTCCACGCCGTCCCGGCCGGGGTGGAGCATCCTGGTCTTGAGCGCCTTGGCGGCCTCCCTTTCTGTTGGCTGCATGGGTTTGGGATCCCCAAGAACCGTCCGGGCGGCGGCGTTGAGCACGCGCCGAATAGGCCATGAACCGTCCGCGTTGGGAAGGAGCGCCTCACCGGATCGCTGCTTTTCCGGCCGGAAGTACCAACGCCGAAAGAGGGCCAGGTGATCGGAAAGGAGGACCGGATCGAGATCCGGCGCCTGCTCGGCGCGCAGGGTCAGAGCTGCAAGGGCGGTCTCGGCCCGCGCCTCAGGGTTCTGAACCGCCGGGGCCGGGGTGATCGTGTGGGTTGGCGAGAAGGTTGGGGCTGAGGAATTCAAAGGCTCGGCTGGCGAGGCACTCGCGGGCTCTACATTTGCCGCCGTGCCCGGCGCTGAAGATTGCCCCGCGGAAGGCTCAGGCGGCAGAGGGATGGCACCCAACATGAGCGGCTGGGCAAAGAGTGAGGAGCCGACCGCCGTTTGCTCGCGGACGGCGCGCACGCCCAGAGTGGACAGGCGGCCCGGACCGAGCAGCCGGCCGGCCTGGAGCAGGAAGAGCGCGGCATCCTCCGGGTGTGCGGTGCCGCCTGCCTCGGAGCTGGTGGGCCCGGCACGTTGCACGACGAGGGCGCGAAGCTCCGGGAGAGGACCGACGATGGGGTCGGCCAGGGCGGCAGCGGCCTTGATGCGCTCGAACTGTCGGTGGAGTTCAGCAGCACGTTCAAAGTCCATCTCGCCGGAGGCCTGATCCCGCTCGATGGCGATGCGATCCAACTGGGCCTGACCGCGCGTGAGCAGGAACTGCCGGACGGCCTCCGCCTCGGCGGCATACTCGGGCTGCGTGCAGGAAAGATTGCAGGGCGCCAGGCAGCGTCGCATCTCGCCATAGGCGCAGCCGGGGTGGTCCGGGTGCACGTCAAGGTCTTCCCAGCAGCGGCGCAGCTTGAAGAGATCGAGGACGGCGTCGGCGAAGCGCTCTGCGGCGAGCCGGGATGGGAATGGTCCAAAGGTTTGGCCCAGGGTGCGGGGGGAGAGACGGTTTGAGACAAAGAGGCGGGGGTACGGATTGCTTGCGCTGAAGCGGAGAAAGAAAGGGGTACTCAGGCGGAGGCGGCGGCGCGCCTCGGGCAGACCAAAGAACGCCGCAGTCGCCTGGTAGACGAGAAGAAGCGATTCGAAGTCAGAGCCGGTTGAGGAGAAGGCGATGCGAGCGACGCGGTCGCGGAGGTTAAGGCGTCGCGACGGGAGCACAGCGCCCTCCGGTGTGCCTGCCTGCGCGTGAGGGCGCTGTGGCTCAAGGAGCCGTGCTGCGCGACGCCGGAGATTGGCCGTGCGTGTGAGAAAGGGCTGCGAGGCCACGGCGTCATCGGTTGTTGCTGCCGGGCCGAGGAGCGCGAGCAGGCCGGGAGCCTCGGGCAGTTCCCGCAGCGCGGCAGCACTCGCTTCCGGCGAAAAGGCAAGCTCGTGCTCGAACGTGAAGGGAAAGGCCACTGAGCCGATTGTAGAAGGGCGCCACGGTCGCATACCGGATGGATCGGCGGAACAGCTGAAAACTTGAACGCGAAGGCGACTTCGCTGTGCGGCTGCCTGCCGGAGTTTGCCTGGGCGAATGGGAGGTCTGCTTCCTGGTGGTCGGCATAGACTCGAGAAGTTGCTTAGACAAGGCTGACGCGTGCAGGCGCTATGGTGTGTCTCCATGGTGCCTGCTCTGCCCCATGGAGACAGCTTGAACGCTCAACGTGATCGAATACGGTGCGGCACCCTTGCAGGAACACTGCTTGCACTCAGCCTGGGCGGGACAGCCGTGGCGCAGGAGGGCAAGGGAAGTCCTGTCGACCTGGCGAACCCATTGGTGGGCACGGCTCCGCTGGACAGGCAGGAGCTGATAGGTAACGCGCCACCGCCGGGGGAGCCTGTATATTCAGGACAGACCTCACCGGGGGCTCGCCTGCCCCATAGCTCAGTGGAGACGGCGCCGATCAACAACAACATCGCGCTGAGCTTTCCCAACGGCGTGCCAGTTCCCTACTACTACACGAACCCGACGATGCTGGGCTTTTCGGGCGGTGGTGGCTCCACGTACGGCGGGGATGCCGAGCCGATCATCTCGCCGGTTGTTGGTGACTGGTCGATGCCTCCGGCCTATCGCGAGAGCTTCTATGACAAGGAGCAAGAGAAAGCCTCGCCGGGGTACTACTCGGTCTTTCTAGACACCTTCAAGACGAAGGTCGAGCTAACGGCAACGCGATGGGCGAGCCTGATGCGTTTTTCTTTTCCCGCGAGCGACAAAGCGCGTGTGCTGGTGAACTTTCCCGAGCATGGCGGGCACATGGAGGTTGTTGGCGACCATACGGTGCGTGGTGTGGCCCACCAGAGTCAGGCAATCGACGGGGCCTACTTTGTTGCGGAGTTTTCGCAGCCCTTTACTGAGGCCGGCACCTATCACAAGGCGGCAGGCAGCGACAACGGGTGGGGCATTGGCGACAAGGTTGTGGAGCCGGGAGGCCAGCAGGCGGATGGTGCCTATGCGGGCACGTTTCTTACCTTCCATACCAAAGCTGGCGAACCGGTTGTGATGAAGATGGCGCATGGAACAAGCTTTGCGCAGGCGGAGCAGCGACTCAGGGAGGAGGTACCTGGCTGGCAGTTCGACCAGGTGCACCAGGCGGCTCGGGCGGAGTGGGCCAGGCTGCTTGATCGCGTGCAGGTGAAGGGCGGCACACCGCAACAGCGCGCGATGTTCTATTCGACGCTGTTCCAGTCCTTCGCCAGCCCGCGGCTGATTGCCGCGAAGGGGGAGCAGTTCAGCGACATGACGGGCAAGGTACAGACGGCGACCCATGATCGGTATGGACCGGTTCCCTTTTGGGACACTGGACGTAACCAAATCGTACTGTTGGAGCTGATGGAGCCGGAGCGTGTGCGCGACATCATGGCTTCTGAGCTGGACATGGCGCGGGAGAAGGGCTTCATGAACACCTCCTTCCATGGTGACAATGCCGTGTTTCTGCTTCTTGGTTCCTGGCGTCGCGGCATTCTGTTCGACTATGCGGCAGCGTATGAGTTTCTGCGCAAGAATGCGATGGACCCGGCGGGGCCGCGGCACTACCTGGCGGAGTATGAGAAGAATGGCTGGATTGCGGATGAGGTGCCAAACGGCAATCCAAGCCCACCGTACGCCGGCGGCAAGGCGGGAGCGGCCACGACGCTTGAATATGCGTGGGACGACTATGCAATGGCGCGGTATGCGGAGTTGCTGGGCAAGAAGGATGATGCGCAGCTGTTTGTGAAACGTGCGGCAAACTACCGAAACGTCTTTGATCCGTCGATTGGCTTCGTTCGCGGACGGACCGCGGACGGCAAGTGGATTGCGCCTTTTGATCCGCAGGAGCCGTACTACAACTTCATGATGAAAGAGGCCTCCGGCTGGTCGACCCTGTGGCTCGAACCACAGGACGTGCAGGGCTTGGCGGACCTGCTTGGTGGCCGCGAGGCGTTTGATCGCAAGCTAGACCAGTTCTTTTCAACGCCGTATACCGCGAAGGGTATCTGCCGCGACTGCACAGGTCTGATCGGGCAGTATGTGCAGGGCAACCAGCCTGACCAACAGGCCGCTTATTACTACGACTGGGGCGGCCAGCCATGGAAGACGCAGAAGCTGGTGCGGGAGATCCTGGGTGAGATGTATGGCAGCGATGCCTCGGGCTATGGCTACCCGGGGATGGATGACCAGGGTGCGACGTCGTCGTGGTACGCGCTGAGCGCGATGGGCTTCTACCCGGTCGATCCATCCAGCGCGGAGTACATTCTCGGCTCTCCGCTCTTCGACGATGTAAAGCTGGGCATGGCGAACGGTAAGGAGCTGGAGGTGGTCGCGCAGAACAACTCGGCAAAGAACATCTATATCCAGTCAGCCACGCTGAACGGGAAGCCGTGGAGCAAGCCATGGTTCAGCCAAGCGGATATCAAAGATGGTGCGGTGTTGGTGCTGAGGATGGGTCCCGAGCCGAACACGTCGTGGGGAAGTGCACCCAATGCGGCGCCTCCGTCCATGTCCGGCGGTCATCAGTAGGCCGAAGACGCCGCACTCCGTTCGAGCTGTCGCGAGTGCTCGCAGCAGGTTTGCCGGGCAATTGCCAGACGAAAGTTGCATCTGGGATGGCGCAGGTTGGCATGTATGGTGGTCGCATGCGCGTCTGTTCGGTGTGGCACTTCGATTGCATGTAAGGCGAAGACTGCATCACGGTTGCAGACCTGCCAGGTCGGGAGCCGACCGCACGATCACGCTGTATGCATAGCGATCATGAAAGGAGAGTCTCCATGACTCCCCACGACAGCCTAAAGATTGAAGACCGCCCTGTTCGTGTTTCCTCTGGCCAGCAATTGCCCAAGTGGATGCGGCTGCTTCCTTTTGCCCTGCTGGGAGCGCTTTTGTTGCTGCTGCTTTCGCGCTTCGTTCATCAAGAGGGCGTCTTTCTTTCGTACTTCGAGGATGATTTCTTCTTCTACCTCGTGATTGCCAAAAATCTCGTGCTGCACCATTCGCTTTCCTTCAATGGCATTCAGCTGACGAATGGATTTCACCCGCTGTGGTTTGTGATTGTGGCGATCTTTTATCGCCTGCTCGGCGACAGCCAGATGCTGTTTCTCGCGATCACCCTGTTGATCTGGAGCCTGGCCTGCGCGACCTTCTTTACGCTGCGGCGTGCCCAGAGTGCGTTGCACCTACCCGCAGCCCTGGGACTGGCCTGCGCTCTCCTATCTGTAACTTTCATGGGTCTACTTTCCCGCACGGGCATGGAGATCTCCCTGGCGCTGTTTTTGCTGGCGCTGTTGTGGCAGCGCCTCGCGGCAGAGCCCCTGGACCAGCAGACGCCGTACCGGGCGATGGTGTCTGGCCTGGTCGCATCGGGCGTCATTCTGAGCCGAGTCGATGCGGTGATTGCCATCGCTGTGTATTGCGGCCTGATGCTGTATAAGCCGCTCGGCGATCGCAAGGCGGTGCTGCGCAACCTGGCATGGTTTGCCGTGGGTCTTCTCCCGGTTTGGGCCTACTTCGTCTACAACCGCTACGCCTTTGGCTCGTTTCTGCCCCTATCGAGCGTCGCCAAGAACCTGAAGGAAGGGCTTCTGCCCTCGATCAGCACCTATCGCGTGCTGTTCAAGTTGAGATTGATCAATGTCCTCTTTACGTGGCCAGCCCTTCTGCTGACCATCGCGTTCGCACGGCAGCTCCTCCGGGAGGGTTTCGCAGGCTTTGCCTCCAATCTTGGAGCGAAACGGGTTCAGCTGACCGTGCTGCTCCACCCCTGGATCTTCTATACCGTGCTCACATTCACCAGCGACTGGACTATCTGGACGTGGTATCTCTACCCGCTTGCGCCGGTAGCGGCGCTGCTTGGGCCTTCGGTGCTCACCAGGGCGATGGCGAACCGCCGGATGCCATCCCTCACGTTCTTTCCCGTCGCGGCGGCAGGAGTTTGCGTGCTTTCCCTTCTGAGCCTGCTCCATGTGAACGCTATGGGCTACGTGATCTACCAGCACGCGAAGGATCTGCAGGCCTTCTCCGAGACGCGGCCGGGACGATACGCCATGGGCGCCGGAGCCGGCCTGCCGGCCTACCTGATGGACTCGCCTATCGTGCAGATTGAAGGGCTTACGGCGGACTACGCCTTTCTGGAGCGGGTACGACAGCGACAGCCGCTGGTGCAGGTGCTGCGGGAACTGGATGTGGACTACTACGCCACCATGTTTCCAAGGCGGCAGGGTCCGTGCTTCGACCTGCGCGAGCCTGAGATGGCGGGGGCAAGGAGCCCAGTGATGGCGGGGCACTCCTGCGTCCAGCCTGTGGCGCGCTTTGCGCATGAGGGTGCGGAAGATCTGCTGGTCTTCGACGTCCATGCGCTATCCCACGACGCCAATCGTGAGACGGACTAGCCAGCCCCGCTGGGTATGCCCCTGATCCCCTGGCACCGCGCGACACCGCCCGGTGCTACGGGATGAGCTCGGTGAGTTTACAAGAGCCAGCCGCGCCCGATGACACACAAGAATGACACTCCGTTGAACGGACTGTAACTCTGGCTGGGGATGCTGCCCCCATGCGACTGACGTTTGTGGTCCCGGCCTACAACGAAGAGGCATACCTCCGCGACTGCCTCGAGTCCATCGTCAGCGAGTGCCGCACTGTTTCCGTTGCGACCGAGATCCTGGTCGTGAACAACGCGAGCACGGACAAGACGCGGGAGGTGGCCCTCTCCGTCCCGGGCGTTCGAGTCATTGAAGAAGCGCGGAAGGGTCTGTCGTACGCCAGGCAGGCTGGGTATGTCGCCAGCCAGGGTGACCTGATTGCCAACGTCGACGCGGACTCCCGTCTGCCGCGTGGCTGGCTCGAACAGGTTCTTGAGACCTTTGACAACTGGCCCGAGATGATGGCGCTTAGTGGGCCCTTTGTGTACTACGACCTGCCTGCTGTGAAGTCTGCGATGGTTCGTGTGTTCTACGGGATCGCCTGGACTGGCTATGCGATCAATCGCTGGGTCCTGCGCATTGGCTCCATGGTGCAGGGTGGAAACTTCGTGGTGAGGCGGCAGGGGATGGAGCGCATTGGCGGCTTCAACGTCGCGATCACGTTTTACGGCGAGGATACCGACGTTGCTCGCCGGCTGAGTGAGGAGGGCGAGGTACGCTTCACCCTTGGCCTCAAGATGCTTTCCTCGGCGCGCCGGCTCAAGGGCGAAGGTCTGTTTCGGACGGCGCTGCGCTACAGCATGAACTACATCTGGACGACTTACTGCGACCGGCCCTTTACGACGGAGCACGTTGACATCCGCGAGAAGCAGATAGCGAAGTAGGCTGCGGCCAGGACGATTGCGCTGTGCGTTGATGGCGCGGTGTGATGGCCAGGAGCGAAAACGGTGTTCACCGTGCGGGCGGAAGGTGCCGCACGCCCCAGACCGCCAGCCAGATGAGCCCGAGAGCAAGCAGGAGCGGACCAAGGATCATGGCCGCGCCCAGCTTGCTCGAGAAGATCGCCTTGCTCCCGCGAACCGATGCAGTAGGCGCGATCTGTGATGAGCCGAGCGCCACAAGCATGTCGCCCTCGACACGCGCGTGGTCCCCAACGGTGGCCGAGGAGAAAAGGGTCGCGACGTCGCCGTGAATACCTTGCTGCTCCGCGACCTCCAATCTGCCGAAGAGAACTGCCACGTCGCCACGGACGGTGCCGTCCACGCGCACGGTGCAGAAGATGCAGGCTATGTCACCCGCGGTGTGGTGCTGCCGGACCACGATGGTGCGAAAGACGCCGACCTGATCTCCATCCTGACGGCGATCACCAGATTCGATCTGGGCCAGGGCACCGGCCGTGCCCGCTAGCAGAGTTGCCATTACCAGAGACCGTCGCCACCACCAGAACGCCACACGACCTCCTTGGACCTGCCGCTAGCGCAGCTTGGACCGCTTCTTGGACCGCCTCTTGGACCGTCTCTTAGACGACCGCGAAACACCACCGAATGCTACCCTGAACTGCCATGCATCGCGAGCTCCCGAAAGCCTACGAACCTGCCGAAATTGAATCACGCTGGGCCCGCTACTGGGTCGACGAACATCTGTTTGACGTCCCCACGCCAGCTTTACCAGAGGTCGCTACCCAGCGGGAGCCGAAGAACTTCACCCAGCTGCTGCCCCCGCCCAATGTGACGGGGCGCCTGCACATGGGCCACATGCTGAACCAGACGGAGATGGACATCCTGGCGCGGTGGCACCGCATGCGGGGCGAGCGATCTCTCTGGGTCCCCGGCACGGATCATGCTTCGATCGCCACCCAGATGATGGTGGAACGCCAGCTTGCGGCGGAAGGCACAGACCGGCATGCGCTGGGGCGGGAGCGCTTTCTTGAACGCGCGTGGCAATGGAAGACCGAGTACGGCAACGCCATTCTTGACCAAATGAAGCGCCTGGGCGCCTCCGTGGACTGGTCGCGCGAGTACTTCACGATGGACGAGCGTCTGTCGCCCGCGGTGCGTGAGGCGTTTGTGCGTCTCTACGAGCAGGGCCTGATCTATCGTGGCGAACGGATCGTGAACTGGGATCCGGTGCAGCAGACGGCGGTCTCGGACCTGGAAGTGGAGCACCAGGAGCGTGCCGGTTTCTTGTACGAGATCCGCTACCCTCTGGCGCACGGTCCCCTGCCAGACGGGACGGACGGCATCGTCGTTGCGACCACACGGCCCGAGACACTGCTTGGCGACACGGCAGTCGTCGTGAATCCGGAGGATGAGCGATACACGGCGCTTGTTGGCCAACAGGTGATCGTCCCGCTTGCCGGCCGCAGGGTGCCAATCCTGGCGGACGACTGGGCGAAGCCGGAGTTCGGCACCGGCGCCGTGAAGGTCACGCCGGCACACGATCCAAACGACTTCGCGATTGGGGAGCGCCATGCCCTGCCCCGGCTAACGATTATGGATGCGACAGCTCGCATCGATCTGCCGGGCTCGCCGTACCATGGCCTGGACCGCATGGCTGCACGGGAGCGCATCCTGGACGATCTGCGGACAGCGGGCCTGCTGGTCGCGGTGAAGGAGCACACGCTGGCGATCGCCACGTCCCAGCGGACGGGCGCAGTGATTGAGCCAAGGCTTTCCACACAGTGGTTCTTGCGAATACAGCCACTGGCGGACAAGGCGATCCAGGCAGTGGATGAGGGGCATATCCGCTTTTTGCCTGAAAACCACAAGCGTACCTACGACGAGTGGATGCGGAACATCCATGACTGGTGCCTTTCTCGCCAGCTGTGGTGGGGGCACCGCATCCCGGCATGGTTTTGCGACTCCTGCCAGAAGGTGACGGTGGCGCGCACGGCGCCCGAGGCCTGTTCCGGCTGCGGCATCACGTCCATCCGGCAGGAGACAGACGTGCTGGACACGTGGTTCTCTTCCGGCCTGCTTCCCTTTACCGTCTTTGGCTGGACCGGCGACCCTGCACAAGACCAGCAGAACGCCGATCTTCAGGCGTTCTATCCGACACAGCTCCTGGTCACCGGCTCCGACATCCTCTTTTTCTGGGTCGCCAGGATGATCATGCTGGGGTGCCACTTCATGCTGGAGACACCGCTTCCCGATGGAAGTGCACGATCGCTCGCGCAGGCTGTTCCCTTCCAGCAGGTGTATATCCACGCGCTGGTTCGCGATGCCGACCGCCAGAAGATGTCGAAGACCAAGGGCAACGTGGTGGATCCGATTGGGATTGTGACGCGCTTCGGCACAGATGCTGTTCGCTTTACGCTGGCGTCCATGGCATCGCCGGGAACAGATATCGCGTTCTCGGAGGCGAGAACCGAAGGCAATCGCGCCTTTGCCAACAAGATCTGGAATGCCGCACGCTTTCTCTTTCTGCAGCTGGACCGCGCTGAAGCGGCGGGTTACAAGGTCAACCTTAACAGCCCGCTGCTGACCGATCCAGCGCCGTCGCAGGCCATTGCCCTGCCGGACGACACACCGCTGGAGTCTCGCTGGATTCTTTCTCGCCTTGCAGCGGTGGCCGGGGCAGTTGATCGCGCGCTGGAGGCGTACCGTTTTGACGACGCTGCCAACGCAATCTACCAGTTCTTCTGGGGAGAGCTGTGCGATTGGTACCTGGAGCTGGTCAAACTGCGGCTGAACTTCCCGGATCCTGACAACCCGGATTCTGGCGCACCGAGTTCGGCGACGCCGAACCCGGAGACGGCGATCTCGCTGGCGACCCTGGCGGGGGTGTTTGAAATCTCGTTGCGTCTGTTGAGCCCCTTTATGCCGTTTCTCACGGAGGAGATCTGGCACGCCCTCCAGAACGGCGAGCCGCCGGCAAAGTCTATCGCGCTGACCCGCTACCCGCAGGCTGCAGACCTGCCCTCGGATCCCCGTGCCGAAGAGGCCGTTGCGACGTTGCAGGAGTTGATCGTCACCGTCCGCGCGCTGCGTAAGGAGCTTGGGGTGCCGGAGAAGGAGGCGACCCAGATCGAGCTCCACGCGGACAATCGGATCCTGGCGCTGGCCGATGCCAATACGGATATGCTGGCGCGCATGGCTCGCGTTGCTTCAGTGGTCTTTGCCGAGCAGCCGCTCACCAGCAGCAACGCCCGCTCCACCGCGACCTTTGATGTAGCCGTGCTGTTTGAGCGGCAGATCGACGCGGTTGCTGAGCGCGAGCGCCTGCAGAAGGAGATGGCGCGACTGGAAAAGGCACTGGCGGCTGCGGCACGACAGCTAGGCAACGAGAGCTTTCTTGCGAAAGCGCCGGAAGCCGTGGTGGCCGGCCTGCGCACGCAGCAGGCGGAGAACCAGTCTCTGATGCACAAGGCGCAGGCAGCGCTCGATGCGCTGCCATCTGCCTGATGCGCCAGGCAAACACGATCGCTTCACCGCACGAAAGCTCTCCACAGCCATGGCCAACGGCGGGACGGAACTGCCCGTCACACGGAGAGGAGAACGACTGATGAATCCTGGAAACTTTCCGGACACGAAGACCACAGGTCCTGTCCAGACCACGCCGCACACCGAGTCGCAGCAGAACCGTGACGCTGCCCAAAGCGATCTGGAGCCGAATTTGGAACGGGCGGACGCTGGCCGGGGAGCAGACGCCTCCTCGTATGACGACCGTGAGGGCGCGCAGACAGGGACCAACCGCTCTTTTGCACGCACTGAGTCGCAGGGCCCACAGCACAATACGGAGCCTTTCACGGCAGCGGGAGATAACCCAAGGGCAACCCGCACCCCGCACTCTGACAACCAGGGCATCACCAACCACAGCGCGAACGTGGAGGATGAAGGGCAAAAGAAGGTAGTGAGTGAGAGACCTGACTCACAGGCCGGCGTGAGCCAAGGCGACAAGGCTTAGAAGCTTCTTTTTAACAATTAGAAGGCGCCCTCCACGGAGGGCGCCTTCTTGGCTTATCGGTGCCTAGCGGCCGAGGATTCGCCGTTGGGGATCGTCGTGGTGTCGCAGCTGATCTGCGTGAGGTTGCTGCACCTCACCCGTCTTAGACCCGCCCGCTTCGTTGTTATTGTGCGTCTTGTTCGATGCCTCATCGTGAGCGGCGTGGGAGTGAGCGTGGGCCGTGTCGTCACCCGGCACAGCATCGTGTGAGTTGGTCTTGCGGGTGTGCGCATCATTCTCGCGCATTGCCTGTTCGCTGGCCTTGCTTGCGTGCTCGTTATGGCTGCTGGACATTACTTCTCCTTCTCGCGGGTGTTCTCATCCTGCTTGCGGCTGTCACCACCCTGTGTGAGGCCGGTGAACGCTTCTTCAACACTGCGCTCGAGCTTGCTGTCGGTGCCGCTTGTGTCTGCTGGCTCGTCGCCGAAGTCACGTGCGCCGTAGTCGTACGACGCTCCACCATCGCTTGGCTGCCGGCCTTCCGGCTGCTTGGTGCGCTCTGCTTCGTCGAGCCCCCATCCCTGCTCATGGGCGTATTCCGCCGCGAGGCCACGGCTGTGTTCACCGAATCCACGTGGCTCCTGCGTCTCGCTTGTTTCATCTGCCATCGTTTGCACCTCTCCTTGGCTAGGATGGCTACACCCGTGCAGGAGTTAGCCTTGCTTCTGCTCCGCCGCGATGACGACATTCTCGTGCTTGATCTCCAAGCGCAGGCGGTTATAGAGACTCATGTAGAAGTTCGCCAGGTAGACCAGGGCAAACCAAGCAAGCAGATAGCCGCGCCACCCGGCGTAAAGCAACTGGAACTGCGTGATCACAAGGAAGAACGCCGCGACATAGTGACTGAAGCAGTATTCACAGGTGAACAGATAGAAAAACTTACGCGCCGGGAGACTGCGGGCTTTGACGCTCTGCTCCTTGCAGACATCCCGTGGCTCGCGAAAGACCTCCTCATGCGTGACGGTCCAGGCTGCACAGGCGATGGGCAGCGCCAGCAGCAGCAGCGTTGCGACCTGTCGTCCGAGCCCTGTCTCCACCCATGCTGGCCCCATGCTTGCCTCCAGTTCACCGATCATGAGTAAGATGCATCTGTCGGCTGAACGACTGTGGCCGGTCACGTACCAGCACCCGGGAGCTGCCGCACCATGGATTGGAAGAGCAAGCGCATCCGCACCATCCTTGAAAATGCCTTGCTGGAAGACAAGGCTATGTCGGACATCTCGACTGCGCTTTTGCTGGACGCCCGAGCCTCTTCTTCGGTTCGTGGCACGGGCACCATTATTGCCAAGGAAGCCTGCACGGTGGCTGGCCTTGGCGCGATCGCTGCGACGCTCGAGATCTTCTCCCGGATGGCTCCGCAGCTGGCATCCCGCTTTGAGGTAGTAAGCCACCCGGAGATCTTTGACGGGGTGCGGGTGCGCGCGGGGCAGCCACTTGCCGTGATACGCCACACAGCGGCCGCGATTCTTGCAACAGAGCGTACGCTCCTGAACCTCTTGGCCCGTATGTGCGGCATCGCCACCCTGACGCAAGCCTATGTGCAGGCCATCAAGGGCACACACGCAGAGGTGCTGGATACCCGAAAGACCTCGCCCGGCCTTCGCCCGCTGGACCACTACGCGGTGTGTTGCGGGGGCGGGCTGAACCACCGGCAGGACCTGGCGGACGGCGTTCTGTTTAAATCCAACCACGTCCGCCTGGCAGGCGGCATGCGCGCCACCCTGGAGCGCGCGCTGGCCTGCCGGCAGCCCGGACAGAAGATTCAGGTAGAAGTGGGCTCGCTGGAAGAGCTTGGGGACGCCCTGGCTGGCGGCGTGGACTCCATCCTGCTCGACAATCTCTCGCCCGAGGCCGTGCGGGTGGCCGTCCGGCAGATCCGGGCGGCAAATCCGAGCCTTCCCATCGAGGCTTCCGGCGGCATCTCCCTTGCCAATGTTCAGGCCTACGCGGAGGCAGGCGTGAACTACGTGACGATCGGCTCGCTGACACACTCCGCTCCCGCAGCGGATCTGTCCCTTCGCCTGGCGCCGGATGCTTCCTAGACCGGTTTCCACCTTTGACTTGGCCCGGGTGGACCGCGCTATCTCCGGAACCGAGTTCGCCGGCTACCTGCTCCACTTCGCCTCCATCCCATCCACGCAGACGCTTGCCCTCGAGGCGGCGCAGTCAGGCGCCCACCACGGGGTGTGGATTGCGGATCGGCAGACGGCAGGTCGCGGCCGCGGCAGCCATGGCTGGCACTCCGCGTCACAGGAAGGTCTCTACTTCACGGCGCTGGTCGCACCGGCGATACCGCTTCCCAGCGCGATGCGTCTTTCGCTGGTGACTGCGATCGCGGCTCAGGCCGCAATCGCGGAGGTAGCCGGCTTTGCGGTCCGCGAGGAGATTGACATTCGCTGGCCGAATGACCTGCTTCTCCACGGCCGCAAGGTGGGTGGCATCCTGATTGAGTCGTCAGCCAGCCCAGCCACTGCCAGCGGGCCGCCCTTGTTGCGCTACGCAGTGATTGGTGTCGGGATCAACTGCAATCAGCTGCACTTCCCGCCCGAGTTGGAGCCGATCGCTACGTCGCTCCGCCGGGAGTCTCCGCCGCCAGACAGCACTATCTCGCGTGAAGAGGTGCTGGCCGCGTTTCTTCGCAATCTCCACGGTGAACTTCAAGCGCTGCGGCACGGTGCTCAGGGCGCGAGCGATGCTGCCGCGCGTGACCTGTACCAGTTCAGCTCCTGGCTTCGTGGCAAGCGCGTCCAGGTGCCGGAGGATGGTGGCTACGTGGGCACCACCGCCGGCCTGAACTCCGATGGCTTTCTGCTGGTGCAGGCGGAGGACGGCACGATGCGCACCGTTCGCTCGGGTGGCGTGCGCGAGCCCTGAACGCTCGCCTACAACCAATCACAGCCGACCAGCACTCCACCACTCCATGATCCTCACACTTGACGTCGGCAACACCAACATCGTCGCTGGCCTCTTCGATCCGTCGTTGCCGGCCACCGCCGACCCGGTCGCGACCTGGCGCGTGACCACCCGGCGCGAGCAGACGACCGAGGAGTTTGGGCTTCTGCTTCACTCACTCTTCGCGCTGCACGGCTTCGCCTTCGCGCAGGTGACTGGGCTGGCGATCTCCTCCGTGGTGCCGCCACTGGACACGGCCCTGCGCGAGATGGCCGAGCGCTTCTTCCGTCTGCGCCCGGTCTTTGTGGAGCCGGGCATCAAGACCGGCGTTCCCATCCTGACCGACAATCCGGCGGAGGTTGGCGCGGATCGCATTGTGAACTGCGTGGCTGCCTGGGATCGGCTGCACAGCGCGTGCATCATCGTTGACATGGGGACGGCGACGAAGTTTGATGTCCTGTCGGCTCGCGGCGAGTTCCTTGGGGGCGCTATCGCGCCGGGGCTGGGCATCTCCGCTGAGGCTCTGTTCGCTCGCGCTGCCAAGCTGCCGCGCATTGAGATTCGGCGGCCTGCCAAGGTGATCGGCACCAACACGGTGGACAACATCCAGATCGGACTCTTCTACGGGTACATCGGCCTGATCGACGGAATCCTGGACCGCATGCTGGCCGAACTTGGTCCGTCCACACCGATCCTGGCAACAGGTGGTTTGATCCGCCTGGTTGCCGAAGGGTCGCGTCATCTGCGCGACATCGACGAACTCCTTACCCTGCGGGGCCTTAGGATTCTGTTTGAGCGCAATCCACCGCGCCGCCCCTGACATCACCAGCCGGCTCTCCTCCACGAGAGCCGGAGCATGCCGGCTTAGATGAGTCCTGGGGCGCCCTAAACGACCGCGAACTTTTGCTCTGTCTGGCCGCGAACACCCAACGCGTTCAGCATTGGGGTAGTACACATGGTGGTGACCAGGGCCATCAGTACCATCATGGTGAACAGGGTTGGCGAAAAGGCGCCGACGCTGTAAGCGATGTTGAGCACTACCAGTTCCACAAGCCCGCGTGTGTTGAGCAGAGCGCCGAGAGCGAGGGCTGTTCGCCAGCTCTGGCCACTCCAGCGCGCCGCAAGCACCGCTCCTCCAACCTTGCCACCAACTGCGCCCAGCAGCACGATGCCAGCCCACAGCCACATAGTCGGCCCGTTCAGCAGGTCAAGCCGCGTCTTGAGCCCGGTAAGCGCGAAGAAGATGGGGAGCAAGAGCGCAGACGTCAGCATCTCCATCCGGACACGCGCGGCTGCCTGCCAGGCCGCGATACGCGGGAAGCACACGCCAGCGACGAAGGCGCCGAACAGTGGATGCACGCCGGCCCAATCGGTCGCCGCAGCCGATAGCAGCAGGAACGCGAGAGTTACGGCCAGGATCTCGTAGCTGAACACACGATTTGCGTGGCGTCGCGCGACCTTGGCCGACAAGGGGCGCACCACGCCAAACATCAGCAAAAGGTAGGCGGCCAGGCCACCGAAGCGCGACAGGAGCGAAGCCGATCCCTGGGAGGCGTCGATCAGGGTGAGCGTCACAGCCAGAAGGAGCCACGCCACCACATCGTCGAAGGCCGCACACAGGATGGCGGTGGTGCCCAGGGGCGTCCTGGTCAGCTCTCGCTCGTCCAGGATGCGAGCGAGCACGGGAAAAGCTGTGATGCTCATGGCGATGCCCAGGAACAGCACAAAGGGAGTGCTCCCGATGCCATGCGGAGAGAAGCGGACGCGGAGTGGGTGGGCCAGCAACGCAGCGGCGAGAAACGGCACGACGATACTGGTCCCGCTGGCCGCGAGAGCGGTCGATTTCTGCTGCCGCAGCTGGGAGGTATCAAGCTCCATGCCGACCAGAAAGAGGTAAAGCACCAGCCCGACGTTGGACAGCATTTCAAGGGTGTGCAGCGATTCGGCAGGGAACAGCCGGGCGCTGGCCACCGGCCACACGTGTCCCAGCACGGACGGTCCCAGGACAATGCCTCCCACGATCTCGCCGATCACGCGGGACTGGCCAAGACGGCATGCCAACCACCCGCAGCTGAACGTCATCAGCAACACAACTGACATCTGGATCAGAACCAGGGTCATCTTTCCTCCAGGCAAGCCGATGTGCTGTGGGCCTGCCTTTAGTGCAGCGCAACGGTGCTCGATGCCAATCTCGAGTCCGGATCAAACGCTGCGCTGCATCAACTTTCTCAGCATTGTGCCAGTTATTGCCGTCCGTGCCTGATCGTTTCTTGGAATGTTTTCACGAGCTCCTTCGGGGCAGAGCCGGCCGGCCCGGGTGCAGCGCTCGCCGGCGCAAGAGGGCGCCCGAGGTCTGCGGAGCGGGCGGCAACGGCCGGGGGCGCGCCCTCGTAGACTGGTACCAGCACGCCATGCGCAACTACATCAACTACTTCACCGAGATTGAGGAGCACTTCCAGCGCCGTCGCGGTTCGCTTCTTCTGCTGTCCACACTGGATTGGGTACTGATTGACACCTGGCGCGAGGCCGGATTGCCGCTTGCCGTGGTGCTGCGCGGCATTGATAGTGCTTTCGACAAGCACGATCTCCGCCAACAGCAGGCTGCCGCCCGTGGCAAGCGGCTGCGCCCGGTGAATGGCCTGGCCTGGTGTGCGCAGGCTGTGCTGGAGTCTGCCGAACAGGCCGCGAACGCCTCGCTCGCGGAACCCGACGCGTCGTCTTCGGCAGCGGCTCCACAGGACTCCGGTTTCGAGACGGAACGCCTTGTCGCCTTTCTGCGGCGCAACGGCGAGCGTGTTGCCGGGGCCGCACAGGTCTCCCCGCTTGCTGCCCCCGTTGTGCTTGAGGTTGCCGACCGTCTTCGCGAGCTTGCCGCCGAGCGTGAGCCTGCTACGAATCGAGAAAGTGCGTCAGCCGCTCAACCCTCCCTCGAAGAGCTGGACCGCACGCTGTCCACGCTGGAGGAGCGTCTTGTGGCCGCCCTCCTTTCGAGCACACCTGAAACCGCTCTCACCGCCCTTCGCCAGCAGGCCGATAGCGAATTAGCCCCGGTCCGTTCGCGCCTTGGCGCCGTGCAACTTCGCCAACTGCAGCAGCAGTTCCTTCACAAGCGACTGCTGGAGCAGCACAAGCTTCCGCGTCTTAGCCTGTTCTATATGAGCGTTGCATGAAGCCCCTTTCTGCCCTTGGGCCCGATCCACTTCCAGCCGAGCCGGGCGAAGCCGGTCCCCTGCCCCTTGTTCCCGCTGCAGGGTTGAGGGAGGTCGCCCCGGGTTGCCCCCACTTCGGCCCGTGTGGCGGCTGCCAGCTGCAGCACCTGTCCTACCCCGACCAGGTTGCCAGCAAGCAGCGGATCCTCCTTGAACTCCTGGCCGGCCTGCCAGCGCCAGCGCTTCAGACCCACACCGCTGGCCCATGGCTCTACCGCAATCGGATCCGGCTGCGTGTGGAGCCAGCTAACGCCCCGTCTTTCGGCTTTCTCCTGGGCTACAACCTCGCCCAAAGCAATGACTTTCTGCCGATCCACACCTGCCCTATCGCCGCGCCCAGCCTGCTACGCGCCGCGCAGGTGCTCACCTCCCTTGCGCTGTCCGACTCGACAGCGGCGGGATGGCTCGCCGCGACCGCGCAGCTTGAAGTGTTCACGGACCCGGAGGAGAGCGCATTGCAGTTGCAGCTCTTTCTTCGCCAGAAGCCCCGCTTTTCCGACCCAGAGCGGTCACTCGCGAGCCTTTTTCGCACCCTCCAGGGAGAGATTCCGCAGCTGGCCGGCATTGGTGCCGAGGCGCTTGCACCGACGCGCGCGAACTCTCGCACACCTCGTCCTGACCGAGCCCTGGGCAGGCTTCCGACGCTGGCCGCCGGACGGCCCGGCCTGGTGTATCCCGTCCGGCTGTCCAGCGCGACAGCCGAGCCGACAGGTCTTTGGGTGAGCCGCCCCTCCTTCTTCCAGGTCAACCGGCATCTGCTTCCCGACCTGTTGCACATGGCTTTGGATGGGGCCGATCTCCCCACTGCTCCACAGCGAGGCGGCCTTGCCTGGGACCTCTTCGCCGGGGTCGGACTCTTTGCCCGCGCTTTGGCACCCAGCTTCGATCGCGTGATTGCCGTAGAGTCCGCGCCCTCCGCCGTGGCTGACCTCCGCTCCGCCCGCATCCCGGGGATCGAGCTCGTTGAAGCGACTGTGGTCAATTTTCTGCGGAGCGCCAGCATCTCGCGCGACCGCCCGTCGCTTGTGCTGCTTGATCCGCCGCGCGCCGGACTCGGCCCAGAGGGGACAGCCCTTCTCTGCGGAATTCGGCCACCCCGTGTCGTCTACGTCTCCTGTGACCCGGCTACGCTCGCTCGCGATCTGCGGGCGATGCTATCCTCCGGCTACACTCTGGCCGAGCTCCACATGGTCGACATGTTCCCCCAGACGGCTCACCTCGAGACCGTCGCAGTTCTCCTCCACGAGGACGTTGCACCGCGGGCGGAATCCTCGTCGCAACGAAGCCAGCCAGGCTGAACTCCCCCAGGCTCGCCCCTCGCGATGCCTGCCAATCCGGAAGCCGCCGCACGATGTCCTCCCCACCGTCGCGCCTCACGCACCTCGCTGCCTCTCGCGCGACCCTGCGCCCGCAGTCTCCACCAGCGACCCCGGATCCGGCTTTCTGGCCAGCCGCACGCCACCGCGTGGAACGCCTCACCCTGCGACGCGCCCCCCTGCTCGTCGCGGCTCTGGCGTTTGTGTCTGGAGAACTTCTCGCCCGCCTGTCGACTCACCCGTTGGTTCTTCTTGCGTCCGCCGGAGCTTTGCTCCTGGTCATGGCTGTTCTGGCCATCGCGTATGCGCAGCGCCATAGGCAGCGCGTTCCCTTGCCGGCGACGCTCCCGGCTCTCGCCCTGTGGCTGGCTGCCGGCGTTCTTGCTCTACATCTCGCACCCACACCGGACCCCCAACTCGCCCTACGGCCATTTGCCGACAATCTGTCGCGCGCCGTGGTGGGCACCGTCGTACGCAGCCGTCCCCTTCCCGCTCGCTCCCCTAACGCCACGGCCGATGCCGAACACACCTGGCAGCCCGATACCCCGGAGGCCACAGGACCCGCCGCGCTTCAGGTTGACCTGGCGCTCACGCAGATCGAGCAGCTAACGCCGGAGACTTCCACGCTTGTGCCCATCACCGGCGGCCTGCGGATCACGCTCCTCCCCTCCCCCACAAACGCGCCTCTGCCTTCGCTGCACTGCGGGCAACTCGTGCAAGTGGACGCTCGTCTCCGGATCCCGGAGCGCTACCGGGATCCAGGTGCCTGGCAATATGCCGATTACCTCCTCGCGCAGAGCATCGGCGCGCACGGAACGGCACTCACGCGATCGCTTATGCTCCTCCCTGCCGTGTCCGGCACGACCCTGCACTGCCGCCTGATGGCGGCGCAGGTCTGGGCCGCGGACCGGTTGCAGCGCCTGGTGCAATCGCAGCCCAACCGCCACCTGCCGCGGCTTCTCCTCCTTACACCCGACGACGCCGGCATGCTTTCCGCCATGCTGGTCGGCGATCGCTCCGGCCTCAATCGGCAGCTTCGCCTTGGTTTTGAGCGAACAGGCTCCTTCCATCTCTTTGTGGTCTCTGGCATGCACGTGGCGCTGCTTGCGGGCCTTCTGTTTGCGCTCTTCCGCCGGCTCCGCCTTTCCGCCCTGGTGGCCACCCTGCTCACGCTGCCGATCATCACCGCGTACGCCCTGCTCACCGGCTTCGGAGAGCCCGTCCAGCGGGCCCTGCTCATGACGGCGGTCTTCTTATTTGCACGCCTGCTTTCTCGTAGACCCTCGTCCCCCAACGCGCTGGGCGCCGCAGCCCTTGTCGCCCTTCTTCTCTCCCCCACGGCGCTCTTCACCTCCTCGTTCCAGATGACCTGTCTGGCTGTTATCGCCATCGCGGGTATCGCCGTGCCTCTTTCCCAGCACACCCTTGCCCCATATCTCAATGCATTGCGAGCACTCTCCGAGCGCCGTATGGACCAGGCCCTGCCTCCGCCGGAAGCTCAGTTTCGCGTTACGGTCCGCCTGGTAGCTACCCTTAGCTCAAGGATCCTTCCCGGCTCTGGCGCAGTGTTGGTAGCTCTTCTTCGGTTCGCCATCGCCGCACTGGAGCTTGCTCTCATCGGCATTACAGCTGAGCTGGTCATGGCGCTCCCCATGGCCGTGTACTTTCATCGCGCGACGCTCTTTGCCCTTCCGGCCAATCTGTTCAGCGTCCCCCTAGTCGGCATCCTGCTTCCAGCGGCCATCCTCACCTTTGCCGCCGCGCTGCTCAGCCCTGTTCTCGCCGTGGTTCCGGGTGCGTTCACAGCCATCTTGCTCCATGCGATCTCCGCGGCCATCTCGCACCTGAGTGGCGCACCTCTTGCTGACGCCCGCGTTCCACCACCCTCCGTCCTTGTCGTGACACTTGCGTTGCTGTCTTTCGCCGCCTGCTGCTGGCTCGCCCGGCAGCGCCGCCCTCTCGCCTGGCTCGCCGCGGGACTTCTTCCCCTCACGACGCTGCTCGTCCTTTGGCCTGAGCCCCCGCTGCTCCACCCCGGCGTCCTAGAACTCACGGCGATCGATGTCGGCCAAGGGGACTCAGTCTTTCTCGCCGGCGCTGCCGGACGCACCATGCTGGTGGACGCGGGCGGTCCAACTGGCTCCATCATTGAGGCAGCCACGGCTACGGCTGCGTTTGATGTAGGTGAAGAGGTTGTCGCACCCTATCTTTGGTCCCGGCGCATTCGTCGCCTGGACACCCTTGTGCTCTCGCATGCCCACTCGGATCACATGGGCGGCATGCCTGCCGTGCTGCGCGACTTGCGCCCTCGCGAGCTTTGGGTCTCTCTGCCGGCTCACGCCGAGGCCTTTGACGCCCTGCTCGCACAGGCCCACGCGCAAGGCACAGTGGTCCGCTTCCTCCACGCCGGCCAGAGCTTCTCCTGGGGGGCACAGCAGATCGATGTTCTTGCGCCTTCCCTCACTTACAGCAACCCCGGCGACCCGAAGAACGATGACTCTCTTGTGTTCCGGGTTCGCCTTGGAAAGGCCACTGTCCTGCTTGCCGGGGATGCCGAAGCACCCTCGGAAGAGAGCATGCTCGCTTCCGGCCAGCTTGCCCCGGTTACGCTGCTCAAAGTAGGGCATCACGGCTCGCTTACCTCGACGACGCCCGATTTCCTCGCTGCCCTATCTCCCCGGGAAGCGGTAATCTCAACAGGCCTGGGCAACCGATTCGGCCACCCTCGCCCCGAGATCCTGGCGCGCCTGGCCGCTGTCCATGCACAGACCTTTCGCACGGATGAGTTCGGCCTCACCACGTTTCTGCTGCGTCCAGATGGCTCGGTCACCACGACTACCGGCACACCCACCGATCCGATGCCCTAGGACACGCGCAGTGCGCACCTGGCGCACAGGTTCCTGCGTCCAATCCGAGTGGCGCCCACCCAAGGGCGCGACCCTGGAGGACCCTGCATGACCGAGCACGATGCGCAGCCCCCACATGGTACCGCCTCAGGCGACCTCGATCAGACGATGTCCCCTGAAGAACGGGAAGCCGAGCGCAAGCAGATCCGGCGCCTGCAGATGATGATGAACATGGTTTTGCAGGTCATCGCCCAGGACAGCTCGTTGACTGTCGACGACGCATCGCAGATGATTGCAGACTCCCGTCGGGCCGCCCTAACCATGTTCCCCGGCAAAGAGCTAGCCTATGACCTGATCTGGCGTCCCCGCTTTCAGCGGCTCATGCGTGAACGCTTCCGCCTGGTCTAGCGAAGCCTCGCTATGCTGGGTCGAGGTCCTTGTCTTGTGGATATCGCAGCCACAGTATGCCGTCGCGCTTCGATCTTCATACAGGGTTCACCAATCCTTCGTGTCTGCTCGATAGCGTCTCCTGTATGAGACCCCAGTCGCTCCGAAGAGCCGCGCGCATTGCGTGCGTTCTTGCTCTGTCCAGCCCCGCCCTCGCTCAGTTTGAAAATGGAAGCATCGTCGGCAGCGTCCGCGACAGCTCCGGCGCCAGCCTTCCCGGCGCCACAATCACCGTCACCAATCTCGCCACGGGCGTCGTGAGCACACGCACCAGCAACAACGACGGTGACTTCGAGGTGCCCGCGCTTCGCGTCGGCCAGTACACCGTCGTGATCTCCAAGCCGGGCTTCGCCGATGCCCGCGCCTCCGATATCGGCGTCACGATCGGCAGCCGGCAGCGTGTGGATCTCACCCTGCCGATCGGCGAGGCTGCCACGACTGTCACGGTGACCTCTGGAGTCTCCCTCCAGGTCGAGTCCGACACCAGCCAGCGGGGTCAGATCATTACGCACCAGGAGACAGCAGCCCTTCCCCTTGTCAGCCGCAACTACTCCGACCTGATCGGCCTCACCACCGGCGTGCGCGCGGCTGCTAATGGCCTCTCCACAACCTCCAACACGGGCCTTCTGCGCGAGGGATCGTTCAACGTCAACGGCCAGCGATCCATCTTCAACAACTTCCTGCTCGACGGCATGGACAACAACGCGTATGGCGAGTCGAACCAAGGCTTTTCGAACCAGATCATTCAGCCCGCTCCAGACTCCGTCGCGCAGTTTCAGGTTGTCACCAATAACGAGACGGCCGAGTACGGCCGAGCCTCAGGCGCAACGGTCAACGTCGCCTTCGCCCAGGGTTCCAACGCCTTTCACGGCCTCGCTTACGACTACCTCCGCAACACCGTCCTAAACGCCGTCGGCTTCTTCCGTCCGCCAGGGGGTGTGAAGCCGCAGTTCATCCGCAACCAGTTTGGTGGCAATGTCAGCGGCCCCATCCTCCACGATCACCTCTTCTTCTTCCTGGACTACGAGGGCTTCCGGCAGGAGCGCAAACAGGTCTCGACGGCCACTCTCCCCACACCCTCACAGCTGGGCGGCATCTTCGCTACCACCGTCTACGATCCCTACACTGGAGCTGCCTTTGCCCCGGGCACCTCCATCCTTGGCTCGGCCGACATCTCACCCATCGCCCGAAGCATCGCCACCCAAATTGGCGCGCTGGATCCCGGCACGGCGGCGAGCAACAACTACACCACGCTGCAGCGCTCGCAGAACTTCTCTGACAAGGGCGACATCCGCCTCGACTAC
Organism: Acidobacteriaceae bacterium; assembly: GCA_965199635.1. GTDB lineage: Bacteria > Acidobacteriota > Terriglobia > Terriglobales > Acidobacteriaceae > Edaphobacter. The sequence continues at coordinate 1,636,231 of CBDASL010000002.1, read as the reverse complement.
ACGCTGAACCAGCGGAACTCTTTCTTTCTGCGCGTCTCTGACCTGAAGCAGAACGCCACCGACTTCCCCATCTTCGGCCTGCCGCTCGACGGCAGCTCCAACGGCAAGCAACGCATTCTGGACCAGCAGGTCGCCCTTGGCTACACCCGCGTTATTGGCGCAAATCAGCTGCTCGACGTGCGCCTCGGCCTGTCACGCACGAAGGCTGGTAAGTTCTCCCTCTCGATCGGTGATGACCCGGGCTTTACCCTTCCCGGCCTTCCAACTGATCCCATCGTCGCTGGCGGTATTCCTTCCGTTTCGATCTCAGGCTTCGCCGCCCTGGGCCGTCAATCCACGAACCCACAGTTCCAGAACCCGGCCCTGCTGAATCCGAAGATCAACTACTCCTGGGTTGTGCGCAACCACTCGATCAAGGCTGGTTACGAATACCAACATGTCTGGATGGCCGTTCAGGATACGAACCCGCTCTACGGCGGCTTCTTCTTCCAGGGCGGCTTTTCCCGTCCGCTGGACGCCACCGGCAAACTCGCCGGCACCGCGACCACGGATAACTATTTCGCCGACTTCCTGTTCGGCGCGACAAACCAGTACACCCTGTCCTCCTACTTCGTCGCCCACCTGCGAAACGAGTCGAATTTCGCCTACGTGCAGGACGACTGGAAGGCCTCGCCCCGTCTCACCCTCAACCTTGGCGTACGGTACGAAGTGACCACACCCTACTGGGAGCAGCACAACCTCCAGTCCAACTTCGATCCGGCCCTGGCCCTGAGCGCAGATCCCGCTTCCGCGATCGTTCCTGTCTCCGCCTCAGGGAACCGTTACGGCTACAAACCGGATCACAACGACGTCGCGCCCCGTGTCGGTTTTGCATACGCGGTCGATGACAAAACAGCAATCCGTGGCGGCTATGGCATCTCCTTCTCCCACTACGATCGCGCCGGCTCCGGCAATATCCTCGCCATCAACCCACCGGAGGCGCTCTTTGTCACCGTTCCCCAGGCGCCCTCCCGGGTTCCGGGCGCGAACGCCGGCTACTCCCGCTTCGACAACGGCTTTCCGGCAAACACCCTCACCTTCAACACCCTCACAGACAACGTCACTTACATCAACTCCGACACCTACCGCGACAGCTACGTCCATAACTACTACCTCGATGTGCAGCGCTCCTTTGCCCGCAACACCCTGCTCGACATCGCCTATGTCGGGAACCATGGGTTGAAGCTGTTGCAGTTCGGCAACTACAACCAGCGGGATCCGCTCAACAACTTCGCCCGTCCCATTCCTACCTATGGCGATATAACCTATGCGCTGCACCAGGCGTATTCCAACTACAACTCGCTCCAGGTTCGCTACGAACAACGCATGGTTGGCGGTCTCACCCTGCTGAACTCCTTCACCTGGTCGCATGCGCTCGACAACGCCGGTGCCTCGCTGGAGGCCAACACGCCTTCCCTGCAGGACCTTCGCAACCCGGCAGCCGACTACGGCCAGTCAGAGTACAACCAGCCCGTCATCAACACCACCTCACTCGTGTACGAGATACCGGTCGGCCGCGGTCGTCGCTTTCTCAACACGGGCGGCATCGTTAACCAGGTACTCGGTCAGTGGCAGGTGTCCGCAGTCAACCAGGCCCAGTCCGGCTTTCCCTACCAGATCAACTACGCTCCGGCAGCGGCCAACCAGGTCTCTGGCATCTCGGCCTCGTACCGTGGCTCCAACCTGTACCGCCCCAACCGCGTGAATGGCGTTCCGCTCAACCGCTTGAACAAGGCGCAGTCTACCGGCACCTCGCTGCAGTACATCACCCTCCGCACCGCTGCGGCTCCCACCGGCGACAGCGCCGTAGCGCTCCCCGCATCCACCGTCAACGGTGTGCTGCAAAGCCCCTTTGGCAACATGGCTCGCAACCCGGGTCGAGGGCCGATCTACAACTCCCTCAATCTCACACTGAACAAGCGCTTTGACACCCCCATCGAGACGCTCAAAGTCGAGTTCCGCGGCGAGCTCTACAACGCCTTCAACCACACCAACTTCACCACACCCGGCGGCACCATCAGCAACAGCACCGCGACCATAGGTGGCGTCCCCACGGCGGTACAGACCGGCGGCACCATCACCAGCACCTTTGATCCTCGGATAGCCCAGTTCGCGCTGCGGCTGCTCTTCTAGAGAAGGTCAGTCGGCAATCCCACCCGCGCGCCGAAGTCTATGGCGCGCGGATGCTTTTTCAGGGCCGCTGCGGCGATCCCAGAATCGGCGTCTTCACGGGTGTGGCTGCACCCACCAACTCTGTCACTGTACCCGCCGCGAAGTTGGACACCCACACATTCCCACTCGCATCAATCGCCAGGCCGGTAGCCTGGTCGAGACCCGCGTCTGTTGCCCATCCAATATTTGGCGATACCAGAGCCCCCGCGGCGGTGCTGCTGCCCGCCCCTGCCAGTTCCACGATGCCGGGCGCTCGCAGGCTGGAGACCCAAACCGCCCCGGCACCATCCACCGCGAGGCCCTGTGCTCCAACCAGACCCGTCGCCGTGTACGGCCCCGCTGCATCAACCACGCCCGTCGCACTCACCCGACTCACACTGTTGCCGTAGTAGTTCGCTGCCCAGACAGACCCCGCTCCATCCAGAGCCAGCCCGGCGATCCCGTTGCAGCACGCCACACTCGCTATCCCCTTGCCAGTCGAGTCCATGTGCGTCAGGGTCGCACCGGTGCCATTGCCCACCCACACGCCGCCCGTCCCGTCCGTAGCCACTGCCTGCGGGAAGGCCATGCCTGCCACGGTGAAGACCCCGGTTGCCACACCCGCTCCAGTCAGCTTGGCAACGGAGGCATCTCCGTTGTCCGCAATCCAGGTTGTCCCATCCGGCGCGATCGCGATCCCGACCGGGTGATCCCCCGCGCCGAATCCGCTGCCGCCACTCAGTACCGCCCCCGCGCCGCTCCATTCCGTCACAGTCCCCGGCTCGGTGTTGGTCACCCAGGCGTTCCCAGTCGGGTCGATTGCCAATCCATAGCTTGAGCCCATGCCGCCACCAGTCAGCCCAGCGGCGAAGACCGGGGTTCCCGTGGGCCCGAAGACCGACAACACCCCACCATAGTTGGTCACCCACGCCCTTCCCTCGGCGTCGATCGCCACGGCAGTCGGTCCAGTCAGCCCTGCGCTGGTGGGGGCAACCAGCCCACCACCGCGGTAGGTCATCGCAAGCGTCCAGTCAGGCGGCGCTCCGGACAGAACCGGCGCAAAGGTTGGCGAGCTTCCGGCCAGCGCTCCGAACACCTCGGGCACATGCGCCCCCGGCGCCGTGACTAACGCCACCGCTGCTCGCAGCGTGTCGCTCGCCCCGCCCAGCACCGTGCCGCACGCTGCGGATGTGGCGTCCGCCGCGCACAGGGCCAGGAGACTCGCCAGCGTATTCACCTTGGCCACCGGCACAGTCGCCGTGCTTGCCAGGCCAACGCCGGGCGACGTGCCGGCCGTTACGCTCACCAGAGCCTGCGCGAGCGCCACAGCGTGCTCCAGTCCCGAAGCGTTGGTGGCCGGCGTCCCCACCTCGGGGCTTCCGTCCGCGCCAAGCGCCAGAAAGGGCCTGAGTGCCCAGACCACCGCAACGGTGGTCGCCTCCGTCACGGCGTAAGACGCTGCCGTGCTACCCGCGTCGCCGCATGTCCCCAGCGCCGCCATCTCCGCCAGTGCGCGATTGTCTCCTGTGGCCCCGGCCGCCGCTCCCCCCCGAGCGACAACGTAGAGAACCTGGTCGCTTGAAGCACAGCGGTACCCTGCAGGGATGGCAAAGCTGCCGTCAGCCCCCGTCTGAAGGTCCGTCGAGAGCAGTGTCTGCGCTCCAGTGCCGTTGCCGATCGAACCCGAACCATAGAGCATGACCGAGGCCCCCACTACCGGCCGGCCTGCGCCGCGTACAACGCCTGCGATAGCGCTCCCCGCAACCCCACCGGTCGCGCCTCCACCACCACCTCCTTCTCCGCTCGTCGGATCCCCCACTCGCACACCGGACCCGCACCCCGCCAGTGCCAGCCCGGCCAGACCCACGCCCAAAAGCCCTACCCGTCGCATGCTCAAACCCACCTCTGGTCGCCCAGACCGCCCTGCTTCCCACATGTCCGTCAGAGAACCACACCACCTCATTGCAGCGCAACGCCTTCCGCGCAGAACCGCTCCCGCCCGGTAACTCACGGGAAGCAGCATGACCTGCTACTCCGCCCTTCTCCGCCGCGCTGCCCTGGTCAGGGCGCCCCGCACCGGCTTCAGGCTTCCGTCGACCGGCGGCGCTTGCAGGCCCAGGATCTGCGCAACCAAGGGGAAGACGTCCACGTTTTCAAAGGTCTTCAGCCGCTTGCCCCGTGCGAAGTCCGGCCCTTCCGCGACAAAGAGCGCCTTCATCTCAGGCATCAAGTGCGGATCAAAGCCATGGCTCCCGTGCACCTGCAGCGGCGCTCCACCGGCCCGCGCCTCGGGCAGCAGCACAAACGGGCCGGTGGGCACCACGACTGGGTCCCCTTCCCGGGCGTTGGTATCGAAGTGCAACTGGGCCGGCATCTCCGCCCGCCGATACGCCTTGAACTCCGCACTCGGGTGAGCCAGGAACTCCGCCTCGAGCCGCGCCGCCCCTGCGTCGTCCCCCGGGTACAAGAGCGAACCCACAGTCTTCACACCCGCCAGATCCGCATGCTGCGACAGATCAACCGGGGTCGGATCCAACCTGACCATGCCATGGTCCGCCACCACGATCAGGTCCACAGGCAGCCCGGTTCCCTTCAGGCGCTCCTCCAACTCACCCATCAACCCGTCCACATGAGCCACGGCCTCGCGTTCCTGCGCGCTATCCGGACCGAAGGCATGCCCCGCGTGGTCCGTGTTGGAGTAGTAGAGCGTGATGAAGTGCGGTCGCTCCGCAGGGGGAAGCTGCAGCCAGGCCAGCACCTGATCCAGTCTCGCCCTGTCATCCAGCCCGTCGTTGAACTTCAGGTAGAAGCTCGGCCTGAATCCGGCGATCTTGGCCTCGGACCCGGGCCAGAACAGGCACGCCGTCCGCATTCCCTGGCTTTCTGCCAGGGACCACAGGGGTACTCCGCCGTACCAGCTGCCATCGCTGTTTGTCTCCGACCGCGTATAGCTGTAAGTCTCTTTCCGTGTCGGGTCGAAGAAGCTGTTTCCCACAATGCCGTGATGCTCCGGGTACAGCCCCGTCACCAGCGTGTAGTGGTTCGGAAACGTGAGCGACGGAAAGCTCGGCAGCATGCCGTCCGGCGCCGTCACGCCACCCTTAGCCATCGCTTGCAGATGCACGGCGCCGTATCGGGCAGGGTAGTCGTAGCGGAAGCCGTCCAGCGAAACCAGCACCACGTATGGCTTGCGCTGCTGCGCGGGTTTGTTCGGCGGGTTGTCCACCTTGACGACCGGGACGCCCTCCACCTTTCCTGTCCCCTGAGCCCCGGCCAGATTGGGCAGCAGACCAAACAGCACCAGTCCAGCAGCCATCCAGCAGTCGAATCTAGTCACAAACTCCTCCCACGCTCCCAGCTGCGCTACCCTTCGCAGCAGAGCTCCCGTCCTGCCTCATCGCTCACGTCCAGCTCAGCTGCATCCAATCGCAATGCCGCACGATGTTGCCGCCGCCGGCACAGAAAGCTCTCCATCCATGATCGCTGAAATCCTCGCTGTTGGCTCCGAGATGCTGACGCCATACCGCATCGACACCAATTCGCTCTTTTTGACCGAACAGCTCAACGACCTCGGCATCCCGGTAGCCTTCAAAACCATCGTCGGCGACTCCATGGACCACCTGCTCTCAGCCATCCACACGGCTCTGTCTCGGTCCGAGGTGATTCTCTTCTCGGGCGGGCTTGGCCCCACCCGCGACGACCTCACCCGCGAAGCCGTCGCCACAGCGCTGGGGATCCGTCTCGAGCGCCGCGCCAATCTACTCACGGCCTTGGAGCAGCGCTACGCCGCCCGCAAGATCGACATGCCGCCCAACAACGCGCAACAGGCCGACGTCCTTGCCGGCGCCGAAGTGCTTCCCAATCCAAATGGCAGCGCGGTCGGGCAACTGCTCCGCACCTTTATGGAGCACCAGCCACGCATTCTGGTTCTTCTGCCCGGGCCACCCAAGGAGCTGAAGCCGCTCTTTCTCAACGAGGTTCGTCCCCGCCTTCAGCAGTCGTTTCCTGCCGCCCACATCCGTCGTCGGCAACTGCGCATGGCTCTCATCCCGGAGTCGCAGGTGGATGCTCGCTGCGCCCCGATCTACGAACGCTTCCCGGATGTTGAAACCACCATTCTCGCTGGCTCCGCTGAAATCCAGCTGCATTTCGTCTGCACCAAACCTACCGCTGCCGAGGCCCAGTCCCGCGTCGATGAGCTGACAGGGCTTATCGAGCACGAGATGGTCGATGCCATCTTCTCCTCGCACGGCGAAAGTCTTCCGGAGATCATCCTGCTCCACCTCGGCATGCGCGGTCTAACCCTCGCCGTCGCTGAATCCTGCACGGGTGGCCTTCTTGCAGAGCGCCTCACGGCCATTCCCGGCTCCTCCCGAGCCTTTCTCGGCGGTGCTGTTGTGTACACCGACGCGCTAAAGACGGCCTTCGCCGGCGTCCCGGCTGCCCTTCTGGCTGAGCAGGGCAGCGTCTCTGCCGATGTTGCGCGCGCGCTCGCTGAGGGTATCCGCGAACGCACCGGCGCAGCGGTCGGAATCGGTATCACCGGGCTTGCCGGTCCTGGTGGCTCCCCGGCGGGCCCCGATGCCGGCAAAGCCGTCGGCCTTGTTCACATCGCAGTTGCCGGCCTGGGATCGCAGACGGAAGCGCGCGAGTTGAAGCTGCCCGGCGACCGGGAGCGTGTGCGTCTTTGGGCCTCCCAGCACGCCCTGGAACTGCTTCGTCAGCTGCTCTTTTAATCTCGTCTTGCTCGGCCTTGGGAGTTGCGTCTCTGCACCTTGCTACACTCAACCCCGTACCCCATGAATCCCTGGCTCCTTTCACTTCCGGTCGCCTACCTCCTCGGTTCCATCCCTTCTGGCTACCTTCTCGTCCGCCTTGTCCGCAAGCAGGACATCCGCTCCGTCGGCAGCGGCAATATCGGTGCCACGAACGTGCTGCGGTCCGGGGCGAAAGGCCTGGGCATCGCCACGCTTCTGCTGGATCTGTTGAAGGGGCTTGTAGCGGTCCTCTTCGCCCGCCACCTTGCCCCTGCCAACTACGATCTGCAGGTCGCGAGCGCTGTCTGTGCCGTCATCGGCCATGTGTTCCCCGTCTGGCTCGGCTTTCGCGGCGGCAAGGGTGTTGCCACCGCGTTGGGCGCCTTCCTTGCGCTCACACCGCGGGCCGCCCTTGTTGCGTTAGCCGTCTTTCTCGTGGTCGTCATGTTGACGCGCTTCGTCTCGCTCGCGTCGATTGCCGGTGCCGCCGTCATGCCTGTTGCCGGCATCGCGCTAGCGCCCTCACGCACCCCGCTGGTCATTGGCGGCTTTCTTCTGCTCTCGATCCTCGTGATCGCCAAGCACCACAGCAACATCCGCCGCCTCCTTGCCGGTACCGAAAATCGCCTTGGCAGCTCAGGCAAAAAGGCGGTCGCATGAGCCGTATCGCCGTTCTTGGAGCCGGTGCCTGGGGCACCGCCATCGCCATCTCGCTGGCTCGCCGCAGCGGCCATGAAGTCGTCCTCTGGTCGCACTCCGCGTCACTCGCCGAGCAACTCGCCGAGGTCGGCGAGAACCTCCCTTACCTTCCCGGCTTCACCCTTCCAGCCGACATCTTCGTCACCGCCGACCTCCCGGGCGCCATCTTTGAAGCGGACATCCTGGTCTCGGTTACTCCCTCGCAGTTCCTTCGCGAAACCATCACCGATATCGCCCCCCTGCTCACACGCGACCAGATTATCCTGGTGGCCTCCAAAGGGCTTGAAGAGAAAACCCTGCTGCGCATGTCGCAGGTGGTCGCCTCCATCACGCGCAACTCGTGCGCGACCCTTTCTGGCCCGTCCTTCGCACAGGAGGTCGCCGCTGGCATACCCACCGCCATCGTTGCCGCGGCCGACTCGCCCATCCTTTCCGCTACCATCCAGCGAGAGTTTTCCTCCCCGTCGCTGCGGGTCTACACCAACGACGACATGGCCGGCGTGGAGCTCGGGGGCGCGTTGAAGAACGTGATCGCTCTGGCCGCCGGTGTCGTCCACGGGCTCAATCTCGGCCACAACTCCGCCGCCGCCCTCATCACGCGTGGCATCGCGGAGATCACCCGGCTCGCCGTTGCCTGTGGCGGTCGTCGGCAGACGCTTGCCGGGCTTGCCGGCGTCGGGGATCTCGTTCTCACCTGCACCGGCTCACTGTCCCGCAACCGCACCGTTGGCATCGAACTCGGGCGCGGCCGACACCTCCCCGAGATCCTCGCCGGGATGAATGGCAAGGTCGCCGAAGGCGTCCGCTCCACTACCGGCGCCCTCGGCCTGGCTGCGCGCTACGGCGTGGAGATGCCCATCACGGAGCAGATGAACGCCATCCTCCACCGCAACAAGAGCCCGCGCGAGGCGATCCGCGACCTCATGGCTCGCCCGGGTCGTGACGAAGAAGCCTAGCTGGAGCGAGCTTGAAGCTCGCCCCTGAGGCTGTCCCGACACCTCGACTAAACTTGTGCCATGGCGTTCAATCTCTTCGGCAAGCGCGACAAACCTGCAGACACCGAGCCGGCGCAGGAGTCCCCGGCCACACCTTCTCACGAGCAGGAGCCGCCAAGGCGCTCCGTCTTCGGCTTCGGCCAGCGTGAGCCCGCCCCCGCCGTCGCGGAGACTGAAGAACCTGTCCGCCGCGGTCTGTTTGACCGCATGCGTCAGGCAGTCTCGCGCACCCGCGAAAGCTTCTCCGAGTCCCTGAACACCATCGTCGCCCTTTCCCGCGAGGTCGACGAGACCACCATCGCCGACCTCGAGCCTCTGCTGCTCGCCGCTGATCTCGGCGCCCCCACCACCACGCTGGTCCTCAACAACCTCCGCGAGCGCGCCTACCGCACCGGCATCGCTGGTGGCTCAGAGCTTAAGGACCTGCTAAAGAACGAGCTTCGCAACGTCCTCGACTCCGTCGTGCAGCCGATCAACCACCCGGGCCAGCCACCCGAGCTCATCATGATGGTCGGCGTCAACGGCACCGGCAAGACCACCACCTCCGGCAAGCTCGCTGCCCTCGCCGTCCGCCAGGGGCACACCGCCCTGCTCTGCGCGGCTGACACCTTTCGCGCCGCCGCCATCGAGCAGCTGGAGGTCTGGTCCACCCGCTCCGGCGTGCCAATCATCAAGACCCGGCAGGGTGGCGACCCCTCCGCGGCCCTCTTTGACGCCTGCGCCGCAGCCAAGGCTCGCGGTACAGAGATCCTCATCGTGGATACTGCGGGTCGCCTCCACACCAAGACTGACCTGATGAAAGAGCTCGACAAGATGCGCCGGACCGCCGAAAAGCAGATCCCGGGAGCACCGCACCAGACCCTGCTCGTGATGGACGCCACCACCGGCCAGAACGGTCTGCAGCAGGCCCGTCTCTTCACGGAAGCCGCTCGGGTCACGGGCATCGTCCTGACCAAGCTGGACGGCACGGCCAAGGGCGGCATCGTCCTTGCCATCGCCACGGAGCTCAAGCTTCCGGTTGTCTACGTCGGCGTCGGCGAAAAGCTGGAAGACATCCTGCCCTTCGATTCGCGCGCTTTTGTCGACTCCTTGCTGGACTAGGCTCGGTCAGACAGCCAGCCGGTAGGCCACGGCACGCTCATCATGGGAGCCAAAGCGGTCCGCCTCGGCATCTTCCTGGGAGAGCGCGAAGCCGCCGCCCCAGAGTCGCGCCGTGCCTGGCAGCTCCGTCACGACCAGCCCATCCAGCTCCGCATTCACATACAGCATCACCACCTCCCGCCCGGAAGCCACTTGGCGCACGTGCTGCAGAAAGGCCCGCATTACGGGCGCCGCAAACGGGTGGTACAGGTACAGCAGCAAAGGACCCTCCGGCAGCTTCACCGTCGAGGCATCACCCACCACTACGGTCACCGGCATGGGTCGCCGCCAGTCCGCCTGCAGTCGGCTCACATTCTCTTGCGCCACGCGTGCGAGCTCCGGAGAGAGCTCCACGCCAAGCACCTGCCGAAACGGGTACGCCGTCGCCATCAGCAAAGCCCGCCCCTTCCCGCAGCCCACATCCACAAAGCTGTACCGCTCCCACTCCAGCCCCAGTGAGGCCATCATGGCCTCAAAGGCCGAGGGCGCAATGCCGTAGTAGCCCGTCGCCCACATCGCGCCTGTGCGCTCCGTCGCGGTCCGCGGCCCACCCGCCCACGAGAGCTTCTCTCCCCAGATCAGCCCACCTGTGTCCACCCCATACCGCTCGTCAAAAGGGTGGCGCATCTTCGCCACCTCGCGTTCGCCTTCTACCTCGCCGCGCAGCTTCATGCGTCCTCGCCGCACGATCTCCCGGGCCAGCCCGCCCCAGCCGCGGTTCTCCACCCAGTGCCGCGCCCGCCTCACAATTGCTCCCCGCATCCGCCTCCCTGCCCCGCCAGGACCCGAAGCCCTGGCAACCCACAACCATTCACCCTACACGTAACCTCGCCCCGGTCTCCACAGCGCCACCCTGGCAGGAGCTATCCTCAGCCCATGCCCGACCGTTCCCACGCCGCGCATCCCCAGTCCATGCCCGACCAGCAGGACGCTTTCTTCATGGAGCGTGCCCTGGGCCTGGCGCAGGATGCCGTTGGCCTCGCCAGCCCGAACCCGACTGTTGGCTGCGTCCTCACCTCCTCTGGCCCGGAGCCCCGCATCCTTGGCGAGGGTGCTCACCTCTTCGATCATCGCGACCACGCTGAAATAGCCGCCCTCAAGCAGGCTGCCACCCTCGGCCACGATGTCCGTGGCGCCACCGCATACGTCACGCTCGAGCCCTGCTCCCACCACGGCCGCACCGGTCCCTGCGCCCTCGCCCTCATCGCCGCCGGCATCGCTCGCGTGGTCGTCGCCACCACGGACCCTAACCCCCTGGTCAGCGGTCGCGGCCTTGCGCTTCTTCGCGAGGCCGGCATCGCCATCACCATCGGCCTCGGCCAGCAGGCCGCCCGCGCGCTCAACCTCCCCTTCGCCTTCTCCATCCAGCACCACCGCCCCTTCGTCACCCTGAAAGCAGCCATCTCTGCCGACGGCTTCGTCGCCCCGTCTCCAGCCACACGCTCGGTTGCCGCACCCGTCTGGCTCACCTCCTCCATAGCCCGAGCGGAGGTCCACCTGATTCGACACGCTTCGGACGCCCTCATCACCGGCGTGGGCACGGTCCTCGCCGACGACCCCGCCCTCACCGACCGCTCTGGCCTCCCCCGCCGACGCCCTCTCCTCCGCGTCATTCTCGATCCCAACCTCCGCACCCCATCCACGGCCCAGCTGCTCAGCACCCCCCAGCCAGACCTCCTCATCCTCTACACCGAACACCCAAGCGACGTGCCATCGCAGACTGCTCGTCGCCTCGCGCTCCAAGCAGCCTGCCCTACTGCGGAGATCCTCCCCATCCCTGCCGATGCCAACTCCCGCCTCAGCCTTTCCGCTGTTCTTGCGCTTCTCGCCGAGCGGCACTGCCTCAGCGTTCTGCTCGAGGCGGGCCCTACTCTCAACGCCGCCTTTCTCGCCCAGGACCTCGTCGACCGCGTCGTCCTCCACCAGGCGCCGCATGCTCTCGGTCCGGGCTCGATCCCTTTCACCTCCACCGCCACCACACCATCCCAGGTGCAGCAGCGCCTCACGCAGCAGGTCACCAGGAGTCTCGGTCCCGATCTCGAGATAGCCGGCCTGCTTCACGACCCCTGGCCCTCCCATCCGTAGCTTTTCCGCCCGGGCCCGCACCCTCCTGCGCGCCGCATCATCTACCCTCACATAATGTTCACCGGACTTATCGAGACCACGGGCACCGTCCGCTCCCTCACACCCTCCCCTTCCGGCACCCGCATCCTCATTGAGGCCGGCTCCCAGGGAGGTTCGCAGACTCTGGCCGCACGTCTCCGCCCAGGAGACTCCGTCTCAGTTTCCGGCGTCTGCCTCACCGCTATCGATCCCACGGCCACCACCTTCACCGCCGACCTAGCCCAGGAGACCCTGGAGCGCACCACCCTGGGCCGGCTCCACCCCGGAACCACCGTCAACCTCGAAGCCCCGACGCCTGCCGGCTCTCCCCTGGGCGGCCATGTCGTCCAGGGTCACGTCGACGGCACGGCAACTCTTCTGGCCATAGATGCAATCCACCCCAGCCATCTGCACTCCACGGACTGGCGCATGGCGCTGCGCATCCCCGCAGAACTTGCACGCAATGTCGTGCAGCAGGGCTCCATCACGGTCGAAGGCATCTCTCTCACCGTCGCCCTGCTTCGCCCGGAGCCGGACGGCTCCGCCCGGGTTGAGATTGCCGTCATTCCCCATACCTGGAAGTCGACCAGCCTCCGCACGCTTCAGCCCGGCGACTCCGTCAACATCGAGACCGACGTCCTCGCGCGCTATGCCGCCCAGCAGGCCCTGTCCGCTTCGGCCACGGCAACCGAAGCCGTCAGCCAGCCCCGCAACGAGTGGCTTCCCGACGCACGCCGCGACACCACCCCTCCGCCCGAAGCCGCGCCCGAGCTATCCGCAGCCGACCGCAAGCCTTGGCTCACCACCGCCTACCTTCTGGCAAACGGCTACTGAAGCACCGATCTACTGGGCTGGCTGGTGCGCCTTCAACGTCGTACATACGCCCTGGCACACCAGCCATGCAGCCTCGATCAGCTTGCCGCTCCGCACACTGGCCCAGCGCTGCACCGTGTAGGTCGGATCCATTGAGAACCGCTCAAGCAACGGATTTCCGACCACCATGTGAGCGTCCGGTCCCACGGCCGGCCCGGCATGCAGCACAAAAAACTCGCGGTGCTGTCGCAAAAAGGCATCCCGATCCTCGATCGACCCGCCAAAATAGCCCACCCGCCGCCAACTCTCCATGAGGTGGTACTCCGAAACCTCACCGCGCGGCGCCGCGGGTCGTACACTTTCCGGCCAGTCCAGCAGGTACATGTAGTCCACTCCGGACCCATGCTGTCGCCCAATCAGCTCCGTAAAGCTCATCGCGTCCTCGCACAAAACAGGCACGCCCTTGGGCAACATCGCGGACACGGCATCGGTGTAGTTCCTGTGCTCCACCACCTGAGGCCTGATCCCGCGAAAGACCCACACCACCATGGCTGCGGCAAAGCAGGTCAGGCCCATTGCCTGCACGGCTCTGCCAGCCATCGGCCGTCCCGGCAGCATCCGCGTCCACAGCGGGCCCCAGGGGATCAGGGTCAGCGCTTCGGCCGTGAGCATCGCCTGCGCGATCACCACCGGCAGCAGGTAGCGACTGATGAAGATCGGCTGCCCGACCAGGCCCTCCCCATAGAAGGCCATCGGTACCAGCAACAACGCCGCAGTCACGCAGTAAACCGGAAGCCGCGCACGGAAGCCTTCCTGCAGTCGACCAACTTCTTGCTCACCATCCAGCCAGAACACACCCGCCAGCGCCACCCCCAGCAGGGCCAGCACAGCAGCTATCTCCGCACTGAACGCACCATAGGCACCCAGCACGTGCAACAAGTTGGGCTGCGTGATCCAGAAGTGGGGCTTGCCCGCCGCCATCGAGGCAAAAATCGCTGCCCGCTCTGGCAGGAGCAGCAGCCACGAGATCGCCACGGAAAGGTATAGGAGGGGTCGCATGCCGCCACGTACGCGATCGATCACCAGCATCGCCAGCAGCAGCAGGACGCTATACACCACCCCCAGCAGATGACTTGTTGTCAGCAGCCCGTGTGCCAGAAACGCCATTCCGCACAGCCCATACCTGCCCCTTCGAGTGGGCTGCTCCGGCCAGAGCGCCACTGCCACGGCCAGCGCCGCACTCAGCATAAGCAGGCCGTAGAACCGCCCTTCGCCCATTTGGAGCACCAGTGGCGGTGAGAAGAAGAAGGTGTTGAACAAAGCAAACGCCACCGTACCCGCGCTGTAATAGCGACGCAGCACGACCCACAGCACTACGAACGCCGCTGCAAAGCCCGTCCCGGAGTACATCCGGAACGACACCTCGGACGCCCCGAAGAGCAGAAACCAGGCTCGGCCGGTCAGGTAAAAGGCAAAGCCTCCCGCATCCGCCCCCAGCCTCCATGCCTGCACCATGTGGTGCCAGGAGGGATCGCGCAACAGCATCCAGCCAAGCATCTCGTCTTCCCAGAAGATGCGCCCTCGACCAAAGACATAACTGATTGTCAGGGTAAAGAGCACCCCCAGGCTCAACCACCCCACGTCCTGCCATCCAAGCTGAGTCCGTCTTGTTCTTGCAGGACGTATAGCCGCAAACGTCTGCTCTTCCGCGCGTCCTAGCTGCCCCGTTGGGTGGCCCGCTCGGGCCGGTCCTGTACTTGAACTCGGCATCTGCATGCTGAGAGTCTCCGGACGACTGAAGCTGTGGGGGAGTGCATCCGCCCCAGAGGTCCCGTTACCGATCCTACCCTCGATTTGTGTACATACAGGAATCAACCTCCATCGCATGGCGGAGCTCAAGCGTGGCAACGTTTTCAGTGACTTCGGAGCACACCCGCCCGCCGTCACGGGCTGGTGTGCTGTCACCTGCGCCACGCAGAAACGTAGGCTCCTGCTCTTTACACCGCCGTAGACGGACAATCTCACACACAGCACTTCAAAAGAAAAAGCGCGGCCCAAAGGCCGCGCTTCTCCATCACTGTCCGTGGAGCAACCTGGACTAGATCGAACTCATGTTGTGCAGAAACTCCTGATTGTTCCGCGTTTTGGCCAGTTTGTCGGTCAACAACTCCATGGCCTCTGTTGGCGAAAGCGGGTTCAGCACCTTGCGAAGAATCCAGGTGCGCTGGAGATCTTCCTTCGGGATCAGCAGCTCTTCCTTCCGGGTGCCTGATCGCTGAATGTCAATCGCCGGAAACACTCGCTTGTCGACCAGCTTGCGATCCAGAATGACTTCCATGTTGCCGGTACCTTTGAATTCCTCAAAGATCACCTCGTCCATGCGGGACCCCGTGTCCACGAGAGCCGTTGCGATGATCGTCAGGCTGCCGCCCTCTTCGATGTTGCGCGCCGCACCAAAGAAGCGCTTCGGACGCTGCAGCGCATTGGAGTCCACACCGCCTGAGAGAACCTTGCCGCTCGGCGGCACGATTGTGTTGTACGCCCGCGCCAGACGTGTGATCGAGTCCAGCAGAATCACCACGTCACGCTTGTGTTCAACCAGGCGCTTCGCCTTCTCGATCACCATCTCGGCTACCTGCACGTGCCGCGCCGCTGGCTCATCGAAGGTAGAGCTGATGACCTCGCCTTTAACGGAGCGTTGCATGTCTGTAACTTCTTCCGGCCGCTCGTCAATCAGCAGAACGATCAACGCAACTTCAGGATGGTTCGCCGTGATCGAATTCGCGATCGACTGCAGCAGCATCGTCTTGCCCGTACGCGGAGGCGCAACGATCAATCCACGCTGTCCTTTACCCACGGGCGTTAACAGGTCCATCACGCGACCCGAAAGATGGTCGCGCACCGTCTCCATCTTCACGCGCTCCTGCGCATAAAGCGGGGTCAGGTTGTCGAACAGGATCTTGTTCCGCGTCTCTTCAGGCGACTCAAAGTTGATCGCCTCGATCTTCACCAAGGCGAAGTACTTCTCTCCCTCGTGCGGCGGTCGTACGTTGCCGCTTATCGTGTCGCCTGTCTTCAGATCGAACTTGCGGATCTGTGACGGCGAAACATAGATGTCGTCCGGGCCCGGCAGGTAGTTATAGTCCGGCGACCGCAGAAATCCATAACCATCAGGGAGGATCTCGAGCACGCCTTCAGCGAAGATGTGCCCTTCTTTCTCGCTCTGTGCCTGCAGAATCTTGAAGATCAGATCCTGCTTTCGGAGGCCGCTCGCGCCTCCAATGTCAAGGCCGCGGGCAAGCTTGCCCAACTCGGCGATATTGTGCTCTTTCAACTCAGAAATTGTCATGGATAGTCCTGGCGATACAAAGGAAGGAGGGGAGAGTCGGCGAAACGCGGAGGGTGAAGCAGAGGGCCGGAGAAGGAGGGAGGGGCAGAGCAACGCAAGGGATCGGGCGATCACGAATGCGGAAAAACACTTACGAGGGAACTTGGGGAAGGACGGAGCGGAACTGCCGTCTCAGCATTTACAGTGAAGCTGTGTGGAGGATAGTACGAAGAAGTCGCGCGTGCAACCAGGAAGTGCTGCCGCGGGCCTAAGCCGCGCGGCGCTCTTCAGTTACGGCAGTCTCTACACCGGTTTCAAGCTCGTCCTGTTTGGGCAGTGCGTCCTTAAAACGGTCCAAAACCTCGTTCGTCGTGTCCTGCAGCCGAGTATTCGGCTTGTGAAGCTTACGCGTCGCCTTGGACGCGAGCTGGCAGAGCTCGTAACGATTCGTCACATGGGTCAACGCACCAAAAATTAGATCAGACCGCATTCTTTCTCCTTAGTCCGGGGTCCGTTCACCCAATATCCCGCATGGTGAACAGAGAAGGCCCGCTTGTCTCGCATTTCATATATAAGACGCGCAAATCTCCGAAGGGACGCGCCCAATGACAAGTATTTGTAAACTGCTTGACAAACATTTCGCCCCTGCTATGTGGGTCACACCCAACCCTTGGGGCAACTCCTTTGCGCAGCGTAAGCCTATCAACACAGATCACTTACAAGCTCTGAGCTTCCCTCGCGCTGTATGAGGCGGACTGGCTCCGAACCCATAAGAAAGATACCGGGCACTGTCGGGCTGGTCAATACTCTTTTTAAGAACCTTTCGATTCCGATATCCCAGAAACAGAATCTTTGGACTCGGCCCTCATCTAGCTCCAGAAACTCCTGTCCAGGGTACGGTACTGGATCGCCTCGGCGACATGCCGCACCCCGATCTCGGCCTCGCCAGCCAGGTCCGCCACGGTTCGTGCCACCTTCAAAATGCGATCGTGAGCTCGTGCACTCAACCCCTGCTGCTGCATCGCGCGCTCCAACATCCGCTCCGCCTCGCTCCCCAGCTCGCAAAACATCCGAATTTGCTGCGAGCTCATCTGTGCATTTGCGAAGACAGCACCGCTGGGAGCCCGAGCTGACCCACGCGTGCGCTCGCCTGCCATCGCAAACCGGTCGCGTTGCGTCGCCCTGGCCCTCAGCACGCGTTCCCGGATCGTCCTAGAATCCTCGCCTGGTTGTCCGCCGCGCAGCTCCTTGTACTCCACCGCGGGCACCTCGATGTGAATATCGATGCGATCCAGCAGCGGCCCGCTTACCTTGCTCACGTATCGCTGAATCATCGGTGGCGTGCACCGACACTCCCGTCGCTTGTCGTTGAAGTAGCCACAAGGGCACGGGTTCATCGCCGCTGCCAGCATGAAGCGCGCGGGAAACTCAAGACTCATCGACGCCCGGGAGATCGTCACCGCGCCATCCTCCAGCGGCTGCCGCAACACCTCCAGAACGTTGCGCGGGAACTCTGGCAGCTCGTCGAGGAACAGCACCCCGTTGTGGGCCAGACTCACTTCCCCTGGCCGCGGCATCATCCCGCCCCCAATCATCCCCGCGTCCGAAATAGTGTGGTGCGGCGAGCGAAAGGGCCGCTGCTGCACCAGTCCCTTCTCCCGGTCGAGCACACCAGCCACGGAGTGAATCTTTGTCGTCTCCAGAGCCTCCTCGAACTCGAGCGGCGCCAGGATGCCAGGCAAGCGCTTGGCCAGCATCGTCTTGCCGGAGCCCGGCGGCCCGATCATCAGGATGTTGTGTCCCCCGGCCGCCGCCACCTCCAGCGCTCGCTTGGCAAAGTGCTGCCCACGTACGTCCTTGTAGTCCGGCCCGCCATGCGCACCCTCACGCAGCATGGCATTGGGCTCGCAGGCGAGCGGCGTCGCCTTGATGCCGCCCAGCGCCGCCGAGTTCACCAGCTCGCGCACCTCCAAAAGATGCTGCACCGGATAAACCCGCACACCATCTACCATCGCTGCCTCCCGCGCGTTCGCCGCCGGAATCAGCAGGTTGCGGATCCCGCGTTCCCGCGCCGCTACCGCAATCGGCAGCATGCCCTGCACAGGCCGCAGCGCCCCGTCCAGGCCCAGTTCCCCGACCATCAGAAACTCACCCAGCTCCTTGGTGTGCAGCGCCCCGTACGCGCCCAGAATGCCGATCGCGATCGGCAGGTCAAAGCCTGATCCTTCCTTCTTCAGATCCGCCGGAGCCAGGTTGATGGTGATCCGCGTCGGCGGCACATCAAAACCCGAGTTCCGGATCGCCGACCGCACACGATCCCGGCTTTCCCGTACCGCCGCGTCCGGCAGACCCACGGTGTGGAAGATCTCTTCCGGTGTCTTGACACCGGAAAAGTCCACCTCAACATCGATGATGTTTGCATCAATCCCATACACGGCCGCCGTCTGCGTCTTGAACAACATCCCTGATCAGTCCTCGTCGGCGGAGGTCGCCCGCTACACCGTACTATCGGCACGCCACCCCACCCGTCCCACTTGTGTTGCAGAACGCTTCAGTGTGCTGGCTCACCCGCCCGCGCCAGCCCGAACCTCACCCCGACGCCTACAATAGGCTCCGTGAACACCAGCCTCTTCGAGCTCTTCAAGATCGGCATCGGCCCCTCGAGCTCGCATACGGTCGGCCCCATGCGTGCATCCCTCCGCTTCGCCTCCGACCTCCAAACCGCAGGCCTGCTCCCCCACACTGTCCGCATCGTCGTCGATCTTTACGGCTCGCTCGCCCTCACCGGCCTCGGCCACGGCACCGATCGCGCCATCCTGCTCGGCCTCGCCGGCTCTGCCCCGGACACCATCGACACCACCACACTCGAATCCCGCCTCGCTCTCATCCGCGACCAACAGCGCCTTGCCGTCCTCGATCAACACCCGATCGCCTTTTACGAGTCCACGGACCTCCTCTTCCACCGCGACGAACTCTTCCCTCCCCCAGGCACCCCCACCCATCCCAATGGGCTCCGCTTCTCCGCGCAAACCGTCTCCGGCGAGCTCCTGCTCGAAGAGACATTCTTCTCTGTTGGCGGCGGCTTCATCGTCAATGCCCGGGACTTCCACCCCGACAGCCCACTCGCCGCCCCCAGCCGACAGGTGCCACATCCCTTCTCGAGCGCTCGCGAGCTCTGCAGCACCGCCGACACCCATGGCATCTCGATCGCTGCCCTCGTCCTCGCGAACGAGATAGCGCTGCTTCCCGATCACGTCATCCGTCGGCCACCCCTGTCCACCGCCACTCCCCTCACCCCGCAGCAGCAGGTGGAGCACGGCATCCTCGCGCTCTTTGAGACCATGCGTCTCTCGACCGTTCAGGGTCTCACCACCGAAGGCATCCTCCCAGGCGGCCTCAACGTCCGTCGTCGCGCACCTCGTCTTGCCGCTCGTCTCCGGGAGCGCGATCCCCGGGACTCTCTCGCCCCCATGGATTGGGTCACGGTCTACGCGATGGCCGTCAACGAGGAGAACGCCGCGGGTGGACGCGTTGTCACGGCCCCAACCAACGGCGCCGCCGGCGTCATCCCCGCCATCGCTCTCTATCTGCTGCACCACACCGGCCTGCCCCTCGTCGACAGCACCTCGCCAGAATCCATCGCCGCCGCCGATCTTCCACCCGAAGCGCTCCAGCCCCTCCTCCGCTTCTTCCTCACTGCCGCTGCCATCGGCATCCTGTACAAAGAAAACGCCAGCATCTCCGGCGCGGAAGTCGGCTGCCAGGGCGAGGTCGGCGTCGCCTGCTCCATGGCCGCCGCCGGACTTGCCGCGGCTCTTGGCGGCAGCAACGCCCAGGTCGAGCACGCCGCCGAGATCGCCATGGAGCACAACCTCGGCATGACCTGCGACCCCATCGGTGGCCTGGTGCAGATTCCATGCATCGAACGAAATGGCATGGGTGCCGTCAAGGCCATCAATGCCGCCCGACTCGCCCTTGCGGACACCGATACGCATAAGCTCTCACTCGATCAGGTGATCGAAACCATGTATCGCACCGGTCTCGACATGCAATCCCGCTACAAAGAGACCTCGCTCGGCGGTCTCGCTCTCAACATCATCGAGTGCTGACCGATTCCCCCACCCCCGACGCGCCCGCAGCCACCACTTCGCTCCCTCTTGGCCGGTGGCTCCCCTCCGCGCTCCTTCTGCTGCTCTTCGTCGTGTTGGGCTTTGCCCGGTACACCCACGACATTGAAGACGTCGGCGATGACCTCGCCGCCTCCTATATCGGCTGCCGTCTTGTCGCTTCGGGCGACGCCCCAAACCACCTCTACAGCCATGACCCGGTCGATTTCTCCGCCGTCGGCCAGGACGATGAGTGGCAGACCGCTGCCGACGACGGACACTACGAAAGCTGGCTGCACCCCTATGTGCAGACGCCGCTCTGGGCCTGGTCGCTCCGCCCGCTCTGCACGCACCTGCCTTTCAGCACCTTTAATCGCCTCTTCGCCGCTCTGGCCCTCCTTTCGTTTGCCGGACTTACTGCGGTCGTTGCAATCTTCTGGGCACCACGTCTCCGCTCTCCCCTCGCTCTCGCCACCGTCCTGCTCGCGCTCTGGGTGTCCATTCCCTTCCAATACGCCATGACGCTTATGCAGACGCACGTCCTCTACGTCCTGCTTACCGTCATCGCGCTGCTTCTTGCCGAGCGCTCCCGCTCCCTCTCGGCGGGTGTCCTCCTCGCCCTCGCCGCCGCGGTCAAGCTCACACCCGCCATTTTTCTTGTCTACTGGCTGCTCACCCGCCGCTACCGTGCTGCCCTCTCCTTCTGTGTCGCGTCCGTTGCACTGCTTGCTGCCGCGCGCTTCACCACCGGCCCCCTCCTCTTCGCCGACTATCTCGCGACGCTCCACCGTGTCTCATCCACCCTGCTCCTGAGCCTCAACAACCAATCGCTCGCCGCCTTCGTGATGACTCGCTTCTACCCATCCACTGAAGCCGCCCATCTCTTTATCCGGCCCCTGCCGCGCCTGCTGCAACTTGGCTGTTCGGCTCTTAGCCTCGCCAGCGTCCTCCTTGGTGGCCTCTATGACCGCCGCCGCACGGAGGGCGTCGGCAGCCAAACTCCCCCCGCCGCCCCGCTCGGCGCCCTCTTCACCCTCGTCGCCGTCACAGTCTTCACGCCCATTGCATGGACGCACTACTACATCGTCCTTCTTCCCGCACTCATGGTCCTCGCCGACCGCGCGCTGGCCCCCGGCTTACCGCCCCGTCAGCGCCACGCACTCGCCCTTGCCGTCGCTCTCGTCATCGCTCTTAACGCCCCTCCGCTGGCCACCGGTCTCGCCGATCTCCTCACCCTCAAGACCACCCCTTTCTCCCTCCTGCACGCCAGCTTCGTCTCCGGTCTCCTCTGCCTCGTCGCGCTCGCACTCACCGCACGCTCGGAGCTTGCAGTCCAACCCGTCCCACGCTGACCCAACACGCCTCCTCTATCGTCAGCTCACCGTGCACACTCCACCGCTCGAAATATCCCCGGAGTGCCCCCTGCATCTCCGCATGGCCCGCCTCCCCCTGCAGCGGTGTACACGACAGGCTCGCGATGAACCCTGCGAAAGCCTCCCACCCCACCCGTCGCTCACTCACAAACTCCGCCTCACCCGGCCCCTCACCACCCGCTTCCGCCAACCCGCTCAGAAACGCCACCATCGTAGCTTTGCGCGCATCTCGGCTCGCCACATACCCCGACCGCGTCTCAAACTGCCGCTGGATCCTGTCCAGCTCCCACCCCTGCTCGTCGTCCTTCTTCTTCGGCCCGCTTGTCACCAATGCCACCCACCCCCGCGGCGCCAACACCCGGCGAAACTCCCGCGCCGCTCCCTCCGGCTCAAACCAATGGAACGCCCGGCCCGCTGTCAGCAGCTCTACCGACCCTTCCCCCAACCTCGTCGCCTCGGCTGTGCCATCCGTCACGCGCAGCGCCGGCCACCGTGCCCGTAGGCCCTCGCACGCCGCTCGCATCTCCGCGTTCGGCTCCACGCCCACCACACGGTTGCCATTCTCAAGAAACACCTCCGCCAGCATGCCCGTTCCGGCGCCAACATCCGCCACGCGCCACTCCGGCCCGAGCCCGCATCGCTCCCGTAGAAAGCTGAGCAACTCAGCCGCCGGATACCCTGACCGAAACTGCGCATAGTGCTCTACCCGCCCGCTGAAGCGCTCCGTATTCCCGCTCACGCCATGCCTTCTTTCTGGTGGCGTCGCAACGCCGTCCGCTCTTCCCACGCAAAAACCTGCTTCAACAACGTCCGAAATCCCAGCACAAAGGCAAACATCCGTATCTGCGTCCAGTCTTCCAAACCGATCGTCTTCAGCAGCGTCGCCGCCACACTGAAGCTCAGCGCCGCCAAGACCCCGTCTGTGATCAGCCGCCGCGCCCGGAGCAGCACCGCCCCAGCAACTAGACGCCGTCGGCTCACCCACAGCCCGCGCACGATGACCACCAGCGCCCACCCCGCATGGAGCGCCACTACACCCGCGGCCGCCAGATCGATCAGCGCCGCCGCCAGAGTCAGGTACGCCCGTTCAGCTGCGATCAGCCAGTGCATCCGTCCCGTTCGCCTTCGCTCCCATCACCCTCTCCTCCGCCACCTGCTGCGTTGGCTTGGACTCCTGGTCGATCTCCCGCTCCAGGAAGTAGTTCAGCGCGGTCCGCAGCGTGGCGATCGCGGCCAGCTTCTCAATGTCGCTCCACGTCGGCGTTACGGCTGTGTTCAGGATGTCGGCCGCCAATTCAAACTCCAGCGCAATTGCCAGCCACCGCGCAAACGTCAGTCGAACCTCGACCTTTTTCTGCGGATCGCCCGGGCGGAAGAACAGCACCGCACTCTTCAGCGTCGCCTCGATCGCCGCCACACCGATGATCAACGCCGCCGCAAACTCCACCCCGCGCGCCAGATACTCGATGACGCGCTTGCTCTCGTCCAACACCGCCACATCCATCCCCAGTCAGATGCCGCCCCGCCCAGCCAATCACGCGGGCAGAGGCCTAAAATGAGCTCGTCGGCCACGGCCCCGCAGGAGACGCAACCCATGACCACCATCCCCCAGGAAGATCTCATCCAGTCCATCGCCGACGCCCTCCAGTACATCTCCTACTTCCACCCCGAGGACTACATCACCAACCTCGCCGCCGCCTACGAGCGCGAAGCATCGCCTGCCGCCCGCGACGCTATGAAGCAGATCCTCGTCAACTCCCGCATGTGCGCCGAAGGCCACCGCCCCATCTGCCAGGACACCGGCATCGTCACCATCTTCGTCAAGCTTGGCCTGGACGTCCGCCTCACCGGCCCCGACGGCAACACCCCTACCGACTCCCTCCAGCAGATCTGCGACGAAGGCGTCCGCCGCGCCTGGCTCGACCCCGACAACCGGCTCCGCGGCTCCATCCTCCGCGACCCCGCCTTCGCCCGAAAGAACACCGGCGACAACACCCCCGCCGTCGTCGAAGTCGCGCTCGTCCCCGGCAACACGGTCGACGTTACCGTCGCCGCCAAGGGCGGTGGCTCGGAAGCCAAATCCAAGTTCGTCATGCTCAACCCGTCAGACTCCATCGTCGACTGGGTGCTTAAGACCGTCCCCACCATGGGCGCCGGCTGGTGTCCGCCCGGCATGCTCGGCATCGGCATAGGCGGCACTGCCGAGAAGGCGATGCTCCTCGCCAAGCAGTCCCTCATGGACCCTATCGACATGCAGGACCTCAAGAGCCGTGCCGCGCTCGACCATCCCCTCTCCAACATCGAAAAGCTCCGTATCGAGCTCTTCGACAAGGTCAACGCCCTCGGCATCGGCGCGCAAGGCCTTGGCGGCCTAACCACCGTGCTCGACGTCAAGATCCTCGACTACCCCACCCACGCCGCGAACCTCCCGGTCGCCATGATCCCCAACTGCGCCGCCACCCGCCACGCTCACTTCGTCCTCAAAGGCCAGGGCCCGGTCACCATCACGCCACCCCGCCTCGAGCTGTGGCCCAAACTCGAGTACCACGTCGACGAAGCCCGCCGCGTCGACCTCGCCACCGTCACCCGCGCCGACATCAGCACCTGGAGGCCCGGCGAGATCGTCCTCCTCTCCGGCAAACTCCTCACCGGTCGCGACGCCGCCCACAAGCGCCTCACCGACATGCTGCACAAGGGCGAGTCCCTCCCCGTCGACTTCCGCAACCGTTTCATCTACTACGTCGGCCCGGTCGACGCCGTCCGCGACGAAGCCGTCGGCCCTGCCGGGCCCACCACCGCCACCCGCATGGACAAGTTCACCCGCGAGATGCTCGAGCAGACCGGTCTTCTCGGTATGGTGGGCAAAGCCGAACGCGGTGTCGAAGCCATCAACGCCATCCGCGACAACGGCGCCGTCTATCTCATGGCGGTCGGCGGCGCTGCCTACCTCGTCTCGAAAGCCATCCGCAAGTCCACCCTGCTCGCCTTCCCCGACCTCGGCATGGAAGCCATCTACGAGTTCGAGGTCATCGACATGCCTGTCACCGTAGCCGTCTCCGCCGATGGCACCAGCGTCCACGAGACCGGCCCCGCCCATTGGCGGCAACATATCGCCCAAACCCTCTCACTCGCGAATACGCCCATTCTCGGCCAATGATGTGGACCGGTCCGCTCCGCTCCGCTCGCCCCAGAGCTCCGAGCGGAGCGGAGCTGACGTCGTCAGCCGTAAGTGCGGCATCCGCGGACCACGATCGTCTGGCTCTTGCAACGCCATCTGGACCTGCCATAAAGCCTGGATCATCAGAAAGATCGCCCAGTACGCCCTCACCGGCTTTCTCTCAGCAAGGGTCAGCACCAACATGCCCACAAAGCACACCGGCAGCGCTGCCTTCCAAAGCGGGTGCGTTGTAATCCTTCGGGCCTCCTGCACCGTAGCCGCAGGCCAGCGTGCTGCCACGACACCCAGATGCAGGTTGCGAGACGCCCAGTAAAGACAGAACATGCCCGGCACGATGAATGCCAGTGAACCCCAGTTTGTGACCTGCCGCAAGATGCCTGCCCCGCGGCCCATCTGCAGAAAGCCCACACCAGCCAACGCAGCGCCCGCTACGGCAAGAAACACAAGCCTCTTCGGTCGTTCAAGGAAGCTCTCCCGCATGCCGTTGCCTCGCATCCCTGCTTGACAGTCCTATCGGACCACGTACCGCAATGTGCAGGTCGACTCTTCACATCCCCGGAGCATTAGCCACGGTTTCCAAAGGCGCGCGTAGCGGCCTCGCGTCGTCGCCCCACCCACCAGCGCACCAGGGGAATACACACCTGCTCGCGAAACGAATCCGTAAAGAAGAGGCCGATCGAAACAAGAAGGAACGCCAGCAAGGCGAAGCTCAATATGGACATACGTACTCCGGGTATCAAAATGCTCTGTTGTCAGCGCAACAGACCGTTCCGGCATTCAAGTAGCCGAACCCTTGCAGAAAGTACGCCACACACGTAGCCCCTACGCACCCACGTGCAAATCAGATTGCAATGCCACTATGCTGCCATAAGCACCCCCTTGAAACGAAATCGTTTTCTACTTTTTTCCACCGCACGAACAACTTACGCCGAGGGAGACCTATGCCCGCTCAGCTTGGCACCGACGGCTGGCCCTCCTGGCTGGCCCGCAGGCGGGTTCAGCACAAAGCTCCGCGCCCCCCGGCGGGTATCACTGGCGGTGTCTACCTGCTTCCAGAACGCCAGGAAGTAGTCCACTGCGGAGATGATGGAAACCACCGTCATCCAGTAAATCGATGTGTACGCGATCAGTCGCACGCCAACGATAAAGCCGCCCCAGTTCCAGTAATTCCATCGGTGCGCCAGAATTGCCGCAACTACACTCACAATCTGGATCACCGTCTTCAGCTTGCCGATCTCGCTCGCCTGGATCGTGAAGCCCTCTGCTGCCGCGATGGAACGCAGCCCGCTGACTAGGAACTCACGCCCAATTACCAACGTTGCAATCCAGGCAGGAACGATCCCCGGCACGTACCCCACCAGGACGATGTAGGCCGCGCTCACCATCAGCTTGTCCGCCAATGGGTCCAGCAACATCCCCATGGTCGTGATCTGTCCACGGCGCCGCGCCAGGTAGCCGTCCAGTCCGTCTGTGATCGACGCCAAAATAAATAGCGCAACCGCCACCAGCTCCTGATGTCCAGGCCCCCGCACCGGAGATACCGGACTGAGCACCCACAGCAGCAACGGAATAGCAGCGATGCGACTCAGCGTGATGGAGTTGGGAAGGTTCATCGCTGCGCTTCGGCCGGTGTTGTCCGCCATCGGCGAACAACACCGCCCTCATCCATCATTCTCCCACAGCCCCTTCGTCCTACTTGTGGCCGAAAAGCCCACCCAGTGTCTGTTGCAACTGCTTGGCTGGATCAGCCTGCTGCTTTGCGCCACGCTCGCTGCGCCCACTCAGCGCTTGCGACGCTGCCGCCGCGCCAACGCTGGTTGCCAGCCCGCGCATGTTGGGCGCAAAGGTCGGGTTCGTGGTGGTGCCGCCAATCGCCACGGGAATGCCGCCCTTGAGCAGGCCACTTCCGCCGCCAAGCGCCTTGCCCGCCCCACCCGGAATCAGCCCCATGAGCTGCCCGGCAATGCCCGCGGAACCCCCGGAGGACCCGCCCCCGGGAATAGCCTCGCCCAGCCCCTTGCTCAGCAGAAGAGGTTTAAGCACCACCTGATAGTTGAGCGCGCCGTTGTTCACCGAACCCGCGCCACTCGCCGTCCCAAGCGCCGGCACATCCAAGGCAATCTTGTCGGTGCGCAGACTGTCTCCCTGGCTCCGCACATCCATGCTGAGTGAATGGATAGCCGTGCCGTTGCTCGGCTTTGCCCCGGTCAGCTGCATCACGGGTCCGAGCTTGGAGTTCAGGTCAAACCCGGCGAGCACAGTGTCGTTCACGCTCACAGGCCCGCTAATGACCGGGTTCGCCGTGCTCCCCGAGATCGTCAGGTTCGCCGTCAGCGTGCCACCCTCCAACCTCGACCCGCTCGGAAGTTTCACGCCAAGCGACGGCAGAAAGGCCTGGAGCCCATTAATCGACAGCCCCTGTCCGATCGCCTTCAGATCAAGCGCCGTCGTTGGTCCACTCTTTTGGTAGGTACCCGTCACGTTGACCACGTTTTGCCCGATCGTAATCACTCCCTTCTGCACCTGCCCGGTCAGCGCCCGCTCGTTCTGTGCCAGGGCAAACTGCAGCGTTACGGGCGTGCCTGAAGGAGTTCCCGTCTTCGCTAGCCGCAGTCCGGCCACCCGTGCCGTCCCGTTCGCATTCAGGGTCTCACCATTCGAAGTCAGCTTGGCTTCGGCGTCGGCAACCCCGCCCACGCCCGCATCCGGAGCAACCAGACCGCTTGTCTGCAGATCAAGGTGGCGCACTGTCACGTCGGCGTCCACAGGCGTTGCCGCACTGTTCTGCGTGTCGAACGGCCCGGCTGTTCCCTTCGCTTGCAGGGTCCCGCCACCCGGCAACTGGGCCGAGGCGGTAAACGGTGAAGCCGTCGTAGGCGTCAGGTTGTTCAACGTCGCGTGAAGATTCTGGTACACCGTCGGTTGCGCCTGCCCGGGGGACGTCACTGTCACCGAGCCGTTGTTCAACTCCAGGCTGTCGATCGCCAGGCTCTGGAGCGCAGTCGTCTGCCCTTCCGGCTTGGCTTCCTTTGTCGTCTTGCTCGCTGGCTTCTGGACCACCGTCACATGCGGCCCATCGATCAGCAGCTTCGCCACATGCATCTGCTGGCCGCTCCAGGAGGCGTCCACCGTCAGCCCGTCGACCTGCCCTGAAATGCCGGAGCTCGCGTCCACCAGCCCCGCCGCCAGCGGATCAATGTGTTTCGCATCCAGCTGCAGCGTAAACGGCGTCGTTGCCGTGTCCGCCGCGTTTACCGGTCCGGCCGTGCCCTTCGCCGAGACCGTGCCTTCACCAGGCAGGTGAACCGAGAGCGTATACGGGAAGCTCTTCACAAAGCTGAAGTCTTTCAGGCCAAGCTGCACCTGCTCATATACATGGGTTGCCACCGCCGTCGTGCCATCGCCCGGCATCGGCTGCTCCGTCACCGTCACCTGCCCGTTGTTGATCGCGATCTCACCCACGGTCAGGTCAGGGAAAGTCGACTGGCGCTCCGCACTCGGCGTGCTTGCGGCCCCTGTCTTTCCCAGCGAGCTGTAGTTCCACACACCCTTTGCGTTGCGCTGCAGCGAGACGCGGGGTGCATCCAGCACAAACCCGCCTACCTGCACCTCGCGACGCGTAATCAGAGGCCACAGTGCCACATGCACCTTCACACTTTCAGCCTGAACGAACGGCTGGGTACTGAAGGCCGGGTCGTCTGCAATGGTCACGCCCTCGGCCAGCAACCCACCCGACAGCACAGATAAACGGAGATTGCGCACCGTCACAGGCCGCCCAAGCGCCTCGCTGGCGCTGCGCACAATCTTCTGTTGAAAGCTGCTTGTATTTAGAAACAAGGGCAACGCCAGCACAGCTACGATCAGCAGCACCACCACCCCAACCACCGTCAGCACTGCAATCCGAGCTTTGCCGGACATAGATCTCACCTCATTGGAAGATCTGTTGGATGGCTATCCGACCCCGGCAAGTTGTGCCGCCGGGCGGGCAGCGTCGATTCCTCGTTCCAACGCCGCCCGGCCCCCTCCACTCAGGCGTACATGCCGCGCTGCTTCGTCGTATACGCCACACGATCAATCGCCAACATGTAAGCCGCCATCCTGTTGTCCACCTCATGCGACGTCGCATAGGAGATCACGTCCGAAAAGCTGTCGACCATGATGCGTTCCAGCCGCTGGTTCACCTCGAGCTCGGTCCAGAAATACCCCATCCGGTCCTGCACCCACTCAAAGTAGCTCGCCGTCACCCCGCCTGCATTGGCCAGGATGTCCGGAATCACGAAGACCCCTTTCTTTGCCAGAATCGTGTCCGCAGCCACCGTCGTGGGCCCGTTGGCTCCTTCGCACAGGATGCGGCAGCGTAGCTCCGCGGCATTGCGGCTGGTAATCACATTCTCGGTAGCCGCCGGGATGAGAATCTCGCACTCCCTGGTCAGCAGTGCGTGCCGATCCACGGGCTCTGCCCCGGCGAATCCCACAATCGACCCGGTCCGCTGGCGGTGGCTCAGCAGGTTCGGGATATCCAGCCCCTCTTCGCGGAAGATTGCGCCGTCATGCTCCGCCACGCCGATCACCCGGTAGCCACGCTCCGCCAGCAGCTTCGCTGCATTCGATCCAACATTTCCGAAGCCCTGCAGGATCACACGGCACCCCTCCACCGGCATCCCGAGAAACTTCAACGCCTCGTCGCACACCACCTGCAACCCACGCCCGGTCGCCTCGCGCCGGCCGCGAGAGCCGCCGATGTTTACCGGCTTGCCCGTCACCACCGCCGTCACGGTCTGCCGCATGTGCATCGAGTAGGTGTCCATGATCCACGCCATCGTCTGCTCGTTCGTGTTCATGTCCGGCGCGGGCACATCCTTCTCCGGCCCCAGGAACTCGATCAGCTCCGCCGTATACCGCCGCGTCATGCGCTCCAGTTCGCCCTGGCTCATCGCCCGCGGGTCGCAGATCACGCCACCCTTGGCACCGCCAAACGGAATATTGACCACCGCGCACTTCCACGTCATCCAGCTCGCCAGAGCCCGCACCTCGTCCAGCGATACGTCCGGTGCAAAGCGAATTCCGCCCTTGCCAGGCCCCCGCGCCATCGAGTGCTGCACCCGATACCCGGTAAACACCTCGATCGAGCCGTCATCCATCTGCACCGGGATGTGCACAATGATCTCCCGCGCCGGCTGCCGCAACACCTTCCACAATCCGCGGTCCAGCTTCAAGCGTTTAGCTGCTTCATCAAACCGGTAGGCCTGCGCCTCCCATGGATTCGTCTCTTGCTCCAGCGTCTGCACGTCCAACATCTCTTGCTGCTGCATGGTCCCCTGATCTCTGTCCGTCGACGCTCTCGTGCGCCTGGCGAACCGTTTTTCTGCGCTGCTCCGGGTTCCCACCACCCGTCTTCAGCGCACGGCTCTCCAGCCATAAGGCCCCGCGTCCGGGCCAATAAACGGTTTGACCAGGCTGGTCTGTGATCAAACCTCGGCGAGTATAGGCTCACCTGTTCAGCACCGGCAATGCCTCTTCAGCCGCCTCCAGCACCTCGGTACCTCCGCTCCTCACCCTGTTAGACGTCCCGTTCTTGACCCGCGGCGCCCGTATCATGGGAAAGCCATGATGAACCCTGCGGCGATCGCCTCCCCTTCTTCCGACGACTTCGCCCGCCTTGCCGCGACCAGCACCCTCATCCCCGTCTTCCGCACCCTGATCGCCGACCTCGAAACCCCCGTCAGCGCCTTTCTCCGGCTCACGCAGCCGGCAAGCTCCACCCCCGCCCCCGAGGCCTTTCTCCTCGAGTCGGTCGAAGGCGGTGAGCGCGTCGGCCGCTACACCTTTATCGGCATCGAGCCATACCAGCGCTACACCGTCCGAAATCGGGACATCACCCACACCTCCGCCGCCGGCACCCGCCACTTCCAGGGCGACATCTTCGCTGAACTCAAGCGTGAACTCTCCGCGCACACCCCCGCCCGCATCCCTGGCCTGCCACCCTTCACCGCCGGCGCCGTCGGCTTCTTCGCCTACGACATCGTTCGCCAGATCGAGCACCTCCCCTCTACCGCGGCCACCGAGCTCGACGTCCCCGACGGTCACCTCATGTTCTTCGACCAGGTCCTCGCCTTCGATCACGTCCGCAAAGAGATCCACCTGATCGTCACCGCTGACCTCACCCGTCAGCCCGCGAGCGCCACCCCCGAAGCCGTCTACACCGCCACCGTCGCCCGCCTCGATCGTCTCGAGCATCTGCTCGCCCGCCCGCTCCCCACACCGCACCCGAGCCCCCAACCGCCCGCCCCGCTCGAACTCGCCCCCCGCACCCCGCGTGCCGACTTCCTCGCCGCCGTCGACCGCGTCAAGCAATACATCAGCTCCGGCGATGTCTTCCAGTGCGTCCTCTCCCAGCGCTTCGACTGCACCCCCGCCGTCGACCCCTTCGCGATCTACCGCGCCCTGCGCATCATCAATCCGTCACCCTACATGTACTTTCTCCGCTTCAACCTCGATGACGCCGGCACCCCGGGCCACATCGTCGGCTCCTCCCCCGAGCTCCTCGTCCGCGTCAAAGGCGATCGCGTCGAATACCGTCCCATCGCCGGCACCCGCCGCCGCGATCCCGACGAAGCCGCCGACCGTGCCCTCGAACTTGACCTCCGCAACGACAGCAAGGAAGTCGCCGAACACATCATGCTCGTCGACCTGGGCCGCAACGACCTCGGCCGCGTCTCCACCTACGGCTCTGTCGAGGTCAAGGACCTCATGTTCGTCGAGCGCTACTCGCACGTCATGCACCTGGTCAGCGCCCTCGAAGGCACCCTCCGCCCAGAGCTCTCCCCGCTCGATGCCTTTCGCGCCTGCTTCCCCGCCGGCACCCTCTCCGGCGCCCCCAAGGTCCGCGCCATGGAGGTCATCGAGGAGCTCGAGCCCGCCCGCCGCGGCGTCTACGGCGGCTCCATCCTCTACGCCGACTTCTCCGGCAACCTCGACTCCTGCATCGCCATCCGCACCCTCTTCATGCACGGCACCGACGGCCACATCCAGGCCGGCGCCGGCATCGTCGCCGACTCCGTCCCGGAGTCCGAGTACGACGAATGCCGCAACAAAGCCCAGGCCGTAGTCCGCGCCATCGAGCGCGCCCTCAACCTGTAAACTCATACCTACTCCCCTATCGGCAGCGTCTCCCGAATCGTCTGAGCTACGTCCTCAATGGACGTATGCTGGCTCAGCTCCCGCGCCTCCGTGCTGTTCGCCGCGACACCCAGCCCTACCTGCTCCGCGATCTTGCGATCCATCTTCAGCACGGCCGTGATCTCTTTTTCGGTCAGCAGCAATACCTGCAGCATCAGGTGGTCGCGCTCGTCTGCCCTGCGGCTCATCCGCGCCTGCCGCATCAGGATGAAGCTCGCCAACACAATCGCCTCCATGGCAACCAGCGTCCCAAGCAGCGAGAACGGGTTGGGATCAAAGTGCCGGACACCCGGCAGCACGTTCCACACCACCCATCCCCCAAACAGCAGGATGTGGACACTCACAAATCCAAGGCTGCCCACAAAACCGGCGATCCTGTCGCCGACCCGCTCCGTTCGACTCCGGCTTGCAAGGAACTCCTGTTCGTGCCGGGCGATCAGGTCGATGTGCTCTTGGATATGGCTCTGTGACATCTGTGCGCACCACCTCTGCTATGTGATGCGCCTCCAGTCCTACTCCCGCGTCTGCGCGAGCGCCCAGGCCACCCCACCCGCCACCTGCGCCGCCCCTACCAGCCGCGTCAGCCCGGGCCGCTTTGCCAGCTCCTGCATCAGCTCCCGCCACACCTTGGGCCCCTTCTTCCACGCATGCGCGTCCCGGCTCGGGTGCACCAGCGCCATCACGCCATCGCCAATCAGCACCATCGCCACAAAATGCTCCACCCGCTTCACGTTGATCTCAGCCATAGCACGTAGGACCCCGCGCCAGCCCCGTCCGTTGCCCACCCCGCTCGCCTTCCCCTCCGCAGTCGTAAACTATCTTCATGATCTTCGTCCTGGACAACTACGACTCCTTCACCTACAACCTCGTCCAGTACCTTGGCGAGCTGGGCGAAGAGGTCGTCGTCCGCCGCAATGACGAGATCACCCCCGCAGAGATCGAGGCCCTCCACCCCGACCGCATCCTCATCTCCCCCGGCCCCTGCACGCCACAGGATGCGGGCATTACCATCGACCTCATCCGGCACTTCGCCGACCGCGATACCGCCGCCACCGCCGCCGATCCCGCCCATCGCCCCACCCCCATCCTCGGTGTCTGCCTCGGTCACCAGGCCATCGGCGCCGCCTTCGGGGGCGAGGTCGTCCGTGCGCCGCACCTCATGCACGGCAAGACCTCCGAGATCACCCACGACGGCCAAACCCTCTTCGCCGGCATCCCGACGCAGACCACCTGCACCCGCTATCACTCGCTTATCGTCCGCGAAGAGTCTCTTCCCGCCGAGCTCGAAGTCTCCGCCCGCACGCCGGATGCCGCCGCCCCCTCCGGCACCCTCATCATGGGCCTGCGCCATCGCACCCTTCCCATCGAGGGCGTGCAGTTCCACCCCGAGTCCGTCCTTACCACTCACGGCCGGCAGATGATCGCAAACTTCGTCAAGCGCTAGCGCAGACCCCCTCCAGCGATTCAGCCAGCTACATCTCCCGGCCTAAACGAAACGAATCCGCAGCCCAACGCCGATCGCGGCGGTGGCAGTTGGCTCCGCCGGCATGGTCACCCGCAAGCCGCTCCCATCATGCGCAAAGCGCAGCGGCTGCTCGTGGCCAAGAATGCGCACGTCCACCGCCTTTTGAGGCTGCTGCGCACCGCCCATCGCCAGGGATGCTATCTGTAGCTCCCCCTTCGGCCAGCCCATCGCAAAGGCGTAAAGCGTCTCGCCCTTCCTGGTGAACCGGATGTCCGCCGCGCCAAGGTCCGGCGCCTTGCCCTCGTTCGGGTCGAACTCATGCCCGCTCGGCTTGATCACCACCTTGGTCGATGGCCCTTCGCCATAGATCGTCCACGGTCGCGTCGCGTAGATCCCCTCCCCATTTACGGCGGTCCACGCGGTAACGCCTTCCAGAATCGCCACCTCCTCAGCATCAAGCTCGCCCGAGGCCGGCAGTGGGAAGTTCAGCAGGAGATTGCCGTTCTTGCTGACGATGTCCACCAGCATGTCGATCACCTTCTTTGCTGGCTTGTACTGCACGCCCACCTTGTAGTGCCACTCGCCAATACAGGTGTCGGTCTGCCACGGCACCGGGTCGATTGCGCCAATCACATTGCGCTCATGGTCCACCACGCAGGTGTGACCATCCACACAGTCGCTCTTGGTCTTGCTGAAGTAGACCGACGCAGGCTTGCCGCCATAGGTCGTCGGCCCCACGTTGTAGAACTCGGCGACCGTGCCCGCTCCGTAAGCCCCCAGCACAATCCCGCCGTCCGTGTAGAGCAGGTCGGGCTGGTGCTGATCCACAAGGTCCTTCACCCGGTTGAAGTACTGCTCCTTCCACCACTCCGGCGCCCGGTCGCGCCCCATCGCATCTTTCGCGATCGCCTCGGCGAATCCCTTCGGCTCCTTCGAGTAGTCGTGGTACAGGTCCGCATACGCCGCGTCCTGGCCGTCATACGGCACGCCCGCGTACGGCCCCTTGGTGTCGGCCAGGTGTGCCGGCGCAAACCACTCATAACTGTTCGACAGGTGCTCACTCACGCCAAAGCGCAGGCCGCGCTTGCGAGCCGCCGCCGCCCACTCCCCCACCACATCGCGCTTCGGTCCGCTTGCGACCGAGTTCCACCGCGGCTGGAACTTCGAGTTCCACAGGTCATAGCCATCGTGGTGCACCCCCATCGAGAAGAAATACTTCGCTCCAGCCTTCGCATACAGATCCATCAGCCGCTCAGGATCCCACCGGTCTGCGGTGTACAGGTGAATCAGGTCCTTGTACCCAACCTTGGACTGCGGGCCGAACCGCTGCAGGTGGTACGCATACTGCGGCGTCCCTTCGATGTACATGTTGCGCGCATACCAGTCCCCATCCCCCACGGCGGACTGCGGCCCCCAGTGCGCCCAGATCCCAAACTTCGCGTCCGCAAACCAATCCGGAATCGTGTAGCCCCGAAGCGAGTCGAGCGAAGCCTTGAACGGCCCGGCCGTCACCGTCTGGGCGAACGCACCCTTCATCGCCAGTGCAGCCCCGGTGCCACTCAGCATCTTCAGCGCCCGGCGGCGCGTCGTCGTCAACATGGAGTTTCGCCTCGAAATGCGGGATGTCGTGCAAGCGCACAACTATAGTGGGTCCTCCCTGCCGCCGGAAAGTCACCGCAGGCAAAACTCGCCGACTCGCTCCCGCCCCTCCCGCACATCGCTCCCTCGACGTGGCCTCAGGCGCTGAGCTCCGCCCTCGCAGAGCTTCTCGGCGTCAGCTGAAGTGGTGTCAGCTCCCACTGCCCAGCCCCGATCTGCCGGTCCACCCGGCGGTAGCTCCGCCAAACCACCCTCGCCTGGTGCATCCTGTACGCAGCACCTTTCTATGCGCGCCATCCTCCTCACGCTCGTCTCCCTTGCTACCGCCCCTCTGCTGGCCCAGGCTCCGCCCGCTCCGTCATCCGCCACCTCCATAGGCTCCGTCGCCGTCGCGGACGCCACCCTCTCCGGCACCCTCACCCTTGCCGATGGCCGTGCCCTCATCGGCTCCAGCGCCGTCATCACCGCCCGTGACCGCACCGCCACCATTCATCTGTCGCGCGGCGGCGACGTCCTTGTCTGCTCCACCTCCGTCCTCCACGCCGCCCGTTCCGACGCCGCCGCCGCCCCTGCCCCGCTCCTGCTCGCCCTCGACCACGGCGCCTTCGAAGTCCACATGGCCTCCAGTCCGCACGACGCCATCCTCACCCCGGACCTCCGCCTCACCGTCGTCTCCCCCGCGGAGGCCAACGCCCCCGCCCCCACCTTCGACCTCCGCCTCCGCGTCACCTCCAACGGCGACACCTGCGTCGACAACCACGGCGACCAGGCCCCCACCCTTGAAGTCTCCGAGCAGTTCGGCTCCGGCCTCTTCCGCATCCGCCCCGGCCAGCATCTCCTCTTCGAGCACGGCAGCCTCCGCGAGGTGGTCGACAACGAGTCCTCCCCCTGCGGCTGCCCCGTCACCCCCACCGTCTCCGTGGCCGCCGCCGGCACCTCGACGGACGCCACCCACGCCGCTCGCCCCGGCCAGGACGTCGCTCCCGCACCGCCAGCCGAAGACCCGCACCCCTTCCCCGCTGCAGAAAGCCAGGGCCTCACACCCGCCGAGAGCGCCGGTTCCACCGTCCCCCAGGCGGACCCCACCCAGCCCCACGCCCAGGTCGCCGCCACCCTCGCCTACACTCCGCAGGGCAGCTTCGATGGCACCTCTGCCAGCCCCAACCCCACCCCGCCCGTCCCCACACCCGCCCCAACCCAGCCGACTCCGGCCGAAGGCCAGCCGACTTCGGCCACGCCACCGCCCGCGGCCGCGACGCCAGCCCCATCTCCAGCTCCGGCCCCCGCCCCAGCCCCGCTCGTAGCTCAGGCCCCGCCGCCCCCGCCCGCTCCCTCCGCCCACACGGTCTTCCAGCGCATCGGCCACTTCTTCGCGCATCTGCTGGACTAGTCGCGCCCTCTCGGTTCGACCGGTCCCACACCGCCTGGGCTACAATCAGACTGCCGCGGCGCCGGGCCTTTCGCTCCCGCTGCCGCCCGCCTCTCAGGCTGAAGCTCATCCGCCGTCGCCTGGCAACCTGCGCAGACGCGCCGTACCTCCAGATCCCCATCGCCTCACCGCAAAGGACCTCTTTCTATGTCGATTCCCGCCACGCAGATGCGCCCCGGCATGATCATCAAGTTCAAGGACGACCTCCACCTCGTCTTCTCCGTGGAGCACCGCACCCCCGGCAACCTGCGCGCCTTTATCCAGGCCAAGCTCCGCAACGTCCGCACCGGCTCCATGTTTGTGGAACGCTTCCGCTCTCCCGATCCCATCGACCGCGTCATCGTCGACGAGATCAAGATGGAGTTCCTCTACAACGATGGCGACGAGTACTACTTCATGGACGACAAGTTCGAGCAGACCATGCTCACCCGCGACACCCTCGGCGACGCCGTCGAGTTCCTTCTGCCCAACCTCAACATTTCCGTCAGCTTCCACGACGGCAAGGCCGTCGGCATCGAGCTCCCCACCGTCGTCGAAATGACCGTCGTCGAAACCGAGCCCGGCATCAAGTCCGCCACCGCCTCCTCCGTTACCAAGCCGGCCAAGACCGAAACCGGCCTCGTCGTCCAGGTTCCCCCCTTCATCAACGAGGGTGAGAAGATTCGCGTCGACACCGCCGAAGGCGCCTATATGTCCCGCGCCTAGCACCCACGCTTCACCACGGAAACAGCAATGGGCGAGCCAAGCGGCTCGCCCATTCTCATTCCCTGGTCTTCAAAAGTACTTAGAACCGGAAGTACACACCACCTGCGGGTTCCACAGTCGCGACCCAGCTCTCCGTGCTGATCGCCGGTGTGTAGAAGTTGGGTGCCCGGTAGATCAGGCTTCGGCCCATTGCGCGAAAGCCAAGATGCGGGTTCTTGGTCGGGATGTCCAGACCCACTTCAACCAGTCCCGCTCCACGCCACTGGTTAGCCACGGCTTCGCCGGAAGGAGCAAAGTCGATGGCTCCACCGCCAACGGCAACAAACGGCTGCAGGTGCTTGATATGCGGATGGAACAGGTAGGCCGCTGTCGCCTCGTGATTAACCGTCTTCACCCGGGCCGACGCGCCAAAGTGGTTCTGGAAGATGTTCGAGTTCTTGTTGTACCCGTAGTTGAACTCCACGCCCGCCCACGCCACTGGATGCTCCTTGAGCGAAAACAGGAAGCCGGTGGTGTCCGTCGTGTACTGCTGGTTAGGCGTATCTTGCGTCAGCACACGCGTAAATGGGCTGGTCGCATTCACGCCCAGGTCCACCTGGTGCAGCTTGTAGAACTGTGCGTGCGAGACGGCGGGGGCGGCAGCAAACGCGGCAAGACTCAAAACCGGAACGAAACGTCGAAACATGAAGAAGTTCTCCCAGAACGTGGTTGATTTGAGCGGTCTACCGAACCGTCAGCCCTTCCGCCACACACGGGTCCGCACGTGCGCCGCAAGGGGCACATCACACGACAACCTGTGAAGGACGGGGAGGTCCTCTGGCGCCGCCGACATCGACGACCCGCCGCGACAGACAAGCTTGCAAACCTTTGCTGTGTCCGTCGTCATTCATCAGACGTTCACCGGTTCAAGGCCGTTGCTTTAAATTGTGATCCCTCCCCACTTAGCAAACTGAAGTACCGTGTCCTTGCCGCTCCCTCCGCCGTCTGCGACACTGAAACCCTCAATGGTGCAACACACTCTCGTCACCGGCCGCGTCCAGGGCGTCGGCTTCCGCTGGTACGTCCAGCGTGAAGCCGCCGAGATCGGCCTCAACGGCTGGGTCCGCAACACCGACGACGGCGCCGTCGAGGTCCTCGCCAGCGGCACCCCCGAGCAGCTCGCCGATCTCAGCGACGCCATCCGCAAAGGGTCGCGCGGCAGTCGCGTCGACCGCGTCACCCAACACGAACTCGATCCCGCCGAAGCCCATGGCCTCGGCCCCTTCACCATCCAAGGAGCCTGGTAAACCCTGATGTCCCCTGACCACATCCCCGCACCCGCCCAGACTGAAGCCCTCAAAGCCCTCATCCGCACCGTGCCCGACTTCCCCAAGCCCGGCATCCTCTTCTACGACATAACCACCCTGCTCAAAGACAAGACCGGCTTCGCCCAGCTCATCGATGCCTTCGCCGCCTACTACATCGGCAAGGAAGTCGACCTCGTCCTCGGCATCGAGGCTCGCGGCTTCATCTTTGGCCCCGCCCTCGCCTACCGCCTCAACGCCGGCTTCGTCCCCGTCCGCAAACCAAAGAAGCTCCCCGCACCCACCGCCAAGGTCAGCTACGACCTCGAATACGGCACCGACTCCCTCGAAATCCACCTCGACGCCATCGAGCCCGGCCAGCGCGTCGTCATCGTCGACGACCTCCTCGCCACCGGCGGCACCATGGAAGCTACCGTCCAGCTCGTCCGCCAGCTCGGCGGCAACATCGCCGGCATCGCCTTCGCCATCGAGCTCGACTTTCTCCGCGGCCGCGAAAAGTTCCCCCAGTACGACGTCTTCTCCCTCCTCCACTACGACGAATAGCTCACCGTCTCAGTATTCAGTACCCAAGCCGCGTCAGCCATACTGATGCGGCTCCTTTATGCCTGCCCCTCAACAAACCTCTGGTCGAAATCAGCGCGTCACGCTACATTGCCGCAAGAGGTTCTGCCCTTGTCACGTTTGCAAGCCTGTCTGACACTCCTGCTTCTTGCCTCCACCCTGCCCACTCAAGCTGCTGACCGTCAGGTCGATTTACTCGCCCGTTTCGTCGACGCCCGCGATAAAACAAACCTGGTCACGGCGGAAACCAGCAAGCAACCTTGGCACATCGCAGCTACCTTCGACCTCGTCGATGCAGACGGCAAGGTGAAGGAAAAGGGCACCTTTGACGAGTGGTGGGCCGACAAAGCCCATTGGCGGCAAAGCTTCGCTTCGCCCTCATTCAAGAAAGAACGACTGAAAGACGACACTCGCGAGCTTGTCTCGAACCAAGCACCCGTACCCTACCTCCTCGACCTGATGCTGCGTAATCTCGTCGCGCCGTTGCCGCACTTCGGTCATGGTGATCCTGTCCTGAAACAGGTGAGTCGTACGTTCAACGGCCACCCTTTCGACTGCATCACGACTGACTTCACCCCGGGCGGCAAGAGCTCTGATCCGTCCCGTCTGCCGCTTTATTGCTTCGACCACGGAACGCAGGAACTCCGTTTCACAAGCAGGTTCACTTGGGAGATGGCCGTGTTCAACAGGCCGGGTCAGTTCTTGCAAAAGAATGTCAACCTCGACCTCACCATCCTCGAAGACTACAAACCGGTCCTGCACGCCGTAGTAACAGCGCTTCAAAGCACAACCTCTGATGACCCCCACTTTCAACCCGAGGCTGACCTTGTTCCTCAAGACAACTCCAACCAGCCCACTCCTGTCGCATCACCACCCAAGCGTCTCAAAGGACCCCAGCCATCGATGCCTCTTGGGGCGACCCGCGACGAGCGCACCGGCGTCGTCCTTCTTAACGTGATCGTCGCGACCAATGGCCAGGTCGTCTCTGCCGAGCCCTTGTTCGCTACTAATCAGAAACTGCAAGCGTCTGCGCTCGAAGCGGTAAAGCGCTGGACCTTTGAGCCCTACACCATCGATGGCAAGCCGATCGAAATCGTCACCCCGATTCGGATCAACTTCGAAGCAGGCCGATAATCACAACCAGGGCTGCGGGGCCGCATCCAACCAGCTATGATCTCAACCCATGGCTACGCGGCTCAGTCGCCCACCTCCGCCCCTGCTCCCTTCGACTTCGGACATCGTGAGCCCGGGCCCACCGACATCCTCATCGACATCCAGTTCTGTGGCATCTGTCACTCCGACATCCACCAGGCCCGCGACGAGTGGGGCGGAGCCATCTTCCCTATGGTCCCCGGCCACGAGATCGTCGGCAAGGTCGCCCGCGTCGGCGCCGAAGTCAAAGATTTCAAGGTAGGCGACTTCGCCGCCGTCGGCTGCATGGTCGACTCCTGCCGCCAATGCGACTCCTGCAAGGCCGGTGAAGAGCAGTATTGCGACCGCCACGAGACTGTGTTCACGTACAACTCGAAGGATCACCAGGGCAACCCCACCTTCGGTGGCTACGCCGACCACATCGTCGTCGACCAGGCATTCGCCCTGCACGTCCCAGAAAACCTCGACCCCGCCGCCACCGCTCCCCTGCTCTGCGCCGGCATCACCACCTACAGCCCCCTCAAGCACTACGGCATCGGCCCCGGCAAGAAGGTAGGCGTCGTCGGTCTCGGCGGCCTCGGCCACATGGCGCTCAAGTTCTCCCACGCCTTTGGCGCACAAACCGTCATGTTCACCACCTCGCCCTCCAAGTGCGACGACGCCCGCAAACTCGGCGCCGACGAGGTCGTCCTCACCAAGGAAGAAGGCTGGGCTGACAAGCTCGCCGGCAGCTTCGACCTCATCCTCGACTGCGTCTCCGCCAAGCACGACGTCGTTCCCTACCTCAGCCTGCTCAAGCGCGATGGCACGCTCTGCACCGTCGGCGTCCCCGAAGACCCAATCTCCTTCGGCGCCTTCGCCGTACTCGGCCGCAAGAACTTCTCCGGCTCCATGATCGGCGGCATCGCTGAAACCCAGGCCATGCTCGACTTCTGCAGCGAAAAGAACATCGTCTCCGACATCGAGATGACCACCTTTGACCAGCTCGAGACCGCCTGGGACCGCGTCGTCAAGGGCGACGTCAAGTACCGCTTCGTCCTCGATACCAAGTCGCTCAACAAGTAACGAAGCCCGTTACACAACTCAACGGCCACGCGACCCAACCTCGCGTGGCCGTTCTTCGTCTGCCCCTGCGCGGTACACTCCCCTCGTGCTCGCGCTCACGCCCCATCCCGCGCTCCACCCGCTCTTTGAGTCGCTGGGCTACGCCTCGGGCTACGCCCTCTACAAGCGCCAACGCGCCCGTCAGGGCGATCTCCTCCCGGAGCCTCAGCGCTGGTCCGTCATCGCCGCCGCCGCCGTCGGCGCCCTCCTTGGCTCTCGCATCCTCGGCCTCCTCGAGCAGGCGCCCCGCACCCACCTGCACCTCGCTCAGCTCCTCCTCCCCACAGGAGGCAAGACGATCGTCGGCGGTCTCCTTGGCGGTTGGCTCGCTGTCGAACTCATTAAGCTCCTCCACGGCATCCGCACCCGCACCGGCGACCTCTTCGTCCTCCCCCTCTGCCTCGGCATCGCAGTCGGCCGCATCGGCTGCCTCCTCGCCGGCCTCGCCGACGATACCTTCGGCACTTTCACCCACCTCCCCTGGGCCGTCAACTTCGGTGACGGCATCCCGCGCCACCCCACCCAGCTCTACGAGATCCTCTTCCTCACCGCCCTCGCCCTCATCCTCGGCACCCTCCACCGCCACGCCCGCCTCCCCAACGGCGCCCTCTTTCGTCTCTTCCTCGCCGCCTACCTCCTCTGGCGCCTCCTCATCGACCTCCTCAAACCACAACCACTCGTCCACGGCCTCAATGCCATCCAGTGGGCCTCCGTCGCCGGCCTCCTCGCCCTCTCTCTCCTTGCCCGCCGCGGCAGCCCCGAACAACAACCCAGCAACTGACCCCAGCCAGACCCTTTGCGCTTTCCCCCGCACCACCAACGCCTGATACCCTCAGTTCGCCCGCATGCTGAACCCCTTTCGCAGCCAGAACGTCTGGATCAAAGCCACCGCAATCTCCGCGGCTGCCCTCACCATCTCTCTCGGCCTCTGCGGCTTAAACCTCGCCGCCTTCTCGCATTACCACCTCGGATTCTCCGGACCACACGTGCCCGGTCACGACTTCGAAGAGAACCTTGCGAATGCGCTCATCCCCCTTGGGCTATTCGAAGGGCTCGCCATCGTCGGCAGCGCCCTCTGCTTGATCGT
The DNA here is from genome assembly GCA_965199635.1 of Acidobacteriaceae bacterium. GTDB lineage: Bacteria > Acidobacteriota > Terriglobia > Terriglobales > Acidobacteriaceae > Edaphobacter. The sequence continues at coordinate 1,593,964 of CBDASL010000002.1, read as the reverse complement.
CTCGCTCGTCGGCCTTCTCACCTCCACTCTCATGCACCGCAACTCACAACTATGACTCTGTCCAGGCCACGCGCACCCAGACCACGTGACTGGCGCGGCAAATTGGCAGCGATCTTTGCTGCGGGCATGGTGTTGGGCTTCGGCACGTGCGGCGTGGGTTTTTGGTCGGGTAACGGACCAACTCAAGGTTGGACCATTCGCATCGGTGTCAGCCTTTTCTGGCTATCCTTTGCAAGCCTAATCGTTCTCGGCATCATCACCGCCGTCTGTGCCCTCATGGAGGCCTTCCGCAAATGACCGCCCCCACCCGCCCCTATCTCTTCTACGACACCGCCGTCTCCCTCTGCCCCACCTGCCTCCGCCGCATCGACGCCAAAATCGTCTTCGAAGACGACAAGGTCTTCATGCTCAAGCGCTGCCCCACCCACGGCTTCTCTCGCGTCCTCGTCGCCGACGACGTTCCCTACTACCGCCGCTGCCGCGAGGTCTTCCTCAAACCACCCGAGATGCCCCGGCACTTCAACACCCCTGTCCAATATGGCTGCCCCTACGACTGCGGTCTCTGCCCCGATCACGAGCAGCACTCCTGCCTCACCCTCCTCGAGATCACCGACGTCTGCAACCTCAACTGCCCGGTCTGCTACGCCTCCTCCGGCACCCACCGCACCACGCACCGCCCGCTCGAGCAGGTCCTCCGCATGCTCGACACCATCGTCCGCAATGAGATGGAGCCCGATATCGTCCAGATCTCCGGCGGCGAACCTACCCTCCATCCCGACTTCTTCGCCATCCTCGACGCCGCCCGCGCCCGCCCCATCAAGCACCTCATGGTCAACACCAACGGCGTCCGCATCGCCACCGACGACGCCTTCGCCCGTCGCCTCAGCACCTACATGCCCCGCTTCGAGCTCTACCTTCAGTTCGACTCGCTCCAGCGTGACCCCTTGCTCCAGCTCCGCGGCGCCGACCTCCGCTCCGTTCGCCAGCGCGCCCTCGAACGCCTCAACGACCTCGGCATCTCCACCACACTCGTCGTCACCGTCGAGCGCGGCGTCAACGACACCGAACTCGGCGCTATCGTCGACTTCGCCCTCACTCAGCCCTGCGTCCGCGGCGTCACCTTCCAGCCCGTTCAGCAGGCCGGCCGCCTCGGGAACTACGACCCCGTCCAGCATCGCCTCACCCTCACCGAGGTCCGCCGACGCATCCTCGAGCAGACCTCCGTCTTCGCCCCGGAAGACCTCATCCCCGTTCCCTGCCACCCCGACTCCCTTGCCATGGGCTACGCCCTGAAACTCGCCGGCAAGGTAAGCCCGCTCACCTCGCTCATCCCACCCGACGTCCTCATCAACGGCGCAGCCAACACCATCATCTACGAGCAGGACCCCGCCATCCGCTCCCACCTCGCCCACCACCCCGGCGTCTTCCTCGACGCGGCCAAAGCTGCCGTCACCAACGCCGTCACCCCAACCTCCGTCAAGGACAGCCTCTTCCGCCTCTTCTCCACAAACCACTCGCCGGAGTCGCAGGCGACCAGCCTCCGCGACCTCCTCTGCTGCCTCCCCCAGGTCCTCCAGCCCGCCAACCTCTCCTATCAAAACCTCTTCCGCATCCTCATCGTCCAGTTCATCGACGCCGACAGCTTTGACCTCCGCTCCATCCGCAAAACCTGCATCCACATCGCCCACCCGGATGCGAAACGCCTCATCCCCTTCGATACCTACAACCTCTTCTACCGCGACGACCTCGAACAAACCCGGCTCGCGCCCCTGCGTGACCAGATCCTCGCCGCCAACCAGACCGTACCCTCCCTCAGCACCTGACTCTCCTCCTACCCCATCCCGTCCCGCCCCACTCCTGCACTGCGTGCGGCGCAGAGCTAGTGCCTGCTTTCCACACCAGCAGCCCGGTCCAGGGGCTTCGGACCATCAGGACTGGTAGCCAGCAGCCAGAACAGATGGCCAGAACATAAACGCCTTGCAGGTAGCAAAGAAGAGGCCGGAACGCTCCATCCAGGTGGCGCTCGACCTTCGCAAGTTGGCCTTCCTGGACAATCGCGAACCGCCAGTCGGGAAATGGTTCCGAATAGCCAAACCGGGAGTGCACTGCCGCCCGGGGAGCTCTGCCCCAGGCTGTCCATCTCCGACGCCGCGATGCGGCAACCATCACGCCGCGCAAAGGGCCAAGGTGAGTCACGACGAAGTCGGTCTCGGTCAGGTCACTGTCCACGCTGAGCGCGCCAGGAGACCGAAATCAGGCCGTCAATCGTGAACATACCGATGCAGCCGAAGCCGTACAGCATCAGCACCCGAAGAGGGTATGGAGTTCCTTTCGAGTGTGAAGCACCATCTCGAGATGGTGCGGGTTGAGCGCACTACCACCAGCATGGGTCAAATTCCAGGACCAGGTAGAGATGAGATCTTCAAGACAGAATCGAGACCAACCACATCCCAGGGGAGCCCTCACATCTGCACGCCCCACATCTGAGCCTGGCATCACCAAGAGAAACAGGCTGGCGCAACTATCCGCCGCCCTTGCCTACACTGAAGTCTGGCAGGAAAGCCGACCTCGCCTATTCCTCACCGGACGGTGCGTCCAAGGCGGGCAGAAGACAAGCTATTCCGCATCCTGACGCCCCGCGCAGGGCGCAAGGCAGCAACGCCGCACGAGACAAGCCAGCAATACCGCACCGTGCGTTGAAGCCGCAGAGACGAACGAGCCGACAGGAGCCGATTTCGCGACTCGTCTGGCAGGCGGCTTTCAGATCTGCCCGTGGAGGTACCAGGCACCCCCACGGAGCAAGTTCGGTCCAGATCTAAGTTCCTTGGATTGAAGATTTTGTGCAATTCCATACGGGAGGGGAGGGGGTACACCCTTCCCCTCTTAGGCAAACAGGACGAAGTAGGGCGACGGCACTTCGGCCGTCTGCACCGGCCCGTCCAGCCTTCCCGTCCCAGCGTCACGACGGAAGATTGTCACGCTGCTCGAGTTCTGGTTGCCGCACAGCAGCCACCGTCCCGTTGGGTCGAGCGTGAACTGTCGCGGCGTCTTTCCAGCACAGGAGATCGTCTGGATCAGCTTCAGCGATCCATCATCCTGGTTAATCGCAAACACAGCCAGGGAGTTCTCCCCGCGGTTGCTGACATAAAGGTACGCCCCGTTCGGAGCCACCACCACCTCAGCCGCTGTGTTATCTCCAGTGAAGCCAGGCGCGGTCGTCTTCATCGGTGGGTGCGCGCGCACAAACAGGGCCTGTGGCTTCGCCCCATGTGTCTCACTCCACAGGTAATGCACCACGGTAGAGTCGATCTCATTAGCGCCGTACACCCATCGCCCGTTCGGATGAAACGCCACATGCCTTGGTCCGGCTCCTGCCTCGGTGTGAAACACCGTCGGCTCTGTGGTCGTCAGTCGTGCCGCGTCCGCATCCAGGGCAAATGTCACGATGTCGTCGTGGCCGAGGTCGTTTACCACCACAAAGCGATTGTCCGGTGAGATGGTTGCCGAGTGGGGGTGAGGACCTTCCTGCCGGTCCGCTACTGGGCCGTTGCTGCCAAACTCCTTCGCCCGGAAGTCGATGCGATCCACCGGCCCCTCCAGGGTCCCATCCGCCTTCACGCGGAAGGTCGTCACACCGCCCCCGGAGTAGTTGGCGGTGATTACGCACTTGGCTGTAGCGTCGACCGAGATATAGCAGGGACCCGGCATCCCCGTAGCCACGCGGCCTATCTCGCGCAAAGCACCCGTGTGTCCGTCCAGCTCATAGCTGGTCACACCCGCGCCCGCATCCGAAGCCTCATTCACCGAATACAACACCCTGCGCGCACCCGCCGGCCCAAGAGCAAGGAACGAAGGCTGCACCGTCTCCGCGGCGACCTCCAAGGGCGTCAGGCGCCCGGTGATCACGTCAAACCGCGCCTTGTAGATGCCCTTCCCGCCTTTGTTCGTGTCGGTTCCAACCAGAACAAGGTAGCTGCTCACCGGCTTTGAAGCCTTCGGGCGGTGGAACTGTATGCCAAATGCTCGTCCCACTAGCAGCCACCACCCCGACGTCACAACAGCTCTTCTCGAAGTCCGCACTATAGCTTCACCTTGTCATTCTCAGTTGGAGCGGGCGAGCCCTCGTAGGACCCGTCCCCCGGATCCCCGGGCAGCCTGCCCAGAAAGGTCTCAGGTTTGACGTCGTCACTGATGACCGGCAGACTCGGCAGTGCGGACACCCGGCCAGCCTCGCGCACAACGGCCTCCGCGTGCTCCAGCACCTCGTCCACCGTCATCGCATATAGATCGCGCCCATTGTCATAGCCCGACTCGATCGCCTGCTTCAGGTAGCGTCCAGCAATCTGTGCGGCCAGGTAGTCCGTGATCACCTTGCCGTTTCGCTTCCGCTGCTCCACCCAGGCCGCATTTGGCAGCGAAATGTAAAGGGAGTTCCCGTTCACCGCGAAGCGCACATCGGTCGCGTCCACGTGCCGTGTGGCGATCGCCACGATAGTGCCCCGCCACGTGCAATGAACGGGCTCTTCGGTCCATCGGTCGACTACGGTGAAGTCTTCATACATGGCGCTAGCTTAGCGGAGCAGTCTGCTGGCAGCAACTCAAGCAGCAACACAACCAGAAATTACACACCAATCTCCTCTCGAATCGCCCGTGCAATCGCCTCGGCATGGGATCGCATCGCGCCCTCATCCTCGGCCTCAACCATCACGCGAGCCAGGGCCTCTGTCCCGGAATACCGGATGACCACCCTCCCGCTCTCAGCAAGTTCTCTCTCCGCCGCACCGATCGCTAGGGCAACCGGTGCCATCGTCTGCAGGTCGCGTCGTTCCTTCACCCGCACGTTCACAATCGTCTGCGGAAAAACCTTCATGTCCGCCACCAGCTCCGCCAGGGTCTTCCCCGCCCGCTGGCTTATGTCGAGCACTGCAAGCGCGGTCAGGAGCCCATCGCCCGTTGTCGACCGGCCGCCAAAGATGATGTGGCCCGACTGCTCGCCGCCCAGCGCCGCCGCCGTCTCTCGCATCATCTCAAGAACATACTTGTCACCCACCGGCGCCCGCAGCATCTGCACACCCGACCGCCGCAGCGCCGCCTCCAACCCCATGTTGGACATCGTCGTCGCCACCACAACATCACCCGCAAGCAGTCCGCGAGCATGAAGATCCCGGGCTGCCAGCAGCAGCACCGCGTCCCCATTCACCACCCTGCCATGCTCGTCGGCAAATAAGCAGCGATCCGCATCCCCGTCCAGCGTCACGCCCAAGGCAGCTCCCTGCTGTGTCACCTCTGCCGCCACGACCTCCGGATGCAGCGCGCCGCAGTTCTCGTTGATGTTGCGACCGTTCGGCGAGGCATGCGTGATCCGCACGTCGCCCTGCATGCCCGCAAACAGCTCCGCTGCAATCGCACTCGCCGCGCCGTTTGCGCAATCGATAACTACTCTCCGGTTTGCCAGGGAAAGCCCCGGAACAGCAGCCTGCAAGAATCGGATGTACTCCGCGCGGTGCCCCTCCACGACCTCCGGCATCGCCAACGACTCGGGCAGATCAGGCACCTCTTCCGCCAACACACGGAAGATCTCCTCCTCCACCTTCATCTCCACTGCGTCGGCCAACTTGTACCCATCCGGACCGAACAGCTTGATGCCGTTGTCCTGCCACGGATTGTGCGAGGCTGAGATCACCACCCCGGCTGAGAAGCCATGCTTGCGCGTCAGGTACGCCACCGCCGGCGTCGTCACCACACCGGCGTTCTCCACATGCGCTCCCGCCCGGTGTAGCCCCGCAACCAGCGCTGCGGCAATCCAGCTACCGGACTCCCGCGTGTCCATCCCCAGCAGCACACGCACTGGTCCACCGGCGGCCGCGAGCGACCGTCCTACCGCAACACCGATCGCCACCACCGTCCGCCGGTCCAGGGGCGACGTGCCCGCCACGCCGCGGATGCCATCCGTTCCAAACAGGTGCTTCATCTATGCTTCCTTCTCCGCTGTGATCGCCATCACCTCTGCCTCAACCTGCCCCTTCGCCAGACGCGCCATTATGCGCGCTCCGACCTTGATCTCCTGCGCAGAGCGTAGCAGCTTAGGCTTCGCATCCATCGCCTTTTCTTCGCTTTCGCCGTTACCTTCGGGTACCGCGTACAGCAAGGCATAGCCACGCTCCAGCACCGCCAGCGGCGACATCGCCCCCAGCCGCCCAGCTGCGCTCTCCACACGGGCCCGCCGGCGCTCTGCCGCCATCGGCCCCCAGTACTGTAGCCACTGCTCCAGCCGGTCCAGCCGGTCACGGGTCTGCCGCAGCTTCGTCCCCACCTGCTGCCGCTCCAGCGCCAACTGCAGCCGGTGCAGCCGGTCCTCCCGTGTCCGTTGCTGCGTCGCCATGGCCCGATCGAGCCTGCGCGCTAGCTCATCCACTCGCTGTCCACGCCGGTCAAGCGCCGTCTGCATGCGCGCCAGCAGCCGCTCTGCTGAAGCTCGCCCAAACCGCTCTCGCGCCTCCAGCATTCTCAGCCGCAGTGACCGCCGCAGCCCGCGCTCCGCCGCCTGCACCCGCTCCTCCACCCGATGCTGCGAGGCCGTGATGATCTCGGCCGCGGCCGAAGGCGTCGGTGCCCGCAGGTCCGCCACAAAGTCTGCGATCGTGAAGTCCGTCTCGTGCCCGATTGCCGACACCACTGGCAGCGTCGACCGTGCAATCGCCCGCGCCAGCGCCTCATCGTTGAAGCCGCACAGGTCCTCGGGTGAGCCTCCACCTCGCGCCAGCAGCACAAGCTGCACCAGCTCCGGATGTGCGTTGAACCAGCGCAGGCCGCCGATCACCGAGGCCGCACACCCCGGCCCCTGCACCGCGGCCGGGTAGATCAACAGGTTCAGCCGCGCATGCCGCCGCCGCACCACCGTGATCACATCATGCAGCACCGCCCCTGCGCTTGAGGTCACTACGCCGATGCACCTCGGATACGCCGGCAGCGGTCGCTTGCGCCCCGCGTTAAACAGACCCTCGGCACTCAGCCGCTCCTTCAGCCGCTCCATCGCGAGCAGCAGAGCGCCCGTCCCCCGCGGCTCCATCGTCTCGGCAATCAGCTGCAGCTCGCCACGGCCCTCATAGACCGACAGTCGCCCGCGTGCCAGGACAGCCATGCCCGGCTGGGGCCGAAACGGCAGCAACTGCGCCTGCCGACGGAACATCACCACCGAAAGCTGCGTCTCGCCTTCCTTCAATGTCAGGTATATGTGGCCTGAACTCGCAGGCCGGCACGTGGAGATCTCCCCCTCCACCAGCACCTCGCGAAAGGCCCCTTCCACCCGTTCCCGCAGCCGCCCCACCAACGCCCGCACACTCCATACCGCCGGGTCCGCCCGCGGCACGGGCTGCACCACGCTGGCACGCCCCGCAGTCTGCTCCTCACGGCTGGAAAGCTCGCTCCGCAGCCCCGCAAGCCCTCGCTCCGGCACCAGGTCTTCTACTCGATCCGCCGCATCCTGAGTGGATTGGGTACCGTGGAACTCCTGGGTATCTTGGCTGCTGTGGGATGCGTCATCCGCCTGGGTCAGGTCGGCAAACAGTAATCCCATCTGGTCAGCCGCGGTGTCAGCTTCACCCCGCCTTGGCACGACCTCCGCCGCCCCGCGTCGCCGAGCTGCCAGTCCCCCGCGCAACGCGGCGAGCGAGTCCGGCGCGCTCTTTCCTCGAGCCATCGCCTGAGTCTACACCCGCTCCCCTCGATCAAAGTCCGTCTACGCGACCAGCATCCGCCCCGCTTCGCGCAGCAACTCCACCGGAGAGCATGGCTTCGGCAACAGGCTGATCCGGCGTCCTGTCCCTTCCGTCAGCCGCTCCACCCGGGTCTCACCGTTCGACAGCCCCGTCAGCACCAGCACCGGGCAGGTCGGCAGCACGCGCTGCATCTCGGTCATAAGGTGGGTTCCACTTTCACCCGCCAGGTGCAGATCACACAGCAGCAGATCCGGCGCACACTCCTGCACGCTCCGCAGCGCCGCCTCCGCCGTCCGCACCGCGCACGTCACAAAGCCGTTCTTCTCGAAGATGCGGCTCAGCGTCTCTGCCACCATCGTCTCGTCATCAACGATCAACACTCGCGGCATAGTCCCCTCCCCTGCGTCGAAGACGATCCTCTCGAGTCAGTACCAAAAGATGTAAACCCTCGTCCCGACCGCCGTCTACGCTTGACGTGGCAACATGAGGCCAATCTTTCGGCACCACCTTGTATCGTTAAACCCGTCCCAATTTCTTCGATCCGGGAAACGTGCTCCGGAATCTTTCTCTCTGAAACACCGTCCCAACTAACCTCCGCTGCTGTCGCGCGTCCCGCCCACCACCTCGGTTTCGGGTCCGTCCCGTTCTTCTCTTACAGACACTTCTGCACAGCGTCCCAGGAGCCGCCTCTGCACATCCTCATCCTTCTTCTCGGCCTGCTGTGCTGCGCTATCGTCTTTGTTGACGCCTTCCAGACCGTCATCCTGCCTCGCCGCCCCAAGAGCCGCTTCCGTCTCACGGTCCTGTACTACTTCGTCACCTGGCAGCCCTTCGCGTGGCTTAGCAATCGGCTATCCAACCGCCGCGCACGCGAGCAACTCCTCAGCGCCTTCGGCCCTCTCTCGCTGCTCACCCTCTTCGCCGTCTGGGGCACCCTTCTCGTCATCGGCTTCGCCCTCGCCCTCTTCGGCCTTGGCACGCCATACGTCGACACCTCGCTTCCACTCGAGCGACCTCCCGCCGCCAGCTTTCGCACGGACCTCTACGTCAGCGGCACAACCCTCACCACCCTCGGCCCTGGAGATGTTGTTCCCCGTCGCCAGGCGGCCCGCCTCCTCATGGTCATCGAGTCCGGCTCCGGCCTCGCCTTTGTCGCCCTCGTCATCAGCTACGTTCCCGTGCTCTATGGCGCCTTCAGCCGGCGCGAGGTCTCCGTAGCCCTTCTGGACTCCCGCGCCGGCTCGCCCCCATCTGCCGCCGAGCTCATCGCCCGCCACACCTTCCCCGGAGGCGATGCCGTCCTCTCCGATCTTCTCGCCGAGTGGGAGCGCTGGGCTGCTGAACTGCTCGAGTCGCACATCTCCTACCCCATCCTCTGCTACTACCGCTCCCAGCATGACAATCAGAGCTGGCTCGCCGCCATCACCACCGTCCTCGACAGCTGCGCCCTCCTCATCACCACCGTCGAAGGCCCCGCCTCGCGCCAGGCCCAGCTCACCTTTGCCATCGCTCGCCATGCCGTCGTCGATCTCGTCCACGTCTTCGGCCTTGATCAGCGGGTCGTCATCGTGCGCGACGAGTTCGCCGCCAACCCCGATCAATCCCGCCTCTCCCTCGAGCGCTTCCGCTCCCTCTGCTCCGCCATGAGCTCCGTCGGCGTCCGCCTCTGCTCCGGCATCAACTCCGCCGATCGCCTCGCCGGCGTTCGCCGCCTCTATGAGGCCGAGGTCCGTGTCCTCTCCGACCATCTCTGCCTGTCGCTCCCCGCCTGGGTCGCCCCACCCAACAAGGTCGATCACTGGCGCACCGTCGCCAGTCTCAGCTCCACTAGCGCCATCCCGGTCCTGGTCACCAACGAACACCTCAGCAGCCACTCCGTCACCGTCAACCTCGCCGACGAAGACAGCCACGGCCACTAGCCCACCAAACGCCAGAAGGGCTCCGGAGCACCCGCTCCGAAGCCCTTCACGCCCGGCCCGCAGGCCGAACCAGCCGTCCTACATCCCGCCCGGTCCCGCCGCCCCGCCAGGAGCCGCACTCGGGTTCAACTTCTGCGCGGCAATGGTCCCCGCCGCACTCTTGGCGTCCTTGTCCTTCAGCTCGGCATAGATCTTGCGAGCCTGGTCCGGCTTGCCTTCGGACTCATACAGCTCCGCCAACTGCAGCTGCGCCACACCCGCCGGCACCGCAGCCGTCGGCTTCTTGGTCAGCTGGTCCAGCATCTGCACCGCCTGCGCGTTGCGCGCCGTCCCCCGGTACAGCTGCGACAGCGCCAGCTTCGCCAGACTCGCCAGGTTCCCGTTCCAGCTTCCGGCCACATCCTGCAGCACACTCTCTGCCGTCGCGTTCTGCCCCGCCTCCATATAGGAGAGCCCGGCAAAGTACTTCGCATTCTTGCCATCCGGCGTCAGCCCATACTGCTGCGCCACCCCGGCAAACTCTGCCGCCGCCACCCGCGCCCGGTCCGCCGCGGAAGGATAGGTCTTCAGCCCCGGAGGTACCTGCTGCCCACTCGTCGCCAGCGGCGTCTGGTAGGTCTGCATCGCCGCACCAAAAGCTACGGACGCCTTCTCCGACCGGGAGTGGTACACCGACATTCCGATCCCTACCAGGACCAGCAACACTACCAGCGCAATCCCTGCCGCGATCAGCGTCTTCTGGTTTCCCTCAGCCCACCGCACCCCATACTCCGGCAGGGGCACATACGCGTCATCCTTCTCCCGCCGTGCCAGCCGACCCTGCTCCCGCATCCCGTCCGTCCTCATCCCTGCACTAACCCTTCTTCGCCAGATCCAAATCTTGCACGCGCAGCGCCGCGCCGGCCTGCGTGAGACCTTGTCGCAGTCTACCAGCGAGCCATGCCTTCTCTTTCGTCACCCCTTCGTCACCAGAAAGTCACCGTTAGGTAACTTGTTCCCGTTACTGCGAAAAATGTTCCGTTGACCTATTTACCGATCGATGTCACTGGAGTATGTTGGAAATAATTTCGTAGTCGCTGGGGAAGTTCTTCCCGCCTGTACCTCTTGGATCTGCCCTGGTTCCCTCTGCTTGGCGCTGCTCCATCGTGGGCCTGTTCACACGGCCCACGATCGGAGAGCCTCTCCTAAATCCTTCACCTCGCTGGACATACAGCCCCTCCCTAACAGGAGAGGCCATTCCTACTTGATGTCCCGCCAGTTATCTCCCACCCCGATGTCTGCCACAATCGGCACCCGAAACGCCGCCACACCCTCCATCTCCCGTTTCACCAGCGCCTCCATCACGTCACGCTCCTCCGGCACCACGTCAAACAGCAGTTCGTCGTGCACCTGCAACGTCATCCGGCTGCGCAGACCCTGCTCCCGGATCGCCGCGTCCAGCCGGATCATCGCCAGCTTGATCAGGTCCGCCGCCGTCCCCTGCAGCGGTGTATTCACCGCCGTCCGCTCGGCAAACCCACGCATGTTCGGGTTCCGCGACTGAATATCCGGGATCGGCCGCACCCGCCCGAAGTAGGTCCGCACCGCCCCTTCACGGCGCACCACCTCCAGCGTCTCGTCAATAAAGCTGCGCACGCCCTTGTACCGGTCGAAATAGCGCTCGATGTACTCCCGCGCCACCTTCTGGTCGATTCCCAGCTGCACCGCCAGCCCATACGGGGAGATTCCGTACACAATGCCGAAGTTCACCGCCTTCGCCCGCGCCCGCGTCTCCTTGTCCATCGTCTCGGCGTCCACCTCAAACACCTCCGCCGCCGTCAGCGTGTGGATGTCCTTGCCCGTCTGGTACGCGTCCACCAGCAGCGGATCGCCGCTGAAGTGTGCCATCAGCCGCAGCTCAATCTGCGAGTAATCCGCGCTCATCAGCAGGTTCCCCGGCGCAGCAATGAAGGCCTTTCGGATCTCCCGCCCCAGCGCCGTCCGCGTCGGGATGTTCTGCAGGTTCGGGTTCGTGCTCGAAAGCCGCCCCGTCGCCGTGCCCACCTGGTTGAACGTCGTATGCACCCGCCCTTCGCTGTCCGTCAACTGCGGCAGCTGGTCCAGGTAGTTGCTCTTCAGCTTCGCCAGCTGCCGGTACTCCAGCACCTGCGCCGGTACCGGGTGCTTCTCCGCCAGCTCTTCCAGCACGTCCTGCGCGGTCGAGATCACCCGCCCCTTGCCGTACTTCATCGGCTTCGCCAGCACCATCTTGTTGAACAACACATCGCCCAGCTGCTTGGGGCTGTTGATGTTGAACCGGTGCCCCGACCCCTCGTAGATCTTCTCCGCCAGCGTGTCCATATCCACCGCCAGCCGCCCGCTCATCTCGCGCAGAAACTCCGGATCCACCCGCACTCCGGCCGCCTCCATCCGCTCCAGCACCGGTACCAGTGGCCGGTCGATCGTGTTATACACATCGGCCAGCGTCGCCCGGTCCGCACCGCCCTCCCCACCCTGCCCGCTCGCCGCCTTGGTCGCCTCCTCCATCTGCTCCCGCAGTACCGGCACCAGCCGCGCCACGGCTGTCGCCGCCTCCGCCAGCTCGGTTTCGGGCTTGTGCGTCAGCGCCCGGTTGCTGCTCCGCGCCGCCACATCGCTCAGCGTGTGGGAGCCGTGCGTGGGGTTCACCAGGTAGCTCGTCAGCATCACGTCTTCCGCCGCGCCGCGGAGCACTACGCCCTGCGTCGCCAGCGCTCGCTCCACCGCCTTCAGATCATGCACCTGCTTCGGCAGGCTCGCGTCGGCCAGCGCCTCCCGCACCCCCGGCGCGTCCAGACCCACCTCGATCCCCGTCTCCGGCGCCGCCGCCAGCCCCACCCGACACGCCGCCTGCTCCACCTTTGCGGGGGCCGCCGCCTCCACCGACGCGCCAAACAGCGACATCGTCTCCGCTGCCGCCATCTCCGGCTCCCGCTCTTCCTCATCCTCACTCGGCTCGGCCGCCGTCTCCTCGGCCAGCGCCCGCGCATCCGGTGCAATCGCCACGGCCAGCCCGCCCCGCGCCCGCGCCTCCGCCAGCACCGCCGCCACCTGCTCGGCCGAGGCGTCGCGGATCAGCTCCACCGGAGCCGTCTCCTCCGCCGGCAGCTCCTTCAACAGCGTCGTAAACTCCAACTCCGCAAACAACGCTCGGCACGCCGCCACGTCGATCGCCTGCGTCCGCATCTCGTCCAGCTCATACTCAATCGGCACGGCCGTGTGAATCGTCACCAGCTCCTTTGAAAGCAAAATGTTTTCGCGGTTGTTCTGCAGCGACTCGCGGTAGGTCTTCTTCTTCACCTCCTCCGCCCGGTCCAGCGCCAGCTCCACCGTGCCAAACTGCTGGATCAGCTCCACCGATCCCTTGTCGCCGATCCCTGGCGCGCCCGGCACGTTGTCGATCGCATCCCCGCGCAGCGCCATCACGTCGATCACCCGCTCCGGCGGCACCCCCAGCGCGCCCTCCACCCCGGCCGCGTCCAGGATCAGGTTGTCCTTCATCGGGTTCAGCATGGAAACGCTCGCGTTCACCAGCTGCATCATGTCCTTGTCGCTCGACACCACAAACACCTTGTGCCCCAGCGCCGCCAGCTTGCAGCTCAACGTCCCGATCACGTCGTCGGCCTCAAACCCCCGGTAGCTCAGGATCGGAATCCGAAACGCATCGAGCGCGCGCCGGATATACGGCTGCTGCTGCACCAGGTCCGGCGGCGTCTCCGTCCGGTTCGCCTTGTAGCCGCCGTACTCCACCACCTCAAACTGCTGCGTCTTGATGTTGAACTTCTTCACATCCTGCATCTGTGCCGCCAGCTCGTTGCGGTGCACCGGCGCGCCCACGTCATAAACCGCCGCCAGGTACTCCGGCGCGAAGTCCTTGCGCAGCTTGTTGATCATGTTCACGAACACGTAGGTCGCCGCCGTTGGGATTCCCGTCCGGGTCGACATGGGCCGCGACCGCTGCATCGCGTGGTACGCCCGAAAGATGAACGCCATCGTATCCAGCAAATAGATCGGCGGCTTGCCACTCTCCCCCTGCGCCTTCGCCCGCGATACAGCCGCCGCACTCGCCGCCTCCGCCACACTGGTCATCCCGGAGTCCACCCGCTCCGCCCGCTTCCCCGCCGTCGCCGATCCCGCTACTTTCTTCGTCGCCATACCTCCTAGGATGACACCCAAGCCGCAAGGGACAGCCGTCACAGCAACGCCCCCGCCCCCGCCTGTCACCCAGAGCAAAGCGAAGGACCTGCTTCTACCGTTTGCCGTTGCTGTTGCCGTTGCCGTGCCATCCCATTGCCTTGCCGTTCTTTTGCCTGTCACCCTGAGCAAAGCAAAAGACCCGCACCCTTCGCCGCCATCTGTCTCCGCAGTCTCCGCCCCCCTCTCACCACGATTTGCATCACACGCACAAGAGTCGACCACGACCGCCCCAAGGAGCCTCACCCATGGCCAATCGCAAGAGCGTTCTGCTTTCCCTCGTTCTGACCTTCTTCTTCGGCCCATTCGGCATGCTCTACAGCACCGTCACCGGCGCCATCGTCATGCTTGTGCTCTACGTCGCCCTGGGCATCCCCACCCTCGGCTGGGCCATCGCTGGCCTCCACCCCATCGCGATGATCTGGGGCGCCTGGGCCGCTCACAACGCCAACCAGTAAGCTCCCCCCGAACCTGGCGCAACTCCCCTGTCTCGCCCCCTACCATGGCCGCAGATCCTCTCTCGATCAGCCCATGCCAATCACCCTCCACTCACCTCGCAGGCATCCCACAGCCCCCTTTCGAACCTGCCCTGACCCAGATCAGGTCCGACCTAAAATCTCTCGATTGAAGATTTTGCGCAAGTTCGTACGGGGGGAGGGGGGCTACCCCACCAGGAGCGACGGCCCGCGCCGGCCGGCCAGCACGGCCTCGATATTGTCCAGAGCCAGCATCCCCATCGCCACCCGCGTCTCCACCGTGGCGCTACCCAGGTGCGGCAGCAGAAAGACGTTCTTCTGCTCCAGGTAGCCCGGGTGCACCGCCGGCTCACCCTCAAAGACGTCCAGCCCCGCCGCCGCCACCCGCCCGCTCCGCAGCGCGCCCAGCAGCGCCTCATCGTCCACCAGCCCGCCACGCGCCGTGTTCACCACCACCGCCCCCCAGGGCAGCTGCTCCAAACTCCACGCATTCACCATGTGGCGGGTCTGCTGGTTCAGCGGCGCGTGGAGCGACAGGAACTGGCTCATGGGCAGCAGGCTCTCAAGCCGCTCATGAAAGACAGCGCCCTTCTCGAGCTCCGGCGCGAGCCGGCTCCGGTTCAGGTAGTGGATGCGCATGCCAAACGCTCGCGCCCGCTCCGCAACGGCCTGCCCGATCCGGCCCATGCCGTAAATCCCCAGCACGTGCCCGCTCAGCTGGCCGCCCAGCATGGGCGGAGAGGTCTCATTCCATCGCCCGGAGCGAACCAACTCCTGCCCCTCCGTCGCCCGCCGGGCTGCACCGAGCAGCAACAGCAGCGCAATCTCGGCCGTGGCGTCCGTCAATACGCCCGGCGTGTTCGACACGGCAACTCCCCGCTCCCGAGCAGCCGCAAGGTCAATGTGCTCATACCCAACGGAGTAGCTGGCAACGATGCGCACCGTCCGTGGCAGCCGCGCAAAGAAGGCGGCATCCAGCGGAACTCCATGCGCGACCAGCATGGCCTCCGCCCCTTCGGCCGCCGCCAGCAGTTCCTCTGCGCTCTGCGACACTCCCTGCGGGGCGCGCCGCACCTCGAACTCCCGGAACATGCGTTGCTCAACTTCCTCCGGCGGCCACACCGTCGTCAGCAGAACCGGCTTCGCCCTCATCGCACACCTCCTCGCAACGCGCGTCGCTCACGACGCTGCGGTCTCTGCTCAGTACGACCAGCTCGATACATCCGCGCCCTTTGGCGCAGTGGCCCGCATGCGCGCGGCCATCTGCGGCAGCACGCGCTGCGGCCACGTCCGGTTGTTCTCCTGCATCGTGTAGGCATCCGGCCCGCCCGTGTAGCAGTGCGGCGCCCCCGCCCCGTACTGGAAGCTGGCATCGGAGTGAGGCGCCCGTGTGCCGTCAAGCATCGTTTGCATCCGGTGCACGGCATTGTTCAGGAAGTAGGTGTCACCTTCGCCGGCCTGCACGTGGATCTTGCCTTCGAGCTTCGGCCCCAGCGTGCTCCAGTCCCGTTCCAGCACTGCGGTCAGGTCCCAGTGATCGTGCCAGTACTGCACCGTCGCCTTGTTGATCTCGCCCGTACGGTCGTTCCAGATCGGCACCGGCAGTCCATCCGGCCCTTGTGGCGAGTAGACCGCCTGCCAGATGTTCCACTGTTCGCCGCTGCGCCCGCGGGTGCCGAGCACGTACTCGAACTGCACCTCGTCCCCGGTGAGCGCCAGGATGGAGCCGTCCGGTTTGCGATCGGCCGCAATCGGCACGGAGCCGAAGTCGCTGTGGCGCACAAAGGCGTTGGTGTCGTTGTAAAGGTCGACGTTCTGGTAGGAGTGGAAGTCGACGGGGTCGGGGCAGGCCGCCCATGTGCCGTTATAGAAGTCCGGGAAGAAGACCTGCGAGGCAAGAGCCTCCCAGCCACCGGTTGAGCCGCCAAAGGTAGCGCGCGCCCATCCCTGGCCGATGCCGCGGAACTGCCGCTCGATCTCTGGAATCAGCTCCTGCGTCACCGCTGTGCCGTAGGGTCCCACGTTTGCCGAGTCCATCACGTACGAATCGTCGTAGTAGGGATTGGCGTTCTGGACCGAGATCACGAGCATGTGGGGCATCCGGCCGTTGGTCCAGTCCTCAAAGAACTGGTATCCCGTCTCAGCCTGCTTCAGCTCCCTGCCCTTCAGACCAGCCGGCGCCGGTGTGGTCCGGAACGGCAGGCCAAAGGTGGAGGAGAAGTGGTCCTGGTAGACGACCAGCGGATAGTGGGCGTCGGCATGCTCGGCCCAGCCGGGCGGCAACAGCACCCAGGCATCCAGAAACATGTCGCGTCCCCAGAAGGCGGAAAGCGCCGGCGACTTGAAGTGCACATACCGGAGAAAGGGCTTCGCTCCCGGATCCCTGGCCAGCAACTCGTCTGCTGTGGGAACTGGCGCAAGAACCTTGTCCAGCACAAGCTTTGCCTTGGTTCCAGCCTTCCAGTCCAGCTTCTGCGGCGCGTCGTATGGGTTTCCGGGCTTGCGGTTCCAGTGCTGCCCTTCACCCCGGTCGGGCGGCAGCATCACGGTCTTCCCGCTCGCGAGGTGAAAGGGCTCGTAGACGTTGAAGACGGCCTGGACGAAGAAGGAGCCGGCCGGCACCTCACTGAGCGAGCGCAGAGGGTAGCCGGCGGTGCGGTCCGTAACAACCACGGTCCCACCCGGCTTGAGGCCGTCGACGTCGACGCCAAAGGCCTGGGCCGAGTCGTACTGCTCCTGCACCTGGTCCTTCGGCTCCGAGTCAGCTTCGCTGGTCCTGGAGAAGACCACAATGAGGTGCCCGGTGAGCTCCTGTGTGCCCTGGGGGAAGGCGCTGGCCGGCACCGTTACTGCGATGGAACTACCCGTCTGTGCAAACGCACACCCCGGCACCAAGGCGCTCAGCAGAACGCCAAAACCCAATCCGATCAGTCGCATAGATCCCCACCATAGCACCCAGGCAAGAGACTCTCGCCAAGCCTGGCCGAGGGCGCGTACACTTTGCGGCCACAGCGCTCCAGAACACATTCGGGGCGCCCGGGAGCCGTCATGAACGCGCCTCTGTTTACCCTCTTCTCCATCCGCGTTACACCACTCTTTCTGCTGGGCACCATCACTGCCACGCTGCTGATGCTGGATGCGCTGATGCTGCTTCTGGCGCCCGGCCGCGAAGGCCCGTTGCGCCGCTCGCTGCCCGGCGCCAAGGCACTGCTGCGGCACCCTGGCGCAGCCTTCACCAGCAGCGGAGAGATCCGGGTGGCTGGCCTGCTGGTGCTTGGCCTGCTCTCGTGGGTGGTCTACGACATGCTCCACCGCTCAGTCTGAGCGAGGGACGCGCCTGCCTCGCGCGGGAGTGCCTATACTCGGAAGCGCGCATGAAGCCACCCCGCGTCGCGTTCTTTCCGGACTCTTTCCACGAGGTCAACGGCGTCGCCCACACGGCGCGCAACCTGGCCGCTTACGCGGAACGCCACGGCCTGCCGTTCCTGACGGTGCGCGCCGGAAGTGCGCTCCGGTCGGCCAGTAGCCTGGATCTGCCGCGATCGCGCTTTGCTGTGCCGCTTGAGAAGGATCTCTTCTTTGATCCGCTGTTTGTGCGTCACTTCCGCAAGATCGACCGGGCACTCCGCGAGTTTCGGCCCGACCTGATCCACATCACCGGTCCCTCCGAGTTGGGCATCGCCGCGGCGATCTTCGCCTGGCGCCAGGGCATTCCGCTTGCTGCCTCGTGGCACACCAACCTGCATGAGTACGCCGGCCGGCGCCTCCGGTGGCTGAGGCGCTTTCTGCGCCCGGCGCATGCGCGTCGCGTGGAGGCGTTGACAGAACGCCTGGCGCTGGACGCGACCACCCGGTTCTACCGTCTGGCGCGCGTGCTGTTTGCACCCAACCCCGAGCTTTGTAACCTGCTTGAGCACAGAACGCACAAGCCTTGCACCCTGATGGAGCGCGGCGTCGACACGGCGCTGTTTTCTCCCGGGCGGCGCATGCGCTCCCGAGCGGACGGGATGATTCGGCTTGGGTTTGTGGGGCGACTATCTGTCGAGAAGAATGTTGCGCTGCTGCCGCGCATTGAGTCCGAGTTGCGAGCGATGGGATACACGAACACCCGCTTCGTGATTATCGGGCACGGCGCGCTTGAGCCCGCGCTGCGTGCCGAGCTGCCCACGGCAGAGTTCCCTGGCGTGCTGCGCGGCGAAGCCTCGGCCGAGGCCTACGCCAATCTTGACCTCTTTGTGTTTCCTTCCCACACCGATACCTTTGGCAACGTTGTGCTGGAGGCGCTTGCCTCCGGGGTGCCTGCGCTGGTGACGCCGAACGGAGGACCTCGCCATATCCTCGAGGCTGCAGCCGCGGTGGGCAACGAGGTTGGCCTGGTGTGCGAGGACGGTGAGTTTGCCCGGACGATCGCCGGGCTCCTCGGGGACAGCCGCTCCGGCGAAGACCGCCGGGGGGAGAGCGACATTTCGCGCATGGGTGTGATGCGCGTTGCCGCGCGGAGCTATGCCATGCGCTGCTCGTGGGACGCCGTCTTTGATCGGCTCTATGCGGCGTACGAGACGATGCTTTCAGCGAGCCAACCGCCCCCACAGCCGCCTGGAACAGACAGCTGAGACGGCGGAGGGCGTGATGGCGGTGCGGTGTGGTGTGCGATTCGCTGTGTCTAGCCGAGGGTGAAGGGGCTTGCGCCGGCGCGCTCCAGCCAGCTATAGCGTTGAGGTCCCTTGCGATCGCGCCAGAGCTCCGGAGTGCGAGCCTCTGTCCAGTCCACCGGTTCACTTTGGGGCCTTGTGGCGCAAAGTGCGAAGGCTTCACGGATGGCCTGTTTCTGCGTGTCACCGACGGCAGCGGGGTCGGGCGAGACGAGCAACACGGTGCCGCTTTCCGCCACGGCGCGCAGCCACTGTTCGGTCTGTTGCCACGGCACCTTGGGCGTGACTGGCACACAGTCGGCGTCCAGCCGAAAGAAAGAGCGATGTTGCGGCAGGCGGAAGGCCAGGGTGTTCACGCCCATGCGGCGCGTGCGCTCCCAGTCCGCTCCGCTGACGTCATCGCCTGTGCGCTGCGCGTCGAACAAGCCCACGGCAAGATGGCCCACGGTGTTGCAGCCGAGCACGATGCGGTCCTGCCCGCAGGCTCGCCGGATCTCCCGGTAGAGCTCGGTGAGGATCTCGGCGTTGGTGCGGGTCTGGTCGTTGGGATGCCAGCCTGCAAGAGTGGGCGAGGCGCCCATCTGACTTCCCCACTGGCCGAGGAACTCCACGGTGCTGAAGTCGTGCTTGATGAGGTCATAGCCCCAGCCACAGGCCTCGCGCACTACGGCGACGATCGCCGCCATGCCCTCGGGCACGGTGGGGTCGTACGCGAGGAGCGACTCCGCATGGGCGTGGGACGGAAGGCGCGCTGCCGGCAGCAGCATGCCGGGCCTGGAGTGAGGGGCAGCGCGCAGCGGACGAATCCAGACACCCGGCACAACCTCCTTTTGCCGGATGGTTTCTGCGAGGCGTTCCATGCTGGGAAAGCGGCTGCGGTCCTGATAGCCGTCGTCGATCACGGTGAAGGGGCGGACGCCGCCGCGCGGGGTGAGTTCACGCATCAGGTCGGCATCGCGCAGAATGCCCTGAGGGGTGTTGTGGCCGTACGCGTAGTACCAGTCGTTGCTGCCGAAGATGGCGTCGAGCGGCCTGCCGCCGCGCTGGGCGGGGACAGCGACGCCGTGGGCCATGGCTTCGCACAGGCGGCTTGCGACGGCAAAGCTGGTCTCGCCTGAGACTCCGGCCGCGGTAACGATCGTGGCGATGACGAGCTCCCGCCCACCCAGCCGCACGCCATTGCCGCCATTTCGAACGTCGAGCCAGAGCGAGATGCCCTCCTCATCGACCTGCCAGAAGGCCATCGCCGCGGCGCCGGTCTTGACGCCGTAGCCGGTGGTGCGGTCGTCCTGCTGCACAAGGCAGTACCAGGGGAGGGGGCGCTCGGCCTGCATGGGCAACCAGGCGAGATCGCCGTAGCTGCGTTCCCAGGCGTCGCCCAGAACGTGCGCTCCCCCAGCGATGCCCGCTTTCCAGCGCAGGTGCACACGCTGGAGAGCGACACCTGGTGCGGAGAGGGTGATCGCAACGTCGTGACCTGACGACTGCAGCCGGAGGTCAACACCGGCGCCTCGCCACTCGCTGCCGGCACGGGTCAAAGCCTGCGTTGTGGCTTCTGTGTCACCCGTTTGAACACGCACCAACTCCGGCTGCTGAAGCACCTGCGGCAGGGTATCCGGGGCGGCGCTCCAGGCGAGCCCGGGATGCAGCGCCAACGGGCTCAACGCTGCTGACTTGAGTAAGCTTCGACGATCCATGGTGCCTGCCTTTCACTTATGGTTGCTGCGTCTAACGTCCCAGCTCGCCTACAAAGACGCCGTACGGAGGCAGCTTTACTCGGCTGAGTGGCATGGCGCCCATGCCGGTGTCGGTGCGCGCTACGGGCCTAAGAAACGAGCCGCGGAGGTGCATGTCGGCGAAGCCCGAGGCGAGCGAAAGCTCGACCGGGGCGTTTCGGAGGTTGACGATCTCACACAGGACCGGGCCAGCCTGGGCGCGCCATACGCTGACCACGGCGCCCTGCTCGTCGACGTTGAGCAGAGTTTGCTGGCCGCGGAGCATGGCGGCGCTGCCGCGATGGAGGCCGATCATCCGCTCGGCCCAGGTGAAGACAGCATCCCCGGCGAAGCGGGGCGGCTCCCCGGCTTCACGCCGAGCGATGGCGCGTTTGACGTTGCCTACTCCGGCCGGACTGGTCGCGGCTGCGAGAGCGGCTTGGTCCTTAGCGGCTTGCGCCAACTTAGCGTCGGCAGCTTGGGCCTCCGGGCCAGCGCCGGTCTCTCCTTCGCGTAGCGCGATGCCACCCGCGACCATGGCCAGCACGGCGACTCGTGCCTTGGCGGCATCTCCAGTGACGGCAGCGACTGCGGGGTCAAGCTGGACCACGGAGACAGAGTTGCCCCGGCTGCCGGCACCGGCGCGGGCATCGCTGAGAGAGGAGCGTACGGAAGCGACATCCACCGCCTGCCCGGGGCCGAAGCCGCGGATGGAGCGGAGCACCATCTCCGGACCGCCAGCGGCCGGGGCGGTTTGCGATCCTGCCTCGGCTATCAGGATGCGATCGCCCACGTAGCCATGGAGGACGCTGCGCAGAAGCGTGGCTTTAATGCCCGAGTAGCCGGTGCCGGCGCTCACTGCAGGTCCAGCGGGCGAGTTGGCCTGTGTGGGACCTGGTGCGGAGCCCGATGCGGCGGGCTCACTTTCGCCTCCTGCGAGGAAGAGGCCACTCACACCGCGGCTGAGCCAGAAGCGGGCGGCGGCGGCCAGGTCGGCTTGCTGGAGAGTGGGCGGCACCTCGACGAGGACGCGCACGCGGCGCCTGCTGGCTTCGGCTAAGAGGCCGTCGAACTGCTCCAGTGTTCCGTAGGCCGGGGCCACTCGCCCCTGCTCGAGACTGGCAGAGGTTGGGGCGCCGTCAATCCCGCGAAGCAGCACGGCGTCCACACCCAGGACCTGCAGGTCGTCCAGCTCTCCCGTGAGCCGCGGGAGCAGAGTGCCGGCCTGGCTGGAAGGCTCAGCAACTACCTCAAAGAGCACGGCGTTGTGCCACCATTGCGTGACGGTAAGACCGGAGCCGGCCCAACCCGGCCGTGCGAGCACCTGGGCCTGCATAGTCGGTACCCCGGCAGCGAGACATATGTAACCCAACGCGACTCCACCCACCACCCGCTCACACGCCCGCCGCAGCATCGTCCAACCCGGAGCAACTCGCATACCCGATTAATCCCGCAACACCGTTGCTCCGTCAACCTGCAGGCGCCGCTTTGTTGCCCGCCAGTTCCATGAGAGGCTGTTCCCCATGTCGCAGTACCGAGGCTTTGTGAAGTGGTTCAACACAGCCAAGGGCTTCGGCTTCCTTGGGCGGCCAGACGGTCCGGACATCTTTTGCCACTACGGTGCAATCCTGCACGAGGGCTACAAAACCCTCCGGGAGGGCGATGCGGTGGAGTTTGACATTGTGGAGACGGAACGCGGCTCGCAGGCAGCGCGTGTGATGCGACTCCACAGGGTGGAACCTGCGCAGGACTGAGTTTCTGAAGAGAAGTGGAGGTCGAGGGAAGGCACGTCCACCAGGACGTGCCTCCCCCCTCGCAGCACTAGGCCTTCTTCTTGGGCGTGGAGGGCTTCTTGGGCCCTTGCACGCCATTGGTGGCATCGGGCGACTTTCCACCCTGCTGCTTGGCGCCCTTACCCGCGGGTGTCTTCCCCGCAGTAGCTGGCGCGCGCCCCTTGCTACCGGCAGCCTTGGGCTTCTTCTCGGCAAGCGCAGTGGTGGACTTCCCTGCGGTCGCCTTGCTTCCGGACGACTTGGGCGATGATGACGACCTGGGCGCAGTGACAGGCGCGCGTGGCGTGGCTCCCCGGCTCGCACCAGCCAGAGCCACCTTGCGAGCCTGCTCGACATCTGTTGGAGCGTCGGCCTCCAGGGTCGCGCCGAGATCGTAGCCGACGCGTTGCGCGCGGTTGACCACTGCCACAAGTGGCGCAGAGATCTGCTCGGCGGTGTCGCCCCAGTGCCCGGCCCGGAGGAGCAGAAGCGTGGGCAGTTGCAGGGTGGTGACCATCTCTTCCAGCAACTCGCGGTTGACGTACGTGTGACTGCCAGCCTCGTTTACACCGAAGAGCCAGCGCACATCCGCATCCTGCCAGAAGCGCTGGCTGGCCTCTGTCCCTGCCTGGAAGACAGCCTGAGCGCCGGTGAGCGGATCGGTAGCCAGAAGGAGCTCAGCCCACAGAAGCAGCACACGAACCCTGCCTGCGGCGCGCCAAGCGTCTTCCCCACCGATGCCCTGGGACGAGAAGAGCTCTGCGAGGGCAGAACGGACCTGCAACTCATGAAAGGTGCGGGTGCCTCCTGAGGCACCAGCCAGGCTGTGGAGCAGCAGCCAGGCCAACACCGGCGTCCACACTGCGGGGGACGGCTTGCCCGCCTGGGCGGCCGGCAGAATGGAGCGCAGATGCATGGGCCACAGAGCGGCGGTGTGCCGCGACTCCGATCCGATGCCGACTGCAGCACGCGTCATCTGCCCACAGAGCTCGATGGGACCGTCCCCAGCAGCAGATGAGCGGTCAACGCCGAAGTGAGCCGCCTGTTGGAAGAAGCGCGCGGCACTCGCCTGCAGCGGCTCGAGAGTTTCGGGCAGAGCCGGCAGCGATCCGTTTTGCGCGGACTTGCTCTTGCCTCGCGGCAGCGCAGCCTTCTGTTCCTCGCGGCTGACCGGGGCATCCTGCGCCACAGCGGCGAGAGCGTTCACGTTTTCGGAGCGCAGGGCCTGCCGCAGCGCGTCGTGCAGTGGCTGCAGTCTCAGCTTGGAGAGAGCGTCCCGGAGGCTGTACACGCCCGTGCCATGGAGAGCATCGCAGATGCGGTCCCACGGCTCTTCCGCGGTCGATCGCAGCTCTTCCCAGTCCTGGAGGACGACGTATTGATAGCCACGAAGCTCCATGAAGAAGCCGTGGTGTTCGAGGTCGCTGGCACGGCGAAGATACTCAAGGCCGCGGATCGGATCGGTGTACCGGATGAACAACGATGGATCACCTGAAAGGCCGAGCGCTTCATGGAGACGCCGTTGCCGCAGCTCGCCGGAGCCCTTGTCCATGGACGCGGCAGAGACGTGCACCGTGCCGCGGGTGGAGGCGTAGGCGTTGTTATAGAGAATCAGCGCGCGCTCGTTGCCGGAACGGTTGGAGTAGGCGAAGACGTTTTCATCGACGCTGCCCCCGTCGTTCCAGAAGTCGTACAGGACGAAGTGTTCGCTTTCCGCAAAGACGTGCCGCTTCTTGAGGAGAGGAGCGATCTCGCGCTGGTGTCGCTCGACGAGACCCTCGTTGATCGACTCATCCATGCGCGCCTGCTTGTATTCCATGCCGTAGCGCTCGGTGAAGCCCTCGATCTGCCCATGGCCAAACATGGGGAGGCCCGGCAGCGTGGCGAGCATGGTCGCCACGCCGAAGCACTTGTCTCCTGAACCGAACTGGTCAACGGTGGTGCGTTCATCCGGGTTGGACATGAAGTTGACATAGCGCTTCATGATGTCCGGGTCGAACTCGATGGTCTTCTTGAGGTAGGAACGATACTTCGCGTTTTCCTCATCGCGGAGCATGTTCATAAAAGCCGAGTTATAGACACGGTGCATGCCGAGGGTGCGAACGAAGTAGCCCTCAAGCAGCCAGAAAGCCTCTGCGAGCAGCAGCGTTCCCGGAACCTCGACGGCCACACGATCGACCACCTCGCGCCAGAACTCCGCTGGCATGAGTGCGTCGAACTCTTCCTGGGTCATCGCATTTTCAGCGCGAGAGGGGATGGAGCCACCCTGCCCGGGCAAGGGGAACCAGAGCCGCTGCACGTGGCGCTTGGCGAGCACCATGGCGGCGTCGAACCGGATGATGGGAAAGAGACGGGCCACATGCAGGATGGTCTGCATGACATGTTCGCGGACGTAGGCCTTGGAGTAGTCCAGCTGCGCGGTGTCGTTCCAGGCAAAGGTAGTGCCGTCGTTGCCGTGGTAGATGAAGCGGGTGTCGCCACCGGTGTGGCGCATGCGGAAGACGACGGCGGCGTCGGTCTGATCGAAGTAGTGGTCTTCGATCTTGATCTCAACCCGGCTGTCGTTGGACAGGTCGGGCCCCTCGAAGCTGTAGCTGGGAAATGGGCTGACTGGACGGGAGATGAACCAGTCCGGGTGGTCGACGACCCAGGGAGAGTCAATGCCCATGTGGTTCGGCACCATGTCACTGGCCAGACGGATACCGTAGCGGGCGGCGCGATCACGCAGGCTCTCATAGGCAGAGTTGCCGCCCAGATCCTCCGCGATGTTGTACTCCTTGAGCGAGTAGGCCGAGGCAACGGCGTCATCCTGCCCGCGAAGGCGCTTGATAGTGCGGGAGGCGATGCTGCGCTCCCAGAGACCGATAAGCCAGAGCGCCGTCATGCCCCGGCTTGCCATCAGTGCCAGCTCTTCATCGGGGATCTGATCCAGCTGGTGGATGTGCCGGCCGTACTTCTTCGACAGCTGCTCGAGCCACACAAAGGTGCTCTTTGCCATCATGACGACGTTTGGCATCCAGGCCTGGTCCTGGCTGAAGGCTTCGTACTCGACCAAGGGCGCCTGGTGATCAAAGGCATAGCGGCGTCGTTTTGCGCCATCGAAGCCGACAAACTCATCACCCTCAAAGCCTTCGGCAAAGCTGCTGCCGTCAGCGTGACGATGACGGCCGGGCACGGCCGGATGGAAGCGCTTCCAGATAGCGATCTCTTCCTCGCGCAACACGCTGACAGCGGTGAGCAGCACGCGGTCGATCTGTGCGCCGATGCGTGTTGCCCAGCGGGTGCGGATGAAGTCCAGCTGGCCGGTCAGCGAATCCGGCGAGGCCAGCATGGGAGCCAGCAGCACATCGAGCAGCGAGCCCTCGGTGGCGCTGAACGGCGGGCGTGTCTTGAAGAAGGTTGCAAAGCTGGCCGCAACTTCGGCGTAGGGCGTGCTCTTCGCGAGTTCGGTCGCGTCGAACAGCTCGGCGTAGGGAGCAAAGGCCGGGTTATTGTTGGCCAGCCAAAGGAACAGCATCTCCTCAAAGGCGATCTCGCGATGCGGAACGCCTTCGCCCTGCTGAGACAGCCACTCTTCTGCCGTCAGTTCGCCGCGAAAGACAGCGACGGGAGGGAACTCTGTGACAAACGCCAGGCAAAGCCGCTCGATGGCTGCCGCCCCAAACTGCTGGCTGAACCAGCGCAGCGCCTCCGTGAAGACTGCAGCGTCGACTCGCTTGCGGTACTCCGCCACCATGGCATGGCTCAACTCGTCGATCAGGCCCATGGCATAGAGGGCACCGGCATTTGCGATCTCGCGGCCCGCCTCGGTTGCGCGCTGTGCATTGATGGCCTGGGCGAGCTGGCGGCTCGCGCCTACATCGGCAAAGATGACGTTGCCCGAAAGGCTAAACAAGACATCGTCCACCTTGTAGCGAATGCGAGCGGCGCGAGAGATGTGAAATTCCATCATCGAAGAGAATCCTTTTCGCTGAGGCTGAAGTTGTTCGCAGATGCGAGCGCAGCAGGTGAGTACAGCATTTGGATGCAGCCGAAGGGTTTATAGCCCTTTGGAGCGGGAAAGCCATCCTGCGTTCCAGGCAGGGTGGTGGCAGTCGAAACGCGGGGCCCTGGGAGGAAACGCCGTGACACGCCTGGGCCAAGGGTGCGCCGCAGTGTGACCTAGCACACACTTCCTTCCGTGCCTCACTGACACCTTCCCATTCGGGTCACGCTTGCAGATGTGGGCTCTCGATTCAGTTTATCGCACGGGCGGCGCACCCTGGAGCGCCCGCGGAACGGTCCTTTGGTCTGCTCGCAAGCGACGCCGGGCGCAACCCTCTCGCGCTGTGCTGCCGGCTGCCAGGTCCCGCGCCCGCATCTGACTCTGGAAGAAGACCAAGGAGATCCGTTGTGCCCGATCCTTCCCGAACGCGCCGGACCCAAGATGTTCTCACAGGCATGAACCTCGCCGGCATGGCTTCGCCCTATGCTTCGGAGATCCTTCTCCTGTCCGGTTACTGGCCTGTGATGAACGCCAGCGTGGTTGTCACGAGTCGCTCCGGCGAGACGGTTGTCATCGTTCCGGAGGATGAGGTGGACCTGGCGCGTGCGCGAACTGACGCTACGATCGTCAGCTACGAAGCGACGACCCTGAACGCGATCCGCTCCAATATGGAAGGCTTTGCGGCGCCATTGCTGCAGGCGATGGAGCAGCTGGAGCTGCGGCACGGGCGCTTTGGCCTGCTGTGCCGCGAGTCGATCGAGCCGGTCAGCTATATCGTGGGTGCGCAGTACCGGGGATCGTTTCAGCGCCTTATCGAGAATCATCTACCCGAACTCGACATCGTCCCGATTGACGATGCTGTGGAGCAGATGAAGGCTGCGAAGACCGGGGACGAACTGGAGCGCATGCGGCTGGCGGCGCGCATCGCGGCGCCGGCGTTTGCGGCGGTTCCGGGCATCCTGCGACCCGGTCTTCGGGAGGGAGAGGTGGCCGGCGAACTGCAGCGCATCTTCGAGGCAGCACCGGAGGCCTCGCAGGCGCAGCGCAGCTACGGGTACTTCTTCTGCATGTCAGGTCCAAACGCCGCGAAGGCGTCCGCTGCGTTCGCCCACACGCGTCACCGCGTACTCGCCGAGGGTGACTTGGTAATGATCCACGCCAACACCTGTTGCGACGGCTTCTGGACTGACATCACGCGCACCTACACCGTCGGCGAGCCAACCGCTCGCCACATGGAGATGCGGGCGGCTATTGAGGAGGCTCGGTCGAGCGCGCTTGCCGCTATTCGACCCGGAGTGGGGGCGAGGGCGGTAGACCATGCGGCACGATCGGTGATGGAGCGGCATGGGTTTGGCGAAGCGTTCCGCCATGGCACGGGGCACGGGGTCGGCTTCGCCGCGGCAAACTCCGGCTCGCTACCCCGCATTCACCCCGTGTCCAATGACATCCTGCGTGAAGGGATGACCTTCAACGTAGAGCCGGCCGCTTACTTTGACGGCTACGGCGGGATGCGTCACTGCGATGTGGTCGCAGTGACGGGCAACGGCGTCGAGGTGCTGACAGACTTCTGACGTTGCAATTTGGTGCCCTAGCGCGAGTCCAACCGCTCGGCGAAGGTGGAGGTTGGGAGCCCGGCACCATTGACCAGGTTGGCGTCCGTTGCGGGAGACCAGGCGTAGTGCACGGTACGCGGCTCCGGGACGGCCTCGCTGGTGAGCGTGATGCTATCCCCAGCGATGCGTGCCGTCGCAGGATGAAAGACGCCGTCAGTCCCAGCCACCTCAAAGCCTCTTACTTCCCCGCTGCTGGCGTGCAGACCTTCGGCGTGCGCAAACCACACACGCGCGCCTTTGCCATCGCGGTACCAGCTTGTTGGCGTGGGGCCACGCCATTCCACGGCTTCGCCGAAGGCCTCCGCTCGCGCGCCCAATGCAAGACGATGCCCTACGGTCTGCTTGTCGGGCGGGTGAACGTTGCCGGCCGCACCCACATCCAGCGTGACGGCCATGGCGGTGCCGCGCACATCCAGCACCTGCCGCTGCTCGTCCCGCAGCTGGCCCCAGCTTTCGCCCGGCGAGTTGAAGCTGGAGATCTGTGCGTAGAGGAATGGCAGTTCCCCCTCGCCCCAGCGCTCGCGCCAGTCGCGGATCATGGTGCGCATCTCGTGCGCGTAGAGCGCCACACGCTCGGGGTCGGTGTTGGCCTCGCCCTGGTACCAGAGAAAGCCGCGCACCGAAAAGGGCGTGAAGGGCGCGATCATGGCGTTGAAGAGATACCCAGGATTCCAGGACTCTTCTGCGCTTGGGTGCCACGGGAAGTGCGGCGCCGGCTTTCCGTGGCGCTTGGCCTCGGCCGTCTCACGCTGTTCCGCCGCGATCTCCGGGGCACCTTCGGCGAAACGTTCTGCAAACCGCGCGCGACTGAGGAAGAGCGGCATCAGCGCCGCATCCCGGCCGATCGCCCCCAGGCTGATCCAGGACTCGATCGGCGTTCCACCCCAGCTGGTATCGATCAACCCGATCGGGACATCCTCCTTTTCGGAGATCTCCCGGCCGAAGAAGTAGGCTATGGCGCTGAAGTCCGCCGCGGTCTGCGGCGTGCAGGTTGTCCAACTCGCCGGTGTGTCGTCAAGCGGATAGGCGCTGCCCTTGTTGGGCACAAGAAGCAGGCGCAGCCTGGGGTGCGCCGCGGCTGCGATCTCCTTCGCCCCGTCCCGGACCGGGGTGTCCGGGCCAAAGCCCTTCAGGGGCATCTGCATGTTGGACTGCCCTGAGGCCAGCCACACGTCCCCGACCAGAAGATCCCCGATGCTTACCTCCGCTCCGCCTGCCTTCTCCTGCACCTCCAGCGTGAACGGGCCGCCAGCCTTCTCCGGAGCAAGATAGACGGACCAGGCGCCTACTCGATCCGCGCATCCTTCCGTTGTTTGAGCATGAAATCGCACTGCAACACACGCGCCGGGTTCGGACCAGCCCCAGATGTGAATGGGACGGTCCCGCTGCAGCACGCCGTGCGCGCTGATGACCTTGGGCAGCCGAACCTCCGCCCCTGCGGCAACCGTTGCCAGCCCCAGAGTTGCTACTGCCCACGTCCATCGTTTCGACCAAGCGCCCATCGTCTCTCCCCCTTGCCTCTCGTTGCCCCGCAGGCACATGCCTACTGCACTGGAACCGTTGTCTCCGCCAGGTTGAACCCACGCACGCCGATCTGGACGGTGCCGGTCGCCGCCGCGGCCGGGTACGCGATCGACACCGTGCGCGTTTCGCCCGGGAGCAAGGAAACGTAGTTGTCGCTGTAATAGGCGGGCAGGATGCGCTTGCCGGTCGCGGCGTCCTGCAGGGTGAGCTTGGTTTGGATGGCGACGCTTGCACCACTGTTGCGCAAGGTGACCTGCACCTGCCGCTCCGTGGCACTACTCCCGGGTGCAGCCGTGGTGGCCCCTGTTGTGAGCGTGGCGGGCGCCATCGTCTCCAGCCGGCGGTAGCCTGCGTGGGTTGCCGCCTGCCAGTAGAAGTTGTCGCTGAGTAGCTTGCCGCTCGCGTCCTTCAGTTCCAGGCGGACCAGCACGGTGCCTGCGTCCGCCATCAACGGCCCAAGTTCCAGGGGCATGGCAACGGTGGTCGCGTTTGGTCCGGCGGAGACGGCTGTTGCCCTTTCCAGCAGCACCTTCGCATCTGTATCGAGCACACGCACAGATAGCTGCGCGCCGACGAGGGGCTGCTCCGTGTTGTTGACGATGGCAATCTCATGGCCGGGCAGATTCATCTGCACGTGAATCGGCTCGCCCGCCTTTTTGAAGCCGTAGAACGAGGCCTGTGTGTCGTAGTCGTGAGACAGGATCTGCCAGTTGGAGCTTGGCCAGGCAGGCTGCGTCATCCACAGGAGGCGGCCGCTGTTGGGTGCCCATAGATGGGCGTTCATGCCCTCGAAGGCGGCGCGGTGGCCTTCGTAGTTCAACATCTGCGCCTTGCGGTCGAAGTCTGCGAGGCTGGTGGGCGCACCAAACTCCTCCACCAGCGCGTTCATCCAGGGCGCGGTGTCGCCGTTCCCGCCGTGGTGCCAGTCGTGGTAAGCCCAGGCATCGCTGATGGGCCACTGATCCGCCTTGGGCAGCCACGCTTCCCAGGTCTCGCGCGTGGGCGGTGATAGGAGACCAACCTCCACCGCGAAGCCCAGCGAGAGCTTGGTGAAGTAGTCTGCCGGCTCCTGGTAGAGGTACGGCCCGGAGTCGTGCAGGTTGATCTTGTTGGAGTCAGCAGAGTAGTACCGCGTGCCATCCTCGTCAGCGATCAGCCTGGCGAGGCCGTCGTTAATCGTCGCGGGCGGCACACCCTCGTTGCGCCCGCACCACACCACGATGGATGGGTGGTTGCGATACCGCGAAATGCTCTCTTTCGCGTTCTCCAGAAACAGCCCGGAGTCCGTCGGCTCGAGGTTCCAGTCCTGCGTTGAATCCCAGAAGTCGCTCCACACCATCAGCCCATACTCGTCGGCCAGGTCGAAGAAGACGTCTTCCGTGTTCTGCCCCATCCAGTTGCGAATGATGTTGACGTTGCCCTCGCGATGGAGACGGAAGAAGGGCTCCAATCGCTCGCGACTTACACGCTTCATCATGTCGTCCATGCCCCAGCTGCCACCGCGCGCGGCGATGCGGACGCCGTTCACGCGTATCACCAGATCCGGCTCCGTCCGCCGGTCGGTCATCTCCTGCACGCCCGCGCTCCGTTCCATGCCGGGTGCAAAGCTCGTCACCCAGCCCTCCGCGGTCTCACGGAAGCCTGCATGACTTTGCGTCACGATTGGCCCGGTTCCGTCGAGCTCCGTAACCGTAGGCGCCATCTCCACGCGACGCACCTTGCCCGCCCCATCGAGCGCGCTGATCTCGTAGCTCATCTCGCGTATGCCGAACCGCTCGTCACGCCGATCAGACACGCGGCCCGCTGCTTTTACTTCCACGTGCATGGTGTGCAGCGCCGGTGCGCCATAGCCGTTGGGCCACCACAGCTTCGGGTTGGCGATGATCAGTTGGCTGAACTCCTTTGGCGTCAGCTCAACGACGCTTGTCGCGCCTGCAGCAAATGTGACCGCTTTGGTGACATGAACATCGTCAAAAGCGATGGACACGCTGCCCCGCACGGCGGCGCCGGTCGCGTTTCGTACCGGCACCCGCACCGTTAGTTCAGCGCGGCTGCGATCTGTTCCACCATGCTCGATGCCGGGCAGCCGCGTGATGATCTGCGGCACCTCCGCCTCGAGCGGGCCGGCGGCTTCGAGCACCACATCCTGCCACAGGCCCGTGTTGCGATCGCGTATGGCCGGGATCCAGTCCCAGCCTTCGGTGGCGCCAAAGGTCGGCCCGTCGAGCATCATGACGCCGCCGTTGTCGCCCGCGCCCGCGGCCAGGCTCTGCTCATGGCCGATGCCCGGATGCGGCGGCGCATCCACCTGGATGGCTACCACATTGCGCTCACCGGCGTGAAACAGTGCGGAGATGTCGAATCCCTTGTGAAGAAACGCGCCCGTCACGTCCCCGGCGCGCCTTCCGTTTACCCAGACGGTGGCGTGGTAGTTGATGCCCTCAAGCCGCAGCGTGAGTCGCCGGCCACGCATGCCGGCCGGGACCTCGAGCTCGCGCCGGTACCACCAGCTTTTTGATTTCAGATTCTCCGGGATGGCCATGTTGTTGAGCCCGAAGTCCGGGTCCGGGTAGACGCCGCGGTCGACCAGGGTGGTCAGGGCCGTGCCTGGCACAGTGGCGGCCATCCAGCCGTCCATCGCGCCCGCTGTCGCCGACGGCATCGCGAAGCCAGCCGCCGAGATCTGCTCGCCCCGGGCGTGGACCATTGCGGCATCGGCCATCTGCCACCCGCGCCGCAGCACCAGGCGCATGCCGTCCGCTGCCGGTTCGTCGGTCCCGGAGAGCGGCGCCACAGCAACCGGGGCCTGCGGCGCCGCCTGGCTGTGCGGGAGTGTTGCAGGATCCTGCGGGGCTTTGTAGCCGTTGGCCCCGGCACGCGACTGCTCCGGCCACTCCTTGGAGCCATCTTCAAAGGGCAGGGCGTCGAGCCCTGCAGGGGGCTGGCCCATCGCCCGCATCTCGTCCAGTGTGAGCGCGGCGGTGCGCAGGCTGACCAGCGCCAGCAGTCCGCCGAAGTGGCGGACGTCGGCCATGGAGCCAAGCTCCGGCATAGGTCGTACGGGAGCCATCTCCAGCACGTCGGCAGCAGCCGGCCCCAGCGGCATCTGCGCACGGGCCACCTCAGCCCCGTCCACCACAAGGTGGGTCATGCCGGCGGCATCCACGCTGACCGCCATGGCATGCCAAACTCCTGGCGTGAGCGGAGAGGGCGCGACCAGTTCATGCGCACCCGGTCCCACGCCACCGGACCAGAATGCCGCCTTGCCCTCCCGGAGCGCCAGATAGCGCGGCGTGGCTTCATCCATGGCGCCCACTCCGGCCAGCAGGGCCGTCGTCCCGGCCTCGTCCGCTTTGAGCCACAGGCTCATCGACCAGTTTGCCTGCGCCGTGCCCAGCGGATCATTGCTGTGCAGCGGCTTGACCAGGCCCACGCCACCTGGCAGAAACCGGCCGCTGAACGGCCCGAAGGCGACTGCTGTTTGTTCTGTGGTCAGCACCCGCGGCACCACGCCCTGCGCCCACCCACTGGCTCCGACCCCGAGCACACCGGCCAACATCAACCCACCACCCACCCATCGCCTCGTGCCCCGCATGCTTGCTCCCGTATGGATCTGCTGTTTCGGGAACAACGCTAACAGTTGCGCCAGAGGCCAGCCAACCGCTGTGCGCAGACGCAGCAACGCCCGGGCAAAGCCCCGGGCGTTATGTGCGTCGCTCTGAGGGGCCTAGCTTGCGTGCCGCCGCACCCGGCTGTGCCCGTGACGAGCCGAAAGTGAGCGCAGCCTGGAACGCCGGCCGCCAAACTGCCACTCTCGCACCGGTCCCACATCCACATGCACGAAGTGGCTGGTCGGGTAGTAGCCGACGCCGCCCGCTCCCAGCGACAGCGCCGCCCGGCGCAGAGCGACTGTGGAGGATCCAGGTACCTGGATGTCGATCGCCTTGCTGAGCACATGCTGCGAGTGCTCGGCCACGCCTGTCTCTGCAGAGCGGCTTCGGAGGTACTCGTTCGACTCGGAGGTGCGATAGCCGCAGACAATATCGATCACACCGTTCGGCTTGCGCAGCGTCTGCATGATCGAGTGCAGCACGTCGAACTCCTGGGGATCATAGTTCGCGACGTCCTGCGTCCTGTGGTCGCGCAGGAAGTAGTTCAGCTTGTCGATTGCTTCCGGCAGGTAGGTGTTGCCGACGCGATAGACGATCGCAATATCTTCCCCGGTATGGGTGTGGTGCAGCCGCAGCCAGTAGCGTTTGGCCCCGCTGGTCGGCGCCCCCTGTGCGGCGCTCTCCGCAGCGGAGCCCACGGTGCCAAGCCCCATCAGGTTGCGCACGCCGATACGTCCCAGGGGCGGCATGCCGCTTGCACGCGCCGGTGTCCCCACGCCCGCGCCCCCTGCCAACAACGCACATGCCAGCGCTACGCCTGCGCCTTTTCGTCCCATCAACCCCATGCAGAAGCCTCAACTCGGATATCGACCAGCTTGCTCTGGCCTAAATGCGGAAAGCCGTTCCGCATTCACTTAGGCGATTCTAACCTCACCCAATCGACTTCCCGGTCTTCCCCCAGCATCCAGGATGTAACCTTTGTGTCATAGCGGCTCAGGCGATTGAAGGCACCGTTGTCTCGGCGCGAGCTCCCCCCTATACCCTCCCTGTATGACCCTCGGCCTCCATGAACTTCGCGTGTTGGGCGCACTGATCGAAAAAGAGATCACCACGCCGGACCTGTATCCCTTGTCGCTGAACGCATTGCAGGCTGCCTGCAACCAGCGATCGTCCCGCGATCCCATCCTGGAGCTCACGGAAGAGGAGATCCGGGGTGCGCTGCATCGCCTGGGAGACCTCGGTCTGGCCGGCCCGGCTCGACCTTCCTTGCATAGCAACGCATCCCGGGTTCCCCGGTTTGAGCACCACGCCCGCACAAGGCTGCAGTTGAAGCGCGATGAGACTGCCCTGCTCTGCCTGCTACTGCTGCGCGGTCCGCAGACCCCGGGGGAGCTCCGCTCCCGCGCCGACCGGCTCTTCGCCTTTGACGACCTGTCCGCTGTGGTCTCCGCGCTGGATCGCCTTGCTCAACCGGATCGGCAGCCAGGACCCGATGCTGGCCCGTTGGTGCTCCTGCTCGCTCGCCAGCCGGGGGCGCGCGAGTCCCGCTACACCCATCTGCTGGGCGACCCCGCCGCACGGCCGGCCCCAGCTCCTGTGGCCGCTGCTTCCCCGGACTTGGCCACGCTCGAAGCCCGGATCGCGGCACTGGAAGAGCGGCTGGCGGTGCTCGAGAGTCGATCTGCGGAGAGCCCCCGGTAGCCTTTCGCGCTGTGGCTGCCCCGCGGGGCGTGTTGCGAAAGCGTCGGGCGATTCCGCGCAAAGGGTGCTCGACCTCACCTGTCTGAGCCCCCGTCCAGGGCGGAAACGGACCGTGCCGCGGGAATCCGGTTTGCTTCGGCTCCCGCGCACCTTCTACACTCGTCAAACACCGCGTCTACCCACGAGGTGACGACCGTGCGTTCCGCAAAAGGCTGTCCCAGGAACGTACGGGGAGGGTCAATGCGTCGGTTTGTCAGTTTGTTCGTCGTCCTTTTCTTTTCCATCCCTTTTGGCATCTCGGTTTCCGGCTGTAGCAAGGGCGTCAGCGTCGTCTTCTGTGATGGCGGCAACACCGGCCCGATCGTCGGGCAGCTTACAACCCTGACGCTGAATCCACAGACCTTCGGCATCTCGCTTAACTCCGGCGCCTTTGGCCAGGTGAGCGCTCCTACCGGCGCGGACTGCAAGGGGTCCACCGTCAGTCTGGGCGCGGTTAGCTATGGTGTCCGCCCACAGGATGTGGGCCTTGTGGATATCGTTCCCTCCGGCGCCAGCGCCGGCCGCCTCTGCGCCGGAACGTTCAATCGCAACACCGGCGGCGGCGTTCCCGACTACACGGTCTGCACCCCAACGGCGCGCTCTGGCGTGGCTTATGTCTCGGCCTCAGCCGGCACGGCCAACTCCAATGCGCTGCCCATCTTTGTGCACCCGGTGGTGACTGCGATCACCGTTGGCCCACCCTCGACCAACTGCGCCACCGACCTGGCAACGAACTGTTGCGCCTTCTCGACCGTAAACGGCGTCACCACGCCGACCGGGACCTACGACGGAAACTCCTGCCTGAGCCAGAACGTGAGCGGCCAGCTGGCAGCTCGCGTCTTTGCCGGAGCGGGAGACCAGCTGACCAATGTGACCTGCACCGTTACCGGGACCGACAGCACCGGCAAGCCGATCTACAGCCCGCTGGTGGGCCACGTCACCTACACGCCGCAGGACGCAAGCGTCGTGACCATCGACGAAAACGGCATCGCCACGGCGAATCACCCGGGCGCGACTGTCGTGAATGGCACGATCGCCAACGGCAACTCCGTCATCGCCTCGTCCACCGCGGGGTACTTCTCCACCTGCCCACCTGCCTCCATCACCCTGACCCCGACCAACGTTACGGGAAACCCGTCTACGATTACGGTGAACCAGAACAACGTGCAGCCGCTGACCGCGGTCGTGACGGACACAAAGGGTGCCACGCTGAACGGCATCTCCCTTTCCTTTGTCTCCAGCACACCCCGCACGCTGCCCAATGGCACCTCAGGCTCCGTTACGCCGATCTTCCCCGGCTCGGGCGAAGTTACGGCGATCTGCAATCCGCCGACCTGCAACAACGCCCCGCTCAACCAGTTGGGCCTGTTTGGCAACGGCAAGGCCGTGGTCTCGAACCCAGTCACAATCAACACGCCCGGCACCAACTCAACGGTTCTCTTCTCGGCCAGTACGCAGTCGCTCTACCTCAACATCACGGACTTTGCGACCAGCAAGGTCGGCACCACCGTCCGGCTGCCATACGTGCCGAACTCCATGGTGCTCTCGACGGATGGCACCACGCTCTACCTTGGCAGCGGAACCGAGCTGATGGTGGTGGCTTCTGCTTCGGGAGCTGTCTCCGGGCAGTATGTTGGCGCGCGCGGGCAGGTGCTCGCCGTGTCTCCAGATAACGCCACGATCGTGGTCAGCGATGCCAGCCGTAAGACCATCTCGCTCGTCAGCAACGCCGGCGCGATCACCTCGACCTACGGTGGAGTTGGCACCCGCGCGGTCTTCTCGCCGGACTCTGCGACCGTCTACATCGCGGCCGGAGATCAGCTCGTGGCGCACTCCACCTACACCGGCTGGCGTTCGGTCCCGCTTTCCACCGCGGTATCCGACATCACCATCGGCCGACCGTCCGTCGGCGTCTTCCTGGCGGGAGCCACCACGACCGCGCGCGGCTACTGCCCGATCACCACTATTGCGTCTGGATCCGGTCTGAGCGCGACCACCAGCAACGTCTTCTACCCGGACGCCGGTGTTGCCACGGAGCCGACCGACCGGCTGGCCGCAACGAACGATGGCTTCCATGTCTTTGGGGCAACTGTCACGCCGGCCCCGACCTTTGTTGACCTGTCGGTGACCCATGCCACCAACGAGAATCCGGCAACGCCCGGGCTGCCCGCTGGGGCCTGCCCTGCCAACGGCCTGCAGTTCAACGCAACACCGATCGACCGCGCCACCCTTCCGGGTGTCACGGCAAGCGCGATCACGGGCGTTTATCCCGCTACTGACTCCAGCTTCGCCTTTGTGACCTACCTTGGATCGGGCGGTGTGCTGCCGCTGTACATTCCCAACGGGACAGCGGCCGGCACCCTGAGCAATGTGACTCTGTCGGGCTCGGCTAGTGCTCCGGTCGCCGGGGTTCTGTCGTCGGATAACAGCACGTTCTTTGTCGGCACAGCGGGCGACGGGCTGGTCCATCTGGTCACCCGCGGCAGCGCCGGTTTCACAGACTCCTCCACCCTGGACCCCAAGATCCTGAACGACGCGGGCCAGCCCGTGCCGGCGGATCTGCTGCAGCAGCGTCCTCGCCGAACCACCTGATCGAGCTACCGGCAGAAGATCAGAACGACAAAAAGAGAGGGGGGCCGCGAAGCGGCCCCCCTCTCTTCGCTCCGGACTCATACGTCTTAGCCCTGCTTGAAGCGCTCCTTGAGCAGATCGCGTGCCACAGCGTCCAGCACGCCGTTGAGGAAGTGCACCGACTCCGGCGCGGCATACCGCCTGCCGATCTCCAGGGCTTCGTTGATGATGATCGGCCCCGGTGTGTTCGGGAAGCCGAGCATCTCCGCCACGCTCACCCGCAGCAGGTTCCGGTCCACCGCCGCCATGCGCTCCAGGCGCCAGTTCTGCGCGTGCGCCTCAATCAGCTTGTCGACCTCGTCCTGCCGTTCGCTGGCAAGCCGGTAGAGATCATCGGCAAAGCCACGCGTCTCATCGTCGACGTCGTCGCGCGATCCCCAGAATAGGCGCAACACCTGCTCCGGTGTGAACTTGCCCATATCCTGCTGAAAACACATCTGCATCGCCAGCTCACGACTCTTGCGGCGTGTGCCCATCAGACGGTCTCCTGCGAGCCTGTCGGCGCGGGTTCAGATGCAATCTTGCCATGCAGGCTGGCCATCTCAATGGCCGCGGACGCCGCCTCAAAGCCCTTGTTCCCTGCCTTCAGGCCAGCGCGGTCGAGCGCCTGCTCCAGCGTCTCGCAGGTCAACACGCCAAAGGCATGCGGCACGCCGGTCTCCTGCTGCGACTGCCCGATGCCGCGCGCCACTTCGGTATAGATCGCCTCGTAGTGGGCCGTTTCGCCGCGCAGCAGCACACCCAGCGTCACAATCCCGTCAAAGCGCTTGGTCTCCGCCAGCGTGCGCGCCGCGTCGGGGATCTCCCACGCGCCCGGCACCCGCACGATCTCGATGCTTTCGCGCGCACACCCGCTTCGCACAAGGGCGTCCAGCGCCCCCTGCAACAGGCGATCCGTAATCACCGCGTTCCACCGTGCGACCACGATGGCGAAGCGCCGTCCAGCGGCAGAAAGGTCGCCTTCGAGGGCAATGGGCCGGCCATGATAAGGGTTGGTCGATTCCCAGAAACTCAGGTGCAGCTCCGGCGCCAGCTCCATGCTGAAGAGTCGCGAGCGCCAATGCGTCTCTGCGATCTCTCCTGGCGCGCTCGCCCCCGTTCCCTGCGCCCAGGCGGCAGCAAGCTCGCGCACCTGGTCCAGCGCCGTTACCTCGATGAGAATGGGGCTGACCGCCGGCATCTTGCCCAGCACCAGCTCCAGGTTGCCGACGGGGGCAAGGTACGCTGCGCCTTGCCCACCCTCGTCCTGCCAGCCGCGTCCCGCTTCAAAACCCAATGCTGTCAGCAGCTCCGCGAGCCGGTCATAGACCTCGCGAGAGCCAACCTCTCGCACCAGCGTGAATCCCTTGATCATCCCTTGATTGTACCGGTCCGCTTCGGCAACAACCCACCCCGGGGACCGTACCGCCGGGAGCCGCTGCGCTTGCTATGCTCGATACTGTGCACCGCTTTATCTCCGCATCCGCCGCCATGCTTTTCGTCTCCGCGAGCGCGCTCACCGGCTGTCACCGTCCCGGCAGCGGGTCTGGTCCGCAGACCGCCGCCCAGCAACAGGAAGAAAGCGACTCCATCCGCGCCGAGTTGCAGACCATTCCTCCCCCCACCAAGGGGAAGCTCAGCAGCATTCATTCCATCGACGCATGGGAGAATCCTTACTTCACCATCCAGGATCGCTTTGTTGTCCTCCACATCACCAATGCGGATCCCATCCCCGGCGGAATAGGCGCGGGCAGCTTTCTGCGCCCCACCGGTGCGCGCCGGCAGATTCTAACCTTGCACACCAACGAACTGCCCCAGGCGCTTGAAGCTGTTCCCCGCACTGCCTGGCCCTATGGGCGCGTTGTGGCTATCGAGGAAGCTCGCGGGACCCCGCGTGCAGCGGAGCCGGATGTTCGCCGCACCATGGAGGCCGTCATGCGTAGCCTCTCCGATCTGGGCATCGTCACCTACGAGTGGACGGAGAACGGCCCCGAAATCCGGTGAGGGCCTCCCGATGGCCATCAGGGATTGTTCCTGCCTCGTGACGATCGGCCCATTGCCTGCATCCCACCAACGAACGCAACATCATGCGGCTGCCAGTCGCACATCAGGAAGGACATACATGATTACGGGAGATCAGATCATCGAGCGTGCCAGTGCTCTCAGAGAGCATCTGGGCATGGCAAAGTCGGATTCAACCGAGAACGGCAGCCTAACGACCAAGTCGCTTCTGAAGGGCATCGTCGCGGGCATGATCGGCGGCATCATCGCTACCGGGGTCAAGACATTTGGCGAGCGCATCTACCCACCTCGCGTCCATGGCGAGCCGGAACCGCCATCAGTGCTGGCTGACAAGCTCGCAGACCATCGCCTCTCTGCGGAAACGAAGACGGCTGCGTCTGAGGCCATTCACTGGGGCTTCGGTGCACTCACCGGCGCTGCTTATGGCGCGCTTGCTGAGTTCTACCCTGCCGCTACATCCAAGGAAGGTGCCAGCTTTGGGCTCACGCTCATGGCTCTGACGCATGAATCCGCACTGCCCGCCCTGGGCCTTTCCGGCAGCGCCGATCAACAGACCACACGGGAGCACACCAGCGAGATGGTGACCCACGTCCTCTACGGCGTGACCACGGAGATTGTCCGGTCGCTGGTTCGCAAGCTTCTCGACTAATGCCGCTGGAGCAAAGCGCAAGGGGTCGGTGGCAAGCTGCCGGCCCGCTTTGCCTCTTCGCGGCACACGGCTTCCAGCCCACTTGATTAAGGTGGGAGAGCGCTTTACCAGACGGAACCGGCACTGATGCAGGGTTGGCGCTTGTTCCTATAATGGGCACCTACGAGCAACCAAGAGCCACCGTGTCGGTGTCCCTCATCGGCCTCGGGACAAGGCAGCATGGGCACTCAAACTCGCAGAGTCGTCATAGTGGGCGCAGGCCCGGGAGGGCTGGCCGCAGCGATGCTGCTGGCCAAGTCCGGCGTGAATGTCACCGTCGTAGAAAAGGCGTCTCGCGTCGGTGGTCGCACCTCTACCATTGAACAAGACGGCTATAAGTTCGACGTTGGCCCTACCTTCTTTCTGTACCCACAGGTGCTGAAGGAGATCTTCGCCGCCTCCGGCTTTGATCTCAACCGCGAGCTTCCCATGCAGCGGCTGGATCCGCAGTACCGGCTCGTCTTCGGCTCTGGCGGCGAACTGCTCGCCACGCCCAATGTGGAGCAGATGAAGCAGGCCATCGCCGCCATCTCGCCCGAAGATGCCAACCGCTTTGATCTCTTCCTCAAGCACAACCGCAACAAGCTCTCCAAGTTCCTGCCATTTCTGCAGTCACCTTTTGAGAGCTGGCGCGACCTCACCAAGCCAGACATGCTGAAGCTGCTGCCGCTGCTGGCACCGTGGCGCTCGCTCGACTCTGACCTCCAGGTCCATTTCAAGGACGAGCGCATCCGCCTCGGCTTCTCCTTTCAGTCCAAGTATCTCGGCATGTCACCGTTCCGCTGTCCGAGCCTTTTTTCCATCCTGTCCTTCCTGGAGTACGAGCACGGCGTCTTCCACCCGACGGGCGGCTGCGGCGCGGTCACGCAGACCATGGCCCGACTCGCCGAGCAGATGGGCGTTGAGATTCTGCTCAACGAACCTGTTGAAGAGATTGAGACCAAGAACGGTAGAGCCACCGGCGTTCGTACGGCCACCCGCACCCTGCCGGCTGATGCCGTGGTGATGAATGCCGACTTCGCCAACGCCATTCGCAAGCTTCTGCCCGGCCACAGCCGCCGTCGCTGGACCGATCGCCGCGTGGAGACTCGCCGCTACTCCTGCTCCACCTTCATGCTTTATCTCGGTATTGAAGGCCGCTACGACGACGTCTCGCACCACACCATCTACCTCGCCGAGGACTACAAGCAGAACCTCCGCGACATTGAGCGCGATCACAAGCTCTCCGCCGACCCGTCGTTCTACGTGCAAAATGCGTCCATCACAGACCCCACGCTTGCCCCCGACGGCCATAGCACGCTGTATATCCTGCTTCCAGTCACGCACGACACCGGCACCATCGACTGGGATCGTGAGACGCCGCGGCTGCGCGATCTTGCCCTGAAGCAGGTGGAGCGCATCGGCTTGACGGACGTAGCGCCTCGCATCCGGACCGAGCGGATCATCAATCCGACGGGCTGGCAGAACGACTTCGACCTCCATCTTGGCGCTACCTTCTCCATGGCGCACTCGCTCGACCAGATGCTGCACATGCGCCCCCACAACCGGTACGACGACGTGGAGCGGATGTATCTCGTCGGTGGCGGCACGCACCCCGGCAGCGGCCTGCCCGTGATCTTTGAGTCGGCCCGCATCACCTCGCGTCTGCTGCTGGAAGATCTGCAGCTCGATCCATCCTGGAACTCCTACCAGGAGCCGCTCGTCTCCGATGTGCTCGAGGTCGTCTCCTAGGTGTGCGCAGCCGCCACTCTCGCGCTCGAGGCTGAAAAGCTCCGTTCCCTCTCCGCACCGAGCGCCGATCTGCGTCGGGAGGCGCAGCTTTCCTGGGCTGAGCAACCCCTTCGCTCCCGCCTGGCGGTGCTTCGTCGCGCGCGTCACCTGGTCGCCGAAAACACGGCGGAGTTGACTGCCGCTATCTCCCCTGCTCTCGCCCGCACGCCCGCTGATACTCTCGCCGCAGAGATCCTGCCCTTCCTCGCTGCCATTCAGTTCCTGGAGCAGGAGGCACCTGGCGTCCTGCGCCCGCGCACACTCGGCGCACACCATCGCCCGCTCTGGCTTGCCGGGTTACACGCCACCGTCGAGCGCGTCGCTCTCGGCACTATTCTCGTCATCGGCCCCGCGAACTACCCCCTTCTGCTGCCCGGTGTGCAGGCGGTGCAGGCGCTGGCCGCCGGCAATGCCGTCCTTTGGAAGCCCGGCAGGGACAGTACCAGGATCGCTCGTGTTGTTGCCTCGATTCTTGCGCAGGCCGGCCTTCCCCCTCACCTGCTGACGATCCTGCCCGAAAGCCCGGAGGCCGCCCAGCAGGCAATCGACGCCGGCGTGGACAAGGTCGTCCTCACCGGCTCCGCAGCGACTGGCCGTGCCGTTCTTCGTCGCGCCGCTGAAACCCTCACCCCGGTCATCGCCGAGCTTTCCGGCTCTGACACCGTCATCGTTCTGCCGGGGGCGGATCTCGATCTCACCGCCGACGCCCTCGCCTTTGGCTTGCGCCTGAACGGCTCCGCCACCTGCATGGCCCCACGGCGACTCGTCCTGCTCGATCCCGCCGCGCGCGGCCCGCTGCTCGCGGCTCTGATCGCTCGAATAGCCGACCTTCCTGCAGCCGCGCTCCCGCCTGAGGTCGCCCGCACGTTGCGCGTTCTGATGTCCCAGGCCGAAAAGCGCGGTGCGGAACTCGTGTATGGCGGCTGGCAGACCAGCACGTCCCTACGCCCCACTCTCCTGGTAGACGTTTTGCCCTCCGAGCCGCTGGCGCAGGCTGATGTCTTCGCGCCCGTCCTGTCCCTGCTTGTTGCCGAATCCGAAGCGGATCTCCTTGCCGCGCAGCAGCGCAGCCCGCTCGCCCTCACGGCGGCGATCTTCGGCCCAGAACCGGCCGCCCAGGCCCTGGCTCGCAAGCTCACCGTCGGTACTGTGCTCATCAACGACCTTATCGTCGCGACAGCGGATCCTCGCCTCCCTTTTCCCGCTCGCCGCGGCTCCGGCTTCGGCAGCACACGCGGTCCCGAGGGGCTGCTTGAGCTCACGTCCCCGCGCGTCATCGCCGTGCAGCGGGGTGGCGGCCGCCGCCGCTTCCAGGCACCCTCCACCATCTTTCACGTAGGCCTCTTCGCCGGGCTTGCCGCTCTTCTGTATGCGGGCTCTATCGCCTCTCGCTGGCGCGGCTTGCAGCAACTCTCAACATCCGCTCGCAAACTCGGCTAACCTCGCATCACCGCTCGGGAGTTTCTTATGCACATTGGCATCATTGGTTCCGGTCTGGCAGGTCTCACCGCGGCATGTACCCTCGCCGCCCGGGGTCACTCCGTCGAGGTCTTTGAAAAGAATCCATGGCTCGGTGGCAAAGCCGCCCCGCTGAATGAGCAGGGCTTCCGCTTCGACATGGGACCCACCATCCTCATCCAGCCCTCCGTCCTCCGCAAGGTCTTCGCCGAAGCCAACCGCAACCTCGACGACTACCTCACCATGATCCGGCTGGACCCGCAGTGGCGCTGCTTCTTCGAGGACGGCAAGGTCCTCGACCTCAAGGACGATCCCAAGGCGATGGCGCAGTCGCTTGAGGCTGTGTGGCCTGGCAT
This sequence comes from Acidobacteriaceae bacterium, assembly GCA_965199635.1. Taxonomy (GTDB): domain Bacteria; phylum Acidobacteriota; class Terriglobia; order Terriglobales; family Acidobacteriaceae; genus Edaphobacter. Next base: position 1,550,123 of record CBDASL010000002.1, on the reverse strand, counting down.
GGGCAAGGGCTACATCAAGTTCCTCGAAGCCTCCGAGCAACTCCACTCCATCTCCGACCGCTTCTTCTTCTGGCGCTCCATCGGCTCCATGCGCGACACGATGGAGGTGAAGGGTGCCTTCGATCTCAAGGTCCTTCGCGACGTGATGCGCATGCGCCTGGGCAAGACCGTCTCCGGCACCATCCGCGAGTTCATCCCGGATGCCAACACCGCGCAGATGCTCGACCACTTCGTGCAGTACGTAGGCAGCTCCCCGGACTCCTCACCCGCTATCCTCTGCGCCATCGGCCACATGCAGATGGAAGAAGGCATCTGGTACCCCATGGGCGGCACCCGCGCCGTCCCGGAGGCGCTCGTCAAGCTCGCCACTGAACTCGGTGTGCAATTCCACACCAACACCGAAGTGCAGACCATTCAGACCGACGCCCTCTGGCATGGCGGTGGCAAGGCCAAGCAGGTGACCGGCCTGGTTACAGATCGTGGCGAGCACAAGAGCTTTGACGCCATCGTCTCCAACTCCGACGCCGTTCGCACCTACCGCGAGTTGATCGGCGGCAGCACCGCGAAGCACTTCAACGAGCGGCGCAAGTACGAGCCAGCCTGTTCCGGCGTCGTACTCTACCTCGGTCTGAAGGAGCGGTACGATCACCTCGCGCACCACGACTTCGTCTTCTCCCGCGACCCGCATGAGGAGTTTCATCACATCTACGATCTTGGTGAGCCCGCGCCCGATCCCACCTGCTACCTGGCCGCCACCGCTGCCAGCGACCCCACCAGCGCACCGGCCGGTGGCGAGGCGCTTTACGTCCTCGTCCACACACCCTACCTCCGCCCGCATCATGACTGGTCCAAGATGTTCCCGGCCTACCGCCAGGTCATCCTCGACAAGCTCAAGCGGACCGCGGGTCTCACTGACATCGAAGACCGGATCGTCTACGAGTCCGCTCTCACTCCCATCGACATTCACAATCGCTACCGCGTGCTAAACGGCGCCATCTACGGCATCTCGTCCCACGGCCACTTCAACGGTGCCTTCAAGCCGTCCAACCGGAGCAAGGAAGTCGACAACCTGTACCTCGCCGGCGGCGCGGCCCACCCCGGTCCCGGCATGCCGATGGTCATGATGTCCGGCTGGATCGCTGCCGACACCCTCGACAAGGACGCCCGAAATGGCGATCTGCGCGCGGCCCAGCATCGTACCCCTGTTGCGGCGCACGCCTAACCACCATCATGGCGACCACCAGAACAGGCAGAGGACGCGAGACACGGGTGCCCCACATCTCGCGTCCTCTGCTTGCCGCATTTCAGTGGCTCGTCCGCCGCAATATCCGCCGCTCGTTTCACGCCGTGCGCATCCAGGGCCTGGATCGACTTCGCACTCAGACCTCCGGCCCTCTTGTCGTGTACGTGAACCACTCCAGCTGGTGGGATCCGATGACGGCCTTCTTTCTGTTCCGGCAGATTCCGGGCCGCTTGCACTACGGTCCAATGGATGCTGCCGCGCTCGCCCGGTACAGCGTGCTTGCGCGCTTCGGCGTCTTCCCCGTCGATCTCGGCACGGCTCGCGGTGGCCTGCAGTTCCTTCGCACAGCCCAGGCCATCCTTGCGAAAGGCGGGGTTCTCTGGATCACACCGCAGGGCCGTTTCGTGGATGTGCGCGAGCCGCTGCACTTCAAGGCCGGCCTCACCGCCCTGGCCGCTCGCGTACCCGAGTGCACGTTTCTCCCGCTTGCCATCGAGTACACCTTTTGGGATGAGCGTACGCCCGAGTTGCTTGTTTCCGTCGGCGAGCCACAGCGCTGCACCACCTCCGATCCGGAGTCAATCGAGCCCCAGCTCACCCTCGCGCTCGAGCGAGCCATGGCCGATCTCGCCACGCGCGCCCGCTCCCGCGATGAGGCCTCCTTCTCAACGGTGCTGCTTCGTGGCCGCGCCGGCGTTGGTGGCTTCTACCAGCTCGGCCAGCAGCTGCGCGCCTTCATCCTTCGTCGGCCACACCAGCTGGAGCACCGCACGCCGCCGGGCGAGGTGCAATCGTGATCGTCTCGCTCGTCTCTGTCGTCGCCGTTGTGGGCATGCTGCTCGCACTTGTCCCCTGCTCGCTGTTCATCGCCAATCTCTTCCTCTACCGCACCCCGCCCCGGCGCGCTGTCGGCCGTGCCCCCTCCATCTCCGTCCTGATTCCCGCCCGCAACGAAGCTGCCGGCATCACCGCCGCTGTTGACGCCATACGCGCCTCAGTCGATGTAGACCTCGAGCTCATCGTCATGGACGACAGCTCCACGGACTCCACTGCGGCCATCGTCCGCGAGATCGGCATGCACGATCCGCGCGTGCAGCTTCGGCAGGCCCCGCCGCTGCCCGAAGGCTGGAACGGCAAGCAGCACGCCTGCTGGTCTCTTGCCCACGCCGCCTCACACGACCTTCTCTGCTTCGTCGATGCGGATGTCCGCCTCGCACCAGAAACTCTCAGCCGCATGGCTGCCTTCCTCGAAGCCTCCCACTCCGACCTGGTCAGTGGCTTTCCACGGCAGATCACCCTTTCCCCGCTTGAGTGGCTGCTGCTCCCACTCATCCACTTCGTCCTGCTCGGATTTCTTCCCCTCGCCGGCATGCGTCGCTCGCCATCACCCGCCTATGCCGCCGGCTGCGGGCAGTTCTTTCTCGCCCAACGGCCCGCCTACTTTGTCGCCGGCGGCCATGCTGCCATCGCGGACACCCGCCACGATGGCCTGTTGCTGCCCCGCATCTTTCGTCGGCACGGCTTCCAGACCGATCTCGCCGACCTCACCACGCTGGCTACCTGCCGCATGTACAGCAACGCCCGGGAGGTCTGGCTCGGCCTCGCCAAGAACGCCACAGAGGGTCTCGCGGCTCCCGGGCGCATCGTCCCACTTACCCTTGTGCTGCTCCTTGGCCAGGTCTTCCCGTTTTTGCTCCTCGCGGTCGCCCTGGCCGCGCCAGCGCTGCGCTCTGTTCCTCTCATCGTCTGCGCTGTCACGGGCTGCGTCGCGGCTATGCTGCCCCGCCTGCTCGCCAGTGTCCGCTTTCAGCAGCCACTTCGCGGGGCGTTGCTGCACCCATTCGGCATCGTGGTCCTGCTTGTACTTGAGTGGTGGGCCTTGCTGCGCCAGATGCGCGGCCGCACAGTTACCTGGAAGGCACGCAGCTACGCCACAACTGCCGCGGAGCTCGATCCGCACGCCTGAGCGCTCCAGCCTTCTGCCGCACCGCCGCCGCTAGACGCCCTTGCGCATCGGCTCCCAAATGAACTTGTGGATCTGCAGCGAAAGCCGCGCGGGCAGCCCATCCTCCAGCATCCAGTCCACTAACAGCCGCGGGTCAAGCTCCATGTTGTCCGCCGTGCGCAGCGGACTCGGGTTCTTCTGGAACGTCGGGGAGAGCAGAATGCCACCCAGCGCGCGCCCCTCCAGGTGCTGGCGGATGAAGTCGCGCGCAAACTCATAGTCCAGCCGGCCGGTCAGCACAAACTTCACCTCGTCCCGTGCTGTCAGAGCTTGGAGGTTCTCCATGCGGAAGCTCCCCGCCGCCGCTCCGGCGCCCGGGCACTTCACGTCCACAATCTTGTGCACCGCCTCCGGCACCTCAGCCAGTGGGCGCTCGCCGGAGGTCTCCATCATCAGCTCCAGGCCCCGGTCGAGCATAGTCTGCATCAGCGGCAGCAACTCGCGCGCCTGCAGCATCGGTTCGCCGCCCGTAAACTCCACCAGCCGACACGGCGCCAACGCATCCACCTCGGCCAGCACCTGTTCTGCCGTATAGGGCTTGCCACCGGTGAAGGTGTATTCGGAGTCGCACCAGGCGCAGCGCAAATTGCAACCTGCCAGCCGAACAAAGATGCACGGCAGCCCGGCAAACGAGCTCTCTCCCTGGACTGACTTATACAGCTCGATCAGGTGCATTGCCCTGCCTATCGCGGTCGCCCCTAGGCCCGCTCTTCCCGCTTACGCTGTCTCGTAGTACCGCGCAAAGCTCGTGTCCGTCTCATACAGCGTGCAATCCTTCACACGCACTCGCCCGCCCGTCATCTCATGCATCTGCTGCGCCGTCTGCTGGTAGAAGTAGCGCGCAAGGTTTTCAGCGGAAGGGTTCAGCTCTTCGTTGAAGGGCTCCAGATCGTTGATCATATGGTGGTCCAGCCGCTCCACCACTGGCCGCATCACCTGCTTCAGAAGCTTGAAGTCCAGCAGCAGGCCAGACCCGTCCAGCTCCATCCCTTCCAGCGTCACAAATACCTTGTAGTTGTGACCGTGCGGGTTTTCACACTTTCCCTGGTAGTTCCGCAAGTAGTGCCCAGACGAAAACCCGGCTTCAACAGTGACTTCAAACATGGATGCGACAATCCCCTACGAGCCGACTCGCTCTACCGACCGGCTCCCTTCATTGTAAGGGAGCGGCACACCTGCGTGAGGGCTACCAGGCTCGCACCACGCCTTCCTCTGCGCCATCGCTATCGTGTGTATCGCCGCTGGTGCCACGCCCAGGCGCTGGCGACGATGTCGTCCAGATCGGCGTGCTCCGGCGCCCATCCCAGCTCGGCCTTGATCTTTTCCGACGATGCCACCAGCACTGCCGGGTCACCCGGCCGCTTTGGGCACTCCTCCACGGCTATTGGTTTGCCAGTCACCCGCTGAACGGACTCGATTACCTCACGCACCGTGAAGCCATGCCCGTTGCCGATGTTGTAGACCAGCTGCGGCTGTTGCTCCAAGGCGTGTAGCGCCAGCAGATGCGCCGCAGCCAGGTCCGCTACATGGATGTAGTCGCGCACGCACGTCCCATCCTTGGTCGGGTAGTCGGTCCCAAAGATCTTGATCTGCGCCCTCCGCCCCAGCGCCACATCCAGGATCAGCGGAATCAGGTGGCTCTCCGGCTCGTGCGACTCCCCATAGTCGAAAGCAGCCCCGGCAACGTTGAAGTATCGTAAACTGGCGTAGCGCAAGCCATGCAGCTTCGAAAACCAGCGCAGCATCTGTTCCACCAGCAACTTGCTCTCCCCATATGGGTTTGTTGGACAGAGCGCAGCATCCTCCACAATCGGTGTGGACCGGGGTTCCCCATAGCAGGCCGCCGTCGAACTGAACACCAGTCGATCGTGTCCGCTCTGGTGCATCGCGTCCAGCAGGTTCAGGGTGCCAACAGTGTTGTTCCGGAAGTAGATCTCCGGACGCTGCATACTCTCCCCCGCTTCGATAAGGGCCGCGAAGTGCATCACACCGTCGAAATGCTCCGCCTGCAGAAAGGTCTGCAGGGCGTCTCGATCCAGGAGGTCGCACGCAACAAATGGAATACCCTCCGGCAAGGCCGTGCGCTGGCTATGGCACAGGTTGTCGAGAATCGTTACAGCATGCCCTTCGCGGAGCATCAACCGTGCAACTGTTCCACCGATATACCCTGCACCGCCAGTTACAAGAACCCGCATCGCCCGTCTCCCCGTCTAACGGTATGAGTTACCGCATGTGTACCACCAAAGTACCAGTGCTTCAACAACTTGCCTACGGCACACTGACTCCAGTCAGCTGGCTCTAATGAAAACGCCGGGTGGCTGACACAACTTCGACCCGATCGGGATAGCCCACGGCGCCCGCTTCGTCTCGGAACGTCGCACGTTCCAATTCCTCGCCTCCACTCATCATTTAAGAATGAGCCCGGCACCCTCCTTGATTGCTTCCCTGTAACGCGTTCCCGGTAACTTGTCATCCCAGCACCAGCTCGATCCGATAGTCGTCGCCTCGGCCGAAACAGCCCTCAATCAAGAGGCACACAAGGACTGCCAGACCATGCCCACGCCGCTTCGCAGCGAAACCTCTCTTCCCTCCGCTGACCCCCAATTCAAACACTTCGGTGTTCTCAACGATGGGCAGCAAAGCAAGGCTTCCGTTGTCACCTCCGTCACGCTCAACATCCTGATCGCCCTGGTTGTGATCGTGATCGGCGCCGCTGCGAAGAAGACCATGGACCATCGGGAGAAGCTCGTTACGCTCACCGAGCCTATCCCCCTCAAGAAGCCGGAGGTCGAGCCGATTAGGCCAAAGATCATCCCCAAGCTTCCCCCGCCGCCTAAGGTCGCGCCCCCCAAGATCGTTGTTCCCGAAACCAAACTTCCCGACGTGCCCAAGGTGCCTGAGGTGAAGATGGATCGGCCCACCCCGGTTGTCACCCCCGCACCTCCCAAACAGGTCATCGCTCCCCCCGCGCCCAAGGTAGTCAATCTTGGTCGCGCCATGCCCGCGACCGTGATGGCCAATAACCACCCCGCCGCCGTCTCGCTGGGCCAGGCCACCAACCCCATCGCGCCCTCTGATCGCCCCGCTACCAGCGCCGTGAACCTTGGCCAGCGTGGTCTTGCTGGCATGCCCGCCTCCAACACCGGCATGGGCGCCACCCAGGTCAGCCTCGGCTCTGGCTCGCCCTCGAGTTCCAACATGGCCGGCAACGGCGTCCGCGCCGTTCAGGGTGTCAAACTTGGCGTCCCGGGCGGAACCGGTCCGCTCAACTCCACTGGTCGTGTTGCCGGACCGGTCAACCTCGGACAAGTCCAGCAGGCGGCCATTCCTAAGCCCGTCACCGCTGCGCCCGTAACTGCCAAGAGCGCCCCCAAAGTCCTCTTCAAGCCCAAGCCCGAGTACACCACCGAAGCCATCAAGCTCCATCTCGAAGGCACCGTCGCCGTTCGCCTCAAGGTGCTGTCGAGCGGCGGCGTTCAGGTTCTGGGCGTCACCAGCGGGCTCGGTCACGGGCTCGACGAAGCGGCCGTCCGCGCCGTCCAGGGAACACGCTTCAAGCCGGCGACCGATGCCGCCGGATCCCCTGTCGACTGGGAGGGTGTTGTCAATGTCGCCTTCCAGCTCGCTGGATAATCTTGGTCTCTCGCATCCCATCGTCTAGCATTAGGCTGCACTAACGTCGACCAGGGACGAAACGTCCCCGCAGGAGCTCCCCGCATGACCCTTCAGAAGCACACCGCCACGAGCCTGCTGCTCACCTTCCTGGCAGCCTCTTCGCTCTCGGCCTCTGCCGCCGGCATCCACCTCGGCAAGAAGAAGCCCGCGGGTGACAACCTCCTGGCGACGCGCAAGCCCAACGCCGCCCAGAACGCCCTGATCGATAAGGCCATCGTTCGTGAAAAGCTCGTGACCAAGACGCTCAAAGAGCGGGCCCCCATGGTCGAGACCTACATCCAGAACATGCGGCCTGATCCAGTTCTGAGCCAGGTTCCTGAATCCGATCAGCACTTCCTCGGGCGCGTGTCGTTCAACAAGATCATCGGCGACTCGTCCTACGACGTAAATTCGTCCACGGCACACGGCACGGATAACGGCGGCAAGTTCGGCTTCCTCAAGCACTCCGCCTCCTACGTCACCGGCATCGGCAGCAGCCTCCACCTCAACTTCCATGAGGCCGGATTCGTGCAAATGCTGCTCATGGACTCCAACGACTTTGACCGGCAGCACTACACTTTCAACTTCGTTCGCAACGACTTCCTCGGCAATACACCGACGGCCGTCTTTGACGTCGAACCCGTCCCCACCAAGGGCAAGCTAGCCCTCACCGGCACCACCACCGGTCGCTTCTTCGGTCGTATCTGGATCGAGACCCGTGGCGGCAACGTCGTCCGCTTCAACGGCGACTTCTCCGGAACCGAGAAGACCATCCGCGAGTACTATCACTTCGACAGCTGGCGCACCAATGTGCAGCCGGACCTGTGGCTGCCCACCTCGTTCTATGTCGAGGAAAGCGATCCGCGTAGCTCGTCGCGTACCCTCAAGTTCAAGGCGATCAACAACATCTGGGGCTACTCCCTTCGCGTCCCGGCGCCCGAAACAGAGCAAACCTCCATGGAGGTCGTCGGCGCAACCGACGTCAGCAGCGATGCCCAGGACGTGAGCCCTCTCGGCGCGCAGCGCGCCTGGGTCCAGCAGGCCGAGGACAACATCGTCGAGCGGCTCTTCAATGCCGGTCTGGTAGATGCTCCCAGTGACTTCGACAAGACGCTCGAGGCTCTCGCAGGCAACATCCTCGCCTACAACGGTATTGCTCTCGCTCGCCCCATCCACGTCCGCACCCTGCTCACGCAGCCGCTTGAGTCTGTGGCCGTCGGCAACACCATCCTGATCTCGAAGAGTCTCATCGACACCACTGCCGTGGTGACCCAGGACGGTGCGCAGCAGATGGGCAACCTCAACGCCATCCTTGCCTTCCAGGTCGCCCACATCATCCTCGGCCATCGCCTGGATACCAAGTACGCCTTCAACGATCGCCTGCTCTTCCCCACCACCGCCGTCTTCAACCGCATCCCCATGCACCACACCGACGAGGACAACGCGGCGGCGGCCAAGAAGGCCATGGAGCTTCTCAGCGCCAAGGAACTTGAGGGCGGGCAGCAGTACTTCGGGCTCTACCTTCAGCAGCTGGCGCAGCGCGTCAAGGCCTTGAAGGCCCTGAACGAGCCCATGATCGGCGATGGCCTGGTCAAGAGTGACACCGATCCAACCTTCTGGCTGGCGGCGCTCATGTCCAAGGCTCCCAAGCTCGACCCCAAGGACCTGAAGCAGCAGGCGGCCATGCCGCTCTCGAGCTTCCTGAAGTACGACCCCTGGAGCGATCAGCTGATTACGCTGCACGCCGCTTACGAGCCGCTCCTCACCCCGGCCGACAAGATGCCGTTCGAGGTTGAGCCTGTGTATCTCAAGCTCAGCTACTACACCCCACCGGCCGCACCAACGGCGGCTCCCACCGGCGCTCCGACCCCGGCACCCGCTGCCACGCCCGACGCTGGAACGCCCGCACCCGCAGCAGGTGCTACGCCGGCTCCGGCTGCGGATGCGACTCCAGCCCCAGCGGCTGATGCGACGCCAGCAGCCGCGGCAGATGCTGCGCCTGCTCCCGCGGCTGCTCCTGCCGCGGCAACACCCCAGCCCTAAGCAGCACGCGGCGAAGTCACCCTTCGCCGCGTCTCTTCCCTTTCGCGCACGGCTTCACACAATCAGATGGATCGGCTCACGGTCCCCTTGCGCCAACCAGGCCTAACCTTCCGCACTCACCTCCGTTTGCGTCACACCGGGTGAGTTCCGAACCGCTCTAGGGGGACCCAGTGTTCAAACGCACCCTTGCTCTCACCGGTCTGCTTGCCGGCAGCTCGCTCCTTCACGCACAGGCCAGTGCAACCGCGTCTCGATCAGGACAGGTTATTGTCGGCGGAGGCTACTCCAGGGCTGCTTCCGACTACGGCGTACGCTTCACGGGCTACAACATCTTTGGCGACTTCAACTTCACACGCCATCTCGGCCTGGAAGCCACCTTCCGCACCAACAAGGCACCATCGCCTTCCCCACTCTATGAGCGCACCTACCAGATCGGCGGACGCTACTCCCGTACCTATGGCATCTTCGTCCCTTACGGGAAGCTCAGCTACGGACGCGGCATCTTCAACTACCCACCCTGCCCGGGTGGCCCACGCGACAAGGCCTGCGCCAACCTCGCCTTCAATATGTTTGCATTGGCGGGCGGTGCGGACGTGATGCTTCGTCCCTGGCTCTCTGTCCGTGCCGAGTACGAGTTCCAGGATTGGCCGGGCTTCCGTGGCACCGTAGGCGGCCCAGCCAACGGCCTGACCCCCCGCGTCTTCTCGCTCGGTGGCGCCTACCACTTCCGCTAGACCGCGGCCCCTACATCGAGGTGAGGGGAGACGGCCACACCCGCCGCCTCCCGTCCCTTAGCCAGCGCTCTTAGAAGTGGTACGCGATGCCAATCGAGGGCATCGAGATCGCCTCATACCGGTTCGTGTTGACCTGCGTCCCGAAATCAGGTGCCTTCACCGCAAACCCGCGGTACTCAGCCCGGATATCAAAGCTGGGACTCAACTCATACGCGATGCCCGCCCCATACAAAGCACCGATTCCCGTCGTTCGCTTGGTATCCAGGCTTGTGGTGCTGTAGTCGTGGATAGGCGAAAAGAAGAGCGCCGCCGGTCCAACCTCGACAAAAGGATTGAAGTTGCGGAAGTTGAAGCTGTACACATAGGCCGCAGAGAACTCCTGCTGCCGCGTCCGCACACTGTACGCAATAAAGCTTGAAGTCAGATTCGTACTGTACTGGGTAAACGAGTAGTTCGCCTCCAGCGCGCTTCGGGGCGTCAGCATATAGCGGTAGCTGCCCAGAAAGCCCGCCGAGCTCGTCATGCTCTGCCGGTTGCCGCCGGTTCCGTGCACTTCGGGACCGAAGTTCCCCGTGCCGCTCAGGCTGAAATCCTGCCGGCTCTCCTGAGCCAGCCCGGCAGCGCCTGACAGCAGCAGCGCGCCCACACACATCATCTTCTTCATGCTTGGTGTCTTCCTCTTGCGGCGCGCCTCACGCTCAGTATCGTCATCCGGTTCGGAAGCAAACACTTCGCGGGGGCGCAACGGAACGTTCGTGGTCTCATTGTACCCGTACAGAGCACCCGCGCGAACTCGCCCCGGTGACTTGCCCCGACGCAGAAAGACCCCACCGGAGTGGGGTCTTTGCGCTCACCTTCCCCTTCACTGCGCGTCAGGAGCACCCGCGTCGCCCTCATGCCCGTGCATGTGGCTCTGCCGCCGTGCCACCATCGCGTCGAACTTCGTCTTCTGCTGGTCGTTCAACACGGCCCGGATCTTCTCCTGCTCCGTCTTGTGAATGTCCATCATCTTCGACCGTCGGTCAGCCTTCGCCGTTGTGGTATCCGAGCGCACCGCCTGCATCTGCGACGCGCTGTCGCTCTGGATGCCCTGCACCTGCGTCACCTGGTCCGGCGTCAGATCCAGCTTCTTGGTCAGCATCTTCAACATGTGCGCCTGGCGTTCCGCCGGATCACCATGCCCGTGGTGCCGCGGTCCTTGCGCCTGCTGATCCTGTGTCGTGCTCTGCGTCGTCCCCTGTGCGTCCGGAGCCGTCGCCTGCTGTGCCAGCAGCGCCACTGGCGCCAGAGATACACCCAGAACCACAGCCCGAAGGAGTGACGTCTTCCCAATCCATGATGTCTTTTGCATTGTCTGCCTTCCTTTGGAGGGGGCGTCTGCTCCGCTCACCTGCCACTCTCTTGAACGCCTCCCCTGCCCGGAAGTTGCGCTCACCGGGCACGTTCCGGCTCAAAACAAAATGGCTCTCCCTTGCGGCTGGCGAACCCTTCGATCACACGCAGAAACTCCACCGCCGCATGCGACAGCGAGGCCTGCCTGCGGTGCACTACGCGCAACCGTCGCTGCAGCGGCAACTCCGGCACCTCTACCCGCACAAGGCTCCCTCCCGCAAGCTCCGTCCGCACGCTCAGCCCCGGCACCAGCGCCACCCCGCCATCCATCTCTACAAACCGCTTGATCGCCTCCAGCGACGGCAGTTCCACGCCCATCTGCAACGGTGTTTTATGCCGCGCAAACGCCTCCACCACCTTCTCCCGCATCGGCGAAGAGATGGTGTGCGCCACGAAGTTGCACGACCGCAGCTCCTGGATCGCCACCTTTCCGCGCCGCGCCAACGGATGTCCTGGGTTGACCACAAACGCCAGCTCATCCCGATACACCACCGTCGAGCTCAGCTGCGCGTCGTCCGGCCGAAACGTCAACAAACCAAGCTCCACCGTGTGGTTCAGCACCTCCTCCGGAATCCGGCTCGCCAGCGAGCGCTGCACCACCACCTTCAGCCGCGCATGGTTGGTGCGAAACTCCGATAGCATCGGTAACAGATACAGGCACGTATACTCGTTCGCCGCAATCGTCAGCCGCCCCGTGTGCAGCGCACGCAGCTCCCCCAGCGCGTCTGTCGCTTCCCCACGCAGGTTCAGCATCTTGACCGCATAGTCTCGCAGCACCTCGCCGGCAGCCGTCAGCGTCCCATCCCGCGAGCTCCGCTCAAACAACACCTCGCCCAGCTCCGCCTCCAGCTTCGCAATACTCTGGCTCACCGCGGACTGTGTGCGATGCAGCCGTGCCGCAGCACGCGAAAAGCTGCGCTCCTCCGCCACCGCTACAAAGGTCTCCAGCTGTCCCATCTCCATCGCCCGGCCCCTCTCACGTGCACTTCTACCGTCTTCAGTTCTGCTAATACCTTACTTCGTCAACATAAGAAGCGATTATGATCACGTGACAGAGCCACTGAATGCAGGACCACTCACCCATGACCGCAGACCCCGCTGTTACCACCACGTCTTCCACTGCAACCCCGGCGCAGGACCGTGTCCTCTTCTTCGACACAACCCTCCGCGATGGCGAGCAAAGCCCGGGCTGCACGATGCACAACGCCGAAAAGCTCCGCATGGCACACCAGCTCGCCACCCTCGGTGTGGACATCCTTGAAGCCGGCTTCGCCATCGCGTCTGAGGGCGACCTCGAAAGCATCCGCGCGATCGCGCGCGAAGTTCGCGGACCCCGCATCACCTCCCTCGCCCGCTGCCGGCCAGATGACATAGAGGCCGCCGCCCGCGCCATCGAACTCGCCCCCGTCAACCGCATCCACGTCTTCATCGCCTCGTCGGACCTCCACCTCGAGGCCAAGCTCCGCATCACGCGCGCCCAGGCCCTTGAGCAGGCCGCCACCTCCATCGCGCACGCCCTCCGCTACACCGACAACGTCGAGTTCTCCGCCGAAGACGCCACCCGCTCCGACCTCACGTTCCTCACCGAACTCGTCACCTTCGCCATCCAGTCCGGCGCCACCACTATTAATCTGCCGGACACCGTCGGCTACACCACGCCCCACGAGTACCAGGCCCTCTTCGAGCACATGCGCCGCGTCGTCCCTGGCGCCAGCTCCGTGATCTTCTCCACCCACTGCCACGACGATCTCGGCATGGCCACCGCCAACGCTCTGGCCGGCGTCCTCGGCGGCGCCCGCCAGGTTGAAGTCGCCGTCAATGGCATCGGCGAGCGTGCAGGCAACGCCGCTCTTGAAGAGGTGGCCGCGGCCCTCTCGGTCCGTCGCGATCGCTTTCCCTTCCAGTGCGGCATCAACCTCCGCCAGCTCGCGCCCACCAGCGCCATGCTGTCGGAGATCATCTCTTTCGGTTGCGCCCCCAACAAGGCCGTCGTCGGCAAGAACGCCTTTGCACACGAGGCCGGGATTCACCAGCACGGGGTGCTGACCAACCCCCTCACCTACGAGATCATGACGCCGGAGTCCGTCGGCGTCACCGCCAACTCCATCGTGCTCGGCAAGCACTCCGGCCGCCGCGCCCTGGAGCACCGCCTCCTTGCGCTCGGCTATTCCCTTACCCGCGCCGAGCTCGACACCGTCTACCACCGCTTCACAGAGCTCGCCGACCGCAAAAAAGCCATCTACGACCAGGACCTCGTCGCGCTTCTCCCCGTTCCGCACGGCACGCTCTCCGCCGTCTAGCGCCAACCGTCGCCCTTACACACACTCTCAAGCGAAAGGTTCTTCTGTGCAGCTCAACGTTACAGTTCTTCCCGGCGACGGCATCGGCCCCGAAGTCACGCAGCAAGCCATCGCTGTCCTCACCGACGTCGCCCAGGCCACCGGCCACGACTTCCACTTCACCGAGGCCCTCATCGGCGGTGTCGCTATCACCGCCCACAACACCCCACTCCCGCAGGCGACGCTCGACCAGGCACTCGCCTCGGATGCCGTCCTGCTCGGCGCCGTCGGCGACAATAAGTTCAACCAACTCACTCCCGACAAGCGCCCCGAAGCCGGCCTGCTGCAGATCCGCGCCGCCCTCGGCGGCTACGCCAACCTCCGGCCCTCCGTCGCCTACCCCGCGCTTGAGGCCTCCTCGCCCCTCCGCCCCGAGATCCTCTCTGGTGCAGACATCCTCTTCGTCCGCGAACTCCTCGGCGGCCTCTACTTCGGCCAGCCCCGTGCCTGGGACAAGGCCACCGGCGAAGCCCACAACACCATGCGCTACACCCGCGACGAGGTCGTCCGCGTTGCCCGCGTAGCCTTCGATCTCGCCGGCCGCCGCCGCAAGAAGCTCACCTCCGTCGACAAGGCCAACGTCCTGGAAACCTCGCAGCTCTGGCGCGCCACCGTCACCGAACTCGCTCCCGAGTATCCCGACGTCACGCTCGAACACCAGCTCGTCGACTCCATGGCCATGCACCTCATGAATCGCCCGGCCGACTTCGACGTTGTTCTCACCGAAAACCTCTTTGGCGACATCCTCTCCGACGAGGCCGGCGTTATTACCGGCTCGCTCGGCATGCTGCCCTCCGCCACCATCGGCGGCAAGGTCAATCTCTATGAGCCCGTCCACGGCTCGGCCCCGGATATCGCCGGCCAGGGCAAGGCCAATCCCCTCGGTGCCATTCTCACCGCCGCCATGCTCCTTCGCCACTCCGCCGGTCTCGAGCACGAGGCCTACGCCGTCGAGCGTGCCGTCTCCGACGTGCTCGCTACCGGCGTCCGCACGCCAGACATCGCCCGTGGCGAGTCCACCACTGAGGTCATCTCCACCGCGGAGATGGGTCGCCTCGTCCGCGCCTCGCTCTCCCACCAGCTCCAAACCGCCTAGCCCCATGCCCCTGCGCCTCGCCCATCTCGCCGTCGCTCTGCTGCCCACCCTGGCAGCGAGCGGCCCCGCGCAGCTGCACTCGCCGCAGGTCACTCTCCATCGCAAGCCGCACCCGGCGGACTACACCTGGCTCTTCCCCTACGCCCAGCCCGCCCCCACGGGCAACCCGAGCGGCCTCGTCAACGACTCACGCTTCGCAACGCTGCTTGCCCAACAGTTCACCGCCACCCAGACCTTCTGGGGCCCGGGTGGCCCCGTCGCTACCACCGCCCCCACCTTCTTCCAGATCCCCGGCCACGTCCTCCTCGACAGCAATCGCTACCTGTCGCTCGATGGCTGTGTGGCAGAGCTCCCCGCGAACCGCGGTCTCTTCTTTGCCGACCTCGGCACCCCCAGCCCTCTTTTCGTCTTCGCCGCCTCGGACTGGATCAGCGACAACAGGACCATCGACCAGAAGGACGCCGCCTACACCCTCTGGGTCTTCCCCAATCGCGTCCTCGACCCCGCGCATCTGCCGCCCGCACTCATCCGCAGCGTCACCCGCTGGACCGGCACGCCGGCCTTCGGCGACACCACCGCGCACAACATCACGCGCGTCTTCCTGGTCGACCCCGACAACACACCGCATCCGCTCGGCCCCGCCACCATCGGCGCCCACAACACCCTTCCGCCCGAAACCACCAACACCACGGAGGTCCCCTCATGAGCACACCAAACATCTCCGCCCAGCAGCCCCGCACCATGTTTGAGAAGGTCTGGCACCAGCACATCGTCGCCGAGCCGGCCGGCGAGCCCACCCTCCTCTACATCGATCTCCACCTCGTTCACGAGGTCACCAGCCCCCAGGCCTTTGAAGGCTTGCGTCTCACTGGTCGCCCGCTTCGCCGTCCCGATCGACATATCGCCACCGTCGACCACAACGTCCCCACCACCTCGGTCGCCGATCGCCTCAACATCGTCGACCAGATCTCCAATCGACAGGTCGAAGCGCTCCGCCAGAACTGTGCCGACTTTGGTATCGAATTCTTCGATGTCCAGTCTGCCTCGCAGGGCATCGTTCACATGATCGGCCCCGAGCTCGGCGCCACCAAGCCCGGCATGACCGTCGTCTGCGGTGACTCGCACACCTCTACCCACGGCGCCTTCGGTGCCCTGGCCTTCGGCATCGGCACCTCCGAAGTCGAGCACGTCATGGCCACCCAGACGCTGCCCCAGTCCTACCCCAAAACCTTCCGCATAAACGTCGATGGCGAGCTCCCCCACGGCGTCACCGCGAAGGACATCATCCTCGAGATCATCGGCCAGATCGGCACCGACGGTGCCACCGGGTACGTCGTCGAGTACGCCGGCTCCACCATCCGTTCGCTCTCGATGGAAGGCCGCATGACGATCTGCAACATGAGCATCGAGGCAGGTGCCCGCGCTGGCATGATCGCTCCCGATGAGACCACCTTCGCCTACCTCAAGGGGCGCCGCTTCTCCCCCACCGGCGCCGCCTGGGACGAGGCCGTCGTCCACTGGCGCACCCTCCCCTCGGACCCCGACGCCACCTTCGACCGTGAACTCCACATCGATGCCACCACCCTCGCCCCCCGCGTCACCTGGGGCACCTCGCCCGGTATGGTCACCTCCATCGACTCCAAGGTTCCATCCGTCGACGACGCCCTCTCCGACGCCGACCGCAAGAGCTTCGCCCGTGCCCTCGAGTACATGGCCCTCACGCCCGGCACCCCCATCGAGCAGATCACCGTCGACGCCGTCTTCCTCGGCTCCTGCACCAACGCCCGCATCGAAGATCTCCGCGCCGCCGCCCGCGTCGTCAAGGGCCACACCGTTGCCACCACCGTCCGCGCCATGGTCGTCCCTGGCTCCCAGCAGGTCAAGGCGCAGGCCGAGCAGGAAGGCCTCGCCGACCTCTTCCGCGCCGCCGGCTTTGAGTGGCGCGAGCCCGGCTGCTCCATGTGCCTCGGCATGAACCCCGACATCCTCCAGCCCGGCGAGCGCTGCGCCTCCACCTCCAACCGCAACTTCGAAGGCCGCCAGGGCCGTGGTGGCCGTACCCATCTCCTCTCCCCCGTCATGGCCGCCGCCGCCGCCATCACCGGCCACCTCACCGATGTCCGCTCCTGGCCCTTCCAGGACGAAGGCCACGCCCCGACACAGTCCGGCGCCAGCGCACCCGCCGCCAGTCTCGACATCAACCAGGTCCTCATCGATGGAGGCTCCCGCTGATGCCCGAAGCCGCCCTCATTACCAGCCCCACGGTCCTCCCCACCGAGCCCGTCACCGTCGCGCGCTTACGCCTTCACGTCCCGCGCAACGGCATGGTCGAGCACCTGCCGTCCGCACTCGAAGAGCTCTTCCGTACCCTCGTCGCGCAAAATGTAACCCCCATCGGTCCTTGGTTCGCCCACCACATCGAGCTCCCCACCGACCACTTTCACTTCGACGCCTGCGTCCCCGTACCCTCGCCCATCACCCCCACCGGCCGGGTCGAGCCCGGCACAATTCCCGCCATGACCATCGCCCGCACCCTCTATCGCGGCCCCTACACCCACCTCCCGCAGGCCTGGGCTGAGTTCCGCGCCTGGACCGCAGCGCAACACCTCCCCATTGCCCCCGAAATCATCGAGCGCTACGTCGTTAATCCCTCCA
Source organism: Acidobacteriaceae bacterium (assembly GCA_965199635.1). Taxonomy (GTDB): domain Bacteria; phylum Acidobacteriota; class Terriglobia; order Terriglobales; family Acidobacteriaceae; genus Edaphobacter. The sequence continues at coordinate 1,532,962 of CBDASL010000002.1, read as the reverse complement.
CCACCCTCGATCCCGATCAGTTACAAACCGAACTAGTATGGCCATTACTCGCGCAGGAGGCAGTCAACTAAATGGAACCCATCAACGTCCTCACCTCCCACGCCGCCCCGCTTCCGCTCCCCAACATCGACACCGACCAGATCATCCCCAAGCAGTTCCTCAAGCGCATCGAGCGCACCGGCTACGGTGACTTCCTCTTCTTCGACTGGCGCTACACCGCTGGCACCTCCACCGGCCTCTCGGAAGCTCTCGTCCCACGCCACGACTTCGTCCTTAACAAGCCGGAGTACGCCACCGCAAAGATCCTCCTCGCCGAGAAGAACTTCGGCTGCGGCTCCTCGCGCGAACACGCGGCCTGGGCCCTTAACCAGTTCGGCTTCCGCGCCGTCATCGCCCCATCCTTCGCCGACATCTTCTTCTCGAACGCCGGCAAGAACGGCATGGTTCTCGTCCGCCTCTCCGACGAGGACGTCGAGACCCTCATCCAGCGCTCCACCGCCAACCCCGCTCACCAGATCACCATCAACCTCGCCGAGCAGACCGTCGTCGATGACGAGGGCTTCCACGCCCACTTCGACATCGATCCTTTCCGCAAGGAGTGCCTGCTGAACGGTCTCGACGACATCGGCCTCACTCTCCGGCATGCCGACGCCCTCGACCGCTTCGAATCCACCCACAACGCCGAGTTCTGGTCCGCTCCCAAGGCCGTCAACGTATGATCCGCCTCGCCTGCAGCGCCGCCCTGCTCTCCCTCACGCTGGCCACCGCCGGCGCGCAGGAGGCTGACCCCGCGCAGGCTCCGCTCCCCGTCGCCATCACCTCCGCTCACACCCTCTTCCTCGGCAACGCCGGCGCGACCAGGAAAATGCAGACTGCCTCCGCGCCTACAACGACCTCTACGCCGACCCTCAGCAAACTCACTCGCTTCCGTCTCGTTCCGGATCCAAGGTCTGCCAACCTCATCCCTCGAAATGCACTACGAGCTCACCCCCGGTCAAACCGCCGGCCACGATGACCCTCGCCGCTTCCGCGTCCTGCTCATCGAGCCCGCATCGCACATCGTCCTCTGGTCCCTCACCGAGCGCACCAACTACGCCGCCTTTCAAAAGAACCGCGACAAGAACCTCGACGAGATGGTCGCCCGCCTCGCCGCCGACTTCGACGCCCTCACCGCCGCGCAGCCGCCCAACAACAACTCGCGCACCACCCACGGCCTCCTCAACCACTAGGCCCGACCCAGCAAAGGAACACATGTCCACCGTCCCCGGCAAAACAAACTCCGTCACGCTCACCGAAGGCCCCTCCCGCGCCGCCGCCCGCGCCATGCTCCGCGGTGTCGGCTTCACCCGCGAAGATCTTGCCAAGCCCATCATTGGCATCGCCAACACCTGGACCGAGATCGGCCCCTGCAACTACCACCTCCGCGACGTCGCCGAGGCCGTCAAGCAGGGCATCCGCGAAGCCGGCGGCACCCCCATGGAGTTCAACACCGTCACCATCTCCGACGGCATCACCATGGGCACCGAAGGCATGAAGGCCTCGCTCATCTCGCGGGAAGTCATTGCCGACTCCATCGAACTCGTCACCCGCGGCAACTCCTTCGATGGCCTCGTCTGTATCGCCGGCTGTGACAAAAACATGCCCGCCGCCATCATGGCCCTCGCCCGTCTCGACATCCCCGGCCTCATGCTCTACGGCGGCTCCATCGCCCCCGGCCACCTCCACCTCGGCGCCGACAACAAGCCGCTCCCCGGCAACGTCCCCCAAACCTCCGTGCCACGCGATGGCGAACTGCTGAATCCGCCCACCACGCCTCAGCAAGCAACCCGCGAAATCGACATCACCATCCAGCAGGTCTTTGAGGCCATCGGCTCCCACGCCGCCGGGAAGTACACCGACGCCCAGCTTGAAGCCGTCGAAGCCGCCGCCTGCCCCGGCGCCGGCGCCTGTGGCGGCCAGTTCACCGCCAACACCATGGCCATGGCCGGCGAGTTCCTCGGCATCTCCCCCATCCAGCTCACCGGCGTCCCCGCCACCTCGCCTGAAAAGCACGCCGCCTCCCGCGAAGCCGGCAAGCTCGTCATGGAGCTCGTCCGCGCCGGCATCAGGCCCTCGCAGATCCTCACCCGCGCCTCGCTAGAAGACGCCATCAGCGCCGTCTGCGCCTCCGGCGGCTCCACCAACGCCGTCCTCCATCTCATCGCCATCGCCCACGAGCTCGGCATCCCGCTCACCATGGCCGACTTCGACGAGCTCTCCGAGCGAACCCCCTTCATCTGCGATCTCCAGCCCGGCGGCGTCATGGTCGCCCGCGACTACCAGGACGCTGGTGGCTCCCGCGTCCTCGCTGCCCGCCTCCTCGAGAAGGGCCTCCTCCACGGCGAAACCCCCACCGTCACCGGGAAGACCGTTCGCGAAGAAGCCGCCGCCGCCCAGGAGACCCCGGGCCAGCCCGTCATCCGTCCCTGGTCCAACCCCCTCAAGCCCACCGGCGGCCTCGTCATCCTCCACGGCAACCTCGCCCCCGAGGGCTGCGTCGTCAAGGTCGCCGGCCACGAGCGCGTCCTTCACACCGGCACCGCCCGCGTCTTTGACTCTGAGGACGCCTGCTTCCACGCCGTCGAAGCCGGGGAGATCAACCCGAACGACGTTCTCGTCATCCGCTACGAGGGCCCGCGGGGCGGCCCCGGCATGCGCGAGATGCTCGCCGTCACCGCCGCCATCAAGGGCATCCCCGAGCTCTCGGACTCCGTCGCCCTCCTCACCGACGGCCGCTTCTCCGGTGCCACCCGCGGCCTCATGGCCGGCCATGTCGCCCCCGAGGCCCAGCTCGGCGGCCCCATCGCCGCCGTCCGCGAAGGCGACACTATCACCTTCGACATCCCCGCCCGCACCCTCACCCTCAACATCTCTGCCAAGGAGCTCACCAGCCGCTTGGCAAGCTTCACCCCACCCGCCCCGCGCTACAAACGCGGCATCTTCGCCAAGTACACCAACACCGTCTCCAGCGCATCGCAAGGTGCCGTCACCACCTAAGCCACCTCGGGCCAGTTCCATCGGCCCGGGCCCACGCCAACCCTGTCCCGCAATTCATCTGCCCCCTTCAAGGACTAGCGTTGTCCACCGCCGCCCCAATCCGAGCTACACCCGGCACCCACCATCGCTTCCATCTTCTGGATGCCCTGCGGGCCATCGCTGCGGTCGTCGTCTATTGGCACGCGCGCGTCTATCTGCCCATCCACGCAAGCCACAGCGGCTTCCTCGCCGTTGACTTCTTCTTCTGTCTCAGCGGCTTCGTGCTCGCCTTCGCCTACGAGCGCCGCCTCGAAACCACTTACACCCTCCGCCGCTTCATGGTCGCTCGCGTCATCCGTCTCTACCCCATCTACCTCATCGGCATCCTCCTTGGCCTTGCGCTCGCCCTCGCCTCCAGCCACTATGCCGCGCCCTTGCTGCTTTCTTCCTTCGCCATCCAGCTCGCTGTGCTCCCATCTCCCCTGGCTCCCACAGCGCCCCCCTATCTCTTCCCCATGGACTACCCCGCCTGGTCCATCTTCTTCGAGCTCCTCGCCAACGGCGCCTATGCTCTGCTTGTCCGCAAAGCCCTCGCCCGCACACCCAACCTCCTTGCCATAGTCGGCACGTTCGCCCTCGCACTCTCCACCTATCTTGCCGTCGGCCACGTCCTTGATGCTGGTCCCTTCTGGAGCCGGTCCTTCGTCTGCGGACTCATGCGTGTGGTCCTCTCCTTCACCGCCGGCGTGGTTGTTCTTCGTCTCTTCCGCCACCGTCAGACCACCCCGTGGACGTCGCGGCAAAGCCTCCTCGCCACGCCCCTGCTCGTCATCGTCCTGCTCATCCTTTTGCTGGCCCCTTTTTCCTTCCAGCACAACCGCACCTTCCCGTTACTCACCATCTTCGCCTTCTTCCCCGCACTCATCTATGTCAGCGCCTGCTGCCGCCTGCCGCACTCCTGGTCTGCGGTGTGCGCCTTCCTCGGCGACGCCTCCTATCCCGTCTATCTCCTGCACGCCCATGTTCTTGTCCTTCTCGGCACGCCGCTTGCCCTCCATCTCGCCACCCACCATCCCGGCGTAACGCCGTTCTTTGTGCCGGTCGTCGTCGTGCTGACGGGCCTCCTCTCCTACCCTCTTCTCAAGCTGTATGACACGCCCATGCGGTCCTTTCTCACCCGCAGCTACAACACACGCCCCATCTAAACCGTCCCGCGTCGTAGCTTCTCCCTCCGGAGCAGGCTCGGCAACCAAGGAGACCTTCCCCATGACCACCAACCCCAACCAGCACCCCACCCTCACCGGAGCCGAAATCCTCTGGGCCACCCTCGCCGGCGAAGAAACCACCACCGTCTTCGGCTATCCCGGCGGCGCCATCCTCCCCATCTACGACGCCCTCCGCAAGTTCCCCTCCATCCACCACGTCCTCGTCCGCCACGAGCAGGGCGCCTCCCACATGGCCGACGGCTACGCCCGCGCCTCCGGCCGCGTAGGCGTCTGCATGGCCACCTCCGGCCCCGGCGCCACCAACCTTGTCACCGGCCTGGCCACCGCCATGCTCGACAGCATCCCCGTGGTCGCCATCACCGGCCAGGTCTCCTCCAAGGTCCTCGGCTCCGACGCCTTCCAGGAAGTCGACATCACCGGCATCACTCTCCCCATCACCAAGCACAACTTCCTCGTCACCCGCGCCGAAGACGTCGCCGCGACCGTCCGCGAAGCTTTCCAGATCGCCCGCTCCGGCCGCCCCGGCCCCGTCCTTGTCGACATCACCAAGGACGCGCAGCAGGGCACCGCCGTCTTCGACTTCGCCATGTCGAAGCCCCACGCCGTCCGCCCCCACCCCATGCTCCGCACCGAGTCCGCCGCCGTCCAGCAGGCCGTCGATCTCATCTGTAACGCGCAGCGGCCCATCATCCTCGCCGGCCATGGCATCACCCAGTCCGCCGCCGAAGCCGAAGTCCTCGCCTTCGCCGAGCGCCGCCACATCCCCATCGCCACCACCCTGCTCGGCCTCGGCTCCATCCCCGCCGCACACCCGCTCTCGCTCGGCATGATGGGTATGCACGGCGAGTCCTGGGTCAATCAGGCCATCCAGGACTCCGATCTCCTGCTCGCCTTTGGCATGCGCTTCGACGATCGCGTCACCGGCAACCTCGCCAGCTACGCCCCCAACGCCAAAAAGATCCACATCGAGATCGACCCCTCCGAGATCAACAAGAACGTCAAGGTCGACGTCGCCCTCATCGGCGATCTCAAGGAAACGCTCACCCTCCTTACACCGCAACTCCCGCCCAGCCCGGACGCCGCCTGGCTCCGCGAGATCCACAACCTCAAGGGCGACGCCAGCGTGCGCGACATCATCAACCTCCCGGACAACGGCCACCTCTACGCCGCCCACGTCATTCACGACATCTGGCGCGAAGCCCAGGCAGCCGGCCGTGAGAAAGAAACCATCATCGTTACCGATGTCGGCCAGCACCAGATGTGGGAAGCGCAGTACTTCAAGCACGAGGCCCCCCGCTCACTCGTCACCTCCGGCGGCCTCGGCACCATGGGCTTTGCCCTTCCCGCCGCCATCGGCGCCAAGTTTGCCTGCCCTGAGAAAGACGTCTGGGTCATCGCCGGCGACGGCGGCTTCCAGATGACCGCCTCCGAGCTCTCCACCATCGTGCAGGAGTCGCTCCCTATCAACATCGCCGTCATCAACAACGGCTTCCTCGGCATGGTCCGGCAGTGGCAGGAGGCCTTTTACGATAAGAACTACTCCGCCTCCCCCATCCTCTCCCCCGATTTCGTCAAGCTCGCCGACGCTCACGGCATCGCCGGCGCTCGCGTCTCCGAGCGCCAGCATGTAACCCCCACCGTTACCGAAGCCCGCACCTCCGGCCACCCCTTCCTCATCGACTTCCGCGTCGAAAAAGAAGACGGCGTCTACCCCATGATCGCCCCCGGCTCCGCCCTCCACGAGATGGTCCGCCGCCCCTCCCGCGACCCCCTCCTCGAAACCGCCGAGGACGAGTAGGCATGGGCATACTTCGCAACCACGGCCGGGACACAAAGTCGTTCGTTCGTCGTCGTGAGCGATCCTTTCCGTTCGCGCTGTTGCAACAGTCCTGCCCTCGGAGCTCCGGCGATCGTGCTGGCGTCACCGGCGGGCTGAAGGCCCGCGTTCCCCTAGCCTGGGGCATCGCCCCAGGTAAACCGCACCACATGCCTTGCGGGCTGAAGGCCCGCGTCAAACGCCTAATCCCACACAAACTGCTTGTCGTACGGCACACCGTACTTCACAAACATCGACCGCATCTCCGCCTGGAAATCCCGTCGCGCATGATGCTCCGCCTGCCATCGATGTACCGAACCAAGGCCGCGCGATCCGCCAAGCCTACCGAGAACACCGCATACCCTCGTTGCCAACAGAAACGCGCAAGCTCCGGCCCCTTGCTCTTAATCCACTTCGACGAAGAAACCTTCAGCCGCTCGACCACACGCGCAACCGGCTCCGTCTTCGCCGGGAAGAAGGCCACATGCACATGGTCCGCCATACCACCCACCCGCACCCCGACATGCTCCGACCGGCTCAATACAGTAGCCAGATAGGTATGCATCTCCGCCCGCATCGCCTCCCCCAGCATCGGACGGCGACCCTTTGTACTCCACACGGCATGCACCAACACAAACGAGAGCGACTGCGGCATCCCGCTCACCCTACCCACACCGTCCGCCGCGCACCATCCCCCAGAAGAGGACACTCATGCTCCACACCTTCATAGCCCTGGTCGAAGACACCCCCGGCGCCCTCACCCGCGTCGCCTCCCTCTTCCGCCGTCTCAACGTCAACATCGTCTCGCTCACCGTCGGTGAATCCGAACGCCCCAAAACCTCGCGCATGACCATCGTCTGCGAGACGCCCGACACGCACGTCCACATGGCCCACCGCATCAAGGCCGCGCTGTACAAACTCGAGATCACCGAGGACGTCGACGAGGTCGGTCGCTCAGAGGCCGTCATCCGCGAGCTCTGCCTTATCAAGGTCGCCGCCGGCCCCACCACGCCCAACGGCCAGCACTCCCGCTCGCAGATCTTCGAGCTCGCGAACGTCTTCCGCGCCCGCGTCGTCGACCTTGCCCCCGAGTCCATCATGCTCGAGATGACCGGCGCCGCCTCGAAGATCGAAGGTCTTCTCCAGGTCCTGCGCGAATCCGGCTTCAACGTCCTCGAGGTCTCCCGCACCGGCCGCATGGCCATGCGCCGCGGCCACCACACCTCCCGCGTCCTCAAGGCCCTCGGCACCGCCGCCACCCAGCCCTTCTCCGCAATCCACGCCGAAGAAGACGAGTCCGAACCCGACTACGCCGAGCACCCCACGCAGGACGACTTCCTCGGCAACCAGTTCCCCAACGTCCACGAAGAAGAACAGTAGCTCCGGGCGCCATGGCGCACGTCCCCGGCAGCACCCCGTAAACTAGGTCTGCCCCGCACTTCGTTCCCCGCGTTCACCTCTGACCTCCGGAACACCGCAAGGTCCAGACCTAACTGCAATGCTTTGAAGATTTTGCGCAAGTTTATAGGGGGGGGGTACCCCTCCCCAACACCGAAAGGAAACAATGGCAAAGACCTACCACGACAACGACGCCGACCTCGCCCTCATTCAAAGCAAGAAGGTCGCCATCATCGGCTACGGCTCCCAGGGCCACGCTCACGCCCTCAACCTCAAAGACTCCGGCGTCGACGTCAAGGTCGGTCTCCGCGAGGGCTCGCCCAACGCCGCCAAGGCGAAGAACGCCGGGCTCGAGGTCCTCTCCGTCGCCGAGGCCTCCAAGTGGGCCGACGTCATCATGAACCTCGTCCCCGACCAGACCGCCGCCAAGGTCTACCACGACGAGATCGCCCCCAACATGAAGCCCAACGCCACGCTCATGTTCGCCCACGGCTTCAACATCCGCTTCCGCACCATCACCCCGCCCGACTCCGTCGACGTCTCGCTCGTCGCCCCCAAGGCTCCCGGCCATCGCGTCCGTGAGGTCTTCACCGAAGGTGGCGGCGTCCCTGGCCTCGTCGCCGTCGAGCAGGATAAGAGCGGCAACGCCCTCGCGCTCGCCCTCTCCTACGCCAAAGGCATCGGCTGCACCCGCGCCGGCGTTCTTGAAACCACCTTCACCGAGGAAACCGAGACCGATCTCTTCGGCGAGCAGGCCGTTCTCTGCGGCGGTACCGCCGCCCTCGTCAAGGCAGGCTTTGAGACCCTCACCGAGGCCGGTTACCAGCCCGAGCTCGCCTACTTCGAGGTTCTCCATGAGCTCAAGCTCATCGTCGATCTCATGTACCGCGGCGGCCTCGAGTACATGCGCTACTCCATCTCCGACACAGCCGAGTGGGGCGACTACGTCGCTGGCCCCCGCATCGTCACCCCCGAGGTGAAGGCCGCCATGAAGTCCCTCCTCACCGACATCCAGGACGGCACCTTCGCCAAGCGCTTTATCGAAGACCAGAACTCCGGCCGCAAGGAGTTTGAGCGCTTCCGCGCGCAGGACCGTCAGCACCCCATCGAGAAGGTCGGCGCAGACCTCCGTAAGGGCATGCCCTTCCTCGACCCGGTCGTGGTCAAGGACGGCTCCGTCCAGAAGGCCTAACACCCACGCGCGGCACGGAATCACCACCGTGCCGCGCCTCCTCACCTCAGGAGGACCTCGTGTCTCAGGACAGCACCGCACCGCACCTTCCGAACGACTCCCTGGGTCGCAAGCTCGTTGTCCGAAACGCCGAAACGGACCAGAGCCTCCCTCACCTCGGCCTCGTCGGGGACACGTACACCATCCTGGTTTCGGGCCGAGACACAGCCGGCCGTTTCTGCCTGGTCGACATGCACATCCCACCCGGCGGTGGGCCGCCGCCGCACCGTCACGACTTCGAAGAGACCTTCACGCTGCTTGAAGGCGAGCTCACCTTCACCTTCCGCGGAGAAACCTCCACCGCCCACGCCGGCACAACGCTCCACGTCCCAGCCAACGCGCCACACCAGTTTCAGAACACCTCTGGCAAACCCGCCCGCCTGCTGTGCATCTGCTCGCCCGCGGGCCAGGAAGAGTTCTTTCGCGAGGTTGGCGTCCTCGTCGCCACACGGACAACACCACCTCCTCCGCAGGATGCCGAAGCACAGGCCGCCTTCCGCGCGAAGGGTGAGGCGCTCGCTCCCAGCTACCGCACCGAACTTCTTCCCCACGCCTGATCCTTCATGCGGCACAGGCCGATCGGCTCACCGCGGCCAACTCCGGACGCCCCGAACCTCTCTCCGCATCCAAACAGACCATGCGCCTGCACCGCCTGCTTGCCGCCGCCCTCCTCGCCTTCCCGATGCCGCTCGCCCACGCCCAGAACCCGCCCTCCCCCACCACCCTCTCCGCCCTGCGTGACCGCTTCCGCGTCCTTCTCGTCTTCGCGAAGTCACCCGACGATCCCGCCCTGCTCGCCCAGGCCCACATGTTGAAGGACGACGCCCCAGGCATGCACGACCGCGACCTCCTCCTCATCGCCGTCCCGTACAACACCCCCTCCCCCTCGGAGGTCACCCTTACCCCCGACGCCACCCAGGACGCACGCCACCGCTTCCACGTCGCCCCCTCTGACTTCACAGTTCTCCTGCTTGGAAAGGACGGCGGCGAAAAGTTCCGCGCAAACAAGCCGGTGCCGTTCTCCAGGCTGAGAGATAAGATCGATACGATGCCCATGCGACAGGAGGAGATGAGAGACCCTGGGCAGCACTAATCTCTGCCCTCTCACAGCTATGGAAGCCACCTCAGACGCTATCCTCGACATCACGTCGCCCACCGATCAGATCATCGCCGCGCTGCGCACGGTATCCGCTCTCGACGGCCTCTCCGAGACTGAGTACGCCTGGCTCGCCGCGCACGGCCGCGAGCGTCAGGCTCCAGACGGGACCCTCGTCTTCCGTGAAGGTGAGCTCGCCTGCCACCTCAACATCATCCTCCATGGCGAAGTTCAGGTACGCCGCAAACACGGCGGCGCCATTGCCCTCTTCATCGGCCGCGCCGGCCAACTTACCGGCAAGCTCCCCTTCTCTCGCATGAAAACCTATGGCGGTGAGGGCTATACGGTAGGCAATTCCTGGGTGCTCGACATTCACCAGGACAAATTTCCCGAGATGCTTGCTGCGATCCCGTCCATGGGCCAGCGTTGCGTCTCCATTCTGCTCGACCGTGTTCGCGAGGTCACCCGCCTCGAGCAGCAGGCCGAGAAACTGACTGCGCTCGGCAAGCTCGCCGCCAATCTCGCTCATGAGCTCAACAATCCGGCCTCTGCAGCCCAGCGCTCCGCTGATCGTCTCTACAGTGACCTCCGTGAGTATCGCGAGCAGAGCTTCCAGCTCGGCGCCCTTAGCGCCACCGCCCGCGAGACGCCGCAGATCAAGGACTGGTTTGAAAGCACGCGCAAGCGGATGGCCGACTTCACCCCGCATACACATGCGCAGGTGAGCCCACTCGATTCCGTCGACCGCGAGCAGGACATGGCAGACTGGCTCGAACAGCACAATGTTCCGGACGCTTGGGTGGTCGCCCCGCCTCTGGCCGAAAGCACCATAGGGTTTGATCAGTTGGAGGAGCTCACCGCCGTCGCCCCGCCCGACATCCTTCCCAAGCTCCTGGCAGCCTTCAGCAATGCCCTGCGCATTGAGCGCGCGGCTGAGACGGTGATCGACTCTACCTCGCGGATCTTCGACCTTATCAGCGCCATCAAGGACTACTCCTACATGGACCAGGCTCCGGTCCAGGAGGTCGATCTCGCCCACTCCCTCATGACCACTGTAGCCATGTTCCAGGCCCGCATGGCACGTGTGACCCTGAAGACCGACTTCGACCCCTCGGTCACCCCCATCAGCGCCTACGGCGGTGAGCTGTCACAGGTGTGGACATCGCTTATCGAAAACGCCTTGGATGCCATGCGCGACGAGGGCACGCTGGGCCTCCGTGTCTGCGCCTCCGGCGAGTTCGTCGTGGTAGAGATCACGGACTCCGGCGTCGGCATCCCCGAAGCCATTCACTCCCGCATCTTTGAGCCCTTCTTCACGACCAAAGCCCCGGGCAGCGGCCTGGGGCTTGGTCTTGACGTCGCGACCCGTATCGTCCGCCGTCATTCCGGCGTGCTCACGGTCGAGTCTGTTCCGGGCCGCACCTGCTTCCAGGTGCGTCTGCCGCGGGAGCGACCAGGGGCATACTAGGCGGGCGGTCCAGTCGGCTAGGAGGAGATCTCCACACCGCGCCAAAATGCCACATGGTGCTTCACCGTGAAGGCTGCCGGCTTCGGATCAGGGTAATACCACGCCGCATCCTGATTCTCCTGCCCATCCACGACCACCGTGTAGTAGCGCGCCTGCCCCTTCCACGGGCAGCTCGAAATCGTGGAACTTGGGCGAAGAAACTCGCGTTTCACTGTCTCTTCCGGGAAGTACACATTACCTTCCACAGTCTCAACATCATCACTTTCGGCCAGGGTCTGGCCGTTCCATATCGCTTTTGCCATCGTTCTTTCCTTCGGGGACGTACTCTGCCCAAGCATTCGATGCCTGAGCCGGATAAAGGTACAAACAATATAGCGCCTGTCACCCCTTCCCCTAACACGGAGGTAACCACGACGACACCGAGTGCCTGGCCGCCAGCTCTAATCCCCCCCCAACCACAGCTCTTCGACCGGCACAGGAAGGCGCGACCGTCGCGGCTCCCTGTCCCAGCCACGGTCGCTAGGCCACGCTCGCCGCGGGCTGCGCCTCGGCTTCAACCGGGTCGCCGATCCGTTCCGAAAAGTGGCACACCACCCCCGTCCCCTCATCCTCTGCAGCCGCACCTTTTTTGCGGCGCTTCGGCATCTCCTCCTGGTTGTTCGGGCAGATCAGGTACACGCCATCCTTGCGCGCGACCTCGAGCAGGTACGGGTTCTTGCAGCTCGGGCAGATCTCGCCAACCAGCTTGTGATTCGAGGAGAAGTCGCACTTCGGGTAGTTCACACATCCATAGAACACGTCGCCACGCCGGTTCTTGCGCACGGCGATGTCGCCGCCGTCCTTGGGGCAACGCACATCCAGCAGATCCTGCTTGATGTACTTGCACTTGGGGTAGCCCGAGCAGCTAATGAACTCACCATACTGCCCGTTGCGCAACAGCAGCGGCCGCCCGCACTTGGGGCACCCCTCTTCCAGCTGCACCGGCGGCTTCTGCTGCACCTTCTGGTTCAGCTTGCGGATGGTCTTGCATGGCGGATCCTCGTTATACCCCGGGCACGCCATAAAGGGTCCCCACGGCCCATTCCGCAGCACCATCACCCGGCCGCAGTTGTCACAGAACTCCTCCTCGGCCTCGGCGTCCTGAGCCTCCGGCGCGCTCAGGTCCGGCTTGGCTGCGAAGTTCTCCTTCGTGAAGTCACAGGAAAACGGCTCGACCAGGATCTTCTTGCCCTTCTCCATGGCCGTGACCAGCGCGTCCTGCAACTCCTTCTTGTCCGAAACCTCCTTGGCGAACTCCGTCACCGTGTCGGTCATCGCCTTCACCGTCACCGGGAACGCAAAGGCGTCCGTCACCTTCTTCATTGCGCCTTTGGGATCTTTACGCAGCAGACCGAGCGCCACCGTAAGTGGCTTCGCCTTCGAGAAGTTGCTGCAGGAGAAGAAGCTGCCGAACTTGCCCCACTTCAGCATGAGCGGACTGCCGCAGTTGTCGCACAGCTCTTCAGTCGTCTGCTCCATCCGCTTCACGTCTTCCATCTGCTTTTCGGCGACCTTCAACTCCTTCTCGAAGTGGTCGTAGAAGCTGCCCAGCAGATGCCGCCACTGCTCCGCCCCATCCTCCACCGCGTCCAGCTCGCCTTCCAGCCGGGCCGTGTAGGTCGGGTCAAAGATGTATGGAAAGTTCTTGACCAGCAGATCCGTGACCACCATGCCGATCTCCGTCGGGATCAGCTTGTTGCCGATCTTCTTGACGTAGTCGCGCTCCTGGATCGTGTTGATGATCGACGCGTAAGTCGACGGCCGGCCGATCCCCTTCTCCTCCAGCGTGCGTACCAGGCTCGCCTCGTTGAAGCGCGGCGGTGGTTCGGTAAACTTTTGCTCCGGGTCCAGCCGGTTCAGCCCCAGCCCTTGCCCGTCGCGCAGTTCCGGCAGCCGCCGATCGTCCTCTGCGTCCTCTTCGGCCGTCTTATTCGCCTCACCCTCGGTGGCCTGCGCCGCCAGCCGGTTCTCCTCGGCCTGCGCCTCATCCTTGCCGCGTCGCCGCGCCTCTTCACGCGCCCGCTTCTCCGCCTCCTGGAATCGCAGAAAGCCCTCAAACTTCAGCACGCTGCCACTCACGCGGAAGTCATAGGTGTGCTTCGCCTTGGCTGCAATCTCAACCGTCGTCTGATCGAAGACGGCCGGCGTCATCTGGCTTTCCACAAAGCGCTGCCAGATCAGCCGGTATAGCCGGTACTGCTCATCGGACAGGTACTTGCGCACCTCGTCCGGCACAAAGCTCACGTGCGTCGGCCGAATCGCTTCGTGCGCGTCCTGCGCGTCCTTCTTGCTCTTGAAGCTGTTCTCCTTCGCCGGCAGGTAGGCCGCGCCCAGCTGCTCGCCGATGTACTCGCGCACCTCGGTCACCGCATCCGGGCTCACCCGTGTCGAATCGGTTCGCATGTAGGTGATAAGGCCCACAGTCCCTTCCGAGCCAATCTCGATGCCTTCATAGAGCCGCTGCGCCACGCCCATGGTGCGGCGCACATTGAAGCCGAGTCGCCCCGCTGCGTCCTGCTGCAGCTTGCTGGTCGTGTAGGGGGCAGCCGGATTGCGCCGGCGCTCCTTCTTCTCAACCGAGCGCACGCTCCAGGCCGCACCCTTCAGTTCGCCCACGGCCTCATCATCCGCTTCCTTGTCCGGCAGGGCCCCGGCCAGGAATTGCTCCTTGCCGTCCTTGTCCGTGCCGTTAGCAACCCGGATTGGCCGGCCCTCCACGCCCACCAGCCTCGCCGTAAACTCCTGCGCCTTGGCGCCTTCCGGCGAGAGCTGCGCATCCACCGTCCAGTACTCAACCGGGTTGAACGCATTGATCTCGCGCTCGCGTTCCACGATGAGCCGCAGCGCAACCGTCTGCACACGGCCGGCGCTCAACCCGCGCTTCACCTTGTCCCACAGCAAAGGGCTGATCTGGTAACCCACCAACCGATCCAGCACACGCCGCGTCTGCTGCGCATCCACCAGCTTGTCGTCCACATCACGGGCCCGCAGAAAGGCCGCCTTCACCGCCTTGGGCGTGATCTCGTTGAAGGTCACCCGCTGCAGCTTGCTCTTATCTTTCACGCTGGAGATCAGCTGCATCTTCAAGTGCGCGGCAATCGCCTCGCCCTCGCGATCCGGATCGGGCGCCAGAAACACGGCATCCGACTTCGCCGCCAGCTTCTTCAGCCGGTCCACCAGTTTTTCCTTGCCAGGCGACACGATCAGCGTCGGCTCAAACGTCCGCTTGCGCAGCTCCACCCCAATATCGTTCTTTGGCAGATCCATGATGTGCCCCAGCGAGGCCTCCACCACGTAATCACTGCCCAGATACTTATTGATCGTCTTGGCCTTTGCCGGCGACTCCACGATCACAAGAGACTTGCTCATATGCTTCTTCCTTCCCCACCGCTGCCCGCCGATCCCGGCAAACAGCTTCACCCGTCAACACTGCGTGTGACATCCGACCTATTGCCTGCGAACCTACCACGACTCCGCCGCCCAAAGTCAAACCCGGCTCCACCGTATGGTGATGGACGTTTGGTCCGCCCGATTCGCTACACGGCCTGCTATCTTCCGCGTCTTCATCTACATACATGCCACAAAGTTCTTCCCGGGCAGCTGCCGAACACGGCCTGCAAGCTCCAGTTCAAAGAGCGCCGCAAAGATCTCCGGCGACTCCAGCTGACCCTCGAGCCGCTCCATCAGCTCATCCAGCTGGGTCGCCTCATCGGCCCGCATCTGCTGCATCACCGCCCGCTCGCCGTCAGACATCGCCGCGCTTCCGGTTCCACTAAATAAGGATGCGGCCTCCCCGGCGCTCGATTCACCGAGGCCCTGCCGGTCTTCCAGCAACAGCCGTACCTGGCTGGGCAGATCCTCCCACACATCCTCCCAGGTCGCCGTCAGCTTTGCACCCTGCTTGATCAGCGTGTTGGGCCCCCACGCATTTTTGTTCGTCACGTTGCCCGGCACGGCATAGACATCCCGGTTCTGCTCCATCGCGCAGCGCGCCGTCACCCGCGTGCCAGAATGCTCGCCCGCTTCAATCACCAGCACACCCACGCTCATCCCGCTGATCACCCGGTTGCGGATCGGAAAGTTCTGCGGCGCCGGAAAGGTTCCCAGCGGAAACTCGCTCACGATCGCGCCCCCGCCCGCGACGATCTCCTCCGCCAGCCGCTTGTTCTCCTTCGGGTAGATCACGTCGATGCTCGTCCCCCACACCGCCACCGTCCGTCCACCCCGAGCCGCCAGCGCCCCCTTGTGCGCCGCCGTATCCACCCCGCGCGCCATCCCGCTGAAGATCACCAGCCCCCGCTCCGCCAGGTCGCGGCTCAGCATCTCTGCCATCCCGGCTCCATAGGTCGACGGGTGCCGCGTCCCCACCACCCCAATCCCTGGCTCCTCCAGCACCCCCGCATCGCCCCGCACCCACAGCACCGGCGGCGGATCATAGATATTCCGCAGAGCCGCAGGGTACGCCGCATCCTCGAAACACACCACCTGCCCGCCGGTCTCGCGCACCCGGTCCAACTCCTCCTCCGCCGCCTTGAGCGCCCGCCCGTCAAAGCAGAACTGCGCCGCCGCCGCCGGCATCCCACTTGCCTCCAACTCCGTCAGCGACGCCCGCAGCACCCGCTCCGCCTCGCCCATCCACCGCATCGCCCGCACCGTCCGGATCGCCCCCATACCCGGCGTCAACACCGTCGCCAGCCACGCCAGCCGCCGCCGCTCCTCCGCCGCCACCGCCGTCCCCAACACTGCTCCCCGCATCGCCTCGTCCTCCCCAACACTGCAAAGCCCTGCACACCCGCAACCTAAGGCCGTCCCCATACCCTGTCAATCACCCGCGTCCCCGGCGTCGCGCGCGAATCTAACTCCCAGCCGTGATCTCTCCCCTCCGCGTCGCCGCCATCGACTTCCTCAACCCAGCCCCGCTCATGTGGGACTTCACCCACCCGCCCCACGCCACCAGCCTGCGCGAGCGCTACCGCGTCCACACCACCGCTCCCGCACGCTGCGCCGCCCAACTCCTCGCCGGTGAGGCCGACCTCGGCCTCATTCCCATCGCCGCTCTCGCCGATCCCCTCGTCGTCGTCTCGGACTGCGCTATCGCCTCGCTCCACGAGGTTCGCTCCATCCTTCTGCTCGTCCGCCAGCAGCGCGCCGCTACCCTCGCCGACGTTCGCACCCTCGCCGCCGACACCGCCTCCCGCTCCTCTGTCGCCTACACCGAAGTCCTCTTCCGTCACTTCCTCGGCACCGACCCCACCCTCATCCCCACCCCCGCCGACCCCATCGCCATGCTCGGGCAGGCCGACGCCGCCCTCCTCATCGGCGACCCCGCGCTGCTCGCCCGCGAGCACCAGGCCCGCCTCGAAGCCGCCGTCGGCCCCTGTCTCTGGATCGACCTCGCCACCGAATGGCGCGCCCGCACCGGCCTTCCCTGGGTCGCCGCCGTCTGGGCCGCTCGTCGCGACGCTCTCCGCACCCACCCCCTCCAGCAGATAACCGAAGATCTCCAGAGCTCCCGCGACCACGGCCTCCAGAACATCCCCGCCCTCGTCGCGGAGTGGACGCCCCGCATCGCCCTCCCGCCCGCCACCATCCACAACTACCTTTCCCGCAACATTCACTACACCCTGGACGCTTCCTGCCTCGCTGCTCTCCACCTCTTTCGTGAGCTCGCCGCCGCCGTCGGCGCGCTCCCGCCGCTGCCGCCCGGGACGCTGGAGCACCTTGGCACCATCCCCGCCGTGACTATCCCGTAGGTCGGCGAGACCTCACCTGCTCCACCAGCGTCCTATGTTCATGCCGCTTTCGAACGTCAGCTCCCTGCTCGCACCCGCTCTGCGTCCGTTCAGTTCGGCTCACCTTGCACCGTTCGCCCTCTTTCTCGCCCAGTCCTCCAGCCATCAGCATGGACACTTCTTCCAGGTGCTGCTGCACTTCGGCCTGGTCGGCTTGTTCCTTGTGTCCATCGTGGACTCGTCCTTTGTGCCGCTGCCCATCCCCGGCATCAGCGATCTCATGATCGTCTTCTTCGCGGCCCAGCACACCAATCTCATCCTGCTCGTCGGTCTGGCGACCGCCGGCTCGGCCCTGGGTGGCTACCTCTCGTTCTGGGTTGGGCAGCGCGGCGGCAAGGAGTTTCTCGAAAAGCACGCCCCCAAGCGCATCCTTGGGCAGGTCCAGCATTGGATGGAGCACCACGCCATCCTTGCCGTCAGTCTCCCTGCCATCCTGCCGCCACCCATGCCACTCTCACCCTTCGTGCTTGCCGCTGGCGCCAGCCGCATGTCGCTCCGCCGCTTCATGACGGCCTTCACCGTCAGCCGCTTCCTTCGTCACGTCCTGGCCGCTTGGGTCGGCGTCCACTACGGCAAGGCCGTCCTTTCCCTGTGGAATCGCTTCTCTGACCGCTGGGCCAGCACCATCCTGATCGTTCTGTGGAGCATCATCCTCATCGGCGTCGCCGTTGCTGGCTGGCGCCTCTACAAGACCTCAAAGAGCTTCCGCGGCAAAGGGCAGGAGGCCGCCGCCTAGGCCGCCGCATCAACCCTCGCGCCAAACCGCCGCCGGTAGTACGCCGTCGTGACCACAATCGCCGGAACCCCCACCATCGTTGGCCACAGCCACACCAGCCAGTGATTGCCGAAGAACCGCGACAGCGTCACCACGCTGAATGCCGACCACGCTGCAATGTAGCTGCCGATGAAGCCCTGAAGATGGCTGTACCACCAGAACATCCGGTCCGTCGGCTTGCGGATGAACCGCAGCATCTGCCCTGCCGCCAGCCGTATCCCCACAATCCCGAAGATCACCCCAACCACACCCGGCACGCGCAGCGTTGCGGGCCGAAACAGGCCCAGCCACGCCAGCAGCATGCTCGACAGCATCGTGATTCCCGCGGCGCCCCAGTCCACCAGTCGCGCCTTTCCGCCTCGCGCCAGGTCTTTCAGGCGCAGCACGCGGTAGCTCGAAAACGCGGCATAAAAACTGAACACCGCGACCAGCGCCAGAAACAACACCGGCCGGTACAGCGCCATCGGCACCGCCGTGCCTGCAACCACACCCATGCACCACAGGTACACCAGCCCCCAACGCCGGTGCTGCCGCCCGCCCTTGGCCGTCACCAGCGCCACCGGTGCCAGCAGAAAAGCACTCGCCCCTGCGGCGATGTGCGTCGCCAAAAGCACCCTCATCCACAGCGGATCGCTCATCCCCGACCTCCGCGTCGTCGCAGTTGTGGGGGCAGTCTACGTCAAAGCGTCCGGTGATGAAATGCCGCGCGCACGTCTCCGCTCGGGATCCAAGCAAGATGACCGTCCAAGACTCTGGACGGCGATTCCGTCCTTCCACCGCCGGTTCGCTCCGACCGACCCGGCGGGAGACGAACAAGGGGGCAGGTAGTCACCTTCCCCACCCCGGGCTCCGTTCTCCTGCCCGCCTTAGAACTCCCAGCGCAGCAGCGTCGCCCCGACCGTGTAGCCACCGCCAAAACTCGCCAGCAGCACAGTGTCGCCCTTCTTCAGCCGTTTCTCTTCGAGCGCCGTCCCCATCGCCAGCGGAATGGTCGCTCCCGTCGTATTGCCGTACCGGTCGATGTTGATCACCACCTTTTCAAGCGGCATCCCCACCCGCTCCGCAGTCGCCGCGATGATCCTTTGGTTCGCCTGGTGCGGGATAAAGCAGTCCACCTCCGCCCCCGTCACGCCGTTACGCCCCAGTACCTTCTCGCTCAACTCGGCCATCTTGCGCACGGCCGTCTTGAACACCGCGCCACCATCCTGCCGCACGTAGTGCTCCCGTGCCGCCACCGTACGTTCGCTCGCCGGGTGCAGGCTGCCACCAGCCGGCATATAGAGCGCACTGCCGCCCGAGCCGTCCACCTCGTGGACGAAGTCCACCAGCCCCGTCTCGTCGTCCTCGCAGGGTTCCAGCAGCACCGCTCCCGCGCCATCGCCAAACAGGATGCAGGTCGCCCGGTCCGTGTAGTCGATGATCGAACTCATCACATCCGCGCCAATCACCAGCACATACTTGTGCGCGCCGCTCTCCACCAGCTTGGCTCCCACCTGCAGCGCATAGATAAAGCCCGAGCATGCCGCGGAAAGGTCAAACCCCCACGCCCCCTTGGCCCCCAGCTTGTCCTGCACCAGGCATGCCGTGGCAGGGAAGAACATATCCGGCGTCACCGTCCCCACGATGATCGCCTCTACCTCGGTCGCCGGGATGCCGCGCATCTCCAGGCAGCGCCGCGCCGCCTCGGTTGCCAGGTCGCTGGTCGCCACCCCTGGCTCCGCGATGTGCCGCTCCCGGATGCCCGTTCGCTCGGTGATCCACTGGTCATTGGTGGCGACCATGCGCTCCAGATCTGCGTTTGTCAGCAGCTTGGGCGGCACATAACTTCCTACCGCAGAGATCTTCGCCCGCACCCCACGCCTCGCCTGCAACGTCGCACTCAACCCATCACCTCGCTTGTCATTCTGTTCCCCGGCGCACACTCCGCCAGGCGTCCCCTCATTCTCCCCCACGCCCTCCGCACTGTCACCCTGCAGGGTGTCGCACGCGGAGAATCCACAGTCACCAACCGACGCACCAAATTACGCCCCGAGCACTCAGGAGCCCGCGGGGAATCATTGCATCGCAGCTTGTCATTGGGGAAAAGGGGAGAAAAGCACCGGGCTACCTACTGCGCCCATACTAGCCCGTTACCGTTGCTTCCTTCCGGACCTGGCGGGGTTGGCGGGATTACGTCGCGTAGGGCCCGGCACACCCTCATCTTACACCGACCAGGCCCCATCACGTGGTCACCCGCTCCGCCCAACTCGTCCCCGCACCCGCGCATCTTCCCTCTCAGACACCAACACGCAACCACCAACGATTGAGGACCCACATGACTGACAGCAACAGCACCCCCGAGTCCAACGAGGACTTCGTCAAGCGCACCAGCCAGACCGTCGGCGAACTTCGCAAAACCCACGGCGCCCACTTCGCCCCCGGCTTCCAGGACACCGACAAGATCGGCACCGTGCTCGCCAACGCCGGCGTCAACTCGGTCGACGAACTGCTCAAGCTCAACGAGAACCGCTAGCCTCCCTCGGCGCGCTTGCCTCCGGCCGCGCGCAGACCACCCCAGGCCGACGGCAGGTGACCACCCCACCAAAGAGCACATACAACGGCGCGGCCCACGCCCCACAGCCCGCGCCGCACCCCGATAATGGAGGGGTGTCCAGCCCCTCCCTCCCCCTTGGCTCCCTCCCCCAGACCGGGCCGGCCTCCACCTCCAACGCCGTCACCCCGCCCCACCACCTCGCCGATCTCTACACCTACAACTGGGCCGCCTTCAACCTCCGCCTGCCGCTTGTCAGCGCCTCCGCCGTCGCCCTCTGCCTGGTCGTCGGCCTCGCCCTTGGCCACCCCGGAGGCGCGCTCATCGCCGGCGGCGGCGCCTTCACCATCGGCTTCGGCGCCAACCAGCGCATCGCCGACTCCCGCATCGTCCCCATGCTCGCCGCCATCGCCGCTATGAGCTCTGCCACCCTGGCCGGCACCCTGGTCGGCCACCGCGGCTACGCCATCCTCCTCGCCGCCGCCGTCTCCGCCGCCATCTACGGCATCCTCACCATCCGCGACGCCGGCCTTTCCTGGGTCGGCCAGCAGGCCTCCGTCGCCCTCTTTGTCGCCTCCGCCTACCCCTCCAGCCCGCGCCCCGCCCTTATCCGCGCCGGCCTTATCATCCTCGGTGGCGTCGTCCAGGTCCTCATCACCAGCCTCGGCCTGCGCCTCATGCCCGAGCTCAGCAAAGACCTCCTCGCCATCCCCCGCTCGCTCTTCACCACCCTCCGCGAGCAGCGCCGCGAACTCCTCCACCGTCTCCACGATCTTCCCCAGGCCCTTCCCGCCCCCGACCGCAGCACCGCCCTCACCTACGCCCTCCGCCTCAGCCTCACCGTCACCCTCGCCTCCCTGCTCTATCGCCATTTCAGGGTCCAGTCCGGCTACTGGGTCCCCATGACGGCCCTTCTTGTTCAGAAGCCCGCCTTCTTTGAAACCCTTGCCCGCGCCCTCAACCGCGTCCTCGGCACCTTCGCCGGCGCCGTCCTCGCTACCCTCCTGCTCACCCACGCTCAGCCAACCCCCGCCTTCGCCCCCTTCGTCCCCTGGTTTCTCGCTGCTGCCACCACGCTCTGCGCCTTCGCCTGCTATGCCACCAACGGCGTCAACTACGGCCTGTTCGTCGCCTACATGACCGCCTATATCGTCTTTCTTCTCGCCCTCAACCAGATCCCCGCCCCCGTTATCGCCGAACGCCGCGCGCTCGCCACCACCGCCGGCGCCGCCCTCGCCCTCCTTATCCACCTCGACGCCCTCCGCCGCCACCGCCAGAACCCCGTCACCACCTAGCCGGCGCGAGAAAGGATCGAACCTTGCGGGTCATAACTGACGCTAATGCGACTTCTCATTACCGAGCACCAAATGTGTGTGACCACCCAGCGGTTGGGAAAGGCGAGCTGAGACCTAGTTGAAGTGTGTGGCTTTCCACACCGCCCAGATCACAAGCGCCCCAGCTAAGGTGCAAGAGATGACACGCTCGTGAGTTTGTGGATGGCGGGACGGCGTCTGCTTCTTCCTTCCAAACAAAGGCGTCGGTAGTTCTCGGTCAAACATCGCGGAGAAGAAGACGATGAGGCCGACTGTAGCCACAAATCAGTAGCCCATCGAGCTTCCATCAAGTAGGTGATGGGACGGGTCACTCAATTTTGCTTGCATGGAGTCACCATCCCTGTATTGCTTTTACGTTTGTAATCCTGAACCTGAATGCTGATACAGATGTGCTTCAGGCTCCCGCTCTAAGAATTCGCAACGATGATCAGGCAGGGTATGGGAGGTGCAACATCGTTCCCACTCTTTCGTCAGTAACGATAAACGCCGTTCCGGGAAGTTGGCCCAACCGGCGCAACAAGCACCGTAGGTTCGGGCGGTGGGGACTGCTCCCCTAGCGCGACTTTGGCTGGGAGTGGTAGCGCCCTCGCTTTACCAGCCAAGTGTCCCGGGATTGCCCTTGAACGGCCCGCTGACGTGCGATGTGATCCAGCCGCCGTAAAAGTCTCCTGGCTGTGGTAGCACGCGCTCGCCGTCAACAGTGCATTCGTCTACCCGGCTTGCGTAGAACGCGAGGTGATGATTCAGTCCTGCGTAGCGCGCCGTTGGCGATGCGTAACTCCAGGCAACGTCCTTCAGCTGCTCATCGGCGACCTGAAGGTTCCAGTAAGTTGCGACCCCTTTAAATTCGCAGAAGCTAGTGCGCTGCGGTGCGACGCTGAGCAGGTGCATGGCAAGATCTGCCTGTGGAATGTAGTAGGTCGGCGGATGGCTGGTTTCCAGAAGACGCATGGCGCGCGAGGTGTCCGCAATCATAATGCCCGCATGCACGATCACGATGTGTCTCGCGCTCGGCTCAACACGCGGCGGCCGCGGATAGTCCCATACAGACTCGACACTCGTCACTGACATGGCTCCAGTGTAGACTTCGCCACACGGCCCAGAACCACTGCTTCGGCTGATCGGACCCACGCGCATCCGCCCATGCCGATCAGTCCTGAGAAACGCCGTTGTGGGAAGTTGACCGCCTCATGCCAAGCTCTACCTCCCAACACTCGGGCAGTTGAGCCTCCGCGAAAGCCCGCGCAGGGCAACTCACACGAGCACCCTCTTGCTAAACTAGAAGGCTGTGATCACCCCAGCCACCCCCGCGCTCGAGCCCACCACCGAGCCCTCCACCCAAGCCCCCAGCATCGGCTTCATCTCCCTCGGCTGCCCCAAGAATCTCGTCGACTCCGAGGTCATGATGGGCCTGCTCCACCATAACGGCGCCCGCCTCACCCAGCAGGCCGCCGAAGCCGACATCCTCGTCGTCAACACCTGCTCCTTTATCAACTCCGCCAAGCAGGAAAGCGTCAATACCATCCTCGAGATGGTGCAGCACAAGGTCGAGCACGGCGGCCGCGCCAAACGCCTCATCGTCGCCGGCTGCCTGGTCGAGCGCTACCGCGACGAGATCCAGGCCAGCATCCCGGAGGTCGACGCCGTCGTCGGCACCGGCGAGCTTGAGTCCATCCTTGCCGCCGCTGGCCTGTCCCCCGCCGGCCAGCCCGCCAACCCGCTCTTCAATATCCTCCCCCAGGCCGCCGCTCTCCCCACCCCCCTCACCCCGGCCGACATGGCCCAGCCCGCCATCGACGCCCACCTCCAGGCCGATCTCCACACCTTTCCCTCCGGCGCCCACGTCGCCCTCGGCGAAACCCTGGTCGAGCGCGCCGCCTCCGCCGTCCACCAGCATTCGCGCCCGCTCTCGGACAGCACCCCCGGCCCCCAGCTCCGTGGTCCAGATGGCCCCGAGGCGGCCATCGCGCCCCAGCTCGGCATAGCCCGCTCCCTCGCAGAAACCGGCACCACCCACGGTGAGGCCCCACTCACCCATCCCGGCGATCACATCGCCCACCAGTCCCACCCGGATAAGCCCGCCGCCAACACCGGGGCCGCCGCTCCGCTTCCCACCTCGCGCCCCGAAGGCGACGCTCGCGAGCGAGCCGGCCGCTTCTCGCGCGAGGCATGGGATGGCGCCACCGCGCCCCTCCCCACCTACCTCTACTCGGACGCCACCCCGCGCATCCTCGCCACCCCCCGCGCATCCGCCTACATCAAGATCGCCGAAGGCTGCGATCACCCCTGCTCCTTCTGCATCATCCCCCAGCTGCGCGGCAAGTTCCGCTCCCGCCGCATGGGCTCCATCCTCGCCGAGGCCCAGTCCCTCATCGCCCAGGGCGTTCGGGAGATCACCCTCATCGGCCAGGACACCACCTGCTACGGCGAAGACCTCGGCTTCACCGACGGCCTCGCTACCCTGCTCGACGCCCTCGCCCAGGTCCCCGGCCTGCGCTGGCTTCGCTTCCTCTATACCTACCCCAACAAGGTCACCACCGCCCTTCTCGAAGCGATGGCGAAGCACCCCGGCGTCATCGCCCCCTATCTTGACGTCCCCCTCCAGCACGCCTCGCCCGCCGTCCTCCGCACCATGAAGCGCGGCGGCTCCGCCGAGATCTTCCTCAAGCTCATCGAGAACGCCCGCGCCATCGTCCCCAACCTCGTCGTCCGCACCTCCTTCATCGTCGGCTTCCCCGGCGAAACCGATGCCGACTTCGAGCTCCTTTGTGACTTCGTCCAGAAAGCCCGCTTCGACTGGCTCGGCGTCTTCACCTACTCCGACGAAGAGGGCGCCAAGGCCTTCGACCTCGATGCCTCCCTTAAGGTCCCGAAGCGCACCATCGAGACCCGCCGCCGCCGCCTCATGCGCCTTCAGCAAAAGATCAGCACCAAGGCGAAGAAGGCCCTCATCGGCCGTGAACTCGACCTCCTCGTCGAAGGCGTCAGCGAAGAGACTGACCTTCTCTGGGAAGGCCGCTCCATCCTCCACGCCCCCGAGATCGACGGCAAGGTCTTCATCAACGACTTCGGCCCCCACGACTCCCTCGTCCCCGGCACCTTCTACCGCGCCGAGATCACCGAGTCCCACGACTACGACCTGGTAGCCCGCATCCTCGACTAGCCGCCGAGCCGCACGAGCCCATCACACCGGCGCCCACGGAAGCACGCCAGCCCTACCCAGAGCCACCACCCGCCAGCAAGCCCCTCCTCCTCCCCCGGGTTGTCATCCTGAGCGAAGCGAAGGACCTGCACCTCCCCGCCACCTCCCTCCGCTGATACCTTCCCGGTGCGAAAAGCGTAGATGCCTCTCTGGCGCACAGACCCGTCCAGATCCCCTATCCTCACAAAGGGAGAGCCCCAGGACCGCACACCGGCCACAACTCCGCAACATAGCCACTGGTGACATGTTGGTCCAGACCTAAGTGCAATCGATGGAAGATTTTGCGCAACAATACAAAGGGGGGAGGGGTACCCCCACACACCCGCAAAGGAGACCGCACCCATGAGCGAGACCACACCCGGAACGAAAACCCTGAAGTGCCCCACCTGCCGCCGCGCCGTCGACCCCACCTCCGAAGACGCTCCCTTCTGCTCCGACCGCTGCCGCATCCTGGACCTCGGCAAGTGGGCCTCCGGCGACTACAAGATCAGCTCCCCTATCCTCGACCCCGATCTCCTCGAGGAGCTCGAGCACGCCGAGCAGCAACGCCACCCCGTCTCCGAAGAATCCCGCTGGAAGAACTAGCCATGGCCCACCAGCCAGCCGTCCACCGCAGCTCCCTTCCTGCCCGCCGCACCACCTGGGCGTGGGCCGTCGCCACCGTCTGCGGCGCCGGCTTCCTCCGTCCCGGCCCCGGCACCTACGGCTCGGTCGTCGCCATCCTGCTCTGGTGGGGCACGGCACACCTGACCGGGCTCCTCGGCTGGCAGCTCACCGCCGCCACCGCGGCGGCAGCCGCCCTGGCCACCGCCGTCGGTATCCCGGCCGCCACCCGGGTCGCCCGCGAGTTCGGCCGCGACGACCCCGGCTTTGTCGTCGTTGACGAACTCGCCGGGCAGTGGGTGGCCCTCCTTGGCTTCGCCGCCTCCTGGAAGCTCGCCCTGCTCGGTCTGCTGCTGTTTCGCGCCTTTGACATCGCCAAGCCCTGGCCCATCCGCAAGCTTGAAGCCTTGCCCGAGGGCACCGGCATCATGCTGGACGACCTCCTCGCCGGTGCCTTCGCCGCCCTGCTCGGCCACCTCCTCCTGCACGTCTCCATGGTTCACAGTGTCCTTGCCGGATGACCGCATCAAGGTCCGGCTATCTCACGGGTTGGCACCCGGTTCCCCGCCGACCTAAACTGGGATCTTGAGCACGCTTCGAACCAAACTCGAACCACAACTCGATCACCTGGATCCGGCCGCCGCCATGCCGGAAGGCATCGTCGTCGCGCACGGCACCAACCTTCTGCCCGTCGACACGCTCGATCTGCCCGCGGGTAGCGTCGGCGAGATCGCCGCCAGAACTGTGATGGCACGCTCCTCGGCGATCGGCATCCGCGTCGAAGATGGCACCATCGCCGGCGAACTCGTCATCCGTCACACCGGTGGCATTTCAAACGGCCTGTACCTCCACGTCGCCGTGCCCATGGCCGAGAACCTGAACCCTGTCGGCAATCCGGCCGTAGACAAGGACGGAGCCGTCTACGCCATGTACTCCGGCGCCCGCGGACAGGAGGTGCCTGTCTCTGTCTTCCGCGTGGAGCGCGACTTCCAGACTCGCCCCTTCGCCCGGGACATCCTGAACGCCACCGGCCTTGCCTTCGGCCCCGGCGGCTATCTCTACGTCAGCTCCCGCTCCGAGGGCACCGTCTACCGCGTCGACCCGGCAGGCCAGGCCACCCCCTTCGCCGAAGGCATGGGCATCGCCACCGGCCTCGCCTTCGATGAAGAAGGAAACCTCTTCGTCGGCGACCGGTCGGGCACCATCTTCAAGGTGCCGCCCGATCGGGGCGCTCCAGTCTCCGCCTCCGAGCGCGAGGTCTTCGTCGTTGCCACGCTTGAGCCGTCCATCGCGGCCTATCACCTGGCCTTTGATAGCAAGGGTGTGCTCTACGTCACAGGCCCTACTACCTCTTCTTCGCAGGAGGTGTACGCCATCGATCGTGACGGCACCGTCAGCACCTTCTTCAAGGGCCTCGGCCGTGCGCAGGGGCTTGCCTTTGACGAGCACGACAGAGCCTACGTAGCAGCCAGCTATCGCGGCCGCAAGGGCCTCGTGCGCATCGCCCAGGACCGCTCCGCGGAGCTGGTGCTCAGCGGTCCCAACCTCATCGGGCTCGCCTTCCTAGAGGATGAGTGCGCGGCCCTCGCCACCCGTGACGCGCTGTTCCACATCGAGCTCGGGGTCAATGGGCGGGTGCTCCCCACCTTCGAATAGTTCACACAGGCAGCAAGCCTCGCGCTCCAAGGCGAGAGCAATCAGGTGTAGATCAGCTCATCCACGAAACGGTTGCGGAAGCGGCCGTGCGGATCGTGTGTGGCCGTCAGGGAGCGAAACTCCGCGAGACCTGGATAGGCGCGCTGTACCGTGGCCGGGGGCATGGTGAAGAGCTTGGCCCAGTGGGGGCGTGGGTCAAAGGGGGCCAGCGCTGCCTCGATCTGCGGCAGGACCTTGCGGACCGCCGGCCACTCCGGCTTCCAGGTGAAGTGGATCGTCATGGAGTCCTGCTGGTGGCAGGGGCTGAGCCAGAGATCGTCGGCGGCGATGGTGCGGATCTCGGAGATGAAGAGGTGCGGGGTGATCTGGTCACGTAGCTTCTCCACGGCACGGATGGCCTCCATGCCTCGATCTCGCGGGACAAAGTACTCGGTCTGCAGCTCTTCGCCGCTGGACGGGGTGAAGCGAAGGAGGAAGTGGGGCATGCGCTCGTACCAGGGGCCAGGGATGCCGAGTTGGTCGGTGCAGGCCTCCGGGTTGTGGTCGAGGATGGGGTGCACCTTGCGAGTGGCGGCGGCAGCCCCGTAGAACTCGGGAGCCAGGTGAAAGGGCTGCGCGGGATCGACCCTGGACTTGATCCACACCTCAGAGGCCTTGCTGCCCTGCCAGTCGGTGAAGAGTGAGACGCTGTAGCCCGCGCCGAGCACGGCCTCGAAGTTGCGCTCCAGCGTGCTGAAGGGGAGGTCGAGATAGACGACCTGGCGCATCTGGAAGGTGGGTAGGGTGTCCAGGGTAAGGCTGATGATGGGGCCGAGGCAGCCGAGTGAGACGACGGCGCCGCGGAAGGTGTCACCGTCGTGGGCGCGGGAGAGGGTGACAGGGTCGCCCGCGGCGTTGAGGAAGGTGAGCGAGGAGACAGCGGCGGAGAGGTTGGGATTGTGGACGCCAGAGCCGTGAGTGCCGGTGGAGACCGCGCCGGCGACGGTGATGTGCGGCAGCGAGGCGAGGTTGCCGAGGGCGAAGCCGGCCGCGTCGAGGACGGGGGCGAGGTCACCGTAGCGCACCCCCCCGCCGACAGTGACGGTGTGTGCCGCCTTGTCGATGGAGATGGATTGGAAGCTGTGAAGCGAGATCTGCTCCACCGTGCTGTCGGCGATGGAGTTGAAGGCGTGGCGGGAGCCGAGGGTGCGGAAGGTTGAGCTCTTGCGGATGGCGGCCTGGAGGTCCGGCAGGCTCGCCGGGGTGACGAGGTGGTCGGTGCTGTAGGTGATGTTGCCGGCCCAATTCTTGCGGGGGATGGGCGTATCGGCGCGAAGGGCTTCGGGGAGGGCGGCGGTGCCAAGGGCCATGCTGGACATCTTGAGGAACTCTCGCTTGTTCATGGTGGGTGCAACCTTCCGGGCCGGTAGCGCGGTGGACCATGGTAGCGCGGGGTGGGTGGGGGTGGCCTACCCCCCTCCTCTACAGGTTGCGCAAAATCTTCAAAGCAGGCGGGTTAGGTCTGGACCTCGGTGGGCTTCGCCTTGAGGGGGGAGGGCTGTAATGGAGCGAGTTGCTGTCCACATTAGCGGACGGCGGGAGTGGGTTGCGCCAGGTGTAATGGCGCGAGCTAGCCGGACGGGGCTCCAGGGCGGAGCCGGATGGCTTAGCTGTGGGTGGTGGTGAGTTGCTCCTCCGGGGTGGCCGTCTGCACGGTGGGGTCCTCCTTGCCCTCGAACCAGGCGTAGATGGCGGGGACAAGGAGCAGGGTGAGCGAGGTGGAGGTGACAAGGCCGCCGATGACGACGATGGCGAGGGGCCGCTGGATCTCCGAGCCGGGGCCGCTGGAGAAGAGGAAGGGCACAAGGCCGAGGGCGGCGACGCTGGCAGTCATCATGACCGGGCGGAAGCGAAGTTCGGCGCCCTGGGCGATGGCGTCTTCCTGGTTGAGGCCGCCCTGGCGCAGCTTGCGGATGTAGGAGACGAGGACGACGCCGTTGAGCACGGCGATGCCCCACAGGGCGATGAAGCCGACGGAGGCTGGGACGGAGAGGTACTCGCCCGTGAGGAAGAGGCCAAAGATGCCACCGATGGAGGCGAGGGGCAGCACAAGGATGATGAGGGCGGCGAAGCGGACCGAGTTGAAGAGCACAAAGAGCAGGAAGAAGATGGCCGCGACCGTGATGGGCACGATGATCATGAGGTGGTGGAGGGCGCGCTCCATGTTGTGATACTGCCCACCCCACTCGATGGTGTAGCCGGGCGGCAGCGGCACCTCCTTGTTGACTCTGGCCTGGAGCTCCTGCACAAAGCCTCCAAGATCGCGGCCCTGCACGTTGACGCCGACAACGATGCGGCGCTTGCCCATGCTGCGGTTGATGAGCGCCGGGCCTTCCATGACCTTGACGGAGGCGAGCTCCTTGAGCGGGACGCGGGGGCCGGAGGGCGCGCTGATGAGGAGCTCACGGACATCGTCGACGCTGTCGCGCAGGTCTCCGGGAAGGCGAATCACGCCGGCAAAGCGCTTTTCTCCCTCATAGATTTCGGTGGCGGACTTGCCGGCGATGGCGGTCTCAATGGTGTCGTTGACATCGGCGGCGTTGAGCCCGTAGCGCGCGATCGCGCCTCGATCGATGGTGACGGTGAGGTATTGCTGGCCGCCGACGCGATCGACGCGGGTATCCTGCGTGCCCTGGATGGCAGTGGCAACCTTGGCGATGGCGTTGGCCTTTTCCACAAGCACATCGAGATCTTCGCCGTAGAGCATAACGGCGACGTCGGCACGAACGCCGGAGACCATCTCGTCGACGCGGTCGCTGATGGGCTGCGACATGACGAGGTTGATACCGGGAAGCGAGGCCAGGCGGGTGCGGATCTGCTCGGCGATGCCATCCTGCGTGATGCCGTGTTTGCGCTCGTCAAATGGTGTGAGTGAAGCAAGGACGTCGGCCTCGTTCGGACCGGCCGGGTCGGCCGGTGATTCGCCTCGGCCGACGCGGGAGACGACGCTTTCGACGCCGGGGACCTGCAGCATCTGGCGCTGCATAGAGGTCTCCATCTTGAGCGATTCGGCGAGGGAGATGTTGGGCACGCGGTCGGCGTTGGGGGAGAGAGTGCCCTCCTGCATCTCCGGGATGAAGGAGGTGCCGAGGAACGGAAAGAGGCAGAGCGCGCCGACAAAGAGCGCGAGCACAAGGGCAACGGCCATCTTGCGATGTCCCATGGCGAGGTGGAGAAGGTGGTTATACGGTCGACGCAGAAGACGAACGAGCCAGGTGTCCTTTTCCGAGCCGCCGCGCAGCAGGTAGGAGGAGAGCACGGGGGACAGGGTGAGGGAGAGGACGAGCGAGATGGCCAGCGCGATGGCGATGGTATAGGCGAGCGGCGCGAACATCTTGCCTTCCATGCCCTCAAGCGTCATGAGCGGCACAAAGACGAGGATGATGATCATGACGCCGAAGAGGGTAGGGGTGGCGACTTCTGTAACCGCGCTGAGCACAAGCTTGAGACGGTCGGCCATGTCGGGCTCGACGCCTTCATGACGAGCGTGACTGAGGCGAGCAAAGACGTTCTCCACCACGACGACGGAGCCATCCACCATGAGCCCGATGGCGATGGCGAGGCCGCCAAGTGACATGAGATTGGCGGAAAGGCCGATCTGGTTCATGACCAGGAAGGTGAGCAGCGGCGTGAGCACGAGGTTGGCGCTGACGATGAGGCTGGAGCGGAGATCGCCGAGGAAGAGGAAGAGGATAACGACGACGAAGACGACACCTTCGCCGAGGACTTCGGTGACGGTGTGGATGGCGGCGTCTACGAGCTGGGACCGATCGTAGTATGGAACGATCTGTAACCCGTCCGGGAGCATGTGTTTGGAATTGATCTCGGCGACGCGCTCTTTGACGCGGCTGACGATCTCCTTGGCGTTGCCGCCGCTGGTCATGAGGACGACGCCGCCGACGGCCTCGGTGTAGCCGTTCTTGATCATGGCGCCATAGCGCACTTCCGTGCCGATGCGCACTTCGGCGACGTCGCGGATGTAGACGGGGGTGCCCTTGCTCTCTTTCAGGACGATGTTGCGGATGTCATCGACCCCGCGAACGAGGCCCACGCTGCGGATCAGGTACTGCTCGGCGTGTTGGTTGAGCACGCCGCCGCCGGCGTTAGCGTTGTTCTGGGCGAGGGCTTTGCGAACGTCGTCGATGCCGAGGTCGTAGTAGTGGAGCTTTTGCGGGTCGACGAGGGTTTCATACTGTTTGACGAAGCCGCCGGTGGAGTTGATCTCAGCGACGCCGGAGATGGAGCGAAGCAGTGGACGCACCGTCCAGTCCTCGATGGTGCGGCGGTTGATGAGCTCGTCGTGGGAGAGGGGCTGGCGGGACTTGCCTTCGCCTTCGCGCTCAAGGGTGTACTGGTAGACCTCGCCGAGGGCGTTGGTGATGGGACCGAGGACGGGGGTGACGCCTTCGGGCATGCGATCGCGCAGTTCGGCGAGGCGTTCGGAGACCATCTGGCGTTCGCGGAAGAGATCGCTGCCGTCGGCAAAGACGAGGGTGATGAGGGAAAGGCCGGGCTTGTTGAGCGAGCGCATGTCCGTCATGGCGGGCAGGCCGGTCATGGCGATTTCGATGGGGATGGTGACGAAGCGCTCGACCTCCTCGGGGCTTTTGCCGCTGGCCTCGGTGGCGATCTGAACCTGAACGTTGGCGACATCGGGAAAGGCGTCGACAGAGAGGCTTTGCGCGGCGTGGAGGCCGAAGCCGACCATGACGATGGCGACAACAACAAGGATGAGGCGCTGGCGGAGGGCCGCGGCGATGATGGCTTCAAGCACTATTCGCCTCCCTTGATGGCGTTCTGCTTGCGCTGGTTGTTGAGGTGAAAGGCACCGTCGGTGACGATGCGCTCCTGGGCATCAACACCGTTGAGCACGATGCGGCGGTCCTGTTCCTCCTCGCCGAGCGAGACCTCGCGGAGGAGAAAGTGACCGGGGGCGGTTTGGACGAAGATGTTGTCCTTGTTGTTTTCGCGGACCACGGCAGTGCTGGGGACGGTGAGGCGCTTTTCCGCGTGGCCGGTGAGGGTCATGCTGGCGAGTTCGTCCGGCTTAAGCAGGCCCCCGGTGTTGGAGACGTTAATGCGGACCTGCACTGTGCGGGTGGAGGGGTCGACGATGGGGGCGACGTAGGAGAGGCGGCCGTGGATCTGCTCCTGTGGCTGTGCGGGGAGGTGAACGATGACCTCCATACCACGTTTGAGCGAGCCGGCTTCTTCTTCGGGCACGTTGGCGACGACCCAGACGGTAGAGAGATCGGCGATGGTGAAGGCGGGGTCAGCGGGGTTGACCACCTGACCGATAGTGACCTCGCGTGTAAGAACGGTGCCGGATTTCGGCGTGACCATGGGGTAGTCGGCGCTGAGGCGGCGGGTGGTGACGAGCTGCTGGATCTGCCCGTCGCTCATACCGAGCCCGCGGAGCTGGGTGCGGTAGGAGGCGGCTTCGGTGGTGGCCTGGAGGAGCTCGGCCTGGCGTCGCTCGAGCTCGGCGCGGCCGATGACGTCGGAGCTGACGAGCTGTTCGGCCCGGCGAGTGGCGGCGGCGGCGAGCTCCTGCTGCGAGACGGCTTTGACGAGGGCGAGCTGGGTGGAGGAAAGATCGGTGCTGTGCAGTGTCGCGAGCACGGTGCCGGCGCGAACGGTCTGGCCTTCAAGAACGCGCAGGGTGAGGATGCGGCCGGCGACGGGCGAGCCGACGCGGGCGATGCGGCTGGCGTCGGTCTCGACGCGGGCGGCGACGCGGAGCGTGCCGGTGACCTCGCGGAGCTCGGGGGTGCCGAGGGCGAGGTTGGTGGCGAGGGCGGGGGTGACGCTGACCTCGTTGGGGTCAGCGGGCGCGGCGGCGGTGGCGGCCGGTGCCGGGTTCTTGCAGCCGACGACGGTGAGGGCTGTGGGCAAAAGTAGGGCGGCGGCCAGCAGGAGAGAGGGGCGGCGGCTAGGGGCTGGGGCGGATGCGGGGGTCACGGTCTTCCTCCACCCGGCGGCACGGCGCCGAGTTCTTCGAGATCAATCAGGGCAAATTGGCGGGCGTACTGGGCGTCGAGCAGATCGCCACGAACGGCCTGGAGGACGCGTTGCGCGTCGAGGACCTCGACGATGCCGCGCTCGCCGAAACGGTAGGCGGCCTTGGCGGCTTCAACCGCTCTTTCGGCAGCGTGGAGCTCACCGGACTCGAGCGAGGTGGCCTGCTGGTCGGCGAGTTGGTAGCTCTCAAAAGCGCGTTCGAGCGAGGACAGGAGCTCCAGACGGCGGTTGTCGAGTTCGGCCGTGGACTGGGAGATGACGGCCCTGGATTCGGCGATCTGGCCACGGCGACGATCCCACAGGGGGATGGGAACGGTGACGCCGGTGCGCCAGAAGCGAAGGTCGGGCTGGTTTTCGAACTCGGCGAAGGCGATCGGCTGCGGGATGCGGAGCTTCTTTTCGCGGTCCAGCAGGGCTTCGCCGGTCTGGATGTCGGTCTGGCTCTGGGCGATGGCGGGGTGGGTACGCAGAACGGTAGTGCGGAGCTCGGCCAGGGGCGGAAGAGAGATGCGTGGTTCGAGCTCGCCTTCGGGGTCGAGGTTGGCATCGGCGGGGGCGGCGATGGCGACGCGAAGTACGGCGATGCTGTTGGCGAGCTCCAGCTGTGCGCTGCGGACCGCGAAACGGGCGCGGGCCTGTTCGGCCTCGGCGCGGGTGAGTTCGAGGCCACCCTTCTCGCCGACCTGGACTTCCACAGCAACGCGGCGGAGCAGGTCATCGACGAGCTGGAGGTTTTCCCGGGCGTGTCTGACCTCTTCACGGCGGCGCAGGACGCCGAAGAAGGCGGTGCGGGCCTCCTGTTCGACCGACAGTGCGACACCCTGCCGGGCAAAGCGACTGCTGGTGGCGGCCAGGGCGGCGGCGCGCTGGCGGGCCCGACGCTCGGAGGGAATCTCGATGGTCTGGTAGGCGGCGTAGTGCTGCAGGAGCCCAGGGATGCCGGGCGTAGGAATGGGCCGCGAGTACTGTCGGCCCTGGTAGACCTCGATGCTCGGGTTGGTATAGGCCCGGGCAGTCTGGGTGGCCGCCACGGCGCGGTCGATGGCGGCGGTGGCCCCGCGCAGCCGGGGGCTGTTGGCAGTGGCCTGGGCGACGGCCTGAGAAAGGGTGAGCCGCTGCGCGGGCCCGGTGGAGGTGTAGGCCTGCGGGAGATCGGACGCCAGATCAGGCGCAAGGGGCGGGGCGAGGCTTGCAGCCGGCAGACCCGGGATATCGCCGCGGGGCTGGCTGCCGGCCTGGCCCGACGGCAGGAGCGAAGGGGAGGGCGTGGGGGATGCGGGAAGGGATGAGGGGGTGGAGGGATGAGCCTGCGCAGCAGGCGGCGGCAGGGAGCCGGGTGCCTGCGCCCAAAGAGCGGAAGGTAAGAGACCGGAAAGAAGAACAACTGTGCGGAACATCACGGAGGGGTTAAGGGCAATTCGCGGGCCAAACGACAGAGGGGCCCTCGAGTGGCTAAACACTGCAGCCTAGCCCGGCATATGTCCCATATGGAACACCATGCCTAGCGCATATGGTGCAGGCCGGCGGTCGAGGGTGTGGCGGACCGTCAGGATGAATCGCTGAGCAGTCGCGATGCAGGGTGGCGCGGGCTGAGTGCTAGGCTCGGCGGACTTGGGGAGCGTGCGCCTGGGGCGCCGCTGCTCTGGATGGCTCCGCAGCTCTGGAATGAGGATGGCAGCTGAATTGCATGCTGCACGGTACATGGGCCGTGTTGTGCTGCGAAGCGATGTCGCGAACGGGAAGCTGCTGCAGGTGTGGAGTGACCAGCGCCACAGCGTGCAGCCGCTGTCCGCGTGGGAGAATGACGGCATGCCGAGACGGGGGAAGCCCGACCTGCCGCTGCCCGCCGCGCGAGCTCCCCAGGCCGCCGCGCGGGTTGAGCCGAGTGCCCGGGAGACCGAAATGCCTGGGGGGCGTCCGCGCTTGAAGAGCGCAACCCGGCGCTCGCTGATGGCGGCCGTAGTCGCGGTGCTGGTGGTGGCGCTGGCGGTGTTTACGTGGATCGTTCCGCCGCGGGCGGTGGTGCTGCACAACATCCTGCACCACCTCAACATTCTGCCGTTCATGCTGGCGGGCCTGATCTTTGGCTGGCGAGGGACGCTGCGGGCCATCGCGCTGGCGCTGGTACTGCAGGCCCCCTCGATCTACCGGCACTGGCACACCGAACCGCTGGACGCGCAGGACCAGATTGTGGAGTTGAGCACCTTTGGGCTGGCAGGCGTGATTGCCGGCGTGGTAGCCGACCGGGAGCGGGCGCAGCGGCACCAGGCGGAACGCGCCACGGCGGAGCTGGAGCGGCTGCACCGCGAGTTGCAGCAGAGCGTGGAGCAGCTGCGCAAGAGCGAGCGGCTGAGCGCGGCGGGGCACCTGGCGGCGAGCCTGGCGCACGAGATTCGCAACCCACTGGCGAGCATCAGTGGAGCGGCAGGCATCCTGGCACGCGGGCAGGCCCCGGCGGCGAGCCAGAGCGAGTGCCTGGACATCCTGCGGCAGGAGTCGCAACGCTTGAATAAGCTGCTCACGAACTTTCTGGACTTTGCGAACCCGCGCTTGCCGCGCTTTCAGCGAGCGGAGCCGCTCTCGCTGGTGCAGTCGGTGACGGCTCTGGCGCAGCATGCGGCGGAGGCGATGGCGGTGCGGCTCAGCTTCAGGATGGAGCTCGAGCCTGGGGTGCCGGGGGACGCCGACGAGGTGGAGTGTGACCCGGAGCAGATCAAGCAGGTGCTACTGAACCTCCTGCTGAATGCGGTGCAGGCAAGCGAAGCCGGCGGGCAGGTGGTGGTGCGCGGGTCGCAGACCGCGGCGCTGTTGCAGATTGAGGTGTGCGACGAGGGTGTGGGTGTGCTGGAGCGCGACCTGACACACATCTTTGACCCGTTCTTTACGACCAAGGCGAATGGTACGGGGCTGGGGTTGGCGGTGGCGAGCAACATCGTGGTGCAGCATGGGGGGACGCTGGACTGCCGGCCCAACCAGCCGCGCGGCATGATCTTCCGGATGCAGCTGCCGTGGCGCCAGGCGACGGGGCGCCGGGCCCGCGAAGCGGCAGAGCCGGTGCGCGCATGAGCGCCAAACGCATTCTTGTAGTGGATGACGACAGCAGCCTGCGGCGCGTGATGAAGATGCAGCTGGAGGAGGCGGGCTACCAGACACTGCTGGCGAGTGATGGCGAGCAGGCCTGGAAGCTGCTTGAAGAGCAGCGGCCGCAGCTGGTGATCACCGATCTGCGCATGCCGACGAGCGGCCTGGAGCTGCTGCGGCGCATTGCCGCCGCGGAGTTGCAGACGACGGTGATTCTTGTAACAGCTTTCGGCACAGTAGAGACGGCCGTGGAAGCGATGAAGCTGGGAGCCTACGACTATGTGACCAAGCCGCTCGACTTTGACGCGCTGGTGCTGGTGGTGCATCGCGCGATGGAGCGGCAGAACCTGATTGAAGAGGTGCGCACGCTGCGCTCGGCGCTGGATGAGCGGTTTGGCTTCCAAAGTATTGTGGGCCGGTCGAAGGCGTTGCTGCGCGTGCTGGGGCAGGCGGCACGCGTGGCGCAGCACGACTCCTCGGTGCTGATCCAGGGCGAGACGGGCACGGGCAAGGAGCTTCTGGCGCGGGCGATCCACCATAACAGCCGGCGGCGCAACCACCCGTTCATTGCGATCAACTGCGGGTCCATCCCGAAGGACCTGGTGGAGTCCGAGCTGTTTGGCTATGCGCGCGGTGCGTTTACCGGGGCGACGCAGAACAAGAGCGGGCTGATCGAGGCGGCGGATGGGGGCACGCTGTTTCTGGACGAGGTGGGCGAACTGCCGCTGGATGCGCAGGTGAAGCTGCTGCGCGTGGTGCAGGAGCAGGAGGTACCACGGGTGGGTTCGGTGACGCCGGTGAAGGTGGATATCCGGATTGTGGCGGCGACGCACCGCGATCTTGCCGCGATGGTGGAGGATGGGACGTTTCGTGAAGATCTGTTCTACCGGCTGGCGGTGGTGCCGCTGCGGATTCCGCCGTTGCGGGAGCGGCGCAGCGATCTGCCGGAGCTGATCGATGTGCTGTTTCGGCGCGCGCGCGAGCGGCACCGTCTGCCGGAGGCGCGGCTGTCACCGGCGGTGCTGCACCGGCTGACGGGCTACCGGTGGCCAGGCAATGTGCGACAGCTCGAGAACGTGCTGGAGCGGATGCTGGTGCTGGCGGCGAGTGACGCGATCACGGAGGCAGACCTGCCGGAGGAGTTGCAGGGCGGAGTTGCCGCGCCAGGGTCACTGTGGCTGGACCTGCCGGCGGAGGGCATCAGCCTGGAGGCGCTCGAGCGCGACCTGATCAGCCGGACGCTGGAGCGCTTTGGCGGCAACCAGACGCGGGCGGCGCGCTACCTGGACCTGAGCCGGCGAACGCTGATCTACCGCATGGAGAAGCACGGGATCGCGTCAGAGGCTTCGGCCTCCAGCGAGGCGCAGTAGCGGAGCGAACGCCCGCGGCTGGCGGCGGCAAGAGCAACCAGCCCGGGCGCGACGGTTCAATCTTCAGCTTTGTCGTCGGTGGTGATGATCTGGAGGGCAAGCGGGGGGACGAGCATGCACTCGAAGTTGCCCATGATGCCGAGTGCGCGATCGATGGTGGAGGTGAGTGAGGGCTCCGTGGTGACCACAAAGGGCAGGCGATCCTTGGGGTGGCCGGGACGCTGCAGGATCGAGTCGATGTTGGCGCCCACACTGGCAAGCGCGCCGGAGATGGCGGAGACGATGCCGGGCTTGTCGGAGACGATGAAGCGGAGATAGTGCGGCGCGAAGAACTCGCCGACCACGGGGCGCGGGGTAGCGGGCAGGGAGACGGCGGCAGAGCCATGCGCGATGGCGAGCAGATCGGAGACAACAGCGACGGCGGTGGGATTGCCGCCTGCGCCGTGACCGGAGAAGACGACGTCGCCACCGAAC
Source organism: Acidobacteriaceae bacterium (assembly GCA_965199635.1). GTDB lineage: Bacteria > Acidobacteriota > Terriglobia > Terriglobales > Acidobacteriaceae > Edaphobacter. Next base: position 1,494,796 of record CBDASL010000002.1, on the reverse strand, counting down.
TCGCCGGTGGTGACGACCATGTTCTGCGTGCCGTGCGACCAGGCGATGGGGTTGGTGTGAGGGACGAGCATGGGGGCGACGCGAGCGCGAACACTGGGCTCGGCATCCGTGGTGTTGAGCTCGGCGCGAGAGATCTGGCGGATGGTGCAGCCGAGCTCCTTGGCGTACTGGAAGTCGATGGCGTCGAGGGTGGAGATGGTCTGGGTGGGAACGTGGTCGGGGTTGAGTTCGGCGTGGAGGGCGACGCGGGCGAGGATGCAGAGCTTGGCGCGGGCGTCCAGGCCGTCGACGTCGGCGGCGGGGTTGGCTTCGGCGTAGCCGGCGCGCTGTGCGTCGGCGAGGACGCCGGCGTAGCCCTCACCCTGTTCCATGCGCGACAGGATGAAGTTGCAGGTGCCGTTGAGGATGCCGGCGAGGCGCGAGATGCGGTCCCCGCCAAGGCCCTGGAGGGTGGCGGGGATGACGGGAACGCCGCCGGCGACGGCCGCGTTGAAGAGCAGCTGGACGCCGTGCTCGGCGGCAAGGGCGGCGAGCTCGGCGCCGCGATAGGCAATGAGTTGCTTGTTGGCGGTGACGACGGACTTGCCGGCAGCAAGGGCGGCGCGGACCCATTGCTCAACCTCCCCAAGGCCGCCAACGGTTTCGATGACGACGGAGATGCTGGGGTCGGCGAGGATCGCCTCCGGGGTGTCGTGCCAGGCGAGGTGGGGGGCGAGGCCGGCGGCGCGGGCGGAGGAGCGCTTGCGCGCGATGTCGCGGTTGCTGATGGCGGCCAAGCTGACGCCGGGAAAGTTCTGAGTGTGCAGCAGGTGGGCGACGGCGCTGCCGACGGTGCCAAAGCCTAGAAGAGCGACGCGGATGGGGGTGGATTCGGGCATGGTGTCCGGTGTGCTTTCGATGTGTTGGTGGTTAGTAGATGATGCGGACGGGATGCTGCTGCCAGGTGGCGAAGGGCGACCAGGCCTCGTCGGGCAGGAGCTGCTGCATGGGAAGCGAGCGCTCGGGGAGCGGTTTCGCGAGCTCGCGATAGATGGTGGAGTCGTCAAAGCCGGCGCGGTGGGCATCGGCTGAGGAAGCACCGAAGAAGACGGCGTCCAGATGCGCCCAGAAGCAGGCGGCGAGGCACATGGGGCAGGGCTCGCAGGAGGTATAGAGCTCCAGGCCAGCGAGCGAGAAGGTGTTCTGTTCAGCGGCGGCGCGGCGGATGGCGGTGATTTCGGCGTGGGCCGTGGGGTCGTTGGTGGAGGTGACAAGGTTGACGCCCGTGGCGATGACCTCCGCACCGCGGGTGATGAGGGCGCCAAACGGGCCACCGCGGCCGGAGGTGACGTTGCTGGCGGCAAGGGCAATGGCCTGGCGCATGTGGTCGAGGTTGGGCGTGGCGGCGGGCTGGGGCACGGGAGCTCCGGAGGGTGCGAGACGCGCGCTGGACCCGATGGGGCGATCCGCAGAACGCGAGAAAGGAGGTGGATAATGTCCCCATGCTACAGCCAACCAGTGCGCGCGCGGGTAGGACAGGGCGGGCGAAGGCGGCAGCCACCTCCCTGCAAGAGCGTGCAGTAGCGTGGGATAGAGGGCCGTCCCGAAGCGGCGCGGGTGCGCTATCTTGGTGCGCTGAGTGATGATGGTTGGAACGTGGGAGCAGGACGGACGGCTTTCGCCCGCGTGCTCAGCAGAAGGGGTCGAGGTGCTGTCTGATGGGCGACGAGACGAACCGGTTGCAGCGTGGCGAGGGCGATGCAGCGATGAAGCTGAAGGTTGATGGCGCACGGATCCGTGCCGATTTGGCGAAGCTGGCGGGGCTGACAGACGCGGCGGAAGCTGCCCCGCGCACCGCCTTCGGCCCGGCCCAGACTAAGACACGGGCGTGGTTGCAGGAGCTTGCCGCGGAGGCAGGCCTCCGCGTGCGGCAGGATGCGGTGGGCAACCTGTTTCTCCGGCTGGACGGGCAGAACGCTTCCCTGCCGGCCGTGGCGACGGGATCGCACACGGATGCGGCGCTGCATGGCGACCCTTACGACGGCATGGTTGGCGTGCTGGGCGGCCTGGAGGCTTTGCGAGCGATTCGACGGGCTGCCGAGCAGGGTGGCAGGCAGCCCTTGCGGTCGATAGAGCTGGTGATGCTGGCCGCGAAGGTGCCCACACGCTTTGGCATCGAGTGCCTGGGCAGCCAGCTGCTGGCGGGTACGCTGGATGCGGACCAGGCGGACGCTCTTCTGGACGAGGACGGGCGCAGCCTGCGCGAGGTGCGGCACGAGGCAGGATGCACTGGGGAGCTGGGAGAGGTGCAGCAGCCGGCAGGACACTGGAGCGCCTGGGTGGAGCTTCATATGGAGCAGAGCGCACGGCTGCAGCAGACCGGTGCCAGGCGGGGTGAGCCGGCACGGCGCGGGCTGGGCGTGGTGACCGGGATTGCGGCGCCGATTTCCCTGCGCTTTGCCGTGCAGGGCGAAGGCGGACCTGCCGGGGCGACGCCGATGCCGAAGCGGCGGGATGCTCTGTGCGCGGCGGCGGAGCTGGTGCTGCAGGTGGAGAACGCGGCGCGGCGCTCCGGCTCGCTCGACACGGTTGCAACGGTGAGCCGGCTGGAGGTGTACCCCGGCGTTGCAGACAGGATTCCGAGCCGGGTAGAGCTGGTCGTGGAGATTGGGGATATCGAGCAGGAGCGGCAGGATCGGGCGCTGCGCCAGCTGCGGGCGGCGGTGGGCCGGATCCAGGCCGACTGTGGCGTGGTGATCGAGGAGCGCGTTTTGAGCGAGCACGCGGTGATGGCGAGCACACCGGAGGTGGTGACGCTGCTGGAGGCGTGCGCGGCGGAGTGCGGTGCGGAAGCAAGGCGGCTGGTGAGCCGAGCGTCGCACGACACACTGTACCTTTCCCGGCTGGCCCCTGCAGCCATGCTGCTGGTGCCGGGCACAGACGAGATGCCTGGGCAGCCGACGACGCCACGCGGCGACGACTCGATTGCGCTGGGCACGGCCGTACTGGCCGAGGCACTGCTGCGACTCGCAAATGCTGGCCCGGGTCTGGGCGGGGCGGTCTAGGCATGGCGCTGGTATCCACCAATCCAACGACGGGCAAGGTGCTACGACAGTTTGCTTCGCTGACCGATGAGGCGCTCGAGGCGCGGCTGGTGGCGGCCGCCCAGGCGAAGCGGACCATGCGGGAGGTGCCGCTGACACATCGGGCGCTGTGGCTGCGCAAGCTGGCTACCCTGTTTGAGGAGGAGGCGGCAGAGTTGGCGCTGCTGGTGACGCAGGAGATGGGCAAGCCGCTTGCGGAGGCACGCAGCGAGGCGCTCAAATGCGCCAGGGCGTGCCGCTTCTACGCCGACCATGGCGCCCGCATGCTGGCGCCGGAGCCCGTATTGCACGGCCCCGTGCAGGGCTATGTGCAGCGGGAGCCGATGGGTGTAGTGCTGGCAGTGATGCCCTGGAACTTCCCCCTGTGGCAGGTGATCCGGTGGGCGGCACCCGCGCTGATGGCGGGCAATGTGTGCCTTCTGAAGCCGGCGCCGAGTGTGTGCGGCACGGGCCTGCTGCTGGAAGCGCTGGTGCGGCGCGCCGGCTTTCCGCGCGGCAGCTTCCAGACGCTGCTGCTGGAGACGCACGACGTGGAGCGGGTGCTGGGCGACACGCGTGTGGCGGCGGTGACGCTGACGGGCAGCGAGACGGCGGGCCGGGCGATTGCGGCGCAGGCAGGCTGGTCGTTAAAGAAGTCTGTGCTGGAGCTGGGCGGGAGCGATGCCTTCGTGGTGCGGCCCTCGGCCGACCTGGATGCGGCGGTGCGCGCGGCGGTAGACTCCCGCTGCGGCAACGGCGGGCAGTCGTGCATCGCGGCCAAGCGCTTTGTGGTGGCGACGGAGATCTACGAGGAGTTTGTAACAAGATTTGTTTCAGGTATGCGGGAGAGGGTCGTGGGCGACCCCACCCTGCCGGAGACGCAGATCGGCCCGATGGCGACGCGTCGGCAAGTGGAGACCCTGGAAGCGCAGGTGCAGACGGCGGTGGCTGCAGGCGCTCGTGTGCTGACGGGCGGCTCCCGCATACAGGGCGAGGGCTTCTTTTTTCAGCCGACGGTGCTGGAGGATGTGCCGGTTAGCTGCCCGGTGTATCGCGAAGAGCTGTTTGGGCCGGTTGCCATGGTGATGCGGGCGCAGACGCTGGACGAGGCGGTGCAGCTGGCAAACGACACACCCTTTGGGCTGGGGGCCTCCGCCTGGACACGCGACCCGGCCGAGCAGCACCGGCTGCTGAACGAGTTGGAGTGCGGCATGGTGTTTCTGAACCAGATTGTGGCGAGCGATCCGCGGCTGCCGTTTGGGGGCAGCAAACGGTCAGGCTATGGGCGGGAGCTTTCGGCGATCGGCATGCACGAGTTCATGAACGCCAAGACTGTGGTGGTGGCCGGCCCGCCCGCGCAGCGCGGGAGCGCGGAACGGGCAGAGTAAGAGCGGCATCTGGCGGCTGGAGAGCAAGTGCAACGGAAAGGGCCAGGCTGAGCCTGGCCCCTTCGTCCTGATGTGCGGGATGCCCTTAGAAGTTGAAGGCCGCCTGCAGGGTGATGCGTCGCACTGCGGTGGAGGTGCTGAATGGGCCACCGGCCAGAGTGGTGAAGGTACCGAAGCCGGTGCTGCTGACCACGCTGTTGGGTGTGCCATAAGGGACGGCGTTGAAGATGTTGTAGGCCTGAGCCCCGATGGTGAAGTTGTAGCGCCGCCCGGTGCTGGATCCAAAGCCACCGCGACCACCGCCGCCAGGACCGCCACCGCCGGGACCACCGCCATGGCCGCCTCCACCGTGGTGGCCGCCACCACCTGGGCCGCCCTCGCCACCGCTGGCCTCCAGCTTGCGACCAAAGCCGAAGGTCTTGTTGGCACGGAGATTAAAGGTGAAGTTGGCCGGGCCGGTGCAGGAGTTAACCGGGACAGGCGTGAGGTTGCCAGTGTTGACGACGCTGTAGTCGTTGACGTTGGTGCAGGAACGGCCGCTGCCGGTATAGAACGGGCGATCGTTGATCTGTCCGTCCTGGTTGGTGTCCAGGCCGGAGGTAACGTCGTAGAAGGTGCCGGACTGCACGATCATGAAGGGGTTGAGCGCGACGTTATACGGCAGCTGCCAGCTGCCCCCGGCGACGGCGAAGTTGCGCTGCTCATAGTTGGCGCGGCCGAAGTCGACGTGGGAGTTGTAAGGGTTGGTGGCGAAGGTGTCCGCGCCACTGGTGTTGCTGTTGGCAAAGGTCAGGCCGTAGAAGCCCCAGAGCGTGAGGCGCTTGGCATGGAGGTTGCCGTTGATGTGGAGCTGCTGCTCCTGCGAATAGCCGCCGGACTGGAACTGGTCGCTATAGCCGGTGAGATTGCCGGCGGTGTCCTGCAGGCGAAAGGCGCGGCTGAAGTATTGGTGGATGCCCTTGTTCGTGGCGTAGTTAACGGAGATGGAGGCGACCTTGCCGATCTGCTGATCCACGCCAAAGACACCAATTTCGGTGTAGGCGCTACGGATATTCGGGCCCAGGGAATAGGTGGTGGGCGCAAGCGCGCTGGTGGTGCTGGAGCCGCAAAGAGACAGGTTGGTGGGGGAGCAGTTTGCCGGATTTTGCGAGACGATCTGGAACTGGTTGGTCCCGTTTAGCTGCTGCGTGGTGAGAACGTCCTCAAGGTCGAAGCGGTCATAGAAGATGCCGAAGCCCGCATGCACCACAGTGATGGGATCGCCGCCGTGCCGTGGAATGCCGTAGGAGACCTGCAGGCGCGGGGTGAGGTCGTGGTTGCTGTGGATGACGTTCTGGGTCTCGTAGCGGAAGCCGTAGGTGACCGTAAGGTTGGGCTTTGGCTTCCAGTCGTCTTCGAGGTACAGCCCGAGGTCAGTGACGCGGGAGCTGATCACCGGTTTGTTGACCACGGTCTGGCGGAACAGATTCACGGCACCGGCGCTGTAGTCCGCGACGTTGGCGTAGCTGAGGGTGCCGTTGGCACCTGCGTTGGTGGTCAAGGTTTCGCCCGTGGTGCGGAGCCGGCCGCCAAAGCGGACAAAGTTCTTCTTCAGCTGAACGGAGGTGTAGTTCTGCACCTCGATGTGGTCGGAGTGGCTGGAGGAGGTGCCCTGCGGCGAGCCGCCGGCGGTAAAGTTGCCCTGCACGGAAAGCGTCGGTGCGGTGCTGTTGGGGTTCTGCGATGAGGTGTCGCGCTGGTATTCAAAGCGCGTCTCGTTGATGACCCGCGGCCCAAAGATCTGGGTGTCGCTCAGCTGAATCGTGTTCTCAGTCGTCTCCGTGTTGTAGCCGACGCTGGGGAGGTTGGTGTTGCCGACACCGGCGTTCTGCTGACCGTTCACGTAGTACTGGTAGCGCGCTGTGAGGGTGTTGTTCTCCCGGAGCTGGAAGTCCAGGCGTGGGCTGATGTCGCTGCGCGTCTGCGGGTGAAAGATGGCGCGCGCGGCAGCGGGGTAGCCATTCTGCGTGATCACGCAACCGGCGCTGCTGGCCGGACCGGGCAGGCATGGTGTGGTGGGATTGTCTGGCCGGCTGTAAAAGAAGGTCGGGTTGACGATGCTGTTGTCCTGGATGTTGCGGTGCGTGCCGCCAACGGAGAACGAGGCGTTCTTGCTGAGCGGGCCGGTCACGCTGCCGATCATGAACAGGGTGTAGTAGCTGGGCTGCTGGTCCTTGGACCCGATAAAAGGGTTCGAGGTGTTGAAAGCGCGCTCCCCGCCCTGCACGCTGTAGGAGCCGTGGAGCTTGTCGGTGCCGGGTTTCGTAAAGACCTCCACCCGGCCAAAGCCGAGCTTATCGAACTGGGCCGAGAAGGGGTTCTGGTTGACCCGAATCTCGCGAATGGAGGACTTGGGCGGCAGCTGTCCGCCGGTGAAGCCGTCAACGTAGATCTGCCCGCCGGAAGGGCCGACGGCTGGGCCGGCAAGGGCGGTCAGTTCGTTGGAGAGCTCGTCAGGATCGTCGGACAGGGAGTCCAGATCCTTGTCCTTGATGACCGTGGCGCTGGCGTTGCTGTCCGGATCGACACTGACCTGGCTGGTGTCGGCGTTGACCTGCACCTGCTGCGACTGCTGCTCGATGGCCATGTGCGGATCGACGACCAGCTGCTGCGCGGAGGCAAGGCGCACCACCTGCTGGACATAGGTCGCAAAGCCGGCGCGGGTTACGGTCAACGAGTACAGCCCGGGCTGCAGCGTGGGCAGCGTGTAGGTGCCGTCGGCCTGCGTGGTGGTCACGCTGGCCTCGCCCTGCCGCGGTGTGGCGGTGACGGTAGCTCCCGGAATCACAGCACCATCTGGATCCGTTACGGTGCCGCGAAGCGTCGCAGGCTTTATCTGGGCCACCAGGGACGGGGCCGCAAGACCGAAGGCGAGGGACAGGGTCAAAGCTCTGCGAACAGGGGTCAAGATGGACGGTGCTCCTGGGAAAGGCGAGGTTGACTATTCACTGGATTCTGCGCCGCCGAGCGACCAGGCGGAGAGCGAGGTAGAGCCACCGCCACTTTCCAAGGCAGCCAGCACGGGTGCTGCACCAGTGAGCACGCTTACCGCAGTGTTCACGGCGTCGGCGCCGCTGGTGGCAACCAGCAGGACAGCATCCCCGGGCTTGAGGGTGGAAACCGGCAGGGTGGGCAGCTGGGCAATGGCTTCAGCGGGATCCGCTGGCGGCGTACTGGCAGAAGGTGCTCCCGGCGCGCTCCCCGGATGTGCTGCACCTCCCGTGTGGCCGCTGCCGTGGGCCATGGAGCGAGCGGCCAGCTTGCCGGCGAGCTCCGGCGTCAGCTGCCGTACCTCGGTGTGGTCACCGAGCGTCACTGTGACGGGAGCTTTGGTCTTGCTGTCCTGTACGACCAGCTTTGCCGTTGCGGCGTCAACCGAGGTGATCTGGCCGGCGATCTGGGTGAAGGAGCCAAAGACGAGCTCGTCGGCTGCAATGGTGGAGGGCTGGCTGGCGGCACCGCGCACACGAAGTTGATCGCCCACCTGCACGGAGTTAAGCTGGGTGCGCTTCGCATCCTCAAAGCGCACCGAGCCTGCGGCATAGCGACGCACGATCGTCGCCGGTGTCGTAGTGATGGTGAGTGGGCGACCGCCGGACTGGAGCGTGATCGTCCCGGTGGTGGCGTCCACAGCCTCAACGACGCCGCCGCGGCTGTGCGCCCAACCCTGCTGCGCACTCTGCTGCTGCGCGGCGATCGCGCCACCCTTCATCACCAGAACCCGCCGGGCTGTGGGCGAGGGCGCGCCGGCTGTGAGCAGCACCAGCACGCGATCGGACGGGTCAAGGTCGGAGAGCGAGGCGGGCTCCGCAGACTTCAGGTCCGTGCTGCCGGGCGGAAGACGCAGTACGCTCGTCTCCGGCGTGAGCGCCACGGTCACAGCGTCGCCCGAATCCGGCTTGACGGTGAGTGCAGCGGGCGTGCGGGTGACCAGCGTGCCGAGAACGCGGGTGCCGGCCGGAGCCACCGCCGGGGCAGCCTGCGCCATGGCTGCAGAGCCCGAGATAGCAGCCGGAACCAGCAGAAATGCCGCGACTGCAGCAACTGCAAGGGTGCGGGGTCGGTGGGTCACGGAAGACTCCTTACTGCGTAGGGCACACGCGGACCACGCTGCGGGGGAGTGGACTCCCACCCTGAGCTCATGGCAAGGACGCGCGAGACGGACGAAGAGTTTCATGGTATCTGACGTGGGCATGGCCTTTACGGCAAAGACAAGCGCCGTGCCCCAAGGGTAAGCAGGGCACGGCGCACATCAATGTTGAAGGGCTTCTGCGGGGATTATGCCTCGCGGGCCAACACCGCAACCGTTCCGGCCGGCAACGACACCTCGGAGTCCGTCACCTGGACCCCGGGATCAGACGCGAGACGGAGCGGCAGACCTGCCTCGTTGGGCAATGACACCGCATCCTTGCCTACGTTGAGCAGCAGCACAACATCACCACGCCTCATCGTGAGCCAGCGCTTGCTTTCGTCAAAGGCCACCTCCTCGGCCTGGAGATCGCCGTTGTTGAGCGATCCGGTATGCCGGCGCAGCTGGATCAGATCCTTCACCCAGGCCAACATCTCGGCGTGGCTGCCTTCGTTGATCTCGCTCCAGTTCAGCTTGGAGTTGCTGAAGGTATCGCGGCTTTCCGGGTCGGGGATGGTGCTTTCATCCCAGCCAAAGGCCGCAAACTCCTTCTTTCGGCCTGCTGAGACGGCCTTGGCCAGTTCCTCGTCCTCGTGGTGCGCGAAATACTGGAAGGGCGAGGAGGAGGCAAACTCTTCCCCTTGGAAGAGCATAGGGATGAAGGGCGACAGCAGCGTGAGCGCGACACCAACCTTGGCGAGCGGCAGACCGGCGATCTCCACGATGCGATCGCCGACCGCGCGATTGCCGACCTGGTCGTGGTTCTGCAGAAACACCACGAAGTGGTGAGCGGAGAGCCCGGTGACAGGTCGGCCGTGCGAGCGCTGCCGAAACTTCGAGTAGCGGCCGTCATAGACAAAGGCCTGCTTCAGCACCTTGGCAAGGTCCGCCATGCGGCCGAAGTCGTCGTAGTAGCCCATGCCAGAGGGCTGCTCCGAGAGCACGGTGAAGAGGGCGTGATGAAAGTCATCGCTCCACTGCGCGTCCAGGCCCATGCCACCGGCCTCCTGCGAGGTGACCAGATGCGGGTTGTTGAGATCGCTCTCCGCAATCAGGATGAGGCGACGGCCGATGGTCGCCGATACCACGTCGACCTCGCGGGCGAGTTGCTCCAGAAAGTGTGTGGCCGAGCGGTCATTGAACTCGTGCACGGCATCCAGGCGCAGACCATCCGCATGGAAGTCGCGCATCCACATCAGCGCGTTGTCGCAGAAAAAGCGGCGCACCTCGTCCGAGCCCTCAGCCTCGAAGTTCATGGCCTGGCCCCATGGCGTGTTGTGCCGATCCGTCAGGTACGGCGCGAACTGCGTGGTGTAGTTCCCTACCGGGCCGAAGTGGTTGTAGACCACATCGATCAGGACCGCGAGGTGGTGCTGGTGGCAGGCGTTGGTGAAGCGCTTGAGCGCGTCGGGGCCGCCATAGGCCTGCTGCACCGCAAAGAGTGTCACCCCGTCATAGCCCCACCCGAAGTCGCCGGGAAAAGAGTTCAGCGGCATGAGCTCGACGTGGGTGATGCCAAGCTCGGCCAGGTAGGGGAGGCGCTCGATGGCGCTGTCGAGTGTGCCTTCCGTAGTGAAAGTTCCTACGTGCAGCTCGTAGATCACAGCGCCGGATAGCGGCGGGCCCTGCCAGAAGTCGTCGTGCCACTCAAAATGTGTCTGGTCATAGATGGCCGACGGCCCGTGCACGCCAAAGGGCTGAGAGACGGAGCGCGGATCTGGGACCAGCGTCTCGTTGCTGTCGATCAGAAAGGCGTACAGGTCGCCGACGCTCGCGGCGGCCGAAAGATGCCAGCAGCCACGTCCGTCTGGTCCTTCCATAAGCTGGCGCGAGCGTTCGGTTTTGCCGTCCTGCTCTACTAAAACCAGGGACATCTTATTGGCGCGGGGCGCCCAAATTGTGAAGTCATGCATTGCTGGCGGTCTCCTTGACGAGTAGCGCGATGGGGAAGTTGGCGAGGAGCGAGCGCAGGGCAAGAGTGCCTCCCGCGTGTTGCTCAGTGCTTAAGGAGTTGGTCCAGGTGCCCTCGGGCAGGGTCAGGGTCGTGTCCGCCCAGTCGCCCGCGAGGGTTAGGGGAGCGCGTGGCACCACGGTGATCACGTTCTCGCCGCGGGCAAACGCGATGACATGGCCGGCCTTGCTGCCCTGCGCCGTGAGTGGCCGGTAGTCCGCCTCGTCACGGAACCAGGCCGGGTGCTCACGCCGCAGATGCAGGGACTGGGTCACGGTCCACAGCTTGGTCAAGCCCTCATCCGCCCGGGCAACGATCTGCGCCACAGAAAGATGCTTCAGCTCCGACAGCAGACGACGCCGCAGGGGGTAATCCACCGGGCGCCGATTGTCCGGGTCCACCAGGCTGAGGTCCCAGATCTCCGAGCCCTGGTAGAGATCCGGCACGCCGGGGCTGGTGTTCTTGAGCAGGGTCTGCGCGAGCGAGTTGATCTGCCCTGCGGGCCGGATACGCTCCACAAATGCGGACAGATCGGCGGTGAACTCCTCCGAGACGAGCAGGCCGGAGAGCATGCTGTTCAGCGCATCCTCAAAGGCTGCGTTGTTCTCCGTCCAGGAGGTCTGCTGCTTAGCCTCGCGAGTCGCCTTCTGCATGTACTGCTTCAGCCGCTCCTCGTCGATGGGCCAGGCGCCGATCAATGTCTGGTAGAGGAAGTACTCGGTATTGCGATCGACCAGGCCATCCGGGTTCAGCGGGGCGTTCATCGCCGACCACCGGGCGATTGCCTGGCCAAACTCCTCCGGGATCTCGGTCAACACCATGAGCCGCGCGCGCACATCGTCAGAGCGCTTGCTGTCATGGGTGGAGAGCGTGGTCATGGTGAGCGGGTGCGTCTCCTGCACGGTGCGGTTGTAGTCGTGGAACTCTGCGACTGACAGACCATTGCGGCTTGGATCGCCTCCAACCTCACAGGCGGCAACCAGGCGGTTGTAGCAGTAGAACGCCGTGTCTTCCACGCCCTTCGCCATAACCGGGCTGCCAAACTGCTGGAAGCGCAACACGAACTCAGCTTCCTTCTTCCCCCGCACCCGCAGCAGCAGCACATCGCGCATGAAGTCGATCAGGCCGGGGTCGATGTCCGTCCGGCTCTGCTTGGCGCACTCCGTGGCCTTCTCAATGTAGGTGCGGTCTTCGTCGGTGATCTCGTCCCGCTCGGGCTGCACATAGGTGCGGTAGATGGCGAAGCAGGCCGCGATCTCGCGCACTGCGCGGTTGATGTCAACGCGGGTGAAGTCGCGCTGGTTGCGATTGGTCTCGCAGATCTCCACAAAGAGACTCACCAGCCGGTTCACATCCGAACCCAGCATGTCCGCCATGACCAACTGCTTTTTGTCATGCGCGATGATGTGAAAGTCGGTTGTCTCTCCGGAAAACTCGCCATAGACCTTGGATAGCGCTTCCATGCCCTGTGGCTCCAGCAGCACCGCCATGACGGCGTTCATGAAGTCATAGCCGCTGGTACCGTCAATCGGCCACTCAGGGCGTAGAAATTCACCTGCCTCAAGGATCTTCTCGCCGATGATCCATCCATCCGGCATGTGCTCGCGCAGGCGCTTGAAGTACTCGAGCGGATCGCGCAGACCATCCGGGTGATCCACGCGCACGCCGTCGAGCACGCCATCGCGCAGCCACTCCACCAGCTTGCAGTGGGTCTCCTCAAAGACGTAGTCGCGCTCCATACGGAGGCCGATCAGCGTGTTCACGTCAAAGAATCGTCGGTAGCCAAGCTGCTGGCCTGCTGTCTTCCAGTACGCCAGCCGGTAGTGCTGCTGGTTCAGGAAGTCGTCCAACGCGTCGAGGTTGCTGTTCAGATCGCGCGTCGCCTGGTCGATCTTGTCGCAGATACCGGGCTCTTCCGCACACAGCCGATTCAACAATTGATAGAGCACCGTCTTGTCGCGGTTGCGGTCGCGCATCATCCAGCGATCCCACGACTCTGGGTGTGGCAGGCGCGCAAATGAGCTGGCGAGGAAGCTCAGCGTGTCGGACTTGGCGTAGTCCGCGGCCCGGTGCAGGATGACCGAGACCGACGTAGGCGAGACGGGAAATGTCTGGCCGGATGCCTCCACGTGGAAGCTGGAGCCCGAGCGCGAGACCACCACGCCGCCGGCCTGCAGCGCACGGCCATATTGGTCCGCAAGGATCGGCACCAGCACCTTGTCGCGCAGGCGCTCTTCCTGTGGCTGCCAGTCAATGTCAAAGAAGGAGGCATACCGGCTGGCTTCGCCGTTTTCGAGCACATCCCACCAGAGGCGGTTTTCTTTGCCCAAGGACATATGGTTTGGAACAATATCCAGCACCTGCCCCAGGCCGTTCTCGCCCAGCATCTTCGAGAAACGGGCGTGCGCCGGCCAGCCACCTAGCTCTTCGTTCACGCGCTGGTGATCCACCACGTCATAGCCGTGCATGCTGTTGGGCGAGGCCTGCAGGTAGGGCGAACTGTAAACGTGAGTCATGCCAAGCTCCCAAAGGTAGGGAGCAAGCTCTGCAGCCTGCGTAAACGTGAAGCCTTTGTGCAGCTGCAACCGATAGGTCGAGCTGGGGATCCTTTTTGTCATTGTGGTTGTTAGATGAGCAAACTGCTCCGCGGCTGCTTAAGCATGCCGGCCCATCACCGCAGACGTTTGTAGGATGAAAGTCGTTAAGCTATCTGCCGCCGCGCCGGTGCTTCTGAAGGCCGATCAGGCGCGAGGAAAGCCCAGGGCAGCCCTGGGCTCCTGCCGGGTCCGGCTACCGTCCCATCTCGGACGGGGTCAATGGACGCCATAGATCGCCCACAACAAAGGCGGTCTGGATCAGCGCAATATGCGACAACGCCTGGGGGAAGTTGCCCAGCATGCGCCCGGCAGCCGCGTCGTATTCTTCGGAGAGCAGCCCCACGTCGTTGGACAGGCCGATCAATCTCTCAAACAGCTCGCGCGCCTCGTCCCGGCGTCCAATCATGTGCAGGTTGGACGCGAGCCAGAACGAGCAGGCCAGAAACGCTCCTTCATCGCCGGCAAGCCCGTCGCCGCCTCCGTCCGTGTTGTAGCGCCGAACCAGGCCGTCGCGCATCAGGCCGCGCTCGATCGCCTCCACGGTCCCGATAATGCGGGGATCGTCCGGCGGCAAGAAGCCGACCAGCACCAGCCGCAGGCACGAGGCATCCAGCGTGGTGGAGCCGTAGCCCTGCGTAAAGGAGTTCAGCCGGGAGTTAAAGCCCTTTTCCAGGATCTCGGCATGGAGCATGTCACGGTTTTTCCTCCACCGTTTCACATCGCCAGCGCCGTCGAAGCGCTTGTGGTGCTCGATTGCGCGATCCAGCGCATACCAGGCCATCACCTTGGAGTGGACAAAGTGCTGCGGCTCGCCGCGCACCTCCCAGATGCCCTGGTCCGGCTGCTGCCACACCTTGCACAGGTGGTCGATGAAGCGAGCCTCAAGCGCACTGGCATCCACACGGATGTCCCTGCTCGCCTCGGGCGTGCGGAGCAGCGCCGCCGCGACCTCGCCGAAGACGTCCAGCTGGAATTGCTCTGCCGCCTGGTTTCCAATGCGCACCGGCGTCGAGCCCTCATAGCCCGGCAGCCAGGTCGCCGTCCACTCATTCAACTGCCGCTCGCCAGAGATGCCGTAAACCGTCTGCACGCGGTCTGGCGCCCCGGCCACCGCGCGCATCAGCCATCGCCGCCACTGGATCGCCTCTTCCTCGAAGCCTGCATGGATCAACACCAGCAGCGTGAATGCCGTATCCCGCAGCCAGCAATAGCGATAGTCCCAGTTCCGTTCCGCGCCAATCCACTCCGGCAGCGAGGTCGTCGGCGCAGCCACAATGCCACCAGACGGCCGGTAGGTCAGCGCCTTGAGCGTAATCAGCGAGCGGTCGATCGCCGGCTGGTACCGTCCGCGATAGCAGCTCTGCCCGGCCCACGACACCCAGTACTTGACCGTGTCCTTGAGCTCCGCGTCATAGTCCGGCGCCTCCGGCATCTCGCCAAGCGAGGATGCATAATGCAGGCAAAAGCGGCGGCGCTGCCCGGAACGCAGGGTGAACTTGGCCGTCGTGGTCAGACCTTCGCCGCGCACCGGCACGTCCGCGTGGAGCACCACCATATCGGGCCCTGCCACCATCCGCAGCGTGTCCTTCTGCATGGTCACCCATGGGACGGTGCGGCCGTAGTCAAAGCGCAGCACCAGCTCCATGGACATCGCCACATGGCCGCGAAGGCACCGCACCGTACGCAGCAGGCAGGAAGCTCCATGCTTGGGCGGCATGAACTCGCAGGCCTGCACCGTGCCCGTCTCGGTCTCGTAGGTGGTCTCGAGCACCAGCGTCTGCGGCAGGTACCGCCGTGTGGTGCGGATCACCTTGTCGACCGGCGACAGGCGCCAGAAGCCATGCTCCTCCGTGCCCAGCAGCGCGGAAAAGCAGGCGCCGGAAGAAAAGCTCGGCCAGCACAGCCAGTCGACGGAGCCGTCGCGGGAGACGAGGGCTGCCGTCTCGCAGTCGCCAATCATGGCGTAATCTTCAATGCGCTTGTTCCGCTGTGCCGTCTGCTTCTTGCTCATCGTGCTCCCTGCTCGTGCTGGTGCGCGTCACGGCTCGCAATGCCGGTGACCGTGGCTTGTTCCCGGGCGAACACGGCGCCGGGCCAACGTTGCCCCGTGCGCTCGCATCCTTACCCTCTGAGCTTGCCATAGCTGCCGCTCGCCTTACCTGCCACGGTCGCAAGTTGGATGCACTATCTTCCATGGTTTGCCGCAAACCGGGCGATTCCTCTACCGGCCCGGAGAAAGAGAACAAGGATGTCGTCGAATTTGCGTCCGGAAAAACCTGCGGAAGGCAGGCGGCGTGTTGTTGTTGAAGAGCTGAGCCCCCAGATTGATGGCGGTCGTTACCCTGCCAAGCGCGTCCTTGGCGATGCCGTTGAGGTACGTGCCGCCGTCTTCGCCGACGGGCATGATCATGTAGCCGCCCGCCTGCTCTTTCGCCACAGCAGCGAGACAGGCTGGTCGCGCCTCAGCATGGTTCCGCTCGGCAATGACGTCTTCCAGGCCATCCTCACGCTGGACCGCCTTGGCTCATGGGAGTTTTCGGTCGAAGGCTGGATCGACCACTTTGATACCTGGTACTCCGATCTCGAGAAGCGCATCGCCGCGCAGCCGGATCCACTTCACCCTGTTCCGGGTGACATCCCGCAGAACATTCCACTCGCCCTTCGCAGCGGCGCCATCCTGCTCGAGGAAGCGGCCGGTCGCGCCTCCGGCTCCGACGCCAAGCTTCTCGCGCAGGTCGGCGAGTCACTCCGCTGGCTGGCTGACCAGAATGCCACCCACTATGACTTCCCTCTGTCGGCGGACATCCTCGCCGTCATGGCCCGCTACCCGGATCTTCGCTTTGTCGCCACCTCCGGCACGCCGCTGCCGCTGTGGTGCGACCGCGAACGCGCCCGCTTCTCCTCCTGGTACGAGCTCTTTCCCCGCTCCATGTCGCCCACACCCCTGGCCCACGGAACGCTGGCCGACGTGGAAGCGCGTGTGCCCGAGATTGCGCGACAGGGCTTTGACGTGTTGTACATGCCGCCGATCCACCCCATCGGCGTCGCCTTTCGCAAGGGTCCAAACAACAGCGTGACGGCCAAGCCCGGAGACGATGGCAGCCCCTGGGCCGTCGGTGCCAAGGAGGGTGGGCACACCGCCGTTCACCCCCAGCTCGGGACCCTGGCAAGCGTGGACAGCCTCGCCGCCACCTGCAAGGCGCACGGCATGGATCTCGCACTCGATATTGCCTTCCAGTGCTCTCCCGATCATCCCTGGGTCAAGGAGCACCCGGACTGGTTCATCGTCCGGCCCGACGGCACTATCCAGTACGCCGAAAACCCACCTAAGAAGTATCAGGACATCTATCCGCTCAACTTCGAGTCCAGCGACTGGCGCGGGCTGTGGGATGAGTTGCTCGCCGTCTTTCTCTTCTGGGTGGAGCATGGCGTCTCCATCTTTCGCGTCGACAACCCGCACACCAAGGCCCTACCGTTCTGGGAGTGGTGCATCTCGGCCATTCACCAAGAGCACCCCGAGGTCATCTTTCTCGCCGAAGCCTTCACCCGGCCACATGTCATGTATTCGCTCGCCAAGGCGGGCTACACGCAGAGCTACACCTACTTCACCTGGCGCAACACGTCTGCCGAGCTGCGGACGTACCTCGAAGAGATCACGCAGCCGCCGGTCTCTGACTTCTTCCGCCCCAACTTCTGGCCCAACACGCCGGACATTCTTCACGCCACACTGCAGAACGGCGGACGCCCGGCGTTCATGCAGCGCGTCATCCTTGCCGCTACGCTTAGCTCCAACTACGGCATCTACGGCCCGGCCTACGAGCTGCTGGAAAACAAGCCCATGAAGCCCGGCAGCGAGGAATACCTCAACAGCGAGAAGTACGAGATCCGCGCCTGGGACCAGACTGCCTCCTCCTCCATCGCGCCCCTTATCGAGCGCCTGAACAAGATCAGGCACGAGAACCCGGCGCTCCAGCGCAACGAGCGCCTGGTCTTCCACGATGTGGATAACCCCAACCTCCTCTGCTACTCCAAGACCACGGCCGACCACACGAACACCATCCTGGTCGCCATCAACCTCGACTGGACCGCCGAGCAGTCCGGCTGGATCGACCTTGACTTGAAGGCTCTGGCGCAGCCCTACGGCGAGACCTTCGACGTGGAGGATCTGCTCACCGGCGCTCACTACGAGTGGCGCAACCGGTCGAACTACGTGGCCCTTCGGCCGGAAGTCATGCCAGCCCACATCTTCCGGCTTCGTTCCCGGCGATAATGAACTCTGGCGCAGCGCGGGCAGGCACAACCTGCAGGGGTGAGACAAGACGATGGCAGTGACAACACGAGGTGAGGGGCTAGTGAAGAAGATGGCAAGCGCGAGCGATCCGCTCTGGTTCAAGGACGCCATCATCTATGAGCTCCATGTACGGGCCTTTGCCGATTCAAACGCAGACGGTATCGGGGACTTCCCCGGGCTGATCGCAAAGCTCGACTACCTCCAGGATCTCGGTGTCACCTGCCTGTGGATCCTGCCCTTCTTTCCCTCGCCCCTCCGCGACGATGGCTACGACATCTCGGACTACACCAGCGTCAACCCGAGCTACGGCACCATCGACGACTTCCGTGAGTTCCTGGATGCCGCCCACGCCCGCGGCATGCAGGTCATGATCGAGCTGGTCATCAATCACACCTCGGACCAGCACCCCTGGTTCCAGGCCGCCCGCCGTGCGCCCAAAGGCTCGCCCGAGCGCGAGATGTATGTGTGGAGCGACACCGACAAGCTCTACGACGGTGTCCGCATCATCTTCACCGATACCGAAAAGAGCAACTGGACCTGGGATGACGTCGCCGGGCAGTACTACTGGCACCGCTTCTTCGCTCACCAGCCCGACCTCAACTTCGACAACCCGCGCGTGATGGACGAAGTCCTGACCGCCATGCGCTTCTGGCTGGACATGGGCGTGGACGCGCTGCGGCTCGACGCCATCCCCTACCTGGTCGAGCGCGACGGCACCAGCTGCGAGAACGTTCCGGAAACCCACGTCAAGATCAAGGAGATTCGCCGGGTTATCGACGCGGAGTACGACAATCGGCTCATCCTGGCCGAAGCAAACATGTGGCCGGAAGACGTTCGCCCCTACTTTGGCGACGGCGATGAGTGTCACATGGCCTTTCATTTTCCGCTGATGCCGCGGATCTACATGGCCATTCGCCAGGAAGATCGCCTGCCGATCACCGATATCATGGCGCAAACGCCGGATATCCCGGAGAACTGCCAGTGGGGCATCTTTCTCCGCAACCACGATGAGCTCACGCTCGAGATGGTCACCGACGAAGAGCGCGACTACATGTACCTCGCCTACTCGGCAGACCCGCGCATGCGCATCAACGTCGGCATCCGCCGCCGGCTCGCTCCGCTGGTCGACAACAATCGACGCCGCATCGAGCTGCTGAACTCGCTCCTGCTGTCGTTCCCCGGAACGCCCATCATGTACTACGGCGACGAGATCGGCATGGGTGACAACATCTATCTCGGCGACCGCAACGGCGTGCGCACGCCCATGCAGTGGAACTCCGATCGCAACGCCGGCTTCAGCAAGGCCGTGCCTGCCAAGCTCTACTTCCCCGTCATCATGGACCCCATCTGGGGCTACCAGGCCATCAACGTCGAGGCCCAGCAGGCCGACCAGTCGTCCCTGCTGCACTGGACGCGCAACATGATCGCCCTGCGCAAGCTCTTCCAGGTCTTTGGCCGCGGCACGCTTGAGTTTCTCCATCCGGACAACCGCAAGATCCTCGCCTATGTGCGCCACCTCGACCGCGGAGACGGCAGCTCCGAGACTGTACTCTGCGTCGCCAACCTGTCCCGCTTCGCGCAGCCCGTCTCCCTCGATCTCACACGCTTCACCGGCATGCAGCCGGTAGAGATGATCGGCTACGTCAGCTTCCCGGCCATCTCGTCCGATCCCTACCCGCTCACGCTCGCACCCTACTCCTTTCTCTGGCTCGAGCTGCAGCCCGCTGCCCCGCGCTCCGAGGCACCCCGCATGGAAGATGAAGCTGTCGGCCTCAAACTGCTGGACAGCAACGGCGTTGCAGCCAACATCGCGAGCCTGCTGCGTGGCCCAGGCCGCACCGTCTTCACCGATCTCCTGCTGCAGTACATCCCACGGCAGCGGTGGTTTGGTGCCAAGTCTCGCACCATCGCAAGCGTGAACATCGAGGAGTGCGTGGAGGTTCCGGGCACCACCTCCGCCCTGCTCCTGCTCACCATCGCCTACATCCAGGGCGAGCCCGATACCTATCAGCTTCCGGTTGCCCTGGTTCAGGGCGCAGCCGCCGTCAGCATGCAGGAAAAGGCGCCGCAGTCGCTTCTGGCCACCTTTACGCAGGGCTCTTCTTTCGCCGCCATCCAGGATGCCACCGGCGATGAAAGCTTCCGGCAGGCGTTGCTGCAACTGATCGCGAGCGGCAGCACTCTCAAGGGCCGCTCCATCGAAGTGACCGGTGCCGCGTCCAGCGCCTTCGCCGAGCATCGCGGCGAGGGTCCCCTGCCCGCCCGCGCCGGCTCCGCCGAACAGTCCAATACCAGCCTGCTCTTTGGCTCACGCCTGATCATGAAGCTCTTTCGCCGCCTCCAGCCAGGCGAAAACCCCGATACCGAGATTGGTCGCTTCCTCACGGAGGTCGCCCACTTCCCGCGCATCGCTCCCTTCCTCGGCGAAGTTCGCGAACGCGACGAAGCCGGCGAACCCACCACACTTGCCATGCTCCAGGGCCTCGTACCCAACGAGGGCGACGGCTGGGAGTGGACGCTCGAAGAGCTTGGCCGCTACTTCGACTCCGTCGTCACCTGCCCTCTGCCGCAGAACGTCGGGAGCGAAGGCAGCTTCCTCGTCGAGACCTCCATCACGCACGAAGCTGAAGAGCACGCCGGCTTCTATGTCGACGCCGCTGGCCTGCTCGGCCGGCGCACGGCGGAGATGCACGTCGCCCTCGCTACCCCTACCGACGACCCCGCCTTCGCCTCCGAGCCCTTCTCAGCACGCGACGTCGCCAGCGACGCAGACCGTGTTACCTCACAGGTGGCCACTGCGCTCGACGCCCTCAAGCGCGGCATGCCCTCCCTGCCGGATACGGCCACAGATCACGTCCTCGACGACGCGGCGCGTCTGCTCGGTCATCGGCGTGACCTGCTTAAGCCAGTCGAGCGCTTCGCCTCAGGCACCCCGGCAGACTTCGGTCGCCGCACACGCATTCACGGCGACTACCATCTCGGCCAGATCCTCCGCGCCAAGAATGACTTCGTCATCCTCGACTTTGAGGGCGAACCAGCACGCTCGCTCGCCGAGCGCCGCCGCAAGCAGTCCCCCCTCAAAGATGTCGCCGGCATGCTGCGCTCCTTCAGCTATGCGGCCTTCGCCGGCCTGCAACGCTTCGGCCAACGCCGGCCTGATGCCCGCAACATGGACCGCTGGGCTCAGCTCTGGGTCAACGCCGTCACCACCTCCTTCCTCGCCGGCTACCGGCTGGGCATCACCGCGGCCCCGGGTCTTCTCCCCGAGCCCGAAACCGCGCAGCTCCTGCTGCAGATCGCCCTTCTGGAAAAGTCCCTCTATGAGCTGCAGTACGAGCTCAACAATCGGCCGGACTGGGTTCGCATCCCGCTGGCCGGGATTCTTGCATCACTCGAGGAGTAGCGTGTGAGACTGTAGGTCTCACCGGGATTGCCATGGCCAACGTTGAAACTGCCTCCGTCGCCGCTCCTGCCGCGTCTGCCTTCCCGGGTAGCGCTGCCGGCGCGGCCCCGCTGCTCGTCAGCCTCACTGCCACCACAGCCGATCAGCTTGCCCTCACCCTCAGCAACCTGGAGCAGGCACTCGACGGACTCACCGCCACGGTGCTGTCACCCGATGTCGACGAAAGCTCGGCCGGAACCCGCAACGGCTTGTCTATCCTCCCCTTTGGCGAGGGTCAGGCCGCGCAGGGCAGCTGGGTGCTCGGCACAGCGGACTTCCTCAACGTGTCGCGGCAGATCCACAGCCATGGCGCGCCCGCCATCCTTCTGCTTGGCCCGCAGGCCCACACGCTGGAAGCTGCCGCGCTGCGCCGCATGGCGGACTCTGTCCTGATCGACAAGGTCGATCTGGGCACGCCGGACTACGTCATCGGCGCGCGTGAGGGCCTGGTCAACTCCGCCCTGCTCTATCCCACCACCCGGGCGCTCTTTGGCGCGGCCTCTCGTTTTCCTCTTTCGGTCGATCTCGCCCTTTCAGCCCGCATGGCAGACCGCCTGTCCGCCGTCGCCACACGCTCGGCCACCATGCCCGATGGGGGCGGCCTCATGTGGCCCGTGGCAGAGGCCGCCAGCGCCGGCCTTCGGGTCGCCAGCGTACCGGCCGGACGGCGCACCCTGCCCACGCCAGACGTCGCTGACCTGAACGCCCTTCTGGCCCAGGTCGCCGGCTCCATGTTCGCGGATCTTGAAGCCAAGGCCGCCACCTGGCAGCGCTCTCGGCCCGCGGCCCTCGCGCCCACCATCGCCATCGCCCCCTCCACGGACACCGAACCGAGCGACGTTCAGCCTTTGATCGAAAGCTTTCGCGTCGCCTACACCAACCTCGCCGAGATCTGGTCGCTGGTGCTGCCGCCGCAGTCGCTGCTCGGCCTCAAGAAGCTCTCCGTTCAGCCCTTCAACGACTTCCGTATGCCTGCAAGCCTGTGGGCCCGCGTCGTCTATGACTTCGTCCTCGCCTACCGCCTCCGCACCCTCAACCGCGGCCATCTGCTCGGCGCCCTCACCCCGCTCTATCTCGCCTGGGTCGCCTCCCATCTGCTGATCATCGACCAGGGAGGCTCGCCGGAGCAGCATGTGCAGGAGATCGCCAGGGCCTTTGAAGCAGAAAAGCCCTACTTCGTCTCCCGTTGGCGCTGGCCCGATCGCTTCAACCCCTAGAGCACCGTCCATGATGCCGCGTACGCTCACCGAGCTCCCCGCACTCGCTTCCTGCACCAGCTTCTGAGGAGGACCCCCATGTTCCAGATCCAGCAAGACACCTACGATCCAAGCAGCGCCTATCCCACGCTTCCCCCACCGTCCTTCTGGCACCAGGTCGGCGACTCCCTCAGCGAGTCCATGCACCGCGCCTTTGTCAATCTCGCCAGCTTCCTCCCGGGAATCCTGGCCTTGCTCATCGCCGTACTGATCATGACGGGCGTCGGCGCCCTTCTCTCCCTTCTGCTGCGCCGCATCCTTAACGGCATCAACTTCGACCAGCGCCTGAGCCGCCGCACCTCCGCCGGCGTCTCAGACTTTTCCCCATCCAACAGCCCCACCCTCCTGGTCAGCCGCGTCGTCTTCTGGGCCTGTGTTCTGCTTGGCCTTATCCTCGGTGTCTCCGCGCTGGATGCCTCGTACTCCAACACCTCGCAGGTCTCGGTCTTCCTGCTGCCCTATCTCGCGCACTCCATCGGCGCCATCCTCCTGCTCGCCGCTGGCACGTTGCTGGCGCGCTTTCTGTCCCGCTCCGTGCTGATCGGCGCGGTCAACGCCAAGCTCCACTACGCCCGCTTCCTTTCGCTTGGCGTCAAGTGGATGATGCTTACGCTCACCGGCGCCATGATCCTCGACCACCTCGGCATCGGCGGCACCATCATCGAACTCGGCTTTGGCATCCTCTTCGGCGGCATTGTGCTTACCCTCTCACTCGCTATCGGTCTCGGGTCGCGCGATATCGTCAGCCGTTCGCTCGAGCGCAACGCCGAACGCATCGATCCCGTGGTCACCGGCGGACCGCGTCCCCCGGCCAGCCAGGGCGGCAACCTCCGCCACTTCTAACCCTTTCCACCCCGCAGGAGACACCACCGCACGTGCAGGCGCAGCGTATCTACGACGAGCTGACTCCCATCTTCCAGGACGTCCTCGAAGCCCCATCCCTGGTTCTCACTCCGGAACTCACCGCCAACGATGTACCGGAGTGGGACTCGTTCAATCACATCAACCTCGTGGTCGCTATGGAAGCGCACTTTGGCGTGAAGTTCCAGACCGCGGAGTTAGAGTCGCTGCAGAGTGTCGGTCACCTCGTTGCGCTGCTGGAAGGCAAGCTCGCCGCCCAGGGCAGGTAAGCCGCCGAGGACCCCGCTCCATCCCTTGTCCCAGGAAGGCAGGTCCTCCCCAATGCCCACGTCCACCAAACCAAAGTCTAGGCCCCAGACCAAATCCAGGCTCCAAACGAAATCCAGTCCCGCCGGCACAGCAGCTGCGCGGTCAACGCCTGCGCCCCCGGCTGACCCGCTTGCTGCCCGTGTTCCTCTCCGTGGCAGTGAGCGCACCACCTTTGGGGAAGCTCCGGAGGGCACACGCACCGCCCGCAAAACCGCCTCGCGACCCATCACGATCTCCGTTCTACTCAAAGGTCGCGCCCCCATTCCGGCGATCCAGGACGGCCCACCGCCCGCCCGGCTTACGCGCGCAAAGTTTCGCCAGCAGTTCGGCGCCGATCCCGCCGCCGTCAAGGCTGTCCGCGCCTTTGCCCGCAAGGCCGGTCTCACCGTCGCAGCCACACCCGACCAGCTCGCCGGCCGCACCGTGCAGCTCACCGGCACCCGCGCCCAGCTGCAGGAGGCCTTCGGCATCACCCTGTCGGACCGTCAACACGCTGGCGCCACCTTCCGCGTCCGCGAAGGCGCAATCATGATCCCCCAGAGCCTTGCCGACGTCGTCGAAGGCGTTCTCGGCCTCGACAACCGACCCCAGGCCAAGGCTCACTTCCGCATCGCCCGCCCTGCTCCTCCCGCCCCTAAGAGCAAGCGTGGCCAGGCCATCCCCGCCGCTGCGAGCACCAGCGGCTTCACCCCACCGCAGATCGCCGGCTTCTACGACTTCCCGGCCAACGCCTCCGCCGCCGGTCAGACTATCGGCCTCATCGAGCTCGGAGGCGGCTACCGCGCCGCAGACCTCAAGGCCTACTTCAGCTCGCTCGGTCTGCCCAATCCAACCATCGCCGCCATCTCGGTCGACGGCGGCAAGAACAGTCCCTCCACCGCTGACAGCGCCGACGGTGAGGTCATGCTCGATGTCGAGGTCGCCGCTGCCGTCGCCCCCGGCGCCGCCATCGCGGTCTACTTCGCCCCCAACACAGACCAGGGCTTCATCGACGCTGTCACCACCGCCGTGCACGATTCCACGCACAAGCCCTCCGTCATCTCCATCTCCTGGGGCGGTCCGGAGTCCAGCTGGACCCAGCAGGCCGTCACCGCGCTCGACAGCGCCTGCCAGGCCGCTGCCCTGCTCGGCGTCACCGTCACCGTGGCCTGCGGCGACAACGGCTCGACGGACGGCGTCGACGACGGCGCCAATCACGTTGACTTTCCCGCCTCCAGCCCCCACGTCCTTGCCTGCGGTGGCACGCGCATCACCGTCTCCGGCGACACCCTCTCCGGCGAAACCGTCTGGAACGAGCTCAGCAGCCAGGAGGGTGCCACTGGCGGCGGCGTCAGCAGCCTCTTCCCCAAACCCTCCTGGCAAAGCAGCGCCAAGGTCCCGGCGCCACCCTCCGGCAGCGCGGGCGGTCGCGGCGTGCCTGACGTCGCCGGCGATGCCGATCCCGTCACCGGCTACACCGTCCGCGTCGACGGGCAGACCGTTCCCATCGGCGGCACCAGCGCCGTGGCCCCGCTCTGGGCCGGCCTCATCGCCCTCAGCAACGCCGCCGCCAAGTCCCCTGCCGGCTTCGCCAACCCCGCGCTCTACGCCGCTCCCGCTGCCTTTCGCGACATTACGGAAGGCAGCAACGGCGCCTTCTCCGCCGGCCCCGGCTGGGATCCCTGCACCGGCCTCGGCTCGCCCCGCGGCACTGCCATCCTCTCCGCCCTTGGCAGCACCCCCTCAACCGGCACGGGGACAGGCAGCACCGGGACCGGCAAGGGCCCAGGCAGAGGCAAGGGTCACAAGCACCACAAGCCCAGGCACGGCGCTCGCTCGCAACCCACCTTCTGAATCCCCTTCCCCAAACGACAAGAGCCCAGCATCTGCTGGGCTCTTGTCACGTTCACACGGCAAAGCCTACGCGTGCTGCGTCTGCTGCTGCGCCGCCTGCTGGTTCACCTGCTCTTCGGCAACCTTGGTCAGCTTTGCGTCGCCGCCCTTGCTGTCTTCCATGCTTTGATTGATCAGCTTGGCTGCGTCATTCTTGCCGAGCAGCTTCGCATAGGTCTCAAGCGATCCATAGACCGCAATGCGATAGTGCTGCATCTGGTTGGCCGCCACGATCAGCGCCGCATCGCGCACCGGCGTCGCATCGGTGTTCGAGATCATGTTCTCGACCTCGGTGCCCATCGCCTTGGCAATCTCGTTCTCGTTCGTCTTCACCGGCACGTTCAGCTGGCCGAACACCTGCTCCAGCCGCTGCGCATATTCCTTGCCCTTGGTCACGCTCTGCTCAAAGATCTCTTTCGCATCCTTGTTCGAAGCCGCCTGCGCCATCTTGCCCGCCACCTGCGCGGCCTTGTTATCAAAATCAAGCGCATAGGTCAGACCGGTGATCAACAGGTCCTGGACGGATTCCATTTTGTTCGCCATAGTGTTGCTCCTTGGGGCTTCAACCGCCGCGGCAAGCGACGGCCAAGTCATCTGTTGGGTTAGGCGCCATTGCATCGCAACGCGTTTCCCGGCCAAAACAGGCCCCTTTCACATGCCCAACAAAAGCGCCCACATCTGCGGGGGCTTCCATCGTCCGTTCAACCTCGCCAAGCCACGCCTACAAACCGGGCAGACCTGCCGCCTGGTAGATCTGCGACATATACCGCATATCCTTCAGGCCCTCCTCGCCGCCTGTCTGTGGCTCCTGCCCTGTCATCACGCACTGCGACAGGTGATCTGCCTCGCGTGCAAACTGCATCGGGTCCTTCTCCGGATTGCTCTTCTCCTCCGGCTCCGCTCCCGGCTTCGTGATCTTCACCGTCAGCCCTTGGTACACAAACGCCGGCTCCATCTCAATCACGCCCTTGGTCGCCGTCAGCTTGAAGAAGTCCGGCATGTTGCCGCCATAGGTCGTCGCGCAGGTCGCCAGCACACCGGACGGAAATCGCGTCAGCCAAGTCACCGACTCTTCTACCTCGGCAAAACGCGGGTCGCTCTTATCCGTGTAGCTCATCGCCTGAAAGCTCGTCGGCTCCTCGCCCGTCAGGTACCGCGTTGCATTCAGCGGATAGATGCCCACATCCAGCAGCGGCCCGCCACCCGCCAGCTTGCGGTCCAGTCGCCACACACCGGGTCGGCTCGGAAAGCCCTGCGCGCTCTCGATCGAGACAATCTTGCCAAACTCTCCCGACCGCAGGCGCCGCAGGATCTCCAGCGTCAGCGGCTCATAATGCATCCGGTAGGCGATCATCAGCTTCACATTCGCCGTCTTGCAGGCAGCAATCATGCGCTCGCAGTCCGCCACCGAGGTCGCCATCGGCTTCTCGCACAGCACATGCTTGCCCGCCTTCGCGCTCCGCTCCGTATACTCCGCATGCATGCTGTTCGGCAGGGCCACATAGACCGCATCGATGGCCTTGTTGTCGCGCATCCGGTCCATATCCTCGTAGCTGTAAACCGAGTCCTCCGGCACGCCGTACTGCTTGGCCCACTGCAGCGCCTTGGCCCGGTCGCCGCTCACCAGCCCCGTGATCCGCGAGTGATCGCTCTCCTGCACGCCGCCACCAAAGTGCTTGGCAATCTCGCCCAGCCCAATCATTGCGTAGCCGATCCGCTTTCCGCCCCCCGCCGCTGGCGTTGTCTGCGCCCAAAGGCCGCCGCGTCCCATCGTCCAGCCTGCCGCCACCATGCCCATCGCGCCCATGCGCCCAAACTCTCGTCGCGTCACACTCATCTGCCTCACCCCGTCTGTCGTCGCGCAGTGTCCGCCGCCACGTTCCTGTGTAGATGCATGCCACCGCCCCACGCGAAGGATTTGCCCACACCTGCCTGCAAAAGCATGCACCGCCCCTCACGGTAAGCTGGTCCCACCCCGCATCCATGCACCCCCTGCCTCAACTCGCCTTAGCCAGTCCCGCGTCCCTCTGCTCGTCGCAAGGGGGACAACGCACCGCGCACCGTAGCTCTCCAGTCGCCCAGCCCCTCGCCCCACCTCGCGCCGGAGCGCACTCCAGATGATCCAGCTCCGTGTTGAAGCCTGCATCGCCGTCCTCGTGTTTTCGCTCTGTGCCGCCGCCATCACGGATCCCGTCCGCGTGGCCAACTTCTTCTACCGTCGACCCATCGCCGAGGACGGCGACCTCTTCTTCACCCTCGCCTACCGCCTCTTCGCCATCGTTGGCGCGCTCGTCTCGCTCTACATCCTCACGGAAGATCTCTGGACACTCGCCCGTCAGTAGAGCCACATCGCTGCGCGTTTAATCCGCGGCACCATCGTCTGCCAGCAGCTGCGCCGCATCCTCCGGCGTATCCACGTCCCGCGCCGCCGCCGTGCTCAGCAGGATCGCCCGTGCCCCTTCCAGCAGCGTCCGCGCCCCGGCATCTCCCTCCAGCGCCAGCAGGTCCGCAAACCGCTCCCGCGCCACATAGGCCGGCACCCCAACCCGCCCCGCATAGCCTGACCCCACCACCGCGTCGCCCGCCTCCACCAGGGCCCGCAGATGCGCTTCTTCCACCCCTGGCATGTCACACAGCAGCAGCACCACACCGTCCACCGCCGGAAAGCCCTGCGCCAGCTCCACGCCCGCCCGTATCGATCCAGCCATCCCCTCCGCCCAGCGCGGGTTCACCACCACCCAAGCCGAGCGCAGATCGCTCTCCTCGCTGATCCGCGCTGCCGCCGCGCCAAGCACCACAATCACGGGATCGAACCCCGCCGCCCCCGCCGTTCGCACCGCCCGCTCCAGCAGC
This sequence comes from Acidobacteriaceae bacterium, assembly GCA_965199635.1. Taxonomy (GTDB): domain Bacteria; phylum Acidobacteriota; class Terriglobia; order Terriglobales; family Acidobacteriaceae; genus Edaphobacter. Next base: position 1,466,746 of record CBDASL010000002.1, on the reverse strand, counting down.
GTTGCGCCGCGCCACCGCAGCATCTGCTTCGGCTCACCCAGCCGCGTCGAACCCCCTGCTGCAAGAATCACCGCTGCCGTCGTCATCGTCCTCAACCCACCTCGTCCAGTGCGCAGCGCGCCTGCAGAAACGCCGACGTCCCACCTTTCGCTACCTGCGCCTCCACCTCATCCGCTGACAGCCGCCGCGACCCGCCCGGCCGCCCCTGCACGTGGCTCTGAATCTCCGCGATCACCGCCAGCGCAATCGCCTCCGGTCCATCGCCTCCCAGGTCCAACCCCACCGGCGCATGCAGCCGCTCGCAGCACGCCGCCACCGTCCAGCCCAGCTCCGCCGCCGCCTCGCTCACCAGCAGGCACGACCGGTGCTTGGCCCCCAGCAGCCCCAGGTACCGCACCCCCGCCCGGAGCGCCTCCACCAACAGCGCCCGGTCCTGCTCATAGCTGTGCGTCATCAGCACCACCGCATCCTCCGGCGCCAGCCGCTGCTGTCCGGGCCGCTCCAGCACCACCACCTGGTCGGCCTCTGGAAAGCGCTCCGGCCGCGCCATCTGCCGGCGTCCATCGGCCACCACCACGTGCCACCCCAGCAGGTGCCCCAGCCCGACCATGGGCGCCGCATCGTCCCCCGCGCCAAACAGCACCAGCCGCTGCGGCGGCAGCAGGTCTTCCACAAACACATCCGCTCCGTCCTCCTCACCCAGCCGCGCGCTTCCGGCGCCCACGCTCCCGGCCCCCTCGCTCCGGAAGATCACAGCCCCCGTCTCGTCTCGCACCTCCCGCCACATCCCGGTCCCTGCCGCCGGCAGTCCCGTCATCACGCGCCGCCACGCGCCCGCCTGGCTCGCCTCCAGAGCCTCCGCCAGCGCTCGAAACTCTGCCGTCCCTGTAGGCTCCAGCAGCAGGTCCAACTCTCCCCCGCACCCTAGCCCATAGGGCACCTCCGCCGTGTCGTCAAACGCTGTGGAATAGTGCTGGACCACCGGCCCATTGCGCGTCAGCCACCCCGCCCGCCGCACCAGATCCCCCTCCAGGCACCCGCCGCTGATCGTTCCCGTCGTTCCCGTCGCGCCCCCATCGCTGTGGAGCAGCAGCCGCGCCCCCGGTCGCCGGTAGCTGGAGCCCTCCGCCCGCACCAGCGTGCACAGCGTCGCGCTCCCCCCAGCCCGCATCGCCTCTCCAATTGCCACGATCAATCGCCGCCGCTCTGCTGACATCGTCCCTGCTTCCCGCTCTGAATCCCCTGCCAGGAGTCAGATGCGCTCCACCCCCCACCGGCTCCCGCCCGCCCCGCGGCACCCCTCCGCTCATCTGCTAAACTCAACGAGTTGCTGTTGCGAAAGCCCTCGCCGACATGATCCGTCTTCCGATCCAGTCGACTCCCGAAGAGGTGCTTTCGTTGGATGTTCGGGGCGTAGCGCAGTCTGGTAGCGCACCTGGTTCGGGACCAGGGGGTCGGAGGTTCGAATCCTCTCGCCCCGACCATTTTCAACAGCGCATCACACCCGCGGCATGTGGTCTTACCGCTCATCGACCAGCCCGCCCCCACACCGTGCCCGTTGCCCTGCTCACGCTCGAGGTTGAGATCGCCCACGCGCACTCCCTCAAGGACCGCCGCCAGGTCGTACGCTCCATCAAGGACACCCTCCGCCACGGCTTCAACGTCTCCGTCGCCGAACTCGACGAGACCGTTGCCTATAACCGCGCCACCCTCGCCGTCGCCTCCGTCAGCCGCTCCCTCTCGCAGCTTGAAAAGCAGCTCGCCCAGGCCGAACGCGCCGCTCGCCGCGCCGCTGTGCGCTATGGTGGCGAGATCATTGACGCCTGGGCCGAGCTTCTTCCCGACGTCTCGCCCGACACCACCGACAGCACCACCTCGCTCACCCTCTCCCCGCCCTCCACTCTGATACCGTAAAGCTCACCGGATAACGCCATGCCCGAACAACGCGCCAGAGCACACCATCGCAATCGTGTCGCCAACACCTTCTCCGATGAGATCGGCTCCATGCTCGAAGGTGAGCTCTCCGATCCCCGCATCGCCCCCAGCTACGTCACCAACGTCGTCCTCGCCCCCGGTGGCAAATCCGCCATCGTCTTTGTCGCCGTCGAAGGCACCCGCGCGGAAGAAGACAGCACCCTTGAAGGCCTCATGGCCGCCCGCGCCTTTATCCGCTCGCAGATCCGTGAGCGCATGGGCGTCCGTCATGTCCCCGAGCTCACCTTCGCCATCGACCGCTCGGAAAAGATGACCGGCCGCGTCGACGAGCTGCTCGCCCGCTCCCGCCGCCGCGGGCGCAAACTCGCCGACACCGTCGCCACCGACATCGCCAATGCCCAGCCAGCCCCGGACTCCCAAGCCGCACCGGCCGCACAGCCAGCCCCGGCAGACCAGCCCAACCTCACAGGCGCCCGCAATTCCTGATCCTACCCAGCCCGCGTTCCAGCCCGCCCTACCCACGGCGCTGTTGTCTCGCGAATGTCCTTCCGCCGGCGCAACTCCTCTCCCGTCAGCAACTTTGGTAGCCTCACCTAGCAGACACGGATGATGGAGAGCCCACAACCCGGCCGCCTCGGCACGCTTCGCGCCCGGGTCGAACGCACCCTGCGCCCCATGGGCTGGAGCATTCCCTCCGGCGAGCTCTTCCGCGAGTTCCTTCTTCTGCTCGCCGTCTCCGCCTTTGTGCTCCTCTACGGTCTGGTCCCGCTCTTTGGGGGCGATCAGATCGGCCTGGTCGGCGCCGACGAACCACGCTACGCCCAGATCGCCCGCGAAATGCTCGCCGAGCACAATCAGATCTGCGGCGCGCTCCACGCCGATATTGTTCCGCTCTCGCTCCAGCCCTCCGCCCTCCGCCGCTCCCTTGCCTGCCTCACCGGCGGCACAGTCACCCCCATCCTGAATGGCCGCCCCTGGCTGGAAAAGCCTGCCCTTTACTACTGGCGTGCCATGGGCTTCTTCCGCGAGTTCGGCGTCTCCGACTGGTCCGCCCGCCTGCCCTCCGCCTCTGGCGCCTTTGCCCTGGTCGTTCTCATCTTTCTCCACATGCGGCGCTTCCGCCCGGGCGGCCACGTTGACGCCGCCCTCATCACCGCCTCGTCCCTCGGCATCGTCGCCTTCGCCCGCGGCGCCTCCACAGACATGCAGCTCGCCGCCCCCTTCTGCATCGGCATGCTCGGCTGGTACGGCTGGTACGAAACCGGCAAAAAGTTCTGGCTCTTTGATCTCTACTTCTTTGGCGCCGCCGCTACCCTCGCCAAGGGCCCCATCGCTATCTTCCTCGCCTTCGCCATCATCTTCGCCTTCACCGCCCTCCGCCGGGAGTGGAGTCTGCTCCGCCGCACCATCTGGTGGCCCGGCATCGTCCTCTTTCTGGTCATGGTGCTGCCCTGGTATATCGCCGTCCAGCGCCGCAACCCGTCCTTTCTCCGCTTCTTCTTCCTGGAACACAACCTCGAGCGCTTCGCCACCAACCGCTACCAGCACCATCAGCCTGCCTGGTACTACCTCGGGGTTCTCATCCTCGGCCTCATGCCCTGGACCGTGCTCGCCTTCCGCGCCCTCACCGACGCCGTCTCCAACTCCATCGCCGAGTGGAAGGCCCGCCGCAACCCCGACCGCTACTGCAGCCTTGCCAGCACCGGCGCCGCCTTTCCCGAGTTCCTTGTCCTCTGGGCCCTGGTCCCCATCGTCTTCTTCTCCTTCTCCGGCTCCAAGCTGCCCGGCTATATCCTCCCCTCCATCCCGCCGCTCACCATTCTGGTCGGCGACTACCTCAACCGCATCCGTCGCCACGGCCTTCCGCGCTGGCTGCTGATCCTCCACGCCATCACCTGCGGCATCCTCGTCTTTGTGCTTGTGCTCGCCCCCCAGCACATGAAGTACGAGACCCTCGTCCCCTCCGCCCCCTGGCTGCTCAGCGCCGGCGGCGTCTCCCTCGGCGTGGTCGCGCTTGTCTTCTTCATCATTCGCGCCGGCGGCATCCCCCAGGTGCTCACCGCCACCCTCATCCCCATCATGGGTGTGCTCATCTTTCTGCTCGGCTTCCACGGCCACGATCTCGACCTCAACTACTCCGCCCGCCCACTCGCCCGCGAGATCCACAACCGCCTGCCCGACACCCGCACCATCGCCTCGCTCGACGTCCGTCGTGACATGGACTACGGCCTCACCTTCTATCGCAACCAGCCCATCGTCCACTACGCTTCAGACGGCATCCCCTCCGAGGAACACGTCCTCGTCCTCCGCGCCAGCGAGGTCGACACCCTCGACCACTGGCTCCACGGCCGCTTCTACCAGCCCGTCTTCCTCTTTGAAACCCAGGGCCTCGCCGTCTATCGTGTAGCCGCCACCAACGCCCCCTAGCCCACCCCCAATCTTCCAACCATCAGCCCCACCCGGAAAGGAGCAGGCTGCCGTGACTGACATCCTGGACCTCCGGCACGCCACCTCCCGCCTCATGCGGCCCCTGCTCGAGCAGGAAGCTGTTCTCTGGGAAGATCTTCTCCGCTGGGACTACCGCCCCTCCGTTGAGCTGCTGCTTGACTATCTCGACAACCGCGTCCTCCCCGGCTTTGTCGCACGCGATGGCGACACGCTGCTCGGCTACAGCTTTGGCGTCTATGAGGCCCAAAAAGCCGTCCTCGGCGACTGCTACGCCCCTTCTGCCTTCCGCCACCCACCCGGCAGCGAAGGCAAAGACCCCGTTCTTCGCCAGCTCCTCACCTCCCTCATCGCCCTCCTTCAGGCCTCCCCCGGCGTCGAGCGCATCGAGTCCCAACTGCTTCTCTTCCCCGCCGGCTCCCTCACCCCCATCCTCGCCGCGGAAGGCTTCCGCAGCTTCCCCCGCTTTTTCATGGAGTGCACGCTCGGCCCCGCGAACGGCACCGTCGACCTTCCTCTCGAGGCCCTTCTCGGCGACGATCTCTCCCTCCGCCGCTGGGTCCACGCCGACTACAACCCCGCCGCCGAGCTCATCCAGCTCGCCTACGAGGGCCACGTTGATGCCGAGATCAACGACCAGTACCGCACCCTCCACGGCTCGCTCCGCTTTCTCCACAACATCGTTCGCTTCCCCGGCTGTGGCGTCTTTGAGCCAAGCCACTCCTGGGTGCTCAACGACCGCCGCACTGGCGCCCTGGTCGGCATGCTTCTCTGCTCCCGCGTCGCCGGCGAGGTCGCCCACATCACCCAGCTCTGCATCGCGCCCGCCCTTCGCAAGCGCCGCCTCGGCTACGCCCTGCTCCTCAACAACATGCGCTCGCTCGCCCGCGCCGGCTACACCGCCCTCTCCCTCACCGTCACCGCCTCCAACAGCACCGCCCTCCGCCTCTACCAGCAGGCCGGCTTCACCGTCCGCCGAGACTTCGACGCCGCCGTCTACCAACGCCCGGCACCCCCACCGCTTCCCCACCTTCTCTAGCGCCTCTCCACTCCTCCCCGGCTTCCCATTTCTCAGCGTCTCGACCGAGGCGCAGCGAAGTCAAAAGTCCCCTCGCATCCCGCCGCGCAGCCTTCCCATGGCGCGTGTCATCTCGCATGGATCCGCTTCTCCGCGCCGGCAAGCGCTTGAACCATGGCGCAACCTCCCCAGGACACCCCCTACACTCGAAGGCAAGCAAAACAGCCCGGGAATCCACCCGGGCTGCCGCTGGACCGAACAGTCCAGACCTAAGTTCTTTTGATCGAATATTTTGCGCTGAAACAATAAGGGGGGAGGGGGGGAGGCCCTACTCCACCCGGTAGTTCGGCGCTTCCTGCGTGATGATCACGTCGTGCACATGGCTCTCCCGCAGCCCGGCGTTGGAGATCCGCGTGAACCGCGCCTTCTGCTGCAGCTCCGGGATCGACCCGCATCCCAGGTAGCCCATGCCGGAGCGCAACCCGCCCACCAGCTGGTAGACCATCGCATCCAGCGGCCCGCGATGCGGCACCCGCCCCTCAATGCCTTCCGGCACAAACTTCGCCAGCCGATTTCCCTTGCCCGTCTCGGGCGCCGTCAGGGACCGCGCCTCCGGCGGCGCCTCGCTCTGGTCCTCACGCCCCTGGAAGTAGCGCTCGCCCGAGCCCTGCGCCATCGCCGAAAGCGACCCCATCCCGCGGTACGCCTTGAAGCTCCGCCCCTGGTAAAGGATCGTCTCGCCCGGGCTCTCGTCCACGCCCGCAAACAGAGATCCGATCATCACCACGCTCGCCCCAGCCGCGATCGCCTTGGTCACATCACCCGAGTACTTGATGCCACCATCCGCAATCACCGGGATGTCCCGCTCCTTGGCCGCCCGGAACGCCTCCGAGATGGCGGTAATCTGCGGCATGCCCGCGCCCGTCACCATCCGCGTCGTGCAGATCGAGCCCGGTCCGATCCCCACCTTGATCGCGTCCGCTCCCGCGTCGATCAGCGCCACTGCCCCGTCGTAGGTCGCGATATTGCCCACCAGCAACGACACATCCGGGAACCGCGCCTTCACCGCCCGTACCGCCTCCAGCACCCGCGACGAGTGCCCATGCGCCGAGTCAATCGCCAGCGCGTCCGCCCGCGCCTTCACCAGCTCCTCTGCCCGCTCCATGAAGTCGCCCGTCGCCCCGATCGCGCCACCTACCCGCAGCCGCCCCTGCGCGTCCTTGCTCGCATTCGGATACTTCAGTTTCTTCTGGATGTCCTTGACGGTGATCAGGCCCTTCAGCTCGTACTCGTCGTTCACCACCAGCAGCTTCTCGACCCGGTGCTGGTGCAGAATCTCCTCCGCCTGTTCCAGCGTCGTGCCCACCGGCACCGTGATCAGGTTCCGCTTGGTCATCACCTCATCGATCGGCAGATCCGTCCGCGACACAAAGCGCAGATCCCGATTCGTCAGGATGCCGACCAGCTTCTTGTCCTTGGTCACCGGCACGCCCGAGATCTTGTAGCGCCGCATCACGTCCAGCGCCGCCGCAATCGGCTGCTCCGGCGTGATCGTCACCGGGTCCACGATCATGCCGCTCTCCGATCGCTTTACCTTGTCGATCTCGCCGGCCTGCTGCTCAATCGTCAGGTTGCGGTGCACGATGCCCATCCCACCCTGCTGCGCCATCGCAATCGCCAGCCGCGACTCCGTCACCGTATCCATCGCCGCGCTCAGCAGCGGTGTGTTCAGGGTGATGGTGCGCGTCAGGCGCGTCTGCGTGTTCACCTGCGCCGGCACCACCTCGCTGTAAGCAGGAACGAGCAGCACATCATCAAACGTCAAAGCCTCGGGCAGCGGGATCTCAATCATGGTGTTTGGAACCGCTCTCTGGGCAAAAAGGCCGCAACGGTTCCATCGATTGTAGAGGCCTCTCCGCAGCCGAGCAAACCCGCACCGTTGCCACGCAAGCCGCACCAGCACCCGGCACCCACAGCTCCAGCGCGCCCACGCCGCTTCAACTTGTTCCCTGGGCAGGGCGGGAGTAGTATCACAAGTGGAGTGCTTCAGGATCGCGCTCCGGGACTGGTCTCTCCGCTGCACAACCGCGACGAGGCTGAGTGGGCGACAGCCCACTTTTTCTTTGCCCGGAGAGTCTTTCTCGCGCACGCCTCGCCGCCCAGGCCACAGACCGAGCATCGGAGGCGCACAGGAGTCCATGGCTTTATCACTCGACCAGATTCGAAGCAGGGCAGATGCGGTCGCCCAGGGTTTCGGTTTGGAGATCGTCGAACTCGACTTTCAGGGCACAAGCAAGCTCCGCACCCTGCGTGTCTTCCTCGAGAAGAACGCAGAAGGGCGCGCCGCCATGATCGCGGCCGCGCAGGCCGAGGGCGCGGACCCGCTCCCTTCTGGGGTGCCGGTGGAAAGCCTCTCCGGGGTAACGCATGAGGACTGCGCCCGCTTTGCCGAAGACTTCGGCACCGTGCTCGACGTCGAAGACCTGATCCCCGGCGCCGACTACACGCTTGAGGTGTCGTCCCCCGGCCTTGACCGCAAACTCTCCACCCCGCGCGACTTCGAGCGCTTCACCGGTTCGCTGATCGCCCTCCAGACCACCGCCCCCATCAACGGCAACCGGCATTGGCGCGGTCGCCTCCGCAGCTTCTCGGACGGCACCCTTGCCCTCGATCTGTCCGCCATCCGTCAAAAAGGCAAGGCTCGCAAGGCCGCCCCCGCCGAAGAGGTCGTCCAGATTCCTCTCGCCGAGGTCAGCAAAGCCAATCTCCTCGCGGAGATCTAGCACCGTTGTTCTGCGTCTCCCCGCGCGTGCCCGTCGTCTCCTGACAGCGGACACCCGCATCCTCCACCCAGAGCCGGAAGCCGAGCCGGCCACGACTCCACATGGTGCCCGCCCCACGCACCGCACCTGAAAGACGAGAAAGCCATGGCAAGTGTTCTGTATCAATCCATCGAGGCCCTGAGCCGCGAAAAAGGTATCGATCCCGAGGTCGTCGTCGGCGCCGTCGAAGACGCCATCGCTCTCGCCACGCGCAAGTTCTACAAGACCCAGGAATCCATGCGCGCCGAACTCGACCGCGACACCGGCGAGCTCCGCGCCTATGTCTTCAAGACCGTCGTCGACACGCCCGAAGAGGTCGAAGACGAGATGAACCAGCTCACCCTCGAGCAGGCCCGCGAACTCGCGCCCGAAGTCGAAGTCGGCGGCGAACTCCGCTTCTACAAGGACACCTCGCCCCTCGGCCGCATCGCCGCCCAGATGGCCAAGCAGGTCATCTTCCAGAAGGTGCGCGAAGCCGAGCGCGACATCGTCTTCAACGAATACGCGCACCGCACCAACGAGGTGCTGAACGCCACCGTCAAGCGGCTTGAGCCCATGGACGTCATCTTCGACCTTGGCAAGGCAGAAGCCCGCATGCCCAAGCGCGAACAGTCCCGGCTTGAGCAGTTCTCTGTCGGCGAGCGCGTCCGCGTCGTCATGCTGCGCGTCGATCGCGCCGCCAAGGGACCGCAGGTCATCGTCTCCCGCGCCGCGCCCATCCTTGTCCAGAACCTTTTCCAGTCCGAAGTGCCCGAGATCTACGACGGCACCGTGCAGATCCGCGCCATCGCCCGCGAGGCCGGTGAGCGCACCAAGATCGCCGTGCAGTCCCGCGACAAAGACGTCGATCCGGTCGGTGCCTGCGTCGGCATGAAAGGAATGCGCGTCCAAAGCATCATCCGCGAACTCCGCGGCGAAAAGATTGACATCATCGAGTACTCCGACGAGATCACCACCTTCGCCGAAAAGGCCCTGCAGCCCGCCAAGGTCTCCCGCGTCTCCATCACGGACCTCGCCGAGAAGCAGCTTGAAGTGATCGTCGACGACACCCAGCTCTCGCTCGCCATCGGCAAAAAAGGGCAGAACGTCCGCCTCGCCGCCAAGCTTCTCCAGTGGAAGATCGACATCAAGAGCGAGGAAGAAAAGCGGCAGGAGGTCGAGCAGGCCATGCAGGCGCTCTCTGGGGGGCCCACCACGCCGGTCGAGCAGGTCTCCGAACTCGGCGAGACCATCCTTGAGAAGCTCATCGCGGCCGGCATCACCACTGTCGAAGAGCTCGCCGACATGACCCCCGAGCAGCTGGAAGAGGTGCCCGGCATCGGCGAAAAGTCGCTCGAAAAGATCTCCGCCGCTGTTCGCCACTACTTCGGTCAGTTTGAAGAAGGCGAAGTCCGGCCTGCCGGTGTTCCGGCTGCGCCTGACGCCCCCAACGATGCCCTGCCCGTCGAACCGCTCGAAGGCGCCCCTGAAGGCGATGCGGCCGCAGAGGCTCCCACAGGCGGCGACGCAAAGATCGACACGGATGCATCTACTGAGGAGGGCCGCACGGAGCCCGACCAAGCCCCCGAGGAGACCGACCCCATGCCATTTACGCCTGAAGACCGCCTCGACGACCTTGCCGACCGCAACATCCCCGCAGAAAACACCTCCGTCGATCGCACGCCGGAAGAGCTCCTTGCGGAAGATGCGGCGGAGTTCGGTGAAGCACAGGAACTCAACAGCCTTTCCACCGATGATCTTGTTGACGCCGAAGAGCGCGCCAGCATGTCCGACGCAAACGATGAAGCCGATGCTCGGGAAGAGCGCATTGAAACCGACAACGACACCATCGACACCCTGGTAGCGGACTCTCAGGAAGTCTCCGATGAAGGCATCGACGATGCGGGCCACGAACGTGATTAAGTTCGGCCCGTCTTCCGATGCCAGCACAGGAACAAACGAAATTCGCATCGCTTTCCCACAGAATGTCTACAATGAAGTTTCCTTCGGCGAGGCGCCATGACCCCCTAGCCGCGGACACAACGAAAAGGAACGGATGAGCAAAGTTCGGATTAATGATCTGGCGCGGGAACTTGAAGTCAAGAGCAAGTCGATTCTTGATGCGCTGACCGCTGTTGGTGTAACGGAAAAGAAGACCCACTCGTCCTCGATCGAAGACGATGAGGCAGACAAGGTACGCGGCTATCTCCGTGGTGGGGCTTCCAGCCGATCGGGTAGCGCCCGGTCTGCTGCCGCCCCCCAGCAGCAGCCCCGCATCGACCTTTCCAAGGCCGCCAAGCCCGGTGATGCCATGCGTGCGCTGATGGAGCGCCGGCAGGCGGAGGCCGCTGCACGTACAGCGCCACCTCCGGCCGCCCGGCCCACACCCGCTGCCCCACCGGCAGCAGTCGCTGTGGCTCCGCCGCAGCGGCCCGCGGTAGCCCCTCCCGTGCAGCGTCCCGCCGTTGTGGCCACGCCGCCAGCGGCGGCGGAGCGCCCGGTAGTCGCTGTTGCACCGCCTCCTCCTCCGGCTGCGTCCGTGGCCCCCGTTGCCGCTCCTCCGGCCCAACCAGCCCAACCGGCACAGGCCCCTGCTGCCAGCACGGTGCCCTCGGTTGCCGCTTCGGCGCCTTCGGCCACCCCTGCGGCACCTGCAGCTGCGCAGCCTGCTGCGCCTGCCCCCCCGGCTGCGGCAGCACCTGCGGCCACAACCGTGGCCCGTCCCGTGCCACCGGCACAGCCGGCGCCTCGCCGCATCGTGCCTCTTCCCCGGCAGGGTGCAAACATCGTGGCTCCACCGCCTCGGCCCACCCCGGCGATCGCCTCGCGTCCCCCGTCGTCGGCCCCCGTGGTCGCCCGTGCTGGCGCTCCGTTTGTTCGTCCTGGCACAGCGCCGCCGAACGCCGGCACCGCCGTTCAGCGGCCGGTGGTCGTTGCACCAACCTCCGTGCCGCCGCGTCCGCCCGCAGTGCACCAGCCGGGCACACCGGCAGGTACGGGCGCCCAGCGTCCTGGCGCCGCCGTCCCTGGTGTCCGTCCGTCGGTGTCCTCGGTCGCGCCTCCCGCCCCCACACCTGCTCCGGCAGAGCCCGTGGCTGCTGCCCCTGTGGCGCCGCCGCCGGGTCCGCCTGCGCCGGCACCGCGTCGCGTCATCATGCCGCAGACTGGCCCGCGACCCACCTACACCGCACCCCCACCAGCCCCAGGCGCAGGCATACAGCGCGGCCGTCCCATCTTTGAGCGGCCTCGCCCCGGCGGCGGTCCGGGTGGCCCCGGCGGTGCTCGTCCCGGCTACCAGGGCGGCCCCGGTGCCGGCCCAGGCGGCCCTCCGGGCGCCCGTCGTCCCATGCACCCCACCCGCTCGTTCCCGGGCGGCCCCGGCGGTGGTCCAGGCTTCGCGCCTGGCGGCCGTCCCGGCTTTGGTGGGCCGCGCCCCGGCTTTGGCGGTCCACGACCGGCCGGTCCGGGCGGTCTGCTCCCGGGCCCGGGAGAGACTCCCGGCGCGCCACGTCCAGCGCAACGTCCCGGCCAACGCCGTGGCGGCCAGCGCTACGAAAAGAGCAAAGAAGGCCCAATGAAGGGCTTTGCGCCGCCACCACGCATCGGCGGCATGCCCATGGGCAATGGCGGTCCCGTCCCCATCACCCGGACGATCTCCGTCACCGAGGGCATCAGCGTCAAGGACCTCGCCGAGAAGCTCGACGTTCGCGGCAAGGACCTCATCGCTTCCCTGCTCATGCGCGGCGTCTTCGTCACCGTGAACCAGTCACTCGATGGTGAACTCGTCAAGGACGTCGCCCGCCAGTTCGGCGCCGACGCCCAGGTCATCTCGGTCGAAGAACAGCTCGAGAACGAGGCGATCGAGGGTCTGCTCGAAGACACCACCGGCCTGGTCGAGATCACGCGCTCCCCTGTCGTCACCGTCATGGGCCACGTCGATCACGGCAAGACCTCGCTGCTCGACGCCATCCGCTCCACCGACGTCGCAGGCGGCGAAGCCGGCGGCATCACGCAGCACATCGGTGCCTACAAGGTCCACGTCACCAAGCCGGATTCCCCCGCGTTTGGCCGGGAGATCGTCTTCCTCGACACCCCGGGTCACGAGGCCTTCACCCGCATGCGTGCTCGCGGCGCCAAGGTCACGGACATCGTCGTCGTGGTCGTCGCTGCCGATGACGGCGTCATGCCCCAGACACTCGAAGCCATCGATCACGCCCGCGCCGCCAAGGTGCCCATGATCGTCGCCGTCAACAAGATCGACAAGCCCGAAGCCGACCCCACCCGTGTCATGAACCAGCTCGCCGCTCGCGGCGTGCAGGCCACCAGCATGGGCGGGGACATCGAGTTCGTCGAGGTCTCTGCCAAGAAGCGCCTCAACCTCGACGGCCTCGAAGAGATGATCTGTCTCGTCGCCGACGTCAACGAGCGCAAGGCCACACCGGATCGTCCGGCTGTCGGTACCGTCATCGAAGCCAAGCTCGATCGCGGTCGCGGCGCCGTCGCTTCCATCCTCGTGCAGAACGGCACGCTGCGTACCGGCGACAGCTACATCGTCGGCAACACCTTCGGCAAGATCCGCGCCATGTTCGATGACCGCGGTCGTCCCATCACCGAAGCCGGTCCCTCCACCCCCGTCGAGATCCTCGGCCTTGAAGGCATGCCGGACGCCGGCGATACCTTCCTGGTCATGGCGGATCGCGACAAGGCCAAGGGCATCGCACAGTACCGCAAGCTCAAGGAGCGCGAAGCACAGCTCGCCAAGAGCTCCCGTGTCTCGCTCGAAGGGCTCTCCGAGCAGATCAAGATGGCCGGCGTCAAGGACCTCAACCTCATCCTCAAGGGCGACGTCCAGGGTTCGGTCGAAGTGCTCGCCGACTCGCTCGAGAAGATGTCGACCGAGAAGGTGCGTGTCCGCGTCCTTCACTCGGGCGTCGGTGCCATCACCGAGTCCGACATCCTGCTTGCCTCCGCGTCGAACGCCGTCGTCATCGGCTTCAACGTCCGGCCGGAACGCAAGTCGCAGGAGCTCGCCGATCGCGAAGGCGTAGACATCCGTCTGCACTCGATCATCTACGAGCTGCAGGATGAGATGACCAAGGCCATGTTCGGCCTGCTCGAGCCCGTCTTCCGCGAGCTCGCCCAGGGTCGTGCAGAGGTCCTCAACGTCTTCAAGATCACCAAGGTCGGTCAGATCGCCGGCTGCATCGTGCGCGACGGCATCATCAACCGCGGTGCCACCGTCCGCGTCATGCGCGACGGCACCGAGGTCTGGAAGGGCAAGATCTCCTCGCTCAAGCGCTTCAAGGATGACGTCGCCGAGGTCCGTCAGGACACCGAGTGCGGCATCGATCTCGGCAACTTCAAGGACATCCGCGTGGGCGACATGATCGACGCCTTCACGACCGAGTCCATGGCTGCCGAGCTGGGACAAAACACCGCCCAGAAGAAGAAGGAGCAGCTTGCCGAACTCGCCGCCGCCAAGGCAGCCGAGCACACCGAAGAGAAGGCAGCCACCACCGTCTAACCCATCAACACTCTCACCGAGGCCCGGGACACTCTCCCGGGCCTCTTCTTTTTACCCCCAGTGCACCTCCCCCAAAGGCACCACCCTCCCGCCGTGCCGAACCGCCTAAACTGGTGCGAGCTTCACCACAAGGCAGGCACCCCCACCCACCCCATGAGCGCCTTCTCCGCAGACCTCGCTCGCTACCGCTCTCGCGGCGACAGCGGCCTCAACCTCTGGCTCAACCCGGCGGTCTGGTCCATCGCGGTCTACCGCTTCAGCCACTACAGCTTCACCGGCCGGGCGCCCGCGCTCCTCCGCCTCCCCTTCAAAGTCCTCGCCCTCATCCTCTTCAAGCTCTGCGTCATCATCCTCGAGATGGACCTCGACCCCCAGGCCACCATCGGCCCTGGCCTCTACATCGGCCACATCGGCGGCGTCCACATCAACCCCGGCGCCATCCTCGGCCGCAACTGCGACGTCGCCCACCGCGTCACCATCGGCGCCTCCGCCATGGGCCGCTCCGGCATCCCCGTCCTCGGCGACGACGTCTACATCGGCACCGGCGCCACCCTGGTCGGCAAAATCAGGATCGGCGACGGCGCCAAGATCGCCGCCAACACCCTCGTCATCACCAACGTCCCCGCTGGCGCCACCGTCATGGGCGTCCCCGGCCGCATCATCATGCGTCCCAAACCGGCCGCCGCTCCCGCCCCCACTCCAGCCGAAGCTCCCGCCAATGCCTGACCCCACGCCAGACCCGAAAGCCCTCCGCGACACCCTCGCCGCCGCTGTCGCCGCCCAGGACGCTCCCGCCGCCCTCGCCACCGCACGCGCCCTCCTCGCCCTCAATCGCCCCACCGACACCCACGTCCTCGCCACCGCCTTCCGCAAACTCCGCGCCCCCCTCCTCGCCCTCGGCCACAAGCCCCTCAAAACCTTCTTCGTTCGCTCCGTCACCGTCGAGCCCATCCTCCCCGCTCTCCACGTTGAAGCCGCCCTCCGCGGCCTCTTGCTCGACGTCGAAGCCGGCGGCTTCGGCTCCTACATGGACGACCTCCTCAATCCCGAAAGCGCCCTCGCCCGCAGCAAGCCCGACCTCGTCTTCGTTCTCCTCGACCTCGAAGACATCGCCGGCCAGCTCCCCGAGGTCTGCTCCCGCGGCAACGTCGCCGAGGTCACGCACGAGGTCGAAACCTCCGCCGCCCGCGTCGCGCAGATGCTGCAGACCTTCCGCGGCAGCAACCCCGGCCGCCTCGTCCTCCAGGGCTGCACCCTGCCTACCCACACCTCACTCGGCCCCGTCGGCGACGCCAATCTTCCCTCTTCCCTCCCCGCCGCCGTCCGCGCCCTGAACACCCGCCTCGCCGAGCTCTGCCGCTCCCTCCCCGACACCGTCTTTCTCGACCTCGACCAACTCGCCGGCGACTTCGGTCGCTCCCGCTGGCAGGACCCCCGCCTCTTCCTCTCCTCGCGCCTCGCCGTCGCCCCCGCCGCCTTCGCCGCGTACAGCCGCGCCCTCATCCGCTCCGCCCTCGCCCTCGTCCGCGCTCCCCGCAAGGTCCTCTGCACGGACCTCGACAACACCCTCTGGGGCGGCGTCCTCGGCGAAGACGGCCCCGACGGCATCCAGACCGGCAGCACCTTCCCCGGCATCGCCTTCCTCCACTACCAGCGCTTCCTCAAGGAGCTCGCCGCCCGCGGCATCCTCCTCGCCATCACCTCCAAGAACAACCCCGCCGATGTCGCCGAAGCCTTCCGCCTCCGCGCCGCCGACCTCGCCCTCACCCTCGACGACTTCGTCGTCCGCAAGATCGGCTGGAACGAAAAGTCCACCGCCCTCCGCGAGATCGCCGCCGAGCTCTCCCTCGGCCTGGACTCCCTCGTCTTTGTCGACGACAACCCCGTCGAGTGCGAGGCCATCCGGCAGGCCCTGCCCGAGGTCGCCGTCATCCAGGTTCCCGTCGAGGAACCCTGGCGCCTCACCGAACTCCTCGCCGCCGAGCCCCTCTTCGACACCCTCACCGTCACCGCCGACGACCGCAACCGCACCTCCGAGTACCGCGCCCAGGCCGAGCGGGAAGCGCTCTCCGCCACCGCCACCTCCCGCGAAGACTTCCTCGGCTCCCTCGGCATCGTCTGCACGCTTCTTCCCGCCACGGAGGCGCCCCTCGCCCGCGCCGTCCAGCTCCTCGGCAAGACCAACCAGTTCAACCTCACTACCCGCCGCCACACCGCCGCCGAGGTCACTCGCTTCGCCGAAACCCCAGGCAGTCAGGCCCTCGCCATCCGCGTCCGTGACCGCTTCGGCGACGCCGGCGTTGTCGGCCTCCTGCTCGCCGAGCAGATGACGATCCAGTTCGCAGGAGACACTACAGCCACCTGCCGCATCGACTCCCTCCTCCTCTCCTGCCGCGTCATCGGCCGCGGCATCGAGACTGCCCTGCTCGCTCATCTCGCCACCCTCGCCCAGGCCAACGGCGCCGTCACCCTCCTCGGCGAGTTCATCCCCTCGGCCAAAAACGCCCCCGCTGCCACCTTCTTCCCCGACCACGGCTTCACCCGCACCGAGCACCTCGACCACGACGGCATCGAAACCTGGATCCTCGATCTGCGCACCCAAACCATTCCCAGTCCACCCTGGCTCACCCTGGAAGGAACCCGCCCGCAATGAGCACCATCCCGTCTACCCTGCGTGACATCGTCGCCGACACCCTCGAAGTCGAGCCCTCTGCCGTCACCCCCGAGCTCTCCACCGAGACCGCCGAAAACTGGGACTCCTTCCGCCACCTCCAGCTCATCCTCGCCCTAGAAGGCGAATACGGCGTCCAGTTCGACCCGCAGGTCATCCCCAACCTCACCACCGTCGCCAAGCTCCAGCAGGCCCTCGAGCAAAAGGGCGCCACTCTGTGAGCTCCATTCCGGCACCTGCGACGCCTGATCTGACCACCGGCCTCCCGGAAGGCCTAACCTTCCGCCTCCTCCACGTCGGCGTCGCCGTGCCTGCCCTCGATCCCGCCGCCGAGTCCCTCCGCACCCTGCTCGGCTACCGTGTCGTCTCCGGTCCCTTCGACGACCCCATCCAGAAGGTCTCCGTCAACTTCCTCACGCAGGCAGACGACAACGTAGCCGAGATCGAGCTCATCGCCCCACTTACCCCCGACTCCCCCATCACCGCCATGCTCAAGAAGTCCGGCGGCGGCGCCTACCACCTCTGCTTCGAGACCAACGACCTCGAGCGCGCCCTCGACCACGTGAAATCCCACAAGTGCATCGTCGTTAGCCCACCTAATCCCGCCGTAGCCTTCCAGGGTCGCCGCATCGCCTGGTTCTACACCCCTAACCGTCAGCTCATCGAACTCGTCGAAGCCCCAATACTCTAGGTCCTCCGACTGAGCCGCGATCTGTCCTCCTGAGCGCAACGAAGACGGGAGCCGAAGCAGGGCCCGCATCCATAGCCAGTTCTGGCGCAACAGCCCCTCACCTGCTTCTATCCTCCTCTCAGGGCCACCCTCATCGTGGCTTGCCTGGCAGGTGTCATCCGTACCTTTTGGTCCAGACCTAACCCCAACCGTTTGAAGATTTTGCGCACAAATCGGTAGGGGGAGGGGGGTACACTCTCCCCATGGACCTCGAGCGCATCCAGACTGCCCTCCGCGACGCCCACCTCGACGGCTGGCTCTTCTACGACCACCACGGCCGCGATCCCCTTGCTTACAGCATTCTCGGCCTGCCGCCCGCCGTCCACGTCACCCGCCGCTGGTACTACCTCATCCCCGCCCACGGCACCCCCCGCAAACTCGTCCACCGCATCGAATCTGGCCGCCTCGACACCCTGCCCGGCGACAAGCACGAGTACTCCTCCTGGCAGGAGCTCGAACAGAACCTCGCCACCATCCTCGAAGGCACCACCAACCTCGCCCTCCAGTACTCGCCCCGCAACGCCATCATGTACATCTCCATGGTCGACGCGGGCACCGTCGAGCTCCTGCGCGACCTCGGCAAGCAGATCCACTCCTCCGCCGATCTTGTCGCCACCTTCCAGGCCGTCCTCAGCCCCGCCCAGATCGACACCCACTTCGCCGCCCAGCGCAAGCTCGACGGCATCGTCGCCGCTGTCTGGCCCGAGATCCGCTCCCGCATCACAGCCGATGGCCAGACCGACGAGTACAGCATCGTCCTCTGGCTCCAGCAGGCCATGCGCCGCGAAGGCCTCGTCTGGGAACACGGCCCCAACGTCTCTGCCGGCCAAAACTCCGCCGACTCCCACTACGACCCGACTCCAGCCAGCTCCCGCCCCATCCGCGACGGCGACTTCCTCCTCCTCGACATCTGGGGCCGCCTCGAGGAGCCCGACTCGATCTGGTACGACATCACCTGGACCGGCGTCGTCGGCCGCGAGCCCACCACCCGCGAGCAAGAGGTCTTCGCCGCCGTCCGCGACGCCCGCGACGCCTCCATCCAGGCCGTCACCACTGCCTTCGCCTCTGGGCAGCCCCTCGCCGGCTGGCAGGCCGACGACGCTGCCCGCAGTCTCCTCACCGGCCGCGGCTTCGGCTCTGCCTTCACCCACCGCACCGGGCACAACATCGCCACTGACCTCCACGGCGCTGGCGCCCACCTGGATAACCTCGAGACCCACGACGAGCGCCGCATCCTGCCACAGACCTGCTTCTCCGTCGAGCCCGGCGCCTACTTCCCCGGCACCTTCGGCGTCCGCTCGGAGGTGAACATGATCACCTACCCCGACCGGGCGGTGGTCACCGGCGCCCTCCAGACCGACCTCGTCCGTATCTAGCGATACAGCCCTCCCCCGTCCGAAACCGCCCGCCCAAACTGCTATGATCGCGGGTAATGTCCACCCAGCCCCAAGCGGCGGCGACGCGCCCCCAACCCGTTCCATACCGCAGCCGTGCGGCGATATCACCGACGCTGGTCCTGCTCGCCGGATGGCTTATCCCCGGCCTGGGTCACCTGTTCCTGCGCCGCCCCATCCGTGCGCTCCTGCTGTTCCTCTCGATCGTGTCCATGTTCTCTATTGGCGTCGCGCTGCAGGGCAAGGTCTACACCCCGAACACGGGTGAGTTGCTGGACATGCTCAACTTCGCTGGCGATCTCGGCGCCGGTCTGCTCTATGTCATTGCTCGACTCCTGGACTGGGGCACGGCTCCCATTCAGGCCGCAACGGCCGACTACGGGACCAAGTTCATTGTGGTAGCCGGCCTGCTGAACATCGTCGCCGCGGTAGATGCCCACTCCCTCGCAAACGGGAGGAAGCCGCTATGACCCATTTCAGCGCCATGCTGCTGTTTGCTCTCTTCACCTCGGTGGTCTTCGGCATCACCCAGCGATCCCAGCCGCGGCTGATGATTCGCTTTGGCGCATTTTGTTTTGCCTGCTTTGTTTTGGGCACGATCGCTGCCAGCTGGATCATGTACGCCGTCAAGCGATGACGGTCGCTCGCTGGCGTTCAACCTGACCTGCACCGCTCCGCCGCATCCAACACCGAGACGGCACATCGATCGGAGATAATTTATGGCAGAGACTTCCAAGCACTTCCACTGCAAAGATGTAGGGTACGACTGCACCTGGTCCCTCGAGGGCGCCAGTGAGGATGAGATGTTGCCCATCATCGAGCAGCACGCAGCTGAGGTGCATGCCTTGACCCACTTCAAGGCCGAGGCGGAGCAGCACGTGCGTGAGGCCATTCGCAAGAACGGATAGCGGCATAGAGCCATCCCTCGTTTGTCGCATCAGATCGTCACCTTGGAGCATTACCGCCGGACACTAAATCTTCAGCAGACAGACGCAGGCAGCAGATGCCTCGCTATGCTTCTCCTGAAGTACTCCTGGGTCTTCCAGGTTTGGTGACCAGCATCATGCTTCCTGGTGACATGCGGCCTCCGGTACAGGGCGTAGACACGACGAACGACCCTCGAACCGTGGCAACTTACGACGAAGTGGCGACTTTAGCGGCCGCTCTTTGCCGTACCAATCACGCCATGGTCCTGCTCCTTGAACCGGATCGCAGCTGGTATCGCGTATCTGGGTTGGGGCGTGCCGGTGAGCCTCTGCTTAGCGCTGCGCTCTGCACGCTAATTGCCTACAATCCCGTACCACTGGTTATCGAGGATACCCGGCGGGATAATCGCCTGCTGGTTGACCGCGCCCTAAACCGGGCCACCTTGCCTCACTTCCTCGCCGGCGTGGCCGTTCGGCGTTCCAACGGGGACATTGCGGGCATACTGGTGGTGACCGACCGTCTACCACGCACGCTGAGCACCGACCAGGAGCATGGACTGGATCTTCTGGCCCGCCGCCTTTCCAGCTACCTTGATCTTCTCGATTATCAGCACGCCTATACGAGCCTGACGGTGCAACAGGAGTCGGCATTCAGCCAGCGTCAGGTCTCCGAAGAGTTGTTTCGCACGTTCATGAATGCTGGCCCATTCCTTAGCTTCCTAAAAGACGCTGCTGGCCGCCTGCTCTTCTACAACCGGAGCTACGCGCGCCACTTCGGCATAGAGGAAAGTACCTGGCTGGGCCGAACGGATGAACAACTCTGGGATCGAGAGATCGCCACACGCCGTCTCTCAGATGCGGAGGTGATGCGAGGCGACGGAATGGTAGCCGCCGAAGAACAGCTCGAAGATGCGAACGGGGTCGTCACGCACTGGAAGACCTATCGATTCCCCTGTCAGGACAGACAAGGGAACCTCCTCCTCGCTGGCCTTGCGATGGACGTGTCAGATGAAACAGAGCGCAAGCAGGAGCTCGAACGCTTTCAGGAGGAGATGCAACAGGCCAACGAGCAGCTGCGCCGGCTAAGCGTGACCGACGAATTAACAGGCCTACGAAACAGGCGAGCTTTCGAGGAGCGATTGGTGGTGGAGTTCTCCATCGCTCGCCGTCGGCGACGAGATCTCGCTGTTCTTCTGCTTGATGTCGACAACTTCAAGCAGATCAACGACCGAGGGGGGCACGACGCCGGCGATGCCGTCTTGCGGCGCCTGGCAGCCCTTCTCCAAACGACACTGCGCGTACCCGATCTGGCAGCTCGCTATGGCGGGGAGGAGTTCGTGGTTCTGCTTCCGGAGAGTGGGGTCGAGGGAGGACGAGGTTTCGCGCGGCGATTCATGAGCCGGATGGCAGCCGAAGCCTGGGACAATGCTCCAGTGACCGTCTCGATGGGCCTGGCTACGCTGAATGACACTCTCTTCAATGGCTTCCAGCTGGTGAGCATGGCGGATGAGGCGCTGTATGCCGCAAAGCGACAGGGCAAGGATCGCCTGGTCACCTACGAGGAGTCGTCAGGGGCAGCCATACGGCAGCTTGGGTAGGGAGCATGCCTCGCGTGAGAGGTGCGGCCGATCAACGGGTAGAGTTGGGTTAAGAACAGCGTTCGTTCCAGATTGTGTTCCAAACACAAAGAGGTGCTCCCTTAGGAGCACCTCTTCGCCTCGCAAATGCGGTCCTAGGACTCCGGATTCGGCTCCGCACCGTCACCCGGCTCCTGCTGTTCCTGCGCGTCAAGCTGCTTCTGCAGCTCTTCACGACGCTTCGCACGCGCATCCGCGCGCTTCTGAGCGCGCTCATTTAGCTCCTGCTCGGCACCGAGGAGCTCGATGAAAGCCATCTCCGCAGCATCACCCTGGCGGGGACCGGTGCGAATGATACGTGTGTAGCCACCGTTGCGGGTCGCGTAGCGAGGCGCCACGGTGCCGAAAAGGCGATCCACCGCATCCGCTGTCAGGAGGTACGCCGCAGCTTGGCGACGAGCATGCACATCGCCCCGTTTGCCAAGCGTGATCATCTTCTCAATCAGCGGCCGGCTCGCCTTGCACTTGGTAATAGTGGTCTGAATGCGATCTGTAAGGATCACGGAGGTGACAAGGTTGCGCAGCACGGCGCGGCGATGGCTTGTGTTGCGACCCAGCTTGTATCCAGCATTTCTATGGCGCATTGTCTTCCTTGGCAGACCGAGCCGCACTCGGTGCTGCACTCTCCTTGTATAGATCTCGTTGACCTACCGGTCAGGCAGGCCCTCACACAGAACAGCCGCTGGTCCTGCGACGGACCAGCGGCTGAGGGTTAGAAGTTTTCGGTTTCGTTGCTCGGGAGAACCAGATCGTCGTCCTCGTCCTCGTCTTCGTCGTCATCCTCATCGTCAAAGCGATAACTCGCCGCCAGCATAGCTGCCGGCAGAACAGAAGTGGGCCCCGGGACCGGGTTGCCCTGCTCGTCAATTTTCATGCCGAGCGAAAGCCCCATCTGCGCCAAGATTTCCTTGATCTCGTTCAGTGACTTGCGGCCGAAGTTCTTGGTTTTCAGCATCTCCGCTTCGGTCTTCTGGATCAGTTCGCCGATTGTGGAGATGTTCGCATTCTTGAGGCAGTTGTAGCTGCGTACCGATAGCTCCAGCTCTTCGACAGACCGGTTCAGGTTCTCGTTCCGGATCTGCGGCCCGTCAGCACCATCGGCGTGGCCCGGCTCCATCTCCTCTTCAAAGTTGATGAAGATGGTCATGTGATCCTTCAGCAGCTTTGCCGAAAGGCCGAGTGCGTCGGCAGGAGCGATCGTGCCGTTGGTCCAGATCTCGAGTGTGAGCTTGTCATAGTCCGTGATCTGGCCCAAGCGAGCTGCCTCGACAAGATAGTTCACCTTGCGCACAGGCGAGTGAACAGAATCAACGGGAATGAAGCCGACACTGAGGTCCGAGTCATAGTTCTTATCCGCCGACACATAGCCACGGCCGCGCTTGAGCCGCATCTCCATGTCGATCTTGCCGCCCTCGGAGACCTGGCAGATATGCACGTCAGGATCGAGGATCTCAACGTCGCCATCGGCTTCAATCATGCCGGAGGTCACTGCACCTGCCGCATCGGAGCGTAGATAGAGCGTCTTGGGACCATCCCCGTTCAGCTTGAAGGGGATTTGCTTCAGGTTCAGGATGATGTCCGTAGCGTCTTCAACCACACCGCTTATGGACTGAAACTCATGAAGAACGCCCTCGATCCGGACCGCCGTGACTGCAGCTCCCTCAATCGAGGACAGCAGTGTCCGTCGCAGGGCGTTGCCGATCGTCGTACCAAATCCACGCTCAAAAGGCTGCGCGGAGAACTTGCCGAACTTCTCGGTCAGGCTCTCATTCTCAACTGCCAGACGCTTCGGTTTTTGAAACCCTCTCCAGAGCATAGGTCTTCCTTTCATCCGCCGTCGTCGCGAAGCATTCTGCGGCACGAGGATCCTGCATGTATGAATTGTGGTGTGACTTGAGCGGCCGTCGTGCCCAGAGACCCGACGGCCACTACGTTACTTGCTGTAAAGCTCGACGATAAGCTGCTCGTTCACCGGGAGGTTTACGTCAGCGCGATTCGGCAGGGCAACTACCTTGCCGGACAGGCCATCGCGGTTGATATCGAGCCATGGCACAGGACGCTGCCCGCTGGCGAAGTTCTTCGACTCCTCAAGAACAACCATGGCCTTGGAGCCCTCGCGAATCGCGATCTCCTCACCCACCTTGCACTGAAAGGACGGAATGTTCACCTTGCGGCCGTTTACCTGGACATGCCCGTGACGTACGATCTGCCGCGCCTGACGACGCGAGGTGGCGAAGCCAAGCCGGTAGACCACGTTGTCTAGACGCGTCTCAAGCTGCTGCAGGAGCAGCTCGCCCGTGACACCCGTACGATTCTGCGCCTTCTGGAAGTAGGCCCGGAACTGTGTTTCGAGTGTGAAGTAAATGCGCTTGGCCTTCTGCTTCTCGCGCAGTTGCAGACCGTAGCCTACGACTTTCTTCTGCTTCTTGGACTGCCCATGCTGCCCCGGGGGGAAGTTCCGCTTTTCAACCGGGCACTTGTCGGTGAAGCACTTTGCTCCCTTAAGGAACAACTTGGTTCCATCTCGCCGGCACATCCGGCAAACAGGTCCTGTGTAACGAGCCATCTTATCTTTCTCCTGAGGTCGAGGGACGATCGCTTTACACGCCAGGGGCGCTTCGTCGCGATCCGCTTTTTCTTTTTACCGTCGTACGACGGCCGGGCAGCGAGGCGAACTCGCCGCTCGGCCGCAAGGTGTTATACGCGGCGACGCTTTGGCGGACGGCAGCCATTGTGCGGCATCGGCGTGACATCACGGATGGAGCGCACCTCAATACCAGCCGAGGCCAGGGCACGAATTGCCGACTCACGGCCAGAGCCAGGGCCGGATACTCGAACGTCCACCGAGCGCACGCCATGATCCCGCGCTGCATTGGCTGCGTTGACGGCCGCCTGCTGCGCTGCAAAGGGCGTGCCTTTGCGGGAGCCGCGGAAGCCGAGTGAACCGGAACTCTTCCACGACAACGTATTTCCGACACCGTCGGTGATGGTGACGATGGTGTTGTTGAAGCTTGCCTGAATGAAGACGAGCCCAAATGGAACATTTTTGCGTTCGCGCTTCTTGAACTTCTTGTTCTTGCCCGTTTTGGCGGCGCCGGCCTTCTGCTGTGTCTTTGCCATGGGTTATTTGGTCGCTTTCTTTTTGCCCGCGACCGTTCCCTTGCGAGGACCTTTGCGCGTACGGGCGTTGGTGTGGGTACGCTGTCCGCGGACGGGAAGCGAGCGGCGGTGACGCAGACCACGATAGGACTGGATCTCGATCAGGCGCTTGATATTGAGGGAGACATCCTTGCGCAGATCGCCTTCGATCCCGCCTTCCTGCTCGATCACGTTACGGATGCGGTTGAGTTGGTCCTCATCGAGGGTGCCAATCTTTACCGCTGGATCCACACCTGCTTTGTCCAAAATACGCACCGAACGCGCGTCGCCGATTCCGAAGATATACGTCAGGCCGATCTTCGCCTGCTTGTTATTCGGAACATCGACACCAGAGATACGTGCCATGATTTTTCCTTTCAAGGCTCCAAGGCTTCGCCGAGGAGCGGGTTGTTATTGTAGGAGCTGTTCCGGGAGGTTCTTCGCAAGCCTGACGTCGGCTAACTCGCCTCACCGGCTCCCGCCGGGTAGCTGCAGCGTTTAACCCTGCCGCTGTTTGTGCTTGGCGTTCTCACAGATAACGCGAACAACACCGCGACGATGGATCACCTTGCACTTGTCACAGATCTTCTTCACAGAAGCACGAACCTTCATGTCTCTCCTTTGCACAGGCCCGCCTTGTCCAGCGCACCTGCAGACTTCGACCTTCGATCTACTTGTAGCGATAGACGATGCGGCCCCGATTGAGATCGTAGGGGCTAAGCTCGATGGCCACGCGATCGCCTGGCAGAATGCGGATGAAGTTCTTTCGCATCCTTCCGGAGACATGGGCCAGAGCCTGATGCTTGTTTTCGAGCTCCACCTTGAACATCGCATTTGGCAACGTCTCGATCACCGTCGCCATCACTTCAATCGCATCTTCCTTCGACAAGCAGTCTCCTCCGGCAGCAGGCGCGTACCATCCCGCAGCCGCAATCTTTATCGTAACGCACTTTCGCCTATTCTGCAGCTACAGCGTTAGAATCCGGGGGCCGTCCTTGGTGATGGCCACCGTGTGCTCAAAGTGAGCGGAGTAGCTGCCATCGACCGTGACCGCCGTCCACCCGTCCTTCAGCACCCGCACCTCGGGTCCGCCTGCATTCACCATCGGCTCGATGGCCAGCACCATGCCCTGCTTCAGGCGAGGTCCGCGGCCCGCCACACCGAAGTTCGGCACCTGCGGGTCTTCGTGCATCGCCCGGCCGATACCGTGCCCGACGAAGTCGCGCACAACGCCAAAGCCCTCCGCCTCGCACACCTGCTGGACAGCGGCTGAGATATCGCCCAGGCGACCGCCCACCTGTGCCGCTTGGATGCCTGCCTCCAGCGAACGCTGCGTCGTGCGGAGCAGTCGTTCCGTCTCGGGGGCGACCGTGCCCACGGCGTAGGTCATAGCTGCATCCGAGTAGAAGCCATCCAGGATTACGCCACAATCGATCGAGATGATGTCCCCGTCTTGCAGCACGCGCGAAACAGCCGGCATGCCATGGACGACTTCTTCGTTGATCGAGGTGCAGAGAGCCGCCGGATATCCGTGGTATCCCTTGAATGCCGCCGTCACGCGGCAAGCTTCGATCTCAGCCAGTGCCGCGTGCTCGAGATCCATCGTGCTGGCGCCGGCAACAACCAGAGGCTTGATCGCGTCATGTACGCGACGCAGGATTTTGCCGGACGCGCGCATCCGCTCCAGCTCCGCCGCACTCTTCAGCACAATCGCCATCTACCGTCTCACTCCCTCGAGCACCCCTGGAGCTCCCCGCAGCACCATCAGGGCAGTGTTGATCCGCGCTTCCACCTCGTCGAGCGAGCCCATCCCGTTCACGTCCTGAAAGCTACCCATCGCACGGTAGTGCGCGATGACGGCACCGGTCTTCTCCGTATGCTCCACCATGCGCCGCTCAAAGGCATCCACGGTGTCGTCACTGCGGTGGACCAGAGGGGCCCCGTCCAGATCACAGATCCCCTCGACTTTGGGCGGATTGAAGAAGATGTTATAGATGTGACGGCACATCGAACAGGTACGGCGGCCAGTGATCCGCTCCAGCAGATCCGCACGCGGAACGAGAATCTCAACTGCGATCAGGCGATCGCCGCCGCGACGGCCCAGTTCTCCATCAAGCCAGTTCGCCTGGGCCTCAGTGCGCGGGAAGCCGTCCAGAACGTAGCCAAGTGCGGCGTCCGGTTGCGCCAGCCTGTCAGCCACCATGCCATTGACAACGTCGTCCGGGACGAACTGACCTGCCTTCATCAAGGTCGTAGCCATCCGACCTAGCTCGGTCTGATCCTTGCCGTGCTGACGCAGGAGATCACCAGTGGAGATCTGGGGAATGCCATACTTGCCCACTAGACGCTGGGCCTGCGTCCCCTTGCCGACACCGGGCGCGCCAAGAAGCAGGACCGGCCCTGGCTGAAACGTTCTGCTAGGCACCACTGTCCCACTTCCCTTCGCTGCTTCCGTTGGTCTCACCGCCCCTACTCCTGCTCTCTACCAGCTCCGCCGGCCACGGATACGGCCCGACTTGGGCGCGAACCCTTCATAGTGCCGCATGACCAGCTGCGATTCAATCTGCTGCACGGTATCCATGGCGACGCCAACTACGATCAGCAGGCTGGTTCCGCCAAAGTAGAAGTTGACGCCTAGACCGTTGGTGACCCAAGTAGGAAGGCGGTCGAAGAAGGAACCGATCCACGGTAGGTGATTGAGGTGCACCCCGCTGATCAGGAACTGTGGGATGAGGAAGATGACGATCAGATAGAGCGCGCCCACCAGGGTAAGGCGGCTCAGAACGTCATTGATGAAGTCTGCGGTGCGCTTGCCGGGCCGGATGCCGGGGATGAAGCTGCCGTACTTCCGCATGTTGTCCGCGATATCGTCAGGACGGAAGACGATAGAGATGTAGAAGTATGCGAAGAAGACGATCGCGACCATGTACAGGAGTACATAAAGCGGCTCGCCCGGGGACAACGCCGAGAAGACCGGCCCGAGATACCGGTTATCCCGCAAGGGTCCACCTAGCAGATTCACATTTGCAAAGAGCAGCGGCGCGGACAAGATGGAGCTGGCGAAGATGATCGGCATGACGCTGCCGGAGTTCACCTTCAGGGGCAGGAAGGAGTTCTGCGCAGCGATCATCCGTCGGCCGACCACACGCTTTGCGGACTGCACGGGAATGCGCCGCTCGGACTTCTCCACGTAGACGATGAAGGCCACCACAGCCAGCATGCCAACAACCAAGAGCAGGACAGCGACTGGCGTGAAGGCGCCCCAGGCGTCGGTCCTCACCTTGTCATAGAGCTCCGCAATACCTCGGGGGAGGCCTACCACTATGCCAGTGAAGATGAGCAGGCTCATGCCGTTCCCAATACCACGTTCGGTGATCTGCTCACCCAGCCACATGATGAAGGCAGTCCCCGTTGTGAGTGTGAGCACGCACATGGGGATGAAGGCATAGCGCGGGAGCGTGACCATCGGCGAGCCGGTCGAGGTACCGGTCAGCGTGAGTCCAATGGCGAACGACTGCACAATGGCCAGGAGGATCGTGACATAGCGGGTCCACTGCGTGATCTTGCGCCGACCGAGTTCGCCTTCCTTCTGCAGCTTGGCTAGCGGCTCATAGATGACGGTAAGCAGCTGAAAGAAAATAGACGCTGTGATGTACGGCATGATGCCGAGAGCGAAGATCGTCAGGCGCCGCAGGTTGCCGCCCGAGAAGAGATCCACCAGGCCCAGGGCCGAGCCAGAGTTGGCGCTGAAGAAACGCGCCAGCATATCGGCGTTGATTCCTGGGGTGGGGATGTGCGATCCGAGACGATAGACCGCCAGCAGGCCGAGCGTGAACAAGACGCGCTTCCGGAGATCCGGTATGCGAAAGATGTTAGCGAACTTATCAAGCATGGCGTCGTCTCAGTCCGGTCTAAAACGTGATCAGAAAGTGCGGGGGAGCCACCAAGGCAACGGCAACCCCGCGGGAGTTCCTAGGCTTCAACTACCTCGCCGATCACAACGGCCTTGCCACCGGCACGCTCGATGGCCTCTTTTGCGGACTTCGAAAACTTGTGCGCGTGAACAGTAAGCGGCACGGTGATCTCGCCATTGTTCAGCACCTTGACCAGGCCATTGCGCTTGCGGAGCAGGCCGGTAGAGACCAGACGCTCGAGGGTGTATTCCGACTCCTGTGACGCGGCGTGCACCTCTGCCAGTCGGCCGAGGCTGACCACCGTATACTCCACGCGGAAGATATTGGTGAATCCGCGCTTCGGCAGGCGCCGGTGCAACGGCATTTGGCCGCCTTCAAAGCCCCGCATCAGGCTTGAGCCGGATCGGCTGCCCTGCCCCTTGTGCCCGCGGGTCGAGGTCTTACCCATACCGGACCCCATACCCCGGCCCACGCGCTTCTTGTTTTCGTTCGCCTTCTTGGGCGCACGCAGATTGGAAAGATTCAGTGCCATGATGTCCTCGCTTACGCCAGCTTGCGCTGACTCGCTGTCTATGTGTCTGGCCTACCCGCAGGATGGTGCAGGAGTCAACTACGCCTGCACGACCCGGACCAGGTGGGGAACCTTGTTGACCATTCCTCGGATCGAGGGGGTGTCTTCCCGCTCCACGATCTGATTCAACCGCGTGAAGCCAAGACCCTTGATCACGAGCTTATGCTTCTGCGGTGTGCAGATCTGCGAACGGAAGTACTGCAACCTGATCTTGCTATCGCTTGCCATGGTATCTCCTTACGCCAGCTGGGCGCTTACAACTCGCCTTCGTCTTTGCCACGCAGCGCCGCAACTTCGGCCTTATCCCGGAGCTGCGCCAACGCGTCGAAGGTAGCCTTAATCACGTTGTGTGGGTTGGCAGACCCAAGTGACTTGGTCAGCACGTTCTGCACACCCGCCGAGGTCATAACGGCGCGCACCGTTCCGCCCGCGATGACACCGGTACCCTCAGGCGCCGGCTTCAGCATCACCTGGCCTGCGCCGAAGTGCCCAAGAACCTGGTGCGGAATGGTGGTCTGCGTGAGATTCACCCGAAGGAGATTCTTCTTAGCGGATTCGATTCCCTTGCGGATAGCCTGGGGAACCTCCTTCGCCTTGCCGGAACCGTAACCGACCACGCCCTCCGCCGGGTCACCCACGACGACCAACGCCGCGAACGACATGTTTTTACCGCCCTTGACCACCTTGGTCACACGGTTGATCGACACGACCTGGTCCTTGAGATTCAGACGGTTTGCGTCGATCCGTTTTCTGGTCATTGCCATTGCTAGCCTGCTTATCTTTCTCCCTGCCAAGGCAGGAGACACCCTGTTAGAAGTCAAGTCCTGCGGCACGGGCGGCTTCCGCCAGCGCCTTGATCCGGCCGTGATAGAGGTAGCCGCCACGATCGAACACCACGCGCGAGATGCCCTTCTCCTTGGCCCGGTCTGCAATCAGGCGACCGACCTCAGCAGCGGCAGCGATATTGCCCCCCGTCTTGCCCTCTTCACCTTTTTTGCCCAGGGAAGAAGCCGCGACCAGAGTTTGCCCGCTGGCGTCATCGATCAGCTGCGTGTAGATGTGATTCAAAGACCGGAAGACATTGAGGCGAGGGCGAGCCGCAGTTCCGGTCACCTTGGATCGAATGCGCGCATGCACCCGCTGTCGAATCACGTTGCGTTGGCGTGGTTGAATCATACTGTTACATCCTTCCTAGGGGCGTTTCCAGCGTCTGGAGACGTTCGGCTTGCCTGACCGGCAGCTGCGCCGGCCAGGCGGGAGTTGACTTACTTGGCACCGGTCTTGCCGACCTTCTTCTTGAGCTTCTCGTCGGAGTACCGCACGCCCTTGTTCTTGTAGGGGTCCGGCTTTCGCAGTGACCGCATGTCCGCCGCGACTTGCCCGACCTTCTGCCGGTCGATCCCGGAGACGGTCAGATGGGTCTGCTTCGGATCGATCGTGACATCAATTCCCGTGGGAAGCGGGAACTCAATTGGGTGAGAGTAGCCCAGCGTAAAGACCACCATCCCCTTGCCTTTGAGTTCGACACGGTAGCCGATGCCGATCACATCGAGCTCCTTTTTCCATCCGTTCGTGACTCCCTCGACCGCATTGAAAACCAGCGCACGAGCAAGCCCGTGAATCGCGGCCTGTGAGTCGTCCTGGCGTTCCGCATGAATCTTGCCGTCCCGTTCGACCAAGCTGATGCCGGTCGGCAGCAGAGCATTCACCTTGCCCTTGGGGCCTTCCACGCGAACCGTATTGCCGTCAACCGTGTACTTGACGCCGGAAGGCAGTGGGATGGGCATTCTTCCTACTCGTGACATGAGCTTCCTTTTTCTTCTGGCTTGCGAGTCCCGGACAACTCCGTTCCACTGCAGCCGATACTCAACGTATCTTCACCCGGTCCGTGTCCCGACTTCTCACACAGGCTGGGTGGATTGCTACCAAACTTCGCAAAGGATCTCGCCGCCGACGCCTTCACGACGCGCCTGCCGGCCGGTCATCACACCCTTGGGCGTAGTCATGATCGAGATACCGAGGCCGCCCTGAACGCGACGGATCTCGTCACGACCAAGGTATACACGGCAGCCAGGCCGCGAAACGCGCTGCAGGTCGCGAATCACAGCTTCGTTGTTTGGCCCATACTTAAGGTAGACGCGCAGGATTCGCTGTCCATTCTCTTCAACGGGCTTATAGTTCGCGATGTATCCCTCGTCCCGCAGGATGCGGGCGATCTCTGCCTTCAGCTTCGACGCAGGGACGTCCAGCTTCTGGTGACGGGCGCGGATGGAGTTGCGGATGCGGGTCAGGAAGTCCGCCACGGGGTCAGTCAAGTTCATCGTCTCTCCTTCACTCGCCGTTCGCTCTGCGGGGCAGAGAACCAGTCTCGAGTGGCCTTGCATCACTTCTGTGCGTCAGACAGGGTCTTCCGCTGTAGGGCGGAACGCAATCTCTGACGGGGGTACCCCCACCGTAGGCTCACGGTGAAGTAAGTCTACCAGCTCGATTTTACGACGCCTGGAATTTCGCCGCGAAGCGCTAGACCGCGGAAGCAAAGACGGCAAACGCCGAACTTCCGAAGAAAGGCGCGGGGACGTCCGCACAGCTGGCACCGGTTATGCTGGCGCGACTTGAACTTGGGCGTCTTCGCATCTTTAACGCGCTTTGCCGTGGTTGCCATGAATCATCCTCTTCCGGGAGCGACACCAGTGAAGGCCCGCTCCCTGTTGCGCACCGAATTCTGGTGCTAGGCCCCTTGACGAAACGGCATGCCGAAGTGACGCAACAGGCTCCGTGCCCCGTTGTCATCCTGTGCCGTCGTCACGATGGTCACGTTCATACCCTTGGTCTTGTCGACCTTGGCATAATCGATCTCAGCAAAGATCAGCTGGTCACGGAGACCAAGTGTGTAGTTACCCCGGCCGTCGAAGCTCTTGCTCGACACACCTCGGAAATCCCGCACACGGGGCAGGGCGATCGAGATAAGCCGATCAAGAAACTCGAACATCGCGTCGCCACGTAGCGTCACCATGGCACCGATGGGCATGCCTTCCCGCAGCTTAAACGCGGCGATCGACTTCTTCGCCTTCGTGATCACGGGCTTCTGCCCGGCGATCGAAGCCAGGTCGGCCACAAGGGGATCCATGATCTTGACGTTCTGCGTTGCTTCGCCAAGGCCCATGTTGATGACGATCTTTTCGAGCCTTGGGATCGCCATCACATTCTTGATGTCGAGCTCTTTTGCGAGCGCTCCCTTGATCTCATTGTTGTACTTATCACGAAATCGCGATGCCATGATCCATCTCTGCTTTCCCCACGGACTCGGAAAGGCCTACGCCTTCCGTTACGTGGCTTGCTGCTTTTCCCATACATACTGCTAAAAATTACTCTTTAGGGGCTTCGAGAACAGAGCCGGTCGACTTGGCCACGCGGACACGCTTTCCATTCTCTTCACGTGAGCCGATACGGGTTCGCTTCCCATTGGCGTCGAGCAACATCACGTTAGAGATGTGGATTGGCGACTCCTGCTCCGCGATACCGCCCTTGATGTTCCGCTGGGGATTCGGCTTGACATGCTTCTTCACCAGCCCGATGCCCTCAACCAGAACCCTCTCTCTATCCGCGATGACGCGGAGAACGCGGCCCTGTTTGTTGCGATCTTTCCCGGCGATAACTACAACACGGTCATTACGACGAATCTTGATCTTCATTCTTCTCTCCTCGGCGATCTAGCAGAGCCGGAATCCGGTTAGGCCAGACTAACTACTGGCCTGGGTTAAATGACTTCGGGTGCCAGCGATACGATCTTCAGGAACTTTTTCTCGCGAAGCTCACGCGCCACCGGGCCGAAGACGCGAGTGCCGACAGGCTCGAGCGAGTCGTTGATTACGACAGCCGCGTTCTGATCAAAGCGGATGTAGGTTCCATCGCGACGACGGTATTCTTTCCTTGTTCGCACGATCACCGCCTTGACTACCTTCCCCTTCTTGACCGTACCGTCCGGGGCGGCCTCCTTGACAGCAGCCGTCACCACATCTCCCAGGCCGGCAATCTTCCCCAAACCTCCGCCCAGCGGAAGGATCACCTGAAGCTTGCGGGCACCCGAGTTGTCGGCCACCTCAAGCATCGTTCTCATCTGTACTGCCATCTGTGTTCTCCTTCACGCCTGATCCGGTCTCGCCCTCTATGAAGGTGGACCGTGCACTGATTTACTGGGCCGCGGCTACCTTGGGGCGATCATCACTGAGTTGCGCCAGGGAAGATCGACGAACGATCTCTTCGAGCGACCACCGCTTCAGCTTCGAGAGTGGTCGGGCCTCACGAATGCGGACTACGTCCCCGACCCGTGCGGAGTTCTGCTCGTCATGAGCGTAGAACTTCTTGTTGGACTTCATAACCCGCTTGTATTTGGGGTGAGCCTTGCGCATCTCGATCTCAACCACGATGGTCTTCTGCATCTTGGTCGAAACAACCAGGCCCACCTTTTCATTGCGTCGCGGCTGATCTGCCGGCGTAGCCGCCTGCACCTCGGTCGATGTATCCGCCATTACCTAGCTCCTTTGGCATGCTTGCGAGCCGTCCGCTCGCTCGGCTTGGGTGCAGCTCCCTTGGTCGAGGGCATCGCTGCCGTCTGCGCCGCCAGGACCCGCTCCCGCTGAATTGTCTTCACCCGTGCGACCTCGAGCTTGTGCTCCTTCAGGCGCTTCAGACCCTGAAGGTCACCCATGCTCTTCTGGAAGCGGATGCGAAACATCGCCTCCCCCGCCGTCGCAAGCTGCTCGGTGAGCTGCTCGTCTGTGAACTCCCGTATCTTCGTAAGCTCCATCACACTCTTCCTTTACTCACTACTTGGCAGCAGCAGCTGGCGCTGCCACAGTATGCCGCTGCACAAAGCTGGTCTTTAAGGGGAGCTTATGTGAGGCCAGGCGCATCGCTTCCCGCGCCATCTCGGGCGTCACACCCTCCATTTCGAACAGAACCTTACCCGGTCGAACAACGGCCACCCAATGATCCGGCGCTCCTTTACCCTTGCCCATACGAGTCTCGGCAGGCTTCTTGGTGATTGGCTTGTCCGGAAACAGACGAAGCCACACCTTGCCGCCACGCTTGATGAAGCGAGTCATCGCGATTCGGCTTGCCTCGATCTGCCGGTCTGTGATGTAGCCGCACTCGACCACCTTCAGACCGAAGTCGCCGAAAGACAGGTCGGATCCACGCCAAGCCTTGCCACACATCCGGCCCCGCTGCTGCTTTCTGTACTTCACCTTCTTCGGCATCAACATCGTAAAACCCTCAAACTGATCTTTGTATCTTCCCGGGACTTCTCGACCCTGGGGGGCACTGCATGAAGCTCGAGACTGATGCTACGAAGCGAAGGCTCCGGAGGCTGCGCCCGGGATCGCCACCTGCTCGCGACGCTTGCGCTGCTCGTAGATGTCTCCGCGATAGACCCACGCCTTAACCCCGATGACGCCGTAGGTGGTGCGAGCTTCCGCAAACCCATAGTCAATGTCAGCCCGGAGGGTGTGGAGTGGTAGACGGCCCTGGAGATACCATTCGGAGCGGGCGATTTCATTTCCGTTCAACCGGCCCGACACTCGGACCTTAATGCCCTTGCAGCCGAAGCGGAGAGCGGAGTCCACACTCTTACGCATCGCACGACGAAAACTAACCCGCTTCTCGAGTTGCAGGGCGATGTTTTCCGCTACCAGCTGAGCATCGAGTTCCGGTTTATTCACTTCCAGAATATCAATGAAGACCTCACGACTGGTCCGCTTCTGGATGTCAGCCTTGAGCTTGTCGATCTCCGCGCCTTTGCGACCAATGATGATGCCGGGACGGGCTGTACGGATGATGAGCCGCAGCTTGTTGCCCGGACGCTCCACCTCCACCGAGCTAACGCCAGCAGCCTTCAACTTCTCGCGCAGCTCGGCCTTGAGCTTTACGTCTTCCACGAGCAACTTGTCGTAGCCGCGCTCCACAAACCAGCGCGACTTCCAGGGCTTGTTGACCCCGAGGCGATATCCGTACGGATGGACTTTCTGTCCCATAACGACCCTCAACTCCTGCGGCACATACGTGCCAAAGCCTGTCCTTCGCCCAAAGTAAGAAGTATACCCTATGTGTTACTGAGCCTTCTCGCCGCCCTTGCCGGAATTCGCCTTTGTCGCCTTTGCGGGCTTCGCCTCTCCACGTTGACGCTCCGCAACCGTCACCACAATGTGAGCGAGCCGGCGTTGATAGCGGAATGCTCTACCCATGGGAGCCGGACGAATCCGCTTCAGGCGCGGACCTTCATTGGCGACGGCTGACTTGACGTAGAGGTTATCCACGTCGATGTCGAGGCCCTGCTCGTCAGACAGGTAGCTCGCGTTCTGGATCGCCGACCGTAACACCTTCTCCACGACCGGGGCGATGCGCTTGCTCGAAAAGTGAACCGTGGTGATTGCCCGCTCGACGTGGAGGCCCTTGATCAGGTCCAGCACAAGCTTCGCCTTCTGCGGGCTGGTCCGCTGGAATTTCGCCTCGGCCCGGAACTCCCTGGGTGCTGCTGCTTCTGTCTTTGCCATCGTCCTATTCCTTTGCGTTGCGTACCTGTCGATCGACCTGCCCTCGGGGCGCATTCTTCAAGCTACTTCGGCTTGGCGGAGCTTTCATTCGCCTTGGCCGAGTGTCCCTTAAAGGTCCGGGTTGCCGAGAACTCGCCGAGCTTATGGCCAACCATGTTTTCGGTCACATACACCGGAATGAACTTGCGGCCGTTGTGCACCGCAATCGTGTGGCCCACCATGTCTGGGTGGATGGTGGACCGCCGCGACCAAGTACGCAGGACTTTGCGGTCGTTGCTCTGATTCATCACCGTGATCTTGTTCATCAGGTGGTCATCGATGAAGGGTCCCTTTTTGGCCGATCGTGTCATGCGCTACGCTCCTGCTGTGCTCGTTCGTACGAACTTCGGGCGGGTTCCGAAGCTTGGTCTCAGCCCCATCGTCTCCCGGGGGCCAGGCCTGCCGTCCTGTTACTTGGAGCGGCGGCTCACAATGAAGGTGTCTGTCCGCTTGTTGTTGCGGGTCTTGTAGCCCCGGGTTGGCTGACCCCACGGAGTGACGGGATGGCGACCGCCGGAGGTCTTACCCTCACCGCCACCATGCGGGTGATCGACCGGATTCATCGAGACGCCGCGGTTTGTTGGGCGGATGCCCTTCCATCGGTTGCGCCCGGCTTTTCCAATTGAGACATTCTCATGGTCGGTGTTGCCCACCTGACCGATGGTCGCCATGCAGTCCACCAGAACGCGCCGTGTCTCGCCGGAGGGGAGCTTCAGCAGAGCGTAGTCGCCTTCCTTGGCCACCAGTTGCACCTGCGCTCCAGCCGAACGCGCCATCTGCGCGCCTTTGCCAGGCCGAAGTTCGATGTTGTGCACCGTTGTGCCGGCCGGAATGTTGCGCAGCGGCAAAGCATTCCCAATCAGGATGTCCGCTTCCGGGCCACTCATGATCTGCTGGCCGACCTTGAGACCGACAGGCTGCACGATGTAGCGCTTTTCGCCGTCGGCATAGTGGACCAGAGCGATGCGGGCACTACGGTTCGGGTCGTACTCCACTGTCGCCACCGTCGCCGGGATACCGAACTTGTCCCGCTTGAAGTCGATCAAGCGCAGCTTCTGCTTGTGCCCGCCGCCATGGTGCCGCATGGTCAGCGCGCCGGTCGAGTTACGCCCCCCCGTACGCTGCTTGGTTGCCAGCAGCGGCTTGTACGGCTGGTCGGTTGTGATGTCTTTTGTGACCAGCTTGCTGGTAAACCGAAGCGAGGGCGTGGTCGGCCGAAATGTCTGAATTGCCATCGAGTGTCACTCCTAGCTGCCAACGTCGCGCTGGCCCCTAGATCCTGGTTGCTGCCTTGCTCTTCTTGTCTGCGGGGCTGGCCTGGACCGTCCCCCGCATCCGCTACATGCTCTCGAGATAGTCCGGCATCTTTTCGCCTGCACGGAGGCGAACATAGGCCTTCTTCCAGTCAGGTCGATAACCCGCGAACTTGCCTCGGCGGCGCTCCTTGCCCTCAACCGTTGCGGTCCGCACGTTCTCGACCTTAACCTGCAGCAACTTCTCGACTGCCTGCTTTACCTCGGTTTTCGTGGCGTGGAGACTGACCTCGAAGACCAGCGTCTGCTCCGTTTCCTTTACCGTTATCGCCTTTTCCGTAATGACGGGCCGGCGTAGTACCTCAAACAGGGTCGACATTTACGCAACCTCCTTGCTGCCCGCGGTGTCGCGACGGGACGCGTTCTTCAGCAGCATCTCCTGCACTGCGGCAAAGGCTTCACGCGAAAAGATAGCGTGCTCATACCGTAGGAGGTCATAGGGATGGACCTCGGAGCTCAGTACCAGCTCCACACCCTCCAGATTGCGCGAGCCGAGATAGAGCGTCTCGTCGAGCTGCCGGCTCGTCTCAACCAAGAGCGTGGTCTTCCCCGCCTGGAGCGTGTTCAGCGCCTGCCGGTAAAGCTTTGTCTTCGCTTCGGGGAGTGCCAGAGTATCCACGACGGTCAGACGGCTCTCGCTCAGCTTCGCCTGTACGGCGGAGCGCAGCGCGCCCAGAAGCTTTTTGCGGGGAAAGGCGTACTCATAGCTGCGGGGCTGGGGTCCGTGGACGGTGCCGCCCCCGCGCCACAATGGCGTGCGGATCGAGCCAACACGGGCCCGGCCGGTGCCCTTTTGCTTCCACAGCTTTCGACCCGCACCGGCGACCAGCTTACGGTTCTTGGTGGCAGCAGTGCCCTGGCGCAGTGCGGCTCGGTAGTGCTTTACCGCTTCCCACAGCAGCCCCTCATTCACCTCACCGGTGAAGATACGATCGGCGAGTTCGAACTCTCCAACCGTTTCGCCGCCGAGACTGACTACATTGATCGTTGCCATCGTTGCTCTCTCATAGGGGTACCCACATCCTTCCGGGGTACCAGATCTGTCACACTGCGTCACGCTGCAAGCGGAGCCCTGGATACCTGGCCAGAGCCCCAGATGCTACTTCTTCTTGGATGGAGCGGCCTTCTTCGACGCCTTAAGCGGATCAAGCGTTGACGCTCCAGCAAACCCACGGCGTTCGCGTGGCGGCGCCTTCGCCTTTGAGATCAGCACGTAGCCGTCCCGGGGACCGGGCACGGCGCCTTCGACCAAGAGAAGGTTGTCTTCAAGGTCGATGCCACGAATC
Organism: Acidobacteriaceae bacterium; assembly: GCA_965199635.1. GTDB lineage: Bacteria > Acidobacteriota > Terriglobia > Terriglobales > Acidobacteriaceae > Edaphobacter. The sequence continues at coordinate 1,428,853 of CBDASL010000002.1, read as the reverse complement.
CGAAGGTTGCGAACCGTAACCTGCGCGTCACCCATATGTCCCGGCATACGCTGCCCCGGGAAGACGCGCGAAGGAAAGCTCGAGGCGCCGATGGATCCCTGCACCTGAAACATGTGGCCGTGGCCCTTTGGACCGCCGCCGAAGTTGTGCCGCCTGACAACACCAGCAAAGCCGCGGCCCTTGGAGGTGCCGATGACGTCCACAAACTTGTCGCCGTCGAAGATGTCCACGAGGATCCGGTCGCCTGCCTTGACGGGGGTTGCACCCTCGCTGCCCTCAACTGCCGTATCCCCTGGCTGCACTCCCGCCTCGATAGGCACCTCGCGCATCACGCGAACCGGCGGCACGTCTGACTTGGCGAAGTGACCATTCATAGCCTTGTTCACCCTGGACGCCTTTACGAAGTCCACGTAACCAATCTGCGCGGCCTCGTAGCCGTCCTTGGCGAGCGTCTTGATCTGCGTAACAACGCAGGGGCCTGCCTTGATCACTGTTACCGGATGCACATCGCCACGCTCATCAAAGAGCTGCGTCATTCCGACCTTCTTACCTAAAATCCCAAGAACGCTCATCTATCCTCCGCATCATGCCGCTGCTGTAGTTGCGGCACTGCCGGTCTGCTTACGTTACTTCTGTACGGTCTTAATCTCGACGTCCACGCCGGCCGGAAGATCGAGCTTCATCAGGGCGTCTACGGTCTGCTGTGTCGGCTCGAGAATGTCAATCAGTCGCTTGTGGGTACGGATTTCAAAGGCCTCGCGAGACTTCTTATCGACGTGGGGCGAACGAAGTACGCAGTACTTGTTCTTCATCGTCGGCAAAGGAATCGGCCCGGCGACCTGTGCTCCGGTACGCTTCGCCGTCTCCACGATCTCGCCAGTAGAGGTGTCAAGAACGCGGTAGTCATACGCCTTAAGCCTGATACGAATTCGCTGCTGTCCCGCCATAGTGTCTCTCTTCCTGCTGCTGCTCTGCGAACGACCTGCTGTGTGCTGCACCGGCCGTTAGGACCGGTGCAGCCCCTACTTTACTTCAGGATTTCGGAGATGGTTCCGGCGCCCACGGTCCGGCCACCCTCACGGATAGCGAAGCGGAGACCCTTTTCCATCGCCACCGGGGTGCCCAGCGTGATCTCAAGCGAGATGTTATCGCCCGGCATCACCATCTCGGTGCCCTCTGGCAGCTTCGCCGAGCCCGTCACGTCCGTGGTCCGGAAGTAGAACTGCGGCCGGTAGCCGTTGAAGAACGGTGTGTGACGACCACCCTCTTCTTTGCTCAGAACGTAGATCTCACCCTTGAACTGCGTGTGCGGCGTGATCGAGCCCGGCTTCGCCAGGACCATCCCGCGCTCCACATCGTCCTTGGCCGTGCCACGCAGCAGAAGACCCGCGTTGTCGCCCGCCAGGCCCTCGTCCAGCTGCTTCTTGAACATCTCGACGCCGGTTACGGTCGTGTTCTGCGTGTCGCGGAAGCCAACGATCTGCGCCGCCTCACCAACCTTGATCTTGCCTCGCTCGATACGGCCGGTCACCACCGTGCCACGACCCGAGATCGAGAAGATATCCTCGATCGGCATCAGGAACGGCAGGTCGACCATGCGGTCCGGCTGCGGCACGGTCTTGTCCACCGCGTCCATCAGCTCGTCGATCTTGGCCTCCCACTGGGCTTCGCCGTTCAGCGCGCCCAGTGCCGAGCCACGGATCACCGGCACGTCGTCGCCCGGGAAGTCGTACTTGCTCAACAGCTCGCGCACTTCCATCTCGACCAGGTCGATCAGCTCCGCGTCTTCCACCGCATCGCACTTGTTCAGAAACACCACGATGTAGGGAACGCCGACCTGCCGGGCCAGCAGAACGTGCTCCTTGGTCTGCGGCATCGGACCATCAGTTGCCGCTACCACCAGGATCGCGCCGTCCATCTGTGCCGCACCCGTGATCATGTTCTTGATGTAGTCGGCGTGGCCCGGGCAATCCACGTGGGCGTAGTGACGGTTCGCCGTCTCGTACTCCACGTGCGAGGTCGCAATCGTGATACCGCGCTCGCGCTCCTCAGGGGCGTTGTCAATCGTGTCAAAGCTCCGAAAGCTGTTCTTCGGGTTGTGCTTCGACAAAACCTTCGTGATCGCCGCCGTCAACGTCGTCTTGCCGTGATCAATGTGACCAATCGTCCCAATGTTCACGTGCGGCTTGCTGCGGTCAAACTTTTCCTTGCCCATCGCTCTTCCCTCTCCGGATAAACCTGTTTTGACGTGGTTGCGGGTGCCGACCCAAAACGGGCCAGCTACTCCTTACTTCTCGTCCTTGCCCTGCACGCGGGCGATAATCTCTTCCGACACAGACTTGGGTGCTTCCTCGTACTGCTTGAACTCCATCGAGAAGTTTGCCCGCCCCTGCGTCGAACCGCGCATCGCCGTTGCATAGCCGAACATATTCGATAGTGGCACGGTCGCTTTTACGGCCTGGACCCCGCCGATCATCTCCATACCCTCAATCCGACCACGACGCGAGTTCAGGTCGCCGATGATGGTACCCATGTACTCCTCGGGCACCGTCACCTCTACTGCCATAACGGGCTCGAGCAATACGGGCTTTGCTTTACGAGCGGCCTCCTTAAAGGCCATCGAGCCGGCGATCTTGAATGCCATTTCGTTGGAGTCGACGTCATGGTAACTGCCGTCGTAGAGCGACACCTTGATGTCGACCATCTCGTACCCAGCCAGAATGCCGCGTAGCATGGCGTCCTGAATGCCCTGGTCGATAGGCTTGATGTACTCCTTGGGAATAACACCGCCCTTGGTGTCGTTCGAGAACTCGTAGCCCTTCCCAGGCTCGTTCGGCTCGATCCGAATCTTGGCATGCCCGTAGTTTCCCGAGCCGCCCGTCTGTCGAATGTACTTGCCCTCGGCCTCTGCGTTGGACCGGATGGTCTCGCGATAGTTCACCTGGGGCTTGCCGACGTTTGCCTCGACCTTGTACTCGCGCATCATGCGATCGACGATGATCTCGAGGTGCAACTCGCCCATGCCGGAGATGATGGTCTGGCCATTGGTGATATCGGTGCGAACCTTGAAGGTGGGATCTTCCTGCGCCAGCTTTGCGAGCGCCATCCCCATCTTCTCTTGGTCAGCTTTGGTCTTCGGCTCGACAGCAACCTCGATCACCGGCTTCGGGAAGTCGATCGACTCGAGCACCACTGGCGCCTTGTCACTGCAAATCGTATCGCCCGTCACCAAGTTCTTGAGACCGACTGCCGCGCAGATGTCCCCGGCAAGAATCTCCGTGATCTCTTCGCGCTTGTTCGCGTGCATCTTGAGCAGGCGGCCAATACGTTCCGTCTTGCCAGTACGCGGATTTAAAACGGAGTCACCCGTCTTAAGCGTTCCCGAGTACACCCGGATGAAGATCAGCTGCCCGACAAACGGATCGGTCATGATCTTGAAGCCAAGCGCTGCGAAGGGAGCATTATCCTCCGGCGGACGGGTAAGCTTCTGCTCCATGTCCTCAGGATTCGCGCCCTGGATTGCCGGCACGTCAAGGGGGCTCGGCAGGTACTCGAGGACAGCGTCGAGCAGCGTCTGCACGCCCTTGTTCTTGAAGGACGACCCGCAAAGCACGGGGAAGACGTTCATGCTGATCGTCGCCTTCCGCAGCGCGCGCTTGATCTGTGGGATCGAAAGCTCTTCGCCCTCCAGAAACGCGTTCAGGACCTCGTCATCCGAGTCAGCGATCGCTTCGATCATCTGATTGCGCGCCTCGGCTGCCTTTTCCTTGAGGTTGTCTGGGATCTCCTCAACGGAGTACTTCGCGCCCATCGTCTCGTCATGCCACAGGATCGCCCGCATCTCGACGAGGTCAACAACACCAGCAAACTTCGCTTCCTCTCCGATCGGGATCTGGATGGGAATGGCGCGTGCGCCCAGGCGCTGAACGATGGTCGAGGTCGCGTACTCGAAGTTCGCACCCGCCTTGTCCATCTTGTTGATGAAGCAGATCCGTGGCACGCGGTACTTGTTGGCCTGACGCCACACTGTCTCCGACTGCGGCTGTACACCCTGCACCGAGTCGAAGCAGGCAACTGCACCGTCGAGCACACGGAGCGAACGCTCTACCTCGGCTGTGAAGTCGACGTGACCAGGCGTGTCGATGATGTTGATGCGAATGCCGTTCCAGGTGCAGGTCGTCGCGGCGGACGTGATGGTGATGCCACGCTCCTGCTCCTGCTCCATCCAATCCATCGTCGCCGTGCCTTCGTGCACTTCGCCGATGCGGTGGGTGATGCCGGTGTAGAACAGGATGCGCTCAGTCGTCGTCGTTTTGCCGGCGTCGATGTGGGCCATAATCCCGATGTTGCGGCATTTATTCAGTGGTGTTGTGCGTGCCACGGTTTCTTATCTCTTCTGCGGACCCATTTGCCCGCTGTGTTCTCGCGCCCTGCTCCCCCTGCTCCGGGGAACCCGTCTACCAGCGATAGTGCGCAAAGGCCCGGTTGGCCTCGGCCATGCGGTGGACGTCTTCTTTCTTCTTCATAGCCGCGCCGCGACCATTCGCAGCGTCGAGCAACTCCGCCGTCAGCTTGTCGACCATGCCCTTTTCGCCACGAGCCCGGCCATAACTGACCAGCCAGCGGATAGCCAAGGAGGTCCGGCGATCTGGATTGACTTCGATCGGCACCTGGTAGTTCGCGCCGCCAACGCGGCGGCTCTTTACTTCCAGCAGCGGCTTTACGTTCTCGACAGCCTTCTTGAACAGCTTGAGAGCCTCGTCGCCACCCTTTTGCTCGAGGTTGGTCATCGCCTCGTAGAAGATCGCCTGCGCGGTCGACTTCTTGCCGCCCCACATCATCGAGTTCACAAACTTCGTTACCAGGGTCGAACCGTACACCGGATCAACCGCAACCTCACGCTTCGGTACATTGCCTTTTCTGGGCATTTTTTCTCCTCGTCTTCCTCCGGGGCCGTGAACCTCTCAAGCCGCCGGACCTGGTATCACCTGAACTGCATACGCCTCTGGTGAGGCGAGATCTCGGCTTACTTTGCTGCCTTCGGACGCTTGGCGCCGTACTTCGAGCGACCCTGCTTGCGATTCGCCACGCCAACTGAGTCGAGCGTGCCGCGCACCACGTGATACCGCACACCCGGCAGGTCCTTCACACGACCGCCGCGGATCAGCACGATCGAGTGCTCCTGGAGGTTGTGGCCGATGCCCGGAATGTACGTCGTAACCTCAATGCCGTTGGTGAGCCGCACGCGAGCGACCTTGCGCAGCGCAGAGTTCGGCTTCTTCGGGGTTTGCGTATACACACGCGTGCACACACCACGGCGCTGGGGCGATCCCTGCAGTGCAGGACTCGCTGTCTTGTACCGGGTGGGGGTCCGCCCCTGCTTGACGAGCTGATGAAACGTCGGCACTTAAAACTCCTCCAAAAAGCCTGAAACCGCTGCGGCAAGCATCGCGGCCTTCCCCTGCCTTCCGGCGCCGCAGCGCACCAGAAGTTGCGCATTCGCGCCCCTCACCCGAGAAGCTTCTCAGCTCCACGGTCCTCTAGATTGTCTCTTCCGTTGTGCGGCAACGACGGCGACCGCGAGCCGGTATTGCCTCGCTCGGTCCGTTTCGCTGCTGTCGGCCCGCATAGTCTACCGGGGAGGCAGGTGTCGCAGTGCTCGAGGCGAAAGGTACGACGGAGCCAAAGCCCTGTCGCAGATTATGCCTGGTACCGTCGCCCCCGGACCCAAAAATCTGGCATCCTTACCCCGCCCGAAAGACAAGAGGAGGCAACCCTCTGAGATTAGCAAGAAGCGTGCCAGCGGTCAAGGAATTGCCGCCCCGCCCATCCTGCAGCTCATCCCATGCTAGCCTCTGCCCATGCGTTCCGGCCTCGCTTCCTTGCTGCTTGCGGCCCTTGCCGTGTCACCTGCCCTTTCCGCCTCGGCCAGCAGCATCTCTGTCCTGGGTTCCACCGCAGCCTCCGCTCCAGGCACCACCTCGTACACCGCAGTGGCCCTTGCGCCGGATGCACACCGTCTTGCCTGGATCGGTGCCTCCTCCGCAGGCTCCGAAATCCACGTGGCCGCCCTTGCTGCTAGCACCTCGCAGGCTGGCAACACACTTTCCGAACACACCGTTGCCCCCGCCAACGCTGGCCCTTGCTCCAGCGCAAACCCGGTCTGGTCGCCGGACGGCGCCACCCTTGCCTTCACCTCGACCTGCGGCGCGCCTTCCGGGGGTGGCACACAGCAGCAGATCTTTCTTTACACACCCGCCAGCGGCGAAACACGGCAGCTCACCCATATCACCGGCAACATCGAAGAGCTCACTTTCTCCCCCGACGGCCACACCCTGGGGTTCCTCTTCGTCGAAAACGCCACGCGCTCCGCCGGCGCGCTTGACGCCATGAAGCCCTGGTCTGGCGTGATCGGCGAAGACGGTGTTGAGATCCAGCGCGTTGCTGCCGTCTCCCTCGCCTCCGGCCAGCTCACGCAGCTCACCCCCGCCACGCTCCACATCTACGAGTTCTCCTGGTCGCCTGACTCCCGCGCTCTCACCTTTGTTGCGGCAGCTCCGCCCGGCGAAAACAACTGGTGGGTCGCCAAGCTCTACACCCAGACAGCCCAGGCCGGCGCCGCGCCTACCGTGCTGCTGGACCCCACCCACGTCGCCGGCCCGCTGCACAACCTGCAGATCGCCGTCCCCCGCTGGTCGCCCGATGGCCAGTCCATCGCCCTCATTGGTGGGCTTATGAGTGACCAGGGCTCTACCGGCGGAGACATCTACCTCGTCCCGGCAGCCGGCGGTGCGCCACGCAATCTCACCCCCAATCGCCCGTCCACACCCACCTGGATCGCCTGGCTCCCCTCCGCCGTCGCCCCTCATACCCTGCTGGTCTCGGAGGACGCCCAAGCCTCCACTCACCTCTTCCGCCTCAACGCCCAGACCGGCGCCGAGCTGCCAGGCGACCAGCTGCACTACCCCGGCTCACTCCACGCCGGCGGCATCAAGGATGCCATCTCGCTCGCCAGCAACGGCGAGATCGCCGCCGTCCGCTCGTCCTTCTCAGACCCGCCAGAGATCGTTGCCGGCCAGCCCGCAGCACTCCACGCCGTGACCAGCGCCAATGAGGCCCTGCGCGGCACCAGCGCTCGCACCGAGTCAGTCGAGTGGACCAACGAAGGCTTTCACGTGCAGGGTTGGCTCACCTTTCCCGCCCACTTTGACGCCAGCCGGCACTACCCCCTCATCGTCAGCGTCCACGGCGGCCCTTCCGCCTCCATCCGCTCCACCTGGGGCCAGCAGAGCGTCTTCTCGGACGCCGGCTACTTCGTCCTTCAGCCCAACCCGCGCGGCTCCTTCGGCCAGGGCGAGCGCTTCACGCAGGCCAACGTCAAGGACTTCGGCTACGGTGATCTCCGCGACATCCTCGCCGGGCTCGACACCGTGGAGCACAAGTTCCCCGTCGATCCCCATCGCGAGGGCCTCGGCGGCTGGAGCTACGGCGGCTTCATGACCATGTTCGCCGTCACCCAAACCCATCGCTTCGCCGCCGCCGTGGCCGGGGCCGGCATCTCCGACTGGCAGAGCTACTACGGCGAAAACTCCATCGACCAGTGGATGACACCCTTCTTCGGCGACTCCGTCTACGACGACCCCGCCGTCTACGCCAAATCCTCCGCCATCAATTTCATCAAACAGGTCGCCACACCGACCCTGGTCATCGTCGGCGATCGTGACGGCGAATGCCCCGCGCCCCAGTCCTTCGAGTTCTGGCACGCCCTCCGTGCACAGGGCGTCCCCACCCAGCTCGTCATCTACCCAGCCGAAGGCCATCGTTTCCGCAACCCCGAGCACCTCGCGGACCGTACTCGCCGCGAGCTTGCCTGGTTTGCCAAATACATGCCCGCGACCCCGAACGAGGCGGCCGCTCACTAGCGGCGTGGAAAGCTAGCTCCCTCCTTGCTGGGGGCTAGCCCTTCCACTTGGTCAGAAACTCGGTCACAGATCGCGGATCCATGCTCCGCATCGAGGCAAAATCCCCCTCCGCCTGCGCATACACCACGTCGCCCCTGCCGGACACTACGGAGATCGCGGGCACACCGCGCTTCAGCGGCACCCCATATCGATGGGCCAGCTCCACATTCTGGTCCATCCGTCCGATGTTCACGTGCACCACGACGAAGTTCTTCGCGACCAACTCAGCATTTGCCGGGTCGTGCAGGTTGATGTCCAGCACCTGGCAGTCGCCGCACCAGTCCCCGCCGAACACAATCAGCACGCGCTTGTGCTCGATGCGCGCCTGTGCAATTGCCGCCTGCACATCGTGCTCCCCGTCAGAGACCTCCGGATAGATATGACGATGCGTCGACGGCACCGCAGGCGGCTGCATCTGCGCCCATCCCACAGATGGCCCGGCTCCCAGCATCAGCGCCAACCCTGCCGTCAGTCCCCATCGCGTCGTCCAGCCTGCATGCCGCATACTCGTCTCCTCCCGATCCCTGCTCTTCCAGATGCTCAAAACTGGTAAGGTGACATCCGTTCAGCACGACCTTCACCTTTTCTGCCGCGGCACTCCAAATCCAAGCATCTCCCGTCAGAGCTTCCACCCGACCTATGCCATCTGTCCTCGCCGTCCATCGCAGCCCCACTCACACCTTCTCCAAGTTCCCTGAGCCAGCCGTCACCCTGCTCGCCGGTCTTGGTGTGGAGGGCGACGCCCACTGCGGTGCCACTGTCCGTCATCAATATCTTGTTCGCAGAAACGCCGCCGCGCCCAACCGCGCCCAAGTCCACCTGCTCGAAGCCGAGTTCCTCGCAACCCTCTCGGGCGCGCCCTCCTCCGACCAGTCCCTTGCCGTCCCGGAGCCCATCCTGCCAGGCCAGTTCGGCGAAAACATCACCACCCACGGCCTCGCGCTCTGCACCCTGCCGCACGGCACGCGCCTTCGCCTCGGTGCCAACGCTCTCCTTGAACTCACCAATCTCCGCTCCCCCTGCAAGCTCATGGACGGCCTCCGGCCCGGCCTGATGAAGGCCAGCTTCCACCCAGGCACCCGCACACCTCGCGCCGGTGTCCTCGCCATCGTCCTCGAAGGTGGCGTCGTCCACCCACACGACGGCATCGAGGTTCTCCTCCCCAGCACCCCGCACCGCCCACTCCAGCCTGCCTAAGCCGTGCCGCAGCCAGTCACCCCAGCGTCTACCGTAGACACCATGCAGCCCACCCTGCCGAGCCGCCCTCACCTTCTCCCCTGGCTCCTCATCCCCGTCGTCGCCCTTCTCGCAATCCTTCCGCTCGCCCTTCACGGCTGCTCCTGCGGCCACGACCTTAGCTTCCACCTGCTCTCCTGGCAGGAAGCCGCCGCCCAGTTCGCCCACGGCATCCTCCACCCCCGCTGGGCCGTCTCTCCGGCCTACGGCGCCGGCGAACCCCGCTTCGTCTTTTATCCTCCCGTCTCCTGGACCCTTGGCGGCCTCCTCACGCTTCTCGCCGAGCACCTTCCCGCCCAGCACGCCAGTGCCGTCTTCGCCACCGTTCCCCTCGTCTTCACCTGGCTTGCCCTCGCCGCCGCCGGCCTTGCCATGCACCACCTCGCCCGGCGCTACCTGCCGCCCGCCACGGCCCTCCTCGTCGCCACCCTCTACCTCACCAACCCCTATACGCTCTTCACTGCCTACGAACGCACCGCCTTTGCTGAGCTCCTCGCCGCCGCCTGGCTCCCGCTCCTGCTCGCCGCCCTGCTTCCGAGTGCAGACGAGCCCGCACCCCTCCCCATCCTCGCGACCGCCATTCCCCTTGCCCTGCTCTGGCTCACCAACGCCCCCGCCGCCGTCATCGGCTCGTATGCCCTGGCCGCCATCGTCCTTCTTCGCCTCGCTCTCCTTTCCCGCTCTCCCGCACAGCGCCCGCAACTCCTTTCCCTCACCCTTCGGTCCGTTGCCGCCACCGCTCTGGCCCTCGCCCTCGCCGCCTTCTACATCGTCCCGGCGCTCCTCGAGCGGCCCTGGGTCCAGATCGCCCTTGCCACCGTCCCTGGCATGCGCCCGGAAGACAACACCCTCTTTCACCACACCGCCGACCCCGTCCACGACGCCGTCCTCCACACCGCCTCCCTCCTCGCCCTTCTCCTGCTCACCATCACCCTCGCCGCCCTGGCCGCGGCAACGGGCCGCCGCACTCGCCTCACACTTCTCGCCCTTCTTGCCGCCCTCACCCTCCTTGTCGGCGGTCTGCTCACCTCCTTGAGCCTCCCCCTCTGGCATCACCTGCCCCAGCTCGCCTTCCTCCAGTTCCCCTGGCGCCTCCTCGCCCTGCTCGCTCCTGTCGCCGCCCTCACCGTCGGCCTGGCCTTGCCCCAACTTCCCCGCCCCGTGCTCCTCGCCGCCGCCCTGCTCTCGCCGATCCTCCTCATCGCGCCGGCCTACACCGCCTTCCACCAGGAGTGCGATCCCGACGATGCCCCGCAGGCCCGCTTCACCCTATTCCACTCCCCCACCGGCGATGACCCAACCGACGAATACACCCCCACCACCGCCGACAACGACACCCTCCAACACAACAACCCACCCTTCCGCCTTTTCCCCCTCACGGCAAACGACGACACCCCGCCCCCTGTCTCCGCACAGCCCGGCCCCGCCCCACACGCCCTCGACCTCCACCTCACCACACCGCAACTACTCGTCCTCAACCTCCGCGACTACCCCACTTGGGAAGTTCTGCTCAACCATCAGCCAGACCCCGACCGCGCCCATCGCGCCGACGGCCTGCTCGCCCTTCCCCTTCCCGCCGGCCAGGTCCACCTCGACCTCCTTCAGCGCACCCCACCCCTCGAGCGCGCCGCTGACGTCCTCTCCGCCTTCACCCTCCTCGGCACCCTCGGAACAATCGTTCGTCGACGCAAACTCTGAGTCACAAACCGCACGGTAGAATCAGAACTCCATGAGCTCCCCCGTTCTCCAGCTGATCAGCGACGGCGCTGAACGCACCGACCTCGCCCTGGAGCGTCTGCTTCCCTCGCCCGACACCGCACCCCACTCCATCCATCGCGCCATGCGCCACTCCGTCTTCGCCGGCGGCAAGCGCCTCCGCCCCATCCTCTGCTATGAGGCCTGGTGCCTCGCCAGCCAGCACAACATGGGTGAGCAGGCCGCCGTCGAGCTCGGCGCCGCGATCGAGATGCTCCACACCTACTCCCTCATCCACGACGACCTGCCGGCTCTCGATAACGACGACCTGCGCCGCGGCCAACCCACCTGCCACAAGGTCTTCGGCGACGCCATCGCCATCCTCGCCGGCGACGCCCTGCAGACCCTCGCCTTCCACACCATCGCCCGCCTCGACTGCCCCGCCATCACCACCATCGACATCCTCCGTGAGGTCGCCAGCGCCGTCGGCACCGGTGTCGGCTCGCCCTCCTCCCGGCAGACCGACGACTTCGACGAGTCCGCCGATGACCTCCCGCCAGGCCTCGCCCCCGGCATGATCGGCGGCCAGGTCGTGGACATAGAATCCGAGGGCCAGCCGCCCACCGCCGCCCTCGTGGAAGAAATTCACCGCTCCAAGACCGGCGCTCTCATTACCGTCTCCATCGTCGCCGGTGGCCACGTCGCCGGCGCGTCGCATAACACCATCGCCCGCCTTCGTCGCTTCGGCCAGTCCGCCGGTCTCGCCTTCCAGATCGTCGATGACGTCCTCGATCTCACGGAAGACTCCGCTCAGCTCGGCAAGACCGCCGGCAAGGACGCCGCCGTCACCAAGGCGACCTGGCCCGCCGTCTTCGGCATTGAACGCTCCCTCGCCGACGCCGACGAACTCATCGCCGACGCCTTCGCCGCCCTTGAACCCTTCGGCCCCGCCGCCGACAACCTCAAGTCCCTCGCCCGCTTTCTTGTCGAGCGCAAGAACTAGCCGCCGCCCAGGCTCCTCCATGCTCCGCGACGACGACATCCTCTCCGCCCTCCGCGACTGCTACGACCCGGCCCTGCCCTGCAACATCATCGATCTCGGGTACCTCACCGACCTCCGCCTGACCCCGGACCCCGACGCTCCCGGCGCCGGCATCCCCGGCGTCCCGCCACGCTTCCAGCTCGCCCTCACCCTCACCCCCGCCCAGGCTGACGACGACACCGAAGCCCAGCTCCGCGGGCAGATCCTCAACCGCCTCGCCGGCCTGGAAGCCCTCAGCTCCACCACCGTCGCCTTCCAGCACGCCCCCATCTGGACGCCGCTCCGTATCTCCCCCGCCGGCCGTCGCACCCTCGGCCTCGACGGCAACCGCAACCTCGTCCAGATCCGCTGACCATGCCTCCACCCCGGCCCCGCGCCAAGCCCCCCGCGGCTCAACCCGCCCCCTCGCCCGTCCACCCCTTCGACGCCAGTCTCGGCATCGACGCCAGCGGCCTCATCACGGCCGACCAGCTCCACTCCGACTCTCCGGCCCACCGCTTTATCACCGCCTACTACGGCATCGCGCCCTCCATCCTGCGCGCCCTCCTCGATCTCTGGCAGAGCCACTGCCATCCACCGCTCTCCCTTGACCACTACACCTTCGTCGACATCGGCGCCGGCAAGGGCCGTGCCATGCTCGTCGCCGCCGAGGCCCCCTTTCGGGAGGTCGTCGGCATTGAACTCACCCCCGCCATGGCCGCAGTCGCCCGCGAAAACCTAGACACCGCTCAGTCCCGCCCAAACCAACTTCTCGCTCCGCTTCGTCTCGTCGAAGGCGACGCCCTTGCCCTGCCCTTCCCCGAGGGCCCCCTCCTCCTCTTCCTCTTCAACCCCTTTGAAGCACCCGCTGTCCGCCGCCTTTTGCGCCGTCTCATCCAGCAGGCCGCCACCCCCAACGTCGATCCCCAGACCATCGACATCCTCTACGTCAACGCCGAACACCGAAGCATCCTCGAGCGCGACCCGCACCTCGCGACCCTTTGGGAAGGCCGCGTTCCCATGTCGGCTGAAGATCACGTCGCCGACCTCCAGGAGATCGCCACACAGCTCGACTACGGCTCCACCGGCGACGAACTCTGCGCCATCTTTCGCCTCACCGGCCGCCGGACCTGAGCTCTCCCAAATACACAACGGCCGATCAGGCATCCCTGACCGGCCGTTCTCTGGACAAACCCGTTCTACAGCGCCAGCGCTCCGCCCTGGAAGTTGTTCAACAGCGGAAACACCGTCGACAGCTGGCTGGAACTCAGCCCCATCCACGAGCCAATCCCCGCCGTCATCTGTGTCACCGAGGTCGTCGGGATCCATATGCCCTGCCCGCTCAGGTCCGAGCTTCCGCCCAACTCCAGCGCAGGCAGCTGCCCCAGCACGCGGCCGCCCTGGATGCCGCCTCCGAGAAGGATCTGGTGATTGCCCCAGGCGTGGTCTGTTCCATGCGTCGAGTTCGCCTGCATCGTCCGGTTAAAGTCGGAGTGCGTGCACACCAGCACCTGGTCGCTCAGGCCCATCTCGTCCAGTGCCGCCATAAAGGCGCTCAGGCCGTTATCCAGATCGGCCAGCAGCTTCGCATGGTCGTTCCACTGGTTCTCGTGCAAATCGTAACTGCCCTGGTGCGCATAAAAGATCTGCCGCGACGCACCAATCACTGACCGCCCATTGATCACCTGAGCAATTGTCCGCATCACGTTGCCAAACGCACCGGCCGGAAAGGTCGTCGCCAGCGACGCGCCCGCACTCTGCGCCTGCTGCAGCACAACCTGCTGCTGCGCCGAAACCACCCGCAGCTTCGCATTTGCCGCGATCAGATCGTTGGGTGACTGACTCTCCGCCTGCGCCACACTCAGGATCGCGGCGTCCATGCCAGTCGGCAGCGAGACCAGGCTTCCCGTATTGGCCTGCACCGCGACCCCCTGCACGCTGCTGCCTACCGTAAAGATGCTCGAGGGACCAGCATCCAGCATCGGCGGCAGCGTTCCGGAGAGTGCCTGCAGTTGGTCAGCCAGGCGACCGCCCCAGCCGGTCACCGGCTGCGCGTCGGTCGACGCGCTCTCCCACTGCGCCAACTGTGACGGGTGCGACATCAGCGCATCGGGCAACAGGCTCCGGTTCTGCTGGATCTGCGCCTTGGTGGCCAACTGGGCGATAGGGCCCACGTTCGCAACAAACGCCGCCCGCTTCGCGTTATACAGCCGCTGGAGGTTGGGCATCGCACTGTGTAACCCGTAGGTCGTCCCATCGATCGTGCCATTCAGCGGCAACAGGCCACCCAGCGGCTGGGCAAGCACCGTCCGCAGGCGTGAGTATTGGCTGTACTCCTTCGAGTCAATCGGGATCAGCATGTTGTTGCCGTCATTGCCGCCCGGCAGGCTCACCAGCACAACGGCCTTGTAGGTTGAGCCCACCGATGCAAACGCACGGGCACTGGTCAGGTTCATCCAAAGCGGTGCCGAACTGGCAGCCAAACCAAGCTTGGAGGCGGATGAAAGAAAGCTGCGACGAGAAATCACGTGAGTGTCCCTTCTAGTGCACAACGTTGTAGGAGTCGCTGTTCAGCGCAAGGAAGATGGCGGCGGCATACTGCTGTCGTTGGTTCGATATGCCCGAGCAGTAGCTCAGGATGGCGTTCTGCACAGCCGGCGGCATCGTTCCGTGGAACAGCTGATGGTTCAATGCATCCACCAGGTCCGGCAGCGTCGTAAACGCCTGGAACAGCCATGAGTTCGCCTGGTACTGGTTCGAAAAGCCGAACGCTCCTCCCGCAACCACCGCATACGTCAACTGGCTTCGGTGCTGCTGTGTCAGGTTGTTCATCAACGAATACTGTGGGCTGTTGATAGACGTTCCAGGAATTGCAAACTGGGCCGGGTAGTAGCTGAACACTGACACCGGGTGCCACCACGGCTCGCCCAACGTATCCGGCATCCCGATCAGTTGCCCATCCCAGGTTGTCTGCTGCAGCACATTGACCAGAAACATCTGCCACAGGATCGGATCCTGCAGCAACCCGTCAGACTCCGTCACTGGTGCTGCATCGCCAGCACGAGCCTCCGGGTCCAGCAGGATCGCCTGCACCACGGCCTGCAGATTGCCGCGTACCCCCTTGCCGTCGTCCTCGAACACGGCCGAGATCCGCTTCACATAGGCCGGTGAAGGATTGCTCTTCACCAGCTGCTCAATCAGCCGAAACGAGACGAACGGCGGCACGTTGGGGTGCTGGAAGATCGCGTCCAGCGCCATCTTCCGGTCCGTCTCCGCATCCTGTCCGCCCGGCAGCTTCACGTTGCCGAACAGCGTCTTTGCCCCGTAGTCGTGATACTGATTCTGCGCAACCAGCGGCTGCGACCAATCGATGCTGTACGCCGTAAAGCTCGGGTCCTTCGCTGGTGCGAAGTTCCATCCGGTAAAGGCCCGCGACAGATCATCTACCGTGCTCTGGTCATACGACGGCACCGGCCGACCGCTGGCATCCGTCTGCACAGACCCGTCGTCGTTCAGCATCGCCGTGCCAATCGTATGCAGCTGCATCAGCTCGCGCGGGAAGTTCTGGTTCGGGTGCGATGTCGCATTCGTGCTCGCCACATTGCCAGGCAGGTTCAGGAAGTCCGCAAAGCGGGGGTTCGAAACAATGTCCGTCATCAAATCGCGGAAGTTGCCAAAAGCGTCCGCCTCCAGCGTCTGCTCCCAGGGCGTGTACGCCTGGTACTCCTTGGTCAGTCCCTGGTTGGCGATAAACGTCTGCAGCGCCATCGCAACCCGCAGTCGCAGCACATAGTCGCTTGCCTCCGCGTACTGCATAAAGGTGTACCGCGGCAACACGGCCGGGTTGTAGGTCACCCCAGGCTTTTGAAACTGCTCGTTCAGAAACCCCTTCAACCCGACCTGCTGGATGTGCTCGACCAGCCCCGGCCGTGGCCCCAGCCCCGCCTGCGTCGCAAACCGGGCCGCCGTGTCATAGCTGAGAGACGGGTAGGTGATCGGCACCGCCGTGGTAGCCGTCGTCACCGATCCCCGCATGGGCTGCACGGTGATCGTCGTCGTCGCGTTTGTTCCCCATGGCGGCAGATACCCAGTGGCTGTCAGCGATGTCGCGCTGTTCACCGTCGTCTTCATCGCCTTTCCATCCATCTGCACGGTGGCGCTGCTTGTGAAACCGGTCCCCGTGATCTGAAAGGTCTGCCATCCCGGAACCGTCGTCGACGGCGTCACCGCGCCGACCGCCGGAAAGCTCGATGGCACGCTGATCGTTCCGCTCGAGGCACCCGGCCCGGGGTTCTTCACCACCAGGTCGATCGATCCCGTCTGCGGCGTTGTCAGTACCACCGTCGCATTGATGTAGCCGCCGTTGGAGAAGCTCGTTGCCATCGGCACGCCCTGTACCCACACCACGCTGCTCGGCAGAAAACCCGATCCGCGGATCGACAGCGTCGTCCTCATCTGCGTGATCTGCTGTACGGTCGTGCTTGTCGGCTTCGGGATCGGGTTACCGATCTGCGCGGTCGTCTCGATGTTTCGCCCCTTCAGGTAGTACCCAATCCTGACCGTGTTCGCCGTCGGCACTGCGTACGGCCCGTGGTACAGCCCATTCTGGTCAATGCCCCCCACGTCGCCTGTGCCGTTCGTGTACCAGTAGCCTCCCGACACCGGCTTGCCCTCCACCGTCGCCGTGAACTGCTGCGTTCCCTGCGCGCGCACCTCGGGCTGCGCCGGCAGCACGCGGGTCGTGTCAAAGGTCGTTGGCAACTGCACCGTGGCAGTCGCCGAGCCCGGTGCAGGGTTCTGCACCGTGATCGCCACACTTCCCGTGGTCGTCGTCGGCACCGTCACTGTCAAGGTGATCCGGTCCTGCCCTACATAGGTCGAGGGAACCGTCGTCCCGTTCACCAGCACGGTCGCCCCCGGCGCAAAGCCGCTTCCAAGCACCGTCACCGGCGTGCTCGCGTTGAACAGCGACGTCACACTGAGGCCGCTGATCACCGGCACCGGGTTGTTGATCGTCACCGCCGTCTCCACGTGCTGCCCGGCGGCGTAGTACCCCACCGTCACCACGTTCGGCGTCGGCGCCCAGTACGGCGCCGTATAGATCCCCGTCGCCTGGTCCACGCCGCCCTTCTGCCCCGTCCCATTCACATACCAATAGCCACCCGTGAGCGCATGCCCGTTCAGCAGGCCGCCCATCTGCAGCGTGCCTCGGGCCGGCACCGACGCCCCCGCAGGGGTAATCTGCGCCCCAGCCATGGCCGCTCCGCACCACAACAACAGCACCGAAGAACAAACCACTCTCCAGCGCGACGACAACAA
This sequence comes from Acidobacteriaceae bacterium, assembly GCA_965199635.1. Taxonomy (GTDB): domain Bacteria; phylum Acidobacteriota; class Terriglobia; order Terriglobales; family Acidobacteriaceae; genus Edaphobacter. The sequence goes on along the minus strand of CBDASL010000002.1, from coordinate 1,411,621 downwards.
ACAGTCTTTCCAAGTGTGCATGGTGACCGGCCCTTTTCTGATCTCAGAAGCGCCGCCGCATAGCCTGCGAGCAGCTCGCTACTCTTCAGTTAATTCGAAGAGTGACACAGTGCTAAGAGCACGTCTGTCACCATTTCGGGTCACATCCCAAGTTGTTGCAACCACACGGCATCCCGCCCGCAGGCTCGCATCGGCCCCTCCCGGCCGCCACCACGGCCAGGAGCTTCTTACCTCATTTCAGCCTCTTTTTGCCGGCTGCGGACATCCTTCCCGCAGCCCAAATCATCTATGCGCCACTTTCAGCGAGGTCGCCACCGCACCAGCAGGACGCGCTCCGTCTCCGCCTCGCCCTGCCCCATCGCGATCTCGCCCGTTGCCATCGCCCGCACTGTCTCAAACCGCTCCCCCCACTCCACCAGCAGCAGCGCATCCGGATCGCTTGCCATCTCTTCCAGCCCCAGCGCTGCCACCTCCTCCTCTGTCTCCAGCCGGTACAGGTCCAGGTGCACCACCCGCACCCTCCTGCCCTGGTATTCGTGCACCAGCGTGAACGTCGGACTCGTTACCTCCTCCGCCATCCCCGCCCCCAGCGCCTCGGCGATCCCCTTCACCAGCGTCGTCTTGCCCGCGCCCACCTCGCCCCGCAGGATAACCACTGCGGGCGTCGGCAGCAGCATCTCCGCCACACTCTCGCCAAGCGCCAGCGTCCCCGCCACACTGCGTGTCCGCAGTCGCTTCTCCCGCGCAAACGTCCCCGCGCTCACTCCGTCACCTCCGCGCCCTGCCGCATGCCCGCCACCCATATCAGTCCATCGGCATCCCGCACCCTGTACCGGAAAGCGTCTGTCAGGTGTGCAACCGTATCGGTTGCTAATACCGTGTGCTCGTCGCGCCCCGGCAACCCTGGCCCTCCTGCCACTGCGAAGTCTGCCGCCAGCCCGTGCAGATACACCGCCGCCTCCACCGCGCTCGCGACATCCTCGCGGTATTGCCCCAGCATCGCGGCCACAACACCCGTCAGGATGTCGCCGCTTCCGCCCTTCGCCATCGCCGGGTTGCCCGTCGTGTTCACCGCCACCCTCCCATCCGGATGTGCCACCAGCGTCCGCCATCCTTTCAGCACCAGCGTCACTCCGTGCTCCGTCGCAAACCTCCGCGCAATGGCCACCCGGTCCGCCTGCACTGTCTTGATGTCCGTTCCCAACAGTCGTGCCATCTCACCCGGATGCGGTGTCAGCACCACCGTCCTCAGCTCCGTCCGTCCCTCTGCCCGCCCGCTCGCCTCGCGTAGCAGCTCTGTCTTCCCGGCGAACGCATTCAATCCGTCGGCATCGATCACCACCGGCACCGCGCCCGTCCGCCGCACCAGCTCGCGCACAAATTCGGGCGCCTCCCCTTCGGTTGACAGTCCCGGCCCAACCGCCAGCACCTTGATCCCCTTCATCAGCCTGTCCAGCTTCTCCCCTTCGATCGCAGCCAGCGCCACCTCGCCCGCCTGCCCTTGCGCCAGTGGAACCGTCATCAGCTCCGGCGTAACCAGCGCCACGGGCATCAGCACGCTCTCCGGCACCGCCGTCGACACCAGCCCGGCCCCCGCGCGCAGTCCAGCCAGGCTCGCCATCGCCGGCGCGCCCGACTTGCCGTAGCTGCCACCCACCAGCAGCACATGCCCATACATCCCCTTGTTCGAGTCCATCGCCCGTCGCCGCTCCGTCAGCGGCTTCGAAGCGCCCGTCCACGTCAGACCCCCTTCACTCGCAATCGCCTCCTCCGGCGACCCAATCTCGCCCACCACCACTGGCCCAAATGTCACGCCCGCGGTCATGTGCCCAAACACATGCGCCAGCTTGGGTGCTGTAAACGTCACCACCGCATCGGCCCGCATCGCTCCTGGCGCATGCTGCTCCGTCGAGTCCGCATCCCATCCGCTCGGCAGGTCCACCGCCACCACCGGCACCTCCAGCCGCGAAACCCTGTCCCGTACCGCCGCCGCCACGCCCCGCAGAGGCGGCTTGAAGCCCGTTCCCACCACCGCGTCCAGGATCAGGTCCGCCTCCGCAAACGCCTCCGCCAGACCACCAAGCGCGTCCTCGTCCGGCGCCTCCTCCAGGATCTCCTCGTCCGTATTCTCGAGCAGCGCCTCCATCGCCCGCGCTGCCTCCCCCTTGACTTCCGCGCGACGCCCCAGCAGCAGCACCCGCACGCCCACACCCTCACCCGCCAGCAGGCGCGCCGCCACCATCCCGTCCCCACCGTTGTTGCCCTTGCCGCACAACACCATCACCCGTCCGGCACCCGGGTACTGCCGCAGCACAAAGCGCGCAACCGCCTCGCCCGCACGCTCCATCAACGCCCGCAGCGGTACCCCAAACTCCTCGGCCGTTCGCTCATCTACCGTGCGCATCTCCGCGCTGGTCAACACCTTCATCGTCTGCATCCTCACACCCGCTCAGATGCTTGCCACCTCTGCCCCGTCACCGCGCGCACCCGCCCTGTTGGCGTCCCAGGACCCCGCGTGCGCAAATTCACACAGGGGTCACCAGCACGCCGTACCCTCTCCGCATGAGAGTCGCCCTGCTCCTGCTTATTGCGGTCGCCCTGATCTCCGTAGGGCTCTTCTCCCGCCGCCCCCAGCCCTGAGCCAGCCGCCCCAGCCCTGAGCCAGCTGTATCCAGCCCTGAGCCAGCTGTGACCCAGCCAGCCGCACCATCAAGCTCAACTCCACCCAACACCACGCACGCTTGCCCCGACAGCAAGAAGGCGCCCATCCGGGCGCCTTTCTTTACTGCATTCCGCCGCCACCATCCGTGTTGTCGTCCTCGCCCGTGTCTGTCGGCACCGGCTGCTCCGGCGCCAGTGGCGCCAGCGGCACGCCACGCGGCTGGAAGTAGCTCCGCTGATAAAGACCCCGATAGAGTTGGCCCGTCAGCTCTGCAGCCTTCGGCCCGAACGTCGGTCGCCCGCCTTCCAGAAAGATCACCGTCACAATCCGGCCAGTTGGCGTGTTGGCATAGCTCGCAAACCAACCGAACCGCGTCCCGTTGTTGGAGCACGTCCCCGTCTTGCCCAGCACCGGAAACGCGCTAAACGCCGCCCGCAGGCTCCGCGCTGTTCCATACGAGGCCTGTGTCGCGCCCAGCATCCCCGGCTGCATCTCCGGCAGCACCGGCGCAATGTCCAGGATCCGCTTCACATGCGGCACAAACGCCTTCACATCCTCCGGCGTCTCCGGGTGCTGGAGATAGTAGAGCGTCCCGCCATTCGCAATCGCGCTCACAATCGCGCCCAGCTGCAGCGGCGTCATCGAGATGCTCTCGCCAAATGAGCACATCCGCCCCACGCCCCCCAGCTTCGCTGGCAGCTCCGTATCCGGATACGTCCCCAACTGCTCGCCCTGGATCTTGTACCCTGCCAGTTCGCCCAGCCCGAACTCGTTCGCATAGTGCTTCACGCGCTCAAAGCCCATCAGCCGGCCCAGCTGCTCAAAGTAGGGATTGATCGAGCGCGCCAGCGCATAGTCCAGATCCACCTTGTACCCGCCGCCTAGGTTTACCGGCGTGTCATGCTTCACCAGCCCCTCTTCAAGCGCCGCCAACGCCACCGTCAGCTTGATGGTCGAACACGGCTCCGCCCCGCTCGACAGCGCCAGCTTCTGGTTCACCATCGCCAGTATGCGCCCGCTCGACGGATCAATCGCCAGTGCCGTCCCGTTCATGTTGCCCAGCGCCTCGATCGCCGCCGCCCGCACCGTCGGGTCTTCCCCGCCGATCACGTCCCCTTCCGTCACGTTCTCGGCAAATGAGTTCCCCGTGAAGTGCTCCACATAGCGCGTCCGCCGCACCAGCCGCACCAGCTTCCCATGCCGCCGCACCAGCACCACGTGCGTCTGCGCCACCGCCCGCCGCCGCCCATGCGCCGCCACCCCACGCGCCGCACCCCGCCGCCCAGCCGCACCGCGCGCCGCAACGCTGTGCGCCGCACCCCTGCGTCCATGAGCGCCGCCTGTGCTCACCACATGCCCCGCCGCCCGCTTTTTCTGCAGGGCGGTCGCCTTCACCGCCCACCCACGGTCCCCTGTCGCCAGCAGCACACACACCGCCAGCCAAATCACCCACCATCGCCCGTGTTGCCTCATAGCCCTAGACTCCAAAACCCCAGTTGCAAGTTCGTCGCGCACTCCCTTCACATCAACACCGCTGCCGGGAAAATCTCTCTCCCCCAAAAGCTGTACGCCCGCACCCGCGGTCGCCCAGCCTCCTCAGTGCCCACGCCTCAAGAACGCCGGAATGTCTAGCTCGTCCGGCTCTCCGCTCGGCATCTCCGAGCGCTCCGCCACCGGCGCCGCCTGCACATGAAACACCTCGGCCCGCTCCTGTTGGACGATCCGCCCCGCCGAAGGTTCCAAAGCCGGCGCACTCTCCCACGCCCGCCGCTCCGGCGCCGCTGCCACCTCGCGCACCCGCGAGCTCCGGAAGAAGTCGTCATCAAACACCGACGCCCGCGGCGGAATCGCCACTGCCGGCGCCGGCGCCGTCTCCGGCTCCCGTGCCGGCTCCACCACCGCCTCCGGTTGGCTCACCACCATCTCAGGCTCCACGACCTCAGGCGCCGCCGCCGCCGCCACCACTACCGGCGCCACCGTCTCCACCCGCTGCGAGATCACCGGTGGCGGCCCACCCGCATCGCGCCCCCATCCCTCGCGTCGCCGCTCGCTCCCCGTCTCCACCCGCGGCGAGATGGGCACATCCCACCGGCTGCCGGGCATCGTCGTCTCCGCCAGCATCCGCTCGCGCCGCTCCGGCATCTCCTGCTGCCGGAACCCCGTCGCAATCACCGTGATCTTAAGCTCCTCGCCCATCCCCTCGTCCTGCACCGCCCCGAAGATGATGTTGGCGTCTTCATGCGCCGCGCTCTGGATAATGCTCGATGCCTCGTTCACCTCGCTCAGCTTCAGCGAGCTCGACCCCGTGATGTTGATCAGGATCCCCTTTGCCCCGTCAATCGCGCCAGACTCCAGCAGCGGGCTCGCCATCGCCGCCATCGCCGCCTCCGTCGCCCGGTTCGCCCCGCTTCGGATCGCCGTCCCCATCACCGCATAGCCCATCCCGGCCATCGTTGTCTTCACGTCCGCAAAGTCGCGGTTAATCACGCCCGGGATCGTGATGATGTCCGAGATCCCCTGCACGCCCTGCCGCAACACATCATCCGCAATCCGGAACGACTCAAAGAAGCCCGCGTCCTTGGCCACCGCCAGCAGCTTCTCGTTCGGGATCACGATCACCGTGTCCACGGAGTCCAGCAGCTCCTGCAGCCCGCGATCCGCCTGCATCATCCGCCGCTTGCCCTCAAACGCAAACGGCCGCGTCACCACCGCCACCGTCAGCGCGCCCATCTCGCTTGCCAGGCTGGCAATCACCGGCGCCGCTCCTGTCCCCGTGCCGCCGCCCAGACCAGCCGTCACAAACACCATGTCCGCGCCTTCCAGCGACTCGATAATCTTGTCCGAGTCCTCGAGCGCCGCCCGCCGGCCCACATCCGGGTTCGCGCCCGCGCCCAGCCCGCTCGTCAGCTTCACCCCCAGCTGCAGCTTCACCGGCGCCTGCGAGCTTTGCAGCGCCTGCACATCCGTGTTTGCCGCAATAAACTCCACACCCTCCACCTGGGCCGAGATCATCCGGTTCACCGCGTTGTTGCCGCCGCCGCCCACCCCAATCACCTTGATCCGCGCCCCCCGCGGCATGCCAGCGTCGTGGTAGTGAATGCGAAGATCGTCGTCAGCGGAAAAGTTCGACATGTTTCTTGAAGCTCCCAAAAAGTAGGCTTCCGGCGCCGCATCCACCCCCACCACAACCGAAAGCCACAGCACTCAGGGGGGAGCAGCCCACCAGCTACCCCAATCCTCTCACCCCATCCCAAACACCCCCGCCGCCTTTTCCACCAACTCCCCGAACCACGGTTGGTTCCAAGTCGTCACCCCATCTCCCTGGCAGATTGCGCATTGCGCCCCCACCTGTTCCCACGCCAGCGTCCTGCTCCCTCCAACCGACTGCCACACCTCAGAGACGCACCCGGAAGTCTTTTCCCTCACCTGGGAGTCGCACTTCCCACTGCCCGCTCCAGGCTGGCACCGCTCGCAACCCTGTGCAGCCAAAGTGGCTTCCCTATTCCGCCACGCGCCTTCCTCCGCCACCTGGAGTGTCCTGTATCGCTCCAAAAAGGCCTGCTTTCACCCTTTCTTCGTTCTTTGGCTCCCCCCGTGCTCTAGAGGGAAGTGCAATCAGGTGCACACGCTGGAAGACCTGCTTCCCGTCTCACCGACCCACTCTAGTCACCAGGATTCACACCACATGCGCATCGCTGCTCTCCTTGCCACCCTTTCTGCCTTCACCCTCGCCTGCGCCTCCGCCGCCCATGCCAGCACCGTGGAGATCGGCAGCTACGGCTCCACAGCCTCCAATCCGGCCAACTACGCCAACACCGCCACCTTCTACTACGACGGTTCGGTCCAAAACTCCTACAACGTCGGCACGGGCAACGTCTGGGCCTCGCCCATCGGCTCCTCCAGCTGGGTCTCGCTCAGCCCCGACGCCTTTCCCGGCGGCTCCTTCGTCCCGCCCAATGGCTCCTACATCTACGGCACCGCATTCAACACCAGCCTCGGCCTCGGCGACGCCGCCTTTGGTGTCATCCAGGTCCTGGCCGACGACACGGCCTCCGTCTACTTCAACGGCGACCTGCTCCTCGCCGCCGCTGCCGCCAACCCCGCCCCCCACTGCACCGTCGGCAAGCCCAACTGTGCCACCCCCGTCTCCGTCTATCTCCCCTCGGCCGACTTCCGCAACGGGCAGAACATCCTCGCCTTTGTCGTCAACCAGGACTTCGGCTCTGCCACCGGCGTCGACTTCGCCGGCTCCGTCACCACCACCCCCGAACCCGGCTCCCTGATCCTCCTCGGCACCGACCTCATGAGCGGCGCCGGCGCATTCCTCCGCCGCCTCCGCTCGTAGCACCTGCGCCACGACACAGCATCATTGCCCGGTACGCCACATCTCGCCGCCGAGAGGTGGCGCACCCGGAAGCAAGTCCGAGCCAGGCCCCACAACCGCCATCCGCCAGCGTCGCGCCTCTTCGTCTTGACATCCTGAGCAAAGCGAAGGTCCTGCTCTGCCTTGTCACCCTGGGCGAAGCGAAGATGCTGCTTCACCTCTACGCCGGGCTCCCCGCCCCTCTCACGGAGCCCGGGCGCCTTTCTAGTGCCGGATCTCGATCTCCTCCGCCCCACCCTCCACCATGCGAGCCCGAAACATCCCCTTGGTGTTGAAGCTCCACACCGGGTCCTGTCCCGGCGCCAGCACAATCACCCCACCCTCGCCACCCTTCAGCGACGGCAGCACCTCGTGCAGCTCCTTGTCCGCCGCCGCCTGCACCGTCATCCCCTCGTAGTGCACCAGGTCGCAGATCGACCGCGCCAGGTTCAGCCGGATGAAGTACTCCCCCACCCCCGTCCCGCTCACCGCGCAGCTCGCATTATTTGCGTAGGTCCCCGCTCCGATGATCGGTGAATCGCCGACCCGCCCCGGCATCTTGCCCTGCATGCCGCCGGTGGAGGTCCCCGCCGCTATGTTGCCCTGCCGGTCCCGCACCACAACACCCGTCGTTCCCCACTTGTGCCGTGGTGAAATCTCGTCCACACCAGCCTTCAGCATCTCCGGCGTAATCCCCGGGGGCAGCGGCGGCACCGGCCGTCCCGTCGCCTTCAGAATCTCCTCCAGCTCCATCCACCGCTGCGCCGTCCAGAAGTAGCTTCGCGGCTCCTGCGTCAGCCCCGCCCGCACGGAAAACTCGTCTGCTCCCTTGCCCACCATCATCACGTAGGGTGTCTTGTCCATCACCGCGCGCGCCAGGCTGATCGGGTTCTTGGTCGCCCGCACCCCCGCCACCGCTCCCGCCCCGAGCGTCGCCCCGTCCATGATGGAGGCGTCCATCTCGTTCTCACCCCGCTCGTTAAACACCGCACCCTTGCCCGCGTTGAACAGCGGGTTGTCCTCCATCTCATGCAGCGCCGCCTCCACTGCATCCATCGGCGCACCACCCCGGTCCAGCACCGCCGCGCCCGCCTTCAGCGCCCGGTCCAAACTCGCATGGTAGGCCGCCTCCCGCGCATCCGGCATGTGCTCCCACTCGCCCGAGCCCGCGCCGCCATGCACCGCAATCGCCCACTTCCCCGTAGGCGCCTGCGCCACTGCACCCGCGCTCGCCTTCCCAGCCCCAGTTTCAACTCCAGCCCCAGCCTGCCCAGCTATCGCCTGCCCCATCGCAGGCAGCACCGCACCCACCAACCCAAGCACAACCAGAAGTCTTCGCATGCCCGCACTCTATCAAACGCCAGCCCCACCCACGCAGGTGGCGCAACCACCCCTCCTCACCCCCTACACTGAGCCCCAACGGCTTTCGCCCAAGTGCAACAACCGGGCAGAACGTCACCGCAGGGCTCGCGAAGGGAGCAGCCTGAAGGGGCACGCCCCATACATGGGAAGGGATCAGACCACCACCATAGGTCCAGACCTAAGTGCTTTCTTCTGAAGATTTTGCGCAATAAGTTAAGGGGGGGGGAGGGCTACGGACAGCTAGAAGCTTCCGGCAAAGATCGATTTCAGCTTGGCCCGCAGGCCCTGTTCCTCGCTCGCCCGGCGCACCTGCGTGCGGTGCGTGTAGAGCAGCATCCCGATCACCGCCGCAAACTCCGGCCCCGCCAGCTCCGGCGGCATCCGGCTCAGCGGCACCGGGTGCCCCACCCGCGCCGGCACCCGCAACAAGCTTTCCGCGTGGTCCAGCAGCCCGGCCATCTTGGCCCCGCCGCCGGTCAGCACGCACCCCGCGCCCAGCGCCTCCAGCACCCCGCCCTGCCGGAGGTTGTCGCGCATCAGCGTAAACAGCTCGCGCGCCCGCGGCTCCAGGATCTCCGCCAGAAACCGCTGCCGGATCAACCGCGCCGCACTCACCTGCCCCAGGCTCCCCATCGCCAGGTCGCCGCCCACCTCAATCTCGTTTGACTGCGGGATCGCCGTCACCACGCAGTGCCCGTACACCTGCTTCAGCTGCTCCGCCTCCTCCACCGAGACATGGAGCCCCACTGCTAGGTCATTGGTAAAGTGGTCCCCGCCAATGGGCAGCACCGCCGTGTGCGCCACCGAACCCTCGAAAAAGACGGCCAGCTCCGTCGTCCCCGCACCAACATCCGCGATGCAAACGCCCAGCTCCCGCTCATCCGCGCTCAGCACTGCTTCGGCCGCCGCAATGCCCTCATAGACCGTGTCTTCCACCTCAAGCCCGGCGCGGTTTGCGCACGTGATCACGCTCTGCGCCACACCACCCGAGCACGTCGAGATGTGGAGGTTCACCTCGAGCTTGTTGCCCACCATTCCGATCGGGTCGTGGATCCCCGCCTGGTCATCCAGGATGAACTCCTGCGGCAGCAGGTGAAGCACCTCGCGGTCCGGCGGCAGCGCCACGCTGCGCGCCCGGTCCACCGCCGCCTTTACCTCTTCCCGCGTGATCTCCCGCATCCGGCTGCCCATGCTGATGCCGCCACGCGAGTTCACCCCGCGCACATGCGCCCCACCGATCCCCACCACGGTCGACTCGATGGTGGCCCGCGCCTTGCGCTCCGCCTCGAGGGCCGCCTTGTTGATGGCCTCGGCCGCCGGCCCCAGCTCCGCGATCAGCCCTTTCCGCATCCCGCGCGAGTACTCAATCCCGTGCCCGCGATACCGCAACACCCCATCCGTCAGCTCGCCAACCAGCACACAGCTCTTCTGGCTGCCCGCGTCCAGCACCGTGATCAGGCTCTCCTGCTTGGGTGTCACCGCGCCGCCCCCTTGCCCCGCCCCGCAGCCCGCAACGGCACCGTGTGTCCCCCCGCCCGAGGTGCCGCCGCCGAGTGCGCGGAGGTTGCCCCCTTCTTGGGGGGTGCCACCGGGATCGTCTTGGCGGCATCCGGCGCTTCATTCAGCGGCACAGCAGAGCCCGGGGTCATCTCCAGAACGGCCTGCCGCTCGTAGCGCATATCCACGCTGGCAAGCTTGGGGTACTGTTGCTTCCACTCGGGCAGGTGCGCCTCGTAGCTGCGGTAGCGCTCCAGAAAGCTGGCGTCGCCAAAGTGCACAAGCACTTCGCCGCCACCATCCGGGATCAGCGCTCGCACGTCTTCCGGATTGGAGAGATCAATCTCGCTGAGCTTGGCCGAGATGTGCTCCCCGGTGGCGTCCAGCGCTCCCACGAACTGCCCAAAGAGCTTCATCCGCTGTGCCCGCTCTGCCGGTGTTTCCGCGGCGCCCACACCGGTTACCACCGGAAAGGAGTAGCTGCCGCCAGCGGGCGGTTGCCTCAGATCGAGCAGAACGCCATGCGCATCGACCAGGCCGATCCTGCCCTTTTCCCGGGCAAAGGCAACCGGCGTCCGCTCGTGCACATCGGCGCGAAGGCGATCCGGCAACAGCCGCATCACGGTCGCACTTTCCACCCATGGCATGCGCTCGAGCGCCGCCTGCTGCGCCGGCAGACTCAGCCGGAAGATGTTGCGTCCCACACCGTCCCCGAGCACCCGCAGCACCTCATCGCGGCTCACGTGCTCGAGACCGACTGTCTCAATGGCAGAGGCTCCGGGGATCATGAAGCGCTGGTCCCGGCCCATCACCCGCCGCACCTCAAGCAGCCCAAGCGCACCGGCGCTCGTCAGCAGGAGCCCAACAACGCCGGCGAGCACACGGCCGGTCGTCGTCTCGGGCAGACCACCGCGAAAGGTCAGCCGCAGCCCGGTCCGCTTGCGTCCCTTGCGGAAGCCGCCTTCTTCTTCGCGCACGGCCGCTTCCCGCAGGATGTCAGCCGTGGCAACACGGCGCGGTCCTCCTGCCTGGGGACCCTTCTTGCGGCCCTGCGCGAATCGTTCCTGCGGCGCTGCGATGACCCGTCCCAAAGCTCCCTGCTCCTCCCAACACCACTGCTGCCGACCAACCAGCGCCTGCTTACCTTAACGATCTGCCGGCATCGAGCTCTGCGATCTGCCAACATCCCGACCGGCCGACGGACAGATCGGCCGACGGACAGATCGGCCAAAACCCACTCGGGGCACACTGGTCCGCTAAATACAGCTGACTATAACCGTTCCGCCACGGCCAGTCTTCCCTTCCTGTAGCCACCCACGTATTCGCCTAGGATCATCCGGGTCAGGCCCGGCTTCGCAGGGCCTCAAGCAACATGGGTCCAGCAAGGCTGACACTGCCGGCTCCCAGCGTGAGCAGCAGATCACCGGTACGCGCTTCGCTGGCGAGTCGATGCACAGCCTCCTCCATGGAAGAGGCGTAGCGCACGGCGCCGTCGGCACGCTGCTGCCCGATCCGTTCCACCAGCCGCTCCGCCGTAACGCCCGGGATCGGATCCTCGCTGGCAGCGTAGATGTCGAGCAGTTCCACGTGGTCGGCTGCGCCGAAGGCGCCGGCGAACTCTGCTTCAAGATCCCGCGTTCGGGTGTAGCGATGGGGCTGGAAGAGCACAAGCAAACGGCCACCCTTGCCCGCAAGCGTCTCCCGCGCTGCCCCAAGGGTGGCCAGCACCTCGGTCGGGTGATGGCCATAGTCGTCCACCACTGTGACGCCACGCTCGACGCCGCGCGTTTGAAAGCGTCGGTCCACACCGCGGAAGCTGCCCAGCCCGGCCGCAATCTGCTCCGGCGGAACGCCCAGTTGCACCCCGATGGCGACGGCCGCCGTGGCGTTCAGTACGTTGTGGCGCCCGGGGACGTGCAGGGAGAATGGCCCAATAGCCTCTTCCCCGTTGACCGTGACCACAAAGCGTGACTGCGCATCGCCCTCGCGATCTGTTGCCAGGCGCCTGACGCGAAACTCAGCATCCTCGCTTTCGCCGTAGGTAAAGACCCGCCGCTTGACCCGTGGGAGCACGCCTCGCAGCAAGGGATCGTCGACACAGACGGTGGTCGCGCCATAGAAGGGCATCCTGTCCATGAATTCGACAAAGGCGTTTTCCACGTCGGCCATGTCGCGGTAGCAGTCCATGTGCTCGCGATCGAGATTGGTGACGACGCCCAGCACCGGCCCAAGCTTGAGGAAGCTGCGGTCGCTTTCATCGGCTTCGACGACAAGGTACTGCGATGTGCCTAGCCGGGCGTTGGAGCCAAGTGCGTCCACGCGGCCACCGACGACCACTGTGGGGTCTAACCCACCGCCGGCCAGGACGGCAGCAACCATGCTGGTGGTCGTGGTCTTGCCGTGCATGCCAGCAATCGCGATGCCGTAGCGGAGGCGCATAAGCTCCGCCAGCATCTCGGCCCGGCCGATGACGGGAATGCGCCGTGCGCGCGCTTCGGCCACCTCTGCATTGCTGGCGTTCACTGCACTTGTGGTGACAACCACGTCCGCGGCGGCGACGTTGGCGGCCGCATGCCCTTCAAAGATGCGTGCGCCGAGTCCCAGAAGGCGGTCAGTAGCCGGGCTACGCCGGAGGTCGGAGCCAGAGACGGCATAGCCCAGGGTAAGCAGGATTTCGGCGATGCCGCTCATCCCAATCCCACCAATGCCAATGAAATGAACACGATGCGTCGCCGCAAACAGAAGTTGACCGGATATGCCGCTGAGCTTGACCACGCTGTCCTGCACCCTCCCTACACGCCCAGGAACATTGCCCGCCCCTGCGGCGGAGGCTCCGCGGCGGGGAGCGCAACCTCTGCGCGAACCTTGTGTCTAATCTACTGTGTGCACCGCTGGGGCTTTGCCGCCAGCGGAGTTCACAGGACCGGGGGCAGGACTTCCCCGGCAAGGGGCCACTACGATGCGCTTCGTCCAAACAACTCGATCTCTGCTTGCGGGCGCTGCCATTGCGGCAGCAGCCTTTGCTTCTCCCGTTGCGGCGCATGCCGGTGTGTTTGTCTCGGTTGGCATTGCGCCACCTGCAATTCCTGTGTACACACAGCCCCCGATTCCTGCTGAGGGCTACATCTGGACTCCCGGCTACTGGGCCTGGGGCGACGACGGCTACTACTGGGTGGACGGCGCGTGGGTAGAGCCGCCCTATGTGGGTGCCCTGTGGACGCCCGGGTACTGGGGCTACGCCAACAACGGCTACCTGTGGAACGCCGGCTATTGGGGCTCCTCGATCGGCTACTACGGTGGCATCAACTATGGCTTCGGCTACTTCGGAACCGGCTTCTACGGCGGCTACTGGAACAGCGGACACTTCTGGTACAACCGCGGCTACAACAACTTCGGCCGCTTTGGCGGCGGCTTCCGCAATGTGTATGACCGTCCGTGGGGCGGCGGGTACAGTCGTCCTGGCGGGGCCTCCTGGGCACGGGGCGGCAACTACGGTGGCTTTCGCGGGTCCAACATTGGCGGCCGCAACTATGGCAGCTTCGCCAGCGTGAACCGCACCACCGTCATCAACAACTACAACGGCGGGCAGCGCGGCTTCGGCGGCAACCATGGCTACGCTGGCGGCTACGGCAACGGCCAACGTGGTCTAGCCGGGGGCAACGGCGGCTTTGGCGGCGGCAACCATGGCTATGGTGGGGGTACCTACGGCGGCGCCAACCGCGGCTTTGGCGGCGCCGGCAACCAGGCCTATGGCGGCGGGCAGCGCCCGTTCGGCGGTGGCCAGGCCTATAACGGTGGACAGCGCCCGTTTGGCGGTGGCCAGGCCTATGGTGGACAGCGCGGCTTTGGCGGCAACCCGGGTGGCGGCCTACCCAGCCGGGTAGGTGCGGGGAACGGCGGCAGCGTTGGAGGCTTTCACGGCGGCAACCCCGGAGGCGGCGGCTTCCATGGCGGCGGCAACCCCGGGGGTGGCGGCTTCCACGGCGGCGGCGGTGGGGGTGGCTTCAACGGTGGTGGCGGGGGCTTCCATGGCGGTGGGGGTGGATCGCATGGGGGCGGCGGACACCGCTAAGCCAGCTGAATAGGAACCGGGGCGACGGCATAACCGTCGCCCCACTTCTTTGCTTGGCGTGGATGACCAAGGGCGCACGCTGTCGAGCAGCGAGCTAGCGGGCCAGGTCGGCCGCCATTCGGCCGATCTGTTGCAGGGCGTCGGGCCGGGCGAGTGCGTGGGCGCGAGCGGCCATTGTGCGGAGCCGCGTGCTGTGCGCCAGCAGCCCCACCAGCCGGGAAAGCAGGACGTCCGCTGTGAGCTCCTGCTCCAGAAGCATCTCTGCCGCGCCCGCGCGCGCAAACATCTCGGCGTTTCTGCGCTGGTGGTCGTCGGCCGCCAGGGGAAAGGGCACCAACAAGGACGGGCGGCCGGCGGCGGCGAGCTCCGCCAGAGAAGTGGCGCCACTGCGACACATGATCAGGCTGGCCTCCGCCACACGGGCCGGCATGTCATCGAGAAAGGGCTCCACGCGCCAGCGTTCCGGGTCCGCGCCGCTGGCGTGAAAGGCCTCGCGAACGGCATCGGCAGTTTTGGCGCCGGCCTGGTGGAGCACGCGCAGGCCGGGCACCTGGTGAAGCAGCGCCGGCAGAATCTCGGGCATGGCCTGGTTGAGAGCGCGGGCTCCCTGGCTGCCGCCAAAGATCAGCAGCCGGGGCTCGGCGGCGCCTTCGCGCGCGGCCTCCGCACCGACGGCGAAGAACTCCGGCCGGACGGGCACACCGGTCACCGTGGCACGTCGGAAGTAGCGGCGTGTCTCGTCGAAGTTGATGGCCGCGCCCGAGACGAAGCGGCCCACAATGCGATTGGCCAGGCCGGGCACGGCGTTGGGTTCATAGGCGAGCGTGGGTACACGGGCGAGGACCGCGGCGATCATAGCTGGGCCGGAAGCGTACCCACCCACGCCTACGACGACACCCGGCCGGAAGATCCGCAGCAATGCCAGGCAGCGCCGCACGCCGCGCGGCAGGTCGCCCAGCGTGCGTGCCCGGACGCGAAGGGACATGCCCTTCAGCTGCCCCACCTCGATCAGCTCCAGCGGAAAGCCTGCCTCCGGCACCAGCCTGTTTTCGAGGCCACGCGCGGTGCCTACAAACTGCACCTCAGCGCCGTAGCGATCGCGCATCTCGCGCGCGATGGCCAGCCCGGGGATAACGTGGCCGCCGGTGCCTCCGCCCGCGATCAGCACCCGCAGGCCCTCGGGTGGCACGCCGGTGCCCCCGCCCAACCAACGATCGGCCAAGCCTAGTCAATCTCCCGCGTGATGTTGAGCAGCACGCCAACGCTTGCGAGCGTGATGAAGACGCTGGTGCCGCCAGACGAGATGAAAGGCAGCGGAATGCCCTTGGTTGGCAGGAGCGCCAGCACAACGCTCATGTTGAAGAAGGCCTGGATCAGGATGGCGGTCGTCAGGCCGAAGGCAAGGAAGCGAGCAAAGGGATCGGTCGACAGGACCGCCGCCCGCAGGCCGCGGTAGCCCAGCACGCAGAAGAGCGCCACCACGGCGACGGCACCGATAAGCCCCAGCTCTTCGCAGATGTTGGCGAAGATGAAGTCTGTGTGCGCCTCGGGCAGGTAGAAGAGCTTTTGCCGGCCTTCCATCAGTCCCAGGCCGTGAAAGCCGCCAGAACCAACGGCGATGAGCGACTGGAGGATGTGGAAGCCGGTGCCGCGTGGATCCTTTTCCGGATCCACAAAGGCGAGCATGCGCGCACGCCGAAATGCCACGTGGAAGAGCATGAAGTAGAGCACTGGCGCGGCCACGGCGAAGGAGAGGGCGAAGAACTTGCCCTGTGCGCCGGCCAGGTACAGCATCAGCATCATCACGGCCGCGCAGACCATCGCCGTGCCGAGGTCCGGCTCCTTCAGGATGAGCGCAATGAAGAGCAGGGGCGGCAGAACAGCACGGGCGATGGTTCCCTTCCAGTCATCCATGGCGTGCATGCGGGACTGCAGGAAGTACGCCAAAAAGAGCACAACAACGGGCTTTGCAATCTCAGACGGCTGCAGCGTTATACCGGCAAAGCGGATCCAGCGGTGCGCACCATTCATGCCGCCCCAGGCGAAGACGCCCAGGAGCAACAGCATGGTCGCGGCGACGGCAGGAAAGACCACCTTGGGGTTGTTGTAGACCCGGTAGTCCACCTTCATGAGGCCAGCCAGCGCGAGCATGCCGAGCAGAGCCCACAGCGCCTGGCGACCTACAAAGCTATACGGCGAGCCGAGGGTTGACTGAGCCATGACGGCGGACGCTGAAAACACAGTGACCAGCCCAAACAGCACCAGCAGCAGCACGGTGCCAAACATCCACTTATCGACGCCAACCCGCTTCGCCATCTCCCCACCCCGCTTGCCGAAACCGCCTTACAACGCTTCTGCCAACTGCCGAAAGACGCGGCCCCGGTGCTCATAGCTGTCAAACTGGTCGAAGCTTGCGCAGGCCGGTGCCAGCAGAACAACCTCGCCCGGTTTAGCCGCCGCTGCCGCTGCCTGCACGGCGCGGTCCAGCGTTTCGGCTTCTACCATCTTCCCGACTCCACCCAGCGCTTCCCGGATCTTTTCCGCCGCAGAACCAATGGTATAAACAACCTCCACACGCTGGCGCACCAGCGGCTCCAGCAGGCTGTAGTCGGAGTTCTTGTCTTTGCCGCCAAGAATCAGGTGGACGCCTCCCGCGAAGGACTCCAACGCCTTGATCGCCGCATCCACGTTAGTCGCCTTGGAGTCGTTAAAGAACTGCACACCGTTGCGCTCGCGCACCAGCTCCAGCCGATGCTCGACGGCTTTGAAGCCACGCACGGCCTCACGGATCTGCTCGGCGCCAACCCCGGCGAGCCGTGCGATTGTAACCGCGGCCAGCACATTTTCCACGTTGTGGGCGCCGCGCAAGGTGATCTCGGCTACCGGCATCACCGGCTCGGGCCTGCCGCCCTCGCTGCCCAGGTAGACGATGCTCTCGCCATGGACGAACGCGCCCTGCTTGATGGGCCGCCTCCCGCTGAACCACATGATCCGGGCCAGCGTCGTTCGGCCGGCCACCCGCTCGCCCCGGCCAGTCACGTCGAAGCGCTGTGCCGCCATCATCTGCGCGCCTTTGTCCTCGCTATTCAGCACCAGGAAGTCTTCGGCGTCCTGCCGCTCGGTGATACGCGCCTTGGCCGCGGCATAGCGCTCGTAGCTCCCGTGGCGGTCCAGGTGGTCTGGCGTGACGTTGAGCACAGCCGCGATGCGCGGCCGAAAGGTCTCCACCGTCTCCAGCTGAAAGCTGGAGACCTCCAGAACATTCCAGGTTGTGGGCCCGCTGCCAGCAATGAGGTCAACCACTGGTGTGCCGATGTTGCCGCCCACCTGCACCGGCACCCCCGCGTGCCGCAGGATCTCGCCAACCAGCGCGGTCGTGGTGGTTTTGCCGTTTGAGCCAGTGATGGCGATGATCTGCCCCTCAAGGAAGCGCGCCGCCAGCTCCAGCTCGCCGATGACCGGCATGCCCAGGGCCCGCACGCGCGCTACCTCCGGCGTCTCCAGCGGCACACCGGGGCTCACGACGATGAGGTCCTGCCGGCGAAAGGTCAGCAGGCCATGCCCGCCGGTCTCGACGCTGATGCCCGCGTCCATCAGGCCGGGCAGCTCCCCTGCGAGCGCCGACGCACTGCGCGAGTCACTCACCGTCACCCTGGCCCCACGGCTCAGCAGAAAATGCGCCGCAGCGATCCCACTCTTTCCCGCCCCCACCACCAACACCCGCTTGCCCTTGAGTTCCATCCCTGCCATGCCTAAGAGCCTACCCGATGCTGCCCCATCCTCGTCACCGAGGGGGCGCAAAGGATCCCGTTCGTTTCGAGAGCTCACCGCAGCTTCAGAGTCGTCACCGCAAACAAGGCAAAGACCAGCGCCATGATCCAGAAGCGCGCGATCACCTTGCTTTCACTCCAGCCCATCAGCTCGAAGTGGTGGTGCAGCGGCGCCATCTTGAAGATGCGCTTGCCGCCGCGCAGCTTATAACTGCCAACCTGCAGCATCACACTCAGCGCCTCCAGCAGGAAGACGCCGCCGATAAAGGGCAGCAGCAGCTCCTGCTTGATCACCACGGCAACGGTTCCGATGGCCCCGCCCAGCGCCAGCGAGCCGACATCACCCATGAAGACCTCGGCCGGGTGCGCGTTGTACCAAAGGAAGCCAATGGAAGCCCCAACCAGCGATCCGCAGAAGATGGTGAGTTCGCCCACCATGGGCATGCGCTGCAGCTCAAGGTAGTCCGAAAAGACCGCGTGCCCGCTCACATAGGTGAGCACGGCAAGTGCCCCGGCGGCCACGATGGTGCAGCCGATCGCCAGCCCGTCCAGGCCGTCCGTGAGGTTGACGGCGTTGCTTGCGCCGGTAATCACCAGCATCACAAAGACCACAAACGGCAGAAAGCCCAGCCAGTACAGGTGCGGGATGTGCTGCATGGACCCGACGATCAGGTCCGGCCGGAAGCGTTTGAAGAAGGGCACCACCAACCTCGTGGAGTAGCCGCCCCAGGTCTGCATCCAGACGAGCACACCGGCCACCGCCCCGCTGGTGACCAACTGCAGGCTGAGCTTCTGCCGTGCAGTGAGACCCTGGTTCCGCTTGTGCACGACCTTGATATAGTCATCGGCGAAGCCGATCGCGCCGAAGGCCACCATGGACAGCATGACGATCCAGACAAAGGCGTCGGAAAGATCACTCCACAGAAGCGTGGGCACCAGCACCGAGATGCAGATCAGCACACCGCCCATGGTCGGCGTGCCTCGCTTCTTCTGGTGGCTTTGCGGCCCTTCTTCGCGGATGTACTGCCCGATCTGGAACTCGCGCAGCCGGTCGATTACAAACGGGCCGATCAGCAGGCCGATCAGCAGCGCCGTCAGGCTCGCAAAGACGGTACGGAACGTGAGATAGCGGAAGATCCGAAACAGACGGAAGTAGGGGAAAAGCTTCTGGTAGAGCAGCCAATAGAGCAAGTCGTCCGCCTCACATCGTACCGGCCTGCCACGTCCTGATTTCGCGCGGCGGCCGCAACTCCACCCATCCTACAAGCGAGCTCTTCTCCGGGGGCGCGGGCAGGAATCAGGGAAGGGTCCCCTCGCCGGTCACTCCGCAAGCACGGCCAGCGCGCGCTCCAGCCGCACACCGCGCGAGCCCTTCAGGAGCACGGCGTCACCCTCGCCGAGGTTGTCTCGCATCCACGCACCAGCCTCCTCGGGCGTTTCGACGAAGATGCTGGCGGTGATTCCTTCCTGGACTGCCTCCTCCACCAGCGCGTCCGCGATTCCACGCACCCCTACCACGACATCGACTCCGACTGCCGCCATGTGCGCGCCACACAGGCGATGGAGCGCCGCGCCCTCTGGCCCCAGCTCGAGCATCTCGCCCGCGATCACGATGCGCCGCCGCGCCTCGACCTGCATCAGGGCATCTACCATGGCGTCCAGCGCACGCGGGTTTGAATTGTAACTATCATTGATCACCTGGGCGCCATGCCACACCAGCACCTGCCCACGCTTCTCGCTGGCCTGCATCGCGCCTAGCGCCTCGGCCCCTGCATCCAGCCCTACGCCGAACTCCATCCCGACGGCCAGCGCCGACAGGGCGTTGCCGACGTTTTGCCGGCCCAGCAAGCGCAAATGCACTGCCGCCCGTGCCTCGCCGGAGACGGCGATGAAGCGCAGCCCGTGCGCCCCCAGTTCTTCGACGTCCTCTGCGCGGACCGAGGCCTCGGGCGACTCGCCAAACAGCACCACGCGAAGGTCACGGCCTGCGCCGAACGCGCGCACGCGCGCGTCATCCCCGTTCAGGATGGCCAGACCACCGGCCGGCAGAGCCTCCACCAGCTCACGCTTGGCCGCCGCGATCCCGGCGATTCCGTCGGCGAAATGCTCCAGATGCACGGGCGCCACGTTGCTCACCACAGCGATCTCCGGCAGGGCGATGGCGGCCAGCGCGCGCAGCTCGCCCGCATGGTTCATTCCCATCTCCAGCACCGCCACCTCGTGCTCCGGCTCGAGCTTCAGCAGCTGCAGCGGCATGCCGAAGTGGTTGTTCAGATTGCCTTCGCTCTTGAGCACGGTGTAACGAGCGCCCAGCACCGCCGCGACCATCTCCTTGGTGGTCGTCTTGCCAGCGGAGCCGGTGACGCCGACCACCCTGCGGCCGCCGCCCAGCCCGCGCCACCGTTCGCGCACGCGCCGCGCCAGCGTGCCCATCGCCCGCAGCACGCAGTCTTCGCTCTCCGGCACGCGCAGCAGCAGGCACTGGTCCAGCTCATCCGGTGCGAGCCAGTGCTGGCTCACAACCGCCGCCGCCGCGCCGTTGGCAAGCGCCGTCCCCACATAGTCATGGCCATCCACGCGCTCGCCCTTTACCGCAAAGAACAGCTCTCCGGCGGAGATCGTGCGGGAGTCGATCGAATACCCCACCACCTCACGCTCGGTCGCGAAGTCACCCTCCGCGTGGATCCAGTCTGCTATCTCTCCCAGCTTCAGCTTCACTGCGCCATCTCCTTCAACACGTCTCCGGCAACCAGCACATCATCGAAAGGCACTGTTCCGTCCGCGAAGATCTGCACCTTTTCGTGACCTTTGCCCGCGATCAGCACGAGATCTCCCTTGCGCGCTGCCCGGATCGCGATGGCGATGGCACCTGCGCGGTCCTCCTCCACGATCACCTCGGCTGCCGTCGTCCGCACGCCCGCCATCACCTCGTCGATGATCGCGTCGGGATCTTCCGTCCGAGGATTGTCGCTCGTCACCACAACCAGGTCGCTGCCTTCCCCGGCAACCCGACCCATCTTGGGCCGCTTGGCCCGGTCCCGGTCGCCACCGCAACCAAAGACCGTCACCACGCGGCCGCCGGCTGCCTGCACCATCTCCCGCCCGAGCAGCAGCAGATTGCGTAGAGCGTCGTCGGTGTGGGCATAGTCCACGACCACGGTGATGCCCAGCGCCTCGCCCCCGCGCACCACCTGGAAGCGGCCCGGCACCTGCCTGGCCCACAGCGCGCCGCCGGCAATCTGCTCGAGCGTCAGTCCTCGCGCCAGCGCCGCACAGCTGGCGGCCAGCAGGTTTTCCACGTTTACCCGCCCGGTGAGCGAGCTGCGCAGCTCCACCGCGCCTACGGGCGTCTTCCACTGAAAGCAGGTGTCCCCCGCGCGAATGCTCACGTCCTCCGCCCGATAGTTGCCGACACCAATGCCATAGCGCATGACCTCGCTCTGCTCCAGCCGTGGCAGCAGCCGCTCGCTCGCCCAGCGGTCCCCCTCGTTTACCACCGCAACGCGCGGCGGCCGCGTGCCTACGCCGGCAAACAGACGCGCCTTGGCTTCAAAGTACTGCTCCATGGTGCCGTGAAAGTCCAGGTGATCCTGCGTCAGGTTGGTCCAGATCGCCACATCCACTGGCATGCCCCACACCCGCTCCTGCTCGAGAGCATGGCTGCTGGCCTCAATGACTGCCTCCGTGCAGCCCAGCGCCACGCCGTCCGCAAAGGTCCGCAGCAGGTCGCGCGACTCCGGCGTGGTGTGCGGGCTTTCCCTCACCTCGCCCGCCACATGCGTCTCAATCGTGCCGACCAGCACGGTCTTGCGGCTCGCGCTTCGCAGCATCTGCTCCAGCAGCCAGGCCGTAGTGGTCTTGCCGTTGGTGCCGGTTACGGCGCAGAGTGCCAGCTGTCGCTCCGGGTGCCCCATCACGGCCGCACTCACCTCGGCCAGCGCCCGCCGGCCACGCTCCACCAGAGCCACAGCCTGCCCGCGCTCCGCCAGCGCCGCGTACACCTCGGCGGAGTCCGTCACCACCGCCGCAGCCTGCCGCGCCAGGGCTCCTTCGATAAAGCGATTGCCATCGACCGTGCCCCCACGCATGGCCACAAACGCGTCACCCGGGCCTACACGGCGCGAATCGTACTGCACCCCCCGCACCTCGGTTGCCTCATCACCGGCCGACGCCACGACCGTGGTTGCCGCCACAAGCTCATCCCATCGCATGCCCCCGATTCTAAGCGTCCGCGCCCGGGGTGCTCGCCGACGTGCTTCACGGGAGCTGTTCCACTCATCTATTCAGCATGCAAGCTCCCCGGCCCTCCCGCCCGCGCCACACCTCGCCGCCGCCTGCCCTGCTCGCCTTCGCCTGCGCTGGCCTGGCGCTCCCACCCAGCAGCCCGGCCCAGCCTCAGCAGCGCCCGACGCAAAAAACGGTCCTCACCTCGGCCCCGCAGAAGCCGCTGCCGATCGCGCTGGTCCAGACACTGCCGGCCTGCACCGCAGCGCAGATCCTCCTTTCCACCGACGAGGAAGGCGGCAACTTCAACGGCATGTCACACAGCGGCACGTTGCTGGTGCTGCGCAACATGGGCACTTCCGCCTGCAGACTCCTTCCGTTGGCGCAGGCCAGCCTGCTTGATGGGAGTGGGACGCCGCTCGGCCCCTTCACCACCGCATCGCCGGGTGCACGTTTTCTGCATCCTGGACCGGTGGTTCTGCCCATCGCCGTCGCCGCGAACGCGGAGCTGACCGCAACGCTGCGCTGGGTCTCTGGCCCTGTCTTCAACGACAGCCTCTGCCTTGCGCCCGCGACACTGGTACTCAAGCTCGGCGACCTTACGCTCAAGACGCCGCTGCAGGGCAGCCTCTGCGGCGAGCGCACGGACGGTGTATCGGCCGAACTCTCCCGCTTCGCGCCAGATCCGGTCGTGCAATCGCGCTAGCCCCGGCTCAGTGCTGCACGAACATACGCACGGCGAGCGCCAGCAGAACAGTGGCAAACACGCGGCGCAGCACGACGGTTGGCAGTGTCTGCGCCCACATACCCCCCAGGTAGCCGCCGACGGCCAGCCCGCAGCCCAGCAGCAGACCCAGCCGCCAGTCCACGTTCCCGGCTCGGGCATAGGGCCACAAGGGACCGATCCAGACCGGCAGCAACGCGATAAACAGGGCTGTGCCCTGAGCTCGCAGCTGCGTCAGGCCGAAGATGTAGATCAGCGTCGGGATCATCACAGCACCGCTGGTGCCGACCAGCCCCACGAAGACGCCGATCGCCGAGCCGGCCAAGAGCAACAGCCACACCGGCGATTGCCCGCTCACCGCAGAAACCGCACAACAACCTCGGTTCCCGCGGACACCGTCGTCCCGGCAATGGGCACCTGTTCGCGTCCCAGGCCGCTGCCCACCGGCCGCAGCCGCAGCCCCACACCCTCAGCCCGCTCTACGGCCGTGCGCAGATCCGCGCCTTCAAAGCTTGGCACCTGCACCTTTCGCGACGCGTCGACTACCACGCTTCCACCCACATGCTTCGGCACTTCGGGAGCGTCTGTCTCCAGCCGCGCGGTCGGTCCATCCGCCGCATCGGGCATAGCGTTGCCGGCGCCACCGTTCGCGCGCACCGCCGCCAGAACCTTTTCGGGCAGCAGCTTCAGCAGGCCGTTCACGCGACGCTCGCGACGATCCGGCTCCAGCGCCGCCACCTCGGCCTGCGGCGCCATCTGCTGCGGGCTGCGTAGCGGGTCATCGGCGGGCAGGCTGTTCACATCCGCAAACATCGCGTTCAGATCCGCACCGTTATCCGGCTGGTCGGCATCTTCGGCACCAGACCGGGCCTCCGCGAGCTGCTGCGGCGTCTTTAACGGCTGGTCGTGCGGCACGCCGAGGTACTCCAGTACCTGCTGGGCTACCTCGGCGAAGACAGGGGCGCTGGCGTATCCACCGTAGCGCTGCAGATCGGTGCCCTGAGGCGTGTCCATGATCACAGCCACGGAGATCGCCGGGTTGCTCACCGGGGCGAATCCCGCAAAGCTGGCCACCAGCTTGGTGTGCGAGTAGGTGTGCGTCACGGGGTCCACCTTCTGCGCCGTGCCCGTCTTGCCAGCAGAGCTGTACCCATTCAGCGCCGCGGCCTTGCCGGTACCTTCCACCACAATGCCGTGCATCATGGAGCGCATCTTGGCACTGGTCAGCTCGCTGATCACCCGGTGCGCGCCATCCGGCAGCTGCGTCGGCAGCTGGTCCGATGGGCGAAACGGCATGGGCTTCAGCCGCGGGTCACCCTTCATTACATCCGAGCTCTCTAGCAGCACGTGGGGTGGCATGTAGACGCCGCCATTCGCCATGGCGCTCACCATGGTCACCAGCTGCACCGGCGTCACCCCCACCTCCTGGCCGATCGCAATCGACAGAATACTGGTCGCGCCCCACTTCTTGGGCGCGCGCAGCAACCCGCGCGTCTCGCTCGGCAGCTCAATGCCCGACCGATCACCAAACCCGAACCCCTTCAGGTAGCTATAAAACTTCTGCGGCCCAAGCTTCAGCGCCATCTTCGCCGCGCCCACGTCGCTCGAGTGCTCCAGCGCATACTGCACCGTCACCACGCCGAAGTGGTCGCTCCGGTCGTCGTGCAGTGTGCGGCCGTACATCGTCATCGCGCCGTTTTGGCAGTCCACCAGGTCGGTTGGCTGCACACCCGCGCCATCCAGCGCCGCCGCGTAGGTCGCCAGCTTAAAGGTCGAGCCCGGCTCGTACACGTCGCTCACCGCCAGGTTGGTCAGGACACTGGCGTCCATGTGCCGCTGATCGTTCGGGTTAAAGCGCGGAGCAATCGCGAGCGCCAAAATCTGCCCGGTATGCGGATCCTGCACCACCACCGTGCCGTGCGCCGCCTTGGTCTTCTCCATCTGAGCGTCCAGGGCCCGCTCTGCCATGTACTGGATGTTGGCATCCACCGTCAGCACCAGGTTTTCGCCTGGCATCGGCTGCTGCTCTTCGCTGTCCAGCACGTGCCGCTTGGCGTCCAGCGCCGTCAGCATGTGCCCGGGCGCGCCGTGGAGGTCGTCATCAAACTCGCGCTCCAGCCCGCCCAGCCCCGTGTCGTCCATGCCCACATAGCCCAGCACCTGCGCGCTCAGGTCGCCGTTCGGGTAGAAGCGCTTGAACTCCTTCTGCAGGTAGACGCCCTTCAGGTTCAGCGCCTTCACCCGCTCGGCTGTCTCCGCATCCACGCGCCGCGCCACCCAGGCAAAGTTGCGAGACGCGGTGAGCCGCCCCAGGATGCCCGGCTCACTCGTAAATCGATCCCAGCTCTCTTTATGCACCAGCCGCGCCAGCATGGTTGCATCCTGCTCGCGGTTGTCCCCCATCTCGTTCGGCACCGCGTAGATGCTGTCCACGCTCACCGTCATGGCCAGCTCGCGCAGGTTACGGTCATACAGCACACCGCGCCGCGGGGACACCTCAAAGGTCCGCTGTTGCTGCGCCGCTGCGGCCGCCACGTAGTGCCCATGTCGGATCACCTGCAGCCACAGCAGCCGCAGACCGATTGCCGTCGTCCACACCACGAAGAAAAGCGCCACGTAGACAAAACGGCTTCTCCGAATCGGAGCCGTCATTGTCACCCGTGGCGCCTGCTGCTTGTCCGTTCCCGCCGTGCCCTTCATCCTGCTCCACCCCGCTCCGTGCTCAACCGCCTCCCGATACGCCCTTGAGCCCGTTCCTCTATCGCAGCGTGATCGGCCCCGCCTGCGCCAGTACCGGCGCGTTCTGTTCCATGGCCATGCCATCCGGCCGCACCACCTGGCCCGGCGCCGGAATGCTCAGCCCCAGTTGCTTGGCCAGGGTGTCAATCCGCTCGGGCTCAGTCAGTTGCGCCTCCGCCAGCCGCAGCTGGCGGTTCTCCTCACGCAGCTGCTCCACCTGGGTCTTCTGCGTCTCCACGTGGTAGCCCATCTCGATGGCCGCAAAATGCTGCCACACGTACACCATCACCAGGCAGAACAGCACGCTCATCACGGTCGTAAACTGCTTCATCTCGCGCCGCCGCACCGGGTCGTCCGCCTTGACGATGCGGGTGTTGTCGATGTGCTTGGAGAAGAAGACCTCTGGTGTGGGCCCCCGGCGAGCCTTGCGCTGGGTGTCAAAGACCTGGGCGTTATGCTGCGCCAGCGACATCCGCGGGTTCCGTCGGACAGCCACCGGGGCCGCCCCGCTCATCCTCTCCACGCCCTGCCCTGCCATCGCTGCCGTCGCCATCGCCATCACCCTCGTTCTGCCTGAAACTCTGCCCTGCCTGAAGCTCTGCCCTGCCGTATGTCTGCCGGAACACCCTCTCTCCGGGCCCTGCTCTTGCCTTCCAAAGCGACCGGGCCAGGGTTGCTAATGGAGGAAGGGACTTGTGAAGCGGGTTTGTCTTTCGCCTGAAAGCACGGTGGGACAACCCTGGCCCGGATCCTGTATCGCTTGAGTTAACACTGCACCAAATCCTGTGCAGTGAAAAGTCCGCCTTATCCACAATCAGTTACTGAAGTCTTGCCTCCGCGGCCCGAAGCTTCGCGCTTCGGCTGCGCGGGTTTCGCCGCTGCTCCTCGTCCCCGGCGACCACCGGCTTCTTGGTCAACAGCTGCAACCGTTTTGCCTGGCCGGCGGCGCGAAATGCGTCCTTGACCAACCGGTCTTCGAGTGAGTGAAAGCTGATCAGCACAATGCGCCCACCTGCCTTCATCCGAGACTCCGCGCGCTCCAGCAGCGTCCGAATCTCGCCCAGCTCGTCGTTCACGTGAATTCGCAGCGCTTGAAAGGTCCTCGTCGCCGGATTGATCTTTTCGCCTTTCATCGCGTGGGCCGCGCCCGACACCACCTGAGCCAACTGCGCTGTGGTGTGTATCGGGCGGGCCCGCACAATGGCTCTGGCGATTCTCCGCGACCTCCTTTCCTCTCCGAATTCGTAAATAAGGTTGGCGAGCTCTTCCTCCCCGGCCTCATTTACCACTTGCTCGGCCGTCGGCCCGCTCCGCGTGTCCATCCGCATGTCGAGCGGTCCATCCGACCGAAAACTGAATCCTCTGTGCGCCCCATCCAGCTGCAGGCTGCTGACACCGAAGTCCGCCAGCAAACCGTCCAGGCTCGCCGGTGCGATTGCTTCGGCAACCTCCGAGAACGCCCGCGGCACAAACTCCACCGCTGGCATCGCCGGCCCTAACTCCTCGGCCAACCGCTCCAGCCTCGCCCGGCCCAGAGCCATTGCCTCCTGGTCCCGGTCAAAGCAGATCAAGCGACCCTGTCCGCCAAGCTGCCGTGCAATCTCTTCCGAGTGCCCGCCCAGACCCAGCGTCAGGTCAGCGACCACACTGCCCGGCTGCACAGCCAAGTACTCCAGCACCTCTTGTGAAAGAACCGGCACATGTCGCGGCTGTTCCATTTGCTCTCCGCCTCACGTGCTCCCCCTGGGGGGCTCTGCACCAACAGCTAACTTCCCGGCTAAATACCCAAACCCGACAAACTCGACATATCCTCGTCCGTCAGCTTCATCTCCTGCGCTTCGATCACCGGACGGTTCATCACCTCCAGAAACGTCTGCGCTCCAAACACCACAACCTCGGCCACCAGCTGCGCCTTGTCCCGCAGAATCTGCGGCAGCAGCACACGGCCTTGGCCGTCCATCTCCGCCATCTGGCCGTAGTAGTTCGTTACGTCCAGAAACCGACGCTTGGCCGGGTTTGTGCTGGGAATCTCGGCCAGCTTCGCTTCGACCGCCTCCCAGGCTCGAATGGGCCAGACTTCGGCCCGCTCCCCGTCCTTGCTGGTGATGTAAAAGACAAACTTTCCGTCGGCGTCCGGAACCAGCAGCGACTTGAAGTCCGCCGGCAGCTTCAGCCGGCCTTTCTCGTCAACTCGTGCTGGGTGATTTCCCCGAAACATCGTCAGAGCCTTTCAGGTGTTTCGTCGTACGCTGGGGGTGTTCTCGACGAAGTTCAAACTGTTCGGACCACTTTTGACCACTTCGCTCCACCTCATCGTCACGCGACTGCTAGCGCGGTGCAAGCGAAAATCCCTGTCGCATCGTGGAAAAGGTGAGGAGAAATACGGCTTTCTCGTGGAAGCTTCCTAAAACTTCCACATGCTGAAGGCAACCCGAACATGACCACAATATATTGTGGTTAACCAACTCGATTACCGGATCAGTTGCCCTTTGACGCTCGTCCCCCAATCTGGTAACGAACAAAAGGCGAAGGGTTCGAGCTTTGATTACCTTCGACGCGCTACGCCGTAACGGTCGTCTCCATTCGTACCCGTTTGCGGCGCAGCAGCCACACCAGGTACCACAGCACAAGCAGGTTCACCACCAGGAGGCCGAGGCGGAACCAGTTGGGCCGGCGGACCAGCTCAAAGACCTCCCAGGGCAGAAACGCCACCGTCAGGCCGAGCGTCAGATACTCCGCCCACTGCTTCTCCAGCCACAGGCCGACACCTTCAGTCAGCGCAATTGCTGAATACGCAAAGGTCGCAAAGCCGATCTCCCGGAGCCGTGTCGCGTCGATCAGGTCAATCTTGTCCAGGATCAGCGTGACAACGCGGCTTTCTGGTTCAAACCGCAGCTCACGCGCCAGGCGGAGCACCTCATCCCCCAGGTCTTTGTTCATCAGGTGCAGTGCACCCACGCCCAGGCAAAAGAAGAAGACTGACTTGAACAGCTTGAAGATCGCGATCAGCAGCAGCCCGCGATCTCGCCCAGGCGCCACCCCCACCTTCCCTGCCGCGCTCTGCTGCTCTACCAACCCGATCCTCCACCACCTGGCCCATCCGCGCTGGAACGTACCTGAATCTCATTGACGCCTCCTGCAAAGGAAATGTCAACGAGACCTCAGGGTTCGCGTCCTAACCCGAACGGGGTCTTTCTCTCATTCTCGTACATATGCAATCCACCGCGACATCGCCCCACGTAGAGCATGTGGATTCACTGCGGCGCGCCGGCGATACTGGCTGGGCAGCCCCGTTGCGCTCTTAACGCGTCAAGGCACGAAAAAGGAAGCTTTCCATGAAGAATATCTGGGTATCCGCTGTTGCGGCTGTCACACTTACGCTCGGCACGCTTGCGCTTTCCGCACAGATGAAGGACCCCGACGTAGGCGGGGCGCCCATGTACCCCACCAAAACAGCGGTGGAAAATGCCTCGGCGGCGCCCAACCTGTCCACCCTGGTCAGCGCCGTCAAGGCTGCGGGCCTGGTGGAAACGCTCTCCGGCCCGGGACCGTTCACCATCTTTGCCCCTACGAACGAGGCCTTCAACAAGCTTCCGGCTGGCACCGTCGACAACCTGGTCAAGCCTGAAAACAAGGATGACCTGGTAAAGATCCTCAAGTACCACGTCGTCGCCGGTAAGTACGACTCCAAGAAGCTCGCCAAGCTGATCAAAAAGGGCCACGGCACCGGCATGCTCAAGACCGTGCAGGGCGAAGAGTTGTCATTCAAGATGGACGGCTCGAACCTGGTCCTCACCGATACCAAGGGTGGTACCGCAACCGTCACTACCGCCAATGTGTATCAGTCGAACGGCGTTGTCCACGTCATCGACACCGTGCTCATGCCTTAGTCCTCAACGACTTACCGGTCTTTGTACAAGCAAGAACGCCTCTTCCGGGAGGCGTTCTTGCTTTGCTGGCCAGACTACAAACCGCTCCCTCTGCATCGCATATCTATGCCGTACACCTTTAGCGCCGAGCAATGGCTCCCTTTTCCGGTCGAAGTTGTATTCGCCTTCTTTGCCAACCCGGACAATCTGCCCCGCCTGATGCCCCGCTGGCAGCACGCCCACATTGACCAGGCTCACTTCGCGCCACCGCCACCCCGTCCGCCTGCAAGCCCAGTGCTGCCAGGCAAGGTAGCCGGGGCCGACACCCGGATGACGCTCTCCTTCCGTGCCGTCCCGCTGCTTCCCCTCCGTCTTCGGTGGGACGCCCTGATCTCCGAGTTCTCCTGGAACGACCACTTCTGCGATGTGATCGATGGCCGTGGCCCGTTTCGCTCCTGGCGGCACTGTCACTGGCTGCAGCCCCAGGCAGACCCACGTCCCCTCGGCAATCGCTCCACCGCTGCCGGCACGCTGCTGACTGACTCGGTAGAGTACGCCTTGCCGTTTGGCGTCCTCGGCCAGCTAGCGCACAAGATCGCTGTCCGCCACCAGATCGGCCGCATCTTCCGCTTTCGCCATCGCATGACCAACCAGCTTCTCCCAGCCTATGCCGCCTCACTCGCCTGATCCCGCCAGCTCGCTACCCGCTCTCGAAAGGCTACACATGCATCGCCGCAACCTGCTCGCCTCCCTGCCCGCCACCCTGCTCACCCCTGCCGTCGCCAGCTTTGGCCTGGTGCCGCCGCAGGCCGCGACCTCCGGCAGCCCCTCGCTCTCTGGCAGTGCACCGGCCCCTCAGGCCCAGCCCAAGGCCGGTGCCGCCCCCGGGACGCCCCGCGAGTTCTACCTCCTTTCCCGCTTTCAACTCACCAGCGGCCCGCAGACCAACCTGACCGAGCAGTTCTTCACCCACGCCCTTATCCCTGCACTCAACCGCCTGGGCCATGCCCCCGTCGGCGCCTTCCGCCTCACCGTCGGCCCGGATACCCCTGCCTTCTACCTCCTTGTGCCGGGCCGCAGTGCCGATCACCTGCTCACCACCCAGCTCCAGCTCGCCCAGGACGAGCAGTTCCTCCAGGCTGCTGAGCCGTTCTGGGCCGCGCCCGCCACCGCCCCCTCGTTCATCCGCGCCGAGACCGCCCTGCTGGCCGCCTTTCCAGGCTGGCCGCGCCTCACACCACCTCCACCCGGCCCGCGCATCTTCCAGCTCCGCACCTATGAGAGCCCAAGCTTTCGCGACCACACTCGCAAGATGGAGATGTTCCACAACGGCGAGTTCGACATCTTTCGCAACGCCGGCTTCCACCAGGTCTTCTACGGCACCGCACTCGCCGCGCCGCGCCTGCCCCACCTCACCTACATGCTCAGCTTCCCTGACCAGGCCACGCTCGACGCCTCCTGGGCCCGCTTCTCCGCCGACCCAGCCTGGCAGAAGCTCTCTCACGACCCGCGCTACAGCTTTGAGGAGCTCGTCTCCAACATCACCAACCTTATCCTGTCGCCGCTGGCCTGCTCGCAGATCTGACGTCTCGCGCGAGACTCCGGGCCCAGCGTTAGCCTCTGGGCCCCGACGCTAAACCTCGTGCGCCACCAGCCGGCTCACATAAGGCCGCACCCGCTCGAGCGCCGCCTCGGCGGTCAGGCCGTAGCGAGCCCGCAGCACGTCCACCTTGCCGTGCTCGATAAACTGGTCCGGCCACCCCACCCGGATCACCGGCACCTCCAGCCCCGCGTCGCTCAGCTCTTCCAGCACCGCGCTGCCAAAACCACCGGCCAGAACGTGGTCCTCCATCGTCACCAGCACCTTGGCGGATCGTCCAAAGCGCTCCACGCAGGCCCGGTCCACTGGCTTCGCGAACCGCGCGTTGACCACGGCCACACGCACGCCTTCTGCCTCCAGCAGCTCGCGCAGGCGCTCTGCCTCCGCAACCATCTGCCCCAGCGCCAGCACGCACACCTCGTCATCGCCGGTCTCGTGCAGCACCTCGGCCTCGCCGATTGGCAACGCGCGCGCCTCGGCCTTCACCACGGCGCCCGGCCCAACGCCCCGCGGATACCGGATTGCGCTCGGCCCATCGTGCTCCAGCGCCGTCCGCAGCATGTCCTGCAGTTCGTCCTCGTCCTTGGGGTCCATGTGGATGAGGTTCGGCACACCCCGCAGATAGCTGATGTCGAACAGCCCATGATGCGTCGGCCCGTCATCGCCGCTCAGCCCGCCACGATCCATGCAGAACACGACCGGCAGGTTCTGCAGCGCCACGTCATGCACGATGGGATCAAACGCCCGCTGCAGAAACGTGGAGTAGATGGCGCAGAACGGCCGATAGCCCTTGGTCGCCATCCCCGCCGCAAAAACCACTGCGTGCTCCTCCGCGATGCCCACGTCGAAGTACCGGTCCGGATGCTTCGGCCGAAACAGATCCAGCGCCGTGCCGTTCGGCATCGCTGCCGTAATCGCCACCACCCGCCGGTCCGCATCCGCCAGCCGCACCAGGCTCTCGGCAAACACCTCCGAGTAGGTCTTCTGCCCCGCGGGCGTCGTCTCACCCGTCGTCGGGTCGTACGGTCCTAATCCATGAAACTTCTTCTGCCCCGCCAGCGCCGGCTCAAAGCCGCGCCCCTTTTGCGTGATGGCGTGGAGCACTACCGGCTTCTTCTGCTCCTTCAAAAAACGAAACGTCTCGATCAGCAGGGGGAGGTTGTGTCCATCCACCGGGCCAAAATAGCTCAGGCCGAACTCCTCAAACAGAATGCCCCGCCCGACGATCCCCTTGGCCGCCTCATCCGCAATGCGCGCCACGTGCCGCGCTGCCTTGCCGGCAATCTTCTCGGCGATCCCAACAGCCTTGTCGTGCAGCGTGTTGAACGTCGCGTTCATCGAGATCTTGTGGAAGTACTCGGCGATTGCTCCCACATTCTTGTCGATCGACCACTCGTTGTCGTTCAGCACGATGATCATCCGCTTCGTGCCTGCCGCGATGTTGTTCAGCGCCTCAAAGCTGATGCCGTTCGTAAACGCCGCATCGCCGGCCAGCGCCACCACATGCTCGCTGCCGCCGCTCATGTCCCGCGCCACCGCCATACCCAGGGCCGCGCTCAGCGCCGTCCCGGCATGCCCTGCGCCAAAGCTGTCGTGCTCGCTCTCGGTCCGCAGCATAAAGCCGTTCAGCCCCTCTGGCTGCCGGATGGTGTGGAACTGGCTTTCCCGCCCGGTGAGCAGCTTGTGCACATAGGCCTGGTGACTCACGTCGAAGACAAAGTGATCGGTCGGCGTATCGAAGACGTAGTGCATGGCGATCGTCAGCTCCACCACGCCCAGGTTCGGCCCAATATGCCCACCGGTCTTGGCCACGCTGCGGATCAGCCGCGCTCGGATCTCCTCGGCCAGCCGCTCCAGCTCCACCATCCCGAGCCGCTTCACATCTGCCGGCGACTTGATCCGATTCAGATACTGTTCCTGCGCCATAGCTGACCTACCTGCGAGTGCTCCTGCCCGGCACCGTGCTCCGGGGTCCTGACGCCCAAGTATATGCTTCGGCCCACGGGGCAGAGCACCTCGCTCATCCCCCGGCCGGGGTATCCATCGATCCCGTCGGCACACCCTGCACCACCACGGCGTCCACCGGCTCCGTGCCAAACACACCCTCCCACTGTGCCACCACCACACTGGCCAGGCAGTTGCCCACCACGTTCACCGTCGTCCGCGCCATATCCATCAGCGCATCAACACCCAGCAGCACAAAGATCGGCTCCGTCGGCAGGTGAAAGGTCGCCGCCGTTCCCAGCAGCACCACCAGCGTCGCGCGTGGCACGCCCGCCACCCCCTTGCTCGTCAGCACCAGCGTGCCCATCATCAACAGCTGCTGCCCCCATCCCATGTGCATGCCGGCTACCTGCGCCACAAAGATCGACGCCACCGCCAGGTACAGCGTCGAGCCATCCAGATTGAAGCTGTAGCCCGCAGGGATCACGAAGCTCACCACCCGCCGCGGCACCCCAAGCGCCTCCATCGCTTCCATCGCCCGCGGCAGCGCCGCCTCACTTGTAGAGGTGGCAAAGGCGATCCCGGCCGGCTCCGCTATCGCTCGCAAAAAGCGCCGCACCGGCACTCGAAACAGGAGCGCCGCCGGCAGCATCACACCCAGGCCAAACAGCCCCAGCGCCAGATAGAGCGTGCCAAGCAGCTTGCCCAGGTGCACCAGAACGCCCACGCCCATCTGCCCCACCGTGTAGGCCATCGCCGCACCCACGCCCACCGGCGCATAGAGCATTACCAGGTTGGTCAGCCGAAACATCACCTCACCCAGGCCCTCGATCACCGCCAGCATCGGCCGCCGCTTTCCCTCCGGCAAGGTGGCCAGCGCCACCCCGAACAGCACCGCAAACACCGCCACCTGCAGCATCTGCCCATCCGCCACCGACTTGGCAATGTTTTCCGGAAACACATGGAGCAGAAACTCCTGCCAGTGCATCGGCCCCGCAGCCGGCGCTGCCGCCCCCGCCACAGCCGCCGCCGGCATCCGCATGCCCACTCCGGCCTGCGTCACGTTGATGGCCAGCAGCCCCACACCCAGCGCGGCAGTCGTCACCACCTCGAAGTAGACCAGCGACTTCACCCCGATGCGCCCCACAGCCTTCAGATCGCCATGCCCTGCGATCCCCGTCACCAGCGTCGCAAAGATCAGCGGCGCCACAATCGTCTTGATCAACCGCAGGAAGATGTCACTCAGCACCCGCAGTTCCGTCGCCAGCCGCGGCGCATCAACCCCCAGCTCCACCCCCGCCAGCATCGCCCAGTAGATCCACGGCGACACCCCGCCCCGCCGCCCGCACCACACAGCCAGAAGCCCCAGCCCGACCCAACGTATCGCCACGCCCGCCGCGTGGGGGCCGCCCGCCAACTGCAGCGCCAGCCCCACCGCAAACACCACCCCACCCCCGGCCAGCATCGACCGGCTCCATAGTCGCACCTGCATGGCGCGAAGAATACCAGCCCCGCCTCCCCCGCCCTCCCTGCACCACCCGCCCCTCACCACCCAATGGCGCCAGCTATCATGACCTCGGAACCCTCGCCGGCCCACCCCGGCATCCCTTGAGGTCTTCGTGCCCGTACACCGCACCGTCATCGCCACCCTCAGTCTCTCCCTGGCCCTCGCCTCCTTCCTGCCGGCCCAACCCCGCCCCCAGCCGCAGTCCCAGTCACCAACGCCGTCCCAGATCCAGGCACCGGCGGCGCCCACCGCCCAAACCGGCACCCAAACCGGCGTCCAGACCGGCGTCCAGACCACACCCTCACCGGAAACTCCATCCGGCGCCCAGCCCAGCCCGCCCCCCAGCGCCATCTCGCCCCTGCAGCCGCTCGGCAACGGCGCCACCACCTACGGCATCCAGCCTCTCGTCAACAACCCCACCATCACCCCCGGCACGTTGGCGCTGCTTGAGCTCGATGGCCGTCTCAGCCAGTCCGTCGCCGCCGGCGGTGGCAAAGCCTTCGTCAGCTGGTTCGCGCCCGACGCCGTCACCCTCAACAATGGCCAGATGCCCGTCCAGGGACGCACCAATATCGCCGCGACCGCGACCTGGACCGCCGCCGACTACCAGCTCACCTGGCTCGCGCAGGGCGCTTCCATGGGGCCTTCCAACGACATGGGGTACACCTGGGGCTCCTATGAGGGCCACAGTAAAGACAAGAACGGCCAGCCCGTCGTGACCACCGGGCGCTACATCACCGTCTGGCGCAAACAGCCAGACGGCAGTTGGAAGATCGCCTTGGAAGCCAGCGCCAACGACGCCCCGGGTGCCGGCTCCTGCTGCAAACTCCCTACACCTTGATCAGCCCGTTCCTCCCCCGAAAGTAGCAGCGGCTCCCTCTCCCGCGAACCCTATCCTGCATATGAGTTCCATGGGTCCCACGGGTTCAGGATGAATACGCTGCTGGTCAAAGACGAAGCGCTGCGCCTCGAGGCCCTTGCTCAGTACGAGGTCCTCAACAGCACGCCGGACAGCACGCTGGATGACATCGTCCGCCTCGCCGCACGCATCTGCGAGGCCCCTGTCGCGGCCATCTCCTTTGTCGACAGCGAACGCCTCTGGATCAAGGCCCGTCTCGGCATCCGCGCCGCTGAACTTCCCCTGGGCAACACACCCTGCGACACCACCATCCTCGGTGACACCCTCTACGAGGTCGGCGACTCCCGCCTCGATCCCGACTTCGCCCCCACCGGCATCCGAGTCGACAGCCGTCCCTTTCGCTTCTACGCCGGCTCTCCCATCACCACCCCCGGCGGGGTCTCCATCGGCTCGCTCTTCGTGCTCGATGAAGAGCCACGCCACCTTTCGCCCCACCAGGCCGAAAGCCTCGCCGCACTCGCCCGCCTCGTCATCTCCCGTCTGGAGCTCAACTCCCGCGTCCGCCAGATCGATCGCGCCGCCCGCGCCCGCCAGCGCGTCGAGTCCGCCCTCACCGTTGAACGTAACTTCGTCTCTGCCGTCCTCGACACCGTCGGCGCCCTGGTCGTCGTCTTTGACACCGCCGGTCGTATTGTTCGCTTCAACCGCGCCTGCGAACTCGCCAGCGGCTACGACTTCAACATCCTCGTCGGCCGCTACGCCTGGGATCGCCTGATCCCCGACGAAGACGTCGACGACGCCATCAACACCTTCCAGAAACTTCGGGCCGGCGGCTTTCCCACCGTCTTTGAAAACCGCTGGCTCAACCGCGACGGCACACTTCGCCGCATCGCCTGGTCCGCCACCGCTCTTCTCGATCAGCAGGGCGAAGTCGGCTTCATTATCGCCACCGGCATTGACGTCTCCAGCCAGCGTCAGGCCGAAGCCACCCTCCGCGAGTCCGAAGCCCGCTACCGCCAGATCATCGAGGGATCCCTCGGCATGATCTGCACGCACGATCTCACCGGCATCCTGCTCTCCATCAACCAGCACGGCGCCGCCTCTCTCGGCCGCACGGCGGAACAGATCGTCCACCACTCCCTGCTCGAGTTCATCCCCGAAGAACGCCACGGCAACCTCGCGCCCTACCTCCAGGAGATCAGTGAGACCGGGGAGTCCCAAGGCCTGCTCCACCTCCGCCACACCAACGGCGAGGTGCGCGTCATCGCCTACCGCAACCGCCTTATCACCCTTCCCGACCACGATCCGTACGTCCTCGGGTTCGGCGTCGACATCACCGACCAGACCCGCATGGAAGGTCGTCTCCGCACCCTCACACGCCAGTCCGACTCCATCCTCGAGTCCGTCGGCGATGGCATCTTCGGCATCGATCTCCACGGTCGCGTTACCGTCATCAACTCCGCCGCCTCCGCCATGCTCGGCTTCGGCCCCGGCGAGCTCTTCGGCCGCAACCTCCACGAGGCTATCCACCACACCCGCGCCAACGGCCAGCCCTACCCCGATACCGAATGCCCCATCTCCCGCACCCTCACCAGCCTGGAAACCGTCCGCGTGTCGAACGAGGTCTTCTGGCGCAAGGATGGCACCAGCTTCCCCGTTGAATACGTCGCTCGCCCCCAGATTGAGACGCCGCCTGAAGGAGCGGAAAATCGTGCCGGTCGCGCCATCGGCGTCGTCGTCGCCTTTACTGACACCACCGAGCGCAGCGCCCTCGACCGTATGAAAGACGAGTTCATCTCCACCGTCTCGCACGAGCTCCGCACCCCGCTCACCTCGCTTCGCGCCGCGCTCGGTCTGGTCACCGGCGGCGCCCTTGTCGCCCGCCCCGAGAAGATGCAGCAGATGCTCGAGATCGCCCTCGGCAACACCGACCGGCTCGTCCGCCTTGTCAACGACATCCTCGATCTTGAGCGCATCTCCTCCGGCAAAAGCGAGCTCCAGCTCGCCATGTGCTCCGCGGAAGACCTGCTGCAGCGCGCCGCCGCCCTTCAGGCCGCCGCCGCTGCCAAGGCCGGCATTCACCTCACCCTCACGCCTTCCAGCGCCCGTGCCTGGGCCGACGCCGACCGCATCCTCCAGACCCTCACCAACCTCATCTCCAACGCCATCAAGTTCTCCCCCCCAGAGAGCGAGATCACCCTCTCCGCTCGCGCCCTCGACGACAACGAAGCGCTGCTCGAAATCTCCGATCGCGGCCGCGGCATCCCCGCCGACAAACTCGAAACCATCTTCGAGCGCTTCCAGCAGGTCGACGCCTCCGACTCCCGCTCCATGGGCGGCACCGGCCTGGGCCTCGCCATCTGCCGCTCGATCGTCGCCCAGCACGGCGGCCGCATCTGGGCAACCTCTAACCCGGGAGAGGGCTCCACCTTCCACCTCACCCTGCCTACCAAGCCCAGCACCAAGCTCCGCTAAGCCCCGTCCCGAACGCCACGCCGCATCCGCGTTCCCCAGCCAAAGTACCCTTCGGCAAGGGTCCCGAACACGACCGTCTCCCTTGCGCCAACCGCCGCCGGGCGCGAACGGTGCAAATCGCGCTCAGCTGACCGTCGAGGAGTCGGCTTGCTGCGTCACTTCCGGGTGAAGTTG
The DNA here is from genome assembly GCA_965199635.1 of Acidobacteriaceae bacterium. Classification (GTDB taxonomy): domain Bacteria; phylum Acidobacteriota; class Terriglobia; order Terriglobales; family Acidobacteriaceae; genus Edaphobacter. The sequence continues at coordinate 1,373,780 of CBDASL010000002.1, read as the reverse complement.
TAGAACGCGACGCCGGGGCAACCATTGACGATAGCCAACGTGGTGAGGTCCCCAAAGAAGGTGTCGGCAGAGGGGTCGCTTAATGTGCCGCTCAGGGCCCCGTACGGAAAGTCCGCGATCAGGTTCAGGTCAAAGCGGTCACCGCTGAGCAGGCTGGGACCAGGGTATGCGGCTGTGGAGCCGGCGAAGGGGCATACCGAGTTCGTGACGGTGAGAGTCGCGGTCAGCGGAATCTGGTATCGGCTCATGCCGCCCTGCTGCACCAGTGTGGGCGCGCCCTGCATGACCTGTACGGACACAACCGAGCCCGAACCGAACGGGCTATTGCCGTTCGCGGGTACGCCGATGTAAGTGCCTGTGAGGGGTTCTATAGGAGTCGCGGTGAACGGAGCGGTCTGCATGCTGCTGCAGGGAGTTCCTTTCGAACCGCTAGTTAGAGCAAGAGAGTACGTTCCGTTCCACACAGAGGGCGTCGCGGCGCGAGGGGAGTCGCCCGTAAGCGAGAGGGCGATCGTGCCTGGCGTAGGTTCACCGGGAACTTCTGTAACTTGCTGCCGTGCGGAGCTCGCCTGGAAGGTCCCGTCACTCGCAATCGTGCCGCTGATTGCTTCCACTCCGCTTGAGCTAAACACGGGGACACCACCGCTCGTGCACTGCGCGGCGAAAGCTGCCTCGCCAGTGACGATGTTCCCCTGGACATGCAGCGAGGCGGAAATCACCGGGTAAACAGCGGGTTTGCAGGAGCCCGCCAGGAGCCAGTTGCCCGCCAGTGTGGTCGGCGGATTTGCCGCCGGAGAAGGTGTAACGGGGCTCGCGGGTGCAGACCCGCCATTGCCCGAGCCGCACGCGGTGAGACCGGGACCAACAACAGCGATGAGGAGCAATCTGCAGATCTGGCGTGTACACATAGGACGCACCGCCAGTTCTACGATCTCTGCGAACAACGATCAACGCCTATGCAGCTAAAGGACCGGCCTTTGGTAACTAAACGCACGGACCTGCCCCGCCGTGCGCGCAGGGCAGGTCCGTCCCGCAAGGTCGCACTCGTCAGCCACCGTGCCGCGGCACGTTCTGCGTGGCTGCTCGCTATCGCGGGTTTGGCTTCACCGCTCCCACCCGCCAGCCGAGGGGTCCCCAAAGCAGGATCGGGCCCGCAACCGTGGTATCGACCGCGCCCAGATCGCGTAGGTGCTGAAGATAGGTCTTTGCATGGCGAATATCGAAGATCAGGATCTGGCCTCCAGGCCGAAGCACTCGCCACATCTCGGTAACAGCCTTCTGCCTTTCGGCGGCAGTTGGGATGTTGTGTAATGCGGTCATCGAGGCGACAACATCGAAGGTGCTCTCCTGGTAGGGCAGGTCACGCGCATCTCCCGTCTCGATCGTGAGGCGATCTCCCACGCCGGCCACGGCTCCGTTGTGGCGAACGCCCTCCGGCGAGTTGCCGCTCAGATCCTGTGCCTGCCAAAGGTCTACCCCATAGACCTGGCCACGAGGCACCCGTCGCGCAGCCTCGATCGTCACCAGACCGCGACCGCAACCAACATCAAGCACAGTCTCATCGCCGCGCCAGCTTCGTTGATTCAGCAACGAGCGCATGACCCTCTTTTTCAGCAACAGGCTGGAAGCGAGCATCCAGGCGCAGCCTGCGAGCAGGCTGACACCCGTAGGCCAAAGTGCATGCGCCAGCGGTGCCCCGGGAACTCCGTTCGGCACGAGCTCGCAGGCAAGACAAACAACCCCAAACACCCCCAACAAGAGGACCGCCTTGGGTGCGTCTATGCCGTAGCTCTCACGATTCGACATACGGTTCACCATGACTTGTCCGTCAAGCCTCCCCCGAGTTGCAAATGGGGCCCCAGGCCCGCCGGGCCGTGTATCGACCAGAAAACGCCTCAGATCAGCCCTAGTCTTCGTTCCCCCGCAGGCTCGCAATCACGCCAAAGTCCTCCAGCGTCGTCGTGTCGCCCTTTACCTCGCCCGTCTCCGCCAGCTCCCGCAGCAGCCGCCGCATGATCTTGCCCGAGCGCGTCTTGGGCAGCGACTCCGTAAAGCGCAGATCATCCGGCCGTGCCAGCGCGCCAATCTCCTTGGCCACCCACTGCCGCAGCTCCTGCTTCAGCTCCTCGCTCGGCGCCGATCCACCCTCGAGCGTGACAAAGGCCGCAATCGCCTGGCCCTTCAACGCATCGGATCGGCCCACCACGGCCGCTTCGGCCACACGCGGGTGCGATACCAGCGCGCTCTCCACCTCCATCGTCCCCAGCCGGTGGCCGCTCACGTTGATCACGTCATCCACCCGGCCCATCAGCCAGAAATAGCCGTCCTCGTCCCGCCGCGCGCTGTCCCCGGTGAAGTAGCTCCCCGGCACCTCGCTCCAGTAGGCCTTCTCGTATCGCTCCTGGTCACCCCAGATCGTGCGTGCCATTGAAGGCCAGGCCTGCCGAATCACCAGCAGCCCACCATGCCCGTCCGGCACCGGCTCTCCCTCTTTCGTAACAATCGCCGGCACAATCCCGAAACAGGGCAGCGTCGCCGACCCAGGCTTGGTTGCCACCGCACCCGGCACCGGCGCAATCATGTGCGCGCCCGTCTCGGTCTGCCACCACGTATCCACAATCGGGCACCGCTCCTTGCCCACCTCGCGGTAGAACCACATCCACGCTTCGGGGTTGATCGGCTCGCCGACTGTCCCGAGCAGCCTCAGCGTTGGCATGTTGTGCCGCTGCACAAACTCATTGCCCCACTTGATCGCCGCCCGAATCGCCGTCGGCGCCGTGTAAAACACCGTCACCCCGTGGTCCTTCACCAGCTTCCACATCCGGTCGCACTCCGGCCAGTTCGGCGCCCCCTCGTAGAGCAGCACCGTTGCCCCGTTCAGCAGCGGCCCGTAGACCACATAGCTGTGTCCGGTCACCCAGCCAATGTCCGCCGTGCACCAGTACACATCGTCCTCGCGCAGGTCGAAGTTGTACTTGGTCGTCACATAGGTCCCCACGCCATAGCCACCCGTCGTGTGCACCAGTCCCTTTGGCTTGCCCGTCGTCCCTGAGGTGTACAGAAGATACAGCGGATCCTCCGCGCCCATCACCTCCGGCGCGCACACCGCCTCAGCAGCCGCCACCGCCTCGTGCCACCACACATCTCGGCCTTCCACCCAGCCCACCGCAGAGCCCGTACGCCGGTACACCAGCACCTTCTTGACGGTCGGGCAGTCGACCAGCGCCCGGTCGACGATCTCCTTCAGCTTCACCTCGCCGCCACGCCGATACGCCGTGTCCTGCGTCAACACCGCCACGCAACCCGAGTCATTGATCCGGTCCACCAGCGCATGCGCCGCAAAGCCGCCAAAGATCACCGAGTGCACGGCGCCAATGCGCGCGCACGCCAGCAGCGCCATCGCCAGCTCCGGGCACATCCCCATGTAGATCGCCACGCGATCCCCACGCCTCACACCCAAACCCTTCAGCGCGTTTGCCACCCGCTGTACCTCGCCGTGCAGCTCGCGGTAGGTGATCCGCCGCACCTCGCCCGGCTCGCCCTCCCACAGCAGCGCCACCTTGTCCCGCCGCGCCCCCAGCGCATGCCGGTCCACGCAGTTCGCGCACAGATTGAGTTCGCCACCCACAAACCACTTCGTTTCCTGCGCCTCACCCTCGCGCACCGCCCGCCACGGCGTCATCCACTCCAGCTCCGCGGCCTCGCGTCCCCAGAACGCCTCTGGCTGCTCCACACTCTCTCGATACAGGGCGTCATACGCTGCCCGGTCCTTCACCCGCGCCTGCTCCGCAAACGCTGTCTGTGGCGCAAACAAACGGCTCTCAACCAGGCTCGACGACAGATGCTGCCCTTCCACACTCGCGCTCACAGACCCTCTTTCCTCCACATACCTTGGCGTAGTCTCCGAACCTACGCCACGTAACAGACTCGAAGCAACTCCGTCACTCGACTTTTCACCAGGGGCCGCTTTCCTTCCCCCTTTCCCTCAGCTCGGGGCCACCCTCGCATCCAACACAATAAGGGCCCCCCATGAGTTTTCTTGATCGCGACCGCACCATAGCTCCCCTCTCCTACAATCGCTGGCTGGTTCCCCCGGCCGCCCTCGCCATTCATCTCGCGATCGGCCAGGTCTACGCCTTTTCGGTCTTCAAAACGCCCCTCATCGAGGCCTTCCGCCCGTATCTCGACCCGGGCGGCCTCAACAAAGACATCGGCTACATCTTTTCCATCGCCATCGCCGTCCTCGGCATCTCCGCCGCCGTCTTCGGTGGCTGGCTGGAGCGCGTCGGCCCCCGCCGCGCCATGTTCTACGCAGCATGCGCCTTCGGCCTCGGCTTCCTCGTCGCCGCCGGTGGCGTCTCCACCCACCAGCTCTGGCTGGTCTACGTCGGCTACGGCCTTATCGGCGGCATCGGCCTCGGCCTGGGCTATATCTCTCCCGTCGCCACCCTCATCCGCTGGTTCCCGGATCGGCCGGGCCTCGCCACCGGCCTCGCCATCATGGGCTTTGGCGGCGGTGCCATGATCGGCGGCCCCCTCGCCAACCTCCTCATGGCCCACTTCCGCGCTGCCGGCCAGGCGCCTATCCCGCCCACCATGGCGATCATGGGCGGTCTTTACTTCCTGCTGATGCTCTTTGGCGTCTTCCTTATCCGCGTCCCCGCCCCCGGCTGGCAGCCTGCCGGCTTCACCCCCAGGCCCGGCAACGCACTCGTCTCCACCCACAACGTCGCCCTCGCCCAGGCCCGGCGCACCCCACAGTTCTGGCTCCTCTGGGTCGCTCTCTTCGCCAACACCACCGCCGGCATCGGCATCCTTGAAGAAGCCTCACCCATGATCCAGGACTTCTTCCGCGGGCAGGCCGGTCCCGCCGCCGCCGTCGGCTTCGTCGGCCTTCTCTCCATCCTCAACATGGGCGGCCGTTTCTTCTGGTCCTCCACCTCGGACTTCCTTGGCCGCAAATCCACCTTCTTCATCTTCTTTCTGCTCGGCCCCATCCTCTTCTTCGTCCTGCCCCTCACCAGCTCGCTCCACCTCAACTCCGTCCCGCTCTTTGTCGCGATCGCAGCCGTCATCATCTCCATGTATGGCGGCGGCTTTGCCACCATGCCCGCCTACCTTAAAGACCTCTTCGGCAGCGTCAACATCTCGCCCATCTACGGCCTCATGCTCACCGCCTGGTCCACCGCCGGCATCATTGGCCCGCTCATCGTCAATGGCATCCTCGACCACTACGTCTCCCGCCACCTCGGCCGCGAGCAGGCGTACCCCACCATCCTCCACATCATGACCGGCCTGCTCCTCGTCGGCCTCCTCGCCAACGCGCTCGTCCGCCCCGTCGCCGAACGCTTCTGGATGAAGGGCGAACCCGACCTCAGCAAGGCCAGCCCCGCCCACTAACAACAGCTCCGTCGACCATCGCCGGACCGTACCAGCGAGCCCGTCAACCCGCTCCCTGCAAGCCCTGCCATCCCGCAGGGATCCGTCTCTCCACCGACCACCAGCCGTCCCCGTCACCGCATTTCCCGCCACCGCGCTCCGGAGAAGCTCACATGCCCACCAACACCACACCGCAGCCCGCCACCATCACCTCCCCGCTCCTCGTCGCCCTCACCTGGGCTGTCGTCACGGTCCCCGCTTTGTGGGGCCTGAGCTACACCGTTCGCAACGCCATGAAGCTCTTCACCCACCAACCCCCGGCGGCAACCGCACCCGCCACTCCCTCCACCCGTTAGTCACGGCACACAGGGCGAACAAACGGCGCCTATCATCAACACAGGCGCCCCCGTGGACACCCCGACCAATCTCGTCCAACTCGCTTCAACCTCCGACACCGGCGTCGACCGCAAGACGCCGCTCTCAGAAGCCCGCGCCCGCCACCTCCCCACCCTCGCCCAGTTCTTCGGCCCCGGCGGCCTCCTCGCCCAGTCCTCGCTTGCCTACGAGCACCGCCCCGGCCAGTACGAGATGGCCAAGGCTGTCGAGCGCTCCCTCCGCGACTCCCGCCACCTCATCGTCGAAGCCGGTACCGGCACCGGCAAAACCCTCGCCTACCTGCTCCCTGCCCTTCGCCTCGCCCGCGAAACAGGCCAGCGCATCATCCTCTCCACCGGCACAAAGAACCTCCAGGAACAGCTCTTCTACAAGGACGTGCCCTTCGTCGAGTCCGTCCTCAACGAGTCCGCGCCGTTACGCGTCTGCACCATGAAGGGCCGCGCCAACTACCTCTGCCGCCACAAGCTCTACGCCCTCCGCGACGCACCGCTCCTCTCCGGCCTCGACGAGATCCAGCAATTCCAGGCCATCTCCGCCTGGGAGCGCACCACCGACACCGGCGACCGCGCCGAGATTGACGCCCTACCCGAGCACTCCCCGCTCTGGCACAAGCTCGACGCCCGCACCGAAGCCTGCCTCGGCACCACCTGCCCGGACTGGGAGCGCTGCTTCGTCACCTCCATGCGCCGCCGCGCGTTGGAGTCCGAACTCATCATCGTCAACCACCACCTCTTCTTCGCCGATCTCTCCATCAAGCAGGAGGCCGGCGGCGCCCCCGATGCCGGCATCCTCCCGGAAGCAGCCGCCGTCATCTTCGACGAGGCCCACGAGCTCGAAGAGGTCGCCAGCAACTACTTCGGCATCGGCCTCTCCACCGCCCGCTTCGACGAGCTCGCCCGCGACACCGAGATCATGCTGCGCGCCAAAAACGCCGCCAGCTCCTCCATCGAGTCCGCCCTCGCCGTCCTCCGCGAGCGCGCCCGCCTCTTCTTCAGCGCCCTCCCCGGCGACTCCCCGCACGCCCCCGCCGCCCCCGGCCGCATGCCCTTCACCGGCCGCGACGACTTCCTCGAAGCCGCCGGCGACACCTACCTCGGCGTCCTCGCCGCCCTGGAACGCCTCGAAGGCGAGCTCGACCGCCTCCGCGAGGTCGAAGAAGCCCCCGGCCTCCGCTCCCGCGCCCGCGAAGTCCGCATCCACCTCAAGTTCCTCCTTGAAAGCGAAGACCAGAACACCGTCTTCTGGATCGATCGCCGTGCGTCCGGCGGCGTCCGCGCTTCCGCGCGCAATGCACGGCCGTCCGGCCCCGCGCCCGCCTTCCAAACCCACCTCCAGGCCACCCCCATCGACGTCTCGGAGCTCCTCCGCGCCACCCTCTTCGACGCCTTTCCCGCCGTCGTCCTCACCAGCGCCACCCTCGCCGTCGCCGGCCCCGATGGCACCCCCGGCTTCTCCCACATCCTCAAGCGCCTGGGCCTGGAGTCCGCCCGCGAGCTCGTCGTCCCCAGCCACTTCGACTACCAGCGCCAGGCGCTGCTCTATCTCCCGCCCGGCATGCCCGACCCCCGCGACCCCGGCTTCTCCGATCGCGCCATCGAACGCATCCGCCGCGTGCTTGAGATCACGGAGGGCCGCGCCTTCTGTCTCTTCACCTCCTACAGCCACATGCGCCACGTCCACGACCGCCTGCTGCAGGAGCTTCCCTTCCCCCTCCTGCTTCACGGCACCGCGCCCCGTCACGTCCTGCTCCAGCAGTTCCGCGACACCCCCAACGCCGTCCTCTTCGGCACCTCGTCCTTCTGGCAGGGCATCGACGTCCAGGGCGACCAGCTCTCCTGCGTCATCATCGACCGCCTCCCCTTCGCCGTCCCGTCCGACCCCGTCATCGAGGCCCGCATGCGCGCCATCGAGGCCGCCGGCGGCAAGCCCTTCTTCGATCTCCAGGTCCCCCAGGCCGCCATCGCCCTCAAGCAAGGCTTCGGCCGCCTCATCCGCTCCCTCACCGACCGCGGCGTCCTGATGCTCCTTGACCCCCGCGCCGCCCGCTCCCGCTACGGCAAGGTCTTCCTCGACTCCCTCCCGCCCTACCGCCGCACCGACAGCATCACCGACGTCGAAGCCTTTTTTGCCGAAAAGCAGTTGTAAGTCGGAGGTTCTAAGTTGTAGGAGTCAGGATCGGCAGGTTGAGGCTTGAGGCTTGAGGCTTGAGGCTCGACACGGGGCATAGCCGGAGACGAGAGCCCCCGAGAGCTCAAGGTAAGGACCAGGTTAGCTCCATGAATCCACCCTCCAGCTCCCCTAACCAGCCCCACCTCCAACCTCACACCACCAACCCAGAGCCACCACCCTCCACCCCACCCCAACCCCCTCCTGAAACTTAGAACCTACAACTTACAACCCACCCAACCTCCAACCTCATACATCCCTCCAACCCAGAGCCACCACCTTCCACCCCGCCACAAACCCCTCCTGCAACTTAAAACCCACAACCTACAACGCCTCTCCCCCTGCTCTATCCTGAAAGCAATGGGACGCAACCTCTACATCCTCGCCGCGACCCTGATGCTCTTCTGCCTTGTCAGCTGCGGCGTCTCCTTCACCAACATCGCCCAGCAACCCGGCTCCCCCGGGGACGTCACCCTGTGGCGCATGACCGGCTTGGCCTTCATGCTCCTGTCGCTGGTGGTCCTGCTCAGCGGCCTGCTCTCCTCCCTCTTCGAGCAGGCCGAACGCAAGGCCGACGAAGCCCGCCGCCTCGAGCGCGAAACCCGCCGCCGCCGCTCCAACTAGCTAGTCTCGAGCGCACACAAGAGCCGTACCCGGGCCCCTGCTGGGCCCAGCCCTTTCTAGCTCAGGCCAAGCTTCTTCCGCACCGCCCGCAGCCGCTCCGTGCCCTCCGGCAACGCCGCATCCCGCACCCCCGCCCGGTAGCCCCCGCTCCAGATCCCATACATCACCGCCAGCGCACACCCCACCCCAAACGCAAACCCCAGAAAGAACCCGATCAGCGCCGTCGCGCTAAAGCTCATCCCACCCATCCCCACCTGCTTTCCGCGCCCACCCGGCCCATCTAACGGGATAATACAAACAGAGGCACCCATGGCACCCAGGCGCGAAGAGAAGAAACGGCTCGGAAAAAAACACAGGCAGGCCAGCACCCGCCCTAAAAAGGGCAAGGCCCCCCGCGTCGCTCCCGTCACCGGTGCCGTCGCCCCCAAGCAGCGCAAGAAGCTCTCCACCGCCAAGGCCGAAGCCGAGAAGAAGGCCCGCACCTCGCGTCGCTCCCCCGAGTTTGAGCGGAAGCGCACCCTCGCGCCCTCAGGCTCCGACGCCCCACCCAAGCCCAAACGCTCCCCCCGCCCGCTCGAAAGCGACCCCGCCCAGCACGCCGAAGCCCTCGCCTGGCGCGAAGCCGAGCGGCTCGGTTCCGAGCTCGCCCTTGAGATGACCGAGGCCGAAGCCGCCGTCCTCCGCCGCCGCAACCAGGTCGGCGTCGGCGCTCCCCTCGCCCCCGAAGACGGCGCGCCCGACGGCCCCGACTCCGACCTCGCCCACGACACCACCCTCCCCCTCGTCGCCATCTGCGGCCGACCCAACGTCGGCAAGTCCACCCTCTTTAATCGCCTCACCGGCACCCGCCGCTCCATCGTCGGCGACGAGCCCGGCATCACCCGCGACCGCATCTACGGCGAAGTCGAGTGGTCCGGCCGCGACGTCCGCCTCGTCGACACTGGCGGCGTCGTCCCCGATGACGAAGCCCTCATCCCCTCCGAGATCTTCCGCCAGGCCCAGGTCGCCCTTAATGAGGCCGATGCCGTCGTCATGGTCATCGACGGCCGCACCGAGCTCGCCAGCCCCGACATGGAACTTGCCCGTCTCCTGCTCCGCGGCGGCAAGCCCTGCTTCCTCGCTGTCAACAAGATGGACACCCCCGAGCTCCTCCCCTCGGCCGAAAACTTCCGTCGCCTCGGCTTTAAAAACGTCCTCCCCATCTCCGCCGAGCACGGCTCCGGCATCGGTGACCTCCTCGACGACGTCTTCGCCGTCCTCCCCGCCGCCCCCGAGGTCGAGCCCGAACGCATGCTCACCATCGAGGACGAAGAGGCCGAAGACGAGGACGGCCCGGTCGACGCCGGCACCCCCCGCCCTCGCCGCCTTCGCTCCCACGGCGAGTTCCAGCAGACCGAAACCAAGATCGCCATCATCGGCCGTCCCAACGTCGGCAAGTCCACCCTGCTCAACGCCCTCACCGGCACCGACCGCGCCATCGTCTCGCCCATCGCCGGCACCACCCGCGACGCCGTCGACGAGGTCGTCGAGCGCGAAGGCCACACCTTCCGCTTCGTCGATACCGCCGGCATCCGCAGGAAGGGCAAGACCAAGCTCATGGCGGAAAAGCTCTCCGTCGTCATGGCCCGCAAACACCTCGAAGCTGCCGACGTCTCGCTCCTCGTCATCGATGCCACCGAAGGCGTCACCGCCATCGACGCCAACATCGGCGGCTACGCGCACGAGTCCGGCCGCTCCGTCCTCATCCTCATCAACAAGTGGGACCTCGTCACCACACACCGCACCGATGGCAAGCCCCCCGTCGACAAAAAGGTCTACGAGGAGCAGGTCCGCGACGCCCTCCAATACCTCAACTACGCCCCGCTCCTCTTTCTTTCCGCCGAACAGGGCACCGGCATCCCCGAGCTCTACAAAAAGATCGAGCTCGTCTCCCGCGAACGCCGCAAGCGCATCACCACCGGCCAGATGAACCGCTTCCTCGAGCGCGTCGACTTCCAGCTCGCCAGCGTTCCCATGTCCAAGCGCGTCAAGATCTACTACATGACGCAGGCCGCCGTCGCCCCACCCACCTTCGTCCTCTTCACCGACAAGGACGTCAAACTCCACTTCTCCTTCGAGCGTTTCCTCGCCAACCAGATCCGTGATCACTTCAACTTCTTCGGCTCACCCATCTGGTTCAAGGTCCGCGCCCGCAACAAGAAAAAGAAATCCGCATAGCTGCCCTGCGCTCGCTCATCCGATCTGCAGCATCACCCGGAGCGTCGCTATGCCCACCCCCATCCGCCGTGTCGTCATCTCCGCCTTCGGCGACGAGTCCGTCCTCCGCCTCGAAAACGCCACTCTCCCCGACCCCGGACCCGGCGAAGCCCGGCTCTCCGTCGAGCTCTCCGTCGTCGCCGGCTCGGACGTCAACATGCGCCGTGGCACCTACCCGCTCCAGCGCAAACCGCCGCTCACTCCTGGCTACACCGTCCTTGGCACCGTCGTCGCTACAGGTCCCAACACCACCATCCAGAACGGTACCCGCGTCGTCTCCCTCACCAAGTACAACGGCCAAAGCACCGGCATCAATCAGCCTGAAAAGTTCCTCATTCCCGTCCCGCCCGCAGCCGACCCCAGGCAAGCCGTCGCCCTCCCGCTCGACTGGATGACCGCCTTCCAGATGCTGCATCGCTCCGCCCGCGTGCGCTCTGGCCAGCGCCTCTTCGTCCACGGCCTCTCCGGCGGTGTGGGCGTCGCGCTGCTCATTCTTGGCCGACTCGCCGGCTGCGAAGTCTTCGGCACAGCCTCCACCTCCAAGCACGACACCCTCCGCCAGCTCGGCGCCATCCCCCTCGACTACCGCACCACCGACTGGATCCACACCCTCCAGTCACTCGGCGGCGCCGACGCCGTCTTTGACCCGCTCGGTTACAAAAGCTTCGACCAGTCCTTCTCCATCCTCCGTCGCGGCGGCGTCCTCGTCGGCTATGGCTTCAACGGCCCCGCCCTCACCAACACTCCTCGCCGCTCCCCCCTCCCCTCCGCCCTGAAGCTTCTTGCCCGCAACCTCGCCTTCTGGCGCCGCCGCCGCACCACCTTCTACGGCCTTTCCCGCACCTCAAAGCACTTCCGGCCAGATCTCCAGACTCTGCTCCAGTGGCTTGCGGAAGGCCGCTTCACCGTCCCCATCAAGGCCACCCTCCCCCTTGAGGAGGTGCAGCAGGCTCACCACGCCTACACCAGCAGCCCCGGCCTCGGCTCCATCATCCTCACCATCCCGTAAAGCTCCACCACGGTTGACGCTTCACCATCCCCGGATGCCCCTGTCCTACAGCATCGCCAGTTGCTGCTTGCTCCGCGGCGGCGGATACGCCGCATCGATCTCCCGCAGATCCTGCGGCGTCAGCACCAGCTCCGCCGCCGCCGCGTTCTCCTCCACATGCTGCACCGTCGCCGCCTTTGGGATCACCATAACCCCCGCCCGCAGACCCCACGCCAGTGCCACCTGCGCGGTCGACACGCCATGCCGCTCCGCGATCACCCCCAGCGCCGGCGACCGCAGCAGGTCGCCGCCCTGCCCCACCGGGCTGTACGCCATCACCGGCATCCGGTGCCGCACGCACCACGGCAGCAAGTCAAACTCCACCCCGCGGTACTCCGGGTTATAAAGCACCTGGTCCGTCGCGCAATACTCCCCCCGCGGAAACGCCAGCATCTCCTCCATCGACCGCACATCCAGGTTCGACACCCCCCACGAGTGGATCTTGCCCGCCTGCCGCAGCTCCTCAAACGCCGACACCGTCTCCGCAATCGGGTGGTCACCCTCCCAGTGCAGCAGGTAGCAGTCCAGCCGCTCCACCTTCAGCCGCCGCAGGCTCGCCTCGCAGGCCTTCCGCGTCCCATGCCGGGACGCATTCGAGGGCAGCACCTTGCTCACCAGAAACACCTCGCCCCGAATCGGCGCTATCGCCTCCCCCACCAGCTCCTCCGACCGGCCACCCCCATACATCTCCGCCGTATCCACCACCGTCAGCCCCAGCTCCACACCCCGCCGCAGCGCCGCCACCTCATCCGCGCGCCGCTCCGCCCGGTCGCCCAGCTGCCACGTCCCCTGGCCCATCGCTGCTACCTTGCGCCCCGCAAACTCCATCGTCTTCATCAACCCAGTCGCCATCCTCCCTTCGATGCACACTGGCCCCCCCACCGCGCGTCGTCCCCAACCAACGTGCCTGCCCCGGCCGATCCAGCCTCGCCATCGGCAAACCTCCGTCGATCGCATCGCCGTCACTGACGAGAAGCCGAATTCCCGGTACGAGTGCTGTGTCGCTCGCGCTCTGGTGATACCTCGAGCATCCAGATGCGAGTTGCGATGTCCGGAACTGGCGGGTGACAACGGTCCGCGACTTGCGCCAAACGCAGGAACGCCCGCATCGCGGGCGTTCCTGGTCCGGGGAACTGACTGGACTGGTGAACCGTTAGGCGAAGGTCTCGCCGACAATCTCCTCGCTCTTCTTCCAGAGGGCCTTGGCGCTGGCGGGATCAAGGGCATAGCCACGCACGCCTTCGGCCATCAGCCCTATGTTTTGATCGTCTGGGACGATGGAGCTGACGTGGCAGTTCTCACAGTACTTCGCGCCGATCTCATCGGCCGGTGCGACGACGGCTGCCCAGACGGAGGTAGCTGCGCCCTGCGGGATGGTCTTCAATTGGAAGGGTTGTTTGCCTTCTGCTTGTGCCTGTTCGGATATCTGTTTGACCATGGCATCGACGTGGCCGGGGTCCATGTGGCGAGTAAGTTCGGTCATGATGCCGCCGGGGTGAACGGCGGCCGCCCGGATGCCGCGGCCTTTGTGGCGGCGATCGAACTCGACGGCAAACAGGATGTTCGCCGTCTTGGAGCGGCCGTAGGCGACAAAGGGCTCGTACGGTGTGGTCTCGAAGTTGGGGTCGTCTAGATTGACATCTCCAAATCTGTGACCAGCTGACGAGAGATTAACGAGGCGACCGCCAGGTGCGAGTAAAGAAGCGGTGCGGTTGACGAAGACGAAGTGGCCGAGATGGTTGGTGCCGAACTGAGTTTCAAACCCATCGGCCGTCTTGCTGAAGGGTGTGGCCATAACACCGGCGTTGGCGATGATGACATCGAGAGGCTTGCCGGCGGCAAGAAGCTTGTCGGCTGCGGCGCGGACACTTGTGAGAGACGCGAGGTCGAGGTCGAGGAGCTCGAAACTCCCACTGTTGCTCGGGGCGTCTTTATGGACTTCCGCCGAAGCGCCTTCCGCTTTCTTGAGGTTGCGTGCGGTTCCGATAACATGCGCGCCGTGGGCGACAAGCGAGCGTGCAGTTTCTACGCCGAGGCCCGCGGAGACCCCAGTGACGAGGATGCGCTTGCCTTTGAGGTTCACGCCTGCGAGGACCTCTTCTGTAGTCGAGGAAGCGCCGAGGGTGCTTGCCATGGTCTGATCTCCTGTTGGGAGTTGCAGTTTGCGCCGTTTGCCAGGAAGATCGGTAAACGGAGAACTTCTCCACACCTCATAAGACAAGCGGAGAACTTCTCCGGTTGCAATCTTTCTCATGTCACCGAAGAAGCACACTCCGACCAAGCCTGGAGTTGAGACCGTCTCTCGAAAGCTTCGAGCGGATGCTTCGCAGAACCGTGAGCGCATTCTGCAGGTCGCGAAGCAGGCGTTCACGGAGGCGGGACCGTACGTGAGTCTGAACGAGATCGCCAAACGGGCGGAGGTGGGCGCGGGGACGCTTTATCGGCATTTCCCGACAAGGGATGCGCTGGTAGGAGAGATGTATCGCGCGGAGTTGGAAAAGCTGAGAGAGGCGGAGCAGAGGCTTTCGGAGACTCTGCCGCCTCTCGAGGCTCTGCGGGCCTGGATGTTGACCTTTGTGGACTACATGGCCACAAAGCTCCTCATCTTGCCAGCGATCAACCTGATGGCGTGCGGGCCGGAAAAAGTCTTCGAACAATCGGGTCCGCTGATTTCAACGGCGATCAATTCGTTGATGCGCCGAGCGGTGGAGAGCGGTCATCTGCGCGACGACGTGAGTGGCATGGACATGCTGCGGGCCCTGGCTGGCCTTTGGGCTGTCGCCCCAACGGACGATTGGCCGGTGACTGCAAGGAAAATGGTAGAGATTTTGCTGCTCGGATCGCGTCGGGTGGCATGAGACCGCTACCAACTATGAAGCCCCGCTTAGGGGCGTAGAAAACCATCCAATCCCCGCAGCGATCTACGGTGTAGCTGGATTCTGAAGGTAGCGAAGACGTCGCGCCCGCTACGCGCTACGGTGATCGTTCTCCTCCAGCTGCCCTTTCCTGTCCGCATACGGCAATCGAAAACGACAAAGGGGATGCCATTCCTTCCGCCTTTCATAACATTCCGAATAGCACTGGTGTGGGCCATAGGTGTTCCGGTCAGCGATAGTTCTGGGGGCAGCTGATTACCCCAACTCTTCGATCCAAGGCTGCTCATCAACATGGTCATCGTTGGATTGCGTCGCCAGTCTGCCACAGCGACCAGACGATGAAGCCTCCGATCAATGTGATCCAAAGCCCAAAAGTCACTTCGCCATGACTTGCTCCCACGTAGCTTGCCTGTGCTGGCTGAACGCCGTCTTTCGGAGACGGCGGCGAATCACTCCCGATAAACGACGTTGTGATAAGAACATCAACCCAGGACACCCCGGACAAACAGGCTCGTTCCTCGTAAAGAGCTCTCACGCAGCTGCAGCTCTCCATCCCGCTAGTGACAGCATGCTTCTTCGGCAACGGAACCCGGACTTACTCAGGCATTAGCTCTCCCCGGGTAGTCAGCAGCCGCAGCCCCGGTTTACGATCAGTCGCCCGCCACACAAGCACAAGGACGGTACCGTGAACTTCGCGGCACCGTCCTCGCGCCAACCTTCGCAGCCGATCGGACACCCACCTCTCTATGACCACAGCCTCCCCGCTCACCGCAACGCGGCATCGTGGCCTTGATCTGCTGCGCGTCCTCGCCATCTACATGGTCGTGCAGATCCACACTGGCGAATTCGAGTACATCGCCAAAGACGGCACAGTGCTCCACACCCCCGGCTCCTGGGCCGTCGCCTGGACCAACTCGCTCCTTCGCGCCTGCGTGCCGCTCTTTGTCATGATCACCGGCTTCTTCCTGTTCCCGGTCGGCAACGAACGCACCTTCTTCCGCAAGCGCTTCACCCGCGTTCTGGTCCCATTTGTCCTCTGGTGCGCGGTTTACAGCTTCTACGCCTTCGCCCAGGGCACCATCACGCTCCGCACAGCCCTGCTCAACATCGCCAAAATCCCCGTCAACTACGGCACGGAGGTCGGTCACCTCTGGTTCGTCTACATGCTCATGGCGATCTACCTCATCGCCCCCGTCTTCTCCCCCTGGGTCGTATCCGCCAGCCGCAGGAGCATGGAGCTCTTTCTCGCGCTCTGGGCCGTCACCCTGCTTCTCCCCTTTATTCACCTCTTCGCCCCGGAGGTTTGGGGCGAGTGCTACTGGAACAGCACCCCCACCCTCTATTACTTCTCCGGCTTCATGGGCTACGCCGTGCTCGCGGCCTACCTCAAGCGCTTCTGGATGGCGCCCTCCTCCCGCGTCAACCTGCTCGCCGTGGGCATGGTGCTGCTCGGCTATGCCACAACCCTCGGCGGCTTCCTTCACCAACTCCCCTACCAGACCGTTGTGAAAGATCTCGAGCTCACCTGGAACTTCACCACGCTCAACGTCGCCATCATGACTGCGGGCCTCTTTCTGCTCTTCCGCAATCTCCACCCCAACAACAGCAGGGGCCCTGTCTGGCGCCTCATCGACACCATGTCCCGCCTGAGCTACGGCATCTATCTCGCGCACATCATCGTGCTCAACGCCGTCCACGCCCAGCTCGCCCCCTTGCTCGGCAATCCCTTCCTCCGCATCCCCGTCATCGCGCTCACCACCTTTGCGCTCACCTTCCTGCTCGTGCGCCTGCTCGCCTTCCTGCCCGGGAGCAAGTACATCGTCGGCTAGCCCTCCCTACCCCGCGCCGCGCGCCCCACGGTGGCCGTCGCTCTCCGACGGCCCCTCTCCCCTGCCCCGCCTTTACCCGAAAAAGCGATCAAGCAGACTCATCTGCTGGCGCAACGCCTGCACCCCGCTCCATACACTGGAGCGCAGGCCGAGCACCATCCGAGACCTTTCGGACGCGCCTTGACGGCACCGCTCCATGACGCCTCCAGACCTCTCGTGCACATCGAGGTCCGGACCTAAGTTCTCTCGATCGAAGATTTTGCGAGATTCTGTAGGGGAGGGGTGGGGGTCGGCCCCCCGAGCCATCCATCCCACGCCTCAAGCGCCCGCTCGCACTGCATCCGGTGCCGCTCCTTCTTGTCCCGGATCCGCTTTCGCAGATCCTCCTCAAGCGGCGGCAGGAGGTCGAACGTGATGTTCGCCGGCTGGAACCGCTTGCTCTCGGCATGCGTGATGTAGTGCGTCAGCGACCCGTTCGCGCTCGCCCGCGGCGCCGGCTCCGGCTCCTCACCGCGCGCCACCGCCGCCGCATACCGTCCCGCCAGCATCCCGGAGGCGATCGACTCCGTGTACCCCTCCACCCCCGACAGCTGCCCCGCAATCAGAATCGACGGGTGCGCCCGCAGCTGCAGCGTCTCCAGCAGCAGCGACGGCGCATGGATGTACGTGTTGCGATGGATCTGCCCGTAGCGCAGAAAGCTCGCCTTCTCGAGCCCCGGGATCATCCGCAGCACCCGCGCCTGCTCCCCGAACTTCAGGTGGTTCTGGAAGCCCACCAGGTTGTAGCTGTCGGCCCGGAGGTTCTCCTGCCGCAGCTGCACCACCGCATACGGCCACCGCCCCGTCTTCGGATCGTCCAGCCCCGCCGGCTTCATCGGCCCGAAGCGCAGCGTATCCCGCCCCCGCCGCGCCGTCTCCTCGATAGGCAGGCACCCCTCGAAGTACTGCAGCCCCGCCTTCTTCCCGCCCACCTTCGCCGGATCGGCAGACCCGGCCTCCCCCGCCAGGTGCTCCGGCCGCCCATCCGCCGGCAGCTCCTCCCAGGCCTTCGCCTCGATCGTCTCTGCGGCAACAAGCGCATCAAGAAATCGGTCGTACTCGTCGCGTGTGAACGGGCAGTTGATGTAGTCCGCTGTGCCCTTGTTCCACCGCGCCGCGAAGTACACCTTCTCCATGTCGATCGTGCTCGCATCCACGATCGGCGAGATCGAGTCGTAGAACGCCAGGTGCTCCGCGCCGGTCAGCCGCTGCAGCTCCGCCGCCAGCGCCGGGCTGGTCAGCGGCCCGCTCGCCAGCACTGTCACCACATCGGGCTCCGCCTCGTCGAGCGTCGTCACCTCTTCGCGGCGCACGGCGATCCGCGGCTCTGCCTCGATCCGCTCCCGCACCCGCCGCGAATACTCCACCCGGTCCACAGCCAGCGCATGCCCGGCGGGCACGGCACAAGCATCCGCCTCCTCCAGCAGCACACACCCGGCCCGCCGCATCTCCTGCTTCAGCAGCCACGGCGCCGTCCACTCGCTCTCGCTCTTAAGCGAGTTCGAGCACACCAGCTCCGCGAAGTCGGCTGTTTGGTGTGCCTCTGTCGAGCGGGTTGGCCGCATCTCGAAGAGCTCCACCTCGCACCCAAGCCTGGCTGCCTGCAGCGCCGCTTCTGGCCCGGCCAAGCCGCCACCCACAACCCGTATCCGCTTTACAGACCCCATCTAGTCGCACCGTTCCGAGAGCGCACACAGCGCCTGTCCTGTGACCCGCATGAGCCTCCACTCGCTGCGGAACTGCGCTCCGAGGTCGCGGTAGAAGTCGATCGCGGTGTGGTTCCAGTCCAGCACATTCCACTCCAGCCGGGCGCAGCCTTCGACCACCGCCACCCCCGCCACCTTGCTCAGGAGCGCCTGTCCCACCCCACGCCCGCGGAACGCTGGCGTGACGTACAAATCCTCGAGATGGATGCCGTGATGCCCTTCCCAGGTGGAGTAGTTGTAAAAGTAGAGGGCAAAGCCGACCGCCTCGCCGTCCCACTCTGCCAGAAACACGTGGAACCGGGGTACGGGGCCAAAGCCGTCGCGGTGCAGGTCGGACGCAGTCGCCCGCACTGCGTCGGGCTCCTGCTCAAACGCTGCCAGCTCGTGAATAAAGCGCAGGATCTCCGTGACGTCCTGCGCCGTCGCCAGCCTCACCACCAGACCGCTTTGTCGTTCCATAATCCTCGTCTTTCCTGCCAGCCCGGGCCGTCTACTTGGCCGTGTTCTGTGGCTTCTCGGGTTTGGGCTGCGCATCCAGCCACTTGTTCAGGGGAATGCTGAAGGGGAAGAGCTCCTGCTTTCCGTCCAGGCTCTTCACCATCTTGACGTAGATCTCGGCGCCGCGCATTACGGGGTCGTCCAGGTCACGAATGTCGTAGAAGAGATATCCGGACAGGCTTGCATGGGCGTTAACAACCGTCCCCGAGAAGCCAAAGTCGTTGTCGTCTTCCGTGACCTGCTTGTCGATGGGAGCGTGGTGCACGGTGATGGGGATGGGCAAACCCGGAATGCGTGTGCCTTCAGCGCTGCGCTTGGTGAACAGGCGCCGGTTGATATCCTCCGGGGTCGCCGCCGGGATCACGTCGCGGTTTTCGGAGATGAACTGGATCCGAACGTCATCGAGCGACAGGGCGCGGTCCCCGTCGTTGGTGAACACCACGCGAACCGGCAGAAAGCCATGCTGAATGTACGGCAACCGGAAGTACGGGCATGCTTTGGGGTCATCGCATGGCTCAACACCAACCGTGACGTGCTCCTTGTCGTGGGTGTCGGACGCGACGTACTCTTTGGCGCTTTTTGCAGGAGGTGCCTGGCGTGGCTTGTCCTTGGCAAAGGCCGGGGGCACCACGATGCTCGATACGGAAAGCACGGCGAGGCTCACCAGCAGACCCAGGCCCTGCACACCGAGGCGGCGAAGGAGAATGGCCAACCTGCTGCGCCGCGACGGCTGGGACGGTGCCCCCTCGGCACTCTCTCGTGTTCGCCCAAACCTTTGCATCATGAACTTTCCTTCCCTTTCGAGGCAAAACGCAACTGGTCTGGCGGACGCAGCCGCTACGCCGAACCTGCCCCTGGCCACCTGATGAACGGCCGACAGGGCTGCCTGATTGACGAGTCCACCACCCTTGAGGGTCGCACACCCGACAGGGCAGCCCGCGTATCATCACGAAAGCGCTTTCTACTCTGTTGCAGCTTCCAGGGAGTCCCATGCCGCTGTACAGCCTGCTTTTGGGACTCGCCCTGCTCGCCGGATCGCCATTCTGGCTGAGCCGCATGCTGACACGGGGGCGGTACCGGGCCGGTCTGCGGGAACGCCTGGGCCACATCCGGCCCGCGCTGCGTTGGGCGTCGTCGCAACCAACAGTCTGGCTCCATGCCGTCAGCGTGGGTGAACTGCTGGCCGCGAGCGGCCTGATCCGCGTCCTGCAGGAACAGCGGCCCGACACTCGCATCGTGCTTTCCACAACGACCGAAGCGGGTCAGCGACTGGCGCGTGAGCGCTTTCCGGAGCTTCAGGCCTTTTACCTTCCGCTGGACTTCGGTTTCCTGGTACGCCGCCTGATGCGTGTCCTGCAGCCGGAGATGCTGATCCTGATGGAGAGCGAGCTTTGGCCAAACCTGATTCGCGAGGCCGCTCGCTGCGGGTGCGCGGTGGTGGTGGCCAACGCGCGCATCTCGGACCGCTCGTTTCCGCGATACCTCCGCCTGCGCCGTCTATGGCAGCCGATTCTGCGTCCAGTCTCGCTGTTTTTGGCGCAATCCCCGGAGACGGCGGAGCGACTTCGCGTTATCGGTGTTGCAGCAGACAAGATCCACATGCCGGGCAATCTGAAGTTCGACACACCGGAGCCGCAACGCTCCCCGATGTTCCACGCGGTGGCCGCCGCTCTTCCAGCTGACGCACTCGTTCTGGTGGCCGGCAGCACGCTCCCTGGCGAAGAAGAGAGTGTGCTTGCAGCATGGCCCCAGGTGCTGGCGGCGGAGCCCGCGGCCGTGCTGCTGCTTGCACCGCGCCACCCCGATCGCTTTCCGACCGTGGCCGACCTGGTGCGGGAACGACGGCTGCCACTGCTGCGTGCCTCGGCGCTTGCCCCTGGGCAGAAACTTGCTGCGGGCACGGTGCTGCTGCTCGACAGCATTGGCGACCTTGCCGCGCTGTATGCGCTGGCCACCGTTGCCTTTGTTGGCGGCTCCCTGGTTGCCGCGGGCGGACACAACCCGCTGGAGCCGGCGCGCTTTGCGGTCGCCACGGTGATGGGGCCGTCGATTTATAACTTCCGCGAGATCGTTGGAGCGCTTGCCGCGGCCCACGGCATTGTTCTGCTGCGAGGCGAGGCGGACCTGCCCGACACCCTGGTGCGTCTGATGGGGGGCAAGGCCGCGGGACAGGCACCGGAACTCGCCTCCGGAGCCGACCTCGGTGCGCGAGCGCAGGCCATCTTCCGGGCGCAGGCTGGTGCGGCGGAGCGCTCAGTTGCCCTGCTGCTGCCGCTGCTGCGCGAGCGCACGGCGCACCCTGCCCCATGAGGCTTTCCCGCGCCCTGCTGCGTCCGCTCACACCGCTTTATGCCGCCGGCGTGGAGCTGCACCAGATGCTGATCGAGACAGGTCGGCTGCGGACGCAGACGCCCGAGGAGATCACGCTGAGTGTGGGCAGCCTTTCTGCCGGGGGTGCCGGCAAGACACCCATGGTGCTGGCGCTGGCGCGCTCGCTGATGCGGCTTGAAATTGATGTGCGCATCCTTTCACGGGGCTATGGCCGGCGCTCGTCCGAGACCCTGGTGGTCGACCCGAAGGGCACCGCGGAAGAGTTTGGGGACGAGCCGCTGCTGCTGGCACAGCGGGCCGATGTGCCGGTGGTGGTTGGCCGCAGCCGGTATGAGGCGGGGCTCCTGGCGGCGAGCTTGCCTTCGGTGCACGGGACCACCGTTCACCTGCTGGATGATGGCTTCCAGCATCGCGCGCTGTGCCGCGACCTTGACCTGGTGCTGCTGACCGCGCGGGACGTTGCAGATACCCTGCTGCCTGCTGGCAACCTCCGCGAACCGATCTCTGCCCTGCGGCGCGCGGACGTGCTGCTGCTGCGCGAGGAGGAGGCGCCGGGGCTGCAGCGACTGGTGCGCGCGCTGCCGTCCAACCGGGAGACCCGGCCGGTGCTGCTGATTCGCCGTTCGTTGTCTCTCGATGCTGACCTGCCGCGGCCCGCTCGACCGTTTCTCTTCAGTGGCATCGCGCGCCCGGGCGACTTGCCACCGATGCTCGGCTCGGTGGGTCTGCCCGCACCAGTCGGACAGATCGACTTTCCGGACCACCATAGGTACACCAGCGCCGACCTCGGCCGCATCGTGGCCGCGGCCGGACGGTGCCGGGCCGATGGTCTGATCACGACCGAAAAGGACGCGGTGAAGTTGTCGCCGTCGATGCGTGCGCAGCTTGCTGCAGTTGGGCCCATGCTGGTGCCCGAGCTGGTGGTGCAGTTTGCCGATGAGCGGGCGGCGCTGGCGGAGATCTTTGCGATGGTTCCGCGGCTGAGTCGTCGAGGGCGGCTTCGATGACCGGAAGGCGCGTGCTGATTCTGCGGGTTGGGGCGATGGGGGATGTGCTGCATGCGCTGCCCGCCGTGGCCGCCCTGCGCGCGCAGGAGCCCGAGGCGCATATCGGCTGGGCGATTGAGCCACGCTGGCTGCCGTTGCTTGAAGACCGGACGGGGCGCAGGCCGCTAGTGGACGCCGTTCACCCCGTGCCGACGCGCCTGTGGAAGCAGGCACCGTTTTCCCTCGCGACGCTGCGCTCCGTGGCCACGCTGCGCCAGGAGCTGCGGGCCGAACGGTACGACCTTGTGGTGGATCTGCAGGGATCGATCCGGTCGGCGGTGATTGGACGGCTGGCTGCGGCTGGGAACTTTGCCGGGCCAGAGGCACCCCGGGAGCGGCCGGCCCGCCTGCTGTACCGGCATCGTGTTTCGCTGCGCAGCCGGCATGTGATTCCGCAGGCCGCGGAGTTGCTCGGTGGTGCGATGCGGCTTCCGCTGGAGCCGCGGCCTGTTCCGCTGCCGGCGGATGCGGCGGCCGAGCGAGCAGTCTCGGTGCTGCTGGGCGGACTGCCATCGCGGCCCCTGGCGCTGCTGGTGCCGCAGGCTGGATGGGGTGCGAAACAGTGGCCGGCCGAGCGCTTTGGCGAGCTGGCGCGGGCGCTCCATGGGCGCGGCCTGCTGCCGCTGGTGAACAGCCTGGGTACGGCGGACGCGCTGGCAAGCGTGGTGGTGCAGCGTTCGGGCGGGCTGGCGGTGCCTGTCGACCATGCGCTGCCGGAGCTGATCGCGCTGACGCGGCGCCTTGCGCTCCTGGTGGCTGGCGATACCGGCCCACTCCATCTGGCGGCGGCGCTCCGGCGGCCCGTGGTAGCGTTATTTGGGCCCACCGACCCGGACCGCAATGGTCCATGGGGGACCCCGGCGCGTGTTCTGCGACACCCTTCCAGCCGCACCGACCATCATCGCTTCCGCGCCCCCGAGGAGGGCCTTCTGCAACTTTCTACCGACCAGGTTCTGGCCAGCGCCACCGAGCTGCTGCGCACCCAGACCGGTGAGCCGACAGCATGACCCGCGTTCGCGAGAAGGGGCCGCGCCAGGCCGGACGTCCTGTACCGACCGGCGGAAAGATGAAGACGCGGCGCACACGCCTGCAGTGGATTGCGCGGCGCATCCGCGTGCCGCTGGGCTTTGCCTTTGCCGCGGTGTTTCTGGTGTTTGCGCGCCCCAGCGTGGAAAGCCTGCTGGCGAGCCTGCTGCTGACGCTGCCGGGGCTGGCGCTGCGGGCGTACAGCTCCGGCTATGTGCGCAAGAACCAGGAGCTTGCCACCACCGGGCCGTACGCCTACACGCGCAACCCGCTGTACCTTGGCTCCATGCTGCTGGCGTTTGGCTTTGCCGGGGCCTCGCAGAACGTGTGGCTGGTTTTGCTGCTGACCGCCTTGTTCTTTGGTATTTACATTCCGACGATTCGGTCGGAAGAGACCTTTCTGCGTGCCAATTTTCCGAACTTTGCGGCCTATGCCGCCGCCGTGCCTCGCCTGCTGCCGCGCATCACGCCTGCCCCGGCGCCCGTTGGAGCCGGGGCGGGGGGCTTCTCGAGGGAGCTCTACCGCCAGCACCGCGAGTACAATGCGAGCATAGGTACCGCGGCCATCTATGCGGCGCTGCTGCTCCGTCTTTTTCTGCTCGCAAGGCACGGCTGAGCCCAATTCATCTCTTCCAGGTGTGTTTCCCTCTGCTTCGACTCCGTCTGCTTTCGCCTTTGCTCGCCGCGCTTGTGCTCGTTCCGGCCTCGCTGCCTGGACAGATCCTGGGCCCGCGCACGCCGCGAGAACCGGTTGTGATCCCGACGCTTCAGCCGCCACCGCCGAGCTTCCCGTTTCCGCAGCACCAGACGCTGAATTTTGCAGTGGACTGGCGTGTCTTCACTGCCGGCATCGCTACCTTCCAGCTTGACCGCGCGCCTGTGCCCGGCGATCCGAACGCGTCGCAGCTGAAGATTAGCGCCACAGCCGACACGATCGGCGCGACGACGATGCTGTTTCCTGTGGTGGACAAGTTCCAGGCCGGCTTTGACACCCGCACAGGCTGCTCCACGGGGTTCTCCAAGCAGATCCAGGAGGGCCGGCGCAAGGTATCCTCGGACCTCACCTTCGACTACGCCCACGGCCGCCAGAACCTGTCGGAACGCAACCTGGTGAAGGGCACATCCAAGCAGCTTTCGGCCAACATCCCCGCGTGTGTTACGGACTCGCTTTCCGCCATCTTCTACGCCGGCTCGCAGCCGCTGGTGGTGGGGCAGAAGTTTGGCTTTCCCCTGGCGGACTCCATGCGCACCGTGACTGTGACCATGAAGGTGGAGGCGCGGGAAGAGGTGAAGACGCCGGCTGGCACCTTTCAGACCATTCGGGTGCAGCCCACCGCCGAAGAAGGGGTCGTGCGGAACCGGGGGAACATTCGTATCTGGTATACCGACGACCCGCGGCACATGCCCGTTATGATCCAGGCGAACCTGTTCTGGGGCACCATCATCTTCCGTCTGCAGAGCTTTGAAAGCCGCTAGCGCCTATGTTTCCGACCTCACCTGCCTTTGATCCGGACCGCCTGGTGGCTGTGGCCATCTTCCAGGACCCGGTGCGGGCGCAGCTGGCGCGCTCCCTGCTGCAGGGAGCCGGCATCGAATGTTTTTTACAGGGGGAGCATGTGAACCAGATGCTGTCGCCGGTCTTTCGTGCACGGCTGCGGGTGCTTGCGGCGAACGAGACAGACGCCCGCGAGATCCTCGCCGAGGTTGATGCAGACTCGCTCCTGCCACCGACGCCGGGAGCTCCAAGCCGATGACACCAGCGAACGCCTCCCATTCCCTTCCTCACGACGCGCAGCCCGACGGCAGCAGGCCACGCCTGGTGCTATGCCTTTCGGGCGGCATGGACTCCTGCGTGTGCGCCACGCTGGCCGCGCGCGACCACGATTTATACGCCCTGCACGTGAGCTATGGGCAGCGTACCGAGGCTCGCGAGCTGCAGGCAGCGCGCGCCATCGCAGAGGCGGTCGGTGCAAAAGACTTCCTACACCTGCGCCTGGACCTGTTTCGCCGCATTGGTGGCTCGGCCCTGACGGACAGCTCTGTCGCCGTGCCGGATGCACCGGCCGACGAAGCGGCGATCGGCCAGGAGCTGCCGGTGACCTATGTTCCATTCCGCAATGCGAATCTGCTTGCCGCTGCTGTTTCCTGGGCTGAAACCCTGGAAGCAGGGACTGTGATGATCGGCGCCGTGGAACAGGACAGCTCCGGCTACCCGGACTGCCGGCCGGCCTTCTATGCGGCGTTTAACCAGCTGCTGGCGGTGGGAACACGGGCCGCAGCGGAGGGCGACGCGGCCGTGATCCGGGTGGAGACGCCCCTGATCCACCTCCGCAAGGTCGAGATCATCCGCCTGGGAGTTGAACTTGGGGCTCCGTTCCATGTAAGTTGGTCCTGCTATTCGGGCGAATCTGTCGCCTGCGGAGTCTGCGACAGCTGCGTTCTCCGCCTGAAAGCCTTTCGCGAAGCCGGCCTTGCGGATCCAATCCCTTACGCTGACTCCGCCACACGTCTTCGCAACTCTCCAGCGCCCGCGGGTTAATGCAGGCAGGGGATTTGGCAACGGACCTCCTCAGCGGCTTGCGGAGGGTCACCGGCATCCACACCATGCGCGCCCAGTGTTCTTAGCGCAGCTCACGCAGCAAAGCTTACGCACCTAATCGGAGGGCACCTATGAAAACCGTCTCAAAGCTCGGACACCTTGCCACACTTGGCGTCTTCTCTGCTGGCCTCTTTTCCTCCGCGGTTCTGGCTCAGGCTACGGGCTCCATCCACGGCCATGTGCAGAATGCCGCCGGGCAGCCCGTCATCCATGGCGACGTGAAGCTGACGACCGATCGCTCCAGCGACGCCAAGACGCGCAAGTACGCCTATGACTTTCCGCTGGACGCCTCCGGCAACTACAAGGGCGATAACATCGCACCGGGTGATTACGTTGCGATCGTCTTTGCGGACGACAAGAGCCTCGACTTTGTGGAACATGCAGACATCAAGGCCTCGACGGATACGCCGATCGACTTCGACATGACGCGCCAGGCCTACCTCGACAAGATGACGCCTGAAGAGAAGAAGACGCTGGAAGAGTTCAAGAAGAAGAACGCCGAGGTGATGGCGAACAACTCCAAGGTCGCCAATCTGAATGCCTCGCTGACGCAGGCGCGTGCCGACACCAAGGCCGGCAACTACGACGCCGCGATCACCTCCATGCAGCAGGCCACGCAGCAGAAGCCGGATGAGCCGATCCTGTGGGTTGCCCTGGGCGATGCGCAGACGGGTGCCGCCGATGCCGCAGCGAAGGAAGCAAAAGCTGCTGGCAAGCCGGCGACCGACCCGGCGGTGACGGCGAAGTACACGGACGCGGCTGCGTCCTATAGGAAGGCCATTGAACTGCAGGGCACAGCCAAGAAACAGAGCCCGGAGATCCTGGCTGCGGCCGACAACCAGCTGGGCACAGTTCTGGCCAAGAGCGGCAACACCAAGGATGCCGCGGACGCCTACGACGCCGCCGCCAAGGCGCAGCCCGCAAGCGCCGGCACCTACCTCTTCAACGAGGCCGCGACGCTCTACAACGCCGGCAAGACGGAAGACGCTGCGACGGCCGCCGATAAGGCGATCGCAGCAGACCCGAACCGCGCAATGTCCTACTACATCAAGGGCCAGTCGCTGATTGGCAAGGCAGCCGTTGACCCGAAGACGCAGAAGATCACTGCGCCCCCGGGATGCGTGGAGGCCTACCAGAAGTACCTGGAGCTCGATCCCAACGGGCCGCACGTCGAAGAGGTGAAGCAGATTCTTACCGGCATCGGCGCGCAGGTGAAGTCCAGCTACAAGGCGGGCAAGAAGGGCTAAGCTGCAGCTCAATTGCACCGACAAAGCCCCGGCGCAGGCCGGGGCTCTGTCATCTCATGGCACAGGACACCCGACGCCCCCAGCATGGACCAGCTCCTCTCCTTTCCCGATGCCCTGGACGTTGTGCTTGCACACGCCCGCGTGGTCCCGCAACCCACAACCGAAACGGTCGCCCTGGTGGAAGCGCAGGGACGCGTTCTTGCCGAGGCGGTGGTCGCGGATCGCGACCAGCCGCCGTTTGACCGGTCCACCCGCGACGGCTTTGCGGTGGTGGCTTCGCAGGTGTCCGACGATGCCACACCCACGGAGCGCACGGTGCTTGGCCTGGTGCGGGCGGGGGAGGTCTGGACGGGAAAGGCAGTTACCCCGTCGACCGCCGTCGAGATCATGACCGGCGCGCCCGTTCCGGAGGGTGCCAACGCCGTGGTGATGGTGGAGCATGCCACAGTCTCCGGCTCCACCCTGCAGATCGCGCCCGGTCGCCCTCCGGCTCCGGGGCAGAACATCGTCCCGCGTGGGGCGGAGCTTCGGGCTGGCGCACCGGCCGTAACGCGCGGTGTGCGGCTCGGCGCTGCCGAGCTTGCCGCGGCTGCCTCGCTGGGTGCCGCACGGTGTTCGGTCTTTCGCCAGCCTCGTGTGGCCATTCTTTCGACAGGGGATGAACTGGTCGGGCTCGAGGAAACGCCGGCGGCGCACCAGATTCGCAACTCCAACACCTACGCCCTGGCTGCGCTGGTGCAGCAGGCCGGGGGAGTTGCTGACCGGCTCAGCATTGCGCGTGACACCCTCCAGGCGCTGCGGCTGGCGCTCGGTGAAGCCACGGCGAGCGCGGATCTGCTGCTGCTCTCAGGGGGTGTCTCTGCGGGCAAGTATGACCTTGTGGAGACCGCGCTGGCAGAGTGTGGCGCCCGTTTTCACTTCACCGGCGTCCGCATGCAGCCCGGCAAGCCCGTTGTCTTCGGCACGCTGCCACGGGCGGGCAGGCCGGACCTGCCCTTCTTCGGCTTGCCTGGCAACCCGATCTCGACCGAGGTGACATTTACCTGCTTTGCCGCACCCCTGCTACAAGCGCTGGCGGGCGGATCCGAGCTGCTGCCACGCCTGGCACTGGCGCGGCTGGATGAGCCCACGGGCGCGAACGCCAGCATCACGCGGCTGCTCCCGGCGCGTCTCACGAGTTCGTTCACCAGGAAGGCGACTGTCCGCATCACGCCGTGGCAGGGCTCAGGCGACCTTGCGGCCAATGCTCGGTCCAACTGCTTCGTGCTGCTGCCGCCCGGGGCGGACCCGTTGGCTGCGGGTGACCTTGTGACCGTGCTCCTGCGCTAACCTCGAACCACATGCCCGAGACACCTGAAGTCGAAACACCAGCCGCGCTCAGCCACTACGACGAGCAAGGACGCGCCCACATGGTAGACGTGGCCGCGAAGCCACCCTCACGTCGCGAGGCGGTCGCCGAAGCCTTTGTGGAGTTGTCACCTGCGGTGCTGCGCGCGCTGCCGAACAATCCCAAAGGCAATCCTCTCGAGGTTGCGCGATTTGCCGGCATCATGGCCGCCAAACGCACGGCGGACCTGATTCCCATGTGCCATCCGCTGCCGCTCAGCTTCGTGGATGTTGTGGCCGAGATCACCGAAGACGGCATTCGCATTGAGGCTACCGCCGCCACTACCGCCGGTACCGGCGTAGAGATGGAGGCGATGACAGCCGCCTCCGTGGCTGCACTCACGGTGTATGACATGACCAAAGCGCTCGACAAGGGCATTCGGATTCGCGAGATCGTGCTGCTGCGCAAGAGCGGTGGCAAGAGCGGCGACTACCACCGCCCTCGCTGAACGGCTGTTCCCGCTCGCCCGGGGAGCAAGAAGCTATCGAACTTCGGCTAGCGTTACGGCGAAGAGCTCTTCAGCATCGTGCCAGACGCGCCGGATGCCGAAGCCGGCCTCACGCAGCATGGCTTCAACAGAGGCATCTGTGGACTTGTAACTGTTCTCGGTGTGGATGGTCTCCCCCGCCTTGAAGTGCACACGCTCTCCGCCCCGCGGCAGATAGACGTCCATGGCACGCGTCGCGCAGAGGTGCATCTCCATGCGGCTTTCCTCTGAGTTCCAGCGGGCCTCGTGCGCCCAGGAAGGCACATCGAAGCTCATGCCCAGCTCGCGGTTGATCCGGTGCAGCATGTTGCGGTTGAACTCCGCCGTAACCCCGGCCGCGTCATCATAGGCCGCTACAAGGCGGTCGATGCTCTTGTGAGGGCCCGGCGCCAGGTCCGTTCCGAGCAACAGTGTGTCGCCTGCACGCAGGCCGGCGCGCAGGCCCTGCAGCACGCCGGCCGCCGCCTCAGGATCGAAGTTGCCGATACTGGAGCCGATATACAACGCCATCACATGGCTGCCGGCAGGCCGCTGCGGCCGCGGCATGGCGGTGACGTAGTTCGCCACGCACGGCTGGACCTCCACACCGGGAACATCGCGCGCGAGCCCGACGCGAGCCTCGTCGAGCGCCGTCTCGGAGACGTCAACGGGCTGGTAGACCGTCGTTCCCTGTTGCGCCACGAGCGCCCGCAGGATCAGGCCGGTCTTTGTGGCTGTGCCGGAGCCGAGTTCCAGCACGGTGAGCGGTCGGCCTGCGCCGGCTTCGGCGACGATCTCCGCCGCGTGCGCCGCGAAGATGCCGCGCTCGGTGCGCGTGAGGTAATACTCGGGCAGGTCCGTGATGCGCTCAAACAGCTGCGAGCCTCGCTCGTCGTAAAAGAGCCACGGCGTGAGCGTGCGGGTGGTGCCGAGCAGCCCGCGCCGCACCTCGTCGAGCACCGCCTCATCCACTGCCGCCGCCGCGCGCGGCTCGAGTGCAGAGCTCACGATCGCCCGTCCGCGACGTAGTCCTTGGCCAAGCGCAGGCCGGAGAACTGCCAGCGTGTCGCCGGCGGAAAGAAGTTGCGGTATGTGGCCCGGACGTGTGTGCCCGGCGTGGTGCAGGAGCCGCCGCGCAGGATCACCTGCGACGACATGAACTTGCCGTTGTATTCGCCAAGCGCCCCGGGCAGCGGCCGATAGCCGGGGTAGCCCGTGTACGGACTCGCCGTCCACTCCCACACGTCGCCAAACATCTGCTGCAGACCTTCGGCAGCAGACACAGGGACCGGGTGAAGCTCACCCTGCTCGAAGAGGTTGCCGGCGACTACCTGCCCCGCAGCGGCCACCTCCCACTCAAATTCGGTCGGCAGCCGACAACCAGCCCAGCGGGCATAGGCATCGGCCTCAAACAGGCTGAGGTGACAGACCGGCGTCTCGCTCATCTCGTCCAGCGATCGCATGCCATGCACCGTGTAAATCGACCACCCTGCCTTGGTGTCGGGGTCGTGTCGCCAGTACAGCGGCGCCTCCCAGCCATGCTGCTTCGCCGTAGCCCACCCCTCGCTGAGCCATAGCTCCGGCCGGCGATAGCCGTTTTCCTCCACGAATCGGAGGTATTCGGCGCAGGTCACCAGGCGATTTGCCAGGGCAAATGGCTCGACATAGACCTTGTGCCGCGGCGTCTCGTTGTCAAAGGCGAAGGCTGTCGGGTCCAACTCGTTGGGGGTCACGCCGATCTCGACCAGGCCAGGGCTGAAGCTGGTCCAGCTAAGCGGCGGCGCCATGCGCCCATCCACCTGCCAGGCCGCGTCGCGCAGGGCCGGTACAAGAGGATTGGTCCACAGGGCATGCTTGATGTCGGTGACGATGAGCTCCAGGTGCTGCTGTTCATGCTCCAGCCCCAGGCCCACGCGCCGCACGACATCGTCC
The DNA here is from genome assembly GCA_965199635.1 of Acidobacteriaceae bacterium. Lineage (GTDB taxonomy): Bacteria > Acidobacteriota > Terriglobia > Terriglobales > Acidobacteriaceae > Edaphobacter. Next base: position 1,342,929 of record CBDASL010000002.1, on the reverse strand, counting down.
GTCGCGGCATTCTCGAGCAGCTGCTCGACGGCAGCGTCAACATGGGCGCGAAAGAGCAGGATGCGGTCCAGCGAAGGTCGCGCAAAGGAGGCGCGCAGCTTCTTCTCGGGCATCTCTCCAAGCGAGTTGTAGTAGCTGTTGAAGAGCCAAAGAAAGTCAGGGTCGAACGGCCGGTAGCCCGGCACAAACTCCCGCAGCACAAACGTCTCAAAGAACCAGCTGGTATGGGCGATGTGCCACTTGGTCGGGCTCGCCTCGGGCCTGGACTGCACCATCATGTCTTCCGGCGAAAGCGCCGCACAGAGCGCCAGCGTTGCGCCGCGTACGCTGCGGAAACGGGCCCGCAGGCCCTCCGCACGCTGCCCCGAGTACCCTGCTTTCACCGGCGTTGCGCCAGATGTGGTTGCCACGTCTCCTCCGTGCTCCCGGGCCGGCAAACAGCAGACGCCCTCCTTCAAGTCTGCCATGAAGCCGAAGAAGGCTCGTGAGAATCTCCACATCTCCCGCAGTACGGTGGTGCACTTCGTTTCACCTGCCGAACGCGGTTTCGGCAACCTTTTCTGGCCAGGAACATCGGCCGCCCACAAAAGGGAGGGCTCGGGCAACCTTTGCCGCACATGGCGCGCGTCTTTCTTGCGGGATTGACGTCTGTATCAACGCGGCTCGTCCGCAGCACGTCCCCTATGCCTGCCCTCCCCCAGACGCTTCCGATCGCCGCCCTTCTTCTGCTCCTTGCTGCCGGCCCAACTGCCTCGGCGCAGGACCCCGATTCCCTTCCTGGTGGAACCATGGTGCGCGGCACCGTAACGGCCGTGGGAGCGAATGCGTTGACGCTGCACTCCGAGGACGGCGACACCGTCCAGGTGACCGTGACGCCCAACACCCGGGTGGTGCACGAGCGCCAACCCGCCCGGATGACGGACATCCATGTTGGCGACGGAGTTGGCGCGGGTGGCATTCTGGACGCGCCCAACCACACACTCCATGCCGCGTTTGTGGGCTTCATCGATGCCGAAGAGGTGCGCAAGGCGCAGGCGGATCTCGGCAAAACGTACATCATCGGTAAGGTCACCGCCATTGACATGGATCGCCTGCGCCTGACCATCCACCGGCCGGACAACACGTCCCAGAGCATCGCCGTCGATGAGTCGACGGCCTTTCGACGGGGTGGCCGCAGCTCTGGTCCGGATAGCCCTGCCGGTGGTGGCGCGGGTGCCAGCCGATCGCAGCGAGACGCGGGCCAGAGCGCCCGGCCGGCCGGCGACTCCATCGACTCCGGCGAGCCGATCACGCTCGCGGACATCAAGGTAGGCGAATCCGTCGCTGGCCGTGGCGCCGTGAAGAACGGCCTGTTTCTGCCTTCCGAGCTGCACGTCTACGTTCCGCGCGCACGCTCTGCTTCCTCCTCCGCGACCACTGCCCCTTCTGGAGCTCGCCCATGAAAGCCCTCCCCGGGAGACCCGGTCGGCGCCATCGCCTGATGTGGCTGGCCCTTGGCCTGAGCCTGTCGTCCCAACTGCCGGCCCAGACTGCACCGGCCCAGACTGCACCGGCGCAGACTGCGCCGCCTCAGCAGCCGTCCGACATGCCGTCGTCCGTCCCCGCTCCCCAGGGCGCTGCGCCGGCGCCGCAGAGCGACAGCCCGCAGCAGACGCAGACCACCGAGCCAGGTGCCTCTCCCCCAGCCAGCGCAGGTGGCCTGGTCCACGGCACGGTGCAGGCCGGCACAACACCTCTTCCAGGTGTCAGCATCACGGCCACCAACTCTCTGACGGGTCGCCGCTTCACGACGGTGACCGATGTGAACGGCGTCTTCCGAATGGACATCCCGGCGAATGGCCGGTACGTGCTCCGCACGGATCTGGCCGCGTTCGCGCCCTCAACGCAGGAGGTGCTGCTTTCGGGCACCGGCCCTTCCCGCCCGGACCAGGCGGTTGCGTTCACCCTCCAGCTTGTGTCGCGCGTCGCGGCAGCACAGCAGCAACAACAACAGCAGCAACAGTCGACGCAGGCGGCGATTGCACAGCTGATGGGAGGTCGCGGGCAGCGGGGTGCTGGCGGCTCCGGCTTGCAGGATCTTGCACTGCAAGCCGCCAACGCCGCGGGTGTCTCAGACGCGACCAGCGGTGCGGTCAACCAGGGTGCCCAACTCCCCACGCTTGCTGGCCTGGGCGGTGCCGAGTCGGCTGCAGCCGATTCCGTTGCTGTCACCGGTGCCAGCGGGCAGACCAACGGACTCGCCAATCTCAGCGAAGACGAGATACGGGAGCGTGTGGGCGACGCCATCCGCCAGGCGCGGCAGCACGGCGGGTCCGATTCTGACCTGGCTGGCGCCGTCATGAGCTCGCTGGGCGGCTTCCTCGGCTCTGGCGGCGGCGGTGGACGCGGCTTTGGGGGCGGAGGCGGGCGCGGCAGCGGTGGAGGCGGGCGTGGTGGCGGCTTCCGTAACTTCGACCCGACCAAGCTGCACGGCAACGTCTTCTACCAGGCTGGCAACGGCATCTTCGATGCCACTACCTACTCGCTTACAGGCGCCCCCGTGGTGCGCCCGGCGTACAGCAACAATCGCTACGGGCTTTCGCTCGCCGGCTCACCGTATCTGCCTGGCCTGACCAAGCCTTCCACACGCAACTTTGTCTTTTTCAACCTCACCGGCCAGCGCAACCTGACGCCGCAGAACCTGTACGCCACCGTGCCCACGACGGCCGAGCGCACCGGCGACCTGTCCGCGCTTACCCAGCGGGTGAATGGTGCGATCGTTCCAACGCCCATCTTCGATCCCGCCACCGGCCAGCCCTTCGCCAACAACGTCATCCCGGAGGCCCGGCTGTCGCCGCAGGCACTGGCTGTTCTGAACCTTTACCCTGCGCCCAACCTTCCCACCGGGACCAGCCGCTTCAACTACCAGACCATCACCACCGCGGGCAACAACGCCCTGCAGCTCAACACGCGCTTCGTCCGCAACCTCGGCGCGAGCGGCGGCACGGGCGGGCCGCTTGCCGTGCTTACCGGCGGACGTAACGGCTCAACGGCGCTGCGGCAGAACATCAACGCTGCGTTCTCCTACTCGCACAATGCGCAGGACATCCGCAACGTCTTTCTGCCACTCGGGGGCGCTTCGCTCTCCGACGGCTACAACGTTTCGGCTGGCTACACGGTCAGCAAGGGCCACTTCACAGAGAACGCCACGGTGGGCTGGAACCGCTCCTCCTCGCTCACGCGCAACTACTTCACAGATACGGAGAACAATCCCGCGGCTGCGGCGGGCATCGCCGTGCCCAGCCAGGGTGCGTTGGGATCCAACGCTGCCTTTTACAACGGCTTGCCCAACCTTGCGATCACCAACTTCTCCTCCATCAACTTGACCGTGCCCCGCTCGTCGATCAACCAGACGATCTCCTTCTCTGACTTTGCCGTGTACTCGCATGGCAAACACAACGTGCGCGTTGGCCTGGACTTCCGTCGCATCCATGCCGATTCACTGGGCGGCAACAACCCGCTCGGCACCTTTTCTTTCTCCGGCTACAACACGCAGAACCCCACCCACGGCACATCACCGGACCAGGCCGCGACCGGCGCAGGCTTTGCCGACTTCCTGCTTGGCCTGCCGCAGCAGACCACCATCCAGGCCGGCCTCGGCAAGGTCTATCTCCGCGCCAACGCCTTTGATCTCTATGCCAACGACGACTTCCGCCTGCGCCGCGATCTGACCTTCAACGTCGGGCTCCGCTACGAGCGCTTTTCGCCCTACTCCGAGAAGAACAATCGGCTGGTCAATCTTGACCACAACGCCGACTTCACCGAGGTCGCGACCGTACTCCCGGGAGCCGTTGGCCCCTTCTCCGGAGCCTTCCCCCACACCCTCGTCAACCCGGATAACACCCTCATCTCGCCCCGCCTTGGCGTGGCCTGGCGCCCCGCTTTCCTGCACGGCACCGTGGTTCGCGGCGGCTTCGGCATCAACTACAACACCTCGCAGTTTGCCACCTTCGCCCAGTCGCTCGCGTATCAGCAGCCCTTTGCCGTCACGGAGACGAATGTGCTCTCCACAGGCACAAACCCGACCGGCTGCACTAACAGCACGCTCACCCTGGCCTCCGGCTTCGGCTGTTCCGGCAAGGCGGTACAGAACAACTACGCCGTCAACAAGAACTACCGGTTGGGCCGCGTGGAGGTCTTCAACCTCGACCTCCAGCGCTCGCTTCCGCTCGGCATCGTTCTCAACGTCGGCTACAACGGCTCGACGGGCGGCAACCTCGACATCCTCCGCGCGCCAAATCACTCCGCTAACCAGGTCACGACCGCCGACGCCCAGGCCTTCCGCTATGAGGATTCGGTGGCCTATTCTCGCTTCAACGCGCTCGTCATTAACGCTCGCAAACGGTTACAAAAGGGTATAGCGCTGCAGGCGACGTATACCTACTCGCACTCGATCGACAACTCCTCTTCCATCGCGGGCCAGACCTCCGCGACCACCGTGCAGGACGATAGCCGCCTCGACCTCGAAGAGGGCAACTCCAACTTCGACCAGCGCCACCGGATCACCGGCAACTGGATCTTTGAACTCCCTTTCGGCCCCAACCGCGCCTTTCTCAACCAAGGGGGCAAGGTTTCCCGCGCGCTCGATGGCTTCTCGCTTTCCGGCGACTTCACCTTCGCCTCCGGCCTGCCATTCACCCCGCAGTACACCAACTCCGCCGCACAGCTTGCCGGTGGCGGCCTCTTCACGCTTCGCCCTGATCGCAACTTCTCGCAGCCCATCGCTGGCTCTGGCTCCGCCCTCTCGTGGTTCAATCCGGGCGCCTTCTCTGCCGTCGACGGCTACGGCACGGCTTCGCGCAATTCCATCCAGGGGCCGGGTACGGTTGCCGTGGACTCCTCGCTCTCGCGCACCTTCGCCTTTACCGACACCAAGTCACTGGAAGCTCGCGTGACGGCCACCAACGTCTTTAACACCGTCCAGTACTCCGGCATCGACACCACGCTCAACTCCGCCACCTTCGGGCAGGTCACCTCAACCGCTGCACAGCGCCGGCTTCTGTTCGTCGCCCGCTACAGGTTCTAGCCACCATGCCGGTTCCATACAGCCTGCTTCCCGCAACCCTCCTTCTCGGCTCGGCGCTTCTTTCGGCGCAGTCGCCGACCCCGCCCCCACCACCCGCAGCCGCACCGGATACGAACTCCGACCAACCCACCCTCACACTCCACGTACAGTCCAACATTGTTCTCACCGACGTTGTGGTTCGTGACAAGAAGACCAACGCCGTTGTCCGTGGCCTCCACGCATCGGACTTCACCATCCTGGAAGACAACAAGCCGCAGCGCCTGGCGTCTTTCGACTTTCAATCGGTGGACCAGGCCGTTGCGCTCAACGAAGCAACCGTGGCGGGCAAGGTGCCCGACGCCAAGGCCGTGGCCAACCTGCTCAACGGCGAGATCCTTGGCACCTCCACCGCCTCGCTCCGTGACCACCGCCTGATCGTGCTCTTCTTCGACCTCTCCTCCATGCAGCCTGAGGACATCGACCGTGGCGTCGAGTCCGCGCAGGATTTCATCAACTCCAAGATGCAGCCGGCAGACCTGGTCGCCGTAGTCTCGCTTGGCACTGGCCTCGCCATGGACCAGGACTTCACCGCCAACAAGGATCTCCTGCTCCGAGCCGTGGGCAAGTACAACGGCACTAACAGCAGCGGCTTCGCGAACGGCGGCAGCACGGGAACCACAGATGGCACCGCTGACAACGCCAGCACCTTCGCCGTCGACGACACCGAGTACAACTCGCTTAACACCGACCGCGAGCTCTTCGCGATCCAAACCATCGCGCGCTCGCTTGCCCGCATCCCTGAACGCAAGAGCATGCTCTATTTCTCGGGCGGCCTGTCGCGCAACGGTATAGAAAATCAGGCCTCCATGCGGGCCGCCACCAACGAAGCCGTCCGTGCCAATATGGCGCTCTACACCGTCGACTCTCGCGGACTCCAGGCGCTCCCACCGGTCGGCGACGCCTCCCAGGGCTCGCTGCGTGGTGTCGCCGCCTATAACGGCTCCTCCACCCAGTCGCAGCTCGACTCCAACTTCAACTCACAGGAGGTGCTCGGCACCTTAGCCTCCGACACCGGCGGCAAGTTCTTCTCCGACTCCAACGACTTCGCGCCCGCCTTCCAACAGGTGCAGCGCGACACGGAGGCCTACTACATCCTTGGCTTCCACCCGGCCAACACCCGGCAGGATGGCACATTTCGCCACATCACGGTTCGCGTGAACCGATCCGACGTCAAGGTCGAGTACCGCCCCGGCTACTACTCTCAGGCCGACTTCAAGCACCAGAAGACCGAAGACCGCGAGCAGGCCCTTGAAGACCAGATGCGCTCGGACTCCCCGGCCGTCGATCTCTCGCTCTACCTCCAGGCTCTCTACTTCCGCCAGCCCGGCTCGAGCCCAAACGACGCTCGCGCCACGATCCCGATTGCACTCGTCGTCCCCGGCTCGCAGATCCCATTTGTGACCAACAAAGATCGCGACAAGGCATCGCTCGACATCCTCGGCCAGGTCAAAAACGCCCAGGGCATCGTCGTCGGCCAGATCCGCGACACCATCAAGCTCGCTCTCGATGCGTCGCAGCAGGCGCGCCATAAGAACATCCAGTACGCCACCTCCTTCACGCTCGCGCCCGGCCGCTACCACCTCAAGGTGGTCGCTCCGCGAAAACCAGACCGGCAACATGGGCACGTTTGAGACGGACCTGAACGTTCCCGATCTGCGCAAGGCGCCTATCAAGCTCAGCTCCGTTGTGCTCTCCTCGCAGCACGCTCCCGCACCCGCCAAAGCCGCGCCGAGCCCGCTCATCCACGACGGGGTCGCCTACCTGCCCAACGTCGCGCATGTCTTCCGCACAGACACGCCGCTGTCGCTGCTCTACGAGCTCTACGACCCCGCGCGTGAAAAGTCCGGGGCAACCCCGGCGGCTGCGCCGGGCCTTACCCGCCGGCCCGAGGGCGCTGTCCGCGTCCTTACGAGCCTGGAACTGTTACAAAACAACACCAAGGTCTTCGAGTCCCCGCTTGTTGAGGCAGACACCGTGAACGCCCCTGACCGCAACGCGGTCTCCTTCGCCTTCAACGTCCCGCTCACCACGCTCAAGCCCGGCCTCTACATAGCCCAGGTCAACGTCATCGACGACGCCGGCGGTACGTTCGCCTTTCCCCGCCTGGCGCTGCAGATACTGCCACCCTCCACGCCCGCGTCGCCTGCACCTGCCACACCCAACCCGTAGCAGCGCCTCACAGAGCTTCGTCACCTCGTCAGATCGAGAGGTCTTCGCTTCCTTCAGCGAAAAGCCCCGGCGTTCGCTCTTGCCTGGCTGGAGGTACCACTGACTCCACCACACCTGCGCGTCCACCGACCCGCTTCGCGCCGGCCGATCGTTCCGCCACCAGATCGCATCCGACCGGCACCCCGTTCACAAACTCCACTGTCTTCCCCGGAACCGCCGCTGGCCGCTCGCCAGGCACAACGATACCAACCAGATTTACGCAATCGCACGCCGCCACCACTACCCGCTCCTCGCCCGCAATCGCCTTGCGCATCGCGCGCAGGGACTCCACCGCCTCTGGCAGCGCGAACTGCTCGCCGGCCACACCACTTACAAAGCGCCCGCCCCGCACCTCGCCTCGCGCCTCCAGCCGCCGCAGCATCCCGCTCAGATCGCGCCACTTGGGTGCGTTCGTCTCCCGCTCCAGCAGGTCCCGAAAGACCACACCATAGCGCGCCAGCAGCTGTCGCGCGCTGGACTCGAGCGCTCCCTCCCGACGCCGCGCACGCGCCACCGCATCCCCGTCCTCCACACCCTCAGCATCCGCACACAGCAACGACCATCGCCCTGCCGTCGTCCGCGCCACTGCTCGTCGACGCGTGCTGGTCGGCGCTGCCTCAGCCACCGCGGCCTTCCGTCGCGGATCCATCATGCCGCGCAGCTGATCAAAGCCATCTGCTGCAGCGAGGCCCGCCGTCGCCAGCTCCCACAGAGCCCGTTGCACGGCCGGCTTATCCATCTCGAGTACGCGCTGGAGATCGGCCGCAAAGCACGCACCACGCTCCTCCAGCATGCGCCGCACGCGCGCCCCATCGACACTCAGCGCCGCATCGAGGTTCCCTTTCGCAACACACTGCTCTGCCAGCGCCGCCGGCAGCCACTCCGCTGTCTCGCGCAGGTAGAACGTGATCGGCGCAGCGTTGGTCGGGATCACGCGCCGCGGCGCCTGCCCTTCCCCGACCGACCACGCCGGGTGCGGCGACACACGACCCCACCCCACCGCTCCCGAAAGGCACAGCGCATCCAGCCAGCGCGCATCGTAGTTGGCCACACGCGCCGGCAGCAACGTCCGCTCCCACTCCACGGCCGGCGCCTCAAAGCCCTCCATCTGCGCCAAAGCCTCCAGCACACCTTCCTCACCGGCCATCTGCGTCTGCGGCGCCACGTGCTGCCAGCGCAGCAGCCACTGCATGTACACGGCCGGGGGCACCGCCTCGACCGCCTTGCGGAGCGTGCTCAGCGTCAGGCGATGGATGCGCTGCAGCAGCCGTCGCTCGCACCACTCGATCCCATAGTCGTCCGCCGGAGCCCCACGCTCAAACACCCCGCGCATCACCAGCCCCTGCATCTCACCGGCCAGCATTGCCTGGTAAATGCCGGCCGGCTCCAGCCGCAGCCGCTCCGCCAGCGCCGCGCTCGTCACCGGCCCCAGCACCTGTAGCCATCCCTGCACCAGAGTGGCTATCGCCGCCTCGCGCGTCAGCGCCGCGTTCGGCACGCTTTTCCAGATAACTTCAACGTGCTCCATTCGCTCTGCTGCTACCCAGCACGGCGCTCCGCCGCCGGCCCACCCCAGGTCCACACTGCGCACTCTCCCAGCGCGCAGCAGCCGCTCATAGGACGTCGGCCAGTGTCGTGCCTCGTCCCGGTCCGCAAACGCTACCGGCATGGCTACAAGCTGCAGCAGCAGATCGTGCAGTTCGTTCTCGTCCCGCACATCCGGCCAGCACTGCCCGCGCACCGTGGCGATCGCCTCTGCGTCCAGCCGCCCGGCGTCGGCCGAAACGCTTGCCGGGAGTGCCCGCCGCAGCGTCACCGCACGAGCTCGTCGCGCCTCTGCATCCGCCTCGTCCAGGAAGGCGTACGGCATCGCGTGGATGAGTTCATGCGCGAACTGCGACGGCACCGGCGTATCCACGGCGAGACAGCGCACCTCGCCCGCCGCGATGCGGCGCAGCAAGCCCTCCAGGCCATCGATGTCCATAGCCTCTGAAAGCGTGTCCCGCATCACCTCGCGGACTAGCGGGTGATCGGGAATGTTGATGTCACCCTCAATCGTCTCGAAGCACGCAGCCGCCTGCGGAAACACACTGGCCATCAGGTCGTCAGACCGCGTCCGTTGCACCTGCGGCGCTACCCGCTTCCCCTTCTGGAACCGGAGCAGCTGCAGGCTCCGCCCCGCCGCCCAGCGCCACCGGTTCTTGAACAGGGGCGACGGGATTGCGGCCTGCTCCAGCAACTCCCGCGCTGTCTCCACCACCAGGTACTGGAAGACGTCCGACAGGGGAAAGCTATGCTGTTCCGCCAGCGAGATGTTGATGCCGTTATCCGTCGCTGCGGCCTGTAACTCAAAGTTGAAACCGCGGCAGAAGCGCTTGCGCAACGCCAGCCCCCACGCCTTGTTCAACCGGCCGCCGAACGGCGCATGCAGGATCAGCTGCTGCCCGCCACCCTCGTCAAAGAACCGCTCCGCGATGATGGTCGTCTGCGATGGTACAGCGCCCAGCACCGCCCTGCCGGCGACCACATACTGCACCAGTTGCAGCGCCCCGGCCGCGCACACCCCGCACTCCGCCACCAGCCATGCGATCGCGGCGGCAACGTCCGGCTGCGTCGCCCCACAACTCGCGGGGGCCACCTCCGCCGTTCGCCTCGCAATCTCCTCCCGCAGTTCGCCCACTGCATGCGACAGCACCGCCGTTCGCTGCGGCGCCTCGCCCTCCCAGAACGGGATGCTTGGCGGCGCGCCGTGCGCGTCCTCCACAAACACCTTGCCCGCCGGCTCAATGCGCGTCACGCGCCAGCTCGTATTGCCCAGCAGCACCACATCCCCCGGCGAGGAGTCCACTGCGAAGTGCTCATCGAGCGTCGCGATCTGTGTCCCTTCCGGTTGCAAAATCACTGCGAACGTGGATGTGTCCGGGATGGCGCCACCGTTGGTGATCGCTGCCAACCGCGCCCCGCGCCGTGCATGCAGATGCCCCTGCACCCCGTCCCGCATCACATATGCCCCGTACCGCCCGCGCGTAGACTCGATCCCCTCGTGCAGCAGTGCGAGTGCTTCGTCGAACTCCGCCCGCGTCATGGTGCGGTACGGGTGCGCCCGCCGCAGCACCTCCCACAGACACTCCTCGTCCCAGCTCTCCGCCCCGCACGCCGCCACGATCTGCTGCAGCAACACATCTACCGGCGCCGGCGGAATCTCCAGCTTGTCCAGCGTCCCCGCCCGCATTCCCTGCACCAGCGCCGCCTGTTCCATCAGGTCATCGCGCGTCGTCGCAAAGAAGCGCCCCTTCGGCACCGCGCCGCGCCAGTGCCCCGCACGCCCCACGCGCTGCATCGCCACGCCAAGATTGCGCGTCGTCGCAATCTGGCAGACGAGATCGATCGAGCCGATGTCAATCCCCAGCTCCAGCGACCCGGTCGCCACCAGAATCTTGATCTCGCCCGCCTTCAGCCGCTGCTCCGCCTCGAGCCGCAGAGCGCGCGAGAGCGACCCGTGGTGCGCCCCCACGTGCTCCGGCCCCAACCGTTCCGCCAGCTCGAAGCTCAGCTTTTCCACCAGACGTCGCGTGTTCACAAACACCAGTACTGACCGGTGCGTCTCGGTCATCTCCGCCAGGCGGTCATAGATCCCCGTCCACATGGGCGCCGTGGTGAGAGAACCCAGCTCCTCACTCGCTGGCACCTCAATCGCCAGGTCCAGCTCTCGCCGTTGCCCCACCTGCACGATGGCCGCACCACCACGCGTGCCAGCCAGAAACTCCGCCACCAGCTCAATTGGATTCTGCGTCGCCGAAAGCCCGATGCGCTGCGGCGCCTCACTACACCCTGTCAGCCATGCCCCTGCCGCCAGCCGGTTCTGCCCGCAGACCAACGCCTCCAGGCGCTCCAGCGTAAGCGCCAGGTGCGATCCGCGCTTGTTCCCCGCCACCGCGTGAATCTCATCCACGATCACCGTGCGCACCCGCCGCAGCAGCTCGCGTGGCTTGGCCGCCGTCAACATCATGTACAGGCTCTCCGGCGTCGTCACCAGGATGTGCGGCGGCGTCTTCAGCATCGCCGTTCGATCCTTCTGCAGCGTGTCCCCCGTGCGCACGCCTGTTCGGATCTCAGGGCAAAGGTACCCACGCTCCAGCGCCAGCTGCTGGATCTCATGCAGGGGTCCCACCAGGTTCTTCTGCACATCATTCGACAGCGCTTTGAGCGGGGACACGTAGACCACCTGCGTCGTCGCCGGAAGCCGTCCCTCAATCGCCTCACGCAGCAGGGCGTCAATCGCCACCAGGAACGCAGCGAGTGTCTTGCCCGAGCCCGTTGGGGCCGAGATCAGCGTCGTGCGCCCGGCGAGGATCTCGGGCCAGCCCGCCTCCTGCGGCTCAGTCGGCGTGCCGAAGCGTCGCACAAACCACTCCGCCACCACGGGATGCGCCCACCCGAGCGACGCCGGAATCTCCACCTCAGCCGAAGCGCAACCCATGCCGCCATTCTACTCCGGCCTTCGCCGCCTGTTCGCCGGCCGCCGGGTAATCCGCTCCAGTTACATATTCCCGGAGCCTATGTCCGCGCTCGAAGCCGCTGGATCGTCATCCTTCAGGAACTGCTCGATCGCTCGATCCAGTGATCCCTGTTCGGCCAGGATGTAGTCGATCGCATCCCGCCCAGCACCTGCTCCACCCGCATGCTCCGTAATGAAATGTGCCGCGGCCTTCACCTGTGGCCGTGCATTGGCCGTCGCGATGGCCAGCCCGCACACCCGCATCACCGTCAGGTCGACAACGTCGTCCCCAACGTAGGCCATCTGGTCCATCCCGATGCCGGCATCCTTGCAGATCTGCTCCGCCGCGTGCAGCTTGTGATTCTGTCCCTGGTAGATGTGCTCGATCTTCAGGTCACGCGCTCGCAGCGCCACGGTCTGCGACTGCCGCTTGGTGATGATGCCCAGTTCAAGCCCGCCTAGACGCGCCAGGACCATCCCCAGCCCGTCGTGTGCCGCAAAGCCTTTCATCTCCAGCCCACTGCCCGCCGGGTTGCTTTCCGTCCGCGTGTTCGGCTCCGGCAGCAGGTAGATCTGTCCATCGGTCAACACGCCATCCACGTCAAACACGATGACCTTGATTCGCTTCGCCCGGGCCGCTACGTCGGCCACCATGCCTGTCCCTGTGATCGCCTTCGCCATAGCACGATCATACTGGCGTGTCGGCGCCGGGCGTGTGCTCTTACGGGGACGAAAGCAACGGCGCGAACCGAACCGCCAGCCAGCGCACGAGGTAGTCCATCGGCGACTGCGCCGTCGGGATCTCCGGGTTCGCCGTCGCGCCCGAAGGCTCAAAATGCAGGCCCTCGAACTGGCTTGTCAGGTCGCGGAGCGACAATCCACGCTGCAGCGCAAGCGAGGTTGCGGTTGAGAACGCATCCAGCAATCCTCGGACAGCGGAGCTCTCTCGCGGCATGCGCAGGTAGATCTCCCCCAGGCGGCCATCCTGGAAGAGTCCCACCGTGAGTGTTCCCTCGCGCCCGCCAATGCGGAAGCTGTGCGTCACAGCCTGTCGCTCCGCTGGCAGACTGCCTATCGGAATCACTACTGAGTTCGCCGCCGTGACCTGACCCACGATGCCCACCGGTTCCCCTTCTCCCGCTCTGTTCTCCTGGTCGGGCGCCGTCTTCTGACTCCATCCTTCGCTGCCGTTCACATCGTGGCTTGGCGCCTCCTCCGTGACCCGCACCGCAAGCAGCGCGGCGTGCTCCTGCAGCAGGCGAGACTCCGTGGTCAGCGCCTCCCCTCCGCTCTCAATTCCATGCCTTCCCGCGTCGGTCGCTCGCGATGTCTCGGTCCGGCCCGTGCTCTCCGCCAGGTCGGCAAAGAGCCGCAGCCCTAGTCGCATTCGCTCTTCGCTACCCAGTCCCACACCGGCAGCCTTGTCTTCCGGGCTGCGTACAGCGAACACCGCCCGGTGCCGCACCTCCAGGCTGCTGCCGGTGATCGCTCCACTGCGCTCCAACTCCCGCAGGATCGTCTCCCGCTGGCGCGCGGCGTACCGGAGCCGCTCCAGACCTGCACCCACAGCGTACTTGGCCCGGCGCGGCAAAACATGGCCTGCTCCAGACCTTCGTTCCGGCTCCGTCAGTGACATCAGAGGCGACAGTTCATCACCGTCACAGTCAAGAGCCTGCACCATCCAGCTTCTGCTCCGCCCCACACGGACCAGCCGTCCCACCTCGTTGCGCCGTGCCCGTCGCAGGATCTCACCCCACCCCAGGCGCGCCATCTCTAGCAGCTCCGGAAGCTGGCGCATCAGCGGCGGCGCCTCTTCCAGCCCCGGCACGCCCGTTGCCGTGTCCCGGCGGATGGAGACGATTCGCTCCCCAGCCGGCCAGAGACTGTCCAGCTCCTGCAGTCGTTGCTGCGCCTCAACTGCAAGCGGCGGCTGACTTCCCCGCGCCGTCTCGCGCACCGTCGGCAGCGCGCTCCAACCCTGCCCATGCAGCGTCAGATCCGCGCTCACCAGCGCGCTTACCGCAACACAGATCGCACGCCCTGCATCGCTGTCGTATGGCACGCCACTCGCCATCAGGAGCGCGCCCAGATCGAGCAGGCTCAGCTGCGGTTCCTCCGCGCCTTCATCCACCTCGACAGCGCCGCGGGCCAGCAGCAGTACCAGCAGCATCAGCCGAATTGCCTGCCGCAGCGCGCTGCTGTTAAGTCGCCCATTCGGCTCCAGGAACCGTGTCAGCCGCAGCCCCGCGCACGCCTGCCCCGCATCGCCGATCTCCGCCCCCGTTCGCCCCAGCTTCGGAAGACACACCACCGCGCTCTGCGTCAGCAGCAATCGATCCAGCTGCGTCCGCCACTGCGCAATGTCTTCGGGCGCCAGTCGAGCATCTCCACTCCGCCCCTGCGTCAGAAAGGCTTCGCCTACGGCTCGCACCCAATCGCGAACACTTGCCCGCTCGCCCCCGTGCTGGGCCAGCAGCGCCTCCGCCGCCTCCGTCGACCAATCTTCCGGCAACTCAATCTCACCCGAGCCGTCACGCTGGTTATCTGTCGTGACACGCTCGCGTCGCACCCACTGCACAGCGTCCTCCGGCGTCCTTGAAGAGATCAGGGCAAGATGCCTCACTGCCGTGCTCCTTCGCGAACACCCTCTTGCTGCGCTCGTGCCCGGAAAGTTTGCCGCTCTTTCAAACACACCTCGTTGCCGTTCTGTCTGCGCGCTGCAGCTGGCAGCGCCGTCGCCGCGCGGCCCACACGCTGCGGTTGCATCCTGGCGGTGCACGCGTTTGTGAGCGCGCCCAAATACACTGCGGCAGCCTATATCGAGGCTAGTGACGCCGCGTTTCGAGCGTCAAGCAACAGAGCGGCAGCAGCCCAGTCGACGGTCACACATGGGCAGCACCATAGTGTTGCGCTGCACTGCACTATGGTCTGCGCTTTCCCTGCGCCTCTCTTTCCGGATGCGTCCTGCTTGCACCGCGCGCGCATGGCTCCGGACACGCGACGAACTCACACCGCACACGACCCCCGACGACGTGCCGCAACGCATGTTTTTGCTTGACATGAAATCATTCGGAACCTATACCTTCCCTAGCTGCAACGCACTCGCAGTTCGTGGTGACTCGCTAGGGAGAATAGGGACCACACACGAGGCAAACGCAACACCTCCGGCATAGCGGCCGCGCTCCTCCAGGGAGCTGCAGCACACAGCAGAAAGCGACGCACCGGAAACCAGGCAACAGCACAAGGGAGCGCACACCGCGCTCCCTTCGCTGTCTCTCCACAACTCCGCTTCCATCACGCGACAACCTGCCACGTGACACCTCCGCCCCGAAATCTCATCTCACTCCCATGCCTCTCGCAGATGTCTGCATCGCCGGTGCCGGGCTCATCGGTCTCGCGCTCGCCCGCTCTCTCGCCGCCGCCGGCCTGCATGTCCTCGTCCTCACGCGCGACACCCCGCTCAATGAGGCCTCGCAGGCGGCGGCCGGCATGCTCGCCGTCGACGACCCTGACAACCCCGCCGCCCTCCACCCGCTCTCGCAGCACAGCCGTTCTCTCTACCCCAACTTCCTAGACAGCATTGCCGCAGACTCTGGCCATCGCGTACGCCTGCAAACGCACCGCACCCTCCAGTTCGCCTCCGCGCACGCCGATCTCCCGACGCTTGATGCCTCTCGGCTTCGCGCGCTTCTTCCCACACACTCCCCCTCGCCAAACACCATCGTCTTCGATCTCGCCGAAGCAAGCCTTGACCCGCGCGAACTCAGCCTGGCCCTTGTCGCTTCACTTCCCGCGCAGCCCCGCATCACCCTGCGCTCCCATACCCCTGTCCAGCACGTCACCGCCACCTCCACCGGCGTCGTCCTGCACACCACCAGTGGCGAGCAGGTCGCCGCCGGCGCCTTTGTTGACTGCACCGGCGCCTGGTCGCTCGCCTCGCAGCTTGTTCCCTCGCTTCGCATCCACCCGCGCAAGGGGCAGATGCTCACCATCCCCACACCATCTGCGCTCGCCGCGCACGCTCTCGTCCTTCGCACGCACGAGCTCTACCTTGTGCCGCGCCTCCATGGTCCACGCGCCGGGCACTGCGTCCTTGGTGCCACGGTGGAAGACGTCGGCTTCGATCGCACTGTCGAGCCGCACGCCCTTCAGCATCTCCTCTCGCTCGCCGCTCATCTCCTGCCGGAACTCGCTGACGTCCCCATCCTCTCCAGCTGGTCAGGCCTCCGCCCCGCCACCGCCGATCTTCTGCCCATCCTCGGTCGCCTCCGCCCTTCGCACACACTCAACCCGCCTCCCCTCTTCATCGCCTCCGGACACTTCCGCAACGGCATCCTTCTCGCCCCCGCAACTGCCGCCCTCCTCACCGATCTTGTCCTCGGCCGACCTGCCGCTCTTTCTCTCGCGGCGTTCTCCCCTGAGCGCTTTGCAGAGCCCCTGTCGACCTGAGGAACCGCACCGCGCGTCCGGTAATCGTCCACGCGGTGTGACAAGCGTTCTTTTGCTGCGCTATAAAGAGATACTTTGGGAGCACCGGAGAAGACAGGCTCAGCCTGCTGCCGCAAGCCCAGTCACACAGGCATCACCGGTTCCGAACCACCACAGGAGACGCATATGGCAACCAGCGCTGCACCCAAAGGTCTCGAAGGCATCGTCGCCACGACCTCGTCCATCTGCTTCATCGACGGCGACGCCGGTGTGCTCTCCTACCGGGGCATTGACATTCACGAGCTCGCCGAGCACTCCTCGTTTGAGGAAATCTGCTACCTCCTCTGGTACGGCAAGCTCCCTTCCGCCGACGAACTCAAGAACTTCTCGGCCGAGCTCGCCCATTCCCGCTCGCTCGATCCCAAAATCCTCGACCTCCTCCGCAGCGTGCCCACCTCCGCCGTGCCCATGGAGGTTCTGCGCACCGCCGTCTCCCTCTGCTCCATCTACGACGCCGACGAGAAGGACAGCTCGCACGAGGGCAATCTTCGCAAGAGCTTTCGCCTCACCTCGCAGATCAGCATGATCGTCGCCTGCTTCGATCGCATCCGCAAAGGCAAGCCAGTCGTCGAAGCCGACCGCTCGCTCTCCCACGCCGCCAACTTCCTCTGGATGCTTAACGGCGAAAAGCCCTCGGATACCGCCACCCGCGCCTTTGACGTCGCCCTCATCCTCCACGCCGATCACGAACTGAACGCCAGCACCTTTGCCGCGCGCGTCATCGCTGCCACCCTTGCGGACATGCACTCCGCCATCACCGGTGCCATCGGCGCGCTCAAGGGCCCGCTCCATGGCGGCGCCAACGAAGCCACCATGCGGCTGATCTTTGCCATCGAAAAAGCCGGCGCCGATCCCGTCGAGCACGTCCGCGGCATGTTCGCCCGCAAGGAAAAGATCTCCGGCTTCGGCCACCGGGTCTACCACACGGAAGACCCGCGCGCCACGCACCTCCGCCGCATGTCCGGCGACCTCGGCCGCTCCGCCGGCGACACGAAATACTTCGACATGTCGCAGCAGATCGAAGCCTTTGTGAAGGAAGAGAAGAAGCTCAACGCCAACGTCGACTTCTACTCCGCCTCCACCTACACCACGCTCGGCATCGACATCGATCTCTTCACTCCCATCTTCGCCATCAGCCGCATCGCCGGCTGGGCCGCTCACGTCATCGAGCAGCACGACAACAACCGCCTCATCCGCCCGCGTGCCGACTACACCGGCCCCGCCTATCCCGCGCCCTACGTCCCTGTCAGCGAGCGCAGCTAACCTCGCGCCACCACGGCAACACAAAGGGCTCCCACTCAGGGGAGCCCTTCTTACGTCCGGCAGCGACTCTACTTCGCGCTCGCCGGCGGCACAATCCCATTGATCCGCAGGTACTCCACCATCTGCCCGTAGTGGTCAAAGCCGTGCGCCACGCCAAAGGCCTCGCCTGTCACGCGCGTCTGCGGTCCGTCCACGTCCACTGCCTCAAAGGCGTTCTCCGGCGTCAGCATGGCCGCCGCGTGGTGTGCAAACTCAAAGCTCTTCTCGAGCGCCGCCACCAGCTCATCCTTGCTCTTCAACTGGCCGATCGCCTTCACATCCACATCCGGCTTCATCCCGCTTGCCGTGCCGAACATGTAGTAGTTCGCCTGCGCTACGTGTGCCACCTGCCCCGCAAAGGTCCGCACGCCATCCAGCTTCGATCCGGGGATCATGCTGGACTTCGGCGCAAAGCTGTACTTGTCCGCCGGCATCGCCTTCGCCGCGGGCACAATCTCGCTTTCCAGAATCCCGATCATCGTGTCCATCGCCTTCGCCGGCGCAACCTTCTCCTGCGCCTGCAATCCCATCGCACTACACAGCGTCAAACACGCTACCGCTACCATCGTCCGCATCGTTCACTCCTCCGGCCTTCCAGCCATTCGCAGCCTACCAGAACCCACCCGCCCCTCACCTTCATCACATCCTCACCATGCCGCCACCGCTCTACATGGACGCCAACGCCACCACGCCTCTGCTCCCCGAGGTCGTGGCCGCCATGTCGCCCTTCTGGACCGAGCACTTCGCCAATCCCAGCTCCGTCCACCAGCCCGGCCAACGCGCGCGCGCCGCCCTGGAGCACGCCCGCGAGCAGGTTGCGCAGCTCCTCGCCTGCGCCCCCGCCGAGGTCCTCTTCACCTCCGGCGGCACCGAGTCCGATAACCTCGCCCTCGCCGGCATCCTGCATCACGTTCTCGCCGAGGACCCCTCCCAACGCCCTCACCTCATCACCACCAGCATCGAGCACGATGCCGTCCTCCGCACCGCCCAAGTCTTAGCCGAGCGGCACCCCATCGACCTCACCGTCCTCCCCTGCACCGCCACCGGCCTGGTCGAGCCCGCCACCCTCGCCGCCGCGCTCACGCCCCGCACCCGCCTGGTCAGCGTCATGCTCGCCAACAACGAGACCGGCGTCCTCCAGCCCGTGCGCGAACTCGCGCAACTCGCCCACGCCGCCGGCGCCCTCTTCCACACCGACGCCGTGCAGGCCGCTGGCAAGCTCCCCCTCGCCGTCAACGATCTCGGCGTCGATCTGCTCACCCTCTCCGGCCACAAGCTCTACGGTCCCAAAGGCACCGGCGTCCTTTACCTCCGCCGCAAGACTGCCCTCGCGACCCTCCATCACGGCGGCCCGCAGGAGCGTCAACGCCGCGCCGGCACGGAAAATGTCGCCTCCCTCGTCGGCCTTGGCTGCGCCGCAGCGCTCGCGCAGAGCTGGCTCGCTATCAACGGCCCACAGGACCTCGCCGCCCTCCGCAACCGCCTCGAGCAAGCTGTTCTCGCCGCTCTTCCCGGCACCCGCGTGAACGGCGCACCCCACGCGCGCACGCCCAACACCACCAACCTCCTCTTTCCTGGCACCATCGCCGAAGAGCTCATGATCGCCCTCGACCTCCAGGGCCTCGCCGTCAGCGCCGGCTCCGCCTGCCAGTCCGGCGCGCTTGAGCCCTCCCACGTCCTCCGCGCCATGGGCCTCTCCGACGCCGACGCCCGCGCCTCCATCCGCCTCTCCCTCACCCGCCTTGCCACCGCCGAGCAGGTCGACCGCGCCATCCACCTCATCACCACCACGGTCCCGCGGCTTCGTCGCTTCTAGCGCCTCCGGCATCCATACGAAGATGCCTACCGAAGCTCCTCCCCTCCTCGCAGACCCCACCACCATCGGGCCCTTCAGCCCCGAGAACACACTCCAGGTCGTCATTGAGACGCCCAAGAACTCCCGCAACAAGTACGCCTTCGATCACGACCGGCGCGTCCTCGTCCTGAAGAAGACCCTTCCCATCGGCATGGTCTTCCCCTACGACTTCGGCCTCGTTCCCTCCACCAAAGCCGACGACGGTGATCCCATCGACGTTCTCCTGCTCATGGACGAGCCGGCCGTCCCCGGCTGTGTCATCGACGCTCGCCTGATTGGCGTGATCGAAGGCGAAGACGAACTCCCCGACGGAAAGCGGCAGCGCAACGATCGCCTGCTGGCCGTCGCCGAAGCCAGCCACCAGTTCGATTCCGTCCACCACGTGGACGATCTGCCCAAATCCATGCTCGACCATATGAGCGAGTTCTTCGCGGCCTACCCTCGCCTGCTCAGTGGCAAAACCTACAACGTCCTCGGCATCAAGGGCCCCGAAGACGCCCACAGCCTCGTCGCCCAGGCACGTCGCAATGCAGCGCAATAGCAAGGGCGGCTCCGCAGAGCCGCCCCACAACTCCACCCCGCATCCCTACAGGTACCAGGGAATGTTGATCACCACCATGCGCGAGTTGCCCCGCAAAAGCAGGTAGAACTTCAGCAGCTGCGCCCGCTGATTGTGCAGGGCGTTCTCCCACCAGTGCTGGACCACCAACTCCGGCAGCAGGATGCAGATCTTCCGCGTCGGATAGTTGCGCTCAACCTTGTTCAGGTAGTCCATGAAGGGTGACACCACGTACCTGTACTCCGACGTCACCGTCACCAGCTCCGGCTCAGGAAAGCCAGCCTTCCGCACCGGCTCCAGCACCTGCGACTCCCATACGGTTTCGATCTCCGTCTCGTGCTCGGAGTGCTCGCTCTCCACATGCACGACCTTGATGTCGCTCGAAAGCAGCAGCCCAAACCGCATCGCCTTCTCGGCAACCTTGTTCCATTGCGCCAGCGGGATCACGACCACCGGCGGCTCCAGCCCTGTCGTCCGCAGTGGCGTCGCATCCGCCGTCTCCGTCCGCACCCGCGCATAGTGCTTCTTGATCCCGAGCATCGTCATGATCAGCACGGGCACCAGCAGCGCGGTCACCCACGCACCGGAAGCAAACTTCGCCACCAGCACCACGCACAGCGTGACGCCCGTCGCCAGCGCGCCCACACCGTTCACCACCAGCTTGGGCAGCCATCCACGCTTGTCGCGGTTGCGCAGCCAGTGCACCACCATCCCGGCCTGGCTGAGCGTAAACGCGAGAAACGCACCAATCGCATACAGCGGAATCAGCTTGTCCGTCACCCCGCGGAACAGGATCAGAATCACTGCCGTCAGCCCCGTCAGCGCATAGATGCCATGGCTGAACAACAGCC
The DNA here is from genome assembly GCA_965199635.1 of Acidobacteriaceae bacterium. Classification (GTDB taxonomy): domain Bacteria; phylum Acidobacteriota; class Terriglobia; order Terriglobales; family Acidobacteriaceae; genus Edaphobacter. The sequence continues at coordinate 1,322,064 of CBDASL010000002.1, read as the reverse complement.
GCCGCCCCCGCACCGTGAACACATGCGGCAGGTAGTCGTGCACGGCGATCGCCCGCGCCATCCGTGGAAAGCCCGCAAAGGCTGTATTCGCGGAAAACGACAACGCCGCCAGCACGGAGCCCATCGTGAAGAAGTAGAACCACCCGCGCCCAAATACTGCCGCCACCAGAATGCTCAGCACGCTCTGGTAGCCCGCCGCCTCCGGATCCATGGCTGTCAGGTGGTACGCCTTCGCCAGGTACGACAGCCCATACAGCAACACAATCAGCACCGCGATGATCACTGTCAGTGTCAAATTGGCGTTCTTCGCGCGTGGCTCCTTGAAGGCCGTTACTCCGTTTGAAACAGCCTCCACCCCCGTCATCGCCGCGCAGCCGCTGGCAAAGGTCTTCAACAACAGCCACGTCGTAATCACCTGCATGGAGGCCGGTATCGGATGTGGCGGTGCCGCCAGCGCCACCGGATGCCCATGCGTCATCACCACCTTCAGGCAGCCCCAGCCAATCGTCGCCAGCAGCGTTCCCACAAAGGCAAAGGTCGGCAGCATAAAGGCCACTCCCGACTCCTTCACGCCACGCATATTCACAAAGGCGATCAGCATCAGGATCAAAAGACAAAAACCCAGCTGGTGCTTATGCAGGCTCGGCACCGCGCTGATCAGCGCCGTCACGCCAGCCGAAATGCCCACAGCCGCCGTCAGGATGTAATCGATCATCAGCGCCGAGGCAGCCAGCAACCCGGCCCCGTTGCCCAGATTTTCGCTCGCCACCGTGTAGCTGCCGCCGCCGTTTGGGTATGCCTCAATCGTCTGCCGGTAGCTGAAATACACGATCACCAGCAACAGCAGGATGGCCGTAAACACCGGCAGAAGATGCTGCTGCACACCCATAACGCCCAGCGGGATCAGCAGCGTCATCGCCGCCTCCGGACCGTAGGCCGCGCTGGTCAGCCCGTCCAGACCAAAGATCGGAATCCCGGAAGACACCCCGATGTGCTCATCGTGTTCCGCACTTGTCGCGAGCGGTTTTCCTATTAAGACATCTGTGATCGACATGGCAGATGTGATCCTACATGCTTCCCAAACGCGCCCGGCAGCGTCGTTGTCTCTCCCACGGCCCCCGCACGACCGCGCCGTATACTGGCCCCATCCCAAAATCCTCCTTCAGGAGCCTCATGGCCGCCGCCAGCCCCGTTCTTTCCGATACCTCCCTTCACCTCATCTCAGGCGAGTCCACCTCGCTCGCCAGCTTCCGCGGACAGGTCCTTCTCATCGTCAACGTCGCCTCCAAATGCGGCCTCACCCCCCAGTACGAAGGCCTCGAGCAGATCTTCCGCTCCTACAAGGACCAGGGCTTCACCGTCCTCGGCTTCCCCGCCAACGACTTCGGCGCGCAGGAACCAGGCTCCAACAGCGAGATCGCCAGCTTCTGCACCACCAACTTCGGCGCCTCCTTCCCCATGTTTGAGAAGATCGCCGTCACGGGCCCCTCCAAGCACCCGCTCTATGCCGCGCTCATCGCTGCGCAGCCGCAGGCTCAGCAGGGTGACGCCGGCTTCCGCGCCCAACTCGATGGCTTCCTCCAAAGCCGCAACGAAAAGACCGTCCCCGCTCCGGAGATCCTCTGGAACTTCGAGAAGTTCGTTGTCGGCCGCGACGGCGCCGTCCTCGCCCGCTTCGCGCCGGATATCCTCCCGACCGATCCGCGCGTCACCGCCGCCATCGAGTCTGCCCTCGCTGCCCCCCGCCGCTAGCCAACACACAGAAAGGCCCTCTCTTGACTTCTCTCCGCCGCCGCGGCCTCTTCGCCGCAGCCTCGCTCCTCGCACTTCCCGCGCTTGCGCTCCACGCCTCCGCAGAAAAGCACGCCAAAGCCGCGTCCAAAGATTCCCTCCAGGCCCCATCAACCCCCATCCAGATCCACGCCGACCTCTCCGACGCGACCAAGAAGATCTACCACGCGGACCTCGACATCCCGGTCGTCGCCACCAACGGCGTGATGGATCTCACCACCCCCGAGTGGATCCCCGGCAACCATCGCCCCACCGGACCAGCGGAAGACATCGTCGGCGTTGTCTTCACCGCTGACGGCAAGCCCCTCCACTGGCGCCGCGACGACGTTGATATGTATGAGTTCCACGTCGACGTGCCGCAGGGCGTCACCACCCTCCACGCCCACTTCGACTGCATCGCCACCGAGCGCCTCACCCAGCGCCTCGCCGTCCTCGAGTGGGAAAAGCTCCTCCTCTACCCGGCCCACATCCCCGTCGCCAACATCCCCATCCAGCCCTCCGTCAAGGTTCCCGCCAACTGGGGCATAGGCACCGCCCTCACCCCCACCAGCTCCTACAACACCGAACACCCCACCGGCGGCAATACCGACTACGCCCCCACCACCGTCGAGCAGCTTGAAGACTCCCCCGTCATCACCGGGCAGTACTTCCACGAGTTCGCCCTCGCCCCCGAGATCACGCCCAAGCACTACATCGACGTCGTCTCCGATGAGGCCGAAGACAGCAATCTCCGCCCCCAGCTCCTCGCCGAGATCGCCAACCTCGTTCGCGAAACCGACAAGGCCTACGCCTCGCACCACTACAACGTCTACCACTTCCTCCTCACGCTCTCCGACGCCACCAACGGCGAAGGCCTTGAGCACGGGCAGAGCTCCGACAACGGCGTGGACGAAAAGACCTTCAAGGACAGCAAGCACCAGCTCGCCGACGCCGACCTCCTCGCCCACGAGTTCACCCACTCCTGGAACGGCAAGTACCGCCGCCCCTTCAACCTCTACCAGACCGACTTCCACAAGATGCAGCAGGGCTCCCTGCTCTGGGTCTACGAGGGCATGACGCAGTACCTCGGCAACCTCATGGCCGCGCGCTCCGGCCTCAAGTCGCAGGCCGAGTACCGCGACCTCCTCGCCATGTCCGCCGCCCAGCTCGACAATCGCCCCGGCCGCGACTGGCGCCCCACCGAAGACACCGCCATCGCCGCCTCCATCCTCCGCGGCGGCAATCCCTCCTGGTTCAACTGGCGCCGCGGTCAGGACTACTACCAGGAAGGCGAGCTCTTCTGGCTTGACGCCGACACCCTGATCCGCCAAAAGACCAACAACAGCAAATCCCTCGGCGACTTCTGGAAGATCTTTCTCGGCAAGGGCGGCAACACCGGCCCACTCATCGTCACCTACAACCGCGACGAGCTCGTCCAGGACCTCAACCAGGTCCTGCCGTATGACTGGGCTACCTTCATGCACGAGCGCATCGACAGCATCAACCCACGTGCTGACCTCGCCGGCATCGAGCGCGGCGGCTACCGTCTCGTCTATACCGATCACCCCAGCGAAGGCGAAAAGACCATCCGCGACAGCGGCGGTACCCGCAGCTCCAAAATCGACGTCTGGTACTCTCTCGGCCTCCGCATCTCCAACGCCGGCATCATCGCCGACGTGAAGTGGAACAGCCCCGCCGACAAGGCAGGCCTTGCTCCTGGCGCCAAGCTCCTCGCCATCAACGGCAATGCCTTCTCACCGGAAGCCGTCCGCGACGCCGTTCGCGACTCCAAGACCGCCACCACGCCCATCACCTTTCTCACACAGTCCGACACCTTCATCACCACCCACACCCTCGACTACCACGACGGCGCGCGCTACCCGCACCTCGAGCGCATTGAAGGCACCCCCGCTCTCCTCGACGACATCACCACCCCACTCACCAAGCCCGAGGTCGTCGCCGCCTCCAAAGACGACAACGACGACTAGCCAGACACCAGCAGTCCCAAACCAGAAAAGGCGTGGAGCTCCTCCACGCCTTTTCCCTTGCCCCAGCAATCACACGTGCCCCCTGTTGCTCATGCCACCGCTGCAGCTGTTTCCCTGGCTCCTAAGTTGTCATCCTGAGCGAAGCGAAGGACCTGCTTTTGCGGTCGCCCTCGCACCCACACCTCGACCGCGCGCTCGTCAGCCACCGCCCTCCGCACAGCCTGAGACTGCCAGGCGTCACCCGCCCATTTCGCCCCTACTCCTCCTCCGCATGCTTCCGCGCCTCTGCCGCCGCCGGCGTGTTGGCCACAAACTGCTTGCCCTTCTTCGACCCCGCCACCTTCTTCCGGTCCGTCTCCTTCCGTTCCTCGGGCGAGAGCTCCTTCCAGGCCGCATCGGGCAGGTACCGGTGCGTCTCCTCGCCCTGCACCGCGGGCTTGCCATCCGCCGTGTGCCACTGCTCCTCGCCCCAGTGCTTCAGTGACTCCTGCTTGGCGTCGCGCGGATGTTTATACCCGCCGCCCTCCGCCTCATACTCGTGCGCCACCATCTGCGCCTTGCGCGCGCTCCACTGCCCCGGACGCCCACCCTTGTCGCCCGCCATCACATCCTTCTTGATCTTCTCCCGCAGCTCCGGCTTGGTGTAATCCTTCCCGCTGCTCACGCTCCCCTTCTTCGCCGGCGCCTTCTTCGCGGAAGTCTTCCCCGCCGGAGCAGCTTTCGCCGCAGCCGGAGCCTTCGTCGCAGCCGGGGCCTTTTTAGCCGTGGCCTTCGCCGTCGCCGGGGCCTTCTTAGCCGGGGCTTTTGTCGCCGGAGCCTTCGTCGCAGCGGCTTTCTTCGCCGCCGGAGCTTTCTTCGGCGCAGGAGCCTTCTTCGCCGCCGCAGGAGCTTTCTTGGTAGCCATCGTCACTCACCTCTGTGCACAGAAAGATGCGGCTCGGGCCCCACTGCACCCTTCCCCATCTGACCAAATCTCGATCCGGGCAAAAACTTCGGCCCCACTCCGCCCGCCACCACAAACGCCCCTTCACCACCGTCGCAACCCGGGGCTACACTGAGCGCGCCACTTCCCGAGCGAGGCCCCGCCCATGCCCCACCCCGAATCCCCCAATCGCCGCACCTTCCTCAAATCCTCCACCGCCGTCGCCGCCGGCCTGCTCACCCCGTCGCTCGCCAGCGCCGCGCCCCACACCCTCCCCGCCCTCCCCCAGAACCCACGCACCGTCCACGCCATGCCCACCCGCAACCTCGGCAAGACGGGCTACAAGGTCGGCATCTTCTCCCTCGGCGGCCAGGCCTCCATCGAAAAGCCCAACAACTTCGACGTCGCCGTCCCCCTCATCGAGCGCGCCCTCGACCTCGGCGTCAACTACGTCGACACCTCCTCCATCTACGGCGGCCCCGATCGCTGGAGCGAGCAGTACTTCGGCCGCGTCATGAAGAACCGCCGCCACGAGGCCTTCCTCGCCACCAAAACCAAGGAGCGCACCCGCGACGGCTCGCTCCGCATGATCGAGAAGTCCCTCCAGCTGCTCAACACCGACCACGTCGACCTTTGGCAGCTCCACGACATCGGCCTCCCCGAAGACGTCAACGCCATCTTCGCCAAAGGTGGCGCCATCGAAGCCCTGCAGGAGATGCAGGAGCAAAAGGTAGTTCGCTTCCTCGGCCTCACCGGCCACTACCGCCCCGACGCCCTCATCGACACCATCAACCGCCACCCCTTCGACTGCATCCTCATGGCCCTCAACGCCGCCGACTCCCACATCCACTCCTTTCAGGAGCAGCTCCTCCCCCTCGTCGTCGAAAAGCAGATGGGCATCATCGGCATGAAGGTTCCCTCCCGCGGTCGCCTCCTCGCCTCGTGGCAGCCACCCTCGCTTGAAAAACAGCAGCACTCCTGGGAAGGCTCCGCCATCGCCCACCGCCCCGGCGTCATGACCATGCGCGACGCCATGCACTTCACCCTGTCACACCCCGTCTCCACCGTCATCATCGGCTGCGACACCATCGCCCAGCTCGAAGAGAACGTGGCCATCGCCCGCGACTTCACCCCGCTCTCCCAAACCCAGATGGCCTCCCTCAACGAAGCCGCCGCCCCCGTCGCCGAGCAGTCCCTCTTCTTCCGCTTCACCGATCGCTCCAAGGGTTAGCCAAAGCTGGCTCGCGCGCGGACTCCTCGCCAACGAGCTAGGACCAACCTGCAAACCGATCAAACTGCCGCAGCAAACTGCCGCAGCAACGACCGGCACGCCAGAACGCCTCCACCAGCGTGCCGGTCTGTCTCGCTTTGGGCGGCAACTCGGCTAAGCTCATCTCCGTGCCAACCCCCTCACCGCTCCCTCCTGCTCCATCAGGCACGCGCGGCAAACGAACGCTCGCGGCTCTGGCCCTTCTGCTGCTGCTCTTCGCCGCTCTCGCTCTCGTTGCCGCCCGCGCCACCCTCCGGTCCCATCTGCAAGCCCTCGCCGTCCTGGACCAGGTCTCAGGCGCCACACCCTCCCGCACCCTGCAGCACCTCGTCGCGGAGCCCGTTCACCTTCAGGACATTGTCATCCCCACCTCCGCCGACCTCCCCGTGCGCGCTCGGCTCTACCTTCCTGTCCACCACCCCAACGGTCCCGTTCTTCTCGTCTTCCACGGCGTCCACCATCTCGGCGTCGACGAGCCCGCCTCATCGCCTTTGCTCGTGCCATGAGCTCCTGCGGTCTGCGCGTCATCACGCCCGAACTCCCGGACATCAGGGACTACCACATCGACACCAGCTCCGTTCGCACCATCGGCGAAACCACCCGCTGGGCCGCGCTCCAGGCACACCAGCCCGTCAGCGTCATGGGCCTCTCCTTCTCCGGCGGCCTCGCTCTCGTCGCCGCGGCTGACCCCGTCTATCACCCCTCCTTCCGCCTCATCCTCGCCGTCGGCTCGCAGAACTCCATGGTGCGCGTCGCCCGCTACTACCGCACGGGTGAGGACCCTCGACCGAATGGCACCATCGAGTTCCTCCCCGCGCACGAGTACGGCCCACTCGTCCTCGAGTACGAGCACCTGGAAGACTTCCTTCCCCGGCACGATCTGGCCCCGGTTCGCCGTGCCCTGCGCGCTCACCTCTACGAGGACGCCGCCGCAGAACGCAACGCCATCGCCACACTGTCGCCAGCCCAGCTCGGTGAGCTTCACAAGCTGCTTGACGTAGCCTCGCCAGAGACCCGCCACCTCATCCAGCTGTCCTCCGCTCGCCACCGCGCAGAGATGGCCGCCCTCTCACCCCACGGCCATCTCGCGAACTTCTCTACCCCGGTCTTTCTTCTTCACGGCGAGGCCGACAACATCATCCCCTCTGCTGAAACGCAGTGGATGTCCCAGGAGCTGCCCAGCACATATCTCCAGGCTTCCCTCATCAGCCCCGCCCTGTCGCACCTCGACCTGAACGGCGACCACCCGTCTGCCTTCGCAGACCTCGTCGCCCGTTGGCGGCTCATTCACTTCTTTGCGCGCGTTCTCCAGGCCGCCCACCCGGCTCCGTAAGCAACGACAGCAAGCTACCGGCCACCCACCCCGGGGGTGGCCAGCCGCTCTAGTTCCCCTTCTGCAGAAAGTCCGGCTGCGCCCCCACAAACCACCCGCCCCGCCCGTCGCTGCACAACGGCACCTGCCGTGCCTTGCGTTGCCCCTTCAGCCGCTGCCACGTCAACCCGTCCCGGCTCTCACCCTCCGGCAGACATCGCGCCGCATCGGTAAACAGCACAGCCGAAACCCCCGCCGGCACCGCTACCTCGCTTGCCCCGCCGGACGCTCGATAGAACCGCGCATCCAGCCCGTGCGCCACCTCCACCGCACTCTGCACCCACGCCGTCAGCTCATTCGGTCCACGCGTCCCATCCACACTCAGGATCGGCCGCACCGCACCCGCCGGGCTCTCCCACCGCATCGCATGCTGGAGCATCCACTCCGTCGGCACATCCTTGCGCATCACGGAGCGCAGATCCAGGTACACCGCATCACACTCCGAACTCTCCCCGGACATCACCAGCGCCTGGGGCTGCCCCTGCTCCTCCGCAACCTCCTCCAGGTAGCTCGCCATCGGCGTCTGGTACACCCGCACCACCCCGTTGCACGTCCGGTAGTGCACCCCGCGTGCGCTGTCCAGGATCTCTTGGTTGTGGTCCACCACATCCTTCGCCGCGATCATGCGCCCCTCAAAGGCGGCGTAGCTCCCCATCGGCAGCAGCCCGTCGCTCGTCGGCATATCCGTCTCATGCGCCAGCGAAGGTCCAGCCGACTTCTTCGACTTCATGTGCACACCCACCACCCACGGCAGCACACTCAGCCCCACCAGCCCGGCCGTCGTCCAGCCCCGCACACCCGCCGCACCCGGCCGCGCCGCCCGCAGCCACAGCAGCCCCCGCCGCGAGCTCAGCAGTACCAGCGACGAGAAAAACGTCGGAAAGAAGTAGCGCGCCGAGTAGAACTGCACCGAGTAGTACAGCAGCCCCCACCACAACGACACCACCGACACGCCGTAGAACACAATCCACTGCCGCCGCCGGAGCGCCGCCTTCAGCCCATCGCGCGTGTAGATCAGCCCGCACACCAGCCACGGCAGCCCGATCACAAACACCAGCATCGCCGCTACGTAGCTCGCGATAAAGAATCGCGGCGCCCCGTTCGGTGTCGCCTTCGGCACCATCAACCGCCCGGCAAACAACGGCACGGCGACTGCCGCCACCAGCATCCATAACTTCCGGTCTGTAACCATCTGCCGCACAGTCCTGCGCGCGGAGATCGCCGTATAGATCGCCGGCAGGCAAAACAGCGCATCCACCCGCATCGCCGTCGCCAGCGCCAGCAGCACCAGGCCCACCGGAAATAAGCGTCCCGTACGCCGCAGCAGAAACGGAAACGCCAGCAGCAAAAACGCCAGCGAGACCTGGCTCGTCCCCAAAAACGGCGCATAAAAGATCATGGAAGGCGTCAACACCAGCACCGTTCCCACCCACCACGGCAACCCCGCCCAACCCGCCGCGACCAGCGCCGCAACCGAGCCCACGCTGTACAACACCGCCAGCATCACGTTGCCTGCCACCGTCGGGTCCGCGTGCGGAAACAGCTTGAGCACCGCCGCCAGCAACACAAACGTCCCGTACTGCTTGTCGTAGTTGTAAAGCTCGTTGCGCCATGCGGAAACCTGGTGCGTCTTGATCTGCAACGCCCCATTCACCAGCGACGCCTGGTCGTTGTCACGCATCGCCGAGCGTGTGGCAGGAAGCACAAAAAGAACGAGCAGAACAAGCTGCAAGACAACAGGAAACCAGCGCTGGAAGCGGGACATGCCGGGATCATAGCAGGGCCACTCGCATCCCTTGGGCAGCGTTTTGCCCATCTTCTGACGGCCCCCCACCGCCGCGCCAGCACACCCTGCGCAAGCCGCCCAGCTCCAGACCTCACGCACACCGCGCGGCCTGCGGCCGCATCTTTCGATCCGCAACACACCATCCTGGCCTCACGCCCATCTATCGTCCCAGAGCCCCCGTCCCAGAGCCCCGTCCCAGAGCCCGAGCAAAGCAACCCACCTTCAACTCGTTCCGTCACCAGCATCCCCCGGAAGCGCAGGTCTCCCATCCTCCTCGCCGCCCTCCTTCTTCTCCCGCTGCTCGCACCAGCGCAGGCGCCCAGCCAGCCCTCCCCCATCCACTCCACCTCCAGCCAGCCCCAAGCAGCCGAGCCCGTCCCCAGCCAGCCCGATCTCGCCTCCCCCCAGCACTGGCTTCCTGCCGCCGTCCCCTTCTCGTTCCAGTACGCCGGGCAAAGCTCCACCACCTTCCTCCCTCGCTGGACCGCCGCCACCACCAGCTGCGCTTCACCCGGCGGTCGCACCACCCACTACACCTGGACCGACCCCGCCACCCGTCTCCGCCTCTCCGCTGATGTCCGCACCTTTACCGACACCCCCGGCCTCGTCGACTGGGTGCTCCACCTCACCAACGGCGGCACCACCGACACCCCCCTCATCGATAACCTCCTCCCCCTCCAAACCTCCCTCCCCCTCACCGCGCCCGAGGTCGTCGTCCACCACGCCCGTGGCAGCGCCGGCCACCTCCAGGACTTCGAGCCCCGCGAAGAGCACCTCCGCCCCGGCGCCCCCGACCACCTCGCCTCCTCCGCCGGTGACTCCTCCAGTGGGGAAACCCTTCCCTTCTTCAATGTGGAAGCCGGCAACCAAGGCCTCATCGCCGCCATCGGCTGGACCGGCAACTGGAAGGCCGACCTCGCCACCGCACCCGACGGCAAATCCCTCTCCCTTGACGCCGGCATGGTCCACACCCACTTCGTCCTCCACCCCGGCGAAACAGTGCGCACCCCGCGCATCGTCCTCCTGCCCTGGCACACCACCGCCCCCGGCGATACCTGGCAGGACGCCCAGAACCTTTGGCGCCGCGTCCTCCTCACCCACTACACCCCGCAGGTTGACGGCCATCCCCTGAGTGGCCCCGTCATCACCGCCAGCTGGGGCTCCGAGCCTATCGCGCAAAAGCTCGCCTTCATCGACTGGATCCACCAGCACAACATCCCCATCACCCTCTACAACGTCGACGCCGGCTGGTACGGCGCCTCCGTCGGCTCCGAGGGCGACCCCACCAACCCCTGGTTCAAGAACCGCGGCGATTGGTTCCCCAGCCCTCTTTACTATCCGCAGGGACTCAAGCCCCTTGGTGACCGTCTCCGCGCCGACAACATCGGCTTCTCCCTCTGGTTCGAGCCCGAAACCTCCGTCGTCGGCCGGCAGATCTTCCGCGACCACCCCACCTGGTTTCTCCACTCCGACCGCGCCGTCTTCACCGCCGGCAACCCCGGCCCGGACGCCGCCCTCGCCAACCTCGGCGACCCCGCCACCCTCGCCGGCATCACCCGCCTCGTCTCGGACCTCATCACCTCCAGCGGCCTCACCTGGCTCCGCCAGGACTTCAACATTCCACCCGAGCGCTTTTGGCAGCTAACCGATACCCCAAACCGCATCGGCATCACCGAGATGCACTACATCGCTGGTCTCTACCAGCTCTGGGATACCCTCCTCGCACAGCACCCCGGCCTCCGCATCGACAACTGCGCCAGCGGCGGCCGGCGTCTCGATATCGAGATGATGCCTCGCAGCTTCGTCATCTGGCGCACCGACTACGGCGTCAACGACACCGTCGCGGACCAGGCTCAGACCGTCGCCCTCGCCCCCTGGGTCCCTGAAACCACCGCCTTTGAAACCCTCTCCGCAGAGCAGCCCTGGAAGGGGCCCGGTCCCTTCAACACCCCCGCCAACCTCTACCGCATGCGCCTCGCCTACAGCGCCGGCTTCGGCCTCACCCCCGGCGCGGCCACCGTCACCAATGCCCCCTGGATCACCTTTGTCCAGCAAACCATCGCCGAGTTCCGCGAGATTCAGCCCTTTCTCTACACCGACTTCTACCCCCTCGTCCCCTACAGCCTCGCCCCCGACACATGGACCGCCACCCAGTGGAATCGTCCTGACCACAACGACGGCGTCGTCATCCTGCTACGCCGGCCAGCCAGCCCCTTTGCCACCCTGCAGCTCGCCCTTCATCACATCGACCCGAGCGCCCGCTACAGCGTGGAGATCCGCTCCACAATCACCCACGCCCCACCCACCACCATGTCCGGCAGCGCCCTTAGCACCCTCCGCATCACCCTGGACCAGGCCCCAGACTCGGCCCTCGTCTTCTACCGCAAGCTGTAACGACCATCTTCAGTTACAAACCACCAGGTCGCTCCACCCGGTCAAACAACGCCATCTCCTCCGTCGTCGGCGCCTCAAAGTCAGCGAAGCACCCCTCAATCTGCTCCCGTGTCAGCGGCGGATCCTCCATCCCCCGCCGCCGCACCCGCACCACCGCCTCCTCTAGCCCAACGTCACACCAGTGCAGCTCCACGGCCGCGCCCAGCCTGCGCGCCCCCTCTCGCAGCCTGTCCCGCTCGCCCGCGCCCCACGTACCCCACTCAATCACCACCGTCATCCCCAGCCTTAGCAGCCGCTGCGTCACCCCCCACTGCAGCTCCTCCACCCGCGCCCGAAATTCCTCATCATGCAGCGTCACCCCCAGCGCCTCCATTCACCCATCCGCAGACATCCGCACCGCCCCCAACTCCGCCTCCAGCTGCAGCGCATGCATCGTCTTCCCCGCCCCAGGCAGCCCACACACCACAATCAACCGCCCCGCTTTCGCCATCCCAACACCTCCGCCCCATCCTCACACCCCACACAAACACATCGGCCCACATGCCGTCGCGCTAAGCATCCCACCCCTATGCCCGCCGCGCACGCCATCCCCACCATCCCTACCGATCGCATCGGCCCCGCCTTTCTCGCCTTCCTCGGCACCCTCCCCCACGGCCTCGCCACCAGGATCCACATCCTCACCGACTCCGACGCCGACGGCCTCCCCGCCGCCGCCATCCTCGACCGCGCCCTCCGCCTCGCCGGCTACACATCTGTAACCTCCGAGGTCCGCCTCAAAACCGAGTCCGCCTGGTCCCCGGACGTGCTCGACCGCCTCCGCGCCCGCAACCCCGAAGCCCTCCTCATCCTCGACCTCGGCGCCCGCCCCGAGCCCCTCCTCCCCGGCATCCCCACGCTCCTTCTCGACCACCACAAACCCCTCGGCATCCCGCCCGGCGCCACCCTCCTCACCGCCTACCGCGAGTCCGGCCCCGACGACAACGCCAGGGAAATCCCCACCACCGGCCTCATGGCCTACCGCTGCGCGCAGGCCCTCATCCCCGACCAGGCAGAACAGCTTCTCTGGCTCGCCGGCATCTCGCTGCTCTCCGACCTCGGCGACAAGGCCCCCTTCCCTGAACTCGCCGCCGCCAAAAAGCAGGGTACCGCCGCCGCTCTCCGCGACACCACCTCGCTGCTCAACGCCCCACGCCGTTCGGCCACCGGCGACGCCTACGCCGCCCTCGCCCTCCTTCTTCGCGCTACCTCCCCCAAAGACCTCCTCACCTCCACCGACCCCGAGCTCACCGCCCTCCGCGACCAACTCCTCGCCGCCAAGGCCGAGGTCGGCGAAGCCCTCGCCGCCGCCCGCAAACTTCCCCCGCGCCTCTCCTCCACCGTCCGCGACGAGCTCGGTGCCGACCTCGTCGCCATCCGCATGCACACCCCCTGCCAGGTCCACCCGCTCGTCGCCCAGCAGTGGCGCGCCCGCTTCCCCAAGTCCGTCATCTTCGGCGTCAACACCGGCTTCCGCCCCGGCTGGGTCCACTTCTCCGGCCGCGCCCCCGCCGGCGTCAACCTCATCCACTTCCTCCACGCCCACCGCCCACCCGAGGCCGACGGCCACTACGGCTCCGGCCACGACCAGGCCGCCGGCGGCGCCCTCCCCACCCCCGTCTGGAACCGCTTCGCCGAAGAGATCGGCCTCGGTCCCCACATGCAGGTCAGCGACTAGCCACGCCTCAGCCGGTCAAGATTTGCCCCGCCCGCGTCGCCCAATCGCCAGCACCCAAACCCAGATCGCCCGTTTCACATCATGCACACCGGGTCGCCCCACGTGCACTCTCATCACTCGCCCTCGCTGAGTCTCCGCTGCCACCGGCGTCTCAGCTTTTGGTGGTATCGCCCCTCATCTCCGGCCCATCGTGTGACATCGCCCGCTTCAAGCAACTCACCGAGGAGATCCTCCCCGCCCTCGCCCGCGAGCACCGCTGGCCCATCCGCCTCGACCACTGCTTCAAGCGCATCTGCCTCGACCACGCCTTCGGCGACGTCTGGTACAACCACCTCCCGCGATCCGCCGAGCGGCACCTCACCGGCGCTCCGCTCGCTCGCGCCCTCGCCTGCGCCGACAGCATCGCCGCCGAAGGCCTCCCCACCCTCTCCCTCCGCAACGCCGAAAGCCTCCGCTTCCGCGGCAAGCTCCGCCCCAACCACCCTCGCCCCTGACTTCGCGTCGCCCGCTCCCCTGGCGCATACACCCCCACCGCTCCCCTATCCTGCAAGCAACGATTCCTTGTCCTCCGCCTCCCCGAGCGACCAGCCTTCCTCTAGGAATGCCACCGTCTGGCCCGACCTCACGCCCACCGAAAGCACCTTGGGTCCAGACCTAACATCTCTGGATTGAAGATTTTGCACACAACTGATAGGGGGGGGTACCCCACCCCCCTTGCATCCAAAGCAACAGGAGCACTCACGATGACCACGCCCGACTCCACCACCGACCAGAAGCCCGGCGCCGAATCCGCAAAGCGCCGGGGCCGCCCACCCGGATCGGGCAAACTCAAATCAGCCCCCGCCTCAGAAGCCAGCCAAAGCACCACCCGCAAAGCCAGCCCCAAAGCCGCCGACGGCAAGCCCAAGAAGAAGGCCGCCAAGAAGAAGGCCAAGGCAAAGAAGCCCTCCGCCAAGGCCGTCGCTGAAGCCGACCTCGCCCGCCGCCTGGAAGACCCGCTCTTCCCCGTCCGCGCCCTCGAAGGCCTCCCGCCGCTCCAGTTCCCACCGGAGTGCATGCGCCTCGGCTTTGCCGTGAAGGTCATGGGCCAGCCCAACCTCAAGTCCAACGACACCCGCCGTTGGCAGGCCGACCCCCACCTTCGCGTCTCCCTCGGCCACCTCGCCGAGATCTTCCTCTACCTCCGCAAGCACTCCATCCACATGTACCGGATGTCGTCCGACCTCGCACCGTACGCCACCCACCCCACCATGCCCCAGTTCCACTCCATGGTGAAGGACTCCACCGCCGACCTCGCCACCCTCGGCCGTCTTGCCCGCGAGTCTGACATCCGCCTCTCCTTCCACCCCTCGCAGTTCATCGTCCTTAATAGCGAAAACGACGAACTCACCCGCAAGTCCATGTGGGACCTCGACTCGCAGGCCGAGATGCTCGACCTCATGGAGTGCGGTCCCGAGGCCGTGCTCGTCGTCCACGTCGGCGGCGCCTACGGCGACCGTACCTCCTCCTGTGATCGCTGGATCGCGAACTGGCCTCGCCTATCGGAGCCCGTCCGCCGCCGCCTCGTGCTCGAGAACGACGACATCCGCTTCTCCGCCGCAGACGTCCTCCGCGTCCACGAGCACACCGGCGTTAAATGCGTCTTCGACTACCAGCACCATTGGTGCTTCAACCCCGAGGGCCTCCCTCTGGTCGACACCCTCCGCCGCTTCGTCGCCACCTGGCCCACCGGCGTCAGGCCCAAGACCCACTACTCCTGCGCCCGCACCGAGATGCGCGAGCTCAAGCGGCGTAATCGCAAAACCGGCAAGCTCGAACTCGTCCTCCAGCCACCCATCTGGACCGGCCACGCCGACTTCAATAACCCCTTCGAGACCATCACCTTCCTTCGCTCCATCCAGGACATCGACACCGACCTCATGCTCGAGTCCAAGGCCAAGGACCTCTCCCTCCTCCGCCTGCGAAACGATATCGCCCGCTTCGCGCCGGATCTCGCCCAGCGCTACAACATCAGCCAGACCGCACCTCCAGAGGATGTGGAAGAGATCGTGCAGTCCAGCCCCGAGGGGGACGAAGCAGAGGCCGAACTCGCCACCGCGGACTAGCCAGTGCGACCGCCTCGCCTCCTCTCCACAGGAGAAGGCGAAGGCGGCGCGTTTTTACTGCCTCTGGTAACGGCGCAGCAGGTCGTCCTGCGTCAACACACCCTCCAGTGCGCCACGCATCGCGCGATTGGAGATGGGCAGCAGTGGCCAGCGGTTGAAGTAGGGCAACGCATTCGCCAGTGGCTGGTCCGGGAAGATCAGCGGTGTGCGCTCCGGCCCGAGACGCTGCTCCAGGAGCTTCTTCCCTGCCTCTGAGTCCTGCGTCTCCGCCTCCGCCACAATGGCCGCCAGCTCTTCCTGCCGCGCGGCGTACCACGCGCCATCCCGGCACTGCACCAGAGTCGCCGGCGCCTGTGCGTGCTCGTCGTTGTGCTCCAACGCCTGCTTCACGCTCCACACGGTGTCGGTCCCCTGCAGCACCGGCACGTTCACCGGCTGCAGCGCGTCTTCGAAGTGCAGATCGGTCTCTTCTCGCTGCTCTTCCATCGAGGGTAGGTAAAGCCCATCCTGGTGCGTGAAGAGTTCAAACACCGGCACCGGCTGCAGGCTGCGCGAGATCAGGTACGCGATGGTGTTGGCCAGAATGACCGGCAGCACGATCGAGTAGTTCCCACTCACCTCGAGCACCATGAAGACCGAGGTCAGCGGGGCCCGCAGAAACGCCGCAAACAGCACGCCCATGCCCACCAGCGCATACGCGCCAGTGGATCCAGTAAGGCTTGGAAAGAAGTGGCGCTCCGCCGAGCCCACTGCCGCACCCAGCATGGCGCCGGTAAACAGAGTCGGCGCAAACATGCCGCCCGGAGTTCCGCTGGAGAACGAAAGCGTCGTCGCGATAATCTTGAACACCGCCAGCAGCAGCAGCAGGCGAAAGCCGAACTGCGCATGAATCGCCTGGTCCATCACCCCGTAGCCAGCGCCCATAACCTGCGGCAGACCGAAGTATCCGATGCCGCCGACCAGCAGCCCGGCCAGCGCCGGCTGCATCATCTGGAACCACTGTGGCTGCCGCCGCAGGGTCGGCCGCAGGTAGCCGAGCGCCTTGGCAAAGGCCAGCGAGGCCACGCCACCCACCACACCCAGCACGGCATACGCCATCAACTCGCGCGGGTCGCGCAGGCTGATTGGCGGCACACGGAACATGGGCGACGCACCCCAGAACCACCGCGCCACCACCACTGCCGAGACAGCCGACAATACGATCGAGCCCAGCACACCCGCGGTCCACTGCCCAATCACCTCTTCAATAACGAACAGGATCGCCGAGATCGGCGCATTGAACGCCGCCGCCAGACCCGCCGCCGCGCCCACCGGAGCGAAGATACGCAGCCGGTTGCGTGACAACCCCACACGCCGGCTCACCAGCGAAGCCACCCCGGCCCCGATCTGCAGCGACGGATCTTCCGGCCCCAGCGACTGGCCGCTGCCGATCGCCAGCGCCGACAGCAGAAACTTGCCGATCATCGTTCGCGTGGAGATGTATCCGTTATGGATATAGAGCGCGGCCTTGGTCTGGTTTACGCCGCTGCCGCGTACCTGGGGGAAGGCCCAGCGCGTGAGCAGGGCGATGACCACGCCAGCCAGCGTGGGTGCCAGCAGCAGGCGCATCTGGTGCGGCGCCGGTGCAGAGCCCTGCAGCAGCACTGTGAGCCACTCGATCGCCATGCGGAACGACACCACAAGCAGGCCGGAGATTACGCCAATAAAGATGGACAGCAGCAAAAAAAGGCGTTCTTCGCGCGCCGGCGCTTCCTGCTCCAGCTGGCTTTCCTGCGCCTCGCCTGAAATTGTTGCCTGGTGCACTGCTGCTGTGGTCACGCCCCTGCTCCTCTGCTTCTTTCGCTCACTGTGGCTTTCCTGCTCCTTCGGCCGCCTGGGCCATCTTCAGCAGCGCCACATCTTCCAGGGTGGAAGGTGCACCGCACGCGGCTGCGGTCTGCTGCTCCGTTGTGTAGACGAGCTCAGTCATCTGGTCCTGGACCGCCGCGTCCTGTTGCAGAGCTCGCTGCGCTGCCCGGGTACCCGTTGCCTTCCACTGCGCCTCGAGATCAAGGAGGGGGCTGGCCTGCGCCACCACACCGTCTGCATCTCCGGCGGCCGGCACGGGGGCCGGTGGAACCAGCGTGCCCTGGGTCTGCTTGTTCTTCCCGGAGATCACCGCCGCGAGCCCCGCAGGCGACTCCCGCGCCACACACTCCGTCAGTCGTGCCTGGGCCACCCTGGCCGCTGCCTGAAGATGCTCCGCACGCGTGTGTGCCGGCAACTCGCGCGAAAGCGAAAGAGCCACCATCTGCTCGGCCTCGTGCGATGTGATGTCGAGCTGCTCGTTGCTCATGCCGCTCGTGCCGGCGGATGCCTTTGCTTCGCGCGCGCGACGTAACAGCCGTGCTGCCTCGCTGTAGTCCCCTGCACCGTAGTCCGCCATGCCGGCCTGCTCGAGCACCTGCCGGCTCCGCGGGGCGAGGCCCAGTGCCTTCCGGTAAAGACCCATCGCATCCTGTGTGTCGCCTGCCTGCGTGAGTCGGTCCGCCAACAGCAGATCCAGGTCCGTGGTGTCCGGCGCGTTGGCTGCCGCGATCAGCAGCTCTCCGCGGGCGCCCGTGGGATCATGCTGCCGGTTCAGGTAGTCCGCAAGCTCCAGCCGCACGCCCCGCCGCGCCTCAATGCCATTGGTCTTCCAGCCACCATAGACAGCGGCCCTGTAATAGTTGATCGCCTGCGGTACATCGCCCTTCTTCCGTGCCAGGCGCGCCAGCTGCAGGTTGATGTAGGCATCGCCCTGTCGCGTCTCCCACAGGTTCAGAAAGTAGTTCATCGCCTCATCGGTCTTGCCCGCGCCAGCAAGCGCATCAGCCAGCATCAGCTTGTAGTCGGTCTCGTCCGGAGCGTAGTTGAGAGCGGCCCGCAGCGGGCCGATCGCGTCCGCTGGCCGCCCGGCGCTGATCGCCAGCATGGCACGGCTGGACCAGCGCTTGGCCAGTTCCTCCCGATGCTCTTCAAAGCTGCGGAACAGAAAGAGCGTCACGCCGAACAACGCACCCGTGACCAGAAGCAATGCCAGAAATGTCAGGCCATCATGCAGCAGCAGACCGCGTCGCGTTGTAGCAAGCCGCCTGCCTTTCGATACCGTCGCCGTTGTCTGCGCCAAATCGGCCTCCCTCTCCAGTCTAGGCCCTTGCTGGATCCACCTCCGCCGTAAGATGGAGAGATGGAGCCGCTGCCCACTGACGCCACCA
Source organism: Acidobacteriaceae bacterium (assembly GCA_965199635.1). GTDB lineage: Bacteria > Acidobacteriota > Terriglobia > Terriglobales > Acidobacteriaceae > Edaphobacter. The sequence continues at coordinate 1,303,507 of CBDASL010000002.1, read as the reverse complement.
TTGCAGTCGCCATGTCCGGCGGGGTGGATTCCTCGGCCGTGGCCGCCATGCTCCAGGCGCAGGGGCACTCGCTGGTTGGCTTGACGCTGCAGCTGTGGAACCAGCGCCGTCTGGCGAGCCACCCCGGCATGCCTGAGCAGGTGCAGGGCCGCTGCTGCTCCATCGATGACGTCCATGATGCGCGGCGGGTCGCCGACCAGCTCGGCATCCCCTACTACCTGGTGAATCAGCAGCAACGTTTTGAGCAGGATGTTGTTCGCCCCTTTGTGGCCGAATACCTTGCGGGCCGCACACCCGTTCCCTGCACGCTCTGCAACAACCACCTGAAGTTTGACCAGCTGCTGCAGACCGCGCGTGCTATCGGCGCCACTCATGTGGCCACCGGCCACTACGCCCGCGTCCGCCAGGACGGGGCTACCGGCCGCTGGGTGCTGTCGCGCCCGGCAGATACCTCAAAGGACCAGACCTACTTCCTGTTTGGCCTCACGCAGGACCAGCTGGCCCACACTCTCTTCCCGCTTGGCGAGATGGTGAAGCCTGCCGTTCGTGCCTTTGCCGAGTCGGTCCAGTTGCCCGTCGCCGCCAAGCCCGACTCACAGGAGATCTGCTTCATCCCCGGCGGAGACTACACGACCTTCATCCAGGCCTACCTGGAAGAGCAGGAGCGCGAGCTGCCGGACACCTCCGGCGACATCGTCTCCCCGGAGGGTGAGGTGCTGGGCCGGCACGCCGGCGTTCATACCTTCACGGTGGGCCAGCGCAAGGGGCTCGGCATCGCCCAGCCTTCCCCGCTGTATGTGTTGTCGATTGATCCCTCGACCAACCAGGTCACGGCTGGCCCGGAGCCCGCGCTCCACACCCGGGAGCTCTTCGCCGCGGACGTGAACTGGATCGCCCGGGATGGCCTTACTACGCCCACACGCCTCGCAGTAAAGATCCGGCACCGGCACCAGCCCGCTCCTGCCGTGGTGACGGACCTTGGCGACGGTCGCATCTCCGTCTGCTTTGACGAGCCACAGCGTGCCATCACTCCGGGCCAGGCAGCCGTTCTCTATGAGGGGGATGACGTGGTGGGCGGCGGTTGGATCGCGAGCCCACCTGCCAATTTTGCAGCTCAATAAGAAAAGCCCCTCGATGAGGGGCTTTCTGTTGCCGTTGTACTGGTCTAGCGCCGCGTAGTCAGGTCGTCTTGTGCCGGGGATGTCACCTGATCGATGGCGGCTGCGCGTCCGCCCATATGGCTGGCTGCTTCGCGACCTTCACGGGCTCTCTCGGCTGCGTCCGCCCGAGCCTGTTCTGCAGCGCGGTGAATCTCGCGCTCTGCACTGCCGGAGACCGGGTCCGTGTAGCTGCGACCAGAAGAACGAGTAGCCGTACGATTGGGGCTGAGCAGGACGTCGATCCCTGCGCGCACACCGTTGACCAAGCCGGCGATCTCACGGAACGGCACCCTGATGCCCTTCTCGACATTCGAAACAACATTGGCCGTCGAGTCCAGGGTCGAGCTGATCATGCCGTCTACGCGATCCACCTGCGAGCGTGCACGGGAGGTCACCTCACTCAGCCGTGAATCGAGGTCCACAGCCTGGTTGCGGACCATGCTGCTGATCTTGACAACGTCGTCCGAGACGGAGCGAACCTTTGGCTGAAGGTCCTGAACCACGCCGGTCACGCTGGTCACGATTGGGTCCACCTTGGCCCGTGCCTCGGCGATAAACGGCTGGGCCCGGCGCCGGGCGTCCTGGATCTGCCGTTCCACCTTGCTCTTGGCACGCAGTGCGGCGATCCCGGCACCGACGAGACCCAGCGTGATGCCCAGCACACATACCGCAATGATCCCCACAAAGATCGTCAACAACGTCAGATCTGTCCCGGCAACCGGAACCGCCTGCAGCGCCAAACTCGCGATCTCTACTCCAAATGCAGCCATATGCTTTGCCTCAATCCAATAGAGACGGGGTCCGTCCGGAAGCAACAGCCGCCTGGAACGAACCCCGCTTGTCAATCCAGGGTGGGATAGTGCGGCACTCAGGCGAGTGCCGACTTGTTAGCTCTGGGTGGAGGTTGTGCTGGTGTAGGCACCCTTGCCTGCGTCAACAGCGGCTGCAACCTTGTTCTGCTGCTCCTGGATCAGGTCCTTGCCCTTTTCCACGTAGTCCGTCCACTGGGAGCGGCCCTTCTCGTAGGCTTCCTTGCCGCGATCGACATATTCGCTGACCTGCTGTTTGCCCTGCTGCGCGTAGTCAGCAGCCCGGCCCTTGCCTTCTTGCGCAAGCGCGGCGGCCTTGTCCTTGGCATCCAGCGAGGCTGCCAGGAGCTCATCGCGCGTATCCGCACCGGACTTCGGCGCGTACAGCACACCTACCAACGCCCCAAGACCCAGTCCAGCAAGAAACCAACCAAATCCGCTTCCACTCTCGTCAGCCATTCGCAACCTCCACAAGATTTACCCACTCACGGCAGACCATCAACGCGGCAACCGCCCGTGTGTAGTCAAGTCAAAAGATGCCCGCAGCCCCGGGGAGGTTGCGCCACAGTCACAATCGTCAGATTCCGCCGCAAGATCGCCGTCAGCAGGAGCTCCGCACAGCCGGGCCAAACCGGTTGGCGGAGGTGCTGCCTGGCCCAGACGGCGGGGGCATTGCCCGGCGCGGCACACTTGCGCCACGACCGCAACTCTGCTGCACGATCTGCGGTCTAAACTGCTATGGCCATGAAACGATCCTCGCGCCTCGCCCCGCTCGCCCTTCTTCCTGCCCTTCTTCTGCCGTCCGGGTGCAAGCACGACGAGCCGACGGATCCATCTATCGCGACCGCCGTGCAGCAGCGGCTTGCGTCGGACTCGGCCATCAGTGCGGAGCCCATCCAGGCCTCTGTGCAGGGTGGCGTCGTTACGCTTTCCGGCACTGTGTCGAGCGATGCCGCCCGCTCGCTCGCGTCCAACGACGCCGGCGCCGTTGCGGGTGTTCGCACCGTTCTGAACAACCTCGCCGTGCAACCGCCGATCTCCGCGGCCACGGCGCTGCCCGCGCCGGTAGCCGCGCCCACACCGGCGCCAGAGGTCTCACGCACCCGCGACGAGCCGCGCCGCCGTGAGCGGGACCGCCGTCGCGACCGCAACGAGGCGGCAAGCTCCGCCGCGTCCTTGGCACAGAACAACACACCGAGCTACCCCGCACCGAGCAGCACCCCCCAGCAGCAGGCCGAGCCCACACCGCCCCCCGCTCCAGTTGTCCGCAGCGTTACCCTGCCGGCTGGCACCGTGATCCCGGTCCGCCTGTCCCAGACCCTCAGCAGCGCCACAGCGCAGCCTGGCCAGACCTTTTCGGGCTCTGTGGCGTCCGACGTCCTCAGCAACGATGGTGCCGTTGTTCTGGCCCAGGGCGGCAATGTCTCCGGCCGCGTGACGGAGGTGCAGGAGGCCGCGCACTTCAAGGGCAACGCCCTGCTTTCGATTGAGCTGACCAATCTTTCCCGGCACGGCAACCAGGTCCCTATCGCCACGGAGGCCTTTAGCCAAGAGGGCAAGGGCCGCGGAAAGAACACAGCCACCAAGGCGGGTATCGGCGCGGCGGCGGGTGCCGTCCTGGGCGGCATCTTCGGTGGCGGCAAGGGTGCGGCTATCGGGGCGGCGGCCGGCGGCGGCTCGGGCGTCGGCATCAACGCCGTCACCCGGGGCGAGCAGGCGCAGATCCCTGCCGAGACCATCGTCCGCTTCCGCCTGTCCACACCGGTCACCGTGCGGCTCTCGGGAGACGAAAGCTCGGTGCAGGGCAGCGGCCGGCGACCGCTTCAATAGGCCGTCCTGCCCCGTTTAACCCGATCGGAGGCACCGGCGTGAAGCCCTCGCGCCGGTGTACACTCGACCCACCACCGCGGTGCTCCTCTCCCCTGGCCGACACCCGGTCGCACGTCCTCGACCGCTGGTGCGCTTTCCCCGCGTTTGGAGGTCCTCCCCCTTGGTTCCCAGCGACTCACAGCCCTTCAGAGTTCCCGTGCAGTCCAGCACAGCGCAGACTTCCGCCGTAGCGCAGTCCCCCGACGCCGGACGCGGTGCGCCACACCCGCTTGCCACCGCTCGCTTCAGCCTGGTGCTCCACGCGCATCTGCCCTATGTGATTCACCACGGCACGTGGCCGCACGGCATGGAGTGGCTCCACGAGGCTGCTGCCGAGGTTTACCTCCCGCTGCTGGAGGTCCTTTCCCGGCTCGAGCGGGACAGCATCGCCTTTCACGCCAACCTGGTGCTTTCACCCGTGCTTCTGGAGCAGCTCGCCCATCCGCACTTTAAGCGTGAGTTCCCGCTTTACCTGACCAGAAAGATCACGGCCGCCCACGAGGACGAGGCCTTCTTTGAGCAGTCCGGCGAGGCACGCTACACCGAACTCGCCCACATGTGGCGCACCCGCTTTGCAACCGCGGAGGCCACCTTCCAGGCCTTTGGCGGCGACCTGATCGCCGGCTTCCGGCACTTTCGCGACCGTGGCATGCTGTCGCTGCTCACCTCCTGCGCCACCCACGGCTACCTTCCATTGCTGGGCACAGATAGCAGCGTCCGCGCGCAGGTGCGGCTAGCCGTGGCAACCCACACCCGCCATCTTGGGGAGCCGCCGCGCGGCATCTGGTCGCCCGAGTGCGGCTTCCGCCCTGCCGGCGCCTGGACGCAGCCCGTTCCCAACCCGGACGGCACCTCGCCCGGGCCGCAGGACCGCATCGGCGTGGACCAGGCCTTTGCCGAGAGCGGCCTCCAGTTCTTCTATCTGGATGCCCCCCTGATTACCGGCGCTGACCTCGTGGCGGCTCCATCTTCAACTCCGGCGACGGCCGCAAGCTCCGCCTCAAGGTCAGCCCCGCCGCGGGCAGAGGGTTCAGACCGCTTGTACAGTGCCTGGGAGCTCGATCCGGGGATCTCCGGCCTGCCCCCGGTCGTCGCCTTCGCCCGTGACCCGCGTACCGCCTTTCAGGTCTGGTCGACCGAGGGCGGCTACCCGGCCGAGCCCGCCTACCTCGACTTCCACAAGAAGCGCTGGCCCGGTGGTCATCGTTATTGGCGCGTCACCGACTCCCACAGCGACATGAACGCCAAGGAGATCTACGACCCCGCGCTCGCCGCAGAGCGCGTCGCCAGCCACGCGGCCCACTTCGCCCACACCCTGTGGCAGACTCTGTCTCCGCACTTCGGGGACAGGCCCACCCCAATCCTTTCCGCCCCGTTTGACGCCGAACTCTTTGGCCACTGGTGGTTTGAAGGGCCAGCATGGCTGGAGGCCGTCGCCCGCACACTCCACAACTACGACGTCGGCGTCGCTCCCGAGTCCTCGGTCGACTACCTCCAGCACACTCCTCCGGCCGGCACCCTGCGTGTGCGCGAAGGCTCCTGGGGCGCCGGGAACAACCACACCGTCTGGCTGAACGAGGCAACTGCATGGGCGTGGACGCTGATCTACGCCGCCGAACACACCTTTGCCGAAGCCGTCCAGCACCCGCTGTGGCAGACAGATCGCTTAGGCCGCCGTACCCTCCAGCAGATGGCCCGCGAACTGCTCCTGCTGGAAAGCTCGGACTGGCACTCGCTGATCACCACAGGTGCGGCGCGCGACTACGCGGAAGCCCGCCTGCTCGCCCATCGCGACCAGTTCAACGAACTCGCCGACCTGTGGGCCGTGCTGCTCCAGGAGCTGCCCCCCGAACAGGCGCAACTGGATAGGCTGCAAAGCATCGAGCAGCGAGACAACATCTTTCCCGAGATCGATCCTTCCCTGTGGAGCGGCCCCACCTCGTCCGGCACCGCTCGCCCCTGATCCTGCATCGCATGGGAAGGCCATGCGGGAACGCTCCCTCCTGCGGTGGCTCTGGCCGCAGCCGCTGGAGGGTCGTCTCTTAGCCGCCCGTAGCTGCCGCGCTCTCGCTCAATGCCGCCGATCCCTCTTCCATCCGCCCTCGTCGGCGACGCCGTTCCGCCACACGCCGCGGCGGGGCAATCTCGCCCTGTTGCGACCCCGGGCCGCACGCCCCTGCTGCACCTTTGGCATCTGCTTTCGCTCGACGCCCCCACCGTGGCCACACTTTGGACCGCGCTGATCGCCCGCGCCGCCGCAGCCCCGCTGCCCCCCGCCAGCCTGCCCGCCATGTTCCTCGCCGTGTGGCTGCTCTACACCGTGGATCGCCTGCTCGACACACGACACCTTCCGCCGATGCCGAGTTCATCAGGCAGCTCCTGCGACCCCTCCCCGGGCCTGGAGGCGCGCCACCTCTTTCATCACCGTCACCGCCGGCGGCTGGTGCTGGCGCTTGGCGCCGTCTCTATCGCCCTGGCCGTGCTGCTGCCGCATCTCTCCCCGGCCGCTCTGCGCCTGCATCTTCTGCTCGGCAGCCTGCTGCTTGGCTACTTTCTTGTGATCCACACCAGCCACACCTCCCGTCGCCTGCCCAAGGAGATCGCCGTGGGCGTGTTCTTTGCCGCCGCCGTCTTTATCCCCTCGGTCGCGCTCCGCCCCGCTCTTCGCCCCGGCCTTGTTCCGCTGGCGCTTCTGTTTGCCCTGCTGTGCAGCCTGAACTGCATCGCCATCTACGCCTGGGAGCATCCCACCCCCACCGCGCGGGATGCGCCCCACCCGCTCACCCGGCTGGGCACCACGCACCTTCCCCTGGCACTTGCCTCGTTTCTGCTCGCTTGCTTCGCCTTGGCAGCTGCGTCCCCCTTTCGCCCGCTTGCGTGGTGCATGGCGCTTTCCGCCGCGCTTCTGCTGCTGCTCCACGCCACCCGCAGCACCTTTGCCCCCACCACCTTGCGAGCCCTTGCCGATCTCGCCCTGGTCACCCCTGTGTTGTTTCTCCTGTGGCGGTAGCGCCCATGTCTCTCCGCTCGTTTGACCGCGTCGCCCGTCCCTACCGTCTGCTGGAGCTGCTTACCTTCGGCCCCCTGCTGCGCCGGGCCCGGGAGCACTTCCTCCCTGCCCTCGCCCACAGCCGGCAGGCCCTTGTGCTCGGCGACGGCGACGGCCGCTTCCTCTACGCGCTGCTCCGCGCCATCCCTGGCCTTCACGCAACGGCGGTCGACAGCAGCCGCGGTATGCTGCAGTTGCTGTCCGCCCGGTCCCGCCCCTTTGCCGATCGCCTGCTTGCCATTGAGGGCGACCTTCGCCATCCCCTTCCTCTCTTCGACCACGCCCCGTTTGACCTGGTCGCCACCCACTTTTTTCTGGACTGCCTGTCCACCACGGAGCTCGAATCCCTGGTCGACCGCCTCCGCCCCAGCCTCGCCCCCGACGCGCTTTGGGTGCTGTCCGACTTCCGCATCCCGTCCCATGGCCCGCTGCGCCCGATTGCCCGCCTGGTAGTCGCGGGCTTGTACCTCGCCTTCCGCATCCTCACGGGCCTTCAAACCCGCCGCCTGCCGGACCATCCCGCCGTCCTGCGTGGTGCCGGATTCCACCCCGTTGCCGAAGCCCGCTTCGCCGGCGGCCTGCTCACGGCGGAGCTCTGGCAGCTGGCTCTGCCGAATACCACAAAGGCGGTACGATAAAGTGAAGGGATGATTAATTTGTACCTCCTGCGGCATGCCAGCGCGGGAAATAAACGCACGAATCCCCTGCTTGACGTAAAACGCCCGCTCGACCGTGATGGAAAGCATCACGCCCTCCGTCTCGCCTACCTTTTGAACGCGCTCAAGATCCAGTTTGACCTGATCGCCTCCAGCCCTCTCAAGCGCGCACTCCAGACCGCCTCCATGATCGGTACGGAGATGGGCTACGAGAAGCAGATTCTGCTGTCCAACAGCCTCGCCCCAGCCGCCACCTTTGCTGACTTCCAGAAGCTCCTGCACGAGATGGCGGAGCACGAGAACGTCCTGGTTGTCGGGCACAACCCCAACCTCGCCGGCTTTCTTGGCCAGATGCTTACCCCCCAGCGCGCCCGCACCTCGGCCAATATTCGCTTGCGCAAGGGCTCCATCGCCCGCGTGACCCTTGATCGCGGCGACGCCCAGCTGCAGTCCATGCTCGACCCCCGCCTCATTCGCGCCATCTACACCACGGCGACCAAGCCCCGCCGCAAGCGCACCCCTCGTAAGTAGTCGTCGCGCGGGCGCCCACCTTCGCCCGCGCGCGCTGTATTCTGTTCTCCGAGGGCCGCTGTTCCCGCCAGCTTGTCTGCCCGGAATCCACGCCTCGATCCCCGCCGCAGTCAGCGTTGCCCCCGCCCATGGCCCACCTTGCCTCACCCCTCCATGCTTCCACCACGCGCCAGCGGCCGCTGACTGCCTCCGACCCACGCCGCTCCACGGCCGTTGGCCTGCTCTTTGCCCTGTGGCTCGCAATCTTCTTTGCCTCGCTCTTCGCGCCCCCCCTGCTGGACGATGCAGACGCCTCGCACGCCTCCGCCGCCCGCCTGATCGTCACCACCGGCGACTGGGTCACGCTCCACATCGACGGCATCCGCTACCTCGAAAAGGCCCCGCTGCCGTATTGGCTGGTCGCCGCGAGCTACCACGTCTTCGGCTTCAACACCTTTGCCACCCACCTGCCGCAGGCCGTCGCTGTGCTGCTGCTGGCGCTGCTGGGCTACTTTTGGGCGTTTCGCTCGTTTGAGCGCCGCACCGCCTTCTATACCGGCCTCGGCGTGCTCACCTCCGCCGGCGTCTTCCTGTTCACCCGGGTCTTTATCCCGGAGGTCCTGCTTTCGCTGCTCCTGTGCGCCTCGCTCTTTCTCTTTCTCTTCTGCCTGGAGCCCACGCCGCACAAGCACCGCACCCTGGCCGCCTATGGCATGTGGAGCGCCCTTGCGCTGGCCGTGCTCACCAAGGGGTTGGTCGCGCTGGTCTTCTTCTTTGGCACAGTCGCCGCGTACAGCCTGCTTACCGGCACCGTCGGTCGCTGGCGCATGCTTCGCCCCTTCACCGGTCTGCTGCTCTTTCTGGCCGTCGCCGCTCCGTGGCACATTCTCGCCGGGCTACGTAACACCGGCGGCGCGAACGGCCACGGCTTCTTCTGGTTCTACTTCATCAACGAGCACGTTCTCCGATTTCTTGGCCGCCGCATCCCGCGCGACTACAACAAGCTCCCGGGCTACCTCTATTGGTCGCTGCACCTGGTCTGGCTCTTTCCCTGGAGCCTCTTTGTCCCGACCGGCCTGCTGCTCGCCTACCGCCGGCTGCGCCGCCCGCACCCCTCGCTGCGTGTCCGCCTGCGCTCCCTGTCGACCCGCCGCGGCGAGACCACGCTGCTGCTCGCCATCTACACGTGCCTGATCTTGGTCTTCTTCTCGCTTTCAACCAATCAGGAGTACTACACCTTTCCCGCCTACCTGCCGCTGCTGATACTGATCGGCAACGCCATCACGCGCTCTGAAAGCAACTTCTCTACCGACCACCACGCCCGTCGCTGGATCACCTTTGCCCACGTCACCCTGAGCGCGATCGGCGCGCTTGCTGCCTGCGCCCTTCTGTTTGGCCTGTGGCGCTCCCGCCAGCTGCCCTTTGTGCCAGATATCGGCGATCTCCTCGCCCATCGCGGCGTCGGCGACTACACCCTGTCGATGTCGCACTTCTTCGACCTCACCACCAGCTCCTTCGCAGCCCTGCGTCTGCCCTCGCTGCTGGCCGCACTCGCCTTTGCCGTCGGCCCCACCATCGCCTGGCTGTGTCGCCAGCAACGCCGTCACCTCGCTGCCACCACCTCCGTCGGCCTCTTCTCCGCCCTTTTCCTCATCGCCGCCCACCTCGCGCTCAATCGCTTCGGCCCCATGCTCTCGTCCCGGTCCTTCGCCGATCACATCCTCTCGCTTGAACAATCCGGGCAGGTTAGCACTCCGGACCAGGTTCTGCTCTTCGGCGACCAGTCTTACGGCTCCTCCATCCCCTTCTACCTCGGCCGGCAGGTGTACCTCGTCAACGGCCGCTCTTCCTCGATGCTCTTCGGCTCCACCTTCCCGGACGCCCCACCCATCTTCCTCACCACCCAGCAACTCGTCAGCCTGTGGGGCACCGGCCCCACAACGCACCTTCTTTTCGTCCCGCTGGAGCGCCGCGACGACTTCGACCGGCTCGGCCTCGGCTCCCGCGCCATCCTCCTCCAGGAGAGCTCCGGCAAGGTCCTCTACACCGACCGCCCGCTCGTCCATGGCAGTGCGTCGCTCACGCCCCTTACCTCCTGCCCTCCGCCCTCGTCTAACCGAGGTCTTCACTCTGGCACCGCACGTTTACCCAAGGGATCGCCTGCCCCCTCCCCAGCAGCGGCACCCCGGCCCTTCGCTTGCCCGGCCTCCTCCTGAGCCAGGCTCCCGTCGCAGCTGGCAACGCTTGATCACGCAGCCTGCATAACCCCGCACTGCCACGTCCAGCCCAGGAGCTTCTGTTGCCCATCTCCGCCCCCCTCGACTCCCGGCTGGAAGCCACCGTCGATCCCAGGCTCCTCGTTCCGCTCCAACCAGTCCCCGGCCCCGCAGCCTCCCCGCGCGCCCGCTCCATCGCGCTGATCGTCCTTGTCTGGGCCGTGCTCCATCTGGGCGGCCTCTTCTCGCCTGGCCTGCTGGACGACGTCGACTCCGTCTATATCGAGATCGCCCGCGAGATGCTCCGGCGTCACGACTTCGTCACGCCCTTCATAGACGGCATCCGCTTCTTCGACAAGCCGCCCCTCCTCTACTGGGTTGCCGCCGGCTCCATGCACCTCTTCGGCATCCACGACTGGGCGGCCCGCCTGCCGCTTGCACTGCTCACCCTGGCGCTCTTTCTTTCCACCTACGCCCTGGGTCTGCGCCTGCTCGCCCGGCAGTCCCCCACCTCCGCCCCGGACCGCGCGGCGTTGTACGCTGCACTCGCCCTCGCCACCTGCATCGGCCCATACCTTTACACCCGCTTCTTCATCCCGGACATCGTTGTCACGCTGTGGCTGACCCTCTCCATCCACCTCTTCCTTGCAGCCGTCGGTCGCGCAGAGCCCACAACCCAGAGCACCGCGCCGGCCCGCTCCAGCCTCCTTCCCATGCTCGGCTTCGGCGCCACCCTCGCCCTATCCGCGCTCACCAAGGGCCTAATCGGCGTTGTCTTCCCGCTCGGCTTTGTCTTCTTCTACCTCGTCATCACCCGCCGGTTGTCGCTGCTGCATCGGCTTCACCCCATTGCGACCCTCGCCACCAGCCTTCTGCTCGCGCTTCCGTGGCATGTCGCCATCGCCCTGCGCAATCCTGCTATTCCGCTGCCCCCGGGACTTGGGCTGCCGGCGCGCGGTGGATGGGCCTGGTTCTATCTCTATAACGAGCACATCGCCCGCTTTCTTTCCCGCCGCATCCCGCACGACTACGGCCAGGTGCCCATCCCGCTCTTCTGGCTGCTGGCCGGCATCTGGCTCCTGCCCTGGACCACCTTTCTGCTGCCTGCACTGGCCGCCCGTCTCCGCTCGCTGCGCCACCTCGCCAGCCTTCCGCCCCAGGAGCAGGAGACCTCCCTCACCCTGATCCTCTGGCCCGCGCTGGTTCTCGGCTTCTTTACGCTCTCCGCCCGACAGGAGTACTACTCTCTCCCCGCGCTGCCCGCCTTCGCCCTGCTCATCGGTGGCCTGCTCGCTCGCGCGGATCACTCCCCCACCGCAGCCCCCGCCGAGCAGCGCGCCGCTACCCTCGCCGGTGCCACCATCCGCCGCGCCACCCTAGCCTTCCTTCTTCCCTTCAGCATCCTGCTCTCAGCGGTGGCCATCGCCTTCGCCGCCGTCGCCCACCCCGCCGCGCGCGGCACGGATATTGCCACGCTGCTCGCCCACACCGAAGGCACCTACAACCTTTCGCTGTCGCACCTGTTCGACCTCACGCCCGCGGCCATGAGTCTCTTCTGCGGCCCGCTTCTCCTGGTCGCCCTGGCCGGCATCACCCTCGGCCCGGTCGCCTTCCTGATCCGCCGCCGAAACCACACACTCGCCGCGAACCTCACCGTCGCTGCGGGGGCCACCGCCCTTCTGCTCGCGGTGCACGCCGGCCTCAAGGGCTTCTACCCCACCCTCGGCTCCAAAGAGCTCGCTGGCAGCATCGTCGCCGCTCAGCACAGCAGCCCCGCGCCCGTTGCCGGCTCCGATCGCATCCTCATCGATGGAGAGCTCACCGCCGGCTCCACCCTGCTCTTCTACACGCAGGAGCCCGTGCTGCTCGTCAACGGCCGCGTCAACGGCCCCTGGTACGGCTCCTTCTGGCCCGATGCCCCGCACATCTTCGAGGACGAAGCCTCGCTCCGTGCCTTGTGGCAGTCCCCGCACCGCGTCTTTCTGCTCACCTATCACCCGGCCGACCGCAACCGCGATCTTGCGCCCTTTGCGCCCGTACACATCCTCAGCGCTGCCGGCGGCAAAGCCATTCTCACTAACCGTCCGTAACCCTGCTCCCCTGTGAATGCAAAAGCCCCGATCCTCTCGGGGCTTCTGCTTGTTGGCTCGTGCAGACGTACCGCCGGGGTAGCGCCTGCCTTACACCTTCACGCTCTTCACAAAGTCCGCATCGGCCTTCAGCTCTGCGAAGGGCTCCATGTCAAACTCCTCCTGCTCCACAAACATGTGCTTGATGTTGCCACCCTTCTTGGCCGCTACCAGCACCTTGCGCAGATCCACCGTGCCGGTACCCAGCACCACACCGTGCGAGTGCCCGGGCGCCGACCCTGCCTTGAAGTCCTTCAGGTGCAGCATGGAGATGCGCTTGGCGTGCTCCGTCAGGTAGGCCACCGGGTCACCCCCGCCCACCACCACCCAGCCACAGTCCATCTCAAAGGTGACCAGCGACGGATCCGTGATGCGCAGCAGCTCGTCATAGGGCACCGTGCCGTCCGCCTTGGCAAACTCAGCCACATGGTTGTGATAGCCGAACTGCAGCCCGGCCGCCTTCACCTGCTTGCCCACATCGTTGAACTGGCCAGCGATCCAGCGCCAGTCATCGATCGCCATCTCACCGCGCGAGCCGTCCTTGCGCGTCGGCGAGGAGCAGATGATGTTGTGCGTCCCCAGCTCCTTGTGGAAGTCGATGATCTTGCCCACGTTGGGCTGCAGCTGCATCCACGGGTAGTGCGCGCTTACGCAGCTCAGGCCCGCCGTCTTCATCGCGGTCTTCACTTCGCTCGCCGGCTTATTGAAGAAGCCGGCCGCCTCGACCTCGCGATAGCCCAGCTCCGCCACCTTCTTCAGCGTCCCCTCATAGTCCTTGGGCAGCATCTCGCGCACCGAATACAACTGCAGCCCCAGCGGCAGACCCAGCGCCGCGCCCCATGCTGCCCTGCTGCCCATCGCCCCGGCAACAGCCACCGCCGCGCCTGCCTTGATTCCTGTCTCAATAAATCGTCGTCGTGTGATCGCTTGCATCGGTCCTCGCAGAGTGGTGTCTCGTGCGCTCCCACCGTACTACAGCCGCTGCAGCTCCGGCCCGCAAAGCTGGAGCCATTCTGGCCCTGCGTCCATCGCCTCTACCGCCCAGTCGTACCCTGCCCAACGTATCCGCCCCTGCGCTATAGTGGGTCCCACCCGATCGCACCCTCCCCAAGGAGCAGCATGCCCTTCTTCTCCCGCCGCAGTTTTCTGCACGCCGGCACCGGTGCGGCCCTTGCCTCCAGCCTCCCCGGCCGCCACTTCGACCTCGTCGCCCAGGCTATCCCCGCCGCCGCCGAAAACCCCTCCGGCCCCCGCATCCGCTTCGCCTCCGTCGGCCTCGGTATCCAGGGCTCCAACCTCCTGCGCGCCTGCATGACCATCCAGAACCAGGCCGAGTGTGTCGCCGTCTGCGACCTCTACGACGGCCGCCACACCCTTGGCCAGGAGATCACCGGCAACCCCTCGCTCCGCACCACCCGCAACCTCCACGAGCTGCTCGAAGACAAGACTATCGACTGCATCATCAACGCCACACCCGACCACCAGCACAAGCAGGTGACGCTCGACGCCCTCGCGGCCGGCAAGGATGTCTACTGCGAAAAGCCCATGTCCCACACCATCGCCGAGGGCGAGAGCATGGTCAAAGCCGTCAAGTCCGGCAAGAACTTCGTCCAGGTCGGCTCCCAGCGCGTCTCCTCCGAGCTCTTCAAGAAGGCCAAGTCGCTCTACGACGAGGGCGCCATCGGCGATCTGCTCCAGGTGGAGCTGCAACTCGGCCGCAACTCTCCCGGCGGGGCCTGGGAGTACCCCCTGCTGCCGGACCTCTCCCCCACCACCCTGGACTGGCCCACATGGGAAGGCACCGCCCCCAAGAAGCCCTTTGACCCCATCGCCTTTCACCGCTGGCGCTGCTTCAAGGAGTACGGCACCGGCATGGCCGGCGATCTGATGGTCCACCTCCTCAGCGGCATGCAGTTCGTCACCGGCATCAACGCCGTCCCCGATCAGGCCTTCTCCTTTGGCGGCATCCATCGCTGGCCCGACGGCCGCAACATGCCCGACGTCATGACCACCCTCTTCGCCTACGGCCCGGTGCCTGTCTCCGTCCGCCTCACCCTCGGCACTGGCACGCCGGAGGTCACCCGCCTCATGGGCCCCAAGGGCATCCTTGAGGTCACCGACAACACCACCATCCTCCGCCCCCAGACCGGCACCGATGGCAGCCCCGACTACGGCCTCTCCGGCTTCCCCGCCAAGGCCCACTTTCAGGCTGAGAAAGAGTGGCACGCCGAGCACGATCCCGCCCTCCGCGCCGAGCCCTTCGACCCCCGCGTGCAGAGCTGGCACGGCGACTCCTGGGACAACCTCGCCCCCCACCTGTCCAACTTCTTCACCTCCGTCCGCACCCGCGAAACCCCGGTCGAAGACGTCGTCTTCGGCCACCACGCCGCCGCTGCCTGCCACATGGCCAACACCTCCTACTTCGAAGGCAAGGTGATCAAGCGCGCCTGACGCGCACTCGCCGCCCAGAAACAGCAAAGGCCCTGCGCTCGCAGGGCCTTTGCCTCTGTCCGAACCTACCGCGCCACCGGCCGAAAGCGCCCACCCGGCCCGAGCTCGTACGCTCCACCGTGGTACTGCATCGTGCTCCCCACGTAGCTCGCTACCCACACCACTGCCCCCAGCAGATCCCGCACCGGGTAGATCGCCACCAGCGGCCCCGGCCGCTCCTCGCCCAGCGCCCACAGCACCATCGCCGCCATCGCCGCGCGCCACCCACTCACCAGCAGCAACCACTGCAGCCCTGCCCGCGGCCGCCCTGCCAGCATGCCCCAGACCAACCCCAGCAGCCCGAACGGCACCGCAAACGTCAGCCCCGTCCCCAGGTGCCCCGCCGGCCGCGACCGCCGCGTGCTCTTCATCCATCGCACCTGGTCGCGAAAGCTCGCCCGAAAGTCCTGCGGCAGCACCATCAGCCGGATCACGTGGTTCGACATCCGCACCGATCCCGCCCGCCGCTCCGCCAGCCGGTTACCCAGCACAAAGTCCTCGGCATAAAACTGCCCCAGGTCCTCATACCCGCCCGCCAGCGCAAACGCCTCGCGTCGCAGGATCATCGTCACCCCTAGCGCAAAGTGCACGCCGCGCTCCACCATCTCGGCGACCATGATCCCGCCCGACATCTCGACACTCTTGCCCACCGCGTCCAGCTGCGCCGCCCAGCCGCCCTCGGTCCGCCCCAGGTACAGGCACGAGGCCAGGTCCACCCCCGGCTCCGCCAGCACCTGCACGCACCGTCGCAGGTAGTCTGGTGCCACCCGCGCATCCGCGTCACTCGTCACCAGCGTCTCGTGCCGTGCCGCCTTGCCCAGCGTCGCGAGGGACCACATCTTAGCGTTCGGAAACTGCGGCTCGCCACACGTCAGCACACGGCTCGGCACTGCGGAGTACCGCGCCGCCACCGACCGCGCCAGCTGCAGCCCCATGTCGTTCTCATGCCGCGCGCAGAACAACACCTCGTACTCCGGGTAGTCCTGCTCAAAGAACCGCCGGAGGTTCTCCTCCAGCCCCGGCTCCAGCCCATGCAGCGGCTTCAACACACTGACCGGCGGTAGGTACGGCATTGGCCGCGCATCCTCGCGCCGCTTGCGCCGCCCAAACCGCAGCGCCCCCACCATCACCATCCCGCCATAGATCGCGGAGCTCGCCGTGCCCGCCGCCGCCACCCAGAACATCGCCCGCTTCGCCCAGCTCATCCCTTCGGAACCGTCCTCTTCCGCACCGTCTTCTCCGGCTTCACCTCCGCCGACACCACCACCGGGCGCCGCAGCGGCACCAGCCCCGCCTCCTGCGTCTGCCCCATCCCCTGCATCCGCGACAGCATCTCCGTCCGCACGTAGTCCACAAACCCCTGCATCTGCCGGTTCATCTCCTCCATCCGCTCGCGCATCTGCAGCACAATCGCGATCCCCGCGATGTTCACGCCCAGGTCCCGCGCCAGGTTCAGGATGAACTCCAACCGCTCCAGATCCTCATCCGTGTACAGCCGCGTGTTCCCCTCCGAGCGCGACGGCCGCAACAGCCCTTCCCGCTCATACAAGCGCAAGGTCTGCGGATGGATGTCATACATCTCCGACACGGCCGAGATCATGTACGCTCCCTTGCCCCGTCGCCTCGTCACCATGCCCCGCCCCTCCTCAACATCTGCCGGTGCATCATCACACCGCACACCATCGTGAGTGTAGCTGCTCCCGCTTTCCCCCGTCCCCCACGCATCACATCTCCCATGCCTCGTGTCACCGCCATTCGCCCGGCCCCCCTCGCCCTCGGTCTCTCCGCCCTTGCCGCCGCCGTCCTGCTTCAGCGGCGCTGGTCCGAACGCCCCTCGCCTGCCCCCCGCCGCCCCGTCGTGCTCATCACTGGCGGTGCCGGCGGCCTGGGCATGGCCCTCGCGCGCCGCTACGCCCGCAGCAATGCCCGTCTCATCCTGAACGGCCGTAATCCCGAGAGGCTTGAACGGGCCCGCGCTACCCTGCTCCGCGAAGGCCACCTCCGCAGCGCAGAAGATTGCCTGCTGCTCCCCGCCAACCTGATCCACCGCAGCGAAGTCGAATCCATGATCAACCAGGCCTTCGCCCGCTTTGAGCGCATTGACGTCCTGATCAACGTCGCCGGCATCATCGAGGTTGGCCCCGTCGAAGACCAGACCATCGACACCTTTGAGCACGTCATGCAGGCGAACTTCTTCTCGGCGCTCTACACCACCCTCTACGCCCTGCCCCGCCTGCTCGGGCAGCGTCCGCTTCTCCCCTCCGGCCGTGGCTCCTCGCATCGCGCCTCCATCGTCAACATCTCGTCCATCGGCGGCAAGATGGCCGTCCCCCACCTCCTCCCCTACACCGCCGCCAAGTTCGCCCTCACCGGCTTCTCCGAAGGCCTCCACGCCGAACTCCGCGCCAAGGGTGTTCGCGTCACCACCGTCTGCCCCGGCCTTATGCGCACCGGCGGCGAAGACCACGCCACCTTCGTCGGCGACGTCGAGAAGGAAAAGGTCTGGTTCGAGTGGAGCGCCAAGACCCCCGGCATCTCCGCCAGCGTCGACACCGCCGCCGCTGATATCTTTCGCGCCGAACAGCGCGGCGCCGCCGAGATCACCATCTCTCCCCAGGCCTGGCTTGCTGCCCGCATCACCGGTCTCGCCCCCGGCGCCGTCGCCACCGTCAGCTCCGTAATCAACAGCGTCGCCCTGCCCGCACCTCTACCCGGTTCCACCGAACCCCAGCCCGCCTAGCGCACCACCACAAGGAAAAGGGGCTACCGCGCTCTGCGGTAGCCCCTCTTCCATGCCGGCAACTAGACCTCCGCGAAGATCGCCTCGCGTGGGTCCTCCGGGTTCAGCTTCGCCAGCTCGCGCAGGATCTCCTTGGACCGCTCATCCTGCACCTTGGGCACCACCACCTTGAGCTCCACGATCTGGTCCCCCCGCACACCCTCGCGCGCTGCGCTGGGCACACCCTTCTCGCGCAGCCGCAGCTTCTGCCCCGTTTGCACCCCCGGCGGCACCTTCAGCTGCGTCCGCCCGCCGTTCTCGTGCGTGTCGATCGTGGGCACATCGATCTTTGCGCCCAGCGCCGCCTCCGCTATTGTCACCGGCACCGTTACATGGATGTCATCGCCCACCCGTGTGAATACCGGGTTCGCCCCGCCCTTGATGACCAGGTACAGGTCACCTGCAGCCCCGCCGTTGGTCCCGGCATTGCCCTTGCCTGCCAGCCGGATGCGTTGCCCGTCCCGTGTCCCGGGCTTGATGCGAAATTCCAGCGGCTCCCGCCGGCTGGTTACGCCCGTTCCATCGCACGTCGGGCATGGGTTCTGGATCTTGCCCGCCCCACCGCATCGCGGGCACTGCACCTCAAACTTCATGCGCCCGCCCATCTGCGTCACCTGCCCACTGCCGTGGCACTCCGGGCACTCCACCACGCCGCCCTGCGTCCCCTTGCCATGGCAGGTCTTGCAGGTCTCCTGCCGCTGGATCTCCAGCCGGGTCACCCCGCCCTCAATCAGCGTCCAGAAGTCTACCTGCACCGTGTACTCCAGGTCCGACCCCGGCTCCGGCCCACGCTTGGCCCCACTCCGCCGTCCGCCGCCGCCAAACATCGACCCAAAGATGTCGCGAAAGCCGCCGCTGCCGCCGGTCGTCTCCGTCTGCGCCGCGCCGCCACCTCCCTGGAAGCCGGAAAAATCAAAGCCTGAAAAGTCGAACGGCACCTCCTGCCCGCCCGCACCGGCACGTCCTGGCCGCGGCCCGCGGCCACCACCGCCTGCCACTGGCCCATAGCCGCCCCGCGCCGCCGCTTCGGCCGCCGCCGCATCGATCCCGTCCGAATAAAACCCGAACTGGTCATATACCTTGCGCTTTTTCTCGTCGCTCAGGATCTCGTTCGCCTCCGAGATCTCCTTGAAGCGCTCTTCCGCCTTCTTGTCCCCGGGGTTCACATCCGGGTGGAACTTGCGCGCGAGCTTACGAAACGCCTTGCGGATCTCCTCCGCGGTCGCCGTCTTCTTGATCCCCAGTACGCCGTAGTAGTCCTTCTGCTGTGTTGGTGCCATCTCGCCTCGCAAACCTCGTCGTTCTGTCGTTGGGCCCGCTTCCAGTCTCCCGGGAATCCCTCCGCCGCACCCTCGTCACCCCCCGGGGCTGCTGCGGTCCTTCCTCCTGCAACACACTTTCAAACCTACATCTCAGTCCAGCAGCACGCCCGTCTTGCCCCGCTTCTCCGCCGCCCGTGCCGCCCGCAGGCTGGTCCCATGCGCATACGCCCGCCGATTCTCCGCCTCAGTCGTTGCCTGATCCTTGGGGCACCAGTAGAGCGTCCGCCCTGCCACATCGCGCCGCAGAATGCGCTCCCCGCACACAAAGCACGGCTTGCCATGCCGCCGGTAGACATAATGCTCCTCGCCACGCTCCGCCGGCTCCTTTTTGCTCGGCCGGTCAGCCCGCTTGGTGCACACAATCCGCCGATCCACCATGCCCGCCTGCAGCAACGGCACCAGATCCTTCCAGATCGCGCGGAGCGTCTTCAGCTCCATCTGCTCGCCCGGCGTAAACGGATTCACACGGTGCCGAAACAGCACCTCTGCCCGGTAGATATTGCCCACCCCGGAGAGGATCGCCTGGTCCATCAGCAGCTCGCCGATCGCCGTCTTCTTCCGAAGTATCGTCGCAAACGCGTTCTTCGGGTCGTCATGCCCCTTCGTGTCCTCGCCCAGAGGGTCCGGCCCAATGCGCTCCAGCAGCGCCGCCCACTTCGCCCCGTCGTAGACGCTGCAGTCCGTTGGCCCGCGCAGCTCCGCCCACTCCACCTCCTCCGGCGGAAACGGCTGCGTGCCATCGTCCGTCAGGTAGTGCCCGCTCCGCGGCTGCGCCTTGCCCTTCGCGCTCGGTGTCCGCCCGCGCCGCTGCAGAATCGCTCGCAGCGCCCCCTTCGGCTCCGGCAGGGGTCCTAGCCCCTCCGTCCAGTCGCCAAACCGCCCCAGGTGCACATGGAGGTAAAGCCCATTCGCAAACTCGTACCCCAGGTGCTTGCCCACCGCGTGCACCCGCGTCACCTCCTTGCCGTCCACTAAATGGGCATCGGCAAACCGCCCATTCGGGCCCGGCAGCACATTCAGCTTCCGCCCGCCAAACGCCGCCTGGTGCCGCCCCGCCCAGCGATGGATCTCATTCCCCTCTGGCATGTCGCATCCTCTCCCACCGGCTCATCGCCGCCTCTTTTCGCAGCGTCTCTTCCGCCATGGCCTGCTGCCTGCGCGATCCCTGGTCTCCTGCCGTCTTGACGGACTCATCTGTCGCGTCTCCCGCAGCGTCCAGATCTAGCCGCTCCTGTTCCTCCCGCACCTGCTCCCGCCGCCGCTCTGCCGCCCTTTCCGCACTGCGCTTCCCGCGCCCCGAGCCTCCGGCCACCTCCAGCTCATACCGGTAGTGCCCCAGGATCCGGTCCGGCGTCCATAGCGCCCAGTGGTTCGCGTTCGTCTGGTGCATCCGCATCAGCTGAATATCGTCCATCTGCCGCATCAGCTTTCGCAGGTCGCTGTAGTGATGCTTGTACGCGCTGTCGTCGCTCTCGATCAGTGCCTGCATGTCCACATAAACCGGCTGCGCCCACTCGTAAAATGTGTGCCACACGTCGTAGATCTGCAGGTGCCCCTTCTTCACCAGCAGCCCCACGTGCTCGTAGAAATCCAGCACCTCAAACGCGCTTACCGGCGGGTCGTCGAGGTCCCACGCCCGCAGCTCCTTGCAGTCGTCTGTCAGCCGATCCTTCGCCAACCGCCGCCGCGCCTGCGTAAACGTCTCGGTCTGGAAATACCCCAGCTGCTTCTCCAGGTTCGCCACCGACCGGTATTCGCGCTCGTTCTTCAACTGCAGCCCGGCATAGCCGATCGCCCCGGCGCTCGTCAGCACAAGGCACGTATTCGCCAGCGCCTCTACCTCGGTCCAGTTCACCATCAGCCCCCACCCCCTGCGCCGGCAGGCGCGGCCGAGCCTAGTTCCAAACCTGCCGCGCCTCAATCTGCTCCACGTTAAACATCGCATCCGGCTCCGCTTCGATCATCCGCCGCTGGAATGTCTCCGCCTCTTCCAGAGTGTCAAACACCCGCCGCGAATACAGCTGCCCCGCCCGAATCTGGTCGCACATCCACACCGTCTGGTTCATCACGCCGCCTCCATTCACTCCCTTATTTAGATCCACTTCCCAACGAATCGTCGCGTACGTCCCGTCTCCCCGTCGTTGCATCGTTTGACCGCCTCCACATACAGCGAGGCGCCCCCGGTCTGACGAAAGCTAGACCAACCGGGAGCGCCCCTTGCTTAAAGACCAGCGCTTACTTCGCGTCGACGTCCACGTACTCCGCGTCGATCACGCCCTCGTCCTTGGGCTGCTCGGCCGTCGTCCCGCCTGCCGCCGCACCACCGTCTGTCGGCGCGCCCGCACCGGCAGCACCCGCCTTGTACATGGCTTCGGCTACCTTGTGGCTTGCGCTCGTCAGCCGCTCCCGCGCCGCGTTCATCTCGGTCGCGCTCGGGCTGCCCGTCAGAGTGCCCTTGGCGTCCGCCAGCGCCGACTCCAGCTCGCTCTTGTCCGAGCCCGAAATCTTGTCGCCGCCGTCCTTCAACATCTTCTCGATGTTGTAGACCGTCGAGTCCAGCTGGTTGCGCGCCTCCACCTGATCGCGAGCTTCCTTGTCCTCGGACGCATGCGCCTCGGCATCCTTGGCCATCCGCTCGATCTCGTCCTTGCTCAAGCCCGACGAGCTCGTGATCGTGATCTTCGCATCCTTGCCCGTGGCGTTATCCTTCGCCGTCACGTTCAGAATGCCGTTTGCATCGATGTCAAACGTCACCTCGATCTGCGGCACGCCGCGCGGAGCCGGCATAATGCCGCCCAGCTTGAACTTGCCCAGCGTCCGGTTCTGCGCCGCCATCGGCCGCTCGCCCTGCATCACGTGCACTTCAACCTCGGTCTGCGAGTCCGCAGCGGTCGAAAACGTCTCCGACTTCTTGGTCGGAATCGTCGTGTTGCGGTTGATCATCGGCGTCGCAATGCCGCCCTGCGTCTCGATCGCCAGCGTCAGCGGCGTCACGTCCAGCAGCAGCAGGTCCTTCACCTCGCCCGCCAGAACGCCCGCCTGCACTGCCGCGCCAATCGCCACCACCTCATCCGGGTTCACACCCTTGTGCGGCTCCTTGCCAAACAGATCCTTCACCAGCTTCTGGATCGCCGGCATACGCGTCTGGCCACCGACAAGAACCACCTCGTCAATCTTCGAGGCATCCACGCCCGCGTCCTTCAGCGCCTGCTTGCACGGCCCAACTGACTTCTGCAGCAGATCATCGACCAGGCTCTCCAGCTTCGCCCGCGTCAGCTTGCGCACCAGGTGCTTCGGTCCGCTCGCATCCGCCGTAATGAACGGGAGGTTGATCTCCGTCTCCTGCGCCGTCGACAGCTCGATCTTCGCGCGCTCGGCCGCATCCTTCAGCCGCTGCAGCGCCATCTCGTTGCCCTTCGCCGTCAGGTCCAGACCCGTCTCGCTCTTGAACTCCGAAATCAGCCAGTCCACAATCCGCTGGTCCAGGTTGTCGCCGCCCAGGTGCGTATCACCGTTGGTCGACTTCACCTCGATCACGCCTTCGCCAACCTCGAGGATCGACACATCAAACGTGCCGCCACCGAAGTCATAGACCGCGATCGTCTCGTCCTTCTTTTTGTCGAGACCGTAGGCCAGTGCGGCTGCCGTCGGCTCATTCACAATGCGCTTCACGTCCAGCCCGGCAATTCGGCCCGCATCCTTGGTCGCCTGCCGCTGCGCGTCGTTGAAGTACGCCGGCACCGTGATGACGGCCTCGGTCACGCTGGTGCCCAGGTAGTCTTCCGCCGCCTTCTTCAGCTTCTGCAGAATCATCGCCGACACTTCAGGCGCTGTGTACTCCTTGCCCTGCGCCAGAACCGCCAGGTTGTCGCCCTTGGGCGTCACCTTATAGGGCACCATCTTCATCTCGTCGTTCACTTCGTTGGACCGACGGCCCATGAAGCGCTTGATCGAGTAAATGGTGTTCTCCGGATTGGTGATCGCCTGCCGCTTTGCAACCTGCCCCACCAGACGCTCACCCGTCTTGGTGAACGCCACCACCGACGGCGTCGTGCGCCCGCCTTCTTCATTCGGAATCACCTTGGGCTCGCCGCCCTCCATCACCGCAACGCAGCTGTTGGTGGTTCCCAGATCGATTCCAATAATCTTCGCCATTCGTCCCTCTCCCTTGTGCCTCTTGCCTGCTCGCCGCACCGTCCGGTCCGGCTTTCCCTGCCCAATCCAAATCCTGCGCGCCCACGATCACAGCCCGGCGCCAAACCTCGCGTCAGCCCACTGCGGCTAGCGCTAATCCTTGTCCGACAGCTCCCATCCTCTACCATGAGTCAGTTACTGTCAACTTATATGATGCGGAACCCACGGGAGGGATGCACAGAGTGACCGCGCCCTCCTCGTGCACCATCCCGCCTCCATCCCGAGTGAAGCGAAGAACCCTGCTCGCCATCCGGTGCCGTTGTCATTTTCGTTCTTCAGCAAGCAAGCCAATCAGGACCACCCCGCCCCGCGGCATTCTCAAGGCGCCTACGGCGTTTCACCTCCCCAACATCTCGCATGCCACTTCCACCGCCCTCCCCCGGAAGTGGCATAGGGCAGTACGCTCCCGCTCTCCTATGCTCACCATGTAGCACGGAAAGGCCCTCCCCTCATGCCTACCCAGCCAGCCCTCCCCATACCCCCAACCACGGCCCGCCGCTACCGGCGATCGCTCCTGGCCCTCACCTCTCTCGGCGCTGCCGGCCTCTTGGCTGGCCTGCTCACCGGTTGCTCCTCCGCCACCAACCCCCCGGAGCCCGCAGCCGCCGTCACCGCCAGCATCTCGCCTGCCCTGGCTGGCAACTGGCAGTTCACCTCCGGTCCCGCGGTCCGCCTTGCCGGTGCGCTCGCCGTCACGGATAACCAGGTCACCGGCCTGCTCCATCCGGTCTCCATGTCCTGTGCCTCGAGCACAGCGGCCTTCGCCGTCCACGGCACCGTCTCGCCCGAAGGCAAGCTCACCCTCGCCTCAGGCGCGACGGGCTTCGCTGGTGGCGCTCTCTCCATCTCCGGCGCACCCGCCCCCGATCAGCACTCGCTGGTCGACCCCGTCCTGACCCTCACCGGCGGCACCTGCGGAGCCATCACCACCGCCCCCGACACCCTCCGCCCCGCCGATGGGGTCACCACCACCGGGCAGCAGTATCAGCCCATCACCGGCTCCTACAGCGGCACCTTTACCGATACGCACGGGGCCGCAGGCGCCGTGGACGCCACTCTGTCGCAGCCCACACAGCCCGACACCAACGGCGTCTACCACCTCACCGGCACCGCCACCTTCGCCAACAACCCATGTCTGGTCTCGCCCGTCATCACCGACTCCACCGTTACCGGCAACCAGATCAGCGCCACCTACACCGACCCCAACACCCACGCCTCCATCACCGGCACCGGTACCTTCTCCCCCGATGCCACTACCCTCACCATCAACAACTGGGTTCTCACGGGCGACTGCGACAGCGACACCGGCACCGGCCTGCTCACCCGCTCCACCCACCCCTAGGCCACGCCAGGCGGCTCTCTCCCACAAGCCCGGTTGAACGCCCGCCCGTACGGCCAGCTAGCCAGCCCTCCCCCAAACACCAACACCGCTTCACCCAGGGAGGCCCGGACACCCCGTCCAGGCCTCCCTCTCGTCTCTTCCCTTCCCACCCGGCGCCATCGGCAGCCAGTTGCCTCCCAGCTCCCTGCCCAGCCTCGCTGCGCTCCAGCCTCTCGCCCCACAAAGGCCGAAGCATCCATTCCTTGCCTGCGAAAGCTGGCGCATCCCTGGTGTCCGCCCGCTACACTGGTCTGGAATCGTTTGGCAGCAGACGCGTGCGGGCAGGTCGCGCCCGCCCCAAAGGCTTATTCGCATCGTGCTGACGCTTCAGGTCCACCCGTATCTCGTTTGTTTCGAAGATTTTGTGCAACATCGTAAGGGAGGGGTAGGGTATGGACCTCACCCGCTCTTCAACGCCGCACCATCCTTTCCACCTCGGGAAACGAGAGTGCGTCCCTCGTAGCTCCCCAGCATCCAACCAAGAACCCCCGGCTCCGTGCGGCAGCTCCTTTCCCGGGTGCATCCCCGCCCATCGCCGAAGACGAGGTAAGCCGCTTGGCTACATCCACCGCAGTTGCAGAAAAGCAGGCCGCCGAGGTCACGCAGGGCGTCAACCCGTGGCTGATCGCCGCCGCCGTTATGCTTGCCACCTTTATGGAGGTGCTGGACACCTCCATCGCGGCCGTCGCCCTGCCCTACATCGCAGGCTCCCTCTCCGCCTCCAACGACGAGGCCACCTGGGTCCTCACCTCCTACCTCGTCGCCAACGCCATCGTCCTGCCCATGTCCAACTGGTTCTCGCTGCGCTTCGGCCGCAAGCGGTTCCTGATGTCCTGCGTCGGCATCTTCACCATCGCCAGCTTTCTCTGCGGTGCCGCCCCGTCGCTGGCCTTTATCCTGCTCGCCCGCGTCATCCAGGGTGCCGGCGGTGGCGCCCTTCAGCCCATCTCCCAGGCCATCCTCCTCGAGAGCTTCCCACCCGCCAAGCGGGGTGCCGCCATGGCCGTCTTCGCCCTTGGCGTCGTCGTCGCCCCGGTGCTTGGCCCCACCCTGGGCGGCTGGCTCACTGACACCTACTCCTGGCGCTACGCCTTCTACATCAACATCCCTATCGGGCTGATGGCGCTCTTCATGATCAACACCTTTGTTCATGACCCGAGCTACATCAAGAACGCCAAAGTGCCGAAGTTCGACAACATCGGCCTGGGTACGCTGGTTGTCTGGACTGGTGCGCTTCAGATCATCCTCGACAAGGGGCAGGAAGACGACTGGTTCGGCGCCGTATGGATCCGCTGGGCCACGGCCGCTCTGGTCATCTCTTTTGTCTGGTTCGTCTGGCACTCCTGGACCAAAAAGGACGCGCTGGTCGACCTGAAGGTCTTCAAAGACAGAAACTTCCTTGTCGGCTCCACCCTTATCTTCCTTTTTGGCGTGGCCATCTACTCCACCACCACCGTGCTGCCGCTCTTTTACCAGGAGCTCCTGGGCTACACCGCCTTCACGGCCGGCGTTGCCGTCGCTCCGCGCGGTATCGGGGCGATCTGTGGCATGCCTGTGATCGGCTTTCTGTCGAACAAGGTCGACCCCCGCTTTCTGCTCACCTTTGGCTTCGGTCTGTTTGGCCTGACCACGCTGTACTTCGGCAATGTCACGCTGCAGATCTCCCCCACCACCCTGCTCATTCCTATCCTCTTGACCGGCTTCGCTCTGTCATTCGTCTTTGTTCCCATCTCCACGGCGGCCTACGGCACGCTGCGGCAGGAGCAGATCGGCAACGCGTCGGGGGTGTTCAACCTCATGCGAAACGTGGGTGGATCGATTGGTATCTCGATCGCGCAGACCTTGCTGACGCGCCGGTCCGCCGTGCACCAGAACGAGATCCTGAACTACGTGCCGCGGAGCGGGCAGCAGTTCCAAAACGCCGTTCAGTCCACCAGGGCCGCGCTGACGCCGCATCTTGGATCGAGCAACTCCCTGATCGGGGCGCAGACACAGATCTACGCACAGCTAGGCCAACAGGCGCGGCTGTGGTCCTTTGTGGACGTCTTCCGCTGGCTGAGCCTCATCTGCGCCCTATGCGTGGGCGTGGTGTGGACCTTCCGCAAGGTCAAACCCGGCAGCGCACCGGCTGGCGCTCACTGATCCCGACCGCGCTGGAGTAGTTGGAGCCAGCGCAGGAGGCATCACGCCTGCGCCTGCCGTTCTGCTGAACGGCGCTCTAGCGCGGTGAGCCTGTGGCTGGAGAGGCAGCCGGCTTCGCCTGGGGCGCTCTGGTCTGTAAGGCGTCATGGCGAAGACGGCCGACACGACCCTTTGGACCAACGGCGAAAGGGCCCGAGATGGCGTTCCAGCCTGCGGCGGTTGGTCCCTGCAATGGCTGCCAGGTGACTCCGTCGTCTGTTGACACGTCCGCACCCGTAGGACCGACCGCTACCCAGGCCCTAATGGCGTCATCCCAGTCCACCGAACTCCGGTAGCCAGCCGGACCTGCCTTGGCGGCGCTGAAGCTGAAGCCCTCGTGCCCCTTGTTCTCCGGCGCGGCTGCGGAGGACGACCAGGCAGTGCCTTCGGTCGCTTCGGGATGCTTGTGATCGCCCCCGACTGCGACGATGGTGCCTTGGGAGTCCCCATGCTGCGCCAGCGAGAAGCAACCGGCGGTTTCGGCTTTTTTCTCGGAGATCAGTTCCTCCGAGCTCGCGGTTTCGGCGAGCAGAGCGGAACCCTTCCGCACGCCGGTGGCGGCAAACTCCGTCCCGCCGCGCCAAAGGTGCGGGCCGGCGGCGCCGCCGGTGCAAAAGGTCCAGCGGATCGGCGAGCTCAGCAGAAGGGCCGAGTTGCTCGCGGCAAAGGCACCCTGATCCTTGACCGGGGTGACCGACTCTCCCGGAAGCTGCTGCCATGTTGCGCCGCCATCCTGCGTCCGGAGCAGCACGAAGCGCCCCTGGACCGGGTCGCCCAGCACCATGCCGTGCTCGCGGTCAGTGAAGCGAACAGCATCCCAGAAGCCCGCTGGATCGGTGTTGGTCTTGAGCAGCCGCCAGGTCAGGCAGCCGTCGTCGGTCCGGTACAAGCGTGACTGCTCGCCCGGCCCGGAGCTCATGACAATCGCGGTCTGCTCGTCAAAGGCCTGAATGCCACGGAAGTCGAGGCCGGCGGCACCGGCCGGGACGGCACACCCCTGCCACACAAACCCGCTGTCTTCTGTCCGGAGCACCGTGCCTTTGGTTCCGCTGGCCCAGGCTACGCCCCCACCGCCACCGACGCTGACGACGCCGCGAAGGTCCGCCGCGGTGTGCGACTCTTCGAGGTCCCACTGGGCGTGCGCGCAGCCGGTGAGCAACGCACCGAGCACCAGCGCTGTGGCATTTGCCTGTTTCATCGTGCCTCCTGCGGCAGCTCTAGCCGACTCCAGCCTGTGTCGCATGCTCTAGAGCCTAAGCCACGCGCTGGCCGGTGTGCGCCTCCCCGGGGCAGGCCGTGCTTCGGCAGGGTTGGTTCGACTCCACATCCTCTGCGCCACGACATAGAGAGTGTCTGCCCCCGAGCTACTCAGGTTTGTTGAAAGCCGGGTTCTTCTCGGGATCACTGGCAGCAGGTGGGGTGGCGCCCGGGGTGGTGGTGCTCGGGTCGGGGGTCGCACCCGGCATGCCCCCTGGGCCGGAAGACGAGAGACCGCTGGCGCTGCCGAGGGTGCTGGCAGCGGCGGAGCCGATCCCGCCGCCCAGAATGTTTACCTTGGACCGAAGCTGTTCGACGCGTGGGTCGTAGAGAAACTCCCACTCGGGGTAGGCAGTCTTCTCGTTGACGGTGAGAATGGACGTGCCCGCGACGGGCAAACCGACGCCCAGAAAGGGCGCGTTTGTGCCAGTGATGCCGGTGGCCGACTGGCTGGAGACACCTGCGCCCACACTGGTTCCTGTGGTGCCTGATGTGCTATCGGTAGCGCCAAGGCTGGAGCCGGGTGTGGAGGTACTTCCGGGGCCGGACGGAGAGCTAGAACTGCCGAGGCCGCCGGCTGAGGACATGCCGGAGCCAGTGCCGGTGCCGGAGCCGAAAGGCGAGGTGCCGCCACCAATGGACGAAGCAGGTGCGCCCGCGCCACTGCTTGAGGCCATGCCCGCCGCTGAGCCAAGGCCGGTGGAGGCGACGCCCGTGAGCGGCGCGCCGAAGAAGGTCTTCACATCGGTCTTGTTTTCGCCGACCTTGATCAGGCGCCAGTCCTGCTTGCCGGTCATGGGATCGAGGTAGGTCTGGCGCAGAAAGCGGATCTCGTTGGACTTTTCCAGCTGCTCCAGCGAGCCCGGATAGTGGCCGAAGCGCCGGTAGTAGAGCTGGATAGCGCGGGTGTACTGGTCAGCGCGGTGCACGGCTTCAACCTCCCGCTCGCGGCGGAGCGCCCGGGCAACCGAGGGGGCCGCCACGGAGAGGGTGAGCAACACAAGAAAGACTGCGACCAGCACGGCGAGCAGAGCGTAGCCCTCTTCCGCCTGACGCGAGCGGGGAGCCGGGACGTCAGTTGGTGATGAGGGGAAGCGTCTGCTGGTGTTCATCGGAAAGGTCCTGAACGGTGATGGAGCTGGCATTGATGTTGAGGATCTTGTAGCGCCGCTGAACAATATCACCGACCGAGGCAAGCACAACATCTTCACCACGGAGAAGAAGTGCACGAGCGGGCTGGCCGGGGCGCGTGGCGGTGCCGAAGAAGCGCAGGTTGATGGGTGGTGGCTGGGGCGGACCCGAGGGCGGGGTATACGCCGCGGGAGCCAGCGTTGGTCGGGCTGAGCTGAGCGCCTTGGGGATGCGTACCTCGGCCGGCGCCGCCGTGGCCGAGAAGATGTTGCGCCCGGTGCCGCGATACTGCAGCGACTCCGTGGTGAGCATGGCGGACATGTGAAGCGTGGGGTCAAGCGAGGCAGCCGTGGTGGCGACCTTGCGCGACGTGCCCGGGGCGGAGGCGGCCGCGGCGGATGACTCGGAGACCGGCGTGCTGGTGCGGGTGGCGGGCTGCACCACCACCGGGGCGGAGGCGACTGGGGCGGGGGTGGAGGGGAAGAGCTCGCTGTAGATATACGCAGCGGCGGCCAGGGCGCCGACGCCGGCGACGCCAAGAATGGTGAGCTTTTTGCGATCTTCAGTTCCCAGCTGCAAGGCGGTCCTCCTTTCCGGGTGTGGGGTTGGGGGCGGTGCAAGACGGCACCAGATGGCTGGCCACGCGAGCGGCCCGGGTAAGTGGCACTACTGATCGAGACCGGGCGGGGGCGGGTTGGCAGAGCGGATAAGAGGCGGGCCGCCCGGCGGTGGGGTGAAGGTCTGCACGCGGGATGGGCGTGTGGTGGGGGAGGCCGGGGGGGTGCCAAGACCTGCCGGGCGGCTGCTGACAGCAGTGGAGGCGGTGCTGGTCTGCTGGGCCGGGATTGCTGTCTGCCCCGTGCTGGAGGTGGTCTGAGATGCCGGGGCGGAGGTTGTGCTGTCGGTGTCTTCGCTGGCGATCGGCGGGGGCGTGCTGTCATCGATGCCGGGGCGCAGATAGGTGGTGAGCCGGAGACGCAGGCCCACAGTTCCTCCTTGCTGCCCGGTGAGCGCGAGCCCGCTGATAAGGAAGAACATGCGGTCGCGCTCGAGCGAGTTGAGGAACAGCACGAGAGGACGGTAGTCGCCGGTAAGCGTGGCGTCCATGCGGACTTCCGTGAGCGCACCCGGGGTGTTGTTGAGGACGGGAACGGGACTGTACTGCACGCGGGAAAGCTTGATGCCTGCGGTGTGGGTAAGGCTGCCAAGCTCGGTCAGCACCTGGGAGTAGGTGACGGGCAGGCGGCGATCGTAGAAGAGATCCGACTGCTGCGTGGCCGTGACGAGTTTGGTGTCCAGACCTTCAAGTGGTCTTGCCTGCAGCCGGGCGGTGGTGAGCGCGGTCTGCTGCTGGGCGAGGGCTTCGGCGCCGGAGTCCGAGGTGGCGCGCCACGCGGAGAAGATGGACGCGCCGAGGATGAGGTTCAGCAACAGCAGCAAGGCGGCGCCGGCGTAGTGGAGGTTGACCAGTGTGAGCAGGGGACGAAGCCGCTCGGGCAGGCGGGCGGAGGAGATGGCGCCGGGCAGGTTCATGGGCGGGCTCCCTGCTTCGTGGGTGATGCCTGTTTAGCTCGGCCGGTGAAGCTGTTGTTCTGGACAGGCGGTGCGCCAAAATACTTCTGCATCCTGATCGAGGGGCGAGAGGCAGCCTGGCTGGGCGTCAGGCCGCCCCCTTCCGCAGGAGTGGGGGGCGCGGTAGTCACCGCGGGTCGCTGGTTGACGCCGGATGGCGGCTCGGGCAGCGGCTCGTAGCCGGACTGGATGTCGAACTCGACGCCGGGTGGCGCGACAGGGGTGCCGGAGTTGAGCGCCGCCTGGCGAGTGGCCGCAGTGTCACTGGCCTGCGTCGTTTCTGAGGCGAGACGGGGTGCCACAAAGCGGGACGAGTGCTCGAGGTTGCGGACCAGCTGGACTGCGCGACTCCGGTCGCCGGAGACACGGAGGCGGATAGTCACGTCGCCTTCCTTCGAGATCTGCGGATCGATGCTGGTGACCTGCACGCCGGGCGGCAGTACACGCTCGAGATCCATCATGACGGCGGTCCAGGAGAAGCTTTTAGCGGCAAAGACGCCGTTCAGGAAATGAGAGCGGTCCAGGATGGCGCGATTCTGCGGCTGGCGCATACGTGCTTCGTTGGCCGAGCGCCGCTGCTGTACGGCCACGGTTTGATCAGAGGCGAGATTAAGTGCGGCGCGAGCGGCGCGGGCACGGGCGCTAAGAGAGTGCACCCAGATGCCGAGCACCAGGGCCAACAGGGCGAGCAGCCCCATGGCGAGCCGCAGCCGCGCCAACAGTGGGCGGATCTCAACGAATGGACGACTGGCGAGATTGACCGAGATGCGCATGGTTAGCTGCGGAGCGCTCCTCGAAGGCCTGCAAGCAGGCCGGGCGGGATCTGGGAGGTGGTGGCACCGGCGCCGAGGGCGGCGGGAGCAAGCAGCTCGCGGGTGCGAAGCGTGTCCAGACCATGCCGCTCAAGCGTGACCGACAGGGCATGGGCTGAGGTGAGGCCGGCGGTGAGCAGGGTGGCCGGCGGCGTCGCCAGGGTGTCCTCAAAGTACGCCGCGGCGACTGAAACAGCCTCGGCAACATCCCGGGAATGGTTGTCGGCCTCCGGCGCGAGGTTCAGCAGGGCCACGGCGGCGTCGGCCTGCGAGGCCAGGGCTCCGGCTGTCAGCAGGTCTGCGGAGAGCTGCTGCAACGGGGTAAGGGAGTCAGGCACAAACTCCGCGGTATCAATTGTGCGATGGAGCAGAAGGGTGCCGGCATGGACGATGGCGGTGGTGAGGCAGCCAGCGGCGGAGTTGAGCACAAGAGCCGTGGGGTCGGCAGGATCCAGCCCGGCCAGGGCAGCAAGTGTGCTGGGGAGGACGACGCCTGGCTGCAGGCCAGCTTCGACCACAAGCGACTCATACTCGCTCAGCACCTCGTTCGGGATGGCGACGGCGAGCACACGCAGCAGGTTGCGCTCCGACCGCATGACCTGAAAGGAGACCAGGGCGTGATCGACATCGAAGGGCAAGAGCTTTTTGAGGCGAAAGCGCACGATGGGCAGGGCGTCCGCCAGCCGAGACGGCAGCGTGTCAAAGTCCAGCAAAAGCACGCGTACGCAGAGGTCAGGAATGATCAGGGTGAGGTAGCGCGAGCGCTCCGCACCGCGGGTAGCCAGGGTATCGAGCGAGCGGCGCAGCGCCACCAGCACGGCCTGGCGATCGATCAGGTTGCCAGACTTGAGGCTGGGCATAAGAGCACCCGGCGGCAGCGGCGCCTGCGCCAACGCGGTGAGCACCCCATCGGGGCTGGTGCCGCGCGCGGCCACGATGCCCTCGGGGCGCAGTTCACAGGCGAGACGGGGGCGGGTGCCGACGGAGGTGGGAAGAAGATCCATGCTGGGTGTGTGCTGCCGGCTTAGAGAATACCCTGCGGCGATTACCCTTTGGACGCGGAGGTGACGGGGTGGTTAGGGGACTCGATCCCCCGTTTGGGGGATAGGGCCAGACCGGGCAGCCTGAAGGATGTGGCTGCGAGGGGTAGCGGAGCCGCGCTGGACGCGATTTGCTGCTGACGATGGTGCAGGCCGACACCGGCCTGCACCACGCATTTAGAAGTGCAGGTAGATGCCGATGGCCGGTTCCAGGCTGTTGGTTCGCTGCTTGATAGTCAGGTAGTTCTGTCCCCAGTCGGGCGCGAGAAAGAAGGTCTGGCGGAGCTGAGCCCGAAGGCCAACGTGCCCTTCGAGCAGCACCGGCGCATCCACGCCAACCGCGTAGTAGTAGGTCATGCGTGCCTGTTCGCGCAGACCCTGGCCGCCAAAGGTCGTCGGGGTGAAGGCCGTTGTGCCCACGCCCACGGCGCCAAATGGCTGGATCCCAAAACCGGTAAGCCGTGGACCGTGCGCCACATAGCCAGCGCTGTATTCATTGACCGTGTTTTGCACGCCGTTCTGCACAATGGGCGGGCTGTAGTTGAAGGTGTACTTGATATAGCTGTAGTTGAACTCGGCGCCGATGAGCGGCGACTTGGTGTACCGCAGGGTGAACAGGCCGCCGACGCCATCGTTGGGCGTGGCCTGGAGGGCCTGGGCCTCGGCTGGGCGCGGGTTGTCGTTGGCATAGCTGACGCCGCTGGTCTTGCCCGTGATGTTGTCGAGAACCGACAGGCTCAGGTCCAGCCGATGCAGCTGGCGGCGCAACGGCGTGTCCACCTCTGCCTGGGCATGCAGGCGAGCTGCGGGGACAAAAGCGAGCGGGAGGAGGGGCAAACCAGACTTGAAAGCACGAGCAAACACGTTCGACATGAAAGCGAAGACTTCTCCTTGCGGCAGCGACGATCGCAGGCCGCGCAAGCTGATTTCAGTCTACTCCCAGAGTTCCTGAGCGGCGGCGCCGGGCCTGTGACGGCGTTTGGCTCGCCGGGCCTTACCCGCAATGGTCGTCAGTGCGCAACACACGGCACCCAGCAGAAGGCCGGCCGAGGAGGCCAGCCAGACCCACCGGCCACCTGCGGAGCGGGGCAGAAACACCAGCGCCGTGCTGAGGGCCGCCGTGCCCATGGGGCCGAGCTCTGACCGCTGCGGCAGCACCCAGGGCGAGCACAGCAGCACAGATGCAGCCAGCAGCAGAAGAACGGCCCATACCCGCAGGGGCTGCAACGAAAAGGCGTGGATGCCAAGAAGAATCAATCCCAGACCGATGGCACCTGGCAGAACCTTGCCCGGCCGGTGGAACTCAAGAATTAGCAGGAGCAGGCCGGAGCCGGACAGCAGAAGCGCGATTCCCGGCTGGTGGAGCGAGCAGGCGAGGCTGCGTGCGAGCGCCTGCACAAGGGCGGCCGCGGGCCACGGCACTGCCGCATGGGCCAGCATCAGGGCACAGCCTGTCCCTTTGCGGTGATGGTCTGCCGCATGGCCAGGGTCGCGGGGTTCTTGGGTTCAAGGTGCAGCGCAGAGCTCACCTCTCGCGCCGCGGCGGGCAACTGCTCATGTTTCAGGTCCAGGCGGGCCAGCACAAGGTAGGCCGCTACATTGGGCCGCAGTTGGAGACTCGCCTCGGCTTCCTTGCGGGCATCGGCCTCGCTGCCGCTTTGCTCGCGGATCTGTGCCAAAGCGGCGCGCGGAGTGGGGTTGGAAGGATCCGCAGCGGCCGACTTCTGGAACTCCTGCTCGGCCTCCGGCAGCAGCCCCTCCGCCAGGTATTGCTGCCCCTGCTGGGAGTACTCGACCGATCGTTCGGCCGGCTTCATCATCTCCAGCCGTGCCTGCCGGATTTGCTCCAGCTGAAACGCCGCCTGCCGGAAGGAGGCCTCGCTGTAGGTACGGCGTACGCGCTCAAGCGGGGCAAAGCCACTGGTGGCATCGGCCGCAGGGTTGCTGGTGCCACTTACCAGCACGACCGCTCCGCCACGAGCCATGGTGTCCTTGAGTTGCTGCGCTTCCGCGTCGTTCTTGCGCAGGCGCAGCGCCGCATCCACCTCGCGGGTGGCACCGTCGGTGTCGTGCCGGCGCAGCAGGGCGACGGCGAGGTTGAAGTGATAGTCCGGGTCATTCGGGTCGGCCGTGACGGCGCGCTGAAAGAGCGCGGCCGCATCCCGGCCCTGCCGGCTGATAGCCACCGCCTCGTTATTGACCACCTCCGGCAAGGGCAGCCGGGTGGCCACAAAGGCGAAGGCCTGCTCGGCGTCCGCATACTTTGCGGTGTTGAAGCAGGCCAGCCCCAGAAAAAAGCGGGCCTCCAGTGCCCGGCGATCGCTGAGTGGCACTTTAGCCAAGGTGGCAGAGGCCTTGTCGTAGTCGCGGGCAGCAAACTGCGCCTTGCCGAGGGCCAGCACGGCTTCCGTATAGCCCGGAGTCTCGGTCACAGCCGCGTTGAGCCGGCGCAGCCGTTCGCTCTGCGACGAGGCATTGACGCCACGGATGTAGTTCTCAAAGGCGCTGAGCGGCACACCGGCCGAAGCGGCCAGAAACGTGGCCTGCGAGACAGAGAACCGCGGGTCCATCTCCTGCGCGACCTTCCAGGCGATGGCGTTTTCCACGTCGTACAGGCGTGGCAGATCGCTTGAGTCCGCCAGGGGGGGCGACAGCCGAAGCTCGCGCACACGCAGCACCTGGGCTCGAACCTGCAATCGCTTGTTCTCCACCGTGTAGCTCCCCACGATGACGTAGTCGGCGTCCAGTGTCTGAGCGATACGTATGGTGGTCGCGCGACTGGGGCGAAAGCCGGGCGGGAGACCGAGGTGGTCCAGAGCGTAGGCGCGGTCTTCGCGCGAGATAGCTTGAAAGCCGGCGGTGGCGAGCCGTTGGTTCAGGGTGTCTGGAAAGGAGTCGCCGATCCAGTTCAGCCCCGCGTCCCCAGACCTGTTCTCAAACGGCAGCACCAGCACAAGGCGGCCAGCCGGAAGGGTGCTTCCTGCGCTGGCCTGTGCTGCGCCAGGCAGAGCAGCCATTGCGCACGCCCCAAAGATGAGCGCGCCACCGGTGACAACCGAGCGAAGCAGATGGCGAACCTGGGAAGATGGCGGCACGAGCGGCGTCACCCCTTGAGTATAGAGCTGCGAGGCAGGCCTAGGGCTTGCTGGCGGGCGGGCCTGCAGACGGGCTCAAGGACGTGCCGGCGACCGTCCCGGAGGCTTGCAGGCGGGCCGTGGTGATGCGGGGAAAGTGGAGCACAGCAGCCCATTCTGCGCCGCGCTGCGCCTGCCAGACCACGTCGCCATGCAGCAACCGGGCGGCCTCTTCAGGGCGGAGGTCGTGATGGAAGTCGAAGAAGCGCTCATCGCTGGCGCGGTGTCCGCGACTGAGGTCGAGTTGGCCCTGCGCGGGCTCCCACTTGGTGGAAAACAGCAGAGCCGTGTCGTAGTCGCCGGGCTCGGCGGCGGCCCTGCCCATCTCCTCGGCGGAGAAGTTTCTGATCTCGAAGACCTTGATGGGCGTGCGCACGTAGCCGAGCATCGGTCGTTCAAGCTCGGCGCTGGCCGGCCAGGCCGTAAGCACGGTGGCCTGCGGAAACCTGTGTGCCACCACGCTGATCGCCTGCTGATGCAGCACGATCATGTCGCGATAGGTGAGGTTGTCTTCGGGCGCAAAGGCGTAGGGCGGGTTGATCCAGATGCCGGCGAGGAACGCTGTCGCCGTCAACCCGGCCACGGCCGGCCACCACGGCATGCGGGTGAGCCAGGCGGAGACCCATAGCAGCAGAAGGAGCGGATACATCGGAAGGAGATAGCGCGACAGCAGCGCACCGCCCAGCACCGAGAACTCCACCCAGTTCACTACCAGCACAAAGAGAATGCGCTCTGTCGCCCGCCGCGGCAGGACGTGCCGCTCCTGCCTGGGCCGCACCGGCATAAGCAGCGCGGCGATGCCGCACAGGGTGGCGACATACAGGTTCATGTGCCCGACCAGGTGCAGCAGCCGGTGCCACAGCGAGAGCGCAAGCCTGGCCAGGCTCAGATTGGCCGTGGCGTTGTAGCGCAGGAACTCCGGATTGCCAAAGACAAACCCGGTTCGGGCGTAATGAAACGCATACCAGGCGAGCAAGGGAAGAAGTGGTGCCGCCAGAGTCGCGGCCCAGCTCCAGGCGGCGCGCCGCGCCGATCCCTGCCGACGTAGCCCGTGGAAGAGCTCCAGGCCGGCCAGGGCCACCGGCGTAACAATCGCCGTCTCCTTGCTGAGCGCCGCGCAGCTGAAGAGCACCGCGGCCCAGGCCCGATCGGCAATGCCGCCGCAGTCTCCGTCCGCAGGGGCCAGGTAGCAGCTCAGCGCCCACAGCGTGAAGCACGCGGCAAAGATGTCGGCATGGGCCAGGGTACTTTGCGCGTACCAGATGGGATAGATGGCCGTGAGCACCGCGGTGACGGCGCCGGCATGGCTGCCGCTCAATCGCTTGCCGAGCCGAAACACTGCGAGCAGCGCGGCCGCGGCCACCAGGCAGACCAGGGTTCGCGTGCCGCTGACCACAAATCCGGAAAGGTGCCACCACCCTGCAAGAAGAAGGGAGGGCAGCGGGGGATGAGCATTGCTCAGGGTGGAGTGTGGAATCAGGGAGCCGGTGGTGAAGACGTCCCATGCCGCCGGGATGTAGTAGCCACCCTCATCCCAGAAGTAGGGCAGGCGCAGCAGCGTCCAGTGCCCGAGGAAGACGGCAACGAAAAACACCGGATAGAGCATCAGCACAGGGAGCTCGGGGCGCGGCTCTCCCGGCTGTTGTGCCCGGCCGCGCCCCGGCGTGCGCCCCCCCAGCTCCGCCCGCACGTCTCTAGTTCACAGGGCCGCCGGCTGCAGGAACAGGCTCCAGCGAGATGGTGCCAAAGGTCCGCTCATACTGCTCGAGGTTCTGGTCCAGCAGACGCGCCAGCGCCTTGGCCTGCTGCGGGCTGACGTAGATGCCGTGGGTGGTTTCGAGCGTCACCTCCTCCGGCGAGGTCTGCGCCATGGTCCCGAATCCGAGGAAGAAGTCCCACACACTTGCCCGGACCTGCACGCTGTTGGCGTACGTCTCTTTGTAGCTCTCACCACGTACCAGCTTCAACGCTGGCTCCGGCGCCTTCACATCTTGCTGACTCATGATCCTCGTTTCAGACAATCCAAAAGATTTGGTGCGAAAGGGGGGACTTGAACCCCCACGGGTTACCCCGCCAGATCCTAAGTCTGGTGCGTCTGCCAATTTCGCCACTTTCGCTTCCCCCAACAGACTACGACATGCCGCGCAGCCGCACCATCACCTACTGGGACGGCGGCGCAGCGTGGCCCGTAACCAGCTCTTCCACCGGCGCCACGGCCATGTTGCGCAGCACGGCCACCTGCTTTTCCATGCCTTTCAGCTCCGCTGCCTGCGCCGCGGCGTCGCTGTTGCCTGTGGCTCCATGGCCTTCCAGCCGGTCCAGCGCTGCCAGCCCGATCGCCGCCGTGCGCGACAGGTTGTGCGACAGCGGCACCAGCTCCGCCGTCAGAGCGCTGCCGCCCAGCGTCGGTGCGAGCGCGGCGTCGTTGGCCGCCCATAACGTCAGCCAGGCACGCGCCTCGGCATGCTGCGCCGGGGTTGCCGAGCCTGCGGCCAGGGCGTAAGCGAGCTCCGCAAAGTGCCGCGCCGTGGTGCTTTCCGCTGGGACAGCGTCCACCAGACGGTTCAGCGGATTGGCTTCATCGTAGGTCTCTTCGACCTCGCGGTTGTAGTCCAGCGGTGGCTGCACCATGGCGGCCAGCACTCCCAGTTGGTCTGTTGCTGTTCCATTGGCCATGCGCTCGAGCATGTCCTGCGCGACACCGCCGTTGTCGATGCCGAGCAGGCGAAGCTCATGCGAGACCCAGCCAAGCCGCGTGTACATATCCGGAACATCGCGCGTGCCCTGCGGCGACCAGAACCGCTCCGCGATGGCGGCCGAGCGGGGCCAGATGCGGTTGTTGATGATCTCGGGCGTGATGTATTCGGTCCACTCCGTCGTTTCCCCGCCCAGGATCTTCGATTCCTGCTCCGGGGTCAGGTGCTCGGGCACCTCTACCCCCTTGGCCGTCGGGTCGCTCTCGTTGGCGGGTGGCAACACCATAGGGTCGATCAGATAGTGCTGCGAGGCTGGCTGGTTCAGATCGATGTAGTACCCAGCCGACAGAATGCCGCGATAGCCGCGGGCTGCTGCCTGGAACAGGCTGCGCTGTCCGCGCCAGGACTGGATGACCACGTCCTGCGGCGTATCGGGCTGGAGCACCTCATCCCAGCCAATCGTCACCTTGCCATGCTTGGTGACGAGCTTCTGCACGCGGCCGGTGAAGCAGGCCTGCAGCGCGGCGTTGTCCTTCAGGCTATGCGCCTTCATATAGGCCTGGATCTGTGGGTTGGCGTCCCACTGCTTGCCGTCCACCTCGTCACCGCCCACGTGGAAGTAGTGGTCCGGAAACAGTGCCGCCATCTCGGCGATAAAGCCGTCCAGAAACTTGTAAACCTCGTCCTTGGTCGGGTCCATGGCTGGGTCGTTCTGCAGGATGGGCGCCTTGGGGTTCACGTCATAGTGATGCATGATGGTGTACGGCCCGGGGCCGGCCGCCAGCTCGGGATAGCCCGGAAACCACGACCGCGCGTGACCCGGCATGTCAAACTCCGGCACCACGCGGATGCCACGCTCCCGCGCGTAGTCCACCACCTCGCGCATCTCTGCCTGGGTATAGAAGCGGCCGTCCGAGCCCAGGCTGGTCAGCTTGGGATACCGCTTGCTTTCCGCGCGAAAGCCCTGGTCATCGCTCAGGTGCCAGTGAAAGACATTCATCTTGACGGCTTCCATGGCGTCCAGTTGCGCAAGCACCTTGGGCATGGGCTGGAAGTGGCGGGAAGAATCCAGCATCAGGCCGCGCCAGGGAAAGCGGGGCTTGTCGTCCACTGTTACCGCATCGAGCACAAAACCATCTGCCGACTGGTGCGGCATCTGCAGAAAGGTCTGCATGCCGCGCAGCACGCCCAACGGATTGGGTGCGGTCAGGGTCGCTCCTTGCGCGGTCACCACAAGCTGGTAGCTTTCGTCCTCACCCAGCTCCTGCACCGGCTTGCTCGCGCCTCCGGTTCGGACGTGCAGCACGGTGCCGGCGCCGGTGGTTCCAGGCAGAAAGATGAGGCCTGTTTCGCGGGCGAGGTGCTCGCGCAGACGATCGGCCGCATGCTCCAGCCGAGCCTCGCGAAAGCCATCGAGCACGACTGAAAAACTGCCGTCCAGCCGCATCACGCCGGTGCCGTGTGTGATGATTGCGGGGAGCGGCATCAACGCGGGAGCGGGTGAGTTCGGCAACGGCGGCACCGTGAAGCCAGCCGATGTGACCGATGGCTGCTGCGCCCAGGTTGGCGCAGAGGTGCTCACGGCCACAACGCCGGCTAGAAGTGCCACACCAACTGCTTTTCCTCCACGATCGATCCAGGACATGCGTTTCCTTTCGGCCGTTGGGCCAGGTGTTCTTCGGTGCTTCGCGTTACAACGTCTTCAGGTACGCCAGCAGGTCTGTCAGCTCCTGATCATTGAGCCTGCTGCGGGCTGGCGGCATGCGCCCCTTGCCGTTGAGGATGGTCTGCTGCACGGCATGGGTCGCGCCGGCGTGAGGACCACTGAGAACACCGGCCAGGCTTGGCCCCACAATCTTGACCCCAGGCTGCGTGGAGTGGCACATCACACATGCGTGCTGGTACACGGCATGGCCGTCCTCCGCATTGCCCCTGGCGTGCGTGCGTGGGGCCGCAGACTGTGCCGGGCATGGCAGCTGCGCTCCCAAGCAGAGCGCAACGAAAGACATCAGAGTCAGGCGACGCATGATGAAACCCCCCTGGCAGAACGCCGCAGAGACGCAGGCCCGAACTGTCGAGCGCCTGCGAAAACCTCACTGCAGCAGTGAAACACCGCCGCTGCTTCCGCATACGAAGCAGAACGAAAGCGTTTGCGGAGCATATGTAAACACGTGTGACCAAGCTCCCACCCGAGGGCTTCCGCTGTCAAGAAACGTTCACGTATAGTGCGAGCACGGACCCAAAACTCCAGGTCAATCTTTGGATAGACCATCCCCTCTGCTGAGGCCCTGTTGTCATGCCTGTCCTAATGGCCGATGTAGCGAAGCGCGCCGGAGTCTCGGTCACCACTGTCTCCCACGTGATCAACGGCACGCGGGAGATCGCCCCACGCACCCGGGAAGCCGTGCTCCGCGCCATCAAGGAGCTGAAGTACTACAAGAACAGCTCGGCGCGCCTTCTGGTGCGGGGGCAAAGCGACCTGGTCGGCATGCTGCTATCCGACATCGAGAACCCGTTCTTCCCCCCGCTCGTCAAGAGCTTTGAGCGAGTGGCCAGCGCCGCCGGCCTGGAGCTCACGCTTGGCATGACCAACTACGAGCCGCGCAAGGCCGAGGCAGCGGTGAGTCGCATGATCGAAAGCCGTGTGCGCGGCGTGGCCGTGATGACCTCGCAGATCGACAGCCGGCTGGTCGACACCCTGCTCCACGCCGAGGTGCCCGTGGTGGCGCTCGATGGCGCTCGCGTGGGCAAGGGGCGCTCTTCCCTTCTGCTGGACTACACCACCGGCATCCTTGCCGCGATTGATCACCTGCACCGGCACGGCCATCAGGAGGTAGCGATCATTCGTGGCCCTTCCACGGTTCGCTCTGCGGTTCGCTACGCCGAGGCGCTGCGCACCAATCTGCTCGAAGCCGGCATGCATCTGGTCGCCGAGATCGAGGGCGACAACCAGCCGGAAGGCGGCGCGGCGGCGGCGGAAGCACTGCTGCAGGGAGGCAAACGACCGTCCGCCATCTTCTGCAACAACGACCTGATGGCAATCGGTGCGATCGGCGCCGCGGCCCGGCTTGGGCTGGAGATTCCGCGCGACCTGTCCATCATCGGCTCGGACGATATCGGCGTGGCGAGCTACTTCAATCCCTCGCTCAGCACCGTCCGCCTGCCCCGCGATGCCATGGGCTACGAGGCGTTCCGCCTGCTGGAGCGTATGGCCGGTCAGCCGCTGCGCCGCGGGGTGGAAAGCTGCGTCGCCACCAGCTTTGTGGCGCGGAGCTCCAGCGGACCGTGCCGGGAACACCGTCACGGGGTGCACCTGGTCGGCAACGGCGTAGCGTCGCTCCCAGCTGCCAGCCGGCAATCCGGACGGCCCTCTGACTCAGCCAAAGCTCCGCGCAGAAAGGTCTCCCCCGTATGAAGCCTGTCTCCGTCGGCCTCATCGGCTCGCAGTTCCAGGCCGAGTGCCACGCCGTTGCCATCAGCATGGTTCCCGCCGAGATCCGTGTGCATGCCGTGGCCTCGCCCACCCCTGGCAACGCAGAACGCTTCGCAGCCCGCCACAAGCTGGAGCGCTTCTTCACCGACTACCGCGAACTGCTCGCCGACCCAGAGATTGAGGCCGTCGCCATCAACGCGCCCAACAGCCTCCACTGCGAGATGACCGTCGCTGCGGCCGCAGCCGGCAAGCATGTTCTCTGTGAAAAGCCTCTCTGCGTCACCCTGGCCGAGGCCGACCGCATGATCGCGGCCTGCCGCGAGGCGGGCGTGGTGCTGATGTATGCCGAAGAGCTCCTGTTCACCCCCAAGTACGTTAAGGCCAAGGAGATGGCCGACCACGGTGCTTTTGGCAAAGTGCATCTGATCAAGCAGTCGGAAAAGCATTTTGGTCCGCACAGCGACTGGTTCTGGGATGTGGAGCGGTCGGGAGGCGGCGCCCTCTTTGACCTTGGCTGTCATGGCATCGCCTTTGCCCACTGGTTTCTGGGCCGGCCGCGCATCCAGAGCGTCCTCTCGCACCTGGGCACCTATGTGCACGGCGCCAAAACCCTGTGCGACGACGAGGCCGTCACCATCGTCACCTTCGAGGGCGGGGCCTTTGCGGTGATTGAAAACTCCTGGGCCAAACGCGGTGGCATGGACGACCGCATCGAGGTCTACGGCGAAGGTGGCCTGACCCTGGCGAACCTGCTGATGGGCAACGCGCTCACCACCTACAGCGAGTACGGCGTGGGCTACGCGGTTGAAAAAGCACCCACTTCCACAGGCTGGCTCTACCCCGTCTTTGAAGAAACCTGGAACTACGGCTTCCCACAGGAGATGCAGCACTTCGCCCGCTGCGTGCGCGGCCTCGCCACCTGTCAGTCCACCGGCGAAGACGGCAGGGCAGTGCTGGAAGCCGTCTATGCCGCCTACGCCTCGGCCGGCCTGGGCCGACGCGTAGACCTTCCCTTCAGCCCGACCGCTCCGTCGCCCATCGGGGAGTGGCTCTCCCGGAAAGAGTAGCTTCCCTATGCACCATCTCCCTATGCTGGCCAACATCCTTGCGCAGCCTCGTTCTCTCGGGGCTGTGCTGACCCACCACACAGGCCCGGGCGCACGCGATCTTTCCGCTGCCGCCCGTCTGCTGCAGCGCGCGACCGGCCGCATCCTCATCTCGGGCATGGGTGCCTCCTTCTTCGCCGCCATGCCCGCCGCCGCCCTCCTGGAGCAGCACGGGCGTCCCATCCTTCTGCGCGAAAGCTCGGAGCTGCTGCA
This sequence comes from Acidobacteriaceae bacterium, assembly GCA_965199635.1. Taxonomy (GTDB): domain Bacteria; phylum Acidobacteriota; class Terriglobia; order Terriglobales; family Acidobacteriaceae; genus Edaphobacter. The sequence continues at coordinate 1,260,368 of CBDASL010000002.1, read as the reverse complement.
CTTCGGCAGCGGTGTGGCACGCCCCGGCGATCTTGCGATCCTGATCTCGCGCTCCGGGGCCTCAGCCGAAGTGGTCCGGCTCGCGGAACGGCTCCGCTCTGCCGACGTCTCCATCCTCGGCATTACCAACTTCGCGGACTCGCCACTCGCCGCGCTCAGCGACGCCACCGTTCTCACCACGGACCCCGCCGACAACATCGCCGACCAGATTGTCGCGGTCCAAAGCTACACGGCGACCCTGCTGACCATGCTGCTGCTCGCCGAAGACGCCACCACCCCCGGGAGCGGTCTGCTGTCGCGAGCGCTCGCCTCCGCCCTGGGGATGCTACCCGCGCTGCTCGATCGCCTGCTGGCCGAGAGTGAGAGCTGGGAAGGCTTTCTCAGCGGCAATGGCCCGCTCTATCTGCTGGGCCGCGGCCCGGCCCTTGCCTCCGTGCATGAGGGCAGCCTGCTCTTCCACGAGACCGCCAAGCTGACCGCAATGCCGCTCTCCAGTGGACAGTTTCGGCATGGCCCGGTGGAGGCCATCAGCCAGGGCTCGCGAGCGATCGTGATCGGCACACCAGACGCCACCCACCACCTTGACGCGAGCCTGGCCACCGATCTGCTGCGCATGGGGGCGGACGTTCGCTGGATCGGCCCGGCGCATGGTGCGCTTCCCTCGCTGGGAACATGGTTCGATGTGCCCGCCCCCGGGCTGCTGCCATTATTTGAGATCTTTCCGCTGCAGATCGCCGCCTTCCGTTGTGCGCTGTGGCGCGGCCTCACCCCGGGCGACTTTCGTTACGGGACCGAGGTGACCAGCGACGAGACCGGCTTTCCGCTGCTCGCGCCCTCTGCGCTGTAGGCACTCCGTCCCGGTCGTCCTGTCAGCCCAGACGGGCCGGCAGGCTGGCTGTTGCTGGTTCCGGGCCGCCCGCGTCTTTCGCGCCGCCCCCGCTCTTGACAGCACCCCGTCGTGCAACTAGAACTGGGCACATCCGAAGCAAACGTTTGCGCTCGATCTCACGTCATGGCAGGCCAGACCCCAAGCCGACGGCACCTCCTTCAGGCCCTCGCCTGCGCCTCCGCCGCGGCAGCGGCGCCCGGCTTTGTGCGCTGGAGCTTCGCTCTGGCCCCGCCCACGCAACAGGCACACGGCCATCAGCACACCGCCCATCACGCCGCCGGCCGCACCGCGGGTCCCTTCAGGCCGCGTTTCTTCTCCGCCCCGGAATTCAGCACCATGGAGCTGCTCGCGGAGCTGATCCTGCCCCGCACGGGACCGCCCCCGGCGCATCCGCACGGCAAGGTCGATCCCACCCACGCCGGTGCCACGGATGCCGGTGTCGCCGAGTTCATCGACTTCATGGCGGCCTCGGACCCAACCCTGCACGACCCCTTCCGCAACGGTCTGCTCTGGCTCGACGCCGCACACGCCCCGACCCCGTTTCGCAGTCTGGCACCCGAGCAACAGACCGCCCTGCTCACGCGCCTCGCCTTCCGCAAGAACTTCCAGCCGGCGGACAAGCCCGGTCAGGAGTTCTTCACCCTGGTGCGGCACTACACCGTGATGGGCTTCTACACCACGGAGATCGGGCTGCGGCAGCTCGACTACCCCGGCCTGCAGTTCTACGGCGAGTCGCCCGGTGTGCCCAAAGACGGTCCGCTCGCACAGATTGCCCGGGAGGCTGACCGCGTATGAGCACCCTCGGCACAGCCGCCAACCCCTTTGACGTGATCGTGATCGGCACCGGCGCGGGCGGCGGCATCGCCATCAAAACCCTTACCGCCGCAGGTCTCAAGGTCTGCGCGCTGAACGCCGGCCGCGAGCTCGATCCGGCGAAAGACTTTCGCCAGCACAAAATGCCGTATGACATGCCCTACCGCGGCTTCGGCTCCCCGGAGCGTCGCGCCAAAAGCGTCGGCTACATGGACGCCGAATACGTTCCGGCAGACATCTGGGAGCACGAGATCGCCTACAGCACCGCGCCCGGCACTCGCTGGTACTGGCCGCGCGCCAACGTCGTCGGCGGCAAATCCAACTTCTGGGGCCGTTCCTCAGCGCGCATGGCGCAGATCGACTTCAAGGCTGCCTCCCGCGACGGCGCGGATGTTGACTGGCCTGTGACCTACGACGAGATCGCCCCCTTCTACAGCCGCATAGAAAAGTTCATGGGCATCGCCAGCACCGTCCAGAACCGGCCCTCGAATCCCGACGGCGACTACCTGCCGGCCCTGAACTTCCGCCCGCTCGACCACCTGCTCGCCGCCGGCGCCCGCAAGCACAACATCCCCTACCTGCCCGACCGCGTCGCCCAACTCACCGCGCCCGTCGGCGACCATGTTCCCTGCCACTTCTGCGGCAACTGCACCTTTGGCTGCGACGTGGGCGCCTTCTACTCCACGCCCTACTTCGTCCTGCCAGACGCTCGGGCCACCGGCAACCTCGAGCTGCGGACGAACGCCCTTGTCCGCGAGGTTCTGGTCGACGCGGATGGGCACGCCCGCGGCGCCGCCTACATCGACCGCACCACCCGGCGCGAGGTTGAGGTCATCGGCAAAGCCGTCGTGGTCGCCGCCTCCACCGTCCCTTCCGCGCAGATTCTGCTCAACTCCCGCTCGCCCCGGCACCCCAACGGCCTGGCCAACTCATCCGGGCAGGTGGGCCGAAACCTGTGCGACCACATGTACGGCACCTCCGGCCACGGCTTCTTTCCCCAGCTGCTGGGTGCGCCCTCCTTCCCGGATAACGTCTCCGCCGCCACCATCGCCTGGTTTCCGCGTTGGCAGAACCTGGACAACCCGCACGCCGAAAAGTTCCTGCGCGGCTACTCCTTCTACCCCGGCGGCGGCTGCGACGAGTTCCCCGGCTATGCGGAGGACATCGAAGGCTTCGGCGCGGCATTCAAGGCCGAGATCAAGCGCCGCTATCCCACACCGGTCTCCCTCACCGTGCAGGCCCCCACGCTTCCGTCCGCCAAGAACTTCGTCGATATTGACCCGGAAAAGAAGGACGTCTTCGGCATCCCTCAGGTGCGCGTGCACTTCGAGTGGGACGCCAACACCCTTGCCATGTGGGAGGACTCCAAGCGCACGGCCCGGCAAATCCTCGAAGGCGCTGGCGCCGAATACCAGGGGCACGGCGAGCCCGAGTCACCCGGCTACTCGCTCCATGAGACCGGCACCTGCCGCATGGGTAATGACCCAGCCCACTTTGTCACCAACCGTTTCGGCCAGGCGCACGACGTGCCTAACCTCTTCGTCGCCGACGCCAGCGTTCTGCTCAACTGCACCGACAAGACAACCACGCTGTCACTCATGGCCTTCGCCCTCCGCACCTCCGAGTACCTCGTCGCTCAGTTCCGCTCAGGCCACTTCTCAACCGATGGAGCCAAACCGGAGGCCTCCCGCGCATGATCCTCTCCCGTCGCTCCGCCCTCAAACTCGGCAGTCTGGCGACCGCTCACGCGGCCTTGGCCCAGGCACCCGCACCGGCCTCGGCCGAAGCAGCAAAGCGTGCCCGTCTCGCCGTGGCGACCTGGCCCTTTCGCGGCCGCATCAATGCTCCCAAGAACGATGCCCGCGACCCCAAGCTGCCGGGCGTCGATCTTGCCGGCTTCGCTGCCTTCGTCAAAAAGGAGTTTCGTCTCACCGCGATTGAGCCGCTGGACCAGCACTTCCCTTCCGAAACCACGGCATACATGCGCGAGCTTCGCGCCGCCCTCGACACGCTCGGCATGCGCGTCGCCAACATCCCTGTCGATGCGTCTGTCGATCTCGGCAGCTCGGACCCCGAAACTCACCAACAGGCGCTTGATGTCTACCGCACCTGGATCGACCACGCGGTCGTTCTTGGCTCGCCGGCCATCCGCATCGCCACGCCCAAGTGTGGCGGCCCACAGGACGTCTCTCGACCTGCCGAGGTGCTTGTCCCAGTGGCTGACTACGGCAAATCCAGAGGCGTCATGGTCCACCTTGAGAACGACGACCCGATCCTGGCCAACGCCGAGCGCATCACGGCCATCCTGCGCGCGGCCAACAACCCAAACCTGCGCGCCCTGCCCGACTTCGGCAACGGCCTTATGGCAGGGGACTCTGCCTTCGCCGTCAACGAGGCTCGCCTCATGTTCCAGTTTGCCGGCCGCATCGCCCACGTGAAAGATGCCGAAGAGGTGGACCACCAGCACCGCACCGTTCCCCTGGATCAACTGTTCACCCTTGCCCGCAACGCCAAGTTCACCGGCGCGTTCTCGTTGGAGTCCGACTCCAGCGCCGATCCCGTCCCCGACACCCACCACCTGATCGATCGATCGCTCGCCCTCATGTAGTCTCGTCCTCATCCGTTCCGTGCCGCACGGCAGCAACCTGTCAAACGATCTGCCCGCATCCACGAAACTTCGCCTCCCCTGCTGTCGTCATGCATCTTCCCGAGGTTCCATCCATGCCCATCTGCCATCACCCAGCAGGAGACACACAGTGAGCTCGACCACTGCCGCCGTTGCCCCCAGCCGCACCACCATTAAGCCGTCCTCCCGTCTGCTGTCCATCGATCTTCTGCGCGGCCTCACCATCGCCTTCATGATCCTGGTCAACAACAACGGCGACGAGCGGCACGCCTTTTGGCCGCTCAAGCATGCCGAGTGGAATGGCTTCACCCCCACCGACCTCATCTTCCCCACGTTTCTGCTGCTGGTCGGTGTCTCTGTTGTTCTGGCTACCCAGTCTCGGCTGGCCCGCGGAGCCACGCACGCCTCCATCCTTGGTCACGCCTTTCGCCGCATGCTCATCCTGCTGGCCCTGGGTCTCATCGTGAACTCGTTCCCTTACTTCCACCTGGACACCATGCGCTTCTACGGCGTGCTCCAGCGCATCGGCATCTGCTACTTCGTCGCCGTCTGCCTGGAGCTAATCACGCCCGACTGGCGTCCCAAGGTTGGCGTCTTCATCGCCTGCCTGCTGGGCTATTGGGCGCTGATGCGCTTTGTTCCTGTCCCCGGCTATGGCGTGCCTACCGAGACCGTTCCCCTGCTTGATCCCAACGGCAACCTCGTTGCCTGGATCGATCGCGCCCTCTTCTCTTCCAAGCACCTGTATGAGCGTGTTCGCGATCCGGAAGGCCTGCTCAGCACGCTGCCCTCGGTCGGCACCATCCTGATCGGTGTGGTCACCGGCATCTGGATCCGCTCGCAGCGGGCCTTGTCGGTCAAGATCGCCGGCATCGCCGCTGCCGGCACGGCGTTTGTTCTGCTGGGCGCCCTGTGGAACATCAGCTTCCCGATTAACAAGAAGCTCTGGACCAGTTCCTATGTCCTTTTTGCGGGTGGCTGCACGCTGCTACTTCTCTCTCTCGCCATGTGGATCGTCGACATGCGCGGCTCCCTCCACGAGACCAACCAGACACAGCCACGGCCAGACCGCGACCTCAACGAACTCGGACATCCCCGCGCCATGCGTCCGCTCCTTGTCTTCGGCGTCAACTCGATTGCGGCCTACTTCTTCTCGGAGATCCTGCCCGGCATCAATGGCCTGCTGCGCTTTGGGCCCGCCACCGGACCGCGCGGCGAGCGCATGACTCCACTCGGCTGGTACTACATCCATCTCCATCAGCTGGTTACAAATTCCGCTGTCTCGTCCCTGCTCTTCTCCCTCACCATCGTGCTCATCTGCTGGGTGCCGATCTCGATCCTCTACCGGCGTCGAATTTTCATTCGCATCTGAGCGCAAGCACTCGGCCCTTTGCGGGGCAACCACTCGCGGACGCGGCCTTCACGGCACGTCCGCTTTTTGCTGCAGCACGGGCGGGCGCCGTCTTTCATCGCACGCAAGTCGGCCCGCCTCGCTCTGCTGCCGATGCATCCACTCTGCTATGCCCGACTCCGCACGCTCCGCCTCCGCTCCAGCGCCCCGCCAGCTCGGCCGCACCGGCCCCAGCATCTTCCCCATCGCTCTCGGCTGCATGGGTATGAGCGGCATGTACGGCGCCACGGACGATGCGGAATCCGTCCGCGCCATTCACGCCGCCGTCGACGGGGGCGTCACCCTGCTCGACACCGGCGACTTCTACGGCATGGGCCACAACGAGCTGCTGCTGGCCCGCGCGCTTCGCGAACTCCCTCCCTCCACCCGCGAGCACGTCCTGCTCAGCGTCAAGTTCGGCGCCCAGCGCACCCCTTCTGGCGCCTGGTCCGGCTTTGACGGCCGGCCCGCGTCGGTCAAGAACTACCTCGCCTACTCGCTCACCCGCCTCGGCGTCTCGCAGATCGCCATCTACCGCCCGGCTCGCCTCGGCGAGATCCCGGTTGAAGACACCATCGGCGCCGTCGCGGACATGATCAAGCAGGGGTATGTGCAGCACGCCGCTCTCTCCGAGGTCTCAGCCGAGACCGCCCGCCGCGCCCAGGCCGTCACCCCTATCACTGACGTGCAGCTGGAATACGGCCTCGCCACCCGCGGGATCGAAAGCAAACTGCTTCCTGGCCTGCGGGAGCTCGGTATCGGCGTCACCGCCTACGGCGTCTTCGGCCGCGGCCTGCTCACCGGCGCCAACCCGACGGAGAAGAGCGACTTCCGCCGCTTTCTTCCGCGCTTCACCGGCGCCGCCGCTACCAGCAACCGCGTTCTGATCAGCGCTCTCCACGATCTTGCGGCAACTCACGGCGTCTCGCCCGCCCAACTGCTCGTCGCCTGGACGCTGACGCGTGGCGAAGACATCGTTCCGCTGCTTGGCTCACGCACCGTCGCCCAGGTGCAGGACGCGCTTGCCGCGCTCCACCTCACCCTCAGCGACGACGAACTGGCACAGCTGGAACAAACGCTGCCACACGACCAGATCCAGGGGACCCGCTATGATCGCGTCGCCATGACGCACCTGGACAGCGAACGTTAGACCAACGGCGCCCCACGCGCTCTGCCCCAGCGTCCTGCGCCGGCGCTAGATAGAGTGTGTCTCTTCCAGCACCCGGATCGCGTCCGCCACCCAGATGGCCACGATGCTTGCCGTCAGCAGGCCAGCGGCGCCGCCAAACAGCTGTACCAGCGGCTGCACCCGCTGCACCCGTCGCACAATCTGGTCCTGGTGCACCTGGGCCTCATGCGCGTTCTCCGTCTCTCCCAGAAACAGCTCTGCATCTTCATAGCGCGTCAGCTGCGCGCGATAGGTCATCAGGCCCACAAAGCACGCCACCAAAGCAGCCCACACCACCAACAAGATCGGCACGGCCGAAACTGCACCCGCGAGAGTCATATCCGACTGCCCTCCATCCTGACGCCGCAACTCATGCTGCGGCGGAACGGGCCGATCATACGCCACCAGCAAAGCCCTCGACCATTGCTTTTCCGAGGGATAGCCGCGGGCGCACCTCAGGCTTTACCGACGCGTTAACACCTCACGCAGGCCAAAGCCGGCTCCCACCAGCACGATAGCCACCACAATCAGGAACACGCCCAAACCACGTGCTGCCCGCCGCGCCCCCTCCGGCGTCGGCTGGGTGATTCCAAACGTGTTCACAAACAGGTACACCAAGAACACCAGCAATCGCACGCAACAACCTCCGCATCCCCAACTCACTCCCAGCATCTCAACACTATTGGCCTGTCTCCCACAACACCTTGTAGGGCTGGGGACACAGGCATACACTGAATCAAGACCACTTCCGTCCGACAAGGACACGGAGACTTCGCCCCATGGCAACTGCAACCACACATCCCGTCGCCGAGGTCGTCACCGGCGCTCCCCTGGCTCCAAATAAGGTCGTCAACCTGACCCCCTCCGCGATCACCAAGGTGAAGGAGATCATGGCCACCCAGGATCCCATCCCGGCAGGCCTGCGCATCGGTGTCATGGGCGGCGGCTGCTCCGGCTTCCAGTACTCCATGAGCTTCGAGAACGCCTCCGGCATGATGGATAAGGTCATCAACGTGGAAGATCTTAAAGTCTTCGTCGACGCGACCTCGGCCATGTACCTGAACGGCTGCACCGTGGACTACGTCGAAACGCTTGAGGCCGCCGGCTTTAAGTTCGACAACCCCCAGGTAAAGAGCACCTGCGGCTGCGGATCGTCCTTCTCGGTCTAGCCCACTCACCGCAACCGATCCACCAGGCCCCTTCCTCTGCGAAGGGGCTTTCTGCGTGGCACCCTCGCTTTCCGGAGATCCCTTTGGCCCACATCGGCTTTCTCTCGCTCTACGCTACCGGTCACCTCAACCCCGCGCTGGCGCTCGGCCGGGCCCTCAACGACCGCGGACACACGGTCACCTTCTTCAACATCTTCGACACTCGATCCGCCGTCGAAGCCCAGGGCGTGAGCTTCGTTCCCTTCGGCCAGGATGTCTACCCGGCTGGCACACTGCGCGCCACCTTTGAGACGATCGGCAGACTCCAGGGCGCCGCCGCCTTTGGCTATTTTCTTGAACGCATGGTCCTGCTCGCCCAGACCTCCTTCCGCGACCTCCCCGCCCTCCTCCGCGAGCACCACACCGATCTCCTTGTCGTGGACCAGCTCTTTCCCGGCGGCGCCACCGTCGCCCAGCATCTCGGTCTGCCCTTCGTCTCGCTTGCCGCGGCGGTCGCCGTCAACCCCGACCTTGCACTCCCACCGCCAACCCTCCCCTGGCCATACGCCGACAGCGCCGAAGCCCGCGCCCGCAACGAAAAGGGCTGGCAAGGGATCCACCAGGCCTTTACTCCCTGGCGTGAGGCCGACAACGCCCAGCGTCAGGTCTGGGGTCTTCCACCCTATGCGGACCTGCTCCGCGACAGCATGTCCCCGCTCGCACAGCTCTCGCAGACGCCCGCCGCCTTTGACCTCCCCCGCGACACGCCGCCAGCCCACCTCCACTTCGTCGGCCCCCTGAACCACCCCGCCGCGCGCGAAGCCCTCGCCGCCCGGCTCAACTTCCCGTGGGATCGCCTCACCGGTCAGCCTCTCGTCTACGCCTCCATGGGCACCCTGCAGAACGGCCTGGACTGGGTCTTCCGCACCATCCTCTCCGCCGCGGCCAGCCTGGACATTCAGCTCGTCCTCTCGCTCGGTGGCGGCACCCTCGACGCCAGCTCGCTGGGCGACATTCCACCCAACGGCATCGTCCTCCCCTACGTGCCGCAGTTTGACTTGCTCCCCCGCGCGGCCGCCTGCATCACCCACGCCGGCCTCAACACCGCGCTCGACGCCATCACGCACGGCGTCCCCACCGTTGCTATCCCCATCACGAACGACCAGCCCGGCGTCGCCGCCCGCCTCCAGCACACCGGTGCCGGCGTCCTTCTGCCCCTCGATCAGCTCACCCCGGAGACCCTCGTCGCCGCCCTGCGCAGGGTTCTCGACGATCCCAGCTTTCGCGTCAACGCTCAGCGCCTCCAGGCCGCCATCGCCACCCTTGACCCGCTCGGGACCGCCTGCACCCTCGTCGAGGCACAGCTGCCTGGCTGACGGCACCCCGTGCCCTCCCCTATCCGTGGCAGGCAGAAAGCTCTCCCAAACTCCGCCCCGCCGTCTAATCTGTGGGCAGGGCCGCTGCGCCAGCGCCCGCTCCGCCCAGCGTGTGGGCAAACCGCACCGCAAGGGACGTTCGCCTTCTTATGACCGAGTTCACCATCCGCCTTGCCGACGACCGTGGCCGCGTCCTCGAGCAGACCCACGCCGCCGCGACCGCCGAGGAGCTCCGCTCCCGCTTCACCCAGGCCGGCTTCTATGTCTACTCCGTCAAGGCCCGCTCCTCGCTCTCCGGCGCCGGCAGCCGCAAAAAGGTCAAGCTCGAAACCTTTCTGATCTTCAATCAGCAGTTCCTCACCCTGGTCCGCGCCGGCCTGCCCATCCTCGGCTCGCTGGACCTGCTCGCCCGCCGCCAGAAAGATCGCACGCTCCGTGCCCAGCTGGAAGATGTCGTCACCCGCATCAAGAACGGTGAATCCATCTCCACCGCCTTTGAGGCCCAGGGCGGCTTTCCCATCATCTACACCACCACCCTGCTCGCCGGTGAGCGCTCCGGCAACCTTGAAGAGGTGCTTCAGCGCTTCCTCGACTTCCAGCGCGTCTCCCTCACCTTCCGCAAAAAGCTCAAAGCGTCGCTCATCTACCCGGCCCTGCTCATCGTCATGGTCATCGGCCTGTTCATCTTCCTCATCACCTTCGTGGTCCCGCGCTTTGCCCAGCTCTATGACCAGCTCGGCACACACCTGCCCGCGCTCACCACGTTTCTGCTTGAGCTCGGCGCCAACGCCCAGCACTATGGCCTGTACGTGGGCGCGGTCCTTGCCGGCCTGATCGTCATCTTTCTTCGCTGGACCAAAACTGAGGCCGGCGCCTCTGCCGTCGATCGCATCCGCATCGCCCTGCCCGTCTTCGGCACCGTCTGGCTCAAGTACCAGGTCGGCCTCTTCTCCCGCACGCTTTCCACCCTGCTTACCGGCGGCCTGCCCCTTGTGCCGTCGCTTGAGACCAGCGCCCGCGCCATCGACTCCAAGCAGATCGGCGCCGCCGTCTTCCGCTCTGTGGAGACCGTGCGTGAAGGCAAGTCCCTCTCCGCCAGCCTGCAGGCCACGCGCGTCTTCCCGGACCTCGCCGTCGAGATGATGGAAGTAGGCGAGTCCACCGGTGCCCTGCCCCAGATGCTCAACTCCGTCGCCGAGTTCTTCGAGGAAGACGTCCAAACCTCGCTCACCGCCGTCATGAGCCTCATCGAACCCGCCATCCTCATCATCATGGGCGTCGTCGTCGTGACCATCCTTATCGCGCTCTACCTGCCCATCTTCTCGCTCTCCGCCGGCGGCACCGCCCAGTAAACCGCGCCGCTATCAGTGAAGACCCCGCCTCACCTGCAGCGTTGGAGGGACCGGATGAAGTGCTGGCACACCGCCCTCGTCTTTCTCACGGTCACGGCGTCCGGTCAGACTACACTCCAGACCAACACCACCCTCGTCCTCGTCCCCGCCCTCGTGCAAACCTCAACGCACGATCTTGCCTTCAACCTCACAGCGAAGGACTTCTCCCTCACCGACAACGGCGTCCCGCAGAAGCTCACGCTCGAAGATCAATCCACGCGCCCGCTCGCGCTGGTTGTCCTTATCCAGACCGGTGGTGCAGCCCGCGGTCAACTCGATCAATACAGCCATCTCGACACCATGCTGCGCGAAGTGCTCGGGCCCGCACCCAACCAGGTCAGCATCGTCAACTTCGACAGCCAGCCGGAAGGCGCCTCCCCGTTCACCACCGACATCGCCGAATGGCAGGATGCCATCGATCATCCTGACCCCGGCGACAACGGCGCTGCAATATTTGACAGTCTCGCCTTCGCGCTGCACCTCTTCCAGAACGCTCCAGCCGGCGCCCGCCATGTGATCCTCCTCATCAGCCAAAGCCACGATGAGGGCAGCAAAATACGCGCCGCGGAGATAGCCAGCGACCTTGGGGAGACCGGCACCGCACTCTACAGCCTCACCTTCTCCGCCGAGCGATCCATCCTCAAGCAGGACCTGACCCGATCGACCACGGCCCACCCCCCGATCACCGTAGCCGGCCAACAGTACACCGCCTACTTCGAGCTCACGCCGGTGGTGAGCCTCGCTCTGGGAGCCCTGCAGAAGAACGCCGCCGCGACCCTCGCCGGTGTCTCCGGCGGTGAGGCGGGCCAGTTCACCAGCCGCGGCGAGCTTGAAGCCGGCCTCAACACGCTGGCGAACCATCTCCGCAACACGTATGTCCTCAGCTTCACCCCGGTGGCGCCAACACCCGGCACGCATACCCTTGCGCTGAAGCTCGACCACCACCCCGAGCTTCAGCTGTCCTCACGCACCCAGTACGCCGTTCCCCCGGCGGCAAAGCCCTGAGCCGCAAATCAGGCCTACACTTCCAGAAGCCCCACATGCCGTCGCACCGCACCTCCCGCCATCAACCGGGAGATGCCACTAAAGATCAGGTTGATGCCCACCAGCGTGCCAATCGCCCACACGGAGCTGGCCGGCCAGCTGGCCAGGATCATCACTGCGATCACCAGGGCAATTACGCCATCCATCACCATCCACCCTCGTCCTGCCGCCGGCCGCGCCCGAAACGCAACCGTCAACTCCAGGACGCCCTCCACCAGCAGGTAAGCCGCCAGCAGAACGGTTAGGGTCGCCAGCGCCGCCCTGGGGTGAAACACCAGAAACAACCCGATCAGCAGGTAAAGCACGGCTAACGCGATCTGAAACCACATCACGCCGCGGGCGTGCGTGCGTGTCGCAAATAGCAGAAAGGCGATTCCGCCCAGCACCAGCAGCCAGCCAAAGTAGAGTGTCAGCGCCACCCCACCGACATTGGGCAAAATCACTGCGATCAGTCCAAGCACGATCAACAGCACCGACCATGCCGTGGACCAGCCATGCGACCAGCGCTCCGAAACCACAGGAACCGGCGAAACAGGAAATGAACTCATAGCGAAACCCTCCCTGGTCACACCCTACCGGCCCACTCCCCCGAACTGTGCCAGAACGCTGCAGCGCTCTGCCGAACCATCCCATGGAAGTCGCAGCCCGACCTGTGCTGTATGGCCCCGTACACGCTCTAAGATGAGAGCGAGAGCTGCCCGGCTGTCCGCCCCACCCCCGCCATCTCACCTCCGCCCGCTCCCAGGAGTCCAATCCGCATGGCCGCACCAGTCGCAGTTCCCCTGTCCGTCGCCGAAATGTCCATGGATGAGTCGGAGCGCACCCGCCTCCTCGCCCGTCGCTACCATGCCGAGTTCGTCGACCTGAAGAACTTCAAGATCCAGCACGACCTGTTCAAGTCTGTCCCGGTTGACATGATGTTCCGATACAACTTCGTGCCGCTCGAGCAGCACGAGGGCCGTCTCGCCATCGCCGTCTCCGACCCTTCGCGCCTTCAGGTGCTGGACGAGATCGCCGGCCTGCTCGGCACGCGGCTCGTCACCCGCGTCGCCACCCTCACCCAGATCACCGACCTGCTCAAGAAAACCGAGCAGTCGCAGCGTGTTCTTGACGAGGCCTCCGAAGGTCTCGCCTTCGACGTCGTCTCGTCCGAAGAAAACCCCGACGAAAACATCTCCATCGAACGGCTCACCGGCGAAGACGATCTTTCGCCGATCATCCGACTGGTCGACACCACCATCTTCACCGCGCTCGAGCGTCGCGCGTCCGATATCCACCTCGAAACCTTTGACGACTCGCTGCTGGTCAAGTACCGCATCGATGGTGTGCTGCAGCAGGCCATGGCCCCCATCGCCCGCGAGCACCACCAGACCATCCTGTCCCGTATCAAGGTCATGAGCGAGCTCGACATCGCCGAGCGCCGCGTCCCGCAGGACGGCCGCTTCCGCGTCCGCTACAAAGGCCGTCTCATCGACTTCCGCGTCTCCATCATGCCGACGGTGCACGGCGAGAACGCCGTCCTCCGCGTGCTGGACAAGGAGTCGATGAGTGAGAAGTTCACCAAGCTCTCACTTGACGTCGTCGGCTTCGCCGAAGACGATCTCCGCCGCTTCCGCCGATACATCAAGGAGCCGTACGGCATGGTGCTGGTCACCGGCCCAACGGGCTCCGGTAAGACCACCACGCTCTACGCCGCACTGAACGAGATCAAGAGCGAAGAAGACAAGATCATCACCATCGAAGACCCGGTCGAGTACCAGATTCGCGGCATCACGCAGATCCCGGTGAACGAGAAGAAGGGCCTCACCTTTGCGCGCGGCCTTCGCTCGATTTTGCGCCACGATCCTGACAAGATTCTCGTCGGTGAGATTCGCGACGCCGAAACGGCGCAGATCGCCATCAACTCCGCCCTTACGGGTCACCTCGTCTTCACCACCGTTCACGCCAACAATGTTGTCGACGTGCTCGGCCGCTTTCTCAACATGGGCGTCGAGCCGTACAACTTCGTCTCCGCGCTGAACTGCATCCTCGCCCAGCGCCTGGTCCGCCAGATCTGCGACTTCTGCGCCACGCACCGCACCTATACCGACCAGGAACTCGTCGAAAACGGCCTCATCCCTGAGGATTGGCAGGGCTTCCGCTTTCGGGAGGGTGCCGGGTGCATCGAGTGCGGCGGCACTGGATTCCGCGGGCGCTCGGCCATCCATGAGCTGCTGGAGCTCGATGACGAGATCCGCGACATGCTGCTCAACAAGAAGCCCGGCTCCGAGATACGCAAGAAGGCCAAGGACAAGGGTATGGCGTTTCTGCGGGATTCGGCGCTGCAGCGGGTGCGCGCCGGGATCACAACCCTGAAAGAGATCAACAAAGTCACGTTTATTGAGGCTGGGCGGTAAGCCGGGGTGCCGGGGTGGGAACCGGCACCGAGCGGTGTACGTAGAGGTGCGGAGGGGCGATGCGATCTCCGTGGAGGGGGTCGCTCGTCTACTCTGATACGTGGGCTCCGGCATTGCGGAGCGCTGCGGCGAAGCATTGCCGGCAGAGACACGGGAGACGGTCAGGCGGCGCGCGATGAGCATACGGTACAACGACTACGACGCGGAGAGTGAACGGGGAGCGGCGGAGGCCGACGGCGGCCCAGCCGAGCGCGAGATCTCGCTCGGGACGACGACCGTGCTGGGCATCTTTCTGGGGCTGGCGGTGGTGTGCGCGGTGTTCTTTGGATTCGGGTACAGCATGGGGCGGAAGTCGGTGCCGTCGCCGCTGGCTGATGTGAGCACGGGCGTGTCGGCCCCGTTACCGGAGAATCGACTGACGCCTGGAAGTCTGCCGGGGGCGGGTTCGGCGGGTGGGGCGTATACCCCACCGACGGTACGCTCGGGGGCGGCTGAAGGAACGGCCGCGGACGGCTCTGCCACGCGGGCAACACCGGCTGCGCACGGCAAGCCGGGAGCAGGCGACTCGCCGAGTTCAGTTGCCGATGCGCAGCGGCGGCAGGTGGCGCGGGCCGTGGACCAGGCAAACGGGATCGCGCCGGCTCCCAAGGTGTATGTTCCCCAGGCGACTCCAACGCAGGCGGCCCCCGCGCCCGCGACTGCACCGGCTGCAGGGGCGGGCAACACCTATGTGCAGGTGACGGCGATCTCGGTCGCGCACCGGGCGGATGCGGACATGCTGGTCGCGTCGCTGCGCAAGAAGGGCTACGCGGCGGCGATCCATGCGGGCGGGGCGGATGGGCTGCTCCATGTGCAGCTGGGACCGTTTGCGACCAAGAAGGACGCCGAGGCAGTGCGCCACCAGCTGAGTGGGGATGGCTACAACTCGATCCTCAAGTAGGGCGGGAGGACTATGGTCCTGCGGCGTACAGCCTGCCAGCTGCGGGTACCCCCTCCCCCCTTACCTTTTTGCGCAAAATCTTCGATACAAAGAACTTAGGTCTGGACCAAGGGCTATCCCAAACCGCGGGATGGGCCATGCGCCGACTCGCCTCCGTTGCTCCCCACGCGCGGGGTAAGGGCTCCTCACCTTTGCGAGAGTACCCAGAGACGATGGGGCGTTGCGCCATTGCCGTGCGACCTGCTTGGCTTAGCTCACGGGCGTAGGGACGGTTTCTGCCTCGGGCGGCAGGGGCTGGAGCTCCGGCGGAAGAGCGTCGGCGATGGCGGACCGGACGGCGCGCATCAGTTCGTCGCGGGTGCGGAAGTCCCGGGGATGGATGGGTGGCAGGAAGGTGAGGTGGACGGTGCCAGGGTGGATGGCGGCGCTGCCCTTGCGCAAGAGCTGCTCGGTGCCGGCGAGGGCGACGGGAATGATGGGGGCGCCTGTCTGCTCGGCCAGGAAGAAGGGGCCCTTCTTGAAGGGGCCGAGGTGGCCGGTGCGGGAGCGGGTGCCTTCGGGGAAGACGCAGAGATGGAGGCCGGAGCGGATGACGTCGGACGCGGCGTTGACGCTGCGCTTGGCGGCTTCGCGGCTGTTGTTTCGTTCGACGGGGACGTATTTGCCGAGGCGCATGGCGGTGCCAAGGATGGGGATGCGCATGAGCGAGGCCTTGAGCAGGACGGAGGTCTGGCCGGGGACAAGGGGAAGGAGGACGGGTGGATCGAGGTTGGAGACGTGGTTCGCCATGAAGATGCAGGCCTGGCCGGCGGGTATGTGCTCCAGCCCGGCGGTGTGGACGCGGATGCGGGCCGCGCGAATGCCGAGGGCGGCGATGCCCATGCAGAGTCGGTACAGGAGCCGGACGTTGCCACGCAGGAGCGACCACGGGATGAAGACCAGGCCGGTGAGCGGGCCGAGGGTGAGATAGACGAGGGCTAGGGCGAGGGTGCCGAACATTGCTGTCTCTTATTGTGCGGCACGGGTGGGCGTGGGCGCTCTTGTTGCGCTCAGGAGAACAAGGGAGTGAGCCGTGGTGAGAGCAACGGCGGAAGCGAGAGCAGGTCCTTCGCTGCGCTCAGGATGACGAGCGACTTCGCTGAGTGATAGGCGCATGCACAAGCAACCGCAAAGACGGAGACGACGATGGTGGAGGAGCAGTGATGTGGTTCAGGCGGGCTGGAGGTGGGTGCGAAGGGCGGCGGGGAGCTTCTCGTAGATGTTGCCGAAGCCGCCGTTGGAGAGGATGGCTACGGTGTCGCCGGGCTGGAGGGTGGGGGTGAGGTGGGCGATGATGCTGTCGACGTCGGGGAGGGTGCGGGCGGGGATATTGCGGGCGTTGAGGCCGTCGGTGACGGCTTCGGGATGGAGGCGCTCGGCGGCAGGGATCGAGTCGGACTGGAAGACGGCAGCGAGGACGACCCGGTCGGCGAGGGCGAGGGCGTCGACGAGTTCGTGCTCGAAGACGTTTCGGCGGAGGGTGTTGGAGCGGGGTTCGAGGACGGCGACGAGGCGCTGCGAGGGGTAGCTCTCGCGGAGAGCGCGGAGGGTTTCGCGGATGGCGGTGGGATGGTGCGCGAAGTCTTCGATGATGCGGATGCCGTTGACTTCCGCACGGAGCTCGAGGCGGCGCTTGACGGAGCGAAAGGTGCGGAGGGCTTCGGCGATGGGCGCGGCGGGGATGCCGTAGGTGTGTGCGAGGGCTGCGGCGGCGGAGGCGTTGAGGGCGTTGTGCGCGCCGGCCAAGGGGAGGGTGAGCTCGGCGAAGAGGGTGCCGTGATGGAGGAGCTGCCAGATGGAGGTGGAGCCCTGGTGGGTGAGCTGCGTGAGCTGCCAGGCGGAGGTGGAGGCGAAGCCATAGCGCTCGACGGGGCAGAATGCTTTGGCAACGCATTCAGTTACGTTCTCACTGGCGTCATAGGCGAGCAGGTGGCCGGAGCGGGGAATGAGATTGACGAGGCGCTTGAAGGCGGTTTTGACGGCGGCGAGGTCGGCATAGATATCGGCGTGGTCGAACTCGACGTGGGTGAGGATGGCGCGCTGGGGGAAGTAGTGGAGGAACTTGGGGCCCTTGTCGAAGAAGGCGGTATCGTACTCGTCGCCTTCGAGGAGAAAGGGGCGCGTGGGCAGGACACGGAAGGAGGTGCTGAAGTTTTCCGCGACGCCGCCGATAAGGAAGCTGGGAGCGAGCTCCGGCTGCGTGCGGGAGGCGACCTCAAAGATCCAGGCGAGCATGGAGGTGGTGGTGGTTTTGCCGTGAGTGCCGGCGACGACGAGGGAGTCGCGCGCGTGGATGAACTCGTGGTGCAGCAGGGCGGCCATGGAGGTGAGCGGGAGGCGGTGATCGAGGACGTGCTCGAGCTCGGGGTTGCCGCGGGAGATGGCGTTGCCGACGACGACGAGGTCGGGCGCGGGGGAGAGATTGTTGGGCGAGTAGGGCTCGAGGATGGGGATGTTGAGGGAGGCGAGCAGGTGGCTCATGGGTGGGTAGGCGGCGGCGTCGGAGCCGGTAACGCGGTGGCCCTGTGCCTGGAGCATGCCGGCGAGCGAGGCCATGGCGGTGCCGCAGATGCCGATGAGGTGGATGTGTTTGGGGGTCATGGAGTCCTGGCGTAACGGGAGGTGTCTAGAGACGAGGATCGCTGGTAACGGCCGGCTCCGGGAAGTGGAGTTCGGGGTGCTGGGGGTCGGCGAGGCGGAGGGTAGCGGGGAGGTTGAGCGGGAGCGTGACGTTGGGGGTGTCGACATGGCCGGACTGAAGGCCGATGAGGATGGGGCCGGGGAAGTCGCGGAGGCTGTGGAGGATGGCGGCTTCGAGGAAGGGCTGTTCGGCGGGCGGGGCGCACTGGCGCATGTCGCCGAGGAGGATGGCGTGGACGCCTTCGAGGAGGCCGGCGAAGCGGAGATGGACGAGGAGGCGATCCCACTGGTAGGGCTTGACGCCGACGTCTTCAAGAAAGAGGAGGGAGCCGGGGCGCGGACGGGGGGCGAAGGGGGTGCCGAGGGCTTCGGCAAGGATGGCGAGGCAGCCACCCCAGAGGGTGCCGGTGTACTCGGTGGTGTTGGGATTGAGGGCGGGGCGGAGGAGGCGGAGGCCGGCTTCCGGGCCGAGATGCCAGGGGGCGGGGGCGGAGAGGGCGGAGAGGAAGCTGGGGAGGTGGATTCCCTGAGCTGGACCATGGGCTAGGCCGCGGGCTGGGCCGCGGGCGAAGTCGGGGCTGAGCATGGGGGCGTAGAAGGTGACGAGGCCGGCTTTCTCGGCGAGCCAGATGTGGAGCGAGGTGTGGTCCGAGTAGCCGAGAAAGGGTTTGGGATTGCGGCGGATGAGGTCGAGGTCGAGGTGGGGGAGGAGTTCGGCGGAACCCCAGCCACCGCGGGTACAGAGAACCGCGCGGAGGGAGGGGTCGGCAAAGGCGGCGTGGAGGTCGGCGAGGCGGTCGGCAAGACTGCCAGCGAAGTAAAGCGGGCCGGAGGCGAGGGCGTGCGGCAGAAGGACGGGCTCGAAGCCGAGTTCGTGAAGGACGGCGGCGCCGGCGTGGACGCGGTCGGGTTTGGCGGCGGAGGCGGGGGAGACGATGGCGATGCGGTCGCCCGGGCGGAGAGCTGGGGGGAGGAGGGGCGGGGGGATGGAGCTCACAGGGCGAGGTCCGGGAGGGGGTCGGGGTTGGCGGGGGGGAGGGGGTTGAAGGCTTCTCCGTGGCAGAGCAGGGTGGCGGGGCCGGTGAGGAGGAGTTCGTCGGCGGGGGTGGGCCAGGCGACCTCCTGCGGGCCGCCTTCGGCGATGGCGGTGAGGGCACGGGAGCAGTCGCGGAGAGCGATGGCGGCGGTGGCGGAGGCGCAGGTGCCGGTGCCGGAGGAGGTGGTGGGGCCGCAGCCGCGCTCGAAGATGCGGAAGGCGATGCGGTCCGGTGCAAGGATGCGGACGAACTCGACGTTGGTGCCGTGGGGGAAGCGGGGGTCGGTGGCGAGGAGGGCGCCGAGCTGCTGCCAGGGCATGCCGTGTATGGAGAAGGCTTCGGGATGCTCGGGATCGGGGTGGGTGGCGGGGTCGACGAAGAGGACGAGGTGCGGGTTGCCGACGTTGACCATGGCGGTCTGGAGCTCGGTGGTGCCGTCGGGCAGGGGCGCGACGGATAGGGTGCGGGGCATGATGCGGGGGACGCCCATGGTGGATTCGATGTGGAAGGTGGCGCCGGCCTGGTGGAGGACGCGGCAGCGGCGGGGGCCGCCGTGGGTGAGGAAGGTGACGTCGTCGCGACCCTCCGTGTGGGCGAGGACGGCGGCGACGCAACGGGTGCCGTTGCCGGAGAGCTCGGCCTCGGAGCCGTCGGCATTGAAGAGGCGGAGGGCGGGCTGCTGGCCCGGGGCTTGGGCGAGGAACTCGATGCCGTCGGCGCCGATGCCGGTGTTGCGGGAGCAGAGATGGCGGGCGAGCGCGGCGTGGCGGCCGGGCTGGGCGAGAGCGTCGTCGAGAACGAGGAAGTCGTTGCCGCAGGCGTGGGCTTTATGGAACGGAATCATCTGCTCTTCAGGATAGAGCGGATGCGGTTTGGCCGGGTGGTGCGGGTCTCTGTCGTCGAGGCGAGAGAGACGGGCATGCAGCCTGGGGGGTGGGTTGGGGAGCGCGGAGGTTCGTGGCGGGCTTGGGCGACGCCAGTCCCCTGCTTTCTGGTTGCGTTGTCTTGCGGGTGGTCCGTAGCATGGCGCGCATGCGATCTCTCGTGGTTTCGGCGTTGCTTGGTTTTGGTTTGTCGCTTCCGGCCCAGGTGGCGGTGCCGCCGGGGGGTGCGACCGCGTTTAAGGACACCTCCATGCTGAAGCCGCCGGCCGGGGCCAAGGTCGCCATCGTGGAGTTCGAGGACCTGGAGTGCCCGATGTGTGCGGAGACGGCACCGCTGGTGTGGGCGGCGGAGCAGCAGTACCACGTGCCGCGGGTGCACCACGACTTTCTGATTCCAACGCACACCTGGTCACGCGCCGCGGCGATCGATGCACGGTACCTGGAAGATACGGTGAGTCCGGCGAAGGCCGAGGAGTTCCGGCGGGATGTGTTCGCGCACCAGCGACAGATTGCAGCGCCGGAGGATCTGCAGCAGTTTGCGGCCGGGTGGTTCCGGGAGCATGGCGTGGCAATGCCGTTCGTAATGGATGGCTCAGGCCGGTGTGCGGAGGAGGTGCAGGCGGACTGCCTGTTGGGGATGCGGCTGGGGCTGCGGCATACGCCGACCCTGCTGGTGGTGACGGCGAAGCGCTGGATTGAGGTGACGGACCCGCGACAACTTTCAGCGGCAGTGGAGATGGCTGAGGCTGAGGTGAAGGCCTCTGGCGGTGTACGGACTCGGCCGCGCAGCTGATCATGAACAGAACTACGGGCTCTGAAGGCCCATGTCCCAGAGACGAGACATGGGCACTGAGCTAGTTGGCTTGCTGCTGCTGCAGTTGGGACGGTGGAGCGCTGAGACGGTGGACGGCTGAGGGGCCAAGGGCGCGAATGGCGTAGTCGGCCAGGAGGTTGAGCTTTTGCGGCAGGCCGGGCATTTTGGCAATGTAGATGCCGCGCCACATGAGCCAGGCGAGGATGCCCTTGAGCTGGACGCCGAAGACGTTGGCCACTGCGTCCTTTTCGGCAATCACGGCAAGTTCGCCGATCTGCTGGTAGGTGAAGGGGCGTAGTTTGTAGCCGCGAAGGCGCAGGATGATGTTGTCGGCGAGGTGAGTGCCCTCGCGGGTGCTGTTTTGCGCGGTGGGGGCAAAGGTCTTACCGCCCTTGCCGGGCTGAGGGATCTCGGCGCAGTCGCCGATGGCCCAGATGTTGTGGAGGCCATTGACCTGGAAGCAGCTGTCGGTCTGGATGCCACCGTGCTTCCCGCGCGGGCAGTCGATGGACTTGAGGAGCGGGTTGGGGATGATGCCGGTGTCCCAGATTGTGAGGCCGGCGGGAAGCTGCTCGCCCCCTTCGAGGACGACGCAGTCGGGCTTGACCTCGTCGACGCCGATGCCGAGACGGACGGCGATGCGGTTGGACTCGAGGACATGCTGACCGTAGGTGCGGAGGGGCTGCGGCATCTCGGTCATGAGCGCTTTGCCGGACTCGATGAGGGTGAGGCGGAGCTCGTTGGGGTCAATGCCGGAGTCGCTGGCGACCTCGACGGCGAGCTCATTGATGGCGGCGATGGTTTCAACGCCGGTATAGCCGCCGCCGGCGACGACGATGCTGAGGAGCCGATCGCGGTCAGGGCCGGCCGGGGTGCGGGCGGCTTTGGCGATGTTGCCGCGGAGGCGGTCCTGGACGCAGCGAGCGTCGTCGAGGGTCTTCATGGTGATGCTGTGGTCCTGCGCGCCGGGCACGTCGCGGAAGTTGGCGGTGGAGCCGAGGGCAAAGATGATGTGGTCAGCAGAGAGGGTGCGGCCGTTGGCGAGCGAGACGGTGCGGGCGTAGAGATCGGCGCCGGTAATCTCGCCCTGCACGAAGCGGATGCGGCGGCGGAGACTGCTGTTGGGCGCGGTGACGTGCTCGAGCGAGACGGCGTTGCCAGCGGCCTCGGTGAGCATGGGGGTGTAGAGCATGTAGGGGAAGCGATCGACCAGGGTGATGGTCGCAGAGGGTGGGAGGCGGAGGGCAAGGCGCTGCGCGGCATACCGGCCGCCAAAGCCGCCACCAAGAATGAGGACGTGCGGCCCGGGACGTGAGCTGGGCTGAGAAGAATGCATGGCTGGTAGGATGCCGCGGGGTGTTGCATGCCCGTGAGGATTTTGGGCGACGTGGACGGGACTGGAGCGGCGGGTGCTTCTTGTGCGCGCGCCCGCTGCTGGCAGCCTAGCGCGGAGAGACGATCTGCGGGGCGGAGAGCTCGTCCGGGATGGGGTTGGGGTCTGGAGCGCCGTTGCGCTTGTAGACGCGAGCACAGGGCTGGCCGGTGGTGCAGAGGACGGTAAGTTCAGTGATGCCGCTGGGGTGAGCGTGGACGGCCTGGGCGACGGGGTCGTTGCCGATGGCGACGATGTAGTCGGCGCGGGTGCCAGGGTCAGCCAGGGCGTACTGGAAGCTGTCGCGGTCGTTGTCGCTGAGGATGGACTTGAGCGGGAGGCCAGCGCGCTGGACGGCGCCGATGTGGTCGTTGGTGGAGATCAGGATGCGGCTGCCTGCGGGGAATGACTCGAGGACATGGGCGATCTGCTTTTCAAAGGCGACCCGGGTGATGGAGTTGACGATGCCCTCGCGGAGGACGAGCGGGGGTTCGGCCATCATGCCGATAGCGTTGAGGGCGGCAAAGGCGAAGGCGGCCGGGGGAAGAAAGCGGGCGAGGAGCAGGCGGATGGCGGAGGGGTGGACGCTTTGCAAGCGGTGCTGCGTCCAGTTGAGCGTGATTGCGCCGAAGAGGGCGATAGCGGGGAGGAGCTCCATGCCGTAGCGGGCGTTGTAGAAGGAGTGCGGGTAGAGCTGCGGGATGAAGATGGGCACCGAGCCCCAGGCGATGGAGTAGATGTAGAACGGCAGGGGGAACCAGAGGAGGAGGGCGGCGGGCTCGAGGGATTGTAGGTTGTAAGTTGTGGATTGTAAGTCGGTTGTTGGCTGGTGGAGGGTGGCGGAGGCTGGCGACTGTCTGTCTGGGGTGGTGAGGCTTTGGCTGGGGGAGCGGGATTGCTGCCGGAAGGCGAGGGTGCGCCAGGCGCCGATGAGCGCGAGTGGGAGGGTGAGGAAGCCGAGCTCCCAGACGGTGGAGTCGACCTGGGCAGTGCGGGTGTAGAAGAGCAGGGCCCAGGCGGGGTTGTGCCAGCCGCGGTAGTGTTTGGAGCCGGGGGGCGAGGTCTTCCGCTCGATGGCCGAGGCGGAGTAGGGGCCGCGCATGAAGTCCAGCCAGTCGCCGTAGAAGTGGTGGTTGTACCAGAACCAGCCGAGGGGGGCGGCCACGGTGAGGACCGTGCAGACGGCGAAGGAGGCCGCGAGGGAGCGGGCGTGCTGGCGATGCCGGAGGAGGCTCCAGGCGAGGACGCACCAGACAAGGGCGGCGAGAATCCAGCCGTCGTAGCGGGTGTAGACGGCGAGGACGTTGAGCACGCCGAGGCCGACGAGGCGGAGGCGGACGGGGCGGAGCTGGGCGGTGTTGCGGGCGCGGGCGAGCGCGGTGACGGCCTCTGTGGTGAGCAGCACCTGCCAGAGCGTAATGGCGAGGAAGAGCGGCTCGGTCATGGCGGTGGTGCTGAGGTAGAGGAGGTTGGGGTTGAGGGCGAAGAAGGCGGTACCGGCGAGGGCCCAAATGGGGGTGAGCAGGCGGCGCGCGAGGCGGAAGAAGCCGACGACAGCGAGCAGGTAAGCGATGGCCGAGGGCCAGGCACCGGCCATGCCGTTCTGCCACCACTCCATGCGGCCGATGAAGGGGAGCATGACGAGGTGCGAGAGGGGGAGCCAGACGCCGCCGAGTTGGGCAAGGCCGGGGTAGCGGGCGTCGAGGATGCGGCGGGCGATGCCGAGGTGGGCGACGGCGTCGCCATAGAGCAGGAGGTAGTTCTTGCTGAGGCAGACGATGAGGGCGATGGCCGCGAGAAAGAGCGAGACGAGGAGGACGGGGAGGGTGTCTTCGCGGCGGGCGGGGTGGATGTCGTCGTTGCTGAGGAGTGTCTGCGCGACGGCGGCGGGGTCTGGCTGCTGGGCGCGGCGGCGGGCGGCCGGGGTGGGCCGCCTGCGGGGGACGCGTGATTTGGAGCTATCGGGAGGGGGCATCGAGGTGGGAGATCTGCTCGAAGAGGCGGAAGCGCCCGTCGATCTCGGCGCGGGTCAGATCCTGGAAGCGGCCAGTGCCGAACTTTTCCACGGCAAAGGAGCCCATGACGCCGCCGAAGAACATGGCGCGGCGGAGGACCTCCGGGGTGAGGGTGGGCTGGGAGGCGAGGTAGCCGTAGAAGCCGCCGGCGAAGGAGTCTCCGGCGCCGGTGGGGTCGACGACCTCGGCGAGCGGGAGGGCGGGGGCGCGGAAGGGGTGTGGTTTCGGCGTTCCGGGGAAGGAGCGGTCAGAGAAGAAGGCGGTGGCGCCGTATTCCCCGTGCTTGATGATGAGGGTCTTGGGACCGAGGGCGAGCACGGCTTCGGCGGCGCGGACGAGGTTGGTCTCGCCGGAGAGCTGGCGGGCTTCGCCGTCGTTGATGAGCAGGACGTCGAGCTCGCGGAGGACCTTTTTGAGGTTCTCGGTGTGGGCGCTGATCCAGTAGTTCATGGTGTCGCCGCAGACGAGTTTGGCGTTGGGCATCTGCTGGCGGACTTCGAGCTGGAGGACGGGATCGATGTTGGCGAGGAAGAGGAAGTCGGTGGACTTGTAGCTGTCGGGGATCTTGGGGGAGAAGGTGGCGAAGACGTTGAGGTCGGTGGCGAGGGTGGTGGCCTCGTTCATGGCGCCCTCGTAGGAGCCGGTCCAGTGAAAGGATAGGCCGTCGGCGTGCTCGATGCCGGTGGTGTCGACCCCGCGGCGGGTGAGGACGGCTTCGTCTTCGGCGGAGAAGTCCGTGCCGACGACGCCAACGACGCGGACGTCGGTGAAGAAGGAGGCGGCGAGGGAGAAGTAGGTGGCGGCGCCGCCGAGGATTTTGCTGGCCGTGCCTGTGGGGGTGGTGAGGGTGTCAAAGGCGACGGAGCCGACTACAAGGATGGACATGGGCTTTCTGGGGTCTCCGGGCGGGTGGAGGGCGGTTCCCCTCCCCTCCCCTGTTTATTGCGCAAAATCTTCAAAGGATTGCGGTTAGGTCTGGACTGGCCGTGACGGTGGCGTAGGTCGCGCGGTGCGGGTGCCGGACGCCGGGGGTGCATGTCCCTCCCATTATGCCGGTTGGGATGGAAGGGTGCGCCAGTGGGGCAGCGGCGAGGGGAGGGCTGTTTGAGCCTATGAAGGGAGGCGGGGTGGCGGGCGGGGTCCGTTTGCGGGCGCGGGCCGTCTACACTTTGGGGGTTGGTACGTGTGCCATGCGCGCAGCTCCCGGACGTCGAGGTACCTCCCCCTTTATGCCACAGCCAGTTAGCCCCGGTGCACGGACGCTGTCGGCGCCCACGTTTTACCTGACGGGGCGGCAGCCGCTACGGCCGGGAGCGATTGCGCTGGGCGCGGTGCTGGCTGCGGGCGCGCTGGCCTCGGTGTTGTGGGCGCTGGGGCATAACGGGCATGTGGCGCTGGTGAAGGATGGGGCGGGGCGGAGCGCCGGGGCGACGCCGGCGAGCAAGCCGCAGGACGACAAGGACGATGACCCATCGCAGGTGGACACGATTGTGCTGGGCGACCCGAGCGATGCGCCGGTGCCGGCGCGCAAGGGCGACCATGTGAGCCCGGTGCACGCAACGATCCTGGTGCGGCTGCCGCGGTTTGGCGACCAGGTTGGGTTGATTCCGAACACGGCTTCGGGGCAGCTGCTCTACGCGTGGCTGGCGGCGTTTAACAAGGCGAACGGGGCGGGGCTTGCGGCAGCGCTGCCGAATGCGGAGCCGCAGGCGGTGGTGGCGGCGCAGCTGGCGCTGCGCAAGCAGACGGGCGGGTTTAGCCTGCTTTCGGCGAAGGAGGCCGAGCCAGGGGTGCTGGTGTTTCGGCTACGTGACCAGACGCCGGCGGCGGGAGAGGTGCTGGGCACACTGCAGGTGCGGGCGGGGTCAAACCCGGCGACTGTGGGCAGCTTCAGTCTGCGGGCTGTGGGGGCTGCAGGTTCCGCCGGTGCTGGGGCACAGCCGTGAGCTGTCGCGGTCTGTGGGTGGTGCGGGGAGATCACTCGCCGAGGAGGTGCAGAACGATCTCGCGCCGGTGCGGCCGGGCGCGGTGCTCAAAGAGATAGATGCCCTGCCAGGTGCCCAGCGCGGGCTCGCCGCGGAGAACCGGGATGGAAAGCTGCACCTGGGTGAGGGCGGTTTTGAGGTGGGCCGGCATGTCGTCCGGACCTTCGGAGTCGTGCTGGTAGGGACCGGACTCCGGCGCGATCCGATCAAAGAAGGCCTGGAGGTCGACGCGGACGGTGGGATCGGCGTTTTCCTGAATCAGCAGCGAGGCGGAGGTGTGCCGGCAGAAGACGGTGAGCAGGCCGGTCTGCAGCTGCTGTTGCCGGACCCACTCCCGGATCGCTGCGGTGCACTCATAGAGCCCCTGGCCCCGTGTGGTCACTTCCACGCTCTTTGCTGCCTGCTTCACCTGGTTTGCCCTCGCTCTTTCCGTTGATGCTATCGAATGCGCGGCGATTCTCCCGACTGCAGTTGGAGACGGCCCGCGGGGGGGGGAGCTTGCCTGGCTCAGCGCACCAGGACTTCCGCTAGAAGAATGGCGGCGAGGGCGAGGGCGGCGATGCGCACGCGGTGTCGTTTGTCCCAGATGCGGTGCGCCTGCTGCCAGCCGGCTTCCCGGTTCACCACGCGATTGTTCAACGGCACTAGAAAGAGGATGGAGGCGAGCGAAGTGAGGAGCCAGAGGATCGTTGCCGCAAGCAGCGGGGCAAAGCCGGGGATGCCGCGGTGCAGCCAGGTTTCCAGCCCAAGCAGGATGAGCTCGACCGGGTACCAGACCGGCATGACCCTGCCGAGGACGGCGGCAAAGTGACTCAGCATGTGGGCCTGCGGCTCTGGCTCAAGCCGCCAGGCGCTGGGGTTGACGAAGGCGGAGACGGAGAGCTCCACGCCCACCAGAAGAAGTACAGAGACAATTGTGGCTACATGGACGAGGTGCATAAGACGCTCCTTTGGTGTTGCGTACGGGGCTGGGTGCGAAGGCGGCTGGGTTGGTGGGCGACTGCGACTGGACGCTAGTGGGCGTGGACAAGCAGGAAGCCGGCGAGGAGCATGACCAGGCAGGTGACGCCATGGACGGAGAAGGCCGTCGCCCGGCGGCCGCCGGAGAGCAGGATGTTGGACATGTCGCCGAAGGGGATGGTGGCGAAGACAAGCAGGAGTATGCCGACGGTGCGGGTGTCGGTTGTGAGCAGGAGGGTGAGCACGGCCAGACCTGAGGCGAGATCGCGAATGCCCTTGAGGTGGAGCCAGGCGAGGGTGTGGGCGTCGGTTGCTGGCGGCTGAAGGCCGAAGGAGCCGAGGATGCGCTCGGGCGCGGCGATATAGAAGAGGCCGATAACGATGATGCTGAGGGAGACGAGGATGGCGAGGGCGAGGGGCAGTGTGGTGTGCATGGTGGGCAGCTCCGGTATTTAATCTAGCAACGCTAGTAAAGACGAGAGACAGCCTG
Organism: Acidobacteriaceae bacterium; assembly: GCA_965199635.1. GTDB lineage: Bacteria > Acidobacteriota > Terriglobia > Terriglobales > Acidobacteriaceae > Edaphobacter. The sequence goes on along the minus strand of CBDASL010000002.1, from coordinate 1,232,951 downwards.
GGTTCGATTCAGCTTTCGACAGAAAATCTAGCAGTGCTATATTTTCACCATGGCGACCAAGCGGATTGCGGAGCGGAAGGCACGTGACCGGGAGACGCGACGGGCACAGGTGATCCGGGCGGCACGACAGATTGCGGAGGCGGAAGGGTGGAGCAGTGTGACGGTGCGGCGGCTGTCGGAGGAGATCTCCTATAGCCAGCCGGTGTTGTACTCGCACTTTGCCAACCGCGAGGCGATCGTTGCCGCGGTGGCGCTGGAGGGCTTTGGTGAGCTAGGAGCGGCGATGGAGGAGGCACGGCAGGGGGCAGAGCCGGTCGGTGCCGTGGCGCAGGCGTATCTGGAGTTTGCCGCGGGGGCGCCAGCGCTGTACGAAGCGATGTTTACGCTGCGCCTGGACGTTCCGTTTGGGGACCCGGCTACGCCCCCGGAGCTGCGGTTTGCGTTTGCGCAGCTTGTGGCGCTGTTTGGGGAGAAGGGAGCGCGGGCCGACACTGCGGCCGAGCTGTTCTGGGCGAGTCTGCATGGGGTGGCGGATCTGACGCGAACCGGGCGGCTGCCGCAGCCGCGACAGGATGAGCGGGTGCAGCGGCTGGTGGAGATGTTCCGTGGCGCGGCAGGATAGGATCCCAGCCGTGACCAGGCCTGGGTGTAAGCTCTTGCGCGACACGGGGCAGAGTGCCGGGACGGAACGGTAGATCGGGCCACCGTGGCAGGGGCCAGCGGCACTGGGCCATGGCTTAGTCTCAACCACATGCTCAACCGGGGCTATGCCTACATCACACACCTCAGCAGCAGAGACTGTGGGCAGACGCTACTCACCCACCTGGCGAGCCGGTACTCCCACTCCAGCCCGCATGCCTGGCAGGAGAAGCTGAACAATGGCGAAGTGACCCTTGATGGCGCTGTCGCTACGGGGAGCGAGCGGCTCGCCGCCGGGCAGACGCTGGTCTGGAACCGTCCGGCCTGGGTTGAACCAGAGGCGCCGCTGCACTTCGACGTGCTGTTTGAGGATCCGCACCTTCTGGCCGTGAACAAGCCGAGCGGGCTGCCCACCCTGCCCGGCGGCGGCTTTATGGAAAACACCCTGCTGCGGATAGTGCAACAGCAGTGCCCAGAGGCTAACCCGGTCCACCGGCTGGGCCGTGCGACTACCGGCATTGTGCTCTTCGCCAAGACACAGCAGGCGGCGGCTTCTCTGACCGCGATGTGGAACACACCTGGAGTGCAGAAGATCTACCGCGCCGTGGCCCAGGGCGTGGCACGGCAGGATGCCTACGAGATCCTGACGCCGATCGGCCTTGTGCCGCACCCGCTGCTTGGCTCCGTGTGGGCCGCCAGCCCCGGGGGGAAGGCGTCGAAGTCGATTGCCAGGGTGGTCCGACGGACAGAGGACACCACAACGTTTGAGGTCGCGCTTCTGTCGGGCCGACCGCATCAGATCCGCATTCACCTCGGGTCGATCGGCCATCCGCTGGTGGGCGATCCGCTGTACGGTGCGACCGGCCAGCCTCTTGTGACACTCCCCGGACTTCCGGGGGACGGAGGGTACCGCCTGCACGCCCAGTCTCTGCGGTTCGAGCACCCCGTCACCGGAGTGCGGATCGAGCTGGAGGCGGCTTTGCCGGCTGGGTTCTCAGACGCTCCGTAGGCCTGGGGTGCGGGAGACGGACCTGCCGCTTCCTGCCAGTGCGGGTTCAACACTGGCAGGTGGTCCCATTGGCTGACACTAGCCGGCGGCTAGAGGTACTTGCCGAAGAGGGGGGCGAGCTTGGTCCGGGTGGCGGCGGGGATGGTGGCGCGGTCGGTCATGATGGCGAACTTCGCAGCGGTCTGGGCGGGGCTGCTCGAGAGGTCGGTGGGCATGAGGCGGACGGCGGCGGCGACGACCTTCTGGGCGTTGCTGGAGTTCTGGTGCATGACGGCGATGACCTGGTCGACGGTGACGTCGTCGTGGCCTTCGCGCCAGCAGTCGTAGTCGGTGACCATGGCGAGGGTGGCGTAGGAGAGCTCGGCTTCGCGGGCGAGCTTGGCTTCCTGGAGGTTGGTCATGCCGATGATGTCGGCGCCCCAGGAGCGGTAAAGGTTGGACTCGGCGCGGGTGGAGAACTGCGGGCCTTCCATGCAGACATAGGTGCCACCGGGCTTGCCGACGACGCCGACCTCGGCGCAGGCGCGGACAAAGGTGTCGGCGACGAGGGGGCAGATGGGGTCGCCGAAGCCGACGTGGCCGACGATGCCGTCACCGAAGAAGGTGGCGTCGCGGGCGAACGTCCGGTCGATGAACTGATCGGGGACGACGAAGTCGGTCGGCTTGTGCTCTTCCTTGAGCGAGCCGACGGCGGAGACGGAGAGGACGGAGCGCACGCCGGCGAGCTTGAGCGCGAAGATGTTGGCGCGGAAGGGGAGCTCGGAGGGGAGGATGCGGTGTCCCTTGCCGTGGCGCGCGAGGAAGACGACTTCCCTGCCCTCAAGGGTGCCGAAGACGAGGGGGTCGGATGGGTCGCCGAAGGGGGTGGCGATATGCTCTTCGCGGACGTTGGTGAGGCCGGGCATGGAGTAGAGACCGCTGCCGCCGATGATGCCGATTTCGGCCTGGTTCTGGGGGATGGAGGAAGTGGCGGCGGTCTGGTCGGGCACGGCTGGGGGTCTCCTGGAGGTGGGTATATGGGCTTGCGGTGGTCAGTTCCGAGTATAGAAGCGGAGGGTGGCGGGAGTGATGTGGAGCAGGTGCCGGAGTGGGACGGTGAGGCTGGTTGGTGCAGGGCCTGCTGCCTGCTGGATGGGGCCGGTGGCTTCAATCGAGGGGAAGAGTGGGCGGAGCTGCCGGGCGAGGGTGAGCGGAAGGCCTTCGGCGATGAGGAGATTCGGGCCGGAGCGGAAGAGGACGGCATCGCCCTCGGGGGTGGTGTAGATCTGCTCGGCGGTGTCGGGGGTGCTGTTGAGTTCGGGAAGCTCGTCGGCCGGGCGGCGGGCGGCGGAGGGGTAGCGGTGGTGGAGGCCGGTGGTATAGAGCGCGGCAAAGGCGCGGGCGGTGGCGGCGGAGCGCCAGCGGGACTGGTAGACGAGAACAAGGGAGCCGGTCGTGGCCTGTTCAGCGGGGGTGGCGGAGCGGCGCTGGGCGGCGTAGTAGAGGCCGCCAGCCCACGCGTTGCTGAAGCGGTCGGCGTCGTTGGTGGCGCCGAGGACTTCGGCAAAGATGCGGGCGTCGAGCTCGCCGAGGGCGCCGACGTCGTAGGGCTCGTAGTCGGGATCGAGCAGCGGGTGGAGGTCGGGCAGGGTGAGGGAGGGGACGGTGGCGTGGGCGAGAAAGCGGTCGGGGTTGAGGACCTCCCAGGAGGTGGAGGGCGGGTGCTGGAGGACGTCGGCGAAGGCGCCGGTTTTGCCGTTGCGGAGGAGGACGACGTGCTCGAAGTGAAGGCCGGCGGAGTAGGGGAAGAGGAGGGACTCGCGGAGGACGAGGGGAGCCTTGGCGAGGACGGGAGAGGCTTTGGTGTCGTCGGTGGCTTCGGAGTCGAGCAGGGCAGTCGAGGAGGGTATGTCGGCCAGGGTTTTGCCGGAGGCGCGGAGGGCGTCGTCGAAGTAGACAACCATGGCCTGGCCCTCGGCGACGGCTTCGCGGGAGTCTTCGAGCTCGTCGGTGGAGACGTGTTCGCGGTCTTCAGCGACAGTGCGGGCGATGCCGTGGACGCCGGAGTCGCCCCACTTCTCGAGGTTGGCGGGGTGTCCGTCAAAGCCCTGCGCGATCAGCGTCTGGTCCTGCAGGGCGTGGGTGAGCTCATGCGCGAGGACGGGCTTCTGCTCGTCGGCGGGCACCCAGTCCAGGAGGTTGATGGTCTCGGTCTTGGTGTCGTAGAAGCCAGCGATCTGCTCGGTCAGGAGCGACACAAGAAAGGGGCCGAGGTCGAAGTCACGGGGAAGCAGGCCGAACTTCTTGAGCACAAGGGAGGAGCGCTGGAGGCGTTTTGCGGACTCGTCGTCCTTCATGCGGGACTTGAGGTACTTGGTCACCTCCGAGCGGCCGATGAGGCGTCGCTTCACGGGGTGCTGCACCGGCAGGGCGGAGTCTTTGGAGACAAAGGCGGTCATGGGATCGACCGCGTCCAGGAGCTCCTTGCGCTCGGCCCGGGACATGGGGTGTGCCGGGGCCTTTGCCGCGGGTGCAGCGACGGGCGGGGGCGGGGTGGGCGTAGGAACCGTCTGGGTGGCCGCGGGGAGGCCGAGGGCGGGGGCAAGCAGGGCGGCGGCGAGGACGAGACGGGTCATGGGAGGGGTGGGGTGTGGCGGCGGCAACGCTTCTATGATTGAGTGTACGGGCTGGGCCTGGACGGGCTGGCGTGGTCGTGGGGCTTCCCTGCCCCGGGATGGCGAGGAGATGGCGATGGTGGATGCGATGAACAGCAGTGCGGATGGGGCGGCGTGGGCGGCGGTATGGGGTGGGGCGGTCCTGGTGCCCGTGGGGCGTGGTGGCTGGATCCGTGTGCGGGGGGAAGACCGGGTGCGGTGGCTGAACGGGATGGTGACCAATTCGATTGGTGCGCTGGAGGAGGGACAGGGCTGCCCCAACCTGCTGCTGAGTGCGCAGGGGCGGATCCAGGGGACAGCCTGGGCGTTTCAGGTGGGGGAGGAGCTCCTGCTCGAGACGGATGCGGCGCAGGCGGAGAGCATGGTAGCCATGCTGGACCGGTTCGTGATCATGGACGATGTGGAGCTTGAGGACGTCTCCGGGGAGTTGGAGGGTCTGGTGCTGCTGGGGCCGCAGGCGGGGCTGGAGCTGCGGTCTGTGGGGCTGGAGGTGCCGGAAGGAACGGGGACGGCGCTGCGGCGAGAGGGGGAGGCGATTGTGGTGCGCAAGGCGGGCCGGCTGATGGCGCGGTGGGAGGTGTGGGGGCCAAAGGAGGGGGTGGCGCGGGTGCGCGAGCGACTGCTGGAGGCTGGTGTGGTGGAGGGCGGGGCGGAGGTGCTGGAGGGGGTGCGGCTGCTGGAGGGGGTGCCACGGTTCGGCACGGATATCCGCGACAAGGAGCTGGCGCAGGAGACGGGGATGGTGGAGGCGCTGCACTTCAGCAAGGGGTGCTACCTGGGGCAGGAGATTGTGGAGCGCGTGCGATCTCGGGGCAGCGTGCACCGAGCCTTTGCGGGGGTGGAACTGGCAGAGGGGGAGATGCCGGTGGCTGGCACGGCCGTGATGTCCGGCGAGAAGCCGGTGGGTGAGTTGACGACGGTGGGTGTGGTGCCGGCGTTCCCAGGGCGGCCGGAGGGGCTGCGGCTTGGGCTGGGGTACCTACGGCGTGAGGCGATGGAGAGCCGGGAGGAGCTGCGGGTGGGGGGCGCGGTGGTGCGGGTGCTGGGGCTGCCGGTGCCGATTGGGGCGACCGCGCATCAGAAGGAGGGATAGGGACCGGCGCGGCCGTTGGGGCAGCGTGCAGGAACACAGGTGAGGAAAGAGGATTCTGATGGCAGAGCAGAACAAGCCGTTTGTGGTGACGGATCGACGGAAGTTCAATCTGGATGGGGAGTTGCGGCCGGACGCAGAGCGCGGGCCAGAGGACGAGCGGCAGCGGGCGGAGCCTGCGGCCGAGGCAGCGGCGGTGCCCGCTCCGGCCGAGGTAGTGACTGAGCCTGTGGGCGAGGCGACCTCTGCGGCGGACGAGGAGCAGATGAGCGCGGATGAGGGCGCCGTGGACGATGGCGTGGGTGAGGCGGGTGAGCTCCCGCCGCTGAGTGCCGAGCAGGTGGAGCAGAGCAAGCGGGCCTATGAGGCGACCAGCGAGCGGCTGGAGACGGCGATCCGCGCGGCGAACCCGGGTGCGGAGCGAGCGCCGGCGATGAATTTCGAGCAGCTGGTGCAGTCGATCTACCTGACGGCCATCATGCAGCTGGGTGGCGGGACGCCCGAGGGCGAGCAGCCCAGGGTGGATCTGCTGGGGGCCAAGAGCAGCGTTGACATGATGGGCGTGCTCGAAGAAAAGACGGCAGGCAACCTGGGCGAGCGGGAGAAGGCCTACCTGGACAATGCGCTGTTTGAGCTGCGCATGGCCTTCCTGGAGATGACGCAGGCGCTGGCTCGTTCGGCGCAGGCGCGTTCGGGACAGGGTGGGCCGGGCGGCTTTGGCGGCGGTACCGGGTCTGGCGGCTTTGGCGGCGGATCGGGCGGCTTTGGTGGGGCTGGTGGCTTCGGTGGCGGAGCCGGTGGATTCGGCGGCGGCGCCGGTGGCTTCGGCGGTGGGGCTGGTGGATTTGGGGGCGGGACGCCGACCCTGGTGCGCTAGGGGATGGACGCGACGCTGACGTTTCTGGGAACGGGCACAAGCATGGCGGTGCCGACGCTTGGCTGTGCGTGCGCGGTATGCACGTCAGCCACGGCGCCGGACGGTGACGCACGCAACCGGCGCACGCGGTCCTCGCTGCGGCTGGAGTTTGCCGGGCGTGTGGTGCTGGTGGATACCGGGCCGGACTTCCACGCGCAGGCGCTGCGGGAAGGCATCCGGCAGGTGGACGCGGTGCTCTACACGCATGGGCACGCAGACCACGTGCTGGGCTTTGACGATCTGCGGCCGCTAAGCTTCCGGCATCGTGACGGCGGGTTGCCGGTCTATGCCGATGAGCCCACGGCGACGACGCTGGAGCGTGTCTTTGAGTACACCTTTCGCAAGACGGACCGCTACCCCACCAGTGCGCGGGTAGCGCTGCACCGCATCCCGACGACCGCGGGTGCGGGGGTGGAGCTGTGGGGGGCGTGCTTCCAGCGGGTGCCGGTGATCCATGGGCGGCAGGAGATCACGGGCTACCGGTTTGGGCAGGCGGCCTACCTGACGGACATGAGCGATCTTTCGCCGGAGGCGATGGGGATGCTGGAGGGGCTGGACGTGCTGATCCTGGATGCGCTGCGACGGGAGCCGCACCCCAGCCACTCCCACCTCGAGAAGTCGATTTCGATCGTGGAGCGGCTGAAGCCGCGCCGGGCGTTTTTCACCCACATCAGCCATGATCTGGACCATGGGCCGGTGGAGACGGAGCTGCCGGAGACCATTCGGCTGGCCTATGACGGGCTCCAGATCCAGTTCGAGATAGCCTGATGGAGACGATTCGTTCGCTTGCGGAGATCGGGGACGGGCTGGGGCCGCTGGTGGCGTCGATCGGGAACTTTGACGGCGTGCACTGCGGTCACCGGTGGGTGCTTGGACAGTTAAAGGAACGAGCGCGGGCGCTGGGGGCGCGGAGCGCGGTGGTGACGTTTGATCCGCATCCGGCGCGCGCGCTGCGGCCGGAGCAGCACCGGCCGATGATCACGCCGCTGCCGCGCAAGCTGGAGCTGCTGGCGGAGGTGGGGGTCGATGTGGCGGTGGTGCTTCCCTTCACCGCGGCCGTGGCCGGCATGGGAGCGCGGGAGTTTGTGGAGGAGGTGCTGGTGCGGCGGCTGGGGGTGCGCGAGCTCCATGAGGGGGAGAACTTCCGCTTTGGGCGCGGGGCAGAAGGCGACATGGCGCATCTGCGAGCGCTGGGCGAGACGATGGGCTTTGCGGTGGTGGAGCACGGGCCGCAGCGGATGCGCGGCGGGGTGGTATCGTCGAGCCGCGTGCGGGGGCTGCTGGCGGAAGGCCGGCTAAGCGAGGCGCGACACCTGCTGGGACGAAGCTTCTCCGTGGACAGCCTGCCGGCGCGCGGGCGAGGCTATGGGACGAAGTACGCGGTGCCGACGATCAACCTGGCGCGCTACGACGAGCTGCTGCCGGCCCACGGCGTTTATGTGACGCGGTTGCGGGTTGGGAGCGGGGCGGAGGCGCGGTGGTGGGAGGCTGTGACAAATGTGGGCAATCGGCCGACGTTTGGTGCGGACTCGTTTGCGGTGGAGTCGTACCTGCTGGACTTTGAGCCGATAAACCTGACGGAGGAGACGCCGTTGCGGCTGGAGTTTCTGTGCCGGCTGCGGGGGGAGAAGCGGTGGGAGTCGCCCGAGGCGCTCAAGGCGCAGATCGGGCGAGATGTAGGGCGGGCGCGGCGCTTTTTGGCGTTGCGGCGGCTGCTCGGTAAGGGCTAAGTAGGTTGGTTTCGCCTCCCCTGCTTTCCTTGGACTCACAGACAAGGATGGCGACGTCCTACCCTTGACGACACGAACGCGATCCCTGCCTGGTTGCCTTACGCCTGCGCTGCTGCAGCAAGCGCGGATCGGAAGGGTGCAAGAAACTCCTCACGCGATTGCTGGCCCAGATCGACGACCTTGCTGCCGCCTGCCGCAACAAACGTCACATCGTCTATCCCGATGACCTTGAGAATCAGCCGCAAGTACATGGTCGCGATATCACGATCGCGGATCGGCGAACCTTCCGTGTAGACGCCGCCCGAGGCCATCAGAACCGTGCACTTCTTACTATGTACCAGGCCTTCGCCGGTGGACCCGAGCGTGCGGCCCTTGCGCACGATGTGGTCCACGTAGGATTTCAGGTTCGCCGGAATGTTGTAGTTGTACACCGGCGTGCTGATTGCGATGTGGTCTGCTGCAAGCAGTTCGTCGACGAGTTCATTCGAGACGGTCAGGACTTCCTTCATCTCTGGCGTGTGCGCTTCCAGCGGTGTCAGGCTTGCGCCCAGCCATGGCAGGTTCACATACGGCAGATTCATCTGCGCCAGGTCGCGCTCCTGGACCTCACCTCCTGGATGGGAGGACTTCCAGTCCGCGACGAACTGCGTGGCCAGGCTTCGGGAGATGGAGGATTCTCCGCGCGGGCTTGCTTGAACGATCAGGAGCTTCGGCATGCTGCTTTCCTTTCAGTTGTCTTGCTGGGAACAGACCGCCCCAGTCGATTTCGCGTTGACGCATGACAGCGACCTGCTTAAGAGGGCAACCGTGCCGCAGCCGTCTTGTGCCACAGGATGCAGGCGACGGTGAAGAACGAGAGTGAGGGCGCAGGTAGGGTTGCCCGTGATGCTCCCTATGCCCGTCTTCCCCTGTGCTTGCGGACATTTGCAGCGTTCGCACTTACGAACAAGTTGTTCGTAGCGCTAGTATGGAGTGCGTGCAACGTTGCCACAAGAAGGCACTTTCTTGAGCGAAACGAACAAATTTGTTCCTGCCGAAGCGCTCGGTCCGTCGGACTGCAAGGGGCTTGCCGAGGTGCTGATGAGCGTCGGCGACAAGTGGACCATCCTGGTCGTGGGTGCGCTCTCCAAAGGGCAGTTGCGCTACAACGAAATCCAGCGACGGGTAAGTGGCATCTCCCAACGGATGCTGACGCTTACCCTGAAGCGGTTGGAAGCGGATGGGATCGTGACCCGCACCCTGTTTCCGAGCGTGCCGCCGCGCGTGGACTATGAGCTGACGGAGTTAGGGATGACGCTCCGGGGTGCGCTTGTTCCACTTCACCGCTGGGCGGCGGGAAACAGACAAATGATCCTGGAAAACCGCGCCAAAGCCAGCTCAGGACACCGCCCCCGGCCTTTGTAGGTCCTGCCCAGATGCCGTATGGGAAGCAAAGCGTTGACGACTCGCGGACTCCGAGCGTGACCTATTCCTGCGTTAATTGGAGGTAAGGGCAGGCGGTGGGTTGGAGGTGCCGGTGGCGGGGTCTTCCGGTCTGGTTGCGGGGGGGCGACGGATGACCGGGGCCGGGGGTGCGGCGGGGGTGGGCGAGGTGGGTTCGGGAGCAGTGTTGGAGGGTGCTTCGGGGTCAGCGGGGGTGTCGTCCGGCGGTGGCGTGCGGCGCGGGCGAGGAGCGATGGGGGCGGCGTCGGGGCCGGCAGCCGGGGTGGAGGGGAGATCGACCGCGCGCTTGGCGCCGCCGGTGGAGAACGCCTCACGGGGGTGCTGCGCGATGACGGGCTCCATGAAGGCCATCCACATGGGCAGGGCGGCGCGGGCGCCGGTTTCCTTTTCGCCGAGGGACTCGCGATTGTCGAAGCCGATCCAGGTGCCGCAGGTGACGGAGGGCGAGAAGCCGATGAACCAGGCGTCGGTGTAGTTGTTGGTGGTGCCGGTCTTGCCGCCGAGGGGATGGTTGAGCTTGGCGCCGGCGACCGCGGCGGTGCCGATGCGGGTGACGGCCTGGAGCAGCGTCATCATGGAGCGCGCGGTTTCAACCGAGATGACGTCGGTGACGGCGGGAGCCTTCTGCTGCAGCGCGAGGCCGTCGGACGCGGTGACGCGGCGGATGGTGTGCGGCTCGATGCGGATGCCGTCGTTGGGGAAGACGGTATAGGCGCCGACCTGCTCAGCCAGCGTGATGTCAGCCGAGCCGAGGGCGATGGGAAGAAACGGCGGGATGTTGGAGGTGATGCCGAAGCGGTGGGCGGTAGCGATGACCTTCTGAATGCCTGCCTCATGCGCGAGCTTGAGGGCGGGGATGTTGCGGGACTCGGCGAAGGCGTTGATCAGGGTCATGGCGCCGAGGTAGTTGGCCTCGTAGTTGTGCGGGGTATACCAGCCGGAGGGTGTGGGGAAGGACGTGGGGACGTCGGTGACGATGTCGGTGGGCTTGGCGCCGTCTTCGATGGCGGTGGTGTAGACGTAGGGCTTGAACGAGGAGCCGACCTGGCGCTCGGCCTGGGTAGCGCGGTTGAACTGGGAGAGGGCGTAGTCGCGGCCGCCGACCATGGCGAGGATCTCGCCGGTGGTGTTGTCGACGGCCATGAGCGAGCCCTGCGCGCCGGAGTCCTGTTCGAGCGAGGCATGAATGACGCCGGTGTCCGAGATGGACTGGATGCGGATGTAGACGATGTCGCCTGGGGCGAAGAGGCGGGAGCCGTCGAGGGTGTTGGCGGAGTTCTGGACCCAGGCCCAGTCCGGCTGGTTGAGCACAACGGTGTAGCTGCCGACGCGGAGTTCCATATGGGTGCGGGCGGCGGCGAGGACGACGGCGTGCTGGTAGGCGCCTACCGAAACGGGGGTGGACCAGTCGGGGTGGCGATAGGCGTCGACACCGCCGGGGAGGGTGGCGACGTTGAGCAGTCTTCCCTGCCAGCCGCGGCGGCGCTCGTAGGTGGCGATGCCGTTGAGGACGGCGGCGTTGGCGGCGCGCTGGAGATCAAGGTCGAGGGTGGTTTGGACACGGAGGCCGGCGCCGTGCACCTCCTCCACGCCGAACTCGCGCTCCAGCTGGCGGCGCACCTCCTCGACGAAGAAGGGAGCCTCAGACGAGGGAGGCGGCTCGATGCGGAGGCCGAGCGGGGCGGAGCGGGCGGCGTCAAACTGTGCTTCGGTGATCTTGCCGTCGTGGAAGAGCTCGGAAAGGACGAGGTTGCGGCGGCGGAGGGCACGCTCCGGGTAGCGGATGGGGCTGTAGGCCTCTGGGCCCTTGGGCAGGGCGGCGAGGAGCGCGGCTTCCGGCAGAGAAAGATTGCGGGCGTGCTTGGAGAAGAAGAACTGGCTGCCTGCCTCAAAGCCGTAGGTGCCGTGGCCGAGGTAGATCTGGTTGGCATAGAGCGCGAAGATCTGGTCCTTGGTGAAGCGGCGCTCGATCTGCATGGAGAGCAGAATCTCCTGCAGCTTGCGGCCATAGGTCTTCTCGGACGAAAGGAATAGATTGCGGGCGAGCTGCATGGTCAGGGTGCTGGCACCCTGCGAGCGGGCGGAGGAGTGGAGGTCGCGCCAGGCGGCGCCGACGGCACGGACGAGGTTGACACCCCAGTTGGACTCGAAGCTCTTGTCCTCGATGGAGATAATAGCGGCGCGGAGGACGGGTGGGAACTGGTCGTAGGGGACGACCACGCGACGCTCCAGGGCGAACGAGCCGAAGACACGGCCCTTCACGTCGAGCAGCTCGGTGGTGGTGGCGGGCCGGTAGCGGGTGAGGTCTTCCATCTGCGGCAGATCGATGGAGTAGACCAGCGCCAGGCCGGAGAGCGACCCAAAGAGGGCCGACAGGGCGAGCAGGCTATAGAAGGTTTTGCGGCGAAAGGAGGGCGGCGGCCGGCGCGGCCCGCGGCGCAGGTTAACCCGGACGCGGCGGCGCCACCAGGGGGCGGGCGGCGCGGCGGCGCGGGTGGGCCTAGGGACGGGCCGGGCTGCTGCAGTGGAGAAGAGACGCTGCACGACCACCTTACGGTAGCACCGGGCGGGGCGAACGGGGAGGGGTTAGGGCTGACAGAGAAGGGTCAGGCGGCCTTGGCTTTGAGGAGATCCAGGGCCTTGCTGAGCTGATCGTCGACCGATATGCCGGAGCCAGAGGGCTTGACGGAAGGCATCTTGTTGGTGGAGGCGGCCTGATTGGCGTTCTGGTCGGGGCTGGCGTCGGCGTCGTCGGTGTCGGGCTGGGCGGCGGCGACCAGGGTGCCGGGCGTGACGCCGTCATCCTGCAGGCGCTTGCCGGTGGGCGACTCGTACTTGGCGACGGAAAGGATGATAGCGGCGCCGTCCGGCAGCTCAAAGAGCTTTTGCTGCACGCCTTCGCCGAAGGTGTGTTCGCCAACCAGCTCGGCGCGCTTGTCTTCAAGCAGGGCGGCAGCGAGGAGCTCTGCCGGTCCGGCCGTACCGCGATTCACGAGTACAACGAGCGGAGCGGTGGGGGTGACGGCCTTGGATGGATCGGCGGTGAAGGTCTGCTTGGCGACAGTCTGCCCTTCCAGCTCGGCGATGGTGCCGGACTTGAGGAACAGATTCGCGGCGCGGACGGCCTCGGACATGTCCCCGGAGGCGACGTCGCGAAGGTCGAGGAGGACCTTCTTGGTGTTGAGGCGCGACATGCCCTTGAGCTTCGCCTCCATCTGGCCGACGTGCTCCTTATCGAGCGCAGTGGGCTTGAGGTAGAGGATAGTGGCGTTCTCGTAGAGGCTGTCGGTGACCGGGGGCGTGCTGGTGACGGCGCGCGTCAGCACGATCCGATCGGGGTTGGCGCGCGGCGGACGGACGATCGAGAGGGTGACCTGGGAACCAGCCTGGCCGTCCAGCAGCAGGCGGATCATGGCGAGGCTCATGTTGCGGGTGTCCTGGTCGTTGATGGCCTCGATGATGTCGCCGTCAGTAAGGTTGGCGCGATCGGCGACGGAGCCGGGCACAACGGAGACGACGGCGGCATAGCCAAGGCGCTTGGAGACGTTGATGCCGACCTGCGCGCGACCGGGACGGTCATCCTTGTAGGTCTTGTACTCCGCCGCGGTCAGGTAGGACGAGTTGGCGTCGAGGGACTCGAGCAGACCGCGCAATGCGCCGTTGGTGACATTGGTGATGTTGGGATCGACGACGTAGTCGGTCTGAATGTGGCGGAGCACTTCACTGTAGACGTTGATCTGCCGATAGGCGCCGTCCTGGGTGTCGTCGGAGCCGGTGGCGGCACGGACGCTCGAAAAGTTGACCCCAAGGAAGACGGTGATGACCAGAGCGACGGAGGCGGCCAGGAGAGCAATCTTGGTGAGCTTGGGCATGGTGGTGAGGAGGTCTCCGCGGGCGCTGCGTGGGGCAGGCTCCTGCCTGTTAGACGGAGCGCATGGCGAGAATGATACGCCCGCCCAGCCATGGGTGCGCCGGGTGCGCCCGCAGAACTGCAAGGACGCGGGTGCGACTTTGGTGGGGGTGAGGCCGTGTGGTGGATGCGGAACGGCAGGGTGGTCGGGCGCGCGGGCGCTGTCGATAGTGTTTTGCCAGCCCCCATGGGGCAGCGCTTTACTTGCCGAGAAGCCGGTTCGCGTCGTAGTGCTTCGAGGGCTGACCCTGGCGGTGGTGTCTGCTTCGGAGCACCTGGCAGCCGTCTTGACTCGCCGAGAGTGAGGAGTCCGCGCTGCTTCTAGTTCTTGAATGGTGGCGGTGAGTGGAATCGAACCACTGACCTACGGGTTATGAGTCCGTCGCTCTAACCATCTGAGCTACACCGCCGGAAGGTCAGTGCCGAAGAGGGCGCTGAATGTTCAACGCGCCGGGGCAGGACCGAACCTCATCATACCGGAGGACGCGGCGGTGTGCACGCCCGAGGAGGCAGTGTGACGAAGGATCGTGGGCGCGTGGTAGGTGTCATCCCGGCTCGACTGGCGAGCACGCGGTTGCCGCACAAGGTGCTGCGACCGCTTGCCGGGCGGCCCCTGCTGGCGTGGGTTCATGACGCGGCGGAGCGGGCCCGGCAGGAGGGACTGCTGGATGAGGTCGTGGTCGCCGTGGACACGGAAGAGGTTGCCGCGCTCTGCCGGCAGGAGGGCTGGCGATGGGAGATGACCAGCTCGACGCTGCAGAGCGGGACCGACCGGCTGCGGGAGGTGACACAGCGCGTGCCCGCGGCCATCTACGTCAACGTGCAGGGCGACGAGCCGCTGCTTGAGGTGGAGCACCTGCGCGCGCTGCTTCGACCCTTCGGCCGGGCTGAGGTGGATGTGGCGACGCTGAAGGTCGCGTGTTCAGCGGAGAACCTTGCCAACCCCAATGCCGTGAAGGTGGTAACGGCGCGCGACGGACGAGCGCTCTATTTTTCCCGGGCAACTGTGCCGTTCGATCGAGACGGTGATGGCTGCGGCGCTCCCGTGTGGAAGCACATGGGGGTCTACGCGTATCGTCGGGCGGCGCTGGAGCGGTTCGCGGCCTTGCCGGTGGGAGAGTTGGAGCGCACGGAGCGGCTCGAGCAGCTGCGCTTTCTCGAAAACGGTCTCAGCGTCTTTGTTGAGGCAGTGGAGCGCGACACCGTGGGGGTGGACACCGAGGAGGACCTGCTGGCAGTTGAGGCTGTGCTACGCGACCGCGTGCGTGGCTGAGTCAGTCGCATCGGCACCGAGGTGGGAGCCAGGAGGCAGCTGGATCGCGAGGCTTTCTGGCTCGGTGATCACGGTGAGCCCGACAAGCGAGGGCACGATCCAGGTAGCGTGGGTAAGCTCAGCGGCAGCATGCGTACCAAGCACGCCGAGCACACGGCAACCGGCAGCGCGACCAGCCCCGATGCCGGAAGGGGCGTCTTCAACCACGATGCAGTCGGCAGGCGCGAGACCCAGAAGCTCCGCCCCACGGCGATAGGGCTCAGGGTCAGGTTTGCCGTGGATCACGTCATCGGCCGCGACGATGTTGCCCGGGATCGGCAGCCCGGCAGTCTGCAGGCGGCCAAGCATTAGGTGACGCGTGGCCGAGGTGACAATGCTCCAGCGCTCCGCCGGAAGGCTGCGGAGGAGGTCGCGTACACCAGGAAGAACCTGCAGGTCCGCTGTGTCCGCAAGCTCGATGTCTTCGATGACACGCAGGCCTTCGAGCGCATCGATGTCCGGACGGACCGTGCGAATAATGTCGATGGCGCGCTGGCCGTGGGGGATCTGGAAGTGGTCCGGGTATGGCAGGTCGTACATGCGAGCCCACTTGCGCCAGGAGCGGGTGACGGAGCCGATGGAACTGACCAGCACGCCATCCATGTCAAACAGGAGGCCGCGCGTCCGGATAGGCGCTGTGATGTCCATAGCCTGTATTGTCGCCCGCGTCGCCTCAGGGGTGGAGCACAAAGTGCTCAGCGGCGGCAAGAATGGAGCTGACAGCCTCCGGCGAACAGGACTCGCAGTAGACACGCAGAAGCGGCTCGGTGCCGGAGGCGCGCAGCAGGAGCCAGGTCTCCGCCGGGTTTGGCTTCCCTGCACAGGCCGGGTTGTCGAGATAGAACTTGATACCGTCCAGCGTCTCCTGCCGAAGCACACGGAGACCGGCGATCTCGGGCAGGCCTGCGCGGGCGCGGGCAATGGCGCCGTTCTTTAACTCGTCAGTGATGTGCATGTCGATGCGGCCGTAGTGATGCTCGCCGAATTCGGCCTGCAGCGAGGCGACCAGTTCCCCAAGCGTCTTCTTCTCATCGGTCATCACCTGCGCGAGAAGCAGCGAGTTGAGCAGGCCGTCCCGCTCGGGCAGATGGCGCGAGATGCCGACACCGCCGGACTCTTCCCCGCCAATCAGGATGTCGCGTTCCAGCATCAGGTCGCAGACATACTTGAAACCGATACCGTGCTCATGGAGCTGACGACCATGTTTCGCGGCGATACGATCCAGCATCTTGGTGGTGTTGAACGCCCGTGTCACCTCGCCGGGCCAGCCTTTACGGCGCAGCAGCCAATCCAGCAAGATGGCGAAGATCTTGTGAGCATCAACAACGTTGCCGTGCTCATCCACCGCGCCGATGCGGTCAGCATCGCCATCCGTGATGAAGCCGGCGCTGCAGCCCTCTTCCACCACACGACGCTGCGTTGCGGCGATATGCGGCAGAATGGGTTCGGGATTGATGCCCGGGAAGCTGGGGTTGATCTCCGAACGCATGGCCACGAATGGAATGCCGGCGCGCTCGAAGATGCCCGCGAGCACACCGCGGCCAGCACCATACATGGTGTCGATCAGGAAGCGGTAGCCCGAGGCCGCGATGGCCGGCAGGTCGACAAACTGCGCGATAGCGGCGATGTACTCGGTGGTGAGGTCGGTCTCGGTGACGGCGGCTGCCGCAGTTGCGTCCGGCAGCGGCTTGCCCAGGTAAGTCTCGATGGAGGCAATGATCGAGGGCTTGCCAGAGCCGCCATAGCTGCCCTTGTACTTCACTCCATTCCACTCCGGCGGGTTGTGGGAGGACGTGATCATGACGCCGCCGGCAAGGCCACGATGTCGGACGGCGTACGAAAGCGCCGGCGTAGGCGTGACTGCGTCTGCAAGGAGCACAGGAATGCCGGCGCGGGACAGCACGCCGGCAACGACGCGCGCAAAGCGCGCGGAGCCGAAGCGGGTGTCATAGCCGATCGCAACGCCAGCCGCGGCATCCTCGTGGGCGAGCACATAGTGCGCGATGGCGCGGGCGGCGACCTCGACGTTGGCATGTGTGAAGTCATCAGCGATGATGCCGCGCCAGCCATCGGTGCCAAACTTCACTGCGGTTGTTGCGGTCGCCATGTGGATCTGCTCCAGTCGTATTTGGGTTGGGGAGGCGGGAGGCATTCGCGCCGACGAGGTAAGCCCATCAACGCGTTTGAAGAGAGACGCGCTGGTCTAAGTGAGGTGTCCGTGGCCCGCGTCCACCAGAGCGCGAGTGAGTTTCCCCACATCCTGCGAGCGCTCGCGCGTCGTGACCAGGAGAGCATCCCCGGTATCGACGACCACCAGATTGTCGATACCAAGCAGAGTCACCATCTTGCCCGGAGCATGAATGTAGTTGCCACGTGCTTCGATCACAACAGCGGCTTCGCTCTCGATCACATTCGGGCTAGAGTCAACGGTGGTTCCGGCACGATGCTCGTAGAGCGAGTCCCAGGAGCCGAGGTCGTTCCAGCCGAAGTCGGCAGGCAGGCAAAGGATGCCAGAGTTCTGCTCGCCTCGAGCGGATCGCGGCTCGAGCACAGCGTAGTCGATGGAGATGTTCTTGCAGGCGGGATACTGGGCGCGGAAGACTTCCTCGAACTGGGGCGTCCCGAATGCAGCCGCGATCTGCTCAAGAGGCTCGACAAGCTCGGGGCAATGGGCGCGGATGGCATTCGCCAAGGTATCGGCGCGCCAAAGAAAGATGCCGGAGTTCCAGGCGAAGTTCCCGGCGCGGAGGAACTCTTCTGCGTGCGGGCGATCCGGCTTTTCCGTGAAGCGGAGCACGCGGCGGAGCGGGATCGACTGCGGGGCAAGTGCAGGGTCGCTCACCGTCTCTCCCTGGGCGATGTAACCGTAGCCCGTCTCAGGCCGGGTTGGCGGAACGCCGAGGACGACGATGTAGTCGCCTTTGCTCGCGACCTCCACGCCCGCCTGCAGCACCTCCGCGAAGCGCGCGCCCTTGGAGACGACGTGGTCTGACGGAAAGATGCCCAGCACCGTCTCCGGCTCGGTCCGCTCAAGCAAAAAAGCAGCCAGCGCGCAGGCAGGGGCGGTGTTGCGGGCGGCCGGCTCGGAGAGCAGATGAGAAGCCGCTACGCCGGGCAACTGCTCGGCGATCTCCGACGAGAGCAGGTCGTTGGTGATGACCCAGACATCTTCCGGACGGGCAATCGGCTCCAGCCGGCGCAGCGTCTCCTGAATCATGGTGCGATCGCCATCGAGCGCAAGCACCTGCTTGGCGCGCGATCGCCGACTCCGCGGCCAAAAGCGGGTGCCGCTACCCCCTGCAAGAATGACCGGAGCAAATCGTGGAGCCATGGGCGCTGCTGTCTTGTCCATCATGCAACCCATCGTAAGGGAGGGCACCCGGCTTAGCTCAGGGAATTAAAGAAATCCCGCATGCGGGTAACGCCCTTCGTGATGACGTCTGGTGAGACAGCATAGGACAGTCTAATGTGCTCGCTGGTGCCGAACGCCTCACCAGGAACAGCAACCACATGCGCTTCGGAAAGCAGACGCGCCGCCACGTCCGCCGCGCAGCGCAGACCACCCTTGCCGAAGAAGGCGCTCACATTGGGGTAAACGTAGAACGCGCCCTGTGGCACCGTGCAGGTAAGGCCGGGGATCGCCTTGAACTCGCGAAGGATCTGATCCCGCAGCTCGACATAGCCTGCGCGCATGTCGGCCACACACTGTTGCGGGCCGGAGACGGCCGCGATCGCAGCGCGCTGTACCATGCTGGCCGCATTGGAGGTGCTCTGCGATTGCAACTTGCTGATGGCGGCGATGATGGCTTTCGGACCAAGGGCATAGCCCGCGCGCCAGCCGGTCATGGCATAGGTCTTCGACAGGGAGCCGAGCACGACCACATGCTCACGGTATGCCTTGAAGGAGGCACCGCTGACGGGCTTGCCTTCAAAGTTGAGGTAGATGTAGCACTCGTCCAGCAGCAGAAAGATGCCGCGGGCATGCGCCAGCGCAACGATCGCCTCAAGGTCTTCCGCACTCACCACGGCACCTGATGGATTCGATGGCGTGTTGAGAACAATGGCCTTGGTGCGCGGGGTGATAGCCGCCTCGATCATGGACGCGGTGAGCCGGAAGTTCTCCGCCTCGGAGGTCTGCACGAGCACGGGCGTGCCGCCGGCATACTGGATGATGTCCTTGAAGGAGACCCAGTACGGCACGGGAAGAATCACCTCGTCGCCATGGTCAACCAGCACCTCCATGGCATTGAACAGGGCGAGCTTGCCGCCCGTCGAGAAGACGCATTCTTCGGGAGTGAACTCCGTGCCAAAGTCCTCAGCATGACGGGTGATGATTGCGCTACGCAGTTCGGGGATGCCCGCAACGTTGGTGTAGCGGGTGAAGTTCTGCTCAATCGCCTCGATGGCGGCGCGCTTGATGTGGTCCGGGGTCGCGAAGTGTGGCTCGCCCGCGCCAAAGTCCGCGAGATCGATGCCTTCCTTCTTGAGGCGAAGCGCCTCCGCGGTGATGGCCATGGTGGCCGAGACTTCGATGCGCTGAATGCGGTCGGAGAAGACTTTAACGGCGGGCTTGCTCATGCCCCTAGTGTGCCAGATTTCTGGCCGCCGCTACGGCGCTGCTCGCGCTTTGCCAACGCCGCGCCGCGTTATGGTGCTACGCGATCGCGCAGGCGCTGCATCACCATGGGCGGCACAAGCGAGGACACATCCCCGCCAAGATGAAACACCCCCTTGATCAGGCGCGACGAGACGTAGGTGTACTTCTCAGCCGGCAACATGAAGAGGGTCTCGAGGTCGGGATCGAGCTTGCGATTCATCATCGCCATCTGAAACTCGTACTCATAGTCTGAGATCGCGCGGATGCCGCGCAGGACAGCCCGGCACCCGTGCTCGCGCGCGCAGTCCACCAGCAGGCCGTCAAAGGTGACCACAGACACGTTGCCGAAGTCACGCGTGGCTTCGGCGAGCATCTCCGCCCGTTCTGGCACGGAAAACAAGGCGGCACCCTTCTCCGAGTTTCGGAGGATTGCGACAATCAGGGTGTCGACGATCTTGGCACCGCGCGCGATCAGGTCGAGGTGACCGTTCGTCAAGGGGTCAAACGTGCCAGGGTAGATGGCTCGAGTCGATGGCATCGAGTCGAGCATACCCGTTTTGGCGACATGTGCCTGGCAGGCTTAGCGCTTGCCGCGCACAACCTCTTTGGCCTCGACCGCTCCATTCGGAGGAGCTGCCGGAAGTTCAGGGGCCGGCTCTGCTGCCGCACCGATCTTCAGCTTGCGGCGAAGTTCGCCATCAATGCGATTGAAGACCTCCTTGTTTTCCTTCAGGAAGTTACGCACATTCTCTCGGCCCTGGCCGATGCGCTCGCCGCTAAAGGAGTACCAGGCACCGGACTTTTCGACGATGTTGTGCAGGACAGCGAGATCCAGCACATCGCCTTCGCGCGAGATGCCCTCGCCATACAGGATGTCGAACTCTGCGTCGCGGAACGGAGCCGCGACCTTGTTCTTGACGATCTTGACCTTGGTCCTCGAACCGACGACCACATCGCCATCCTTCACGGCGCCAATCCGGCGGATGTCAATGCGGACAGACGAGTAAAACTTCAACGCGCGGCCGCCCGTTGTGGTCTCCGGATTGCCGAACATCACGCCGATCTTGTCACGGATCTGGTTGATGAAGATAAGGCAGGTACGCGACTTCGAAACCGTGCCGGTTAGTTTGCGAAGGGCCTGGCTCATCAAGCGGGCCTGCAGACCCATGTGGGAGTCACCCATCTCGCCGTCGAGTTCGGCTTTGGGAACCAGCGCCGCGACAGAATCGACGACCAACACGTCGATCGCACCGGACTTCACAAGTGCCTCGACGATCTCAAGTGCCTGCTCGCCGTAGTCCGGCTGTGAGACAAGCAGATTGTCTACGTCCACGCCAAGCTTTTTGGCGTAAGCCGGGTCAAGAGCATGCTCGGCATCCACAAAGGCAGCAAGGCCGCCCATGCGCTGTGCCTCTGCCACAATCTGCAGCGTGATCGTGGTCTTGCCGGAGCTTTCCGGCCCGAAGATCTCAACCACCCGTCCCCGAGGCACGCCCCCAACACCGAGAGCTGCGTCGAATGAGATCGAACCTGACGAGATGACGGCAATCGGAACTATGGCTTCTTTCGACCCGAGGCGCATGATCGAACCCTTGCCAAACTGCTTTTCAAGCTGAGAGAGCGCGGTATCAATGGCGCGATTGCGGTCATCTACGGGCACGATGGGGAGCTCCTTGGGTGCAACATGGTGGAGTCTAGCAGTTTGCCGCGGCAAAGAAAAGGCGAATAACGTAAAGGTGGCAGAGCCCGAGGCGGGCATGCGAGGCACACCGCTGGTCTATACGTGGGGAGGCCTTTGCGCCTCAACAAGGAGATGTCTCGGCTAAGAGATAAGCGGGCCCTGATTAGAGAAATTGAACCGGGGTGCGTCATCGCCGGAGCAGATCGACCGGCTGCCACACGTCCTCTATGCGGAAGAGCAAGGCCAGCTCAGGGTGCTGCCGAGCAACGGCCTGGTACATCTCCCAGGCGACACGGCGGTAGCTGAAGTGGCCGGCTGGTGTGGAGCGGAGTTCCGCGATGTAGAGCGCTTCGGCAAAGTCCATCGTGAACAGGGCGCGGCATCTTGTGCCCAGGGGGAGCAGGTAGGCGGCGGACTCCTGCGCTTCCTCGACGGAGACTGAGGCAAGGGTGCGGTAGCTGCCCTGTGCGGCCCGCATCGCGTCCGCATAGAGCCTGTCGAGGCCGGCTTCAGCGAGGCTGGGCTGTCCAGGGCAGGTTGGCTCGTCAAAGCCGTGAAGGTCCGTCCAGGGCTGCAGCAGCTGGGTGCAGCGACGGTGTCGATGCATGTCACGAAAGCCGCCGATGTCCATCAGGATGTCGAAGCGGAGGCCATGGCCAGCGTGGAATGGGCGGAGCAGCTCGTCATGGCGACCGCGGTTCACGGTGCCGAGCTGGATGATCTCCGTTCGGCGCGCCGCTGGGAGTGCGGCGACGAGGTCGCGGATCTGGCGATACGGATGATGCGCGACCGGGTAGAGCAGGGAGGTGGCGAATTCCACCTCGAGCGGTTCGGTGTTGTCGAGCAGATCAACGACCGGCGCCACAGCGATCGGCGTGTCTTTGAGCAGGTCCTGGGCGAGGGTGGTGAGGGCCGCCCGGGTTTCGACCTGGTAGGGGTTGGGGGCGGCGTACTTGACCAGGGTGGGGGCGGTGGGGACGGGGCGGCTGAGCAGGTCGGCGGCGGCCTGGGCGCTGGGATCGGTGCTGGCGCGGAGGCTGGCGATGAGGCTGGCCGAGGCGGTCTCCTGGGCGTTCCAGGCGGGTGAGGCGGCGGCAGAGCGGAGCTGCTCACCGAGGGATCGGATCTCGGCGTAGGGGCTGGACAGCAGGCGGGAGATCTGTGACTCGAGAGTGCGGGCGTTGGTGATCTGGCCGAGCGACGTGTTGGTGGCGAGAGGGAGAAGATAGCGGGCGACGTCGAAGGCGCGGGCCTTCAGGGTGCGCTCGTAGGCATCGGGCTTGAGGCTGTCGGGGCGCGGGACCGCGTTGCGGAGGGCCTCGTGCATGCCGGCACCAACCTGCGCGTAGGCGGCGAAGAGCTGCTCCACGGCGGCGGTGAAGGTGGGGGTTTCGGGCCCGAGATTGGGTGTGTACCAGCCGGAGCGGGTGAAATCCTGGTAGCGGGTGGAGCGCTCCTGGCCGTCCCAGCGCTGCTCGTCGACGAGGTCGATTGCGGCAAGGAGCGACAGGCGCTCGATGGCGAGGGGGATGTGGGCGAGGTCGGCGATGGAGCGGTGGCCGTACTGGAAGTAGAAGGTGTTGAGGAACTGCTCGGCGCGCTGCGCGCTGATCTCGGAGAGCGACTCGCGGAGGGTCAGGGCGGAGCGGGAGTACTTGGCCATGGCGTAGGCCAGGACCTCGGGGTCTGCGCCGTGGATGGCGTAGACATCGGTCGATGGGACGGAGACCCGCGGGTCCGCGACCTCGCTGCTCCCTTCTGGGGCCAGCTTGGCAGCGGTGTCTACCGGAAGGGATGGGTTGGCGGGCTGGAGGGGCTCGGCGGCGAGCTGGGCCTCGGGCCTGGCCTCAGACGGAGCCTCGGGCATCGGCATAGCTTACGTTAACTGAATCCCAGTGGACCGAGATAGCAAGCCGCGAATCCGCTGGGCGGTGGAACAGGACTGAAGTGGAGCGAGGCAGGTGAGCAATCGCCGGCATCTACCGGAGAGTGAGCGATCTTCTCGATAGAGAGCACGATCCCCTGCTTGCGACAGCGCACCGGCCGTACGCGCTGCCGGGTGGGCGATGGTTGATGCGGCAGCGGTGGAACGATCTGCTGTTTGCGCACTGGCCGGTGCCGGCGGCCGGGCTCCAGGAGCGGCTGCCTGCGGGGTTGGAGGTGGATACGTTTGGTGGGGAGGGGTGGCTGGGGGTGGTGCCATTCTATATGGACCGGGTGCGGGTGCGGACGGTTGGGGAGCGGACGGCCGGGATGCCGACCACGAGGGCGTTTCCGGAGTTGAACCTCCGGACGTATGTTCGGTCGCGGCGGACGGGCCAGCGCGGGGTCTGGTTCTTTTCGCTCGATGCCGGGTCGGCGCTGGCGGTGCTGGGGGCGCGGATACTCTTCTCGCTGCCCTACTTCCCTGCCCGGATGCGGTACCAGCCGGGGCGGAACGGAGAGGTGGTCTATGCGAGCCGGCGGGTGTGGCCGCGGGTACGGCCGGCGGAGACGCGGCTGCGATACCGGCCGACGGGGCCGGTGGAGTTGAGTGCGCCGGGGAGCCTGGCGGCGTTTCTGACGGAGCGGTACTGCCTGTTTACGGTATCGCGGTGGAGCGGGCGGTTGATGGTGGGGGAGATCCACCATCGGCAGTGGCCGCTGCAGCCGGCCGAGGCGGAGTGGGAGCGGAACGGGCTGCCGGCGGACTTTGGCTTTCCCCTGCCGCCCGAGGCGCCGCTGCTGCACTTTGGTAAGGAGCTGGACGTGGTGATCTGGGCGCTGCGGGCGGAGGGTTGATGGGGCGTCCCCTCCGGCCGATGGTTGCCGGCGGCCCCAATGGACTGAGCCAGCGTTCTTCCCTGCGCTTTCTCCGATCCGGCCTGCTTGCCTTTCTGGCCCCCTCCCTCCCCCCCCGTACAAAGTTGCGCAAAATCTTCATTCGGCTTGAGTTAGGGGTGGACCAACTGTGTCCGGATCAGCGCGTTGCGGCGCCGAACGGCCTCTGGTTCATTCGGTCTCTGGGCACGAGCGAGGTGATTGCTGGACCAGTGTAGGGGCCTGAATGGAGGTGTTGCGCCAGCGGCTGCGTGAGTTCGGACAGGCCGGGCGCGGGTGGTGCGGGATGCCGATGGGACAACGTTCATCCAATGGGCGGGTGCAGGGTCGCCAGGCTGGACCGCATTGCCCCCGTGACCGGGCGGATATGGGGCCGCCCCGCCGATGGGAACGGGGCGGGGTGCTCTAGTCGAAGCCGGTGGTGCGCCACAGGCGCCAGCCGCAGCCGAGGAGGCTCGCCAGGAGAACCAGGCCGAGGGCGGAGATCCAGCGCCAGTCCATAGGGAGGGTGGGCAGGACGGCGACGCGGGCGAGAAGAACAAAGACGGCGCAGGCGGAGGCGATGAGCAGCCAGTCCCACCAGCGGCGGCGGCCAAGCGAGCGGCCTTCGCCGGAGGGGATCTCACCGCCCTGGGCCATGCGGACTTCGAAGGGGTCGAGCCCATAGCGGTGGCATTCTCGTTCGAGCGCGTCGTTGCGGCTGAGGGTTTCGCCGCTGGAGGCACGGGCGGTGCTGATGAGCAGGGTACCGAGGATCATGAGGGTCGAGCCGCCGATGACGAGCTCGCGGCCGACGGGCCCGGCGCCGTGGAGCTCGCCAAAGACCAGGGCGCCCCAGGCGAGGCCCCACAGCTGGTTGGTATTCGACAGCGGGATGCCACGACCGATACCGAGGTACTTGGTGGCGAACTGCTGAAAGATGTCACCGATGACCCAGACAAAGCCGCCGAGAAAGAGCCAGAAGAGGACCGGGCGGATCAGCGTCCAGTGCCAGACGGCGGAGTGGGTGCCGCCATCGAGCGTGAGGACGAGGGTGACCATAGTGAGGAGTTCGCCGACGGTGAAGACGGTGACAAAGGAGAGCGGATTCATGCCGCTGAGGTAGGCCTTGCGATAGGGGACATACATGGTGCCCCAGAGCAGCGAGGCGGCGACGGCGGCGAGGATGCCGGGGACGGCGCGGCGGCCGAGGCCAAGGCCGCCGTGGAGGGGGCTGAAGCCAAGCAGGATGGCGGCGACGACGATGCAGAGGGCACCGACGACGACTTTAAGGATGGTGGAGCGGGGGGCACCCTTGAGCTCGCCAAAGAGGAGGCGGCCCCAGAGCAGGCCGACGAGCGAGTTGGTGTTCCACAGGGGAAAGGCGATGGCGAGGCCGACATCGCGGATGGCGAAGACGGTGAGGGTGTTGGCGACGGCCCAGAGGGCGCCGGCGAGGACGGCCCAAACGATGAGATGGCGGCGGCGGCCGATATCGGCAAAGACAAAGCCTGTGCCCTTGAGGAGGGTGGGGACGGTCCAGCGGGCGGTGAAGACGCCGGCGACCATGCAGAGCGAGATGGCAAAGGGGCTGAAGCCGGCGGTGACGAGCTTGGTGGGGGCTTCGGCGGCGCCCAGCCAGACACCGGCGGTAAGGCCGGCGAGGACACCGAGGGTGTGGAGATTGGGAAGCTCGGTGGCGTTGGGGCGGCCGGGGCCGGGGTGATCGGGCATGCGGTGATTCCTTCCGGTCGGCGCGCGCGACGGGCGCGGCGGTGGGGTGGGAACAGCTTAGTGGAGTGGAGGGTAGTTGGGGGTGAGGGGGTAGTTTTGTCTGGCCTGTGGGGGCGAAGGAGAAGCGGGAATCCAAGAGCGACTGCAGGGGCAACGGTACTGGCGGGCGGTGTGACGGCGGCAGGCGGCGAATGGCTTGCGGCGGCCAGGAGAGGTGCATGGGGTTGCCAGCGGGGCGGTGGAAAAGGGTGCCTGGGAGGAGTCTGCGTGGGGGGCGCGAGGGGCGAGGCGGCGGCGTAGAGTGGAAGGATGCGGTTGACGGTTTTGGCCTCGGGCTCCAAGGGAAATAGCGCGATTGTGGCGACCGAGCGGACACGCATCCTGGTGGATGCGGGGCTGAGCTGCCGGGAGCTGCTGCGGCGGATGCGCGATGTGGGGGAAGAGGCGGAGCAGCTTTCGGCCATTCTGGTGACGCATGAGCACCAGGACCATGTGGCAGGGCTGGGTGTGCTGGCGCGGCGGCTGAAGATTCCAGTGTTTTTCACGGAGCCGACGCACCGGGCGTGGGTGCGGGCGCTGACGCCGCGGACGACGATGAGCTACGCGGAGTGGCTGGACCGGCTGGCGGCTGAGAAGCGGCAGAAGCAGGAGGCGGAGGAGGCGGCGCGGGCGCATGTGCCGGTCTACAGCGTGGCGGCCCCTGGATCTGCGAGCGGGGACGACGAGGCGGCGCGGCTGGAGGCGATTGCGGCGGTGTCGGCCGAGGCGGCGGGGCTGGAGCGGCCGGTGACGGAGGCGGCGGTGGCGGTGGCCGAGCCATGTGAGCCGGTGACGGCGGGAAAGACGCGGCGGGAGGTGGATCCGACGTTTTTGCCGGCGGTGGAGTACTTCCAGTCCGGAACGCGGTTTGCGATTGGGGATATTGACGTGGCGCCGTTTACGATTCCGCACGATGCGGCGGACCCGTGCGGGTTTGTGTTTTCGGCCGAAGGGCTGCGGTTTGGGCTGGCGACGGACCTGGGCTATATGCCACCGAATGTGAAGGCGGCGCTCAAGGATCTGGACCTGCTGCTGCTTGAAAGCAACCATGACCTCGAGATGTTGAAGGATGGGCCGTACCCGTGGTCGGTGAAGCAGCGGGTGCTGTCGCGGGTGGGGCACCTGTCGAATGTGGCGTGCGCGGAGTTTCTGGAGCGGGACTACGACGGGGGGGCGCACACTGTCGTTTTGGCGCACCTGTCGGAGTCGAACAACGTGCCGGAGCTGGCGAGGATGGCGGCGGAAGGGGCGATTGGAGACCGGATGCGGCTGCTGGGGAACCGGGTTTTGCTGGCCCGGCAAGACGAGCCAATGGAGCCGATTTGCCTTTAAGTAAGGGCAAGTTGAGAGTTACAGGTCTTTTTGGCGATTGAGACGGAGTTACATTCCGGTGAACCCTGGGGTACCTCCCGGGCGTCTGAACCATTAGAATGGGGGTGCCAATGCCGACTCACGGAACAATGAGACCACCGCAGCTTCGTCCTCGATCGCAGTGCACTGACCCCGTTGTGGGAAACATCCTGGCGGGATGGCGTTTTGACATCTCGGGGCTGTCGCCGGGGATGCGCGGGGACTATGACCAGCATCTGGAAGAGTGCCGCTCCTGCCATCGCCGGCAGACGGTGGCACGGGTGATCGATGGGCTGCTGATTGGGATTTCGACGCTGTCGTTTGTGGCGTTTTTGCTGGCGGCGATTGTGATTCACCGGTTCGAGGAGCTGTACCACCTGGGGAACTTCCATGTGGAGCTGCACCACACGGCGATTGCGATCTCGCTGGAAGCGGTGGCGCTGGCGGGCGTGGTGATCTCGATCCTGCTGTGGCTGCTGGTGGCGATTGCGACCCCCTTGCCGACGCTGGTGGGCAGCTACGTGGAGCGGCGGCTGCCGGCCGAGATTCGCGACCGCCTGCCGAAGCGCGCGGCCTAGGCGAGCGAGCCTCCCCACGCCATGCACGCTTCCCCGCCCTATGACCCTCGTGGTGAGGTGCTGCCTCCTGAAGACGGGACGCGCGGCGAGGTATCGCCGCTGCCGAACTTCGGGGTGGAACGGGCGGAGGCGCAGGAGACAGTCTTCGCGCATGCACCGGTGCAACGGGGGCGGCCGACGCCGAGTGTAGCGACGTGGACGCTGCTGGGGATCAATGTTGGCGTGTACCTATGGATGGTGCTGCACGGGGTGAGTGCGACCTCGCCGACTTCGGATGAGCTGGTGCGCTTTGGCGCGAATGCGACGGACTTTACGCTTGCCGGGCAGTGGTACCGGGTGTTGACGGCGACGTTTGTGCATGTGGGCATCATCCACCTGGCGACCAATATGTGGTGTTTGTACAACCTGGGGCTGCTGGGAGAGCCGCTGCTGGGGCGGTGGGGGCTGGTGGCGACCTACATCGTGACAGGGATTGCGGGCAATCTGCTGTCGCTGCTGGTGAACGTGTTGACGCGGAACCTGTCGGTGGGGGCAGGGGCGTCGGGTGCGGTGTTTGGGATTGCGGGCATTTTGATTGTGCTGTTGTCGAACCGGCGGCTGCCGATACCCGGGGTGGAGCTGGACCGGCTGCGGCGGTCGGTGATGCAGTTTGCGGGGCTGAACCTGGTGATCGGGCTGGGGACGGCGTTCACCAACGTGATCCATATCGACAACATGGCGCACATTGGCGGGTTTTTGTCGGGGCTGGCGCTAGGGCCGGCGCTGCTGCCGCGGATGACGAGCGGGCGGCAGCTGTATCTGCAGCGACAGAAGATCACCTTTGCGGTGGCGACGCTGGGTTTGCTGCTGTTTGCGCACCTGATCTCCAGCCTGCGCTAGGGCCGGGCGGCGTGGGGCCGGCGGGGTAGAATTGCCGTTCACCGCCTTCGCGGAGAGCCGCTGATGACGACACCTCCTTCCAACTCGATCGCTGACCCACTGCCTGACGGCGTGGAGCAGCGGGTGATCGAGGTGGTGCGGTCGACCAAGAAGCTGGAGCCGGGGCAGGTGACGGCGGACTCGACGCTTGAGGAGCTGGGAATTGACTCGCTGGATCGGCTGAACATCCTGTTTGACCTGGAGACGGCCTTCGACATCTCGATCAACGATGAAGAGGCACGCGGGGTGCGGACGGTGCGGGAGATGGTGGACGGGGTGCGGCTGCTGTTAGCGGCGCGTGGGGCCGCAGGTGGAGCTGGCTTGGAGACACCAAAATAGCTGCGGCGAAGTTCGATGGGAGCGGGCGATTGCAGGCGAGGGCGACCCGAGCGGGGGCGGGGGTTCGCATCTGAACCAACCTGAACGCGACGCCGGCTGGCTGGTCTGACGAGGGGCTGCCGTGCATCCAGGATGGCCTGTTGCTCCCTGATACTGCGGCTTCGAGCCGATCCGAGTCTCCGGTAGTTTTGACCACGAGCACGCTGCCCGAGGTGCGGCAGACCTTGCGGCTCGGGGCGCCGCTGGCGCTGGCGGAGCTGGGATGGATGTCGACCTACCTGGTGGACGCTTACATGGTGGGCCGGCTGCCGCGTGGGGCGGAGGCGATTGCAGCCTCGTCGCTGGGCAACACGATCTACTATGCGATCGTCTTCTTCGGCGTTGGGCTGCTGTATGGGCTGGACACGCTGGTGGCGCAGGCCTTTGGGCGCGATGACGGGCAGGGGGCGCTCCGTGCGTTGCTGCAGTCGCTGTGGCTGGTGGTGCTGTGGATCCCGATGACGCATGGGCTGGTCCTGGTGACGGGGCCGCTGCTGCGGTGGGATGGGATTGAGCCCGGGCTGGCGGCGACCACGGTGGTGTACCTGCGGGCGCTGGTGTGGTCGACCACGCCGCTGCTGCTCTATATGGCGCTGCGGCGGTACCTGCAGTCGGTGAACCGGACGACGGCGATCATGGTCTCGCTGCTGACGGCGGTTGGGGTGAACTTTGTGGCGGACTGGGCGCTGTGCTTCGGGCACATGGGGTCGCGGGCGCTGGGGATTGCGGGCTCTGGCTGGGCGACCGGGGTGGTGCGACTCTACATGCTTGCGGTGCTGGGGGTGGCGTTCCTGGTGCACCTGCGGCGAGACAAGCTGCGGCTGCGATGGAGCGATCTGCAGCCATCCGCAGAGCCGCTGCGAGCGTTGCTGGCGCTGGGCTGGGCGCCGGCAATCCAGACGGCGGCGGACCTGGGGGTGTCGACCGTACAGACGCTGATCTGCGGGAGGCTGGGGGCGGTGGCGCTGGCGGTAAACCAGGTGGTGCTCGATGTGGCGGCATTTGTGTACATGGTGCCGCTGGGGATGCAGTCCGCGGTGGCGATTCGGGTGGGGCAGTCGGTAGGGGCGGAGTACCGGCAGGGGGTGGCGCGGTCGACGCGGGTGGCGTCGTGGATTTCGATCGGCTTTACGGGTGTGGCAGCGGCGTTGTTTCTGGTCATGCCGCGGCAGCTGGCCCACATTTATACGGTGGATCCGACGGTAGTGGCCGAGGCGGTCGGGGTGTTTGCAATCGCGGCCTCGTACCAGATCTTTGATGGGTGGGAGAGCTGCCTGGCGGGGTCGCTGCGCGGTCTGGGCGACACGACGACGCCGATGATGGCCGGGGTGTTCTGGTCGTGGCTGATCGGGGTGCCGCTGACGTGGTACCTGACCGTGCGGACGCCGCTGGGGCTCCATGGTCTGTGGATTGGGCGGGCAGTGCCGTCGATCCTGACGGCTGTTTCGGTGGCGCTGGTGTGGCGGTCGCGGTTCCGAAAGCTGTACCCGCCGGAGCGGCGACCACGGCAGGAGCGGGTGGCGGCAGGGGCTTCGTCCCTGTCGTCCGCGGCGCGGGCCTGATCCGGGCGCGGGTGATGATGCTGGGGTGATCCGGTTCAGGAGCTAAGGAAACGACAAGTGGCAGCCGGGTGGCTGCCACTTCCCTGTTTTGCGGCGGTTTGCCGGAGCTAGACGAGGGAGGTTTGGGCGAACTTGCGGACCATGGCGAGGAGGAGGCGGCGGTCACCGTCGCCGAGGTGGGCGGAGTAGCGCTGGACCTGGGTGAGAAAGCGGATCTCTTCTTCCCCGAGGTTGAGGCCACCCATCTCGCGGCCGACCACTTCTTCGGCAAAGAACTCGGAGAGCTTGAGGTCCAGAGCCTTGGCGATCTTTTGCAGGGTTTCGAGCGAGGGCACGGTGTGACCGTTTTCAACGCGGGACAGATAGCAGCGGAGCAGGCCGGTCTTCTTTTCGATGTCACCCTGGGACATGCCGCGCTGGAGGCGGTAGCCCCGGATGGTGGTGCCGATGTTCATGCTGGACACTTCCGGGACCGGAAAAGAGTTGGACGGGCTGAATCGCTGGACGTCTGCCATGAGGGGTAACTTACGTTCCTCCCCACGGCCGGTCAATGCCTAAGTCGGGGGATGTGCGGTTTCGAACCTCCCCTGATTCGTTGGCGCATCAGGTACATACGGGCTTTCCACAGGGGTCGGCGGAAGGGCTCGCCAGGGTAGGCGGTGGAGCTAGCCCATGTAGAGACCGCCATTGATATCCAGCGTGTGGCCGGTGATGTAGGAGGCCTCTTCGGAGGCGAGAAAGCGAACGGCGTGGGCGACATCGGCCTCGGTGCCGGGGCGGCCAAGGGGCACGAAGCCCAGCATGGCGGCGCGCTGCGCGTCGGTGAGCACGGCGGTCATGGCGGTTTCGATATAGCCGGGGGCGATGGCGTTGACCGTGATGGTGCGGCTGGCGAGCTCGCGGGCGAGGCTCTTGGTAAGGCCGATGAGGCCGGCCTTGGAGGCGGCGTAGTTGGCCTGGCCAGCCTGGCCGGTTTCGCCGACGACGGAGGTCATGTTGAGGATGCGACCCCAGCGGGCCTTGAGCATGGCGGGGAGGAGCGCCTGGGTAAGGAGAAAGACGCCGGTGAGATTGGTGGACAGGGTGTCGTCCCAGTCAGCGCGCTTCATGCGCATGGCGAGGCCGTCGCGGGTGATGCCGGCGTTGTTGACGAGGATTTCGACGGTGCCGAGGCGCTCGAGGACGGCTTTGGCACAGGCCTTGATGGACGCCTCGTCGCTTTGGTCGAGGGCAAAGGCCTCGGCGGTGCCACCGGCGGCGCGGATCTCGGCGACGAGGTCGTTGAGCTTGTCGAGGTTGCGCGCGGCGACGGCGAGTGTGGCGCCGCCACGGGCGAGCTCCAGGGCGCAGGCCCGACCGATTCCCTGCGAGGCGCCTGTTACCAGCGCAACGCGTCCTGATACCGTGCTCATGCTGCGGATCTCCTTTGGGCTCTGCGGGCTGCGGACTGCCCGAGCGTGGCAGAGGCTCTGGTTCCAAGTATAGGGCGGCGAGGGATACCATCGGACCCGAAGCAGGCGAAGGGGCGGGCGACGATGAGGCGAGTGGGATGGGTGGCGATGGTGCTGGCCGGCGCGGTGGCCAACTGTGGATGGGCGCAGGGGACGCCGGCCGCGGAGCCGGAAGGGGTCGCCGGGGCCAATACGACGCTGCAGGTGGAGTCGCGGCTGGTGCAGGTGCCGGTGCTGGTGACGACGACCAAGGGCGAGATCGTGTTTGCGCTGCGGGCGCCGGACTTTGCGGTGACAGATGACGGGGTGCCGCAGGTGGCGCGGCTGGAGGAGGATACGGACTCCGAGCCGCTGGCGCTGGCGGTGGTGGTGGAGACGGGGGGCGCCGGAGCCGGGCACCTGAAGGACTATGCGGGGCTGCAGGCGGTGCTGGACGGGTTTGTGGGGGGTGTGGAGCATCGGGTGGGGGTGATCGGGGTGGACAGCTCGCCGACCGTGCTGCTGCCCTGGACGACGGAGGTGGACCGGGTGGCGGCGACGCTGAACAACCTGGAGCCGGGCGACAACGGAGCGGCGCTGCTGGACGGGGTGGAACTGGCTGTGCGGGCGTTGCAGCGGCAGCCACCGCGCTACCGGCGGGCGCTGCTGCTGCTGACGGAGACGGTGGACGGGGGAAGCCAGACGACGATCGATGAGGCGCTGCGGATGATCAGCGACGCCAATATTGTGGTGTACTCGCTGGCGTTTTCCAGCACGCGGGCGGCGGTGGTGCACGAGGCGAGCAAGCTGCACCAAGAGGCACCGGGACCGGCCAAGGGCTGCTTCAGCAAGGACGGGGCGGATGCGGAGTACGACGGGCACTACTCGAAGCAGGTGCTGGACTGCATCAGCCAGCTGCTGCCGCCGGTGCGGCTGGGGACGATGGCGTTTCTGGCAGCGCGGGACGGTTTGCGGACGAACGCGGCGGAGAACATGGCAACGCTGACGGGAGGGGCCTTTGTGCGCTTCAAGGATGCGAAGGGGGTGCAGCGGGGCTTGATTGGCCTGACCAAGCAGGTGCCGAACCGGTATGTGCTGAGCTTTCGACCGACGGCGCCGACGGAGGGGCTACACGCGCTGCGGGTGGAGTTGCCGGAGAAGCCGGGCTACGTGGTGCGGTACCGGACGGAGTACTGGATTGCCGGAGCGGAGGCGACCCCAGAACCCAAGTGAACATGGCGATTGGGTTGGGTGAGCCGGGGGTGGTTGAGCGGTGTACTGTAGCGGAGTGCCGTCCACAGGAGTGTGGTCCGTGAGTTATGGCTTACCTGCCCCGTGCTGAACGCCTGGACCTTAGCTTTCCTGTGGAGTTTCGTGGGGATGAGGGGAAGATCAAGGGCAACTGCCTAAACGTGAGCGACACGGGGATGCTGGCGCACTTTCGCCGGCCGCTGGAGTTGTGGACGGAGGGCGATCTTTGGGCGGATGCAGGGGTGCAGCAGCTGCTGCTGCGAGTCCGGGTGGTGCGGTGCGTGGGGCAGGAGATGGGGCTGGCGTTCCGGTTCCGGTCTGACGGGGAGCGCAAGCTGGTGCAGGATGTGGTGGCGTTCGCCTCGCAGCACACGGGGCTGGCGGGCGGGCGACCGCTGTTCTAGCCGGGGTTGCGGCGGGCTGGATGTGGTTAGCGCGGGGTGGAGGTATTCCGGCGCGGGGTGCGCCGGCGCGGGGTTCGGGTGGAGTCTGAGGCCGGGGCGTCGTCTTCACGGAAGCCGCAGGCGGCCATGGCGGCGGCGGGCTCGGGGTTGCGCATAAAGGTCTCCCAGACAAAGCCAGTGCGAAGGTTTTCGGCCATCAGAACGCCGATGCCGACGTCGATGCCGAGGCAGTCGGGGTCGTACCAGAGCTGGTCGGGGTGGTAGGCGTCGCAGAAGCCGTAGCGGCCCCAGGCGTTGTTGCCGAAGAGGGTGAACTGCGACCGCAGGGTTTGGAGGCACTCCGTTGGGGTGAACGGGAGGGAGCCGGCGGCAGCGCAGGGGACGACGGAGCCATCGACCGGGCCCATGAGCGGCGGCCCGCCCCAGGCGGTATAGCCGTGCTGCCAGTCGGAGGCGGTGATACCCCAATAGTCGTCGGTGTAGCCGCGCTTGAGGGTCTTAAGAAAGGCGCGGTGGGCGTTGGTGGCGACCACGGAGTTCTGGAAGTAGTTGGCGTAGTTATCGCGCTGGCGGGCGAAGTCGAACCAGGCGTGGGAGTACTGGTGGACGAAGAGGGGGTCATGGCCGGCGATGTACTCAAAGCGCTGGAACTTGATGGCGGGCCGGGTCCAGGCGTCCCAGGTGGCGGGCGGCACGGGGTGGGTGGTGGAGCCGATGGCGAGCAGGTAGAGCATCATGAGCTCGCAGTAGTGGTCCCAGCGGGTGGAGATGAAGCCGGAGGCGGGGAGCCAGCCCATGGAGAAGGTGGTGCCGCCATTGAGCATCCAGGGCCACTCGACGCGCTCGTAGATGCGGGTGGCGAGATCCTTGATGCGGGCGTCGCTGAAGTAGGCGCGGCAGGTGAGCACACCGCAGAGAAGGATGGCGGTGTCGATCGAGGAGACCTCGGACCAGGAGAGCGGGCGGCCGGTGGTGACGTGGTTGAAGTGGTAGAAGAAGCCGTGCTCATGCTGCATGTGGTTGAGGTGGAAGTCCAGCGTGGCGCGGACGCGCTGCTGGATCTGATCGGAGGGATAGAGGCCTTCGCGGTGCGCAATGCAGAGCGCGGTGAGGCCGAAGCCGGTGGCGGCGATGGAGGCGGTGGTGCGGGTGTCGCGCGCGCCGGTGCCGCGGTTGGAGGCGCGGTCGAGCACCTGGCCGGTGTGGGGGTCGGCCTGCTCGACGAAGTAGAGGATGCCGCGCTGCTGGAGCTCGATGAGGAAGTTCTCGTCGTCCTGGGCGAGGCCATCGGCGGGTGTGTTGTCGTCGGGGGCCGTGGTGTCTCCAGGGGTGGAGGGCGTGGCCTGCGGGGGCTGCGCCGCGGGGGCGCTATGAGTCCGCGCGCGGGAGTTGCCGGTGGCGGGTGGGGGAGGCGCGGTGCCCTGCCCGCGCGGCGCGCCCAGAGCCTGGGCGTCGCGCACGGGAGGGAGACCGGCTAGGAGAGCGCCGCTCAATAGCTTGGCTGCCTTGCGGCGGCTCACATCGGTCACCGGGCCTGATCTCCTCCGCGCACACATTGGGCACGCCGGTGCGTCGACAAGACGCCCCTGACGAACCTTAGAGAATCATTATCTCGGATGCGCGCCGGAGGTGCTTTGCACCTTTAGCAGTACGAGGCCCTGGGCGGGGATGGTGAGCTCGACCGAGCCGCCGTGGAGGTGCATGGTTTCTGGCGGGGCGGCCTGCCCGGCGGCGCGGAGCTCCGTGATCTGCTGGCGCGAGGGGGTGGCGGGGCGACCCATCCTGTCGTACGCCTTGAGAACGTTGCCGTGCTCGGCGTCGAGCCGCTCGACGGTGATGGCGGCATCTGCTGGCACGTGCGCGAGGTGAAGGCTTATGGTTTTGCTGGGCGGCAGGGTGGCGGGTGGAGGCGTGTAGGTGGCGCCTTCACCGTAGGGGTCGGCGTAGTTCCAGAGCGCGAGCACAAGGGAGCCCGAGGGCGAGCGCGTGGCGAGGGCGGAGTCCGACGCGACGGCGATACGCTCCGTGCCGAGCTGGTGGAGCATGGCAAATGCGTTGAAGGCCGGCTTGTGAATCTGCCGCTCGGCGATGACGCCGAAGCCGCCGTAGAAGGGGGTATGGGTGACACCCTGTTCTTCAAAGACGTCAGAGAAGTCCCAGTAGGCCATCTGCTGCACCTCGCCGTCGACCTGGCGAATGGTGTCGGCGAGCCAGGGTCCCATGTAGACCGTGTCGGTTACATTTGGCTCGTTGGCGTAGGAGGCGTTGTACTCCGAGAAGAAGAGCGGGATCTTCGGGTAGGCCGAGGCAGCGATCTCGTCGTGCACTTTCTTCACGGCCATGGGAACCATCTTGTTGCGGGCGATCGGTGTGGTGATGCCAAAGATGCTTTTGCCGTCGTCGTTGCCGTAGACGTGGGTGGAGGCGAAGTCGACGGGGATGTTGCCATCGTGGCAATGCTTGAGAAAGGCGTCGACCCAGCCGGCCTGCGCGGTGGCAGGGCCGCCGACGGTGAGCCGGGGGCTGACGGCCTTGAGGGCGCGGGCGGTGTGGTCGTAGAGCTCGAAGTAGGTGGACTGGTTGGGACGGCCGCCCCAGAAGTCGAGGTTGGGCTCATTCCAGACTTCAAACTTCCAAGTGCTGACTTCTTCGAGGCCGTAGCGCGCGATGATGTGCTGCGCGAAGGCGGTGATCATCGCGTCCCACTCGGCGTAGTCCTTGGGCGGGGCGACGTTGGGGTGGTACCAGAAGGGGTGGACGGCGTCCGGCTGCGAGGAGAGCTTCTTCGGCATGAAGGAGATCTCGACAAAGGGCTTGACGCCGATGTCGAGCAGGCCGTCGTAGATCTGGTCGACGTAGCTGAAGTTGTACTTGGAGACGCCCTGGAGCTTTTCGGCGGCGAGGCCGGGGTTCTTGGTGAAGGCGTCGGGGTCGTAGACGCCGACCTCGTCGTTGAAGATGCCGTGAAAGCGGACGGCGGAGAAACCGGTGGCCTGGTGGACGGCGCGGAGGTCGTCGCGGTAGTCCTGCCGGAGGGCGAGGACGGCGCGGCCGGAGCCGAAGGTCTGCTCCCAGACGTGGGGAAAGGGTGTGGTGGGCGCGGCGGCGTCGACGGTGATCTGCTCGGGCGTCTGCGCGAAGCTGGGGAGTGGGGAGAGGGTGGCAGCGGCGAGGAGGAGAGAGTGGCGGAGGGAGCGAAGGGGCATACGGCGATCCTCACAGGCCGAGCGCGCGGGCATGGCGGGGCTCAGGCAAAGAGATGGAGGTGCGCCCGGGTGGGACGCACCTCCATGGTTATACGGCAGAGGGCGGCGGCTCTAGAAGGAGAAGCGCGCCTGGAGGTTGATGGTGCGGGCCGCCAGTCCTCGGGAAGCCTGACTAAATGTGGTGCTCTGAACGCTTGTGTCGACGCTGCTGTTGTCGAGGTTGGTGTTGTTAAAGAGGTTGAAAGTATCAGCACGGAACTCGATGCTGGCGTGTTCCCCGACGACTCGACCAGGATGAAGACCAAAGGCCTTGGTCAGCGTGGCATCCAGATCTTGGTAGCCCGGACCCGTGAAGGAGTTACGAGAAACGCCCGGCAGCTGAGGCAGGTTGTAGGTTGTCGCGTCAGGTGTGCCTGGAATGCCTGTGGCTGGAAGGGCGAAGTACGTTTGATTGCTACCAGCACCCGGAAAGTTCGTGTTGGGCCGACCAGCCTCGAACGCCTCATTGCTATGGCTAGAGCCACCGGCCTTGTTGTAGGCGGTGGGGCGGAGCTGGCTGTAGCCACTGGCAGCATAGTAGAGGTTGCCCCCGGAGACGTTGTAAAGGCCGCTGAAGGGGAAGCCTGAGTGAATGTTGTAGATACCGGAGACGGACCAACCGTTAAGCACCTGACCGATCACGCGATTGCCATGCCAATACATCGGCTGCCAGAGCCCGTAGAGCTTGAACGCTTTACCAATGTTGAAATCAGAGCGGCCGTACGCGAGGTCAGGACGGTACGGGTAAGGGTCGGTGTAGTACGGGAACGAACCGGTATCCATACTGCGGGCGTACTGGAACTCGGCGTCAAACTGGAAGCTGTGAGACAGCTGATGCTTGAGGCCGAGAAGCAAGGCGTTGCTGTTTGCTGTGCCGGTGTTGGAGAACAACTGAACGTTCTGCAAGAGCGGGTTTTGAGCCTGGTTGTTGGCGAAGGCTGTGACGTAGCTTTGCTGATTCAGGGTGAGGTGACGGCTCACCGTTCCTTGATAGCCGACAGTAGCCACGAGCTGATGGCCCAGGTCGACCTGGGTATCGAGAGAGAAATTTTGCGTGTAAGCCGTGGGCTGGTTTGCCTGAAAGGCTACGGCAGATGAACCCGGCGTCGTTGGCAAATTCGCTGAGTTGAACGTTGTAATGGCGTTCGGATTCGCCGAGTAGCCGAAAAGTGTGTTCACCGTCGGCGCGGTCCCGTAGACGATGTGCGGATCGGCGGTAGTTGGGGTGGAGTTGAAAAAGTTCGCATTAAAGGTATACGGGGCGTTGCTGGCGCCATTGCCCAGAATGGCGATCTCAGTTTGGTTGTAGTTCAGACCATAACCACCACGCAGCACCATGCGGTTTTTCAAGCGCTCCGGCGCGTAGCTAAAGCCGAACTGCGGGCCGAAGTTGCCCTTCTGCGGATTCGTGAGGCCTCCGCCCCGACGGATATTGATATCGGTGTATGTCGAGGCCCCGGTGCCAAACTGAACGACACCAAGGTTGTTCTGCTTGGAGTAGAAGCCACTGAAGTAGGAGTAGCGCACGCCGAAATTAAGGGTGAGATTAGGACGCGCCTTCCAGGCATCTTGGACGAAGCCGCCCCAAAGATTCTGACGCGTGTCCTGACGATTGGTGGTCGGGGTACCGGTCACTGGATCAAAGGTGCCAGCCTCGCCATGCGGAGCGTCGTTGAGGAAGTTCCAGATGTTGTAGAACGCATAGCTTGGGCGGGCGCCCCCGAGATTGTTGTTCAGGTAGTAGATGCGATCCAACTCGCCGCCGAACTTGATCGAATGATTGCCGACGATCTTTGTAGCGACGTCCTTGAAGGTGTAGGAGTGCTGATTCAGGTTAGAAGGGCCAGGGGCTCCGTACCCCTGCAGTTGATTGCTTCCGGTCAAGCTGCCGAAGCCGTCGACCTGTGACGAGGGAAGGCCGAAGGGTGCCTGGGGATTGGTCAGGAGCTCGTTCCATCGATAGCCGGCATCGTTGACGCGAGCCTCGTTCAGGAGGCTTGGCGAGAAGGTGTGGTTCCAGATGCCAGAGTATGCATCGTTGATCTGTTCGTGATGCCAGAGGTTTTGGGAGCGGACCGGGCCGTTGTAGTTGGTGCGGCTAAGTGGAACCCAGTAGATCGCGAAAGCGACGTGGTCCTTGCTGCCCACGTTGGCGTCGAGCCGACCGTTGTATTGAGAAGCCGTCTGGGTTGTGGGATTCGAAAGGCTGTACAGCGCGATATCCGGAACGCCGTCAAATCCGTTGCCTACCCCTGGGTTCTGAGCGCTTTGGTAGGAGGCGTCCTGGGTGCCACGCGGGGTGGCAAGCGGAGAGCCAATGTCAAGGCCGCCAGCGACCGTGTGACATGCAACAGGTCCCTTCGTGGGGTCCTCGTTTAGGCCTGCGCCGGCGCAGTTGGCACCGACCACCGCTGTGGACGCAGGTGCGACGCCGGGGTAGCCAAGGTATGTTGCTGCAACAGAACCGTTGGGAGCTAGAGCGCGCAGGGCGGAAGTCTCGTACCATCCCGTGGTGGTTGCCGGAGAGTTGTCGCGCTGCGTCTCGTATGCGAAGAATGCAAAGACCTTATCTCTCCAGATAGGTCCGCCAATGGAGCCGCCAATCTGGTTCGCCCGCTGATTGTCGCGGAGGAGACCACGATCCGTTGCACTTCTAACCGTACCGTCAGGGTTGAGATAGTCGAACGTCCCAGACCCGTTGTAGCGCTGGTATGCATTGAGACCGGGGCGATAGGCTCGGAAGAAAGCTGACCCGTGGAAGTCATTGGTTCCCGTCTTCGAAGTGAGCTGGACTTGTGCGCCGGAGAAGCGACCGTTCTCGGCGTCATAGCCATTCGCGATCACCTTCACGTTGCCGATAGAGTCTTCTGTGGGAGTGATGACCGAGGCACCTCCCCAGACGGCGGAGACGGTCGAGATTCCGTCGATAGAGATGCCATTGGCGTCGTTCCGTGAGCCGTTGGAGTTGGACTGCGGCGCATTCTCTGTCTGAAAAATGCCGGTGCCGCTGCCGCCAGGACCTACCGTACCGGGTAGATTGCGAGCCGAGCCGGCGGCGCCGCGGGCGCCATCGCCGAAGACCCCAGGGGCGAGTTGTACGAGAGAAAATACATCGCGGCCGGCGGAAGGGAGATGCTGGATCTGTGACTCGGAGATGTTGCCGTTGATGCTGGCGGTTTCGGTGTCGAGGGTGGCGATGGTGTTGGCGTTGACGTTGACGGTGGTGGTGGCTTCGCCGACGGGCAGCTTCACGTTGACGGCGTTGGCCTGGTCGGGATTGACGTGCAGGTTTTCGACGGTCTGGGTTTGGAAGCCCTTGGCGACGGCGGTGAGGGTGAAGTCGTCGGGTGGCAGGGCGTTGAAGTTGAAGGTGCCGCTCTGGTTGGAGGTGGCGGTGAGGGTGTTGTTGGTCTGGTTGTCTTTGAGCGTCAGCGTGGCGTTGGGGATGACGCCGCCGTCGGGGTCGGTGACGGTGCCCTGGATGGACGCGCGGAACTGGGCGTGCAGGGGTGCGGCGAAGAGAGCAAAGGCGGCGGCGGTGGTTCCGGCCTGCAAGCCCTGGCGGATAAGCTTTCGGCCGAGCCTGGCCTTGTGTGTAGAACGCATACGTTGGTACCTCCCAAACGAAAAGGGTTAGCTCGAGCTAATGCCGAGCTAACCCACATCGATACTGCTCCCCTTGAAGAAGCACTGTCAATGTACGAGTTGTGCCGGGAAAGCGCTGGCCTGCCCGGAGTTTCGACTAGGCGATGGTGGCCGGCGTGGGGCTGGAGCGCCGGGAAAAGCCGAAGACGGCGATGTAGAGATAGCAGAGGACGGGGATGAAGAAGGCGTGGTGGACGCCGATGGAGTCGGCGATCTTGCCCTGGAGGACGGGAAGGATGGCGCCGCCGACGATGGCCGCCACGATGAGCGAGGAGCCGGAGCTGGTGAGTGGGCCGAGACCTTCGATGCCGAGGGCGAAGATGGACGGGAACATGATGGAGTTGAACAGGCCCACCAGGATGATGGTCCACATGGCGACGTGACCGAAGGTGAGCATGGAGACGGCCACGAGGACGGCGGCGACGACCGAGACCAGGCCAAGCAGGAGACCGGTACGGATGCGCTGCAGGAGGGCGGAGCCGATGAAGCGGCCGACCATGGCGCCACCCCAGTAGTAGGTGACAAAGCCGGCGGCCATTTTTTCGGTCATGTTGCCGATCTCAGGCAGGGCGAAGTAGTTGACCAGAAAGGAGCCGATGGAGACTTCCGCGCCGACGTAGAGGAAGATGCCAAGCGCGCCGAGCAGCAGCTGCGGATGGCGCCAGATGCTGTCGTTGGTGGCGGTGTTGAGCTCACCGGGACGGATGTCTTGGGTGAAGCTCATGGCCGGCAGTTTGACGATGGCCAGGGCCACGGCCAGCGCGACGAGCGCGACGGCGATGACGGTATACGGCATGGAGACCGAGGAGGCCTGCTGCGCGCGGTAGCTCTGGAGGGCGTCGGGCGACAGGCTGCGGATGGCGGCGGGCGAGAGGGCCACTGCACCGAGGATGAAGAAGGCGCCGATCTTCGGCGCGATGGTGGTGCCGAGCGAGTTGAAGGCCTGGGCGAGGTTGAGGCGAGAGGAGGCAGTGCGGGCCGGCCCGAGGTTGGCGACGTATGGGTTGGCGGCTACCTGCAGCGAGGTGATGCCGGCGGCGAGCACCACAAGTGCGAAGAGAAAGAGGCCAAATGAGGCACTGCGGGCGGCGGGCACAAACAGGATGGCGCCGACGGCCATTACCAGCAGGCCGGCGACCATGGTGCGCTTGTAGCCGATCCACTCCACCACCTTGCCGGCGGGCAGGGCGAAGACGAAATACGAGGAGAAGAAGGCGAACTGCACCATCATGGCCTGGGCGTAGCTGAGCTTAAAGATCAACTTGAGGTGCGGGATCAGGATGTCGTTCAGGCAGGTGAGAAAGCCCCACATGAAGAAGAGAGCTGTGGCGATGGACATGGCCCGGACGTTGGTCGTCTCAACGTTGTTTTGAAGCGCCGGGTTGCTGGACTGAACGGAGATGGCCATCGAGGAAGCTCCCTGATCCGCGGCTCCCCCTTGATGCGGGGCGACCACGGAGGCTGATCGTAGGTGTGTTGCTGTTCGCGCGGCGGCACGGGCTCTGGCGCGGACAACACTTCCTTATACGCTACCGACCACGCGGCACGCAGCGGACCGCAGACAGCCGGGGACCGCAGGTAACGCGCGCGCCGGACGGAAACGCCGGGTTACTTTCGTCGGCGGTGCACACATGGCACGCGGACAGAGGTCCCTCCAAGCCGGTACACTCGTCGGGCGCCGTGCCGAGGCTCGGCTCTTACTTTTTGGAGTGCTACCGTGTCCCTGCTTTCCCGTGCTGCTGCGGTTTCTGTGTGTTCGCTGATGATGTCGATGGGGGCGGCCGGCGCGTTGGCGCAGGGGAGCACCGCCGGGGTGGCGGACCATCCGTGGAGCAACACATCACTTGACCCCGACCAGCGTGCGGACATGCTGGTGAAGGCGATGACGCTGGACGAGAAGATACAGATGGTGCACGGCATTGGCTGGGGGCCGCTGCGCAAGGGCGACCCTGTGCCGGCGGACAACAATGGAGGCGCCGGCGAGGTGCTGGGCATTCCGAGGCTGGGGATCCCTTCGATCCAGCAGGCGGACTCCGCGGTGGGCGCACGCATGGCCGCGCTGCAGAGCCGGTACGCGACGCTGCTGCCCAGCGTGCTGGGCGCGGCGAGCTCGTGGGATACGGACGCGGCGTTTCTCTACGGCGATGTGATTGGCCGGGAGCTGCGGGCGCAGGGCTACAACCAGTCCATCGGGGGTGGCGTGGACCTGGCGCGGGATCCGCGCAATGGGCGGCTGTTCGAGTATCCCGGCGAGGACCCGGTGCTGGCCGGCACGACGGTGGGCTACCTGATCAAGGGGCTGCAGTCGAACAAAATCATGGGCGACATCAAGCACTACGCCTTTAACGACCAGGAGACAGGGCGCACGGTGGTGGACGTCCACCTGGACCACAAGGCGGCGCACGAGAGCGACCTGCTGGCCTTTGAGATCGGGATTCGGATTGGGCATCCGGCGTCGGTGATGTGCTCGTACAACAAGTTTGAAGGCGACTGGACGTGCCAGAACCCATGGCTGCTGACGCACGTGCTGAAGGACGGGTGGAAGTACCCGGGCTTCGTCGTCTCGGACTGGGAGGCGACGCACTCGACCGCGCATGCGGCGACGGCGGGTATGGACATGCAGATGCCGGGCGAGGAGTACTTTGGCGCGCCGCTGAAGAAGGCTGTTGAGAGCGGCGAGGTGCCACCGGCGCGGCTGGATGACATGGTGCATCGCATTCTGCGCAGCCTGATTGCAACCGGCGCGTTTGACAATCCGTCGATGCCGCGGACGGTGGTGGACCCGTTCAAGGGCCGCGATGACGCGCAGCATATTGCGGAAGAGTCAATCGTGCTGCTGCGGAACGAGAAGGGTGTGCTGCCGCTGGCGTCTACGGTGAAGTCGATCGCCATCATCGGGGCGCATGCGGACAAGGGCGTGATGTCGGGTGGCGGCTCCGCGCAGGTGGATGCGCCGGGTGGCGACGCCGTGGTGCCGGGACAACCCACGCAGTGGGGTCGCGCTGTTTACTTCCCTTCTTCGCCGATGAAGTATATCCGCGAGCATGCGCCGGGAGCGAAGGTCGAGTTCAACGACGGCTCGGACCCGGCGGCGGCGGCGGCATTTGCCAAGGCGCATGATGTCGCGATCGTCTTTGCGGACCAGTACATGAGCGAGGGCGCCGACTCACCGACCCTGGCGCTGCCGCACCACCAGGACGACCTGGTGGCGGCGGTGACCAAGGCGAACCCACGCAGCGTGGTGGTGCTGGTGACCGGCAACCCGGTGTCCATGCCGTGGGTGGACTCCGCCGCGGCTGTGATGGAGGCGTGGTACCCGGGCATCGGCGGCGGGCAGGCGATTGCCAACCTGCTGTTTGGCACGGTGAACCCATCGGGCAAGCTGCCCATCACCTTTCCCGTAAGTGAAGACCAGCTGCCGCACAAGGAGATCTTTGGGCTCGCCATGCCGAAGGGTGACGCCGGACTGCCGGAGCATTGGGTGGAGCAGAACAAGAAGCAGAGCTTCCCAGCGGACTACACGGAAGGCGTGCGCTTTGGTTACAAATGGTTTGAGAGCGAGAACAAGAAACCGCTCTTCGCCTTTGGCCACGGGCTTTCCTACACCAGCTATAGCTACTCCGACCTGAAGACGGATGGTGGTGCGAGCTCAGTGAGCTTTGCGGTAAAGAACACGGGCAAGCGAGCCGGCACGGAGATCGCAGAGGTATACGCAACCCTGCCTACGGCGGCGGGAGAGAACTTCAAGCGGCTGGTGGGCTGGCAACGTGTGGAGCTTGCCCCGGGCGAGCAGAAGACGGTCTCGGTTGCAATTGACCCGTTGTACCTGTCGGTGTGGGACACGGGCAAAGACGCGTGGTCGCTGCCGGGCGGTGCATACACCATCTCAGTGGGCGGCGCGTCGGATGCGCTGCCATTGAAGGCGCCGATGCAGGTGAGCGCGCGTTAGGGAGCTGCCCTCCAGGTGGTGTGCCGGCCTGGAGGGCTGGCCCTGCTGCCGGTGGGCGAAGGCTGCAGAGCTAGCCGATGGTTTCGAGGCAGAACCTGCGGAAGGAAGCCTCGGTGGTGGCCGGGGCTTCCATGTGCAGCCCGACGCGGAGGCCGCGATCCCAGACGGGAAGGCTGCCGGCGTCGATCGGCCGGCCGGCGGATCTCCAGGTGGTGCCATCGGTGGAGAGCTCGAAGTGGAGCTGCGCTTCGCCGGCTGCTGTCACCTGCAGGTGCACGGTCTGGAGGGTGGGTGTGAGCTCCGCACGCCACAGCACGGACGCATGCGCCCCGGCGCGTTGCCAGAGCTCGACCGTGCGCCCGCGCAGGCCAAGGCCAATGGTGTTGAAGGGGTCACCGATCACCGACAGGCCGCACCAGGCCGCCCGAGGCAGATCGTCGCCGTGCGGTGTGCGGGTGTCGAGGGCCACGGCGGCGCGGTAGTGTGGCACACCCGGGGCAGGTACAGCGAGGATGGCGGCCTGTTTGGAGTTGGGCACCCGCAGGCGCAGCGCACCGTGGCCCGTGATGACGGACGGGTGGGTATT
Organism: Acidobacteriaceae bacterium; assembly: GCA_965199635.1. GTDB lineage: Bacteria > Acidobacteriota > Terriglobia > Terriglobales > Acidobacteriaceae > Edaphobacter. Next base: position 1,188,102 of record CBDASL010000002.1, on the reverse strand, counting down.
GACCGGCCACTGCCAGGAGGCGCCCAGGCTTGGCGTGACGAAATTATCAGCAAACTGAATGCCGGCTGGGATGCTCGGCCGGGGGGCGGCGGGCGCGGTCGGGCCACGGCCGGAGTTGATGCCCGGCCAGCCGTCCGCGTCCCAGTCGATGCGGTCGAGCACCGCTTCCCTGCCGACGTAGATGGTCCCGCCGGTGGGGTAGGCGTGGTAGAGCAGGTAGTCCTGCCCGTGCGCTCCATGCAGTGCAGTGCCGTGGCCCGGGCAGCGCCAGTGGTCGTTGGCATTGATGAGCGGATTACGGGGCGACTTCTCCCACGGCCCCAGCAGGTGATCCGCGCGGGCGACGCCCTCGGCATAGCGGCACTCCCGGCCGCAGCAGGTATTACCGGCGTAGAACATGTAGAACCGGTGGGCGTGGCGAATGATGGACGGCCCTTCCACCAGCTCGCCCTCCCACGCGGCGTCATTCGTGATCAGCATCGTGCGCTCCCCCTGGAGGTGAATCATGTCCGGGGCGAGCGACTGCGCAAAGATGGGTGTAGGTTTGCGCTGGGAGTTGCCGTCTTCCTTCCAGATAAGGAAAGGGGCGCCGTGCTCGTCCCGCGCGAAGCAGGGATCAATCGAGCCGAGCGGGTCACAGACGATCGGTCCGTGATCAGTCCAGGGGCCACTGGGCCGGGGCGCGGAGGCGACAGCGACACAGAGTGGGCCACCCTGCTTGCGGCCAACATAGTAGACAAAGGTGCGGCCGCGGTCGTACACCAGCTCCGGCGCCCAGAAGGCGCCGTCTGCCCAGCGGGGCTGCTGCGGAAAGATGGAGCCAGCAGGTAGCCAGTGGACGAGGTCTGTGGAGTGGAATAGCGGGAACTGCGGCGACCATTCGCTCGAGGTCGCCGCAGCCCAAAAGTGCTGTCCTACACGGATGATTGATGGATCGGGGTGATCGCCGGGGATGACCGGGTTGGTCCAGGGCGCCGGTGTCCCACGGCCTGCCTCCGGCAGCTGCTGCAGGTCGGGCTGCACCGAAAGATCAAGAAGGGCGGAGCGCATAGGAGACCAGCGAGGCATGCACCAGGCCTCCGTGGAGACCTGGCCGGTTTACGGCAAAGAGCCGTCTAGATCGGGAAGCTTTTTAGCCAGTCGCGGAACTTCGGCCCAAGGTCTTCCCGCTTGAGTGCGAACTCAACGGTCGCCTTGAGGAAGCCGAGCTTATCACCCGCGTCATGCCGCTTGCCCTCGTAGGAGAAGCCGTAGACCTTCTCGTACTGCAGGAGGCTTTTGATGGCGTCGGTGAGCTGCAGCTCGCCGCCCGCGCCGGGCGTGAGCGTCTCCAGCAGGCTGAAGATGCGTGGCGTAAGAATGTAGCGGCCAATAATGGCGTTCTGCGAGGGAGCCTCTTCCGGCTTGGGCTTTTCCACCATGTTCCGGACCTCGAGCAGGCGCGGATCGTTGGCGTCCGGGACGCAGTCGAGGCAGCCATAGGCCGAGATGGCCGGACCTTCCACGACCTCGGAGCCAAGGATCGAGCTGCCCGTCTTCTCGAAGGCCTCGACCATCTGCTTCATGCAGGGCACCTGCGCATCGACGATGTCGTCAGCGAGGATGACGGCGAACGGCTCGTCGCCAACCAGCTCCTTGGCCTGCAACACGGCATGCCCGAGCCCGAGAGCCTCGGCCTGCCGAACGTAGGTGATCTTGGCCAGCGAGGACACAGACCGTGCGATCTCCAGCAACGCCGTCTTGCCCTTGGCTTCCAGCGAGCGCTCAAGCTCGGGGTTGCGGTCGAAGTGATCTTCCATGGTGGTTTTGCCACGGCTCGTCACCAGGATGATCTCCTCGCACCCTGCAGCCACGGCCTCTTCCACGCCGTACTGAATCAAAGGCTTGTCCACCAGGGCCAGCATTTCTTTGGGGGTCGCCTTGGTTGCAGGCAGAAACCGTGTGCCCATGCCTGCCGCGGGGAAAACTGCTTTGCGAATCTTTTGTTGTGCCATGTGCTCTTGAGGTCCAGTCCTTGGTGAATATCGACACCCAATCCTAGCAACCGATGGGAGCCAAGCGATACGACTTCCGCGCCAGACGAAGCACTTCGCAACAGGTCTCTCCAAGCACGGCTACGATGCGCAGAATTGCACTGCGATCACATCGGTGCTCGGCGGCTAGTTTCTGAAGAGCACCGGCAGCGTGCGAAAGCGCGCCAGGGTAGCGCCAATCTGCGCCTGCCGTTCCTCTTCGCTAAGGTCAAAGGCCTTGCTTAGCCCTTCGAAGTACTCCCCTGTGACCTGCGCCGGGCTGAAGATGCAAAGTGAGCGAGCGGGGTACCCCTGCCGGTTATGGGCATTGTGCGGCGTTCCGCGAGGAATAACAATCTGCTCTCCCGGGCCCACCACAACCTTCTCCGCGTTCACAGTCCAGACCGCAAGACCCTCGACGCCAATCACTGTCTGATCGCAATCAAGATGGACGTGCGCGCCAAAGATGGAGCCACCCGGCTGCATGTTCAACTCGACCATGGAGAAGCGTCCGTCCGTATCGGAGGCATCCTTCAACACACGGACCGACGCGCTGCCCATCCGAACAATCTCGTGCACGATCTCCTCCCGCGTGGTGCCTGGTTAGGTTGAGGTTCACCGTATCACGGAGTCGGTTACGGGACTGCCGCTACGGTTGCGTCCGCGCGTTCGCCAGCCGGAGAAAGTACAGTCATCTCGAGCGCGCTGAGCAGGTCGCGCGTCTCCCGAATGACGTCCTCAGCCTTGCTGCTGGAGAGCGGCCAGCGCAGCACACCCTGTGGGCTAAGGCTCGCCCCAGCCTTGGCGTGACGCTGCACCAACTTGAGCAGCGCGCCCGGATCCGGGCCAAACGGGGCATGTGACCGGCCCGGATTCGCAAAGCTTTCACTCGCGGCGCGGTCCGCAAACTTGAGGTGGAGCACCTCGCGCATCGCCTTGATCTGTCCGGCCTGCGCCCGCATGGGCGAGTTCGCCGGCCGTACCGCTGCAGTCGCACGCGCGGCCAGTGTGGCGTTGGTCACTGCGCGATTCGTCACTGCCCGTGTGCCGTGTTCCAGCATGCGGGGAGCAGGTGCCGCTGGACGAGCGATCTGCCCGGGACGCAGAGGCTGCAGTGTGCCGGGCCGTGCAGCGCCGCCCACACCGGCACGCGCCGCCGGCGCGGGAGCCGCTTCTTCAATCGCCACCCGCTTGCGCTCAAGCGTGGCCACGCCCAGGTGCTCACAGCGCAAACGGATCTCGCCGGCCGCGAGAAGATTGCCGACGGAGTCCGGCAGATCTCCATAGCGATCCTTGAGCTCATCGCGAATCTCACCCAGTTCGGTCTCGGAGACTGCAGCCGCGACACGCTTGTACATCCGCAGCCTCTGGTTCTCCTCCGGGATGTAACTCTCGTCGATACGAACCGAGATGCCGAGCGTGACTACCGTGGTCTCGGACGGTCCCGTGTCCTCGCCCTTAAGCTTGCCAACCGCCTCAGCCAGCATGGTGGTGTACATCTCAAAGCCAATCGCTTCGATGTGGCCGGACTGCTCACCCCCGAGCATATTGCCAGCGCCGCGCAGCTCCAGGTCAAGTGCGGCTATCTTGAAGCCCGCGCCCAGGTCCGAAAACTCCTTCAGCGCGGACAAGCGCCGGCGCGCTACCTCGGTCAGCTGCTGCTCCGGCGGAATCAGCAGGTAGGCGTAGGCGCGGCGATTCGATCGGCCCACGCGACCACGGAGCTGGTAGAGCTCGGACAGGCCGTGGCGATCGGCGCGGTTGATGATGATGGTGTTAGCCCGTGGAATGTCCAGGCCGTTTTCGATGATCGACGTGGCGCAAAGTACGTCGTACTCGCCTTCCATGAAGGAGAGCATCACGCGCTCCAGCTCCGCCTCCGGCAGCTGCCCGTGGCCCACGATGACGCGCGCCTGCGGCACCAGCTCGCGTATCTTGGCGGCCAGCTCGTAGATCGTCTCCACGCGGTTGTGCACGAAGTAGGTCTGGCCGCCGCGCTCCAACTCGAGCTCCACTGCCGTACGCAGCAGCTTTTCGTCGAACTTCGCGACGATCGTCTGGATCGCCATACGATCCTTCGGCGGCGTCTCGATCACGCTCATATCACGTAACCCGATCAGTGACATATGCAGGGTGCGCGGAATGGGCGTCGCCGACATCGACAGCACATCGATCGCGGCCCGGAGCTGCTTGAGGCGCTCCTTGTGACGCACACCAAAGCGCTGCTCTTCATCCACGACGAGCAGGCCGAGGTCGTGGAACTGGATGTCCTTCGAGAAGATGCGATGCGTGCCGATGAGAATATCGACCTTGCCTGCAGCCGTGCGCTCCAGGATCTCCTTCTGCTCCTTGGGAGTGCGAAAACGCGAGATCATCTCGATCGTCACAGGGAAGTTGGCAAAGCGCCGCTTGAAGCTCTCGAAGTGCTGGAACGAGAGCACGGTCGTCGGCGTCAGCACGGCGACCTGCTTGGAGTCCTGCACGGCCTTGAAGGCGGCGCGCATGGCCACCTCCGTCTTGCCGTAGCCCACGTCACCGCACAGCAGCCGATCCATGGGACGCACGTGCTCCATGTCGCGCTTGATGTCTGCGATGGCATTCAGCTGATCATCGGTCTCGGTAAAGCTGAAGGCATCTTCGAACTCGCGCTGCAGGTTGTTGTCCGGAGAAAAGGACGTGCCGACCGCGGCCTCGCGCTGCGCGTAAAGCTTCAGCAACTCCGCGGCCATGTCCTGCATGGCCTTCTTGACCCGTGCCTTGGTCTTGGCCCAGGCCTGGTTGCCCAGCTTGTTCAGCTCCGGGGCGGGCCCGCTCTCCGTTGAGCGGTACTTCTGGATCAGATCCAGCCGGGTAAGCGGGACGTAGAGCTTTGCAGCGTCCGCGAACTCCAGGATCATCAGCTCCAGCGGTGGTTCGGCGCCGCCCTTGTTCTCGTCCAGCACGCGCAGACCGCAGTACTGCGCGATGCCATGCTCCACGTGCACCACGTAGTCGCCGATCTTGAGATCGCGGAAGTCTGAGATAAATGCCGCGGTCTTGGACTTCTTGCGCACCGCCGGGCGAGCGGTGACATCAGCATCGTCGGAAAGGTCGTTTGCACCGAAGATGACGATCTGCGCCGCCTGTGCTGTGCGAGGTGCTCCGCTCGAGGGGTCGTGGAGGTCAAGCACCTGCACACCGCTGCTCAGGCTGGCGCGCACAATGACCGGCGTGCCCGCGTCGCCTGCTGCGTAGCTCCCCTCCGAGAACATCGTCGCGGAGCCGGGCTGCGGACTGCGCCAGCCGAAGCGGTACGGCACACCGTACTCCTGCAGGAGCGTAGCCAGCCGCTCTACCTCGCCCTGGTTCGGAGCGGCCAGCAGAACGCGCGCATCCGTCTGCATCAGGGAGCGCAGCTGCTCAATCAGTGCCGGGATCGAGCCATGGAACCGCATCGTTGGACGCGTGGCGAAGTCGATCTCGGTCAGTTCGTTGACGTTCGCATCCAGCACATCCACAGCGCCCAGCTGGTCGAGGTCCGCGCCGGGGAACGCCCGCAGCCGATCCTGCAGCTCCCACGGTGAGAGGTACAGATCGTCCGCGCGGATCAGCGTGCCAATCCCGGAGCGTTCGTGCCGCTGCTCCACCTTGTTCCACCAGCGCTCGCCCTGGTTCTCGACCATGGCAGGCTCTTCCACGAAGACGCGGGTCTTGGGTCCCAGCAGGTCCAGCAGCGTTGACCGCGCACCGGCGACCGGCGCAAAGAACTCCCAGCCCGGAAACACGGTCACCTCGCGTCCACCGGAGCTCACATGCGTCTGCAGCTCCGCGGGTGTGTCCCCCCCATCGAGCAATGCACCCGCGGCCGAGCCTGTACGGGTGAGCCGGGCGTTGATGGCGCCAAGCAACTTCTCTGTCACTGGAGTCTCGGTGAGCGGCAGCAGCAAGGCTTCTTCTGCGTTGGAAGACGATCGCTGCGTTTCAGCGTCGAACCGGCGGATCGACTCAATCTCATCGCCAAAGAAGTCCACGCGCACCGGGCCGGCGCTTTCTGGCGAAAAGACGTCCAGAATGCCGCCGCGCAGCGTCACCTGGCCCGGCAGCTCCACCACATCTACCTTGGTGTAGCCGACCGAGAGCAGGTGCTCCACCAGCATCTCGGGCAGGTGCTCCTCCCCCACACGGAGCCGAAGCGCGAGGCCCGTGTAGTGGTCTCGCCCAAACAGCCGCATGCAGGCCGACTCCACCGGCGCGATTACCAGACGCGGCTCCTCCATGCGGCCGGTGGCCAGCTTCCACAGGGCACCGGCGCGCATCTCCTGAATCTCCGCATGGGGCGACAGGCTTTCAAACGGCAGCACGTCGTGCGCCGGCAGGCGCAGCACGGAGCTGGCAGGCAGGGCGCCCGTCAACTCACAGGCGGCCATGACGGCGACATGAAGCGCTTCGGCGGCACGATTATCCGCCACCAGCACCAGCGCCGGGGCGTTCGCCGCCCGCACAAAGAGCGGCAGGTACAAGGCTCGTGCGGTGGCTGTGAGCCCCGAGATGCGACGACGGCCGTTGCCGCCGGCCAGGTGGCGACGCGCGCGCTCAAATGCCTGCGAGTGTTCCAGCCCGGCCAACAGATCGCGCACAAAGGGAAGAATCATTGCTCATATTGTAGCGAGGGAGCCACCTCGGGGCCCACGCCACCCGTGACCGATCCCAACCCCATTCCACAGGGTTTCCAGCGACCGCGGGCGATGCTGATGGCAAAAAAGCGCCCACAGCCAAGAAGGCTGTGGGCGCTTTCCTTTCCAGGCAGAACCCGGAGTTATGCAAGAGGCTGAAGACTACTCCTCTTCGTCTTCATCATCCTCGTCGTCGTCCTCATCGTCATCGTCGTCGAACTCTTCTTCGTCGTCCTCATCTTCATCATCGTCGTCCTCGAGGTCGTCGTCCTCATCCTCAAGATCGTCGTCTTCATCATCCTCATCGTCGTCGTCTTCGAGGTCGTCGTCCTCATCCTCGTCTTCCTCGTCGTCCTCGTCCGCCGCAGCCGCCCGAAGGTTCTCGCTGCTGGCTTCAGGGGCCGCATCCCGCCGGTCAAAGGTCGCGGTCGCGTCCGGTCCGATGTTGTTCAGGGTTTCGTCAGTCAGTTCGCTCGGTGTCGCAGCTACGGCCATGGTGTTCTCCTTCAACTGGTGGGTCAATGTTGTTCTTCGCGTTGGATGCGCAGAGAAGCAGAAAGTAAGTGTGAATATTCTTGATCTGCAGCAAAGCCGCGGCCGGTACCGTTCAGCAGAGATCGCGCGCCCACTCACATCGGTAGACGATGAATCCAAGGGCTCTGTTGCCCGGCTTCTTCGATCACGCGAGCCCGTCTACTCGGCAGTGGATCGCAGTGATTCGGGAGAAGGCGGGGGCGTCACGTACGAGACCACCGTCAGACAGATCAGTGAGATGCAAAGCGCCGGCAAGATCGCGTCGCGTTCGGCGATCGCACGCGGCAGACCGGTGCGCACCGTCGACCACAACACGGTCACCAGCGTTCCCGCGGCGATCGACGCCACCGCCGCCTGCGCCGTCGCCCTCTTCCAGAAAAACGCCGCCAGGATCACCGGCGTCAGCGCAGCGGCATAGATCGTATAGGCGTAGAGCGCTTTTTGCAGCACGGACTCTGCATGGAGCCCCTGGTAGAGCGACCACGCTCCAAGGGCCACAACCGTCAGCCGGCTCACCACCAGAATGCGCCGGTTGGAGGCCTGCGGCTGCAGGTAGCGCACATAGATGTCGTTCACCAGGTTGGTCGCGGGGGAAAACAGCCAGTTGTTTGCGGTCGAGATGACCTTGGCAAAGATTGAACCCACCATCAGCGCACCCAGCAGTCGCAGCAGGGTGGCCTGTGCCGACCCTCCACCGCCAGTCGTCCCGCCAAACGCATGCAGCCCCACATAGGCCAGCACCTCGCGCGGTGCCCGGCTCACCTCGCCCGTCGGGTACATGGCCGAGCCCGTCACCGAGATGGCCACGATAACCGTCTCCAGGATTACCGTGCCGACGATCCAGCCGATGACCGCGCGCGACGCGTCCCGCTCGCTCCGTGCCGAGAAGAACTTCTGGTACATGGACTGGTTGCCCAGCAGCAGCAGGCACGTCGGCAGAAACAGCTCCAGCGCCTGCACCGGCCGCAGGTTGCCAAATACCTCAAAGTGGGTCGGCGGCAGCGCCCGGTGCACCGCTCCCCAGCCACCCGCCAGCCCGATCAGTACGGGCAGCGCCACGCACAGGGTGGTCGTCGCCAGCAGGCCGATGAACAGATCCATGTAGGCCACCGAACTCATGCCCGCGATCGCTGTAAACAGGACCACAAAGCCCGCGATGATGAACCGCCCACCAACCGGCGTCACCGCATCCGGAAAGATCAGGTGCAGGATGTCGCCGCCGCCGATGAACTGGTAGCTCGTGATGGCCGTGTAGGTGAGTAGAATGGCGATCACACCCAGCACCCGGGCGGCCTGGTTGTAGCGCACCTCCAGCAGATCCGGGATCGTAAACTGCGCAAACTTCCTTGCCCGCGGGGCAATCCAGATGATCAGCAGCAGCGCCATCCAGCCGCCACCCGCCTGCCACAACGCCGGAAAGCCGTTGCGATACGCATTCTCCGCACCGCCAAGCAAAGAGCCCGAGCCAATCCACGAGCTCAGCAGCGTAAACACCAGCACAAAGGCTGACAGGGACCGCCCCGCTACCAGGTAGTCTGCCTTGGTCTTGACCGAGCGCAGTCGCCCCAGCGAGACGCCCAGCAGTGTCACCGTAATCAGGCCCAGCACAACAACGTAAACATTCATGAGTGTGTGCCGCGATTCTACTCACACCACTCGCCGGCCTGCCCGCTGCCGCCCCTCGCGCGCGAAAGTGGCAGCGCACGGTGCGCCTGGGGCGGTACAGTTCGCCTATGCGCCGCCCGGCCACGCTGCTTGTTGCCCTCATCCCGCTCCCCGTTGCCATCTTCGCTCAGGCTCCCGCACCTCTGCCGGAGTCCAGCTCCACGGCCGCCGCACCGATTGGGAGCGCCGTGGAGGCCGGTCCTTCCGCGATCCACAAGGTCGGTAGCAGCGTCCTTCCCCCAAAGCTCACCTACCAGGTCGAGCCGAAGTACCCCCGCCCGCTCTTCGGCCGGCCAAAGGAAAGCCGCGTGCTCGTCGGCCTGGTGATCACCACCGCCGGCCTGCCAAGCCAACTCCACGTCGTCCACTCCGGTGGCGCCGCCTTCGACAAAAGCGCCCTCCAGTGCGTCGCACAGTACCGGTTCAGCCCCGCCACTGAGAACGGGTCCCCGTCGCAGTCGAAGTGCAGGTCGACGTGAACTTTCAGATCTTCGCCCACGACCCACCTCCGGGCGCCATCATGCGCTAACCGGCGCTCGCTCTACACTGCAGCATGCCCTTCTTCTCTGCCCGCCTTCTCCCGGCGATGACCCTGCTGGCCGTTCCGCCCCTCGTGGCCCAGGCGCCCGCGGACACCGCCTTTGTCGCGCCCCCGCCCGCGCCCATCGCCCTCTCCGTCGACCTTCGTGACGCGCCGCAGCGCATCCTGCATGCGACCGAAACCCTGCCCGTAACCCAGGCCGGCCCGCTCACCCTCGTCTACCCCAAGTGGATCCCGGGCGAACACAGCCCCTCCGGCCCCATCGCCGACATGGCCGGCTTCTTCATCACCGCCGACGGCAAACCTGTGAAGTGGGAGCGCGACCCACTCGATATGTATGCCTTCCACCTTGACGTGCCCGCGGGCACAAAGCAGCTCGAGATCAAGATGGACTTCCTGGCGACCGCCGCGGCCGAGGGCTTCTCCGGCGGCGCCAGCACCAGCGCCAACCTCGCCCTGCTCTCCTGGAACGAGCTCGTTGTCTACCCCGACCACACCCGCGCCAGCGAGGTCCAGGTCACCCCCAGCATCACCGTCCCAGAGACCTGGAAGTTCGGTACCGCCCTCGAAAGCATCGCCGGTCCGCAGACGCCAGCCGTCGAGACCGCGCAGACCACCTTCAGGACCGTCTCCCTCGAAACCCTGGTGGACTCCCCCGTCCTCGCCGGCCGCTGGTTCAAAGAGATCCCGCTCGCTCCCAACGTCACGCCGAAACACTTCCTCGACATGGCCGCCGACGGCCCCGAACAGCTCGAACTCTCCCCCGAGCACCTCAAGAGCTTCTCAAAGCTCGTCGAGGAGACCGGCGCGCTCTACAAGAGTCGCCACTACGACTCCTATCACTTCCTCGTCACGCTTTCGGACCAGGTCGCACACTTCGGTCTGGAGCACCACCAGTCCTCCGACGACCGCGTCCCCGAGCAGACCTTCACCGACGACAACCGCTTTATCGCCGACGGCGACCTCCTCCCGCACGAGTTCACACACAGTTGGAACGGCAAATATCGACGCCCCGCCGGCCTCGCCACCCCCAACTACCAGGTCCCCATGGTCGGCGACCTGCTCTGGGTCTATGAAGGCCTGACGGAGTACCTCGGGGACGTCCTCGCCTGCCGCTCCGGCATCTGGTCGCCCGAGCTCTTCCGCGGCTACCTCGCCGATCTTGCCGCCGATATGGACTACACCCCCGGCCGTACCTGGCGCGACCTGCAGGACACCGCCCGCTCCGCCCAGGTGCTCTCCTTCGCCGGCGGCGGCTGGGACAACTGGCGCCGTGGCCTGGACTACTACCCCGAAGGCGAGCTCATCTGGCTCGATGTCGACACCACCCTTCGCGAGAAGTCCCACGGCAAAAAAAGCCTCAACGACTTCGTCGCCGCATTCCACGGCCTCGGTGGTAACACCCCGCCCAAGGTTGTGCCGTACACCTTTGAGGACGTCGTCGCCGGCCTGAACGCGATCGTCCCCAACGACTGGGCCGCCTTCCTCCACGAGCGCCTGGACACCAATCGCGAGCATGCGCCGCTCGACGGCCTCGCCCACGGCGGCTATGAGCTGCTCTACGGCGAAAATCCCAACACCTTCTCCCGCAACCTCGAAGAGATCACGGAGACGAGTAACTTCTGGTATTCGCTCGGCCTCCACGTATCCAAGGCCGGCACCATCTCCGACGTGCTCAAGGGCGGCGTGAGCGACAAGGCTGGCATCGGCCCGGACCAGGCGATCCTCGCTGTCAATGGCCGCGCCTTCTCACCTAATCTCCTGCGCCAGGCCATTCGAGAGGCGAGGGATAAAGGCCCGGCTATCGAGCTCATTCTGCGCAACACCGGCTACTACCGCGTCGTCCGTCTCGATTACCACGACGGCGAACGCTATCCCTACCTCGAACGCACCAGCGGCCCGGACCGCCTGGACGACATCCTCAAACCCATGACCAAGTAGCGGGCGGCAGCATCACAGCAGCCCTGGAGAGGCACCCGCCTCCCCAGGGCTGTCTTCTAGGCCACCTGCACCGGTGTGGAGCCCGTCGCCGCGATATGCTCCGGCACCTTGCCTTCTGCCTTCAACCGACGCTCCAGCACCGCCGCCGCAATCTCCGAGTTCAGCTCCGCTCCCAGCAGCAACATCAGTCCGGTCACGTAGAACCACGTCAGCAGGATGATCACCCCACCCAGCGATCCGTACGTCACCGAGTAGCTATTGAAGTAGTGGAGGTACACGCGCAAGCCAATCGACGCGATCAACCAGGCCAGGATCGCCAGCGCCGCGCCAGGAGTCAGCCAGTGCCAACACTTCCGCTGCACATCCGGGGCAAAGAAGTAGATGATTGAAAACAGCAGGATCAGCAGCGCTGTGGCCAAGGTCCAGGCCGCCACACGGATCACCACTGCCGCGGCCAGAGACATGGCCTGTTGCTGCACCAGGTGCCCACTCACATAGCGCGCCGTCAGGTCGCCGCCAAACAGCGTCGCCAGGATCAGGATCACCACAACTGACAACAGCACCGTCACCAGGATGGCGCCGCTCTTCACCTTCCAGTAGGGCCGTGTCTCCTTCACCTTGTAGACCAGGTTCAGTGTGTCCTGAATGGCGCCGAAACCCACCGAAGCCGACCACAGCGCAGCTACCAGCCCGAAGGTGATCTTTCCCCCGGAGCTCGCCTGGGTCGTCTGGGAGAACGTTTCCATCACCAGCCCCATCGCCGAAGGTGGAATCACCAGCGCAAGGTAGTTGAGCAGCTTCAGGTAAAGACCGCTTGACCGCGCCACGATGCCAAAGATGGCCGACGCGCTGATCAATGTTGGAAACAGCGCAAACAGAAAGTAGTACCCCAGCTCCGCCGCCCGCGACAGCAGATTGTCGTCCATGAAGGCGGTATAGGTCCGCTTCAACACCAGCTTCACCGGCACGCCCTGGAAGTCCCACAGGTTGTGCAGGGGAGAGTGCGATACCGTCTCCCATATGCGTGACTTAACGGCGTCATGCGTCCGGTGGTCGACCTCTGGTCCTGCTGCATCCATTCGATCCTCTCTCCTCGACGGTCCAGCGGCAGCCAACCTGCTTGGCGCACAGGTCCGCCCGCGCCCTGCTGACCCGCGTATCTGAACGGATGCGGCAACCCCGCCAGCCGTAGCCTCCCACTGTGTCTCGGCGGCCAAGGCCACACCATCGAGACCTGTCCAGAGTCCAAGCGGGCCGGCACCGCGTCATATAAGGGGAGGTCGCGCCTTGCCCAAAGCCATCCGTCGCCCGCACCCATCCGTCACCAACAAGTTGCGTCAGATGCTGCGCCTGGTCCGCGAAAGCCATCAGCGGCCCATGGGCGGCGAGCCCCGCCGCTACCAGCGTGCCGCCAGCCCGGACGCCGTTACCTTTATCGGCCACTCCTCGTTTCTGATCGAGCTCGGCGGTCGCGCCGCCCTGGTTGATCCCGTCTTTACCCGCTCGCTCGTCGTCCTCCGCCGCCAGCGTCACCCAGGCCTGGATTGGCGCTCGCTCCCGGCCATCGACGTGGTGCTGCTCACCCACGCCCACATGGATCACCTGAACATCACCTCCCTCCGCCGCGCCATCCGCCGCACCCGGCGCCTGCGTGGCACTGCGCCAGAGGTGGTGGTGCCTGCAGGGGTGGAAGATCTCGTCAGCCGTCTGGGCTTCTCCCGCGTCCACACCCTTACCTGGTGGCAGAGCACCGTGGCCGCTGGCCTTCACATCACCATGACGCCCGCCCAACACTGGGGTGCCCGCATGTTCCGCGACACACACCGTGGTTTTGGCGGCTATGTTCTGCGCCCGGCCGACGCCGGCCCTGACGCCCCCAGCGTCTACCACTCGGGTGATACGGCCTATTTTTCTGGCTTTCGTGAAATCGGCGAGCGCCTCCATCCAGACACGGCGCTGCTTCCCATCGGCGCCTACTTCCCGGATAGCTACCGCGCGGTCCACACCAGTCCCGAAGAAGCTCTCCAGGCCTTTGTCGATCTTGGCGCCAAGCAGATGGTTCCCATGCACTTTGGCACCTTCCGCCTTGGCCGTGAGCCCATGGACGAGCCACCTCTCCGCCTGGTAGCCGACGCCGAACGCCGCGGCCTGCGCGACCGCATCCACGTTCTGGCCGAAGGCGAAACTCTCGCCGTCCACTCCCTGTCCCAACCGCGGATGGAACCAGCCTTTTCGCAGCACTAAGCCGTTCCCTCGCCGCCGCCCCCCAGTCCGCCCCGCGCCGTGGGGCGGCGGCCCGCAGTTCACCGTCGGATCAAGCGCCTGTCAGCACCGTCAACGCAGCTCCCCAGGCCTGCGTCCGGCAGGCTCCAGCCGTCATCCAATCAGCTATGCCTACCCCCTCCAACACGCTTGAACCAAACGCAGCCGCCTCCGGCACCTTTCGCCTCGGCGGTGACCTCGAAGTCAATCGTCTCGGCTACGGTGCCATGCGCCTCACCGGTGAAGGAATCTGGGGCGAGCCCAAGGATCTCGATGCCGCCCGCGCCGTTCTGCGCCGCGTCCCCGAACTCGGCATCAACCTTATCGACACCGCGGACTCCTACGGCCCTGAAGTCTCCGAGCGCCTCATCGGTGAGGCCCTCGCCCCCTACAAGGCCGGCCTCATCATCGCCACTAAGGCGGGGCTCACCCGCACCGGCCCCAACAAGTGGCCGCCCGTCGGCCGCCCCGAGTACCTTGAGCAGGAGGTTCACATGAGCCTCCGCCGCCTGAAGCTCGAACGTCTCGATCTTTGGCAGCTCCACCGCATCGATCCCAAGGTGCCGGTCGAAGAGTCTCTTGGCAAGATCGCTGAGCTTCAAAAGGCCGGGCTCATCCGACACGTAGGCCTCTCCGAGGTCAAGCCGCACGAGATAGAACAGGCCCGCAAGGTCGTCGAGATCGTCAGTGTGCAGAACCAGTACAACATCGGCGATCGCCAGCACGATGATGTCGTCGACTACTGCGAGAAGCACAACATCGCCTTCATCCCCTGGTTCCCGGTCGCCGGCGGCAAGCTCGCCCAGCCCGGCGGCAAGTTGGACCAGCTTGCCAGGCAGCACCAGGCCACCGTCAGCCAGCTTTCGCTCGCCTGGCTACTCCACCGCTCGCCCGTGATCCTGCCCATACCGGGAACGTCCTCGATCGCCCACCTGGAAGAAAACACCGCGGCCGCCAGCCTGCAGCTCTCCGACGCCGAATGGGCCGAACTCGAAGCAGCCGCCAAGTAGTCTCCCCGGAACGCAGCAAAAGGCCCGGCGCTATCGCTGGGCCCTTTGCTGTCAGACGTCTAGAGGGTCGGCAACCGGAGCGAGTTTCGGATCCCCAGCACACTGAAGCCCTTGAGCTGGCTCTTCAGCACATAGATCAGCCGGTTGTTGCCGTCCGGGTCCGTCGGAAGAAGAAAGAAGCCGTCTTGCAACACGAAGTCCGGTGAGTTGCTGATAAATCCCTCGACCTGCTCCCCGTCCTGGAACTCCACCCGCACCCAAAGCCCAGGCAGAATCGGCGCATTCTGGTGGAAGTGCAGGGCCTGGTGCGCCATGTCTCCGTCAAAGGTCGAGACAAAGAAGATCGCCTTGGCGTCCGCGATCGTTATCTCCTGCATCGCCCCGCCCTCGGCCGGCAACAGCCGAATCCGATCCATGCCGGACCGCGGCCCACGCTGCACCATCTCTTCCACCGTGCCCAGCTGGTCGGAACTCACAAACCCGCGCACCGTGCGGTCCAGGAATCGCACCACCACCTTGTACCGCTGCGTCGCCACACTCAGCATCAGGCGCGCCCCGGCGGCGTCAGCTCATACTGCTTGATCTTGTAGAGCAGGGCCTTGTAGCTAATCTTCAGATCATTCGCCGCCGCCTTGCGGTTCCAGCCCACGCCTTCGAGCACCTGCTGGATCGCCACGGCCTCGGCCTCTCCCTTCAGGCTGCGCACCATCTGTTTCAGCCCGCCACCCGCACTGCTTCCTGCCTCCGCCAGCGTCGGAGCCCCCTCGCCGGCTGGCACGCTGTGCATCGCCAGTTCGTCCAGGATGGACCGCTCATCCCCCAGAACGAGATAGCGATTGATGACATTTTCCAGCTCCCGGATGTTGCCGGGCCAGCGATACTCCGTGAGCGCCTGCATCAGCACCGGAGAGAACAGCAGCGGCTCGCGACCGTACTTCTTCGCCGCCCGCCGCATGAAGTACTCCGCCAACACCGGAATCTCTTCCTTGCGCTGCCGCAATGCCGGAATCGACAGCGTAAAGCCGTTGAGCCGGTAGTAGAGGTCCTCGCGAAACGTCTTGTTCGCCATCGCCTCCTTCATATTGATGTTGGTCGCCGCAATCACCCGCACATCTACCTTCATCGGCGCCCGGCTGCCCAACCGCATGAATGTGCCGTCCTGCAACACCTGCAGCAGCTTCGCCTGCAAGATCGCTGGCATCTCGCCAATCTCGTCCAGAAAGATCGTGCCACCCGAACAGATCTCGAATTTGCCCGGCTTGGTCTTCACCGCTCCGGTAAATGCCCCCTGCTCATAGCCAAAGAGCTCGCTCTCGAGCAGGTCCGCCGGCACCGCCGCGCAGTTCACCTTCAGAAAGGTATTCTGGCTCCGCGCGGACATCTTGTGCGTATAAAGCGCCAGAACCTCCTTGCCCGTTCCGCTTTCGCCCAAGATCAGCACCGGGATATCTGCCCGTGCCACCAACGCCGCCTGCGCCTCCAGCTCGCGCATCCGCTTGGACGACCGCACAAACGAGTTCGTCTCGGTTAACGGAATCTCCTTCGGCGAGTCCGCCACCGGCTTGGGGTCTGCGAGGGCCAGATGCTCCTCAATGACCGACTGGACGTCCGCCGCGATGAACGGCTTCATCACAATCGCTCGAACACCCATTCGAATCACGCTTTCCATCTCGCGCAACTCGGCCGAGCAACTGAGTACGACCACCGGCAGTTTGGGCAGCACGCCCCGCAGATGCGAGAGCAACGGCACAGGGTCAGCCCCCGGGTGCGTTGCAACCAGGATCAGATCGGGCGCTGGCGTTGTCTTCTCCAGGCAGTCCAGCAACGATTGCTCTTCGGCAAAGGCACTCAGCGCGTATTGTCGGTTCAGCGCGCCTTCCAGGTAGTTCCGGACCGCCGTATCTGTCTCAAACAGGAACACCGCAGGCCGGGCGCGCAAGGGCCTCACGGGGGACATGCTGTACGAGGTCAAGGAAGCTGACATTTACCACCCCTGTTGCAGTTCGGATCTCCCGAACTCCACACATCTCTGCGCATCAAGGAAAGGGAACCACTCGGGCGTACTGAGTGGAATCGATTGTATGGGCTGCGGCTAGGCTGAGCAGCATATTTCCAGGGAACCCTGGGAAAAAAGGAAAAGCCGTTCCGTTCTGGTTTCATCTCCGCAACTTCTTGCATAAACCCTGCAGAGCCATCATGGCATGAGACCCACTCCAGCCATCCTCCCCGCAGAGCCCCTCCTCTCACCCGGAAGTGGCAGTTCGCTCGTTCTCTCAAGGTTTGCCCCTATTAGCCCGTCCACCTCCCGCCATGCAGGCCCTGCCTCCACTCGCTGAAGATGTATTCGCCAGAGATGGCGATCTACGTGCAACATAAGAGAATTGAACAGCTTGCATCAGCCTTTCGAATCGTTCCAACTTCTTTTCCAGGACAAACCTTGGCCCCCGAGATCAGCACCACCGCGCACCAGCTCCCACCGCTTGAGATCATCTTTGGCAAGTCTCTCGCTATGCAGGCCGTCAGGACCCGTCTGGAACGCGTGGCCGAAACCGACGTCCCTGTGCTCATCCAGGGCGAAAGCGGCACCGGCAAGGAGATCTGCGTGCATCTCCTCCACGCCCTCTCCCTTCGCGCCCGCGGCAGTTTGGTCAAGGTCAGCTGCCCGGCCATCCCCAACTCGCTCATCGAGACAGAACTGTTCGGCTATGAGCGGGGCGCCTTCACCGGTGCCCAGGGAACCAAGCTCGGCCGTGTGGAGCAGGCCCACCACGGAACCCTCTTCCTCGACGAGGTTGGCAGCCTGGATCTCCCGGTTCAGTCCAAGCTCCTCCAAGTCCTGCAGGACGGCACCTTCACCCGCGTCGGCGGCCACGACCCCCGCTCCATCAACACCCGGCTGGTCTCTGTGGCCAACTCCGATCTCCGCGCCCAGGTAGACCAAGGTACCTTCCGCCTTGACTTCCTCTTTCGCATCAACGCCGTCACCGTCAATCTGCCGTCCCTCCGGCAGCGCATCCAGGACCTCCCCATCCTGATCGACTACTTCATCGAGCACTACGCCCGCGCCTTCAACCAGACGCCCGAGCTCCTCTCCAAGAGCGCCATGCGCCTGATGCAGTCCTACGCCTGGCCCGGCAACATCCGGCAGCTTGAAAACCTGATCCGTAGCTATGTTCTGATCGGCTCGGAAGACGCCCTGGTCGCTGAGCTCCTGCCCGAAGAGCACCGCGGCATCACCACCGAGATCGACCTCAGCGAGCCCGTCTCCCTTAAGCGCATAACCAAGAAAGCCACCCAGGACCTCGAACGCCAGATCATCCTTAAGGTCCTCCAGGCCAACAACTGGAACCGCCAGAAGACCGCCAAGTGGCTCCAGATCAGCTACCGTTCCCTGCTCTACAAACTCAGCGAGGCTGGCATGCCTGAGGTCCCTTCCCGCCCCCTTCGCCTCCCGCAGATCGTTCGCAAGGAGACCGACAAGCCCGTCGCTCCGGTCCTCTCCCGCACCCGCATCTCCTGATGCGCCTCCGCTAATCCCTAACCGCCTCGGCGGGCGGGGCGCTTCTGCTGCTTCAGCGCCCCGTTCGCCTGCCGTCCTCTGTCCCCCCCTGTTGAACCGGGACAGTCCAGCATTCCAGTCGTACCTCAACGGCACGGCGCCATCGCTGTGGCCTGGGGCGCCTGCCCCATCGCTGCCGTCTCGCTCGCAGTATCCAGCGCCCCCAGGTTTCTCGCCCCAGCGCGCGGCACCACCAGCCCGGAGTCCGGCAGGTACGCCCACCGCACCGGCATCGCGCACATCGCGCTCGGAACGGCCGTCACTGCCGACACATCTGACCCCAGCAGCAGGTTTGGCAGGCTCACGGGCGCGCTGCTCACGGTCAGCAAGTTGGCTGTCGTAAAGCCGCCCAGGTGTGTGGCCAGATCCTCCGCACCCTGGAAGGCTGCCGCGTTCGGCGTCGCGTTCCAGCCGTCACCGCTGCCGCCCTTCATCGTGTTCGCTCCCCAGCCAGCTGGCAGCAGGTTGCGCCCAGCCGCCCCAAGAAAGCCGTCAAAGTTGTTCCACGCGAAGGACGATCCTGCTCCCGCCCAGATCACGTTATTCCAGACCTGCACCGTCGGGAACTCGACCTGCGGCTGAAACACGCCGGCCGCCCCACTCTGGTCGAACAGCGTCCACGTACGGCGGTCGCAGGCAGGGCATCGCGTCAGCAGAAACGTGTTGTTGTACCAGAAGAGCTGGCCCTTGCGCGCTACCTCCGTGCCGTCCTTGTCATACCCGAAGTGGATCGGCAAAACTGTGCTGCCGTTCACGTAGCTGTTGCCATACACGAAGTCCGTGTTCAGCGCCTCCTGCCACTCGGCCACATGGTCGCCGTCGAAGGTCCCCGTGTCGCCCTGCGCCGCAAACCGTGCAAAGGAAAGGTACGGCGCGGCATCGCCCACCTCGGTCAGGTCCAGCAGGTGTGCCGCGCCATCGCCCAGGTAGTTATACCGGATCACGTCCTGCACACCGGCGGACCGCAGATCATCGCCCAGGCCGCCCTGCACCATGCCGCTGATTGAGTTGAACTGCACCACCTCGCCCCAGCCCCCGAGCGACAGCTGGTGTGCTGCCGCACTCTGCGCCACGCCGTTCCCGTGAAGGTTGTTCCCCTCCCATAGGTGGTTCAGGCCCGACCCATTCCACTGCGCCGTCTTGCTCCACGCACTCTGTCCACCGGTGGCGCAGCCCTCCATCTCCACGCCGATCACGCTGATCTGGTGGCCCGCTCGCACCAGCAGGCACGACGCGCTATCCGTCCAGGAGCCATCGCTTCCACGCGTCACGGCATACTGCAGCCCCGCCCGCGCATTCCGCAGATGCAGCCCCTCCACCACCACATTCTGCACGGCGTTGTAGCCCGGGTACGCAACCGGCTTCGGGTCGCCGCCCACGGTCAGCAGCGCTGCTCCAACCACCGTCGGCTGCACCTGCGGGTGCACCGTCGCATCCTGCCCATCCAGAATCGGCAGATTGCCCTTCGCATCCGGCACACCGCACACGCGCACGGGCTGCGTCGCCGTGGCCGAGGTCACAATCTGGATCGCCTCATGGAAGGTCGTCGGCGCGGTCCCAGTTAGATCCTCGTTGTGCAGCCGGATCGTCGACCCCACAGGCATCCACTTCAGTTGCAGATCCTGCAGCCGACGATACGGCTGGCTCGGGCCAACGTCATACGTCACCCCCGTCAGCTCCGGATCCACCGTGCAGTCCACCGGCTCCGTCCGGTTCGGCGTCACCGCGTACGGCAGCGGATGGCCCGTCACATACAGCGTGCTCGTCGCCACCGTTGTGTGGTCCAGGTTGCTCGTCGCCCCCACCACATACCGCCCCGCCACCGTCGCCGAAAACACCGTGTCCCGGAACGTCGTATCCGTCAACACGCCATCCCCGCCCTGCGGTCCGCTCAGAATCGCCCACGTCACCGCATTCGGCACAGATCCCACGACCAGGCTCTGCAGCGTCGCCTGCTGCCCGGAGTAGAGCGTCCGGTACGCCGGCAGGATCGACACATGCAGGATCGGGTGGCACACGTTGAAGACCACGTCCGCAACCTGCGTCGGATCATCAATCGACGCCGCCTCAATCACAAACTGTGTCGCCGAAACCACACTCGGCTGCGCGCCCTTCGTCACCTGGCATGTGCTGCCCTTCACCGGCGCCGTCACATCCACCCACGGCCCGTTGCCCGGCTTCAGCTGCGCCTGGCCCGACTTCACCGTCCAGGTCACGCCCATCGTCGTGCCGTTGTGCACCGTCGCAAAGAGACGGCGTGTCGACTGCGCGAGCACGTTGAAGCCCAGCTCCGGCTGCGCCACAGAGATCGTCACACCCGATGTCGGCGGTGGCGGCGGCGGGGTCACCACCGGAGGCGCATTCACCGTCAGCACCACACCGGCTGCCTGCCCGGGCAGGTAGTTGCTATCGCCCGCATACTGCGCGGCAACAGGGTAGCTCCCTGCGTCCGGCGCCGTCATCATCGCGGTCGCCACACCCGTCTCACTCAGCGCCGCACTCATCGTCACAGTGCCAACCGTGAAGGTCACCGTTCCCGTCGGCGCCGTTGATCCCACCGCGGCGACCGTCGCCGACAGCGTCACCGTCTGCCCCGCAAGCACCGGATTCGGCGTTGCTGCCGCCGTCACGCTCGACGCCACCGGGCCCGGCGGCGGCACAGCGGCCGTCATCTCCACCCCGCCCATCGAAGGCGGCGTCGGCCGGACCGTCCCAAACTGATCCGTAGCCAGAACGTTCGCCACGGTCACGCCCGCACTCGTCACCGTCAGCGCCGGCTCCGCCACACCCGCAAACGCCGCCGGACTCGCCCCGCTAAGCGCAAAGTTGAAGCTATCCAGTGAGCGCTCATCCTGCAGCGTCAGCGAAGGCTCATTCACAAACTGTGCATCCGCGCACACCTCGCCCACACCCAGCGGCTTCGGGCATCCATTGCGGAAGTTATAGAAGAGATTGTGGTCCCGCACCGCCCACCCGCCGTGCGCCGGCATGCCACCCTGCTCCAGGTAAAACAGCCCCGGCAGCTGCTGGTCATACCGCGGATTCGAGATCGCCACATTCACGTTGTTCTGAAACGTCGTCCGCGCCCCAGCGCACGTGTCCTCGCCGCCCGCGCAGTACAGGTCGTACGACGTCGAGCCGTACCCCACAAAGGTGTTGCCCACAAACGTATCCGTCCCCTGCCCCGACATCGCCATCGCGATCCCATCGCCCGCCGCCCGGCACGCCACCACGCCCGGCACAATGGCCGACGCCGGCTCGTCGCCAAACGTCTGCAGAATGCGCTTGCAGTTGTGCAGCGTCAGGTTGTTCGCAAACAACACCGTCTGCCCGGACCCGATCTTCCACTGCTGCCCGTCGTTCCCATAGCTCTGCGAGTTTGTAACCGTCAGCGAGCGCATGCCGCTGTGCAGCAAATCCAGCCCGTCCTGGAAGTTGTACCGCCACACATCGTGGTCAAACATCCAGTCGCCCGTCGTGCTCGCCGTCCCAAAGCCGTCACCATAGCCGCCCGTGTTTTGGTCGCGGCACTCCACATACGGGTAGTCGTGCACCACCGGGTACTCTTCCACACACCCCGTAAACTCCGTGGTCGAGTTCAACATCGCGAACCCGCCCGCCACCGAGATGTTTCCCGTCCCCCATGAGGCATCGTCCATGTTGATGCCGGCCGAAGGACTCCCACGCAGGTGCACATGGTCCGCCACCACGCCCGTGCCCACCGCGCCCAGCCAGCCACCCGAAGCCAGACCATGGATAAACAGATCTGTCAGGTGATCCTGCGCCGTCAGCGCCGAGGACAGAATGCCCAGCGCCCCAAACTTCGACTTGCCTCCGCAGCCATGCGCAAAGTTCCCGTACGCGCACTGCTCAGAGTCCGTCACCTCAAAGCACGACACATCCACAAACTGCGAGTCCTTCAGGTTGAACGCCGTGTACTCGCCCAGCGTCAGCAGCAGCTTTGTCTTCGCACTGTCTGCGTGGCAGCTCGAGTAGTTCTCCCCGAGAATGCGTGTCGGCTGCGCCGCCGTGCCGGATGGGATCGTCGGCATGTAGCAGTCCGCCGTATCACCCGGGCAGTTCGGGCGTCCGATCGCATTGCTCGCACCAATGGAGTACCCCGCCGGGTTCTGCCGCACGATCACCGTATCGCCGCCCTGGATCAGCCACGCCACGCGCCCGTACGTCTGCTGGTCCAGCCACAGGTAGCTCAGGTTTCCCATCGCGCACGGCTGGTTCACGCCCTTGCCTGGGTAGGGTGCATCGTGCTGGCCGTCGCACTGCCCGTCCGGCGTCGCTCTTCCGTTCACAAACGGTGTGCCCCCATCCGGCCGCACATACCACGTCGCACTGCTCACCCCGCCCCGCACCACCGTCAGCGTCAGCACATTTCCCGGCGCCTGCCAACCAGCCGTCGAACTCCGCCCGAACTTCCCATCGCCCGCCCGGCCGCACGTGATCGTAACCGTTCCCGGCGCAATCCCCGTCACGTCGCCGCGCGCATTTACGGTCGCCACCTCCGGCGCCGAACTCGCCCAATTACATGTCTCCTGGATCGGCGTTCCCGTCCCACCCGACCCGTTGTACCCCACCATCACGCCAGCGCCCAACGCCACCGTCGCCCCCTGCGCCACGGTCATCGGCTGCACTGTCCCGCTGAAGTCCTTGAACGCGCGCAGATCCGGCGTCATGTACTCGTACCACGTGTCGCCCGGGTGCTGCATCGCCACCGCGCTCCGCGCCGTCTGCCCACCCACCGTGGCCACCACGTAGCCGTTCTGCACCCGACCCGCACCCGGATCCGCCGTCACCTGCGCCGCGCCCGTCGTGTTCACCGCCAGCATGGAAGGCCGCGTCGTGCTCCAGCTCACACCACCCGCCGCATCACACGCGTCACTGCTGCCATCGCTGTACGCACACGTGGCCGCAAACTGCAGCGACGACCCACGCTGCAACACAGCTCCTGCCGGAACTACTGCCACCGTCTGCAGCGTCTTCGCAAACGCCAGGGGGCTCAACATCAGCAAAAGAACAGACCAGATCCGCTTCATACTCGCTCATCTCCGTACGCTGGCTCCAGGGCGCAGCAGGGGTTCTGACCCGCCCCAAGCAGGGCGAGGCACAGGAGGTCCAAAGAAACGCTGACAGGCTCAGGCGCGCTTGGATGTAGCACACGCCCTTCCGCACCTACAACGATCAGCCGCACTGCTGCAACCGCAACATCGCCGCACACCACAAATAGGTCAGACAACAGCACACACCTGCTGTCGCCTCGAACTGGCAGTCGTCCACCCGCTACCGTTCTAGTTACATTTACCGCGTCGGTGCTCCAGGCGAAACACCCGCGCCAACCCATAGCCTAGGGTGCTGGCACCGAGCAGGAGCAGCGATTGACTCAGCCCCGCAGCACCCGCTCATACACCGCCAGCGTCGCGCGCGCGATCTCCGCCCACGCATTGGCCCCGAACTCCATCGCGCGCACCCGCCGCTCCAGCCCCTCGCGCACCCCCGGCTCCCGCAGCACGCGCAGCACCGCCCCCGCCAGCGACCCCGCATCCGTCGCATCGGCCAGCAACGCCGTCTCCCCGTCCCGCAGCGCCTCCCGAAACACCGGCAGATCACTCGCCACGATCGCCTTTCCCAGTGCCAGCCCCGTCGCCAGCGCTCCACTCGTCGTGATTGCCCGGTACGGATACACCACCACCGACGCCGCCCGATACAGCGCCACCAGCTCCTCCGTTCGCAGAAACCGCGGCACAAACCGGACCCGCTTCAACCCAAGCTCGGCCGCCTGCGCCGCCAGCGAGCCCAGCAGCTCAGCCGACCCCGTTCCCGCCACCACCAGCCACGCCGCCCCGTCCTCCACCTCCACCCGCTGCCACGCCGCCAGCAGCAGATCCACCCCCTTGTACGGAAACACAATGCCCTGCCAGAGTACGATCGGCGCCCCAGCAACTACGCCAAACTCCTCCCACACCGCGTCCTCCCCATCCCTCGCCGGCAGGTCATAGAAGAACGGCCCATGCGGAATCACCGACACCCGCTCCGCCGTCACCCCAAACTCCTCCCGCAGCCGCCGCCCCACCTCCGCCGAGTGGCAGATCAGCCCATCCGCAAATCCGTAGAGCCGTCGATACACCGCCACATGCTGCTCCGCCGTGTCATGCGGCAGCAGGTCATGCACCGTCAGCACCACCTTCGCCCCACGCCGCCGCGCCCATCGCAGCAGCAGCAGATCCACCGGCACCGGCCACCGCAGCATTGGCAGAAACTGCACATGCACCACCTCCGGCGCGCGCACCGCCCATTGCATCGCCAGCGCCAGGTGATTGCCCAGCGCCTCCGGCACCTTCAAGAGCCGCCGCGGCCACCGCGGCAGCCGGTACCGCCCTACCGCATCCAGGAGCCCCGGCCGCCCCCGCAACCCACGCTCCCGCAGGCATCCCGGGTCCAGGTAATACGTGATCGATCCCACCGTCACCGCTGCCCCTGCATCCTCAAGCGCCCGCGCCAGGTACGCCGTGTAGTACGGCACGATCGCCAGCAGATCCATCACAAACACCCGCGGCCGCCGCTCGTTCATGCCTGCTCCGGCGCTCACGCCCGCCCCCGCACCGCCGCCGCATACACCGCCCCGTACCGCCGCGCCATCTCCGCCGCAGAAAACCGCTGCTCCACCTCCGCCCGCGCCGCCGCCCCCATCGCCCGCCGCCCCGTCTCGTCCCGCAGCAATCCCACGACCGCACCGGCCATCGCCTCCGCGTCCTCGCTCGGGACCAGATGCCCCGTCCGCCCCTCGTCCAGCACCGTCGGCACCTCGCCCACCGCCGTCGCCACCACCGCTCGCCCGCTCGCCATCCCCTCCAGCAGCGTCATCGGCAGCCCCTCAAAGCGCGACGCCAGCACCAGCACCTCCATCGCCCGCAACGCCCCAGCCACATCCTCCTGCCGCCCCGGCATCGCCACCACCTCGTTCAGCCCCAGCTCCGCCCGCAGACCCTCCAGCGCCCCCCGCTCCGGCCCCTCACCCCACACCACGAACCGCGCCGCCGGCACCGCCGCCCACACTCGCGCCGCCGCCCGCAGAAACACATCCACCCCCTTCTCCGCCGACAACCGTGTCAGCATCCCCACCGTCACCCCATCCCCCGTCCCCTCCGCCGCAAACCGCTCCACCCCGATCCCGTTCGGAATCACCGTCACCCGCTCCACCCCACTCCCCCGCAGTCGCCGTTCAACCCCGCCCGATACCGCCACCACCCCATCGAACCGCCGCAGCACCATCCGGTCCAGCCGTCCATACACCCGCACCGCCGCCCCATCGTCCAGCCAGTTGTGGCACGTCGATACCAGCCCCACCCGCCCCATCCCAGCCCCCATGCCCCGCAGCCCCACCCAGCTATACAGATCCGCCTTGTACCCATGCGCGTGCACCACCTCCGCCCCCACCACCCGCGCCACCTCCCGAATCTGCCCCGGCACCGTCCGGTCCACCTGCCCCCGGCACACCACCCGCTCCACCCGCACCCCCGCCCGTCCCGCCGCTGCCGCAAACTCCTCATTCGGCGCAGACCGGTTGTCGAAGATCGCCACCGCGCTTCCGTCCCCGCCCGTCGCCAGCAGCTGCAGAATCACCGACTCCGCCCCATACATCCCGCCGCTCGAGATCACATGCAGCACCCTCACGCCACGTCCTCCGGCGCCGCCGCGTCCCCACCAGCCTCCGTCCCGTCCGCTCGGTTCACCACCGCCCACAGCTTCCGATACAGCGCATCGCCCAGCACCCGCTGCGCCCCCACCTTCACCCGGTGCACCCGCTCCACCCGCTGCAGCACCCCCGTCCCCTCGTCCAGCAGCCGCTCCATCCACTCCGCCGTCGCATCGCTCCGCAGGTTCAGCCGCCCCACCGTCGCCGTCTCCTCCGTCCACACTGCCGCCCTTGGCCGGCTGGTAAACACCTGCTCGTACCCCGCCGCCCGGCACGCCTCCATCACCCGCCGGTTCGCCCGCCCACCGGGCAACGACATGGTTCGCACCCGCTCCCCCAGCCCGTCCTCCAGTCGCTCCCGCGCCCCCCGCAGCTCCCTATCCAGCGCCGCCGCATCGCAGTGCGTCAGCATCGCGTGCGTCATTCCGTGCGCGCCAACTTCGTGCCCCGCCGCCCGCAGCGCCCGCACCCCGTCCCACCCCAGGTACCCCGCCCGCGCCCGGATCCACCCCGCCGTCAGGAAGAACCACGCCCGCACCCCACCCTCCGCCAGCACCGGTGCCGCCTCCGTCAGGTGCGACTCGTGCCCATCATCAAACGTGATCTCCGGCCGCAGCCCCAGCCCATCTCGCTGCAGGCGCCCCACCACCGCCACCTGCCGCCGAAACTCCTCCGTCGCCATCGCATACCGGTAGGCCGCACCCTCCGGCCGCAGCTCGTGGTACAGCAAAAACAGTCGCCGTCGCGGGTCCGCACCACCCTCTCCAACGCCGGCACCTGCCCCGGCCCTCCCCGATTGATGTAGATCCGTCCCGCGCACTGCCCCTCATACTAGAAGAGCATCCCGCACTACCCCATCCCACCGACGGGGCCACCCCCCAAAGTGGACTTCCCCTCCCTATTAGCGCAGTCGCCATCCCTCCCCGGCCGCTCCATCTCCCACCAATGTCTCCTTCCGCTCCCATCGCCGCCGCCGTCCCACGCGTCTCCGTCATCATTCCCGCCTATAACGTCGCCCGTTTCCTCCCCGAAACTCTCGACTCCGTCCTTGCCCAAACCCTCCCCGCCCACGAGATCCTCGTCATTAACGACGGCTCGCCCGACACCCCCGAACTCGAACAGGTCCTCACCCCCTACCTCTCCCGCATCCGCTACCTCGTCCAGGAAAACCGCGGCCTCTCCGGCGCCCGAAACACCGGCATCCGTGCCGCCACCGGCGACCTCATCGCCCTGCTCGACGGCGACGACCTTTGGCTCCCCAACTACCTCCAAAGTCAGACCGCCGTCCTCGCCGAACACCCCGAGCTCGACCTCGTCTACTGCAACGCCCGCTTCTTCGGCGCCGGCCACATCCACGACGGCATCGACTACATGACGCTCTGCCCCTCTGCCGGCGAGCCCACCGCCGCCGCCCTCATCGCCCGCCGCTGCCACGTCTTCGTTTCCGTCCTCGCCCGCGCCTCCGTCCTCCGGCAGGTCCCCTTCGACGAAGACCTCCGCTCGTCGGAAGACTTTGACTGCTGGCTCCGCCTCGCTGCCGCCGGCCACCGCCTCGGCTACCACCGCGAGATCCTCGTCCGCTACCGCAAGCACGCCGCAAGCCTCTCCGCCGATACCACCGGCATGGCCCGCGCCAACCTCCGCGTCCTCCGCAAAGCCACCAGCCTCTGGCCACCCAACTCCACCGAAGCCAGCCTCCTGGCCGAAGCCACAGCCCGCAAAGCCGCCGAACTCGACACCCTCCTCGGCAAGCAAGCGCTCACCGCGGAGAACATCCCGGCCGCCCTCACCCACCTCGCCGCCGCCAACACCTTCTACCGCAGCCCCAAGCTCCGCGCCGTCACCCTCCTCCTCCGCCACGCCCCCGCCCTGGTCCGCACCGCCTTCCTCCTCCGCGCCCGCCTCTCCCCCGCACACCGCTAACACCGCCTCCCAGCTCACGACCCCGCCCACCAGGTAGGTCCACGCCCAGAAATCCGGGTGCCCCATTCATGACAGCGCCACCGCCAGGAGTGGGCCATCGACCGAAGGTCGACCCCCACCTTCGCAAATCACAAGGGCACCGTCAGAGTTGGGCGCAATCACCGTCGTCGCCCCCGTACTCTGAGTGCACTGACGTCGTTCTACGGCATCCAAACTGGCTTTCGCGCTATAGGCGCGAGCTACCCTAACCTGGGGCAAAGCCCCAGGTTGCCGGGGGGCGTGCGTTGCGGGCTGTAAGCCCGCGCCAAATGCCGCACAAGTACAAAAATCCGCCCTACGAGCACACAGACGTTTACCGAAGAATTGAACAAGCGCCAGCTTCATACTCGGTCATGCGATTCGGGCAGATCAGGACACCATAGGAGGTCCGGACCTAAGTTCTTTCCCAGCAAGATTTTGCACATAAATCATAGGGGGGGAGGGGGGGTACCCATCTACCGCCCCTGGAACGCCCCAATATCCACCGCCCCGGACCGCGCCGCCTCGTCAAAGTCCGTCAACACCCCAGGCACCGCAACCCCCGAACCCCGCGCCGGGCTCCCCGCCTGCAGATGCAGATCCACCCCGTCCAGCGACGCCTCCCCGGTCCACGCCGGCAGGCTTACGACCTTGGGATCCACGCATCGGTCCCCCGCCCCACTCGGACACGTCCGCATCCGGAAGTAGATATTGTGGTCCCGCACCCGAAATGGATTCTTCGGCATGTTCTCGTCGGCATAAAACACCGCCG
Organism: Acidobacteriaceae bacterium; assembly: GCA_965199635.1. Taxonomy (GTDB): domain Bacteria; phylum Acidobacteriota; class Terriglobia; order Terriglobales; family Acidobacteriaceae; genus Edaphobacter. Next base: position 1,159,505 of record CBDASL010000002.1, on the reverse strand, counting down.
GCAGCTGCCCGCTCGCTGGGTCCTTGTACCCAATATGGAGATTGTTCTCAAACACCACGTTCGCCGTCGAGCACCGCGCCCCCGCGCCGCAGGACATGTCATAGGTCGTCGTTCCGTAGCCCACATAGCTGTTGTTCAGGAGTCGGTACGTCCCGCCATCCTGAACGGCAAATGCGATCCCATCCCCGGAGGCCCGGCAAAACAGTCCCAGGTGCTCGTGATAGTTCTCCGGCGCCCCCGGAAACGCCGCCGACATCCGCCGGCAGTTGTGCACCGTTACGTTGTTGCGGAACTCCACCCGCTGCATCGCGCCCATCTTCCATTGCTGCCCCATGTTTCCCCGCGCCACCGAGTTCGTCACCTCGATCACGCCCCCACTCACGTGCAGCAGGTCCAGCCCGTCCTGGGTGTTGTAGGCAAAGGTGCAGTGGTCGCACGTGAAGTTCAGCGGTGTATCCGGCGTTCCTACCCCGTCGCCGTACCCTCCATGGTCCTGGTCAAAGCAGCTGTAGGCGGGCACCGCATGCCGCACAGGAAACTCCTCGTTGCAGCCGTTCCACTCCACCGTCAGGTTCTTGCCGTGCACAAAGGCCGTAGCCGCACTTTTCTGGCCGGATCCGTTGTCGAAGTCCCACCCCGCACTGCCGTTAAACGCGATCCGCACCTGCTCGGCATACACGTCGCCGCCCAGCGCACCGATGATGCCGCGCTGTAGAAAGCCGTGAATGTCCAGGTTTTTGAGCAGCACGTTGCCCGTCTTCTCGTCCGTCCCGATCCCGCTCCCCGCATAGTCACTCAATGGGTATGAGCTCGAACACGTGTCAGCCGCCGAGACCCCGCCGAAACGCGTGCACTGCGAGTGGTCCGTCAGCTCCAGGCACTCCGCATCCACATACTGCGAGCCCTGGAGATTCAGCACCAGCCCCACCGCATACCCGCCAAAGATCTGCGTCTTCTTCCCACAGCTCGCATAGTGCTCGCCCAGCAGACGCGTCGGGTGCTCCCTCGTTCCGGAGGGCACCGGCGGCATATAGCAGCCGTATGGATCGCCGGGACATAGCCCCGGAAAGCTCTTCGCATCCGGTCCCAGGTAGCCGATGCGGTATTGCCCCTCCCGCAGCACCACCGTCTCGCCGCCCTGCACCACCCACTGCTTGTTGCCGTACTCCCCATTCGTATACAGCCACTGGAGGTTGTTCACCGCGCACGGCTGCCCACTCCCATGCCCCCGGTACGCCGCATCCACCAGCCCCGTGCACTGCTTCCGGTCACCCCCATCCGGCCGCACATACCAGGTCCGCCCGCCCGCCCCGGCGACCGCAGACCCATGACCGCTCGCCTGCACCACGCCCCCCAGCCCCCCAGTCGCCAGCCCCACGGCAACTCCCACAGCCACCACCACAAGCAACAGCGCCCACCGTCCTACCCTACTCACACGCCACCCAAACCTCGTTCGCCTGCTCATCCCCTGCCTCTTCCGGGCGCCTCTCCTGGCGCGCCTGCTTGCCATCAGCAGCATACCGTCCCCCCTTTGCCGATCCGCTGCCTCGAAAGCAGTAAGCCCCTCTCGGCTATGTCATCTACACTTCCCTCACTTGCACCGCTGCGTCCCGAGGGACGTCTCCCCATGCCTCACTTCTCCAGGTCCCAATCCGGCCTTCCCAGCGTTCTCATCGTTCTTCTGAACTGGAACTCCCTTGCCGAAACCACGTCGTCGCTGGCTGCGGTGCTCGCCTTGGATTACCCCAACTTTTCCGTCCTCGTGATCGACAACGGCTCCACTGATGGCTCGCAACAGGCACTCCCCGAACACATCGGGTCCCTCCGCTCCGCCTTTGTTCAACTCCTGCAGTTGCCCGAGAACATGGGCTACACCGGCGGCTGCAATCACGGCATCCGGCTCGCCCTCGGTCGCAACGACGACTATGTCTGGCTGCTCAACAATGACGCCACCACCGCGCCCGACACCCTTTCGTCCCTCGTCCGCCTGGCCGAGTCCGATCTCCGTCTCGGCCTCGTTTCGCCCCAGATCCTTTCGCGCCAGGAGTCTGGCCGCCCGCTCAACCTGGGTGGCCTCTATCAGCCCGAGGTTCCCAGCCACCAGTCCACCAGAACGCTCGATCAGGCCCTAGCCTACGCCCGCGACACACCGGATCGCGTCACCGTCCTCGGCACCGCTCTGCTCCTCCGCACCAGCCTTCTGCGCCAGATCGGTCTGCTCGACGACCGCTTCTTCGCCTACTGGGAAGACACAGATCTTTCCGTCCGTAGCATAGAGGCAGGCTTCCGGAATGCCATCGACTTCCGCTCCTCCGTCCTGCACAGTAATACCAACTACGTTCAGGACCCCAACCACATCAAACCGCACTTCTGGTACTACATGGCTCGCAACGAAACGCTGTTCTGGCGCAAACATCTCGGTTTTGGCCTGCCCCTGTTGAAGGCCTGCTTGTGGGCGCTCAAGCTGAACCGCATCTATCTCCAGCGTCTCGCGCCAAGCCCGGACACGCGCCGCGCTTTGCTGGCAGGCATCTGGGATGGCTGGCTTGGCCGCACCGGTCCGTGGCACACCGCACGCCGCGCCCCGGCCCTGCTGACCCGCCTCCTCACGCCCTTTCCGCCCCGCCCCGGCCCGAGCCTGGTCGCCAGCAGCTGATCAGCCCGCCCCCATGCTCTCGCTCGATGTAATCATCCCGACCTTCAACCGCAGCGCCCTGCTCAAGGCGGCCCTGCACAGCCTGCTGCGCGCAAGTGCACCGCCAACGTTACAGATCAACCTCATCGTCGTCGATAACAACAGCACCGACGACACTCGCTCCGTCGTCGAGACCATTGCCGCCTCCGCCGCTCTCCCGGTGCGTTACCTCTCCGAAACCCGACAATCCTCCTCCTTCGCCCGCAACACCGGCATCCTTGCCTCGCATGCGGACCTTATCGGCTTCATCGACGATGACGAAGAGGTCGACCCGCAGTGGTTCGAGGTAATCGCCCGCGAGTTTGCCGATCTCGCCACCGACTTCATCGGTGGCCCCTATTACGCCGACGCCGCCCTCGTCCTGCCCGACTGGCTTCCCTGCGACTACCCCGCCGTCATCGGCATCATGCAACCCCGCCCTCGCGGTGTCTTCGGCTCCAGCTTCACCGGCAACCTCAATGGCGGCAACTCCGTCTTTCGGCGACATGTCTTCGAGCAGGTCGGCCTCTACTCCACTGAACTCGGCCGGGGAGCCAAGGCGCTGCTCTCAGAGGAGGACGCTGAACTCTACGGCCGCGTCCGCGCACAGGGCCACCACGGCATCTTTGTTCCCGACCTCGTCATCATTCATCACATCCCGCCCGAGCGCCTGACCATCCGCTACCACCGCCGGTGGTGCTTCTGGCGCGGCGTCTCGCAAGGTCTGCTCGCCCGCCGTCACCAGCAGGAGCCCGTGCGTCACCTGCTTGGCATCCCGCGCTACCGGATCGGTCGCTCGGCACGCGCGGTTCTTCGTCTTGCCCAGCCGTTTTCTGGCCATAGCTCCGCCCAGCGCTTGAATGAGGAGCTCGGCATCTGGGACCTCGCCGGCTATCTCTATGGTCGTTTCGCCGTCCGCATCGAACGCTTCTACCAGGCTGCTCGCTAACTCGCCTGCCATGCGCGCGCACCCTGCGAGAGGGTGTCTGATCTGTCGGACCTAGGCCTGCACCGGCAGCTCACCCAGCCGCCGCCGAGACGCCCGCCACTCCCGCACCCGCAGCAGCACTGGCTCCCGAAACGCCAGCATCACCGACAGGGCATACACCGGCAGCGTTGCCAAGATCTGCGCAAAAAACACTGTCTTGCTGGTTGGGTGCCAGATCCGGTCCGTCCACCAGCAGATCGCGCCAAACGGAATCGCGCAGACCACCGGCTTCACCCAACCCTGCCAGACCATCGTCCGCACCGGAATATCCAGCACCTTGCGGATGTACCGCGGCCAGAACGCGACAGACACCAGCGTGATGGCAATCGTCGTGCCCCACGCCACACCGTATACCCCGATTCGCTTGCACAGTACGAGCGTCAACCCGACGTTGACCGCCGCCTCTACCAGCGCAAACTGCGCCGGCACCTTGTGCTTGCCGATGGCCATCATCACAGCGCCCGCCGTCGAACCCGCCGTCCCCATCAGCCCGGAGACCAGCAGAATCTGCAGCACCGTGCCCGACACCTGCATATAGCTCGGCCCCATCCAAAGTCCGATAAAGGTCCGCCCCCGAAAGAACAGCGCCAGCGAGATCGGCAGCGCGAGCGCCATCGTCGCCTGTGTCCCCCGCAGCAGCAGGCGCCGCACATCGTCCAGCCGGCCAGAGGCCTCCATGCCACTTGCCAGCGGCGTGAATGTCGTTGAAAGCGCCGAGACAACCTGGCCGGAGTAGGTCATGAGGCTGCCGCCGATTGCGTAGTACGCGGCCAGCTCGACCGAGATAAAGTGACCCACCATCAGGTTGTCGGAGTTGATGATCACCTGGACCGCGATGATCCAGAGAAAGGTGACCAGGCTGTAGCTCCAGATCTGGCGCAGCACCGCCGTGTCTGGTCGCGCCACGCGCACGCGCGCCGCCGGAAACATACGCATCGCCGTCGCTGTCACGGCCAGGCCGGCCAGCGCCAACACTGTCAGCTCCCAGTACGCCAGACCGATGAGCCCGCCACCCCGGCTCAGGATGACCAGCACGCCGCAGGCGCGCAGCGTGGTCTGCGCCATGGTGATCTGGCTCAGCCGATCAAACCGGTTCATGGCCGCAAGCACCGCGCCAAACACACCAGATACCAGCGACACCGCCACGCCCAGCGCACACGCCAGCACCGTCACCTGTGCCGCATGCTGCAAGGGCAATGGAATCTTGAATAACCGCGGAAACAGCACGGCCAGCGCCACGCTCGCCACGCCCACCAGCATCGCAATCAGCAGCCGAAACCACAGGGCCGCACCGATCACCGACCGCATCTCGCCCACTGCACCCTGCGCCTGCGCCTTGGACACAAAGCGAATCACCGCGCTGCGCATCCCGAGGTCCAGCAGGTTAAGGTACGACACCGTCGCCGCGGAGAGGATCCACACACCATAGGCTGCCGGCCCAAGGTGCCGCACAACATACGGTGTCAAAAAGAATGGCACCAGCATGCCCACGCCCGTGGCGAGCCAGTTCATCAACACATTGAAGGCGAATCTGCGTGAGCCAGCCATAGCATCCGTACGGCCTGCACCACTGGAGCAGCGCAGGCAAGGCTGATGGTAGCAGGGGCACTATCCGCCCTCACTGCCCTAAAGTGACACGGCACAGACAAAGGTAATGGGCTCTGCAACCCGTATCTTCACGCAACTTTCGTACCACCCTGCTTTCACTCCCGAGCCGTATGATGGAGCCGGACTGACAGACCCGCCCCCGGAAAGGAGCGTACGGCGCAGCACCCATCCCTATGCCTCTGCTCTTCTGGAGTTCGTTCTTCCTTGTCGTCTATGCCTATATAGGCTATCCACTGCTGCTTGCCGGGCGCGCCCGCCTTCGGCCACGGCCCGTCCAGGCCACACCCGTGGAGCCGACCGTCTCGCTCATCATGGCCGCCCGCAACGAGGCCGGAAACCTCCCGCGCCGTCTGCGAAATCTTGAACAGCTCAACTACCCCGCCCATCTGCTGGAAGTCCTCATCGTCTCGGACGGCTCCACCGACGAGACCAACAGCATCCTTGAGCAGGCAGCCGTCCATGCCTGCCCCCCGGTCACCCCCATCCTGCTTCCCGTCGCCGGCGGCAAGGCCATGGCTCTGAACGCCGCCGTCGCCCAGGCCCGCGGCGAAGTGCTGGTCTTTCTCGACCTCCGCCAGACCATCGATCCCGACAGCGTCGCTGCACTTGTCAGCAATCTGGCCGACCCCACCGTCGGCGCCGTCTCCGGCGAGCTGCTTCTGCTTGACGACTCCGGCGCCCCTGCAGACGACGCCCTCGGCCTCTACTGGCGCATTGAAAAGCTCCTCCGCAGCCTCGAATCACGCACCGGCTCCGTCGTCGGCGTCACTGGAGCCCTCTACGCGATTCGCCGGTCGCTCTTTGCGCCTCTGCCCGCCGGCCTCGTCCTCGACGACGTCCTTGTCCCCATGCAGGTCGCCCGCACCGGCCACCGCGTGCTTTTTGAACCCCGCGCCATTGCTCGCGACCGGCTCTTTACGGAGCACGGCAAGGAGTTCTCCCGCAAGGTTCGCACGCTTACCGGCAACTACCAGCTGCTTCGGCTCGCTCCCTGGCTGCTCGTCCCCCGCCTCCTTTCCTCCGCCGGCAACCCACTCTTTCTGCGCTTTCTCAGCCACAAGCTCCTCCGGCTGCTGGTTCCCGTCCTTCTCTGCCTCATGCTCGTCGCCGCCGCTCTGGCCCCTGGCTGGTTCTTCCACCTCGCCTTTGCACTGCAGCTCGGCTTCTACCTTCTTGCCCTGCTTGGCTCGCTCTTGCCCCGTCTGCAGCATGCCAAGCCCGTCGCCGTCGCCCACACCTTTGTGCTACTCAACTGCGCCGCCACCGTGGCACTCTATAACTTCCTGACCGGCCGCGACGCGGTCTGGGTCTAGCTCCTCCCCGCCAGACACCCATGGCCCACCTCCACACCACCGCCGTCCGACCGCCGCGGGAGATCCCATGGGAACCGGTCTAGGTCACTACATCCCTTTTGTCTTCTACCTGCTCAGCGTGGGAAGCTGGTTTGTCTCGCTGCGTCGCCCGGACCTCGGCCTCTATCTCCTCATCATCCTGCTGCCGTATCGCACCCTGCGCGATCACTTCCTGGACTACCCGCTTGGCGGCAACATCGTCACGATCCTGGTCCTCGCCATCCTCCTCGGTGCCTTTCTCCGCGGCAAGCGCCCGCCGCGCACCATGCTCTATCTCACCTGGCTCCTCTTCGGGATCTACCTTTATCTCTCCCTCTGGCTCGGCGTCGCCATCTCCAACGCCCCCCTCCCCCTTTGGGTGAACAACCTGAACTTCGCCAACTGGAAGGACTACATGCTCCTTCCCATGATCTTTCTCGCCGCCGGCATGGTCGTTGACGACCGCCGCGTCGTCCGCAACGTCCTCATCGCCTCCATCCTCTCCGTCGCCCTCATCGACAAGTCCTCGCTCGCCAACAGCCTCTCTCACTCCTGGGGACACTTCGACGAAAACAAGCGCGACGGCGGCCCGCTCGGCTTTGCCGGCTCCAACGGCCTTGCAGCCTTTCTTGCCCAGTTCTCCCTCTTCTTCTGGGGGCTCGCCCAATTCACCAAACGCTTCAAGGCCAAGCTCGTCCTCTACGGCCTGGTCGCCGCCACCCTGCTCGCCACCATGTACGCCTTTTCGCGCGCGGCCTATATTGCCGTCATCGCGGGCGTCATCCTGCTCGGTATCCTGAAGGACCGCAAGCTCATCCCCATCGCCATCGTCTTCCTTGCCATGTGGCAGGTCATCGTCCCGACCGCCGTGAGCGAGCGCGTCAACATGACGCACACCCAGAGCGGCCAGCTTGAAGCCTCCGCCCAGGAGCGCGTCGACCTGTGGACCAACGCCGAACAGGTCATCCTCGCCAACCCCATCTTCGGCACCGGCTTCGCCACCTTCCAGCTCTCAGACCACGTCGACAACCTCAAAGACACGCACAACTGGTACGTCAAGGTCATGACCGAGACCGGCATCATCGGCCTCGCCTTCGCCTTTGCCCTGATCGTCCAGCTCTTTCGCCTCTCCTGGCAGGTCTTCCGCCGCGCCCGCGATCCCCTCTACAACGGCCTCGGCCTCGGCCTGCTCCTCCTCTATACCTGCTCCATTATCCTCAACTGCTTCGGCGACCGCTGGACCTATGTTGAGATCAACGGCCTCACCTGGATCCTGGTCGGCACCGCCGCTCGTGTCCGCATGCTGATCACAGCTGACGCGGAGGCCCAGGCGGACGCAGACCCCGACGCCCCTACCCACGATCTCGACAACGATCCCCTCCCCGTTCCGGCCTATCTCGCCTACCGCTAGGCCAAACTCCTGCATGAGCCAGCTCACCCTCCTCCACCCCGGCCCCTCCCCCGCCCCGCCCGACACCCTCCCCCACATCCTCCTCGTCATCGACCAGCTCGCCCTCCGCCTCGGCGGCGGCGAACGCATCGTCCTCCGGCAGGCCCAGCACCTGCCCGCCTTCGGCTATCGCGCCTCCATCCTCACCTTCTCCGCAGACCCTGCCTCGCCCGCCCTCCACGACCCGCCCTGCCCCGTTTACCTCCTGTCCCTCACCCGCACCTGGGACCTCAACGCCCTCCGGGCCGCCTTCGTCCTCCGCCATCACATCCGCCGCGAGCGCGTCCGCCTGGTCGAAACCTTCTTTGAGTCCTCTGATATCTGGGCCGGCGCCGTCACCCGTCTGCTCACCCCTGCCCGCCTGGTCTGGAATCGCCGCGACATGGGCATCCTCCGCTCCCCCAAGCACCACGCCGCCTACCGCCGCCTTCGCCGCTTCCCCAGCCACGTCTTCGCCGTCTCCGCCGAGGTCGCCCGCTACACCACCGCCACCGATGGCATCCCACCCGAGCGCATCTCAGTCGTCCCCAACGGCCTTGACCTGGCCGCCTGGCAGCACCTGCTCCCCGCCCCGCCGCCCCCGGATCATCCCCACCTCGTCACCCTCGGCAACATCCGCCGCATCAAGGGCCACGACACCCTCCTCCGCGCCTTCGCCGCCATCCTCCCCTACTTCCCCCAGGCCACGCTCGCCATCGGCGGCGCCACCCTCGAGCCTGACTTCCGCGCCGAGCTTGACCAGATCGTCACCGACCACAACCTCACCGGACGCGTAACCTTCGCCGGCTCGATCGATGGCCTCCCCGCTCAGCAGCAGTTCCTCTCCGCCGCCACCCTCTTTGTCCTCCCCTCCCGCTCCGAAGGCTTCTCCAACGCCATCATCGAAGCCATGGCCGCCGGCCTCCCCGTCGTCGCCACCCGCGTCGGCGGCAACGCCGAAGCCGTCCTCGCCCCCAGCACACCCACCGACGCCGAAACCGGCCTCATGGTCCCGCCAGACGACCCCGCCGCCCTCGCCGACGCCCTCCTCACCCTCCTCCGCGACCCAGCCCGCACCACTCGCATGGCCGCCGCCGCCCGCCACCGCGTCGCCGCCCACTTCACCACCGAGGCCATGCTCAGCGCCACCGCCGCAGTCTTCCACAGCCTGCTTGCCCACTCCCGCTAGGCACGCCCTCCCCGGCGCCGTCCGGGCGTACTCTGAACTTCATGACCGCTGCCCGCCGCCGCCTTCTCGCCCTGGCCGCCACTCTCTCCGTCGCCCAGCTCGCCCTTGCACAAACCGCGGGCTCCCTCCTGGTCCTCTCCAAGCACGACCACACCCTCGCCATCATCAACCCCAACACCCTCCAGGTCGTCGCCAGGATGCCCGTAGGCAACGATCCCCATGAGGTCATCGCCTCCGCTGACGGCACCCGCGCCTGGGTCTCGAACTACGGCTTCGGCGCCTTCCACACCCTCGCCGTCCTCGACCTCCAGAAGCACACCGCCCTCCCCTCCATCGACCTCGGCCCGCTCACCGGCCCCCACGGCCTCGCCTTCGCCGGCGGCAAGGTCTGGTTCACCGCCGAAGGCGCCAAGGCCGTCGGCCGCTTCGACCCGGCTGCCAACAAAGTCGACTGGATTATGGGCACCGGCCAGAACCGCACCCACATGATCTACGTCGCGCCCTCGCTTCAACGCGTGGTCACCACCAACGTCAGCTCCGGCACCGTCGACATCCTCGACCTCGGTCCTGTCCCCGCGCCCGCCGCCAGCCACCAGACCGGAACGCGCAACGACTGGAACGCCACCGTGATCCCGGTCGGCCACGGCTCGGAAGGCTTCGACGTCTCTCCCGACGGCCATGAGATCTGGGTTGCCAACGCCGTAGACGGCACGATCTCCGTCATCAACGCCGCCTCCAAACAGGTGGTCGCTACCCTCCAGGCCAACGCTCCCGGCGCCAACCGCCTCAAATTCACCCCCGATGGCCGCCACGTCCTCGTCGCCACCCTCAAGAGCCCCGGCCTCGTCGTCCTGGACGCCCGCACCCGCGCCGTCATCAAGCGCCTGCCCATCGCCCAGGGTGCCGCCGGCATCGTCATGCAGCCAGACGGTGCCCGCGCCTTTGTCGCATGCACCCCGGACAACGTCGTCACCGTCATCGACCTCGCCACCCTCACCGTCGCCGGCCACATCCAGGCAGGCGACGAGCCAGACGGCATGGCCTGGGCCAACACCCGTTAACCTCACCACGCCCCAACAGCCTCACGGAGCTCCCCGCATGTCATCCTCCCCGTCGGTCCCCTGCCCCAACTGCGGCACCCCCGTGCCCCTCACGGAAGCGCTCGCCGCCCCGCTCCTCGAAGCCACGCGCCGCGACTACGAGACCCGGCTCAAAGATCAGCAGCAGCAGTTCACCCAGCAGCAGCAGCAACTCGACCGTCAGCAGGCGGATCTCATCCGCAAGCAGCAGACCGCCGCCGCTGCCGAGCAGCAGCTCGCGCAGCAAAAGGCCGAGCTCGCCCGGGAGGCCCAGCAGGCTGAGGCCGCCCACCGTGCCCGCGAAGCCCAGCTCTCCGCCGAGGTCGCCCGCAAGACCGAGGCCGCCGTAGCCCAACAGCTCGCCGAGCGCCTCGCCACGGAAAAGCAGCTCATCGTCGAAGCCGAACAGCGCCGCGCCCAGCAGCGCGTCGCCGAAGATCTCGCCGAGCGCGACCGCGATGCCCAGGCGCAGGCCGAACGGATCCAGCGCCTCTCTGAGCGGCTCTCCTCCGCGCAGCAGGCCGAGGCCGACTTCAAGCGCCGCGAGCAGGAGTTCGAAGACCGCGAGCGCGCCCTGCCCCTGCAGGTCGAGCAGGAGGTCCGCGGCCGGCTCGAGCAGGTGCGCGCCTCCGCCGCCACCGAAGCCGAAAACCGCCTCACCCTCCAGCTGAGCGACAAGGACCGCACCATCCGTGAGCTCGCCGCCAAGCTGGAAGACGCCAGCCGCAAAGCCCAGCAGGGCTCGCAACAGGCTCAGGGCGAGACGCTCGAGCTCGTCCTCGAAGACCAGCTCCGCCGCCAGTTCCCCTTTGACGAACTGCTCCCCGTCCCCAAAGGCGAGTTCGGCGGCGACACCCTCCACATCGTTCGCGACACCTCCGGCCGCGAGTGTGGCCGCATCCTGTGGGAGTTCAAGCGCACCAAGGTCTGGCAGGGCGCCTGGCTCTCCAAGCTCCGCAACGACCAGCGCTCCGCCCGCGCCGACCTCGCCGTCCTGATCTCCCAGGCCATGCCGCCGGACGTCCCCCACTTCAACGAGGTCGACGGCATCTGGGTCTCGTCTCTCGCCTGCACCCTGCCCGTCGCCACCGCGCTGCGTGCCTCACTCCTCCAGCTGGCCAGCCATCGCCGCAACGTCGAAGGCCAGCAGACCAAGAGCGAGCTCATCTACACCTACCTCACCGGTCCCCGCTTCCGCGCGCGCATCGAGGCCATCGCCGAACGCTGGTCCGAGATGCAGAAGGACCTCGCCGACGAGAAGAAGGCCACACTCAAGCGTTGGGCAAAGCGCGAGTCCCAGCTCGACACCCTGATCGGCTCCACGACCGGCATCTTCGGCGACCTCCAGGGCATCGCGGGACGCGATCTGGCCGAGATCGAAGCCCTCGGCGACACCCTGCTCCTCACCTCCGACTAGCGACCAAAGCAGAAGGGCGGCCAGACCAAAGTCTGCCGCCCTTGCTTCCTCATCACACCCGTTCTAGCAGCGAACCACCTTGGGTGACGTAATCCCCTTCGTCGCGTTGCGTGTATCCACCACCAGCCGCGACTCCGCCACAATCTTCGCGTAGTCGTAGTCCGTGTGGTCCGTCACGATCAGCACGCAGTCATACTGCCCCAGGTCGTCCAGCGGCGTCGACTCCATGTTCAGGTTGTAGTGCCGCCCCCGACCCACCTTCGGGTGGTACGGATCGTTGTACAGCACCTCCGCGCCCTCGTCCCGCAGCAGCTCGATGATCGTCAGCGACGGGCTCTCGCGCAGATCGTCAATGTCCTTCTTGTAGCTCATCCCCAGCATCAGGATCTTTGATCCGTTGACCGCCTTCTTCTGCTGGTTCAGCGCCTTTGCCACCTGCGTCGTTACAAACTCTGGCATGGCCTCGTTCACCTCGCCGGCCAGCTCGATAAAGCGGGTATTGAAGTCGTACTCCTTAGCCTTCCAGCTCAGGTAAAACGGATCGATCGGGATGCAGTGCCCACCCAGTCCAGGACCCGGATAGAACGGGTGAAACCCGAACGGCTTGGTGGACGCCGCGTCGATCACCTCCCAGATATCCACGCCCATGCGCAGCGAGAGCACCTTCAGTTCGTTCACCAGCGCAATGTTCACGCACCGGTAGATGTTCTCAAGCAGCTTGGTCATCTCCGCCACGCGCGTCGTCGACACCCGCACCGCTCGCGTAAAGATCGCCTCATAGAGCGAGGCCGCCAGCTCCGTCGCAATCTCTTCGTGCCCACCCACCACCTTGGGGATGTTGTGCCGCGCCACGGTCGTATTGCCGGGGTCTTCGCGCTCCGGTGAAAACGCCACGTAGAACACGCCCTGCTCCGCCGCCTCGCCCTTGCCCTGTACCTTCAGGCCCAGCTTGTTCTCGGCCTCCAGAATCGGAATCAGCACATCCTCCGTCGTCCCGGGGTAGGTCGTGCTTTCGAGCACAATCAGCTGCCCCGGCACGATCCACGGCGCGATCGCATGCGCTGTGCTCTCGATGTAGCTCATGTCCGGCTCGCGATGGCCGGTCAGCGGCGTCGGCACGCACAGGATCACCGCGTCCATCTCGCTCAGCTGCGCGAACTCCGTCGTCGCCTCAAACCCCTGCTGCCGCGCCGTCTGGATCTCACTCTCCGGGATCCGAAAGATATACGACCGGCCGGCCTTCAGATCCGATACCTTGCGCTCGTCAATATCGAAACCCAGCACCGGGAAACCTGCCTCCGCCAGCAGCAAACTCAGCGGCAAACCCACATAGCCCAGGCCAATCACGCCAATCCGGGCCGTTCGGCTCTTCAAACGTTCCATACGGTAGGCGGCAAGCTGCGGCAGGGTCTCGGGAGCAACGGTCAACATGCCGCTATTATGCATCCGCCTGCCACCGTCTCTTCGCCCAACCCCTGCCACGAACGTCGTAGAATCTCCTCGTCCGCCCGCCCCGGCCAGCATAGCCGGCAGCGCGGACGCACCGTCACCGCACAAACCCCGGAAAGTTGCATTGCCGCTCCAGCCAGCGTCCGGCATAACAGAAGCTTCCCTGCCATCACCGGCAGTTGCCGCACGGGCCCACCACCCGCCTGCATGCACACCTCTCAGGAGATCGCTCCATGGCTCGTTACCTCATTACCGGCATCGCAGGCTTCATCGGTTCCTCTATCGCCCACGCCCTTGTGGAGCAGGGACACACCGTCTCCGGCATCGACAACCTGTCCACCGGCCGGCTTGAAAACCTCGCCGCGATCCGCAACGACGTCGATTTTCAGCTGGCCGACCTCCGCGACCTACCCGCCATGCAGCACGCCTGCCACGGCCAGGACTTCGTCATCCACCAGGCCGCCCTTGCCAGCGTCCCCCGCTCCGTCAAAGATCCCCTCACCTCGCACGACTCCAACATCAACGGCACCCTCAATCTCCTGCTCGCCGCCCGCGACAACCAGGTCCAGCGCGTCGTCTACGCCGCCAGCTCCTCTGCCTACGGTGACCAGCCCACGCAGCCCAAGCACGAGGAGATGCTCCCTAACCCGCTCTCGCCCTATGCCGTGCAGAAGCTCACCGGCGAGCTCTATATCCAGGCCTTCTGCCGCGTCTACGGCATGGAAGGCGTCTGCCTCCGCTACTTCAACATCTTTGGCCCCCGCCAGGCGGCTGACTCGCCCTACTCCGGCGTCATCGCCCAGTTCATCTTCAAGATGATGGCCGGCGAAATCCCCACCATCAACGGCGACGGCTCCACCTCCCGCGACTTCACCTTCGTCGCCAACGCCGTGCAGGCCAACCTCCTCGCCTGCCAGGCTCCCGCGTCCGTCGCCACCGGCCGCGTCTTCAACGTCGGCACCGGCCACTCCCACACTCTGCTCGACCTCTACCGCGCCCTCGCCGAGATCCTCAACTTCCCCCACGCCCCCACCTTCGGCCCCAGCCGCGCCGGCGATATCGCCCACTCCCTCGCCCAGATCTCCCGCGCCCGCACCGAGCTCGGCTACACCCCCCAGGAAGACTTCCGCCTCGGCCTCGAGCAAACCGTGGCCTGGTATCTCGCCGAACACGAAAAGCTGGCCACCGTGACCGCCTAACCCCCATCCAGCTGCCTCGCCGATGGGCCGGCCCCTAGCTGCATCGACTCGTCCGAAGCCAGCCTCCAGAGCTGCCACCGCTGGCCCACCAGGCCGCGATCGCGACCCCACGCCTGACCAGTTGTCATTGCATTGTCAAAGCTGGCCGGCGGCGGCTCCGGGTCCGTCACTGCGGTGCATCATGGAAGGTATGACCCAGACCGTGGCGGGGCTTCTGCCGCAGGACGCATCGGGGGTCGCCGCAGGTGCGACCGTGCTGGTCGTTGAGGACGATCCCCGCATGCAAAAGGTCCTGCAGCGCGTCTTCCTCAATGAGGGCATCACCGTCGTCGTAGCCGGCGATGGACGCGAAGCCTTGGCGCGCTTCGCCACCCTGCAGCCGGATGCTGTCGTGCTTGACCTTAACCTGCCGCACATCTCCGGTCGCGAAGTCTGCCGGGAAATCAAGCGCACCTCCCCCGAGGTGCCGGTCCTGATCGTGAGTGCCGTCACGGACGTGGTGGACAAGGTTCTTCTCTTTGAGCTGGGCGCGGACGACTACGTCACCAAGCCCTTCAGCCCCCGCGAACTGCTTGCCCGCGTCACCGCCGCCATCCGCCGGCAGCGACGAAACGATATGCCGTCAGAAGAGGTCCAGGAGTTCCGCTTCGGCGAGTGCGTCGTCCACTTCGGCCGCATGTCTGTAGAGCGCAACGGTGTGCCCGTCGTCCTCACCTCGCTCGAGTTCAAGCTGCTGAAGTTCTTCACCGAGCACCCTGAGATCGTCCTCAGCCGCGAGCTCTTGCTGACCGAGGTCTGGGGCTACCACTCCTACCCGACAACACGTACGGTGGACAACCAGATCCTCAAGCTGCGGCAGAAGCTGGAGATCAACCCGTCTGACCCGCGGCATCTGCTTACGCTCTACCGATCGGGGTACAAGTTTGTCCCCTAGCGCCCCCCTGCGGCAGGGCCTGTCGACGCGCTGGATGTTGGTGCTGTGCCTCAGCCTCACCATCGCCTGCTGCACCAGCATCAGTCTCATCATCGTGCATGGCCGCATGAAGAAGCGCGTGGAACGCGACGCTTCGGAACAGCTGCAGCGGTCGCTCGAAACCTGGCGCAACGTGGAGGCACAACAGCTTCGGACGTTGCAGCAGGAGAACGCCCTGCTGGCGGATCTGCCAAGCCTGAAGGCGCTCATGACCACCGACGACGATCGAACCATCGCCGACAGTGGCCTGGACTTCTGGAAGGTGAGCGGCAATGACCTGTTCGGTCTGCTGCGCCGGGACGGGCACGTCAGCGCCCTCTACACTCGCGGAGATCCGCCCTCGGCTGATCTCCGCGTCATGGTGGCGCAGACGCCGCAGGCCATTCAGCGGCACTACCTCGTCTCGGAGCATCGGCTCTTCGGCTACGCCCTGCGCCCGCTATACTTCGGCGACGAGGCAAGCGGAACGCTGCTGGGCTATGTTATATCCGGGTACGCCGTCTCCCCACAGATGCTCCAACAGATCAGCCGCCCCGCCGGAACCGACGCAATGTTTCTCTCGGGCGAAGCGTCCCTGGCGGACACGCTGCACAGAGAGCGCAACCCCGCGCTGCCGCACTTCGCGGGAAACCCCTTGCAGGTGCAGCTCGATGGAGAGCACTACCTGGCAGTGGCCCAGGATCTCTCCGGGGTCTCAACCCGGCCACTCCGCCTCATCCTGCTCAAGGCAATGCGCGCGCAGGAGGCTGAGATCGCCACCATGCGGCATCTTCTCGCGGGCCTTGGGCTGGCCAGCGTCTGCTTTGGTTCCCTCGTCATGCTCCTGGTCGCCGGCTGGATCACCGAACCCCTTCAACTGCTCGCCAGCAGTGTTCGTGCCTTCGGGCAGGGCGAGGGCGTGCAAAAAGTGCCGAACGGTGGAACCCGCGAGATCAGGCAGCTGGCAATCGACTTCACCACCATGCGCCACAAGATCGAGGAAGCAAGCAAAGCGCTCATCGAACGAGAACGTCTGGCCGCGGTGGGCAGCATGGCCAGCTCGTTCTCGCATGATCTGCGGCACTATCTCACAGCGGTCTATGCCAACGCGGAGTTCCTCGCCAGCTCCAATCTTTCGCCCGAAGAACGCCTCGAGCTGCTGAACGACATCCGGGGCGCTGTCACCGGCACCACGGATCTGATCGACTCCCTCCTTGTCTTCAGTCGAACCGGTCAGCCACAGACCTGCGCCGCCGAACGCATGTCCCTGATCCTGCAACGCGCCCTGGACGTGTTAAAGAATCACCCGGAGGCCGAAGGGGTCTCGTCCCGCACCCACATCGTGGATCCGGAGCAAACCCTGGTCTCCGTGGACGTGAAGCAGGTGGAACGCGCACTCTTCAATCTCCTGCTCAACGCCTTTCAGTCCGCGCGGCGCTTCAGCGAACACCCTGAGGTGGAAGCGACCATCACCTGTGATGTGCAGATGGTCTACGTCGCCATCTCGGACAACGGCGCCGGCGTCCCGGAAAGCATCCGGGACCGCCTCTTTGAGCCATTCGTTAGCGCGGGCAAGCAGAACGGCACAGGCCTGGGACTGACGCTGGCTCATCGTGTGGCGCAGGATCATGGTGGCGCCGCCACCGTGCTGCAAAGCGCCGCAGGACGCACTATCTTTCAGTTCAGCGTGCGGCGCGACCTGCCGGAGATGTCCGTGCACGCGCCGCACGAAGCGTAACCTCTCGCTCCCCGGAGATGCCCTATGATCCGCCGCGTCCTGCCCTCACACAACTCGGCCCGTCGCCTCGCATGCATCGCCGGCGCGGTGTGCCTCGCCGGCCCAGGCGCGAGTGGTCAGGCGTCGCAATCCACCGCAACCGACCCGCAGCAGCTGCAGCGGCTTGAGCAGGCCATGGCCGCCGTGCAGGCACAGCTGGCCGCCTCGCAACAGCAGCTTCTTCTGCTCCAGCAGCAGGTTGCCGCGCTGAAGGCCGCGCAGACCTCCACCAGCGCCACGCTCGCGCACAGCCCCGCGGCATCGTCGGATGCTGTGGAGCAACAGGGCATGGAGGCAAGCCAGATCGCCACGCTGGACCAGGTCAAGGTGGAAAGCGACTCGAAGTACCCCGTCAAGCTGAGTGGGCTCATCCTTCTCAACGCCTTTGCAAACAGCGGCGCTGTTGATCAGGTGGCCGCGCCCACCTCGGCTTTCTTCGGCGGCGGCGCTACCGGGCTCTCTCTACGCCAGACCGTGCTGGGCGTGGACGCGCGCGGTCCGCACCTGGCTGGCGCCGAAAGCCGCGCAGACCTCCGTGTCGACTTCTTTGGCTCATCTCTCGCGGGTGGCTACAGCAACGGTGGCGGCCTGCTGCGTCTGCGCACCGCACACGCCTCGCTGCGGTGGGCGCGGACCGAGGCCTTTTTCGCCCTGGATCGCACGCTTCTCAACCCCAACACCCCCACCTCACTCACCGCTGTGGCGCAGCCGGGGCTCGCCTGGTCAGGAAATCTGTGGAGCTGGAATCCGCAGGTCGGCCTGTCGCATACATCCGGTGAGCGCAAGCGTGTGCGCGTGGAGGCGGCGTGGATCCAGCCCGAAGACCCTGCGGTCGTCGACGTCGCCGCCAGCACCTCGGGCCCCTCGCAGCCGTCGCTCGCAGAACGCAGCCGCCTTCCCGGTGTGGAAGCCCGCGTGGCCGTGCTCGGCTCCAGTGACACAGAAGGTCCACAGGTCGGCGTCGGTGGCTACTTCGCGCGGCACGGCACGCCAATCGGCAAAAGCTTTGACGCATGGGCGGCGACGCTCGACCTCCGCACGCCCTTGTGGCAAAAGGCAGAGCTCACAGGCAGCCTCTACCGCGGGCAGGCACTCGGCGGGCTCGGCGGCGGTGGCTACAAGGACTACGTCGTCCGTCCCGTCGGCAGCAGCTTCGAGGTCGCCGCGCCCAAGGACGTCGGGGGATGGCTCCAGTTCAAGCAGCGCTTCAACGACCGGCTCGAGTGGAACAGCGCCTTCGGTATGGACAACATTGATGCAGGCGGCCTGCGGCCCTACTCCCCGACGGCGTCGGATGTGTACTCCTCCATCGCGCGCAATCGGACCGCAACCTCCAACGTCATCTTCAGCCCACGGGCCTACCTGCAGCTCTCGTTTGAGTACAGGCACCTCACCACGTGGCCGGTGAGCGGCGCGCCATGGAACGCAAACATCTATGGCCTTGCAGCTGGGTACCGCTTCTGATGCGGAGGGGATACAAAGCTCAAGTCCTCGCGGCCATGCTGGTCGTCGCCGCCTCACGGCTCCCGGCGCAGGCTGCGGCCACAGCGCATCTGCGCGCGGAAAGCAGCGGGCAGATGCGCGGGCAGGAGAGCCGAAAGAGCGATCACGACCGCACGCTTCCTCCCGCAGTCTTCTGGCTGCTGCCCCTGTCCGGGCAGGCACCCAGTCGGGCATGGCCTCAGAAAACGCCCTTTGTCCTGCTCCAGAAAGGCCGCATGTTCACGCCGCACCTCCTGGTCGTGCCGGTTGGCGCAACAGTCTCCTTCCCCAACGCCGATCCCTTCTTCCACAACGTCTTCTCGCTCTTTGACGGCAAGCGCTTCGATCTCGGCCTTTATGAGCAGGGCTCCAGCAAGACCGTCACCTTCAACCGCGCCGGCGTCTCCTACCTCTTCTGCAACATCCATCCCATGATGAGTGCCGTGGTGCTCGCGCTCAGCACACCCTTCTGGAGCATGGCCACCCCTGCCGGCGCCCTGCGCATCACCGACCTCCCCGCCGGAAACTATGAGGCACATCTTTGGGTTGAAGGCGAGCCGGCCGGAACACTTGATCGATGGACGCATCGCGTCACACTCCACGCAGGGGACAACGAGGTCGGCGACCTTGTTGTCTCGCCATCCACCGCCGCCCCGCACACCAACAAGTTCGGCCAGCCCTACGCGCCCGAAGCCTCACCCTACTAGCGGCAACGGCAGCGAGGGGCCATTGCTGCGCCCCTCGCTGCCTTTCCCCTGCTGCCGTTGCATGATCACGCGTCTACTGCACAGTCAGGCTCACCGGGATGGAGTGCGTCAGTGTGCCTGCCGTTGCCGTAACCGTGATCTGGGTCGTGGTGGGTTGCGTGGTCGGCGGGGGAATCTGCGACTGCTGGGGCGACGACGAGCAGCCCGAGATCGTAAAGCCCGCCCCAATCAACGACGCTGCCAGCAGGGTTCCCTGCCACGCGCCACGCCGGCGTCGCATGCCGGCAAAGGCCAGCAGGGTAAACGGCGTCGCAAAGGCCAGCGTCATGCCCCCGTGCCCGTGAAGGCTGCTCGTCTGGTAAGGTGGCGCACCCGCGGCCGCAGCCGTGATCGTGAGGTTCACGGTGCTCGTGGCGTTGCTCGCAAGCGTCACGGAAGCCGGCGTAAACGTGCAGGTATCACCCGCAGGCAAGCCCGTGCACGCAAGCGAGATCGGCCCCTCGAAGTTGCCGCTGCCCGCCAGCGACAGCTGCACCGAAGAGCTGCTGCCGGCAGTCACCGTCAGGCTGCTCTGCGCCGCGGAAAGACTGAAATCGCCCGCTCCTGTCTGTGTGGATGGTGCCAGCGCCGCAACCAGGCCGCCCTTGCCCTCGTTGATCCCCGCCGCGATATAGAGCGTATTCGGATCGCCCTGCAGCGTCGTCGTCGCGCCACTGCCCTTGCCAAAGACAATCTCCCACAGGCCGGAGTTCACCAGCGGCGCCCCCGCCTCATCCGAAAGCGTACCCACCAGCGAGAACGTCTTCGGATCAAAGGCGTTAATGGTTCCGTCACCAAAGTTGCCGACCAGCAGATCGTTCGCAAACTTGCCAAACGTCGCCGGGGCAAGCGCCATACCCCACGGCGCGTTCAGCACGCCCTGGCTGATCGCGCGCTGCACCAGGTTGCCGTCAGCATCGAACACATCGACATACCCGAGCCCTGCTCCCACCACCTCACGCCCGTTGCTCGTGTTCAGCTGCGCGTAGTCCACGTAAATGTTGCCCCCAATCGCGTGAACGGCAAACGGGTTGAAGCCCGCTGGCATCTGCGGATCGGCAAAGCTGCCAGCGAGGTGCGTGGCCTTGAAGGTGGCGTCAAACACGTCCACGGTGCCAGCCGCGAAGTTCGCCGCAAGCAGAAATGTGCCCGTGCTGTTCGTGTCGATCGCGATGTCGGTGTAAGCGGCCTTGTTTCCGGAGTTGTTCACCACCGTCACGGCCGCAGGCGCTGACGGGTTCCATCCAGCGATGGTGCCGTCCAGCGTGCCAAACAAAAAGATCGCAGCAGCCCCGGACGGCAGCACAAACGACTTGGAGTCGCCGTTAAAGACGGTTCCCGCCGGCGACCCATGCGGAGCCGAGGTGGACCCAGCAGGCACAGCCACGTTGAAGGACGGCGCGCCCTGGGCATCGGTCACAAGGGACAGGCCGCTCCCGGGCGAGTCGATCCAAAGATCCTTCCCAATTGACAGGCCCCACGGGTTTATCAGGTTGGGGTCGGTATGCGCCGCCGCCACGCTGCCGTCCGAGATCAGGTTCGTCTGCACATATCCTGTCTGCGCGGGCAAAAGGCACGGAAACGCCACGGCTGCGAGCGCAACCCCTAGGCGTCCCGTCCGGCTGGAGCAACGACGCGATAAAGCCACCAAAGTATGGGAAAACATAAAGCCTCCTGGCTGTCAGCGAACATGAGCGAGTCACACACTCGCGGGGTCACTGTCTTCTTGCAGGCTAGGCATCGCTCCCGTCCCAGTTGTCAGGCGCATGTCTTTGTCCGGTCACTTGATCCACACGGGTGGTCACCCCCCGCGCTCTTCCGTACCCTCTCCTGAACCCCACCACCCAGGATCCCCGTGCGCCGTCTCCTCCCAGCCCTGCTCCTCGCCCTCCCTCGCTCGTCGCAGAACCCCCTCCGCCGCCCTTCACTGCCTCGCTGACCGCTTCGTCGACCAGCAACTCGCCCTCGACCCCACCCTCGCCCTCCGCTCTGGCCTCATCAACCCCAACCCCGCCGACGACGCTCGCCTCCCCGACAGCAGCGCCGCCGCCCGCTGTCTCGGCAGGGCAAGTCGCCTCTGCTACCAGTGAGTGAGGCGTTCAGGTCTCTACAAAATCCCTGTTTTGAAGATTTTGGAGGTTTGTATAGGGGGAGGGGGGGGCCACCAACCCGCTGCCGCTCCGCCTTCGCCAGTTCAGTTACTGCGCCCCACGCCGTCGCAGGATCGTCTTCACCGTCTCAAACATGATCAGCAGATCAAGCCCAAGCGACATGTGCTTGATGTAGTAGAGGTCGTACTCCAGCTTTTCCTTGGCCTCTGCCAGCGTCGCGCCATACCCGTATCGCACCTGGGCCCACCCCGTCAGCCCCGGCCGGATCATGTGCCGCAGGTCAAAGAACGGGATCTGCTCCGTCAACCACGGCACAAACTCCGGCCGCTCCGGCCGCGGTCCCACAAAGCCCATGTCGCCCCGCAGGACGTTCCAAAGCTGTGGCACCTCGTCGATCCGCGTCTTGCGCATAAAGCGCCCCACCGGGGTCACCCGCGGATCGTCCTTGCTCGCCCACTTCGCTCCGGTCGCCTCCGCGTCCGTCCGCATGGTGCGGAACTTCACCACCTGGAACGGCCGCCCCCCCATGCCCACCCGCGTCTGCTTGAAAAAGATTGGCCCCTTCGACGACACCCGCACGGCCAGGATCACGATCGGCAGAAACGGCGTAAACAGCAGCAAACCCACTGCCGCCGCGATCGTCGACACGATCCGCCGGCTGATCTGCTGCGATGGCTTGACCCGGAATCCCTGGCTGTAGATGAAGTTCGACGGCCGCAGCCCATCCAGCAGCATCTTGCCGGAAAGCCGCTCCAGCAGGTCGCACGCATCCTCGATCACCACACCATCGAAACGCAGTTGCAACAACTCACGCACCGGCAGCGCCCCGCGACGATCCTGCATCGCGACCACAACCCGGCTGAACGTCAGCTTCCCTTCCTTGTCCCGGAGCTGCCCCAGAGCATCCGCGAAGTCCTCCCGCGAACTCACCCCGGCCGACCCGGTCCCTTCCCACCCCACCACCTCCATGCCAATGTCCTTACGGCCGGAGATCAGCTCCACGATGTGCTGGGCTCGTTCGCCGGAGCCGAGAACAAAGACCTTTTCGCGAAAGACAGGCCGCGCAATGATCCACTCGTAAACCATGCGCCAGACCACCAAGGCACACGTGAGGAACGCCAACCCCAACAGGATGACCGAGTGGGCGATATCCGCACTGGGAAAGATCCAGGTCACTGCCGACAGCAGAAAGGAAAGAAAGCCAAGTACGAGCAAGAGCCGGAAGTAAATCTCCCATCGCTCCGAGATGCGGGACGGTTCGTACAGGTCGAAGTAGTACGAGAAAAGCAGCGTCAGCACCGTCAGGGTGAGGATCTTGAGCGCACCGTACTCGTAGTTCAACGCGATATAGGTATCAGGTCCGAGGATGAACGTGGTCGCAAGCAGGAAGCTTCCGCTCACGATCAGGCCTTCGGTCAGAAGGAGGATGATCGTTCGTGTCGGGTAATAGACGTTGAACAGCCGGATCATCGGTCGGACCTGGACTCCCGCTTCTCTGGTTCCGTCCCCTTGGGGGCTGGCTGACTCTCATAACCGTAGTAGCTTTCCCGGTTTGTTGACGCGCTTGTGCCGTTCAAGACCACGCCGATCAGGTTGGCACTCTTCAGCTCTGCCTGTGTTCGTTGGAGGTTGGCGTATTCCGTGACCCCGCTGCGCGCCACAAGAAGAACGCCATCGCAGTTTCTCGACAGGTTCACTGTGTCGGATACCGGCAGCACAGGCGAGGAGTCGACCACAATCCAATCGAATGACGGTGTCAGAACCCGCAGCAACTCGGCCCAGCGGCCATTGCTCGAGAGATCTGCCGCATTGTCACCTCCATTGCCTCCCGGGATGACGGTGAGTGCTGGAAGCTGTACCACATTGCCCTGCACCATGCCACTGGACTTTGCAGGGTCTACGCGCTGCAGGATCTCCGGGATGGTCGCCCTGCCGCCGAGAAAGTCGGCAAGCCCCGGCTCCGCTTTGCAGCCCATGGTGTGGTGCACGGTGTATCGACGCATGTCACCGTCGATCAGCAACACGCGCGCATGCTTGTTTCGCGCCAGGGAGACGGCGAGATTGCTCGATACAAAGCTCTTGCCCTCCTGGGGAAGACCGCTGCTCACCAGCAAGGTCTTGAGCTGTCGTTTGTCGCGCAGCTCATACAGGCGGGCTCGCAGACTACGGAACTGCTCTACAGCTGGGCCACGTTCGAGGAGCGAAGGCAGGCGGTCAAACGCGGGGTGCCACACCGTCTGCGGGATGGCGTTGAGTTCGATCTCGGAGTGCTCGTGG
The DNA here is from genome assembly GCA_965199635.1 of Acidobacteriaceae bacterium. GTDB lineage: Bacteria > Acidobacteriota > Terriglobia > Terriglobales > Acidobacteriaceae > Edaphobacter. The sequence continues at coordinate 1,135,797 of CBDASL010000002.1, read as the reverse complement.
GCTGGCGTGCTCCACCCTTCGGGAAAAGGCGTGGGCTCGTCCAGCAGGGCCGTCCGGGCATCTCGGGCGGACCGCCGCGTGGGTGCCTCCACTCCGTCTTCCGAACCCAGCGCCAGCGCACGCAGAAGCCCCGTGGTGCCGCGCTCGCTCGCAAAGCTCGCCGCCTTTGGATCACGTTCTGCTTCTGCCTTTTGTAGTGCCTCGTAGATTCGACTCATCGATCGCGCCCCCCTCCGTTGTCGCCTCTGCTGATACCGCTCAGCTCCGCCCCGGCTGTTGCTCCAGCATCTCGTCCACTGCCCGTTGCGTCACCGCTCTGTAGTGCCGCGGTAGAAACCATGAAGGGCTGTGTTTCCAGATCCAGCTCCAGAGCGACGGCTTCCACGATCTCCGCCCCGACAACGGGGTTCTGGTCCACGTACCCCGAGATCAACGCATGCTCACAGATCAGGTTGATCACTCGCGGTATGCCGCGGCTGTGCCGGTACACGTGCTCCACGGCATCGTCGGTGAAGATCTTCTCCGTAGACCCAGCGAGCCGCAGCCGCTCGGCAACATACTCGTGCGTCTGGGTCAGGGTCAACGCCTGCGTCCGGCACCAGAGGGCGACGCGTTGCCGGAGTTGCCGCACACTTGGATTTCGGAGTTTTTCTTCAAGCTCTGGCTGCCCTGAAAGCACAATCTGGAGAAGCTTCTCGGAAGAGGTCTCAAGATTGGTGAGCAGCCGGATCTCTTCGAGAAGATCCCAGGAGAGGTTCTGTGCCTCATCGACCACAACGACGCAGGTCTCTTCCATGCGGTAGCGCTCGATCAGCCACCGGTTGAGCTGGAGGAGCATGCCGGACTTTGTACGCTGAGCGGGAACGATGCCGAAGTCGGTCAGCACGAATTCGAGGAAGTCCAGAACCTCCAGCCGCGGATTGAAGACAAACGCGGTTGAGATCTTTCGGCCCTGAAACGAGGCCAGGGCTCGGCGAAGCAGTGTCGTCTTCCCTGTGCCGACCTCGCCGGTCAGGATGGTGAAGCCTTTGCGGGCGGAGATGCCGTATTCCAGGCAGGCCAGCGCTTCCCGGGTGTGCGGCATCATGTACAGGAAGCGCGGGTCAGGGCTGGTACCGAACGGGCTGACACGCAGATTGTAGAAGCTGTTGTACATCCATCACCTTCCGGCCGTCGGCAGCGGCACATCGAGCCCAGGTTCCAGCGACTTGCCTTTTCCACGACTCCAGAAACCGCCAGATTCTGGCGTTGCTGGAGAGTCAAGAAGAGAGATCGTCGCCAACGTCGGCAGCTTGGTGAAGGCCCACACGTCGCGTTCCGAGCGGAGTGAGGTATCACGATATTCAAGGAAGCCGGCAATGCCCGCACCGAGCAGCAGCCCGAGCAGGAAGCCTCCGGCGGCAAAGACCGGTCGCTTGGGCGAGGTCGGGGCGTCTGGAAGATTTGCAGCGTCCATAACCTGGAACTGCTCACCCTGCTGACGGCTTTCCAGGTCCCGCGCCATCTTTGAGTCGTTCATCTTTTTAAGCAGATCTTCGTAGAACTGCTGCGCGGTCTGGTAGTCCCGGGTCAGGTTCTTGTACTGCTCCTGCACGATAGGACTGGCGGCGATACGGCCCTGGTAGAGATTGATCTGACCCTGCACCGAGGCCTGATCTTTCTTCCGGGCAGCGATGCCCATGTCCATCGAGCGGAGTTGCAGGCGCAGCTTCTGCATCTCGGGCGAGTCCGTCCGCGCGAGAGCGGTTGGGGAGGAGGCTGCGGATGGCGTTTGCGCCATCTGGTGACGCAGATCTCGTATCTTGCGCTTGACCGAGATCACATCGGGATAGTCATCGGTGTAGCGCGCCGTAAGATCGGCCTCCTGCGCGAGCAGCTGTTGCAGCTCCATCTGCTGCGCCTCAGGGGCGGCGCGGGGAGCCGCTTCCGGAACGACATTTTCCCGGCTCGCCTGCGACAACATGGCCTCAACAAGAGAGCGATCCTGCTGCATGCGCTCGATCGCCTGGGTGGAGGCCGTCAGCTGCGTATTCAGGCTGTTGAGCATGTTCATGTTCCCCTCTTCCTGCCCGGGGAGCTTGCCCACATATTGTTGTTGAAACTTGGCGAGCTTGGCGTCCTGCTCATCGAGATTGCGCTTGGCGTCGGCCAGCTGATTCTGGAGAAACTGCGTCGTTCCCTCGGTCTGCGCTGCGCGATCACGCAGGTTTTCGTTCACAAACATTGATGTGATCTCTTCGCAGACAGCCTGGGCAGTCCGGGCGTCGTTCGCCTTGAAGGAGATGAAGAAGCCAGGCAAACCGTGGGAGATCTCAGACTGGATGGGCTTGATGTCGATGTTCTTTCGCATCATCTCGATGCGGTCATCCATGTTGACGTGGTCGCCCGCGAAGAGATTGAAGCGTTCCAGGATGGGCTGCAGGCGGGAGCGGCTGAGGATCTGCTCCTTCATGCTGGACAGGCGCCCGGTGATGTCTTCCGCGATGACCGGCATGACGTACTTTTCCGGCACCTTCTGCTGCTCGACCAGCACAAGCGTCTGGGAGACAAACTGCGGTTGCACTAGATAGCTCGCCGCGTACGCCAGGATGGGAAAGAGCAGGGCAGGGATGGCGAGGATCCACCACCGCTTTTTGAGGATGGCGATGTAGTCTTCGGGGGCGAGCGAGCGATGACCGAGCATAGATGTCCTTTAGAACTGGCCGGGAACGAGAGAGCGAGGGTAGAACGAGACGCCGACGGCGAAGGTCTGCAGTAGGCCGTTGAGCGCCCCTTGCGTATTGGTGCCCTGCGCGCCGAAGTTGCCGTATGTCTGATGGGAGGCGGTGTAGCTGCCAAAGGCGGAGAGCGAGCGGGTCAGCCGGCGGTTGACCTGGGCGCCGCCGAAGGTGCTGTCGAAGTTGCCGTAGTAGGCCACGCCGGCCAGCAGCAGGTCGGGTGCTGAGGATTCGGTGGCCAGACCGCGAGTGCGGCTGTAGCCTCCGCTGAGGGCGGCCGACCAGCCCCGACCGAAGCTGCGCGAGAAGGCGCCGGTAATGCTGTCTGACAGTGCTCCGGCGACGACGCCCGAGCCGCCGTTGGTGCCGCGGAAGTACGACAACGAGGTGATGCCGAAACGCTTGGTGTAGGTCAGGCTGGCGTTGGCCGCGGTGGTGAGCTGGGACGGGATGCCCAGGCCAGAGGAGCCGTTGATCCACTGAGGCCCGACGGTGCCGGCCACGGCGAGCGAGCGCGTCAGCTGGTGGCTGATCTGGAGGTTGACGGAGCGCGTTTCAAACGATGAGTTCTGGACGATGTCGTAGTTGAAGATGGAGTAGTTTACGCCAACTCCGACGATGGTCCGCGCACTCAGCTGATGGCGCAGGGCGAGGTCTGCCCCAATCTGCCGGCTGTCGATCGCGGAGTTGTCGAAGAAGTGCAGCAGGCTGTAGCTGGCGTCGCCAGTGATGGAGGTTCGGCCGGTGAGCTGGTGCGACACGTCGCCGGTCACCGTGTTGCTGACGCGGCTTGAGTTAAACGACAGAATGTTCTGCGAAGGGACGCCGGTGTTGACCACCGGGTTCAGGCCGAGATCGCCGGCGCCCGGGATGCCGGAAAGGCCCACAGTGGGCGACTGCGGTAGGTAGCTCACCACGTCGGAGAGGCCGAAGTTCCAGGTGCGCGTCGCGTAGTTCTGGGTGAGGGCAAGGTTCTGGTAGAAGGTCGTGCCGTAGCCGGCCTGGTTTGCGAGCAGCACACCGCCGCTGTAGACCGCCGAGAAGGGATGCCGCTCGCTTCTGGTGGAGTACGCCACGCTGCCGGAGAGGTTGGTCTGGTAGATGGTTCCCCGGTCAGAGTAGAAGCCGCGCTGAAAGACCTCGGACGCGGTAGCTCCGTAGCGGAAGGTCCCGGCGGGCAGCTCGTAACTGAGTCCGCCCAGCGTGGAGACAGGGTTGAGGATGGTCGGCGCAACGGCGGTCGGCTCGGCCTGGCCGTAGCCGCGTAGTGGACTCGCGAGGGCAAGACTGAGGGCGGTGCAGGCAAGACGTCGATGGGCTTGTTTCATCATCATGGAACAACGATCGTATCGCCCGGCAGAAGAACAGGACTCTGACGGGTGTCGCCTTTCAGCGCCTGCTTGTAGTTGAACGGGATCTTTTGCTGCGTGGCGCCGGTGCCGCGCAGGATATAGATGTGCTTCAGATTGGCATACGGGCTGGGGCCGCCGGCTGCGCTGATGGCCTGCAACGGCGTCATCCCGGGGCTGAGGCTAATTGGCCCGACTTTGCCCACTTCGCCCACCAGATAGACGCGCTGGCTGGTATCGGCGGTGACTGCGACGGTGACGACCGGGTTCTGCACATAGCGCTTCAGGCGGTCAGTGATGTCCTGCCCAAGCTGCATCGGGGTGCGCCCAGCGGCCTTCAGATCTCCGATGAGCACAAGGGAGATCATGCCATCCGGCCGCACCGGCAGCGCACCAGACAGAGTGGGCTCGCGCCAGACTGTGATCTGCAACATGTCATCCGGGCCGATGACGTAGTGGTTGCTGTCGCCCTTGGCCGAGGCGGTGTCAGCTCGTGTGTCCAACGCCGTGCCGACAGGCGCAGACGTGTTGGTCCCGGTTTGCTCCTCGGCGGGTGCCGTGGTCTGCGCCCCGGCTGCCCAGACCAGCGTCTGACTACCCACCAGCAACAGCGTGGCCGTTACTTTTCCCAATCCGCGCACGCGCTTGCTCCCCTCACACACCGTTCCGACGACTCTGCCACTTTGCTTGGACCCGCTCTGGGCTGTGCAGTTCACCGGTGCACCCTTGATGCAAGACGTGCGCCAGAGGCCTGCCCTGCGGCGTTCTGCAGGAACTTGCAACGTCTTCGATTTCGAGCCAGTATAAGGCCGCCCGCTCGCGGATTCTCGGGCAGTTTGCTACAACTTCCGTTTGTAATCTCCGCACAGCCGTGAGACGACGACATTCCTGTGCGGCGTTATACTTCCCCCGAAACCATACGCCAAGGCTCAGGCTGCACGGAGCTGATGCGTCCCTGCGGGCCGCGGCTATCCGCACATGGTCTATGTTCCGAGGTCTTGATGTCGCAGAGTGTAGAGATCGACTCCGTGTCCCTGCTCGGAGAGCCCGTCAACTCTCCCCGTGGGCCGTCGCCTGGCGCGCTGTCGTCTAGGCCGGCGGAGGCGTCGGACACTTTGCAACAGATGCTGCGGCAGCGGTCGTCCCGGATCGGCCTTGCCCTGCTCTTCCTTGTTCTGGGCCTGCTTTATTGGCGCATCCTGGCCAAGCTGGTCTATGACTGGAGCACAATCGGGGACGAGTCGCACGGCTTTCTGGTCCCATTCTTCTCGTTGTTCCTGCTGTGGGATAAGCGGCGAGCACTGGCTTCCATGCGGGTGCAACCCTCGTGGTCGGGCCTGCCGGTGGTGGTTCTGGGCTGCGTGACGCTGCTGCTCGGCATTTACGGCGCGGAGTTGTTTCTATCGCGGACATCACTGGTTCTGATCGTTGCGGGCCTGGTATGGACCCTGTGCGGCCGAGCCATCCTGCAGGCGGTGTTATTTCCGCTTGCCGTTCTTCTTCTGGCCATCCCCTTTCCTACCATTCTGTTCAGCCAGATCACGTTTCCCCTGCAGCTGGTTGCCTCGCAGCTCGCCAGCTCCGTGCTGCCGCTGTTTGGGGTGCCTGTCTTCCGGGAAGGCAACGTCATCCAGCTACCGGCGATGAAGCTTGAGGTGGCCGAGGCCTGCAGTGGCATCCGCTCGCTGATGAGCCTGTTCACGCTGTCTGTCTTTTATGGCTACTTCCTGGAGCGCACAACCGCCCGTCGCTGGCTGATGGCGCTGGCCAGCATCCCGATCGCGGTGGGTGCCAACGCGCTTCGCATCGTCGGGACCGGTCTTTGCGTTCAATACTGGGATCCTTCCAAGGGCGAGGGCTTCTTCCACGAGTTCTCTGGCTGGGTCATGTTTCTGATCTCGCTTTCCTTTCTTTACTTTGTTCATCGCGCGCTGCAGGTGTTGCGGCCCGCGGGAAAGCACGCATGAGCAAGCTCCGTTTTTGGGCAGTTCTCGCGATCCTTGTTGGCACTACCGGCGTGCTGTACGGCCGGGGCGATGTGGACAAGGTGCCCGTAAGTGAGCCGGTGGCAAACATGCCCGTCGCGATCGGGCCATGGGTAGGCCGTGACATTCCTATCGACCAGAGCGTGTTGGACATTCTGGGCAAGGGTGACTTCATGGAGCGCGCCTACACGCGCGTGGATGCCGCGGCAGCAACCACGCCGCCGGTCGACCTCTTCATCGGCTACTTCCCGACCCAGCGCACAGGGCAGACCATCCACTCGCCACAGCACTGCCTGCCGGGCGCGGGCTGGACGTTCGAGTCCTCCCGGTACACTCACATGCGCGCGGACAACGGGAAGCAGTTCAACATCGGCGAGTATGTGATCACCAACGGAGAATCACGCCAGTTCGTTCTGTACTGGTACCAGGCTCACGGCCGCAGCGTTGCCAACGAATACACCTCCAAGCTCTACCTGATTGCTGATGCCATGCGGCTAAACCGCACGGACGGCGCTCTGGTCCGCGTGATCACACCGGTTGTTGGTGGAGAGTCGATCGACTCGGCCCGGCAGCGCGCCCTCCGGTTCACTGAGCAGATGGCTCCTGAACTTCACCGTTTTATTCCGGCCTAGCTTTGTCCCCCCGACCGACTTCACCCCCGCAAGGAAGGATCTTCCCGTTGACCAAGACGCAAGCCACGCGCGCCAGACGCCAAGCAGCTACCGGAGCCGTGCTCCTCACCCTGCTGGCCCCTGTGGGCTGCCATCGCGACCCGAACAAGCAGAAGCTGAAGTACCTGGAAAGCGGCAAGCGCTACGAGGCCGACGCCAAGTACAAGGAAGCGGCCATCCAGTTTTCAAACGCACTGAAGGTCGACCGGAACTATGCCCAGGCACACTACGAGCTTGGCGCAACCTACATCAAGATGGGCTCCATCATGCCGGGCTATGGCGAGTTGATGCGCGCCGTGGCCCTGCAGCCCAGCAATGTGCAGGCCCGGATTGACCTCGGCAATCTGCTGCTGGCCGGCCACCAGACGGACCGCGCGGAGCAGCAGGCGCAGGCGGTCATCGCCATGAACGCGAACAACGCCGACGCGCATGCGTTGTTGTCGAGCGTTGCGGCCTCCAAGGGTGACCGCACCGAGGCCGTCGCGCAGATCAAGCAGGCGTTGGCGATCGACCCGAGCCGCGCCCAGTTCCACACGGCGCTGGGTCTGCTCGACGCTGGCGATCCTGCCTCGGCGCAGAACTCCAAGGAGCAGCTGGAAAAAGCTGTCGCTCTGGACGGCAAGAACGTGGTCGCGCATCTGGCGCTTGCCAGCCTGAGCGAGCGGCAGAACGACAAAGCCGCCGCGCTGGCCCAATACAAGGCCGCAGTCGCGAACGACCCCAAAAGCCTGCTCGCTCGCAACTCCCTTGCGGGTTTCTACCAACGGCAGGGTGACTCTGCCGCTGTGGAAGCCACACTGCGCCAGGCAACGGAAGACCTGGCCGACACACCGGGCGGGGCCGAGCTGCTGCAGAACTACTACGTCCATACCAACCAGGTCGACAAGGGACTCCAGGTCTATAACCAACTGGTGACGCAGCACCCCAAGAGTGTGAATCTGCGGCTGGTTGATGCCCGGTTCCTGATTGCCACGCACCATCCGGACCAGGCTCGTCCAATCATCGCGGACCTCGTAAAGTCTGACAGCTCCAACCCGGATGTCGCTGTTCTGAACGGCCTGAGCCTGCTCGAGCAGGGCAAGGTCAACGAGGCTGTGGAGAGTCTGCAGAAGGCGGCGAAGAACAACCCGGACAACGCCGCATTGCGGCTCTGGCTTGGTCGCGCCGCGGCCCAGAAGGGTGACCTCGCCCTCGCGCAGCAGAGCTTCACGGACGCGCAGAAGCTGAACCCCGCGAGCATGGAAGCACGGGACGGCCTGGCCCAGGTCGCCATGCAGCGGCATGACACCAGCCTGCTGCGCCAGGTGGCGGAAGGTGCCATCAAGGCCGCGCCGCAGAATGCCGTCGGCTATCTGTGGCGCGGCATGGCCGAGGGTTCGACCAACCCGGACGACGCCGACGCGGATCTCCGCCAGGCGCTGAAGCTGGACCCCAAGAACTGGGCCGCCTCGCTCGAGCTTGGTGCACTCTCCCTGAGCCGGCACAAGGACGCGGACGCCCACACCTACCTGCAACAGGCACTCGCACAAAACCCCAACTCTGACCGTGCACTCGGACTGTTGGCGTCTATGGAGCTGCAGAACAAGCAGCCGCAAAAGGCTCTCACCCTGGTGCAGGACCAGATCGCCAAGGTCCCCAACAACCCGAGCATGTATGTGCAGCTGGCGGAGTTGCAGATGCGCACCGGCGACAGCACAGGAGCGCTGGCCTCCGCGCAGAAGGCAGTGCAACTGGCACCCGCGAATGGCCTGGCGGTCATGGCGTATTCGCGGGCGGAGCTTGCCCACGGCGACGCCCAGAGCGCCATCAACGCATGGCAGAGCTACCTCAAGCTCAAGCCCGGCGACGCCCAGGCCTACGCCATCCTCGGCTCGCTCCAACAGGCGCAGGGAAACAACCAGGCCGCTTCGGACTCGTACAAAAAGTCACTTAGCATCCAGCCGGACCAACCGGTCGCCAATAACAACCTGGCTTTTTTGATGATCCAGAGCGGTCAGAACACGGACGTGGCGTTGTCTTACGCGCAGGCTGCCCGCCGGGCGATGCCGAACGCGCCCAACACCGCCGACACACTGGGCTGGGTCTACTACGCCAAGGGAACCTATAGCTCCGCGCGCGACCTGCTGGAGCAGGCGGAGAAGGGCGCCCCGGATGATGCCGCCATTCAATACCACCTTGGCATGACGTACAAGAAACTTGCCAACGACGCAGACGCCGCAACCCACCTGAAGAAGGCCATCGCACTCGCCCCTAACTCCGACACTGCGCGGGATGCGCAGAAGGCTCTCGGCGGGCAGCCGAGCTAGGCCTTCGCCTCACGGCAGGTTGGGGGCTGGCTGCTTCCCAACCTGCCGGGGCGCTGTGTCAGGTGCTATCGCAGCGTGAAGGCGCCGGGACTCGGCGCGCGTGAGGCGCCGCATCGTGGCATCATCCCCTAAGGAGGCTGCCCCGTTGATCTCGGTTCTGATCCTTACCCGTAACGAAGAACGGGATCTTCCCGGCTGTCTCGCTTCCGTCGCCTGGTCGGACGACGTCCATGTGTTTGACTCAAACAGCACGGACCACACGCGCGAGATTGCCAGGGCGGCGGGCGCACAGGTAACCGAGCGCCCCTTCGACAACTACGCCGCACACCGCAATGCCGCGCTGCGCAGCCTGCCCTTCCGTCATCCCTGGGTGCTGCTGCTGGATGCCGACGAGCGTATCCCGCCGGGGCTTGCGGCGGAGATGCAGGCCACGGTGCAGGGTCCAGCAGCCGGCGAACTCAGCGGCTTCACCATCCGCCGCCGTGACTTCCTCTTTGGGACCTGGTTGAAGCACGCGCAGATCTCGCCCTTCTACATCCGGCTAGTGCGCCCGGAGCGCGCCCACTACACCCGTGCCATCAACGAGGTGCTCGAACTTGACGGGCCACGCGCGACTCTGGCGGAGCCGATGGACCACTTCCCTTTTTCCAAGGGAATCGGCCACTGGGTGCGCAAGCACGACCTGTACTCCACCATGGAAGCCGAACTCATTCATCAGCAGAGCGGCTTGCAGCACCCTTCCCTGCGCGTCGCGCTACGGTCGCCTGACTTCCATGAGCGTCGCCTCCATCAGAAAGCCCTGTTCTATCGTCTGCCCGGGCGACCGCTCATCAAGTGGCTCTATATGGTGGTCTTCCGCCGCGCCATCCTGGATGGCTCTGCGGGTCTTACCTACGCCACGCTGCAGTCCATCTACGAATACCTGATCGTGCTGAAGACCAAAGAACTTCAGCGCGGCGGAGCCTAGCTGAATCGTGACGGCGATGGGAGGGGTGGTGCGCCCGAGACGATTCGAACGTCTGACCTACAGCTTCGGAGGCTGCCGCTCTATCCAGCTGAGCTACGGGCGCGCACTTCAAGCCTAGCATGCATGGCCCTTTCCCTGCAGGGTGAGACGGCACCACGTGCACGGTTGACAGCGGAGGCCCTCAGGATCGAGCATGAGCGTCTCAGATGCACCCGCTGTCCCGGAGGACCGATCCCCGCTATGCCCGCTTACCCACTTGTTGCTGCTGCTGTTCTCGCCACTGGCCTGCTCGCCCCGGCAACCCTCCCGGCCCAGAACGTACCCGGGGCCGCCAAGGCGTCTGCGCCCTCAGCCGATCAGCAACTACCGAGCCCACCGGCTACCGCCACCGTGAAGCTCCATGGGCAGACCATTACCCTGCACTACAACGCCCCGTCCGTGCGTGGCCGCAAGATCTTTGGTGGGCTGGTGCCGTATGGCCACTGGTGGCGCACCGGCGCCAATCCAGCTACCACCCTGGTGACGCCAATCCAACTGCGGATCGGCACCCTGACCGTGCCCGCTGGAACCTACACGCTTTACACATTGCCCAGCCAGCGCGACGCCTGGCTTCTGATCGTGAACAAACAGACCGGCCAGTGGGGCACCGTGTACAACCAGACGCAGGATCTTGGCCGCACCCCCATGGAGAGCAATGCCCTTGCCACTCCGCAGGAAACCATGTCCCTAGCCTTCACCAACACCCACGGCGACACCACGCAGCTGCATATGAAGTGGGAACGCCTGGATGAATTCGTCACCATCACCGCTCAGTAACGACCATTCCGCAGCACACAAGGGGTGAAGTTATGAAGCTGTTTCTTCAAGTCCTTCGCAGTGTAGTTCTCACCAACCTGATCGCCTTTGTGGTGGTCGCCGCCATCGGCTGGCACGCCGGTGTCAACAATCCCTTTCCGGAGTGGTTTCGTCTGGGATCGGACTTTTGCTTCTACCTGGGGGTAGCGTTCCTGGCGCTCTGCGTCCCGCCCCTCACCATGCGCCGCGCTCGTGAGAGCGCCTTGGTCTCCGCGACATTGGCCGGCGCCACCGTAATGGCGATCGTCTTCCTGACCGGCCCAAGCTAACCTCACGCCGGACAGCTCGCCGGGCCCGTACTGTTGGCCCGGCGAGCTGCCCGGAGGTGCTTCACCAGCTTCCTACCACTCTTTGGCAGCCGAGTCCGGCACCAGCGGCGTACTTGCGACCGGCGCCTTCCAGCGCAACACCGGCCGGCGTGCGGCAGCGGTCTCGTCCAACCGGCGCAGACGTGTATTGTGCGGCGCCGTCTTAACCAGCTCCGGGTTCTCCACCGCCTCGCGCGCGATCTGCTTCAGTGCGTCCACGAGCAGATCCAGCTCCTCACGAGACTCGGACTCCGTCGGCTCGATCATCATCGCGCCCGGCACAATCAGCGGAAAGCTCGTCGTATACGCGTGAAAGCCGTAGTCGATCATGCGCTTGCCCATGTCGCCCGTCTTCACGCCATTGCGCGCCTGCAGCTTGTCGCTGAAGACCACCTCGTGCAGCGATGGCGTCGTGTACGGCAGCTCAAATGTGTCCTTCAGCTTCGCCCGCAAGTAGTTCGCGTTCAGCACGGCGTCTTCTGTTGTCTGCCGCAGGCCATCCGGGCCGTTCGCCAGGATGTACGCCAGCGCCCGCACAAACATGCCGAAGTTGCCGTAGAACATACGCACACGGCCGACCGTCTGCGGCCGATCAAAGTCCATCGTGAGCGTTCCATCCTGCTTGGTCGCCAGAACCGGCGTAGGCAGAAAGGGCTCCAGAATCTTCTTGCACGCGACCGGTCCGGAGCCCGGGCCACCGCCGCCATGCGGGGTCGAGAACGTCTTGTGCAGATTCAGGTGCATGACGTCCACGCCAAAGTCGCCTGGGCGCGTCTTGCCCACCAGCGCGTTCATATTTGCGCCGTCCATGTAGAGCAGCGCGCCCTTGGCGTGCAGAATGTCCGCGATCTTATGGATGTCGCTTTCAAAGACGCCGATGGTTGAAGGGTTCGTCAGCATCAGCGCCGCCGTGTCCTCGTCCACCATCTTTTCGAGCTCGGCGACGTCCACCATGCCCTGCGCGTTGGACTTCAGGTTCGCCACCTGGTAGCCGCACACCGCCGCCGTCGCCGGGTTGGTGCCGTGCGCCGAGTCCGGGATGATGATCTTCTTGCGCGCGTTTCCTTTGCTCTCGTGGTACGCCCGCACCAGCAGGATGCCCGTGAACTCGCCATGCGCGCCGGCCGCCGGTTGCAGCGTGATCGCGTCCATGCCGGTGATCTCGATCAGCGCATCGCTCAGCGTCCGCATGATGCCCAGCACGCCCTGCGAGAGTGACTCCGGCTGGTACGGATGCGCGTCGGCGATGCCCTCAAACCGGCTCACCAGCTCGTTCACACGGCCGTTGTACTTCATCGTGCACGAGCCCAGGGGGTACATGCCCAGATCAATAGCGTAGTTCCACGTTGACATGCGCGTGAAGTGGCGCACGATCTCGATCTCACTCAGCTCCGGCATCACGCCCAGGTCGTTGCGCACGGCGTCGCCCAGCAGCGCCTTTGCATCGACCGCCGGCACATCCAGCGCGGCCATGCGATAGGCCTTCTTGCCCGGCGAAGACTTTTCAAACATCAACGCTTCATTCTGGTTGACGTGCGTCGTCGCCTTGACCGGTGTTCCTTGAAACTTCTCCGTCGCTGCTGGCGCGGCTGTTGCTTCGGCATCCATCACTGGCTGAGCCATCGTGTGCTCCTTATTCCGTTACAAACCTAAAACTCGACTGCATCCTCACCGGAGCCGTCTTCCGAGAACGACCCGGCCTCCGGCCCGCTCATATCTTCTTCCCGCAACGACAGCGCCAGTACATTGCCATTCACCAGCTTGATCGTCATGGTCCCGCCCTCTTCGAGCTCGGCCTCTTCCACCTCTTCGCCAATCTGCGCGCACAGCTGGTTGCGGTACTCCGGCTCACCGTACGAGACCGAGTACTCGCTCAGGATCACGCTCGGCCACTCGTAAAGTGTCAGCAGTGGACCATCGGCGAAGCGAAGCTCGAGGTGGTCCTCCACAAAGGCCACCGTCGTCAGCTCCTGCCCTTCCAGTGACGAGACATCCACGGCTATTGCTCCTTGCGCAGGACGGCAAGCGCCGCCTGCTGCCGCGTGACAGGCTCACAGCGAACGGGGAAGTTCACGGAGTTGGCGATAAAGCAGCGGCGGTGCGCCTCCGCGTGCAACGCTCCGACCAGGCCCACTTCCGACTCCGCCGTCACCACGACCTCGGGCCGCAGGGTCACCAGCTCGAACTGACCGGTCGCACCCGCCGGCGCCGTCCGCATCACACCTTCGGCGTGATCGACGTATGCCGTGACCACTACGCCCGCAACCGCCGCCAGATGCAGGAACCAAAGCTTGTGGCAGGCCGAAAGCGACCCCACCAGCAGCTGCTCGGGGTTCCACCGGCCCGCGTCGCCACGGAACACGGCGTCGGAAGAGCCAGCGATGCCGTGCTTCCCGTCTGCCTCAAGCTCGAAGGCCCGGCTGTAGTCCGCATAGCCGGTGGTCCCTTCGCCCGTATTGCCCGTCCACGTCACGGTCACGTTGTAGGTGTGCAGGTCCTTCATCGTGGCGCCTCCTTGTTGCAATCAGAACCGTTACGAAACCAGCGCGCCGGTCTCTTCGTGGGCAGGGGCAGTTGCGCCAAGACCAGTTGCCACCGCATCCATCTCCGCCCGGGTGGTCATCTCGGTCGCGCACCAGAGCGCTGCCTTGGGTCCAAGCTCCGGGTACCAGCGCGCCAACGCTGCGCCGCCGATGATCTTCTGCTCGAGCAGTGCCCCGTTCACGTGTTCCACCGTCTCCGGTAGTTCGACCACCACCTCGTTGAAGACGGGTGCGCCGGCAAAGAGCCGCTTGGCTCCCGCGTTCTCCAGCGTCTGCGCCAGAAACTGCGTCTTCGCCAGATTGTGCTCCGCCAGCTCGCGCAGGCCTTCCTTGCCGTACACGGTAAGAAAGACCGTCACCATCATTGCGACCAGCGCCTGGTTAGTGCAGATGTTGGAGGTCGCCTTTTCGCGACGAATGTGCTGCTCGCGGGTGGAAAGTGTCAGCACATAGCCACGCTTGCCATCCATGTCCTTGGTCTCGCCTACCAGGCGGCCGGGCATCTGCCGCAGAAACTTTTCCTTGCACGCCAGCACGCCGCAAAAAGGGCCGCCGTAGCTCAGCGCCACGCCAAAGCTCTGTGCCTCGAGCGAGACGATGTCCGCCTCAACGGGAGGCCGCACAACCCCCAGTGACACCGCCTCAGCGATCGACACAATCAGGAGCGCGCCCTTCTTGTGCGCGATCTCGGCAACAGCCGCGACGTCTTCAATCGTCCCAAAGAAGTTCGGCGACTGGATCAGCACGCATGCCGTGTCGGTCGTGATCGCCGCATCCAGGGCGGCAAGATCCACACGCCCCGTCTCGCGCAGGTAATCCACTTCGGTCGCGGGGATCTGCTGGTGCTGCGCATAGGTGTGCACCACCTCGCGATACTCCGGATGCACGGTGCGCGCAATCACCGCGCCGTTGCGCCCCGTCACCCGCACAGCCATCATGATCGCCTCGGCCGCACCCGTCGAGCCGTCGTACATGCTCGCATTCGCGATCTCCATGCCCGTGAGTTCGCAGATCATCGTCTGGAACTCAAACATCGCCTGCAGTGTTCCCTGCGCGATCTCCGGCTGGTATGGCGTGTAGCTTGTGAGGAACTCACCGCGCGAGACAACGGTATCAATCAGCACCGGCCGGTAGTGCCGGTAGCATCCGGCGCCCAGAAAGCTCGCGTAGCCCGTGGCATTCTTTGCCGAGAACTCGCGGAAGACATCCACGATCTCCGACTCGCCGTGCTGGCGTGGCACCGCCAGATCGCGCGTGAGGTAGTACTCCCCCGGGATCGTCGCAAACAGATCGTCAATCGAGCCCGCGCCGATCTCGGCCAGCATGGCCTCACGATCCGCAGGCGACTTCGGCAGATAGCGCATGGGCTAGTGTCCTGTCTCTTCCTTGATGAACTCTTCGTACTGCGCGGCCGTCATCAGATCGCCCGTCTCGAGCACATCCGTGAGCTCCACCTTGATGATCCAGGTCGTGTTGGCGTCTGTATTGATGACCTCAGGCGTCGACGTCAGCACCTCGTTGACCTCGGCCACGTTGCCCGAAACCGGCGCGTACAGGTCGCTCACTGCCTTGACGCTTTCCACCGAGCCGAAGCTGGAACCGGCCTGGATCTGCTCACCCACCTTGGGTGTCTCCACAAACACGATGTCACCGAGCGAGCTCTGCGCATAGTCCGTGATGCCGATGGTCCCGATGTCGCCGGTGACCTCGATCCACTCGTGTTCCTTGGTGTACTTGTAACCTTCCGGGTACGCCATCCTGTTCCTCGCTTTTCTCTCGTGATCTCTGATTCTAGGCTGTCTGGGTCGCTGCAGCAGTTGCTGCCGGCGCCGTCTTCTTGGCGCGTTTGTAGAACGGAAGTGGCACCACCTGCGCGTTGACCAGCGCACCACGAACCTGGACGGCCAGCTCCGTGCCCGGCTCCGCACGCTCAACCGGCACATAGGCCAGCGCGATGTTCTTCTTCAAAAACGGCGCCGGCGAGCCCGAGGTGACATAGCCGATCGTCTCGCCGTTCGCGGTCGCCACCGGGTAGCCGTCTCGTGCAATGCCGCGCCCGGTCATCTCCAGGCCCACCAGCTTGCGCTTGGGTCCGCCTGCAGCAGCAACCTGCTCGATTGCCTCTTTGCCCACGAACTCCGGCTTGTCCAGCTTCGCGTACCGCCCAAGACCGGCTTCTACGACGTTGATCTCGTCCGAGATCTCATGCCCATAGAGCGCCATCGCCGCCTCCAGCCGCAGCGTGTTGCGCGAGCCCAGGCCGCACGGCAGAATGCCGAACTCCTTGCCGGCCTCGAGCACCTCGTCCCACACGCGTGAGCTCGTCGGCTCGTCAGACGGGATGTAGATCTCGAACCCGTCCTCGCCCGTGTAGCCTGTACGCGCGATCATCACGTTGTGCAGCCCGGCCACCTGTCCCCAGGTAAACCAGTAGTTCTTGATGGCGCTCAGATCCACCGACGTCAGCTTCTGCAGGGTCTCAAGCGCCTTGGGCCCCTGGATCGCCAGCTGCGTGTAGTAGTCCGAAAAGTCATTAATGTGTACCGACGGCATCCCGCCGATCACCTTGCGCACCCACTGCACGTCCTTGTCGCGCGTGCCCGCATTGATCACGATCAGGTAGTCATTCTCGCCCAGCTTGTGGACAACGATATCGTCCACAAACGTCCCCTCCGGCGTCAGCATCGCGGAGTAGTGGGCCTGCCCCACCTGCAGCTTGCCCGCATCGTTCATCGACAGCTTCTGAATCGCGGCCAGCGACCCGGGGCCACGCAGCTGAATATCCCCCATGTGTGACACGTCAAACACGCCCACCGCGGTCCGCACGGCCATATGCTCGGCCGTAATGCCGGAATACTCCACCGGCATATCCCAGCCGCCAAAGTCGACCATCTTGGCACGCGCGTCGCGGTGCTTGTTGTTCAGGGCAGTGCGTCGAAGAACCGGTGCAAGCGTCTCAGCCATGGGCAGAATCCTTCGCCGGGCAAGGCTCACCGGCTACCCCTTCAGGGTAGCACCGTGCCGGTCAGAGGGCCTTCATG
This sequence comes from Acidobacteriaceae bacterium, assembly GCA_965199635.1. Lineage (GTDB taxonomy): Bacteria > Acidobacteriota > Terriglobia > Terriglobales > Acidobacteriaceae > Edaphobacter. The sequence goes on along the minus strand of CBDASL010000002.1, from coordinate 1,119,055 downwards.
GCCCTGCCGGCTGCTCGCTGTCAAGCGCGACGATCTGCTCTCGCAGCGCCTTGTAGGTTGCGTCAGAGAACGCTCCTGCTCCACGCCAGCGCACGGCTCCCGCACCATCTACCAGCAGCAGGTAGGGCACGCTCTCATCTTCCACGCCAGCCACCCGCCGCCACTCGGCCTCGTCAGTCACGATCGGCAGAAAGTGGCGCTGGCCGTTCGGCGTCACGGAGTGAGCGATCGCCCGCAGCACACCACCCCGAAAAAAATGATGGAACTCCGCTCACCACCGGCAGCACATAGTAGGTCGTGCTGGGATTCTCAGCCGACGTCTCGGCCAGGTGCTTGCCCCAGTCGCGGGTGGCCCCACTTGCCGCTCGCCCAAAGCCGACTACCAGCACCGCGCTATGTCCACTGCCCCCCAGATCGCGCGGCAGCTCCACCTTGTCCCCGCTCAGGGTGGAACCTGCCACGGTTGGAATGTGATCCAACACCGCCGGAGCCTCCTGCCCATGGGTCAGGGGCGCCATCAATCCGCAGGCAGGCACACTCTGCACCAGAGCGAAAGCCGCACCCAGCAGCGCCACCGCCCATATCTGCCTGTCGCGCCCCCGGAGTGCCCGCTCTGCGATCATCGTCGGCGACTCCGGCGGCTGGCTGAGATAAAGCTGGAGACAGTGAAGTAGCCAAACAGCAGCGTCATGCCGATCGCTAACAGAAACTGCGAGTGCTGCGCCCCGGCGTGCAGGCCGCCACGCAGACGCCACGCGGCGCCCGCGGCTGCCAGCACAAAGATGCCAAAGAAAAGACCCGTTACCTCCAGCCACAACACCCCACCCAGGCGCGCTGTCGGCTCCCACACGGCGCGTCCAAATCGCCGGCCACCTTCCACCACCCCTCGCCGCGTGTCCACTGCGGCGGGTGTGCGTGAGGATACCGGCCGCTCCGGAGCGCTCCGCGGCGATGCTGGCCGTGGCGTCTGCGCGGGGGGCACCACCTTGCCCACGCTCGCCGCACCTGCATTCGAGCGCGGCGGTGTGGCCGCACCCGCAATATCGGACGCTCGTGGATTGGGCGCCGTCGCCGCATCCACCGCGCCCACCAGCGTCTTCGCTGCGTTGCGCGCGCCCACCCCGAGTACCCGCCCCAGCCGGCTGCTATCCATACCCAGCCAGTTTAACCGGGCAGTTCGGTTCGCCTTGCCGGCAGAACACACCCTCTTTCGCCAGAGAAACATCCTGATCGCCCGATCGTTGCCCCCCCCCCCCCGCTTAAGCCGGCCCTGCCTCCCCCCTTTCTTCCTGCATCAAAAGTGGAAGAAGGGTACCGCTGCGCGCCACGCATACTGTGGCAAGGAGCTGGTCCTTATACCTCGCACCACGCTTGGAGATTGTGTTCATGAAGAAAGCTTTCCTTCTTTCCTGCGGCGTTTGCGCTGCTGCCGCCGGCTTCCTGATGTGGAACAAACAAAAGCGTGCTCCCGTTGACGAGATGGCCCGACGCCTGGAAGAGGCCTGGGCCGATCACCACACCACCGTCTAGGCCACAGGCACGGCAGGCGTCTTTGCGGATCGGTCCCGCGAGCGTATCGTGTGGGGATACACCGCGTGGGAGGGCGACCGGCACCACGCGGCGCGTTCCCCCGCACCCAGGGCTCCCCCAGCAAGCGAGGAGATCCAGGGCCACTTGCATCACAGCCGGAGGTGGCAGTGAATCAACAGGTCAGAAAACTGATCCAGCGACTCGGCGAAGCGATCCACGAAACAGTCTCCGAGTCAGAAGACATCGCCGGCGTTGTTCGAAATATCCGCGAGCAGGGCTTTGACGTCCTCCTCATGCTGGAGGCCACCATCGGCCTGAACGAGGTGGAGCCCGAAACCGACGGCGAGGATCAGGCCGAGGTCCCCACGGGCGAGTTCACCCCCAACGACCTCAACTTCTTGAAGAGTCTGCGCATCACCGTCGACGGGGACAATGATCCCCAGAACGACACCGAATCCGACTCGCCCTCTACCAACTAGACCACGTAGCAACCCTCTTCACGCGGCCGCAGCCCTGCGGCCGCCCTACCCTTGTTCGGCTCCTTGGTTTTGCCGACTTCTCGCCTTGCATGCGCGCCCTTATTCTTTCTGACATTCACGCGAACCTGGAAGCGCTCACCGCCGTCCTTGAGCATGCCTCCCTGCCCCGTCTGCTCTTTGACACGATCTGGAACCTCGGCGACACCGTCGGCTATGGTGCCAGTCCGAACGAAGTGATTGAGCGTATTCAACCGCTCGCATCATTAACTGTGCGCGGCAACCATGATCGCGTCTGTTGCGGCCTGTCTTCCCCGATCAACTTCAATCCGATCGCCCGCGCCGCCGTGGACTGGACGCGCCACGAGCTCACGCCGGACAGCTCAGACTGGCTTCGTGCCCTGCCGCAAGGGCCGCTCCACCCCCACGCCCTCCAGCCGCAGCCGCCCGCGGGCAAGGCCGTCGAAGTGCTCCTCGTTGCTGGCACAACGCCGGCCTCCGACCCTGTTGCTCCCTTCACCTCCGATCCCGAGGTGGATCCGCGGAACGCCGCTGCCGTCTCCCCCATTCCGCTCGCCGCCATCAGCTGCGCTCATGGCTCCCCTCTGCATGAAGACCACTACGTGGTGACCCTGCGCGACGCCTGGGGCCCTCTTCAACAAACCACAGCCTCCATCACGTTCATCGGCCACACACACCTCCAGGGTGGCTTCGCCCTCTTCACCGGCGGTCCACCAGAGACCGCCATTGCCGGCGCAGGCAGCTGGCAGGAGCTGCGTCCGCGCTTCCATTCCCGCTCCCGCGCGGAGAGCTGGGCCGTTTCCCTCCAGCGAGGCTTCCGCTACATGGTCAACCCCGGCTCCATCGGGCAGCCGCGTGACGGCGACTGGCGCGCCGCCTTCGCCATCTACGACGACCAGACCTCCGAGATCACCTTCTTTCGCGTGCCCTATGACGTGACCGCAGCGCAGGGCCGCATCCTTATGGCCGGCCTGCCAGAGCATCTCGCCGCACGTCTGCGCGAAGGCCGCTAACGGCGCTGCTGGGCGGCCAATAAGACAGGCCGTCACGCGGATCGCCTGCCCAGCCAGTCTCCCTTTCCCGGCCGCCGCGCATCCAACCACCCCATGCGTTACATGGCCACTATCTTTATCGAACTCCGTGATCTCGACGTAACCCGCATCGCCGAGGCCGACCGGGAAGTCCAGTCCCTGATGCACCGTGAAGGCTTCGACAAGCACGGCTCGGACTTCACCGGCCCCACCAACAAGGAAGCCGACGAACTGCGTGACTACCTGAATGAGAAGGTTCTCTCCCAGCTCAACTCCGTTGGCAAGCCCTATGCCAACGTCACGCACCACCGCAAGGCGTAACGGCATGGGAGCTCGTACACCGTCCGTCTCACGCTTCCTCCAGTCTGCTGCCGCTCTGGCCCTCGTGCTTCCGATCTGCACTGCAGCGCAGGTCGGGACGCCGGCACCGGCCGCGGCCTCCCAAAACCAGCCCGCGACCAGCGCAACGCCCATCAGCTCGATCGTGCAGCCCGCAACGACTGAACTCGCGCAGACTCTGCCGCTTCTGCATCCCGACAAGTGGAAGCTGTCATCCGAGCTCCGCCGCCGTGCGGACGATAACCTCTCCTCCGTCTCGAACGACCTCAGCTCTACCCTGCCCAACCTCGTTGCAGGAGCGGACACGCCGCAGCCCGCGCTGCCGGCGCTCTTCGCCCTGAGCCGCAACCTTCGTGCCCTGTATGACGTGGTCCTTCGCGTCTCCACGGCCGCCGAGATCGCCGCGCCTGATCAGCAGGCTGCCGCACTCACGCAGGCGCTGAACTCCCTGGCCACCGCGCGGCAGCAACTCGACGAACGCCTCGATGCCAGTGCCGCCGCCCAGCAGCAACAACTCGCCACACTGCAGAGCTCGCTTGCCGCCTCCCGTGAGGCACTTGCCCAGGCGAAAGCAGCTGCCGTGGCGCAACCGGCGCCCAGCACCACACACACTCGCACAAGAACACACCGCAAGCCCGCAACCCCCACGCCACCGTCGCCGTAGCCTCACCGAGTGATCGGAGGAAGCCAGCTAGTTCGTGAGCGCGTCTGCATGCCATGACTCGCTCGCCGTCGCGGCCAGCGCTGCCGGCAGCCAGAGCTGAAAGACCGTGCCGTGCTGCGCTCCGGTTCGGCTGCGCACTAAGAGTTGCCCGCGATGCTTGTGGACGATTCGCATGGAGATCCATAGCCCAAGGCCCGTGCCGTGGATGCCTTTGGTTGAAAAGAAGGCGTCGAATATCTTGCTGTGCACCTCGGCCGGCATCCCTGATCCCGTGTCGGCTACGGTCAGCATCACGCCCATCTGCCCTGTCGGCCACCAGTGTGCCCGGCGCGCCCGCAACCGCAGCCGGCCGCCCCTGCGCATCGCGTCAAACGCGTTCCCGATCAGGTTACTCAGCACCTGCCGGATGTCGCCGTCAAAGCAGGTCAGCGTCACACCAGGGTCGTACTCGCGCGAGATCACTACCTCTGAACTTGTCAGGCGCGTCCGGTACAACTGCAACACCTCTTCGATCAGCGCCTCCGGCTGAATGCATGTCGCCGAGGTCGTCTGCCGGTGAAAGCGGAGCGTCTGCGACACCACCTGAGACACCCGCGCCAGCTCCCGGTCCGCCATGTCCACATAGTCGCGGCCGTGCTGCGAAAGCGAGGTGTCATTCTTCAGCAGATAGAGCAGGTTCGTCACCGCCTCCAGCGGGTTGTTGATCTCATGCGAGATCGAGGATGCCAGCCGCCCCACTGCCGTCAGCTTTTCCGTCTGCAGCAGCGCCGCCTCGGCCCGTTTCTGCGGGCGCAGGTCGGTATAGAACAACGCAATATCCTTCTCCGTCGCCCGTCCGGAGGTGGAAGGAATCAGCACCGCACCCACCAGCATGGGCACTCGCGTCCCGTCTTTTGCCAGATAGGCCTTCTCATACGGATCGGCAAAGCCCACCTCATGGAGCTGCCGAAAAGCCTTGTGGTCCCGGTCCGAATACTCTTCCGGAGTCAGACGGTCCCATCGAATGGTGCCCGCCACCATCTCCGCGCGCGTATATCCAATCCACGTCAGCAACACGTCGTTTGCAAATTTCAACCCGCCCCGCGGATCCGACACCGCAATGCCCACACTGGCTCGCTCCATCAGCGTCGTCAGCCGGCGTTCGCTGCGCTCCATCCGGCTCATCGCGGCTTGCGTTCCCTCCTGCGCCCGCACGAGCAGGTCCACATCCGCCATAGCCACGACACCGCCCACAACCGTGCCGTCTTCCTGCTTCACCGGCGCGGCAGACAGGCTCACCCACGCCCGGCTCCCGTCCCCGCGCAGGAACTGGTAGCGCTCATCGCGAAACACCTGGTCCTCCGCCATCGCGCGCGGCAGCGGAAACTCCTCTCCGCGCACTCGCGTGCCATCGCGGTGGAAGGCCACATAGTCCGCATGTGCCTCGGTGTTCTCGCTGTACCGCACGGGTTGCCGAAACAGCCGCTCCACCTCCCGGTTTGCCAGCACAATGCGGCCATCTGTCTGCGCCATCAGGATGCCTACGGGCACCGCCGCTACAACCGCCTCCAGTCGCGCCCGCTCCAACTGCAGCGCCTCCCGCATCTGCGCATACTGCATCGCCAGCCCGATACGCTGGCCCATCTCCTCCGCCACCACCACGTCGCCCTGGGTGAACGGATCCAGCGTTACGTGGCGCACAAAGGTCATCACGCCGAGCAGATGCTCGTCTGTGATCAGCGGCACGGAAAGCAGGGATCGCGGCCGCAACTCATCCCGCAGAAAACGCAGCTGCTCCTCGCTCCGCGCCACGCTTTCCAGGTACTCGTTAGAAACCTTGGCCACCAGCACCGGCCTCCCCTTGGCCATCACCTCCAGGCTCGGCAGCGCCGCACGCGCGCGCAGCGGTGCGTCACCGCCTTCCGCGTTGGCCGGCGCCACATCACCCTCTTCCCTCGTCGCGAGACCAACCTCCTTCAGCCTTGGCCTGAACTGCATCAGCCGGTCGACCTCCTCCTGGCGGGCAGGGTTCCGATGCCGCCCCACCTCGCGCTCCACCACATCCCCCTCCGCCACCAGGTCAAAGACGCACACATCCGCAAAGTGCCGGTTCACTGCCTCGCTGATCTGCTGCAGAATGCTTCGCACATCCCGCGCCTCCGCCAGCACCCTCCCACTTTCCGCCAGCATCTGCAGGTTCCACTCCGCCCGCCGCCGCTCCGTCACCTCGCGAAAGACCAGCACCACGCCCCGGATGTCTCCCTCAACATCCCGCACCGGGGCTGCACTGTCGTCAATCGGCAGCTCCGTCCCATCCCGCCGCAGCAGCAGCGTCTCACTGGCCAACCCGGCAGCCCGCCCCAACCGCAGCACCCGCACCACCGGATCTTCCACCGGCTCCCGTGTACCCTCGCGCACAATCACGAACACGTCCGTCAACGGACGTCCCAGGGCCTCCTGCTCGCTCCACCCGGTCAACTGCTCCGCCACCGCGTTCATCATGAACACGCGGCCGTCCCGATCGCACGAGATGACCGCGTCGCCAATCGCGCGCAGGGTGGTGGCCAACAGATGGTCAGGTGGAACGGTTTTCATGCGCTCACAATCTAGATCGGGCCCGGTCAGGTACATCCATCGTCACCAAATCATGGAATACCAAGTTTTTCCAATCAAGGAAAACTCCACCTTTAGGTAATCGCAGCAACATTCTGATGCTGCGATGGGTACGTCGTCACATTCCCCCGGGGCACGACCAATCCACCAGACTGCAACGCCCGTCCCCCCCCAGGTCGCCGATCGGGTACGCGCCCCGGCCATCACCACGTCTCGGCGGCAGCTTCACCCCGAAGCCGTCCCCTGCGACCGCCTGCCCACCCTCAGGCTCCCCGCTGTTCCTCCAGCTGCTCTGCCATCTCTTCCCACTCCCGCGTTACCACGCTGAGCCGGATCCGCATACCCGCCACCTGGCTGGCCAGCCGCTGCGCCTCTTCCGCCGTTGTGTAGATCGCCATCTCCGCCTCGGCCTCCGCGATCGCCGTCTCCAGCTCCGGGATCTCCACCTCCGCCGCGGCCACCTTGTCCTCCAGCTGCTTCAGCTTGAAGCTGTTCAGCTTCTTCACCGGCTCCTTCACCACCGCCGCGACCACCGGCTCCGGCTTCTCCACCGCGTCGTCCGGTGTCGCTCGCTCCGTCGCACTGCCCACCACGCTGCGCTGCGCCAGGTTTTGCACAGCCTTCTCCGGGCCACCTGCCTTTCGCCACAGGTAGTCCTCGTAGTTGCCCGGAAAGATGTGCACCCGCTTGTCTTCCACCTCGAAGACCCGCGTCGCCAGCCCGTCAATGAAGTACCGGTCATGGCTCACAAACAATACGGTACCGGTAAAGTTACGTATCGCGTCCAGCAGCACATCTTTGGCGCGCAGGTCCAGATGGTTTGTCGGCTCATCCAGCAGCAGCATATTGCTCGGGCTTACCAGCATCTTGGCCATCGCGTAGCGGTTGCGCTCCCCACCACTCAGTACGCCAAGCTTCTTGAAGACATCGTCACCAGAAAACATGAAGCACCCCAGCAGGCTCCGCAGCTCTACCACCGGCACCCGCGTCGCCGCCCCGCTCATGTCGTCCAGCATCTCTGCGTTCGGGTCCAGCACCTTGTACTGGTCCTGCGCAAAGTAGTCCACCAGCGCGTTGTGCCCCAGCTTGATCTCCCCACTCGTCGGCGCCTCGAGCGCACTCAGCATCCGGATCAGCGTCGACTTCCCTGCCCCGTTCGCCCCCACCAGCGCGATCCGGTCCCCGCGCTCAATCGAGAAACTCACGTTGTCCAGAATCGTCTTCTGCCCGCCGTCCTTGGTCGGGTAGATTTTGGTCAGGTTCTTTACGTCGATCACCGTGCGCCCACTCGCCGGTGGCTGCGGAATCGTGAAGTGGATCGTCGCTTCTTCTTCCGGCAACTCAATCCGCTCGATCTTTTCGAGCTCCTTGATGCGGCTCTGCACCTGCTTGGCCTTGGTGGCCTGCGCCCGAAAGCGATTGATAAACGCCTCCAGGTCGTCGATCCGGTCCTTCTGGTTCTTGTAGGCGCTCAGCAGCTGCGTCCGCCGCTCCTCCTTCTGCTTCACGTACTTCTCGTACCCACCCACGTAGAAGTGCGCCCGCTTGTTCCACAACTCCACAATCTTGCCGACCGTCACGTCGAGGAAGTACCGGTCATGCGAGATCAGCACAAACGCCCGCTCGTAGTTCTTCAGGTACTCCTCAAGCCAGTTCCGCGTCTCCAGGTCCAGGTGGTTCGTCGGCTCGTCCAGCAGCAGCAGGCTCGGCTTCTCCAGCAGCAGCTTGGCCAGCGCAATCCGCATCTGCCAGCCACCAGAGAACTCCTCCGTCCGCCGGTCCCAGTCTTCCTTCGGGAAGCCTAGCCCGCCCAGCACCGTCCCCACCTGGTAGTCCAGCGTGTAGATGTCATGCGTCTGCATCAGGTCCATCACTTCGTTGAAGCGCTCTGCCGCTGCCTCGTACTCCGGCGAGCCCGGCGCATACACGCTCAGCTTCTCGCTTAGCTCTTCGGACTCGCCCTCCAGCCCACGCACCGCGTCAAAGACCGAAAGGCACTCCTCGAAGACCGTCTTGCCGCGCATCAGCAGCCCGTCCTGCGGCAGGTAGCCGATCGTCATCCCCTTCTGCTTCGACATCGTCCCGTAGTCGAGCGACTCCATCCCTGCCAGCACCTTCAGCAGCGTCGACTTCCCCGTCCCGTTCCCACCCACCAACCCTGACCGTTCCCCCGGCGTGATCAGCCAGTTCACGTCCTCATACAGCAGCTTCATCCCGAAGCGCTTGCCTGCACCTTGAAGTTGCAACATTCCTCTATCTTCTCATTCAGCCGTGCCGGCCCAGGCGTTCCGCCCGACTAGCCGGCTCCCTGTCCCAGGCTCTCCCACCGCCCGCTTCCCCTCTGCTAAGGTCAAGGGAGAGCATCCGTTGGCCGAGCAACTGCACCTTCCATCCGCCGATCCGGCCCCCCCACCCCGCCCGCCGGAGACCCGCGCCGACCGTCCACCCCTCGGTGGCTTCGCCCCCGTCTGGCTGCAGCGCGTCTCCCTCTTCGTACTTGTCCTCTTCTGCGTCTACCTGGGCGTCCTTGTCCTCGTCCTCCCGTGGTGGACCCGCATCTGGGACTACAACGCCTTTATCCTTGCCCGCCCCACCCTCGCCCACATCCTCCACAATGGCGCCGTCCGCGGCATCGTCTCCGGCATTGGCCTCCTTGATATCTGGATCGGCATCTCGGAAGCCATTCACTACCGCGACTTCCGCCCCTAGCCCACTCCCTGGCTATCCCTAACCTCCTCCCCACCGTCACACAGGGCATGTTCCCCCGCGGCTCCGCCCTCGCGCTCGCCCTCATGCTTCCTGCCCTTCCCACCCTCGCTCAGGGCGGCTCCGTCGGCGGGCCCTCCACCAGCACCACCGTCACCGTCCCTCTCGCCGACGGTGACACCGCCACCGTCACCGGCCGTCTCGCCCTTGAGCAGCGCAGCGGTCAGCAGTTCCTCGTCCTCCAGTCTCCCACGCCCTATCGGCTCGTCCACGACCATCAGGCTGGGGAGCACGCTGGCAAGATCGTCCGCGACATCCCCATCCACCTCGCCGGCCATGACGCCGATCTCCGCTCACTTGCCGGCCAAACCCTCTCCGCCAAGGGCCACCTCCAGTTCCAGCCCGCCAGCACCAGCTGGAACGGCGCCTTGCTCGAGGCCACGGACGTCGTCCTCCCTGGCGGCAAGCAGCTGCACAGCAAGCGATAGCCCATCGTCTCCGCGCTGCCGCAAAAAGCCCTGCGCCGGTCACCGTACCGCTGTACCCCAAGCCACCCGCATATTCACCCACCCGCCATCAACCCCTGCATCACACTTCCCTGAAAGCCATGCCGACGCACCAGCCCCTAGACCCCGCCGTCACCCCCACAGAGCCAGACCTCCTGCCCCAGGCTCCGCTCGCCTACGAAAACCACGACTTCCTTGACTCCAGCGAAGGCCGGCCACTCCGCATCCTTGCCGAATATGCCGAGCCAATGGCCCGCTTCCGCGAGCAGCGCATCGAGGACACCGTTGTCTTCTTCGGCTCCGCCCGCTTCGGTCCGCTCGATGAAGCCCAGGCCCGCCTCGCCGCCCTGCCTTCCACCGCGGATCCTGAGACCCGTCGCCTCGCGCAGGCTGCCGTCGAGATGGGCAGCTTCTACGAGGCCGCTCGCGCCCTCGCCCAGCGCCACGCCGCCTGGGCCCAAACCCTGCCCGGCCCACGCCACCGCTTCGTCGTCACCTCCGGCGGCGGTCCCGGCATCATGGAAGCCGCCAACCGCGGCGCCTGGGAGGCCGGCGCCAAGTCCATCGGCCTCAACATCGTCCTCCCCTTCGAGCAGCGCCCAAACCGCTGGATCACCCCCGAGCTCAACCTCAACTTCCACTACTTCTTCATGCGCAAGTTCTGGTTCGCCTCGCTCGCCAAGGCGCTGGTCATCTTCCCCGGCGGCTTTGGCACCCTGGACGAAGCCTTTGAGCTTCTCACCCTTGCCCAAACCGGCAAACTCCAGAAGAAGCTCTGCATCATCCTCTATGGCCGCGCCTACTGGCAGTCCATCCTCAACCTCGAAGCCATGGCCGAGCACGGCGCGATCGCCCCCCGTGACCTCTCCCTCTTCTCCTTCGCCGACACCCCCGACGAGGCCTTCCAGCTCCTTCAAACCGGCCTCGCCTCCCACTGCGTCACCCCGCTCGAACCCACCGACCTCGTCAACTCCGGCAGCAACCGCGTCCCCAGCCCCCAACGCCTCCTCGGCCCGGATATCGCCCACTCCCGCTAAACGGCCGCCCTTAAGGGGCGGCCTCCCGCAAGGCTCGCTCTTACGAGTCCGCCTTCGGCGGGAACTTGTCGAACATCTTTCCCAGCGCCTTGTTCAGCTTCTTCACATTCTTCTCCGGCTTGTCCGATAGCTGATCCGACGCAATTCCACGCCACACCAACTGGTGCGTCCCCTGGGAATACAGGTCCACCCGCAGCGAACCCAAGCGCACCTGCTCCGACGTCGTCGTACTCTGGCCAAGCCCTGAACCGCCGCCCCATCCGCCCCAGCCCCAACCCCCGCCACCCAGGTTGTTGTAGAACGTCGTGTACTCCGTCTGATCCTTCGCCGATCCCACAGCCGCGATCTCGAGATCGCCCCCTGTCTGCACCATCTCCAGCCCGTGCTTGGTCAGCTCCCGCGTAATCCCGTCCTGCACCCGCTCCACGTTCAACGGGTTTGAGGTCTGCACCTTGATGAACGAAAACGTCCTGGAGCTCCCCGTTCCCACTCGCACCGCCGTTCGCCGTGTCAAATCGCATCTTTTCCGGCACATTCACCCCGCCGTTATGCTCCCGTCATCCATCCCCCGCCACACTACCTTCGCAGCCACCCCACCTGCGAGGTCAAGGCATGACCGGTCTCACCTCCACCTCTTATCTTTGGCGCGAGCCACAGGCGCACCGCCCCTTTCACACCGGCATCTCCCTCCACTCCCACACCTCCTGCTCGCACGAAACCCTCGACTTCATCGCCGAGCTCTCCACCGACTGGCCCTGGCTCCAGCCCCTGATCCGCGCCGCCGAACAGCGTTGCGAGCGCCTTTCCGGCATCACCCCGGACTACAGCCGTGCCTTCTGGACGCCGCCACTCGCCCCCGTCGCCGCCCTCGATCTTGAATCCGCCCAGATCAACGCGCTCCTCGACAAACCCGCCCTCGTCTCCCTCTCGGATCACGACACCCTCCGCGCCCCGGAACTCCTCCGCTCCGCCGGCCTCGCGCCCGAGATGCCCCTCTCCGTCGAGTGGTCCGTGCCCTTCGCCTGCACCCACGCCGGCACACCGCTCAGCACCTCCTTCCACCTCGGCATCCACAACCTCCCCGCCAGCGCAGCCGCCGCTTGGATGACCTGTTTCTCCGCCCTCACCTCCACCGACGCTCCCACCCCTGAGTCCGCGCTCCGTCGCGACGCTCTCCTCCACGAACTCCTTGCCGCCCTCCATGACCTCCCCGACGTCCTCGTCGTCTTCAATCACCCGCTCTGGCATCTCTTCCGCATCGGCACTGCCAACCACGGCATCCTCGTCGGCGAGTTCCTCCGCCGTCACGGCCAGTTCCTCCACGCGCTCGAGCTCAACGGCTTGCGCAACTGGAAGGAAAACCACGCCGTGCGCGAACTCGCCAGCCGCTGGAACATGCTGCCCATCTCCGGCGGCGATCGCCACGGCCTGGAACCCAACGCAAACCTCAACCTCTCCGCGGCCGACACCTTCGCCGGCTTCGTCCATGAAGTTCGCCGCGAACGCCGCTCCCACATCCTCTTCGTGCCCCAATACGCCGAGCCCTGGAAGCACCGCATCCTCCAGTCCACCCTCGACGCCATCCGCAATCACCCCCACCTGCCCGAAGGCTCCCGCCGCTGGGATGACCGCGTCTTCCATCCCGCGTCCGACGGCTCGCTGCGCCCGCTCTCCTCGCTCTGGACCTCCGGCGCTCCCACGCCCCTTGTCTCAGCAGTTCTGGCCCTGGTCCGCGCCCTTGGGTCCCGTCCCGTCTCCCGCACACTTCGTTTCACCTGGGGTCAGAACCGCACCGAGTCCCACGCCCGCCGTCTCTCCCTGGCCCACATCAGGCCCTGACAGTCTGCCCTTGGTCACTCACCGGACCACCCATGACTCCCACCCACACCAAACCCCGCCCACAGGTCTCAACCCACCCCTGGTCATCATCCCGCAGGGTTCCGCTTCTCCTTTGCTACACCCACAGACGCAAAAAGGGAGATGGCTTTCGCCACCTCCCCTCTGCGTTCAACCCTGAAGCTTCGCAGCCTTAGTACTTGTCACCGGTCCGCGATACATCGCCCGACCGCGTTACGTCGCCAGCAACAGTCTTGGTCTGGTCCTCGACCTTCAGCTGCTCATGACGCACCGTCTCGTCAAAGCTCTGCGTGCTGCCAACCTCGCGCTTGCCGACGTGGATCTCTTCCTGCACAACGGCCTGCTTGTCCACACTCGCCCGCTCTTCGCTCAGAGGAATGCGAATCTCCTGGTCAGCAAAGGCGTCCGTACCGGCAGCCGCAACTTCACCGGAGACCGGCACACGCTCAATCACCAGTTCTTCACGCGTCACCGGCACCTGGATCGTCTGGGTATCGGTGATCGTCTCCTTGCGCAGACGAACCTCACCACGGCTGATCCGATCCTTGTGCACGCGCAGCACTTCGCCGTAGAGGCGAATGTTCTGCTGGGCCGCCGTCTCGTTGGCCACAGGTGTCGTGTTCGCGAAGTTCTGCGGCTCATCACCCAGGTCCGCGCCGTTCCGTCGCAGAATCGCCTCAGCCTCAGCCTCGCGATTGCCCGCCGAAACAGTCACAACCGCACCTTCATGGCCCTGGCCAAAGCGATTGTTGAAGTAGCTCGCCCGCTCCGTCGGCACCGACAGGCCGGAAAGCGAGTGGTGCACGGCATCCGTGTAGCCGTCGTTGTCATAGCCCGTGCCGTAGTTGTCGTCCGTGATCTCGCGCGTGCCCGAAGCGCCGCGGCTCGTCTCGCCGGCATACGGCTCAGCCTCGTTGCCCGAGAAGAAGTTCTTCATCTTGTCCCACATGCCTTCGCCGGCCTGCTCGGTGCGGTTCACGGCGGATCCAACGGCGCCGCCCACAGAGCTGCCACGGTCACCTGACTCCAACGGCTGTGCCGCGCCTGCACCCGTTCCGGAGCTGAGAGCCATGCCGATCTGGTTCTGCGTAAAACCAGCTTCCATCAGGTCGTCCATTGCCTTGGAAGCCTGTGTCTCCGAATCAAAAAAGCCTGCAACCGTACCCGTCGTCGCTGTCTGCGCCATATAGATCTCTCTCCGCTCCCGCGCCGCCACAATCCGTTGGGCAGCCAGGTTCAATCGCTAGATCCCTCCCACCAGGAGCGTGCCTCACCGCTTCGCAAAAATGCGAAAGCCGGCATATGCACCAGGTGTTCGAGATATGTCAGTGTTCATGGAGCGGCCTTCGGATCGATACCTGCAGTCGCCCACGCATGCATCTGCGCTCTTCTCCGTATGACGGCATTCCGGTGTCTGCCGCGCGTGTATCTTGCGTGAATTCACCCCGTCAATATGACGACCGCCCCAGCCAAGTCATCTCGCGCGCGATCCAGCATCTCCATGCAACCTTGATCGCAACGCGCCCGCTAGTGCGTCGTCGCAACCAGGATCGCGCCATCGTTCGCTGCCGGCGTCTCCGTCGTCACCGGCGTGAGCGCACCGGAGCTGAAACTCCACATCGAGAGATCCGGTGCCCCGCCGTTGCCCGCCGCAAACAGGTATGTCCCCGACGAATCTACCGCCAGCGACTGTGGTGCCGTGCCTGCCGCAAACGGCGACCCCGTAACCGCCGTCAACGCACCCGTAGTCCCGATCGCATATCCGCCCACTGTCCCGTCCGAGCGGTTCGCAACGTAAAGATTGCTGCCAGAGATCGCCAGATCGTAGGGCGCAGCTCCCGCCGCAAACGGCGAACCCGCTACCGGCGTCAGATTGCCCGAACCGTCAATCCCAAACGCCAGCACCTGGTTCGTTCCGCTCCGCGCCACGTACACGATCGAGCTTGCCGCATTCACCAGCACGGCGTTGTCACTCGTCGTCGCCGACCCAGGCAGGATCGACACGCCCGCATACGCCGTCGTCCCCGAACTCGTATTGAAGGGAAACTCCTCTACCCCTGCCGTCCCCAGCGCCAGAAACAGAAATCCCCCGCTCGGCGCAAACCGCACCATCTTCGGCACGGGAATGCCGTTTGTCGTGGTGTAGATCGACTGCCCCACCAGCGTCAGCCCGCCGCTCGAGCTGTCAATCTGAAAGGTGTCCACCGTCTGCGTCAGCGGATCCAACCCCACCAGCCACTGCCCGTCCGGTGACACATCCATCGACAGCTCGCCGTTCGCCGCCACCGCCGCCGCCCCCGCCCCTACCTTGTTCAACGCTCCATCGCTTCCTATCGTGTACGCGTAGATCCCTTGTACCCCGTCCGAGATCCACACATAGTCATTCGCCCGCGATACCGTCATCGCCGTCGGTGTAAAGCCCAGCGGCCCTGGCAGCCCACCCACCGCCGTCAGCGCCCCCGTTCCAATCACCCACCCGGAGATCGACTGCGTCGCCCCGTTCGCCACATACACAATGTTCGACCCCGTCGCGCCCCCGCCCCCACCACCGCCGTTGTTCGGGTTTGTAAAGAACCCCTTACATCCACTCAGACCCACCAGCGCCGCAGTCCCCAGCACCCACCGCCCATAGTTCGTCCAGACCGCTCGCCGCATCCCGCTCTCCCGTCCCCTGTCAGACTCCACGCTCCCGGAAATGTCGCGCCGGCTGCACGCCTTCCACCTCCAGGTACCCGTTGTCTCGCTTCAACCGCCTACACTGAAACCATGTCCCGCTCCGCCCGGCCAGTCAATAACCCACAAGGCAACAACCCTGACCCACGCACCTGGCTCCGCCATCTCCCCAAGGCCGAGCTCCATCTCCATCTCGAGGGCTCCATCACCCCAGCCACCCTCATCGAGCTCTCCCGCCGCAACGACCCCGAGCCCCTCGCCCTTGACGCCGCGGAAGCCATCTATCACTACACCGACTTCCCGTCCTTCCTGATGAGCTTCAAGCGTGTCACCGAGCGCCTCCACACCGCGGCCGACTACGAGCTCATCACCTACCGCATGGTCGAAGATCTCGCCGCCCAGGGCGTCCTCCACGCTGAGGTCTATATCTCCTTCGGCATCCTTTATCGCTTCGCCCGCCTTGACGTCGACGAGGTCTTCGCCGCCATCGAACGCGGCCGCACCCGCGCCGAAGCCGACTTCGGCACCTCCGTCCTCTGGCTCATCGATGCCGTCCGCCACTTCGGCGTCGAAGAAGCCGCCCGCGTCTTCCGCAAGGCCGCCGAGCTCCATCGCGACCACCCCTCCGTCGCCGGCATCGGCATCGGTGGCGACGAGCTTCGTGGCCCCGCCGCCGACTTCCGCGATCTCTTCGCCGAGGCCCGCGAGGCCGGTCTCCACCTCACCGCCCACGCCGGCGAAAACACCGGCCCCGACTCAGTCTGGTCCGCCCTCAACATCGGCGCTGAGCGCATCGGCCACGCCCTCTCCGCGCAGCTTGACCCCGAACTCATCGACCTCCTCGTCGAGCGCCAGCTCCCCCTCGAGCTCAACGTAACCTCCAACCTCCGCACCGGCTGCTGCTCCTCGCTCGACACCCACCCCGTCCACATGTACTTCGAGCGCGGCCTCTTCATCACCCTCAACTCCGACGACCCACCCTTCTTCGGCTCCACTCTGCTGGACGAGTACGTCCTCGTCCACAAGCACTTCGAGCTCTCCTTCGACCACATGCGCGAGCTCGCCGCCAACTCCGTCGAGGCCTCCTTCCTCCCTCCCGCCCGCAAGCTCGCCCTCCTCGCCCGCATCGAGCAATACCAGCCTTAACGCCCAATACCAGCCCTAACGTCCATCTCCAACCCTGACGCCCACACGCCCGGTACACTGCCTCTCATGCCCCAGCTTCAGCAGACCCCAGACAACTCCGAGGTCCTGCCCACCGGCAACACCGAACACACCCGCCCGGAAAACCGGCTCTACTTTCCGGCGCTGGATGGCCTCCGCACCCTGGCCGTCGCTCTTGTCTTCTTCGGGCACTACGTCCACATGCCCTGGGGCTATACCGGTGTCACCCTCTTCTTTGTGCTCTCTGGCTTCCTCATCACAGGCATCCTCTTTGATAGCCGCGATCAGCCCCACCGCGCCCGCAACTTCTACATCCGTCGCACCCTGCGCATCTTCCCGCTCTACTACGGCGTCTTTCTTCTGTTGCTCCTGCTCACCCCCTTTATCCACTCACAATGGACTGCATGGTGGTGGGCCTGGCCCGCCTACCTCGGCAACCTCCTCTACCTCGCCCCACACTCCCCAACCGCCTCTCTCGCTGCGGACGCGTGGCTCACTGTCGGCAGCCGCGGCCAGTTCGTCCTCTTCCTCGGCCATTTCTGGTCTCTCTGCTTGGAAGAGCAGTTCTATCTCGTTTGGCCCTGGGTCGTCTTCGTCGCCTACACCCAGCGTCGTCTCGTCTGGATCTGCGTCACCGTGATCCTTCTCTCGCCTGTAGCGCGCATCGTGGTCGGCTCCGCACTGCCCCACCAGGTCATTGACATCCTGCTCTCCAAAGGCACACTGTTCCGCCTGGACTCCCTGCTCATCGGCGGTCTGCTTGCCCTGCTGATCCGTACCGCACACCGCGATCGCGTCCTCTTGCTCGCCAATCGCTTCCTGCTCGCCGCGTCCCTCGTCGTCATCCCGGCATTCCTCATCGCTCTAAGCTCGCATTGGGACACCTACACCTACCCCTACTCTCGACTTACCTGGGGCGAGTCGCTCCTGGGCTTGTACTTCGCCGCTCTGGTCGCTGCGGCCCTCTCTCCCGGCACACTGGTCTTTCGCCTCTTTAGCCTCCGCCCATTTCGTTCCATCGGCCGCATCACCTATGGCATCTACGTCTTCCACGACATCCCCCACAACCTGTACCGCGGCATCGCCCATCACCTCGCGCCCCGCAACAGCTTCTTCAGCATCCATATCGGCTTCTCCACCTTGCTTACAGCCATCCCCTGCACCCTGGTCCTCGCCTGGCTAAGCTTCCGCTTCTTTGAAGCCCCCTTTCTCGATCTCAAGGAGCGTTGGGCCCCCTCCCATCGCCTCCCCAACCCGCCCCTCGCCGCCGCCCAACTCACCTCCCAGCCATCCTGACGCTGCAGCCAAGACGAGCCCCAGAGGACACGACCACACGCAAGCAGGCACAACCAGGCTAGAGCCGCTGGTCCGTCGCCCGCGCCACCACCGCATCCTTTGCCGCGCGGCTCCACTGCACCCGCACATCCGTCGCGCTGCGCAGCAGAAACGCCGCCGGATCCGTCGGTGCCGTCACTGCCAGAAAGTCTGCCCGCGCCACGTCCTCCAGCACAAACGATGGCCGCCCATCCTTCGCCATCGGCCGCACCTCCACATGGCTCATCTCCAGGTTGCGCAGGTGCCGCAGAAAGAACCCCTGTGCCGGCATCGGCCCAAACATCGGCGGATCCGGATACGCCGCCACCGCCTCCGGTGGTCTCACCTCCGCCTGCTCCACCCCTACCCCACCCCTGTGCTCCATGAAGAAGTTGGCAATCCTCACGTCCTCAATCGGGTACCCCGGAATGCCCGACAGCACATTGCCGATCCCCGCCACCGAGCCATACGACACCACGTTCGACACCAGAATGCGCCGCAGCGTCCCTACCTTGGTCGTCTCCTTCGGCCCACGCAAACGCGCTCCCAGCCGGAAAAACAACGGTCCGTGCACCAGGTTCCGCATCGTGATGTTGGAGATGGAGATGTCCTCGCACAGCGCGCCGTCCTCGCTTTCGAGCGACAGGCTTTCGCACCCCTCAAAGACGCAGTTGCTGATAGCGATGTTCTTGAACCCACCGTTTGACTCCGTTCCACACTTGATCCGGCCCGTGTAGGACTTGCCCTCCCGGTTCGGAAACACCCTGTAGCTGCCATCCATCACCGTGCCCAGCTCGAAGTAGCCCGTCACCGTGCATCCCGTGATGGTCACGTTCTCCGTCGCTCGCGCATGCCCCAGCGCATAGCTCGACTTCGGACAGATCCCGTCGTCCCACGGCGAGTTCACCGTGCAGTTCGACACATGCGCATTCCGGCAACAGTCCAGGTCCATCCCATCCCGGTCCGTGTCGATCAGCAGACCATCGATCGTCAGGTTGTCCACACCCGTCAGCAGCAGCCCAAAGTGTCCGCCCTTCAGGATCCTGAAGTCCCGCAGAAGCACATTCCTGCAGTTCTTGAGGGCAATGGCCTTGTTCCCCACCCCGGCCTGCTCCGCCACGTACACCGGATACGCCCCACGCGGTTCGCTCTTCGCCCCACCGCCAAACGAAAGGCCCTTCCCAAAGATCAGCCCGGGGCCGGTGATGCTCACATTCTCCAAGCCCTCGCCCCACAGCAACGAATTGTGCCAGTGGTTGTGGCCATAGTCCTGGAAGGCGTCGTAACTCGTCTTCGGCTCTGCCGCGTCGTACACCCCGCCCATCTCGCCCGTCGTCTCACCCGGCCGCGGTGACGCTGCCGCCAGGATCGTCGAGCCCTGCGCAAGGTAAAGGTGCACGTTGCTCTTTAACCGGATCGAGAAACACAGATACGTTCCTGCCGGAAACACCACAGTCCCACCACCCGCCGCGGCCGCCGCCTCTATCGCCGCGTTCACCCCGGGTGTGTCCAGCGCCTTTCCCGTTCCGCTCGCCCCATAGCTCCGCACATCGAACCACAGCGGAGACGCCGTCTTCCCCGTCACACCGTCCTGTGCCGCAACAACCGTCGGGGCCAGCCCCGCCAGCGCAAAGGGAGACATCTTCAGCAAGGTCCGGCGCTCGTGATTCATGCGTGCCACTCTAGCAGCACCGCCTCACGTCCAGACCTCACCCTCCCCTGCCTCACCTCCAGCACCCGCGCCGCCCAGCCAAAGCAACACCTCATCCCGGCACATTCACCCCACACCCTCCTACATGCTGGATCGCCTTGCGCTCGGACGAGCCAGCGACCACCTCTCCTGCGGCCCTCCACCCCGAAGCTCCGCGCCTTCGCCCGCAACACGTCCCTGTCAACATCCAGGGAGAAGGCCGTTGCCATCGCGCAGCGGGCTCTGCCCTCCAGCAATCGCTGGCGCATCCACACCGCTCCCTGCCGCATACTGAGATTCGCCAGCATCTGTCTCGGGATCCACTAACCCCGTCCTTTGGCATCCTTGGTCCAGACCTAACCCGTTTCGCGTTTAGATTTTGCGCACAACTGTATGGGGGGATACCCCCCACCTCACACCCGGAGCCCGCCATCCGCCTCGCCACCTGGAACGTCAACTCCATCCGCGCCCGCCTCGAGATCGTCTCCAACTGGCTCGGCACCGTCGCCCCCGACGTCCTCCTCCTCCAGGAGCTCAAAGGCCTCGACTTCCCGTTTGACCACTTCCTTTCTCTCGGCTACCACGCCGCCGCCGTCACCCAGAAGACCTACAACGGCGTCGCCATCCTCTCCCGCACCCCGCTTGAAATCCGCTCCACCACCCTCCCCGGCGACACTGAAGACTCCCACGCCCGCTTCCTCGAAGTCCACGTCCCCACCCCGGCCGGCACCCCCCTCCGCGTCGTCAATCTCTACCTGCCGAATGGCAATCCCATCGGCACCGACAAGTTCCTCTACAAGCTAGGCTGGATGGATCGCCTAGCCGCCCAGATGGCCGCCTGGCGCGACGACCCCATCCCCACCGCCATCGGCGGCGACTGGAACGTCATCCCCGAAGACATCGACTGCGACAAGCCCGCCAACTGGCTCCGCGACGCCCTCTTCCAGCCCGAAGTCCGCTCCCGCTTCCGCGACCTCCTCGCCACCGGCTACACCGACAGCTTCCGCTCCCTCCACCCCGCCGAGCGCGACCTCTTCACCTATTGGGACTACTTCCGCAACGCCTTCGAGCGCAACCGCGGCATCCGCATCGACCACTTCCTCCTCTCCCCCACCCTCACCCCGCACCTCCGTTCCGCCACCATCGACAAAGCCCCACGCGCCGAACCAAAACCCTCCGACCACACCCCCATGCTCATCGAGCTCGACCTTTAGCCGCCGCCACCGCGGCACAGCCCCTTCGGCGTCCAGTCTTCCGCCATCGTCATCCACGGCTTGTCACTCCGAAACAGCACCAGCACAATCGACCGCCGCACCTCCCGGCCGGTGCTCATCAGGCTCATCGGCTCGCCCTCCGGCACGATGATGTCCGTCCCTGGCCGCCCTACCTGCCTGCCCGACGGCGTCTCCAGGCACGACTCCCCGGACTCCGTGTAGAACGCCTCCGGCCCCGCATGCCGATGCGTCCGCGCCGTCGCTCCCGGGGGCAGAATCGCCTCCATGAACTGCACCGAGTACTCCGCCCCGGCCACCGCCGGCAACGGTCCCACCTGCCGCACCCGCTCACCTCCGTTTGCCGCCACCTGCTTGGGCCCAAGCCGAAACACCCACCAGCGCCCAAGCGCCGGCACCACCGTATCTGTGGGCCCGGCTGCCCGGGCCGCCGCGGCCTCGGTCGCAAAGCGATCCATCGTCCAGAACACCGGCCCCTCTGGCAGGCGCCCTATGGGGTGTGTCTTGACAATCCAGCACCCCGTCTCGCCGGTCCGTTCGCTCACCGGCTTGCATCCCGCAAACCCCACCGGCCCGCTCGGCATTCCCTGCGCCAGACCACCCGCGGCCCGCAGCGCAGCCATCGCTGCCAGCACGGTGGCTATCCGCACCATCCGCCCGGCGAGCCCCGCCCACCGGATCCACATCTGCTTCCAGGAGAAAGGGGCCCGTGGCATCATGCGTCCTCCCCGTTCAGTCGTCGGGAAGAACCATACCAGCAACTCCTTCCGCACGAAAGCGCTTCCTTCAGTCCACGCACCTCTCCATCTGCGGCCCGCTCCCGGCTACACTTTCGCCCATGCCCCTCCCCCGTCTCCGCTGGCGCGCCGAGCATCTCCTGCTCGCCATCGACCTCATCGGCACCGCCCTCTTCGCCGCCGAAGGCGCCTCCACCGCCATGGCCGCCCGCCTCGATCTCTTCGGCATCCTCGTCCTCGCCGCCGTCACCTCGCTCGGCGGTGGCATCCTTCGCGACCTCCTCATCGGCGACGCCCCACCCTCCGCCATCCGCGACTGGCGCTACCCCGGCCTATGCTTCTTCACCGGCGCCATTATGTTTCTGCTCCACCCCACCTTCTCCGGCCGCGAACTCTCCCTCATCACCGTCCTGGACGCCGCAGGTCTCTCCTTCTTCGCCATCGCCGGCACCGCCAAGGCCATCGAGTTCAAGCTCCACCCCTTGCTCGCCGTCATCATGGGCGGCATTACCGGCGTCGGCGGTGGCACCCTTCGCGACCTACTCATCAACCGCATCCCCACCATCCTCCGGGCGGACATCTACGCTGCCGCAGCCCTCTTCGGCGCCATGGTCATGCTCCTCGCCCTCCGTCTCCGCGCCCGCCCCGCCCTCGCCAGCACCATCGGCATCCTCGCCTGCTTTGTTCTCCGCATGCTTGCCGTCCACTTCGGCTGGAACCTTCCCAACACCAGCACCCTGCGCTCCATCTAGCGCGCACCGCAGCGTAGTACCCTGCTCCGCATGAGCCCGCACAGCACCACGCCCACCGTCGTCGACACCACGGTCTGCATCGTCGGCGGCGGTCCCGCCGGCATCATGCTCGCCCTCTTGCTCGCCCGCGCCGGCGTCCGCGTCGCCGTCTGCGAGAAGCATCCGGACTTCAACCGCGACTTCCGCGGCGACACCGTCCACCCCGCCACGCTCCAGATCATGCACGACCTCGGCCTGCTAGACCGCCTCCTGCAGCTTCCGCACCAGGCCATCCAGGCCGTCAGCGCCGTCATCGGTGGCACCGAATACGGCATAGCCGACTTTCGCCACCTCCCCGTCGCCGCCCCCCGCGTCGCCCTTATGCCGCAGTGGGATCTGCTCAACTTCCTCGCCACCGAGCTCCGTCAACACCCCAACGCTCAGCTGCTCCTTGAGCACAAGGTCACCGGCCTCCACGCTGACCGGGCTCGCATCACCGGCGCCTCCGCCGACTCACCCGACGGCCCCGTCCACCTCCGGGCCGCCCTTACCGTCGGCTGCGATGGCCGCCACAGCATCTCCACAGAGGCGGCTGCCCTCGAGCACATCGAGACCGGCTCGCCCATCGACGTTCTCTGGTTCCGCCTCGCCCGCCACCCCTCCGACCCAGACGAAGGCCTCGGCTTCCTCAATCTCGGCCGCATGCTCATCCTCATCAACCGCGCCGACTACTTCCAGTGCGGCTACATCGTCCGCAAAGGCGCCTTCGACGACATCATCAAGCCCGCCGGCCTCGCCCGCTTCCGCGACGATCTCGCCGAGCTCGTCCCCTTTCTCGCCCAACCCGGCGCAGAAGGCCTCGCCCGCCGCGTCGACGAGCTCACCTCCTTCGAGCAGCTCAAGCTCCTCACCGTCCAGGTCAACCACCTCCGCCACTGGCACCGTCCCGGCCTTCTCTGCATTGGCGACGCCGCCCACACCATGTCGCCCGTCGGCGGCATCGGCATCAACCTCGCCATCCAGGACGCCGTCGCCACCGCCAACCGCCTCACCGGCCCCTTGCTCGCCCTCCAGTCCGGCAGCCTCGGGACCTTTGCCGCTCTCCGCGCCATCGATCGCGGCGCTGCCCGCGTCCAGCGCCGCCGCGAGCTCCCCACCCGCCTTACCCAGGGCTTTCAGGTCCTTGTGCACCGCTTCCTCAACCGCTTCCTCGGTCGGCCCGGCACCTTTCATGCTCCGTTGCTCGTCCGCCTCCTCGGCCGCTTCCCCGTTCTCCGTCGCTTGCCGGGCCGTTTCATCGGCATGGGCGTCCTGCCCGAGCACCCGCGCCTCCCCGCCCGTGCCGCCGGGTCGTCACCCCGCACCTCGGTACCGCGTCCCCACGCACTCCGCGCCGTCTAAACTCCAGCGCCTCCGGTACACTCCCCTCACGTGCGCCGCTTCCCGCATCCCAGCCCCGCGCTCTCGTAAAGGTCGACCCCATCGCATGAAGCTTCACCACCCGGCCCTCCTTCTGCTCTCTGCTGTCGCCGCTCCCGCTGTCGCCGCCTCCGCCAGCCCCGCTCACACCGGCCCCACTCGCACCGGCCAGCCAGACACCGTCCTCCTCGACACCATGCAGGCGGAGCTCACCCGCGCCCTCGCCGAACTCGGCACCACCGCCCAGCCCGTCACCACAACCAAACCCAAGGCCAGCGACCAAACTCCCAGGCCCGACCTCGCCGCCAACCCCCTCGGTGATGCCCTCAACGCTCGCGCTGCGCAAGCGCCCGCCGCCAGCCCCAAGCCCTACTTCCTCTCCTACGCCGTCTCCGACGCCGACCAGTTCTCCATGACCGCCTCCTTCGGCGCCATCACCAACCAGCACACCGGCCGCGTCCGCAACGCCGACGTCGAAGTCCGCCTTGGCTCGCCCGCCGAGGACAACACCCACGGCGACCACCGCAACTCCGCCATCTCGTCGGTTCCCATGCCGCTCTCGGACGACCGCCCCGCCCTCGCCCGCTCCCTCTGGTTCGCCACCAACCGCGGCTACGCCCGCGCCCTCGACGCCTGGCTCAAGGTCCAGACCGAGCAGCAGGTCCGCGCCAAGGAAGAAGACACCTCCGCCGACTTCTCCGTCGAGCACCCCGAGACCGCAACCCTCCCGCCCTCGCCCCCGCTCGACGCGCCCCCAGCCGTCCAGGCTGCCTGGGCCACCCGCCTCCGCGAGCTCTCCGCACTCTTCAAGCAGTTCCCTGACGTCTTCTTCAACAATGTCGTCCTCGAGGCCTCCACCGAGACCGACTACTTCGTCTCCTCCGACGGTTCGCGCATCGCCACCCCCTCCCATGTCGCCCGCCTCGTCATCGTCGCCCGCACCCGCGCCGCCGACGGAATGGACCTCTTCCGCGTCGAGACATTTGAGGCCGACACCCTCGCCCACCTCCCCGACCAGGCCACCCTCCTCACCAAGTCCCGCGCGATGGCGGAAAACCTCGTCGCCCTCCGCTCC
The DNA here is from genome assembly GCA_965199635.1 of Acidobacteriaceae bacterium. Classification (GTDB taxonomy): domain Bacteria; phylum Acidobacteriota; class Terriglobia; order Terriglobales; family Acidobacteriaceae; genus Edaphobacter. Next base: position 1,094,261 of record CBDASL010000002.1, on the reverse strand, counting down.
GCCCCCGTCACCGAGCCCTTTAACGGCCCCGCCATCCTCTCCGGCCGCGCCTCCGCCGTCTTCTTCCACGAGGTCCTCGGGCATCGCCTCGAAGGCCAGCGCCAGCGCGGCGACGAAGAAGGCCAGACCTTCACCAAGCTCCTCGGCAAACCCATCCTCCCCACCTTCCTCTCCGTCGCCGACGACCCCACGCTCTCCACCTTCGAGGGCCACCCCCTCTCCGGCCACTACAGCTACGACGACGAGGGCCAGCCAGCCCGCCGCGTCGACCTTATCCAGGCCGGCGTCCTCAAAACCTTCCTCATGTCCCGCGAGCCCGTCGCCGCCTTCTCCACCTCAAACGGCCATGGCCGCGCTGAGTCCGGCCACATGCCTACCGGCCGCCAGGGCAACCTCATCGTCTCCTCCACCAAGCAGGTCTCCGACAAGCAACTCCGCCAGTTACTCATCGACGAGGCGAAGAAACAGAACAAGCCCTACGGCCTCTTCTTTGAAGACATCTCGTCCGGCTTCGCTGTCACCAACCGCCGCTCGCCGCAGGCCTTCTCCGTCATGCCGCTGGTCGTCTACCGCGTCTTCACCGACGGCCGCCCCGACGAACTCGTCCGTGGCGTCTCCATCGTCGGCACACCGCAGGCCGCGCTCGGCCGCATCCTCGCCACCGACGACCACCAGGACATTTTCAACGGCATCTGCGGCGCTGAGTCAGGCCAGATCCCCGTCTCCGCCGTAGCCCCCGCCATGCTCGTCAGCGAGATCGAAACCCAGCGCCTCGCCCAGGGCAACACCCGCCCGCCCATACTGCCACCCCCACCACCCTCGGACACCAAAGCATCCGCAACTGATTCGGATACATCAACCGCCGTCGCGCAGAAGGGCGGCAACTAATGCGCAATCTGGTCAAGCCCACTCCCTGCCACGCAAAGCTCGGGTCCCTCATGCCCTACTCATTCACGCGTGGGTTGCTCAGCCGTAGCGCGATCCTCTCCACCCTCGCCGCGGCCGCCCTCCTCACCTCCGCCCAGGCCCAACAGCAGCAAGACCCCACCCTCGCCGCCATGCAGGCCGAACTGCACCGCGAGCAAGCCGGCCTCGCCCTCCCCGGCCTGCAAAAGCCCTACTTCCTCCAGTACCGCCTTGATGACGTCGCCACCTGGGAGGCCGTTGCTAACTTCGGCGCGCTCACCCGCGAAAACGCCGCCCACCAGCGCATCGTCCGCGTCACCGTCCGTATCGGCTCCTACCAGGCCGATAACTCGTCGGCCCGCGGCGAAGGCACCCTCGCCCTCGCCCCCACCACCGACAACTCCCCCGCCGACACCGACGCCCTCCGCTACGCCCTCTGGTCCGCCACCGACGAAGCCTACAAGAACGCCCTCCGCGAGCTCTCCGCCAAGCAGGCCGCCCTTAAGCAGTTCCAGAACGAGTCCGACGTCCCCGACTTCGCCCCGGCCAGGCCCACCCAGCACCTCGACCCGATCGCCACCCTGTCGCTCGATCGCGACCTCTGGCGCCGCACCCTCGCCGAGGCCTCCGGCTTATACGCGTCGGATCCGCAGGTCCGCGCGTTCTCCGATCAGGTGCAGTACAGCACCGCCAACCTCCGCGCCTCGGCCACCAATCGCTTCCTCGTCAACTCCGAAGGCACCGCCGTCCGCCTCGGCTCCTCGCAGTACGCCGCCTTCATCTCCGTCGGCGGCCAAGCCGAGGACGGCATGCAGCTCGGCCGCAGCAACGGCAGTACCGCGACCACCGCCGACCACCTCGAGTCCGCCGCCGCCTTCCGCGAGCGCACTCTAGCCGACCTCCGCTCCTTCCACGACCTCCGCCAGGCCCCCGTCGTCTCCGCCGACGACTTCCACGGCCCCGTCCTCTTCTCGGCCGACGCCGCTTCCGACACCCTCAACCGCCTCTTCGTCCCCAACATCGAGGCCGACCGCCCCGACCTCGGCACCACCGCCCGCACCCAGGGCGCCTATACCTCCTCGCTCCACGCCCGCGTCCTCCCCACCATCCTCTCCGTCGCCGACGACCCCCGCCAGACCACCCTCGGCGGCCAGCAACTCGTCGGCCACTACGAGGTCGATGACGAAGGCGTCCCCGCCACCTCCACCGATGTCGTCAGCAATGGCAAGCTGCAGACCTTTCTGATCGATCGCGAACCCGTCCGCGACGTCCCCGCCTCCAACGGCCACGGCCGCGCCCCCATCGCCCAGCCACCGCACTCCCGCTCCGGCATCCTCACTATCACCCCCGTCAGCCCCTTTGTCGCTGGCACTACCCCACCCGCCAACCCCCACCCGCTCTCCGACGCCGACATGCAACAACATCTGCTCGCCCTGGCCCGCGAGCAGAACCGCGACGTCTACCAGGTCGACACCATGGCCGGGGAAGCCCCGCGCGTCCTCTTTCTCGTCCACCCCGATGGCTCCCGCACTCTCGTTCGCGGGGCCGTCTTTGACGAGCTCGACACCCGCGCCCTCCGCTCCTCCATCGCCGCCGCCGGCGGCACGCCCTACGTCAACAACACCCTCGGCCCCATCCCCCAGACCACCATCGCCCCCTCGCTCCTCTTCGACGATATCGGCGTCAAGCGGGCCTCTGACGAGCAGCAGAAGCTCCCCTTCTACCCACCCCCACCCCTCCGCTAACCGCCCGCTTCAACCCCAACGGAACGTAACCACCGTCTCCACATCCGGGTGCAGGCTCTTGTGCACCGGGCAGGTGTGCGCCGCGCGCTCCAGCTTCAGCCGGTCGTCCGCCCCCACCTCGCCGGGCACCCGCACCTCCACCGTCAGCCGCCCCACCCGCCGCACCGGCGCCGCCGCCATCTCCTTCTCCACCCGCGCCGTCGCCCCCGTCATGTCCACCCCATGCGTCCGCGCCGCGATCCCCATCACCGTCAAAATGCAGCTGCCAAGCGCCGTCGCCAACAGATCTGTCGGCGAAAAGCTCTCGCCCCGCCCCTGGTTGTCCACCGGCGCATCGGTCTCCAGCACCCGCCCGCTCGGCCCGTGCGTCGCCCGGCAGTGCAGGTCCCCCTGGTACTCCAGCTCCATCGCCACCATCGTTTCGCCTCCTCTTAAATCTGCCCCGATTCTCTCAAATCCACGCCCCGCGCATCCCGTCTCTTCCAGCTACTCTGAAAGAGCCGTGGCCGCTACCCAGACTCCTCCGCTCCCCCGAACCAGCCGCAAGCCGTCCCTCCAGCCCCTCCCCCACCCCGCGCTCCCGTGGGTCTCCGTCATCCCCGGCGTGCCCTACTTCCAGACCGAGGACGGCCGCCCCTTTCACCCCATCGGGCACAACGACGCCATCTCCTGGGTCGACCTCAACCCCCTCTTCCGCCGGCGCGACCTCCCCGCCGTCTCCGCCTACCTCGCGGACCTTGCAGCCAACGGCGTCACCACACTCCGCCTCATGCTGGAGTACGCCCAGGTTCGCCACCGCTACATCGAGTCTGCCCCCGGCGTCTTCGCGCCCCACATGGTCCGCCTCTGGGACGACCTCTTCGCCCTCTGCGCGCAGCACGGCCTCCGCATCCTGCTCACGCCCTTTGACACCTTCTGGACCTGGCTCCACTTCCACCACCACCCTTACAACACACGCCACGGTGGCCCGCTGGCCCACCCCTCCCGCACCCTGCTTGACCCCGCCACCCGCCTCGCCATCAAGGCCCGCCTCACCTTTGCCGCCGAGCGCTGGGGCGCCACCGGCACCCTCTTCGCCTGGGACCTGTGGAACGAGATCCACCCCGCCCAGGCCGAGATGTCCTCCGAACCCTTCATGGACTTCATCCAGGACCTTTCGACCCACGTCCGCTCCGTCGAGCTCCGCGCTCACGGCCGCGCCCATCCGCAGACCGTCTCCCTCTTCGGCCCTGAACTCAAATGGCGCCCCCAGTTGAAGATGGAACACCCCATCTTCCGCCACCCCGCGCTCGACTTCGCCAACCTCCATATCTACGAGGAAGGCACCATCGACCACCCGCACAACACCGTCGACGCCGCCATGGGCATGGGCCGCATTGTCGCCCAGTGCCTCTCCGAGATCACCGACACCCGCCCCTTCTTCGACTCCGAACACGGCCCCATCCACACCTTCAAAGACCACAAACGCACCCTCCCCGCACCCTTTGACGACGAGCTCTTCCGCCACATGCAATGGGCCCATCTCGCCTCCGGCGGCGCCGGCGGCGGCATGCGCTGGCCCAACCGCAAACCCCACCGCCTCACCCCCGGCATGCACCTCGCCCAGTCCCACCTCGCCGCGTTTCTGCCCCTGCTCGACTGGCACCACTTCCCCCGCCAGAACGTCTCCGCAAGCGTCCGTCTCGACCACGCCACCACCTGGACAGAACAGGTTCGGGCTATCAGCACCTCACCCGTGGAAGAGCGCCGTGAAGAGGCTCCCGCGTTCGCCCTCGCCGCGACTGCCACCCAAGCTGGGGCCGAAGACCCCACGGGCACCCCCGCGCCCGTTCCCGAAAGCCAGGTAGCCCGCTTCGCCTGCGCCACCCCCGACCAGGCCCTCGTCTACCTCATCCGCCGCGACACCCTCCTCCACCCCGGCCAGGCCGCTGCCCACACCCACCGCCCCTCCACCGATCCTGGCCCCTTTGTCGGCCAGCTCAACCCAGACGCCACCCCGCTCGCCCTCAGCCTCTTCCTCCCCCTGCTCGCCCCCGGCACCTGGACCCTCACCGCCTGGGACGCCGCCACCGGCACCCCCGTCCGCACCTCCGCCCACCACCTCTCCCCGTCCGCCCCCACCATCCCCCTCCCACCCTTCCGCCGCGACCTCGCCATAGCCCTTCGCCGCACGCCATAGGATTCACCGGGCCACACGGCCCGCTCGATCGCTCATGCCCTGAGAGCGGTGGCGCGATCACCCCCGCGCACGTCCTACCCTCCAACCATGCGCCTCCTACCCCACTCCGCCGAACCTGGCCTGACCTGACACCTCAACCGCACATCTAACCCCAGTAGATTGAAGATTTTGCGCAAAATAGTAAGGGGGGTACCCCCTCCCCCTACCCTCAGACGGACACCATGACCCTCCACACCCTCCAACTCGCCAGCATGGTCGCCGTATTCGCCCTGCTCATCCTTACCCGCGCCAGCAAGGGCCGTGCCCGCCAAACCCCCACCGGCCTGGCCTTCCCGCTCAAGCCGCTGGTCATCTTCGCCCGTGCCATCGCCCTCCCGCTCTACTTCCTGCTCTTCGCTTACCCGCTCTGGATCTCGCGTCAGTCGATTCCTGCCTGGCTCCTGCTGCTGCTCCTGGTAGCCACCGTGCTCGGCCTCTTCCAACTGCCGGGCACCATCCGCCTCACCCCCGCCGCCGTCACCCAGACCTTCTGGCTCCGCGCCTCGAAGTCCATCCCGTACCCCGAGATCGTCGGCATCGCCGCCGCGCCCAACAGTCCCGTAACCCGCATCCTCGGCGCCAACCGCACCACGATTGTTCACACCTTCAACCACTCCGCATCCGCCACCTTTCGCACCGAGTTCGCCCGTCTCTCCGGCCACTCTCTTCGCAACACGCGGCGCTGACACCGCAATAGCCCCTGTCGCGCGTCCTATCTCACATGAGCCTTCGCCGAACCGGCCTCTTTCTCCTGCTGGCCTTCACCCCTTGCCTCGCTCCCGCGCAGGCGCACAGCACCAACGGTAGCTCCATCCGGGATGGCCAGTCCGCGTCCATGCTGCTCTCCGGCCATGTCACAGGAGCCGACGGAAAGCCTCTGGTCGGTGCCGCCGTCAAGCTGGAGAACGAAAGCACACACCAGGTCTCGTCCCGTCTCACCGACCGCGACGGCCACTACGAATTCCGCCGCCTGCCCGGCACCGCAGACTTCCGCGTCTGGGCCAGCTTTCACCGACACAACTCGTCCGACAAGCGCGTCGACCACCTCGACGACAACCCCCGCCCAGTTGTCGACCTGACCATCGCGTCCTAACGCCCGCGCCGCACTTTGCCCGTTCCCTTTACCACCTTGGCCCCGTCCAGCCGCTCACCCATCGCCCTAAACTCCGCGGTTGGCCCCGCCCACCGCAGCTCTTCCACATCCGCGAACAGGGGCAGCTCCCGCCGCAACCGCGCCAGCTGCCGGAAGAGCAGTGCCCTCTCCCACTCCGCCCGGAGCACCTCGTTGAGGCCCCGCGGCACGGTCACCGCCACACCCCACTCCCGCGCATCTTCCGGAATGCCCTCGAGCGATCCCCACTTCGCCAGCACTGCCGCCGCGCTCTTCGCCCCCCACCCCTTCAGCCCCGGGTACCCGTCCGCCGTGTCGCCCACCAGCGCCAGGTAGTCCGGAATCGACCCCGGCCCCACCCCAAACTTCCCCCACACCCCCTTTTCATCCCGCACCTCATTCTTGCGCCGGTCCAACTGCACCACGCGCTCGCCTTCCACACACTGCGCCAGGTCCTTGTCCGGCGTACAGACAAAGACACGCTCCACTCGGGTGTCCCTGGCCGCCAGCCGCGCCGCACTCGCCAGCGCATCGTCCGCCTCCTCCTCCACCATCGCCCACACTGTCACGCCCAGCAGCCGCAGCGCCTCCTCCAACAGCCCGAACTGCGCCAGCAGCTCCGGCTCCACGCCCTCGCCCGTCTTGTACCCCGCCCACATCCCATTCCGGAACGACTCCACCACGTGGTCCGTAGCCACCCCGATATACGTCTCGCCGGCCCGCATCATGCCCAGCAGTGACCGCAGCACCCCACGTACCGCCGCCACCTCCATGCCATCCCTGTCCCGCATCCGCGGCAAGGCATGGAAGTGCCGAAAGAGCTCGTACGTCCCGTCGATCAGGTACACATCCATCGTCGTTGCCTCTCCACCAAAGGGTGGACACACATTCAGCCCATCGGTGCAGGACACGTTGCCGCCTCGGCCCTACTCTCAGAGATGTCAAGGGTTATGGCTTCAAAGCCGCCCAGTAACGCTGACCTCCCACGCCGCCCCAACCGGGCGGCGTCCTTTTTTGCCATCCAGCGCTCAAGGCCCCACGTCATAGGGCATGGTGAAGCGCCCGATCTGGATGCCCATGCCGCTCTTTGGCGGCCAGATGTGAAACGGCTCCACTCGGACGTGCTCCTTGGGCGCCACGGCCTCGGCCGAACCCAGCTCGCGCCCCGTGCCTGCCTCGAAGAGGTGCACCAGCAGCCCGGTCTCACTCCGGCTCCAGCCAAGCACATACGCCCCCGGAGCCAGTTGCAGCGTCGACCCCAGCCGCAGCGGGGCTTCCGTGAGCAGATAGTGCGAGTACTTCCCGTCCGCGGCATAGCCCGCCGTAATCAGCACCACAGCCCCCACCGTCCTGTGCCCGTCGGTGATTCCTGTTGCAGTGCGCATCTCCGTCTCGATGCGTTCCTTCTCGACAGGCGCTCGCGCAGGCAGAAAGCGCTCCAGGTTTGCCGGCGTCGCCGCCCGCCACACGGCATCTGCCGCCAGCAAGCGTGCACTCGTCCCCAACAGCACGAGCAGCAGAACCAGCCCGACACTCCATCCATGACGCTTCATCGAAGATGCACAAACCCTCTCTGGATCGCGACCGTTGCCGCCTGGGTTCGATCCGTCACGCCCAGCTTGCCCAGCAGGCTGTTCACATGCGTCTTCACAGTCGCCTCGGAGATGAAGAGATCTGCGGCGATCTCCTTGTTGGCCCGTCCGGCGACGATTCGTTCCAGCACGCTGATCTCCCGCGCCGTGAGCTCCTGCCCGCTGACCCGCTCGGCCAGCTTTTCAGCCACCGGTGGCGCAATCCTGGATCGGCCGTTGTGCACCGCTTCGATGGTCCGCAGCAGCTCTTCAAACGGCATGCCTTTTAGCAGGTACCCTTTGGCCCCAGCCTGGAGCGCACGGAAGATATCCTCGTCGCCGTCGTAGGTGGTCAGCACCACCACGCGCGCCTCCGGAAAGCGCGTGCGGATCTGGCGAATTGCCTCCACGCCACCGACCCTGGGCATCTGCAGATCCATCAGCGTCACGTCCGGCCGCACCGCCTCGTACTGGCTCACAGCCTCCGATCCATCTCCCAGCGAGGCTACAACCTCAACCACATCGGTTGAGCCAAGCAGGGCTGCGAGCCCCTGGCGCACCACCTGATGATCTTCCACCAGCATCACGCGTATTCGATCGTTCACGGCTCCACCTCCGATGTCGCTTCTGGAATGGGACAAACCAGCTGCACGCGCGTTCCCTCGCCCGCCGCCGTGGTCACCTGCAGTTGACCACCCACCGCCGCCGCCCGCTCCTGCATGCCACGCACGCCGTAGTGCCCCTCCAGCCGCTCGGCCTCGTCCATGGCGAATCCTCGTCCCTGGTCCTCCACCGTGAGCACCAGCATATCCCTCCTGTACTGCAGCTCCACGGCCACCTGCAGCACGCCCGCATGGCGCCGGACATTCTCAAGTGCCTCCTGCCCCACTCGCAGCACCTCGGACTCAACCCGCTCGCCAACCTGCCGGTAGGCGCCGCCCACCTTCCACCGCACTTCCAGACCTTCGGCGCGGAAGCGCCCAACCAGCCTGGTAAAGCGCGCGGGCAGGCTGTCGGCGGCAGCATTGGCCCGCAGCCCCCAGATGCTCTGCCGCGCTTCGGCAAGGCCTTCGGTGACCAGGACCCGAGCCTCCCGCACCTGCTCCTGCGCCGCCTCAGTCTTCTCCTGGAGCAGCAGACGGGACACGATATCCAGCTTCAGGGAGACGCCAACAAAGTCCTGCGCCAGGGTGTCGTGGATCTCGCGAGCCATACGATTGCGCTCGCGCAGCACAGCGTCAAACTCGCGCCGGAGCCGTCGCAGGCGCAGCAGGTAGAGGCCCACGACAACACCCGCTCCGGCGAGCGCGACCAGCAGCACAAACCACCAGCGCCGGTAAACAGGAGGCACCACGTGGAAGGCGAGAACCGCCCCCGAGCCCGACTCCGCCCAGTGCCCGTTTGCGTCGGCGGCCTGCACCTGGAAGCGGTAGCGGCCCGAGCGCAGATTGGTGTAGGTCGCGGACCGTCGGCCGCCCGCCTCCGTCCAGCCACTGTCCAGGCCTTCAAGCCGGTAGCGGTACCGCACCCTGGAAGGCGCGGCAAAGCTCAGCCCGGCATATTCAATACTGAAACGCACCGGCCCGTAGGGGATTCTAAGTGCCTCCCCGTTCCCCCGGGGAGCCGGAGGAGTGACGGCAAGCTCCGCCCCATCCGCCGTAAATCGCTCAATAACCACCGGCGGCGCGGCTTCCCCACTAATCGGCCCCGCTGCCTCAGCGATAGCAACACCGTGCCGGGTGCCGAACCACAGCTCTCCGTTGCTCATGTGCCATGCCGCGGGAGAGGCTCCCCCGGCGACCTCCGCGCTGGGCATGCCGTCCGCGACGCCGTAACCCGTAACAGCCGGGGCGCAGCCCAGGCGCGCACACCGGAGAAAGTCGTCCACGCGCATCGTGTCGATGCCGCGGTCGGTCCGGATCCAGACCACGCCGCCATCCACCACCAGGCTTTGCACGCCTCCGTGCACCACTTGAGCGCCCAGCCCCGCGCCGGCCCCTGCCGGCACACGCGTGACCCAACCCTCGCTGGTGGCCAGCCAAACGCTTCCCTGCGCGTCCTCCGCCAGCGCCCGCACCGGGCCAGGGCCGGGCTTCACCTGCGCCGGGTGGATGGTCCCGTCCGGGGAGCGGAGCGACACACCGCCGGAGGTGCCGATCCACAGCGTGCCCGCCCCACTACCGGCCGTGATGCGGCGAAGGGCGCCGACGAGGTCTCCGGCCAGGCCGTCCTCTCGTGTCACTACCTGGGCAACGGCCAGAGTGGACCGAACGTGGGCGAGGCCGCGGCGCGTGCCAGCCCAGACACCACCCTCGCCGTCGTCCTCGAGAGCCAGCACATAGTCGTCCGGCAGGCCATCAGCGGAGCTGATCTGTCGCACACGACCATCGCGACCCACCCGGTTCAGGCCGTCCGGCGTGCCAACCCACACCTCGCCGCCCGGCGCCGGCGCCATGGAGAGCACCACCGGGCTGGTCATGGCCGGGGCAGCGACTGCGGAGGCCCGGCCATCCTGGAGCAGGCGCACGCCGTCGCGACGCGTGCCAGCCCAGACGGACCCGCCACTTTCGGTGAGCGCGACCACGCCCTCGCCGGCCAGACCAGGCTCCGTGCGGAAGCGCACCGATCGCAGCACGTGAAGGCCGGAGCTTTCGGTGCCGATCCAGAGATCTCCCTCGCGGTCGTGAAAGAGCACCAGAATGGTGTCGCCGCGCAGGGCAGGGACGGCCTCAGCGCCGGGGCTGGTCGGCCGGAGCAGAAAGAGGCCGGCGCTGGTTCCTGCCCAGGCCTCCGCGGGCTGGGCGAGAAGACTCTCTACCCGGCTGCCGGGAAGGTTGCGGCCGAGCGTCCAGTGCTGGGTGTGCTCGCCCCTGGTCCAGCTGACGCCGGCTGCGTCGGTGCTCCAAGGCGCGCCAGGAGCAGGGGGCTGGTCTGGACGCTGGGCTGGAGCGGGGCTAGATGGGACGAAGCGTGTGCCCTGCCACACCGACCACCCGGCGGGAGTCTGGACCACGGGGTGGAGGTCCGGACCGTCGCGCAGGGCAAGGATGGTCGCCGAGGGCAGGCCGCTTTCCACACCGAAGCGGACCATCTGCTCACCTCCGTTCCGCACGCGCACAAGACCGTCAGCCGTGCCGACCCACAGGTCGTTCCCCTGGGTGAGGAGGGAGGAGATGTCTCCGCTGGCGAGGGCCGATCCCGCTGCGGGCTGGAAGACGCGGAAGCTGACGCCATCAAAGCGGGCGAGGCCGCCCTCGGTGCCGACCCAGAGGTAGCCATCCGCTGTTTGCACGATGCCGTGCACGCTGTCCTGGGGAAGGCCGTCCTCGGTGGTCCAGCCCTGGTGCCGAAGGTAGCGAAGGTCTTCCCCGGCGGCATGCGTTGTGGCGCAAAGCGCGGACGAGAGCAGGGCCAGGCCGGCGAGCACGGCCCGAAGACCTGTGCCCTGCCAGCCGATCGTCCGTTCGCTCCTGCGGTGTGCGCCAGCCATGGTGTAGCCATCTTCCGTTACGCCTGAGGCGATGCACAACCGGGTTGCCTGCTCGCCGGTGAACGCCAACTGCGGGAAAGGTGGGGGTTCAAGGTGTTGCGCGTCTCCACAACGGACGCAATCGGGTGGCGAGCCGGCGACATCCAACAGGCAGAGGGACGAGAAATATGGAGCGTCGAGCTTTTCTGAAGTCTGCTTCGGCTGTGGGTGTGGCTGCTGTGCAGGGTGGGGGTGCGATGGCACAGGGTGGGGCGAGTGATGGACGGACGTCGAAAGAGGCACCGGTGAAGCGGCCGGAGAACCCGGAGATGATCTACCGGGAGCTGGGGACGACGGGCGAGCGGGTGTCAGCGATCGGGCTAGGTGGGTTTCACCTGGCCAAGGATCCGTCGACTACGGCAGCGGATGCGATCCGGCTGGTGCGGTCGGCGTCGGACGCGGGTATCACCTTCTTCGACAACTGCTGGGACTATAACGACGGCATCTCCGAGGTGCGGATGGGGCAGGCGCTGAAGGACGGCTACCGGCACAAGGCCTTTCTGATGACCAAACTCGATGCGCGGACGGCGGAGGACTACAACAAGCAGCTGGAGCAGTCGATGGGCCGGCTGGACACGGATGTGATGGACCTGGTGCAGTTCCACGAGATCCTGCGGTTCGAGGATCCGGACCGGATCTTTGCGGAGGATGGGGCGATCCATGCCGCGATGGCGGCGCGCAAGGCGGGCAAGATTCGCTATATCGGCTTTACGGGCCACAAGGACCCGCTGATCCACCTGCGGATGTTTGAGGTGGCCGAGCAGCATGGCTTCCACTTCGACACGGTGCAGATGCCGGTGAACGCGATGGACGCGCACTTTCGCTCCTTTACGAAGCAGGTGATTCCGGTGGCGGCCAAGGCGGGGACCGGGGTGTTGGCGATGAAGACGTTTGGCGACGGGTACATCCTGCGGTCGGGCACGATTGACCCGGTGGAGGCGCTGCACTATGGGCTGTCGCAGCCGGTGTCGGTTGTGATCACAGGGATCGAGAAGCCGGAGATCCTTCAGCAGGCGATCCACGCGGCCAAGACGTTTCAGCCGTTCACGGCGGAGCAGACGGCTGCGTTTCTGGCGAAGACGCAGACGGCGGCGATGACGGGCAAGTACGAGCCGTTCAAGACATCGAGCCTGTTTGACGGGACGGCGAACAACCCGAAGTGGCTGGGCGGGACGTCGGGGACGGATGTGAAGCCGTCGTCGCCAGAGACGGAGCAGAAGATGGTGGGGTAGGGTGCCCCCCTCCCCCCCGTATGATGTTGCACAAAATATTCAATGCATTGGGTTTAGGTCCGCGTTATACGCGGACCTTCCTGCATTTTGGGACGCCGCGGGCATTCGTCGCCCAGATCAGGATAGGGAGTGGGATGGGGGTGTTGCGCCATGGAGTGCTGCTTTTCCGTGGCAGGACCGCGCTTTATGGGAGGCGGTCCGTGCGGAACGCGGACGGTGCACCGCCAGGGTGGAGAGGACGGCGTGGGGTGGATGGGCGGTGGAGTCGGGTGTGGGATTGATCTGGTAAGGTAGCTCCGCTGCGGGTGGATTGTTGGTGGGATGGGGTGCGGGTTATGGCGGAGTATGTGCTGTCGCTGGATCAGGGAACGACGAGTTCCCGGGCGATCCTGTTTGATCGGAGTGGGGCGGTCGCCGGGGTGGCGCAGCATGAGTTTCGGCAGATCTACCCCGCGGGGCAGGATGCGGAGACGCAGGGGTGGGTGGAGCATGATCCGTTCGAGATTCTGACCTCGCAGCTGAGTGCGGCGGTGGAGGTGTTGGGGCGGGCGGGGGTGCGGCCGCGGGATGTGGCGGCGCTGGGGGTTGCGAACCAGCGGGAGACGACGATTGTGTGGGACCGGGCTACGGGCAAGCCGGTGTACAACGCGATTGTGTGGCAGGACCGGCGGACGGCCGGGATGTGCGCGGAGCTGGCGAAGGCCGGGGCGGAGGCGGAGGTGCGGCGGCGGACGGGGCTGCTGCTGGACCCGTACTTTAGCGGGACCAAGATTGCCTGGATTCTGGACAACGTGGACGGGGCGCGAGCGCGGGCGGAGCGGGGCGAGCTGCTGTTTGGGACGGTGGACAGCTGGCTGGTGTGGAACCTGACGAGCGGGACGCGGCATGTGACGGACCGGACGAACGCCTCGCGGACGCTGCTTTACAACCTCCAGGAAGACCGGTGGGACGAGGAGATGCTGCGGCTGTTGCGGATCCCGGCGAGCATGCTGCCGGAGGTGGTGTGGTCGAGCGAGCAGGTGGGGCGGGTGACGACGACGCTGGGACTCGGCGAGATCGAGATTGCGGGGATGGCCGGAGACCAGCAGGCGGCGCTGTTTGGCCAGCACTGCACGGAGCCGGGCGATGCGAAGAACACGTATGGGACGGGGTGCTTTCTGCTGCAGCACACGGGCGGCGACTTTCGGCTGAGCGAGCAGCGGCTGCTGACGACGCTGGCCTGCTCGGTGAAGCGAAGGCCGGAGTACGTGCTGGAGGGCTCGATCTTTGTGGGTGGGGCGGTGGTGCAGTGGCTGCGGGACGGGATGGGCTTTTTTGCCGAAAGCGCGGGGGTGGAGGCGCTGGCGGCGACGGTGGCGGACAGTGGCGGGGTGGTGCTGGTGCCGGCGTTTACGGGGCTGGGAGCACCGCACTGGGACCCGCATGCGGGCGGTCTGATGATCGGGCTGCAGCGGGGGACGGAGCGGGGGCACATTGCGCGGGCGGCGCTGGAGTCGATCGCGCTGCAGGTGGCAGACGTGCTCGACGCGATGAACCATGACACGCCGGTGCCGCTGCGGGAGCTGCGCGTGGACGGGGGGGCGGCGGCGAACGACACCCTGATGCAGGTGCAGGCGGACCTGCTGCAGGTGCCGGTGCGACGGCCGGCGTGCGTGGAGACTACGGCGATGGGGGCGGCGCACCTGGCAGGGCTGGCGGTGGGCTTTTGGGGGGATGTGGACGAGATTGCGCGCGGCGAGCAGGAGGGCACGGTGTTTGAGCCAAAGGCAGAGCGGGGTGCGATGGAGCGGATGCGGGCGCGGTGGGACGAGGCGGTGCGACGGTCACGGGGGTGGGGACGATGAAGCAGGGTATGGCGCAAGGAGGAACGCTGGATCGCGAGGCGATGCTGGGAAGGGTGCGGGCGCGGGGTACGGAGCCCTGGGATCTCCTGGTGATTGGCGGAGGAGCGACGGGCGTGGGGGTGGCGGTGGATGCGGCGACGCGGGGCTACGCGGTGCTGCTGCTGGAGCGGGTGGACTTTGGCAAGGGGACGTCGAGCCGGTCGACCAAGCTGGTGCATGGGGGTGTGCGCTACCTGGAGCAGGGCAACGTGTCACTGGTGATGGAGGCGCTGAAGGAGCGGGGACTGCTGCGGCAGAATGCGCCGCACCTGGTGCATAATCTGCCGTTTGTGGTGCCGAGCTACACCTGGTGGGAGAGCCCGTTTTACGGGATCGGGATGAAGATCTACGACCTGCTGGCGACGCGGTACAGCTTTGGGCGGTCGGTGATCCTGTCGCGCGAGGCGACGCTGGAACGGCTGCCCAACATCCAGCAGGACGGGCTGCGGGGCGGGGTGATGTACCACGATGGGCAGTTTGACGACACGCGGCTGTTGATCCACATGGCGATGACGGCGGCGGACCACGGGGCGGTGCTCGTGAACTATGCGCCGGTGGTGGAGCTGCTGCGGGGGGTGGATGAGTTTGTGGAGGGGGCGGTGTTTGCCGATGGGGAGACGGGCGAGCGGCACGAGGTGCGGGCGCGCGTGGTGGTGAATGCGGCGGGCATGTTCTCCGACGAGGTGCGGCGGCTGGCGGAGCCGGAGGCACCGGCGATGATTGCGCCAAGCCAGGGGATCCACCTGGTGCTCGCACGGGAGTTTCTGCAGGGTGAGACGGCGATCATGGTGCCGCACACGAGCGATGGGCGAGTGTTGTTTGCGATCCCGTGGCATGACCGGACGGTGGTGGGGACGACGGACACGCCGATTGAAGGGGTGAGCTATGAGCCGAAGCCGCTGGAGGAGGAGATTGCGTTTGTGCTGGAGACGGCGGCGCAGTACCTGAGCCGGCCACCGCGGCGGGAGGACATCCTGTCGATCTATGTGGGGATTCGGCCACTGGTGCAGGCGGCGGGGGGCGATCACAAGAAGACGTCAGCGCTTTCGCGCGACCACACGGTGCGGATTGAGGACAGCGGGCTGCTGACGATTGTGGGTGGGAAGTGGACGACCTACCGGAACATGGCGGAGGACACGGTGAACCATGCGGCGACGCTGGGTGAGCTGGCGGAGGTGCCGTGCCGGACGACGGATCTGCGGATCCATGGATGGAAGGAGGGCACGGAACCGGACGACGCGCTGGCGGTCTATGGGACGGATGCGGCGGGGGTGCGGGCGCTGGTGGCGGAGGACGCGGGGCTGGGCGAGCTGTTGCATCCGGCGCTGCCCTATCTGAAGGCAGAGGTGGTGTGGGCGGCGCGCGAGGAGATGGCGCGGACGGTGGATGACGTGCTGGCGCGGCGGACGCGGGCATTGCTGCTCCACGCGCGGGCGGCGATGGAGTGCGCGCCGGTGGTGGCGGGGCTGCTGGCGCGGGAGCTTGGGCGGGATGCGGCGTGGGAGGCGGCAGAGGTGTCGGCCTTCCGGGCGATGGCACAGCAGTATGTGCCGGCGTAAGAGGGACGGAGGACGGAGATGACGCGGGGACCGCTGCTGGGCGAGTTTATGGGGACGTTTGTGCTGATGCTGCTGGGCAACGGCGTGGTGGCGGGGGTGTTGCTGCGGCGGAGCAAGGCGGGGGGCGGCGGGTGGATGGTGGTGACGGCGGGGTGGGCGTTTGCGGTGTTGTGCGGGATCTTTACGGCGCAGCTGTTTGGGTCGGCGGACGCGCATCTGAACCCGGCGTTTACGCTGGCGTTTGCGGTGAAGACGCGGGCGTTTGGGAAGGTGCTGCCGTTTGCGGCGGCGCAGATTGGTGGAGCGTTCGCGGGGGCGGCGGCGACGTGGCTGTTTTACTGGCCGCACTGGGCGGAGACGGAGGACGCGGCGACCAAGCTGGGGGTGTTTGCGACAATTCCGGCGATCCGGGCGTATTGGGCGAACCTGTTTTGTGAGGTGCTGGCGACGTTTGTGCTGGTGCTGGTGGCGGGTGGGATGAGCTCGAAGCTGGTGCTGACGACGGGGGCGGCGGCGGGGCTGAGCCCGTACCTGGTGTCGTGCCTGGTGTGGGGGGTGGGGCTGTCGCTGGGAGGGACGACGGGGTATGCGATCAACCCGGCGCGCGACCTGGGGCCGCGGCTGGCGCACGCCGTGCTGCCGATCCAGGGCAAGGGCGGGAGCGACTGGGCGTATGCGTGGGTGCCGGTGGTGGGGCCGCTGCTGGGAGCGGCGCTGGCGGGATGGGTGCTGGGGATGTTGAACGCCTAGACGTGCTGTGCGGGGGAGCGGGGCTGCCAACGGTAGATCCTCCGGGAGTTGCTGAAGAGGACCTGGTGGGCGGCGGCGGGGTGGCGAGAGCGGAGGTAGTTGCGGACGGTGGCGAGGGTGGTGGGGTACGGGGCGACGTGGTCGCTGTTGGGCCAGTCGCTGCCGAAGAGGAGGCGGGTGGGGCCGAAGAGAGTCCAGAGTTGGTCGAGGTGGGCTTTTACCTGGCTGGGGGAGGGTTGGGGTGCGGGAAGATCGGGTGGATTGAGGATTTCGGAGAGTTTGACGGCGACCTGGGGAGACTGCGCGAGGGCGTGGAGAGTGCGGGTATAGGCCTGGAGGGCTGTGGCCTCGGTGGGGGGCTGGAGGTGGGGGAGGTGGTCGATGACGATGCGGAGGGTGGGGATGGCCTGAGCGAGGTCGAGGGTGGCGGCGAGGAGGGCGGGGGTGGGGTTGGCGATCTCGAGGACGAGGTTGGCGCGGGCGAGCTGACGGAGAGCGGCGAGGGTGAGGGGGCGGCGGTGGGGGTCTGCCAGGTCCTGGGCGAGGTCGCGGTCCCAGAGATTGCCGAGGCGGATGCCGAGAAAGAGCGGGCTGCTGTGGAGGCGGTCGAGGTCGGCGGCGAAGGTGGGGTCGGAGGGGACGAGGTCGCCGATGAAGCCGACGATGAAGGGGTGGCGGATGGCCTGGTCGAGGAGCCAGTCGTTGTCGGAGCGGAGGGGGCTGGCTTCGACGGCGATGGCGCCGACGACGCCGAGGGGGGCGGCGAGGGTCTGGAGTCGTGGGGGGAGGGCGGGTTGGAAGATGAGGTCGCCGGGTTTGGGCCACGGGATACCGCCGGGGCGGGTGGGGTCGAAGAGGTGGACGTGGGCGTCGAGGATGGGCTGGGGCGTTTCGGCGGGCGCGGTGGGGGCGAGGGTGGCGTAGGCTGTGGCGGCCAAGAGATGGAGGATCTGGCGGCGGGGTAGATGAAAGTGGCTGCTCCCTTCTGCAGCGGGGTGAGGCGGAGGGAGTGCGGAGAGCTCACCCTTGCGCTTCGCCGCGGTGGAGACGACGGGTTGCGACGGCGGTGGCGTGGGGCTGCGGGTCATGTCAGCGAGGAGTGTTGATGGAGGTGCGGGCGGTGGCTGGGTCGGGCGCGGGGGTTTGGCGAGCTTTGAGGAAGTTGCCGGCGCCGACGACGACGGTGGAGGCGACGAGAAGCGCGACACCGAGGGCGACGAGGCCGCGGGTGCGGGGACGGGTGCCGCGCCACTCCCTGAGGACGACGCCCCAGAGGGTGGCAAAGAGGATGATGGACGCCATGTGGAGGGTCCAGGAGGAGAACTCGAACTGGCCCATCTTGGTTTGGCCGAGGGAGTAGAAGAAGAATTGGAAGTACCAGATGACGCCGGCGAGGGCGGCGAGGGCGTAGTTGGCGAGCAGGGTGCTGGCGGAGAGACGGAGCCCGGTGGGATGGCGCGGGTCGAAGTCAGCGATGGTGTCGCCGGTGGCGGCGATGCCGCGCATGGGGTTGCGGCCGGGGGCGCCGAGGAACTCGGCGGCGGAGCGATTGCGCACGATGAGGATGAGGGACCAGAGGAGATTGGTGGCGAAGCCTCCCCAAAGGACGACGATGAGGACGGGGAGATTCTGCCAGAGCTCAAGGCGGCCGTCGGCCTGGAGCGAGTGGCGGGCGACTTCGGCGATGGGTTTGCCGGCGTCGAGCCCGACGGCGAAGAAGCTGCTCATGATGCCGGCGAAGACGGCGACGACGAGGCCGCGGGCGAAGGAGAAGTCGCGCTCACCGGCGGCGGCCATCTCTTCGACGGAGACTTCGCGCTCCTTATAGAAGCCGGCAAGGCCGTTGACGGCGATGGCGACGAGGCAGAGGGCGATGCCGGCGAGGACGACCTGGCCGGAGCGCTGGTGGAGGATGGCGCCGAGCTGCCCGTTAAAGAGCGGCGGCATGAGGGTGCCGAAGGCGGTGCAGAAGCCGAGGGCGATGGCATAGCCAAGGGCGAGGCCGAGGTAGCGGATGGCAAGACCGAAGGTGAGGCCGCCGACGCCCCACAGGGCACCCCAGAAGACGGACCAGAGGACGGCGCTGCGGGGGGCCTGCTGGAGCACTGTGCCGAGGTGCGGGACGAAGATGGAGGCGAGGAGGAGCGGGGCGACGACCCAGGCGGCAACGCCCTGGATGAGCCAGTAGATCTCCCACGACCAGCGGCGGATGCCGCGGAACGGGATGAAGTTGGTGGCGGAGGCGAAGCCGCCGATCCAGTGGTATAGCACGCCAACAAAGGGATTTGCCCCCATAGCACCCTGCGATCCGGAAGAAGCCTAGACTTGAGACCGGGTCATGGTATCGGATGTAAAGTGCTTATGGGAAACACAATGTCTATTGGAACGCGAGGGTCACTGTGAGGATCGCCCTGTTCATCACCTGCTACAACGACACGCTGTTTCCGGCGACAGGGCGGGCGGTGGTGCGGGTGCTGGAGCGGCTGGGGCACACGGTGGAGTTCCCTGCCGAGCAGACCTGCTGCGGGCAGATGCACTGGAACACGGGCTACCAGGAGGATGCGCTGCTGTTGCTGCCGCGGTTTGTGGAGCAGTTTGAGGCGGCGGAGGCGGTGGTGGTTCCTTCCTCAAGCTGCGTGGCGATGATGCGCGAGCACTACCCGCAGATGGCGGAGCGGCTGGTGCAGGCGGGCGGAGATGCACGGCTACCGGAGCGTGTGGCTTCCCTGCTGGAGCGGGTCTGGGAGTTCTCAGAGCTGCTGACCAAGAAGCTGGGCGTTGAGGATGTGGGGGCGTACTACCCGCACCGGGTGACCTATCACGCGAGCTGCCATGGGCTGCGCTCGCTCCAGCTGGGGGATGGGCCGCTGACGCTGCTGCGACGCGTGCGCGGCATGGAGTTGGTGGAGCTGAAGGGGATGGACCAGTGCTGTGGCTTCGGTGGGACATTTGCGATCAAGAACGCGGATGTTTCAAGCGCGATGCTGGCGGAGAAGACGCGGGCGGTGCTGAACACGGGCGCGGAAGAGTGCACGGCGTGTGACAACTCGTGCCTGATGCACCTGGAGGGCGGGCTACACCGGCAGCGGACGGGTGTGAGCACGAAGCATCTGGCGGAGATTCTGGCGTCGACTGAAGACGATCAGCAGGTTGGGGGAGGGTCGTCGCGATGAGCCGAAGGGCGCCGGATGGCGTGAGGCATGTGGGGGCGGACGCGATGAGCCGGGTGGCGCTCGATCCGCGGACGGCGCCGCCGTTTCCTGTTGCGGCGCGCACGCTGCTGGGCGACTCGCAGATGCGCAAGAACGTGCGGCACGCGACGGAGGTGATCCAGGCGAAGCGCCGGATCCTCGTGGACGAGAAGACGGACTGGCAGGAGCTGCGCGAGGCGGGACGGCAGATTCGGGAGCATGCGCTGCGGCACCTGCCGAGCTACCTTGAGGACTTTGAGCGGGCGGCGACGGCGGCAGGCGCGACGGTGCACTGGGCGCGGGATGCGGCGGAGGCGCGGGGGCTGGTGGTGGAGCTGGCGCGCGCAACCGGATCGGACGAGATCATCAAGATCAAGTCAATGACGACGGAGGAGATTGGCGCGAACACGGCGCTTGAGGCGGCGGGCATTCACGCGTACGAGACGGACCTGGCGGAGTTGATTCTGCAGCTGGGGGAGGATCAGCCGTCGCATATCGTGGTGCCGGCGCTGCATAAGAACCGGTCGCAGATTCGCGAGATCTTCAAGCGGACGATGAACCTGCCGGATCTGGGCGAGACGCCGCAGGACCTGGCGGATGCGGCGCGGCAGTTCTTGCGCGAGAAGTTTTTGCGGGTGAAGACGGCGCTGAGCGGCGCGAACTTCCTGGTGGCGGAGAACGGCGCGATCTGCATTGTGGAGAGCGAAGGCAATGGGCGGATGTGCCTGACGCTGCCGGAGACGCTGATTGTGGTGGCGGGGATCGAGAAGGTGATCCCGCGGTATGCGGACCTTGAGGTGATGCTGCAGTTGCTGGCGCGGTCGGCGACGGGCGAGCGGATGAATCCGTACAACTCGATCTGGACGGGGGTGCGCCCGGGTGACGGACCGCAGCAGTTACACATTGTGCTGCTGGATAACGGACGGACGGAGGTGCTGGCGGATGCGGAAGGGCGGCAGACGCTGCAGTGCATCCGGTGTGGGGCGTGCCAGAACGCGTGCCCGGTGTACCGGCAGACGGGCGGGCTGGCCTATGGCAGTGTGTATGCGGGACCGATCGGCGCGATTCTGACGCCGCAGCTGATGCGGCTGGAGCACTCACAGAGTTTGCCGTATGCGTCGTCGTTGTGCGGGGCGTGCTACGAGGTGTGCCCGGTAAAGATCAACATCCCGGAGGTGTTGATCCACCTGCGCAACAAGGTGACGGAGCGGGCGCCGTGGTATGCACCAGAGGCGCTGGCGATGAAGGCGGCGGGGATGACATTTCGGTCGGCGCGGCGGTTTCGGGCGGCGCAGCGACTGGCGCGGATGGCGGAGCGGCCGCTGGTGCGGCGGGAGACGCGGCCAGAGGGATTGCGGATCGTGGGGCAGGAGGAGACGGCGACGCGGGGTTGGATCCATGGGTTGCCGGGAATTCTGGGTGGGTGGACGGCGACGCGGGATCTGCAGGAGATGCCTGCGGAGACGTTTCGGGAGTGGTGGGCGAAGCGGGAGGCGACGCGATGACGGAGGCGCGGGCGGCAGTGCTGGGACGGGTGCGAGCGGCGACAGACGCACGCGCTGCTGCGTTTGATCGCGCGGGGGAGTACGCGGGGATCACGCGGCGCTACCAGCAGGAGGCGAGGATGGAGCGGGGGGCGTGCCTGGAGCTGTTCTGTGAGCGGCTGCGAGAGTATGGCGCGGAGGTGCACGCGACAGTCGAGGCGGAGATCAGGGAGACGGTGAGCGCGGTGCTGCGGGGGCGCGGGCTGGGGCGAGTGCTCGTTGCGCCGGGAGTGCCGGCGGTGTGGCAGGGCGGGGCGGAGTTTGTGGTGGATGCGGAGTTTTCCGCGGCGGAGCTGGACGGCTTCACGGGGGTGATGACGGCGGCGACGCTGGGGATCGCGGAGACGGGGACGATTGTGCTGCAGGCTCGGCCGGGGCAGGGGCGGCGGGCGATTACGCTGGTGCCGGACTATCACCTGTGCGTGGTGCGGGCGGCGGATGTGGTGGAGACGGTGGTGGAGGGGATGCGGTGGCTTGAGGCGACGAGGGATCTGCCGACGACTTTCTTTAGTGGGCCGTCGGCGACGGCTGATATCGAGATGACGCGCATTAAAGGCGTGCATGGGCCTCGATTTGTGGATGTGCTGCTGGTAGACGAGAGTGGCAGCCGGAGCTGATTGCGAGACAAAAGGGAGGCAGCGATGACGACGGAACGGGACCGGGTGTTTGCAGCACTGGACAGCTTTCGGATCGAGGTGCCTTCGTGGGGGTTCGCGAACACCGGTACGCGGTTTGGGAAGTTCATCCAACCGGCGGCGGCGACGTCGACGGCAGAGAAGTTCGCCGATGCGAGCGAGGTGAACCGGCTGACGGGGGCGACGCCGACGGTGGCGCTGCATGTGCTGTGGGATCTGCCACGCGGGCTGGCGGATGTGCCGGAGATCCGGGAGCTGGAAGGCCGGTATGGGATGCGGGCGGGGTCGATCAACCCGAACCTGTTCCAGGATCAGCGGTACAAGTTTGGGTCGATTGCGAGCCCGGATGCGGAGACGCGTGCGTGCGCGCTTGAGCACCTGTTGTTGTCGGTGGAGATTGGGCGGGCGCTGGGGTCGAAGGACGTGTCGATCTGGGACTCGGATGGGTCGAACTACCCGGGGACGCAGAGCATGCGGAAGCGCATTGCGTGGACCGAAGAGGCGATGGCGCGGACGCATGCGGCGCTGGGGCCGGGGCAGCGGATGCTGGTGGAGTACAAGCCGTTTGAGCCGTCGTTCTATCACACAGATATCGCGGACTGGGGGATGGCGCTGCTGCTGGCGCGCAAGGCGGGGCCGCAGGCGGCGGTGCTGGTGGACACGGGGCACCACTACCTGGGGCAGAACATTGAGCAGATTGTGGCGTGGCTGCTGCATGAGCGGGCGCTGGGCGGATTCCACTTCAACGACCGGAAGTATGCCGATGATGACCTGACGCTGGGCTCGATCGATCCATACCAGATCTTCCGGATCTTCTACGAGATGCTGAGCGACCGGACGGGGGCGACGGCCGAGGTGGCGTTCATGATTGACCAGAGCCACAACCTGAAGGGCAAGCTGGAGGCGATGGTGCAGACCGTGGTGGCCGGGCAGGAGCTGTATGCGCGGGCGGCGCTGGTGGACGCGGAGGCGCTGGGTGCGTTGCAGGACAAGGCGGACCTGGTGGGGGCGGAGGAGCTGTTCCGCGGGTGCTTCTGGAATGATGTGCGACCGCTGGTGCGGGAGTGGCGGGAGGCGCGGGGGCTGCCTGGCGATCCGCTCGCGGCGTTGCGGGCAAGTGGCTATGTGGAGGATGCGGCGGCGGAGCGGGGAGCGCGGAATGCGGGGTCGGTGGCGAGCTATGCGTAGGTCCGCTGGGCGGGTGGTGTTTCGATAGAGAAATTGTTGTTGTAATGAGAACGGTATGCGAGGATAGTTTGCGTTTTGCTGCGGGCGGTTGCCGCCTGCCCAGCCTGGGGAAGATGAAGGAGTTTGCTGATGGCCGCACCGTTGCAGTTTCTGGAAGACCGATGGGATGAGGCGGTTGCCGCCACGCTGGATGGGCCGGAGCTGCTGCGCTACCGCTCAAACCTGCTGGGGTCGGACCTGCGGCTGACGAACTTTGGCGGCGGCAACACAAGCTCGAAGCTGGAGATGACGGATCCGCTGGATGGGGAGCGGAAGACGGTGCTGTGGGTGAAGGGCTCGGGCGGGGACCTGGGGTCGATCAAGCGGCAGGGGTTTGCGACGCTGGACCTCCATCGGCTGGAGAAGATGGAGGGCGTGTACGGGGGAGTGGAGCGCGAGGACGAGATGGTGGCGCTGTACACGTTGTGCACCTTTGGCCACAATGCGACGGCGGCTTCGATTGACACGCCGCTGCATGCGTTTCTGCCGTTCGCGCATGTGGACCATCTGCACCCGGACTGGGGCATTGCTCTGGCGGCGGCGGCGAACGGGCGGGAGCGGATGGAGGAGTTCAACCGCGAGTTTGGGCATCACCTGGTGTGGCTGCCGTGGCAGCGGCCGGGCTTTGAGCTGGCGATGATGATGAAACGCCTGGTTGAGGCGAACCCGGCGTGTGACGGCATTGTGCTGGGAGGCCACGGGCTGTTTACGTGGGGCGAGACGCAGCGCGACAGCTATCTGAATACTGTAACCATTGTGGATCAGATTGGGCAGTTCATTGCGCGGCATGACAAGAACCGTGGCAAGCCGATGTTTGGGGGAGAGCTTGTGCCGGCGCGCGAGGATCGGCGCGCGATTGCGGCGGAGGTGTTTCCGCACCTGCGCGGTGCGGTGAGCCAGCGGCAGCGCATGATTGGCGATTTTGTGGACAGCCCGAATGTGCTGGCGTTTGTGAATAGCCAGCATGCCAAGCGGCTGGCGCACCTGGGGACGAGCTGCCCGGACCACTTTATCCGCACGAAGATTCGGCCGATGTATCTCGAGTGGGATCCGCGGGGCGAGGTAAGTGAGATTCCTGCGGTGATTGAGACGGCGCTGGCTACGTACCGCAAGGAGTACGGCGAGTACTACACGAAGCACGCTCTGTCGGACTCGCCGGCGCAGCGCGATGCGAGCCCGACGGTGGTGCTGCTGCCGGGTGTGGGGATGTTTGCGTTTGGGAAGACCAAGACGGAGTCGCGGCTGACGGGCGAGTTTTATACGAACGCGATTCATGTGATGCAGGGGGCGGCGTCGCTTTCAGGCGAGACCGCTGTGACGGAGGTGCCGCAGGCAGGGCCGGCGGCGGGGGCGGACGAGTTTTCTGTGTATGAGAACTACGTGGCGCTGCCGCCGAGCGAGGCGTTCCGGATTGAGTACTGGGCGCTGGAGGAGGCCAAGATTCGGCGGCAGCCGGCGGAGCGCGAGCTGAGCCGGCGCGTGGTGATGGTGGTGGGCGGAGGCAGTGGCATTGGGCGCGAGGTGGCGCTGCTGGCTGCGGAGCGGGGGGCGCATGTGGTGGTGGCCGACCGCGATGTGCAGGGAGCGGAGACGGTGGCCGAGCAGTGCCGCGCGGTGGCTGGGAAGGAGACGGCGATCTCCCTCGCGATCGACATACGCGACAGGACTGAGATCCAGGAAGCGTTGGAAAAGGCGGTGGAGCGCTTTGGCGGTCTGGACCTGCTGATCAACACGGCAGCGATCTTTCCCTCTTCGGCGAGTGGTGTGATCAGCGATGCGCAGTGGGGGCAGACGCTGGAGATCAACGTGACGGCCAACTTCCTGCTGTGCGATGAGGCGGACAAGGTGTTCAAGGCGCAGGGCATCAGCGGCTCGATTGTTCTGACGAGCTCGGCGAATGCGGTGGTGGCAAAGAAGGGCAGCGAGGCTTATGACGTCTCCAAGGCGGCGCTGAGCCACCTGGTGCGCGAGCTGGCGGTGACGCTGGCGCCGGTGCGGGTGAACGGCATATCGCCGGCAACGGTGGTGAAGGGGTCGACGATGTTTCCGCGGGACAGGGTGAAGGCTTCGCTGGCGAAGTATGCCATAGCGTTCGAGGACGATGCGAGCGACGAGGCGCTGCGGGAGAAGCTGGCGGCGTTTTATGCGAAGCGGACGCTGACGCATGTGCCGATCGATCCGAAGGACTGCGCGGAGGCAATCCTGTTTCTTGGCGGGCCGAAGGCGCCGGTGACGACGGGGCATCTGATCCCGGTGGACGGAGGGCTGGTCGAGGCCTACCTGCGGTGAGTGGCGGGGCAGTTTCTGTAACGATGCCAGATCGCCGCGCACGGATCGCGGTGGATCTGGGGGCTGAGAGCTGCCGGGTGTCGGTGCTGCGGTGGGTTGAGGACAGGCCGACGGTGCGGCTGGTGCATCGCTTTCGGCACGTGGCGAGTGAGAGCGGGGGTGCGCTGCGGTGGGATCTGGCGGGGATCCTTGCGGGCGTGGATGAGGGTCTGCAGCTTGCAGTGGAGGAGGCGCCGGAAGGTGTGGCGTCGATCGGCGTGGACGGGTGGGCGGTGGATTATGTGCGGATCGGTGCGCGTGAGGCGATGCCGGAGGCGCCGTTCTGTTATCGGGATCCGCGGACGCAGGCGGCGGAGCGTGGGCTGCATGCGCGGGTGGCACCGGAGCGGTTACGGGAGCTGACGGCGGTGCAACTGCAGCCGCTGAATACGGTCTACCAGCACCATGCGGATGCGCTCGAGGGGCGTGGAGGGGCGTGGCTGAACCTGCCGGAGTATCTGCTGTATCGGTGGGGTGGTGCGGCGGTGGCGGAGCGAACGAATGCGACGCATACGGGGATGGTGGGGGTGGATGGGGCGTGGTGTGCGGAGGTGTTTCGCGCGGCGGGATGTGCGCTGAGGGACGCGCCGCGGCTGGTGGAGCCGGGGACAGATGTGGGGGCGTATGCGGGCGCGATTGCGGCGTTGCGGGGAGCGCGGTTGATTGCGCCGTGCTGCCACGATACGGCGAGTGCGATTGCGGGAATACCGGATGAGGCGGAGGACTGGGCTTATCTCAGCTCAGGGACGTGGTCGCTGGTGGGAACGGTACTGCCGACGGTGTGCAACACGGCGGAGGCAGCGCGAGAGAACTTCACGAACCTGGGTGCGGCCGGCGGGCGGGTGTTGTTTCACAAGGGGTTGCCGGGCCTGTGGTTGCTGCAACAGTGTATGCGGACGTGGGGGCGGGAGGATGTGGTGGCGCTGGTGCGCGAGGCGAGGGAGGCCGAGCCGGGGCGGGCGGGAGACGAGCTCGATCTGAGTGATGCGGCGCTGCTGCAGCCGGGGGACATGCCGGAGCGCATCAACGGGCAGCGTGCGGCGCGCGGGCTGGCGCGGGTAGAGGGGCATGGGGCGATGACGCGGCTGGTGCTCCAATCACTGGCCGCTGGGTATGCGGAGGTGCTCCGGGCGATGGAACGGATCACGGGCAAGCCGCCGCGGCGACTGTATGTGGTGGGTGGCGGGGCGCAGAATGAGTTGCTGAACGAGATGACGGCGCAGGCGACAGGGCTGCAGGTGGTGCGGGGTGCGGTGGAGAGCGCGACAGTTGGGAACCTTGCGGTGCAGCTGGCATTGGCAGCCGGGGACGCGACTGCTGCGGGTGTGGCGCGGATGGCTTCGCTGCTGCAGGACTGACTCTGGTATGTGCGAGGGGAGTCTGAGCCGTGCGGTGCGGCTCAGACACGGGTTCGTGCCGGGCTATCTCGTGTGCCGGAGGGTGGCTGTCTCTGTGGCGGATGCGTTTGCTTGTGCGGCGGGCTTGAGCCGGGCGGTGAGGGTGTACGTGCCAGCGGGGAGGAGCAGGTCCCCGGGGTTGGGGCCGGGCTGCAGCTGGCTTTGGGTGATGGGGGTGCCGTTGAGTTCGAGGGCTTCGGCGTTGATGCGTGAGGTGGCGAGAACGGCGGAGGTGTTGGGTGGCAGGGTGACGGACCAGCGGACGCGGGCGGCGCTTCCCTGCCTTGCAGCGCTTTCTTTCTCGACGGACCAGGCGGAGTGGATGGGGCCGAAGCGGGAGGTGTAGGTGAAGTCGAGGTGGCCGAGGCGCGGGTCGAAGTTGGGGTGGAGCAGCACGGTTTCAAAGCCGGGCTTGCCGGGGTCGGTGTCGACGCCGGCGGCGAAGCGGTAGATCCACTCGGCGACGGCGCCGTAGGCGTAGTGGTTGTAGGAGTTCATGGCGGGATCGGCGCGCATGGTGTCGCCGTTCCAGCGCTCCCAGGTGGTGGTGGCGCCGTGGTCGATCTGGTAGCCCCAGGAGGGGTAGTCGCGATTGAGCAGCAGGCGATAGGCGAGGTCCGTGTGGCCGGTGTCGGCCAGGACGGCGAGGAGGTAGGGTGTGCCGACGAAGCCGGTGCCGAGGCGGTTGCCGTTTTGCTGGATCTTCGCGACGAGCTTGTCAGCGGCTGCCTCCCGAAGGTTTTCGGGAAGGAGGTGCATGTAGAGGGCGAGAACGTAACCGGTCTGGGTTTCAACCGGCTTGCTGGTTTGATCTTCTGCACCTGGATGGATGGTGGGCGGGGGGATGGACGGGTAGTGGTCGACGGTGCCGACGAAGCCGTCGTTGCGGGTGTAGGCCTGCTGGAAGGCTGCCTTGATCTGGTCAAAGAGGGTGGCGTACCTGGCTTCAGCTTCTGTGCGGTGGGTGGCGCGGGCCATCTGCTGCATGAGCGTAACGTCATAGGCCCAGTAGGCGGTGGCGAGCAGATCTTCCGGTGTGGTGATGGTGGGGGTGAGCCAGTCGCCGAAGGCGGAGCCGAAGTCTTTTTGCCAGAGGTGGCTAGGGTTTTTGGCGTCGATGGCGGCGAGGTAGCTTTCCATGCCATCCCAGTTTTCGTCGATGATGCCGGTGTCGCCGGACTGGGTCCAGCTGGTCCAGGGGATGATGACACCGGCGTCGCTCCAGGCTGCGCCGTAGCCGGGATTCGGGGTGTCGAGGCCGGGGGCGTAGATGCCGTACATGGGCGTGGTGGCCTGGGTGCCGTGGAGATCGGCGGCGAACTTGCGGCTGAAGCTGGTGAGATCCATGTTGAAGGTGGCGGTGCGCCAGAAGACCTGGGCATCGGCGCTCCAGCCGAGGCGTTCATCGCGCTGCGGGCAGTCGGTAGGGGTGCCGACGAAGTTGGAGCGCTGGCCCCACTGGACGATCCGCCAGAGCTTGTCGACGAGCGAGTCGCCGCTCGCGAGGTGCGTGGTGAAGGGGGCGTCGGTGTGGAGGACGACGGCCTTGAGGGTTTCGGCGGTGGGCCGGGAGTGAAGACCGGTGATCTCGGCGTAGCGGAAGCCGTGGAAGGTGAAGAGGGGCTGGAATTGCTCGACGCCACGGCCGGCGGGGTGGAAGTGATCGGTAGCCTTGGCGGTGCGGAGGTTGTCGGTGTAGAGGGTGCCGTCGGGGTTGAGGACTTCGGCGAAGCGGAGTTGGATGTCGTCGCCGGGGCGGCCATGCACGCGGAGGCGGGGGAGCGCGCTCATGTTTTGGCCGAAGTCGAGCACGTAGACGCCGGGTTTGGGTTCCGTGATCTTGGTGGCGCTGAGCAGGCGCTCGGCGCGGATGGGCTGGAAGTACTGCGCGAGCAGGCGAGGCTCTTTGACCGGGACGACGGTGGCGGACTCCCAGCCTTTTGCGGCGAAGGAAGGGGAAGCCCAGCCGGGCTGTTCGAGGCGCGCGTCGTCGCTTTCGCCGTCGTAGATTTCAGCGAAGGTGATGTGGGAGGAATGGGCCTGCCAAGTGCTGTCGGTGGCGATCCAGTCCACGCTGCCGTCGGCGTACTGGAGGCGGAGCTGGGCTTTAAGGGCTGGCTCGGTGATGCCGTAGTTGTTGCCCTGCTGGCGCCAGCGGAGGGGGGTGGAGTACCAGCCGGGCGCGAGCAGGGCGGCGATGGCGTTGCTGCCGTGGCGGAGCTGGCTGGTGACGTCATAGACCTGGTAGGGGATGTGCTCGCGGAAGTCCATCCAGCCGGGCGCGAGGATCTGGTCACCCACGGGCACACCGTTGACCTGGAATTTGTAACCGCCCATGGCTGTGGCGTACAGACGGGCAGAGACAACGGCGGCTTTGGGCGTGAAGGTCTTGCGGAGGGCGGCGACGGGGCCGGTGGGCCAGGGCTGGCCGAAGTCGGTGGGGCCGAGCGGGTCGGGGCCGGGGTGCGAGGGCTCGGCTCCCTTCCAGTTGCTGTCTTTGGCCCCGGGTTGTTGCCAGCCTTCGGGAGCGTCGAGACGAGCTCGCCAGCCAGGGTCGGCGGAGGTGATGAGTTGGGTGGAGCCATCCTGGAAGTGGAGATAGAGGACGGCGCTCATGGGCGAGCGTGTTGCGACCCGAGTGGGGTTGCCGGTCTTGTAGTGCGTGGTGCCGATGGCGAGGAGGTTATCTCCCTGAGTGAGGGCGTCTTTCACGTCGACACGGCGGTAGGTGCCCCAGGGCATCTGCTGCCAGGGAGGGAGCGGCTGCGCGGTGATCACGGGCTTGCCGTTGAGCCAAGCGGCGGCGGTTTCCTCCCCCGTGGCGTAGAGGGCGGCGCTTTGGAGAGGCTTGCTGAGCGTGAAGCGGAGGCGGAAGTCGTGGTGCGTGTCACGGGCCTTTGTGGTGGGCTCGTCGGCGGCGTTGGTGATCCAGGTGGCGCCGGAGTAGCGGATGCTGTGCAGTTCGGGAGACTCGTGGCCGATCCACTCGGCGTGCCAGTTGGTCTGCTGGAGGAGGCCGGTTTCAAACCAGCTGACGTCGCTGGCGGGGTAGGGCTGGCCATCCTGACCCCAGACGGTGACGCGCCAGAAGTAGCGCTTGCTCGGCTGGAGGTCCGGGCCGGCGTATGGGATGCCGAGGGAGACGGCGGACGCGACGCGGCCGCTGTCCCAGATGTCGGGCTTTGTGGAGGGAGAGGCGGGTGGCCGGCTGAAGACAGCGACGCGGTAGGCGGTTTGGCGGGCGCCGCTGCGCGGATCGCGAAGCTGCCAGGAAAGGCTGGGATGTGGGGCGTCGAGCCCGAGCGGATCGGTGAGTGCGTCGGCCTGCAGTGCGGCGGGACGGCCGCTGAGGGCAGCGTGGACTCCCGTGGGCGCGGATGACTGCGCTGCGAGGGGCAGAGGCGAGAGGGCCAGAGCGATGAGGAGGCCGAGAGTGCGAGGCGAGGCGGAGGGAGTGGTCATGGTGGTGGCCGGTGCGGCGAGATCCTTGCTGGAGACGAGGTGCTGGTGATGTGGGGCGGCGGCGTGCGTGTGCTTACTCCATAGGGGCGGTTACGCTGCTGCTGGATGCGGGCTCGTCGCCCTCCATGTAGAAGACCTCCTGCATCATGGCGAAGCGCTCGCCGGGCTGCAGAGACGGGACGGGTTCAAAGAGAGGTGCCATGGTGGCCTGCCAGCGCTGGTCGACAGCTGATGCGGCCATGTGGGCGAGGAGGTCGGGGAAGCTGGGCACGAGGAGATAGAGGAAGAGCTGCTGCCCACGCCGGAAGATGGAGTACTCGCGGACGCCAGCGGCGGTGAGTTCCTGAAGGAGTTCGGGCCAGACCTGGCGATGGGCCTCGTCATACTCGGCCTCCTTGCCGGCGCGGAGACGCAGCTGGAACGCGATGCGCTGCAGTGGCTTGCGGTTAGTGATGACGCACCCTTCCGCGCCTGGGAGCGTGGGACGGCGCGCTGTGTGGGAGGCTGGCGGTGGCGCGTGGCTGAGACGGCATAGGCTCTCCCCGGAGTAGCTGGAGAAGAGCCAGACGACTGCATTGAGGGCTGCCTGTTACGGATGCAGAAGCTGGATCGTCTCTCGCGTTTGCGGGAACAGTACGTTGCGGCAGAGGAGTTCGTCAAACAGGCAAAACTATTTCCGTATTGAACTTTGATCGCCGCAGCGATCGGGTGCCGGCCAGAGAGCTCTCTTCGGCGCTAGCGGGCCTGGTGCTTGCCCGTTGCGCTTACTGGCTGAAGCCGGGAAGATCGACGCGGCGTGCGACGTGATCCTTGATCCAGTGCGCGTCCCACCACTCTTTGGGGTCGATCTGGACGCCGTCGAGTTGCATGGCGAAGTGGACGTGGTCGCCCCCGGCCATGCCAGTCATGCCGCTGAGGCCCATCACCTGCGATCGCTTGACGGGGTCTCCCACGTGCACATCGATGCGGCTGAGATGGCCGTAGATGGTCTGCAGGCCGTAGCCGTGGTCGACCACGATGCAGTTGCCATAGATGCCGAGGGGCGCGGCCCAGATAACGCGGCCGTCGTTGGACGCTTCGACGCCGACGTGCTGTGTGACGGCGAGATCGTAGCCGAGGTGCACCTGCTGGTCGATCTTGGTGCCGTGGTAAATGTAGCTGCGCACGTCGGCGAAGGTGGCCTCAGCCTGGGCGTGGGACTGGCGGGTGAAGGGCTGCGACCAGAGGAAGCTGTCGGCAGTTTTGAAGCGAAGGTCGGCCAGGGTCTTGTTGTTCTGCTGGCGCATGACACTGTTGATTCTGACGAAGCGGGCGGCGGGATCTCCGGTGCCGTTGGGGTCGAGCTCGCCCAAGACCTTCTGCATGAACTGATCGCTGATCTGGATCTGGTGCGCGGTATAGACGGGCTGCTCTTTTTTGGGAAAGACGACGGTGAGCGGCGTGGTGGTGTCGTTGCCGGAGCCGTTGGCGGCGTAGACGAGCGGCGTGGTGCCGGGCGGCGTGTTCCAGGCGAAGGCAAAGAGGGAGAAGAGGCCGGGCTTGCCGCCGGGCATGGGCCAGGCACGGAAGGTTTGGGTGCCGACGCGCACGCCGGCGGCGGTAAAGGCACCGGTGACGTTGAGGGTGGCGAGGTCGGCCATGCCGAGATACAGATAGTGCTGGTCGGAGTCTGCGCTGACGACCGGCGGCTGGGTGACGACGTTCACCGCGCGCTCCCAGTGGGTGGTGCTGTGAAAGAGGCCGCCCGAGACGGCATCGATCTGCAGTTGGGCCGGGCCGTCGTGGAGCTGCGGCGTTGTTTTGACGCCCACCTCGAAGTGAAAGGTCGCGTCAGCGTCCTTGGTGGCCGCGGGGGCCTGCCAGGCCTGGTACCGCGCGCCATTCTGCGCGAGGGTGGCGGTGAGCCTGCGGACGCCGTGCGGGTCGTGCACCTGCACCGTGACGGGTGTTGCCTGCCCCACGACGGTTACAGATGCGGGGACATCGACCGATGGCTTGCTGCACCCGGTGAGGGTGAGGAGGAGCGGTGACAGCAGAAGAGATGCAGTGACGGCAGGGTTACGCACAGGTTGATTCTAGACGGGGGTCGGCGCGGGGGGACCTTACTTTCTGGATGCGGGTGAGGGCGTGACTCGGTGAGTCAGCGTGCCGCCGCGGTGTTTCGCGGCGGCACGCTGCGCGAGGCGCTAGACGGCGCTGAGCAGCGCCCGGGCAAGGTCGAGCTCAGGCGGGGAGACGGTGTGCGGCCGGCCGGGGTATCGCTTGAGAGTGACACTGCCGCCGATCGCTTGGAGCAACCGGGCGGACTCCTCGACGCGAGCCCAGGGCACGTGAGGGTCGGGATCGCCGGAGGCGAGGAGGATGGGGGTGTCGGCGAGATCGCCTGCGAGGCTGAGTGGGTGATCCATCGGACCAACGAGGCCACCGGTGAAGGCCAGCAGGCCGGCATATCGGCGCGGGTTGCGGCCGATGAACTCTGTTGCGAGACAGGCGCCTTGCGAGAAGCCTGCGATGGCGATCTTTTCTGCAGGCAGGCCGGCAGTGAGGGCAGATTCAACGACGGCCTGAACGCGTTCGAGAGCCGAGGTGAGGAACGGTTCATTCTCCGCCCGCGGCGCGAGAAAAGAGAGGGGGTACCAGGTGTGCCCGGCGGCCTGCGGGGCGAGCAAGGCCCAGCCCGCGGGGGCGATGGCAATGCCGAGACCGAGGATGTCCTGCGCGGAGGCACCACGGCCGTGCAGCAGGATGAGGGCTCCTGCTGCGTGCGCGAGTGGTGTGCCGGCGGTGAGGGTTGGCTGGGCTGCGTGAGGGTTGCTGGTCATTGTGCGGCCTCGCTGGTGGTGTTGTATCTGTGCAGAGTCAGGGGTTGAACGCGGGCCTCGATCTGCGGCCGCTGCGGCTCGAACCACTCCGGGATGCGCAGGGCTTCGCCGAGGGATTCGACGGGCTCGTCGATGAGGAAGCCGGGGGCATCGGTGGCGATCTCGAAGAGGACGCCGCCTGGCTCGCGGAAGTAGATGGAGTGGAAGTAAGTCCTGTCCTGCACGGTGGTGACGCTGACGTGCTGACCGAGCTGCGCTCTCCAGTCGAGTTGGGCGGCGTCGTCGCTGGCTCGAAAGGCGATGTGATGGACGGTGCCTGCGCCCATGCGACCGGGCTGTGCCGCGGGATCGACCACGACGTCGAGGAAGCGGCCGCGCGCTTCGCCGGCTGCGGTGTAGCGGGTTCGGTCGCCTTCCTCGGCCAGCTTGCGATAGCCCATGAGGTCGAGCATGGCCTCGGTGCGGGGAAGGCTCAGCTCGAGCAACGTAGTTCCGAAGAAGCCCTGCACGGCAAAGTGTGCGGGCACATCGCTGTAGCGCGGGGCGTGGACGGACGGGGACACCTGCTGCTCGACGAGCTCGAGCACCATGTCGTCGGGGTCGCGGAATGCGAGATGCGCCTGCCCGAAGTGGAGGCTCTCCTCCGTAGCGACGCCTTTATCGCGGAGGCGCTCACGCCAGTACGGCAGCGAGCCTGGGGGGATGGAGAACGCGGTTGCGATGGTCTCCCCTGCGCCGCGACGACCCCTGGTAGCGCCTGGCCACGGAAAGAACGTGAGGATGGTTCCCGGGGTGCCGACGTCGTCGCCGAAGTAGAAGTGGTAGGTGCCGGGGTCGTCGAAGTTGACGGTGCGCTTGACGAAGCGGAGGCCGAGGACCCCGGTGTAGAAATCGAGGTTGCGTTGCGGGTTGGAAGCAATAGCGGTGACGTGATGCAGACCGGCGATGGCGGTAGTCATGGTGCACTCCTTGTGAGTGGATGAAGGTGAGGGGTCACGAGAGAGATTGGGCACGGGGCCGCGGCGGCCTGTGTGGCCGTGACAGCGGGTGCGACGCCGGGCTACTCCGGCGAGGCGGCGTTGGCGTGCTGAAGGTGCTTCTCCACCTTGCGCAGGGCAGCGAAGGTGACGGTGCGCTCCTCCGCGGAGAGCATGCTCATCCAGAGACGCAGCTGAGCACGGTGCTGCGTATAGGCCTCCGTGATCGCCACAGTGCCTGCAGGGGTGAGTTGCAGCACGCGCGCGCGGCGGTCCTGTGGGCTGGCAGTGCGGACGATAAGCTCCCGGGCCGCCAAACGATCGACCGCGGCGGTCATCGACCCAGTTGCAAGCAGGGCCGCGGCCTGCACCTCCGTGATGGTGAGGGGGCCCTTGTGGAGCAGGGCCTCCAGGATCATGAAGTCGGTCAGGCTCATGCCGGAGCCGGCGAAGCTTTCCTCAATCTGCGAGCTCATGGAGCGGTAGCACCGTGCGACCGCGACCCACACCTGCTCCGGTGTGGCGCTCCGTTCCACCTGGTTGGGTGAGGAACGTCGAGTTGCCTTGCTGGTGCGGGCCTGCGCTTCGGTGGTCATGCAGGAGTAGATGATTCTCCTGATGGAAGGATTCTTTTGGAGAGCATATCGAGGGCGCGATGGTGCCAGGCAGGTCGACTTTGCCTCCCTACTCGAGAGAACGTGTTGCATTTGCCCGGCCACGCAAAAGGGGCGCCTCGTTGCCAGAGGCGCCCCTTTTGCGTTTTGCGAACCAGCTAGATGGACTGGTTGAGCACGCGGTTGAGCCGCTGGACAAAGATGGCCGGGTCCTTCAGCGCGACACCTTCCAGAAGTAACGCCTGATCGAAGAGGAGCCAGGCTGCATCCTCTACCCTGCTGTTGCTTGGGTCCGCCAGGAGCTTCTTGATGATCTCGTGGTCGGGGTTGATCTCGAGCGTAGGTTGCAGGTCGGGCATGCCCTTCTGCCCCATGGCCTGCATCATCTGGCGCATGCGGGCCGAGGGCTCATCCTCGTCGGAGACGATCACGGATGGACTGTCCGCGAGACGGGAGGAGGCGCGAACTTCCTTGACGGCGTCGCCGAGTGTGGATTTGATTCTTTCAAGCAGCGGCTTGAGCTCCTCGCTCTTCTCCGGTGCGGCTTCATCCTTGAGATCTTCTGAGGTGGAGGACTTGTTGATGGCTTTGAGGTCGACATCGCCGTACTTCGAGACGGCGGAGAAGACGATCTCATCGATGTCGTCGTCCAGGATCAGAACTTCAATTCCCTTCTTCTTGTAGATCTCGAGCAGGGGCGAGTTGCGCAGCATGCTTTCAGAGCCGCCAGTGACGTAGTAGAGCGCCTTTTGCTCTGCCTGCATACGGCCTTTGGCATCAGCGAGCGAGGTGAGGCCTTCCGCCCTGGTTGACTTGAAGCGAACCAGTTCGAGCAAGGTGTCGCGATTGGCGTAGTCGCCATAGAGCCCTTCTTTCAAAGGACGGTTGTACTCCGCGATGAACTGGGCGTACCTGTCGGGATCATTGGTGGCAATGGTCTTTAGTTCGGAGAGGATCTTCTTGACGCTTGCCGTGCGGATGCTGGTGAGCACCTTGTTTTGCTGCAGGATCTCGCGGGAGACGTTGAGCGGCAGGTCTTCGGAGTCGATGATGCCGCGGACGAAGCGCAGGTACTGCGGGAGCAGGTCCTTGGAGTCGTCAAGGATGAAGACGCGCTTCACGTAGAGCTTGACACCGCCCTTGTAGTCCGCCTGATAGAGATCGAGCGGCGCTTTGGCGGGAATGTAGAAGAGGGTGGTGTATTCGAGTGTGCCTTCGGCGCGGGTGTGGAACCAGAAGAGCGGGTCGTCGTACTCGCCGGTGAGTGACTTGTAGAGCTCCTTGTAGTCGTCGTCGGAGAGCTCGGATTTCGAGCGGCGCCACATGGCACTGGCGGCGTTGACCTGCTCGGTGGTGCGGCTCTTGATGGACTCCTTCTTTTCGGCATCCCACTCGCTCTTGTCGTAGGTGAGGAAGATGGGAAACGCGATGTGGTTGGAGTACTTTTTGACGATCTCCTGCAGGCGCCAGCCGTTGGCGTACTGGGCGCCTTCCTCGTTGAAGTGGATCAGGATTGTGGTGCCCGCTGTTTGCCGTGCAGATTCGGTGGCCGTGACGTCTTCAAGGTCGTAACCGGTTTTGCCGTCGCTGGTCCACTTATAGGTCTTATCCTCACCTGCCTTGCGGGAGAAGACCTCAACCTGGTCCGCGACCATGAAGACGGAGTAAAAGCCGACGCCAAACTGGCCGATAAGATTGGAGTCTTTCCGGGCGTCGCCGGAGAGCTGGGCGAGGAAGTTCTTGGTGCCGGAGCGGGCGATGGTGCCGAGATGGGCGACGAGATCTTCTTCGTTCATGCCGATGCCGGTATCCGAGATGGTGAGGAGCTTCTGCTCGTCGTCGAGCTCGAGATCGATGCGGGGAGGTGCGACTGCCGTGCCGACGAGTGCTTTGACACTGTCGTCGGTGAGCGTGAGGTGGCGCAGCTTGTCGAGCGCGTCCGAGGAGTTGGAGATCAACTCCCGCAGGAAGATCTCAGGGTGCGAGTAAAGGGAGTGAACGATGAGCTGGAGCAGCTGGGAGACTTCGGTCTGGAACTGTTGCTTGGACATGGCAACTTTGATTATTGCGGAAACCGCGGAAGAGGTGAAGGGGGGCAGCTCTCCGCCAGCCGGGTGAGCGGATGGCTGGTTGCTTCGCTGGTCGGGTAGGGCTTCGCCGGGGACGAGATGCAGGGTGCCTGGTTGACAGGGACGGCTCCTGTGTTGGTGTGATCATGCGTCGGCTGCTTGACCCTGCCAGCGGGCAACACGCCCGGCATCACAAGAATCTGGATGCCACCCCAAGACGAAACGCTCAAACAACCCCACGGCATCATTAACCTGATTCGCCAAGCTCTCTCTGGTGAGCAGCAGGATTACACGACGGGCAACCTGAACAGGGCTGTCCTGTTGCTTGCCATTCCGATGATGCTGGAGATGGCACTGGAGTCTGTTTTCTCCGTGGTGGACCTGTTTTGGGTTGGCCACCTTGGGGCGGATGCCGTTGCGTCTGTAGGGCTGACGGAGAGTCTGCTGACGATTGTGCTTGCGGTCAGCTCGGGGCTTGGCACGGCGACGACGGCCGTGGTGGCGCGCCGCATCGGCGAAGGAGACAAGGACCGGGCGGCGCTGGATGCGGTGCAGAGCATCATGGTGGGGCTGTGTGTGTCCGCGCTGATTGCGGTGCCGCTTTTTCTGTATTCGCCCCAGCTGCTGCACCTGATTGGCGCGACGCCCCAGGTGGCTGACATCGGCCGGAACTATGCAAGGATTACCCTGGGCGCTTCGGGCGTGGTGCTGATTCTTTCGCTCAACAACGCGATCTTCCGTGGTGCGGGCGACGCGGCGATCGCGATGCGTTTGTTGTGGATCGCGAACGGCATCAACCTGGTGCTGGATCCGCTCCTGATCTTCGGCCTTGGGCCATTTCCGAAGCTTGGTGTTGCCGGGCCGGCGGTGGCTACGCTGATTGGTCGCAGCTCGATGGTGTTCTACCAGTTCTACCGGCTCTTTCGAGGAACACCGCGTATCCAGATTGGTATCAAGTCACTGCGGCTGGATGTCCATGAGTTGATGCAGTTTCTCCGCGTCTCCGGTGCCGGCATGGTGCAGTTCCTGCTGGAGCAGGGGAGTTGGCTGTTTATTGTTCGCATCGTGAGCATGTTTGGTGCGGCAGCGGTAGCGGGCTACACGGTGGCATTCCGCATTATCAGCTTTGCCGTTTTGCCCAGCCTGGGCCTGAGCAATGCGGGCGCGACGCTGGTGGGCCAGCACCTTGGGGCGAACCTGCTGGACCGGGCGAAGAGTTCGGTATGGCGGACGGCGCTGTGGAATTTCGCCTTTCTGGGCACGCTGAGTGCGATGTTCATCGCTGCAGCACCAGTGCTGGTGGGATGGTTCACCAAGGACATGGCGGCTCGCTCGGCTGCGGTGGAAGGGTTGCGCTACTTTGGCGTGGCAAACCTCTTCTTCAGCTTTGGACTTGTGTTCATCCAGGCGTTCAACGGGGCCGGTGACACGATTACACCGACGATTGTGAACCTTGTCTGCTTCTGGCTGATCGAGATTCCTGCGGCCTACTTCCTGGCGCGGCACACACGACTGAAGCTGCAGGGCGTCTTTATCGCGATATTCGCCTCACAGATGCTGATTGTGCTGGCGAGCTGGATCCTGTTTGTGCGCGGACGCTGGCTGAAGTCGAAGCTGTTGACCAGCTAAAGGTGCGAGTTCAGCGGACGTTTGCGGCTATTGCGTTCCGGTCTGGGGCGAGCCGATCAGGGCGTGGTGCCGCAACGATCCTGCACCTTCGGTTTCCCTGTGCATTTTCTTCCGCCAAACAAAGAGCAGTGTGACAGCGCTGCCGAGGGAGCCGACCATGCGACCGAACCAGAGGCCCGGTAAGGAGTGCCCCAAGGGGAAGCAGAGCACATAGGCGAGCGGCATGCCGACGCACCAATTCCAGAAAAAGCTGATCAGCAGCGGGGTGCGCGTGTCGCCAAGGCCGGTGAGAGCGGAGTTCAGGACTACAGAGACGGTATCGCCAAGCAGAAGAAAGCCGCAGATATAGAAGATAGGAGCGGCGGCGTGAACGACAGCTGCGCTGTTGGTGTAGAGGCCAGCCCAGAAGCTGCCGAAGGCTGCGAAGACGGTGGCGGCGATGACCATGAAGCCAAGGCAAAGCCAGAGGCTGGCGCTGGTTGCACGGCGCACCTGGCCGCCGTTGTTGCGGCCGGCGCCCTGGCCGACACGGATGATGGTGGCGTAGGACATGCCACTCGGCACCTGGTAGACGAAGGCGTTCAGATCGAGCACGACCTGGTGTGCCGCGAGCAGGACGGTGCCCAGCCGCGAGCACAGGATGGACATGAAGGTGGAGGTGCCCAACTCCTCGAAGTACTCGAGTCCGCTTGGCAGACCGATGCCGAGGATGGCTTTGAGCCGTCTCCAGTCGGGCCGCAGCATCCTGGACTCAAGTTTGTAGCCGTCGTGGTGGAAGGCCCAGAGACAACCCCCGATGAGGAGGAGAAGCATATAGAGCCGGACCACGAGGGTGGCCCAGCCGGAGCCGGCGACACCCATGGGGTGAGCGCCAAGGTGGCCGAACAGGAACACCCAGTCAAAGAGGAGATTGACCACGGATGCCGTGATGAGTGAGGCAGAGATGACAGCGACGCGATTGATGGACTGGAGAAAGCGACGGAGCGCCATGTAAGCCATGAGCGGAGCGGTGGACCAGATGAGCGCGTGGAGATAGTGCCCGGTCTCTGCGGCGATCTCAGCCGGCGTGCCGAGGTGTGGCAGCAGATGCAGCACACCGAGTGTGAGCCCCATCACACAGGGCGTACCAATGAGAACGATCCAGAAGGACTGCGCGAGCAGGTAGACGCACTCGTTCTCCTCGCCCTGACCAAAAGCCTGCGCGATCAACGTTTCGAGGCCGTTCAGCAGATAGATGGTGGAGAAGACGATGGCATAGAAGATGGTGTTGCCGAGGGAGGAGGCGGCGATGGGGAGAGCGGAGTTGTGCAGCCGCCCAATCATGAGGGCGTCGACGATGTAGGTCGACATCCACCCGAGTTCGCCCAGGGCGAGTGGACCGCCCAGCAGTGTGGTCAGACGCATCTCCGAGCGCATGTCGGTTGATTCCACAGCCCGCGTTTCCTGGTGGTGCGCAGAGGATGTCAGACTGCAACTCGTTTCCGAGGCCGAAGCCACACAGTATCGATAGGTGACTGTACGCGAGCGGCTCCTCCACGAGCACGCCTGTTTGTGACGGCACGGCAGCACCTGCCGGTGGTTTGCGCGCGGGGAAAGTCAATCCACGGGTCATGGCTGGAGGAACCTGGACGTGTTCGGCCGCGAGGGTACGGTGCCCATGATAGAAGGGCGTATGTTTTCTTCCCTGCGATGGATTGCGGCGGCATGCGGTGTGATGTTGGGAGCGGCGGCAGGGAGTTCCCTGGCGATGGCGCAGGGCGGGCCGGCCCCGACTGCCTTTCCGATACCGCTGCGGACAGATGTTCCACGGCTGGACGCGGCCCAGCGAGCAAGCATGGACTCCGATTTGCTCGAGAGCTCGGTGCCGCAACTGCAGGCACTCTATGCCGCGCACCGGTACAGCGTGGAGCAGGTTACGCGGTGGTACCTGGACCGGATTGCGCGGTACAACGGCGTGTATCGCGCAGTGCAGACGGTGGATGTGGAGGGGGCGCTGGCGATGGCCCGACGAGAAGACCTGGACCAGCACGCGGTGCATGGGGCGCTATGGGGCGTGCCCATCGTGGTGAAGGCAAATACCGCGGTGCAGGGGCTGCCGGACACGGACGGCTGGGAGGGGTTCGCAGTCCCTGGCCACGCCTTCATTG
Organism: Acidobacteriaceae bacterium; assembly: GCA_965199635.1. GTDB lineage: Bacteria > Acidobacteriota > Terriglobia > Terriglobales > Acidobacteriaceae > Edaphobacter. Next base: position 1,053,715 of record CBDASL010000002.1, on the reverse strand, counting down.
CGTCGCGGGATGCCACCGTGGTGAGCCATCTTCGCCAGGCAGGTGCAGTCATCCTTGGTATCACGAACATGCCGGACTTCGCTGCGAGCGACACCAATCGATCCTCAGCGTTTGGGCGCACGGGCAACGCGTATGACGTCCGGTTTTCGCCGGGTGGCTCTTCCGGCGGGACGGTCACCGCAGTCACCTCAAACGAGGCGATGCTGGGCACAGGGACGGATACGGGCAACAGCATCCGCATGGTGGCCGGGACCAGCGCCGTGGTCGGCCTGTTTCCCACGCGGGGCCTGGTTTCTATCGCCGGCATTGCACCCCTGGACTGGTTGCTGGACAACACGGGTCCGATCGCCCGCAACGTTACGGATGCGGCGATTGCGTTGACGGTGATGGCGGGGGAGGATGCGCAGGACTTCAAGACCGCGGGCTCGCGCGCCAAGGCGCAGGCTGGACCGTATACGCGGTACCTTCAGGCTGACGCGCTCCGGGGCAAGCGCTTTGGGGTGCCCGCTTTTATCTTCAACAGCAAGCGCACGCCGCTCGAGCCCGAGACAAAGGCCATGCTGCTGCTGACGATCGACCGGGTGAGGAAAGCCGGCGCCGAAGTTGTGCTGGCGGACGATCTGCTGCCGCTGTCGTTTCTTGATGCCGAGGCGAAGGTGGACACCGGACCGTACCGGCGCGATGGCGCGATGCGGTGGCTGCACAAGTCTGGTCCTACTGAATACAAGAATGAAGCGCAGTTCACGGCTGCAACAGGGCGTCCTCTGCCGCCGGTCTTTACCGGTGTGGATGGGTCGCTCGACGACCTGGTCGGCGCCGCTGCAGCCGGCGAATCGCCTTCCACGCAGGCAGGCGGTGCGCGGCGCGGAGCAGACCGCTTCCGCAACCAGCCGGCGCAGGCTGTGCTGGAGACTGACCCAGAGGCGCAGGCTCGCTACTTCGGGCCGCGCGAGGCGATGCTGCAGCAGTACCTGGAGGCGCTCGACCGATTTCATCTGGACGGCCTGCTGTACCCCACAGCGCAGATGCCGCCGCCGGACGAGACGATGCCGCAGGACGGCAAGCTCTCAGGTGGACCGCACTCTGAGACTGGGTGGGTCAACAAGATCGGCGTGCCAGCGATTGCCCTGCCTGCCGGCTTCTACGCGAATGGCCTGCCGTTTGGTTTGGAGATGAGTGCGCGGCCGTGGCACGACGGCGATCTGCTTGGATGGGCGTACAGCTTTGAACAGGCAACACGGCTGCGACGATCGCCCGTGCTGGTGGAAGGTGGCCTGACCACCGGGGGCCCGTACAAGCAGTAGATGGCTTGGCAGGTGTGCGGGGACCTGCTGCGGGGCTTGGCGTCTGATCGCCACTGCATCCCAGATGCTGGCGGTGACTTTACCGTATGGGAACGGCCTGCCCATAGAGCGTCAGGAGCGGGTGGTGAAGAACTGCACGCACCTCATACTGTTCGCCGGGAGCCGGGTGAAACTCTGCCTGGTATGTGCCGGGTGCTGCTGCGGGCTGAGTTGGCAGGTGCTCCCAAGCATGAAGGCGAGAGCGCGCATCTTCCCCGGTGATAAGCCGAACATCGAAGCCGAAGGTGGCTCCGTTCGCATCGGCACTGGCGCCCTGCCACGCACCGTGCAGATCGACGGTGTTTCCGTGCACAACCGGCGTGGCCGTAAGAACGGTGGGCGGCGTGAAGGCGCTTTGCACGTGCGTCACGCGCAGAACGGTGGGGTAAGGCCAAACGTCGTCGTCCCGGAGACGCTGGGCGCGCACCGCGTGGAGGTGCAGGCCGTCCTCTCCCTGGTGCAGCGTGCTGTGTGCGTTCAACTCCGGCCGGTATTCCACCAGGTCTCCGCTCTGCCCAAGCACCTCCACGCTGCTTGCTGATGTGGCGCGTACGGTCTTTAGCAACAGATCGCGGGCTGTACCCCGTCGCCACGATGCCGGATCCGGGTCGTCCACAATGACGTACAGCGTGTCGCCGTGCTTTGTGAACCACAGGTCGCCTTCGTTGGTGATCACCCAAGGCCGCGTGCCATAGATAGCGTCGCCGTTGATGAAGAGCCAGGAGCCGAAGGCGCGTACCAGGTTTTCCTGTTCGGAGGGCAACGAACCATCTGCCGCGAGCCCGACGTTTAACAGCAGATTGCCGCCGCGGGCCCGAGTCCGCACCAGAGTGCGGATCAGATCGAGGGGAGACTTGTAGTGCTCATCGACTGGCTGAAAGCCCCATGCCGTGCCAACGGTCATGTTGGACTCCCACGCGCCTGGCAGGGGTGCACCGGGGATGTTCTGCTCCGGCGTTTCGATCGCTCCACGAGTTACCACGGCATCGGGTTGGTTCTGCCACACGATGTCTCGAAGCCCTTGTGCTTCGCCGTCAAAGAATGCAACCGAGATCGGTCCGTAGTGCTGCATGAGCTCCGTGACCTGCGCACGATCCAAGGCCAGCAGCCCGGGGTTGGCACTCGGCTGCACACCCGGCACCAGCCGCTGCGCCGCGATGCCATGTTCGTGGAGCCAGTGAAAGTCATCCGGAGAGAAGTAGATGCCCGTGGGGATGCCCTGCGCCCGGAAGGCGTGGAAGAGGTCAGCCGTGATGTCTTTCTTGTAGGGCGTGTTCGCTATGTTGAAGGTCTGGGTCGCGGTGGGCCACATGCAGAAGCCGTTGTGATGCTTTGTGGTGAAGACCATGTAGCGGAAGCCGGCAACGTGCGCTAAACGCGCGAGGGCGTCCGGGTCAAAGTGAGTCGGGTTGAAGGTGCTCGGCAGATCGCGGTAGAAGCGGTCGGTGTAGGCCTTGCTGGCGCCTGCGAGGGAGTGGCTGATGATGACGCCAAGCTGCGAGTCGATGCTCCAGTGGATGAAGAGTCCCAGCCCCTGATCGCGGAACCACTCCAAACGCTCCGGCCTGTTGTCGGGTGCCGTGGTCTGTTCCGCGATGGCGGTGACGGGATAGCACAGAAGCAGAGCGAACGCCGCGCGGCGCCAGGGTGTGGTGAGTGCGCGTCCTGCGCAGAGCAAGGCAACAACAGCGAGAGTGAGTGAGGGGCGTCTCATGGCGTGCCGTCAGATGATGCGGCACTGCGCGACGGCCCGCAAGGGGCAAATGTCCGAGAGCAGACGATGAGCACCTGCGGCGTGTAGTCTGCCGAAGGTTGCGGCTCAAGCCAAGGTCATTATTGGTGGGATCACTATCAGCGCCGGGAGACTTCCACGTGTCCCGGTCTTCCTTGACAGCTCCCAGCAGCGATCTCTACGATTTGCCATCGGTTCCGCGAACATAAGGTCATCCAGACTACAGCCGCTGCTCGCTCCTGCATGGACCGACGCTCTCCGCCAACCCATCCGGTACGCCCAGCAAACGTTTCTCCATGCGAGGTCTCTGTGTTTCGTTACAAGAGCAGAATCACATCTGCGGCCTGTGTCACGGTCGCCCTGGTCTCCTTCGCCGATGCGCAGACGATGACCGCTCCGGACATCACCAAGCAGCCGACGCTTTACGTCGTTCCTTACGCCCACCTGGACACACAGTGGCGCTGGGAGTATCCGCAGGTGATCAGCGAATATCTGCTGAAGACCATGCGCGTGAACTTCGACTATATGGATAAGTACCCGCACTATGTCTTTAACTGGTCCGGCTCGAATCGGTACCGGATGATGAAGGAGTACTACCCAGCGGACTTCGCCCGGCTGAAGGGGTATGTCGCCAAGGGACAGTGGTTCCCGACAGGCTCTTCCGTGGAAGAAGGCGACGTGAACCTGCCCAGCGCTGAGTCCATCTTTCGCCAGGTGCTCTACGGCAACACCTACTTCCGGAGTGAGTTTGGCAAGGCAAGCGCCGAGTACATGTTGCCCGACTGCTTCGGCTTTCCGGCCTCACTCCCGACCATCCTTGCCGCCTCTGGCGTGAAGGGCTTTTCCACGCAGAAGCTGAGTGCGGCCTGGCAGCCGGCGCCCAAGATTGGTGGCCCAGGCTCTCCGGAGCAGACGCCGGAGGGAATTCCCTTCAACGTTGGCCTGTGGACCGGGCCTGATGGCGAGACCGTGCTCGCCGCCCTGAATCCAGGGAGCTACAACAGCGAGATTAGCTACGACCTGAGCAAGACTCCACCGCCACCACTGCAGCCGCCCGCCGGGGTTCCCCAGCGCAGGCGGCGTGAGCCGGAGACTGACTGGCCGGCTCGCATTGCGATCGACGGCAAGGCCACCGGCGTCTTTGCCGACTATCACTACATCGGCACCGGAGACATAGGAGGGGCGACGAACGAAGAGTCTGTCAAGCTTCTTGAAGCCATGGTCACCGGCGGAGAAGCCGTTCTGCCCACCACTCTTACGCGCACTCCGGCCGGCGCTGCCGGCGAGATTGTCACCGCGGGCACCCCTGTTCGCATGGGCGATGGCCCGGTGAAGGTGATCTCCTCCACAGCGGAGCAGATGTTTCTTGACATCAAGCCAGAGATGCAGTCGAGGATGCCCAACTACAAGGGCGACCTCGAACTGATCAATCACTCTGCCGGTTCGCTGACCTCGCAGGCGTACCACAAGCGCTGGAACCGCAAGAACGAACTCTTGGCCGACGCTGCCGAGAAGGCCTCGGTCGCGGCCTCCTGGATGGGGGGACGACCCTATCCGCAGAAGCAGCTTAATGATGCCTGGACCCTGGTGATGGGTGGCCAGTTCCACGACACGGGTGCGGGCACCGCAACGCCGCGTGCCTATGAGTTTGCGCAGAACGACGACGTCATCGCCTCGAACCAGTTCGCGGATGTGCTTACCAGTGCCACCCAGTCGATCGCCTCATCACTGAATACCGAGGTAAAGGGAACGCCGGTTCTGGTCTATAACCCGCTCAACATCGAGCGCACTGACGTAGTTGAGGCGACGCTGCCTGGCAACATAGCAAACGGGGTAGCGGTCTTTGGTCCCGATGGCAAACGGGTGCCAGCCCAGGTTGAGGACGGCAAAGTGCTCTTCCTCGCCAAGGTAGCCTCTGTCGGCTACGCCGTCTATGACGTGCGAGAGGGCGCACCGTCCGAGCCCTCAGGAGAGCTGAAGGTCACTGATTCCAGCCTCGAAAACGCCCGCTACAAGGTGACACTGAACGCCGCCGGGGACGTCAGCAGCATTTTCGACAAGTCCATCAACAAAGAGCTGCTTGCCAGCCCCATGCGCCTCGCCATCAGCAACGATGCACCCAAGCAGTGGCCGGCCTGGAACATGGACTTCGACCAGGAGCAAGCTGCGCCGCGCGCTTACATCGGGGGTGCTGCCAAAGCTCGCATCGTTGAGAACGGCCCTGCGCGCATCGCGATCGAGGTCACACGCGAGGGGGAGGGCTCGAAGTTTGCCCAGACCGTTCGCCTCGCTGCGGGCGATGCTGGTAACCGCGTGGAGTTTGGCGAGTCCATCGACTGGCGCTCGCTTTCCGCAAACGTCAAGGCCGTCTTCCCTCTGGCAGCCGCCAACAAGGAAGCGACCTACAACTGGGAGGTGGGTACCATCCAGCGGCCGGTGGCCTTTGACCGGCAGTTCGAGGTTGCCTCGCACCACTGGATCGACCAGACGGATCCTTCTGGCAGTTTCGGGGCCATGATCCTTACCGACGTGAAGAACGGCTCCGACAAGCGGGATGACAACACCATCCGGCTCACGCTGCTGCGCTCCCCCGGTGGCGCCTCCGAGATGCAAGGCGCCTACACCGATGAGCTGAACCAGGATTGGGGACACCACGAGATTGTGTTTGGCCTGGCTGGACACGCCGGCGTCTGGAGCCAGGCACATACAGACTGGCAGGCCTACCGGCTGAGCACGCCGCTCGTCGCCTTCAACACGGCCAAACACACGGGCAGCCTTGGTTCCAGTTTCTCGCTGCTCTCAGTGGATACTCCCGGTGTGCGCGTTCTCGCACTGAAAAAGTCCGAACTCAGCGACGAGGTGATTGTGCGTCTCGTTGAGCTCGATGGCAAAGCAGCCGACAAGGTCAAGGTGAAGTTCGCCGGCCCTGTGCAGGCGGCACGCGAGGTTAACGGGCAGGAGCTGCCCCTCGGCTCTGCCAGCGTGGTAAACGGCGCGCTCGAGACCTCCTTCAAGCCGTTCCAGCCGCGCACCTTTGCTCTCAAGCTGGGCTCCCCTGCCGCGCGCGAGGCGGCTGTCGCGTCGGAGCCTGTCCAACTCCCGTACGATCTCGCCGTGGCGAGTAACGACGACTCCAAGACCGTCGGGGGCTTTGATGCCAAGGGCGACGCCATCCCCGCAGAGCAGCTGCCGTCTGAACTGAAGCTCGACGGCGTCACCTTTACCCTTGCCCCTGCAGCCACAGGCAAGCCAAATGCCGTCGTAGCAAAGGGCCAGTCGATCGCGTTGCCCAAGGGCAACTTCAACAAGGTCTACGTTCTTGCTGCGTCGGCTGACGGCGACCAGCGCGCCACCTTCAAGGTCGGTGAGACACCGGAGAGCGTCACGATTGAGAATTGGGGCGGATTTATCGGGCAATGGGACACACGGCTCTGGAAGCCCCGGCCTGACTCCGTGATGCAGGGTGGCGGCCGCAATGGCGAACCAAAGCACGAGGTGGAACTCCGCAAGGATTTCAGCTTCTCCGCAAACCACCAGCCCTGGGACCTCAAGAACTCCGGCTCTCCTGACTGGTCGCCCAAATACCCGGAGGACTACATCGGTCTTCGTGCGGGCTTCGTCAAGCCAGCAACCCTGGCCTGGTACACATCCCATCAGCACAATGCGCAGGGGCTGAACGAGCCTTACCAGTACAGCTACATCTTTGCGTATGCGCTTGATCTGCCGGCCAATGCCAGGTCCATCACGCTCCCAAACAACGCCTCCGTCCGCATCCTCGGTATGTCCGTCGCTCACGAGGAGACCGCGGTGACGCCGGCCCAACCGCTATTTGACACCCTGGGAATGGTCTCAGAAAGCAAGACCTTCGAAGCCGCGAAGTAAGAATGCCAGCGTGCCTCAGTTCAGGGCAAAGCGGCAGCGGGTGCTGCTCCTTTGTTCTGTGACTGAAACGGTACCAGTTTAGCTCTGCGGCCGTGCTGCAGGTGTCGCCAACAGTGGCCTTTATTGTTCCGCCGTTTTGCGGGCAGCGGCTACTCAAGCTTTTGTACGGACGGGAGTCAGCGCTATGTTGGTGTGTGTGAAGCGACGCATCACGCTGCTCGTTTTGGCTCTCGGCCTTGGGCTGCCTGTGTTTGCGGCCCAGCAGGCGAACACACTCACGCCAAAGGAGAAGGCGGATGGCTGGCGGTTGCTGTTTGATGGCACCACCACAGACGGCTGGCGGAGTGCGCGCGGCGGCGGCTTTCCGAGCACCGGCTGGGCTGTGAGGGATGGCACACTTGCGGTGACGGAGACCGGCGGCGAAGAGGCCGGCAAGGGTGGGGACATCGTCACAACCCGTACCTACGCGAACTTCGAGCTCTCCGTAGACTTCAAGACGTCTCCTGGAGCGAACTCCGGGATCATGTATTTCGTCGACCTGAACCTAATGCCCTGGCACAACGGGCAAGGGTCGCCCGTCGGCTTCGAGTACCAGGTGCTCGACGATGCGCTACATCCTGACGCGAAGCGGGGCCGCGATGGGGACCGCACGGTCGCTTCTCTCTACGACATGATCCCCGCCGCCGCCGACAAGCCGATCAAGCCCGTCGGAGAGTGGAACACGGCGCGTGTCGTAGTGAGCGGCATGCACGGCGAACACTGGCTGAACGGCGTGAAGGTGTTGGAGTACGAGCGCGATTCACCTGCATTTGCGGCCATTCTGGCTGCGAGTAAATACCATGTCTTTCCAAGCTATGGGCACACGGCCAGTGGATACCTCTTGCTGCAGGACCATGGCTTCCCGGTCTGGTTCCGAAACATCAAGATCAGGGAAATCAAGGCAGCGCAACCTTCTCGGCCTGAATAGGTGATGACCAGCTCTGTCTCATGCGGGAGGCGGCCTCCGCGCCAATCTTCTCCTACGCACGATCAGTGCTAGCTATTCGGTTGGGCTTTCTGAGACACACGCAATACAACCGTCTGCCGGGGAGCAAGCGCTATCGAAAGGGCACCTGCTGCCGTCGTCTCCCTCGCAGTCCAGAGATCACGAGTGCTTACCGTCCCGCGAAGGTTGAGGCGCGACAGAGGCAGCGATAGCTTGATTGGGGTCTCACCCCGATTGACGAATGCGATCGCCTTCGAGCCGTCGCTCAGGTCCTTAGCCAAGATCTCGCCGGTACCCGCCCTGTCCAGAACGACAGCCTGCTTTCCTAACGAATCCTGATCGAGAGCGATCACCTCTTGATTGCCGGCGATGGCAACCAGCTCCGGCGACCACGTCGTGAGGTCGGAGCTGAGGATCAGGGGTGCGCTCAGCAGTGCCCAGAGCGTGAGGTGCGACCGAGCCTCAACGAGGTGGTCTGGACCGAACTCGCCGTTCCCAAGCTCCAGCAGGTCCGGGTCGCTCCAGTGGCCGGGTGCGGCGCTTTCGGGGCGTGCAGCGGCGCTGTCGAAGTTTGCCAGCATGGACGCCCACGTTGGCTCAATGTCCGGGCTGGTACGCCACGTGGTACCGACCTGCCTTCCCCACTCGGAAACGCCAGCCTCACCCCATGTGCAGACGGCGAGAGCGAAGTCATGATCTGGCCGCACTGTCTCGATCTGCCGCAGCAGGCTTGTATATAGCGCCTTTACCGCCGCGGTCTGCGCTGCCGTGGTTTGCCCGCGCACGATCAGCGGATCAAAAGCTCGGTGCGTGCCGTTCCGCACAGCAGCCTTGTCGGGACCGAAGTCTGCCAGACCGCAGGCATCCACCTTCAGAAGGTCAAACCCCCATCGCCCGAAGATCAACCGCATATCTGCTGCCTGGTGGTCCATGGAGCCAACCTCTCGCTCGGCAACCGTACCCACCGGCAGGTTCGGACTCTGGCTATCCCAAGCCTGGGAACACGCATTGCGGCCGATATCCGTATATAGCCCGGCCAGAAAACCCATCGCGTGCAGGTTGTCCACAAAAGGCCGCAAGCTGGTCTTACCATCAGGCATTACGGCGCTTGGAAACATGCTGGTTCGCACTACGATCTCTTGCTGCGCATTCCGCTTCAACCACCAGCCATCGTCGATGTCTACATAACGGTAGCCCGCCTTTGCCAGCCCGTTGTGGCGCATGGCTTGCGCCACCGCGATGATCTTGGCCTCGGTCACCTCTGTACGGAAGGCGTTCCAGGGATTCCACCCCATAGGTGGTGCGAGGCGCGGTCGCTGCGGGGGCGCCTGGGCATGGGCTGGCATAGTTGGACTAGCAGCTAGTCCGATCGCTAGAAAGAGGTTCCTGTATCTTCTTCGCCTGCTCATATGTGGCTGCAGTGTAACCCTGGACGGAAGAGGCTCGCCTTTCTGCATGCTGGTCGTTAGGTGCGGGGGATTGCGCTTTGCCAACCAACACGGTTCGGCGTCGGTCCTCAGAAAGAACATGCGACGCGAATGACGGCGATGACCCGCTGCCTTCCGACGTTACTCCAAAGGGTTCAGGCTGTGGCGCGAGTGGACCCCGTGGTGATCCCCCCATCCACAAGGAGCGTTTGACCGGTGATGTAGCCGCTTGCGTCGGAAGCAAGGAAGACCACGGCGCCATCGAGATCGTTTGGAAGCCCGGGTCTCTTGAGCGGAATGCGATCGCGCAGGTAGTCCACCCACCGGTCGTTGTCGTACAACACAGCGTTCTGCTTTGTCCGAAACCATCCGGGAGCCAAGCAGTTTACGGTGACGCCATGTGGACCCCACTCATCAGCGAGACTCATGGTCAATTGCTTGATGCCCCCGCGGCTCGCGCAGTAGGGCGCGATGCCGGCATAACCGAAGACGCTCGTCACGGAGCCGATGTTCACGATGCGTCCGTAACCCCTCTGCACCATACCCGCCCCTATCTGCTGCGCCACAAAGAATGACCCGCGCAGGTTGGTGTCAAGCACCGTGTTCCAGTCGTCCCACGTCATGTCCAGCGCGGGTTTCCGCACATTGCAACCTGCGTTGTTGATGAGGATGTCGACCTTTGGGCTGTGGTCCGCGACGCGTTGAGCCAGAGTTTGTACGCTCTCGCGATCACGCACATCCAGATCCACCGCTATGGCCCTGCGTCCCAGAGCTTTGATTTCAGTCTGGAAGGTTCGGAGGTCCTCAGAGTGACGACTTGTGATGACCAGATCTGCACCCGCTCGAGCCAGAGCCCGCCCCATGTATTGCCCCAGGCCGCGGCTTGCACCCGTTATCAGTGCAACTTTGCCCGTTAGATTGAAGAGAGGATCCATCTCTGTCCTTTCAAGGTTGCAGCACAACTTTCATCAGTCCGGGTTCGCGGTCATATAGCCGACGGAACCAAGCGGGGCCCTCGCTCAACGGCGCAACAGCGGACAGCAGAGGTTCCACTTTGATCTCCCCGGAACGCATTAGATCAATGCACTCGGGATACTCGCCAGCAGATGCGCAAGAACCCAGCAACCGCAACTGCCGCGTGACAATACTCTGCAACGGGATCTCAATCCGGGGGGCAAGGTTGCCGATCACGGTAACGGTCCCTCCACGGCGCACAGCGTCGATGGCAGTCAGCATCGACTGTTGCCCGCCGACAACCTCCACGGCGATGTCTGCGCCACGTTGCCCAACAATGGCGCGCAGCTGCTGCTGAAGCGCCGGATCGGTCGCGAGCAAGCCCTCATCCGCGCCGAGTGACTTCGCAAGCATGAGCCGCTGTTGCTCAAGGTCCACCGCCACCACACGTGTGCAACCAAAGACACGGAACGCCTGCACGACAAGCAGCCCGATCATGCCGACCCCAACCACCACCGCTGAGCTTCCGGGCCGTATGCCGGTAAGCTTCGCCGCATGGACCGCAATCGAAACCGCTTCTATCAAGGCCGCCTTTTCGAAGGCAAAGTCGTCCGGCAGTTTGTACACGATGTGTTGTGGAACAGAAACAAACTCGGCAAAGGCTCCGTTCCTGCGATAGTCCCCGCATGAGACGCCTAGTACCTGCCGCTCTTCGCAGAGGTTGATCTCGCCCGCAACACAGAAGTGGCACGCACCACACGAGACCGTGGAATCGAAGGTGACGCGGTCACCCGGACGGAACAGCTTTACGGCGGTGCCAACGCTGTGCACGACACCGGACGCCTCGTGGCCCATGACGAGTGGCGGGATGCGTCGGCCCGTGCTGCCGTCGTAACCATGCACATCGCTGCCGCAGATACCACACGCCTTTACCTGGATGAGCACGTCGGTGGCGGCAATCTCTGGAACGGGCACGTCGCGGTAGAACAGCTCACGTGCTTGATCTAAGACGAGTGCCTTCATGCAAGACAAATAGTCTATTGCAGCTGGAGATGTCCAGAGAGCTTCATGTGACGAAGCGGAGCCTATGCTTCCCACGGGCTGGGCACGCTCGCGCACCCTGACCGAGAGAGAGAGAGGGCGTAGTGCGAGGCAGTGGGACGAGATAGAGCTCATGTAAGCAGCGGCAGGGTGGCACTCGCACGCGTCTGTACTGCCGGCAGGCCGACCCTCGAGCCTGCGAGAGGGCAGAGTAGCACTGGTGCTTCGGTGGTATTGGGCTGGAGGCCTTGATGCCCTACGTTGGTCGAGTCTGCCGAACGACGATCTCAGCCACAAAGAAGGCATCAGGGAACGCTTGGAGATACGGGGGCGTTGTTTCGGACTGACACCGTGTTCACGTTGGCGTCGCAGCCTTGGACTCGCCATGGAGCTAGAACGAGGCAGGCGTGGTGGTCTGATGCAGCCTCACCTGCGGACGGGTCATCCTGAGTCGTTGTCACCTACTGAGGCCACCATGATTTCCGGACTTCTTCGTTGTGCCGTTCTCGTTTTGTCATCCACTGCATTGGCCCAGGAAGTCAGCCTTCCAACGCCGACGGTACTTGTCTGCGCGCTTGGCGTAAATTGCTCTGCTCGTTACGTCCAGGGCAGACGTGTTCTGACCCTCAAGGATCACGAGGTTTCGGTCTCGACTGATCTGGTCAGGCAAAAGCGGTTCACGCGTGCAAGTGTCACCATTCTGAACAGTTCACCCGCCGCAATCGACGTCGTTCCGGCGAGCTTTCAACTCACAGCAGCGCAGGGTGACAAGATGTACAGCGCCCTTAGCCTCCCTGCTGTGTTGAAGACAGAACGCCATCGGGATTCCACCTGGGGCAACTTCTTCGACATGGGACCTCTTGCGACAAAGAAGGAGACGGTTGTCACCCGAAACAGCAAGGATGTAGACCCAACTACAAGTATCGTCCCCGCTACTGGAAAGACCGACGTCAAGGTGACAGAGATCACGGTTCCGGATGAGGACGCACGGGCCGCAGCCAGGGCGCGCATAGCAGATCGAAAGCAGTTCCTTGCGCAGGACTGCTCCAAGATGGAGGAGAGCTACCTTCGTTCCTCGACTCTCGATCCGGGTGGATCCACTGCGGGCATGGTCTACTTCGCGCCGATCCCCTCCAGCAGTGAGGTCTCGCTCTCCATCGTCGCGGGCGATCGCAAGTACGTCTTCCTGCTCGCACCTGAGGCAGAGGAATAACCACTTGTCACGACTGACGCTGACCCTTCGATCGGCTTTACTCCTTGCATTCGCGGTGAGTCTCACCTCCTGCCACACGGGGTTCCAGGGAAACGCGCAAGTGCTTGTGGGCGCTACCTTGATCCGACCCGGTGAGCCTGCATTGTTGAACGCCGCCATTGAGATCACCGGCGAGCACATCTCTGCGATCTACACAGAGGCCACCTATCCCCGCGGTGAGCAGGTCATCGACCTACACGGTAGTTATGTGATGGCCGGGATGACTGATTCTCTCTCGGAGATGGCGACACAGTGTGAAGCCAATCAGGCGCTCCGCTATGGCATCACCTCCGTTGTCGGAACCGCTGGCCTGGATCGCGAGCCGGTGAACCTTGATCTGAACCCTTCCCCGTTGGTTTATCCGATGGCCCTTATACGAAGCCGGCGCTATGGCATCAGCTCAACTCACGAGCAACTGGATCAACAAGTCGACGCTGCACTTACAAACAGTGATGGTGTGCGCTTCTTGGACTTTAACAAGGACATGAGCAACGAGCAGATGCACTACCTGTTGGGGCGACTTAACGGTCGACCGGACACGAAAGTGACTGCGGAATTGGCGAATGCGGATTATCACAACGCGATCGGCGTTCAGGCCCTCCTCCACACAGAGTGGTACTTTGACCCTCTTGCTCCGGACTCTGTACGCGCGCTGCCCGACCTTCAGACGAACGCGGCTCCTCTTCTGAACTCATACATCCAGATAAATACTGGAGCTGCGGAGGTCACCGCCTACTCCTCTTATCTGTCGTCGAGGTTTACTCTCATCCCCGCACTCGGCCTCTACTCGTTTCACAACTTCTCCAGCTTCACGGCCTTTCGCAACTACTACGATACGAACAACGTCTGCGGCATTCCGATGACCAGGATGAGCGAAGCGGCCTTCAACAACTATGCCACCCAAGGATGGGCCGAGGCTCTTTACAAGCTCGAGCGTGTGAACGCTCAGAACCATCCGCGCTACCTCGCGGCAAGTGCAGCGCCGCGTTTTGGAACTCTGCCGGGCGTTTCTTTGCTTGACGATCTAGAGACGCTCGTCAACGTCGTTGGTCTCAGCAACGACGAAGCGCTTGCGGCCGCGACCACAAACTTTGAAGAAACCTATGGGCTTCACCAGGTTGGCAAGGTAGCGCCCGGCTACTATGCGAACCTTGTCGTCCTCGAAGAAGATCCGCGGCAGGATCTGCATGCGTTCCGACGATCCATCCGGGATGTGTGGCTGAAGGGTGTCGACCTCCATCTTTCGTCGGCAACGTTGCCCTAAGGTCACGACGCGTTAATTTATGCCGTCGGACGATTTCGTCGCGTTCCGCTTGCACGTCGACCGCACTTGCTTGAAGATCGCCTCTACCTAGAAGCTTTCGGAGGCAGCCCCTTGAGGTCGATCGTTCGCTCGTTGTTCCTTGCTTTCCTCGGCCTTTTTCCCGCCGCGCTGCTCGCGCAAGGAGCGCTGCCCAACTTCACGCACCGAAGTGGTGACGCGGCCTATACGGTTCTTGGGAATGACCCTGCGAAGGGCGGCACGGCGCACATCCCGGTCACCCTGGTTCCGGTCTCGCTGACGTTCGAGGCCACCAAAGGGGTCACCCTCAGCCCGGTTCTGGACGTCCGAAAGATTGTGCGCTCGCCCATCTTCACGGACTACAAGTTCGACGAGGGCACCACGCAATACGCGGATGCGCTTCTCCGCGCTTCCTTCTACAAGACGGCAGAGTCTGCCAACACGCTGTCTACCTGGCACACTCTCTTGGGGAAGCCGACCGTCTCACCCGTGTTGACCATCCACATTCCGATTGGCTACGGCTACACCCTGAGCGACAGACGAGCGAGTCGCACTATGGCAGTGGTCGACGTGGACTGGCTGCAAAAGAAGATCTTCGAAGCCATCCCTGCCCGAATGCTTTCGCCCGATCATCTGGTGATTTTTGTGACGCACAATGTGACGTACTACGCTGACAGCGACGCCACGGAGTGCTGCTCCTGGGGAACCAACGGAACGGACGGAGCGACAAAGCAGCCCTTTCTCCTTGCCTCCTACCTGGATCTTTCCACTGTTGCCATGGACAAGGATATTCAGCCGCTCACAGAGCAGCTCGCGGAGTTCGTCATGAACCCCGGCAACGATCCTCTCGTGAAAGGCCGCGATGCTACACCGGGCAACAGCTTTGGTACTGGGTGGACGCGGCCGGCCAACACTCCCCCCTCGGATTTTCGCTGCGCTGGCAAGGGAGCCGGCTCGCAGTACTTCATGCTGCTGCCAACCGACATCAATCCCAAGAACAACTTCCCTGCCTCACCCGCGTTCCTTGCCGGCGTGTATCACCTGCAGAACGCCCCCGTCTTCCCGTGGTACACCGGCACCACCGACGTCGAGAGCTGGCGCGGCAAACTCTCATTTCCCGACGCAGCTGCACTCGCCGAGCCGATGAAGCCCTGCCCCGCCCGGGGAGACAACAGCTTCGGGCGCGCCGGCACACCGCCGCCTTCCACGCCGCCCGTCCCCTTCAACGGCACGCACGGACACCAACTCATCGGCTACTGGAACAGCGGTGGGACTGGAGCGAACCGCTTCCGCTTACGCGACGTGTCGCCGCAGTGGGACGTCGTCATCGTGGCTTTCGCGGTACCGGTCAGGAGCGGCGAGGCCGAGATGGTCTTTCGCGTGCCGTTCCAGTACCAGCCCGAGGAGTTCAAGCAGGAGATCGACGAGCTACACAGCAGGGGCAAGAAGGTGATGATCTCGCTCGGGGGTGGCGGGCAGAACTTCCAGGTCCGCACACCCGAGGCCAGACAGAAGTTCATCGACACAGTTACCCAGATCGTCGAACAGTACGGCTTCGATGGTGTCGACATCGACTTTGAAGCGCCTTCTATCGTCACCGAGCCCGGAGATTCTGACTTCCGTCGTCCCACTTCGAGTGGGACGGTAAACCTGATTGCCGCGCTGCACACGCTCCATGATCACTTCGGCCCGAACTTCATGATCTCGCTCGTACCTGAGGGCACCCAGACACCCGGTGGCTTTCCCAGCTACGGCGGCCAGTTCGGCTCCTACCTGCCGCTGATCTACGGTCTTGGCGACATCCTCACCTTTTCCGATACACAGGACTACAACACACCACCGCTTCAGGGTCTCGACGGAAACATTTACCAGGCTGGAAGCTTGGACTACCACGCCGCCATGACGGAGTTGATGCTGCGTGGCTTCGCGGTGGGGCGAGATCACAGGCACATCTTCCCGCCGGTCTCTGCCAGCAGAATCGCGGTCGGCTTTCTGACGTCAGACACCACGCCGCAGGTCGTCGCGGATGCGATGAACTACATCATCACTGGCAAGGCTCCAGCCGGAACCAAGTACAAGCTGATCCGACGCGGAGGCTATGCGGCCATGCGCGGGGCCATGTTCTGGACTATCGACGCCGACCGGCACAACGAATACAACTACTCCAACACCATAGGTCCGCAGCTGCACACATTTCCTGAAGCCAAGTAGGCCCGCGCTCTTTGAGAGTACCTTGGCGTCCTCTTGGAGGAGAGCGACCCCAAGGCAATCGGGGCCCATTCAGCTTGCCTGGTCGCAACTGCGGGCGATTGCAACACTGAGCTGTACAGACCGAAGGCAGTGAGAGTTAACCTCGATGCCCGACTCGGAGTGCAACACGTTAAATCAATTGGTGTCGCAAGCCCAACAGGTACGGAGCGCTGCGGCCGGGGACTGCAGACCGGCTTACCGAGTCCACAGATCGCCGACCTAAGACCTGACGAGCGCCAAGGGAGCCGGTTGCGATCAGAACAGAAAGGACGGCTCCGATGGACGAAGTGCACTAAGCAAACTGGTTACATCCGGAAGACACAGGCGGAGGCCACGGACAAGACAGGTGTCAGATCTGGCTCTGGAGACCCCGCGCTCATACGTGCCGAGAGTTCGCGGCCATGTGACAGATGAGGTTACCGTAGGTCCTTCTCGATAGCCCCACCCTTCATCACAAAGGGCACCTGTTCAAGAGCCTCTATATGTTCCAGCGGATCGGATTTTAGCGCAATCAGATCGGCATAATGCCCGGCGCTCAACTCCCCTACATCCTTTGACCGACCAATCAGGTCGGCGGCGTTGATGGTAGCAGCCTGAAGGGCTTCGGCCGGCGTCATTCCATACATGACCATGTAGTGAAACTGCTTGGCGTTGTCGCCGTGGGGGTACACGCCTTCATCCGTGCCGAACGCCATCTTCACACCCGCACGCCAGGCACGGCGAAAGGTCTCACGCTGCTTCTGGCCAACCTGTCTTTCCTTGTTGATCTGTTCTTCGGGGAGGCCGAACTTTGGCGCCTCCCGCAGAATGTAGTCGTCGTCGTAGATGTCCATCACGAAGTAGGTGCCGTGCTCCTTGGCGAGTCGAAGGTCTTCGTCGTCGGCAAGCGAGGCGTGCTCGATGGAGTCAATGCCCGCAAGGATGGACCACTTGATGCTAAGCGCGCCGTGGGCATGTGCCGCGATCTTGCGACCGGCCTGGTGCGCTGTGTCGGCCGCCATCTTCAGTTCGGCCAGCGTGTACTGCGGCGCTCCCGGCTGGTCTCCCTTGCTCAGCACGCCGCCACTGGCCAGGATTTTAATGACGTCTACGTTGTACTTCACCTGTGCACGAACGGTTTGTTGCACCTGTTGCTCACCATCTGCTATTTGAAAGTCGCGGTCAGCCGGATAGATCATGGGTCTGACCTCGGGCGAGAAGTTGTTCAGATCCCCATGCCCTCCCGTGATCGAGATAGCGGGTCCCGACGCTACGATGCGAGGCCCCGGCATAAACCCCTCGTCGATACTGTTTCGCAGATCGACCGCGGCAAATGGGGGTGAGCCTACGTCACGCACCGTAGTGAAGCCTGCGTCCAAAGTCTTCTTGGCATTGATCACGCCGTTGATCGCCGCTGTGAAGGGCGTTTCCCGGAAGGCGTTGATCTCGTCGTACTTGTCGGCGCGTGCGGTCAGGTGGGTGTGGCAATCGATCAGGCCAGGCAGAACGTAGCTCCCTGTAAGGTCAATCACCTTTGCCCCGTTTGGAATGGCGTAACCTGCTGCTTCGACGCTTCGAATGCGGGCGCCCTCCAACACCAGTATCGCCCCATCCACGTAGCGGCCGGTACGGCTGTCAAACAGCTTCCCGGTCTTTACGTACTGCGCAGCATCGACGACGCTTGCCTTCGGCATCGGTGCAGATTGCGCCACAGACCTCGTCAGGCACGTCGCAGCTAACGTAAGGGCAGCGACTGCAGCTTTGCAAATCTGCCAGCTAGTGTCACACCAACCTTTGAGTTCAGTTTCCCGCATACTGATCCATCCATTTCAACTCTTCGCGCAGTGTGATGTAGCCATGCCACGGGTTATTCCCGAGTGGGTGATTCTCACCAGGAAACTCGAGCAGCGCGTGCGGCACCTTCAGTCGTTCCAGCGCCCGCTCAAAGACGATCTGCTCGAAGAAGCTGACGCGATTGTCTGAATCGCCACCTACCAGATGCGTCGGCGTCTTCACCTTGTCCAGGTTGAAGAGCGCGGCCTCACTGGTGTAGAGATCCGGCTTCTCCCACGGTGCGCCCGAAAGGTACCATGCATCGTCAAAGGTCAGGTCATCGAAGCCCCAGTTTGCCGCGTGCTCCACGGCACCTGCGCCGCTCATGGCCGCCTTGAAGCGAGTGGTTTGGGTCAGGATCCAGTTCGTCATGTAGCCGCCGTAGCTGTAGCCGCCGATGGCGAGGTGATCCGGATCAGCGATACCTTGCTTCACCAGAGCATCCACACCGCTCAGGATGTCTTGTCCCGGAAGGCTGACAAGATGCGGTCGAATGCCCAGCTGAAACGCATCTCCGTATCCCGTGGACCCGCGGTAGTTGGGGCGAAACACCAGCCAGCCCTGCGATGCCGCCATCCCGGCCCAGTCGTACCAGTTTGCGCCAAAGCGGTTCCCGTCGGCATCTGCGGGGCCGCCGTGAATCAACGTCAGCATGTGCAGGTGCTGCGCGCCCTTCTTCCCCGGAGGGTAGACCAGCACACCTTCCACGGCGGTTCCGTCATTGCTCTTCCACGTGTAGGGCTGCCACTCCGGCCTGGCCCGCTGTGCGAAGACCGGGTTGAAGGAGGTGATCGCCTCGGCGCGAGACATCGCGCTCGTGTCGCTGGCAACGAAGACCTGTGTTGGCTCACCGATGGCGGAGTGCGTGAACAAAACCGCACCACCACGGTCTGCCAGGCTCAAGCGGCCGTACTCCCCTGGTGTCGTCGCAACCGACCTGAAGCTCTCACCCTGCAGCTGGTATACCGAGCGGTCCATGCCCTTCAGTCCAACAGCGAAGACTCTGCCGTCCCGCCCCACAGTCATGTCTTCCCATGAGCCATCGAACTTCGCACCAAGACGGACAAGAGCGCCGGATGCGGTATCGACGGCATACACCCGTCCTTGCACGTCCTGGTATGGGCCCTCGATGGAGCCGCCCGCTGCCCGCACAAGGACATACAGTGTTGATCCCGCTGCGTTCCAAGCCAGACGTCCCTCAAGCCCCTGGTTGTGCGTAAGTTGTCTGGGCTCACCACCCGCGACCGGCACGATGAACACCTCAGAGTCTTCAGGGCGCTCCAGGCGGTCAGCCACCGGTCCCGTCTCAAACGCGATGCGGGCTCCGTCATGCGACAGAGCGATCTCACGAATAGCCAGGGAGCTCTGCGCAACGACCTTGGCCTGCTCCGGGTTGTCTGCTTGATCTGCCGGGTGCTTCGGCTCATCATGCGCCTGTCTCACTCGACTGGCGGCTTGCATCACCGCATCGACTGGCGACGAGTACAGCGTGTCACCGCGATCCTTGTTGCGCCATTCAACCGTATCCTTCCACTTCTTCTTGTATGCCTCTTCTGCGTCTTTTGACTGTGGCTGCACGGCAGCGAAGAAAATCGTGTCTCCCTGCGGGGCCCACGTGAAGGCATGTAACTTCAGCGGTTCGCGGTAGAGCGGAAATGCCTCGCCACCATGGACCGGCAGAATCCAGATACGTGCCGTTTTGTCCTTTTCGTCTCCTTCGCCAGTTGGCTTCAGCGTCGCCGGCAATGGCCGGTCGGAGACGAAGGCGATGTATTGTCCGTCTGGGGACCACTGCGCTCCCGTGTCGTCGCCACCGGTGGTAAGCGGCGTAAGGGGCCCTCCGCCTCGCTTCCACACCCAAAGGTGTTTCTCAAAGCGATCGTGCGCCCAGTCAGGGCTGGTTGTGCCAACCACCGCGGCGGAGCCGTCCGGCGAAAGCTCGGCCGCATTGATAGCTGTGGTGTTGAGGTACTCATCGAGCGAGATCGGACCGCCTGTTACGGATGCGGCAGAGCTCGTGGCCAGGGCGGCGCCGGCCTGTGCCTGACCGGTTGCTCCTGAACCCGCGAGCAAGCAAACGGATGCAACGACATTCCAACAGAACTGCTTCATCGATCTCTCTTCCTGCGTGTTGCGAAGGTGCCGACAGCCTCGACGGGCTGAGGTCCGCGAGGACCTCAGCCGTTAGAAGTCGTATCGGAGCGAAAACTGCATTCGGCGCGGCGCCCCAAGTTGCGTTGTATAGAGGCCCAGACTGCCACCCGTGAGTTGCGTGTTGGCAGTGCCAACCGGGCTCGGATCAAAGCGGAACGTATTCGTCACGTTGTATACCTCCCACGCAAAGCGAAGCGTGCCATGCTCGATGGCCCAGGCCTTGTTGAGTCCGCTATCGAGCGAGAAGTAGCCGTCGCCGCGGAAGTTGTTACGCTGCCCTGCTTCACCGGGGTAAGGCAGCCGAATCGGGCCGCCAGTCGCCAGGCCACTGTTGATCGCGGCAGCATTATCAAACACCTGCACGTTGCCTGCAGCGTCGAAATGTCTCCGCACCCGCGCGGCCCGCTTGTCGGTAACGATCCCATAGCCTTCCTGCTGCCAGTTGGTCGTCCATCCGGGTTCATTCAGCGAGAACGGCAGGCCGCTGGTGCTGCGCAGGATACCCGTGTTCTGCCAGCCACCGATCAACGCATTCAGCAGGCCGGATCCACCGTTGGCAAAGGCTCGGCCACGTCCGAAAGGAAGCTGGTAGACGTAGTTCACCGTAAGCAGGTGAGTGGTATCAAAATCAGAGACCGCGCGGTTCAGGTACGGCTTCCAAGTGTTAATGATGCTGCTGCTGTTGAACGAGACGCCGTTGGCGAACTCCGAGGTGCGCTCTGCGTCGGACCCCATGTCAATGGATCTGGAGTAGGTGTAGCTGATGTCCATCTGCAGACCATGGCTCATGGGATGGCGCAGGGTGATCTGCCCCGCGTTGTAGTAGCTCATGCCAATGGTCGAAAGGGCATACAAAGAGGAAAATTGATCCTGCCAGAAGCGCGGCACGTGACCGGCAGGGCAACCATACGCGCAGTAGAAATCGATGTCAGCCAGCGCCGTGGTCGCGCCCAGGTTCGCACGGTACGGCGCCCACTCATTCGTATAGATCGCCTGCGTGGCACTCTCTCCCGGGTAGTCGATCCCGGCCATGTAAGGGAACAGATGTTCGAAGTAAGGGATTGACGGCACGGAGGCGCTGCTGCTGCCCGCGTTCTGATCCACCAACTTCGAGAGTTGCGCGCCCGCCGAATAGTAGTCGCCCGCACCCTGAGGATCTACGAAATCCACAGGTTCAGCCAGATCCAGACTTTGCAGCAGATGACGTCCCAACCGGCCAACATACGAAGTCTCAAGCGTGAAGCCTCCCGGCAACTCGCGCTGCACAGAAAGGTCAAACGCTTCGGTGTAGGGCGTCTTGAGCTTGTTGTCCAAACCCCAGGTGATGTTGAACAGACCCTGCGGCGCCGTATAAGGAAACTGCACGGTCGGGGAAGCGCCACCGTTGCTGAAGGGGAACGTTCGCCGGTCGACAAAGCGCGGCGCGGTGTCGTACCCGTACGTGCCGGCTTGGTTGGTGAGGCTAGAAGAGAGACCGAACGACCCATTCTGATCGAAGGTGTTGACCAGCCCTTCCCCGTAGTGGTCAAAGTACATACCGGCTCCTGCCCGGATCGATGTCTTCGTATTTGGCGAATACACCACCGCCAGGCGCGGAGCGATGTTGTTCTTCGACTTGGCCCAGTAGCCCGGTTTGCCGTACACCGGCCCGTTCGGCGCAAACTGCAGGTCGGGCTCATAGATACGGCCCTGCAGCGCGGCTGCCTCGCGTTGCATGAACCAGTTATGCGTATCGATCGTCGGCGCCACCTGCTGTCCGCGCGTCTCGTAGGGTGTCTGTAGCAAGGTGTGGCGGATGCCAAAGGTGAACGTCAGATTCGGCTTTGCCCTCCACGAGTCCTGGAGGTAATACTCAAATTCATTCGCCTTGAAGTGCCGTTCAATGGAGGTGCCATCTGGCAGCAGTGTGCCTGTGGACGCGTTGCTCACCTGGTAGTTATTGAGACTTGTGACGCTGGGCACTGTTCCGATCAGGTTGGCGTAAGCAATCACATAGGAGTTTCCAAAACCGGAGTTGATTGGAGTCAGACCCAACGCAGTGGGATCCGGCGGATTGCCTCCCAGCCAGTACGGGTTCGTCGACGCGCTCGAAAACGAAGTGGAATCCGAGGTGCGATTTTGGTGAACCAGGCGCCAGTTGCCGCCAATCTGAACGTTGTGGTTTCCCTTGGTCCAGTTCAAGTTGTCGATGATGTTGTGGACCGGAACACTCACAATTGTGGATCGCGTTTCGGCGGACTGATCGTCGAGGAAGCGCAGATCGACGTAGTCCCCCGTGCCCAGTCCGCTCTGACCGTAGCCTTGACGAACGTAGCCATACCGCACGTCATTCACCAAGCTCGGTGAGATCGTCCACGTCTCCCCAAAAGTCATGCCTTTACTGTTGTCAGTCAACTCGGAAGAGGGTCCTTGACCGGGAAACTGCTCCACACCACCCGTGGTGTCCTTTTGGAGATTCCCGCGGGCAAACAGCCGATGCTTATCCGACGGGTTCCAGTCGATCTTTACGATAGTCGTGTTCAACGTGATCGGGTGGGGCGAGGAGAACGTGAATGATCCGGTGTTCAGGCCGTCCCCTAACTGGGTGCCATTCGCTGCGGGGTACTGCTTGAGCAACGCGAGGATGTTGGGGTTCGGGCCCGGACCGGCCGGGTATGCCGTTGTGCCGCAGACCGCGCAACCGTTGGCGGAATCCAGGGCGGTCACTTGAGCAGGGTTCAGCGTCACCACGTTGCCACTCGTGTCGGTGTATTTCAGATTGCCCTGCTGGTACGAAGCGGTAGGGACCGTTCGCGACTGGATCGAGCTTTCTGCCTGACGCTGACCCTCATAGTTCGCAAAGAAGAACAGCTTGTTCTTCTTTAGCGGGCCGCCCAGGTCGCCGCCGAAGATATTACGGATCAGCTTGGGCGGGCGATTTGGAAGTCCTGCCGCAAGCTGCGACTGCTTCAGGAAGAAGTCGTTTGCCACGGTGATCGTCGGCCGGTTGTACTCATAGATTGCGCCGTGAAAGCTGTTCGTCCCCGACTTGGTTACAAGGCTGACCTGCGCACCCGATGACCGGCCGGCGTCCGCGTTCGCGTTGCTCGTCGTGACGCGAAACTCTTCTGTAGAGTCCTGCGTCGCGCGCAACACACCAGCGAAGGCAAGACCGCGAACCTGATCGTTGTCGTCTACGCCGTCCAGTGTCACGTTGCTCTGGTCTGAGCGGCCACCGTTTACCGCGCCACTGCGACTGTCCTGCAGCGCGGGATCACTGCCCGCCGGCCTGGGAATAAAGAACACCCCGGCGTTGAGCGACAGAAGATCGGGGATATTCCGGGTCTCGCTGGGGAGAGCCTGAATCGTCGCATTCGTCGTCGAGTTGCCTATGGAGGCGTCTGTTGTATTGAGGGTTTGTGCCGCGGTAGTGACGTTCACCACCACATCCGCCCCCTGGGGCAGAAGCGAAAAATCAAGAGTCGCAGGTTGGTTGACCAGCAGCTCCGCCCGCTTGGTTTGGCTTCCAAAGCCCGAGGAAGTCACCACGATCTCATACGTAGCTGGTGGAATCTGCTGCAGCTGGTATTCGCCGCCTCCCTTTGACGTGGTCGTCAGCGACTGTCCGCTGGATTTGTTGTTCAGCGTCACGGAAGCCCCCGCGATCACGGCACCACTCTGGTCGCGAACAACTCCGCGCAGTGATGTCGTCGCATTCTGGGCAAGGGCCGGGGCCACGGCGGCCAGTACGAGAGAAGCAGCAGTATAGGCAGAAAAACGTCTCATCGGCGTCCTCCAAAGCAGAGTGGCGGGGCAAGGAGCGCGAAGCACTCCTCGGTGTGGCTGTCAGTTGTTTACGGTGTCGACTCTCTTGTTACAGCAAGCGAAACCAAAACGCAACAGTGAGCCGGACTAAGCTCGCCCTAGCCGTTGCTGCACCCTTCGCTATGGAGAATTGTTATGGAGAGGATAGCGACTATGGCCCTTTCTTTACAGGAACAGTAGCAAGCCGGCAACGCTCCTCCCGAGATGCTCACGAGGCTCGTCTCCGATCTCCGCCCGAGCAACAAAGGGCATCGGCTTTCAGGAATGTGGGCGTCATGCTCTGGTCGTGATGATCGCTCAATGCTCTGGTCGCAATGATCGTCGAAGAGCTCGAGCGAGGCGTCCTCGACCATTCACTACGTCTCATGCTGCCCTTCATGCGTAGCGAGAGGCTTCGACCGGAGCAGGAAGATGCTAGCGATGAGCTGAGCTGTCACCCTGACGTGGCGCTCTCCGGGTGCTTATAGTTGTAGTTTCGGCCCTTGTGCCGGCGACGAGTTGCGCCTCCGAGGCCACAGCTGGGACCATCGTAGATACTGCTGCGAGATCGGTAGCTGGCTTGTGTCAGAACAGGGGCAGTCGTCAGGGAGTTGAGGGGCTCATCGGGTACATGCGAATTAGTTGCACGGCGAGCCGCGAAGAGCCTCCGCAAGTCCGCTCCGAATCTCAGCAATTGGATCTGCGTCGTGTCATCGCGGGATGTGTCATCCTCTATCTGCTCTCGGCGCTCTGCGCTGCGGCACAGCAGTTTGTACCTGAGACCATCCGGCAGATGGTCCATACCACCTGGACTGGTCGTAACGGCGCTCCGCAGGGCATCAGCGCTCTTGCTCAGAAACCGGACGGACGTCTCTGGATCGGAACGGTCGCAGGTCTCTACTCCTACGACGGTTTCTCGTTCACGCCCTTTCCCCTGCCGAAGACGGCCGCTGGATCGGTCTTATCACGTAAGGTGCAGTCCTTGTTTGTCGCCCGCGATGGTGGCTTATGGGTCATCGGACAAGGTGAGGGAGCCGTCTTGGTTCGCAACAAGGCGAGCGAGGATGTGGGCCTGTTCGAGGGGCAGCACGCACGATTCGACAGCTTGCAGCAGGATGCGCAAGGTCGCATTTGGGCCGTCGTCAACGATCGCTTCCTGGCCTTCTGTACGCAGGATCACGTTTGGCATCTGGCGCCAACTCCGGTGGCGCACCCATCCCTGATCTCGGGCATCTATATCGATTCGAGCGATGCCCTCTGGGCTGTTGTGGATGATCATCTGTACCGGCGAGCAACTGGGCAGACTCAGTTCACGTCAACAGGGTCAATCGCGGAAGGCGGCATTCACTTCGCGCAAGCAGCAGACCGAAGCATATGGCTGGTCGGGCAGGCGCCGAAGCGTTACAACGGCGAGATACACGGGATTGACCTCCGGCACCTTTCGGCCGAAGGCCAGCCGTTAACTCTCCCCTTCGTGCACAGCGATGTGAATGCGGTACTGGTCTCTCACGATGCATCTCTGTGGGTTCTGGAAAGCGATATCGGTCCCCACGGAGTACGCACACCGGCGCTGACTCGGCATCAGTGGCGTCAGGAGGCCTGGCACACGGACCGTATCACGAGTGCCCAAGGGCTCGGTGACAACGATTCGCATGCGATGATCGAGGATGCCGACGGCAGTCTCTGGGTCGGCGGGGAACGCCAGTTGGAACGGTTCCGTCCATCAGCCCTGGTGCCGCTTACTCCGGGGCTCGTCGGTAGCTCCTGGATCTTCTGTGCCAATCCGCACGGCGGGCTCTGGGTGGGTAGCGGATCCAGCATGTTGATGCGTGTTATCGGCGAACGTCAGCGGATGGTGTACGGGCAGGATGAACCGTACAAACTGTTTTGCCGCAAAGACGGAAGCGCCTGGATGCTGGATGCGCGCGGCCTGTCACTCGTACGGGACAGCGAGATACATCGCTATCCCCTTTTGTCTGGCCATGGCAGCTACCTGGACAACTGGGGCTTTTCTGACCTGCTGGAGACCAGGGATCACCGTGTCATTGTTGCGGAGCAAGGCTCGACCGAATCGAGACTCTGGCAGTTAAGTCATGGCAGATGGCAGCCGTTTGCTCCAGATCTTGCAGGACATCCAGTGCACGCCAGCTTTGAGGACGACGACGGAACCATGTACTTCGGCGGACTTAAGAACTTCGTCGTTGCCGTCAACGGTCAGAAGGTCACGCGCGTACCGGTAAAGGGCGGCGTCTTGGGGAGTGTGTCAGTCTTGCAGAAACTGCGAGGGCAACTCTTCGCTCTGGGCTCCGAAGGCATTGCCGTGTACAGGTCCGGTGCGTTTTATCGCCTGATCTTTGCTGTTCCGGAAGATGCTGAGATGAGTTCAGGGATGGTGCAGACCCCCGAGGGAGATGCGTGGCTGAATGGCCGACGTGGGATCGTGCACGTGGCCAGAAGTGAACTCGAGGCTGCGGTGGACGATCCCGGACACGCCATCGTGAGCGAAGAGGTGCATGAGGGTGACTTCGTCGGACCATCCCTCTCCGGGTTGACCTCCTCATCCGTGGTCCGAGACACAAATGACACGCTGTGGTTCAGCACCCTGAACGGCATCGTGTCTCTCAACCCCACTGCTTCCAGTCTGCCTGTGCAGGCGCCAGCACTGCACATCGAATCTGACGACGCCGACGGCCAGCCCTTCCCCGATGGAGCCTCCTTGCCGCCGCACATCGCGACTTTGCGCATTCGGTACCTCGGCCTCAACCTGACCAAGCCGGAAGAAGTCACCTACAGCTATCAGCTGCAAGGGCTCGATCATGGCTGGCAGAATGTCGGCCATCGTACGGAGGCCGTGTACACGAGCTTGAAACCGGGGCGGTATCGTTTTCTCGTGAAGGCATCCTACGGGGATAGCAGGTGGACCGAGGCGATTGCACTCAATCTGCGTGTACGCCCGACGTTCTATCAGACCTGGTGCTTCGTTCTGCTCTGCGCCATTTTTGTTCTGCTGCTCTTTACCTTGGTGCTCCAGGTAAGGGTTCGCCTGCTTGCAAACACGTTGCGAGAGCGAGCAGAACAAAGAGCTGACGAACGTATTCGAATAGCGCGCGACCTCCATGACACGCTCCTGCAAGGCATGCAGGGGCTGCTGCTGAGCTTTCATGTGGCCGCCAAATCAACGCCCGAACACAGTCCAACCCGTGACCTGCTGGAGCGCGCAATGGTGTCCGCCGATAGGCTGCTGCTGGAGGGGAGAAATCGGGTGAGTGGCCTTCGGGACGCAGACCACTCGGGCCGCATCGATCTACTGACTTCCCTTCGGCGGGCTGGGCAAGAGCTTTCCACAGGTGACCAGGAGGTCCTGTACGCAACCAGTGATGGCGATCCGCGTCCCCTGCAATCCTCAGCCGCGGAAGAGCTCTACTTCCTCGGACGGGAGGCGCTTACCAACGCCTTCCGGCACTCCGGCGCGACCAAGATCGACATCGTCCTGCAGTACGCTCCGCAAAGTTTCAAGTTGCTGTGCATCGACAATGGTAGCGGGTTCCGAGCAGATGAGCCGTTCTTGGATGGCTCGCACTGGGGCATTCAAGGCATGAAGGAACGAGCGCAGCGGCGCGGTGGCAAGCTCACCATTGAGAGCACTCTCGGAGCGGGCACCAGGGTGGTTGCCAGCTTCCCCGCACGCGAGATCTACAGCGGCGAGCAGAAACACAGTCTCTGGCGACGTCTGCTCCGAGAGGGCCTGCCTTTTACGCGTTGAAGCCGCTGCCCACATCGAGCGTAGCCCCGGTGACGTAGGCGGCTGCCGGGATGGCAAGAAAGACGACAACGGCTGCAACCTTTGCCGGCGTACCGTAGCGACCAAGGGCTGTCTGAGGTGTCAGTGCCTTCGCAAGTTCGGAGTCACTGGGGTTCATCTCCGTGTCGATAGGGCCCGGCCGCACCACGTTCACAGTAATCCCGCGAGGCCCCAGATCTCTGGCGAGATCCCCCGGTGACCAGGGCGACCTTGCCCTCCAGATTCTTGTTCACGTGCCTTACACCCCTGCCGCAAGGTCGGCTTACCCGTGTAAAGACGAACTGCTGAGCTGTTGAGCGCGCCAGACCGAACTGCTTCAGCACCGTATTGGCTGTTATGCCAGCAGAGACCTAATGTCGTCCTCTATTGAGAGGTCAGCGATCACAACGATCTGCATCACGACGCGCGGAATGTCTTCTCAGCGCCGTCGATCCATGGCTGGAAGAGTTGTGCGGGCCAGTTTGGATCGATGTTGGAGGTACGTTCCAGGCAGCGCCAAACACCGTCACGCTTCTCAAAGATGTCGGTGTAGGTGCCGGTAGAGACGACTCCCACATGCTCGTCCTTCCAGTTCACAATCCATCGCCAGTTGACGGTTGCACGTGCCGCGTCGCCGCTGATCTCGTAAGGTCCCATGGTGTGAAACCACTTGTCGAGAGGGAAGACGCTGTGGGCATAGTCGAACATCTGCTTCAAGCCTTCAGGACCAGCAAAGACTGTGTGTCGAAGGTCGTTCAGCACGAAGCGACCTTCAGGCCAATACAGGCTTTGATACTGTGCCGCCTGCTCTGCTCCCCAGGGTGTATCAATACGGCGCTGGTGCAAGTTAAGTTGCTCGAATATGACGTAGCGGTCTTCCACGGTAAGCGCTTCGTGGCTCATGGGTCTCCTGCTCTGTAGTTGGAGTTTCGTTCGACGGCCTACGCTAGTTCGAAGAACTCTGCGTGAAGCCGTCTTCGATATGAAGTTCTCTGATTATGCCAAGCTGCTCCAGCGGCGGAACGCCGTGCGCGTTCGTCTTCAGTCCGCCACGGATCGTCAGCTTCTGTACCTCTCCACCCGCCCTGATACTGAGCGCGGTAGCGGAAAGCTGTTGAACCACGCCCTTCACCAGCGAGGGTCCGGTTGCGCCGAAAGTTTCGATCCCGCGCAAAAAGGTGAGTGTGCCCACAGGTTGAGCGACCTGCACGCCCACAGCCCCATCGCCGTGCGTGACGATGCGGTCGAACTCGGCCTGGGAGACTGTGCCTGTGTACACGTTGAAGCCTCGCGCACCCTGGCCGAACGTCTCTATTGGCGCTTCAACCCGCAGCAGACCAAGCTCGCCGAAGTTCACAAAGCCGATGCCGCTGTCACCATGCGTAGTGATCTTGGCAGCAGAAATCCAGCGCTCAACGCGACCCCAATTATCCAACGCCATGTCGTTCGGTCCGTAGGTGGTCACCGGGGCCAGGGTGTGGACCAGATCAATCATGCAGCCATACGCCACAAAGACGCCGCCGCTGATCAGGTCTGCTGTTCCGGGCGCGATGCCTCCGTTGCTGTGGATCGAACCCGTAGTTAATGTCTCCACCTGGACCCGTCCTCCGGATTCTCCCGCACCGCACACGAGGATCCCACTTCCCATCACCGGAGCCCCTGCGCGACCGACGGAGAGGTTGCGCAGAGCCGCGGTCAGTGTGACTGCGTCCGACGTCTGCTGATTCCACAGCGTGAACGCGGCCTGCAGCACGGATACGCCATAGGCGCTGGGTCGATTTACGTCTGTGCGGGTGTCCGCAGCAACGATATGTAGTCCATCCACTTCGATGTGCCCGCTTGTGACCCGATCGCGAGCCAGCAACTGCACCTGCCCGATCACGTGGAGATCTGCAAGGGTGACGTGACCCATTGCCTCCACCGCAGAGTCGTTCAGTACAGCTCGGCTGGTGACGGACGCGCACAGGCCCAGGCCTCGCACAATGTTGTCCGTACTGAGGCAGACCCCATCTCGGTTCCGTACAAAATGGAGGGCCACCTCGCCGTCGCGCGATCCGTAGAGTTCCTGAGAGGGAGCCAGCCGAAACGATGGAACGTCGGTCAGAGTGGCGGTCACGACAATCTGCTGTATGTGTGGGTCCGCAACTGCCGCGAGCAGCTCCGGAACGGTGGAGACGGAACACTTCGTCATGGTCGTACCTTTCTTGCCTCGCAGCCGGCAGGCTCTGATTACTCCGCCAACACCTGATGAACAAAGCTGATCGCAAGCGAGCCCTCACCAACGCCGGAAGCAACGCGCTTCACACTGTTGGCGCGCACGTCCCCGACAGCAAACACGCCAGGAACGCTGGTCTCAAGCAGGTAGGGTTTGCGAGCGAGTGGCCAGCTGTGCCGCTCAAGCTGCTCCTGTGTAAGATCGGCACCGGTTACCACGAACCCCTTTTCATCGAGTGCCACACAGCCCTGAAGCCACGCGGTGTTGGGGCTGGCGCCTGTCATCAGGTAGAGGTGGCGCAGGTCTCGCTCTTCTGTACGCTGTGTTTGGTTGTTCTTCCAGGTCTGCCGCTCCAGATGGGTGTCTCCACAAAGGCCGACTACTTCGGTGTGGGGATGCAGCGTGATGGACGGGCTTTCCTCAATGCGACGAATCAGGTACTTCGACATCGTGTCCGCGAGGTGAGCGCCCCGGATCAGGATGTGGACGTGACGTGCATGAGCGGCGAGGAAGACAGCCGCTTGCCCGGCTGAGTTACCGCCACCGACGACAACGACCTCCGAATCCGCGCACATCTGCGCTTCTATGCTCGAAGCTCCGTAGTAGACGCCGACGCCCTCGTACTTTGGCAGGTCAGCCAACGGGATCTTTCGGTACTGTGCACCGGAGGCGATGACGATCGTCTTTGTGCGCAGAGTCGACCCGCCTGTCGTGTTCAGTTGGAGCGGCCGATTGCCGCAAGTCAACCGCACGGCGGACTGAGCAATCAGAAGCTCGGCGCCAAATTTCTCAGCCTGGTCAAACGCTCGTCTCGCTAACTCCGGGCCGGAGATGCCGTTGGGGAATCCGAGATAGTTTTCGATACGAGAGCTGGAACCAGCCTGGCCGCCCGGCGCTTTCGTCTCGAGCACAAGGGCGTTGAGACCCTCCGACGCCGCATACACAGCTGCCGACAACCCGGCCGGGCCCGCACCGATGATCGTGACATCCCGCATCTCCTCGGTGTCGACATGGCTGTTGAACCCCAGTGATATGGCGACCTGTTCATTGCTGGGATTCTTGAGGACGTCACGTCCGTTGCTGATGACCACCGGGACGTCCTGAGTACACACCTGGAACTCATCCAGCAGGGCCTGCACGCCCTCATCCTTGTCGAGATCAATAAAGGAGAAAGGGTGTCCGTTCCGCAGCAGGAAGTCGCGAATGCGCAGTGTTCCACTCGAGTTGTTCGAACCCAGCACAAGCGTGTCTCCATTCGACGTGGCGAGGAGGTCGACGCGGCGGAGGATGAATGCTCGCATCAACAGCTCGCCGAGCTCGCTATCGGCCTGCATGAGGCTCTGGAGGTTTGCCCGGTTTATGGTCACAAGCTGCCCATCGGTCAGCATGCGCCCGGAGACGAGACTTGGCCTCCCCGAAAGCGAATGCACGTCTCCAAAGAACTGGCCTGAACTGTGCGTGAGCACATGCGTGGTGCCGCTTCGGCTTCTCTGCTCCACGGCGAGCTCGCCTTCCACAACTACAAGGAAGCGCTCCATGGCCTCACCCTGCTGCACAACAACGGCGTCTGCGGAGACCAGGGAGGACGAGCCATACCTCTTGATGCGCTCGAGAGCGGCTGAATCCAACACGGGATTCGACTGGGATGGTGCTGCGGTGATGCCTGTCATGCTTGTCTCCTCAGGATTGCTCTAGCTTGCGGAGCGAAAGCTCCCGGCCATCCATGCTGTAGCGGTAGTCGGTGCCGAACGAGATGCTGCGATGCCCCTGCGCATCCTGGCACGAAGCGAAGGAGACCTCAAGCCAGCAAGCAACGTAGTCCTCGATCTCGGGACTAAGGCCCTCCTGCTGGTCGGACAGCGCTGCGCAGATAGTCGCTACAACGGGCCGAGTCGGATCATCCTTAAAGGTGATCTCGACTCGATCACCCGGTAAAAACAAGTCCATGTGACACCTCATTACGCACCATCTGTTTGCTTCAGCGCAGCTTCGACTTCCAGTCGTGCGGAACTCTGCCAGCGGGCCCTGGTGTGGGCTGGCTCGCTGGATGTGCGTGCGGCGGCGCGAGCTCGGCGCCGGCCACCATCTGCTGCGTCTGGTAGTTCCAAAACCAGTGCTCGCCTGGCTCGAAGCTCGTGCCGACAGGATGTCCCGTCTCTGCCGCGTGCCGCGACCCGTGCTGGCTGGGTGAACTGTCGCAGCAGCCGATGTGGCCGCACTCTGCGCAACGCCGCAGGTGCAGCCACCAACCATCGCTCGCCAGGCATTCAAGACAGCCCGATCCGCTTGGCTTCGCCGAGGTGTTGATTCCTGCATGTGTCGTCATGATGTCTCCTTGTGATGTGTCTCAGCATCAGGGAACGAGCAGCACCTTGCCGATGCCGCCGCCAGCAACCGCCGTCATCGCGTCCGCCGCCTTGCTCAGCGGAACCTTGCGATCGATAGGTATGCGCAATCTGCCGGAGCGAACACCTTCCACAACGTAGTCAAGCGTGCCGGCATTCTGCTTGGAAACAAAGTTGGCCACGCGAACCGCGGGAAAGTTCACCGCGTCTGCCGGCTCGCCCGTCACCGTGGCAAAGACACCGCCTGCTTTCACCTTGGCCATCAGGCGGGCCGCCGTCTCCCCGCGAACACAGTTTGCAATAACATCGAACACCGGCAGTGCGTTGAACGCTTCAATAACATCCAGCGCAACTACCTCATCGGCACCCGTATCCCTCGCCGCTTCGAGCTGTCGCGAGGTCACACCTGCAACAACGTGCGCGCCCATCTGCTTTGCGGTGAAGACGGCTGACCGGCCCACAGCCCCGTTCGCACCGGAGATCAGCACCGACTGGCCAGGCTGCAAACCACTTGCGACCGAGATCAGCTGACTGCCGGTTGTCCCCGCAAGTGGCAGCGCCGCCGCTTCCTCCAGGTCAACCTCCTCCGGCACACGCGCCAGCAACGCCGTATTCACAGTACAAAGCGCGGCAAAGGTGTGGAACGCCCACGCAAGCACACGGTCGCCAATTTTGAAGTCGGTCACGTCCGGTCCAAGCGCCTCCACAGTGCCTGACATGTCCCAGCCGATCACACCCGGAAAGGTGATCGGGAAGTAGGCCGCTGTTGCCCCGGCACGCTGCATTAGGTCAACCGGGTTGATGCTTGCCGCGGCGACCCGCACGCGCACCTCGCCCTTCGCGGGCACTGGATCGGGGAAGTCTTCGTACTGCATGACCTCAGGTCCGCCGTATGCTTGAATAACACTGGCCTTCATGGATGTCCTCTCCGGTTGTTGGCGGGCAGGCAGCCCGCAGTGTCGTGCTTTGCGATCAGGATGCGAAGCCGGCAGCCATGGCATTCCCCGCTGGTGCCAGATCGAGTTGAAGCAGCTTGCGGGCGTTCTCACGACCGACCTGCTGCTTCAGATCGCGCGGGATCTGCAGCTCGTCGAACCAGCGCGCCGCCGCATCCATCTGCTCGTATGGGTAGTCAACCGAGAACAGCATGCGTTCCTGCCCAATCTGCTCCATCGCTTCCAGGAACTGACTGGTGTGGAAATGTCCGCTCGTTGTTAGCCAGAAATTCTGCGCGAAGTACGCGCTTACCCTGCGCTTTGCTCGATTTCCTCGTTGGCCATCACGCTGTTCGTCCAAACGGTGCTGCATGCGCGGAAGAACGAAGGGCAAGCCCTCGCCCAGGTGCCCCAGGATCACCTGCACCCCGGAAAATTCGTCAAAGAGACCACTCAGAATGAGCCGCAATGCATGACTCGCGGTCTCATATGTGAACGCCCAAGCCGATCCAATCAACTCCGGATAGCCATCAATGCTTCTTCGCTGACTGGGCAGAGGTTCCCGGGGGTGCAGGTAAACAGGCACGTTCAACTGCGCGACCTTCTCCCAAAAGGGACGCACTGCATCCTCATCCAAGTACTGCACCTGCTCCGCAGGACCAGTGTTCGTGTATCCATTAACCAGTACTCCTTTCAGGCCTAATTGCGTGACGGCGCGCTCCAGTTCCAGGGCGGCCTCCTTCGGGTCCTGCAGGGGCACCGCCGCAAAAGCAGAAAAGCGATCGGGAAAACGCTTGATGAACGAAGCTGCATAGTCATTTGCAGAGCGTGCGAGGGCAAGCGCTTGATCGGGGTCCTGCACGGATTGCACGCCAGGAGAGGTCAGCGACATCACGCACAGCTCAATGCCGGCGCGGTCCATTTCACGCACGCAGGCCTCCGGGTCGAGCAATCGCCGCTCAATGTCTTCGGAGTATGCTTTGCCGTTGCGGCCTTCCTCGCCGGCAGCGTCCCAGTTGCGGTTGTTCAACTCGGTTGAGAAATGTTCTTCCAGTGCAATCTTGCCTTCCACCGTCACCTCCCTAGCTTCTGGTTATGCCAGCCCGCGATAGCCAGCGCGCTGTCTTGAACTGCAGACGTTCTACGTCAAGCTCGCAAGCGTGCCATGGTGAAACGCGACGTGCTTGTACTCCAGGAAGTCGTCGATGGCAGTCAAGCCATTCAGCCGGCCGTTACCACTTCTCTTGAAGCCGCCTTCCTCAAATTCGTCCCACACGACAGCCCAGTCGTTGATCCAAATGGTGCCGGCATCGATCTCTCGCGCCACCCGCAGCGGCCGGTCAACATCCCTGGTCCAGATACTCGCCGCGAGACCGTATTCGCTGTCGTTGGCCAACTGAACGGCCTCTGCCTCAGTATCGAAGACCATCATGGTTAGAACCGGTCCAAAGACCTCCTCCTGAAAGATGGGAAGCTTGGAATCACTGATCTCCAGAAGAGCTGGCCGATAGAATGCGCCTGCGGCAAGCGGCCCCTCTGTGACCGGGCCTCCGCGCACCAAAACCTTCGCTCCGGCCGCAATCGCGTCGTTCACCATGCCATCCACGCGAGCAACATTCGCCTTGTCGATCAGTGGGCCCATCTGGCTGGAGGGGTCACTCGCCGGACCCACCTTAACGTTGCTGAGTCGCTGGGTCATCAGCTCACGCATGATCGGCGCCACTCCGCGCTGCACCAGTAGTCGCGACCCTGTCATGCAGAACTGACCCGCAAACGTGGTCAACGCCTTCGCGATCTGGGGAGCAGCCGCCTGCAGATCCGCATCGTCGAAGACGATCATCGGCGTCTTGCCGCCAAGCTCCGTTTGGAATAGCTTCAACGTCGCGGCGCCCGCAGCGGAGATCGCCTTGGCCGTCTTTGTGCTACCGGTGAAGCTCACCACACGGATGTCCTTTGACTGCGTGAGAAACACTGACCCAGCGCTCCCGCTTTCCGTGAATACGTTGGTAACGCCCGCCGGCATCTCCGTCACCTCCGCCAGCACCTGGCTGAAGGCATAGTTTGTCTGTGCCGTGCTGCCAGGCAGCTTGATCACCGTCGTGACGCCGGCAGCAAGGGCGGGGGCGAGCGATCGCACGGTGAGGACCAGGGGAGAGTTGAACGGGGCCACAACGCCCGCGACTCCAATGGCTGAGCGGGTGACCACAGACAGGTGGCCTGGCTGCACCTCCAGTGCGCGGCCATAGTCCGTGAGCACGTTGGCAGCCCAGTAGCGAAACTTGCTCGGGATCATGTTGACCTCGAAAGCAGCCTCATCTCTGATTTTCCCGTTCTCCAACGCAAGAATGGCAATCAGGTCTGCGGCGCGGGCCTCGAAACGATCGGCCAGATGGTTGAGTACCCTGGCTCGCAAGTGACGGTCATCTTTCCAGTCCGACCGCTTAAACGCTTCAACGGCGGCCGTGGTTGCCGCCTCCGCATCAGCGAGCGACGCGTCTGCATAGGTCCCTATCGATCGCCCCGTCGCTGGATCGAAGCTCTCCGTGCGCTTGCCGGAATCTACCCACCTGCCCCCAATCCAATTCTTAGCCGAACCACTCTCCAGAGTCTGTTCATATGCTTGCGTGCAAGGCATCGTCGTCCTTTCGGCCGCAGAGTCACGGCACGGGTTTCTAGGTATCCAGCTGTAGGTCCCTTGGCGGTTTAGCCTGCTCCGCTACGCCGGAGACGATCCCGTCGGAGAGAAACTGTAGCGCGCAATCTTCCAAGCACCGCTCTCCTTCCGGAAGACGAACAGCTCCTGGTTCCCTTCAGAGCTCTGTGTTCCCGTGGCCGGGTTGGTGGTATGTCCGGCGGAGTTCGTCCTTGCATAGGCGTACTCCGGCGAAAGCACAACCAGCTCCCGAAGCTGAAACACGACATCGAACTTGCGCGTGGCAAAAACCTCGTCGTACGCTCTGCGGATCGCGTCGGGCCCGATTGCGGAGGAGCTAAAAGGCGCCATAAAGGTGCCGTCCGCGGTGTAAAGCGAGATCACGGTGTCCGTATGCGATCCATTTAGCGCATTGTTATATGCGCTCAGCAGACCCTTCAGCTCTTCAGTAGCTCGCCTCGTGACGTTGCTATTCTCGTCTGCGATTAAAAGTGCCTTGCCATGGATGAGACCCTCCGTGAATTCCTCGTGTGCTCTTGCAGCCTCGCGCAGAGCGTACCGCGGCCCAACCGGAATGTGCAGCTGCTGCTTCTGTACGGCTTCAACCATGGGAGCAAGGAGCGTCGCGGACGGAACCGCAAATACAGCAACGCAGGTCACAGCAGGCTGGTCCTTCGCAGTCGTAGGCAGGTCTCTCACGGTGGCGAAGGCGCCACCTGGCTTCACCTTGGCAATCAGGGTCTCCGCGAGCTTGCCACCCACCGTATCGGCAACGGCGTCCAGCGCTTCCATCGCTTGCACGGCGGCAGGGTCGTCTGTCGCAATGGCCCGATCCGCTCCAAGTGTCGCCACGTCCCTCAACTGACTCGCCAGTACGCCCGCGATCACAACGGCGCCGCCCTGCTTCAGGGTATAGATTGCGGATCGGCCCACGTTGCCAGCGGCACCCGTCACCAGCACGGTCTTGCCATTCTGGTCGCCCGTCGCCTCGGCCAGCATGCGGCCGGTTGTCGTGACCAACGGAATCGCTGCTGCCTCGTAAAGATCCATGTCGGCTGGCAGGCGAACAAGCGACGTGGCAGAGACCACGCACAGCTCCGCATAGGTCTGGTCGCCCATGCACAGTACGCTGTCTCCCACGCTGAATGCCTCGACACCATCCCCCAGCGCCTGGATCATGCCCGCGATATCCACGCCAATCACCCCAGGAAAGGCGATGGGCGCTTGCTCTTTCGCCGCGCCGGATCGCCGATACAGGTCAAAGGGATTCACGCTCGTCGCGTACATGCGGACCAGCACCTCGCCCTGCTTCGGGACGGGTACCGGTATCTCCTCTAACTGCATAACGCTAGGTTCGCCGTACGCACGAATCACCATAGCTCTCATCGGCATGACCGCCTTTCTCGTTTCTGCTTCCGCGCGAGGCTCTTGCGAGCCACGGCCCAGGCACCCCGCAACGGGTTTGCGCTGCCTGCCGCAGGCTGGGTCTCTGTGTCTTGACCACGCAACGTCCTAGCGCTGACTAACACCTTAGTGTCAGACCCGGAGCAGAACATGCCCCTTAAAGGCGAGATTCACCCCCTCTTCCGGGGGGGGGGGCGATATCTGGTGGTTACAGGTCCAGAAAGCCACGCCGCAGGGCGATCGTCACCGCATGCGTGCGATCGTTCGCGTTCAGCTTGGACAAAATACTGCGGACGTGCCCCTTGACCGTGTCCTCGGTAACCGACAGCTTGCTAGCCACCATCTTGTTCGAAGAACCTGCCGCGATATACGTGAGAACTTCGATCTCTCTTTGCGTCAAGGCATCATCCATCATGTGCGCCGCGAGTTCAGAGGCGATCTCCGCATGGAGACGTCGCTTGCCGGCATGGACCGCACGAATTGTCTCAAGCAACTCGAGCCGCAACGTTGCTTTCAGCAGGTAGCCAAGAGCACCGGCTCTCAGCGCCTTTGCCGCCTGAAAGTCGCCGGGGTATGTCGTCAACACAACGATCTTCGCCTCCGGATGCCTCGATCGTATTCTCTCGATCACCTCGACTCCGCTCATGTCAGGGAGCCGCAGATCCATCAGCGTACAGTCCGGCAGATGCTGATCGAAAAGACTTAAGGCCTGTGTACCCGTGGCTGCCTCTGCAACCAGCAGCAAATCTTCCTCACTCCCGATCATGGCCGCGAGGCCCTCACGCAGTGCCGGGTGATCATCAACAACAAGGATGCGAATCTTCTGTGGTTCTGCTGGCATCTTGCTGTCGTCCTTCTCGCCTTCCAGACCTTACCGCTCCACGCTCACATTGTATGTCGCGGCATAGCACAGATCGTGCGCATCCGGTGAAGGGGAAGGCGCTCCTCCAGAACGTCGCGCTGAACGCGACGGCTTACGTCACGTTCAGCTGACCGACAAACTAGTGATCGGAACCACTCTCCTGCTTCTGCGAGGTAGTACACGAGTTCACCCGCCTGCCACCCACGGCCGCACAGGTGCCAGGCGACAGATCGGAGCACACGTCATAGCTCGTCATACAGGGTTGCGGACGCTCCCCACAGCTGCGGGCCCATGTGTCGCCGCTCCCCATGATGCCCACATGACATTCATCCGGGTCCAGAACACACTCGTGAGTGGTTTTCTTGATGCACACCTCGGAGGTTGTGCGCGTCATCACCTGAATGTCCGAGTGCTCCCGCACCATGCTGTTGCTCAGGTCTGCGAACGCGCGATGCACCCCGGGTGCCGCCTGCGCGCGTGCGCGCGCCTCGGCCGACGTGTACTCCGCCATGTAGACGAACCACCTCTCGCCCTTCGTGGCCGGCGGCCCATTCTTGTTATAAGCCGTCGTGTACGGACCAAGGAACCCCATCTGATTTGGATAAACCGCGAACTGGTAGGTCTTCGCTCCGTTCTGTTTCAGCCCCCGAAGGTAGCTCTCCGCAGCACCAACGCCGTGTTCCGTTGGGCCGCCGCGGCCCGCATCAGGGAAGACCAGCAGGCCCAGTTCCAACACCTGGCCGCCAGACTGCGCAAGTGTACCGAGATTGAAGTTAGGATCAAGCGGCTTGACAAAGATCAGGGTCATGTCCAGGGTTGCACCCCATTTGGCTGCCACTGGGCTCGCAAACACCATATTGGCCATGTCCTGCCACCGCTGCTGGTTCTCCCACCAGGTCATACCGGTCCACGTTCCTGCTCCCGTGTTCTCTGGAATGCCAGAGATGGAGTGCCACTCGCGTTCGATCTCCGGGCCGGGCTGGGCACTTAGCATGGCAATAAACTCCGATCGCCACTTAAACATCTCCAGCTTGTCCCCGTGCGTCCGCCGAAGCGCGATTTCGAGCATATGTCCGGCGGGGTATCCGTCAACGCCATCCTTTACATCCCGCCAGTCGACAGGCAACTGCATCCGATCCAGATCCACAGGCTTGGCCTGCGCCTTCACGGCAGGCGCAGGCACAAGCCCTACCAGCAGACACAGGCTCAACGCCAACAGGGAAAGGAAGCGTGCACGGCCGAATCTGGATAAGCTGTGAAACATTGATACCTCCTGCATTTAACTTCCTCACTCCTGGGAGCACCCTCCCTTTCGGCACCAACCTCGTTCCGCAGAACGCAGCTGGTGCCGGTAATTTACTTTCGCGCGCAGGCCAGAAGCCGTGCCTCAATCCCCTACCTGCACCTCAACCCCGCTCGGATCTCCGGCAAACGTCCACACCCCCTTCGATCGGAATGTTGCGCCGGTGCCAAACGTATCTTCCATGTACTGCAGGTACGTGATCTGGCC
The DNA here is from genome assembly GCA_965199635.1 of Acidobacteriaceae bacterium. Taxonomy (GTDB): domain Bacteria; phylum Acidobacteriota; class Terriglobia; order Terriglobales; family Acidobacteriaceae; genus Edaphobacter. The sequence continues at coordinate 1,014,113 of CBDASL010000002.1, read as the reverse complement.
ATCTTTCACCTTGGCATGAACAGAGAAGGGCGAGACAAAGATCTTGTCGAGCTTTTTCGAATGGACCGAAAAGCTGCCGAACACGGCAACATCCTCGCCTGAGCCAAAGATGTCCTTGATCGTGAACGCATCGATGTTCCAGAACGTGTGTAACGTCTGGAACGTGAAGAGAACTCCCTCTCTGCCGCTAGCGTGAATGCCCGCCCACGGCATTAGCTTCTTCAATTCCGGGTTGTCAAAGGTCAGCGACATATACACCGAATCTTCTGCAACCAACCGGTCGACGACAGCCTTGTCTGTGGCACCGTGAAGGAGTTCCTGGACGATATCCTGATTCGTTCGTGTCATATTCCACCTACGCGAATGCAGCTTAAGTCACTGCGCGAGTGGAAGCTCGCCATAAAGAGTGGAAAGGCACCCTTCTTTCGAGGGGGTGGCGTTTGTCTCTACCTATACTTGTGAGCGGCAGGTTGATTGCCTTCAGCAAGGCTCGCGCTAACAGGAGGCCATTCCGAGCACATGGCTTCCGGACCACCCCTGTACCTCAGCCTACCCTTGGGCCGGAGGACTCCGTAAGCTGTCGCTGATCCTCAGATCCTCAACTAGGTCCTCTGTGCGGGGATCGCATCGCTGCACCACGTCCAAAAAGGCCGCATGTTCACGCCGCACCTCCTGATCGTGCCGGTTGGCGCATGAGGCGCTGTTGCATGTCATTGCGCCAAGCAAACGGCGGCCCTTTGCAAGAAAGCCGTCATCCAGTCCGCCGGTTGTGTTCAGCATCTCCGCTCCGTCCAGGAGGCCTCCCTTGTCGGCAAACAGGTCGCACGCAAGGTCGGCTGCAGCAACAGCGCCGACAGCCTTGCCTGTCTTGGTGCCAAGCCCGTGAGGGAGTTTCTGGAGGCGGGTGCTGCAGTGGCCGGCAGCAACATCATGACCTATGCCCCAAGTATCGGCACTCCCTCCATTCCCGAGCGGGGTCTCGACGCGTTTCGCCGCCGATTTCGTCCATATCCCGCCTCTGTACGGCGGCAATGCGAAAGAGCTTCTACTCTACGTGGCGTACGTGGTGCATGCGGGACAGACGAGAGGCGCAGCCGCCTATAGCTCCTACCTGGAAGAGGTGTACGGAGACGACGCGGCCGCTGGGGAGGCGAAGTATCCGATTCGAGATCACGCGTCAGCCCGGGAGGCCCTCGGCACCATCCGTTTAGACGTCACGCCAGTGGCACCAGCGCTAATAGCTAATCGGCGAGAGGAATTGAAGGTGTTCGGGAGACGGTCGCGGACGCCCGGCGCCCCGGCCGGAGCTTCACCCTCGACCGCGAGACCGAGCCGCTGGCCATGGAGCACTCGGCGAGCAGACAAAAGAACATCGAATCTGTATACAGTTTGAATCAGCGACACCGCCTCCTCTCGCGCGGCTTCGCCGTTGCAGCACCGACACAGGACACAAAGGCAGAGGCGGCGGTTCGTAGACGACCGCCCCGCAAACACGCTGGAGGTACAGCAGTGAATCATCGACTGAAGCTCGCCCTGGTTTCCCCTATAGCCGTAGCCCTGGCAGCTTGCGCGGGAGTTGCTTTTCGCGGTGTGGCTGCACCTGCGGCGTTCGCCCAGGCTGCTACGTCCCAGTTGGCGCCACAAGATACTTCAAGCCTGCCCTACATGAACCCGCAGCTCTCTCCGGAAGAGCGCGCCATGGACCTTGTGCATCGCATGACTCTCGCCGAGAAGGCATCTGAGATGCAGAACAACTCTGCCGCTGTTCCGCGCCTGAATGTGCCGAATTACCAATGGTGGAGCGAGGCACTGCACGGCATCATCAATGAGGGCGTGACAGAATACCCGGAGCCCGTTGGTCTTGCCGCAACATTTGACGCGCCAGGCATTCACACCATGGCTGCGCAAGTTGGCGTCGAGGGCCGCATCAAGCACGTGCAAAACCTGCGCGAGGGACACACCGGCATTATGGGCGGCCTCGACTTCTGGTCGCCCAACCTGAATATCTTCCGTGATCCCCGCTGGGGCCGCGGCCAAGAAACTTACGGAGAAGATCCCTTCCTGACCGGCCGCATGGGTGTCGCGTACGTTACCGGATTGCAGGGCGACAACCCCAAATACTATCTCGGCATTGCAACGCCGAAGCACTTTGACGTGCACAGTGGACCCGAGCCCACGCGCCACTTCGCGGACGTCGACGTGAGCAAACACGACGAGATGGACACCTATCTTCCGGCCTTCCGCGCGGCCGTGGTGGAAGGCAAGGCTGGCTCTGTGATGTGCGCGTACAACGCCGTTAATGGCGAACCCGCGTGCGCGAACCAATTCCTTCTGCAGGATGAACTCCGCGGGAAGTGGGGCTTCCAGGGCTACGTCGTTTCGGACTGCGATGCGGTGCGCGACGTCGCAGCCAGTCACCATTACCGCCCGACCCAGGCTCAGGGGGCCGCCATTTCCGTGCTGCGCGGCATGGATAACGAGTGTGTCACCTTCTCGCAGCGGTTCGGCGAGCCGGTGGACAAGGCCTACATCGATGCTGTGCAGCAGGGCTACCTGCCAGAGGGCGTGCTGGACACAGCCCTTACTCGCCTGTTTACAGCCCGCATAAAGCTCGGGATGTTCGATCCGCCGAGCATGGTGCCGTACGCCAACATCGACGAGAAGGAGCTTGACAGCGCCGAGCACCGCGCTCATGCACGAAAGCTGGCGAACGAGTCCATGGTGCTGCTGAAGAACGACGGCCTGCTTCCGCTCAAGCCGCAGATTCGCAGGATCGCGGTTGTCGGTCCTCTGGCCGACCAGACGAATCCTTTGATCGGTAACTACGCCGGGCAGCCGACGCACATCGTCTCGGTGATGGAAGGCCTGCGTGCCGAGTTCCCGAATGCGCAGATCAAGTTCGTCCCCGGCACGCAGTTCCTGAGGGGCGACGGTCACCCTGTCCCGAACGATGCGTTGACCACGCCAGACGGCAAGCCCGGACTGAAGGCGGAGTATGACGAGGGCCGAAAGGGCTTTGACGACAAGCCGAAGACCCTGACCGATCGCATCGAGCCGAACGTGAAGCTGACCGAAAGCAATCTGCCTCCGCAGGCAGCGGGGCGCAAGAGCTTCGGCGTGCAGTGGACCGGCTTTCTGACTCCAGAAGAGACGGGCGAGTATTTCGTCGGCCTGCGCTCAAAGGGCTTCACGCGTGTAGAGGTAAACGACAAGCAGGTCGCGATGTCCTACGGCGGATCAGACCTGCAGCCAGTGGTCGGCAAGGCTCACCTGGTCAAGGGACAGAAGGTGTCGGTCAAGATCAGCTACGGCTCGCAGAACGGCAACCCGCAGGCAGAACTCATCTGGGAGAAGGTGAACACCGCCGTCGAACCCGCAGCCGTGGCCGCGGCAAAAGATGCAGACGCGATCGTCGCGGTGGTCGGTATCACCAGCCAACTTGAGGGTGAGGAAATGCCGGTAAGCGAGCCGGGCTTCCTTGGTGGCGACCGCACCAGCATTGATCTGCCCCAGCCGGAAGAGGACTTGGTGGAGGCTGTCGCCGCGACCGGCAAGCCGCTTGCAGTTGTGCTCATGAACGGCAGTGCGCTCGCGGTGAACTGGATCAACGATCATGCAAACGCTGTCGTGGAAGCATGGTATCCCGGCGAGGAGGGTGGCGCCGCAGTGGCTGAGACTCTGAGCGGCAAAAACAATCCTGCAGGCCGCCTGCCGATCACGATCTACAAGGGCACCGACCAGCTGCCGAACTTCGAAGACTACAGCATGGCAAATCGCACGTATCGCTACTTCACGGGCAAGCCGCTGTATCCGTTCGGATATGGCCTCAGCTACACGAGCTTCACCTACAGTGGGCTGAACATTCCGAAAGATGTGATTGCAGGACAGCCTATGGACGCGAACGTGACGGTGGTGAACCAGGGCAAGGTGGCGGGGGATGAGGTGGTGCAGCTCTATCTCAAGTTCCCAGAAATCAAGGGTGCGCCGATTGTGGCCTTGCGCGGCTTCCAGCGCATTCACCTCGATCCGGGCGCGAGCCAGAAGGTGGACTTCCATCTGACAGCACGCGACCTGGGCATCGTGACCGAACTTGGTGAGCCGATCGTTGCGCAGGGTGACTATACGATTCACGCAGGCGGCGGCCAACCGGGCACCAGCGCGCCCGGCACGGACGGCAGCTTCCACGTCAACGGTCAGTACACTCTGCCGGAATAGATCCGGTTTCCTGAGCCTCCAGCGCCATCCCACGACTGCCCGAGAGGAGCAGCGACTAACCGAGAAGGCAGCCTAAGCCTCCTTGTTCTCGCTAAGGACCATGCTGCTCCTCTCCTGTGCGCCCGGGGTCTCAGCTACATACAGTCCGATCTGAGGTCGTGCATCGCTCGTACAGCGTGCATACGACCCTTTTGAGAGCCGAGTGGCGTTCGCCCGCCCCCGAGTGGAGCCGAGTACAATCGCGCTCATGCTCGCCGCCCCTGTTCTCTCCCGCCGCGACTTCGGGCGCCGTCTTGGTCTGCTCCTTCCGCTAGCCGTCACCACCCCTCGACTTCTCGCGGCCTCTATTCCCGGCGTCTTCAACCCACTCGAGTTCGGCGGCCGGGGCGACGGCACTACAAACGACACGGCGGCCCTGCAGACCGCGATAGACGCGTGTGTCAACGCGGGCGGCGGCACCATGCTCCTGCCTGCCGGTCACGAGTTCCTCAGCGGCACCCTGCAGCTGCACTCGCACGTTCACCTCCACCTTGAGGGTGGATCCCGCCTGCTCGCGAGTCCTGATCGGGATCACTTCCGCAAGTTCGGTGCGTTGCTCTTTGCCCAGGATGCCGCAGACATCCACATCAGTGGCACCGGCGAGATCTTCGGCAACGACACAGCCTTCTTCCCTCCCAAAGGCCCCAACGGCTACCCGGTTCCGGAACCGTTTCTCGGCCCGTTCGACCCGCTGTACGACCGCTCCCACTTCAATCCGTCTGATGGTCGACCCCGCATGATTTTGCTTGTGAACTGCCGCAACATCCTCCTTGAGAACGTCACTATCCGTCAGAGCCCCACCTGGACCATTCACCCGATCGGGTGTGATGGTCTTCATATTTCAGGTGTCCAAATCGTGAACAGCCTCGAGATCCCGAACTGCGACGGCATCGATCTCGATCACTGTCGCAACGTGCGCATCTCCGACTGCAACATCGTTGCCGGTGATGATTGCCTCGTTATCAAGGCGTCTCGCAACTTCGGTCAGTACGGCTCCTGCGAAGGAGTCACCATCGCCAATTGCACCCTGGAGAGCTCCTCCGCTGGCATAAAGGTTGAAGCTGAGGGCGCTTCTGCGATGCGCTCTGTTGCCGTCAGCAACTGCACCATTGTGCGCAGCAACCGGGGGATCAGTATCAATTGCCGAGATGGCGAAACCGTTGAGGATATGCTCTTCACCGATCTCACGATCGAGACTCGCATGCACACACAGATGTGGTGGGGTGCTGCTGAAGCGATTAGCCTTACCTGCGTACCCCGCGTGCGGGGTGGCGTGGATAGTTCGGTGCGCAACTTACATTTTTCAAACATCATCTGTCACTCCGAAAGTGGCATCTACCTGCGCGGAACCCCTGCCGCCCCCCTTCGAAACATCAGCTTCCATGACATCGAGCTTTCTCTAGGACGAACCACCAACCTCGCTGGAGGCTTCTACGATATGCGCCCCGGAGATGCCTTCGGAGCGTCCGGCCTTGACCGCCGCGATGTCGCCGGCTTCTTTGCCGCGAACATTGCGGACCTGTCGCTTGCCGAGGTACATGTCCGTTGGCCCGGAGCCATCGCTGCCTATTATGGGAGTGCCTTCGAACTCCACAACTGCAGCAGCGTATCGCTGGCCAGGCTTACCGGGACCGCCGCCCATCCCGAAAAGGCCCCGGCCATCTTCGACAACGTGAGCGCAGCGCGCACCGTTGGACTGCCCGCCGAAGAACCTGTGTTGTAGAGCAACGCTTTGGCGCAACAGTGTCCGGGCCGTCGCGTGTGCCCGCCCGAAAGGCAGACACTGGGGCCTCTCCAGAGGCGGGCTTCCGGCTTGATAGACCGCGCAACTCAGGAATCCCGGGCCCAGAAGGCTGGCGTGAAGATTCACGCCCCAAACAAACAGCACATGTTCTGAACCTGAGGTGCGTCACGCTTAAAGCCCTGCATGGCGGAGCTCAGCCGGGGTTGCGAGAGACCCCTTTGCGATTGACACCTCTCTCAGAGGACTCCTATAGTCCCCGCAAGTTGAATGTGACTAAGCCTCCCGTCATGAGCGGAAGGAACTCCGTGCTCCCGCAGATGGAGTCCCAGGCAGTGAGTGTGTAGAGCAGCAACTTTGGAGGCAAGACAGATGCGAATCAGACCGAATCGATCATCCGCGAGACGGATCGTGGATAGAGTTCGCCGGCGGACCGAGCGACGCGCGAACAGCGAAAGAATGCTGCGCCTCGAGACAGACACACAACGGACCAACCTCATTTGGATATTGCTGCTCCTGGTCGGAGCATTCACGCCATTCATGGCCCCCTCCACAGCACAGGCGCAGAGCGGATCCATCCAAGGTGTAGTGGTGGACGCGCAAGGGGCCGTCATTCCCAACGCCTCCGTCAAGGCCACCGACACGGCAAAGGGCGTGGTTATCCGTCAGGTCGGCACCAACGCTAACGGCGAGTTTCAACTGACGCCTCTCGGCGCAAGCACGTACACCGTTGAGATCACCTCGACCGGCATGAGCACGCTCAAGCGGGAGAACATCGTTCTCGGCTTGTCACAGGATCTCAACCTCGGCCAGGTCGCGCTCAGTGTCGGGTCAGAATCCACTACGGTCACCGTGGACGCGCAACCAAGTCTCATCGAAACCACAACATCAGAGCATTCCGACGTCATTACCTCAAAAGAGGTCACCGAGACGCCTCTCAACGGGCGTGACTTTACTTCTCTCATCCGCACCCTTCCCGGGATCGTTTCCACCAGCAACACGGACTTTAACCTCGCCTTTAATTCGACCACCGGCTTCTATGTCAACGGCTATCGCAGCAGTGCCAACAACGTCTATCTGGACGGTGCGATCAACACCGACGTGGGAGCCAACGATGGGCAATACACCCAGCTCAGCCTTGACGCTGTCGGTGAGTTCAAGGTCCTCTCTGGCAACTACAACGCCGAATACGGCCGCAGCCCTGGTGTCAACATCCAGATCAACACCAAGAGCGGCACGCGTCAGTTCCACGGCACGCTCTATGAGTTCAATCGCAACGACTTCTTCGACGCGAACAAGTACGAGCTAAATCACACCAACCCACCCACAAAGATCTCCAAGCTCCGCTTCAATCAGTTCGGCGGCAACATCGGCGGCCCGATCCTGATCCCGAAGTTCTCCTCCGGCGACCACAAAAAGCTGTTCTTCTTCTACAACTTTGAAGGCACGCGCGCGACCCGACCAAACCCGGCCCCGACTACTGGCCGCGCCGCCTACAACCTGCCTAACCCGGCCCAACTCACAGGTGACTTCTCGTCCCTCTACAAGACTGGACAGATCACCACCGCGCCCCAGTTCCAGAATGGTCAGATCTTCCAGCCGGGTACCATCCGCTACGACGGCAACGGCAACATTACTGGCGGTGTACCGTACGTCGGCAACATCATCCCCGCCGCCCAGTTCAGCAGTCAGGCGCCGGCTTGGCAGAACTTACTCGGCCGCGGATACACCTTCGGCCCCGTCACTCCCGTGGCTGGTGACCCCTCGCAGGTTCAGGTCACCTTCCAGGACTCCTATCAGTTCACCAAGAATCAGAACGCCGTTCGCATCGACTACGCCGCCAATGACAAGCTGAATATGTTCTTCCGCTGGGTCAACGACTCGCAGCGGGAAGGCCAGCAGTTCGGCATCTTCGGCTACAACGCCTTCCCTATTCTCCCCGAGTACCGCGAAAAGCCGGGAGCGAGCTGGGCAGTTGGCATCAACAACATCATCACGCCCTCCCTCACCAACGAAGCCATCTTCCAGTTCAATCACCTCACGCAACGCGTGGATGTGAACACCCCGGCCGCCAACTACGATCAGGGCACGCTCGGCTTCACCTTTCAGCAGCTCTACCCAGGCACCAACCTCCGCAATAAGTATCCGCAGTTCAACGCAGGCGGCTTTTTTGACAACTCCTTTGCTCCTGGCTGGCACAGCGAAGGCCGCACTTTGGGCGTGACCGATACCCTCTCCAAGATCATCGGCGTCCACACCCTGAAGACCGGCGGCTTCATCAACGAGGTTAAGTCCGGTCAGCAACCCTCTTTCACGGAAGCACCCAACTTCAACTTCAGCTCCGGCCAGTCGAACATCAACGACACCGGCAACCCGGTTGCGAACCTGCTCCTGGGTAATTACGCCAGCGTCAGCCAAAGCAACGGCATCTACTTCGGCAGTTTCAAGTTCTGGCAGTGGGAGGTCTTTGCACAGGACACATACCGTGTCACCCCGCGTCTCACCATCGACTACGGTCTGCGCTTTGCCTATCTCGGGCCCACCTATACCTACGGCAAGTATCTCCAGAACTACTTCGATCCGTCTCGTTACGACCCAGCCCAGGCTGTCAGCTTTCAGCTCACCCCCGGCGTCACGCAGGGCAGTATCCTGCCCAACTCCGGCAATCCTTTTAACGGCATCGTCCAGGAAGACACGCCAGGCATTCCCAAGGGTCTGGCCCAGCACCGCTATGACAACTTCCAGCCACGTGTCGGCTTTGCCTACGACGTCTTCGGCGATGGCAAGACCGCCTTCCGTGCCGGTGCTGGCATCTTCAACGAACGGATTCGCCAGAACAACCAGAGCTTCGATGGACTCGGCAATCCGCCGCTGTCCTACACCCCCACGCTCTTCAATGGCAATATCGACACGCTGTCTCCTGCACTGCTCAGCACCGGCGCCCGCTTTCCAGTTGGCATCAACGCATTCGACAAGGCAGGCCAGATTCCGACCTACTACGGCTACAGCATGGGCGTGCAGCAGCAACTGCCACGCAACGTCGTCCTCTCAATCACTTATGTCGGCAACACCGGCCGCCACGAGCAGTACTCCTTTAATCTGAATAGTCTTCCGGTCGGCACGACGAACACCATCGTCAACGCAGCCGGTCAGTCCCTCCTCGCAAGCGTAAATGGTCAGTCTCAGGCCATCGTCCCCTACAAGGGCTACACCAGCATCTTCTACACGAAGTACGGTGCCACCTCGAACTACAACGGGCTGCAGACGCAGTTGCAACGGCGCTTCAGCAACAACCTCGTTGTCACGGCCAGCTACGTCTGGAGCAAGACGATCGACCTCACCGACGACGACAACAACGTCAACGAACTGGTCGACGCCTACCATCCCGCTCGAGATCGCGCAGTCGCCGGTTGGGACCGCACTAACGTGTTCAACTCTACTTTCGTCTACACGGCGCCGGACTTCCGCGGAAAGAGCTTCCTGACCCGTACGGGCCTGGGTGGCTGGGAGGTTACCGGGATCGTCCGCTACTGGAGCGGTCTGCCCTTTAGTGTCTTCTCCAACGGCAACCCCGGTACCCTGGGTCCCGGCCAGCTCAACACCGCCTCCAACCCCAACGCGAACGTCTACGCCAACTACACGCCCCAGGCTGGCCGCCCGCTCTACACCAGGACCTACGACCAGTACTTCGACCCAACTCTCTTCTCCCGTCCTGCCGACAACACCCTCGGCAACACCAGCCGCAATCAGTTCCGCGGACCCGGCATTGCGAACTGGAATCTTTCCGTCTACAAGAACTTCCTCTTCACGGAAAGAACTCGCCTGCAGCTCCGGCTGGATTCCTTCAACACCTTCAACCACACCCAGTTCGTAGGAGTCTTCAACTCCATCAACGTCAACAACCCGGGGCAGGCAGTCGACGGCTCCAACCGAAGCAACACAGGCGGAGTCTCAAGCACCTTTGACGCCCGCAATCTCCAGCTGGCAGCGAAGTTCTTCTTCTAAACGCCTCACCGGAAAGAGCGACAGCCGCATCCTCCAGGAGGCGGCTGTCGCTCTCTGCCCTACTTATCTGGAGGTCCGTGCTGTGCCGCTGTTTGTGCCGCTGCTCCTCCTCGCCACTCTCCTCCCGCCCGTCCCCCAGTCGCCCGCGCCAGGCAAAGGAGACCAAGAAGCCGTCTTCAACGACGCGGTCGCGGCCATGCAGACCGGCGACTACACCGCAGCGGAATCTGGCTTTCTCTCCCTCCTCGCCGCCGATCCACAAAGCCCACCAGTCCTTGGTAATTTAGCCGTCCTCTATTCGCGTACACACCGCTTCGCAAAAGCGGCTGAGCTCGATACCCGAGCCCTCCGCGTCGTCCCCGATGATCCAAATCTGTTGCTCAATCTCGGCCTCGCCTACATGAAGGAGGAACACTACAGCCTGGCGAGCGTTCCCTTCCAGCGTATGTCAGAGTTACAGCCCGACAACCCGCGCCCTGCGCTCTTGCTGGCAACCTGTCTTGTGCTCGGCGACGCCCCACAGCAGGGCCTCACCCTCCTTCAAGCGCGCAAGCTCGATAGCGTCGACCCGTCCGCGCTCTATCTTGAAGCAGTCGCTTACGCCCGCCTCCACCAGACCGAGCAAGGTGCCGCCATCTTCAATCGCCTTCTCCAGTCCGGCAACACGCATGCCCAGGCCAGCTTTCTTCTGGGAGAGGCTTTGCACGACGGCCACCGGCTGCCAGAGGCAGCTGAGGCCTTCTCCGAGGTCCTTCGCCTCGATCGCAACTTCCCGGGAGCCCACCGTGAACTCGGCAAGGTGTATATCAGCATGCAGCGCTTCGCCGACGCGGAACGAGAACTGCGCATTGCTATACAGCAGAATCCGCAGGACGGCAGCGCACTCTACTTTCTCGGCGCTATGCTCGTCCAAACCGCGCAGCCAGCCGACGGGGAGCCCTTCCTCCTCCGCGCAGAGGCCCTCATGCCTGACTCCTGGGCTATCCCCTTCTACCTTGGAAAGGCTGCCTTCCGGACGGGCCATGCAGCCCAGGCCGTCCCCCTGTTCCAACGGGCCACCACCATGAACGCGGACGAGCCCCAGCTGTTCTACCTCCTCGCCGAGGCCCTGCGCTCCACCGGCCAAACGGAGCAGGCGAAGCTCGCGATGGCGCGTGTTCAGGAGCTGCACAGCTCCGCCCTCGACGCAGAGAAACAGGCCATGAGCACACGGATCCCAGGAGTTCGTTGAAGCCATTTGCAGCAGCCTGTCTGTTCGCTGGTAGGACCTACTTCGGACTCGCCGCGGCCAGGTGTTCCAGGCGCTCCCGTACGTTCATCAGGGCTCGCGACTCATGGTACGACGCCTTCCAGATGCGGCCCTTTACCGTCGACAACGGCATGCCATCTGCCTTGATCAGCTCGTACTCGCCATGGAACTCATGATCGACCTGGTAGGTCTGGATCCAGTGCCACTGCAGCTGATACGCCTTCCAGTAGACGTCTGTTGTCTTGCCGTACCTTTCGTGGAGCAGCAGCAGCGAGTTCAACGACTCCATCTGCACCCACCACTCCTTCAACAGATCCGCTGGCTTTCCCATAAACGGACCCGAGTGGTACAGCCCCCCGTGGGCCGAGTCCCACCCATATGCCAGCGCGTGGTCCACCAGCATCCGCCCAACCTTTTCTGTGCGCTCGCGCTCCGCCGCGCTTGGTCTGGCCCCGGCCTTACTCAGCGTATCTTCCGTCTCTTGCATCAGGTAGGTAGCCTCCACGTCGTGGCCATAGGAGTCGTGGTCCGGCACGGCGCGCCAGTCGTTCGTCAGGTATAGATTCATTGCGCCCGGCTGCACTGTGACCAGATCGCGCACAACATGCTGTAGTTCCTGCACGCGCGCCCGCAGCGTCGGGTCCGGCCACACCTTCAGCAGCTCCGTAAAGCTCTCGAGCAGATGGATGTGCGTGTTCATTGACTTGTAGCCAATCGGGAAATCAGTCCCGGGCAGACTCCGGACCACGGCCTCGTACGGCTCAGCCTGCATCGGTTCGCCGGCGCGTGTCAGCCACTCGAAGTAGCCGCCGTTCTTGGCATCATGCGCATGGCGGTCCGTCCACCGAAACGCCTCCTTTGCCAACGCCAGATCAGCCTGATCATGCGTTGCCGCATAGGCCCCGGCCAATCCGTAGATCCCGAAGCTGATGCCGTACAGCTGTTTGTTGTCGGTGAAGCTGGGCGAAATCGATCCGTCATCGTTCAGGCCCCAGAAGAAGCCCCCTTCCTGCTTATCCCAGAGAACGTCCCTCAGGTAATCCGCGCCGTGCCGCACGTAGGGCAGGTACTGCTCGCGCTGTGCCGGCCGGGATAAGACAACTTGGGCAGCCACCCAGGTCATCCGTCCCTGCGACACCGAAAACTTCCCATGGCTGGGCAGCGGGCTCCAGTCCCGCGCAAAGTCCGCATTGAACCCGCCGTGTATCGGGTCGATCGAACGTGGGTACCACTGGGCCAGTATTTCGGTCTGCAGCATCTCCTCGCTCTCAGTAGCAAATCGCTCGTAAGCAGCCTTGCTTGGGAGGAGGTATCGGATCGCATCCGGCTTCACCTCACTTTGTGCGCGCCGCTGTGCCGGTGTGCAAACAGCAGAAGCAGCAAGGAAAGCCAGCACTTGGGCGCAAGTTCGAATGGTCACAGAGCAGCACCTGAATGGGACGGTTTCTAGCTATGGCTGACGATCAGCCGGCCCCTTCGGAGGCGGCGCAAGCGCTGGAAAGCTCTGGCTGTGGCCGTTCAGCGTCTGGTCGGCCGCCAGCACCAGGAACATGTAGTTCGATGACCCGCCCCCGAGCACATACTCCATCTGCTGCCAAAGAAAGCCAAAGTCCTTCAGCTCCGGGAAGTCCGGACGGATCAGCGCCGTGCCGCTGACTACCCCACCTGGGATGTACGAGGAGTCGGCACGGTTAAAGCCGTAAGCGACCGTTGTCGACCGTGCACCGACCCCGGAGGCAAACGATGCAGTGTTCGACCCGGGATGCACCCCCAGCATGAAGTTTAATGCATTCAGCATGTACTCCGTGCTCACGATATCCGGAAAAGCCTGGTGGAGATAGAACTGCTCCACGCCGAAACGCTCGATCTCCCACCCTGCGCCCCATATGAACGGTGTATACGGCACACCAAAAGGAGAGTCCGTTGCCTGCTTCTTGCCGAGCGCCACAAAGTCCGCACGAACCGCCTCCCGCAACGCCTGCGTGAACGCCTCGTCATGCAGTGAAGCAGTCAGCGGTGCAATGGCCCATGCGATCTTCGCTGAATCCTTCACAATCTGTTCACGAGCGTTCAGCAACTCCTTCCGGTACACCTCGGACCGTGTACTCTTCCACAGCTGCGCCGCTGCGATCATGCGAGCATCGAAGCCAACCTTCGGGTCATGCTCCTTCAGCCACAGCGCCTCGGCCGCTTCCAGGCACTCCCGCGACAGTTCCGGCTTGGTCGCTCGCAGCACCCGCGCTGCCGAAGCCATCGCCGCGATTGCCTTGTACTCATTCACCGGGTTCTGCTCGGTGAAGACCCACCGGTCATCGGGTTTGCCAGATTCCGTTCCAGATCGCTGCTCTGCCTTCATCGACGCATTGAAGTGCAGATTGTCAGTGGCGTTCACCGGGTCGCCTAGAAGCACATACTGGTCCAGCGTCGCCTCCTGAATTCCCCGATAAACCCGCCCCATGGACCTATAGCCGCCCAGAATCGAAGCGATACCGTGCTCAATCTGCTCCAGCGCATCCGCGCGGCCGTCCGGCACATGCAGCTGCGCTCGGCCGCTGTGCTCATCTACCGTGGTGTCGTCGTAGTCGAGGTGGAACGTCTCATACGCCGCTGACAGGATCGAAACTTCATCCGCTTGTGACTCAATCCGGAGGTCGCCATCTCCGGCATCATGCCACCCTCCCGCATTCAGCCCCGGCACCGTCTCCCCTGGCGCAAATTTGGTCAGCGTCGATGGCCCCTGCTCGTAGCCGTCAAAGTGGTTATAGCTGGTCGGCGCCATCCGCGCATCATCCAGGTGGCACGCCCCGTGCCACACACGGTATTGCTGCTCCACCCGCATGTGGCACATCTGGATCGGCAGAAAGTACTCCAGCACTGGCTGCCAGATCCCGCGCTGGTAGACGTCGCTGGCAATCCGAAACGGCTGTGAGACTGAGTCTCCATAGGCCACCTCGTACATACCCGGCTCCTTCACCCCGGAGAAGTCGAGCTCCGCATATCTGTATCGAAGGAAGTTTCCCCAGCTCTTCGGCACGGCCGAAAGCACCTCCGCCGTACCTCCTTCCTCCTTCACCCGCAGGAGCCGGGCAGGCTTCGCGACGGCGTCCTCCCGATCCAGCTCGACAATCGCCAGTTTCTTCTGCTCAGGGTGGTATCCCACCTGGCTCACATGGATCACCGGCTGGTACCGCCAGCCCGGAATCGCATGCGGCGTGATGGTGAGGTCAACTGCGCCCGTGGTCGCTCCAGGCTTCACCAGCGTGCGCACCACAAACCAGCCGTTGTTGCGTTTTGACCGCGCATCGAGCAGCACAAGATCGCCCGTCTTGGATTCGATCTGCATGCGTTGCGCTTCAGTCTCCGGCGCAACCGAAAGCACCCGCCCCTCGCTCAGCGGAACGGGCTGCACCTCGCCCGCGTCATCAAACACCTCCGGTCCATTTGCCTGCCGGGGGAAGATGCCCGACGATGATCCCAGGTACCACGCTCGGCCGAACAGATCATTTGGAAACAGCTCAAAGTTGAAGCCCACCCTCCCCTCAAAAGACGCCGGGATGGGCTTCTCCAGATCCACCGTCACATGGATGGACTGCCCTTCTCCTCGCACGTGCACCTTGTAGGTGAACTTCAGGTCAGGGTAGTTGATCGGGTTGAAGCCTTTTCTATTCTTGGATGGGTCCGGGTACGAGAGCGTCGTTGTGATCGTGTTCGTCGCCCGATCCACCACACGACTGTCTTCCTTCGGCATGGCTTGCCATTGTCCGGGTGCGGGGTCTAGTCGCAGATCGCCGTTTGTTGCAACGCGCACCCCGTTCTGGATGATTGATAGGCCGCCCTGGTGACCATCAGGATAGATGTCCTGGAACGCCATCACGTCTATGCCCGGTGCGCTGAAGTACTCCTTGGCATTGAGCCGCAGCCCGCTGTCGGCCGCCGCTCCTGCCGCCTGACCAAGCAGGTCAGTGGTGAGTACACCGAGCGTTAGGCACCAACCGACTGACACCAACTTCCACGCACCTGCACGTTGCCTCATCCTGCCCCCATACCCAACATTTCTATGCCGCACGCAGTACTTCCAGCATTTTGCGATCCAACCTGTGTCCGCGAAAGTTCTCGTAAACCACATCCTCGCGTCCACTATTAAGCACGCCGAAGTTGCCACGAAGGTTCCACAGTGCGTTGCCCCAGCCCGCTTCGCGCCACACCTCCGTGCATGCCTGCATCCAGCCCAGCGCTACGTCGTGCGGCGTCTTGTTGAAGCAACCCCACTCTCCCACGTGCACGGATACACCGCGGTCCGTCAGCGGCTTCCACTTGTCCACATACTCCTGCTTCAGCTTCGCCCGGTCCCAGGTCCTGTTCTTGTCGTCGATCAGCGGCCACGTCGGCTTCTTCATCGTCTCGTACTCATCCAGAGGCACCCATGTCGCGCCGTAGTGGCTCACGGCCTTGGGTTGATAGCCACGGGTGCTCTGCACCAAGCCAAGGTCCGCCAACTCCAGCACCGGCAACTGCCCAATGTTGATGCCATCCGCGAAGATCAGTCGCTGCGGGTCCTCTGCGCGGATCGCCGCCACGAGTGCGGCCGCAACTGCCGCATATCGCTCCTCGAAAGAGCCCTCGTAAGACCGCATCTTGGGCGGCTCGTTGATCAGGTCAAACGAAAGCTGCGAGCTCGGCACCCCCTTGTACCTCTTCGCAAAGGTACTCCAGTGAAAGCACGCCGCCTTCAACGCACGCGGCAACTCATCCCTGCGACCAGTGAAGAGATCCGCCGGCTCCAGTTCCCGCCCGTTGATGCAATAACCGGGGATGCGATGAAAGTTCAGATTGATGTGCACGTTGTGCTGCCTGCTCAGCGTCACGACCCGATCGATCTCCTTCAACGGTTCGTCGTTGATGTAGGTCCAGTCTGTTGGCTTGCCCCAGATCCAGTACGACAACGGAATGCGAGCGAAGTTAAAGCCCCACTCCTGCATTAGGGCAAAGTCCTGCTCTTCAAAGGCGGGTTTGGTGGCGTCCCCATCCCGCCGCTCCCACTGGATATTGAAGCCGCGGTACCGCGGAATCTTGGGCTGCGAGGTGGGGACCACTGCTGTACTGCCATCTTCAGTGGCTGCGACAGCTACCCGTGCGGACCGGTTGGCAACCACCCCGGCAGCCGCCAAGCGGTATAAAAAAGCTCTGCGTCGCATCGTACTCCTCGAGATGTCAAGCTCCTGCAACGGGTTATCGGGCTTAGCGCGCATCATAGCTATAGCCACGGGACGAGAGCAAGGCAGAGCTTTGGTGTTCAACATTTCCATCAACTTCGCTTGCGTTTCCTCCGGTGTAGGGCTCGGAAGGAACCCTCGCTCACGTCCTCATTGAGCCAAAGACGTCTCAAGAGTGTGGTGCGAGTCCACCCCTAAGCACCTGCAGACAAGATCCGCGACGAGACCTGTGAAAAGTTGCGCAGGAAAGCTACAAGCTACACCTCTTGCAAACTCACCACATCGTAGAGGAGGTACGCAAGCGAGAGACGTTGATTAGGATCTGCTCCGCGTCAACGTTCTGAGCTCAATCGTGAGAGTCGAGCTGAACCTAAAGCTCACCACCTCCTAAGTCTGGATGTCTTGTCAGAACGACGGTCCCACGCAAGCCCAGCAGATGAGTCAGGAGAGACCGCCGCGATGCAGAGAAGCTGGCGACCCTGTCACCGGTGTGGGTTCCGGACACGACGCACGAAGCACCTCGCGACCTGAGTCCGAGCACGTGTGGATGCACCTGATTCGTGCTCGCCAGCAACGGCTCTCCTTCCTGCTCTGCCAGGCCAGCTGCCTGAAATACACCTATTTGGGTATGGTCAACCGTGAACTCGTCGACCACACTGGCTTTCGAACGAAGCATTGGCCCACATGATGAACTCGTCCCTAGCAGGATCTGAACAACTTATCTACGTGCTCGACGATGAGAAGATGATTGCATGGACCCTTTCCCTCATCCTGCAGCAAAACGGCTATCAGGCTCGCTGGTTCTCTGACGCCAATAATCTTCTGCATGCGTCCCTCTCCTGCCCTCCTGCTTTGGTTGTTTCGGACGTTGCTATGCCAGAGATGTCGGGCTTTGAGCTCGCAGGTGTGCTTCGATCATCTCAGCCCACCTGCAACGTCCTCCTCTTTTCCGGACAAGCTCATACGCTGGCTGTGGAACTGCCAACGTTGACGCGGGACGCCTTTGAGGTGTTGGCGAAGCCCATCTCCCCAGCTAAGTTGCTGAGCAGAGTCGCTCACCTTCTGAGTGTAGCGAAGGGAACATAGACTCGGACCTTACGAGAGAGCGCGAACGGCCGTCGTAGCTCCTCATCGACCTGCGCCTGTGAGCGCTCTAAAACACATGTGAGGATTTTTGCTCGAGAAGTTTACGCACTCGCGTGTTGAGTTCGCTGGGCAAGAAGGGCTTTTGCAGGACTTCTATTTGCCCTTCGAAGAATTCGCTGCGCAAGACGTCATCGTCCGTGTAACCCGTCATGAAAAGAATGCGCAGGTCTTGTCGCGTGATCACGAGTTGCTCAGCCAGCATACGACCTCCGAGCTTGGGCATGATGACGTCCGTGACAAGCAAGTCTATGGGCCCGCTGTGGCGTTTGCTTATCTCAAGAGCTTCTTCCCCATCCGCTGCTTGCAGCACTGTATAGCCTGACCCTTTCAGAACGGAACAAGCCATCGCGCGAAGAGGTTCTTCGTCTTCGACTAGAAGAATCGTTCCTTCCCCGGAAAGCAGGGGAGGGGTCGTCTGAGCAGCAGCGGTCACCTGTGCGCCTGGGCTGAGAAGCGACGAATCTACCGCCGGAAGGAACACCTCGAATCTGGCCCCTTGTCCCAATTCGCTGAAAGCGTAGATATAACCCGCCGATTGCTTGACGACTCCATAGACCGTCGCCAATCCAAGGCCAGTTCCCTTACCTTTAACCTTGGTGGTGAAAAAGGGTTCGAACAAATTCTCCTTGGTCTTTTCATCAAACCCCAATCCAGTATCCATCATAGACAGCTGTACATAGGTCCCGGGGCGGATCTCACGACGCTGCTCCACATCGTCTTCTGTGAAGGTGACATTGCTCGTTTTGATGGTCAGTATGCCACCGTTTGGCATGGCATCGCGAGCATTCGTCGCCAGATTGATCACAATCTGTTCGACCTGAGTAGGATCCACTTGAACGCTAGCTAAATTCTGCGCCAAGGATTCCTTTACTTCGATGTGCTCCCCGATAACCCGCAGAAGCAAGCTGCCCATCTCGGAGACAATGTCGTTCAAGTTGACAATCTCGGCCTTGAGAAGCTGCCCTCTTCCAAACGCCAGAAGTTGCCCGGTCAGCTTAGTTGCTCGCTGGCCAGCATTCAACACTTTCTGTATCTGGTTACTCGATACCTCATCAAGACGGTTTCCATGCAGCAGCAATGTGCAGTAACCATTGATGACTGTGAGGAGGTTATTGAAGTCATGGGCCACTCCTCCCGCCAGTCGGCCTAGGCTCTCGAGCCGCTGAGATCGGTGGAGTTGTTCTGTGGCCTTTCGCAGCGCATCTTCCGTAAGCCGACGCTGTCTTATGTCGCGGAACGCGACCACGGCTCCGATCATCTCGCCATGTTCCGACGTGATGGGGGCCGCAGATTGATCGATAGGGATGAGCTCTGTGTTTCTCGATATCAAGAGTGTTGGCTCCTCCAGCACGACCACCTTTCCCTCCAAGAGCGCCCGGCGGATTGGATTGTCGGCCGGCACACCGTCCTCTTCCCTGAGAACCGTAAACACGCCCTCGATCGGCTTGCCCACGACTTCTTCGAACCGCCACCCTGTAAGGCTTTCTGCTATCGCATTCAGGAAGGTAAGGCATCCCTGAGCGTCCGTAGCGGCAACTCCATCCCCTATACTCGCTAGCGTAGCGGCGTACTTCCTCTCACTCTCTCTGAGGCGCTTCTCTAAACTATGCCGGTGAATCGCCATATCGATTGCGACGCGCAGTTCGCGCTCTTCAAACGGCTTCAGCAAGTAACCGAACAAGCTAGACTGTTTCGCGCGGTTGAGGGTGGCGCGGTCGGAATGTGCTGTCAGGTAAACGACAGGAACGTCCCTCGAAGCCTGAATTCGTGTAGCGGCCTCAATGCCGTCGATGTCTCCCTTAATGTGGACATCCATGAGGATCAGACTAGGCTGATGTTCCTGTGCGGAGCGGATAGCTTTCTCACCTGAGTCCGCAACTGCAACAACCTTGTAACCTAGATGTGAGAGTCGTGCCTTGATCTCCATCGCGATCAGAGCCTCGTCTTCGACGACCAGAATGGACACCAACGCCGGATCGTGTTCCACGAAGGGGTTATTCATTCGACCTCCACTTTGACCGTTGCGCGTATACCCGGATGAGTTGATTGAATCGTCAGGATTCCGTTAACTTGTTCTGTAAGCGCCTGGACCAATCGCATCCCCATACTGGCCGGATTGGGCTCGATCGATCCACCAATACCATCGTCGGAAACGCTGATTTCGGCGGTTTGCCCATCACCTTTCTTGATTGCAAGAGACACGGAACCTTGCCGGCCAGATGGAAAGGCATGTTTCAGAGCATTCACAAGCAGCTCATTCAAGATAAGCCCGCAAGGAACTGCACGGTCGATCGGAAGACCTATGGAGTCGAGATCTTTGAGAAGGGTGACAGACCGACTTTGCGCATAGTGACTGCTGAATATACGCTCAGCCAACATGCCGGCGTAGGCCCCGAAATCAATGGTCGACAAGTCTTCAGATCGATATAGCGCCTCATGAACAAGAGCCATGGAGCGCAGCCGATCCTGACTCTCCTGCAGGACGACCGAAAGAGCCGAGTTCTGCGCCTTTTCTCCTTGAAGGTAAAGGATACTGGACATCACTGCGAGGTTATTCTTAACTCGATGATGGATCTCTCGTAAAAGCAATTCTTTCTCGTTGTGAGATTTGCGGAGGGCTTTCTCGGCTTGGACCTCATGCGTAATATCTACGTTTATCCCACCGATCATTCGTGCTCCGCCCAAATCGTCATACAGATAACGCATTATCTTGAATGTCCGAACTTGACCATCTGGACTCACACTTTCTTCGATCGACTGTGAATCTTCGTTCCGCTCTAGAAGTTCACAAAGCTCAGCCTTAGCCAGCTCTCTCGCGCTCGGCGGTAGCACTTCGAAGGACGATTTGCCAATCCACTCTGTCTCCGTAAGGCCGAACTGCTGAGCAAATGCTTTGTTGTAGAAGACATATCGGCCCTCTTCGGTCTTGATGAAACAGCTGTTCGGATTACGATCCGCATAGATCCGGAAGAGCTTTTGACTTGCCTCGAGCTCGGAGGCGAGCTTCGCTTTCTCCCGAAGTAGATCCTCCAGTGCCGCTTCCCGCAAAACATCCTCGGTCATATCGAATGAAACACCAGCCACCAGAAACCGTCTTCGCGCAACGTCGAAATATGGGAACGTAAGATTTTTCCAGAACAGGGGTGTTCCGTTAGGACCGGGAGACGTGTCGTGAGTCTGCTGAGGCAGCTGGGCTCCTACAACGTGCGGCTCCCTGTTCTGGGCAAAAGCACCTCGACCTGCCTTCACCCTTTCGTGATCTTTAAGCCCGAGCCACACCTCCTCGGTTACCCCGCTACTTTCGGCAAGATCCGCGAGGTGTTTGTTGTAGAGCAGTAGGGAACCATCCTCGTCTCTGATGTAGCTTGCGAAGGGGCTGTTACTCATGAATGCCGAAGTGAGCTCGTTCTTACCAGCGGGAGGATCGGAAGCTTGCGTACTATCGCGCAGCACTCCGTCTTCGGCTGCGCGATGGGCTGCTGCTTGAACGGTCCACCGACGGTCACGGACTATCGCTTGCAGCAGCAATGCTGTCGCTGCCAGCATCAGCAAAGATATGGGTAAAGCTGGACGCCAATGCAGGGGGGCGCTCAGCATGATGCGGAGCGGGGCAGAGGTCTGCTGTGTCGCGACAAGAGCTAGCAGAAGAGGAAGACGGAACGAGAACAGGGGATGCCGAGTAGCCAGACTTGTACTTACAGGTACTCCGAAGAGCAGCAGCCCGACATATATGTCGATGCAAAGCTTGAGGGTGATCGTCAACGCGGGCATCCATGCTGCACCAACGATGGCTTCTCCCGATAGGACTCCGGTCGAGGCAGCCATCAGCAACACAGAGGGGGTAACACGATGCGATCGGCAGGACGGCAAAGCGAGCCCGAGCGCCACCGAGACCAGGGACCACGACAGGCCGCCCTGTGTTTCAGGCAAGAAGATCTTTTGGCCCAGCAGTGTCGCCAGGAGGGTGCCCAGAGCGATCTGCAGGAAGACCGTTTCCCTGCTACTTGCCTTCGTACCATGAAGGCCCGAGACGAGAGGTGGCTTACGTCTTTCTTCGATGCCGTTCACTGGTTGACCGCCCTCTGTCATGGAACGGTAGTGTTATACCGCTCCACATGCAACTACCACAAAAGGGCCAGGAGGATTCACTTTGCGCACGCCGAGAGGCCGCTGGAAGGTGCAAGTGCGGCGGCCTAGGATGAACGACACCTTGCGCCACCAAAGATCAGCGCTCCCTCACTGCGGAGCGATGCCTAGGACAGTAGCGCAAGTGTTGCAGTGAGGCGTTTTAGCGGTTTTGAATTCGGTCAGACGCAGGCTGCGCCCGGGGCTCTAACGCAGAAAAGGCGTGCTTCTGCTTTCTCCGAGCAGCTGCAGATGTCCCTCGAAAGCCTTAACACGGCGGATGCCAAGGTTGGCCCGATCGGGCCCGCCCCAACACGGACAAGAGCATGGATACATTTTGCCTGACAGGTGGACGACGAGGAGCCCTCTCGGCAATCTAATCTTGAACGTAGTCAGCGCAATCCCACGAAAGCGTTAGCCGGATCAGCGACTAACGGTCCGATTGAGGTCCGCGTTCCTACAGCTGCCAGTCTCGCGACGCCAACGCATCAGGAGCATGGGTGTTCTGCAACTTTGGTGGTGCGCTTGCGCTCAAACCAGCTATAGCTGGTCCCTTGGCTGCTAGCTAGGTTAGTGCATGCTCAAAGGTTCTGCGTTGACCGAATTGGCGTCCCCTCTACCTCTCAGCCCACGCCCCGTGGACGAGGCAGACCGACTTAGGGCATTGCATTCTCTCTCCATCTTGGACACTCCTCCTGACCCTTCTTTTGACCGTCTGAGCAGTCTCGCAGCAAGTACATTCGGCACCTCCATGGCTGCCGTGTCCTTCATTGACACCGACCGGCAATGGCTGAAGTCCCGATTCGGTATCGCGGACTCCGAGACCGCCCGCGACAGCGCGTTCTGCGCGCACACGATACTTTCAGACACTCCCCTCGTAGTTCTGGACGCGAGAGATGATGCTCGCTTTGTAAGCAATCCCTTCGTGATGGGGGCTGCAGGCATCCGGTTCTATGCAGGGGTTCCCATCAAAGATACGGCTGGATTCAACCTCGGTGCTTTCTGCATAGTCGACACAAAGCCACGAGCCGAGTTCGGCTCAAGGGAGCAAGCACAACTCCAAACTTTTGCCCAGCTTGCGTGGGACGCGATCGAATCCCATAAACGTCAAATCAGCCTGAGCGACAGCGCGACCGAAGCGAGAGATCGATACGATCTGGTTGCGCGTGCCACGCTCGACGGGATGTGGGATTGGAACATAGTCACGAACTCGGTTTACTACTCGCCGCGATGGCAGTACATAGTAGGTCTGCCAGAAAGGGACCACTATTCCTCTCTGATCCACTGGCTGGATCGGGTGCACCCGGAGGATCGTGCTATTGTGGACGCCGACTTACAACGGCATATCGATGGACTCAGCCCCCGCTTCAGAAATGAACATCGCGTGCGACATGGTGACGGCTCGTGGAGATGGGTCGTCGTTCGGGGCCTAGCTCACAGACGTGAAAATGGAACCTGCGTACGCATGGCCGGTTCTCTCATGGACATTACTCGAGACAGAACTTCCGATCCTCTGACAGGCTTACCAAATCGGGTCTCCCTTCATGAGCGACTGGCCTACCTCATCCGACGTAGCGCCGAGACACAGAGATGGCAATTCGCTGTTATGTTCTTGGACGTCGATCGCTTCAAACATATCAATGATCGGTATGGACATCTCACAGGCGATGCCATGCTGAGGACGATCGCCGATCGCTTACAGCAGGTCATAGAAGAAATGCGCCCTGGCTCTGAATCGATGGTCGCCCGATTCGCCGGTGACGAGTTTGTTGTCCTTCTAGATGACGTACAGGACAGTGCTGAAGCGCACGAGATCTCGATGAAGATCAACGCTGTTTTTAAGAGCCCTTTACTGTGTGCTGGTGAGATGGTGCCGGCTACACTCAGCACAGGCGTCACGATGGCCAGACCTGAACTACTGACGCCTGAACGCTTCCTCCAGAACTCTGATCTTGCGATGTATCGCGCCAAAGTTCTGGGGCACGGCCTCTCCGTTCTGTTCGATCCGTCGATGCAGATGGAAACGACGATCCGACTGGAGATGGAAGCCGGGCTCAGGAAAGAGACCCTACGTGATCAACTCGAGGCACGCTATCAGCCGCAGGTGGACATCCGAACTGGCCAGCTCCTTGGGTGCGAAGCCCTGATACGTTGGCACCACCCCCGGCGTGGCCTACTTGCACCGGGAGAATTCATAGGCCTGGCAGAAGAGATCGGTGTCGTCGCACTGCTCGACCAGTGGATCATGGAGACGGCTTGCGCACAACTCGCCGTGTGGCGACAAAATGCAAATGCAAGATCCCTCAAGGTAAGTGTGAACGTCTCTGGGCAGCATCTCGGCGACGGGAGTCTAAAGCGAGCGGTCAAAGAATGCCTGGATCGATTTAACCTGCCGGCAAATGCATTGTGCCTCGAGGTTACCGAGAGTGTCCTCATCAGCGAGTTGACGGTGGCCTCTGCGCAATGCAAGAACTCCGGTCGATGGGCGTCGAACTACATATGGACGACTTCGGATCCGGCTACAGTTCGTTTCGCCAGCTCTCTGAGCTCCCATTCGACGCGCTCAAGATAGACCGCTCCTTTCTCAGGAAGATCCCAGAAGATCCGCAAGCAACCGCGGTGGTTGAAGGGATCATTGGTCTGGCGCACACGATGAAGCTCACGGTCATCGCAGAAGGTGTCGAGACTGAAGAGCAGTCGGAGGTGCTTCGTGCAGCAAAGTGCGACTATGGCCAAGGCTACTTTTACAATCGGCCGCTTGATGGCACTGCCTTCGAATCAAAGTACCTGAAAGGAGCACTCGTCGCAATATAGGATGTCCATGCAACGGTGAGGCAACGTGGCGTGTGACAAACTCGCTCTCGCGCAGGTGGAGATCTGCCTACTTCCAGAGCACAGAAGGGGTTGTAACTTCGGTCGCTCAATCGCCGGGATGGTGCTGCAGTGCCGATGCAGGCGCCCTATTCAGATTCGCTGACACCTGTAATCCATCTATATACGGCAACCGCAGGATCAGAGTGTGCCGGCCACGTTTGGCGTGTATTTACACTCATCTTGCGGCAGGCGCCATTGTTCGAGGGCGTTGCTGCACATCCCAACATAGCGGCGCGAACTTCGCTACCAAGTAACTGACCTGCAGTGTTACTATTGCTGCCGCGAGTAACCTAGCATGCTCGTGACACTGGGGGTGAAACCTGATGAGCGTCGAATCAGGCGAGGAGAGGCTTTCCGCTCAAGAGATGCTCCTTTTGGCAGTTGAGGCGGCCAGCGTAGGTGTGTGGGAGCTGACGTTACCCTCGAATCAGGTGCGATGGTCGCTCCGCTGCAATGAAATCTTCGGTCTTCCACCAGAGGCGGAGTTGAGCTACGGAGAGTTCCTAGAGAGCGTCCACCTCGAAGACCGTTCGGAAGTTGATAGGGTTGTGAAAGCTGTTCTAGACCCAAGCGGCAGCGGCAACTACGAACTCGACTATCGCATCTTACGCCCGAGTGGTGAAGTGCGCTGGGTCGCGGCTAAAGGCAAGGTGTTCTTCCGCCATGAGCAGGGGCTACACCTGGCGCACCGCTTTGTGGGGACGCTGATCGACCATACTTAGCATCGCCACGCTCAAGAAGCTCACTCGCACTTAGCGGCAATCGTTGAGTCCTCGGACGATGCGATCTTAAGCAAAGGCATAGATGGCATCATCAAGAGTTGGAACCCAGGGGCGCAACGGATGTTCGGCTACTCTGCAGATGAAATCATCGGTCGGTCGATTCTGACATTGATTCCCGACCACCTTCACTTAGAAGAATCAAAGATAGTGAGGAGGCTCCGAGCAGGCGAAAAGATCGACCATTTTGAAACGACCCACATAAGGAAGACTGGTGAACACTTTGAGGTGTCGGTCACGCTATCTCCCGTAAGAGACGGCTCTGGTCACATTGGCGGAGCTTCCAAGGTGATCCGTGATATTTCGCAACAGAAGACGGCGGAGCGCCGCGTTCGCCAAGCGTACAAGATGGAGGCCTTGGGGCAGTTTACCGGGGGCATAGCACACGACTTCAACAATATCCTCGCCATCATCATGGGCAATTTGGAACTGATTGCGGGGAGCTGTTCCAACGACCCTTTTGCGAAAGAGAAGATCCAACAGACGGTGGAAGCCGCCGAACGTGCTGCCGATCTGACGAGGCGTCTGCTCGCCTTTGCGCGTCAGCAATCTCTCGATCCGGCCGTTGTACATACTGGCGAGATCGTCCGAAATGCGGCCACATTCATCTGCAGCAGCCTGGGAGCGACGATAGCCGTTCAGGTCACTATCCCTCCGGATCTCTGGCTCACCATGATCGATAAAAATCAGCTGGAGAACGCGTTGCTCAATCTTGCCGTGAATGCACGCGATGCGATGCCCGAGGGTGGTCAGCTATACCTAGACTGCCAAAACGTGGATCTCAGAGAAGCCCAGATCGATGCTCTGGGCACTCTTCATCCGGGAAGGTACGTTGTCATCTCCGTACGTGATACCGGTTCCGGAATGACAGCCGAATCCATAGCGAAAGCCACCGAACCCTTCTACACGACGAAACCAATCGGCAAAGGTACAGGCCTTGGGCTAAGTATGGTGTACGGCTTCATCAAACAGTCGGGAGGGCACCTTCGGATCAGTAGTGTACTGTCGAGTGGAACCACTGTTCAGTTGTATCTTCCGGAAAGCAAGGCTGAAGAGCGTGCACCGTCTTTTCTGCCTCCTCTCTTGCCCACGGATGTTAGTCGGGGAACTGAGACCGTCCTCATCGTCGAAGATGAGCACAGCATCCGAACCACGGTAGCCTATGCACTCAAAGCTCTCGGCTACACCGTCTTTGATAGGGAAGACGGACCAACAGCCGTCTCCCTGCTACAGCGTACGCAACATATCGATCTCCTCCTAACAGACATCACACTTCCGAATGGAATGAGCGGTGTCCGGCTCGCCGAGGAAGCGATCGCGCTTCACCCAGCTATAAAGGTCATCTTCTCCTCCGGATATACGAGCAACGTGCTTATTCGAGACTACAAACTCGCAGAGGAAGCCCACTTGGTTACGAAGCCAGTTCGCATGAAAGATCTTTTCGCAAAGATCAGGAGCGTCTTGGACCACCCCGCGACCTGATTGGCTGCGATTCAAGGGAGCGAAGTGGCTACCGCTAGTTGGCCAGGCGCTTCACGACTACACTGCCTGGGCAACTCTGGTGTACCTTTGCTGCGGCTGACAGCCTTGATCACGATCTGTTCAAAAGACTCATTTGATTCCCGTGATCAGCGACTGCTGAAGGAATACAGCCACGCCATCTCCTGCTGGAGGGTGCCCACCCTAAGGTCATCGTGGTGCCCGTCTGGGACCTCCACCCAGGTCTTCTGCTTTGCCGGGGAGGCAGCAGAGACCTTTCTGCCCTGAGCGAGCGGGACCACATCGCCCACCGTGCCTTGCACTACCAGTGATTGGGCTTGCTACCTTCACCATCTCCTGAACGTTCCCATGGATGGGGCGCACCTCGAAAGTTATCGTGACCTTTGCGGTGCCGCGATGACCATGATGCTTTCTCGTCCGCGCTCGCCGGCGGAGCTTAAAGGATCAGCCCGTAGAGCCCTTGGGGAATCACAGATCCGAAGAAGGGATGTTGGGCGTGGTGTGCCCTGCCTTCAGGCGCTGGACGTTGCCCTAAACCGCTTGTTGGGCGTAACAGACCCGCTCGGAGGCTGACAATATCGCAACGATATCGCTGATCCTAAACGAGCGATGTTTTCGGACTGGCTATTCCTATCGTATGGCGTGTTCTGACATTGCGGTGAGCAGTAGAAACCGCCATCGCTGGTTGTGCGCATGGCGGGGGTGCCCCTGCGAATGTACATACATCGGGCCCGATCGGCATCGAGCAGCTGAAGGCGTCCGGAGAATCGTGCACTTCAAGAATAAGCGCCTGCCCCCTGGAAGCGCCCTGCTCTCGATCAAAGAGCATGTGTATCAGGGTGTTTGAAAGCGCCAGGACAGCAGAAAAAGAGGCGCTCTCACGAGGAGAGCGCCCGCATGCATGGGCCAGTGGTTCAGGGGACGAAGCGTAAGCCTCTGCGGGCTCTCCACTCAGTACGTTGACTAAACTTTAGCGGGGCGACTGATTTCTGCCCATTCCTCGACTAGGGGTGTGTCGCGCCTTTTCGTTGTAGAGAGCGTCAGCAAGGGAGCATGCCCCAAAGCATGCGATGTCTGAGCAATCTGCAACGAGAAGGCGCGATCGGTCCTTTACTCAACACCGTTGCTGACGAAAAAACGACGTTAGAGATCAACTACGACCTCTCGCGCACCCTCTAGTGTTGAGTCTTGGAACGAAGCTTTTCGCTCAGGCCCAAGCCAGTGGTGGTTTCCCAGTCGTAACGCCTCGCCTCTCGTTCGTTACGGGCCGCAAGATCACCCAACATGGCGCCCAGTCTGCTGCGCTCAAGCCAGCGCCCATCTGCGACGACACCAGCGATCTGCCGAGTATTTTGGATGCGATCCAGGGGATTGGCATCCAGCAGCACCAGATCCGCGCGTTTGCCGATCTCGATCAAGCCGACCTGCGCTCCGAGCCCGAGCCATTCCGCAGATTGCGATGTCGCACTCTGCAACACCTGCTGTGGTGTCATCCCGGCGGCAACCAACAGCTCCATCTCGTCATGCAGGGAAAGCCTGCGACCACGCCCGACGTGCCGGTGTCCGTACCGACGAGGATAGGCACACCAGCATCGTTGAGTTTTCGCACCAGCTTGGCATCGAAGGCAATCAGTCGTTCCAGGTACGCGATCGTCTCTGGTGTCGACCGGTGTGCATAGTTATTAGAGGTAAGCCACTTGCTCTGGAAAAGCGGATGCACGTATTGCAAGGTGCTGATTGTTTTAGCCCGGCAAGGCTTCGACTCTGATCCAGGACGTCGACGATCGTGATCAGGGTTGGGGAGATCCACGCGTGGCTGGCCAGCATCAAGCCAACCAGGCGGTCAGCCTCCTCATCGCTGAACGTGTTGGCTTGTTTCGCCAGCTCCTCGGCATGTGCAACAAGTCCGAATTGGGTTCGAGACACGCGGAGGTCTGACCTTTGCACTTGTTCGGGATATGGCCCACTACCTTGATTCCGCGCTTGCCAGCTTCATCCACGATAGCGCGCAGCACGTCCACATCGAGGTCGGAGTAGACCTTGATGTGGTCGTAGCCTTCAGCGACAGCATATCGGACCGCCTGACGCCCGTCCGATGCTGTATTTGCCCGTCTTCCATCTCCATCTCCGCCATTGACCAGCGCAGATAATCCTATCCGCGGCCCCATCGCCAAACCCTTAGCGATGTCATTGCGCTCACTGAAGTGGTCAACCCGTGAATTGCACTCGAGGACTGTGGTGATTCCATTCGCAATGAGGGGCGTCATGATGTCCTGCGTGCTGAAAAAGAAGTTTGCGCCCTCGGTGGGCAGCCTGCTACGGAAGTGGGTTTCAGCTGGAAGATGGACATGCATGTCGATCAGGCCCGGCATCAACCATTTACCACACCCTCAATGACCTGAGTTCCAGCCGGAACAGCCGATAGATGTGATCTCACCTTGCGACACCACGACGCTGGTATGCAGGAGTGGTGGCCCGCTTCCATTCATGGTGATGACGTTGACGTCTCGGAAAGCAACCGTGCCGCGGCTTCCCACAGCGGCTATAGCCGCAGAACTATGCGCAGGCAACGTGCTTTGCCCGCTGGAGACCAGCACGCCAGCGATCAACACGGCCACAAGCCCAAGCACCAGGAACATCATTGCGGGAGCACGTCTCTCGATCATGTGGAAGCGCAAATATCTCATCTCGGGCAATTCTCCTGAAGCGGTTTCGGCGCTAGAGGGCGTTGTGGTCCGACACGGTCCCTCAGCCTCACGTGCGCCTCGATAAGCCGCACTAGCGGTTACGGCTCCCCAGACAGAGAAGTTCCTCGAGATCGAGTCCGCTACGATGGCCGACAGTTTGGATCCCGGAAAGTCGAATGCTTCGCAGACATGCTGGATGCACCAGCTTTGGCGGGTCCTTCGCCGGGTCGACAGTCATACCCTCGAGATTTCGCCCCAAAAATCGTCCAAGCCGTGCATGAGCACGGCCGAGGTGAGAGCCATCTGCGCTTCGACGAGGCGCTAGTCCTTGAACAGCCCCGGGTTGATCCTGACGAGTCGCATCCTCATCAGTAGTCCGGCCGAGCCCGGCTCAAGGCGCGGCCCACCGGGTCAAACTCCCATGACGGCGTTCACCGGTACGACTGGGTCTAAGAACTGAACGGCAACACTTGTCCGCGCATGTCACTGCGCCTCTGTGCCTTTGCCAATTGAAGTGGGACTGTTCTTCTTCGCGGGATGGTCATCAACCAAGCCCTATCTGACTGGTTGCCTTAGGAGCTCAGGGTGGTGCCGGAGACGAACGACACATCGCGCACCAGGATGGAATGAGGTGTCGAAAAAGATTTGCCCCCCACTCTTCTCCACAGCCAGCTTGGCGATAGCTAGGCCGATTCCCGTTCCTGCATACTCGATTGTGCCTGTTGCGACACCCTTGTAGAAACGTCGGAATACCTGCTGGTGTTCCCCTGGGGAGATCCCTGGCCCCTCATCTCGTACGCTAACCTCTGCAAAGCAGGATGCTGTTCTCGCACAGTCCACCCTGACCGTTGAATGAGGGGGCGAGAATTTGATCGCGTTATGAATGACATTCATGAGGGCTGACCGCACCAGGCCACGATCAGCTCGGACGTGCACGTCACCCACATCTGTGTCTTGTTGGATCGTAATGTTTCGCTCATCAGCCAACACCTGCAGCACATTCAGGACTTCGGTAGTGAGTGCCTTGAGGCTGAAAGCCGGGTGTTCCCGCCCCGGCTGGCTCGCCTCTGCCCGAGCCAGCAAAAGCAGGTCTTCAATCGTCTGATTGAGGGCGGCGACCTCCTCAAGGATGCTGGTCATCGCAGCTTCCGGCGCGGCGGTGTTTGGAGTGCCTCGGAGTGCCAGCTCACACGTGGCTCGGATCGAAGACAAAGGAGCTCGCAGTTCGTGTGCCGCATCCGCTGTAAAGTGCTGCAGGTGCAGGAACGCCTCTTCCAGCCGCTCCAGAAGATTGTTGAAGACACGAGCCATGTGCCCCAACTCGTCGTGCGGATTGCCAGAGTACAGCCGCTCATGCAGGCTGCTGGAACTGATCGTCTCCGCTCGCACGGCCATTTCCTGCAAAGGGCGGAGCGCGTGAGACGCGATTTTGTAGCCGGCCAGTCCGGCAAGGGCGAGACTAGCCGGCAAGGCGAAGAGAAGGATCCCGAGGAACTGCCGCATGCGCTCGCGGAACGGCGCCAGGCTGTACCCCACACGGATCAAAAGCACTCTGCCCTGCACGGGATGCGTATGACTGATCAGGAGAACACGCGTGCCATCGGCGAGTCGGGTTTCTCTCTCGCCGAAAGATGCTTCACCCTCTGCCGGGCCTGGTGGTCCGTCGAGTGACATAGTGCCAAGTGTCGAACTGCGGTAGAGTACGGCGCCGGACAGATCGCGCACCTCCATGAACCTGTCCACCAACAGATGCGAGCGCGGGTGCGAGAAGTAGTTCTGCCGAAGCTCCAGGGTCCCATCCACGTTGAAGAGCAGCAGGCCCTCCGCCGTTTCAACATCCTGCACCTCGTCATGGAAGATCTGGCGTTTGATGGATGTGTACTGGAACACATACACCAGGCAGAGATAGAACGTCAGTATCAGCGCGAGCACAAGCACGTACCAGAGTGTGAGGCGAGACCGCAACTGCTGTGGCAAATGAGCGGTCATCACGAGTGCGGCTCACGCAAACTGAAGCCGAGCCCTCGAATGGTATGCAGCAGCTTCACCGGAAAGGGATCGTCCACCTTTCTCCTCAGTCGTGCCATCTGGACATCAATCACGTTGTTGAGCGGACTGAAGCGCGAACTCTCCTTCCAAACATCCCTGGCCAGCATGTCGCGTGACACGGTGCACCGTTGGTTCTCGGCTAGGTAAAGCAGCACATCGAACTCGCGCGCTGTTAGCTCCAGCGGTTTACCCTGCCGGGCCGCCGCGCGCCGTTCAGGATAGATAGAAAGGTCTCCGATAACAAGCGCCCCGCCGGCGGCTGGCTCCGGTGCGCGGCGAAGGAGCGACTCAATTCGGGCCAGAAGCTCGGCAAAGGCGAAGGGCTTGCCCAGGTAGTCGTCCGCACCAAGGCGCAGTCCGTCTACCCGATGCTCCACCGTGTTATGGGACGTAAGCAGAAGCACGCGAACCCTGTGGTTCTCCTGGCGCAACTGTCGCAGCAGATCGAGACCGCTTCTCTGCGGCAGCGTCACATCCAGCACCACCAGATCAGGACTTTGGCTGTGGATCAGATAGAAGCCCTCTTCCGCTGCCCCTGCACACGACACGTCATAGCCTTCAGCGCTGATGCCGGCATGCAGCGTCCCAGCAAGCTTCTTATCGTCTTCAATGACCAACACTTTCGCCGGACGCATCGGGCACACAGGGCATCACCTCCTTCGATCATTGATTCTGCTCTCCCCGGAGACAAGAGCCGTCTCGAAGATGTCAGAAAGATGTAAGGAAACGTCAGACCCCTGTAAGCCCGGCCGGTGGTCCACTGCGAAGGTATCGATGACTCTCCGGAGGTCCTGATGTCGCGCTTTCACCTCACCCTGCTCGCGGTGCTCTCCGGAGCAGCAACTGCCGTTGCCCTCCCCCCTACATCTCTGACACAGCCTCAAAGCCTCGCTCCCCAGACCACCATCCCGGTTACCTTTACCCGCAGCGTCAGTGCGAATCGAGCTCGGCCAGGGGATCCCATAATCGCAAAAACAATGCAAACCATTCGGCTCGCCGACGGGCAGGAGGTCCGATCCGGTGCGACCGTTCTCGGCCACGTGGTCGAGGCGTCTCCGTTCCACTTCGATAAGACACCCTACGCCAAGCAGACGGCTTCCGTGCTCTCGGTGCAGTTCGACAGCCTGGTGGTCAACGGAGGCAAGCTGCCCATTCACGTGCTCGTGCGTGCGCTGGCCGACGCCTTCGCGACTGACGATGCGTCCCGCCCTCGCCCAACAGACGAAGACCCACTGAGCAGTACCACGCAGGTCGGTGGCGACATTCGCACCCCATCTCAGGCAGAGATCCTCAACCAGGATGGCGACATAGTCGGCTACAACAAGCACGGCGGCAACTTTGCTCGCCTTGTTGCCGGCAGTCACGGCGGCGACCTGCACTGCGATGCCAGCAACTCCGAGCAGGCGATGGGCATCTTCTCCGCCTCCGCCTGCGGTGTCTATGGCTTCAGTGGACTCACGCTGAACGCCCCCGACGCTGATGCCTCCCCTTCGCGGATCACCCTCTCCTCTACCCGCCGCGCACCGGAGATTGTTCGGTCCAGCAGCGCTCTCCTTGAGACTCTCCCCCTTGCCCAGGCTGCAGCTCCCGCCCCGGTTCCCGGGAGCTGAGGTGACACCAGAAGGCCGCTTCACGTGGCCACCTCGCTCGTTCCAGATTGCCGGCAGGCTGCGCGCGGGCAGTCTATGGATAGCGCTTATCGCCTCGCCGACGCTCCACTCCACTGCACAAGCGCAGGCACCACTCCCCTCCCCGTCCTCCCCGCTCACGCTTGATGACGCCGAAAAGATTGCTATAAGGAACCAGCCTCGCCTGCTCGCAGCGCAGCTCCGCGCCCGAGAATCCCTGCAACGAGTGCTGCAGGTTCAGTCCGCCTTTCGTCCCTCCCTGGCCTTCAACGCCACTGGCGTTCGTGTCGTAGACGTCGGTACATCGCTGGCAAGCGGCAATCTCACCACTTCCGCCGTCTCCAATCGGTTCTCCTATGGCGGTGGCCTCACCCAGCTCGTCACAGACTTCGGGAGAACCAGTGCCCTCGTCGGCAGCGCACGCTCCGATGCCGAAGCACAGGCAGACCTCGCCACGCTCAGCCGCGCGCGGGTGCGGCTCAACGTGCGTGAAGCGTACTACCAGGTACTCGGAGCGGAGTCTGTTCTGCGTGCCGCCCAGGCGGCCCAGACTAATCGCCACCTTATCGCTCATCAATTAGGCGCACTTGCGCAAAGCGAACTACGTTCCACCGTGGACGCCAACTTCGCGGAAGTGCTCGCCAGCGAGGCCGATCTCGCCGTTGTTCGCGCGGAAAGCATGGTCGCCCGGCAGCGCGCTCACCTTGCCACTGCCCTCGGCGCGACCCAGACCATCACAGCGCTACTTGTTGATCCGCCCACACCTGACGCCCTGCCCGCCAGCCCTGACGCTCTGCTTGCTGAAGCTCAGCAAAAGAGAGCCGATGTGCAAGCCGCCCACGCTCGACAGGCCGCCGCGCAGCACTTGGCAGACGCAGAACACCGCCTCCGCTATCCGACGCTGGCCGTGCTCGGATCAGCCGGCCAGATTCCCTTCCATGACCGTACCTTGCAGGGTGACTTCGCTGCGGCAGGATTCAACCTCAACATCCCTATCCTCAACGGTGGTCTGTTCGCGGCTCGCCAGCATGAAGCGGAGATCGAAAGCACAGCTCGCAGCCGCGACGTGCTCGCCGTTCACCTCGAAGTAACCGAGCAGGTCCGGGACAGCTGGCTGCAGGCGCAGGAAGCCAGCCAAAGCCTCGCGGTAACGGGGCGCCTCGTCACGCAGAGCAAGGAAGCCCTGCGACTCGCACAGGCACGCTACGATGCCGGGCTGGGCAGCATCGTCGAGTTGAACGAGGCGCAGCTGAATGAAACCTCCGCCGAGATCAGCGCCGCCGACGCCGTCTACGCCGACCTTGCGCGCCGCGCGGATCTCGACTTCGCCGCCGGACTCCTGAACTGAAAGGGATCAACATGGCTTCCGCCACACACGTCGTCGCCCGGGCCTTGCTGACTGTTGCGGCTATGAGTACGCTCTCAGCTTGCCGCACCGCTCCAGCTCCGGCGCCCGAGTTCCTCATCGTCCCCACTGCAACCGTCGCCCCGGCCGATCTGCAGAATACCCTCGTCGTTTCAGCCGAGTTCGCGCCCTTTCAGGACATCGACGTGATGGCCAAAGTCGCAGGCTACGTACGGTCCATTCGCGTGGACATCGGGTCTCACGTCAGACGCGGGGAGGTCCTGGCCGTTCTCGACGTCCCTGAGATCCAGGACGATGTGCAAAAGGCAAAGGCAGGCGTCGCCGCAGCAGAAGCGAACGTCGTCACGGCCCAGGCTGCCATCCAGCACGCTCAGGCAGCGTCCGGCATCGCCCATCTGTCTTTCGAGCGCATCAGCGAGGTGGCCGGCAAAAATAAGGGCCTCGTCCCGCGGCAGGACGTTGACGTCGCACGCTCCAGGGATGCTGAAGCCAGCGCCCTTCTCGCCAGCGCCCAGTCCTCACTCCTTGCTTCCGAGCAGTCCAAAACGGCTGCACAATCGGAATACGCGCGCGCCAACGCCATGCTGCAATACGCCACCATCAGCGCTCCCTTTGATGGCGTTGTGACCAAGCGGTATGCCAACACTGGGGCCATGGTACAGGCCGGCATCTCGTCGCAGACGCAAGCCATGCCCGTGATTCGGCTGGCCCAGGTCAACGTCCTCCGCCTCACCCTTCCCGTGCCCGTATCCGAGGCGGGCGCGGTCCGCAATGGACAGCCGGTCGAAGTGTACGTGCTGAATCCCAGTCGCATCATTGAGGGAAAGATCACCCGGTACGCCGACTCCATTCAAATGGCCACACGCACGATGGATACCCAGGTTGACGTCCGCAACGACGACGGCACACTGCTCCCTGGGATGTACGCCGAGGTACATCTGCATCTTGCGGATCGGCACAACGTCCTCAGCGTTCCGCTCGACGCTGTCGACGGCTTGGGCACTGCGGTCGAACAGGCCTATGTCGTGCGCTCGGGCGTCGTTCACGTCACGCAGGTCACCACCGGCCTGCAATCCCCTACGCGGCTTGAGATCCTCTCCGGTCTCCGCGCCGGCGACCAGGTCGTCGTCGGCCGGCACAGCGGCCTTTCCGAAGGACAGACCGTTCAGGCTCGAGAAGCCACCTACGAAAACAGCGTGGCGCACCTCTAACAACACCCCTTGGAAGCGTGAGGACGTATGTCGGGCTTTGCCATCAGGAACCCCTATCTGATCGTGGTTCTGTGCCTC
This sequence comes from Acidobacteriaceae bacterium, assembly GCA_965199635.1. GTDB lineage: Bacteria > Acidobacteriota > Terriglobia > Terriglobales > Acidobacteriaceae > Edaphobacter. The sequence continues at coordinate 978,208 of CBDASL010000002.1, read as the reverse complement.
ATGGTCACTATTCTGGGTTGTGTCAGTGCATCAGACATGCCGGTCGACATGTTTCCCGCGGTGAACCTCCCGGTCGTTGCCGTCGCCACCTTCTACTCCGGCATGCCGCCCGCGCAGATTGAAACCAACATCACTTAGCATCTCGAGCGGCAATTCACTCTTGCCAGCGGCATTGACCACATGGAGTCCCGCTCCCTCCCTGGCGTCAGCCTCATCCGCGTCTACTTCCGCGCCGGCACAGACCCGGACTCTGCGGCGGCCTCGATCTCCTCGCTCGCCATGAGCGACCTCCGGGACATGCCACCGGGAACCTACCCGCCGATCATCCTCAAGCAGGATGCTGCAAGTATTCCCGTCTCGCTCGTTACACTCGCGGGCTCGGGACTGGACGAAAGCAAGCTTAAGGACCTCGGGCAAAACTTCATCCGTAACCAGCTCGCCAGTGTTGAAGGCGCCTCCGTGCCTCAGCCCTTCGGCGGACGCTGGCGGCAGATCATGCTGTACGCCGACCCCTACAAGCTCGAAGCCAACCAACTCAGCCCCATGGATGTGGTGCGCGCTATCAACGAGGCCAACGTCATCCTTCCTGCAGGCGATGTCGAGATCGGCCGCAACGACTACGACCTGTACACCAATTCCATGCTCAAAGGTGCTGACGACATCGCCAGCGTTCCACTGAAAATGGTAGGACAGGCGCCCGTTCGTGTCGGCGATGTCGCTACACCACAGGATTCCTTCGGCCGCCAGTTCAACATCGTGCGCGTGAACGGACAACGTGCGGTCTATCTCCCCATCTTCAAGGCCGGCGCCGACTCCAACACCATCGCTATCGTGAACGGTGTCCGAGCCACCCTCAAGAAGCTCTACGACGTCCCAGCGTCGCTCAAGTCCGATGTCGTCTTCGATCAATCGCGCTTCGTGAAGACAGCTATCGAGACCCTCCTGCACGAGGGTGGTATTGGCCTTCTGCTCACCTGCGTCATGATCCTCATCTTCCTCGGAAGCCTGCGCGCCACGCTTGCCGTCTTCTTCTCTATTCCGCTCTCGCTGCTGGCCACCTTCTTCGTCCTGAAACTATCTGGCAGTTCTATCAACAGCATGGTGCTCGGCGGTCTCGCCCTCACGCTTTCCCGCCTGATCGACAACTCTGTTGTTGTACTGGAAAACATCTTTCGGCATCTCGAGCTGGGTGAAGCGCCCGCCATTGCTGCGGAACACGGCGGCAAAGAGGTCGCCCTGCCTGTTCTTGCCGGCACCCTCACCACCGTCGTCGTCTTCTTTCCCGTCACTATGCTGTATGGCGTAAGCCGCTTTCTCTTCTCGGCACTCGCCCTTTCCGTAGTCATCTCACTCTTTGCGTCGTATGTCGTAGCGCTTACCATCGTGCCGCTCTTCTGCGCCTGTTTCATCAAGAGCCCTCATGGCGAGATCGTGCACGAGTCTGCCGAAACCGAGTCCGCTATCGCCCCTGCCCTACATCAGAAGCGTCGGTCCTTTTTCGAAAGGTTCAACACCGGGTTCACCGCCGGATTCGACGCGATGTTGCACCGCTATGACCGTCTCGTCGGTAAGGTGCTCGATGCTCCCAAAGCCGTCCTACTCGGCGCCGGGGTTCTTTTTCTGGTGAGTCTCCTGCTCTTTCCGCTGCTCGGTCTATCCTTCTTTCCGCGCACGGATGCCGGCCAGTTTGTCATCAGCTTTAAGGCACCCTCCGGCACCAGGCTGGTCGATACGGAAGCCGAAGCGGCCAGGATCGAATCCATCGTGCGTGGCATCGTGTCCAAGCACGACATGGGCCTGACTGTAACCAACATCGGTGTAGACCCCGGCTTTTCTGCTCTGTTTACGCCCAATGCAGCTATGCACACAGGTTTCACGCAGGTTGCGCTTGCCGAAGATCATGCCATCAGCAGTTACGTCTACATTGACCGGGTGAAGCAGGCCCTAGCCACCGAGATGCCTGAGCTGCAGACCTTCTTCTCAAGCGGCAGTCTCGTCGATGGCGTCCTCAACATGGGTGCTCCTGCACCCATCGATATCCGGGTCCAGGGCAGTGACATGGCCGTGGACTACGCCACAGCCCAGACCATCGCCACCCAGGTCCGGCATCTTCACGGAGTTGCCGACGTCTACATCCCCCAAGACATCGACTATCCCTCGCTCCGCATCGTGGTCGATCGCACGCGGGCCAGTCAGCTCGGCCTTACAGAAAAGGAGGTCGTCTCCAACATCATCACTGCGCTCACCTCCAACCAGATGATCGCGCCTAGTATCTGGATAGATCCGAAGAGCGGCAACAATTACTTCCTTACCGTCATGTACAAGGAAGGGCAGGTCAAAACCCTTGAAGACCTCAAGGCCATCCCGCTGCATGGCACGAAAATCATGCAGCCCACCCGCCTCGACATGGTCGCCAGCATCGAGCAGTTCAAAGCTCCCACTGAGCTCGATCACACCCAGATCCGGCGCTTCATCGACATTTACGTTCGCCCGGAGCAAGAGGGCCTCGATCGCATCGCCCGGCAGATCAATGGCATCGTCGCCTCCGCCCATCCCCCGCGCGGCGTAGACGTCGCTCTCACCGGCAGCGTCACCTCCATGAACGCCTCTTTCCGCAGCTTCGCCATCGGCCTCACCCTCTCCGTCCTGCTTCTCTTTCTCGTTCTTGTCGCCCAGTTCCGGTCCTTTCTCGATCCCTTCATCATCCTGCTCGCCCTTCCCCCCGGCATCACCGGCGTGCTTCTCGCTCTGCTGCTCTGGGGCAGCACACTCAACGTCATGTCACTTATGGGCGTCGTCATGCTCGCCGGTATCGCGCTCTCAAACAGCATCCTTATTGTGGAGTTCGCCCACCATCTTCTCCATGAGGGTTATGGCGTCCGGGAAGCTATCACGCGCTCCTGCCGCGTCCGTCTGCGCCCCATTCTTATGACGTCCCTGGCCACGTTGATCGGCCTGCTTCCGATGGCACTCAAGCTCGGCCAGGGTAGCGAGGCCTACGCCCCTCTTGCGCAGGCCCTCATCGGTGGCCTTACCGTGTCGGTACTCTTGACCGTCTTCCTCGTACCAGCTGGCTTCTTCCTCGCATACCGAAGGCGGTCTACCTTCGACGTCACGCCGGCGTGAGGGTCGGCCTAGCCTTCCTCGCCCTTCAATTCTGCAGCGTGAGTGCATCCGCAAATCACAATAAAGATGCAACTTCAATCGTCAGATCGTTCCACCGCCACGATCGACAACAGTGCTAAACGGCAGCCCCCATCCGAACCACTTCCAAGCCACGGTGGCCAGCGCTGCCCTGTTGCTGCCCACACAGCATACCGTCATGTAAACCGTTCTGAGCCGACTACCAAGCCAGAAATGGGATCCCGATTCGCCGGCTTCACATCTACGCCCCACATCCAGCACCATCACACCAGCGGCAATCGCCCCTATAGGCTTCCATCACTCCGGGAAGCCGCCGCCCCTGTGCCCACAGCAGCCCGCAGTGCATTGCCAGCAGGCTAACTTGCGTAGACCCAAGCTGCGGCCACTCAGTCCCTACAAGTCGCATTATGGGAAGTGATCGGGCCTGCGCCTCCTCCTTGGAAGGGCCCGGCGGTCTCGAGTTGAAAGAGCGCGTCCATCAAGGGTGTTGGAAAGCAAAGAAGCAAGAAAAGACGATCTCACGAGGAGAGCGCCAGCATGCATGGACCAGAGGTTCAAGGGGCGTAGCGTAAGCCTCTGCGGGCTCTCCGCTCATTGCGTTGACTGAACTGTATCGACGCGGAGGAAGTCTGCCCATCCCTCGACCAGGGATGTGCCGCGTCCTTCGTAGTAGGCGAAAATCAGCACGGGGAACCTGAACCAGAGCATCTCGAGATGGGTGGAGCAGGTTTGCGCTCGGCAGCCTAGGCGGAGGTCGCTACCATAGAGTCATGCAACCCACTCTGAATGACATGAAAACCTGGACGGGTCGCACAGGGCACGATCAGTTGCGGTCGTTTCTCACGAATGATGGAAACTTCTGGCTGGAACAGAACGCGCACAAAACTTCGAAGTGGTCGAAGCTGGCGCGTGAAGGCCACGATGTTGCATGGGAGTTCGGCGCGAACCGGCGGTACACGGGGCGGCTGTTGATCGATGGGGAAATCTACACGCCGTCAGAAGCGACGAACAAGTTCTTGCCGGGGCCGTCACGGGCTGAGTAGCCAGCCCAACTTCCCAAACCGGCGTTTCTCGATACTAATGGGAGGCACCCACAAGATCCGAGTCTCCCCCCCTAAAGTTGTCGCTAGCGCTGGTGGTGCTCACGCGAGCATCTTCAGAGCTGCAACGATTACAAACTGTGAGCCTGCCTGGTGAGCGTGATTGGCAGATCTTTTCCTTGCGACCAAGTTCCCTCCAGCGTGTTCCCGTCAGAAGTCAGAGTCCCGTGGAACTGTGCGTGAATCGCGGGGACTACGAAACTTACACCTCGCCCGTCACTCTTGAGGTCAGTACATCCGATACCCTTAGTTCCCTGGTCGAGGCTATCGAGAGAACAGGCATCCACCGCTGGAGCCAAATGGAACTGGAGACGCAAGGTAGAGGAGTCTGCAGCAAGAGAACCCAACCATATTCCAGTCACAGCTGATGAAGGTGTTTGAGCGACTACTGCACCTCTGCTGATCATCATGACGATGGTTGCGGCGAGAGCGCATTTGGGGGAAACGAAAACGGAACATATAGCTCATCGATTCGGCACCTCGTGCCTCAGTGTGGAGCTTCGATTGTAGCTCCGCAAGGGGCACCGCCTGAAGACCCCATAACGGCGTTTCTCAGTAGCGCTCGCACTATGTGAGCATGGACTGAGAGAATTTCTCGAGACCAAAGCGCTCGGGATCGAGCGGTGCTTTCCATGTTCTTTGTCTGCGAAAGCCTCGCTTCCGGACACCGGACCGGTTAGTACCGAGAAGTCGCATTGTGGGAAGTGACAATGCCGGAGCTGAAGCTCTCGCAACGAGCTCACCGTCTATCCGACATGCCTTCCCTGATTCGTCCTAGTGAGGTGGCCTTAAGCGCGATATGCACGCTCCTAGTGCCTGATCGTATTGCCAGTTCGGCACAGTGCCCCCGTGTATTGAGGCGACCTTATCAGCAAAAGTGCTGAATGCTTGTGCCCAATCAGCTCACCTACGACAGTCCGGATGAAAGCCACGACAGACACATCACAGGCTCAGTCTTCCGCGTGCTCCGTCGATATGTCGATTTTAATGAGCCACTTACGACTAACGGCCCGGACGCGCCCACTTCCCCCGACCGAACCGGGCCATGATCTACCTCGGCGCCTGCATGATTGCCGGCATGCGCCTCGCACGCGAGAAGCAGGTAATGTGCACGTGACTCCAACACTTGCCGGTGCCAACCGCTAGATTCGAAACAGCGAAGATGTCGCCGTAGTAGGCGGTAACCTTCCCATTGTTGCTGTCGCTACAGAATGCACGGCAGTCGTCACGCTGCAACACTGCCTCGCGGCGCGTCGAACACAGCGTCTAACTGTCCAACTCTCGATGCAAGCAGCAGGCGGTGCGGCGAGCGGTGTCCATACGTCTGCTCTGTGGAACTCATTCGTTCAGACCGTGTGACGATTGACCGGTGTCATCAATGCCACATAGGATTACTTTGTTTCTGACGACTAGCCGCGGCCATACGTGCCTTTGTCTCGGGCCGGTCAGGGATTCACGTCAGCGCAAGGAGTCCACGATGACGCGTCTCTTCGCAGTGAACCTGGGCTTGGCCTGCACTTTGGTCGCGGGCGCAGCTGCCCAGCAGCAAGCCGCGTCACTGACTGGCCAGGTTACTGACACGACAGGGGCCGTTGTCCCGGACGCCAGCGTTGTTGTCACCGATCCAACTCGTGGCACAAAGGTCTCGGTGAAGACCGACTCGCAAGGGAGCTATCTGGTTCCGCAACTCGACCCCGGAGATCAGTATGAAATCGATGTTACCAAGCCGGGCTTCAAGCAGACTGTCCAGCACAGAGTAGCCCTGCAGGTCGCACAGGCCGCAAAGATTGATTTCACGGTGGAGCTTGGCGACGTGACGGATAGCGTCACCGTTGAAAGTGCGCCACCGCAACTCGACACGCAGACATCTTCGCTCGGCCAGGTCATCACGGGCCAGACGGTTCAGGATCTTCCACTCAACGGCCGTAGCACCTTTCGGCTCATCGCGCTTACGCCCGGAGTTACATTTTCGCAGTCAGCATACGGTCAGTTCGGTGATGTGGCGGTGAACTCCACCTGGGATACGAATTTCAGCATCAACGGAGGCCGCGCGCAGGCAAATGAGATCCTGATCGACGGCGTGCCGAGCTCCGCCGGCTTCTTCGACCAGATCACGACACTGCCGATCGTGGACGAGACGCAGGAGTTCAAAGTCGAATCGAGCAATCTGTCCGCTCAATACGGGCGGTACGCCGGTGGCGCCATCAACGTCACAACCAAGGGTGGAACCAACGCCTTCCATGGCAACGCATTCGATTTCCTGCGGAACTCTGCCTTCGACGCTAACGACTGGTTCAACAAGCGGGCAGGCCGGCCCAACATTCCCTTCCGCATGAACCAGTTTGGTGGAACGATCGGCGGCCCTGTCAGCATATCCCATCTGTACAGCGGGCACGATCGCACCTACTTCTTCTTTGCCTACCAAGGGACTCGTCGCACAAAGGGAAGCAGCTACATCACCACAGTGCCGACGGATGCCCAGAGGACTGGCGACTTTTCAGCACCCGGCCTGAATCCCATCTTCAACCCATACAGCACCGACCCCGCCACCAAGGCGCGCACACAGTTTGCAGGCAATGTGATCCCTGCGAACCTGATTGACCCGGTCGCAGCGAAGATCCAGGCATTCTTCCCCGAGCCCAACACGGGTGGTCCTGGCGCGGTGACCAACAACTTCATCAGCAACTCCCCTGTGCGCCTGTCACAAGATATCTTCAGCGGACGCGTCGATCAGAATGTGACGCAGAACTACCACGTGGCTGGCCGCTACGCCTTCAGCCGCACCCCGCTGACACAGCCAAATTACTTCAACAACGTCGCGAGTCCGGGCACCGCAGCCGTGGGCACGACCACGTTCCGCAATCAATCTTTCGCGCTGGACAACATCCTTCAGTTGAAGCCGTCGCTGCTCCTGAACTTCAACTATGGCTTCGCGCGGTGGTACCAGGCGCGACAGACGCTGAGTTACGGCTTCGACAACGGCGCATTGGGCTTCCCTTCCTCGCTGGTCTCCCAGGTCACGATCCCGATGTTTCCGGCAGTCGGCATCGGCGGCTACTCCGGGCTCGCGAACCAAAGCTACCTGAACAACGGCAACGACTCGCATGCCCTGCTTGTTTCAGCGACGGCGTTGCTGGGGCGACACACAATCACCACAGGCGCGGACCTCCGCATCCATCGCATCAACTTTTTCAACGTGGCCAACACTGGCGGCACGTACAACTTCGCAAATGCGCAGACACAAGGACCCAACGCCAGCGCCGCGACCGGGGGCAATGCATATGCCAGCTTCCTTCTTGGGTTCGGCTCGAGCGGCAGCTTCCCTATCGGCTCCGGCGTCGAGTTGCAGGACTTCTACGGCGCAATCTACGCGCAGGACGACTTCCGCCTGACCCAGAAGCTCACCGTAAACCTTGGCGTGCGCTACGACGGCGAGAGCCCGTATGTGGATCGTCATAATGAACTCAATTACTTCAGCACTGACGTAGCAAGCCCTGTGAAGAATGCAGCGTTCCCGGATCTGAGAGGTGGGCTCGTATTTGCAAACCAGGGCGGGGTGCCGCGCAATGTCTACACCGCCCCAGCCACCAACGTCGTGCCGCGTGTCGGCTTCGCCTACAGCCCTAACCCGACAACCTCCGTGCGCGGCGGCTTCGGCATCTCGTATGCGCCGCTTGAGATTGCCAACAACGCCGTTGGCTTCTCGCCTAGTCTGGGCTTCGCCTCATCCACGAATTGGAACACCTCAAACGATGGAGGGTTCACTCCGGCAAACCTGCTTTCTGATCCGTTTCCGCAAGGCATAGTCGCGCCCAACGGTGCACGCCTGGGAGCCGGAACGCAAGTGGGGCAATCCCTGACGGTCTGGTACCACAACCCGCCGACGCCGCGAAGCACACAATGGAACCTCGACGTCCAGCAGCAGCTGAACTCGACATTGCTGTTCGACATCGGGTATTCCGGCTCGCGCGGGGAACACCTCACTGGGACCTTTGACCGGAACACTCTGGACCCGAAGTACCTTGCGCTCGGCAGTGGCCTGACGACCCAGGTCGCGAACCCTTTTGCCGGGCAAATCGCGGTCGGTACGCTGTCCAATCCACGGGTCGCGCAGCGACAGCTTCTTCTTCCTTTCCCCCAATTCCTTAGCGTGCAGGAGGTGAACAATCCATACGGCTCTTCCAGTTATCATTCCCTGCAAACGAAGCTGGTGAAGCGAACAAGCAATGGCCTCACCTTTCTGGTGTCATACACCTGGAGCAAGTTGCTCAGCAACGTAAATGCACAGAACGCGCCCATCGGAACGACCAACAACAGCAACGTTCAGAATTACTACGACCTTGCAGCCGAGCGCTCCGTCTCAGAACTGAACCAGACGCATAACTTCATCGCCAACGCCGTCTATGAGCTGCCCTTCGGAAAGGGACGGCTGGTCTGCGGCAGTTGCGGCGCTCTTGCGGACAAGCTGATTGGCGGGTGGAAGCTTACGGCGATCGGGACTGAACAAAGTGGCTTCCCGCTCACCTTCTCCGCCGCGGGTACAGGTGCTGGCACGCGACCGAACTTGGTGCCGGGAGTGAGTGCAAAGATCTCCGGCGATCGTTCCAACCCGCAGCGTGTGACCGCATGGTTCAACAAAGCGGCGTTCACCACGCCTGCTCCCTACACGTTCGGTAACGTGGGTCGCACCTATACCGGAGTACTCGGACCAGGGTTGCAGAATCTCGATGCTTCCCTCGAGAAGGGCACCCACTTCGAGCACATCGATGCGGAGTTCCGCGCGGAGTTCTTCAACGTAACGAACACGCCTCACTTCTCGCAGCCGGACACGGCGGTGCAGGATGCTGCGTTCGGCACCATTACCAGCCTGATCCCATCGCCGCCCACGCGGGAGCTGCAACTTGCACTCAAACTATCGTTCTAAGCGGTAACCGCTGCAGGAGTCCTTGTGAATCGTAGAGACCTCGTGAAGAATGCCCTGCTCTCGGCCGGAGCCCTGTCCTCCGCCGGCGCGTTCGAGAATCAGGCGAACGCGCAGCAGGCCAGAGCGCAACAGGAGCATCGCAGCTTTCCACCACCACCGCGGAAGACAAGCGGCGAGCCGATGCCAAACATCCTCTGGATCTGCACTGACCAGCAGCGGTTCGACACCATTCAGGGTCTCAGCAACTCCCTGATCCGCACGCCCAACCTGCAGAGATTTATGGCGGAGTCCGTCACCTTCACCAATGCCTTCGCACAGACACCAATCTGTTCCCCATCGCGGGGCAGCTTCCTCTCCGGCCGCTACCCGCACGTGACCGGACTGCGCGCCAACGGACAGCGCATTCGGCCAACCGAGCGCCTGGTTCCTCGCCTGCTTGCAGATTATGAGTACACCTGCGGGCTGAGTGGCAAGCTACACCTGTCCCCCTGCTTTGGCGGTCGCATCGAAGACCGGATCGACGACGGGTACGACACCTTTCATTGGAGCCACGACATCAGCGATAGCTGGCCAGGGCACAACGAGTGGTACACATGGCTCGACCGGCAGGGCGTCAAGATTCCGAAGGCGCCAGCTACCCACGTGTGGGGCATGCCGATCGATCCGAAGTACTCGCAGACAGCCTGGTGTGCCGACGTCGCCGTGCAGTTCATGCGGCAGCAGCGAAATTTCAATCCATGGCTGTTCTCGGTGAACATCTTCCAGCCGCATCACCCGTTCTACCCAACCGCCGAGTACCTGAGCCACTACGACCCGAAGAAGATGCCTGACCCGGCTTACCGCGAAGGGGAGCTTGCCAACAAGCCCGTGTTCCAAACGACGGACCACCAGGGAGCCTACGCCGGAACAGACATCTCCTTCACGCGCACCTCAGCCGAGGAGCATCGTGAGGTCATCGCGGCCTACTACGCCATGATCGAGCAGGTCGATACCGAGGTCGGCAAGATGCTGACGGCGCTGGAGGAGACCGGTCAAGCTGACAACACGATCGTGATCTTTATGAGCGACCACGGCGAGATGCTGGGCGACCACGGGCTGTACCTGAAGGGTCCGTACTTCTACGATTGTCTGACGCGCGTTCCGTTGATCGTCAGGTGGCCGGGTCGCTTCAAAGCGAACATCAAGGTTGATGCACTTGTAGAGTTAATCGACATCGCGCCCACGCTGCTGGAGTGCGCTGGCATCCCGGTTCCGTCGGGCATGCAGGGCCGGTCCCTCGGTCCACTGCTTCGCGGAGAAACGACGGAGCATCGCAGCTCCGTGTACATGGAGTACCTCGATGCCAACGCCGCGTACAGCATCCCACCCATGCTCACCAGCGTTCGCACGGATCAATACAAGCTGACCTTGTGCGACAACCCACGCTCTGGAGAGCTCTATGATCTGAAGAAAGATCCGGGTGAGTTCTCGAACCTGTGGAACGATCCACATCACAAGGACACCCAGGAGCTGATGCTGCAGTCGCTTGTGGCACGCATGATCGAGACCACTGATCCGCTACCGGAGCGTCATACCCTCTGGTAGTAAGCAGGAGCTGAGTGCCAGCTCCTGTCGCATTCGCCTTGTGAGGGACGCCAGGCCTCTTCTTTGGGTTGCGCTCCACCGGCTTTCGTTGTGCTTAGCACACGCCTCCGTCCACACAGTTGAGAGGGCCCCATGATGAACCGCCGTCAATTTCTGGCAAGCGCAACCGCGGCAACCGCTCTTGCTGCGACCGCAAGCGAGGCCAGTGCGCCTTCGCCCGCCTCTGGATTGAACGATGCTTCCACAACGCACCGCAGGCCAAACCTGGTCTTCGTCTTCGCCGACCAGTTGCGCTACAGCTCGTGTGGTTACGCCGGCGATGAATACGCGCAGACGCCAAACATGGATCGGCTAGCCGCGGAAGGTTGCAATCTGCACCAAGCTATCTCGTCCACACCGGTGTGTGCTCCCTATCGTGCTTCGCTCATGACGGGTAAGTACCAGTCGAGCACCGGCATGGTCATCAACGAAATCCGGTTGAGCCCGAATCATGACTGCCTTGGCCACGCCCTGACCCGCGCACACTACCAAACGGCCTACATCGGTAAGTGGCATCTGTGGGCGAATCAGCAAGGCCACCACGAGCTGATTCGCAACGGCTTCACGCCGCCCGGCCCGTACCGTCTCGGCTTTGATGGAGTGTGGGAAGCCTACAACTTCAACCACTTCTACTTCCACTCGCCCTTTTTCAACAACGACGCCGTCCCCCACCTTCGCGAGCAGTACGAGCCTGACGGACAGACAACACGGGCTATCGAGTACATTCGAGGTGCCGTGGCTAAGCCTGAGCCATTCGCACTGTTCCTCTCCTGGGGCCCTCCGCACTCCCCCTGGGGACCTGGCAACGTCCACCCTGACTGGGCTGCGCGTTTCGCGGACACGAAGATTCCACGGCCACCAAATTTCTCGACGGATCCGGACCCGTACGCCGATGCATGGCAGAAGCTGCCACCCAACTTCGCCGCGGCGGTCGATGAAGAAACTCGGGCGTACTACGCGCAGACTGCCAATCTCGACTGGAATCTTGGCCGGCTAATGAAAGCTCTTGAGGAGGAAGGCATCGCCGAGAACACGATCCTGGTCTTCACCTCGGATCATGGCGAGATGTTCGGCTCCCATGGACGACACGGCAAGCTCATCTTCTATGAAGAGGCGGCGCATATTCCATTCCTGATCCGTTGGCCGGCGAAGATCAAGCCGCATACCGTCAGCGACGTCCTGCTAGGTACGCCGGACATTATGCCGACGCTGCTCTCGATGATGAAAATACCGGTGCCGTCCGGGGTCGAGGGCGTTGATCTAAGTGGGCCCCTCCTTTCAGGCTCTGGCGCAACGCCCGAGATCGCCAACCTGCAGGGCATGGGCGCGACTGCGGCATGGGCAGACGGCTCGGAGTGGCGCGCCACGCGCGACCATGAGTTCACCTACGCGATCTATCACCGAGACGGGAAAGAACTGCTCTTCAACCATCGCCAGGACCCCTACCAACTGCGCGACCTAGCGTCCGACCGCAGGTTCACCGCCACCCTCGCGCACCACCGCGACACCTCGGCCGCCTTCCGGAAAGAACGAAACGACACCTTCGAGGCGTGCACCTGGTACCAGCGCTGGACGCACGATCGGAACATCATCATGACCGCTACAGGTGTGACCCAGGATATGGATGCGTTGAAAAAGATCACCGACACTTGGCTTCCTGGCACTGTAGGAGATCAACCAGTCAGTCACACACCGGTCGGAGTGTAACCAGGCGCTTAGGATTTGGGCGATCAGGCGTGTACTCCGACGGCTCAGGCCTTCCAGGCACCGCCGGTTCGCCACTGAGGCAAAGCCTGCAGACGCCGATGTCTTCGCTTACCGCTTGCGCTCTTTCAGATCATGAAAGAGCGGGACGGCCGTCGCTGAAGGGCGCTCCGGCGCAAAAGTTGAGCATGACCTGCTCGTGCCCGTTCGGGTGCTGCTCTCTCCACAGCACCCCCAGCAGGTCCGGCCAGTCCTCCTGCACACGGAGGGTGCGCGTCACCTTCGCATGGCAAGCGAGGCACAGCGTCAGCATCCTATTGAGATCGCTGTTGCCCGGTTCGCGATGATGCACTGCAACAGAGCGCTTGCCGCGCTTCAGCGTCGTGCATCCCGGCACACGGCACCGGTAGTCGTCTCGCTTCAACACTGCCTCGCGATGGCCGCCGAAGTACTCCTCGTCCTGGCGCTTCAGCGTGTAGCAGGCCGAGCAAAGCCCTCTTGCAAGACCCTTGGGGTTCCCACCGTCTCCGGCGACTGCGGCTTACCCTACACAGTGGGCAAAGGGAGCGGTGCTCGCACACAGCTCCGCCATGTGGCGGTTGGAGAGCTCGTCGAAGACCGTGCAGGAGATCATGGCTGCACTCTAAAAACCCGGGGCCAATATGGAAGTGCAACGGACGGGGCAGTGGCGCTACGCCTTCTTCGCCTCCTCTAGACAGGTACTCCAACCCGATGCCAACCTTCCCGACCGAACCGGGCCATGATCTACATCGGCGCCTGCATGATTGCCGGCGTGCGCCTCGCTCGCGAGAAGCAGGTGAGTGTGCATGTCACTCCAACACACACCGCCACAACCGAATCCGTCGACCTGGCGTAGGAGATCTTCAACCGCGTCTTGCGGCGGGTACCGGAAAAGCTTGGATCAGACTGAGCGCCCGGCAATCAGCTTCACCGGAATCTGCCGCTCTTCGAGGGGTATTGCCCCCAGAGATGGCAGCGAACAAAGGCGACGATGGACTTACGCGAGACCGGCAACGGCAATTACCCTTTTCAATCTCATGGAGCCCGGCCGCGGGGCGGCCTTTTACCCGCGGCACACACGTCCAGGGAGGACTCGAAGACAGGCGCGGCCGCGCATTTCCCTCTCCTCTGGCCGAAAGCCCACCCTCAAACATGCAGACATGCAAACGTGCGCCAACTTACCGCACACCCTCACCGCCGCACACACACCTGTGCTTGTGGGAACGACCCCTCGACAGAGGCCGTGGATTGCTATTGCTAGGGATGTGGCAGCTCAAATAATCACAGGTCGTGAGCGGTTCAGGATGCTGGAAGTGTCTCTTTGAAAACGACGTGACGAACTCTTTCGGCTGGCGTTTTGGAGCGCTCGTGAGATCACTCCAGGTCCTTGGAGTACTTGAGATGCCACTCCATCACGCGACGGCTGGCAGCCAATGCTTCACAAAGCAGCTTCAATCCGGGGGATTAGACCCACGTGCGCCGTCTGATACAAGGCCATCAGACGGGCTCGCATGAGGCAATAGGACGAGATAGCTTCCTGAAGATGGAACGGTGCTCGAACAAGCCCAACTTGCCACAAAAAGCGCAGTTCTACATTTCGGATTGCTTGTTTCAATCGCATCGCGTCCCGACGCATCATCTCTGAGACTACCCGTCCGTTGTCGTCTTGCCACCGTTCTGCATAGATGGCTAGATCCAGCATGGCCTGCGCATTTTGCCGCATCTGCCCGAGTCCCTGCAGACCACCAACTGTCTTCCACATAGTGTTGGGCTCGATACGGAGCTGGTCTTTCCCGGGTTGCAGGAAGAGATCAGCAATCTCGCGCATTCTGGGAAAGTCCATCGGTTCTATCCGCGATAAAATGCTCTCCCAGCTCTCGGTGTACAGCCGCCGCCTCCGCAGGGCAAACTGGACCTGTATCGCGACTACCGTAAGTAGCAGAACAAGTAACGAGACGACTACACCCACTGCATCACCCCGGACCGCGGTCGGATCACCGCATGCTGCGGTATTCTACCTCCTTTCGTAGATCCTCAACCTTTCATTCACGCTTTCATCGACTGGAGCAATCACCCGTTCGGGAAACCAGAACACCACCATCCAGTACACCAGTGACCCCAGATAAGCCACCATGCGCACATGCTCCAAAGCGGTGAAGTGCTGACTCGTCCTCCAGTACGCATGTAGCGTATCGGTGACAAAGGCAACAATTGCCCACCCAATCAGTCCATATCCCTCACGCAGCACCAGGTCTCGCCAACCTACCCCCACTTGTTGAGAAACGAACAACACAGCACTGAAGAGGGTGCACACCACTATGGTGGTGAACAGGCTTGCCCGCGCGTCCCAAGCATCAAGCGCGGACGACGCCGCTGGCGTCATCTGCCACGCCATTAATCCGGCCGTAAGAGGCGCCAGAACGCCCATCAGGATGAAACGGAGCCGCGCCCCCTCAACCCAGCGCTCGTTCCTTCGAAACACGTAGTTCGCGATTTCCAAAATGACGGCCAACTGGAAAAGGAGATCCAGAAACGCCCCCGCCCAATACAGAACCGCATACGCGTGTCTCGTTCCAACCCGGAATGCCGTGAAAAGCGTTACCGAATACAGGATACCGAATGAGATCCAGGCGGTGAACCACGGCACCGTACGCCATCTCCGCTTGTAGATAAGGATGGAAAGCAGGGCGGCGTTGCAAACAAATCCCGCCGCCCATAACAGCGTCGCCAGCAGAGACAGGTTCAATAGGCACCCCCTTGGACCCAAGCTCTAGCCATTGTCGCCCGGATTAGAAGCCAAACATAGCCATCATCGTGGACAACCATCCTCCAAAGCTCGAAGGAGCCGTTACCGCTTGGGGTCGGGGGTTTGTCCCACTGACCGCTTGCGGGCGTGGATTTGTGCCACTCACGGCTTGAGGTCGGGGATTCGTTCCACTCACGGCTTGCGGGCGGGGGTTTGTTCCACTCACCGCGTTGGTCGTCCTTTGTGCGGAGCAGATTGTTGACGAAAGGCTGACAAGGAGGAGTACTGCGAAGGATGTCGACTTGTTCATGATGTGTTTCTCCATTTGCGCGGTCGCGCTTCGCTGAGGTTAGTCGGCCTGACGTAACAGCGACCTGTTTTTGAGAGAGGTAACGGTACCCAGGAGGAGGGCGTGTTGGTCTCCGTAGACCCCTCTCTTACCCGCTTCGGCCCACAGACTGGCCTAGAGGCTGTGAGCAATCAACGACCCACCTCGCACTTGTCACCTCGCTGCCATGGGCTAGGCAGGAAGGTGTGCGCCGGCGCCTCCGTGATCTTGCCCTGCATCGCGTTCAGCTGTTCAGACCTTATTTGGACGGCCAATACTTCCCGCGTTCTGCGGTGGAAGACACCGGCATTTCATACCAAACAGCCGCGCGCTGCCACCCTTCCCTCTTGAGAACGCCGTCTATCGCGAGGCCACCATTGCGGTCAACAAATGGGCCTATGGCGTCGATCTTTACCAGTACACCGGCATCTGCCCGGAGAAGCGAGTTCGCAAAGCCGAAGACTACCGCGTCGGCCAGCTCGGCGCCGTCTGCCCCCACATGGCCCGTGCCATCGTGCGCTACCTGCCGAGGGCACTGCTGACTGGTCGCCGGAGCTGCTGCGGCTTCTTAACAGATCCCAGGCGGACCCACATCGACATCTCCGGTGAAGATAAAGGCGATCCTACTCACTCTCAACTTCCCACAACGGCGTTCATCGAGACTTGCCCTTGGCCGGTGACTGGCAAATATCTGATCTGGAGACTCATCGGCACTTGCTCTTGTGGTCTCGCTACAATCCTTCAGCATGCGCTTCTCAGTTTCGTTCTGGTTGCTCTTTACAGCGCCGCTTAGCGCTCAATGGCAACGCCAAGCCAGCCCCACCACTGCGGACCTACGCGGCATCACTTACATCGGCAACGGAGTCGCTTGGGCGTCTGGCAGCAACGGAACCGTCCTCCGCACCGAAGACGCGGGCGCGCACTGGCACCTCTGCCCCATCCCGCCGGACGCCGAAAACCTCGATTTCCGGGGCATTCAAGCCTTCGATGCCAACACCGCCATTGTCATGTCCAGCGGCAAAGGCGACCTCTCGCGTCTTTACAAGACCGCCGACGCCTGTCGAACGTGGTCTCTCGTCTTCACTAACCCCGATAAAGAGAACTTCTGGGATGCGATCTATGTAAGACCGGCCTACAGCAGCTGGAAAGCGCCTTCCCATGCAGGTGCCGCACCGAACATTGGGGATCGTAATCGGTGACCCGGTGGGTGGCCGATTCGCACTATTTAGGTCTGAGAACAATCTCCTGAACCACTGGTTCCGGATGGGAGCGCTGGACCGAGCGCCATCAACTCACTTCCCAAATCCTCATGGTCCAGCCGAGGGTCTGTTCGCGGCTAGCAACAGCATCCTTATCGGCGACGGATTGAGCAATCTGCGGTTCGTCACGGGAGGAAGCAAAGGCGCTTTCTTCTACAGCACCAGACGGCATCTGCATGCCCTCTTCGACTACGCCACAGCTTCCTTTGTGGCGAAGCGCATACCGCTCGCAACAGCCGCAAGTGCAGGTGCATTCTCATTCGCAGTCGACCACGATTGCGACTTGCAACCGCCTTGCAAGTTGAATGTAGTTGAAGGCGACTACACAAGGCCGAATGACTCTTCTGGAACTTCAGCATGGTCCATCGATAAGGGAGACCACTGGACCGCCGCCAGCGCCTCACCCCATGGCTATCGCTCCGCCGTAGCTTACGACGCCACATCCCAAACCTGGATCACCGTAGGCCCGAATGGCACCGACATCTCCACCGACAACGGCCGCAACTGGCGCCCCTTGAAACCGAACTCCGAAGCTGGGAACCGACCAGACGCCGACCAGCACTGGAATGCACACGACGTTTGTCTCACCAGGCGCGCCCGCTCTGCGCGAGAACTCCTTCGCCCCGTCCGCGTCCGCAGCGTATCGGCCCCAACCTCGGTGCAGCTCCATCCGATGTACACGGGAAGAACACATGACACATAGCGACCAAATCATCGAGCAATTCGACCTGGGTCATCCTCGGCTCTGGCGAGCAGCAAAGCTGGCAGCATGGGATCTCGCGAGTCGAGGCCAGCGCGTGGCCGTTGTTGAGCGGCAGTACGTCGGCGGGCGGCGCAGCTGCGCCGTGCGACCAAGCCAGCTCCAAACTGGATCGCTGCGCTCTGCACCTTTCGCATACCAAGGTACGTACTGCTGATCATGCCTCTTCTCACACAACGCTTGCGGTCGCACCCTGGTCGCACGGAAGATCACGTCGCCGCGTCATCTCGGGATCCTCGGCGAGTCAAACGGCGGTCTGCTGATGCGTGTCGAGATGGAGCGGCATCCTGATTTTGGCACGCCGTCGTCATACAGATTCCGCTGCTCGACATGCTGCGCTACGAACACATCGCAGCCGGCAGCAGCTGGGTGGGGGAGTATGGCTCGGGGAGCAACCCCGAGGAACGTCGGTTCTCGAAGGCATCTCGCCGTACAACCAACTGAAACAAGGTGTGCACCTCGCTACGCCGCTCATCCTGACCTCCACCAAGGACGATCGCGTAGGCCCGCAGCACGCTCGCAAGTTCGCCGCGAAGATGGAGGAGTTGCACCACCCTTCTTCAACAACGAGTTCACCGAAGGCGGACACAGCGACGGGGCCAGCCTCCAGGAGCAAGCCAGGACCGCAGCCTACATCTACACCTACCTGGAAAGGGAGCTCTAGTATCGTCAGCTGGCCGCGGTTGGGCGCAACGGATGACAGCCCTGCAACGATCAAGGGTGTTGGTCTGCTTTTCTTGTGATTCGGAAATCAGACAACGTTCAGCCACTGTCGTTTTGAGATTATGTGGCGTAAATTTTTGAGCCTTATCTGGCGTAAGGAATCGGAAGATTGACTGCATGCCCATCTTGCGTCAAGTGACCCGAAGCTGTGTTGCACATTCCACTCGGCTACAGATCGGTAGACTTCGGGGCGATGCTGTCTGCATACGGACACCCCGGCGCTCAAGTCATGTATGCGCCAGATAGCGGACAAAGAGTTACGCCAGATAGCGACCCAAGCGACAGCCCAGTCGCTCAGGCTCTCCCCGACCTTGCCGCCCTTCCGTACGGACCGGAACAGCCGGCCCTCCTCGATCCCGGCTGCGGTCTGCCAGGCGTTGAAGCCGTTCTTGACCCAGAGCGACACAGCGACAGTGCGGACCCTGTTGCCTTTCCCGCGGAGATCTGCAATGACCCAGCGGTTCTCCCTCATCTGAATATCCTCCACAGTGAACGTGGCCAGCTTGTCGTTTGTCATATTATTTCTCGTAGTTTGATCACGCTATTTGTCACAATTGGCATTGCGGGCGCACGGCCCCCCACGCCTCGGAATCGAGCTTAAATCGCTTTTGTAGAGGGGTTTGATCTTCTCGCGACGACATATAACGCGAAAGATTTGCGACAAATAATGTGATCAGCTCGCGACAGCTAATGTGAAGAGCTACAGCGAGCGTTTTTCATTCTCACGCGTCATGCAGAGTAGCGCTGGGCCGTCCTTGGGCGTGCAATCGAGCATTGGTTACGACGATGAACCTTCTTCCCCGAATCAATCCGGAACGTGAGCGGCCCAACTCGCTAGAGCAGGCCCAAACGCCTTCAGTCAACGTGGAGTTGTCACACCCAACGTATGCAGGCACCTTCAGTTGCATCGGTCCGCAATGCGAGGACACCTGCTGCGGTGATTGGGACATTCCAGTGGACAAGATCACCTACCAGCAATATCGGCAGTTTCCGGCTGAGAAGCTCGGCTCTCTTGTATCGCACTTCGTGTCGGTGCGTGAAGGAAGGCCGCACGACAACTTCTACGCCTTGATCCAGCGCACGCCCACTGGATCCTGTCCTTTCTTCGGCGAGGACAGACTATGTGCAATACAAGAGCACCACGGCGCCAGCTTGCTGTCAGCAACCTGCTCAACCTACCCACGCTCTCTTGCGGAAGTCGGGGGCACTCTTGAAGGTGCTCTCAGCCTCTCCTGTCCTGAAGCCGCGCGCCTGGTCCTCTTGGAAGAGCACTCGGTCAAAAGGACCAGCAACCTTCTTTCCGGAGAGTTCCGCACCGATAGTATCTTCGGGGTACAAAAGCACTCCGGTTTGGAATCGATGTTCTTGCTCGTCCGCGGCCTCATCATCGATCTGATCCGCGATCGCTCCCGGCCCTTGTGGCACCGCCTTCTGCTCATCGTCTCGTTCTGTGGCCGCCTCGACAGCATCGCTCAAGAGAACCGCAACGCGGTGACCGGCTGCCTCACTCTCTACCGCAACTCTATAGGGGAAGGAGACCCCTCAGAGTTCAACCATCTCTCACCGGGGATCAAGACCCGTCTTCAGGTCACCATCGAACTTAGCAATCAGCGATGCCGGGACAAAGACTGCGGACGCAGATTCCGGGATGTTTTCTGGGACTTCATCGAGGGGATAGGATCAGCCGACTCTCAGGGGGCCGATGAAGACGTACATCGCTTCAGATCAGCGAGCGTGGACTACCTGCAACCAATGCTGAGCGAGTCTCCCTTCATGATTGAAAATTACCTCCTCAACTACGTCTACCAACACCTCTTCCCTTTCGGGCGTACCGGCAGTACTCGGTTCGTTGCTCATACGATGGCTGAAGAAGCCGTTCTCATGGTCGTGCAGTACTCCTGGCTTACGACACTTCTCACCGGAGTGGCCGCAAGGCATGGTCCTGCCTTCAGCAAGGCGCACCTTGTTGCAACGGTTCAGTCGTTCACCAGAGCCGTCGAACACGCGCCGCACATCCTTGAAGACGCCCTTGCCTTCGTAAGCTCGTGCGAGTTGGATACGATTTCGGGTTTGGCGAAGCTCCTCAGAACCTGACTATGGTGACGGATGTGTGCCATCACTTCAACTTCCCCTAACGGCGTTTCTCAGGACTAATCTTGCCAGCTTCCCGAGACCTCGTGCAGTGGTCAGATCTAGGATGGCTGCATGCCGCGGTACGAACCCATAGATTCCTCGATCACGTTCAAGGTGAGCGCCAGCGATCTCGCTGAGTTCACCTTGAATACAAACGGGATCGAAGCCACTTTTCTCATTCTTGGCGACGATCGGCGACCTCTCACACTACCATGATGTCCAGGGCATGCAACCGCAGTCTCGACAACATCGCCAGATACTCTGGCGCGGTTACATAGATGTGTGTGTGCGCGTCGATGGGGTGAAGGCTCGAGAACGCTTTAAGTTCCATCGCCGAGAACCGCGCAGACTTCGCCGGCATCTGCACAGTCTTCTTCAGCGGTTGCGCCCAGATACGCGAGTGCGGAACACTGCAAGCAGCAAGCAGGACTATGTGCGAAGTGTATCTTTTCAGCATGGCGAACTCCCTCTCTGGACCGAGCGGATCGGCTTAGGCTTCGGCTTCGGCTTCGAAGCCGGAGCATTGAAACCTGTACCCAAGCGCAAACTAAGAATACGAGAGTCGCTGGCAAGGTAATCCTGCCTCCGGGGCACGAGCTAAATGACTTCACGTTTCTGCTATCGCCGCACCGGGCGTCTCCGAGCAGCCATACCCTCCATCTCCCTGAACAAGGGAAGTCCGTGAGTGCAGGAGTTTTCACTGCGAAGTTACCTTGTACGTCTTTTGACTGCCTCGGATCTCGCGCCGCTCGTTCCCACCAGCCTACAACCTGTTTACGAAGCGATCGCTCGAGCAGTTTACGTCTCGGGCGCTGTCGTGGTCCGGCTCGTTGTATCAGACAAGGGCATCATTACCTCGGCCACTCCTGTCAGCGGCCCTGGAATGCTCCTCGGCTCAACAACAGACGTAGCAACGAAGTGGACCTTCCATGCCCTGCAAGTAAGAACACAAGCAGTACCCTTCACCGTGGACCTCAACGCGACCTTTACCCTTCCGAGCAACCTTCCTAGCTGCACGAGAGCAAACCCCTGCGCGAATCTAACCGACGGAACAGACACTCGCCAACCCTACGTGTCTGCAGGTTGCGGGCACAAAGCATCTAGCAACCTGGGAGTGACCCTATCACTCCGAAGTGGCATGTCCAATCTCGCTCACAATCTTTCTACTCAGGGTTGCCATGCCGCCCAAAAGCGCGACCAATCCGAACTTTTCAATCGCCCTAATCGTCCTGGGGGCAATCGGTGCCGCCATATTCACGATTGGAGCCGGCCTGCTTGTCTACTCAGGAACGAGCCGTCTCATCTCTGCAGAGCATTGGGTAGAACATTCTCAGGAGATTCTCACCTCCCTGCAGAGTGCGGGTCAGTCACTCGATCGGGTTGAGTTGAACGCCAAGCTTTACCTTTCAACTTCCAGCGAAGAGCAGCTTAATACTGCACGGTCAGCGATTGTCCGCCTCGAGTCAAACGCGCTTCATTTGAAGGGTCAAGTAAGCGACAATGCTGTGCAGTCATCTCGTTCGGCGGAGCTCCAGGCGTGTACGACTAACCTCACTCGCAACTTGGATTCCCTCTCCTCCACGCATCTTCTTGCACAAGATGAGCTCTTCCGTTGTCGCCAGGCACTCAGCCTCATGGCAGAAGAAGAACGTAAGCTTCTGCGTGAGCGTACTGAAACCTCTCGTTCGAACTCATCTGTGTCTCTCACCTCCGACTTCGCTTTTGCCGCTCTCTCTCTTGTTCTTCTCTCCATCCTCTTCGCCCTTCTGTTAAGGGACGGCTTTGCCCGTCGCCATATCGCAGCCCAGACCGCCCGGATCAATGAGGATCTGTCTCAGAGTGTTCAAGCTCTCGAAGAACGGGCGCTGGAATCTCTGCTCCTTACCAGAGCTCGCGACGAGCTACAGCTCTGCGTCAATCTGGAAGAGGTCTATGTCTCCGCCGTGCGCAGCATCTCACATCTGATTCCAGAATCCATCGGTGCTATCGGGATGATCAACAACTCACGTCATCTCGTGGAGATAGTCGGGGCTTGGGGCAGCGTGGGTGACGCCCCGTCCTTACCCGAGGTCTACACTCCAACCTCTTGTTGCGGGTTGCGCTCCGGGGATCTCCGCTGGCGCCGTCCCGGGTTTTCGGAGGTGCATTGCACACATTTCCAGCATGGCTCACCGGAGTCCTACGCCTGTATTCCAATGACTGCCGGTGGTGAAACCATCGGTATGCTCTTCCTCGAGGTGCGGTCGGAGAGCGTTGCGCACTCCATCGAGAAACGCATGGAAGGCCTACGCCAGGTCATCCAGTTGATCGGGATGTCTATCGCTTCACTGCAGCTTCGCGTGAAGCTCGAGCATCAGTCCATCCGTGACCCGCTTACTCACCTGTTCAACCGGCACTACATGCAAATCACGCTAGAGAAGGAGTTCGCCCGCGCTAAACGGAAAAACAGCAGTCTGTGCGTGCTCATGATCGACGTAGATCACTTTAAAACCTTCAATGATCGCTTCGGTCACGCCGCTGGCGACTCAGTTCTTGAGTCCGTTGCCGCCGTCCTCACCGCCAATGTCCGCACCGAGGATTACGTCTGTCGCTATGGTGGTGAAGAGTTCGTCATTATCCTACCTGAGACCAACATGCCTGCCGCACTTGACCGAGCCGAAAAGATACGACAGGTCATAGCGCGTCTCCCCGCAACCTTTGACCAGACGCCGAGAGACCCCGTCACGATCTCGGGAGGGCTCACTACGCTTTGTTCTGACATCACTCGCCCAGCGGATCTGATCCGTCGCGCTGATGAGGCGCTTTACCGAGCCAAGAACGGGGGACGTAACCAAATCGTTTGCCACGAAGATACCCTCCTCCGAACAGAACTTAGCGCCCTAGGTGCTGTCGCCTCTCTATGAGACAACTGCAACCGGTCTTTGACCCTCGAGTCTAGCCTCGGCCCGGCGACACGCTCACAATGATCAACGACGATCTGTAACAGACGCCAGCTATTCGATTGTCGACGACCTACTCCTCCACCCAGCAGCGGTGGGAGCCGTTGACCGATCCGGGAACTCGACAGCTGGACCGACATTATTTCAACGGCACCGTCGAGTTCATGGTCGGGCGGGCCTATCTATACCTACGGGCTGGCGGCTTTACCACAACAGGGGGAGCAGAGGACGTTCTCGAACGGCATCAACTCCGCGCCACAGTAGCTGAGTGTCAGGCGCTGGTTGTTAGTCATAGCCGCTAACGATGGGCGAGAACTTCCCTCCACGACCCGAGAGGGGACGCCATCTCTGAGCCACTACTCTCCAGCCTGTGTGGCCTGCACGGGCCCTACGGCCTTCGAAGGTGTCGGCGTCTTCTTCGCAAGAGTCCTCTTGGCGATGGCTCTCTTCACCGCGGGCTTGCGGACTGCCTTCGTCACCGCCTTCTTCGCGACAGGGGCGCTCTTGCGGGTCAAAGAGGCCTTGACTGGTGTGCTCTTCTGCGCCGCCCAGCGCTTCTTCTGTGCCGCTGCGATCCGTGCCTTCCCCTCAGGTGACATGGTGCGCCGCTTCGGCGACAGGAACTTTTCGGCCTCAACACTGATCGATTTGTTGGTCGATCCCTTCGGGCGACCACGGCGCGGCGACGCCTCTGCATTTTGCCCTGCCATCAAGTCACGAGCAGAGGTCAAGCGGGAGATCTCAGCGTTCAAGTACGCTACGATTTCTTTAAGGTCCATATTGATAGAGTACCGCGAAGCGCCATCTGTTGTTACCTACAAAATCGACACTTGTTCCGTCACCTATGTAATGACCTTAGAGGCTCGACAGCATGCTAACCAACTCGCCGGCGCAAGGGATTATCTTGATTGTAGGAGAAGACATCATTGCGAGGACACTCCAGCAAGAGATGAGCATTGACGAAGTAATTAAGGAGATCGATGCCGCCCTTGCGCGGTACGTTCACGCTCGCAAGTTGATTGCAGCGCTCGAAGAAAGGCCCGTATCACAGACCGACTCTGCACGAGCCCACCGAAGCCATACTCGAAATGACGAGCAGAGCAGTTCCCTATCAGCGACAGCTGCTTCATCAACTTTGGAAGAAACCGTACAAGCGCAACTTCCAGGAATCTCGGAACCTCAGCACACTCTAACCAGTCCTGAGTTGCACACCGAATAGAGCAGGCCTTAAGGACGAGGACGCGAATCTGCATGATCCGCTCGGCGGCCTAGGCGTCATACTATCGCCCACAACGTGATCGTGGACGACGCAGATATCCCACGCTTCGCGCAACTCGACGTGATCGCTGAGTTCTCTCCGAACTGGCATTAATACGACCTGGATACGACCCAAACCATGCTCAGTCGGGTAGGGCCGGAGCGCCAGGGCAAGATGTATCGTCCGAATTCGGTGCTCAAGGCGGGTGGACGGTTCACCATGGGACTGACTGGCCGGCCGCCGGGTACTTCTCTACCTACAAGCCGCTCGATTCAATTCAAATCGGGGTGACGCGCAAGCTGCTGGACAAGACAAATCAGATCCTCACTTGGGGCCTGATAACGAGCGTCTCCAGCTAGCGGACGCTCTAGTCGCAAATACTCGGGCTGCCGCCTACCAACTGAAGATGGAAGACAAAGTAGGCTCGATCGAAGTCGGTAAGTTGGCCGATCTGATTGTCCTGCAGAATAACCTCTTCACCGTTCCAGAAGCTAAAATCGCAACAGCTCCGGTCACCATGACCATGATGGACGGCGCGTTCGTATACCAGGCATAACCTGAAGCACCTTTATCAAAGAATAGACTGGCGCCGCGCCACTACGCCGGAGTACGACTCAGTGTAGTCGGCGGCGTATCGCGGGGAGGGTCTGAACGCGACTGTAACGACAGTTCTACATCAGATGTGCTGGTCAAAGAGGTACGGGGTTTCGCTCTCGCAGGCCTTCAGGCGAAGGCCGAGATTCTACAGGTGCGAGAAGTTGTATAGCTAGCATTCTGCCCAGGGCGCGGATGTCTGGTTCGCCTTCACCACACCCTCACACTTCGCTTCGAACCGCTCCACGGGGTGATGGCCCATGGTTTTGCCATGCTCATGGCAGAGGGCGAACCTACGCGCGCCGCCGGCGTGCAACTTACCTTCCCGATATCACGTCGCCTGGCAAAGGATTTCCTCAAGCTCGCTTGAGAGTACACAGAATATAAGAGATCTTACGCGATCCTTCCGGCATACTTACGAGCACCATGCAGGGTCGCTGACTCCGGTCGGCTTGCAGAGCATCCACTTGTTTTCCCTTACACCGATGATTGCGCGCGCGTTACATCTTGGAACGTTTTGTGCGCAAGCCACTCATAATCGTAAGCCTCGTGGTCCATCACAGGAATATCGTGAAAGTTCTCTGTTAGGGGAGGCGATTGGGTCTGCCACTCCAGCCCTGTAGCTTGCCAGGGATTGTTCCCTGCTACCGCCCCATACTTGAGGGACCACGGTAAATAGAGCAGAGGGAGCATGTAGCCAATCCCGAGGATCGTGGCTCCTGCTGTAGAGAGCACATTCAGGATCTGGAACTCGGGGGGGTAGGCATGGTAGCGACGAGGCATCCCGAGATATCCAAGGAGAAATTGTGGAAAGAAGGTGATGTTAAAGCCAACAAACGTGATCACGGCAGCTACTCTCGACAGCGCCTCCGGGTACATCCTGCCTGTCATCTTGGGCCACCAGAAGTGGATGCCCGCCAGAAAAGCCATCAGCATGCCACCGACCATAATGAAGTGAAAGTGGGCAACGACGAAGTAGGTCTCCGTCATGTGAATGTCCATGCCCAGGCAAGCCAGCATGACGCCTGTTAAGCCGCCGATGGTGAATAGCCCCATGAAGCCGGAGGCGTAAAGCATCGGCGTCTCAAAGGTGATTGAGCCTTCGTAGAGTGTCGCTGCGTAGTTGAAGATCTTGATGGCAGAGGGTACTGCCGCCAGCATGGTCAAAAGGGAGAACACCAGAGAGGCGTAGTTGGACATGCCCATGATGAACATGTGGTGTCCCCAGATAAAGAATCCCAGGGTCGCAATACCCACGGAAGAAAAGGCAACAGCTGTATAGCCGAAGACGCGTTTTCTGCTGAAGGTGCTAATGATCTCCGACATGACCGCAAACCCAGGCAGGATCATGATGTAGATGCCAGGATGAGAGTAGAACCAGAAGAGGTGTTGGAACAGCAATGGGTCACCGCCTTTGGTGGGGTCGAAGATCCCGAGTCCCATGACTCGTTCAAGAACAACGAGCGTCAGGGTGATAGCAAGTACAGGGGTGGCAAGAACCATGATGATCGACGCCGCGTACAAAGCCCAGACAAAGAGCGGCAATCTGAACCACGTCATACCGGGACAACGCATCCGGTGAACAGTAACGATGAAGTTGATCCCGGTGAAGATGGAGCTAAAGCCTGCGATAAAGACCGCCGCTGCGGTCGTGACCACGTGGCTATTTAGGTAGTGTGTGCTGAGCGGAGTGGTGAAGGTCCATCCCGTGTCCACTCCGCCTGCAAGGAGGGAATACAGCGTGAAGCACCCGCCTAGAACCAGCAGGTACCAGCTCAGAAGGTTAAGTTTAGGAAAGGCGAGATCCTTGGCTCCGATCATGAGCGGTATGAGGAAGTTTCCAAGCGTCGCCGGCACAGATGGAATCAGGAAGAGAAAAATCATGATGATCCCATGCATGGTGAACAGCTTGTTGTAGGTGTCAGAGGCAACCAGGTCCGGCATGGGAGTCAGCAACTCCAAGCGGATCAGACCGGCGAAGGTACCTCCGATCAGAAAGAACACCGTGATCGTGATCAGGTAGAGGATGCCGATGCGCTTATGGTCCTGCGTGAGCAGCCAGCTCATGAGCCCTTGCTCATCATTCAAATACGTGTGTTGTGGCAAAACAGCTGTGGTCTGGTCAGGCAGAGAGACAATGGTACTCATCATATGACCTCAGGCGCAGGTTTGAGACTCGAGACGTCGAATCTTCCAAGAGCCTAAGGTTTGGCCTGTTTGCTGTCTTGGAAGCGATTGCTGCGTGCCTGAGTCCTACGGACAGCATAGGAAGCAATCTCTTCCAAGCGTGATTGCCCCGCAAGCGTTCATAATGACCAGGTGAGAGGATCCTCCATCGATGTGAACGAGCCCAGGGTTGAGGTTTCTCCCGGTACGGCCTGCTGTACCGGTCGCGTACAGGGGGAGAACGGGCATCTCGTACGCTGGAGCGACCTCCCTGGCCTTGAACTGCTGACGGCTGACTTCAAACGGCACGCCTATCTTCCTCATTGGCACGATACCTACACGATCGCTTTCGTTGAGGCAGGGTGCGAACGGGTCCGCTTGGCAGGATCAGAGAGGCACGTTTCTCCAGGTGACCTCGTCTTACTTCATCCCGGCGATATTCACGATGGTGAGGCTTACGACCCGGCAGTGGGCTGGAAATTCCGTGTGTTTTATCTGTCCTCAGAAGTCCTTTTCCGCCAGAGCACACCCCTGGACGAGGCCGGATCTCGCGAGATCGTCTTTCGCCAGACTCATCTACGCGACGTGGCTCTCTGGGACACGCTTCTCGCGATGCATCAGACACTCTCACAATCGAGTGAGCTGCTCGAGCGAACATCAAATCTGTTTCTCGGCTTATCTAAGTTAAGAAAGTACACAGTGCAGAGCGCACGAGGTAATGGCGTCTTCTTGCCTCGGGTTGCCTCTCTTGACAGAGCCCGGCAATACCTGGACGCAAACTGGGCGAAAGCCGTTTCCCTCGAAGAGTTAGCAAGCGTGGCGGGCTTAAGCCGGTTTCATCTAATCCGTGCCTTCCGTAAGCAGTATGGGTTGCCCCCACATGCTTACCAGATCCAGCTGAAAATCCTGAAAGCGAAGAGTATGTTATTCACCGGCATCTCAGCCGGAGAGGTTGCGTTAGCTAGTGGTTTCTACGATCAGGCTCACCTCACCAATGTTCTTAAGCGGTATGTGGGTGTAACACCTGGACGGCTGAGCATACGGTAGCGCACATCGGCCATCGTTCTGACTAGATCTCGCAGAGGCATGCCCTGCGCCTGAACGTTGACAAAAGACATGGAAAGGGCTCTGCCCCTCGCGCGCGCAAGAGCCACCTTTATCTTCCGTGCTTCGCTTGTAAAGACCGCCTCGTTGGGGCGCCCTTCGGGAAAGGAATCCGGCTTTTGCACTTGCTACCCTCGCTGGCGTGGGCCCGGGCCAAGGCGCGTCTGTGAGAACAGCTACAGCCAAACCATTCCAAAGCGAGGCTAACCCAAGGTCCATGACCGCGACCTACTCCCCCAAGAACAACAAGCTCCGCCTTTACAGGAGCAGCCGACTCCCCAAAAATCGGTACGACCGCGTAAAGGCGGCAGGGTTCAAGTGGGCACCGAAGCAAGAGCTTTTGTCGCTCCGATGTGGACTCCAGGACGCGAAGATTTCTTGCTGGAGATGTGCGAGAAGATCGACGACGAAGACACGACGATGGTAGACCGCGCCGAGGAACGCAGCGAACGTTCTAGCGAGTACAGCGATAAGCGAGCCGAGGATGCCAACCGAGCCCTCAAGGCCGTGGAAGCCATCACCGCGCACAGTCCTTTTGGGCAGCCGATCCTGATCGGCCACCACTCCGAGCGCCGCGCCCGCAAAGGCGCCGAGCGCATCGAGACTGGCATGCGCCGCGCCGTGAAGATGTGGGACACGTCGAAGTATTGGACCGACCGCGCGCCGGTGCGCTCGCCAACGCCAAGTACAAGGAACTCCCCACCGTCCGCGCCCGCCGCATTAAGACGCTCGAGGCCGACAAGCGCAAGCGGGGACGCCAGAGGCAGGAGGCCGAGATGTGGATGGAGCTCTGGGCTAAGTGTGAGGCGAGCAGGACAAGGAGCTGCAGGCGCAGGCCGCCCTCCGCATCGCCAGCATGTGCCACCTCTCACTACCCCGGAAGGACCGTGACCACGAGGACTTCAACCAGCGCCCCAGCGTTTACAACCTGCTCACGGGGACTATCCCACCCTGTATGCACCGCGCACCCGTGCCGAAGTGTTCGTGGTCGCTACCAAGACGTACCCCGGCAATTGCCTACGTCAATCGTTGGCTTGCGCACTTCGCGAACCGCGTCGCCTACGAACGCGCCATGCTCGCCGAGTCGGGCGGCACGGAGGCCGACAAGAAAGGCCTCTGAAGGGCGGCGCTTGTCGCTGCTGGGCCTCGCCGCGCGGCAGCTGGTCCTACATCCAGAAGGTCAACAAGGTCTCTGTTTTTGTGCAACGGCGGCCACCAGAACTTCACCCGCGCGATCCCGTTCGACAAGCTGTCCGGCGTCATGACGGGCGCGCGGAGGTCGCCGAGAAGAAGGCATCGGGCGCGTTGATTGAGACCGAGGACGGAATCGGCTTCTACCTCGCGGAGAAGCCCACCACCTCCGAAGACGAGCATCTGAACCGACCGACGCACCGGAAGAGAAAGGGGCGGATAACCGCCCCGTTCTCGGGGAGACCATCGCCGCCATGCGGCAAACGCCGAAACAGGCGTCCACGTGGTCACTGCAGCGGAGCTCTTCCCTACTCCCGCCGACCTCGCCTCGCGCATGGTCGAGCTGGCCGACATCCAGCCAGGCCAGAATGTACTGGAGCCGAGCGCCGGAACGGGTTTGCTCTGCAAGGCGGTCACCGAGGCGGAGCCGACAGCACGCGTCTTCGCCGTGGCGTTCAACCCACCGTTTTTGTGACGTGCTTTCCAAGACCGTTACGCAGGCAGAGGTCCGAGCGGAGGGCATCTGCAGGAACGTGCTGCAGGGGGAATTTCTGGAGTGCTTCGGGGTTGGAAAGCTCCCGCGCATCGTCGTGAACCCGTTCGTTTCAGAACGGCGACGATATCAAGAACATCACCCATGCGCCCCGCTGTCTCGCTCCGGGCGGCCGCCTCGTCGCTCTCTGCGCCAATGACCACGCCAGTGTGCCCAGCTCCGGCCCATCGCTGACGAGCACGGCGGCACACGGGAGGAACTGCCGCCGACACCTTGCACCCGCAGGCACCGGCGTTCGCGCCGTGCTGCTCACCGTATCGAATCAGCGCCTCCCGGCGCGCAGGGGAGATGCCGCTTCAGTCTCTCCCCTGCACCCCTTCCCGCTTGGGCAAAGGCGTCAGGGGTCCTTAACTGTGCCTTCAAGGGGTAGGTAGGTGAGCGATGCAGACGTTATGGAGAACAGCGAGGGTATATGTTTGCCCTTGTACTGCATCGTTGACATTGACATCGTTGGATTGTTTCTCCTTGGCTATGCCACTTGTAGCGTGATTGGAAATTTCATGGTTAAGCACGGTGTCGTTGTCATTGGAGGGGGACTCAGCGGCCTTTGGGCTGCTTCGCTCCTTCATGCTTCTGGTGTTCCTGTGATTGTTCTTGAGGCTCGCAATCGCCTTGGCGGACGAGCTTTGTCTATATCACTCCCGCTATCCAGCGGCACCAACGTTGAGCGTTTTGATCTTGGTGGATCGTGGTTCTGGCCCGAACAACAACCTCACATGAGAGAGCTTGTAGCTAGATTTGGACTCACCACCTTTCCGCAGTACGTCACGGGAGACATACAGGTTGAGCGCTTCAGCCTAGAGCGTGCATCACGCTACAAGCCGTCTGCATGTGAACCTACGCATGCTTTCAGATTCAGAGGAGGCGTTCAAAGCGTCGTTGATGAGATCGCAGCGACCTTTCCAGAGTCATCCATTTGGCTGTCTGCGGAGGTTACACAAATCGGATGGCGCTCCTCAAGCGAGATCGTGGTGCAGTTGGCGGATTCCCAACAAATCCTAGCGGGTACGGTGATTTTGGCGATTCCACCGCGGCTTGTCGCGCGGGGCATTGCTTTTGATCCTCCTCTCCTTCCGCCATTCCTACGCCGGCTACACGACTTGCCGACATGGGTTGGCGCCCAAGCTAAGGCCGTGGCGGTTTACAGCACGCCGTTCTGGCGGGCACAAGGCCTCTCGGGGATGGCGTCAAGCTTTCTTGGTCCACTTCAGGAGATACACGACGCGTCTGGTTACGACGGCCTTGGTGCACTCATGGGCTTCTCGGCCCTCAGCGCGCAGGCTCGGCATCGGCTTGGAGAAGAATCCTCACGGGAGCTCATCCTAGCCCAACTTGGGAGACTATTTGGACCACAGGCTCTGAGACCAGTAGCCCTCTTGATGAAGGATTGGGCAAAGGAACCTCTCACGTCGGCACCCGAGGACTGGAATCCAGTTAACCACTACCCTCAATATGGCCTTTCTGAGGAGGAGCAGCATCACTGGGGTGGTCGGCTCGTTTTCGCCGGCAGCGAATTGTCAAACAGCTACGGCGGATATCTCGAAGGCGCCGTCGCCGCGGCCTCCCGCGCTTCGCGGCAGGTGCTCGTCAGAGGAAGAGTGATCGATTGAACGACCAGGATGCAGAGGAGTCGGTTGTGTCGAAGTGGCCCCGACTCCTTCCTTGACATCCGTTACACAAGTTCTAGGTACGAGACGAATCGCTCGTAGATTCAGGTAGATCATAAAGCTTGAGCGCAAGTAAGCCCTGCCCGAAAGCATCTCCGGCGCGCATGGCCGCAGCAATCAATGACACTTCAGCGACTTCTTCACGGGTGGCTCCCTGTACTTTTGCTGCGGCTGTGTGCAGGTCAACGCAGAGGGGGCACTGCGTTGTAAACGCAACCGCGAGCGCGATGAGCTCGCGGTATTTTGGGGGAACCGCGCCGTCGATCCGCGCGATCGTGTCGTGATGAAAGCTCTTAAACGACTCCCCATCTGGACCCGCCAGTCGAAACAAATCTTCTGCGAGATTTAGATCACGTTTTTCCTGATATGCCACGTTGTCTCCTGATTGCGCCGATTTGTCCGCACGAAGCGCGGCGCTTCGTCCACGTGCAGAGTCGATTAGTCCCTGTCAGGAACCTGAATGCACCGAAGTGCGCCCTGCGCTTACAAGGCTTCACACAGGCTGAGGCTTGACATCGTGAGCAGGTCAATGGCTTAACGATCGAGCGGATCAAGGCGTCGTGCTGTAGCCAAGAAAACGAACATGTGGTGACGAATTCCGTTCTTGCTAGTTGACCCTCCCATGATGGGAACCCTGACAGTAGTGCTGACGTCGAGGTGAAGGGATGATGAAGAGTGCGGCTGCAGAGGGGAAGAACGCTCCCAAGGCTTCTTCGAATGACAACTCCACATTAACGACGAAGGTGGAAAGCTTTCTCACGTTTGAGATTTCGGGAATGACGTGTAGCTCTTGCGTCCGTAGAATCGAAAAGGTCCTCCTTCCCGAACCGACAATCCATGAAGCGAGCGTTAACCTCAGCACAGAAGAAGTCCGAATTGGCGTTTTGGACGGAGAGCCTGTCGCTCTTGCCAAGGTCATCGGGGCTATCGAGGGTGCCGGATACCGCGTCGAGAAGAAGTCGGCAGAGCTGTCCATCGAGGGCATGACGTGTGCTTCTTGCGTTCGCCGGGTTGAGCGGTCACTGCTTGCAGTACCGGGCGTACTGACTGCAACTGTCTGCCTAGCAACAGAGCGTGTGCGAGTGCATTTCATCGGGTTGCCACACGCACAGGCGTTAGTGGCCGCGGTGGCCGAAGCGGGTTACCGCGCCCATGCTGTCTCCGAAACTGGTGAACCACGACTGGTGGCCGAGAAGGAGGCTCGAAGAGAAGAGTCGGCAAAGCGCGATGTGACGCGCTTATGCATCGGCGCGGCACTCTCTGCGCCGCTGGTAACTCCTATGCTACTGGCGTTCTTCGCCATCCAGTGGACCCCGCCTGGGTGGGTGGAATTGCTACTGGCGACGCCAGTACAGTTTTGGTTGGGCTGGCGCTTCTACCGGGCGGGCTGGCGTGCCGTTCGTCGAGGTGCCGGCAACATGGATCTTCTGGTTGCCCTGGGCACATCAGCCTCATTTGGTCTCAGTGTCTACAACCTAGTCTCGGGCACGATCAGGTTATGTTCTGGTCATCTCAACGCTTCTGAGGTGCATCGCGGAGCCGGATCGCCTCTTTACTTCGAGAGCTCGGCGACCGTCATTACGCTAGTTCTCTTCGGCAAGTGGTTGGAAGATCGTTCGAAGCGACAGACGGGTGAGTCGATCCGTTCGCTCAGGGCTTTACGTTCGAACTATGCACGCATCATGCAGGTTGACGGCGCTGCCCTAGAAGTAGATGTCGAGACTGTGAAGACAGGCGACCTGGTTCTAATCCGGCCAGGTGAGAGGATCCCCGTGGATGGCGTGATCCGTAGCGGCACAAGCCATGTGGATGAATCGCTTATAACCGGAGAGAACCTTCCAGTTGCTAGAATTGAAAACGACCGAGTCTCGGCCGGAGCAATTAACGGAGAGGGGTTGCTCACGGTCCAGACTACGGCAGTGGGAGACGGCACCATGCTTTCCGCGATCATTCGCATGGTAGAAGACGCTCAAGCAGCGAAGGCTCCGGTTCAACTGCTGGTCGACAAGGTGAGCGCAGTCTTTGTACCCAGTGTGTTGATCGTCGCTCTCTCAACCTTTCTGGGTTGGTGGCTGCTCGGACATGCTCCTTTTCAGACCGCGGTCATGAACGCCGTGGCCGTTCTGGTCATCGCCTGCCCTTGTGCGCTTGGCTTGGCAACGCCAACAGCAATCATGGTTGGTGTTGGTGCAGCTGCCCGAAGTGGCATACTGATCCGTAATGCTGAAGTGCTCCAGCTTGCTCATGCGGTCACTACAGTCGCCTTCGATAAGACTGGCACCTTGACTGAAGGGCACCCTGTGATCGTGACCTATGAGGCAGCACACGAAGCAGGCACTGCGGCCCGCGAGCATATTCTCTCGCTCGCTGGCTCCCTGCAGGCTGGCAGTGAGCATCCACTTGCCCGTGCGCTGGATGCAGAAGTCGCTGCACAGAACATTCGCATATCGCCTGCCTCCTCCGTCCACGCGATGCCAGGGCGCGGCATCTCTGGGATCGTGAATGGACAGACACTGCAGTTCGTAAGTCGTAATGCTCTGTTCGAAATAGGACAAGACCCTGAACTTTCCATGCCGACGCTTCACTGCCACGCGCGCGACTTCGGCGGGGTGCTTCTGCTGGAGAGTTGCCGTTCATGAGGTCGCGAACGGCTGTCAAGTGATCGATCTCGGCATTCAGGGCGGCAAGGATTTCGTCTCGGTTCACATTGGTTCCAGAATAGCGGCCTTGCGATGTCAAACAAAGCGAGAAGGGCCCACCCGGGAGCGGAAGTGACTTACGGCTGCAAACGCTGATAGCAACCGGAAGCACCACTTGTCCATGCATTACTTCCGCTAATGCGACTTCTCATTACCGAGCACCAAATGTGTGTGACCACCCAGCGGTTGGGAAAGGCGAGCTGAGACCTAGTTGAAGTGTGTGGCTTTCCACACCGCCCAGATCACAAGCGCCCCAGCTAAGGTGCAAGAGATGACACGCTCGTGAGTTTGTGGATGGCGGGACGGCGTCTGCTTCTTCCTTCCAAACAAAGGCGTCGGTAGTTCTCGGTCAAACATCGCGGAGAAGAAGACGATGAGGCCGACTGTAGCCACAAATCAGTAGCCCATCGAGCTTCCATCAAGTAGGTGATGGGACGGGTCACTCAATTTTGCTTGCATGGAGTCACCATCCCTGTATTGCTTTTACGTTTGTAATCCTGAACCTGAATGCTGATACAGATGTGCTTCAGGCTCCCGCTCTAAGAATTCGCAACGATGATCAGGCAGGGTATGGGAGGTGCAACATCGTTCCCACTCTTTCGTCAGTAACGATAAACGCCGTTGTGGGAAGTTACTAGCCTTTGAGCCGTCTCGGCTCGGCGGCAAGATCTGAAAACAACGGCACAGCCTCAGAAGCAGGCCCGCGTTTCCCAAACTCGAGCATTGTCTGCTCATGGCTTTCGGGATGCTGTTCCCGCCACAACACAATGAGGAACGGCGGCCAGAACCGGTTGAGGAATCGTGTGCGCGTAACCTTCGCGTGGCACGCTAGGCAGAGCGTGATCATCCACCGCGGATCGTTATTACCCGGCCGGCGATGATGCACCGCCACCGATCGTTTGCCTCGCTTGAGCGTCGTACACCCCGGCACACAGCAGCGGCAGCCATCCCGCGTCAGCACTTCCTCACGATGGCCGCCGAAATATGCCTCATCCTGCCGCTTGAGTGTGTAGCAGGTGGCGCAAAGCCCGAGGGCGAGGACCTTTGCGGCTCCGCAGGGGCAATGCATTACGATCTGTCGGAAGCGCTTCATCGGTCACATCAGGTACAGCTTTGGCGCTTCAACCACCGTGACGTCCACGAGCCAGCCATGCACTTCAAAGATTGCGCCATCGTCACAACGCACGGTGAAGATGGATTCGAGATCGCAGGTCTGGGAGAAAGGATCAAAGTCCTCGCCTCCGATCACTTCGCCCTCTACATCGTAGCCGTCGATCCCGCTGCAGCGAACCCGCATCACTTCCCTCCCCGACCCGACCCAATGCTTTCAACATTAGCGATCCCTTTCTTCAGAATCGGCTCCCGTCGAGTGTGTTGCACCGGACCCGCATCGCTCGCTCCTCGTCTCATGTAGTCGTAAACCGTCGTTCGCGTGATACCAAACTCCCGTGCCAGCAGCGCCTTCGGCTCACCGGCGCTGATCCGTTGCAGCAGCTCACTTGCCCGGACCGCGGAAAGACTTCTCACCCGACCGACATAGACCTTCCGCCGCTTCGCTAGCGCGATGCCCTCGCGCTGGCGCTCACGAATCAGGTCTCGTTCAAACTGAGCAACAGCCCCGATCACGCTCAAAAGAAGATGCGCCATCGGAGAGTCTTCGCCCGTAAAGGTCAGGTTCTCTTTAACGAACCGGACGTGGACTCCACGCCTCACCAGGTCGAGTACCAGCTTGCGAAGATCATCCAGGTTCCGAGCGAGCCGATCCATCGCGTGGCAAACGATCGTGTCCCCTTCACGCACGAAGCTCAGCATGGCAGTGAGCTGCGGCCGATCCGTATCTTTGCCGGAGGCCTTATCCGTGAACAGCTTGTCCGTCTCGACACCATCCAGCTGGCGAAGGTCTGTTTGGTCGAGCGCGCTCACACGTTTGTAGCCGACCACCATGCCCTTCCGAGCGGTTGCTGGACTCTTACGTGTGCGGATAGGCTCTTTAACTCTCGCCATCAAGTGTAAGATTAGCTCAGAACTGAGCCTAACTGAACGCGAAAGTGTCAGGGCAAGATGTGTTCAGTTGGGGTATACCCTATTTGTCCGTACGCCCTGGTGCAGTCTTTAATAGCAGGATAGACATCCTACGTCCCACCTGCCTATAATCGATTGTGGTCAAAGCGAGACACCCTTCCAACAAACCGATCAAGACAGTGGATGAAGTTGCAATCATCCGTTGTGAGTCCGGTGAAGGATTGCTTAGAGAAGAAGTATGGGAGGACTCCGATGGAGCGGTCGTTCGCTACAACCTGGCTTTTATCAATTTAGCCCTCTTCGCTGGAGACAATGGACGTGTTCTGGGCTACGACACCGCGCATGGAACCCCACACCGGCATTTTGCCGGTGCGGTCACGCCAATAGACAGTGTCGGTTACAGCGATATTCTTGAACGCTTCATCTCCGAGGTATCTGAATTGAGAACGCGGAAGGTCCTATGACAACGAGAGTGCATGTAGATGGATTCGATGGCTGGGCGAAGCGTGCACGTACGCGTGCAAAGGCCTTGACAGAGGGAGAGGCAGTCCCTGCCTCCACTGGAATCACGTTCGAAAATGCCGCCGATATGGTGAGGCTCCTCACTCCGGCGCGACTCGATCTTCTCGCAACCGTCAAAGTTCGTTCGATCTCTCTTAAGGAGCTGGCCGAGCATTTAGGACGGGATGTAAGCGCCGTCCGACGGGACGTAAGCGCCCTGGAAAAGGTAGGCATCGTTCGCTCTCAGCAAATCGTCAACCCTGGTCATGGGAGGTTGCGAATGATCTCTGCACCTCACAGCATTGCTATCTCGGCCGTCCTTTAGCCAACGGAGAGGGGTAATCGCTCTCTATCGAGCATTGCGCTTGGCCTCGTCAGACCAGGGCTTGAACCTTCAGGCCCGCAAAGCCCAAGAGTTGTCCGTTTCGAGCTCGAAGGCGTAAGGCTGCTTGGGTGGCTTGCCTGCTTTCGGCCACTCATAGAACAAGTTCACTGGGACGATGCAGCGGCGCTTTTTAAACGTCTCCCGCCACGTCGGGGCTTTCGGGATCGTCTCCGCTCTCGCGTTGATTGTGGAGAGAGCCTTTACGTCTTGCAGATCCTTGGTGAAGAACGGGACGAGACCCCAGCGGGCCAGGATCATCTCGCGATCCCCCTATTTCCTGCTCTGTCGGATGCTGGGCTGGTGCGTCGTCTGAGCGATGTTGTAATCCGCCCCAGGAATCAGTAGGT
The DNA here is from genome assembly GCA_965199635.1 of Acidobacteriaceae bacterium. GTDB lineage: Bacteria > Acidobacteriota > Terriglobia > Terriglobales > Acidobacteriaceae > Edaphobacter. Next base: position 940,317 of record CBDASL010000002.1, on the reverse strand, counting down.
CAGCCGGAAACGGAGTTGCGCGGAAGTGTTCCGCGATGTGCTGTTTGTCACTGCGACGAACGTACCGACCGCACATGATCTATTGTCCTGCTGAAGAGTTCAGCAGCTTCGCAAGCTTCGGTCTCACAGACATCTCGCCTGCGAGCTTAAGTATGTCGTGGGTGCACAGCAGCCACTGAAGACCCGTTGCCGTGACGATTCCTTGATATTGCTCGGAAGCGGGTCGGGGCAGGAAGGACACCGTTCGTCCGACCATGCGTCGATATCCCAAGAAGCAGGCACTATTAGGGTGAGCGTGCTCACTCACGATACCCATAGTCATCTTCTACCGTGTCTTCTTTCAGCAGCTCCAAACAATAATCGCTGTAGGCCTTCCGAAACTTCTTGATCCGAACGTTTCCAGGGATGTCGTTCTCTTCTGGAAACGCGCCGTATTTCGCGCCGTGATTCTTGAGCCAGCCGTTAGCTGTTTCCAAGCGTTCCAGCACTCCTCGGGCTGTTATCAAGTCGTTCTCGCTCAGTGGCTTTCGGGTCTGCATATAGACGTAGCTCGCCTGCATCGTCCACTCGTAAAGACTTCTCGCAAGGACTTCACAACACGAGTCGTTCCCATGTTCTTTCAGGATGGCAAGCCCGGCGAAGAGGTCTCTGACGTAAGAAATGGCTGAATACACGTAATAGCAAAGATCGAACTGCACCAGCTCCAGGGTTGGCGGATGGTGTGGACCCACGCCAGGCCGCGTCAAGGCCGGTAGTTCTATATCCCGAAGACCTTCCGTGATTCTGTCTACTAGCTCTGCCAAAGGCTCACCTGTGGGGGAAGCTTACTCATGGTCTCCAGAGTGCGCCGGCAAGAAGCCCGGCACATCTCGTCCGTCATCTCCCCTCAGCGGGGAGAAACCGCAACGACCCCCGTCAGTTCAGTGCGTCCCGCGCAGATACGGACACCAAACCTTCTACTGGGTGAGTGTACCGGGACATGCGTTACGTTTTGGACCAGGGACATCCGTTACAGCCCTTTCCGCAGGTATCGGCTTTGTTTTCTGCTCATTGTCTTCGCTGCTAAATACCTGAACCGTTGGCCTGCTCTTGTCGTGGCTAGTTGCGGTTCCCGCTCTTCGGCATCCCTTGGCCAAAATGCTGCCCTTCCAGACTTGTGGCTGAGCGATTTGGTGGAATCAGCTCGCCAACTGACATATGCTCGAAGGTATCGGAGGTACGACATGCGGACGACATCGTTCGTCTTTGCCGCAGGACTGTTGCTCAACAACGGCCTTTCTGCAGCGCAGCAGAAGTCGTATACCGACGTGACGCTCGATCACTTGGCGGGTCCGGTGCGCGAAGCTGTGGCAAAGATCTCTTTCCACGATTCCGATGTGCGTCTGCCAGACGGACCATCGGTCGTCTCACCTATCATGCGTGAGCGATGCGAATACGATCCAGACGGCACCAAGACGCTTGGTGAGACCCAACAGGAGGGAGGCCCATACGGCGAATCAATGGTGGTCGAGCGAGACGCACAGGGCCACCTCTACGATCGCCGCACTGTGGACAGGCAAACCGGACAGATGACCAGGTATGAACGCTTTGGTCAACACGGCGTAATCGACGACCTCCGCTACAGTAGCGGCAAGCTGACCGATGAGTTCGTCCAGGACTGGGATGAAAACGGCCATCGAAGTACCTTCGTAGCCAAGGATGGCAAGGGCAACCAAGTCTCGCACCGCCAGACAACATTCACTGCTGACGGCGTGATGACAGCTGAAACCAGTTGGGGCGCGGACGGCAACTTGGAGTGGAGTAGCTCCTACGACCTCGCAACAGACGTTTCGCATTTCAGAAACTACGAAAAGAACGGTGCCCTCCAGCTGTCCAGCACAACCGTTCATGGACGGCTGACCTACTTCTGGGCGTCCCAAGATAACCTGTATGGCAGCAGCTTCGACATTAGTTTAGGACTGCACCACGACCAGTCGATGTGTCATGCAAACGGCACATGCGATCACCTAATCATCGACTACCTGGACGAAGATGGGCGCAATCCTAAGAGCATCGAGCTACGCGATCCAGCTGGCACTCTCAAAGCCGCCGCGTACTACGACTACGTATTGGACGCACACGACAACTGGACCACGCGAAGCATTCTTGTGAAGGTCACAGATAAGCAGCAGCCAACGCTCTACGAAGAGGATGCCCGCACACTGCTCTACTGGCCGAGACCCTAGCGTTCCCCCTACGTCTGAAACACGGGTCTTCGACAGATGTGATAGTAGCAGCCTCACGGAAGGCCCTCACTGATCTGAAGCGTAGCTCCGAGACGTTCAGCTCCCCAAGCTCGATGTCTCGGAAGTAGACCCTGAAGATCTCTTCGTCCATTTCCTCAAAACCCAGGTCTTCAAAGGAGAACGCCTGGCTGATGAACACGCGGTCCTTGTGCCAGCTGATATCTCCGCTCGAGTTGACGCGCCGAGTCTGAAAGCCTCTCGGATAGGTAAACTCAGCGACAGTTCTTGGCAGAAGAACGGAGCTGCGCTGATACAGGCTTGCCGGAACAGCGTTGTTAATGCCTTCGTGGGGCCGCTCATGGTTGAAGACCTGCCGGAAGCGATCGAACTTCTTCTGTTGCAGCCGTAACGTCTGTGCTGCTGGCTTGGTCGTATCTTCCTTCAGCGCACGGTGCATACGCTCATGACGGCCGTTCTGCTGCGGCCTGCCAGGCTGGATGCGTTCATGCACGATCCCCAACTTCGTCCAGCTGATCGACAGCTTGGACAGGCCGAGTAGGCCGCTGCCGGCGAACGGAGTGCCATTATCGGTTCTGATCCGCGCCGGCATACCGTACTCGTGCATCGCTGCTTCACAGACCGCTGCGACTTGGTCCAAGTCCATGCGTAAGACCGTCTGACAACGGATTAGGTACCGGCTGTGTGCATCGGTGATCGTGAAGGGATCGGAGCGTGCACCGTCTCCCGTGCTGAAGAAGCCCTTAACATCCATGCACCAGAGCTGGTTCGGTGCCGTCATCGCAGAGAACGGTTCCGAATACGGCGTGGTGCGACGCTTCTTCTGCTTCGGGTTAGTTAGGCCAGCCCTGCTGAGGATGTTGCCGAATGTGCTTGCTGCTGGCCAGATGACTCGCGGCTGCAGATCTTCCAGCCGTGCCTTGAGCTTCCGCGCTCCCCAGCTTGGGTGCTTATTCCGCAGCGCTAGAATAGCGTTCTCGACTACTTCTGAGGTCGCATGAGAGCAACCATGCGGCTTGCGACTGAGATCGAGCAGGCCTTCAGGGCCCGACCTCGTTATAGCGGTTGATCCAGCGATAGCCAGTAGGCCGAGAAACTCCAAACTCACGGCAACGATCTGACAGCGACATCTCCTCCTTTTAATAGCTCGACAGGAATTGCAGGCGTTGGTCCACGATTCGACTCTCTTTCCAGGGCATACCGCATCATCGTGCGTCAGGCCAAAGCCCAGGAACCATCAGGGTTCCCAAGTGCTGTAACGTATGTCCTTGGTCTGTTTCGTAACGCAAGTGCTAAGTACGCTCATGGGCTCTGCCCCTCGCGCCCGCAAGAGCCACCTTTGTCTTCCGCGCTGCGCTTGTGCAGACCGCCCCTGCGGGGCGCCCTTCGGGAAAGGAATCCGGCTCTTGCACTTGCTACCCCCGCTGGCGTGGGCCAGGGCCAAGGCGTGTTTGAGAATAAACACAGCCAAACCATTCCAAAGCTCTGATTCGCTGCACACCAAAGGAGAGACAATGAAGCTGTTCGCGAGAAACATGACAAGGAGTCGAGTATGAGTCGCACCGTCAGCACGACCACCCTGGCCTTGTTCGCACTGGGATCCTGCACGTTCGCTGTGACCTTCTGCCTGGACTTCTTCGGACACGGCTACGCTCAGACGCACACCGGGTTTCCCTTCCTGTTCACAGCCGGGTTTCTCTTCACGCTCTGCGGTTTGCTCCTCCAGCTCAACAACCGCCCCGAAAGCAAGAACGCAACCGTGACGATGATGCTGATCCTCTTGGTTGCGGCGATGGTGGCGTGGCTCCCGTACAGCTTCCGGGTGCTCCTCCCTGCATAGTCCGCAAACCTGGGCCGTGGCTCCACCATTGCGACGTGTACGGTGCTTTTCGGCCGAATCACCTTCCGCTGCTTTAGGAACAGCGGCAACAGAGTCGTTGGGCTACGCTGACCCCCTCTGCAGGGTGGCCATTTGCGGGTGCGACAGCTCGAGGTGCACCCCACCACCTCCCTGCACCATGGCATGCTCCAAAGCCTGCCGGTCGGCCAGACACCGAAGTGCCCCACCCTTCGCCGCCATCTCGAGCAGCTTCTCATCCGACCGGAAGAGCAACTTTCGCGGCAAGATACTGCCGCTCGCCAGAAATCTCACTCTCCAGCCGCCCAGCCACTCGAACTGCATGTAGACCCGCGGCACTGGCTACTCCGTCCCCTGGACATCCAGGTCCGCGAGCCCCTGCTTCTCCCGCAGCGAGCGAGGGACCCGGCGAAAGACGCAGTTAAAAAGCTCATAGGCCAGATCGACGGACTCTCGGATGGCCGTGCCGGTCGGAATCACATGCACGTTGACCTGCTTCTCCCGTGCCAGGCGCATGCCCGCAATCAGGCAGGCTCCAAAGTAGATCAGCGAGCGGTTGGGACGGGGGAGGTTGGCATCCGGATCGAACACCAGCTCAGGCTAGCATTGAAGGCGAAGGAAAAGCGAAGTGCGATCAGGCTGCGGGTTCAGTTCCCCTTCGGACCCTGACCAGGAGACCGGAATGCCGCCAGAGAGGACGCAAGCCAGCTTCGAGTCACAGTGGAGCCCGATCCCGGCGGAAGACTTCCCGCTTCCCGCCTGCCCGATCGGCATGGAGTTGCTGAAGGCGTTCGCGGACGCCCAGCCGCACTCCTTCGAGTTCATCCGGCCGGAGGACTTCGTGCACTTCGAGAACAAGGCGTTTACCGGGATTCCGGAGTGGGACCGCTTTGCCCGCCACTGCCTCTCCTGCCCAGCCTGTCAGGAGCTCTGAACCGCGTGGGGAAATTGAGTCGTTCCACCGCGCCCAGGAGGCACTTCGTCCCCGGATCCCGTCTTCTGTGGGTTGTGTCCTGCAGTCGATGCTCCAGCGTATTACCTCGCTAGTCAGGTAAATGGCTGACGCACTGCAACACTTCCGAGAGCTAGGCGGGGCAGACGTGAGCAGCTACCACTTTCTGGGGATCCGTCGTTGCGTGGTTGTCCCCCATAGTGAAAGATGCGATCGCGGAGCACTGACTCAGCGACGTCCCGTTCTTGCGAGGACTACCATGCGCCCTGTTGCCTTTCTGAAGACTTCCCTGTGCTCCCTTGTTCTCCCCGCCCTGGTGCTCAGCGCCTCGGCTCTTGTGCCGCTGACAGCTCACGCGGACACAATCAGCTACTTCAATACCGGTGTGGCAGAGGATGGCACCCTCTTGCCCGCAGGCAGCGCCGACCTCCACTACAAACTTGTCTCCAGCGCAGATCCGGGTGGCACAACAGCACTCGCCACCACTGCCAACCCGTATTGGCTCACCTCCTCGACTGCGAGTTGGATCAGCCCTGGGGCAAGCGGATCGGATGATTGGGACGAGGGAGACTACACCTACGAAGCGACCTTTGATCTGAGTGGGTACGATCCGTCCACGGCCGTCTTTTCAGGGCTGCTTGCAGCAGACAACAGCGTGTCCATCTACCTCAATGGGAGCGACTCCGTCCTGTTAAGTCCCACCGGGTTTGCTACCTACACACCGTTTTCCGTCACGAATGGATTCCAGAACGGTGTCAATCGGATCGACTTCGTGGTCCATAACGACGGCGGCCCAACCGGGTTGATGGTTGACAACGCGACGGTCACCGCAACTGCTGTAACGCCTGAGCCTGCATCCCTGCTCCTGCTTGGGACGGGCGTCCTGGGGGCGGGGGCGTTGCGCCGGAGACCTCGAAAGCAGCCCCTCTCTGCATAGCTGACGCGACCTTGCTCAAAGCTGCTGGCCCTGCAAGATCGCTGCCTGAACACATTGGCCAGGGTGCTCGTCTGTTGTTGCGCTGCAAGAGGCTACATGCGGCAGTATGCTCAGGTCCCCTTTTTCTTCCTCCGATCACGCTGCTAGGTGGGTCCTCTCAAGCACAGATGCCATCTCCTTGGGGAGATCCCAATCTCCTCCGGTAACTCAGAGGAGTTAGTAGTCCTCATCACGCGGCGAGGGTGGACCTCCCGGTATAGAGACCTGTTCGCACCCGTCTCCCAATCACGCCTCCATGTCGTGGCTGGTGATCGAACTGCGAGGAACACGCATGGCTTCCTTCTTCCGCGTCACATCGTTCCCCTGTTCCGGAATCCAGCTCGCGGGAGGAAGCAGCATCAGGCCATCCGGCGAAAGCAGTACCGGCGACGTCACCAGCTCTGGCACGGCGACTGCAACGACGCCTGCTCTCTTCTTCACTGAAGTCTTCATGGGGCCCCGTTTGCTTCACGTCGAGCGTGATCCGTTCTGGGATAACGCACAAGGCCGCTGCTGTGGATTGCTGCTTCGAATCGAAGATGTGGGCGGGATTGCAAGTGGGACAGTGTCCCTGAGACGTGGCGTAAGCCCAGCGAGGGCCGCTAGCGCTCGGCATCGCTCACAGCTGTGTTCGAGGGTCTGCCCCATATCTCCTCAAACTTCGCCTCAAGCGCTCCACCGCCTCCGGCGAGGAATCGTACAGCACATCGTTGTCTGGCGCTTGAGACCGGTCGGGGACCAGTTCGCGGAGCCGCTCCGCAGCAGGCGCCCGTCGATCGCGTAGCTCTTGAGGTGCATGAGATCCCGCGCCCCCTTGACCCGAACCTCAATACCCGCCGCGAGCAGGATGCTGGTCGTGGTGATCCCGCCCCACTGCATCTCCTGCGAGAACTGTTCACGGTCGCGGTAGGCCCGGACGCGCACGCCCTTGCGGGCGAGGGTCGCCAGCTCTTCCGCCAGCTCCTGGTCCGTGAAGCTATACATCGCCACGTCCAGAGTGCGGGTCGCGGTCTCGAGCTGGGCCAGCTCGCTCCGCTCTAGGTTCGTGCCTGGCGAGTACAGGTGAGCATCCGTCTGCGCCGGACCAGGAACGGCAGCCAGCAGCAAAGACAGCAGAGCGAGTGTCACCTTCCCCATCGTGTCAGCCTACCGGCTCCGCCGATCCTGTGGACGGGACGAACGGGGCAGGCCAGGGACAGAGAACTGACGACGCGCCCATCGGTGCAGCGCGTCCACTCGTGAGAGTAGCCTTGAACTCCAATGAACCGCAGCGTTTGTTCTTCACCTTTCGCCGAAACGGCGACAACGATGGCAAGCGTCTGGTCGAGATCACGGCTGAAGCTGTCGCGCAGCACGGGGCTCCCGTCGAAGCCGGCAAGCAGAGCTGGTTCGGCGCGGAAGACGATGTCGCCTCCACTCTCGAGAGACTCGACTTTCCTGCCAACGACGTCGAAGGGGTGATTGGAGCACTCCACACCAATCGGATCGCCACGCGAGAGGTAGACGTCCTCCCTTCTGATCTCACCGACGTCGGCTTCAAGCCGTCTGCATGAGCGACTGCGCCGGCTACAGCGGTAACTCTCCATCTTCAGCGGCCTTGGCCGCAACCCGCATCATCTCGGGACCGTTGTTCCGGACGTTGCCGACCTTGGGATTCGCCTCATAGACTTCCATCTCCTCGGACTCGTACGGGCGCAGCAGATCGAGCGGCAGCTGCACTGTCTCTTTCCTGTCCAGCCAGCGGTCGTAGTCCCGTGCATGGAGGATCACCGGCATCCGCGGGTGGATCCGGCTCATCAACTCGTTCGCTTCCGTGGTCACGATGGCGAAGGTCTGTAGCCAGGAGCCGTCCCTGTCTTTCCAGGCGTCCCACAGCCCAGCAAAGGCGAAGGTCTGGCCGCTGGCCAGCTCGAAAGCGTAGGGCTGCTTCGGCGGCTTGCCCACTTTCGGCCATTCGTAAAAGCCGGACACGGGCACCAGGCAGCGGCGTTTTCTGAACGGCTCACGCCAGGTCGGAGCCGTGGCGATCGTCTCCGAACGCGCGTTGATCGTCGAGAGCCCCTTCACGTCCTTCAAATCCTTGGTGAAGAACGGGACCAGGTCCCAGCGCGCCAGAATCAGCTCGCGGTCGCCTGCCTCGCGGCTCTGCCGAATGATGGGCTGGTATGTCGTCGGCGCGATGTTGTAGTCGGCGTCCGGCAACGGCAGATCGGCCGGGAACGGATGCGCGTGAAAGTGCGCTGCTAGCCGTTGTTTGTCACTGCGACGAAGGTAGCGACCGCACATGCGGTCATTCTAGTGAACCGTCTCCACACCAGGCGCTCTTCCCTTGCACAGCGGGCAGAGTGCACGATGCTCGCAGACTGCCTCCCAGGCAAGATCTATCGCAGCCTTCTGCGCTAGCGCGATCTCCCACGAGTTCTCGGCTCGGTGCTTTCCAGCTCGACGCTGACGTGCTTCAGCCTGCAATGGTGAACGACCCACGCATGAGCGCGACACTTCGGGAGAACGGTCTCCCAAAAAGGTCAGAGTACTCTGATCCGAGTGATGACACTGAGAGCCGGGCAAGACGCGATGTGTCCCAAGTGCAAACGCGGCGTGATGTTTCGTGTGGGACGTCGGGGCTTTGTCGAAAACAATATTCTCGCCAGATTTGGCCGCTTTCCTTGGATGTGTTCTGAATGCAACAAGCGGCTTTACCTAAAGCGAAGAACAACGATGGAATAGATGCAAAAGCGCGTGTGCCTGAGATTAGGATGGTGTCGCATGAGAGCAACAGAGTTCCTGGCCATAGAGGGGGGACACATGTTCTACGAAGAAGAGATTGGCGCAGGCTGCGAGATAACGTTTAGACCGACCGATACGCAACGGCTACACTTTACCGGCTACACCGATTTACAGGGCAATCTCAGTGGCATCGTCCTGTACAAGGTTCTCGGCTCAAGATGGATGGTATGCGTAAGGGGTGAAACAGCTACCGTCTTGCGCGAGGCCATCGCTATCCTGTCGGAAGGCAATGTGCGATCAAGCAATGAGAAGGAACTCGGCTGATGAGCATTGAGGAGCTGATTGCGGAACTTGACGGAGCGATCAGGCGCTACACACACGCCCGCACTCTCCTTGCGTTACTGGATGCAGCGCCCGGCCCTGTACCCTCCTCCTTCTCAGGAATTCGTTCCCGCAAGAAGCGAGAGCAGCAGCCCAATTCTCCATCTTCATCACGCCACAATACTGCAGGAGAGTGCGACAAGGCGGTGCCGTGCTCAGAACCATCAAAGTTCCACTCGTGGAGCTCTCCGCCATTGGACCTCGAACCGATCGATTCTACGTTCGACCAACCAGTGATGCTGACAGCTGCTGAGATTGCAAAACGTCGCAGGGCAGAACTATCCATGCCCCCCAAGTAACAACTACCGACTCGGTTACTCACGCACCGATTGAGGCGTCGCTGTTTGCCACAGTACACCCATACAGCTCGTTCAGAGACTGGTCGGGTTTGTGGGACCAGTGTGAATGAACTTGTGTACCCGGACCGCGGGGAACACTCTTCGCACACGCGGTGAGCCTGTGTTGAAGTAGTCCACTACCTCACGCCACTCTGCCGCACGTGCTCCGCCGGCGAACTCCGCATCTCCCATGACTAAAGCCGAGCGGGCCCGTAGAAGCAGTTCCCCTGCAGCTTCAGCAATGACCCCCTCTTTCTTCGAAATCAGATTCGTCCCTTTCAGCCAAGGATTGCACCGCATGAGGAAGGTATGGGAGTAGAGGCCCAGCAGACATCGGGCAAGTGGAGACGCTGGAAGATAGTCCCAGGCGAAGTGATTGTTGAAACTTTCAACGCTTCCGAAATCCTGGGAAGATGACACTCGTATCGTGAATCAGGAAGCAATACTTAAAGGTCCACCGCAGCGGAGCTTCATAGAGGGTGCTCCACTCCCAGCCATCATGCGTGCTGAAGGCATACTCGACACCGTCGACGGTGCGATCACTGTTAGCGGCACACCCATTCACCACAACCTTGATACGGTCAGGTCCGATCCCTTCTGCATAGAGCTGACTCAGCATCAGCGGGACAGTCTTCTCGTAGAACTTCAAACAGGAAGCAACCAGGTAGACCACGTTTGCACTATCAGTGTTCACACGGTGCGGGACCAGGCACAGCTTGTCTACGGCGTGGGCGAGCTCTGGTTCGTCACAGAAGAAGCCAATAGGAATATCGTCCATCGATTGTGTCCAGGTTGAACTGGGAATCCACTTGTTCTTCGCCGTGACCAGCGCAAACGCCCGATCCTGCGACACTTCCCCATGCTGGTACTGTATCCAGCTGCCCTCATTCGGGTGGGCGTAGCCGGTAATTCGGCCGTCGTCTTGCAAGGTCATGACGCCTATCGGCTGAATCAGGAATCCATTCCGTAACGGCTTTAACCTGCCGAAGAGATGAGGTTCTCCGATCAGGCGTTTCATATCCACACCATCAGTTTCTGCGGGTAGTTGCTGCGAGGAACCTCCGGTGACGTGGCCGTTGGACGATAACGCTTCGATCATATGTGAGTACCTGCCAAAGTCTACGGCATGATCAGAACGGCTTCGTTCTTTGGAGAAAGTGCCTGCTTCATGCAACGCCTGGGCAATGTTTGTTGTCTCATCAGTTACGACAATCGTGAACTGCAGGCATTTACCCGAAGGTCACGATCCCTCTCAAGAACCTGATTCCGTAGCACGGGACCCCTCAGAAACATTCGCAAGAAGAATGTGATTCCAGTGTCCCCTCGGGTTGCCGTATTGGGCTAATCTCGAAAGCCGGTCCACATCCTTCTCGCGCACAACACATGCGTGAAAGGATCCTATGTCTGTTGCCAGCACCGCAACCACTACTCTGCTCTGCCTCTTTCATCACGACGCTGCCGCCGAGTCCGCACTTTCGGACTTGGGAAAGCTAGGTGTCGAAAAAAGCGCCATCCAGATTCTCGTCCGTAAGACCCCCAACCAAGAAGTGTCCGCGAGACTTCGCGATCTCGGCGTCCCCCAGCGCGACATGAGTCACCTGATCCAAGGGCTCGAGGACGGTGGCACGATCGTCGTGGTCTCTACACCTGCAAACCATGTGGTGGGCGTGGAGCGCATCTTTGGGGAACACAAAGCCGACAAGATCGATGAAACCGCAACGCCCGCGGCGAAGGCTCCGATAGCTGCTGCATCTCCGCAAGCAGCGGTGGCCGGCGAGACTGTGGTTCCGATCGTGGAAGAACAGCTCGAAGTGGGCAAGCGGGCTGTTGATCGTGGCGGAGTGCGCGTCATTCGGCGTGTGGTGGAGATGCCTGCCGAGCAGTCGATCAACCTCCGTGAAGAGCATGTTGTCATCCAGCGTCACCCGGCGGATCGGGCTGCAACGCAGGCTGATTTGGACGGCCAGGCAGACCGCACCATCGAGCTGACCGAAACCGCCGAAGAGGCAGTGATCTCTAAGCAGGCTCACGTTGTCGAAGAGCTTGTCATTGGCAAACAGGTGACGGAACACGTCGAGCATGTCCACGACACCGTACGACGGACCGAAGTTGAGGTCGAGAGCCTCCCTGCAACCAGTGTGCAGACGAAATCAACGCAAGACAGGTAAGCATCACGAGATGGCGGAGAACACGATGAGAGATAGTACTCAAGCAACAGAAAAGGTGAAGATCTACGAAGAAAAGCGATCGAAGTTCCCACTCTGGGGATGGCTTCTTCCTCTGCTCCTCGTTGTTGGACTGCTCGCCTACTTTCTTACGCGGCACCATTCCGGAGGTCAGGAAGCTTCGCTCGGAACGGTCTACTTCGACACGAATCAGGCCGCGCTAAATGCGGACGATCAACAAACACTTCAGCGTGCTGCTTCCACACTGAAGCAGAATCCGAACATGCACATGCGCGTGGAGGGGTTCACGGACAGCACGGGCTCGTCCTCGACAAACGCCAGCCTCTCCGAACGGCGTGCGAACTCTGTGGCTGATTATTTGCAGAGCCAGGGCATCGACCGCAGCCGGCTGACTGGTGGTGGCCATGGTGATTCTCACCCGGCCGACACCAACTCCAGCGAACAGGGCAAGGCGGACAACCGCCGTGTCGAGCTTTTCTCGCAGCAATAACCGCACCCGGCTTCGGCCAGCTAGGAAAACCCATGTCCAAAACCATTGTTGGATTGTTCCAAGACACAGCAGAAGCACAGCGGGTCAAGCAGATTCTTGTTGATGGCGGTTACACCGCAGATCAGGTAAAGATCGTTGCCACTGATCACGACGAGGATCTCGTGACAGCGAGCAAGTCAACGAGCTATGAAAAGGGTGCGGGAATCGGTGAGAAGGTGAGCAGCCTCTTTCATGGTCTTTCCGGTGGCGATACTCACGCGCATACCCACTATGCAACCGGAGTGAACGAAGGCGGAGCCCTCCTGACGGTCGCCGCCGATGACTCAGACGCTGAAGAAGTTGCGGCGTTGTTGCAGCAACATGGTGCCCGAGACATCGAGAGCGGACAAGGCTCGACGACTGAAAACCAGCGCCAGCTTGTCGGCAGCGACTCTGAGACAGCTACTGGGGAAACGGCCATTCCCATTGTTGAAGAGCAGCTTGTTGTCGGAAAACGCAATGTTGATCGCGGTGGAGTACGGGTCTACTCCCATGTCGTGGAGCGTCCTGTTGAAGCCGAAGTAACCCTGCGCGATGAGCAAATTAATGTGCAGCGCCGACCAGTGAACCGTGTTGCAACAGCGGCAGACTTCGAGATGGGGAATCGCTCGGCGTTTGAACTCCACGCAACCGGAGAAGAGGCTGTTATTGGCAAGAATAGCCGCGTCGTCGAAGAGGTGGTCGTTGGAAAACAGGCCAGCTCGCACAGCGAGGCTATCCACGACACGGTTCGCAAGACCGAGGTCGAGGTGGAGCAAATTGCTGGCGGCCTCGAGAGCACAACGAAACGGTAGTCTTGCGAATAGAAGAGGCCGGGCAGATGCTGCCCGGCCTCTTGTTGCGCCCCAGTAGCTGAGGTGACTATGGACGATATGGAACGTACGCTGACCACCGAAGGTGGGAGCAGAACCGGCATTCTCTTTGTGTCTGGAGAGATTGATCAGCACCAGGTGCTAACGCATCTACGCCTCTCAAATGGTGACACGCTGGCACTACCGACAGAGCTTTTGCTGCAAAAGATCAACAGATCTACTCGACCTAAGCAGATCCTGGACAGTCCCTCAGAAGCTATGGGCGATCAGGTCGTTCCTGTCGTTGAAGAACGCTTAAAACTGGCGAAGCGGACGGTGGAAACGGGTACGGTGCAGCTTGTTCGCAGCTCAGAGGCATACAGCGAAGCTGTTGAGATTCCGCTGACTTCTGTAAGCTTCGACGTCACACGCCACCAGGTAAACAGGTTGGTGAGCGAGCGACCAGCTCCACGGCAAATGGGTGAGACTACGATTTACTCCATTGTGGAAGAGCGGGTCATCGTTGCGACCGAGCTCATTCTCAAGGAAGAGGTCCATGTGACGAGGCGAGAGACGGTGACGAGTCATCAGGAGGTCGTCACACTGCGTCGGGACCATGTGGATGTGAAGCGTACTTGACGCTTTTAGGCCCCTTCAAGGCACAATCGACGAAAGCACATCCTACAATCACAGTGTGTCGCCAAGCTGGAGCGGCTCTCGCGGATTTTCTCTATTGAGATGCTTTAACGTCTACCGCATGTTTCGACAGCGCTCCATCCGCTGCCGAAACGTGCTTCTCCATAATCTGTTCATAGACACGTTGCATACTTCCGGGACCAATATTCACTCGACCTCGGAAAGGGTTGTCGAGCGATCCGATCAGAAAGACCATCAACCCTAAAAGGCTGCTGAGAAGTACTGTCATCCAGAAGTGCATTCTGAGGCTGGGTGTATCGAAGAAGAGCGTAGCCGTCATGGTGATGAGACCCCCCAGGATGACGAGCGACCAGAGTGACGACGGCATACCACTGGTAACACTCTCCAAACGTCCTCGACGTGCTTCCACCAACACGTTGAAAACCTGATAGGCCTGCGCCGTGACGATCTTCTCCCTTTCGGTCTTCGGCTCGAACAGCAGGAGGTCTCCTTGGAGCTGTTCAATCTTCGGGCCGGAGCCGTAGGGGACAATACCCCTCTGCATCTGCGGCCAGCTCGCGTCCACAGTCTCCCTCACGTAGGCTCTTAGATCGTCGTCTAGGCTGGTGCGGAGCGGTTCAGGAAAGCTATTCACATCCCGATACAGGCTGGCGACCACCTGAGCTTCGTGATCCACCTTATCTTGGGTGTTCGAGTAGTTCGTCCATGTAGCGACCGCCAGCAGACCAAGCGTAATACCGTAGAACACGGTGATGGCTGCAAGGAAGTAGCTCACGATGTCGTTGTGGGAGTGGTTTTCCCGGTGTTGCCGTCTGACCCAAGGCCGCGTTGTGAACAGCCCTGCCAAACCGTATAGAGTGAAAAAGAGCACGACCAACAAGCCGAAGAGCCAGTTCGGCAGATCGTAAAGCCAGTAGAGCGTCAGATGAGGCATGTTGAAGGTATACAGGGTGACGCTCAAGCGCGTGGACCTCTTCAACAACGCAGGGACTTCCCTTGACAGTCACGAGTACGCTGATCGAGCATCGAAGGCACACTGTAGGTATAGAGCAGTCGGCCTGCCGGCCCTCGTAGGTAGTCCTTCCTGGACGTTGTTCCAAATACAGGATTCCTTCCACGTCCCACTCACGCATGAGAGAGGAAGATGTATGTTCCTGCGTTCCGAGAAGTTGCTCATTCCGTTAGAAAAGCCAGCCAGTCCAGACCCGAACGGTGCCGCCGCTATCCAGGAGTTATTGGGCGGCAAGTTCGGCGAAATGTCGACGCTGAACAACTACCTCCATCAGTCGTTCGGCTTCAAAGAGAAGAAGAAGCTCAAACCGTTCTACGATCTGATTGCGAGCATCACGGCCGAAGAACTTGGTCACGTTGAACTGATCACGACGGCGATCAACCTCATGCTTGAAGACAGCACACCACAGGGAGACCCGGTGGACGCGCCCCTTCAGGACGCAACAAACCTCCGCAACACTCACCACACCATCGTCGGTGGCGGCGGCCACCAAGTGATGGATTCGATGGGGCACTTCTGGTCCGGCGAGCACGTCTTCTCGTCCGGCAATCTGGTCGCCGATCTTCTGCACAACTTCTTCTTGGAGACTGGGGCGCGCATGCACAAGCACCGCTGCTACCAGATGACAACCAACCAGGCCGCGCGTGATGTGATTGGCTACCTCATGGTCCGGGGCGGCGTTCACCAAGCCGCGTACGCCATGGCACTACGTAAAGTGACAGGCGTCGAGGTGACGAAGATGTTGCCCACACCAAACATCGACGACGCGAAGATTCCTGAGGCACGCAAGTGGCAGGCGATCGGCAGTCACCGCAAGCTGTACACATTCTCTAATGAGGGTGAGTACGCTGACGTTGCCGGTGTCTGGTCTGGACCAGCCGACTGGGCCGATGGAGAACCACTTGAGGTGATCCCGGGTACACCGGAGTATGCGGCCGAAGGGCCCGTAGTAGGCGAGAACCCCACTTTGTTCTCTCCCGACTATGCCCCCGAAGAGATCTACGAGATCGCGGCACAGCTGATGAAGAAGGGAGGAATTTCTCCGCTGCAACCAGGTGACGGCCTCCACTCACGGTTCCAGGGCAGCGTCCCAGACAGCCCCGGGGCAAGCGCCCAGGAAGGGCGCAAAACCACAGAGTCTCCTAAGGCCAAGAAGTCCAAGAAAAGCTAGTCCAAAGTCCTGCTCGCACGTGTGGCAATGATCGCCATGCGTGCGAGTCTATGATCACTGAAGGTGCGGCAGGTAACAAGCAGACTGCGTCTGACCACACCTATATCTGAACGAACGCTTTCAGTATGCCTTTCGACGAACTCGCTCGCCTCGCCGCTCTCGCCCGTTACAACATCCTCGACTCTGCCCCGGAACAGGCTTACGACGACCTGACAGAACTCGCGGCCTATATCTGTGATACTCCTGTGTCGCTGGTTTCGCTCGTTGGTTCCAGCCGGCAGTTCTTCAAGTCGGCTCGCAACCTCCCCCTCTCGGAAACGTCGCGCGAGTTGAGCTTCTGCGACCACACTCTTCAGACAGCACGCACGCTTGTGGTCGAAGATGCGACCCAGGACGCAAGGTTTGCAGAAAACGACCTTGTTACCGGCAATCCGCATATTCGCTTCTACGCTGGGGCGCCGATCGTCACGCATGATGGGCATGTACTTGGCTCAGTATGCGTGATCGACACGAAACCGCGACAACTTACGGCCAAGCAGATCAGCAGCCTGGAAGCCCTGGCCCGGCAAGCCACCGAGCTGCTGGAGCAGCGCCGGCTTAATCTCGAGCAGCAGCGGGCTGCAGACGTGCTGAACAAAGCTATCGCGCACTTGGAGCAGGCTGCGTCGGCCGGCAAGCTTGGCATCTTCACTTGGATCGTGACCGAGGACAAGGTCGTTTGGGAAAATGACCTGATGTTCGAGATCTACGGGCGGTCTCGAAGCGAAGGTCCGTTCGGAGCAGCTTATTTTGCAGAGCACGTTGTCCATCCGGCGTACCGGGAGAGTCTGCTTGAGGTTTTGGCCACGATCCGTAAACCAGGAGACCGGCTCTACTGGATGGGGCAGTTCCTGCACAGTAACGGTTCTTTCCGTTGGGTCGAATTCCAGGGGCTTGCTGACGAGACTCCGGATGGCGAGCTCTTCCTGATCGGAACCACGAGCGACGCCACACAACAGAAAGAACTCGAAGAACACCTGACTGCTGATCGAGAACGCCTGCGCCTGGCGCTCTCTTCTACTCAAGCGACCAGCTTTGAGTGGCAGTTAACTGATGACTCCATTCGCTGGGACGGGCCTCTTCCCTTTGGTCTTCGGCCGGACGACCTGCCCGACTCGGCTTCAGTTTTCAAGCTCATTCACCCTGACGACACGGCCGGTTTGCGGAGGGCCATTGAGGAGGCCCTGGCGGGCCGCTTGCAGTACTCACACGAGTTTCGTGCAACTTGGCCGGACGGCTCCACACATTGGATCCGGGGCCGGGGCAAAGTAACCTGGGATGAGGCAGGTGTCCCCATCGGCATGATCGGGATCAACGTTGATGTCACTGATCGCAAGCTGTCAGAGCAGGCCTTGTTGCAGACCGAAAAGCTTGCCGCCGTCGGTCGGCTCGCTTCGACCATCTCGCACGAGATCAACAATCCTCTTGAAGCTGTGACGAACGTGCTGTTCATCATGCGGGCGAGTCCAGGCCTCACGCAGATCGACCGCGACTACCTGGAAATCGCAGATCGCGAGCTGGCGCGTATCGGACAGGTCACAGCTCAGACCCTCCGATTCCACCGCAATGTAACTCGAGCCAATTGCATCGAGGTGAGCGAGCTAATAGCTGACTCGCTGGCTCTCTATCAGTCGCGTCTGGCGGCATCGAGCATCGATGTGCGCGTTCAAACTGCAGGGGGCGTTCGCTTCGAAGGATTTGAGGCCGACATTCGACAGGTCCTGAATAATCTCCTGCGAAACTCTTTCGACGTCATGCGGCTTGGTGGCACGCTGCAGATCCGCGCCCGTTTCAGCACAGAATGGCACTCCATGCGGCCAGGTGTCGTCGTGACTGTGGCGGATTCGGGTAGCGGCATCCCACGCGAGTCCCAAGTCCACATCTTCCAGGAGTTCTTTTCGACTAAAGGCATTCACGGCACTGGTCTCGGTCTGTGGATCTCGAAGCGAATTATCCATAAACACCGTGGACACCTCAGCTTCCGCAGCAAAGTCGGTGAGCCACACGGTTCTGTCTTTCGGGTGTGGCTTCCGCTCCAAGCCGCCCAACAGCCGGGGACGCTTGGGCCCTCTCCTAGAGCGCCGGAGACTTCGCACTCAGGACCAGGATGCGGTCGGTTGTAGTCACACAGGAGAGACGTGAAGTGATCTCTCTATCAATCAATAACTCCACTCTGTAAGGAGTGACTACCTAGCTGTGTCATCTGGACCACGTCGCGATTTGTTTGCTCGGCCATCGCGCAGCAACAACAACCGATCCAGAGCCGCTCCAGGTCACGCCATCTCCAACTCGGACGAAGCAGGTAGCAGGTGCGATCGCATACCAGGCTCGGTGAGCGGAAAGGAACGAAGCAGGAAACAGTGCGCTCGTGCCATCTGAGAACTCGATGAAAACGCCGATCCTGACACGCTTTGCGGCGACCGGACAGAAGCGTTCATCGGGGCGATGATCAACACAGGAGCGAGCCGGAGCGATTTACCGAGGCGTGCTCGTCGTGAATGATTTGGAACGTCGGGCTGTCGTCGAAGATCATCATGAGACCCATGAGATCGAACTGGGCAAAGAAGTTTTCCCAAGTGATCGGGTTGATCTCTGGAACACCCTCTCTCGCTCTGCCGAAGAGGAAGTGGAGAATAGCCGGTTCGGCGTCGAACACGCGAGGCGTCACCAAGGCAGGAACAGCGTCATTTCGTGACGCCCACTCGCGTATGGCGTTGTGGTCCGATGTCGGGATGGAAGGCATGCCTCTCCTTGTTCAGAAGCCTGTGGACTGCGCCCCTGCTCAGGCGACGTGGGTCAGCGATTACGCTTCGCTGAAGCGCGTCTGCGCATTGGGAGCTTGTGGCTTCTTCTATATCGGGTTTAACGTTATACAATCCGCACGATATATGTTGTTCGGTATCGAACAACATCTTGGGCCAGGGATTGATTTAATCCGAGGAGGTGAGAACGTGAACGAGCTTCACCCGAAAGACTTTAAGAACACCCTCCTGAGAACATTCACCCCCGACATCATTGGACGGCTAATGCTGACCAGGATCGATCTTGAGATAGGTCACGAGATAGAGTTCCCCGGCCAACCGATTAACCAGTTCATCTTCGTGGAGGAAGGGATGGCGTCTGTGACCAACACCTTTGAAGATGGAAGCCAGGTGGAGGTAGGCATGCACGGCTTCGAGTCCGCGATCGGAGTGTCCGCGCTCATGGGAACGAGACGCAGCCTCAATCGCATCTACACGCAAATCGCAGGCTGGGGATATGCGTGTTCTCTGCAAGCCGCCGTGGACGAGTTTGAGCGAGGGGGCCTGTTCCAGAGGCTCAGCTTGCGCTGCGTGCAAGCACAACTCGTGCAATCGATGCAGTCTGCCGGCTGTAGCTCGAAACACAACATGGAACAAAGGCTTGCACGATGGCTGTTGCTCTGCGCAGATAGAGTGAACACGGATACCTATCGGCTATCACATGAGTTCATGTCGGACATGCTCGGCACGACCCGTTCCACCGTGTCTCTCACTGCAGGCATGTTAAAGAAGCAGGGCCTGATCATCTATAGCAACGGCGTTGTTCGTATCACGGATCGCAGAGGTCTGGAGAAGATCTCATGCGAGTGTTACCAGCTCATCAGAGATCACTTAGACAACTACGCCGAGTTCGATAATGGGACAGCGACCTAGCACCCCACCAACCGGCAGAAACGATGGATATGGACCAGCACCCCGAAGCACCCGTTATTACCTCAGCAGAGTGGTTGCCTTCAGGCATAGTGGTTCACTTCGATCAGGGCGCGGTGGCCTTCTTCACAGCCGCATTCCTCTTCGAGCATCAGCACGAGCAACTTATGCCCGAACCGGATGCCGAAGAGTGACATAGATTGCTTTTCTGCAGAGACACTCCGTCTCGCGGCTCCGCGCTTCAGATAGTCCCGTCGTCGTCGTCATCGTGGCCAAGAGCGTCCTTAGCGTCGGTCCTGATGCGACCTGCCAACTTCCGCCAGGGCGCGACTCGCCGACGTCGGAGGGTGGATGGGGATCAACCGCGAGGCCATCTATGCCACACGCCCAGTCGCCCCCCATCGTGACGGCAAGGTGTGCTTGATCCGCGCAAGAGCGGCAGCATCCTCATTAAGTCGATAAGTTGCGGTACCAGAAGTGATGGATAGCACGAGTCAAGCATTGGGTTCCCCAGCAGTAGGTTGTGTTCACAAATTACCTCCGCGCCAGAGTGCACCGCTTGCTTTGTTCGAGGTGGATCGAGGACAAGCAGATCCGGAATCGTACGCTTTGGTCTACGACCTCTCCCAGGTGGACAAGGGGGAGGATCAACGCTTTGGTGAGCGACTGGTGTGCCAAGCCGGCAAGCTGCAAGAAGCTCCAATCGAGGATGAAGAGCGTGCCAATGAGCGCCGAGCTGCGATAAGCCTGATGAGAGTTAAGCTCTACTCGTACCTTTTGTGAACGTAGTCGAACACTCCACACCAGGCGACACGAACGATGTTGTTCGCCCCCAAAGAAGGGCGCACATTTCTGTGAAGAAGAGATCGGGGCCGGCTGTAAGGTCACATTCAAACCCACCCCACGGCAAGCGGAGCGGTTCGCCGCCACAGATCTGCGCGGCAACTTGACAGGAAAGGTTCTACGCAGAGTTTTAGGGTTGGGGTGGCAGATCTCAGTCGATGGAGAGCTTGCGTGGCGCCCAGCTCACCCCAGGTCCAGACCCAAGCCATCGTTCACCGCATGAGTCAGGGCCTGCTCGGTTCCGAGATACCGTTCGGTAGTCAGGACGGAGGCGTGGCCAAGCAATAGCTGGATCTGCTCCAGATCGCCTCCCGCCTTGCGGCAGAGTTTGGCGCAGGTTCGGCGGAGGTCGTGTGGCGCCAGCTTGCCCAGTTCCGTCCCGCGGGCGTAGCGAACCACCAAGCGCCAGATTGCCTTCTCATCCTGAATGCCCCGCTGCTGTACGAGACCGGCCTTGGTCACGGGCCGAAACAGCCGGCCTTCAGTGATGCGAGCAGCTGCCGTCCAGAGATCATGCGCGCCTTCACCCCGGCCGGAATGGTCACGGTCCGGACGCGGTTCCCTTTTCCGAGCAGGTCCGGAATCACCCAACGGGCATCCCGCTGCTGAAGATGGTCGATATCGAGACGAAGCAGCTCGGCCCGGCGCAGGCCGCAACCGATCAACAGAGCAAGGATCGCCCGGTCGCGCTTGCCATTAAGGGTCTTCAGGTTGGGGGCGTTCAGCAGATCGTTGGCTTGTTCCTTGGTGAGCCAGTTCCCTACTCGGGTGCCGCGGCGCTCCACACCCGAGACCCGCTCGATGGCAGACGCGATAGCGGTATCGAGGAGCTGGTTGTCGGCCATCTCGCGAGCGAGTTTCCGGATAGGCGACAACCGGAGGTTGATCGAGGAGGACGATAGCTCTCCAGCCAGAAGGACCGACCGGTACTGCCCGACCAGCGCCTTGTTGAAGGCCGGCTCCGTCCCGGAGCTCCGCAGCCAGGCGAAGAATCGCACCAGGCCGGTCCGGTAGCTGCGCCGGGAGTGCTCGGAGGTGACCCCATTGAGCACTAGGGCGATCAGACGCGCCTCGGAGGTGGTCTCTTCGGGGTTCAGGACCGAAATGGCTGTTTCCTGGCTCACAGCCACATTGTGGCACGATAACCAGCATTATCAGGCGTCATCTAGATGCTACAAGTCGTTGCTCTTAAACGGGTTAGGGCGCAATGCTACGATCGCCGCCACATTCGCGACAGGGGCAGATGATGGCGTTTGCGAGTGAATGCGGACACCCGTTTGTCAGCCAGCGTTGGCGCCTCAGAACACACCGA
This sequence comes from Acidobacteriaceae bacterium, assembly GCA_965199635.1. Lineage (GTDB taxonomy): Bacteria > Acidobacteriota > Terriglobia > Terriglobales > Acidobacteriaceae > Edaphobacter. The sequence continues at coordinate 918,631 of CBDASL010000002.1, read as the reverse complement.
AGAGGAGGAAGCTTCCTCCCTGCGGCGGCCGGCTCTGCTGTCCTCCGACCCCCACCTCCGCGGGCCGTTCCCGCCCGCAACGCCCACCCCTAAGAGCAAAAGCGGAATATATCTCCTGCGCTCCGCGCCCGACAAAGTCACCAGCCCTTCCTGAGGGACTCCGTCCCTGGCGCGCAAGAGGCACCCCTATCTCCCGCGCCTTCGGCTTGTGCGGACCGCCTGCGGCGTCCGTCCCTGCGCTGCGCTGCGGGAATCCGCCCCTTGCACTTGCAACCCACTGGCGTAGGCTAGGGCCAGGGCGTGTCTCGGGCAACGCACAGCAGCGATCATCGCAGTACGCTTGAGGCTCCAATATTTGGCCCGGACTGATTTGGGGCGCCTGGAGTGGGAAGGTTCACTTCCACGGGTGAGCCGGGAGCATGCGCCCGGCTTAGACCGGATGTAAGTGCAAGACCAGTGCCGGAGACTTGGCTCCCCGCGCTGTGTGCTTGCTGCAATGGCGCAGCAATTATAAGCATGGATCGATCAAATCCCCTCCTCGAGGCTACGTTCACGCTTTCTGTCTCGCTGCCGCTACCGATGGTGATGGCGTCGCCGGGCTCGAAGCCGAAGACACTCATCACGGGAATCTCAGTCTCTCCCGCTCTGGTGCCTTCGGTGCTGGTAGTGGCCCCCGCTGTCCCAACCGTTTTGATTGTGACGGGCTCTACGGCCGCGCCCGTACCAACCAGGATCGGCTGGCCAGAATGAAAGCCGGAGACGCTCATGACCTTCACTGTGGTGTCTCCTGCAATCGCTCCGGTCGGCAAGGTTGTGGCCGGTTGCACCAGAAAGTCCGTGCAGTTGCTGTCGGTGTCAGCCCCGTCAGGAAAGCGCCCGGCACTTCGATTGATAGCCGTCACACCGGCGGTCATTCTGAAGCCGGAAGCGGGCTCCGGGGATGCAACAAAGCAGCCTCCCTCGTGCTGGCCGGAGGTCGCCTGATAGCCCTCCGCTGCCCACGGGTCGGTTAGCCCGCCATAGTTCATGCTGTCCACCACCAGCCCGGCGTTGTTTCGCAGCACGAGACTTCCCTCGTGCACCGTAACCACGCGCCCGAAGGAGGGCGACTCCGTGGAAAGTTCCGGCCCGCCAAACCACTGGTTCGGTTGGGGCACACCCTGATAGCCCGCGCTCGTTGTCTTCCCATCAAGAACCACTGAGTTGATCGCGTGATTGCTGGCCAGAGGTCGATCGAGCGTGATGCCTGAGCCAAGCGCCTGGACAGGCTCATCGCTGGTGTGGACAGACCTCGTCGCGGGCGTAAAGGTCACGCCCGTCCCCCGATCACTGAATGGCAGGTTGGCTGCGTGGGTAAACCTGAGAGGCGCCTCGAGCTCAACCCCCGTACCTGGGGAGACCACCCATTCGTCCCGGCCATGCTTGCTGGAAAGTGCCGGCGCAAACGCGATTTCTGCTCCATCGCGGCCCTCGCTTCCGACAGAAGTCACAGTGACATCTTGCCTGGTCTGGGGCGTACCGATCGTGATCCTGTCTCCATTAGCAAAGCCGTCTGCTCGCCGAACCCTAATCCGGGTCGCGCCAGCACTCACGTCTGCAGAAAGGTTGGTCTGGCTCGCCTTGCTGCCCACACGCGCTATCGTGACCGTCTCAATCCCGTGACTCACGCTTTCGATGTCCAGCCGAATCGTATCGCCGACCGAAATCTCCGCCACGGATGTCAACTTGAGGTTGGTTCCGCCGGCCGGCGCATCGGCCGCAAGGTAGGCCTGCGTGCCCGGCTTGCCGATCGCCGTCACGGTAGCTGTCTCATACTGTTCCGTGCCGCTGCCCGTATAGGGAACGGCCGCGCCGTAACCGAGGGCGATCTTCTCTCCCACCCTGAAGCCGGCAATGCTTTGCACCGGGACATTTGTGGAGCCCGGAGGCATGCTGATCAGACCGTCCGGAAGCGGGTGCCACAGTGCGGTCGGCGCAGCGGCAGCCGTGCCCAAAGTCTGTATGCGACGGTTTTCTGCATCGCCACCGTTCCCAACTGCTACCTTGTCCCCGACAGACATACCCGCCACACTTCTCACATGAAGCGTGACGCTTCCCGCGTTTGCCGGAATGCTCAGGCCGGAGTTAGACAAGCCAAGCAGGTAGAAGGCCCTCGGAGCGATGGTTGTGCCGCTCGGGATCTGGACCGCTGAAAAGTTGGCTTGTTGGGCTGGATGCGCCGTGAGTGTCCAGCCCGACAGGTCCACCTCCACGCTGCCAGCGTTGTACAACTCCACAAACGAATCGGTCGCGTTCCCGTGCGACCCGGAGCCGATGCGAAACTCATTGATCACAACAGGCGCGGCACTGCGCACCTTCAACGTCGTCCGCTCGGTTTCTGTCGCGTTGCTTGAAGCTCCCGTGATCGCGGCATCTGCTGCGCCCGTCCATGTAGCAGACGCAACCAGATCGCCGTTGAATGCTTTCGGGCCCGGAGTCACAGTAAACGTCGCACGCACCGTTGCGCCGGGCGCGACCGCGTCCGGGAGCGTCCGGGCTGTCTCATGGCTCCCAGAGACGACAGCAGACCACTGCTTCTCTGGCTTGGACAGACGGAGCACCACGCCCTTCACCGGTGCGGCGCTCACGTTGGTGAAGGTCACCGTCACGTCCTTGGCAGCACCAGGCCGCAGCGTCATCAGCCCAAGGGCGTGTGACGACGACGCTGGCGCCACGTCTAGCCGCTGCACCCCGTAGCCCGCAGCCACGACGTTCGCCTGCACGAGCTGATCGGTCGCATCGCTTGGAAAGGTCCCCGCGGCGGTCATCGCGCCTTCATAGAAGGTGCCCTGTGAGCTGTTGCTGTTGTCCCCACCGTTTCCCAGCAGAATGGCGCCCTGCTTCCGCATCGGGTCATAGCTGGAGTTCACCCGCGGCCCATCAAACATCACCGCCAGCCCACCCCGTTGCGCGTCCCCGCCCATGGAAGTCCAATGGTGTGGCTCTCCCTTCGCCATCGCCGTCACAAACCGCCATTTAATGTCGGGCAGGTGCGGACACAACTTCTCATCCCCTGTCCTTACGCAGCCAACCAGGTTGTTCTCCTGATCGGTCATGATCCAGGGGCCAGGAGGATTGCCATGGATCCAGCCCGTGTTGTCGCCGAAATACGCGTTCTCCATGGTGCCGTTGTCATCATCGCGGCTGTCGATCTCCGCGTTCCCATAGTCGAAGCAGCACCCGGAGTTGAAGTGAAGGCCGTTGATCACCCAATACTGTCCCTCGGCCTGGTCGTCAACAGCCGTGCCTTTGGGGTCGTCGATGCGCAGGCCGCTTCCCGGCGCTATCAAGACGCCATAAATCTTGTGCCCATGCAGGGTAGCGGGCGCCACATCGGCCAAAGGCAGTGTGTTCGAGCCGCCCATGGCCGGGCCGCTGAAACCGCCGCGGGGCGCCTGCGACAGGTCATTGTGCTTCGGCGACTGGTCGTAGACCTTGCTGATCCAGCAATAGGTATTCGCGCAGAAGGCGTCCTGTGCCGCCGCGTCGGCATAGCCGCCCGCATCCCCAGCATGCAACGCCGTTGTTCGAATGACGCCGATATCCCGCGTCTTGCCGTCTGCTTGACGGAGTACCTGGTAAAGCGGCCCCTCGTAACCCTTGTACAGCGATCGGGCCGTGCTGTGCGCTGCAACACACGGATCACCGGCCGCCGCGTAGATATCACACGGCCCCTCCGGGCGTGAGGGCCCTCCATTCAAGCCCTTCGCCCCGGTCTGCGCCACCACAGCAGCGCAGCTCACCAGCACCACAACCCCCACAAGCAGCTCAGCAATACCCTTGATCCTCATAGCCCCTCTCACTCCCAGCAGCAGATTGTTGACGCAACACACCGTCGCATGCAATCGCGTGCCAAGCCTTTATAGGCCTCAACACCGACCTGCGCCACACCGTCCCAGCGAACATCCCCACCCTCATCGCGGAGCCGGCGGCGTTGCCAGGTGCACGGTCGGGTGCTGCGCATGATCAAGCGCGACGGCACGAGCCAGCTCCGCATCTGATTCCGCTTTTCTGCCAAGCCGCGCCAGGGCGAGCCCGAGCTGGAGGTGCGCGGCCGCGTACTCCGGCTCCGACGCGACTGCCTGCTTCAGGTGGAGCACGGCCTGATCGTAGCGATGCGCGCGGTACTCACACGTCCCGATCCCGGTGAGCGCGCCACCATGGTTCTGGTCGCGGATAAGAGTCTTCTCAAAGTACGCGGCAGCCTCCGCGTCATGGTGCGCTTGCAACGCCAGCTGTCCCAGCTGGAAGAATGACTCGGTCTGGGCTGGCTGCAGCTCCAGCGACCGCTTGAACTGGTCAGCCGCCTCCTCAGCTCGCTGCTCCATCGCCAGTAGGTGGCCAAGACCAAAGTGAGCAGAAGCGTCGTCGGGTCGCATGGCCAGGTACTGCCTCAAATGCTCCTCGGCGGCGGGCATGTGCTGCTCATCGAGCTCCACACGGGCTAGCGCGTACGTGGCGGTTGGATCGCTGGGCCGGAGTGCAAGAGAGCGGGAAAGCGCCTCCGCAGCAAGCGGCAGCTGATGCTGCTGCTGAGCCAGAACACCTAGGTCGGTAAGCAGCGTTGGATTGTCTGGCATAGACAGGCGGGCGTGCTTCAGGATCTCCAGGGCGGCAGTCGCATTCCCGCCGTTGCGTTCCGCCAAGGCGAGAGCCGTTGCGCTTTGCAGCTCACCCTCAAGCGCTGCAGCACTCCGAGGATTGCTGGTCAGCACCGTCTCAAAGCGATCCATCGCCTCCGGCAACCGTCGCTGCCGGAGCAGCACCTGAGCCATGTCAAGATTCACGCGAGCGTCTTCCGGCGCGAGTTGCAGCGCCCGCGCCAGCAGTAATTGCGCCTCAGCCCCGTTGCCCTGACGATCACGCAGTTCCGCCAGCTCCACCAGCAACTGCGCCTCGTCGGGATGCGTCGCGACCGCGGCTCGAAGCACATCGGCAGCTCCAGCGAGGTCATGCTGCAGCAGAAGCGCATGAGCCCGCGCCAGACTTGCCACGACCTCGGGGGCCGGAGGAGTCCGTTGCGCTGGGAGCCAGGGAGAACCGGCGGTCAGGAACCAAGTCGCAAGAAGCACGAGATGACAACATCGCGGGATCGGAGACATCACAGGACCGGGTGCAACAGCTCGCCGCCAGCAAAGCAGCAGCGAGCCTGAACGACGATCATCGCGGTTGCTCAGAAGTTAATGCGGCCGGTGATCTGCAGGTTTCTCGGACCCAGGTTCTGGGAGCCCACCTGAGGAATGCCAAACGTAGAATCGTTAGGATTTACGCTCTGCGGAAGTGTGAAGTTGTGGCGGTTAAAGGCATCGATTGCTTCAATCTTCAGCTGAAAGGCAAGCGACTCGCGAATCGGGACATTCTTGATCAGTGAGAAGTCCTCCGAAAGATAGAGCGGTGAAGTCACCTCTTCCGTCACACGGTCGATTCCCGTGCCTAGCGCGTACGGGTCGTATGAGACATTCCCGGTCAGCCTGCGATACCCGTTCTTGGGATCGTTCTTGTCGATGAAAGCAGCCTGGCTGGGATCCGTCGTACCGCTCGGGGTGTTCAGCCCCTTGCCAAACCAGCTGATACCGGTGAACGCGTTGGCATTGTGCTTATTGCGGTTATACTCCGGGTTCGCTAGAGGCGCAGGCCCCCTCGAGAAACGAATACAGTTCTGGTAGCCGGGGATACCACTCGCGCAGCCAAAGGATACCGGCTGGCCGCTCTGGTAGCGCTGGATGCCGCCAATCTGCCACCCGCCGACGAGGTAGTTCAAAGCGCCGCCCCGAGATAGAAACGTCTTGTTCTTCCCGAAGGGCAGCTCGTATAGGTAGCTGATCACAAGCGTGTGCGGAATATTCTGGTATGACACGGACTTTTCAAGCCGGTGATCGTAGATATTTTGGTCCTGCTGGTAGCCTCCAGGATTGGTGTTCGCCAGCGCGGAATCCGCGTCGGTCAGGTTCTTCTGCCAGGTATACGAAGCGGTGAAGTTCAGACCATTGCGGAAGCGTCGGTTCATCGACGCCACCAGCGCGTGGTAGGACGAGTGGCCAACATTTTGCAGGCAGCAGTCTGTCGCTATGTAGTCATACTGCGGGAACGGCCGGATGGCGCGATATAGCTGACCATTAAACGTCGGGTAGGGTGCACCGATTCCCTGTGCTGGCTGACCAGCGGAGACATTCTCAAGCAGATGATCGCCATACGAGAAGGCTGAAAGAGGAATGTTGTTGATGTTCTGCAGCGCCGATCGAAGGTTCTGCGCCTCCTGGCCGATGTAACCCAGGGTAAAGATCAGGTCCCGCGCAAACTCCTGCTGAATCTGGAGACTCCAATTATAAGTAACGGAAGGACGTCCCATCTCTTTGCCGATGTAGGAACCCGCAACCGGAGCGAAGCCACCTGTGTCGAGCTGTCCCGGATCCAAGTTGGGCGCCGTCGGAAAAGCCTTAGGGAAGCCGGCATCAAGCTGGAACGCAGGGCTAAAACCATCACCCACGGAAGCAGTCACAGGGACTGTGTAGCCAACCGTCATAGAGCCACCAAAGTCGTCATACTGCAGCGGTCCGTAGATCAAGGCACCGCCACCGCGAATCACGGACTTGCCCTGTGAGTTTGGAAGCTGATAGGCGAAACCTACACGCGGTGCAATATCCTTGTAGTAGGTGTCGGCCCATGCGGTGTTGCAATGGCACGACTCACCGAAGACCAAGGCACCGGGTAGGTTGTTGGCATTCGGATCCGGTGCCGTAAGGCTGAAGTTCGAGGTAGAGCCAGTTGCCTCATGCCGCGGCATGTCGACGTCATAGCGGATGCCCAAATTCAGGGTCAAATTCGGAGTTGCCTTCAGGTCATCCTCAAAGAAGACACCAAAGTATTTGGAATTCCAGCGAGGGCTATGGATGTAGGCATTCTGGTTCGCATTATCCGGCAGACCCAAAAGCAGGCTGGCGAAGCTGTTGCCGCTCTGAAACTGCGGTGTGCTGCCAAGACGAGCTACATCGGTCTGGCTCCGTAGAAAATTGAAGGTCGGGATCGACTTCTGCAGCGTGGAGTACTGTTGGTATCGCAGGTCGACACCGAACTTGATGCTGTGCCGACCATGCTGATAGCTGATGCTGTCGGCGATGCGCGAGCCATTGTCGATGTTGTCGCCATTGCTCCCGGTGGCGATGTTTGTGAAACTGTCGAGGCCGTCAAAGTTGAGTACCGGAAATGCGGTCGAAACGATATTGACGATGCCGGCCTGCTGAGCAACGTTCTCCCCGCCCAGCGTCGGAGCGTAATTCAAACTGTTGGTTCGGTTATAGCCAAGGTTCAGGTGGTTCAACAGCGTTGGCGTAATGGTGTAGTCCCAGCCCGCGCGTGTGTAGTGCGTGAAGAAGTCCTGGGGGACGAAGTTTCCATAAGGCAGGGGAAGGCTGTTGGCACCCTGCCGGACGTTGTCGCGCGAGCTGTAAGAGACAAAAATCCTGTTATTGTCCGAGATGGTCTGATCCACTCGAATGGTCTCGGTCGTGTTGATCAGAGGGAAACTGCTTTTGGTCGCGTAATTGTTGAAAAATCCGTACTGGTTGGGAGTTCCCGCCTGATTGGGCAGGGGCAGCGCAGCCAGGAGACTCTGGGACGCGGCACTGAAACGCGCTTCTGGGATCACGTTGTTCTGAGCAAAGGGAAACCGGCACGGGATCCCGCCAGGATTGGTCGCAGACACCGTGGAGTTGGTCGTCGCAGGATCGAAGATTTGATTCTGAAGGACGGGTGCGCCGGTGCATGGGTTGATCACAGCCGTTGGCCCGCCCAGGATGGCGGTGAAGTCACCCGCGCGTTCCGCGGCAGTGGGCACGGTTGCCTGCGGGCTGGCGCTCAGGGTTTGGCGGAACTGCTCCCACGAGAAGAAGAAAAATGTCTTGTCGTGGCCGTTGTACAGGTGCGGAATAACGATCGGACCACCCAACGATCCGCCGTAGTCGTTTTTCTTGTCAGCCGGGGTCGCATAGGTCCGGCGGCAGGCTTCATCGCCGGGAGTGCACCGGCGTCGAAGCTCCGTCTCAAACCATCCGTTCGCGTCCAACGCTTCGTTCTTGAAGATGTCGAAGGCTGTTCCATGGAAAGAATTCGTACCATTCTTCGTAACAAAGCTCTCGATTCCGGCCGTGGTTCGACCGAACTCCGCAGACGGCGTGGAGGTCGTCACCTTGAACTCCTGCAGCGCCTCAACGGAGGGTGCAGTCTCATCGAACGACGACCCATTCTCCGAGCGAGTAACGCTAGCGCCATCCAGCAGGATCTCGGCACCATAGCTCTGGCCGCCCCCAAGTTTGGAGAAGAAGACACCGTTGCCCTGCAATCCTTGCGCCCCACCGGACCCAGGCCCGGTCGTTCCGGGAACCAGGAAGACGAAGTTCTCTGGCGAGCGCAACGCGCCAACACCGCCAGCAATTGCAAGGGGAAGCTCCACAATTTGCTTGGCCGTAATCGTGCCCCCAAGATCGGAGGACTCCGTCTCCACCCGGCCGCCACTGGCATCCACATTCACAGTGTCCGTCACGGCCCCGGTTGTCAGGGTGATGTTGAGCGAAGAGGTGCTGTTCACCTGGATCGCGACCCCATTGTTCGAAGCGGTAGAAAAGCCGGAAGCCGTCGCTGTGACGGTGTACGTGCCAATCGGCAAAGCCGTAAAGTGGTACGCGCCAGATGAACTGGTCACGGTCTTGCTAACACCACCAGTCGCGTCGTTCTTCGCAACCACCGTCGCGTTGGAGACCACAGCACCCGTAGAGTCAGCTACGGTGCCAGCTAGCTCACCACGGGTGCTCTGGCTGTAACTCACACAGGACAGCATCAGCGCAGCGGTGGGTACACCGAGTGTCTGCCGCAAGGAACGTGAACGGAATGCGCACATAAGGGCTCTCCAAAAGACCAGCAGCTACTCGACCGATCGATTGGCGCCAGCGATCCTTGCCGGTCTTCGACCGACCGCGACACTAATGAGGCAAACCGGGTTTGTCAACAAAGACTTGCAAGGCGTCTTTTATTGCCGATCCCGGGAAGGTCCGTGGCATCACTCCACTCCTCCATAGCGCAAGACATAAGAATCCTCGTGTCATGCAAGAACCCACCTACGGAGCCCCGGGCAAGGAAGTGTTCCCAAGTAACCTCGCCGATTTTTTTAGCTCAACCTCAGCCTCGGAGCGCATTCCAGCGCGCCGAAAGGCCTGGCCCAACCGAAAGTGCAGTGCTGCACTTTCGGGATCAAGATCCACTGCCTTCCGCAGCTCACGCTGTGCGGCGGGCCAGTCATGCCGGTCCAGAAACACCTGCCCGAGCTGCTCGTGGATGCGCGGGTCCTGCGGTGCCAGCACCACCGCCTGCTCAAGCAGCGTCTGTGCCTCCGGGAGCTTGCCCCGCCTCAACAGGGCGATCCCCAGGTTCAGCAGCGGCTGCTCAGGAGAAAGCGGCGGCGGCGACTCCACTTTCTGCCAGGCAATCGCTTCTCGGTACGCAAGAAGTGCCTCCTCCTCACGATTCAACCCCTCAAGCGTCAGGCCGATGTTGTTCTGCACCTTGCTGCTGCCGGGCAGAAGCACCAACGCGTGTTGAAATGCCGGCAGCGCGTCCGCAAAGCGCTGTTCCGTATAGAAGATGCGCCCCAGGTCGTACCAGCCATCCGCTTGCTGGGGATCCGCAGCCAGCGACTGTCGCATCCACCGTTCAGCGTCCGCGTAGTCCCCAAGCAGCGCATAGTCGTTGGCAACGTTCTTCAGGTCCGTGGCGCCCGGCGTTCGCAGCCGGGCTGCCAGCGTGTACTCCGCAAGCGATTCCTGAGGGCGATGCTCGCGCAACAGCGTGTAGCCCAGCAAAAAGCGCGCGGTGGCTGACGCCGACGAAGCGTCCAAACCGCGCCGCAGCTCCGCCTCAGCTTCAGCGAAGCGGTCCGCGGCCACAAGGCGGCGGGCAGCATCAAGCGAGGTCGACGCCGACAATCCAGGGACCGGGTCATGCAATCCTGCATCCTGCGCAGAGAGCGCAAGCGGCAGGGCAAAGCAAAACACCAGCCGCATACCCCAACTCCACACAACGCCGCGCGCTTCCCCTGTAGCCGCTCTCTCCAGAATCCTGCCCCCTCGTCGCACCATCATAGGCATTACCCGGCGAGCGGAGGAAAGCCGCATTGGACATCCCTCAACCTAGTGCACTACCTTGCTATCGACCGCCACTCCAGTCGGGTCAGGTCTCGCAAGCCAGCAAAGGGCATCCATCTCCGCCCGGAGGAACCGTCGCATGGCGACCAGACGCACCGCAGACCATCTCGCAGCCAATGAGCAAGGGAACGCCTCCTTCCCCTCGCTCATCGACCGCCGCGAGCTCCTCGCGGGCCTCGCCGGCAGCGCTCTGCTCGCGGGCGTCGAAGGCCCCGTAGCCCTCGCTCAGGCATCCTCCGCCGCCCCGGTCAATCTGGCGCGAGTCGCCCTTCCCTCCAGTTTCGTCACCACCAGTGAAAACAAGATCTCCGCGCTTAACGACGGTGCCCTTCCTCGCAGCTCCGGCGATCGGACCTGCGGGCGCTACGCCGTTCGGCGCGAGGAAGACGACGCTGCACTCGTCCCGTGGGTGGAATACGCCTGGAGCAGCCCCGTCTCCACCCAGGAGATCCGTCTTTACTGGGCCATCGACCCGCCACGCCCCAACGCGCCGCCCGGTAGCGAGTTCGCCCGCATCTCCGCGCCAGCCTCCTATCGCCTCCTCTTCTGGAGTGGTTCCGACTTCGTCCCGGTCTCGAACCCGCACGGCCTCGGCCTCACAGCAGACAGCTTCAACATCACCACCTTCGACGCCGTTACCACAAACAGGCTCCGGCTCGAAATCACTCCCGCGGGCTCCCACGCGGCAGGGATCCTGGAGTGGGTCGTCAGCAACTCTGGCCCCGTCCCTCCGCTCGCCCCGGTCGTTGCCGCGGGCCTCGACCGCTCCGTGATCCTAGGATCCCACACCTTTCTCGCCGGGCACGCGGTCTGGCTCACGCCCCACCCGGACAACGTCGCCCGCTGGAGCAAGTCGTCCGGGCCCGGAGCCGTAACCTTCGCTGACGCAAGCGCTCCCGTCACCACAGCACGCTTCTCCGCGCCAGGGGAATACACTCTCACCTTGACGGGGTCGGGCCCCGGCCAAAAGAGCGTCTCGTCCCTTCACGTGCACGTCGAAGCTGCTCCTCCGCGTGATCGGCTGGACGTCGTCTACACCACCCGGTACTCCCTCAGCAGCCCCCTCTGGAGCGAGCGCGCCAAAACACTTATCGTGGACTGGATCCCACACTGCATCGCCTACTGCGAGCGAGTGGACATCACCCCCAATCGCGGGGACGGCGGCATAGACAACTTCCTCGAAGCCGGCAAGGCGAATCGCGGCGAACTCCACGCAGCCCACCGTGGCTATGTCTTCTCAAACGCCTGGGTGCATCAGACCGTCGAATCCATCTGCATCGCACTGATGATCGATGCACAGGGTGACCCCGAGATTCTACAAGCCCAGCAGGCCATGCACGGCACGCTTGACCGATGGATTCCCATCATCCTGGCCGCCCAAATGCCCGACGGCTACCTGCAAACCGCCTACATCCTCGCCGACCGTAAAGTCTGGCCCGAACGCTGGTCGCCGGACCATCGCGGCAACCACGAGGGCTACGTCTCGGGCTACTTCATCGAGTCCGCCATCAACCACTACACGCTCACCGAAGGCCAGGACCTTCGCCTATACAACGCGGCGAAAAAGCTGGCGGACTGCTGGGTGGGCTACCTCGGCCCAAACAAAAAGCCCTGGTTCGACGGACATCAGGAGATGGAACAGGCCCTGGTTCGCTTTGGCCGCTTTGTAAATGATCAGGAAGGCCATCCCCGTGGCGATGCCTACATCCGCCTCGCGAAGTTCCTGCTTGATTCCCGCAGAGGCGGCTCGGAGTACGACCAAAGCCACCTCCCTCCCGAGCAGCAGTACGAGGCAGTCGGCCACGCCGTGCGCGCCACCTACTTCTACTCCGGCATGGCCGACATCGCAGCAGAAACCGGCGACCCCGGATACCAGAGCGCTGTGCTTTCGCTTTGGGACAACATGGTGAATAAGAAGTTCTACCTCACCGGCGGCATCGGTAGCGGCGAAACCTCGGAGGGCTTCGGCCCCGACTACTCCCTTCGCAACAATTCTTACTGTGAATCCTGCTCCAGCTGTGGCCTGGTCTTCTTCCAGTACAAACTCAACCTCGCCTACCACGACGCAAAGTATGCCGACCTTTACGAGCAGACCATCTACAACGCCCTGCTCGGCGGGGTCGCGCTGGACGGCAAAAGCTTCTGCTACACCAACCCGCTGGTGGGTACCGAGCGGACTCGCTGGCACGTGTGCCCGTGCTGCGTCGGCAACATCCCACGAACGCTGTTAATGGTGCCCACCTGGACCTATGCGAAAAGTGAGACCGGACTCTACGTCAACCTATTCATCGGCAGTCGCATTCAGGTGGGCAAAATAGCCGGAACGCACGTGGAGATGATTCAGAAGACGGACTATCCCTGGCAAGGCGATGTCGCTATTACCGTCAATCCCGCAGAAAAGAAGACCTTCACGGTCCACGTGCGTGTCCCCAACCGCACCACCAGCAAGCTCTATTCCTCCTCCCCGGAGCTCCACGGCATCGGGCGACTGACGATCAACGGACACCCGGTCACGCCGTGGATCGAGAAGGGGTACGTGGTCCTCACGCGAGAGTGGCAAGAAGGGGATCAGATTGCCTTTGAGCTGCCCCTCGAGCCGCAACGCATCACCGCCGATAGTCGCATCAAGGCCGATCTCGGTGCCGTTGCCCTGCAATATGGCCCCCTCATCTACAACGTGGAAAGCGCCGATCAGGGACGCATCGACCAACCGCTCAGGGATGCCCCCCTGCACGCGGAGTGGCGACCGGATCTGCTGGGTGGCGTGGTAGCGCTGACTGGCACCTGGCAGGATGGCTCTCCCATGCTGGCCATCCCAAACTACACGCGCATGAACCGCGTCGGGCAGACGCACGAATATCTCGGTGATCCGGACGTGAACTACGCGCCAGGTGCAACAACCAGCACCGGAGGCAAGCTACCAAGTAAGGCGCCGACCATTGCCGCTCCCGTCTCTCCGGTGATCGTCACAGCAAACGCTGGCACCAGCAAACCCACCTTGATTGACCGCCCACGCAAACCCCTAACCAATGCGGAATCGAAGGTTTGGATCTAAGGCCAACTGTGAAGGCGCTGCAAGGAACGTGCGCCCTAAGAGCGACACATTGGTTCAGCGTGACTACGGTAATGGACTGTGCGGCTCTTGCCCTAGCGGGTCCTTTCTGCGCTAATAGACGCCTACTCAATGGCCGGCTATCTGGTGCCTGAAGGCGAGCCGTCTTAGAGGTGGAATACTTCCAACGTTCCGAGCCGCACATGTGTCGCTGCTCACCACATAGAGGGCATAGCGTTCTCCATGATGAGCAAAGGTGACGAAGCGCTGCGGGCCCTGGGAGGTCGTGCGTTTCGCACCCACACTTTACACGCGAGACAATGTTGGGAGTCGAAGTGGGACCTAGGTAGGATTGCGGTACTCATGTAAGAACGAAGGTGGCGTTTGCGGGTGTGTGCGGCAACGCCTTTGCAGCAGGCGTAGACAGCTCAGAACACCCCGAAGAGGAGAGGAAGCTTCCTCCCTGCTGCGGCCGGCTCTGCCATCCTCCGGCCCCCACTCCGCAGGCCGTTCCCGCCCGCAACGCCCACCCCAAGAACAAATGCGAATTGAGCTCCTGCGCTTCGCGCCCGACAAGGTCGCCAGACCTCCTGAGGGACTCCGTCCCTGGCGCGCGCAAGCGGCACCCTCATCTTCCGCGCTTCCTCACCCCAATGGGCAAAGACCGCCCGCCGGGGACCCCGACGGCGCTTGTGCAGACCTCCGCTCCGCTCCGCCCACCGTTTCACTCCGGGGAGGGAACCCACCGCTTGCACTTGCCGCCCCTGCTGGCGTGGGCCAGGGCCAAGGCGTGATTGAGAGCAATCACAGCCAAACCAAGCAAAGCGAGAAGCCTCCATGAACAGCATCACCGCCGCACACACCATCACCGCCCTTCCCTCGACCCCGAAGCCCCAGACCTCGAAAGAGGTCATCGCCGCCAATGTGCAGCTACTGATCGAGCAGCTTGAGGCAGGACACAGCGAAGGGTTGACGGCTTACCTCACCGCGATGGGCCGGTTCCATAGCTACAGCTTCGGCAACATCCTCGAGATCGCCCGGCAGATGCCGGATGCCACCCGCGTCGCTGGCCTCCACGCCTGGAATCAGCTTGGCCGCAAGGTGATGAAGGGACAGAAGGGCATCCGGATCCTGGCCCCGATGGTCAGCAGCCGCAAGAAGAAGCACAACGAAGCAACCAGCAAAGACCCCGCAGCAGTCAGTAAGCCCGTTCTGGTGGGCTTCCGCGCCGTGTACGTCTTCGACGTGAGCCAGACCGAGGGCGCAGAGCTTCCGCAGTTCACCGAGCGGACCAAGGGAGAGGTTGGCCAGTACCGCGAGCGGCTGATCGACTTCACCACCGCCCAGGGCATCGCGCTTGAGTTCAAGGACTCCATCGCACCCGCGCTGGGTGTGAGCTATGGCGGCCGGATCGCCATTCTCCCCGGACAGGCACCAGCGGCGGAGTTCAGCACCCTGGTGCACGAGCTCGCGCACGAGATGCTCCACAAGGCCGAACGCAGGACCGCAACCACCAGGACGGTACGCGAGACGGAAGCCGAAGCCATCGCCTTCGTTGTCTCGCAGACCGTTGGTCTGGATGCAGGACGGGCATCCGCCGACTACATCCACCTCTACCACGGCAACGCCGCTCTGCTCTCCGAGAGCCTTGAAGTCATCCAGCGCACGTCAGCCCTGATTCTCTCCGCAATCGAGACAGAGCAGGTTGCAGCCGAAGCCATACCTGGAATTGAAGGCACCGATGCAGCAGTCGCGGAGGTGGCCTAGTGCAGACCATTCTGGACATCCTCAACAGGGCCGGTGGGTGGCACCCCGGCCTGTACCTCAGGATCAGCAACGACCCGTACATGGAGCTGGTGATCGAAGCCATGGACGCATCCGGTCCCATGGGCTTACCTGCCCTCTCCGTCGCGCACTACGGCGAACAGAACGGGGACCTCATGCGGGACCCCGAGATGTGCTTCGAGCTTGGTCTCTACGGTGGAGCGCACCTGGTGCCCTTCTGCTGGCGCAACGACTACGCTGGAGTCGAGGAGTGGAGCCGCAACGTTGTGGCCGACTGCTATGTGCACCTGTTCGAGCTGCACACCCAGCACCTGCGCTTTGCAGAGATGTGGAACCGCAACCTGCGTCAGCAAGGCTTCGCTGAGGTCTTCGATCCGCAAAGACACATACGCGGCTAAGCCCTCATCGCCACCAGCGGATGCAGGACACCGCGTCCGCTCTGCCCTTCCCGCTAGGGCCGGGATACAGGGTCTGTTTCACTCCTGCACTCCTCCCCTTCTTTCAGACCACATCCACAGAGGTGAAGACGATGGACAGAATCGAAGCAGCAGTGCACACCATGCTCCGAGCGATCGAAGCGCCGCTCTATGACATCGGCGTTCTCAGTGGCAGAGGCATGCTCCCCGGCCTCGACGGAATCACGGCCGCAGCTGTCATCGAGCGCCTTTCCTTGCTCAAATACCGCAACGCCCGCGGCTCCCATATCTACATCCGCCCCTCAGGAGAGCATCGCTACACGGCCCTCGACGATCTCTCCAAGATCTCGCTTGCGAAGCTGACCGCTGACGGCTTTACGCCGTGTGCCGTGGTTGAGACCAGTGCCGGCAACTTCCAGGCCTGGCTCAAGCACCCGCAGATCTTGCCCAAGCTGCTCGGCACCTTTGTCTCGCAGGCGCTCGCCGCCCGCTACAACGCCGATCCGAGTGCGGCCGACTGGAGACGGTTCGGCAGGCTGCCGGGCTTCACCAACTGCAAGCCCAAGTACAAGCGACCAAATGGCCTCTTCCCTTTCGTTCGGCTCAAAAGCTGCAACGGTGAGCAGTACCCGATGGGTGAGAACTTCTTGGGGGAGATCACGAAGCTCTACGACGCACGCGAGCAGGAGCGTGAGGCCAGGCGCCAGCAGGCGTCTCTTTCTCCCCGAAGGGGACCGGGGTTCGAGCCGTCTTTGGAACGCTTCCGCACCTCGAGCAAGTACCAGGACCGTCCTGCCGCGGCGGACCTTGCCTTCTGTGTCGCCGCTTACGGTAGCGGTATGGATGAAATGCAGATCCGACAAGCCCTCGAGGACGACTATCTCTCTCGCGATCCAAGTCCATCCAAACGAGCTGCTTACATCCGGAGGTCCATGACCAAGGCGAGAGATTGGGCAATCCGTTGAATATGCAGCTACTTGCAAAGCGAGATCGACTGCCACCATGTCTATAGTTTGAGGAATTCTTTGTCGCGACATTGAGGTGGTATTTGTCGCTACCACTGCAGTTCCACGCCTGGTAGTGAGTCTCGCATAGCCTCTAAACGCCTCTGCTCACGCATTCATGCGCTCAGCGGCGGTGCGTTGGCGATCCATTCCCTTCAGCCTGCGACAAACAGTGGCACATTTCCGACAACGAGTACCTCGCGCTACACCCTGCTATTTACCTGCGTTTGGCACGGAACCGGCTCGTGCCGATCTGGCTGGCGTCTGGGCTGAGTTCGAGTCCAACTACAGACACCGCCTCAATCTCTGCGCCAGATAATCTCTCAAGCTACAATCGCCGGAGATCGCCTCCCCGGGGAATGCGGCACGCAAGCTCTTCGAGATGATCCGCACCCAGAATGCGACTGCTTGGCCGCAATCGCTAGAGCAGGCGAAGAACTCACCAATGGCTTCCTTCGCCCTACGAGATCAGCATGCAGTGCTTGCGGCGCTGGCGCTGCCCCGGAGCAACGGTCCAGTCGAAGGACAGATCCACCGCCTGAAGCTGCTCAAACGGCAAATGTGTGGCAGGCCGGCTTCGACCTGCTCGAGCTCCGGGTCCTGCACGCAGCTGATCCGACTGCCTAAAACCGCATCCGCGAACCCGAACATCCGTTACACCCAAATGTGTGCCACAAGCCGCCTAATGTGACAAACGACACTCATGCCTAAGCCGAACTGACCTCAGGGGACCAAAGTTCACTCTGATCTCGTCCGTTGCACTTTGCTCGGTATAAAGCAAGGTCTGCTCGCTTCAAGCACTCCTCCGCTGAAGAAGATGTGTGCGGGAATCCGGTACATACACCGACGCTTACAGTCACAACACCTCGGACCGCCGAGTTCTCGTTGCGAAGGCCCAGTTCCGAAACGCACACCCGTAACTGCTCGGCCATCGCCAGGGCGCCCTCCTGACGGGCTCCTGGCAGAATCACCGCGAATTCCTCTCCACCGTACCTTGCGATGAGATCGCCCGGCCGCTTGAGCCTTGTCTCGATTTCACGCGCCACCTCACGAAGACACCGGTCTCCCTCAAGATGGCCGTAAAGATCATTGAGTGCTTTGAAGCAATCCACATCAATCATCAGCACGGACAGAGCTTGCCGCGCACGGCTCGAGCGACTCCACTCCTGCTGCAGCGCGGAATCGAAAGCGCGGCGATTATGTACTCCTGTCAGACCATCTCGCATTGACAACTCAAGGAGACGATCGTTCGCTTCGAGCAGAGCCGCCGTCGCCTTCGTAACCTCGTACTGCGACTCGACGTACTTGCTTTGCAGGAACGCTGCTCGTACTCCGTAGAGAACCACCACGATCGTGATGCATGTACTTCCAAACCATCTGTGCGACTGCGAAACGCGAACGCCCAGGAATACAACCACGATCGTGAAAAGCGCAGGGCTGAAGTTATCAACCAACAGCTCGAAAAAGGACCGAGGAGTGGTTAGCTCATCTATGACTTCACCGAGGCGGCTTCGGGATCCCAAAACTCCGAGCAGGATCACATACGGCACTCCCCAGGCAGCATCTTGTACACCGTCGGGCATCTGCCGGTTCAGTTCGAGGTAGCCCAGAATCGCCGCGGTGAGCGCGTATACCACGAGGTAGAGAGCGAGAGGTCTAAGAAAGCGCGACTTTGAGGTGGTTGGCGTGGAGAAGAGCCGGAGCGCCACGGCACCGACGAGTATCACGTTCTCCGCGTTGTATAGGTACATCAACTCCCGTGCAGAGATGGGACTGCGGCTTCCAAGATAAGGCAGAGCCGCGAAGATCTGCAGATAGACGAGCGTCGCCGCAAGGATCGCCTGCATTCCATCCAACCAACGCAACACCCGCAAATGGCCAGTTGCAGTTCCTGAACAGATTGCAAGGAGAACGGGAATACCATAGCCAAAAAACAGGAAGTCGGCGTCGAGGGCAGTTGCCTGAACATGGGTACCTGTATTCACTATGTCGTACGTCGACAAAAGCTGGCCAACCGTTGACAGGGAGAACGCTAACGCGAGGAGGTACCACAGGCTGCGATTCTCCCCCGAGTCGTCGGACGCAGCGACAAAGCAGCCTATAGCGGCCAGAGATACTTCGAGCGCGGTAGCTAGACTCGACAACAGACTTCCCAATGCAGCGAAGGGCAGAATAGTCGCTTGCACCACGACCAACCCAGCGCAGACCAGGCACAAGGAGCGTATCCAGTCGTTAGCAGTTCTCACAGCTTCACCAGCGGATCGGTCAGCGGATTTGAGGCCAAAACCGATCTGCCGGTCGGCCAGTCACCGGCTTGACGATAAGTGGGGAGGGTTGGATGTGGTGCTTCGTAAGGTGCATCGACGTGCAAGCTGCACGCTCTTGGCCTCCAGACGAACGGAAGTGTAGGCAAGTCAAACATCTCGTAGTCACGCGCGAGAAAGTTGGCGGCTTGCTCCCGTTCCGCAATCTTCCTTGGCAAGCGTCTTAGTCCGGGGAGCACCTCGGCTCCCCACTGTAATTGTGCCGTTGCCCAGCGACGTTGAGCACCACTCCTTCCTCCTCGGCTCTGCAACTTTCGGGGTAGATCGTCGAACTCTGCCTTGTCGTTTTCTAATCATTTGGCCTACTTCTGTTCGGATCATCTGGCACACCTTCGTTCTGCTCAAGGTCTGCTGAGTCCAGCAAGAGCAAGCAAATGAAGGAGAACGCCGCAAAAGGCTTTTCCCGATCGGTCCTTCGCACGGCTTGTGTGCCAAATAGCGCGGTCAGAAGTGTGCTACCTGACAAACGACAGTATGTGTATCGACAGCAGAGGTTGCAATGGCCGATTCCGAAGCGCTTGATGCAGCCCACCAGGTGTTCGGCAGGCGGTTCCGCTTCGGCTGACGACAAGTAGCGGCACAAGAGCTACGACAAGAAGCGCCTCAAGTTACAGAGATGCTCTACCGACTAATCTGGAAGGGTTCTTACCCTCTCCTGCTCTGCCTGCATCACGGGAAGATCGTCCGTTGGAGAATCTAGATAGAAGAAGGCCACGGCGGACCAGTCGTCAGAGCGGTGGTAGAGCACCCAACCCTCGGGGAATCCAGAATCTTGAATCTGCGGAGGGTGGGGCTCGTCCAGCAGCCGCGTGTAGCGAGCCCCGTCAACAGCAACCACCTCCATCGGTGCGCCCCTAGCTGCGATCGCCCGAGCCTCTGCAATGGGCGATCCACCAATCTGCTGTATAGCCACCCGGATCCCTTGGTGGAACCACACAGGATCAGGCGCATGAAAGCGGTAGCAGGACCAGCGCAGAGACGCGGGATCAGCAACGGTGCAGCCCGCTTGCATGGTGGTGAAGTGGCCTATGCCCCATGCCGTTCCGAAGTAGTCTTCTCCACCTGTGCCGGCGAGTGTGGGATGGGCGACGGCCGCTGCAGGTCCTTGAAGCTGGACTCCGGGGTCATCCACGAACATGCGGACCTCTCCCTCACCCCACCAGAATGTCTTCGTGTCATGATTTCGACCGGGAAGAGCGTATACAGGGTTGGCTTGGACGCCAACAACTGCACCTAGAAACCGGCCACGTCCATGAACTGCAGGCAGGATGTCAAAGTCCTCGCCAACGGGCGGTTGCGCCCGACGCCAGAACGCATGAAGGTAGAGCGACTCTGGCGCTGGAGCTTCGTTCTTTTCCCAATCCACCTCCCAGTAGATTTGGCTCTCGTCGACCGAGCCATCGTTGGTGATGACGATACGAGCTCCTGTCCGGAAAGGCATCGGCAGCTGAAGCAGAAGAGAGTGCTCCTCCGGGTCGGCCATGTAGGCGTTCTCGAAGCGGGGAGTTAGGCCGAACGCTGTACCGAACAGATCACCTAGCGGCGACCGTATCGCCGGCGTCTTCTCCCCGTCCCAAAAGACCTCAAAGCGAAGGGAACGTAGCAACGATGGAGAACGATTCTGGAGCGTGAGTCTAATGCGCGTTACACGCCCGGAGCCAGTGGTGTCCAACAACGCAAGGGAGGCGCCCGCCGGGATCGCATCCCAAGCATGTCCTTTTGCTCCGCGATTCGTCATGTTTCCACGACCTGGTGCACCCGAGGGGTTCTCAGGTGTTGACCAACGTGTCTGTACACCGCTGGGCGGAGGTGTGGCCAGGGATACATCCTGCGCGAAGCTCAGAGCAGGAGCACACAGAATGCTGCAGAGGGCTAGAGGATGAATAAATGTTACTTGAGCTCGATGCACTCGCCCAGTGTACTGAGCATGCATGTCTAGTTGCATCGTCTCTAGGAGGGCGGGTGTGTGGGAGGAGTGAAGACCTATCTGTCTTCACTTCCATTTGGGTCGAGTGGAAGTCTCCCAAGATCGTCGGCAACAAATAAGTCAACCCCGACCATGATGTCTCCCATAGAACGCGAGCCATGTTTCGCTCTCCCTCCCCTGCTCGCCTGCCGGACACGCGACATCCTCGTGGGCTACTATGTCGTTTTTCTAATTATGTGGCACACTTTTGTTCTAATTATGTGGCACACTTTCCGCTATGGAGGAGCTGGCGTCCCTTCCGGCGGAGTCGCGCGAGCTCGCGCTGAGGCGCTTTGAGCTGCTCAGACCCTACCTGGACGGCCTGCTCTCGCTACGGTCTGTTGTGAAGGATCAGGGCATTTCCTATCGAACCGCAGCGCGCTGGGTTGCCGGTTACCGTAAGGATGGCCTGGCTGCTCTCGCGCGAAAAGGCCGAAGCGACGAGGGCGCTCGCCGTCTCGCGACGGAACGTATGGTCCAAGCAATCGAAGGACTCGCTCTCGAGAGGCCGCCTCTACCGATCTCATCCATCTACAGACAAGCGACTGCCGTCGCAAGCACGCTTGGTGAAGGAGGGCCCAGCTATCCCGTGGTGCGCCGGATCGTGCGCGCTTTGCCCAGCGGACTCACAACTCTCGCACATCGCGGCGCACGAGCCTATGGCGAGACATTCGATCTGGTACACCGGCGCGAAGCGTCGAGAGCCAACGCGATCTGGCAGGTAGATCATGCACAGCTGGACATCCGCATACTTCAGGAGGACGGCAGTGCGGCCCGACCCTGGCTGACGGTGGTGATCGACGACTTCAGCCGCGCTGTTGCAGGATATTACCTTGGCTTCGAGCCGCCGTCATCTCTGCGTACTGCCGTTGCCCTGCGGCAGGGGATTTGGCGAAAAGGCGACCCTCACTGGGAGATCTGCGGCATTCCGGACACCCTGTACACCGACAACGGGGCGGATTTCACGTCGAAGCATATCGAGCAGGTCGCTGTCGATCTCAAGATCCGGCTTGTGTTCTCTACACCAGGTCAGCCACGCGGCCGGGGACGCATCGAACGGTTCTTCCGAACCGTCAACGAGTTGTTCCTCTGTGACCTGGACGGATGTGGTGCAAGGCCCACCCGCGCTCCCAGCCTCACCCTCACAGACCTAGATCGAGAGTTTCGCAAGTTCTTGCTTGAGGTCTATCACCGCCGACGGAGCTCAGAGGGTAAGCCCTCTCCCAAGGAGCGGTGGGAGGAAGGCGCCTTTCTACCGCGCATGCCGGAGTCGCTTGAGCAATTAGATCTCCTGCTCATCCACGAACTGCGTAGTCGCCGGGTACGATCCGACGGCATTCACTTCCATAGCTTCCGTTACCGTTCGCTCACCCTGGCGGCGTACGTGGGTGAAGACGTGACTATTCGCTAGGATCCCCGAGACATGGGCGAGATCCGAGTTTTCTATCAAGACAAGTTTCTCTGCAGGGCGATCTCAGCTGACCTTGCCGGTCAGACTGTACCCCTGCGAGACATTGTTCGCGCTCGCAACCAGCCGCGACAAGAGCTGCGCTCGATCGTGAAGAGCAGGCGGCAAACAGTAGACACGCTCCTTCAACTGAAGCGGCACGATGATCGAGAGGAAGCTCATGTACGCACAGACGCACCCGCCGAGCCGGAACGTCCTCGGCTCAAGCGCTACTACAACGAGTAGCGAACTTCCTGTTTTCGTGCAGACCTTGGAGTATCGAAGGTTCGTCGAGTTTTGCGAGGCATGCCGCCGCGATCGTTATATCGGTCTCTGCTACGGACCGCCCGGTGTCGGCAAGACGCTCTCCGGCATCCACTTCAGCCGAAGCGCACGCATTCTGCCCATTGATCGCTGGAGCGTTCGCACTTCGGACGGACAAGCGCTCGACACGATCTTCTATACACCCGATGTGATCACATCTCCGTCACAGATCCGCAACGATCTCCGCCGTGCTCGTGAGATCGTGTCGAGCACAGCGGAACGACCGACTCGCGATGAGTCTCGCACTCGCCTCGAGGCGATACGCATGCGTGACGAAGCATGGCGTGCGGAGCATCGCAATGACCCTGGCTACATCCATGGCGGTCCCGTTCCCCTAACCCCTACTTACTTCCAAGTGTTCGAACAGTGCGAGGCGAAGCTGAGACTCATCACCGATCCCACTAGTCTCATCATCGTGGACGAAGCGGACAGACTCACCATGAACGGCCTGGAGCAACTGCGGTCCACTTTCGACGACAGTGGCCTGGGCATGGTGCTGATCGGCATGCCTGGCATTGAGAAGCGCGTGTCACGCTACCCACAGTTCTTTCCTCGCATCGGCTTCGTGCATGAATTCAGGCCTCTTCCAGACAGCGATGTCGAGATGCTCCTACGCAGTCACTGGGCACCCACCGGAGTCCAGTTGCCCAAGAACGAGATCGCTCCAGACGTCGCTGCTGCGATCACCCGGCTCACTCGCGGGAACTTTCGCCTGCTCTCACGTCTCCTGACGCAAATGCAGCAGGTCGTTCAAATCAACCAGCTCAGCGAATTCTCGATCGACGTAGTGGAGACCGCCAGAGAGAACCTCGTCATCGGTCAGGCGTAGGTCTATGCCGTCGTTCTCAAGCTCATGTGTGCCAGATAATTCGAACAGAAGTGTGCCACATAATTAGACAAGCGACAGTTGGGAGGATGTCAATGATCTGCGTTGGACCAGCGCATTCGTTCATCAACGAGCCCTGGACCTAGCTAGCGAGGAAAATCTAGCTGCCGCTCGCATCCCAGTAGAGCGCATTCGCGCAAAGATGTTGTTGCTGGCTGCTGACAAGGATGTTGTCTGGCCCTCCGCGCTCATGACGCGCCAAATCGAAGAAACGCTGCGATCCAGCAATCAGAAGGACAGAGAGCGCTCTATCGTTTTCCCAAACGCCTCTCACTACATTTGCGGGACCGGCAGCGAAATGCGGCGTGTCAATCCGGTGCATCGACCTGAAGGAGACGACCCTTCTCCAGAAGCGGATGCACACGCGGCAGAAGACGGGTGGAACGCGACGAAGGCTTTTCTGCGAGCTCACTAGAGCGTCAGTGCCTTCTAGTCTGGAACCACATCCTCAAATTGATTGCCACCTCACCGCTTCGGATTGGTAACGAGAAACGCCGTTGTGGGAAGTTGGCCCGGTGTTGCCGCGCCTGGAGGTCTGCCAGAGCCGGATCACTTCCCATAGTGCGACTTCACGGTCCTTAATGAACGGTGTCCGTCCACCTGATCGAGAACTCGCCCTTAGCAAAATAGGGCGCTTCTCGTGCGTGTTGCCTCGAGCAGCGCCCTGGGATCGGTGCGTCCAAACTGTCAAGCCAGTGCTACTGAGGAGAGAACGTCCACTGCGAGATCTGCGGAGTAGACGCCAGTCTTCCCGTTCCTGCTGTGAAGCCGATGTAAGCTGTTGGTCCACCTACCGCGGCCGGGATGTCTACCGGAAATGCATGGGACCAGACGGCACCCGTAATGGGGTCGCTGAACGTCACATTCAGCGTTGTGCCGTCATAGACGAGGTGAGCCAAGTACACATATTCATTTTGGAGAGCGATCCCCGATCCGAAGAACGAGACTGAGGGCACGGTGGGGGTTGCGCCATTCAGGTAAACCCCGGTGGAGTCTTGGCCTTCTCCGGCATTGCTGAAGATGTCCAGCTTGAGAGCGACGCTCTTGGGGATGCCGCCGTAGCCCAGGTCCAAGCCGCGACCGCCTAGGGCGTTCGGGTTGTTGTTCTGAATGGTGAGGGTAAAGCCGTCAGCCGCAGCGTTCTTGATACTGAAGTTGAAGTCTGTTGTGAAGGCATTAATCGGCACGCGCTTACGGTAGAAAGCGCTCCCAGCCTCATAGGTCTTGCCGTCGGTCAGGCTCAGGACGCCCCCGGCTATGGTGGCCGACCCGTTCAGTCGGATGCCTTGGGGCGAGATGCCATCGGGAAACGCGGGCGACGCAGGCACGCTAGGCGTCGGTGCCAGCGGGCTCGGAGGTCCGGAGATGTAGGACCAGCTCAGGATGTCCTGAATGGCGTTCTCAGAGCCCGTGCCGGCCGTGAAGCCAGGGTAGAGCGGCGCCGAGCCGCCCGCCGCTGTGGAGAGGTCCAGTGGGAAAGCATGCGACCAAGTCGCCAATGACGCAGTGTCCGTAAGGGTGAGATTTAGCTTTTGCCCATCGTAGCTGACACGAGCCAGCATGATGTCTCCACTGTGTAGGTCGATGCCGGTGCCGGAAAGGTCGACAGCCGGCGTCGTCGGGATGGCACCGTCCAGAAAGAGGCCGACAGAGTTTCGGCCCTCGCCCGCATTGTTGAAGAGGTCGAACTTCAGCGCAATGCTGTCGCCGATGCCCTCATAGCCGAGCGACTTGCCGGTGTGCCCGGTTTTGAGCGGTCTGTCTGTCTCCAGAAAGAAGGTAAAGCCGTCAGCCGCGGCATCCGTAAGCTGGAAGGTGAAGTTGGTCTGGAACCCGGAGCGCGACACGGGCATGGTCCCCCGCATGGCTCCAGCCTCATACGCGTGCTGATCGGTCAGTCGGATGCGGGTTCCAGAGCCCCTGGCGCTCCCGGCACAGACAACGCCGCCAAAGGTTCCCGAGTTGCAGCCATCAGCGAAGCCCTGGTTGTGGTCCGCCAGGTCGGAACCCGACGCAATGGTGTAAACACCCAGGGCGAGCTGAGATCGCGTGGAGCCTGCGATGGCGATTGCCTCAACCGTCTCAGAGGCTGTAATTGCGATCGGGCCCGTATAGGGCTGGGAGGCAGCCGTGGGTAGCGAGCCGTCGGTCGTGTAGAAGATCTGCGCACCAGGGGTTGGGGCGCTTATCGAGACAGTCTGGGCTCCTCCATAGAGCCCTGAGGGCAGGCTCAGGATCGGTTCCGCCAGCCCCTTGGTGTCGGCCAGCAAGCTGACCACCGGGTTGAGCACGCCGTTGGTCTCAAGCGTCATCGAGCCGTTCTGCTGTCCATCCGCTGTTGGAGAGAAGCTGACGTTTACCACGCACGCTGCACCGGACGCGAGACCATCCAGGCAGTTCTGCGGGGCCGTGTCGCGCAGCTGAAAGGCAGGGCTGCTAAAGATCGGCTTTGCCAGCAGCGGAACGTTGCCTGCGTTGAAGATCCGGAACGAGGCCACGCCGGTGCTGTTGCTAAGCTGCTTGCTGAAGTCAACAGGCGGCGCCTCATCCCGTTGATAGCGCAGCAGCCTTGTTCCATCCTGAAAGGAACCGGGAATTACTCCGAGGTCGGAGATGTAGAGATTTCCTGCGCCGTCCACATCCGCATCCGTGGGGCCGTTTGCCGCCGCCGGAAAGGCGGAACCATAAGCGCTGAAGAGGTCGAGGGGCACCACCGGGCTCCCCTTGAGCGGGAACTGCAAGACTCCAAAGTCGAACTTAGTATTCAGAATGTCATCCACACCGTCCAGGCCAAACTGGCCATAGGACGGCTGGAAGTTGGGCGTTACCGTCACCAGGCCGCCACCCTCGTGTAGCAGAAGGAGCAGCGCCCCGGAGAACTTGCTGATGAAGAGGTTTCCGAGAACATCGGCCCGAATGTCCGAGCTTTGCGAGGGGTCGAGGGAGGCCGTATCGAGCACGACTTGCTTGCTTGAACCAGCAGGCAGCTTCAGGATGCTACTGGTCCCTTCCTTGACGACAAAGAGATCACCGGCGCCGTCCACCGCGATGCTGCCAGCGGGGTCGCCATCGAAGTTGAATGGCAGCTTCACTGGTGTCCCACCTCCGGCAGGGAACTCCAGAACGTCGTTCAAGCCTGTCCCAATGTACAAGTTGCCGACTCCGTCCAGTGCCGCGCTGCCTACGTCTATGCCGGTACTCGTTATCGCCGGCGCCGAGCCATCTGCCGGCACCTTGATGATGTGCTGATCCGAGTCAGCGAGGTACACGTCACCGGCGCCATCTACCTCCGGCGATCCGAAGTAGCCCCCGCCGTAGAGGTACACGGGCCGGGTAGGATCGAATTGGATTTGAGAGCCGCGGCCCGTGCCGTAGAGGTAGGTAGTGGCGAGCACATGCCCTGCCGCGTCAACAAGCTCCACACCGCCACGCCGGCCGCCGGCATAGAGCGGATTGAACTTGACCTGCACCGTGCAGGTCTGCCCCGTGGTCACCGCCCCAGTGCAGGAAGATCCAGGGGCTGCGACGAAGTCGAGGTTGGGGCTGCCTAGCGTCAATACCTTGGGCGTGCCTAGCGCTCCGCCTGCGGAAACCTTGTACGTGAGCTGCTGCACCTTGAAGCAAGCTGGATTGCTTGCGCCAGCCTGGCAGACGTTAACGCTGCCGAAGTTAACTGACGGTTGGCTCCCGATGAAGGTTAGAGTTTGAGCGTGGATAGGGCACTCTATCCAGCCCAACGCAGCGACAATTAGAGGAAGAGTCAGGACGCGGACCTTTGGTCTGGCGCACGTCAGTGCGGGAGGCATATAGCGCATAATTGTCCCTCGGGAAAAGTTGCAGGGAACTATGCCAGCGCCCGGGCTGCGTGTCAAGGCGTTTCAGTGCTCGCAGAAGACGCTGCGGTAACTCTGGACGGCAGCGGATATGCGCTGCCTCCTATGATCACGTGTTCGTTTCAAGGTCACCCTTTGCGCGGTCGCTACCTGAACGAGCAGCGTGGGTTGGAGCAAGTTGTGCGCGAGGCCACACAAGGGGTGACGCGGATTGATACCGAGAAACGCCGCAGGCGTCAGCAATCCCTCTGATTGATGCTTTCCGCACGGTTGGAGGCCGTGCGATGACGAAGAGAGCAAAGAAGCGCAATCCCAAGACGATCCTGAAGCTACCGGACCTCGAGCACTCCAAGAACGCCGTTCTGAACAGCCTCAGCTCGGTTAGTTCACGGCGGTCCTATGATCACGCCATCCGAGACTTCATCGACTGGTACTGCTCTGAGCCGCGGCTGGCGTTCAACAGAACGGTCGTGACGCGGTACCGGATAGCCCTGGAACAACGGAGGTACGCTCCGGCGACCATCAACCTGCGACTGGCCGCAGTTCGTCGCCTGGCATATGAAGCCTCTGACTGCGGCCTCCTTAGCCCCGACTTGGCCGCCGGCATTCGCCGGGTAAAAGGAGCCAAGCGACTCGGGGTCAGGGTGGGCAACTGGCTCTCTGCGGAGCAGGGCAGAAAGCTCGTGTCTTCGCCTTCCGGTCCGGAGCTTCGGGCAACACGCAACCGAGCGGTCCTGGCCATACTGATTGGCTGTGGACTGCGCCGAGCCGAGGTCGTGACCGTTGCTGTCGAGGACTTCGAGCTTCGTGAGGACCACTGGGTGCTAGCGGATCTCATAGGTAAGGGTGGCCACATGCGAACGATACCTGTTCCAGGGTGGGTCAAAGCGACTGTCGATGTCTGGGTCAGCTCAGCCAACCTGCAGAGTGGGGTGCTCTTCCGTCCGGTCGGCAAGACCGGCAAGGTACGAAGTACTGGGTTCACCGCCAAGGTCATCTGGTCTATCGTTCGTAAAGCAGCGGCGGACTGCGGCTTTGGCACGGTCGCGCCACATGATCTCCGTCGCACCTGCGCTCGCCTCTGCCACCAAGCCGGAGGGGAACTGGAGCAGATCCAGTTTCTTCTGGGGCACGTGTCCGTCCAGACGACCGAGCGATATCTAGGGTGCAAGCAGCGGCTCCGCAACGCCGTCAACGACCGGATCGGGCTGGAACCGGACCCTCCCTGACCGGCTTCACTCCACACAATGCGACTTGTTGGTACTAACCGTCCTGCCGCCGTCGCCCAGAGCGTCGAACTACCGGTCCCGGTTGAGGCTCTCTTTGGCGGTGTCTGTACCCAGTGCTTTCTGTATAGATTCTGGCAGGTCCTCGAATGAGTAGCTTAGGAACATCTCGGTGTAACCGCCCCAGGCGTTATCGTCTCGAGGTGCCTTGCCGGGCGGCAGATCAAAATGAAAGGGGATGCGGATCTCCCAGCGTTTGCTGAAATGATCTCGGGGCAGGCTGAAGTGAAGCTGCTTACCTGGTTCGATCACCTCGGAGGAACCGACGTCATACCATGCGCCGAAAGGCATTGCCCGCTTCGGCCCAAGCTCCTTTTCCTCCTCGGGCGTGAGCACGTAACGGACCTTCCTCGGCACAAGAGTGTCCATGACTCCAACCGAATCAGAAGCATCCCCGGCAGGCGCTCCATATGTCCGGATCCGGATTGGCAGAGCACAATTGTTGTGAAGGGTTACCCAGACCCGGAGATGCGTCTTTCCGTCCTCCTCCGGCGATCCCTCGCCAACACGATCGACATGCAGGTAGACCATAGGACGATCAGTCTGAAGGAGAAAGTTCTCACGGACGGGAACGGGTTGGGCTCGAGTTTGCAACGGGTTGAGGCAGACGACGACACAGACGAGACCTGACCAGTCAACACGAAGCATGTTCATTTAGACACTCCAGCAATGGGAGATGTTCCCAGTGCTGAAGCTTTTGCCGGCCATGGAGAGCCAGCCGCTCAACAACCTTGTTCTGACGACTTTGGTATCGATCTTGATAAATGCCGTTAAGGGTAGTTGACTCGGAGGCCACACCCTCAGCCGGTCCGGGCCGGATCACTTCCCATAATGCGACTTGTAGGGACTCAGCCCGATCGCTTGAGTGGTCGCCGTGTCAATGATCGGTTGTCGCAGGGGAGCTGGGAATCGACCTTATGCCCACGCACGCGGCCAGAAGAAGCGCAGGGAGTTCCAACCACTTGAAGTCTGATTGTACAAAGGTGCCTTTGCAAATAAAGTGCCACCACACCCAGCTGAACAATCAGGCATACAGCAAAGCTCCTAGCGCAGCTAAGCGCCTCACGTCGAAAAAGGAGAGCACTGCAATGCTCGCACCGAAGAGGAAAATGCTAAGCATCACCAGCAGGTAGGGGCCTTGGGCTCCTGCTAGCGGGGCAAAGACAAAGGTCTGCAATGCTTGTAGGGTCAAGCAGGCAATCGCCAGAGCAGAAGCAGCGAAAGCGATGACTTGTTGCCAACGAGTCACTTCTCACCTCCACAAAGGACAGCATAGCTAACGAGATGCTCACGCGTGTCACCAGAGGCTGTCGGGCTGCAAGGTTTGGTAACTACCGATAAACGCCGTTGTGGGAAGTTGGCTGGTCTGCCGCGCCTCAACGCCGGCTCGGGCTGGATCACTGACGAGAATGCGACTTGTGAGGACCGATCCTGCCCGAGAGTATGCTGCAATGCAGAGTCCCCGATTGGGTTTGTGGGCGGGCGAGTGAACTCAGTGTTGGTGGGAGCACACCTGTGCATCATCATTGCTCTCCCGACTAGGTTGATAGCCGGAGCCGATCGTCCACAGCCCCAATAGCCTGCCGTGCTGTCCGGCCGCGACGCCAACCGGGCCTGTAGCTGCAGGCACCACAAGCGTCTCACCTTCCCGAGCTTTCGCCGGGTATCGCAGCCCGGTGTATGCCGTTAGGGCGGCCGTCCCAAGCTGTACGAGGCCAATTGCTTCTTCCATGCTCCCTAGGGGTAACCGGTGAACAGCGTAGCCGGGGAGTCGAACATGCGTCTGCCAGCCTGTCCGTGCAAGGACAACATCTCCAGGACGAAGATCCGGATGCCTAGATTCCAGAACCTCGGCCGTGCCGTCTGCTTCGATCACGCAACCCACATACAACGGACTCGCAACAGCTGAAGCTGCCGGATGATGGGCGCGCATGTGAGCGTCCACTGAAACGAAGCGCGTAGCAAGGAGCACCTCGCCCTCTTGAAGCTCCCCGACCGGGCTCTGTTCCACTTGGAAATTCTGAGACGAGGGAAGGGCCTGACGGAAGCGACGCAAGGACCATCCTGGTACTGGTGTGCGGAGACATACGCTTTTCCTGTCCCGTCACCCGTTCCTAAGTGAGAGACTTCTTGGGCCTATCCGGGACTGTGCGCGACAGGGACAGCAGGTGTGAGCGCCCGTGCTGCCCCTATTGCCTGCCTGCGCAATCAAGCGTTGGTTCCACCATCAACAGTCAGGCTCGTGCCTGTGATGTAGGCTGCCTCGGAGCTTGCAATGAATGCAACAAGAGCCGCGACCTCATCGACAGTCCCATACCGCTTTAACGCCGTGTTTGCCAACTGAGGCTCGGCCCAATCACCGGCTGCTGGGTTCAGGTCGGTGTCGATTGGGCCTGGCTGAACGTTATTGACGGTGATGCCGCGCGCCCCAACCTCTCGAGACAGCCCCTGGGTGAACATCTTCACGGCACCTTTCGTAGCTGCGTAGGTCGCCAGGCCAGGCGTGTAGTCTCGCTCTCCGACACACGACCCGATATTGATGATCCGTCCGCCGTCCTTAAGGTGCTTCAGAGCTTCCTGGGAGCTGATGAACACACCTCGCAGGTTGATGCCGATCACGGTATCCATCTCTTCAACGGTGCATTGCTCAAACGGCTTGGGAATCGCTGTTCCCGCATTGTTCACCAGAATGTCGAGTCTTCCGAAGCTGGCAGCCGTTTTCTGCACAGCGGCACGGGCTGAGCTTTCCACCGCTGCATCCGCCTGTAAGGCCAGCGCCTTCCCACCTGCAGCTTCGATCTCCTTTACGACTGCAGCCGCAGCTTGCTCACCTTTCGTGTAGGTGATCGCTATGGTGGCACCCTGCTTGGCAAGGTGTTTCGCAATGGCTGCCCCGATGCCACGGGAACCGCCCGTGACCAACGCTACTTTTCCATTCAGGTTCGACATGAAGTACTCGCTTTCGTGAAGAGTTCATTGGGTGCTGAGCGACCCAGGTTGCTGTGCTTGTTGCTAGCGCTGTTTCGGATCAGCACCGGCTCGAAACACACTGAGCCAGTTCCTTGGCTGGCACTCAGGAAAGCTTCAAAGCATGGCTCCCCCATCAACGTGCAGAATGTCTCCCGTGATCCAGCGAGCGTCATTGGAAGCGAGGAACGCTACAACATCCCCAATGTCGTCAGGCTGGGCTACGCGCTTCAGTGCCTGCATGTTCTTCGCATACGCGCGACCCTGATCTGTCTTGGCGAACTCCGACATGTCCGTCGCAACGATTCCAGGTGCCACGGCATTGACACGTATTTTTCGCATGCCAAGAGTCCGGGCAAAATGCCTGACCATTGTGTCCAGCGCGCCCTTGGTCATCGCGTACGCGGCGAGTCCCTCCACAGCTGCATGGGCCGCCAGCGATGTCGTTACGACGACACTGCTTCCCGCCGCTAGGATCGGAAGCAGCTGCTGGATGACGAAGAAGGGTGCACGAACGTTCACGGCGAATAGTTCGTTGAAGTTCTCCACAGTCGTTTCCTCGATGCTGGCCGGAATGGAGATGCCGGCATTCGCAACCAGTACATCCAAGCGGTTACCCACGATGGCACGCACCTTCTCCGCCAGCTCATGTGGTCCTTCGGGCGTGGACATGTCCGCTGATACCGCTTGCGCGCGCCCACCCCGACTCAGGATCTCGGCGACGGTCGTTTCCGCTTCTTTCTTGCCCCGGCCATAGTGGATGATGACCTGCGCACCCTCACTGGCAAGGGATAGGACCGCGGCCCGGCCTATCCCGCGTGATCCCCCTGTAACGAGCGCCGTTTTGCCTTCCAAGCGATTCATCCTCTTCCCTTTCCATGCGCAGTAGGCATACTGTGCTGCCCAGCAGCTTGCGACAAAACCGAGGCTATCCCGCCAACTTCTCGTTGAGAAATACTTTGTATGCTTGGGTGTCATGCCTGGGAGGCATTGCCGGTGGAGCTACGACATATCCGCTACTTCGTCGCTGTAGCAGAGTCCAGAAGTCTCACGCTTGCTGCGGAACAGATACTCCATACAACGCAGCCATCCCTGAGTCGTCAGATCCGCGACCTCGAAGAAGAGATAGGCGCTCAGCTGTTTCTACGCAGTTCTCGTGGACTTGAACTCACCAGGTCAGGAACGACCTTTCTCGAGTACGCCCGGCCCATCCTGGCCCAGGTCGCCGCCGCGACCGAGGCGACACGCCGCATCGCGAACCCGTCCAAACCGTGCTTCTCGCTTGGATTTCTCACCGGGCACGAGGTCGACTGGCTGCCGGAGACAATGCGGCTCCTCCATGACGAGCTCCCAAAGGCCAATGTCATGATCACTAGCCAAATCTCTCCGGATCTGGCCAGGGGACTCATGAACGGAGCCCTGGACGCCGCTTTCATGCGTAGGGAAGAAGACACGCCAGGACTCAACTACAGGTTGGTCGCCCGCGAACCCTTGGAGGTCTTCATGCCCAGCGACCATCCGCTTGCTCGACTTGAGGCGATCGCCCCGGCCGAACTGGACGGGCAAAGCTTTTTGAACATGTCCGGTACCGCTCCGGCTTTACGGAAGGTCATCGATACCTACCTGCAGCGACACAAAGTTCATGTCCTACCCAGCCATGACGTGGACAATCTCGCCATGGCCATGTCGCTGATCGCTTCAACCCGCAGCCTGGCACTGCTTCCGCTGTACGCCCGTCACTTTGCCGCATCGTCTGTCAGGATCCGTTCCCTAAAAGCAGTAGCACCAACCATCGATCTCGTGCTTGGCTACCGACAAGGAGATCAGTCCCCCGTACTGAAAGTGCTTCTCGCAAGGCTTGCAGAGAAAGCACAGAATGCCGCGAAGCCTACCTAGCTTTCGCTTTCGTACCTGTAAACGCCGTCAAGGAACGTTGGACCGGTCGGCCCGCGTCTGGACGCTGGCTCGTGCCGGATCGCTGACGACAAATGCGACCTCCCGGTACCAATCACAGCGTCATCGCAGCCCTTTGCTAGTCTTAACTGGCAAGGGAGCAAGCGCTTCTGCTTAGGGCGGAACGGCTCAGCTCCCGGGCAAACGAGGGGGATCCGAGCTTATGGGTTGATCTCGTGAACGCTCCCCTCAGCTCGACCCTGGTCTTCTCTGTGGTCCTCGGTCTTTTCTCCTAGGCCTCCTTGGTTGGGTACTCTTTCTCTACGCCCATGAAATGTGGGCCCCAGATCAGACCTTCACTGTGACCGCGAAGCAATAACAATATCGCGCGTGCCGTATCTTGATTTCTCGAATCGTAGTTGGCGCACGCACACATACCCGCTCACAAAAGTGAGCGGGCTTCGTTATGTGGTGCTCAAATCCGCAAGGGGCGGACGGCTCTCGTCCTTTCGCTTCAGGGCGCACGGCCGCAAGTTGGTCCTTCTTGGCATTGAGCGCCAGAAGCGAAAAACTATCCTTATGGGAGTCAAAGCCCTTGGAGCTGACGTTCCGGATATCCAAAGTTAGACGACCAACTCATGAGAACTCTCGCACCAATAGACCACCCACGACAACTTCCGTTAGCGGAGTTGAGACTGAGGAAGGCAGCTGCAGTGCGCTCACGCCCATCACTTCCCATGTTGCGACGTCCCGCAACCAACGCTGGTCGAGTGGTACAGCTGTACAAAGAGCCTGATCAACACAGTCAGTTTCATTTGATAGAGGCTTCCATGCTACGACTCGCGGTGTTCGCCCTCTTCGCAACCATTACATCCAGAGCGCAGGCACTGGATGCGTCCTGTGGCTTGAGCTCAATGATCGAGACCACCACACCCACTTATCTTCCGCTAGGCAGAGCTGCTCGAGTCCAAGGCACAGTCATTCTGATGGCGAACGTTGGAACAGATGGGCTGATTACGAGCCTAAACGTAGTCAGCGGGCCTGCGATGCTCCGGAGCGGCGCCCTGGACTTCGCTAAGGGGTGGAAAGCCAATGCGTACTCAGGACCGCGTACTTGCCCTCTTGTCTCACGTATGTGCTCGGAACCGAAGATCGGACCATCGGGCGACGGATCGATCTGCAACATTACGTTGTCACCGGTGCGGCTTCTCCTTGCCTATGTGACCCGGGGGGTGAATTTAGGCCCAGGCGCAAACGCTTCCTGATCTTCTGACCGGAACAACGAAGGTACCAGGGATCGTGATTCGTACGCAGCCGGTCACCCGCGTGAGGTTAATCCCTATAAACGCCGTTGTGGGAACTTGACCCGGTTGGCCGCGCCTTGAAGCCGGTCCGGGCCGGATCGCTGACGAGAATGCGACGTGTCGTTACTGACGTGCGAGTGTTGTGCGCTTGGTTCAATGAGAAATAGCTTGACCGCACGTTGGGCAGTACTGATCTAGAGGCGATGCTGGGTGCCCATCAGGACAGAAATGCTTCTCCAGCAGCCTTGGAGAATGAATGGCAGAGTCGAAGATTGCGAACGCAATCCCATAGAACAGCAGCCAATGCCCGGGAGAAGCCCCAAACGATAGATGGAGAGGCTTCACCAGCATCGCGCCCGGTACCCGTGCGCATCATGAACAGCACGAAGTTCAATGCGGTGTATACAAACAATCCGTACACGGCACGACGCATCCAGAGAGGACAGCCGCTTAGCGCAATCTTCCAGAGGTCTTTGCGGTTCGCGGAACCAGTCATCCTGCCGACCACCCAAACGGCCGGTAACCAAACGACAAAGATCCCAATGTGCAGATCCATCACAGGAAGAACACTGGGAATAGTCTTACCAGAAATCGACGCGATATGGGCTGCGAGACTTAGAGTAAAGCCTAGGGCGGCAACCAGCATGCAGCAATACATCAAGGGCTTCAGCCACGTCCACTTCCAGGTTGCCGGTCTACCCTTGTCCAAACCTTCCAACATCTCTCATGTTCCTCTTCGAGTTGAGGCACAACACAAGGAAACGATAAACGCCGCTGTGGGAAGTGGGCTGGTCTGCCGCGCCTGGACGCCGGCTCAGGCCGCATCACGGTAGAGCCTCTGCCGGCTGATGGACAGCTCCGCTGCAGAAACGGTCTTCGACTCCAATCTCGAGGTGATTCCCGCGATCATCAGGCTCAATCGCGGCAACTTCCGGCTGCTCGTTCGCTTGCTGACACAGATGGAACGAGTACTGGCCATCAACAAGCTTCACTCCCTGTCGATCGATGTAGTCGAGGCCGCTCGCGAGAATCTTGTCATCGGGCAAGCCTGATCCGAAGAGTCAATTCGTCGCGAATGCACCAAATAATTAGCACAGAAGTTCGACACCTAATTAGCAAGACAACAGCCAGAGCCATCCACCTTTGTCCTGCTTGGCACGGGTGTGCTCGGCGCCGCAGGGGCACTACGACGTAACTTGGTCCGAGCCTAAGTTCCGATCGAGGGGGGGAAGCACTTCGAATCAAGCTGGATTGCGCTTTCTATCGCCAGCCCTGAGCTGGTGTTCGATCCCGATGCCAATCTCCCCCGCCCGAATCGCAACGTAATTCACATCGGCGCCTGCATGATTGCCGGCCTCCGCCTCTCCCGTGAGCGCCAAGTTAATGTGCGCGTCACGCCTCCCTTTGCCGCCATCCCTGAATCTATAGACTTCGCGCACCAGATCTACAACCGTGTGTTCCGGCTAACGCCAGAGCAGCTGGGCCGCGACTAGGGATTTGAAAAGGTCCAGCGCGTAATCTGCCCAATCATGCTCTTCGTCCCGGCGCCGCCTGTGAAGCCAACATAAGCTGTCTTCCCTCCAACTTCTGCCGGAATATTCACCGGAAACGCATGCGTCCAGGTTTCGTCCCGGAAGGGATCTCCAATGGTAACGGTCATCACCGAGCCGTCGTACGTCACGTGCACCGGGACCGGCGCACCCTGCTTGGCGATGCTCGAGACGGTGTAGGGCAAGGTCACCGCGGGAATGGTCGGCGTCGCCCCGTTCACATATAACCCGGTCGATGCGTCTCCTTCGCCGGCGTTGTTGTAGAAGTCGAGCTTCAGAGCCACGCTATTTGGGATTCCCCCATAGCCCAACTGCAGCCCGCGGCCTCCGAGTGCACCCAGCCCGGCATTTTGGATCGTGAATGTAATCCCATCCGCCAACTGGTCAACCGATTGGAAGGTGAAGTCTGTCGTGAACGCGCTGATCGATACCGGTTTCGTATAGAACGCACTCGCCGCCTCGTTGAATTTGTCATCGATAAGCTGCAGCGCGCCCTGCCTGTTGATCGAAGCCGCGCCGTTTAAGCGTATTCCTTGCCCGCTGACCCCGTCCGGAAAGTTGGGCAGCGCCGGTGTCTGCGGCACGGGCGGTGACGCGACTGGCGCTCCGGACACGTAGCTCCAGCTCAGGATGTTCTGGATGGCTGAGGTCGACCCCGTGCCTCCTGTGAAGCCTGGGAACAGCGTCGCCGTTGGTCCGCCGGCATGTGCCGACAGATCCACGGGGAAGGCGTGCGACCAGCTCGCCAGCGTGATCGTGTCGGTAAGCTGAAGGTTGAGCGTGCTGCCGGTGTAGGTGATCCCCGCATTCATCACATGACCGCTGTGGAGATCGATCCCGCTGCCCGCTAGGCTCACCGCCGGCACCGTTGGCATCGCACCGTCAAAGTACACGCCAACCGAGTTCGGTCCCTCTCCCTCGTTGCCGAACAGGTCGAACTTCACAGCCGCGCTATCCGCGATGCCGGCATAGCCCAGTGACTTACCATACCCGCCATGCGCCAGCGGCCGATCCGTCTCCAGCAAAAAGGTAAAGCCGTCCGCCATCGCTTGCGTCAACTGGAAGGTGAAATTGGTCGTGAAGCCCGTGCGCGCGATTGGGATTGTGTTGCGCGCGATACCGCCCTGGTAAGCCAGCGGCCCCGTCAGCCGCAGGCGCTTGCCGTTTACGTACGCGCTGCCCGCGCACTGGAAACCGCCATACAAGCCCTGTGTACACCCCTCCCCGAAGCCTTGCGCGTAGTTCACCGCGCCCGTGCCCCCCGACGCGATTGTGTAAAGTCCAACAGCCGTTGGCGAAGGTACCCCATTCCGGATCGAAACTGCTTCTAGAGTCGTAGTTGCGCCAACTGTGATTGGGCCCGTGTACGGCGTTGAGGCTGCCGTCGGCGCGGTGCCGTCCAGGGTGTAGAAGACTGGCGCAGCCGGAGTGGGCGCCGTGATCGAAATCGTCTGCGGCTGCGTGTAGACCCCTGAAGGCACGCTCAGCACGGGCGTCACAATGCCCACGTTATGGGACTGAAGATGCAGCACCGGATCTAGCGCCCCGTTCGTCTTGAGCGTTAGCGTTCTATCCTGGTCGCCTGTTTTCACCGGGGTATAGCTGATTGTGAGCGAACAGTACTGGGTAGGTGCAAGCTCGATCAAGCAGCCAGCAGGCTCCGTGCTCAACAGCTTGAATTCCAAGTCGTCGAAGATCGGCGTCACTGTCAGTGGAGCGTTCCCGTCGTTGAAGTATCGAGTCGTGGCCGTCGCAGTGTTCGTGACCCCCACTGTGCCAAATAGTAGCGGCACGCCTTGTCGTCGCTGGTAGCGAAGAATCAGTTCCTCACCAACACTGTTCTGGTTCGTCACGTAAAGGTTAGCGCTCCCATCATCGGGGAAGACACCATGAATGTCGAACGGAAGCAAAGACGCATACGGCAAACCCAGGTCATACAAATCAAAGGCGGTCGGAGGTGTCTTCCCTGATGGAAAGACAAGTACATCCTTGGTGTTCTCCGTTCCTGGCACATAAATGCTGCCTGTACTGTCCAACGAGAAGAAACCACCGCCCTCCCGGTCTGGGAAGACTGCGTTCAATTTAGTGAAGGAACCGCCACCCGCCGGGAACTCGTAAAGATCCCTGCTATTCGTATTTACATAGATATTCGTCGTCGCATCTGCTGCCAGACTGTCGATGGGCCCGGTGCCGAACGCAGCCGAGCGAATCACATTGACCTGGGAGGAGCCGGCAGGCAACTCTCTTACCTCTGCCGCTCCAGAGGCCGAGCTGGCGAAGACATCTCCTGCTCCATCAACTGCGACGGAGATCGGAGAAGAAGTGCCAACGAAGCCGAACGGCAGCACGAGGGGCGGTCCGCCGTCCGCTGGAAGCTCCTTTACGCCAGATGTTCCGGTCACGTACAGGTTGCCAACACCGTCGATGGCCAAGCTCGAGAAGAGTGGACCTGCTGCTCTCAAATTATGTCCGTAGATGTAATAAGGGGGGTCATATTCGATGACTCCCCCGCCGCTCTGCGCTTCGTATTTTGTAGCGAAGAGTTCTCCAGCTCCGTTGAGCACAACGGCCCGACTCCCCTCAGGAATCGTTTTGGGCGTATTGAGATCAAACGCAACCTGAGAGCCTCGTCCAGTTCCATAAAGGAAGGTACTTGTCAGCGTTTTACCAGCACCATCCACAATGCGAATACCACCCCGCCGCCCTCCGACAAAGCGTGGGGCGAATTTGACTGCTACCGTGCACGTTCGCCCCGCAATCACCACTCCCCGGCAGGTCGTACCCTGAACCACCTCTGTGAAGTCCAGATCGGGGCTGCCGAGCGTTAGCACCTTTGGCTCGCCCAGCGTCCCGGCCGCCGTTACCGAATATGTGAGTGTAGCTGTTACAAAGCATCCCGCACCGGTCGCCCCAGGATGGCACAGGATGGCGTCGCCAACACCTACCGACGGCTTGCCCCCCGCATAGCTCACCGCCTGAGCTGAGAGCCTCACTGGTGCAGCGGAAAAGGTACTGCCAAACAGCATGGCCATCCCAATCAAGGAAAGGCTGTTGTTGCAGACAGGCGGAGCAAGTCTCGCACGCATTAGGATGTCCTCGGGTCGAACGCAGAGTGCGCTTTGCGAAGGCCGTTGTCAACGGGTAAATAAAAGTGTCTTGGAAGCAAACCTCTGACGACTACTTTTGGTCGGGGTATTGCGGGGTGACTTGCCTTATTACAGCTCAAGTATGAGAGCGGAGCCTAGACTGCGTCCCCCGCTCATGCGCAGTGCCGGCGCTTTCCAGGTAGCAGAGGGTGAATATTGAAAGATGGTTCCCTAATGGCTGAGATCGAGTGTTACTGTTTGCTTGCTGCCAAGAACGGAAATGCGGTATGGCGCAACACACAGGCATCGTCGCTTGGTTAACAACCCCAAGGGTTCGGGTTCCTTCACCATCAGAACGGCCCCGACGTTTTCTGCCATTACAGCGCCGTCCAAGCTGAAGGCTATAAGTCACTAGGAGAGGGAGATGCGGTGGAGTTCGATACCATCCAGGGCGAAAAGGGGCCGCAAGCCGAGAGCGTTAGACGCCTGAAACCGCTTAACTGAACAGCGACCCGATCCATCGAAAGAGTGACTGTCACGTCGCCATCGACGTTTACCCCGTCGGTGATGTCATAGCTGTACAGCCTGTCCGTAGCCCTTCCGACAAAAACGATTCCCCGGTCATCGCGGTGTCGCACCAGGTCTCCTACGCAGGGCATCAGAAAATCGCTTACGGGGCCGACCACACCTGTGATCGCAGCCGGGGTGTCCTGATCGTTGAAGTGGAAATGAACAATGATACGCAAGGCGGCTGCTTAAACTCAGGGCCGCGCTGCCGTGCGGCAGGCCATGGTTCTCTCACTGAGTATGCAGTACGCCATATATCGAGTTCTGCGCCTTATCGGGAATGGGCAACCGTTCCTCCCGGCTTGCACCGGCTTTGCCGCCTCTGAAACGTCCGAAACCATGTGCGGCAAGCTTCAGAGCCCCAAGCTGTCATTGACGGCAACGGCTATCTCCTGCTCCGACCCCAGGTAGCGTTCCGTTGTCTGGATCGAGGAGTGCCCGAGCAAGAACTTGATCTGCTCGAGATCTCCGCCGGCCTTGCGGCAGAGCTTGGCGCAGGTGCGGCGC
This sequence comes from Acidobacteriaceae bacterium, assembly GCA_965199635.1. Lineage (GTDB taxonomy): Bacteria > Acidobacteriota > Terriglobia > Terriglobales > Acidobacteriaceae > Edaphobacter. Next base: position 878,202 of record CBDASL010000002.1, on the reverse strand, counting down.
AGATCGTGGGCCCCGAAGTTCTCGATCCCGATCTCCCGCGCCGCCTCCGTCACGACCGACCAGACAGCCCAGTCGCTCAGGCTCTCCCCGACCTTGCCACCCTTGCGGACCGAGCGGAACAGCCAGCCTTCCTCTATTCCGGCCGCGGTCTGCCAGGCGTTGATCCCGTTCTTGACCCAGAGCGGGACGGCCACGGTGCGGATTCGGTTTCCTTTGCCGCAGAGATCCGCGATGACCCAGCGATCCTCCCTCATCTGGATGTCCTCGACGGTGAGCGTCGCCAACTCCTGCCTTCGCAGGGCGCAGCCGATCAGGAGCGCCAGAATGGCATAGTCCCGCTTGCCCTTCACGGTCGACCGGTCGGGTACGGCCAGCAGTTCCCTGCCCTGCTCCTTGGTGAGCCAGTTCCCCAGCCGGGTTCCCTGCTGACGAAGGTTCGGCACGTCGGTCATCGCCGCGGCCTCCTCGGCTGACAGCCAGCCGTTCCGCTCGGCCTCGGTGACCAGCTTCCGCACAGCTGACAGCCGGACGTTCACCGTCGAGGGCGCCAGGTCCTCCATCGACGCCCGAAACTCCATCAGGAGGGCGCGGGTCCGGGGGCGGCCGCTGGCGAAGGTGAACAGGAGGTCGAGCGCCTTGGCGTAGCTCCGGCGCGAGTCCGGCGACGTCACCGAATCGAGCACCATCTGCCGCAGCTGCCGTTGGGCAGGGGTCAACTCCCTAGATTCGGGGACTCCGGTCGGTTTTGGAGGCGCTACCAGGACGATTTCGGCGGTTTCGGGCACGGAGGCAGTTCACCTCCGATATTCGCATTGTCGTGGGTAAAAGGCAGGTTGACGGTTGACAAAGTCATGTCAGACACCGTCAATTCATTATCTTTGCCAGCAGATCCGACGGTCGGACTTCAGCGCGCGAGCAGAAGCGACTATGTTGAGAAGGCTGATGTTCTCTCTCCTCGCTCAACACTTCCGATATAAGTGCGATGCACGCCTCTGCGAATTGCTCTTGAAAAAGATGCTGCTGTTCCCTGAGAGAGCGTACGGCGCGACCAAGAATGAGCCGTGGATCCTCTTCGGACACACTCGCATCCTTGCCGATTGCAGTCTATGAGTCGACAGACTATAGCATTGCTAAGCCAGCGACCACCCTCTAGAAAGTCTCCAAACTGCTGCTGGTAAATATTGAACGTCTGTAGCCGTTTGAACACATCTCGCTTTCCTTTCCGATCAGTGGCACTTCGGGCAGAGAATGAGCCAAGAGAGGGTTCGCCTCAATGGTTCGATCACGAACGAACCAGACGCAGGTGTCGGCGAGCCGCCGGCCTATGCCAGGTTCCCCTAGATGCGTGTTGCGGTAAGCTGCCGGCAACGGACCGGCAGAGAATCTGGAACCAGGCTGTACTTTGGTGTCTTCTCTAGCCGAAACTCGGCTGACGGCTCAGCAGCGCGCATTGGCAGATCCAGGCTTCAACCTCGGATTGGAGCCAACCGACAGCACGGGCGCCTAGGCTGATTGATTTCGGAGAGCTTCCCTCTGCTACCGCAGCATAACTGGTGCTGCGCGACAGGCCGACCAGAATTTCACTTTGGGCAGACGGAGAACGGCTATAGACATTACTGACTCCCAAGCCCATGGCTAACGCCACGGGCGATGAAAGAAAACTAGGAAGGGAGCGAGTGGAGAATGGGAGGAAAGGCTCTAACGCGTGTCAAAACGCTCCGCCCATTTCGACTACAACTTACGGGTCGACCTATTGAAAATTCCTAAGTTTTATAAGGCGATCAGTTCGACTGATCCAGCTACGCCTTTGCGACACTCCGTTTCACCGGGGGACACCCAGTCCGTGCCGTTGGACAGAGCTTGAAGAGCAGATAGAACATCAAGCGCTTGCCTCGAGAGCGGCACGACATACGGTGTCCGCATCTTCATCCGTCTTCCGGAATTTCCGAGCGTGCCGCTGCGGTGTCGAACTCCGGCCACTTCGCCCCGATCAGTTCGCCCGTCCTTACGAAGGTTAGCGCCATCAACTTGATCGCAAGACGGGTCAGGTGCGTACCGGGGTAACTTTCCGGTTGTCTGAGCAGTTCCGTCAATCCTCTCGCGTCAATTCGAGCGTAGTTTGTCTTCCGGCTTGGGCGGAGGATGTCCCGCGACCGGATCTCCCCGGCGGGGTTTCGGTAGCGTGTCCGTGCGCAATGGAGTATCGGAAGATCTGGCCCGTGATCTCAAGCGCATCCTTTGCGATATCTCGGGCGCCTCGGTCGTCGATTAGACGTACCATTGCCACCACATCTGGAGCCTCGATCTGATCGACCTGCTTGGCCCCGAACACGGTAAAACGTTCAGGGCCAACCGACGCTCTGTTGTCTCAACGTGCCGGTTACTCTTATCCTCCCGCCAGTGTTCCAGCCAGAGCTTTGCGATATTCGATTCGAGAAGGCCTTCTCTGCAGCTATCGCCTCCGCATCCCTGTCTTGTTTACGAACCGCCATCGGGTCACTACCAGCCGCAAGCACCCTGCGCTTCATCAGCCTCATCTCGCGCTTCCGCGAGCGAGACCTCCGGGTAGCGGCCAAAGGTCATCAGCTTGTGTTTGCGCTCGTACCGGTAGGACCACCGCCAGAGCTTGCCGCCAGACGGGGTCACTCAGAGGAAGAGTCCTCCCGCGTCGCTCAGCTTGTATGGCTTGTCGCCTGGCTTGGCTCTCTAAGCGCGACATCCGTAAGCGGCATCCATTGCTCGCCATGTACCCACAATCAGGAACAAAGATATGCCCAAATGTACCCGCACACAAGCGTGCCTGCTCTTGGACAACTCCGGACACTGCCGGACTCATTAGCTTATTTTCATTCGTTTTCGCTGCTTTTCTGGACTTCCTTAGACCTTCCAGGAACTCTTGTGGCGGAGGGAGAGGGATTCGAACCCCCGTTACCCGCAAAGGTAAAGCGGTTTTCAAGACCGCCTGTTTCAACCACTCACACATCCCTCCGCATCGGATGCACCCGAGCGACATCCAAAGCCTAACAGGAACAGCTGTCGCCTGCGTTGACCTGACAGATTCACCAGGAAAGGTCAGTAGGAGCGGCCTACGCGGCAGCGTAAACTGCTCTTCACGGCACCTGTTGCCACGAACGTACTCAGCATGGCCACCACTACTGCACCTGTCGCGACCGCCCCCTCGACCTTTGAGTCGACTCTCGCGACTGCTCGTACAACCATGCTCTTCTCCGAGGTAACGCACCTCGCGATCGACAGCTTCCGCGCTTCCAAAGTACGGTTTCTACTGACCATGCTGGGTATGGTGATCGGCTCTGCTTCGATCATCTTGGTGGCCACACTCGGCCTCACCGGCAAGCAGTATGCCCTCAACCTCATCTCCTCCATCGGTCCCAACATGGTCGAAATGATGTTTGTTGGCGGCACCTACTCCGGCCCAGATAACGTCGTTACACCGGACAACATGACCCGGGAAGATATGAATGCCGTCGTGGAAGGTGTTCCTGGAATCGTTGCTTCCTCCCCCATGCTTGAGGTGCATTACTCCGTCTCCATGGGCTCGGGCGTCAGCAAAGATGCCATGTTGCTCGGTGTCAGTCCGCAATATAAAGCTATTCGCAACCTCCGCGTTGTTGCCGGTCGCTTCTTCGACGACCAAGACTCCTTGCAGCACACGAAAGTCGCCGTTCTGGTTGAGCCCTTTGCTCGTGCGCTCTTTGGCTCCTCCGCAGCCGCTATCGACAAGACCATCTCCGTCCAGGGCATTCCCTTCACCATCATTGGAGTGTTCCGCGAGAGCATCGAGACCTTTGGCATGTCCGAAGTCTCCGACCAGACAATTCTCGTCCCCTACTCCGTCGCCCGTTACTTCACCGGCACGGACACGGTAAAAGAGATCTTCTTTGCCATGCAGAACTCCGCTGATGTGATCCCGGCGTCCAAACGAATCCTAAGCATCATCAAGAATCGTCACCGTTCGACGTCCGTCTACAACGCCTTCACCATGACTCAGGTGTTGGGTGTCATGGCCAAGATAGCCAACATGCTGACGATCGTGCTTACCCTCGCCGCAGGTGTAACGCTTATCGTCTCCGGCGTCGGCATCATGAATTCCATGCTCGCCAATGTGCAGGCCCGTGTGCGTGAGATCGGTATCCGCAAAGCGCTCGGAGCTACCTCTCGAGAGATCCGATTGCAGTTCCTCACCGAGTCCGTCTTCCTGTCGCTCTCGGGAGGAATCATCGGTACCATCCTCGGCTTAGCGATTCCACTCTCGGTCTCTCTGTTTAGCCCCTTCAAGATCCCAATCTCATTTCTTTCCGCCTTTATTGCTCTTTCTACCTCCGTCCTTGTAGGCGTCATCTTCGGCACACTACCAGCGAATCGTGCCGCCCGGCTTGATCCTGTCGAGACCCTGAAGTACGAGTAGCCGTCCGCCTCTCTCTCTCTCTCTGCCTTTCCTTTCGCTTTCCCTTCACCATCGTGCTCGTTCTTAGAGTGCGAATCAAGGCATTCTTCTCAAGAATTAACCCGGAAGTACCCAGACACGAAGATGCCCGGCAGACAAGGCTGCCGGGCATCTCTCGTTTCACGCCTAAGCCGTGGCGTTCGCGGAAGTTGCCGTAACCGGCTGGTCGCTCACCACGCTCACCTTCACATGGGCCGTCACTTCACGGTACAGCCGCACGGGCACGTGGAACTCACCCAGGTGCCGCAACGGCTCATCGAGCGAGATCTTCCGACGATCCACGGTGAATCCCTTCTGCTCCAGCGCGTGTGCGATGTCGCCTGACGTCACCGAGCCAAAAAGCTGCTCATTCTCGCCAACCTTGCGCTCGAAGGAAAGCTCCACGGCCGACAGCGTTGTGGCTTGCTGCTCCGCTTCCGCCTTCTCCTTGGCTGCCTTCCGCTGGGCCGAAGCCTTCATCTGCTCGATCACAGCCTTGTTCGCCGCAGTCGCCTCAATCGCCAACTTTCCCGGCAACAGATAATTGCGCCCGTACCCGTCAGCGACCTTCACTACGTCGCCTCGGTGGCCAAGCTTCTCCACGTCCTGCTTCAAAATCACATCCATCGCTGCATCTCCAGGATCATCACGGTCGATGATCATCACGATCAGTCTTGTGTCATTTCCCTGGAGCCTGCCCGGCACCCTCGCCAGCGCAGGCTCCCCACTCATCCGCGCGAACCCTTAGAAGCGAGCGGCAAACGGCAGCAGCGCGATGTTCCGGGACTGCTTGATCGCCGTGCTCAGCTTGCGCTGGTGCCGCGTGCAGACGCCCGTCAGCCGGCGCGGGATGATTTTGCCCCGTTCCGCGACGAACTGTTGCAGCAGCCGCACATCGCGATAACTGATTGCGTCGATCTTCTCCGTGCAGAACTTGCAGACCTTCTTGCGCCGGAAGAACTTCCGGCCGCCGCCTGGTCCGCCGCCCGGCCGGGGAGGCCGTGGTCCACCAGGACGTGGGCCGCCCTGGCCGCCGCCCGGACCACCCGATCCGCCACTCGGTGCTCCGCTGCTCGGTGCCGCAGGAGCCGCGCTCGTCGACTCCGTGTTTGCTGGGGTGCTAGTCTCGTCCGCCATGTCTCTTTCCTTGTCTCCGTGCCGCCCTCGGCGTCACTCGCTAAGACAACGATCGTTCCAGGCAAGCCTTGTTGCCTCTGAACACCAGCCCATTGTCGGGCCGGCAGGAACGATCCTTATCGGGTGTACATCCCCGGGGCTGCCGCCTGGAGTGCGCCGCAACCCCCAAACTTGCCGCAGCGAATTAGGCCTGCGCCGCCACTGGCTCCGCGGGCGACGCATCCGGAGCCGCAGGTGCCGCCTCCGCTGCCGGGGTCTCCGCGGCCGCAGGTGCTGCTGCCGGAGTTGGTGCCGTCGCGGCCGCCGCTTCTGGATCAACCTGGGGCAGTGCGCTGCGCTTCACATGCGCATCCCGGTGCTTCTTTACCTTGGCCAGGCGCTTGTCTTCCTCGTCCGTACGCACAGTAATGAACTTGATGACCTGCTCAGATACCCGCAGGCGACGCTCAATCTCACCAACCAGCGAGCCGTTAGCAGCGATCGTCAGCAACACATAAAAGCCGTCGTTAAACTTGCTCACGGTGTAGGCCAGCCGACGCCGCCCCATCTTCTCCGTGCTCTTTACCTCACCGCCGCCCGAGGTCACGTTGCCCTGGAATCCCTCGATCAGCTTGTCCATGTCGGCCTCTTCCATATCCGGCCGAACCACAAACATCACCTCATACGTCCGTACATTCACGTCGCTCATCATCCGCTCTTTCTGCGAAGTTCCGCTTCGCACCACCACGGTCATGCAGCTACCGTATGGTTTGGAAGAAATCCGGTACAGCGGCCCCTCACAGGCACCGCCGCGCATCTGGGTACCTCGCGCCCTGGCCAGCTTCACTCCGCTGGCCGACCGCCCTTGCCGTTGAACTCGGACATAGCCGCCGCGGCTCCGCGAAGGATCACCGCCTCGACTGCGTTGCTGGCCCGGTCCAAAACCTCGTCGAGCACTGCGAGCTCCGCCTTGCGCATCGGTGCCAGAAGGTAGTTCGTCCCCCCGGCCCGTACTTCCCGGCCATCCGGCAGCGTTGGCTTCCCAACGCCGATCCGGACTCGCAGCCACTCCTCTGTCCCAAGCGCCCCGGAGATCGACTTCACTCCGTTGTGCCCGTTTGCCGATCCGCGCTCCTTGATCCGAAGCTCGCCCAGGGGAAAGGCCAGCTCGTCATACAGCACGATCAGACCATCTCCAGGAACCGACACCTCCAACTCCCGAACCAGCGCGGCTACGGCAAGCCCGCTCAGATTCATGAACGTCTCCGGCTTGGCCAGCAGCACGCTCTCGCCCGCTACTCGCGCCGTCGCCGTCAAAGCCCGGCCTCGGCGATTGGTGAGCATCACACCGGCTCCCTGTGCAATCCGGTCGATTGCAAGAAAGCCGGCATTATGTGGTGTAAATGCGTACTCCGGTCCCGGGTTTCCGAGGCCCACAATCAATCGCATCCAGCCACCCTCACCGCACCGCCGCAGCCGTTACTTCTTGCCGCCTGCAGCACCGGCATCCGGCGTCTCGCCCTTGCCCTTCTTCGCGACTTCGGGCTCCGTACCCTCTGGCGTCGCTACCGCATCAGCAATGGCTTCTTCCTTGATGGTGGTCACGTGCGCCACAACAGCATCTTCCTGGCCCAGGAACTTCAGCTTGCCCGAGTGCGGCAGGTCCGAGATGTGGATGGCGCCGTCCAGTTCCAGCCCGGTCACATCGATCTCGAGCGCATTCGGAATCTCGCCCGGCAGGCACTCCACTTCAACCTCGCGCAGCACCTGGTCCAGCACGCCGCCGCCCACCTTGACACCAACCGGCACACCAACCAGCGTCACTGGCACGGACACCGTTATCGCCCGATCCATCGCAATGCGCTTCATGTCGATGTGCAGCAGCTTCCCCTTGATGGGCTCGTTCTGCCAATCCACAATCATTGCCTTGGTCGTCGTGGCCCCACTCGTTGCACCAGCCACGGCCAGATCAAAGATCGTGTTATGCCCGGTCTCGGAATGCAGCACCCGCAGGATCGCCTTTGGATCGACCGTCACCGCAACCGGATCCAGCCCCGCGCCATAAACCACCGCCGGCACCAGACCGCTTACGCGCACCCGTCGTGCCGCATTTTTGTTAAACCGGCCCTCTCGGACCGTTGCCTGGATCTGCTCCACTGTTCCTGCCATCTGCTCTTCTCCTTCGGGCACGATCCCCGGCGTCACCGCCGGCCCCGCTCCCTTTGCGGCCTCGGGCCGCTTATCTCTGCTACCGTGCTGCAACCACTCTGTCCCGCCATTCCTCGGCGAAACGTATCAGCCGCTGATATATGCGTCGGCGGCAAACAACTTAGTCTATCAAGGTCCGGTGACTCCGGCGAACCTAGGTGAACAGCGTGCTGACGCTGGTCTCCATATGAATGCTCTCGATTGCCCGGCCAAGCAGCCCCGCAATCGACAGCACCCTGATCTTTGCCACGGCCCTCGCCTCATCCTGCAACGGGATGGTATTCGACACCACCAGCTCTTCCAGACGGGAGTTTGCGATGCGTTCCACGGCCGGTCCACTCAGCACTGCATGCGAGGCGCACGCGTAGACCTTCTCCGCTCCCTGGTCGAGCAGGGCGTCGACTGTCTTCACCATCGTCCCTGCCGTATCCACAATATCGTCCAGAATCAGGCAGGTCCGCCCGCGCACATCGCCGATCACATTCATCACTTCCGTTACGTTGATGTCCGTGCGTCGTTTGTCGACGATCGCCAACGGCACATCCAGCTTCTTGGCAAAGAAGCGCGCACGCTCCACGCCGCCCGCATCCGGGCTTACCACGGTCAGGTTCGGCAGGTTGAGATCACGGAAGTAGGTGACCAGCACCGGGCTTGCAAACAGGTGATCGACCGGAATATTAAAAAAGCCCTGGATCTGCGCCGCGTGAAGGTCCACCAGCAGCGCCCGGTTTGCCCCGGCGGTGGTCAGCAGATCGGCCACCAGCTTAGAAGTAATGGCAACCCGCGGCCGATCCTTCCGATCCTGTCGCGCATAGCCGTAGTACGGAATCACCACCGTAATCCTGCCAGCCGACGCCCGCTTCAGCGCGTCGATCATAATCAGCAGCTCAACCAGATGTTCATCGACGGGGAAGCAGGTGGGCTGCACCAGGAACACGTCCGCGCCACGCACGTTCTCCAGCAGCTGGAAGTGGATCTCGCCATCGGAAAAATGCTGCAGCCGAGTCTCACCCAGCGGCACACCCACAAACTTGCAGATCTCCTCGGCCAGCTCACGATTGGCTGACCCGCAGAAGATCTTGAAGCGCTTGTCTTCACTCAGCCGGCCAGAGCGCTTACGCTCCGACGCCACTGCCGGTCGGCCATCGCTGGCTGACTTGGGTGCGCTGGCAGAGGTAGAAGAGCCCGCCGAGGCATGGCCGTTGCTGCCGGCCGGTGTCGATGCCGTCTGCCCGGAGGCACGGTCGGCGAGCGGAGACTCAGGGGAAAGAACTGCAGTCGTGTCTTGTTGGTTCACGTTGAAACCCTCCAGGCTGGTTGACCTCAGGATCGTCACTGCGTTTTCGTCACCGCACGCCAGGTTCGGCGGCGGACCATCTGCGGCATGGTGCAAAATCCTTGTTGCGAATCTCACGGCATTGCTGGCGTCTGACGATGTTCCCTCTGCACAAAACAGCGGTCCGTCTTGTTCGCGGACCCGGCCTGCCTCCTGCTCCCTTCGGTCCGCACATTGTTGCGGCCTCAGGACCCTGCACTCCCTGCCAACCTTCCGGGCGGCAGCCCTTCTCTACTGTCCTGCGTACGTCCACTCCGCAGTGTGTGGCTGGGCGACTAGGATTCGAACCTAGACAAAGTGCGTCAAAGGCACTTGACCTACCATTAGTCGATCGCCCATCGGCCCGTCGACAGCAAGCCCAGTCTACCCTGCGACTCACACTGCGTCGCATCTGTTGTTGCGCCATTTCGCTTCCGGTCGTTGCTCAGCGTGGAACCAATCCTTCTCTGTCGGCTGCACCCAGGTTCGAGTCAGCCATCTACAGAAACAAGGTCGTCCACATCTGCTCACGGGTAAGCAGCTCCGTTCGCCGTGTCTCCACTCCAAACTCGCAGTGGACGGAGCGAACTCGCTCCTCAGCCTCCGTCGCCGCCTCATCGGTCCGGTAAAGACCAAATAAAGCTGACCCGGAGCCGGACATGGCCGCATAGATCGCCGGCTGCGCCGTTTGCGCACCCAGCAACTGCTGCTTGATCTCACGAAGGGAAGGGTGAAGCCCAAAGACGACTTGCTCGAAGTCGTTCTCGATCCCGGCGTGGACAAGCGAAAGCAGGGCGCTTCCCGCAAGATCAACCCCATCTGCCGCCCCCAAAGGGCGCTCCGCATTCATCTCCGCGGAAGGATCAATACCGGTTGCTTCCAGCCTGCAACCCGCATACGCGGAGGAACAGGCAAGGCTCAACTCGTCTAGAGTATCGGAGCGGTTGCCTGGTGTCAACCCGGAAAGCCGATCCCACTCACGGAACGCCATCGGCGTTGACACCCCCACCCGCGGCACCACCACCACCACCGCCACCCGTTCTCGCGCCAGATCCGGCAGCGCTACCACCTGCTCTCCCCTGCCCAGGCCCAGCACCGACCCACCCAACAGAAACAGCGGCACGTCCGACCCCACCTCCGCCGCTACCTGCAGCCGCCGCACCCCGTCCAGCCGCTCCCCCAGCTCGCGCTCCAACCCCAGCAAGGCCGCCGCCGCATTTGCACTGCCGGCCCCCATCCCCCCCTGGATCGGTAGCCGCTTCTCAATCCCCAGCTCGACCTCGGCCGTCACTCCCATCGCCCCCAGCGCCCGCTCCACCATCTTCCACGCCGTGTTGCGCCCATCCACCGGCACCCGCGGATGATCCGACCGCAGCGCAATCCGCGTCGTCGGCGCGCGTCGTGCCTCCACCGTCACCACATCATGGAGCCCCAGCGTCTGGTACACCGTCGCCAACCCATGAAATCCATCCGGCCGCACCGGCCCAATCCGCAGCCCCAGGTTGATCTTCGAGAACGATCGAACACGCGTCGCCATAGTCGCCCCATTCTACGAGTCCGCCCCACGACGGGCCGCCCAGGCAAGCCCCTGCGGCCCGCAACCACCCTCCCCCCTTGCGCCCATTGATCGACAAAGCCTCGCCTCACCGTCGCGCGGCAACACGCACCCTATCCTCAAACCCGCCTCCGTTGCCGGCGCGCTCGCAACACTCCTCCCGTTCCCTCGGCAACCGCCATCCTGCTCCAGAGTTCCCGCCCAACCCACCCCACCAACCCGTCCTTCCCCGCTATCCTCCTCCCATGCACTTCCTGCTTGAGCCGCTTCTGCGCCTCTTCGCCAACCTGGTCAGCCACGGCGGCCAACCCCGCCTCGACCGCAATCAGGACGGCCCCGTCCTCATCTACCCCCTTCGCCCCGGCACCCTCCTATTCGTTCTGCTCGCCCTGGTCTTCTTCGTCTGGGTCCTCGCCACAGATCTTCCCCTCCTGCTCCGTGGCTCCTTCCGCTCCATTCGCCCCTTTCCCCTGGTCGTGGCCCTCGTCGTCGGTCCACTCGCGATCCCCCTGCTCACCCGTACCCTGTCGCTCGACGAAGAGGGCCTTCACCTCCGGAGTTTCCTGGGTCGCGACACCTCGATCGCCTGGAACGACCTCCACCAGGTCGAGCGCTACCAGAGCCGCTCCGCCGGCAAAAGCACCTGGTACCTTCGCTCCGCAGACAACCGCACCACCATCACGCTTCCCGAGATGACCTACAACACCGACCATCTGCTCAGGACTATCCGGGAGCGCGTCCCGCTTCCCGAACATCCACGCCAGCGTCGCCACTGGTACGGCGGCTAACCTCCCAGCCGCCGAACATCGAAGCCGATCTCCGCATCCCATCTCCTCAAAAGGACCTCATGCCCCACCTCCCCACCTCACCCATGCGCCTTGCCATCTTCTGCCCCACCGTCTCCGGCGCCGGCGGCATGGAGTCCGCCATCCAGAACATCCTCGCCGGGTGCGACTCCCTCGGCATCCCCGCACATCTCTTCCTCTTTGGCGGCACCTTCAACCCCGCCTGGCTCCAAGGCCTCCCCCACACCATCATCGGCAGCCCGTCCGAGCCTCGCCTCTCCCGCCTCGCCCGCTACGCCCTCGGTGCCACCCGCGCCATCCGCTCCTGGCGCCCCACCGCCATCCTCTGCTCCGACGTCTCCACCATCCAGATGGCGCGCCTCGGCCGCACACTTGCCCTCCGCCCCCGCGTCCCCATCGCCTCCTGGCTCCACTTCCCCCTCAACGAGATCCGCTTCCGCGACAAACTCCACCTTGCCGACCTCCACCTCACCATCAGCCAGCACATCGCCGACGACCTCCGCTCCGCCCTCCCCGCACAGGCCAACAAGATCCACATCATTTACAACGCCATCCCCACCGGTCACGCCAACCTCATCCCCCGCCCCGCCACCCCCGTCTTCGTCTACGTCGGCCGCCTCAACTTCAACGATCACAAGCGTGTCAACGACATCCTCCTCGCCGTCGCCAAACTCCGCGGCCCCTGGCGCCTTCGCCTCGTCGGCGCCGCTCCCGCCGGCAAGGAAGACCACAGCACTCGCCTCCACGCCCTCGCCGAGGAGCTCGGCATCACGGACCGTATCGACTGGCTCGGCTGGCAGCGCGACCCCTGGGTCGTCCTCCCGGAGGCCACCGCCCTCATCTCCTCGTCCGCCCGCGAAGGCTTCCCCATGAACCTCATCGAGGCCTGCAATCACGGCGTCCCCTGCGTCGCCAGCAACTGCACCGGCTCCGCTGAAGTGATCCAGCCCGGCAAGAACGGCTGGCTCTTCCCCATAGCCGACGTCGACGCCCTCGCCCATCGCCTTCAGCTCATCGTCGATCAGGTTGCCGACCCAACCATCCCCACCCCAGACAACCTCCCCTCCCCCGCAGAGGTCCAGGCCTCCGTCCAGCAGTTCTCCGCCACCGCTGTCGTCGAACGCATCGAACAAGCCTTCCGCACCCCTCGCTCCTAACGCTTCCTCCGCGAGGGCACCACCTCGCTGCAGCAGGCATCCCACCTCTCAGGAGCGTGCCGTCATGTCATCCCCAGACATCCACCACCTTCAGCGTTTCCTCGATGCGCAGGAGTCCGTCTACCCGCAGGTCCACGCCGAGCTCACCGCCGGTGAAAAGCGCTCGCACTGGATGTGGTTCATCTTTCCCCAGCTCAAAGGCCTCGGCTCGTCGCCCACGGCCCAGCGCTTTGCCATCTCCTGCCCGGATGAGGCCGTAGCCTTCCTCGCGCACCCCACCCTCGGCCCACGCCTCCGCGAGTGCGTCAGCCTCGTGCTCCATCACCCCACCCGCTCAGTCGAGACCATCTTCGGCTACCCCGACCACCTCAAATTCCACTCCTCCGTCACTCTCTTCCATGCCGTCGCCCCCACCGAGGAGATCTTCGCCAAAGCCCTTGACACCTTCTTCTCCGGCAAGCCAGATGCCGCCACGCTCCGGCTCCTCCCCGCTAACGCATGAGCCTCCCTCCTGAGCTCGCAATCCCCTCCACCCAGAAGGCCAGGATGCTCGCCGGCGAGCTCTACCACGCCATGGACCCGGAGCTCCACGCCGAGCGCCTCCGCTGCCACGGCCTCCTCCATCAGCTCAACGGCACCGTCGCGCCCGATCTCCGCCAGGCCTTGTTTCAGCAACTTCTCGGCTCTTCCTCGGGTGAGGTCGGCATCCGCTCCCCCTTCTTCTGCGACTACGGCTCCAACATCCACCTCGGCCCCGGCGTCTTTCTCAACTTCAACTGTGTCCTGCTCGACGTCTGCACCATCCACATCGGCGACGACACCCAGATCGGCCCTGGCGTCCAGATCCTTACGGCCGATCACCCGCGCGACCCCGCCATCCGCGCCGCCGGCCTCGAGTCCGGCAAACCCATTCGCGTCGGCCGCAACGTCTGGATCGGCGGCGGCGCGCTCCTCCTTCCCGGCATCACTGTTGGCGACGACAGCATCATCGGCGCCGGCGCCGTTGTCACCCGCGACGTCCCACCCGGCGCCACCGTCGTCGGCAATCCGGCTCGTCAGCTCCAACCCAGGCCAACGCACCCGTAACTAAACAAGTCACACACCCAAACAAAGCGGCGCGACCCACCTCGGGGTCGCGCCATCTCTCGCCCTGCAGGCAGGCCTAGCCCACTTCCAATCCACCCGTAGCGCCATACACCTCACCCGTCACATAGCTCGCCTCCTGGCTCGCCAGCAACACATACAACGGCGCCAGCTCCACCGGCTGCCCCGGCCGCTTCATCGGTGTCTTCGACCCAAAGTCCGGGATCTTCGAGTCCGGCTGCCCACCACTCACCTGCAGCGGCGTCCAGATCGGCCCCGGCGCCACACAGTTCACGCGGATCCCGTCCTCTGCCACCTGCTTCGCCAGCGCCCGCGTAAATGCCAGGATCGCCGCCTTGGTCGGCGCATAGTCCAGCAGACTCTGGCTCGGGTCCGTCGCCTGGATCGACGCCGTCGTCACAATGGCCGCACCCGGCGGCATCAGCGGCAGCGCCGCCTTGCACAGCCAGAACAGCGCAAACACATTCACCCGGTAGGTCTGCTCCATCTGCTCCGTCGTTACGTCCTTGATCTTCTCCACCGCGTGCTGCTTGCCCGCCACCGCGGCCAGAATGTCTAGCCCGCCCAGCTTCTCGTGGGCCTCCTTCACCAGCCGCTGGCAGAACGCCTCATCGCTCAGATCGCCCGGGATCGCCACCGCCTTGCGGCCTTCCGCCTCGATCAGCGCAATCACCTCTTTGGCGTCTTCCTCTTCACTCGGCAGGTAGTTGATCGCCACATCCGCGCCTTCCCGTGCATACGCAATCGCGGCCGCGCGCCCAATCCCTGAGTCCCCACCCGTCACCAGTGCCTTGCGCTGCGGCAGCCGTCCGTTGCCCTTATAGCTTGTCTCACCATGGTCCGCCTTCGGGTCCATGTCCTTATCCAGCCCCGGTACCGGCTGCGGCTGATGATCAAACTTCGGCTGCGGGTACTGCTTGGTCGGGTCCTGCATTGTGTACAGATCTGTCGGCTTCGTCGCCATCGGTGCAACTCCTCGACCGCAGGCAGCGGTCACTCTTACTCCGATGCTGACAGGCCGCGCCGTTAGCTAGGGCTGGGCCCCAAACAACGACGGCCCGGGAAACCCATGTTGACGAAATCAACGGGGCATCCCGGGCCATCACCACTTACATGGCGTCGTTTGCGGTTACAAATTTGCGGTCTTGTTCCCGGTCACCAGGCGGATCAGGAACGTCAGGATCACTGCCCCGACTACCGCAACCAGGATCGTGTACAGCAGGCCGCCCTGTCCCGAGAACCCAACGGCCCGCATGATGAAGCCACCAATGATCGCGCCCACAATGCCGATCACAATGTCCATCAACGCGCCAAAGCCGCTTCCCTTCATCAGCTTGCCCGTGATGAAACCAGCAATCAGACCCACGATAATCCACCAGAGAATGTACATAGTCTGCAGTGCTCCTTGCGACGCCATGCGTGCCGGTTGCCGCCCCCGATCCCGACCACATGCGCCACACTCCGCGCTGCGATTCGGCCCGGCCCGGGCAGTCTGTTCGTTCGCGCGGTCTGCCTTCGGTTCAGCACCTGCAGCCCGCCGCGCGCAATCTTCTCTTCGTGAGAGACGCAATCTACTACAAGGGTTGTGTGCGATCGAATCAGGTTACTAATCACCCCTCACCGGTGGTGACCCTCAGAGGTGCACTCCAACAGGCCGCTCGGCCCCGTTCACCCCGCCTCGCCTTAGAGCATCGGCGTCGCCAGAGGCCGCCCTCGATCCGTCCGCATCGTCGGCACGGAGAGCAGCAGCTGTCGTGTGTATTCCTCCTGCGGTCGCCGCAGCACCTCCGCCGTCGCTCCCTGCTCCACCACGCGCCCGCCCCGCATCACCACCACCCGGCTCGCCACCGCCGCCACCACCGGCAGATCATGCGAGATAAACAGCATCCCCATCCCGTGCGCCTCGCGCAGCTCCCGCAGCAGGGCCAGAATCTGCGCCTGCACCGTCACATCCAGCGCCGTCGTCGGCTCGTCCGCAATCACGAGCCGCGGCCGGTTCACCAGCGCCATCGCAATCACAATCCGCTGCCGCTGCCCGCCAGAAAACTGGTGCGGGTAGTCCCGCATCCGCCGCTCTGCATCCGGCAGCCCAACCTCCTCCAGCGCCCCCAATACCCTCTCGCGCACCGCTGCCCGCCCCAGCCCGCGCCCATGCGCCCGCACTCCTTCCGCCACCTGCTCGCCCACTCGCATCACCGGGTTCAGCGCGGACATCGGCTCCTGAAACACCATCGCCATCTCCCGCCCGCGCAGCGACCGCCGCTCCCGCGCGTCCATCACCAACACATCCCGCCCGCCGAACCGCACCCGCCCCTCCACCCGCGCCTCCGCCGGCAGAAGCCCCATCAGCGCCAGTGACGTCACCGACTTCCCCGACCCCGACTCCCCCACCAGCCCCACTGTCTCTCCCTCGCCCACCGAGAACGACACCCCGTCCACCACCGCACGTCCACCCAGCACCACCCGCAGATCCTCCACCTCCAGAAGCCGCCCTGCCCCTTTGCCCGCCTCGCTCATGCCCCCATCCTACCCAGCCCAGTCCCGGCCTCACCCGCGAGACCAGACAACCCCCCGGACGATCTTCAACAGTCCCGAAGCAGCCTCTAGGACACCTGATTACGAATCAGCCACCAGCGACCACGCCACCCCGGAACTCCCTCCCCGCAACCGCGTCTAACCCGTAGAGCCATGCGCCCCCCCGTCCTTCTGCGCCTCCGCCATCTCGCCGTCGCCTGCACCCTGCTGGCACCGCTTCCCTCCCTCGCCCAGACCCACAAGGTCCAGAAGGCCGAGACCGTCGTCCGCGCCGTCGGCGTCTACGAGTGGACCGGCGATCTCACCAAACCCACCGCCGCCCGCCTCATCCCTGTCACGCTCTTCATCAACGGCGAACTCGAAGACGCCTCCATCTTCCAGCCGCAGCCCATTCCCTTCGCCCTCCTCCCCGGCAACCAGTACGTCCTCCAGCAGGCCGGTCTCCCCCAGGGTCTGCTCGACCTTCGCTCCGCCAGCAAGCAGCCCGACGCCGCCATCGGCAACGTCGACGGCTGGTGGGGCTTCGGCACCGTCACCCGCGAGGCCGCCCTCCCGACTCCCAAACTCCGCGCCTCCCGCACCCTGAGCTCCATCTCGAGCTCCAAGGACGACATCCCCCCCGCTCCCATCACCACACCCGACAGCGACAAAGACAACAACCGCACCGAAAACTCTCCCGACCCCGACCGCCCCACCCTTCGCCGCCGCTCCACCACCAACTCCGGCAAGCAGCCCCCCGCCACCACGCAGCCCGATCCCTCCGCCACCCCACCCGACGATCCCGACCGCCCCTCCCTCAAGCGCCATCCCGTTAATCCACCCCCCGACAACCCGCCCGCCTCCGGGAACGACTCCCAGCAACGCTCCACTAGCGCGATTGCTGACGATCCCGACCGCCCCCTCCTTCATCGCGGCACCCCCGCCAGCAGCGAACCGGCCGACTCCACCAACCCGGCGGACCTCGCGAAGCTCGCCGGCCTGCCCCCAGACCTCCATCAACTCGTCGCCGTCTCTGACGCCGCCAACCGCCCCGAACACGACTTCACCCACCCCTGGACCGACGAAACCGAGAAGAAATCCATCACAGCTCAGCTTGAAGGGATCGCCCGCGCCCGGCTCGCCGCCTACACTCCCCTCGCTCCGCTTGCGCCCGGCGCACCCCGCTCCGGTCGCCTGGTCGGCCAGAACGACGCCGAAGGCGCTCCTGTCTCGCCCACCGCCGGCCCTTCCTTCACCCCTGCCCAGGGCAACAGCGCCGCATCCGCCCGCAACACAACCTCCCGCGCCACAACCCCGGCTGCCCGCCGCCGCGCTGCCGCCGCCTCCCGAAAAGCCGCCGCCCAAGCCAACTCCTTGGCCTCACTCCCACTCGACGACGAAGAAGTTCACGCCTACACCCTCAGCTACGGCGCCGTGCCAACCTTTGTCTTCACCGCCCATACCTCCTCTCCTGCCGCAACCGCGCTGTCACCCGCGCCCTCGGCAGCCGCGGCCAGCAAACCCGACTTCATTACTCCTTCCGCAACCAGCCGCTCCTCCACCTCGGCCAGCTCCACCATCACCGCCGCAGCTCCATCCCCCTCGGCCAATCCCGCAATCGAAGGTCCAGTTCGCTACGTCACCCTGATCGCCCAGCAGGACACCTTCGGCCACCTCCAGATCGCCTTCAGCTCCGTCACGGACTCCGCCCACCTCGATCGCGTCCCCTGGATGCGACTGGTCGGCCCCGTTGACATCGAAGCCTCGAACCGCGCCTCCCTGCTCTTCGAACTTCGGGAGCAGGGCAGCCGCCAGTTCGCCCTCTATCGCGTCCTCAGCGGCCACGCCGACACCCTCTTCACCACCGGCACAACCCAGTAGCCCGCCACTCACTTCCAGCCGTGAGACACCTTCGCCCGTGATGCCTGCGCGCCACGCATCCACACCGCCATATCAGCTCGGCCCTCCGCTCTCCGCTCGAGCTCCAACAGTCGCTCGCCTGCGTCGCACAACACGCCGATCGCCTCCCGAACCGCCGGTCCACCACGGCCCGTCATCTGCTGCCGCACCAGGTGCTCCGCCGCGTGCGCCAGCACCCGCGATGCATGCACCACCGTCGACATCCCGGCGCGCCTGTCCCGGTGCACTCCCAACACCCGGCCCGGCGCCGGATCCTCTAAAGCACTAAGCAACACCGCGTTCGAACTCTCCGCGGCAACATCTCCCACAACAGGCATCAGCTCTCTCATGCCCCTTGTATCGGCAACTTCTGCCTAGTCTTTAGCGCCGCAGCAAAGAAACCGCCGCAGCAAAGCGAAAGGGGAAGGGGCAGCCTCGCAGCCACTCCTTCCCCTTCCATCGCTTCCTTCGTATCGCGCTAGACCGCCGCAACTGCCCCTTGCAGCAGCGGGTAGTCCGTATACCCCTCCGCTCCATGCGCATAAAACGTCGAGGGCACCGGCTCATTCAACTCCGCCCCTGTCCGAAAACGCTCCACCAGGTCCCCGTTCGCGATAAACAGCTTGCCCCACGCCACCGCGTCCGCCTCGCCGGCCGCCAGCACCGCCTCGGCCGACTCCCGCGTGAAGCCCTCGTTCGCCACATACACGCCGCCAAACTCCCGCTTCAGCTCCGGCCCAATCCAGTCCGCCGCCTTATGCTCGCGCGCCATCAAGAAGGCCAGCCCGCGTTTGCCCAGCTCCCGCGCCACATACCCAAACGTCTCACGCGGGTTCGCGTCCGAGATCCCGTGCGTGTCGCACCGAGGCGCCAGGTGCATCCCCACCCGTCCCGCGCCCCACACACTCGCAGCCGCGTCCGCCACCTCTAGCATCAGCCGCGCGCGGTTCTCCACCGATCCCCCGTACTCGTCCGTCCGCTGGTTCGTCCCGCTCTGCAGAAACTGGTCCAGCAGGTACCCGTTCGCTCCATGGATCTCCACCCCGTCAAAGCCCGCCCGCTGCGCATTCTCCGCGCCCTGCCGGAACTGCTCCACTACACCCTTCACCTCGCGCGTCTCCAGCGCCCGCGGCACCACGAATGCCTTCTCCGGCCGGATCAACGAAACGTGCCCGCTTGCCGCCACCGCGCTCGGCGCCACCGGCAGCTCCCCATGCAGAAACACCGGGTCCGAGATCCGTCCCACATGCCATATCTGCTGAAAGATCCGCCCACCCGCCTCATGCACCGCCCGCGTCACCGGCCGCCACCGCTCCACCTGCTCGTCGCTCCAGATACCCGGCACCTGCGTATACCCCACACCCATCGGCGTCACCGGCGTGCCCTCGCTGATGATCAGCCCCGCCCCGGCCCGCTGCCGGTAGTACTCCACCATTACGTCCGTGGGCACGTTATCCACCGTCCCTCGCAGCCGCGTCAACGGTGCCATCCACACCCGGTTCGGCACCCGCAACTCCCCCACCTGCAATCCATCCATCAAGCTCGCCATCATCATCCTCCGTCCCTATCCGATGTTGCGCTGCCCACCTCCGACTCACCGCCCCCATCCACCCCTACCCCGAACCACTCCAGATTCACTCCTCGCCAAAACCACCCCCAAACTCACACCTCCCTGTCAGACACTAGGGCCGTGCCTTCCTCCAAACGCAAGCCCGCCGCCACCCCGCCCCGCTCCACCCCAACCAGGCCCCAGCGGCCAACGGCGGCCAGGCCAGAACCCGCGGCAAATACCCGCAAAGCCGCACCCGCCAAATCCGCACCACAACGACAGCCCACGCCCCAGGCCCGGCCCACGCCAAAGTCCGCTCCCCAGGCCGCCCTCCAGCCCAACCCCCAGCCCAACTCCCAGCCCACCCACCGCCTCCGCATCGGCGTCCTCTTCGGCGGCCGCTCCGGCGAGCACGAGGTCTCCCTCCTCTCCGCCGCCTCCATCCTCCGCGCCCTCGACCCCGGGAAGTACGACGTCATCCCCATCGGCATCACCAAGTCCGGTCAATGGCTCACCGGCGCCCCCGCGCAGCACCTCCTCGCCGGCACCCCCGCCCCCGCCCTCCCCGCCAAGGCCTCCCCGCCCAGCAGCGCCGAGCCCTCCGTCCTCCCCCTCCCCAACGCCCCCGCGCTCGACCTCGTCTTCCCCGTCCTCCACGGCACCTTCGGCGAAGACGGCACCATCCAGGGCCTGCTTGAGCTCGCCGGCCTCCCCTACGTCGGCTCCGGCGTCCTCGGCTCCGCCGCCGGCATGGACAAGGTCATCATGAAGCAGATCTTCGCCGCCCACGGCCTCCCCCAAACCCCCTTCCTCGCCGCCGTCCGCGCCGACTGGCACGCCGACCCCAAACGGCTCACCAAACAAATCGAGAAACACCTCCGCTACCCCCTCTTCGTCAAGCCCGCAAACCTCGGCTCCTCCGTCGGCATCTCCAAGGTCCACGACCGCTCCGAGCTCGCCGCCGCCATGGACCTCGCCGCGTCCTTTGACCGCAAACTCATCATCGAAGAAGGCGTCGGCGGCCCCTCCGCCAAGCCCCGCGAGCTCGAAGTCGCCGTCCTCGGCAACGACACACCCGAAGCCTCCGTCGTCGGCGAAATCGTCCCCGGCGCCGAGTTCTACGACTACGCCGCCAAATACCTCTCCGACACCTCCACCCCCCACATCCCCGCCGACCTCCCCCCCGCCATCGCCAAACGCATCCGCAAAATGGCCATCGCCGCCTTCCAGGCCTGCGACTGCGCCGGCCTCGCCCGCGTCGACTTCCTCCTCGCCCCACCCCGCAAAGCCAGCAAAAAGAAGGCCAGCAAGCCCGAGAACTGGGAGATCGTCCTCAACGAGATCAACACCCTCCCCGGCTTCACCGCCATCTCCATGTACCCCAAACTCTGGGAAGCCACCAACCTCCCCTTCGCCGACCTCCTCGACCGCCTCATCACCCTCGCCCTCGCCCGCCACCAGGACCGCACCAGCACCCACTTCACCCGCGACTAGCAATGCTCCTCCGCCCAACCTGCAGCTACGAACTCCAGATCCCGCAAGACATCACGACAAACATGGACGATCGCGTGTGCAGTCTCTGGAGAGATGCATCACTACTCCTCCAGTTGAGTAGCTACCGGCGTCGAGAAGGCGAGCAAGTCTCGGCGGCGGATCGTCTGAACAACACGATCGTCCGAACTCCTGGAGACTGGGCGATCCTTTCAGAACAACTTCGTGCCGACACAGAGGTTGATCAGGCCCTCGCTCAACGGCTCGATGGTGAACTCCACTGGCTGCACTGCTGGTTCGTATGGCCGTCACTCGCGATCTATGCCACTCTCTCTGGTGTCGGCTCAGCTGTTCATGCTGAGCGCTCCTGGGCGCTCGAAGCTCTGCGAAGTCTCACACCGACCGCCGGCTGCCGTGCAAGCGAGCTGGTCGTGCACTAGGCGGCAAGACAGAGGAATTGGAACTATCACTCAGCCATTCCGATCCGCGGTCGATCTTTTCCCCTCGATCTCGAATGTGACAAGTTGTGTACAGCAAGCTGCATCGCCCGTCAGCCTATACTCGACCAAAACACCTCTGATCCGTCTCACAACCTGGCGAGCCCACTCCGAACCTTGCAAACCTCTTTGCTCAACGCCGTAACCTCTCCTCAGCGTACCCACTCAGGCGCCCATACACTTGTGCTCGTTGCCCTCTGCCTCACCCTCTCAGGCTGCAATAACGTCTTCTACCCGGCCTCGATCTCTGCCCCCTCCGAAGACCTCTCCGGCAATTGGATCGTTGTCCCCGCCAACTCGCCGGATGCCCCGCCTCTGCTCACCGCCGCCTTCATCCAATCCCCCGGCCAGCAGCTTCAGGCTCCCCTTCACTTTGGCGCTGACGACGAGGTGAACCGGTGTCTCGCGCTACGCCCCGCCGACACCATTAAGCTGCTCGGTACGGTCAACTCCACCGGCATGCTTCAACTAGGTCTCTCCTCGCCCACAGGCAGCCCGCCCGTCCTCACCGCAACCCTCGCCACCCCCCTCGCCACGTCGTCCCCCGGAACCCTGAATCTTGCAGCGCTTGGCTGCTCCTCCCCGCCCAGACCCGTCAGCCTCATCCGCATTCCCTCCTTCTCCGGCACCTTCACCGGCACCCTCCTCTCCTCAGCCGGCATCCCCACCCCTACACAGATCCAGCTCCAGCAAAGCTCCATTCCAGATCAAAGCGGCTACTTCCCATTCAACGCCAGGGTCAGTCTCAGCAAAGGCCTCTGCTCCGTGACCGTCGGCTTCACAGGCTCTATCGCCGGCACACGTCTCGATGGCGCCACCGCCGTCTACGCCCAGGGCAGCACCGGCATCTCGGCAGTGGCAGACCTCGCCGTCAACCACCTGACCCTCAACGATGGTCGCCTGATCCTTTCGCTTGACCCTTGCCTCACGGATACCTTCAGTGGCCAGTTGGATCGCCAGTAGCTCCGCAACATCGTCCTCACAAATGTCCCGCCCCATGCCACCATCAACCTAGCCGCTGGTGCCCCTTCTCCTCGAATTACCCCACCGTAGGTGACCGAAGATTCCAGGATATTCACCCTTTCTTCGCCTACCCTGAAGGGGTGTACGACCCAGACGCCAACATCCCCCGCCCCAACCGCACCATCATCTACCTCGGCGCCTGCATGATCGCCGGCGTGCGCCTCGCCCGCGAGCGTCAGGTCAACACCCGCGTCATCCCCACCCTCACCGCCATCAACGAGTCCGTCGACCTCGCCCACGAGATCTTCAACCGGGTCTTTCGACGAGTGCCCGAGCGGGTAGCCGAGCCAAAGACAGCGGGCCGCCCGGATAGGTGACCCGCCCCACGGACCTGCTCGGCCTAACCGCTACAACGCCCGTTGTCGCCGTCGTACCAGCGCCGCCGCCGCACTCACGCCAGTCCCTAGCAGCAACAGGCTGGATGGCTCCGGCGTCACTGTCTCTGCCCCACCACGCCCGGCAACCAGCAGCACCGGTCCAGAGATGTTGTACGGAGAATAGTCTGTCTGGTTGAGGCCCTGCTGAAAGAAGCTGCTTGGCAGCCCGCTCAGATCCAGCCCTTGGAGATTGCCGGACCCCACAATGGTTCCCGCGATCGGATCTATTGTGACGGAAGAATCTGGCGCACACGGCAGGAATGGACCCTGACAAAACGCGTTCGAGAGTGTCGTCTTCGATGTAATCAGCTCCGAACTCGTGAAGCTGAATTCATAGCCGGAGTCACCATCCTCGAAATAGTTAAAGTACTCGAAGCTATACAAATAGCGCACGGTATCCGGGAGGTCCACAATGGCGAGCAAATTATCGTACTGAGGGTAGAAGCCGGTCTGAGTCAGCAGAAAGCGGCGGTCTATCCCGCTTAACCCTCCGGAGTTCCCACTCGGCCCGTACACGCTGATGGACCCATCCGCCGAGGGCGGATTGATGTTGTTCGGGTAAAAAAACACCGAGTTGCAGGGCCGTCCCTCTGCGGAACACGTGAGCGGCTTGCCGTACTCCTCATCCACAACGCGGTGATCAGAGATGTAGGTGTAGTTGTAAGGGTACTGAGGATTCGCGCTCGAGCCGGCGTAGAGCCACTGATCAGCGCGGGCCACAACTGGCGACACCAGCAACAGCGATAGCAACATTCGAGCACATACCTTCATCGTGGACGACCTTTCACTTGGGAAGTTAAAATACAGTCTGTTTCGGCGCTGCTCGTCAGCTTGCAAGCTAACCCATTCCTATGAGCGTCGCCGCCGCACCAGCATCGCCAGTCCACCCACCCCGCTCCCCAGCAGCAGGAGGCTCGAAGGCTCCGGCGTCACCGTTTCCGAGCCGCCACGCCCAACCACGAGAAGACTGGGATAGTCGTAAGGGGCGGTGTCCGGAAGGGCGAATTGGTTGAAACCCGGCTGGAGGAAGCTCGGGGGTAGGCCGGTCAGGTTAAGGCCATCCAGGGCATAGTCCCCTGAGCCGAAGATTTCGCCCCGCACTGGATCTATGGTAAACGTGCCTCCGTCTGCGTCATTGAACGTAGAACGGGAGGTGATCAGCGCCGGGGCGTACAGGGTGAAGTAGTTGAAATCACCCGAGTAGAAGTCGTAGAGATACTGAACCGAGTCGGGGATTGGGAGCAATGCAACTCTCGAGCCGTAGATCTGCTCATAGCCTTGCCCGGTCAGGAAGAAGCGAGGGTCGAGCTCGCTAGTGCCGCCACCTGACTGAAATGTTCCAACGGAGACGGATGCCTCGCTGAATTCGGCGTTCGGCACCTTTGGTTCGATTGTTCCGGTGTTGCAAGTCTGCCCTTGTGCCATGCAGGTGAGCGGCGTGAAGCTCTCGGTCGTCACAATTCTGTGGTCGGAGATATACGTGAAGTTGTAAATATTCCCTGGCTCCAGGGACGAACCCGCGTAGACGAACTGGTCGGCATGCGCCACCATCGGCGGCAGCAGCAAAACGGCAGAAAAAGCGTTCACAAGGAATCGCATAGCAAGTCACCATTCAGAAGAAGAAGTTGGGCCCGGGAGCGCACCCATCCTCTGCGCGCCCCTCCCCGTTGTCAAGCTGGTAAACAGCAGCGCCTCCCGCCGATGGCGCACCTCCCCATCTCCACCCCCTACACTTCTCCAGCCCTCCCCGCATCACAGCCCACATGCCCCGCGGCAGCACTCCACCCCCCGCCGCCCGAAGCGTCCGCAAGCCTGCACCCCGGCCAACCGAGGTCCAGACTTAAGCCCTTTCCCTAGAAGATTTTGCACACAAATGGGGGGGAGGGGGGGGGCACAGCCACGGCTGCTCAACCCAAAAAAGAAGGCCCTCGCCGAAGCAAGGGCCACAGACGCCGGGAGGCGTTAAAAGCTAAACCGCGCCGCCACCTGCAACACCCGCGCATCCGGCGTGATGCCACTAAAGCGCGTCGTTGTAATTGCCTGGCCCGTCGCTCCAGTCAGGCCCGATCCAGGGTTGCCGAAGGAGGGGTGGTTGAGCACGTTAAAGCCGTCCGCCCGCAGCTGCAGCGAGCTCTCGTGAAACGGAATCGCAAAGCTCTTAAATAGCGACACGTCCACACGGTTGAAGCCCGGTCCTACAATCGACTGCCGCCCGCGCGGCCCCGAGGGCACCAGCCCGGCCTGCTCTGCGTTGATCAGGTTCTGCGTTGAGTCTGTGCCGCCCAGCGTCACCGCCGGCGGATTATGAAACGCACAGGGGTTGAACCACTGCGTCAGCGTGCGTGTGCGGCTCGCGCAGGCGAACTGTGCCTGCGTCGGGTCTAGCGCCAGCCCGGTCATCGGGTTCACCGCACCACCCGGCGCAAACGGATCGCCGCCGCGGAATGGATAGCTGCTGCCCTGGTTGGAAGAGGTGATAAACACCGGGTTACCGCTCTGCGCCTGAAAGATCAGCGAGGTCTTCCACCCGCCGAGTGCGGCGTCCGTGATTCCACCATGATTTAGGAAACGGTGCCCGCGGCCGACCGGCAGCTCATACTGCCCGTTCAGCGTCACACGGTTCCGCACATCCTGCGTACACGCGCCATAGTCATACCGGAGCCCCAGCAGGTTCACGTTGCGATAGCCACCCTGCTGCGACTGCCCGATAGGTCCAAACGCATCATCCAGGCAGTGGGCCCACGTGTAGCCCCCTAGGAAATACAGGCCATGCGCGTACCGCTTGTCGAGCTTGGCCTGAAGCGAGTCGTACCGTGCAATGCCGGCACTCGAAACATTCACGATGCTAAAGTCGCGGAACGGCTGGTAGTCCTGTCCGCTCACATTCCGTGACGGCACATAGCCCGCATACGTATTGGCGTTGTACGAAGCACGAAGGTGACGGCTCTGATTGCCCTGGTAGCTCACCGTGAAGCTCATCGTGTTGGTAATCGAGTGCTGGAACGATACGTTGTAGGCCGTCGTGAACGCGGTCTTCAGGTTCTGGTCTTGCGCGTAGATCGTGCCGATCCCCGCCGCAGATGCTAGTGCCGCCGGGCTTGTTGCTGCCGCCCCAAAGCCCGTCTCCAACGTCTGGCCATTGGTGGGGCAGGTCACCGCGCCAAGAATGTTCTGACACACGCTCGGAGTCGGAATGAACTGCGAGTTCACAAAAAAAGGCGCGTTGTTGGCCAGATTCAGGCCCAGCCCTACGTTCTCCAGACCGCCGTAAAACAAACCACCGCCCGCCCGAATCACGGTGCGGTCATCCAGCCGGTACGACAAGCCAACACGCGGGGCGAAGTTCAGCTTGTAAGCATTCACCAGGTAGTCGTTGTTGGTGTACTGGATGCCGATGTAGTCCGCAGCCAGGGTGCTGGCCAGCGTGGCAGCGATCGGGTAATTGCGCTGCTCCTGCGGGATCAGCAAGGTGCCCGTGCCCTGGTTAAAGCCGCCATACGTGCCAAAGAAGTTGGCCTGCTGGTTGTGCAGTTCGCGGATCGGCTGCGTGTACTCCCACCGCAGCCCAAGGTTCACCGTCAGGCGGGGCGTGACCTTCCAATCATCCTGCGCGTACGCGGCGTAGTACCAGCGCAAGTCAGTAAACGGTGTCACCGTGCTCAGGCCGGAGTTGTTCATCTGGTTCATCAAATATTCGGCAACGCCGGACCCGGTGACCGACTGCGAGTCCGCAGGGTTGCGGGTGTACGTGCCGTTGAAGTTCTGATAGCCAATGCCATTCGGCGGCTGCAGGCCATAGAACCGCACATGCTGAAAGTTGATCCCGAGCCGGAGGCTGTGCCGTCCCAGCGACTTGTTCACATTGTCGATAATCTGCAGCACATTTTGTAACTCATCTGATGGCAAATAACCGGCCGTCCCAATCTGCGATGCAGCGTCGTTCCCACTCTGGGAGTCGCCGAAGTTGGTCTGGGGCAGGCCACCAAGGTTATTGCCCGTCGGAATACCACCCAGCCCAAGCTGCTGCGCGATGTTGGTCGTGGCACCGGGTTGCAGGTAGGACGCATGCAGCCAGTTATAGCCGACGCGAAACTCGTTCGACAGCGTCGGATTGAAGATGTGTGTTTCGCTGAAAACACCACTTTTGGCGTAGTTGGAGTTTTGCCCCGTGGAGCCGAACCCGCCACCGTCCAGCAGGCCAAATGGCGCGGTAAAGGTCGTCGGTGTGTTCGAGTAGCTATAGCGGCCAAACATCTGATCGTGCGAGGAGAAGTTGTAGTCCACGCGGAGGTCGTACTGTGTCGTATTGGTAGTCGTCGCCGTGGCAGGCACCGTGTAATTGTTAAAGGTTTGGTGCGGTCCTCCCTGATTCGGCAGCGGGTACAGGTTCAGCACACTTTGCGCCACCGGGCTGATCTGGTTAGGACAGACCACATTGCGAACGCCGTTACAGGTCAGGTAACGATGGGTCGCAACAGGCACGGCGGTACCGTCAGCGGTGGTCGGATCACCACCGGGAAGAAAGAGAGCAACTGAGCCGCGGCCCGCGGTGTTGGCTGGATCCAGCATCTCTGTGAAGTCGCCCGTGCGCATCGCAGCCGTGGGCACGGTGTAGTTCTGCTGCGGCGGGTTGTAGGCGGAGATGCGGTCGCCCTGCGCATCCGCAAAGAAGAAGAGCTTATCGCGCACGATCGGGCCACCAATCGTCGCACCAAACAGATTCTGGTGGTACGCTGTGCGCCCCGCCCGGTTGAAGTAGTCCGAGGCATTCATCCGATCGTTCTCGAGATACTCCCAAAGCGAGCCGTGAAACGCATTGCTGCCCGACTTGATGGACGCATTAATGGCAGCGCCCGTCGATCGACCAAGCTCCGCGCTGTAATCGCTGCTTTCCACCTTGAACTCCGCCAGCGCATCCGGTGGCGGCCGCACCGCATAGGTGGCGCCGTTCAGAAAGTCCTGCATGTTGGAGTTGTTGTCTACGCCATCCAGCACGAAGTTGTTCTGCGACACCCGGCCGCCGTTCGATGTGAAGTCGCCCGATCCGGCCACCTGCCGAAAGCCCTGGTTCGGCGCCGCAACACCCGTCGTCAGCTGCGCGATAAAGACGTAGTTGCGACCGTTCAGCGGCGTGTCATCAATCGTCTTCGCTGTAAAGATCTGGCCCGTGGACGCGTCTTCTGTCTGTAACTCCGGCTGTGACGTAACGGTAACAGACTCAGAAACCTCGCCCGGGCGAAGGTTCGTGTTCACGCTGATCGTCTGCTCTACGGAAACGTGAATATTCTCCTGCACCACCGTCTGGAAGCCCGGCGCCGTGACCGTCACGGTGTAGGTGCCGATCTTGATTGGCGTAAAGGTGTACGTGCCAGATTTGCCGGTCTGCCGTGTGAGCGAGAAGTTGGTCGCGGTGTTCACCACAGTCACCGTCGCGCCCACTACCACGTTGTCCTGCGGATCCCGCACGGTGCCCGTGATCGCGCCCTGGTCAACCTGGGCCAGGGCGACCGGCGCCCCCAGACCAAACAGCGCGGCGGCCGTGCTGACCAGCACGACACGGGAAACAGCGGGGACGATGCGGTGATTCATGAAGCCTCCAGCGGCGGAACGGATCAAAGCAAACACCTCGCGGCCCAGAAAGGGCAGGCGGCAGAGTCCACATGATCTTTATTTACCTGTGATACTCCTTTCTCGCCTGCAAAGCAGTCAACACAATTCTGTCGTCCCGCCCCCCTCGCAGCAACGCGCGCCCAGTGCTCTGCCGCATCTCGCTCCTCGCTGACATGTCGATGCCGCCTGCCACCCCCTTCAACCGGAGGCGGCGAAGCTAGAGATAGAGGAGCTATTCCGAGAAATCAGCCCATAAAAACGATCATGGGACGCGGACCACCTCACCAGGCACCTCGCTCTTCCGCCAGCCGCCCCCTGCTCCGAACTCCACCGTGATTGATTTACCGCCAATCGCTCACAGCTGAATTACACTTAAGAAGCAAAGCATCGCGGCGTTGATGCCTTTCCTCGGCTGCCGAGCACAGAGGCTTTTAAGTCGGGCTACCTTGAACGTGCTTCCCCAGGAGCGTGTCTCCGATGTCTCTTCCCCGGTCCCTCTCCCTTCTGCTGTGCGCGTCCGCGCTGTTGCTGTCGCCCATTGCCCGGGGCCAGGCGGTCTACGGCTCCATCTACGGCGTTGTCACCGATGCTTCTGGCGCCGAGGTTCCGTCCGCAACCGTTGTAGTCACAGATACCAACGAGGGCGCCGCGCACCCTTGGCCCCTCTCACCGCCAACAGTGTCACCAACAGCGCGTTCCGCCGCCCCGATCTCGCGCTCAACAAGCAGTGCACCCTGCACAAGCAACTCAACCTCCAGCTCAGGGCCGAAGCCTACAACACGTTTAACAACGCCAACCCCAACGCCTGCGTCGGTTGCAGCCTCGATCAACGTCCTGGAAAGGTGACAGATGTTGCCTCAACCATGCGGCCGCTACAGTTCTCTGGACGCATTCAGATCTACGCTGTCACCCGCGCCGCACACCCGGCTCGCCGCTCTACGCGCGGGTCTACCTCGCCCTGGTCTCACGGCAGGCGTCCACTCGGCGAGGTATAGAGTTGATGGACCATGTCCGACCGTTCCGAGCGACAAGCAGCTCGTCTTAAGGCGATCCTTCGCGACCTCCAACAGGGCGGTTCCATCACCATCGAAGAATTGTGCGCCCGCTACGGCGCCTCGCTTGCCACTATCCGGCGCGACCTTCAGGAGCTTGAAGGCCGCGGCCTGCTGCGCCGCACGCGCGGCGGCGCCATCTCAATCGAGCCGCTCTTCTATGAGCCGTTCCGCACCAGCTCCTCCTTCCAGGATCTTGTCGGTCGCCAGGTGGACGAGAAACGTCGCATCGGCCGCATGGCCGCCGAGCTCATCCAGCCCGGCAACACCATCTCGCTCACCGCTGGCACCACCACGGCCGAGGTCGTGCGCTCCCTGCCCTACGAGTACAACCTCAAGGTCATCACCAACACCGTCAACATTGCCATGGAGCTTTCCAAGCGAAAAGACGTGGAAGTCTTCGTCACCGGTGGCCATCTGCGCGGCGACTGGTTCTCGCTCGTCGGCCCAACCGCCATCGAATCGCTCCGCCAGGCATTCGTCGACATCGCCTTTATCGGCGCTGACGGCATCGACGCCCAGGCCGGTCTCACCTGCCGCAGCCCCGATGAAGCCGCCGTAAATCGCGTCATGGTCACCCAGGCCAAGCGGTGCATCGCCGTCGTCGACCGCAGCAAGTTCGGCGTAGTGGCGGAGTGGCACATCGGCCCGCTCAGCCTGTGCGACATCATCATCACCGACACAGAGATCGCCGACGACACCCTCGCGCCCTTCGGCGACGTTCGCAGCAAAATCCAGCGCGCCTAATACCCCAAGGACCCCTCTCGCATGACACGTAGAGACCTGCTCCAACTTGCCTCACTGCTGGCCGCTAGCTTCGGCCTTTCGCCCGCCGCTGCCGCTGCTCTGCTACAGGCGCCCCCAGCCACCGCCGAGCCAAACCCCAGCGTGAAGCGTGTCTTCGTCATCTTCAAGTGCCACCTCGATGTCGGCTTCACCGACACCCAGGCCAAGGTCATGCAGACCTACTTCAAGCAGTACTACCCCACGGCCATGGCTACAGCCGCCCAGCAGCGCGAGCGCAAGGGTGATCGCTATGTTTGGACCACCGGCTCCTGGCTGCTTTACGAGTACCTCGAGCAGGCCTCCGCCGCCGAGCGCACCGCCATGGAGAAGGCCGTTGCCGATGGCGACGTCGCCTGGCACGCCCTTCCCTTCAGTTGGCAGACCGAGCTCTTCGATCGCTCCATGGTCGACGGCTGCTTCAGCCTCTCGCGCACCCTCGACGCCCGATTCGGCAAGACCACCATTGCCGGCAAGATGACCGACGTTCCCGGCCACACACGCGGCCTCGCCTCCGCCCTCGCCAGCAACGGCGTCCGCCTGCTGGATATCGGCGTCAACCCCGCCAGCACCCCACCAGACGTCCCAGCCGCCTTCCTCTGGAGCCACGCCGGCCAGTCCGTCGCCGTGCTCTACCACCGCTCGGACTACGGCGGCCTGATCGAGATCCCCGGCACCGACATCGCCGTCGATGTCGAAGTTCGTCCCGACAACAGCGGCCCACACACGCAGGCCGAGATCGAGGCCATCTACACCAAGCTCCGCCAGCGTTTCCCCAATGCGCAGGTCAACGCCGCCAGCCTGAGCCAGGTGGCCGAAGCCGTCGTCCCCATCCAGTCCGTCCTCCCCGTCGTCACCGGCGAAATCGGCGACACCTGGATCTACGGCGCACCCAGCGATCCCACCAAGATGGCGCGCTTCCGTGAGATGAGCCGCCTGCGCCAGGAGTGGATCGCCTCCCACACCCTTGAAGCCGGCAGCGCTGTCGATCGCAACCTGCTCCGCCGCCTCGCACTCGCCGGCGAACACACCTGGGGCACCGACACCAAGCGCTACATCGACCACATCAACTACTCCCCCAGGCAGCTTGCCGAGAACCTCAACAAGCCCGGCTACCTCACCATGGAACGCAGCTGGCAGGAGAAGCGGGACGACATCACGGACGGCATCAACAGCCTGCCCACGCCGCTCAAAACCCAGGCCGAGCAGCGTCTCCAGACACTCGTCGCCACCGCCCCCGATCAGCACGGCCTCAAAAGCGCTAAGCCTAACGCCGTGCACCGCACCAAACACTTCGAGGTCGCGCTCGACCCCGCCACCGGCGCCATCACACACCTCAAGCAGCACAGCTCCGGGCAGTCCTGGGCGGACCCCACCCATCCCCTCGCCCTCTTCACCTACCAGACACTCTCGGCCGCAGACTACAGCGCCTTCCTCAAGGCCTACGTCCTCAGCCACGAGTGGTGGGCCCCGCAGGACTTCGGCAAGCCCAACATCGAAAAGCTCGACGCCCAATCGCATACCTGGACCGCTGCGCTGCGCACCGTCTCGGCCGGCCATGTTGCGCAGGGCTTCCGCCTCCTCGCAGAACTCGCGATCGACGACCCCACCGCGCAGCAGCACGGCCTCGTCGCCTGGCCCGCCCGCACCTTCCTCCAGCTTGACTTCCCGGATGCCGAGCCGATCGTCACGGTGCGCCTCACCGTCTTACAGAAGGCACCCAACCGCATGCCTGAGGCCCTGTGGCTCACCTTCAATCCCACCTCGCCTGAAGGGCAGCCCGCCCCCTGGATGCTCGAAAAGCTGGACCAGCTCGTGCGCGCTGACGACGTCCTCTCCGGCGGTGGCCGCAGAATGCACGGCGTTACCCAGCGGCTCGGTCGCGGCACCGGCGATCACGCCCTCGAGATCACCACGCTCGATGCGCCCGTCGCTGCCTTTGACGAGCGCTCCCCGCTCAACTTCTCGCGCGAGCTGCCCGACCCCGCGTCGCCCGCGCATATCTGCCTCTTCAACAACGCCTGGGGCACCAACTATCCCCAGTGGGATGGCGGCGACTGGCTCTTTCGCTTCACCCTCCGCGGTCGCGAGATGCAGGAGGCCTCTGCCTAGCTTTCGCCAGCAGAAGCACATCAGGCGGCGCGCCCCCACGGCGCGCCGTTCTGCGTTTAGCCCTTCAGCTTTCCACCCTGCCGCGGTTCGTACCACTGCCGGCTGATCTGCTCCAGCGACTGCCCCCGCGTCTCCGGCAGCAGCGCCAGCACAAAGAAAAACGTCAGCAGCGACAGCACGCCATACAAGCAGAACGTCCACCCCGTCCCCAGCACCCGAATCAGCGTCAGGAACGTAATCGTAACCACAAGGCAAGCAATCCATAGCACCACCAGCGCCAGCGACACCGCCCGCGCCCGGATCGCCGACGGAAACAGCTCCGAGATATACACCCACGTCACCGGTCCCAGCCCAATCGCAAAGCACGCCACATAGACCAGCACGCCCGCCATGATCAGCCGAAAGTCCGGGCTCTCCTGCCGAAACAGCGCCGCCACCGCAAACAGCGACAGCGCCATCCCGGCCGAGGTCCACAGCAGCAACTTCCGCCGACCCGCACGATCCATCAGAAACAGCGCCACGATCGTCCCCAGCAGATTCACGGCGCCAATCGCAATGTTCGCGCCAATGGACGAGCTCGAGCTCTTCTTCAGATGTTCGTTAAACAGCACCGCGCCGTAGTACAGCACCGTGTTGATACCCGTAATCTGCTGCAGCACGGCCAGCCCCAGCGCCAGCAGCAGCGGCCGCCGCATCTCCGGCGACGACAGCTTCACCTCCGACCGCGCCTCTTCCTTGATGGCGTTCTCGATGTCGGAGATCTCCACCACCGCCTCACGCCGCCCCATCAGCCGCTCCAGCACTGCGCGCGCCTGTTCCGTGCGCCCTGCCTGCACCAGCCACCGCGGGCTCTCCGGAATAATGAGCAGCCCCAGCAACAGCAGCACGGAAGGCAACAGCCCCGCGCCGAACATCCATCGCCACGCCTCCGGCCCCAGGCTCGCCAGCCGCCAGCACACAAAATAGGAAGCCAGTATCCCCACCACGATCGCCAGCTGGTTCAGCGTCACCAGCCGCCCACGGCTCTTCGGCGAAGCCAGCTCCGAGATATACAGCGGCGCCAGCGTCGACCCGATCCCGATCCCAAGCCCGCCAATAATCCGCGCCAGCTCAAACTCCAGCAGCGTCCGCGGCAGCGCCGCCCCAATTGACGACAACGCAAACAACACCGCCGCCAGCAGCAGCGCGCGCTTCCGTCCAAAGCGGTCGCTGATCCAGCCCGCGCCCGCCGCCCCCAGCACAGCGCCCAGCAACAGCGAGGCCGCCGCCACCTCCGACTGCCCGTCCGTCAGGTGGAACTGCGCCCGCAACAGCAGCAGCCCGCCATTCACAACCGCCGTATCGAACCCGAAAAGAAGTCCCGCAAAGCTGGCCACCGCCGCCACCAGCACCATGTAGCGGCCATTCGCCGCCGTCTCCGTCTGCGTCCCAGTCATCAGCCCGTCCTATCAGCGACCACCGTCGCACTCCCAGGTCAACCTCGTCCACCCGCCCCGCTGCCCCACTCACCGAGTCAGGACAGAGCCATGACAGATGGGCCTGCAAACACCGCCTCGCCCCCTTCGCCTCTCTTGCTAAGCAGCAACGTTCCATTCAATCACATAGTATGAGTGATTCTGGACTAAGCCATCACAAGATGGTACGTTCTAATCGAACCAGCCCGCGCGGGCCGCAGAGGAGGCAGCATGCAACTCGTGTCCATGGACTGGCAAACGACCGCGCTCGCCG
Source organism: Acidobacteriaceae bacterium (assembly GCA_965199635.1). Classification (GTDB taxonomy): domain Bacteria; phylum Acidobacteriota; class Terriglobia; order Terriglobales; family Acidobacteriaceae; genus Edaphobacter. Next base: position 843,862 of record CBDASL010000002.1, on the reverse strand, counting down.
GCCCCGGCGTGCAAAGCTTCCGCCGCACCCTGGCTGACGTCCGCGATATCTTCGCCGACCAGCACGCCGCCGCCGCCCTCTCCGCCGACCGCGAGCTCTACAGCGTGCAGGTCTTCGCCCCCGTGCCCGAAACTACGGAAGGCGGCCTTTTCTGGGGCAACACCGTCCTCCAGCCTGGCCGCGTCGGCGATGAGTTCTTCATGACCAAAGGCCACGTCCACCGCATCCGCAACCGCGCCGAGTTCTACCTCACCGCCTCCGGCCATGGCGCGCTCCTGCTCATGGACGAAGCCGGCACCACGCGCTTCGAACCCATGTCCCCCGGCTCCGTCCACTACATTCCCGGCAGCACCGCGCACCGCGTCGCCAACACGGGCGAGACCCCACTCGTCTTCGCCGCCTGCTGGCCCAGCGACGCCGGCCACGACTACGAGACCATCGCCCACACCGGCTTCAGTGCCCGCATGCTCCTGCGCAACGGCGAACCCACCCTTGTCCCGCAGGGCAGCGCCGTCCGGCAGCCCAGCGGCGCCCCGCAGCCCAGCGCCGAGGCCCCGCAGCGCTGACCATGCAGGCCCTCGCACTCGATCTCGGTGGCTCCCACGTCAGCTGCGCTCTTATGCGCGAGCGCACCTGCGTCCTCCGCCTCGATCGCTCGCTCACCGCAGACAGCTTCGCCCACACCCTCCCCGTGCTCGAAGCCCTCATTCACGACGTACTCGCGCAGACCGGCGCCCGTCCAGCCGACTGCGCCGGCATCGCCCTCGGCTTTCCCGGCATCGTCGACTCCCGCGCCCACCGGGTCGTCTCCACCAACGCTAAGTTCGACGACGCGCTCCACACCGACCTCCCCGCCTGGGCCCGCGCCCGCTTCAATCTCCCCTTCGCCCTCGATAACGACGCCCGTCTCGCCCTCCGCGGCGAGCACTTCGCCGGGGCCGCCGCCGGCGCGGACGACGCCGTGCTCGTCCTGCTCGGCACCGGCATCGGCGCCGCCGCCATGCTCGGCGGTCGCCCGCTCTCCGGCCGCGCCCCGCACACCGGCTACCTCGGCGGTCACCTCCCCGTCGTCGTCGGCGGCCGGCGCTGCACCTGTGGCAACCTCGGCTGCGCTGAAGCCGAAGCCTCCACCTGGGCGCTGCCCGAGATCTGCCGCAGCACCCCCGGCTTCGCCACCAGCGCCCTCGCCCACGCCCCCACGCTGGACTTCGCCACCCTCTTCGCCGCCGCAGACGCTGGCGACCCCGTCGCGCAGGCAGTCCTCCGCCGCTGCCTCGACGTCTGGTCCACCCTCGCCGTCGCCCTCATCCACGCCTATGCGCCGCAGGTGCTCGTCTTCGGCGGCGGCGTTATGGCCCGCGCAGACGACATCCTCGCTCCCATCCGCCGCTTCGTCGCGAAGCACGCCTGGTCGCCCGCCGGTGAGGTCGCCATCCGCGCCTCCACCCTCGGTGCAGCCGCCGCCCTCCATGGCGCCATTCCACTCCTCCGCGAGACCCTCTTATGACTCACTCTGCCACGCCCCCCTACGACCGCAGCCCCATCGTCCCCGTCACCCCCAACACCGCCGACTGCGCTCTCGGCTGGGACGAGATCGGTCAAGCCCTCAGCCACGCCGGCAACCTCATCGCCGTCGAACTCTACCCTGGCTGTGACGCCGCTGCCATCGAGCAGGCCCTCGTCACCGCCCTTCAGCCTCAGCACGTCATCCGCACCGCAGATGCCCTTCTTTCGCCGGAAGCTATCGAGGCCAAGTTCGCCGAAACCCTCGGCACCGACCGCGTCTTCGCCTTCATGCACCCCTGGACCATCGCGGACTTCTTCTCCCCCGCCGCGCTCGAAGACCAACGCGCCCAGCTCACGGCGACCACCGGCCGCACCCTCGTCCTCGGCACCGGCGCCACCCTCGTCGCACCCCACGCCGACACCCTCATCTACGCCGACCTCGCCCGCTGGGAGCTCCAGCGCCGCCAGCGCGCTCACCTCATCGGCAACCTCGGCCTCGCCAATCACCAGGACTCCGCCGCCGTCCTCTACAAGCGCGCCTTCTTCCTGGACTGGCGCGCCGCCGATCGCCTCAAGACCCCGCTCCTCAGCACCCTGCACCTCCTGCTCGACACCAACAACCCCGCCGAGCCTCGCCTCATCTCCGGCGATCTCTTCCGGCAGGGCCTCGCCACCGCCGCCACCCGCCCCTTCCGCGTCGTCCCCTTCTTCGACCCCGGCCCCTGGGGCGGCCAATGGATGAAGACCGCCTTCGATCTCCCCGAAGGGCCGCCAAACTACGCCTGGGGCTTCGACTGCGTGCCCGAAGAAAACAGCCTCCTGCTCGGCTTCGGCTCCCGCCACGTCGAGATCCCCGCTCTCGATCTCGTCTTGCTTCATCCCCACGAACTTCTTGGAACAAACATCGTCGAGCACTTCGGGGCCGAGTTTCCCATCCGCTTTGACTTCCTCGACACCGTCGAGGGCGGCAACCTTTCCCTTCAGGTCCACCCCCTCCGCCAGTACATCCGCGAGCACTTCGGCATGGACTACACCCAGGACGAGAGCTACTACATGCTCGAAGCCACCGAAGGCGCCACCGTCTATCTCGGCCTCAAGGAGGGCGTCGATCCCACCGAGATGGAGCAAAGCCTCCGCCTCGCCCAGGCCGACCCCAACAGCCCCTTCCCCGCCGAGCGCTTCGTCAACACCTGGCCCGCCCGCAAGCACGACCACTTCCTCATCCCCGCCGGCACCGTCCACTGCTCCGGCCGCAACGGCGTCGTGCTGGAGATCAGCGCCACCCCCTACATCTTCACCTTCAAGCTCTGGGACTGGAGCCGCCTCGGCCTCGACGGCATGCCCCGCCCCATTCACCTCGAGCACGGCCTCCGCAACATCCAGTGGGACCGCACCACCGCCTGGGTGAAAGAAAACCTCATCAACTGCAACGTCGAGATCAGCCGCAGTGAAGGCGTCCGTGAAGAACGCACCGGCCTCCACGAGCTCGAGTTCATCGAAACCCGCCGCCACTGGTTCACCGCCCCCGTCGCCCACAACACCGAGGGCACCGTCAACGTCCTCAACCTCGTCGAAGGCCAGGCCGCCGTCGTCGAAAGCCCCTCCGGCGCCTTTCCCCCATTCCCCATTCACTACGGCGAAACCTTTATCGTCCCCGCTGCCGTCGGCGCCTACACCATCCGCCCTGCCAGCCCCTCTTCCACCGAGCTCGCCACCGTCAAGGCCTATGTTCGGCAGGACATTCCATGACCGCGTCCAGCGATCAACTCGACGTCACCGCCACTCCCGAGCTCGGCTTCCGCTACGGCCCCGGTACCGTCGGCCCCGAGCCCGAGTTCCGCTCGCTCGATAGGATCCGCCCCAGCCTGCTCGACCCCCACTGCACCGGCCCGGACCCCGTCTACGGCATCGCCATGGACGTCGCCCGCGCCGACGATCTCCCACAGTTACAAAAGCGCATGCTCCTCTTCGGCATCGTCGCCTACGCCGCCGGCCAGCTCGGCGAGGAGCCCGTCCGCAGCCAGGGCCACGTTCACGCCATCGCCCCGCACTCCGGCTGGTCCCCACCCGAGCTCTTCGAGATCATCGAAGGCCGAGCCATCGTCTTCGCCCAGCAACGTGCCGAAGACGACCCCGGCCGCTGCATCGCCGTCACCGCCGGCCCCGGGGACAAGGTCGTCGTTCCCCCCGGCTGGGCTCACTGCGTCATCAACGCAGACCCCCTTCGCCCCATGGTCTTCGGCGCCTGGTGCGACCGCCAATACGGCTTTGACTACACCGGTGTCCGCGCCCACCACGGCCTCGCCTGGTTCCCCATCCTCGGCCCCGCCGGCACCATCCGCTGGCAGCCCAACCTCCACTACCGGCCGAGCAAGATGGAAGTCCACCCCGCCCGCACCTACCCCGAGCTCGCCATAGACTCCACCCGCACCCTCTACCAGCACTTCCTCGCCGATCCCGAAACCGTCATGTGGGTCCCCGAGCCCGGCCGCCACGCCACCCTCTGGCACACCTTTCTCCCCTAAGCCCGCCCGCAACTTGACTCCCTCGCCCGCCGCGCGAAAGATCAAGCTGCACCCATGCCCTGGTTCGAACTCAACTCGCCCGACGACCCCAAGCTCAACGAACTCGCCGAGCGCTACCAGCTCCACCCCCTCCACCTTGAAGACGCCCGCTCCCCCGACGAGCGCATCAAGGTCGACCAGACCGCCACCTACACCTTTGCCGTCCTCAAGCCCATCCGCCTCAACACCCCACCCGGCGGCGGCCCCGACACCGTCTCCTTCTCCACCATCGACATCTTCGCCGGCTCCCACAACGGCGAGCCCTTCTTCATCACCATCGCCGACCCCACCTGCCCCACCACCGCCGACGCCCTCGCCCGCGCCCGCCGCGAAGGCGCCGACGACACGCCCGGCCGCCTCCTTTATCTCATCCTCGACACCATCGTCGATCTGTACTTCCCCGCCATCGACCACTACGACGACCGCATCGACGAGCTCGAAGACCGCGTCATCGCCACCCCCGAGCCCGACACCCTCCAGCTCGTCTTCGCTCTCAAGCGCCAGCTCATCGACCTCCGCCGTGTCCTCGTCGGCACCCGCGACGCCACACTCCACCTTCAGCGCGACCCCCAGTCCATCGTCGACGCCGAGCACCAGCCCTTTGTCCGCGACGTCTACGACCACGTCGTCCGCCTGCTCGACTCCGTCGAAACCCAGCGCGACCTGCTCAACAACGCCCTCGACATCTATCTCTCCTCCGTCGCCAACCGCACCAACGAAGTCATGAAGGTCCTCACCGTCCTCGGCACCATCGCCCTGCCCGCCATCGCCATCAGCGGCATCTACGGCATGAACCTCAAGGGCCTCCCCTTTGAAGACTCCCCGCACGGCGCCTGGTACATCGCCGCCTTCACCTCCTGCTGCACCTTCGCCCTGCTCTTCGCCTTCAAACGCCGCCGCTGGTTCTAGCGCTTGAAGCGCCCCCTACCGAACCAGCCGCCGCAGCAGCGGCGCCACCGGATCCGCCCCCTCGATCGACGGCAGGAACCGCGGCGTCACCTTCGCGTGCGATGCCTGCTCATAGGCATAGCCCAAGGCCAGCAGCCGCCCCTCACTCCACGCCGGGCCTAGAAATGACAGCCCCACCGGCAGCTCCTTCACCGCGCCCATCGGCACCGTCAGGTGCGGATATCCCGCCACCGCCGCCAGCCCGCCCGCACCCCCGCCGCTGATCTGGTCACCGTTCACCGCGTCGATCTTCCACGCTGGCGGCATCGTCGGTGACACCAGCGCATCCAGGTGATCCTTCGCCAGCATCGCGTCAATCCCGTCCCGCCCCGCGATCCGCAACGACAGCGCCCGCGCCTTCACGTACTCCGGATCGCCCAGCCCCTTGGTCGCCTCCGCCTTCTCAAAGTTGTCCTGCCCAAACAACCCCAGCTCCCGCGCAGCATGCTCTTTGTTGAACGCAATCACGTCCGCCAGCGTTCTCGTCTTGACCGTCGCCGGCGTCGTCGCCAGGTAAGCGTTCAAGTCCGCCTTCAGCTCCGTCCGCAGCACCAGCTGCTCCGCCTCGCCGATCTTGTCGCCATCCTTCAGCTCCTTGATGTCCACCAGCGTCGCCCCCTGCGCCCGCAGAACCTCCAGCGCCCGCGCAAACACCGCATCCGTCTCCGCCGACCACCCCGTCGCAAACCGCAGCACCCCGATCCGCGCTCCCCGCAGCGCATCCGGCTTCAATCCCGCCAGGTAGTCCGTCCGGTGCGCGTCCGCGTCCTTGGTCGCCGCATCCTCCGGGTCCGTCCCCGCCATCGCCTCAAGCACCCGCGCCGCCGTCGTCACATCCACCGCAATCGGCCCCGCCGTGTCCTGGCTGTGGCTGATCGGCACAATCCGGCTCCGGCTCACCAGCCCCACCGTCGGCTTCAAGCCCACAACGCCATTGATCGCTGCCGGGCACGTAACGGACCCGTCCGTCTCCGTCCCAATCGCCGCCAGCACCTCGCCTGCCGCCACCGCCGCCGCACTCCCAGAGCTCGACCCGCACGGCGTCCGGTCCAGCGCATGCGGATTCCGCGTCTGCCCACCCACCCCGCTCCATCCCGAGATCGACGAGTTCGATCGGATATTTGCCCACTCCGACAGGTTCGTCTTCCCCAAAATCACCGCATCCGCCCCGCGCAGCCGCCCCACCAGCGGCGCATCCCTGTGCGTTACGTTGTCCAGCAGCGCCATGCTCCCCGCCGTCGTCGGCAGCGGCCCATCCGCCTCAATGTTGTCCTTCAACAGGATGGCGTAGCCATACAGCACCCCTCGCGCCCGTCGCCCCCGATCAATCGCCCGAGCCTGCGCCATCGCCGTCGGGTCCAGCGCAATCACCGCGTTTACCTGCCCGTCCACCGCCCGTACCCGCGCCATCGCTGCCGCGGTCGCGGCCTCCGCCCGCCCTGCCACCATCCCTCCCCTGCCCCCGCCACTCGTCTGCGCCGAACCCGCCAACCCAACACCCATTGCCACTACGCCCGCCATCGCCAAGCCAGCTCGCATCAATCGTCCACTCCGTCACAAGCACCAGATAGAGAACACAATACCCTCCCACCGCCTGAACCACCGATCTACCCCGCCCCAACCTCCCACACCCCCACTCACGTCCTCCCCCGGTTGTTATCCCGGCAGCCCTCCAAAAGCTACGCAAAGCCACACGCCACCATCCTGCCCCGAGATGAACGCCCATTCACACCCGCCAGCCCAGCCATCAGCCCAGATGGCGTACCCCTCGCCCACCTCCCCTACAATGGACAGAACCCCTGGAACGCCCGCACAGCCTTGCCGCGCCGTCTACTGGGGTGCGCCGCACACCTTAGGTCCAGACCTAACCCGTTTCGATCGAAGATTTTGCGCAACATCATAAGGGGGGGAGGGGGGATACCACCACATGCTGACCAAACGAATCATCGCCTGCCTCGACGTGCGCGACGGCCGCGTCGTCAAAGGCATCCAGTTCGTCGACATCATCGACGCCGGTGACCCCGCCGAGCTCGCCCACCGCCACGCCGCCGCCGGCGCCGACGAGATCGTCCTCCTCGACATCACCGCCACCCACGAGGGTCGCGGCACCCTCCTCGACACCGTCCGCCGCACCGCCGCCGAGCTCTTCATCCCCTTCACCGTCGGCGGCGGCATCCGCTCCGCCCTCGACGCCGAAGCCGTCTTCAACGCCGGCGCCGACAAGGTCTCGCTCAACTCCGCCGCCATCGCCCGCCCCGAGCTCATCTCCGAGATCGGCTCCGCCTTTGGCGCGCAGGCCGTCATCGTCGCCATCGACGCCCGGAGATCCACCACCAGCGACCCCGTCCAGGACGCCGAAGTGTTCGTCGCCGGCGGTCGCAAGCCCACCGGCCGCCGCCTCCTCGACTGGGCCCGCGAAGCCGAAGACCGCGGTGCCGGCGAGATCCTCCTCACCTCCATGGACGCCGACGGCACCCGCGCCGGCTTCGACTGCCCCCTCACCCGCGCCGTCGCCGAAGCCGTCTCCATCCCCGTCATCGCCTCCGGTGGCGCCGGCAACGCCCATCACTTCGCCGAGGTCTTCCGCACTTCCCCCGGCGGCGGTGCCGCCGACGCCGCCCTCGCCGCCTCCATCTTCCACTTCGGCATCACCGACTCCCGCTCCCTCAAGCAGGAGATCGCCACCCAGGGCATCCCCATGCGCCTCCCCTGCTAACCCGCCTCAGCCCCTCCCACAACCTGGAACTCAAAACCTACAACCCTCACCCAAGCCCCGCGAGCCACGGACCTCCATGCTGATCCCCTCCATCGACCTTCTCAACGGCCAGATCGTCCAGCTCGTCCAGGGCGAAAAACTCAAACTCGCCTTCGACGACTTCGATCCCTGGATCGAGCGCTTCGCGAAGTACCCGCTCGTCCAGCTCATCGATCTCGACGCCGCCATGCGCCAGGGCTCGAACGCATCCCTCATCGAGCAGTTCACCCGCAAGCTCCCCTGCCAGGTCGGCGGCGGCCTCCGCTCCGCCGAAGACGGCCAGCGCATGCTCGACCTCGGCGCAAAACGCGTCATCTTCGGCTCCACCCTCTTCGGCGGTGACAACCCGGCCGACCGCGCCCGTCATCCCGTCATCAACCTCGACTTCGCCGCCTCGCTCCGCAAGGCTCTCGGTGAAGAGCAGCTCGTCTTCTCGGTCGATACCAAGGGGGGCAAGGTCGCCGTCAAGGGCTGGAAAGACTCGGTCGACCTCACACCCGAGGAAGCCGTTACCTGGCTCGAGAACGACTGCGCTGCCTTCCTTTATACCCACGTCGACACCGAAGGCACCATGCAGGGCTTTCCCATCGATACCGCCGCCATCCTTCGCGCCTGCACCGCCAAACAGCTCATCGTCGCCGGTGGCATTCGCGAACAGGCCGAGATTGACGCCCTCGACCAGATGGGAGTCGACGCCGTCGCCGGAATGGCCGTCTACACCGGCGCCATCCCGGCCTGAGCGGGTTCTAGCCTCGCTGAACCTGCCTTACTCGTCGTTCCGCGACATCGACTCCGGCAGCGCGTAGTAGCCGCGGCGGGCCTGCACCTTGTAGCCCTTGCCGCCACAGCTCACGTTGAGCGTCCGAAAGGTTCCGTCGAGCTTCAGATTTGTCGGCGTGTAGCTGGCCAGATACTGCGTCCGCAGCTCGTCCTGGATCTGGTCGAAGGCCTCCTGCAGCCGCTTGCCATCGTTGCCCACGTTGATCACGCGGCCGCCGGTATCGGTTGCCAGCTTCTGCATGTCACGGTCGCCCGTGTACCCCATCTGGAAGCCGCCATAGAACCCGCGATCCGCGATCAGGATCACGTACACAATCGCGTTCGCCTTTTGCGCCGCCTCGGTCGCAGACTTCAGCGTCTCCTGCGACCCCTGGTCGCCGCCATCGGTCAGCATCACAATGATCTTGCGGCCAGCCTCCTGCCGCAGCTTGTCGTGGGCCGCCAGATACACCGCGTCGTAGAGCAGCGTCCCTCGCGCCGGTCCGTTGCCGGTCACCGACCCCGACCCCGTGCCGGTGTTGATCGTCGCCTTGTCCATCGCCCGCCGCAGCTCGCCGGCGTTGTTGGTGTAATCCGACAACAGGTCGACGTTAATGTTGAACGAGATCAGAAAGGCCTCGTCCTTCTTGGTCAGCACATCCTTCAGAAACGAGGCTCCACTCTCCTGCTCGAGCGGCAGCACATTCTGCTGCGAGCCGCTGGTATCCAGCAGAATGCCGATCGTCAGCGGCAGGTTCTTCTCCTGGGTAAAGCGCTTGATGGTCTGCGATGCCTTGTCTTCTGCAATCTCGCAGTCTTCCTTCTTCAGGTTGGTGATGAAGCCGTTCTTGTCGCGCACGGAGAAGTACAGGTTCACCAGGTTGGCATTTACCTGAAAGGTCGTTGCCGCCGTGTCGTCCGCAGCCTGCGCCGGCGCCGAGCTCTCCGGCGGCGGTCCACCCGGCTCGGGCGCCTCCTGCGACCAACCCGTCCCCACCGCACACATCATCCCCAGCACCACGGCGGCAGCCGCGGTCGACGCCCTCTGACACCGTCCCATGCCCCACCACCCCTGTTGTTTCCCTGCACCAAAACCCATGAACCTTAGACGAAGCTCCGTCGGCGGAAGTTCGGACCCGATCCAGCTATTCTGGCCTTCTCTGGTCGCTCGGACTGCGCCTTTCCGGCAGGCACCCACCATTCCTCCCTATCTGGCGCGGGCACGGCACCGGCCCGGCACCTGCCCAGCGCAACGATCGTCACCCTATCCGCGTCCAAGTGAAGTGGTGACAAATGTTTGGAGCCGCTCTAAGCACAGCTCCAGGACCAAGTTGTTGCCGCCGCTGCTACGCTGTGTAAGCCGTCTTCCGCAGCACCCCATCGCGCGTTTACCGCGCAGACTATCTGGTTGACCGTGAGCCCCTCCTCTGGGGAGGTTCACATCGAGGGCTCGTCCGTGTTGAAGCAATCTGTGATCGCAGGTGTCCTGGCCGTCTCTGTTCTGGGCGCCACCCAACCCGTGCTGGGCCAGCAGGATGCCTTGCCAGAAGCACCTAAGCAGCAGGCTATCCCCAGTGCGCCAACGCCCCAGGCGCTGCCGACCCAGGGTGTGACGCCCGGCCTGGGTGCCGGCGCCGGCACCCCATCCACCTCGAGCGGAACGGACAGTGTGCAGACCAGTGCACCCGGCAGCACGCTTCCCAGCTCCCCGGCCGCCACGCCTGACGCAACGGCCCAGGCGGCAGACGACCAGCAGGCAGCCCCGGATCTTCCGGCCGGCGGCCAGGGTGCCGCGGCCGTGACCACCTTCATCACCCGCACGAACTTCGTCGAAGTACCCTTCACCGTTAAGGATTCAAAGAACCAGCTTGTACCCGGTGTCAGCTGGCGCGAGGTGCGCGTCTACGAGAACGGCCTGCGGCAGAAGCTCTCCATCTACACCGTGGATCCATTTCCCCTCTCGGTCGCCCTGGTTATCGACCAAAGCATGACCTTTGACGAGATGACCAAGGTCAACAACTCGCTGGCTGCGCTCCAGGGTGCCTTTACCCCGTACGACGAGATCGCGGTCTACACCTACAACAACGGCCCGCGTGAGCGCACCACCTTCACCGCCGCGCAGAGTGCCCGGCTTTCTGCCGTGCTCGACCAATCCAAGGTCACCGGCCGTGACCCGGTCTTCTATAGCTCTGGCCCGCTGTCGCAGAACGTCAACATCAACAACGGCGCGGAAAATAACATGATGCCGCTGGTGAACTCCAACCACGGCACCTCACAGTCCAACACCATCAACGTGCCCAAGGACGTCCACACACTGAACGACGCCATCCTCGCCGCCGGCAAGGCACTCAGCAAGGCAGGCAAGGGCCGTCGTCGCATCATCTATGTCATCTCGGACGGCAAGGAATACGGCTCGCAGGCGAAGACCAAAGATGTCATCAAGTACCTGCAGACCAACCGGATCGCTGTCTACGGCACGTTGATCCACACGCTGCCACAGCTCAAGGGCGAGGCCTTCCTCGATCGCTTTCACCTGCCCTTCGAGATGCGCGACAACATTCTCCCGGTCTATGCGGCGGCCACCGGTGGCCAGATCGATCCTGAGTTCCGCCAGCGTGGCATTGAAAGCAGCTTCGCCCGTATAGCCGAGCAGGTTCGTACCCAGTACACGCTGGGCTACTACACCCACGAGCCCTTCATCGATGGCAAGTATCGCAAGCTGGAGGTCAAGGTGATGCGTCCCAACCTGACCGTCATCGCCAAGCAGGGCTACTACCCGACTCCGGAAGACACGGTGCCTAGCAAGGCACCAGCGCTGCAGCCCGCAGGCAGCCCTACTCAACCTTGATGTACCGGCCGCAAAAGCGACGGGCGCCGCTGGCCGGCCCCGTCCCTAGCATCTCCACAACCGCGGCGAGCATGTCTTGATCCGCGTGTCTTCTGCACTTCATGCTCTATCCGGCAATGTGCCGCTGGCCCTGCTCGCTGCCCTCACCTGGGGCGGTGGTGACTTTTCCGGCGGTATGTCCGTGAAGCGGGCGGGCGGCTCCGCTGCCGCGGCGCTCCGGGTGGTCCTGCTCTCACATAGCCTCTCCCTGGTGGCGCTTGCCGTTGTTCTCGCCCTCCGGCATGATCCGCTGCCGCAGGGCACCCCCGTGCTGTGGGGTCTGGCTGCGGGCGTGCTGGGGGGCGCAGGCTGCCTGATCTTCTACACGGTGCTTGCTTCGGGCGCCATGGGGGCGTCCGCCGCTGTCTCCGGCATGCTGGCCGCTGCCATTCCCGCGCTGGTCTCGATGGCACTGGAAGGCGCACCGGCTGCGGTGCAGCTGTGTGGCTTTGTGTTGGCTGCCGCGGCAATCTGGTTCATCGCCTCCAGTCCGGGCGCGACGCCTGCTCCGCGCCGCACACTGCTGCTCGCCATCCTGGCTGGCGCTGGTTTTGGGTTCTACTTCGTCTCCCTGCGGATGGCAGGCGCCGCCGGCGTTGTTGTGCCCCTCGCACTCAGCCGTGTGGCGAGCATCGCGGTCTGCCTGGTGGGCATACTGGTTCTGCGGGTTCGTGCATCGAGCTCGCTTGGCCAAGAGGCGCCTCGGGTCCATCTCAACCGGCAGGCGGTCACATGGGCAGTCGCCACGGCGGTGTTGGACACAGCGGGCAATCTCTTCTATATCGCCGCCACACGGGCCGGACGGTTGGATATTGCAGCCGTCCTCGCGTCGTTGTACCCCGCGTCAACCATCCTGTTGGCGGCCTGGCTACTGCGGGAGCGGCCATCCGTGCGGCAGGGTGTGGGCATGGCCTTGGCGTTGGCCGCCGTCGTCCTGATCACGCTATAACGGCCAGAGCAAGCAGAGAAGGCCTCACCGGTGTGAACCGGGAAGCCTTCTGCACCAACTCTCTGGCGTGGTTACTTGACGATGGTCTCTTCGGCCTTGGGCGTCACAGTGTGCGCCGTCTCGCCAGGCTTGTTCACCTCGTCGGTGACGCCCTTCATCCCATCCTTGAAGCCACGCAATCCTTCACCCAGGCCTTTGCCCAGCTCTGGCAGCTTTTTGCCACCAAAGAGCACAAGGGCCACAACGGCCAAAACCATCAGATGCGTCGGTGTAAATAGTTCACCCATACGTCTCTCTCCCGGGCGCGGCAGCGTCCCCGCGGCACACTCCATTATCGCATGCCACGCACTTGAACATACGTCCCAAAGCCGCGCGTGGATGGCTCCCGCACAGCGCAGCAGGCGCCAACGTAATATCGTGAAAGAGGCACGAGACCGGCCGCCGCGCCGCCCCCGCCGCCCGAGTACCGGTTGCCCGGTCTGGAGATCGATTAACTTGTCCGCATTGCACTCCCTCGTCCCGCAGCGCCGCGCCCCGTTCGCCGCTTTCCTTGTTCCCGCTCTCGCCCTGTTGCTCGGCGCCGCCCAGGCCGCGCCGGGGCAGACCGCGCCGAACCAAACCGCACCCACCCAGACACCTGCCGACGGCCAGAGCTCCAGTGGCAGCCAGCTGCCGGCAGCTGACCAGGGCGCGGGCACGCCAACAAGCAACGGCGGCACAACGCACTCGCGCGTGATCACCGACGCCCAGGGCACCAAGCTCGCGCTTGCCGCACCGGCAAACTACAAGAACAAGTACGAGGTCTACGGTGGCGTTGGCCTGGAAAACTTCCAGGCTGGCCAGACCCTGCCAAGGCGCATGAACCTTGCCACGCTGGAAGGGCAGGCAACGTACTGGATGCGGCCGCGGCTCGGCATCACGGGCGACTACCGCTTTGCTGGTGGCACCACTCCCGTCTTTGCGAACCGCTACTACAACCGCCCTGCCGTGCTCGAGCACAACTTCCTTGGTGGCGTTACCTTTCGCGGGCCCAAGGGCCGCTATGCCGCGATTGACTACCACGCGTTTGCCGGCGGCTCCTATGGCATCTTCGACCACACCACCAAGCAGACGCCCGACACAGGCCTGTCTGCCACCGACATCGGTCTCTACTCCAACCGCTTCGCGTTCAAGTCAGCCCTGGGCGGTTCGGTTGACTTCAATTACACCCGCAATATCGCCGTTCGGATCCAGCCGGATCTGATTCTCGAGCACTATGGCACGGAGCTGCGTGAGTTCTTCGCCATCTCTGGTGGCATCATGTATCGCTTCGGCAAACGTTAGGCTGCGGGCGAATGAGCAACAAAAAAGGGCGTCCCGCAAGGGACGCCCTTTTTGCCTAGAGGTGGCTAGAACGTGTTCTGCATAAACTCCGGCGAAACCGGGTTCTCGTAGACCGAGTAGTCCCGCGTCACCACGGTCAGGCCGCTCGCACTCACGAAGTAGTTCTTCTTGTCCTCGTGCGCGTCGTAGCCAATCACCGTGCCGTCCGGGATGTGCACGTCCCGATCGATGATGGCGTGGCGAATGCGGCAGTGCCGGCCGATGTTGACGTGCGAGAAGATCACGCTGGAATCCACGTCTGCGTAGCTGTTCACACGTACGTCGTGGCTCAGCACGCTGGATCGCACTACGGCGCCCGAGACGATCGATCCCGAGGAGATGACGGAGTTGATCGCCATGCCGGTACGACCAGGCTCGCCAAAGACGAACTTCGCCGGCGGGTACTGGTAGGAGCGCGTGCGCATCGGCCAGCTCTTGTCGTAGAGGTTAAAGACCGGGGAGACGCCAGCCACGTCCATGTTGGCCTCGTAGTAGGCGTCCAGCGTGCCTACGTCGCGCCAGTAAAGCGCGTGCTGCTTGTTCTCATCGACGAAGTTGAACGCATTCACCTTGAAGCGGCCCAGCAGGTTGGGCAGGATGTTGTGCCCAAAGTCGTGCTTGGAGTTCGGATCTTCCGCATCGCGGATCAGCTCGGGCAGCAGCACATCCGTATTGAAGAGGTAGATGCCCATCGAGGCATCGACCTTCTCCGGGTTGAAGGGCGAGCGGATCGAGGTCTCCTTCGGCTTCTCCACAAAGCCCGTCACCTCGCCGTTGTTGGCCACCTCGACCACGCCAAACTGCGACACCTCGTCTGGCTCGATTGGCAGCGTCGCGATCGTCACATCCGCGCCGGAGTCGCAGTGCTGCTGCATCATCAGGCCGTAGTTCATCTTGTAGATGTGATCGCCGGACAGGATCAGCACATGCTTGGGCTCTTCGGCGCCGATGGAGTAGATGTTCTGGTAGACCGCATCCGCCGTGCCCGTGTACCAGTTCTTGCTCACACGCTGCATGGGCGGCAGGATCTCGATAAACTCGCCAAGCTCGCTGGCCACCACACCGCCCCATCCTTCGCGGATGTGCCGGTTCAGGCTCAGCGCCTTGTACTGCGTCATGATGTACACGTGGCGCAGGTCGGAGTTGATGCAGTTGGACAGCGTGATGTCGATGATTCGGTATTGCCCGGCAAACGGGACCGCCGGCTTGGCCCGGTCACGGGTCAGCGGAAACAGGCGCTCTCCGGCGCCTCCGGCAAGCAACACACCCAGCACATTCTTCATTCCACCATCCTCGCCTGCCCGGAGTCTTGCTCGCCCGACACTTCGGTTGAGACTACAAGCAACGGAGAATCGGATGCAAGAAACGCCCCCGGGAGTCACCGCGCCGCGATTCATCAGCCCGTAATGCGAGGTCCGCTAGGACATCTGCTCCCGCGCACCTGCGCCGCGCGCCTGGCCCACGGTGCGCGGCGAGAACTGAGCGTACAGCAGCGGCAGCACATAGAGCGTCAACACAGTCGCTGTCACCAGGCCGCCGATGACCACCGTCGCCAGGGGCCGCTGGATCTCGGCGCCACGTGAGGTAGAGAGCGCCATGGGGATAAAGCCGAGGCTCGCCACCAGCGCCGTGATCATCACCGGCCGCAGCCGGTCCGCGGCGCCTTCCCGCACAGCATCTTCGGTCGACTTGCCTTCTTCACGCAATGAGTTGATGTGGCTCACCATCACCACGCCATTCAGCACCGCAATGCCAAACAGCGCAATAAAGCCCACGCTCCCTGACAGGTTCAGGTTCATGCCGCGCAGCCACAGCGCCGCAATGCCGCCCACCAGCGCCAGCGGCACAATCAGCAGGATCAGCCCCATCTGCCGCGCGTTGCGGAATGTTGCATACAGCAGCCCGGCGATCAGAAGCAGCGACACCGGGAAGACGATCAGCAGCCGCGCCTGCGCCCGCTTCTGGTTCTCGTACTGCCCGCCCCACTCCAGCCGATAGCCCGGCGGCAGCGGCACAGCCTTGGCCACCGCCGCCTCCGCATCCTGCACAAAGCCGCCCAGGTCGCGGCCTTCCACGTTACTCATCACCACCACACGCCGCTTGGCCTGCTCGCGATTGATCAGGATGGGCCCACGCACCTGCCGCACCTCAGCCACCTGGTCCAGCCGCACCAGCGCGCCCGTAGGCGTCTTGAACTGCAGCGCCCGCAGCGCCTCCGGGTCGTTCCGCAGTGCAGTCGGCAGACGCACCGCGATGGCAAAGCGCTGTTCGCCTTCCATCAACTCCGACACCTGCTTGCTGCCATAAAGTGACTCCACCACCGACTGCACATCGCTCACACGCACGCCGTAGCGCGCAGCCGCCGCGCGGTCCATCACAATCTGCAGCTCTTCTGCGCCGGAGATCAGCTCCATCTGCGTTTCGGAGGCTCCACGCACGGCCTGGATCGCCGCCCGTGCCTGCTTGCCCAGCTGCTCCAGCGTGTTCAGGTCCGGCCCAAAGATCTTCAGCGCTGCATCGCCGCGTGTGCCCGTGATGGTCTCATCCATCCGCATCTCCATCGGCTGCGTGAACTCATAGTTCACCCCCGGGATGCGGTTCAGCTTCGCCTCAATGCGGTCCGACAGCTTCTGCTTCTCGGCCGGGCTCTGGTCCTGCACCGCCGGCGTGTAGTTCACGTAGGCGTCCGACTCGTAGACGCCCATCGCCTCCGTCGCCAGGTCGGGCCGCCCCAGCTTGCTGGTCACATGCGCGATCTCCGGAAAGCTCATGATCGTCCGCTCGATCTCACCCTGGAGCCGGATCGACTCACTCAGCGAGATCCCCGGCAGCTTCTTCGACGTGATCACCATGGAGCCCTCGTCGAGCTTGGGCATAAACTCCGTGCCGATGAACTTCAGCGACACAAGCGCCGCCACCACGGCCACAGCCGAGACCACCAAGATCACCCTGCGATGCCGCTCGGCCCGTTCCAGCGAGCGCAGGTAGCGCCCACGCAGCCGCTCAAACCAGCCTTCCTTTCGCTCCCGCTCCTGCCCCTCGCGCACCACCCTCGCCCGGTGCCGCAAGGCCAGCGAGCAAAGCGTGGGCACGGCAAAGAGCGCGAGCAGCAGGGAGCCGGTCAGTGCCGACACCACCGTCACCGCCATGGGCCGAAACATCCGGCCCTCCAGGCTTTGCAGCGTCAGCACCGGCAGGTAGACCGAGATGATGATCAGCACGCCAAAGATGATCGGCCGCGCCACCTCGTGCGCCGCCCCACGCACCGTCTCGAGCAGGCTCTCCCCCTCCGCCGCGCCGCCCTCCTCCAGCCGCCGCATGCAGTTCTCGACCATCACCACCGAGCCATCCACGATCGTCCCGAAGTCGATCGCGCCCAGGCTCATCAGGTTCACCGAGATGCCAAAGGCATCCATGCCCAGAAAACCGAACAGCAGCGACAGCGGAATGGTGAGCGCCACCACCAGCGCCGCCCGCCAGTCGCCGAGAAAGATCAGCAGGATCACCACCACCAGCGCCGCCGCCTCCAGCAGGTTGTGCTCCACCGTGTGCGTCGTTGCGTTGATCACGTCGCTCTGGTCGTAGAACGGCACCAGCCTGGCCCCGCCCGGCAGCTTCATCGTCGCAATCTGCGCCTTCACCTCGCGGATCAGCTTCTGCCCATTCTCCCCACGCAGGATGATGACCATGCCGCTCACCGTCTCGCCCTTGCCATCGCGCAGCACGGCCCCGTGCCGCAGCAGGGGCTCCACCCCGATCTGCGCCACCTGCTTTAACAGCACCGGCACACCATTGGCCGTGCTCACCACCGTATTGCCCAGGTCCGCCACATCCTTGGCCCGGCCCAGCCCGCGGATGGTGTATTGCTGCTCCGCGTGTTCGATATAGCTGCCGCCGAAGTTCGCGTTGTTGTCGCTCACCGCCCCAACAACGTCATGGAGCACAAGGTCGTACCGCCGCAACGCCTCCGGATCCACCTCCACCGTGTACTGCTTGGTTTCGCCACCCCAGGAGTTGATCTCGCTCACGCCCGAGATCGTCTGCAGACCGTACCGCACCGTCCAGTCGTTCAGCGTCTTGCGCTGCATCAGCGACAGCTGTGGCGACTCCACCGTGTACTGGTAGACCTCGCCAAAGGCCGTCGCCATCGGCCCCATCAGCGGCTCCAGCCCTGCTGGCAGGCGGCTCCGCATCTGGTTGATCCGCTCCGACACCAGCTGCCGCACCAGGTAGCGATCCATGCTGTCGGCAAAGATCACCGTCACCATGGAAAGCTCAAGCTTCGAGGTGGAGCGCACCATCTCGAGCTTCGGCATGCCCATCAGCGCCGTCTCCATCGGAAATGTCACCAGCTGCTCCACCTCCACTGGCGACATCCCCGGGCAGTCCACCGTCACCACCACCTGGTTGTTGGTCAGGTCCGGAAAGGCCTCGAGCGGCAGGTGCAGCATCACGGCCACCCCGCCCACCACCAGCGCCAGCAGCAGGCCAAAGACCAGCCATCGGTTGTTGAGCAGAAAATCGATCGCTCGTCCCATGGCCCTAGCCCTCGCCCACACTGCCCTTCAGCAGCGCTCCCTTCACGGAAAAGGCTCCGTCCACCACCACACGCTCGCCCGCGCCCAGGCCTTCCAACACCTCGGCCATGCCCCCGGCCCGCGTTCCTGTCTTTACCGCCCGGACCTCGAAGTTCGTGCCGTCTTTGGTAACAAACACTACCTCGAGCCCGTTCACGTCCTGCAGCGCGCCCTCCGGCACAAAGACCGCGGGCCGGGTCGCCGGCTCGGCAAGGCTCGCTGTCACAAACATCCCTGGCCGCAGCCGGATGCCAGGATTCGGGATCCGCAACCGCACCGGCACCGTCCGCGTCTGCGGGTCCAGCTCGCCCCCCACCATCGCCACCACGCCCGCGAAGCGCACCCCCGGGTAGCCCTGTGTCTCCACCTCGGCGCGCTCGCCCCGATGCACCCGTGCGAGCTCCGTCTCGTTCACCGCCGCCGTCACCCACACTGTTTGCAGGTCGGACACAACAAACATCTCCGCTCCGGCCACCATCACCTGCCCCGGCGTCGCCTCGCGCTGCATCACGGTGCCGCCCCGCACCGCGCGAATGGGCACCAGCTCCTGCGTATAGACCGTCGCCCGTGTCAGCGAGTCCGGCGCCACGTCCAGCAGCTCGCTCAGGTGTTCCCGCTCCATG
Source organism: Acidobacteriaceae bacterium (assembly GCA_965199635.1). GTDB lineage: Bacteria > Acidobacteriota > Terriglobia > Terriglobales > Acidobacteriaceae > Edaphobacter. The sequence goes on along the minus strand of CBDASL010000002.1, from coordinate 824,932 downwards.
CGCACGCTGGCCTGCGCGTCCTGCAGGGCCTGCTGCGCCTGCCGCAGCTCCTGCTCGGCCCGCTGGGCCTCCTCCTGCGAGGCCACCTGCAGGGCCAGCAGCTTGCTGTAGCGATCCCGATTGATCTCCGCAAAGCGCACCGCGGAGCCCTGCCGCTCTTCCGCCGCAAAGGCCTGCTGCAGCGCACCCGCGGTCTCATGCACCGCATGCGTGTGCAGCTGTGCCAGCGTCTGCCCGGCCCGCACCGTGTCGCCCGGCAGCACGCTCACCCGCTCCACCACGCCGTCGGCCCGCGCGCCCAGGTGCTCGGTCAGCCCCTCGTCCATCACTACCTGGCCAGCTACCCGCAGCGTCTGCGGCACCTGCCGCATCATCGCAGGGGCAATCCGGATGCCCGCCCGCCCCTGGTCCGCCGGCTCAATCCGCACCGTGCCCACCGGCACGGCCGCGTCGCCCTGCGATTGGCCGCTCGTGTCCGAGCCGTTGCTGCCCTTGTCCTGCCCGCTGGTCTTGCTGGAACCGCCAGACCCGCCGGACCCGCTGGTCTTGCTATCCTGGCCGCCCTTTGCCGCCTCGCCACCACCGTGGCAGCCGGTCCCCAGCAGAGCGAGCGCCAGCGCAAAGCCCCACAGCCCGCGCGCGCTCATGGCTGCACCCCCCGCGGCCTTCATGGCTGCACACCATAGCTCAACTGCAGGCGCAGCGTGGCCTGCTGCAGTTCCGCCTCCGTCCGCAACGCGCTTACCTCCACCTCAAACTCCGTCCGCTGCGCATCGAGGTAGCGCAGAAGATCTACCCCACCCATCCGGTAGGCCTCCGTCATCCGCTGGAGGTTGTCCCTCGCCCGCTCGCGCATCCCGGGTAGCATCCCCGTCACAATCTCCTGCTGCGCCCGGTAGCTCTCCTCGCTCTCGAGCACCTCCGCCCGCACCTGGGTCTCGACCACCGCCTGCCGCGCCCGCGCACCGCGCAGCGCAGCCTCCGCCCGCGCAATCTCGCCCTGGTTGCGGTTGCGGAACGGCAGGTCCATCTGCACCGCCCCATACCCCGTGTTGGTGGTGGCATTGCGCTTGTACCCGCCAAAGAGCTCCAGGTCCGGCACCGCGGACGCCCGCTGCACCTGCACGTTGGCCTCCGCCGTCGCCACCGCATCGCGCGCCGCCAGCACATCCGGCCGCCGCGCCAGCACCTCGTCTGCACTCTCCGTCGTCACCGGCACTGTCTCCTCTACCCTGCCTGTCAGCCGCACACCATCCACCGGCGCTCGGCCCATCTGCCGAAACAGCTCCAGCCGCCCCTGCCGGGCGTCGCGCTCCGCCCCGCGCAGCGCAATCAGCAGCCGGTCACGCTCCAGCTGCATCCTTACCAGGTCCACCCCGGCCATCGCCCCTGCCGAAACACGCTCCGCGTCGTACCGCACCATGCCATCCACCGCCGTCAGCTCATCCCGCAGCAGCCCGGCCACCTGGCCCAGCACCACCGCACTCCAGTACGCCCCGGCAACACGCCCTGCAATCTCCCGTCGCCGCACCTCGCCCGCCACCTCGGTTTCGGCCAGCGCCGCCCGCGCGGCCACCACCCGCTTGCGCCGCTTGCCGTCCAGCTCCAGCGTCTGGCCCAGGTAGCCGTAGACCTCGGTCTGCGAGCCAAAGTCATAGTCGCTGGCCCACGGCCGCCAGTCCTCACCCTGCAGGTAGACCCGCGGGTTTGGCCCGAGCCCCGCCTGCTGCAGCCCGCCCTGCGCCTCCTCCACCGTGGCCGCCACAGCCTGGCCCTGCGCCCCGGCCAGCGCCAGCCGCACGGCGTCCGCCACGCTCATCTCCTGCGCCCTCACGACGTCCTGCGCCCCCGCCGTTCCGCAGGCAGCCAACAAAAGCAGCAGCACCAGCCCAGCCCCGCCGCCCCTGCTCGCCGTCACGTCCAAGCACGCCCCATCTCTCGCCGTCGCCGGCAGGTCCCCCGTCCCGCCTGCTGCGCAAGCCGTCACAAGCGATCTCTCCCACACTCTAAACGCCCGCCGGCCCCCATCCCACACCCCACCGCAGACCCACCTTCACCACGGTGGAAAGGCGCGCGCCACGTGCCGGGCCAGACGCCGCGCTCGACACCAGCCGCTCCGGCTCACTTCACCCCGCAGCCCGCCATCGCCGTCCGCGCCCCGTGCGAGTCCGGGCTGAACCGCAGCACCGTCTGCAGCGTTGCCTGCCCCTCCGCCGTCTGCCCCGACGCGCACTCGAGCACCCCAAGGTTCACCCCCACCGCCTCGACGCTCTCGTTCTCCGCCCACACCACCCGCTCCGCCGACACAGCCCCCGGCAGATCGCCCGTCTTCGCCAGCAGCGTCGCCAGATCGCTCCGTGCCTCCGCATCTGCCGGCCGCAGCCGCAGTGCCTCCTCCAGCAGGCCGCGCGCCTCCGCCGTCCGCCCCTGCATGCCGTTCATGTAGCCCAGCGCCACCAGCACCGCCGGGTCCGTCCGGTCCGTCGCCGCCACTGCGTTCAGCCGCGCCCATGCCTCGCGCGCCAGCTCCCCATGCCCCTTGCCCAACGCCTTGTAGTAGGCCAGCGCCAGGTCACGCGCCGTGGGCTGCTCGGTCGGCAGCACCGGATGGAGCGCCTCCACACTGGCCGGCTCACTGATCCCGCCCAACTGCAGCCCACCGGATGCCCCCGTTCCCGTCCCCGCCGCCCCCGGCCTTTGCAGCAGCCTGTGGTCTGTCCACGCCACATGCGGCGTGTCCATCGCGCCGTTCTTCGGCATATGGCAGCTCGTGCAGTCCGGCTGCTCGGGGAAGTGCGCCTTCACGAACGCCACATTGGTCCCGTGGCACTGCAGACACTTGCCCCGGTAAAACGCCACGCGCTCCTCCGGCGACGGATCCCCGTGCGCGTCATGGCAGCTCATGCAGCTCATCCGGTCGCCGCTTTCGCGCTTGCACCGGCTGGTCAGCAGCTGCTCGGTCTCGCTCACACTCCGCTTGGTGCTCCCCTGTTCCAGCACAAAGTGGGTCACATAGCTGTCCAGCCGCTCACCCGGCTTGTAGTCCAGCGTGGACCGCCCCTTGCGTTCCACGCTCACATCGCCTTCCAGGTGGCAGCTCGCGCACACCGCATCCCGCGCCACAGCGTCCATCTTCATCGGGTTCAGCACCGACGCCTTGCCGCCCGTCTGCACGTGCGCCGTCGCGTCACCGTGGCAGCCCTCGCAGGTCACCCCGCCATGCAAAAACGGCAGCCCGGCAAAGTGGTCCCGCGAGCCCGCCTCCACCCGCTGCACATCGCTCATGTGGCACCGCATGCAGCCCGGCTCCATGGGCAGCGCCGCCGGCATGGCCTTTAACCCCTCCAGCCCCGGCGCCATGGCGTACCCCTTGAGCCGCGAATACCACGCCACGGGCGACTCCATAAGGTATCCATCCTCGCTGTAAAGATAGGTCGTCCCCAACCGGCCCGAGCCAAGGAAGTACTCCAACCGCCGCTCCCCCTGAAACGTCCCAGCCCCCGCCGCGCCCCCCGCCTTTGCAAACTCCAGCACCGGCTGCCCCGCCCGCAGCTCCACCCGGTACTCCATCCCCGACGCCGCGTCTCGCATCGCCCCCGGCAGAAAGTGCTCCGTCGCCACCCCGCTCCCGTTCGCCATCGGCGACTCCACGTACTTGGCATAGATCGCCGCGTGGCACTTTGCGCACGAGGCATCCGCCTCCCGCACACCCGTCACCCGTCCAGCCGCGACCCGGGCCGCCCCCACATCACCCGCCGCCGCGCTCACCCCACGCCCGCCCGCCATCGCCAGCACCAGCAGCGCCAGCGCGCAGCCCAGCACCGCGCCCGGGCGTACCCACCGCCCACGCGTTCGTCCGCGCGTCTGCTTCCACAAAGCCGCCATCACCCTCGTCGAAGTATACGGAGCCGGCACCACCCCCGACCCCCCAGCACTTCCAACCTCGTCCTGTATCCTCCCTCTCATCCACATCCCCTTTGGAGCCCGCCCCTGCCCGTCCGCCCCCTCGCAGTCGCCGCCGTCCTCCTTGCCGCGTCCCTGCTTCCAGCCCAGCAGCCCGTGCCCCCATACGACCACCCCGACGAGCGCCCCCTCCGCGCCGACCACGCCATGGTCGTCTCCGTCCAGCACGACGCCACCGACGCCGGCCTCAGTATCCTCCGCGCCGGCGGCAACGCGGTCGACGCCGCCGTCGCCACCGCCTTTGCCCTCGCCGTCACCTACCCCCAGGCCGGCAACCTCGGCGGCGGTGGGTTCATGCTGCTCCGTGTCCATAGCCATGCCGCGGACCACAATCCCGGCAAGGCCCGCCGCGGCCCCTTCCGCACCCACTTCCTCGACTTCCGCGAGCAGGCCCCCGCCGCCGCCACCCGCGACATGTACCTCGACGCCGCCGGCAACGTCATCCCCGGCGCCTCCACCGTCGGTTACAAGGCCTCCGGCGTCCCCGGCACCGTCGCCGGCCTGGTCTACGCGCAGGCCCACTTCGGCCGCCTTTCCCTCGCCGAGGACCTCGCCCCCGCCATCCGCCTCGCCACCGAGGGCTTCACCCTCTCCGCCCCGGAGGCCGACAACCTCCGCAATCCCACCCTCACCCAGTTCCCCGACTCCGCCCACATCTTCCAGCGCGACGGCAACTTCTTCTCCGCCGGCGAGCGCCTCACCCAGCCCGTGCTCGCCGACACCCTCCGGCAGATCGCCAGCAACCCCGACGCCCTCTACCACGGCGTGCTCGCCAACACCCTCGCCACCGAGATGCAGCGGCACGGCGGCCTCATCACCACCGCCGACCTCGCCCACTACACCGTCAAGGACCGCAAACCCGTCCGCGGCACCTATCGCGGCTACCAGATCCTCTCCGCCCCGCCGCCCTCCTCCGGCGGCGTCGTTCTGGTCGAGATCCTCAACATCCTCGCCCGCACCCGCCCCCACCACTTCCCCAGCCGCTTCCCCGACCGCTCCACCCCACAGGTCGCTCGCATCACCGAGGCCTTTCGCCGCGCCTATATGGATCGCGCCGACTACCTCGGCGACCCCGACTTCACCCCCATCCCCTCTCGCCAACTCACCGGCAAGCGCTATGCCCGCGCCTGGGCCCGCACCATCGACCCCCTCCACCCCACGCCCTCAGCCGACCTCCGTCGCCCCGCCGGCTTTCTTCCCCCGCCGCCTACCCTCGCCCCCGCCAAAGACCACCCCGATACCACCCACTTCTCCGTCGTCGACGCGGACGGCAACGCCGTCGCCACCACCTTTACCCTTAACAACACCTTTGGCTCCGGCGTCACCGTCGCCCCGCTCGGCTTTCTGATGAACGACGAGATGGACGACTTCTCCTCGAAAGCCGGCACGCCCAACATGTACGGCCTCATCCAGGGCCCGGCCAACAGCATCGCCCCTGGCCACCGTCCGCTCTCCGCCATGACCCCCACCCTGGTCCTCTCGCGCCGTACCCTCCGTCATCCCTATCGCCGGCTCCGCCTCGTCCTTGGTACACCCGGCGGCTCCACCATCATCACCACCGTCGCCAACACCATCGTCTCCACCCTGGACAACCACCTCAACATCCAGCAGGCCGCCGACGCCCCCCGCTTTCACCACCAGTACCTGCCCGATCGCCTCGACCTGGAGCGAACCTTTCCCGACAGCATCGCCGCCCAGCTCGCCGATCTCGGCTACCACACCAATCGGCAGATGGCTGCCGACGAGCGCGCCCCCGGCACCTGGGGCGACTGCGAACTCATTGAGATCGACCCCCACACCCACCATCTCCTCGCCGGCCATGACACCCGGCGGTCGTACGGCAAAGCCGCCGGCTACTAACCTCGCCCGGCGAGCCTGTCCCCTTCGCAGCCGCCCACCCGGCCAGAGTGCCTGCTCAACAACTTCGCCTCCTCTATCGCAGGCAGCCCGAATTACCCCTGCCACCGCAGGCCGCAAAACACGCATCTCATACTGCAGAGCGCCGGTAGAACGGCCGCCACTTCACCCAGGCCCTGCCGCCTCAACAGATCAAGGAGACTCATCGCATGCCGACCATGGAAAAAGAAAAGTCCAGCAGCAACAAGAAGTCCAGCAACGCCCCCGGTCCCGCCACCCACATCGTGGATCGTATGTACCCCAACCGCATCGCCCTCTCCGATGAGCAGAAAAAGCAGGTCGTCGCGGTAGCCGGTGAGCGCCTCGCCGAAGCATTTGATCTGCACTCGCAGGCCAAGTTCGCTCACTGGAACGTCAAGGGCGACAACTTCTACCAGCTCCACCTCGTCTTCGACCACGTCGCCAAGACCATCGGCAAGCAGGTCGATCCCATCGCGGAGCGCATCACCCAGCTCGGCGGCGTTGCCAACGGTACTGTGCGCCAGGCCGCTTGCGTCTCCAAGATCCCCGAGTACCCGGTGGACACCGTCGCCGGCATGGACCACGTCCGCGCCCTCGCCGACGCCCTCGGCCACTACTGCGAAGAGCTCCGCGAGGCATCGGACAAGATCGACGAGATCGGCGACGAGCCCAGCTCCGACTTCTTCAAGCAGCTCGTGGTGGACGCCGAAGAAGAGCTCTACTTCCTGGAAGCTCACCTCGAAGCTGGCGACGTCCAGTAGTTCCGGTTCTCTGCAGCACGAGAAGGGGCAGCGCCTAGGCGCTGCCCCTTTCTCTTTCCTACTCGTACTGTCGGTAGCTAGCGGCTGCGGTAGTTCCGCGCAAAGGTGTCGCGCGGCATGCCCTCGCGCAACGCCCGTACCCGCATCGCAATTGCCTCGCGCCGCGTCATCGCACCGCCGAGCGAGACCAGGAAGGTTCCCCGGCCGCTTGGCGCAAAGACCTCGGGCCGCAACCCTGGATGCTGCGCCGCGATGCTCTCCGCCTTGTGCTGCGCCTGGTCGCGATGCACGTAGGTGAACGCGATCACGTGCCACTGCTCCACTCCCGCGGTCGCCGGGCTGGCCGCATCCGCAGCTCCTGCCCGTGGCGTCTCGCTTGCTACCGGGACTCCCCGGCCGCCGCTGCCCGCCGAAGGCTTGGGGGCCGGCGCGGCGGCAGCAGCAGGCGCCGCAGTCGTGGCCGTCGTCGGCGCCACGGCAAGGGCCGGCTTGGTGCTACGCCCGGCAAAGTGCCAGATCAGCAGGATCAACACCAACGCCGCGATGCCGGCTGCAATCCACGGCTTGGGGGAAAACCGGTGGGGCGCGTCTTCCGGATCCAGCACCACCCGTCCCATGCCGACGCCTGCCCGCTCCGGCTCAGCCGCCGCATTGTCTTCCTCCACCAGCGCACTCGCCACCGCCGCTGCGGAGGTCGCCTTCGCCGATCCGGCCGTCTCGCCAGTCGTCCGCGCTGCCTCCTTGGCTGGCAAAACTGCCCGTGGCACCGGCCCGCTTGGCCCCACCGCCGGGGGCAACGGTCCCGTCTCGCGCGCGGCCGGCGTCGCCCCAGGCGTCACGCCTGCTGGCACCGTGCCCGTCACCGGCTTGCCTGCTCGCCCCGCCACCGTGGCACCGGGTCGATCCACCAGGCTCGGCCCGCTTGTGCCCTTGGTGCCTGCCGGTGGCAGCGCCGTCGCCGCCGCCGGTCGCAGCAGCGCGCTCATCTCTTTCATGCCCCAGGTGCCGTTGGTCCCGTTGCGCACCAGGTCTTCAAACTGCCGCGGCAGCGCCGCCTGCGTCGCATCGCGTCGCTGCGTCAACGCATAGCCCACCAGCACCGCCAGATCGTGCGCGTCCTTGCGCCGCAGCACCTCGCCCTCTGGGCCCTCCGGCGCTTCGCGCACGCAGTCGCTGCGCAGCTTCACCGTCTCGCCCCGCGCCAGCACGTTGCCAGCGTCCACATGCTCATGCACCATGCCCGCCCGGTGCAGCGCTTCCAGCCCCGCCACCACCGCTGAGGCCATCTGCCGCGTCTCTTCCCCGTTCAGCGGCCGCTCGCGCAGCACCTCGTCCAGCGAGGCCTCCGTCGGCTCCAGCACCGCGTAGACCAGGTGCGTGCCGTCCAGCACTGTCTTGCCGCTCGCCGCAATGCGCTGGAGGTTCTCCTCGTGGATCCCCTCCACCACCCGCCATCGCGCCAGAATCTCTTCCTCGTCGTTCAGCGACTCGATCACCCGCATCATGATCGGCTCGCCGCTCAGCGTGGTTGCCAAAAAAAACGCGCTCCGCCCTTTGGGCGCAAGCAGCCGGCCAAGGCGGAACCGGTCGTCCACCACCTTGCCTTCGAAATCATTCCACAGTTCCATCGAGCCACTTCCAGCAGATCTTCCGCCAAAGCAAGGCAGCGCACAGCCCATCCAGGCAAACCGCCGTCACCTGCGGAGAAAACACACCGGAGCACGCTCCGATGCACCCACAACTCTCCAATTATGCGCCAAACCGATTTCACTCCAACGTACCCTGCCGCGTGGTACCGCCGCGCACACCCGTACCCACTCCACAGCCGAAATCACAGGCGCCTCGTGTAGCGTGGTAACCCTATGCGCCTCGGCCTGTCCAGCCACGTCTTCCTCCCCCAACGGCTGCACACCGGCCTGCTCGATACCCTCCGCAACGCCGGCGCCGAAGCCATTGAGATCTTCGCCGCCCGCCACCACTTCGACTACACCGACCGCGCCGCCACCCGCGAGGTCGCCCGTTGGTTCAACGACTCCGGCATCCTCCCCACCCTCCACCAGCCGCTCTTCGCCGACCCCGAGTGGAGCCGCTACATGTCCCCCGGCCTCAACCTCCTTGACCCCGACAAGAGCCGCCGCATCCTCGCCATGGACGAGGCCAAACGCGCCCTCGAATCCGCCGAGCACATCCCCTTCCGCTCCATCACCCTCCATCTCGGCACCCCGTCTGACCACTGGAGTCCCCGCACCCTCGAGTTCTCGCTCACCGCCATCGAGCACCTCAAAGCCTTTGCCACCCCGCTCGGCGTCCAGATCCTCATCGAAAACATCCCCAACGATGTCACCACCCCCGAGCATCTCCTCGAGATCCTCCGCGTCGGCCACTTCGACACCGTCGGCGTCACCCTCGACCTCGGCCACACCCACCTCCTCACCTCCCGCGAACACCACACCGCCCCCGACCGCCGCGCGCTCCCCGACCCGCACGACGGCTCCACCCCGCGCGGCGCCGGCGACCGCCGCGCTCGCTTCGACCCCCTCCACACCCATACCTCCGCCCGCCCCGGCGAGCCTGATCCCGGCATGCCCCCGCCCGGCACCCCGGACCACGCCTTCTTCCTCCTCGAGCCCCGCCTCGCCGAGCTCCACCTCCACGACAACGACGGCACCCGCGACGCCCACCTCTGGCCCGGCACCCCCACCACCGGCGGCATCGACTGGACCGCGCTCGCCCCCCGCCTCACCGCCCTGCCCGACACCGTCCCCGCCATCCTCGAGATCGCCTACGACCCCGCCCTCTCTCCCGACGAAGTCCTCACCCAGGCCCGCGCCGCCTTTGACCTCCTTCGTCGCGCCGCCGACACTGCCCTCGAACCTCGCTAGCTTTCATAGGCCGCCCCACCCTCTTCATCCTCTTCGTCCGCGACGAGACCTTCTTCGCGGAAATGACCCACTAGCACCCCGCAGTAAACTCAACAGCAGTCATGTCGAGCCAGCCCACACCCGCCGCCCCCGTCGCCACCATCAGCACCCTCGGCCAGCACGAAGGCCAATCCGTCACCCTCCAGGGCTGGCTCTACAACCTCCGCGCCTCCGGCAAGCTCCTCTTCCCCATCTTCCGCGACGGCACCGGCACCGTGCAGGGCATCGTCCCCAAGGCCGCCGTCCCCGAAGAGCTCTTCCTCACCCTCAAATCGCTCCAGCTCGAGTCCTCCGTCATCGTCACCGGCACCGTCCGCGCCGACCCCCGCGCCCCCTCCGGCTTCGAGCTCGACGTCACCGACCTCCAGGTCGTCTCCGCCGTCTCCCCCGACACCCCCTTCCCCATCTCCCTCAAGGAGCACGGCGTCGACTTCCTCATGGAGCATCGCCACCTCTGGATCCGCACCCCCCGCCAATCCGCGATCCTCCGTGTCCGCGCCACCATCATGCGCGCTGCCGCTGAATACTTCGACACCCACGGCTTCGTCCGCACCGACCCGCCCATCCTCACGCCCAACGCCTGCGAAGGCACCTCCGAGCTCTTCGAGATGGACTACTTCGGCCAGGAAAAGGCCTACCTTACCCAGTCCGGCCAGCTCTATATCGAGGCCACCGCCCTCGCCCTCGGCAAGGTCTATTCGTTCGGCCCTACCTTTCGCGCCGAAAAGTCCAAAACCCGCCGCCACCTTACCGAGTTCTGGATGGTGGAGCCCGAACTCGCCTTCGCCACCCTCGACGACATCATGGACCTGGCCGAGGCCTACCTCCTCCACATCCTCACCCGCGTCCTCGAATCCCACCGGCAAGACCTCACCACCATCGGCCGCGACATCACCAAACTCGACCGCATCGTCACTCCCGCCGCATCGGGCAGCCACGCCGAAGGCGCAACACCCCCACAGAGCCGTTTCCCCCGCCTCTCCTACGACGAAGCCCATGCGATGCTCGAAGACGCCTTCAGCAAGGGCCTCATCGAACACCCCCACAAGGACGGCGACGACTTCGGCTCCCCCGACGAGACCTACATCTCCTCCCAGTTCGACACACCCGTCCTCATCCACCGCTACCCGTCGGCCATCAAGGCCTTCTACATGCAACCCGATCCCGCCAACCCCGCCCGCGCCCTCTGCGTCGACGTCCTCGCCCCCGAAGGCTACGGCGAGATCATCGGCGGCTCCCAGCGCATCGACTCCTACGACCTCCTGAAGTCCCGCATCGAAGAGCACAACCTCCCCCTCGACGCCTTTCAGTGGTATCTCGACCTCCGCCGCTTCGGCTCCGTCCCCCACGGCGGCTTCGGCATGGGCATCGAGCGCGTCGTCGCCTGGATCTGCGGCCTCGACCACGTCCGCGAAACCATCCCCTTCCCCCGCACCCTCAACCGCATCTACCCCTAACGCCCAGGAGATTGCCCTCTCATGCTTCGCCCTGCGATCGCTTGGCAGCGCCTGAGGGATCGGTCGCTTGTCTTCTGGTCCTTACAACTGGCGTTGGTGGTCATCACCGTTGCCACGTGCCTCGTGAGCCTCAATCTTCACGAGCGTCGATTCAGCGGGTTCGATGTCAGCCCAATGATCGACGGCGGCTGGCGCGTCTTTCTGGGGCAGGCAGCTGGTTCGGACTTCATCGGGACCTTTCCCCCGTCGCTCAACCTCGCCGTTGCGTCTGCCTTTCGGCTGTTCGGCGTCAACTGGCGCGCCATCGGCATCGCGGCGTCGCTGCTCACAGGGATACTCTGCCTGCTGGGTCTGCGCATAGCGCACCTTCTCCGCAGCACGTTGGGCAACGCTAAATGCAGCCTTCTCTCGTTCGTGTATGTCACCTCCCAGCTGACGACGCTGATCTACATCAACTACCTCTGGCACGCCTCCATGGCGCAGCAGATTGGCATGTACGCCGTCCTTGCCACCTTCGCCCTTCTGTCCATTCCAGCTTCCACGCACACCACCGTGGAACTGTCCCTGCACTTGCTTCTTTCCTTGCCTCTGCTCCTGCTTTCCAAGCCGAATACCGCGTTTCCTGCAATTGCCCTCTGCTTTGCCGCGCTTTGGGTAGCGAAGCGAAGCCGCGTCTACGTTGCTTCACTCGCGTTGGGGGTGCTGCTGCTCAGCAGCCTTCTGCTGCACGCTGCTCACTCCAACCTGCTGCAAATGCTTCTCTCCTATAAAGGCCTGACTGGCAGGCTCATCCCCAAGCCCCTCTTCATCGGCCTCTTCTACAACGTGAACTTCGGGGCTGCCATCAATGTCATGGCCTGGCTTGTCCTGATCCCTCTGCTCGGCCTCGCACTTCCCCAGCTCTGGCGATCCCGGGGTGCCCTCTCCCCTCCTTTCGCGCTTCTCTCCATCGGCAGCGTTGCCGTCAGCCTTATCGGCTTTTGTACCAACTTCGATTTCAAAATCACCGACGCTCCCTTGCTCCTGCTGGGTATCTCACTCTTGATCGTCAGCTCAAAGGAGCCTCTGGCCACTCTCACGTCGAAGCTCCTCTTCACCACCGTCGCGCTCGCCCTGGTCGGGCTCTTTCTTGGTGCAACACGCGTGCGCATGCAACTTATGGGACAGTGGGGCGGAAGCTGCGGCCCTCAGGCGCGCATCACCGATTCCTTCTTTAACAACCTGCTGGTCTGCGAGGCGTTCCCACAGACGCTGGCCGAAGTCGATCACGCCCTTGAACAGCTTCCCCCACACCCGCGCGTCTTCTTCGGCTCGAGCTTTGAGTTCCTCTACGCTCGACAACACCTCACGCCACCCCGCGGCCTCCCTGTCTGGTGGGATCCGGGCACCAGCCATCCTCTATCCGCCTCAGCCCGCATCGCTCAGGCATGGAGCGGAAACCACTTCGATCTGCTGATCTTTCCCCGGGATGCCGAGCAGCGCATGTTGCCGGAGATCGACGCTGAAATCCAGAACCACTACGCTCTGATCTCAAAGAGCAGCAACATCGCCGTCTACCGAAGAACAGGGTTCTAAGCCCGTCATCTTGGCGGCTGGGTACGCATCACCCCCGCCCAGCCAGCCCCCGCTCCGCCCCCTCCCGCGCCGCCCGCAGCACGGCCCCCGCATCCCCCTCCGGGTAGAACTCCATCGCCACCACCCCGCCGTACCCTACCCGCCGCAGCGCCGCATACACCGCCGCAAAATCCACCTCGCCCACCCCTGGCTGGTGACGCCCCGGCACCCCTGCGATGTGCACCAGCCCCACCGCCGCCGCCCCCTGCTCCAGCGTTTCGATCAAATTGCCGTGCTCCCGTTGCTCGTGGAAGAAGTCATAGAGCACCCGCACCTCCGGCCGCCCCACCTCCCGCACCATCGCAACAGCCTCCCGCACCCCATCCAGGTACACCTTCGGGTTCTCAAACCGGTCGATCGGCTCAATCACCGCCACCATCCCCTCCCGCCGCATCACCTCCGCCACCTGTCCTAGTGTCCTCACCGCAGCCGCCCGCTGCTCCCGCTCCCGCCCCTCCGCCCGCGGGCCAGAGACCAGGATGATCTGCGGCCGCCCAAATCGCCGCACCTGCGGCAGCACCGCCTCGAGCTCCGCCAGCATCGCCGCCCCGCCTGCCGGGTCAGCAAACCCCAGCTTCAACGGCGCAATCGCATCCGCCTCCAGCCGCAGCTCCCCCATCAGCCGCAGCACCCGCGCCCACTCTGCCGCATCCCACGCTGCCATCTCCCGCACCAGCTCCACCCGCCGATACCCTGCCGCCGCCACCAGCCGCAGCCGCTCCTCAAACGTCTTTGCCGCCCCCTCGAGCGACCACAACATCGCCGAACACCGGTCCGCACCCGCGTCAGCCTGCGCCGGCAGCGCCGCCCCAAGCACAGCCGCCGCGGCCAGCCCCGCGAAGTCTCTCCGTGTCACACCCACCGCCCCCACCCGACGCCGCCTACCTCGCCAAAGTCTCACGCGACCCTCCAAAATTCCAGAAAACACGCAACTCTTTTGCCGCATTTGCGTTCCATACCTATATGAACAGCCGACGCTTCACCGCACTTGCTTCGCTCGCCCTCTCTGCCACCTTGCTGCTGCCCGCCGCGGCCCTTGCTCAGACTGCGGGTCAGGACATGCAGAACGCCGGCCAGGACACCAAGGACGCCGCAACCAGCGCTGGCCACGCCACCAAAAAGGGCACCAAGCACGCTTACCATAAGACCAAGCACGCCACCAAGGATGCCACCGAAGACACCAAGTCCGGCGCCGCCAAAGCCACTGATGCGACCAAGGACGGCACTGTAAAGGCCTATGACAAGACCAAGGAAGGTACCGTCAAGGTCTACGACAAGTCCAAGGAAGGCGTCCAGCATGTCTTCGACCCGCACGCCGAAAAGAAGTCCAAGGTGAAGGACAAGTACAAGGAAAAGAAGATGGACGCCAAGGACGACGTCAAGGAATCCAAGCAGTAAGCGGCTGGTCTAGTTCACACCAGCAACTCATCCATCGGAGCCCGGCACTCACCCAGAGCGCCGGGCTTCCTGTTTAGCGGCGTCCGCGCAAAAAGAAGAACAACAACAGCAGCACCACCACAAACCCCAGACCGCCCGGCCAGATAAAGCCGCCGCCCCGCGTTGAATACCCCGCCACCAGGCACCCGCTTAGCCCCGTAGCCGCCACCGCACACACCACCATCAGCATCACTCGTCGCATCTGCACAATCCTCCGCCACCCACCCTACCGCAGCACACCCCGTACCGGCGCCAGAGCTTCCGGTAAATCGCGCTCACCCAGCGCCTCCAGCAGGCTCCGCTCCACCGTCCGCGCCATCGCCGAAAGCGGCAGCGCGTTCAGTGACGCCCCAAACGGCTCCTCCAGCTCGTCCCCCAGCGCATCCAGCCCAAAAAACGCATACGCCACCACCGCACACACCACCGGCGTCATCCACCCCAGCGAGCCCACCGCACCCCACGGCAGCAGAAAGCAAAACGCATACGCCGTCCGGTGCAACAGCAGCGTGTAGGTAAACGGCGTCGGCGTCCCCTTGATCCGCTCACACGCCACCTGGATCGCCGCCACCGCCCCTAACCGCGACTCCAACACCCCGTACACCACCTCGCCAAACTCCCCCTCGGCCAGCATCGCCCCCACCGCCCCGCCCATCTCCCGCAGCATCGCGTCCGGCACATTGTGCGACCACGCCGCACCGCCCTCCACCTCGCCCCGCAGATGCCCCATCAGCGCCCACGTGTACGCCACCGCCTGCCGCACCACGTGCTCCCGCCGCGGCCTGTCCCCACCCTGCACCGCCAGCAACACCCGCGCCAGCGACCGCTGCTCCCCGATCAACGCCCCCAGCTGCCGCCGCGCCTCCCACCACCGGTCGTAGCAGGCACTGTTCCGAAATCCCAGAAAGATCGAGAGCGCAATCCCCAGCAGCGTAAACGGCGCCACATTCCACCCGCGAAACGCCCCCGGCCATCGCCGCTCCACCCCCACCACCACCGCCGCCCACACCGCCACTGCCAGAATCTGCCCCGCGATCCGCGGCAGAATCGACAGCCGAAATATCCCAAACAGCTCCCACACCCGCGGCTTTGGTCGAACAATCACTCCCTCAGCCTACTCCCGCCTCTCCCCCTCCCCGCGCCACCATGCTTCAATAGAAAAGACAAGGAACCCCAAGCAAAATGCCTCTCAACTGCGGAATCGTCGGCCTGCCCAACGTAGGCAAGTCCACCATCTTCAACGCCCTCACTGCCTCCGAAGCCCAGGCCGCCAACTACCCCTTCTGCACCATCGATCCCAACGTCGGCATCGTCGCCGTGCCCGATGAGCGCCTCAACAAAATCTCCGCCCTCATCAAGCCCAAGTCCCTCGTCCCCACCTCCATGGAGTTCATCGACATCGCCGGCCTCGTCGCCGGCGCCTCCAAGGGCGAAGGCCTCGGCAACCAGTTCCTCGGCCACATCCGCTCCACCGACGCCATCTGCCACGTCGTCCGCTGCTTCGACGACCCTGAGGTCGTCCACGTCGCCGGCGGCGTCAACCCCCTCTCCGACATCGAGACCATCAACACCGAGCTCCTCCTCGCCGACCTCGACACCGTCGACAAGCGCTCGCAGCGCCTCGAAAAGCTGCTCAAAAACACCCAGGACAGCAAGATCAAGTCCGAAGGCTCTGCCGTCGCCAAGCTCAAGGCCGCCCTGGAAGCCGGCAAGCCCGCCCGCACCGTCGACCTCACAGACGACGAGCGCCTTGCCGCCCGCGACCTCCACCTCATCACCGCCAAGCCCCAGCTCTACGTCGCCAACGTCGACGAGGCCGCCCTCGCCACCGGCAACGCCCACACCGCCGCCGTCGAGCAGCGCGCCAAAGAAGAAGGCTCCGAAGTCGTCCGCATCTGCGGCGCCCTCGAGTCCGAGATCGCCCTCCTCGACGCCGAATCCCGCGCCGAGTTCCTCAAGGACCTCGGCCTCGCCGAGCCCGGCCTCGATCGCCTCATCCACGCCGCCTACCGCCTGCTCGGCCTCATCACCTACTTCACCGCCGGCGTCCAGGAGGTTCGCGCCTGGACCATCACCGAGGGCACCAAGGCCCCCGGCGCCGCCGGCGTCATCCACACCGACTTCGAACGCGGCTTCATCAAGGCCGACGCCTACCCCTCCGCCGAACTCTTTCGCCTCGGCTCCGAACAGGCCGTCAAAGAAGCCGGCCTCCTCCGCTCCGAAGGCAAGGAATACGTCGTCAAGGACGGCGACATTCTCTTCTTCAAGTTCAACGTCTAGGGCTGTGCAACAAACTCGCGGCTGCCCACTCCGTGGCCGCGAGTTTGTTCAGCTATCGCGAACGCTCCGGCTACCGCTCAGACTCTGGATACACCGTCGAGTGCGTCCACTGCTGCCACTGCGCCGCCTCCTTTGCTCGCTGCTCCTCCGCCGCCCGTACTCGCGCCTCTGCATCCACACCCAGCACCAGCCGCTTCGGCACCTCTGCGCTGTTTGCCAGCCGAATAACCAGCTCCGCAATCCGCTGCGGGTCCCCCTCCTGCTTTCCGCGATTCCTCTCAACAATCCCGTAAAGCGCGCCAACCGAGGGCTCATACTCCGGCAGCAATGGCTGCCGTCCCTCCTCCGCCCGCTGCAGCCAGTTCGTTCGAAAACCGCCCGGCTCCAGCGTGCACACCCGCACTCCAAACGGCGCCACCTCCATCGCCACGGAATCACTGAAGCCGCCCACCGCCCACTTCGCCGCGTGATACGGAGAGTTCCCCGGCATCGCCAGCCGCCCGCCAACGGACGACACCTGCAGGATTGTTCCGCTCCGCTGCTTCCGCATCACCGGCACCGCCGCCCGCGTCGTATACACCACGCCATACAGACACGTATCCACCACCGCCGCGAAGTCCTCACTGGAGATCTGCTCGAAGGGCGAAAACAGCCCGTATCCCGCGTTGTTGACCAGCACGTCCAGCCGCCCAAAGCGCTCGACCGCCGTCGCAATCGCCGCCTTGGCCGCGCTCTCCTCCCGCACCTCCAACCGCACCGGCACCAGCCGCTCGCCAAACTCGGCCTGCAGTGACTCCAGCTCTTCCGGCCGCCGCGCCCCGGCCACCACCGCATCTCCCGCCCGCAGCGCTGCCTCCGCAATCAATCGGCCCAGGCCGTTGCCCGCTCCCGTGATCATCCATGTCTTCCGCATCGCTCATCCTCCTGCACACTCAGACGATGGAATGACTGATTGGTTGCTCATTTATTAAGGCCGCCTTTCCCCTCACGCTACGCCTCTTCCTCCCCGTCGCACGCCGCCCAAAACATCGCAAACGCCCGGGCACTCACCGTCGCGCCCCCACGACCACGCTGTATCTCCGTTCGTGCCGCCTCCAGCATCGCGGACATCATCACGCCGGCAAACCCGGCCGGCATCCCCCGGAACACCGGCAGCCGTTCCAACTCCTCCATCGTCTCGTCCACCTGCTGCCGCTCCGCCGCCACCGCCGCCAGCGTCTCCTCTCCAATCACATCCGCCACATGCAGCAGCCGCGACACCTTCAACCGCTCCGGGCTGCGCATCGTCCACCGCTGGTACACAGTCCAGATATGCCGCACCCGCTCCCGGAGCCCAGCACCGTCCGGAAACCGCCGGCCCACCTCGCCGTACAACTCCGACTTCAACATTAGGTACACGGCGTTCAGCAGCTCCTCCTTGCTCGCAAAGTAGGTAAACAGCGTCCCCGAAGCCACGCCCGCCCGCTCCGCAATGTGCGAGGTCGCCGCCCCCAGCCCCTTCTCGGCGATCGCCGCCACCGCCGCCTCCAGCAGTGCCTGCCGCTTCTCCGCGCTCCGTGCCCGTGCCATCGTCATCCAGACTACCGTCTCGGCACCCGCCTCGCGCCACGCCCGCTCCAGCACGCCGGGTCTCTGCGGCAACACACCCGCCGCAAGCTCCACCACAACACGCAGCACATCCGTAGCCCGCCCCCATCCCTCCGTATACTGCCGCTCATGTCCACCCTCCCGCCCCAGCCTCCGCCCTACCTCCAGCCCACCGCCGCCCCCCTTCGCCAGGCCGTCGTCATCACCGACATCGACATGCCCTTCGGCTCCATGGTCCGCTTCATCGTCAAGTGGGTCATCGCCTCCATCCCAGCAATCATCATCCTGTGGGTCCTTATGGCTGTCTGCGCCGGCATCGTCGCCTTCCTCTTCGGCGGCTTCTTCCACACCCTCATCGGGGCTGGCAGTCACGGCACACGGTTCTAGCTACCACCCGCACCGCCCACCCGTGGCGCAATCACCTCCACGCTCCCCGTACGCTGGCAGAGTCATGCCGCGACGCACCCCCATCACCGGTCTTCCCGCACCCGCAGCAGCACACCTTTGGTCCAGACCTAAAATCCCTGGATTGAAGATTTTAGGGCCAAACGGTAGGGGGGAGGGGGCAGGCTCCTCCCCACCCCTCCTGAAGCGCTCTCGGCCCTCCCTCATCCAATCCCCATGCCCTCCCGCGACTCCCGCATCGCCGCCGTCATCCCCTTCTCCGCGCCTGGCATCACCCCGACGCTCACCATGGACTTCTACCCCTCCACCGGCCGCACAGAAGCCCCCTTCCCCGCCGTCCTCATCCTCCACGGCGGCGGCTTCGTCGGCGGCACCTCGCGCAGCCCGTCCGAGGCCTACTGCGCGGACTTCCTCGCCCCCGCCGGCTACCACTGCTTCTCCGTCAACTACCGCCTCGCCCCCACCACCGACCTCCCAGGCATGGTCTCCGACGTCCAGCGCGCCATCCGCTTTGTCCGCCACCACGCCGCACAGTACAAGGTCGACCCGGACCGCATCGCCCTGCTCGGCGGCTCGGCCGGCGGCTACCTCGCCAACATGGCCGGCCTTACCCGCCCCTCCGCTGTGGCCGACTCCCCCGACCCCGTCAACCGCACCTCCGACGCCGTCCAGGCCGTCGTCTCCCTCTTCGGCCTGTCAGACCTCGCCATTCTCGGCGCCGCCCTCCTCATCCGCACCTATCGCCTGCTCGGCCCGCAGCCCGTCAACCCGCAGACCCTCGCCGCCGCCTCCCCGGTCTCCCTCGTCCGCCCGGATGCCCCACCGTTCCTGCTCGTCCACGGCGACCGCGACACCCTGGTCCCCCTCGACCAGTCCACCCGCCTGCGCGACGCCCTCCACCGCGTCGGCGCCACGGCCGACCTCATCACCATCCCCGGAGGCCCCCACGCCACCAACAGCTGGCACACCCTGCCCCACCCCGTCGATTGGGAGCGGCAAACAATTCAGTGGCTCAATCGCACCCTGCAGCACTACGGCGTTCCAGGTGAAGCTATCCTTACGCGCACCCACGCCTGATTTCCCCCGGGCGCATCCATCTCTGGATGCCTGACCAGACGCCGGAAAACGCAGCAGACAAAAAGCCCCAACACGCCGTGCAGGAAAACATCAACTGCATCGCGGATCTGGAGCGCGACTTCGAAGACCGACGCACGACCGTCGATCGCATCGCCGACGCCATCGGCACCTTCTCCGGCTCCTTTCTCTTTGTCGCCATCCACATCTCCTGGTTTGCGCTCTGGTTCCTCATCAACACGGGCGTCCTCGCGTTCGTCCCCAAGTTCGACCCCTTCCCTTTCATCCTCCTTGCCATGATCGTCTCGGTGGAAGGCGTGCTCCTCTCCACCTTTGTGCTGATGAAGCAGAACCGTATGCAGAAGAAGGCAGACGCCCGCGCTCAGCTGGACCTCCAGATCAATCTCCTCGCCGAGAAGGAGGTCACCAAGACGCTGCAGCTGCTCCGCGCCATCGCCGAGAAGCTGGAGATCGCTAACGTCGAAGACGATGCCGAGCTCAACGAGATGGCCACCACCACCTCGGTCGATATCCTCGCCGGCAAGATCGAGCAGGACATTCCCTCCTCGGAGTAGACAAAGAAGCAGAGCAGGCGACTGCGGAGTAGCTGTGCGCGGGAGGCGGATGGCGCACAACGATCCTGCATGGGAGTACGCTATCCCGCATGCCCGTCCGCCATCTCATCCTCGCAGCTGCCTTTGCGCTCAGCTCCCCGCTCCACGCCCCTCTCCACGCCCAGACTCGCTCCCAGCTCGCCACCGCCAATGAGACCGCGCCCGGCCCCCGCGACGCGCAGATCACCAGCATCGTCCCCTATGCCGGCACCGCCGCCGACCCGCTCACCCTGGACGTCTTCCAGCTCCACGGCCCCGGCCCCCACCCCGCCGTCATCATCATCCACGGCGGCGGCTTCCTCCATGGCACTTCGCGCAATGGATCAGAGGCCTACGCCGCCGACTTCCTGGCCCCGGCCGGCTATGCCGTCTTCTCCATCAACTACCGCCTCGGCAGCAAGACACCGCCCGGCGCCACCTTTCCCGAGATGCTCGCCGACGTCCAGCGCGCCATCCGCTTCGTGCGGCACAACGCCAGGCAGTACGGTGTCGATCCCAACAAGATCGCCATCCTCGGCGGCTCCGCCGGTGGTTACCTGTCCAACCTCGCCGGCGTCACCAAGCCCTCCACACTCAGCACCTCGGCGGATCCGATTGACCGCGAAAGTGACAGCATCCAGGCCGTGGTGACGCTCTATGGCATCGCCGATCTCGCCACCATGCCCGACCCCGACTTCGTCAACCGCCTCCACCTTCTCGGCCCGGACGCTGCCAGCAGTGCCGCCATTGCCGCAGCCTCGCCCATCTCGCTCGTCCATCCGGACGACCCTCCCTTTCTGTTGATCCACGGCGCCAAGGATGAGTCTGTCCCGATCGCCCAGTCCACGCGCTTCCAGGCCGCACTCCAGGCCGCCGGCGACCACGCCAAGCTGATCACCATCCCCGGCGGCATGCACGGCACCGGTGGCTGGCACAGCACAGCAGACGTCCCGGACTGGGAGCGGGAGACCGTGCAGTGGCTGAACACCACGCTCGGCCATACCGGCCCTGTTGGTGAGGGCATCGAACCGCGCGCCACGCCAACCTCTACGCCCGCCCCAGCCGCACCTCCGGCACCGGCTGCAGAACCCGCCCCAGCACCGGCCCAGCCTGCCGGCCCGGCTCCGACCAGCTAGGGCGCGAACCAGGGACGCCCGCTCGCCGAGTTACCGGCGGGCAAGGCGAGCCCGGCTGCGGGCCCGTCTCTCTATACGGCAGCCGGTATCATGCGCCTAGCCCAGTCCCCTCCCGAAGGTATCCCTGCACGTGCCGACTGCCCGACGCACCAAACCTGACAGCTACGCCGTTCCTGCCCTGGACAAGGGGCTTGACGTGATGGAGCTGCTGTCTCACGCCCCCGAAGGACTGACCAAAAGCCAGATCGCCCGGGAGCTGAACCGAACTGTCTCCGAGATCTTTCGCATGCTGCTGTGCCTGGAGCGGCGCGGGTACATCGCCCAAAGCGCGCCCGAGCGCTACACGCTGACGCTCAAGCTCTTTCGCCTGGTGCAGGAGCACCCGCCCACTGAGCGTCTGATTGCCACCGCCCTGCCGCTGATGCACCAGCTCGCGCACGACACGCTGCAGTCCTGCCACCTGGGCGTGATCGAAGGCAGCCGCATCACCATCGTTGCCCAGACCAACGCGCCCAGTCCTATCGGCTTCTATGTCAAGCTCGGCTCCACGATCGACATCATGGACTCCTCAAGCGGTTACGTTCTGCTCGCACATCAGAGCGAGGAGCAGCGTCAGCGCGTCATCGAGACATGGTCGCGCGAGACGGGCAGCACCCCTCCGGCTGACCTCGAGCAGCACCTGGACCGCATTCGCCAGGCCGGGCATGAGCGGCGCAACAGCTACCTGGTTCGCGGGGTGACCAACATCTCGTTCCCGATCCTCGACGAACGGGGCAGTGCGGTGGCGGCACTTACGATTCCGCACATCCAGAACCTGAGCAATCCCTTGCCGGACGCCACCATACTTGCGGCGCTGGCCCGTGCGGCCTCGGAGCTCACGCTCGCCATCGGCGGTGTGCCACCGGTGCCGCACAGGTAAGGCGCGAAAGCGTGAACGCACGGCGGGCAGCCGCCTACGCGCTCTCCCGTCGCCCCTCCCACAGGGCGTAGGCCGCCACCACGAGATAGCCGGCGATCGCTACGCCGTACCCGAGGGCGTAGCTTTCCGTGCGCCGGGCGATCCAGCCGAGCAGCGGCGGCCCTACCCCGGCGCCGATCACCGCCATCACCAGCAGTGAGCTGGCCACATAGGTCTCCGCGCCAAGACCCTTGAGGCCCAGCGCAAAGATGGTGGGGTACATGAGCGACATGAAGAAGCTTGTCAGCAGAATGGCTCCCGCCCCGGCAGCGCCAGGATGCAGGATGCCCACCAGCAGCAGCACCACGTTGATGGCGGCATAGAGCACCATCATGCGCACCGGGCGGAACCAGCGCATGGCGACCGTGGACAGCAGGCGCCCCAGCGAGAACGCCACAAGATTGCCGGTGAGCAGCAGCCCCGCCGTGCGCTCCGCCACCGGCGTGTACTGCCGCAGGTAGGGGATAAATGCCGACCAGGTGCTGACCTGTGCGGCGCAATAGCAGAAGAGCGCGATCATGGCCGCCACCATGGCTGGCCGCCGCAACAGCTGCCCGATCTCGGCGCCGAGCGACAGCCGCTGCTCCGCGGTGTTCCCCGTGGTGGCTGGTGCGCTTGCCGTCTCCATCGACGCAAAGCGCATGCGGCTGAGCACAAGGCCCAGGCCCAGCACAATGCACCCGAGCGTGACGTAGGTGGGAACCACGCGCATGAGCTCGCTGTGCAGATAGGCCGCGTAGGTTCCTTCCACCTTCATGGCCATCACCCGCGCGGGCGGCAGCTCCACGCCAGAGAAGATGAAGTACGTGCCGACCAAAACGCCGGTGATGGTTCCGGGCGGGTTGAAGCTTTGCGCAAAGTTGAGCCGCCGCTCCGAGCTTCCCGCTGGCCCCGCGCCCGCAATGTACGGATTGGCCGAAGCTTCCAACACGGCGGAGCCGGAGCCAACCAGCAGCAGCGCACCGAGCATGAAGCTGTAGCGGCCCACCACCGCCGCCGGCCAGAACAGCAGCAGACCCACGCCAAACAGCCCCAGCCCCAGCAGGATGCCCGCCTTGTAGCCCCGGGCGCGCGTGAGCATGGCCGTCGGCAGCGCCATGATGAAGTACCCCAGGAAGACAGCCGTCTGGACCAGTTGTGCCTCGGCCGGAGTGAGCTCAAACGATTTGCGAAACTGCTGCACAAGGATGTCGGTGAGGTTGTTCGACATGCCCCAAAGAAAGAAGAGCGCGACGACCAGCCCGAAGACCACGAGATCGCGCGTGGGGAACAGCCGCTCCCCGGCGACCTCCGCACCCGGCCGGCTTACCGATCCTGTCTGCATGCACGTACCCCGCTCGCTCGCACGGCCTTAGCCGGCGAGACCGTACCACCGTACCGCATTGCCACCAAGCACGGCCGCCCGCTCCGTCTCGCTCCAGGGTGCAATGTACTGCTCCACCACCTGCCACCAGCCCGCATAGCTTGTTGCGAGGGTGCATACCGGCCAGTCGGAGCCAACCATCAGGCGGCCGGCCCCGAAGGCCTCCACGATGGCGTCGAGGTACGGTTGCAGCGTGCCGAGATCCCACGCGTCCCAGCGTGCCTCGGTAACCATGCCGGAGAGCTTGCAAAAGACGTTCTCATGACGCGCCAGCTCGCCGAGCCAGCGGCGCCAGGGCTCGAGCAGCCCCTCGGCGATGCGGGGCTTCGCCGCGTGGTCCAGCACAAAGCGCTGGCGCGGATGACGGCTCACAAAGCGCAGGGCTTCTTCCATCTGGTCCGCCCGCACCAGCAGGTCGAAGACGGAGCCACGCTCGGTCACCAGCCGCACGCCGCAGTCGACGGCAGGCTGGTCAAGGTAGCCTGCCGGCTCCGCTTCGATGACCTCGCGCAGGCCTACCAGGCGACGCTCGCCGGCAAACTCGGCCAGCATGCGGTCGAGTTGGTCGTCGACCAGCGACGCCCAACCCACCACGCCGCGCACGACCTCCCTGCCGGGATCCAGCGCGAGCAGAAAACGCGTCTCCTCCACACTGCGCCTGGCCTGCACGGCCACAGCGCCACCCACCCCTGCCTCGCGCATGACTTCTTGCAAGTCGGGCAGAAGGAAGTTTCGGCGCAGGGCGGCAGCACGATCCGGAATCCAGCCAAATTCCTCCGCACGAAAGTGCCAGGTGTGGAAGTGCGCATCCACCCGCTCCATCGTTGCCTCCTCTAGACCGTCACACGCGTGCGGTTGCGCAGCTCGCCGATGCCTTCCACCTCAATCAGCATCTCTTCGTCATCGCGCAGCCAGCGCTTTGGCGTACGCCCCAGCCCAACGCCGGGTGGCGTGCCGGTGCTGATCACATCACCTGCCTCCAGCGGGACGCTGGACGAGATGTACGCAATCAGCTCCGGGATGCGAAAGAGCAGGTCGCGCGTGCTGGCATCCTGCATCACCTCGCCTGCCAGCGTGAGCTTGATACTGAGCGCGTGTGGATCGGCGATCTCGTCTTTGGTGACGACGGCGGGGCCCATGGGGGTGAAGGTTGGGAAGCTCTTGCCCAGCGTCCACTGCGTGGTGGCCAGCTGTACGCCGCGCGCGCTTACGTCGTTGACGATGGTGTAGCCAAAGACATGCTGCTCCCAGTCGGCCGCCTTGATCCGGTAGCCCGGCCGGCCGATGACGACGGCGAGCTCCGCCTCATAGTCCGGCTCCGTCGCCTCAGGAGGCAGCAGCACATCGGCACCCGGGCCAACGACCGAGCTCGAGAGCTTCAGAAAGACCGTCGGCACTTTCTGGACCGCCATCTTGGACTCCGCGGCGTGGTCCGCGTAGTTGAGTCCGATGCCGAAGACGCGCGGCGGCCGTGGCACCGGCGCCAGCAGATGCACCGTCGACAACGGCAGCCATTCGTCGGTCAGCGCAGGCTCTGCCCCGCCGCTGGCGATGTGCTCCAGCACACCGCCGCGCGCCAGCGGACGGATCGTCTCGCCTTCGAGCACACCACCCCGCTCCACCCCGTCATCAGCCTTGAACGTAACGAACCGCATCTTCTTTCCTCCACTCTTCCCCTTCCGGGAAGGCATACCGTTCCAGTGAGTGCGGCACGATCTCGGCGCTGTAGCCGGGCTGCTCCGGCGGCATGTAATGACCGCGCACAATCCGTACCGGGTCCACAAAGTGCTCGTGCAGGTGATCCACATATTCGATCACCCGATCCGCCGTGGTGCATGAGATGCCGACAAAGTCGAAGATCGCCAGGTGCTGCACGTACTCGCACAGACCGACGCCGCCGGCATGCGGACACACCGGCACGCCGAACTTCGCAGCCATCAGCAGGATCGCCAGATTTTCATTCACACCGGCCACGCGGCAGCTGTCGATCTGGCACACATCGATGGCGCCGGCCTGGAACATCTGCTTGAACATGACGGCGTTCTGGCAGTGCTCGCCCGTGGCGATGCGCACACCGGACTCCCGCCGGATGCGCGCGTGGCCGAGCACATCATCCGGGCTGGTCGGCTCTTCCATCCACCATGGCTCGAGCTCGGCGAGCCCGCGCGTGCGACGGATGGCCTCCTCCACGCCCCAGCGCTGGTTGGCATCGACCATCAGGCGGTTGGTGAAGCCGATCTCCTGCCGCACCAGACGGCCGCGGCGCAGATCGTCCGCCTCGGCTCCGCCCACCTTGAGCTTGAAGTGAGTCCACCCGTCTGCAAGACCTTCCTGGCAGAGCCGCCGAATCTTGTCGTCCGAGAAGCCAAACCAACCCACGCTGGTTGTGTAGGCCGGATAGCCTGTGCGCTCCAGCTGCGCGATGCGTTCCGCGCGCCCCTGCTGCCCGCGGCGCAGAATGGCGAGGGCTTCGTCGCGGCTGAGCGCGTCGGCGATATAGCGGAAGTCGATGCACCCCACCACCTCTTCGGGCGTCATCGCGGCCAGCAGCCGCCAGACAGGTTTGCCCTCCGCCTTGGCCCACAGGTCCCACACGGCATTCAGGAGCGCGCCGCACGCCAGGTGGATGACGCCCTTTTCCGGGCCCAGCCAGCGAAACTGCGTGTCGCCGGTGACCTTGCGGAAGAAGCCGTCCATGTCGGCCGTGATGTCTTCCAGCCGGCGGCCACGGACGTTTTCGGCCAGCGTCTTGAGCGCGCTCACTACCAGCTCGGTCCCGCGGCCCAGCGTAAACGTCAGGCCGTGGCCTTCGAGCGGCCCGTCTGTTTCCAGGATGCAGTACGCCGCCGAGTAGTCAGGATCGACATGCACCGCGTCCGACCCGATGTGCTCGCGCGAGGTAGGAAAGCGCACATCCACAACACGAACTCCGGTGATCACCATCGACTCTGCGCCCTCATGTGCCCCGGGCCGCCTGGACCGTACTGTCCGGCCCCGGCCCCGCTCTCGGCACCCATCTCTTTTCGTCTATGAAACAGCTATCGCACCTACGGTAGCATTCCCCGGCAGGCTCTCCTATACTTCACGCAATCGGCGCGACGGCTGCTGGCCACGGCGTGGTCGGACTTTGGCCCGAACGCCGCATCTGCCGCATACTTTGCCTTGGAGACTTCGCCCATGTTTCAGCTTACCGGCAAGCGCGCCCTCATCACCGGAGCCGCCAGCGGCATTGGCCTAGCTGTGGCGCGTCTGTTCTTCGAAGCCGGCGCCGCCGTGGTCCTGGCTGATCTCGACCCCGCCGCCACCGAGGCGAAGGCAGCGGAGATCCGCAACCAGAACGCCGACGTAGCCCAGGATCGCGTGGAGCACGTCGCCTTTGACGTTGCCAATGCAGATGCCGTGTCGGCCGCCCTGGCGCAGGTCACCACGCGTCCGCTCGACACCCTCGTCAACTGTGCCGGCGTCGCGCACATCGGCCGGCTCGACACCACCTCCGCGGCGGATCTCGATCGGCTGTACAGCATCAACGTCCGGGGCACGGCGCTCTGCATGCAGGCCGCACTGCCGGCCCTGCTGGCCAGTCGTGGCTCGATCGTCAACCTCGCCTCCATCGCCGCGACCACGGGCCTGCCGGACCGCTTCGCCTACTCGATGACCAAGGGCGCCGTGCTGGCCATGACGCTCTCTGTCGCGCGTGACTTTCTGGACGCCGGTGTGCGCTGCAACTGCATCTCGCCGGCCCGTATCCACACGCCGTTTGTGGACAACTTCGTCGCGAAGAACTACCCCGGGCAGGAGGCCGCGACCATGGAGCGCCTGTCCCGCGCCCAGCCCATCGGCCGCATGGGCAAGCCGGAGGAGGTCGCCGCGCTTGCGCTGTACCTGTGTTCGGAGGAGGCCAGCTTCCTGACCGGAGTCGACATGCCGCTGGATGGCGGGTTCTTCAACCTACGCTAGCCGAGACATACGGTTGTAGGTTCTACGTTTGTAGGTAGGGTCGGTCGCTACGACGTAGAAGCTCCAGCCTGCAAACCCTAACTCCCACCTCCATCCAACAGATTGCGAGCCCCTCTCATGGACCTTGGCCTCAGCGACCGCGTTCTGCTTATCTCTGGTGGTGCTTCGGGGATTGGCGCAGCCATCACGCGTGCGGCACTTGCGGAAGGCGCGCACGTTGTCTCGGCCGGCCGCTCCACCCCGGCCGCAAGCGCCTTTGAGGCCGAGTTGGCCGAGCACCCGCGCTGCACGTTTCTGGAAGCCGAGCTGGCCGACCCCGAGCAGTGCGCGTGGATTGTTGACGACATCCGGCAGCACCACGGCCGGCTCGACTTTCTGGTCAACAACGCGGGCACCAACGACTCGATCGGCCTCCGCTCGGGCACGCCGGAGCAGTTCCTGGAGTCGCTTCGCGGCAATCTTCTGCACTACTTTGCCCTGGCCCACTTTGCGCTGCCACTGCTGACGGCCGCCCCGTCCGGCGCCTCTATCGTGAACATCGCCTCCAAGGTCGCGGTGACCGGACAGGGCAACACCTCCGCCTACGCTGCGGCCAAGGGCGCGCAGCTGGCGCTCACACGCGAGTGGGCGGCAGACCTGCTCCCACTGGGCATACGGGTCAACGCTGTGCTGCCGGCGGAGGTGATGACGCCGCTTTACCGCGACTGGGTGGCCGCGCGGCCCGATCCCGACGCCGCACTGGCGAAGATCCAACAGCGCATCCCGCTGGGCCATCGCATGACCGCGCCCGAAGAGATCGCCGCCGCCGTGCTCTTTCTGCTTTCTCCCACGCAGTCCGGCCACACGACGGGCCAGCACGTGATCGTCGACGGGGGCTACACCCACCTCGACCGCGCTCTCACGCCCTAGCCGCCCAACTGTGCGTTACGGGCGAGGCTGCGCCAGCGCCCGGGCCACTGCCGCCTGCGCGAGCGGCTCCATGACGGCGTATCCCGCGTCGTTGGGGTGAATGCCATCGAGCGTCAGCTCCGCGCGTGTGCCACGGTCCGGGCCCACCATGGCCGCGAAGTAGTTGAGGTATACCGCATGGCGCTCTTGCGCCAGCTCCTGCAGGAAGGTGTTCAGCGCTGCCACCTCATCGCGCGGGTCCGTGCCTGGCCGCCACGGAAACTTTGCCGCCGGCAACACGGAGCACAGTACCACCCGCACATGCTCCGCCTGCGCGAGCTCCACCATGGAGCGGAAGTTGCCTTCGATCTCGCTCAGCGACTCCGCCCCGGTATTGCCCGCGATGTCGTTGATACCCGCAAGGATGACCACCACCTCCGGCTTGAGCTCCAGCACATCCGGCCGAAAACGGATCAGCATCTGCGGCGTTGTCTGCCCGCTGATGCCGCGATTCAGCCATGGCTTGCCGGGAAAGAAGCGCCCGCGCTGTCGACCCCACACATCGGTGATCGAATCACCAAAGAAGACCACGCGCTGCTCGCCCGCTCCGGGCGCGCCCAGCGTGGCGTTCTCGGCGCGGTACCGCGTGAGACCGGGCCAGTCGGCGAGGGAGCTCTGCATCCGCTTCACCTGCTCCGGTGTCAGCTGCGTCGAGGGCATCGTCAACTCACCTGAGACTGCCGGAGTCGCCAGGGTGGAGACAGCGGGCGCCTGTGCCCTGCCCGCCTCCGACGTCACGACACAAAGCCCACAGCAGATTGCACCAACCAACGCCTTGCTCACAGACCCTCCATCGCGGGCGCGCGCACTCGCCGCCGCAGCTCTCACACTCTATCCAACTTCACCGAAAGCCGCACCAGCCCACTCGCCCAGGACTCTCCAAGGGCGGTGCTATGCTTCCCGGCAACGCCCATTGTCGCCCCGCACACCCTTTGGGCCCCAATCTTCGTACCACCCAGGACAAGCCCTCACTATGCAGCCTCTGCTTCGCCTGTCGCTCGCCCCCGTCGTGACCGCCACGCTCCTACCCGCCCCGTTGCTTCCTGCCCAGGCTGTTGTCACCCAGACCGCCTCTGTGCACCCCGGCTACTTCCGCGACCCCGCCCTCCATGGCACAACGCTTGTGTTCACCGCGGAGGGCGATCTGTGGTCCGTGCCGGTCGCCGGCGGCACAGCGCACCGGCTTACCTCCGCCAGCGGCACGGAACGTCGGGCGGTGCTTTCGCCGGACGGCACCACCATCGCCTTTTCGGCCAACCCTGAGGGGCCCACCGAGGTTTACACCATGCCCGTCAGCGGCGGCCTGCCCACGCGCCGCACGTGGGATGGAGATGCCTCGCCCGCCACCTGGAACCCCGACGGCCGGCTGCTGATCGAGACTGCCCGCTACGCCACCCTGCCTGATCCTGCGCTGGTCCTGCTGGGCGCCCACGGCGAGCGCGAGCGGCTTCCGCTGAGTACGGGGGCCGAGGCCGCCTACAGCGCGGATGGCAAGACCCTGGTCTTCACCCGCTTCAGCAAGCAGTGGAGCCAGACCAAGCGTTACAAGGGCGGGTGGGCCGAATCGCTGTGGCGCTATACCGGCTCCGGTGAAGCCACGCCGCTCACTGCCGACTACCCCGGCACCTCGCGCTCGCCTCTGATCGCCGGCAACCGCCTCTTCTTTCTCTCTGACCGCACCGGCGTGATGAACGTCTTCTCCTCCGACATGGACGGCCACGACCTGAAGCAGCTGTCACACCAGACGATCTTCGACGTGCAGAACGCCTCCGTCTCTGAAGGACGTCTGGTTTACAGCTGCGCCGGCGAGCTGTTTTCGCTCGACCTCGCCTCCGGGCAGGAGGCCCGCATCCCCGTCGCACTCGAGTCCGACTTTGATCAGCTGCGCGAGCACTGGGTGAAGAAGCCGACCGACTTCCTGACCGAAGTTCATGTCGCACCCGATGGCTCGTCAGCCGTGTTCACGGCGCGCGGCGAGGTCTTCACCCTGCCCGTCCGCTCCGGCCGCGTGGTGCGCGTTGCCGGTGCCTCCGACACACGCTTCCGCTCCGCCCGTTTCCTGCCCGACGGCAAGAACATCGTCCTGCTTTCTACCGCTACCGGCGAGACCGAGTTCTGGCGCTACCCTGCCAACGGCGAGGGCAAGCCCGAACAGTGGACGCATAACGACAAGGTCCTGCGCTGGGATGGCACGCCCTCGCCCGACGGCAAGTTCTTTGCGCATACCGATAAAGACCAGCAGCTGTGGCTCTACAACATCCAAACGCACGCCGACAAGCGCATCGCGCAGTCCATGACCGGCGACTTCACCAACCTTGCCTGGTCGCCGGATAGTCGCTGGCTTGCCTTTGTGGAAGGCGCCCGCAACATGTTCAGCCAGATCAAGCTGCTGAACGTGGCCAGCAGCGATGTGTCCCCGCTCACCTCCGACCGCTACAACTCATCGGACCCGGCCTGGAGCGCGGATGGCAAGTTCCTGTACTTCCTCTCCGACCGCTCGCTGACCACTACCGTCTTTGCGCCGTGGGGCGCCCGTGCGCCGCAGCCGCACTTTGACCGTTCCGTTCGCCTGTACGAGCTCTCGCTGCTCCCTGGCACCCGCTCGCCGTTTCTTCCGCCCGACGAGCTTCACCCTGACACCCCGGACGGCGACGCGGACAAGGACAAGGACAAAGACAAGGACAAGGACAAAGACAAGCCAGCACCCGACAAACCCGGCCAGCCCAAGTCGCGCGACAAGAAGAGCAAGGCTGAGGACAAGGCCCGCGCCGCCAAGACTAACGACCCGGCAAAGACCGACGGGGGCAAGGCCGACAACGACAAAAAGGTGCCGGAGGTGAAGGTCGATCTCACCGCGATCCAGTCACGCCTCGTCGAGGTGCCCGTTCCCGCTGGCAACTATGGCAACCTCGCCGCGACCGAGAAGCGACTCTGCTACAGCGTGCAGACCGATGATGCCGCGCCCAAGACCAACCTCCAGTGTCTCGACATCGCCAACAAGGGTGACGAGCCCGATACCGTGATGGCCGACATCAAGGGCTTTGAGGTCTCGCTGGACCGCAAACACATCTTCTTCGGCAAGGGAGACGACTTCTTCATCGTCGACTCGGACAGCAAGGGCGCCGGCCTGGCTGACCCGAAGACCATGGGCCGCGACCACATTGACCTCTCACACTGGACCTTCGCGACCACCCCGCGCGAGGAGTTCCGCGGCATCTTCCTCGATGCCTGGCGACTGGAGCGCGACTACTTCTACGATCGCCACATGCAGGGCGTGGACTGGCCCGCCATGCGCGATCGCTACCTGCCGCTGGTCGATCGCGTTGCTGACCGGGATGAGCTGAACGATGTAATCGCGCAGATGGTCGCCGAACTCTCCGCGCTCCACACCTTTGTGCAGGGTGGCGACCGGCGCAAGCCCGCCGACGACATCCACCTCGCCTCGCTTGGTGCCGAACTCACCCGTGATGAGGCAGCCGGCGGCCTTCGTGTCGCCCACATCCCGGCGTATGACCCCGACCTGCCGGCGCAGGCGCCGCCCTTCGCCCGCCCCGAGTCCCTTGTGCACGAGGGTGAGGTGATTACCGCGATCGACGGCACCCCCTCACTTTCCGTCTCCGACGAGCGCCAGCTGCTTCGCGGCAAAGACGGCACGGAGGTTTTACTCCACGTCAAGGGATCGGGCACAGCACAGGGGACGGCTTCAGAGAGCAAGGAGCGCGACGTTCTGGTGAAACCTATCTCCGCACGCGCCGATGAGGACCTTCGCTACCGCGAGTGGGAGTACACCCGCCGCGCCGCCGTGGACGCTGCCTCCGGCGACCACATCGGGTACGTTCACCTCCGCGCCATGGGCCCTCACGACATTGAGCAGTGGGCGCGCGAGTACTACCCCGTCTTCGACCGGCAAGGTCTGATCATCGATGTGCGCCACAACCAGGGCGGCAACATCGACTCCTGGCTCCTGTCCGACCTTCTGCGCAAGGCCTGGTTCTACTGGCAGCCGCGCGTCGGCAACCCGCAGTGGAACATGCAGGGCGCCTTCCGCGGCCATATCGTCGTGCTCTGCGACCAGGCCACAGCCTCGGATGGCGAAGCCTTTGCGGAAGGCTTCAAGCGCTTCAAGATGGGCACGCTGCTCGGCACACGCACCTGGGGTGGCGAGATCTGGCTTTCCGGCTCCAACGTCGAGGCCGACTTCGGCATCGCCACGGCCGCCGAGATGGGCGTCTACGGGCCGGAAGGCAAGTGGCTTATCGAAGGGCACGGCGTCGATCCCGACCAGGTCGTCGACAACCTCCCACACGCCACCTTCACCGGCAGCGATGCGCAGCTCGACGCCGCCATCGCTCTGCTGAAGCAGCAAATTGCCGCCGACCCGCGCCCGGTGCCGCCACCGCCACCCTACCCGGACAAGTCCTTCCACCCCTAGGCGAATCCGCCGGCTGGCTGCCGTCTCCCACGGCGGCAGCCTACTCCGGCAGGAGAACGGTCACGGGGTCGCCCTGCAGATCGGCCACGTACACGGCGCCGGTTGCTTGGCTCACCACCAGCGCATAAGGGCTGTGGCCGGCGGCTCGCGTCCGCACCACCCGGTTGGTTGCGCTGTCGATCTCCGTCACAGAGTCGTCGTGCACATTGGCGACGTACACCCGATTCCGTCGCGCATCGACGGCTACAGCCTGCGGATGCGATCCCACCTTCACGGTTGCCACTACCCTGCGCGTTGCGCCGTCCACCACGCTCAGCGTCTCGTCGCCGTAGTTCACCACGTACGCCCGATGTGTGACCGGATTGGTAGCAACGGCACACGGCACGGCACCGACCGAAATCTCCACCCGCTCACCAGAACCATGACGGAGCAGCACCACAGCGCCGGAGCCCGCGAGCGGCGTCCAGAGATCGCCCGTCTCCGCGTCCTCGGCGATGCCCCAGCTGTGCCGACCCGTCGGCTGCCGGGCCATGGTGCGCGTCGCCTCATCCAGCACCCGCAGGTTCGCGTCCTCGTACCCCGTCATCAGGACGTGGCCGCCCACCTTCGGCACCAGCATCGCATCGGCGCCGCCTGCCTGCAGCGTTGCCGTCGCGTTGGTCGCTCCATCCACGATCGTCATGGCATCGTTGAAGGTGTTGGACACCACCACGCGGTTGGTCACCGGGTCGGCAACAACAGCAAACGGTCGCGCGCCCACGGGGATCGTCGCTACAACTGCACCTGCCTGTTCGTCGAGCACGCTGAGCGTTCCGCTCGCTCGATTGGCCACATAGACGCGCTTGGTCCGCGGGTTGACCGCGAGCGCCACCGGCGCTTCCCCGACCCGCACGGAACGTTGCGTCGACGCAATGCCCTTTCCCCCAAGCGCCGGCGTGTCGTTCAGGATCACGATCTCGCCTGCTCGCGGGGCAACGGCGAATACAGTGTGGGTGCCCTCATCGATCCCCAACGCCCCGACACTGATGAGCGCCCCCGCTCCGGCGACCCCTTTCTGCGCGCAGAGCGACCCGCACCCCAGCCCACACAACGCCACTGCCCCGAGCACCCTGTTCCGCACAGCCCCTCCTTCGCAAGCACGCTCACAGCGTGGCACGCAGCGCACGCTGGATCAGCTCTCCCGCCTCACGATACAGTCACAGTGTCCGCCACGTCCCCTGGTACGCTCTTTCCCCAACCTGCAAAGGAGGTCCCCTCGTTGCTTCGATCTCGCCTTTTGGCAACTATGCTTCTGCTTCTGCCTGGTGCGCTCCTTGTTGCAACAGGCAGGGCACAGCCTGCTGCGCCCGCCTTTCGCGTCGTTGTGCTCGCGGAGCACGGCGGCATCCACCAGCCCTTCGTCGATGCAGCCCGCACCTGGCTGGCGAAGGAGGCGGTCACCGACGGCTTCGCCATCGACAAGATCGAGAACACTGATCCCATCAACGACGCGTTTCTGGCCCAACACAAGCTCTTCATCCAGCTCAACTATCCGCCGTACAACTGGACGCCCACGGCCCAGGCAGCGTTTGTGCGCTACATCGACCAGGGCCTCGGCGGCTGGATCGGCTTCCACCACGCCACCCTGCTTGGCGAGTTCGACGGCTTTCCCATCTGGCCCTGGTTTTCGGACTTCATGGGCGGCATTCGCTTCAAGAGCTATATCCCCGACTTCGCCACCGCGACGGTGCATCTGACGGACCGCTCCCATCCGGTGCTGCGCGGCCTGCCCGCCAGCTTCTCTATCGCGCAGGAGGAGTGGTACACCTGGGATCGCTCTCCCAGCCCTAACGTGCACGTGCTCGCCGATGTGGACGAAACCAGTTACACACCCGACCGCCCGCAGAAGATGGGCTCCGATCACCCGGTGATCTGGTCCAACGAACACAAGAAGGCCCGCAATGTCTACATCTTCATGGGCCACCACGCCGAGCTGCTGCAGGACCCGAATTTCACCATGCTCTTCCACAACGCGATCGTCTGGGCGGCGGGCCGATGACTCGCCGCGTCCTCTTCCTCGCCCTGCTTCTGCTCCTGCCCGTCCTCACTCGTGCGCAGGCTGCTCACGGTGCGCCGACGCAGCCGCGCGTGCTGGCTCTCTACTCCACGGATGTCGAGGGGGATCACGTGGATTTCGCCCGGCAGGCACTCCCCTTTCTGGACACCTTTGCCAGGGCCAACCACGTCACGGTCATACCGAGCACCAACTGGGACGACCTCAACGCCACCACCCTCGCCGGCTTCCAACTCGTTCTTTGGCTGGATGACTTCCCGCACAGCCCTGCCCAGCGCGCCGCCTTTGAGCAGTACATGGAGCACGGTGGCGCCTGGCTTGGCTTCCACATCGCTGCCTACAACGACGCCGATACGAAGTGGCCCTGGTTTCTTCACTTCCTGGGCGGCGGCGGCTTTCAGACCAACTCCTGGCCCCCGCTGCCGGCGACGCTCGTGGTGGACGCCCCCGCGCATCCTGTCACTCACGGTCTTCCCTCCCAGTTCACCGCGCCGGCCAATGAGTGGTACATCTGGCAGCCCAGCCCACGCAGCAACCCCGACGTTGACGTGCTGGTGACCCTGTCGCCATCGAACTATCCACTCGGCTTCAAAGACGTCCTGCTCGCCGGAGATCTTCCTGTAGTTTGGACCAACAAGCGTTACAAGATGCTTTACATGAACATGGGGCACGGTGACAAGATCTTCACCTCGCCCACGCAGAACCAGCTCATCCTTAATGCATTGTCGTGGCTGCTGGCCCGCACGCACCCTTAATCGGACCTTCAATCACCGGCAGCAAGCTCGCTCTAACCAGAAAGCGGCCACGCATGGAAGTGCTTCTTGTCGACACGAACCCGATGCTTTGCACAGAGTGGAATATAGCCTTCGCCGAGGTCGCCGGCGTTTGAATCCACAACGATCGATTTGAGTCCGTGCTGGGCGAGTTCGACTGCTTTGTAAGCCCGGCCAACTCCTTCGGCATGATGGACGGGGGCATCGACGCCGCGATCGTCAACGCGTTCGGGGTTGCTCTCGAAGACCGTGTGCAGCGCGAGATCTGGCGGCACTTCCGCGGCGAGCAGCCCTTGGATACCTGCCTTATGGTGCCGACGCACAACCCCCGTTGCCCATGGCTGGCGCACTGCCCAACGATGCGCGTTCCCACAGACGTGTCGTGGACCAATAACGCATACGCCGCGTTCCTCGCCGCCCTCACCTCGGCTGAGACTGCGGGCGTCACGACGCTCGGCTGCCCCGGCCTGGGCACACTCAGCGGACATATGCCTGCGGACGTCGCCGCCCGTCAGATGCGCTTTGCGCTCGACATGTGGCGTAAGCCGTTCGCCACCCCGAACTGGGAGATGCCCTTGGACCGTGAATGGCGGTCCTACGGCCGGTCGAGGGCTGAGCTCCTCAGGCACACACACGGTCCTAACACCAGGAGCAGGCCGCGACTATGCAGCCGCGGCCGCTCAGAAGGCTGATGCCAGCTAGGCTGACATCAACTTGTCCGGTGTAATCGGGTAGTGCCGTATGCGCTTTCCCGTTGCGTTGTAGATGGCGTTGGCGATCGCAGCCATCGCCCCGGTGATCCCGATCTCACCAACACCGCGGGCGCCCTGCGGGTTGAACTTCGTGTCGGCGATGTTCAAGACCGTCACATCCAGCGTGTTGATGTCGCGATTCACCGGCACATGGTACTCCGCGAGTGACTCGTTCACCGTGCGCCCCGTGTTGGGGTCAAAGTGCGTCTCCTCTTCGAGTGCGAAGCCGACAGCCCAGACGATGCCGCCAAGCAGCTGGTTCAGCCCCGTCTTGTTGTTGAGCAGCGTTCCGATATCGTAGGTCGCCACAACGCGACGCACCTTGACCATGTGCGTGGTTTTATCGACAGCGACCTCCGCGAACACTGCACCCCAGGATGTCGTCGTCATCGAGGTGTGGTCTTCCCCGGGCTCAGCCGAGCCCTCGGCCTCCACCGGCTTGTTGCCGTTACGGGTGAGGAGCGCGGTGAGCTCTTCGCCCTTGTTCGGCTCGGCAGTCAGATACACGCGACCGCCCTTGACCGTGACATCCTGCGGGAGCGCACCATGCACTGGCGATTGCGCATCGCCGATAGCCAGGTCACCGACCTTCAGCTTGGCCTGCGTGCAGGCTGCCTGGATGGCAGGCCCGACTGAGGCGGCAGACTGCGATCCACCGGAGACCGGCGCCTTGGGCAGCGTCGAATCACCCAGCGCTACGTCGATCAGCTTCAGATCAACGCCCATCTCCTGAGCCGTGGTCTGCTGCATGATCGTGTAGGTCCCGGTGCCCAGGTCCTGCGTGCCAGAGCCCACAAACACACGGCCATTTGGCTCCAGGCGGATCGTCGCGTTCGCGGCGGAGCGGTTGGCCGGGTAGGTCGCCGTCGCCATGCCGTAGCCGATCTGCTCGTTGCCTTCGGTCACGGTGCCGGGCGTGCCATGGAGATGCTTCACCTTGTCCCAGCCAAAGCGCTCTCCAGCCTGCGCGTACGCATCCTTCAGGTTCTTCGAGGACCAGGGCGTGTCCTTGGAGGGATCGCGCTCTGCATAGTTCGCCAGCCGAAACTGGACCGGATCCATCTTCAGTTGTCCTGCCAGCTCATCCATTGCGATCTCGAGCACCGCCGTGCCGGTCGACTCGCCGGGTGCGCGCATAAACGTCGGCACGCCAACGTTCATCTCGACACACGTCAGACTGGTGCCGTTCGACGCCGACGCATACAGCATGCGGCTGGGGCCGACTGACTCCTCGATAAAGTCTTCCATGACGGAGGAGTGGATGATCGCGTCGTGCTTGATGCCCATGATCTTGCCGTCACGGTTGGCCGCGATGCTGATCTTATTCAGTGTCATCGGCCTGGCCCCGACCGGGCCAAACATCTGCTCGCGGCCCAGCACGATTCGTACCGGCTTGCCGACTACCTTGGCCGACAGCGCGGCGAGTACCACGTGCGACCACGCCGAGCCCTTGCAGCCAAAGCCGCCGCCCACTACCGGATCTTTTACGTGCACATCGTCCTGCGCAATGTTGAAGATGCGAGCGAGCGACATCTTCACGCCGGAGATATATTGCGTAGCATCATAGACGCTGAGCTTCTCACCCTCCCACCAGGCGACGGTGGCGTGCGGCTCCATGGGGTTGTGGTTCTGGACAGGCGTGATGTAGGTCTGCTCAAGCTTCACCTGTGCGCTGGCAAGCGCCTGGTCTACGCTGCCGCGGTTCTCCGTGTTGGGATCATGGCTGCGTGTACGCGGCGGGTGCGCCTCGTTCAGCCGGCCCATAAAGTCCAGCTTGGCCGGCTGCGCGGCATACCGGATGTTCAGCAGCGGTGCGGCGGCCATCGCCTCCGTCAGCGATCGGGCGACGATCACTGCAATGGGCTGCCCGTTGTAGTCCACATTAGTGTCCTGCAGCACGGTCAGGCTCCGCTTCGCCGGCGGCTTCGGCTTGCCCACCTTCAGTTTGGGCGCATTGAAGGGCGTGAGCACGGCAACTACGCCAGGCGCGCGACTCGCCGCCCGCTCATCCATCGAGATGATCGTGCCATTCGGTATGGTTGACTGCGCCATGTAGCCGTACAACAGATCCTTCGCCGGAAACGGCTCCTTAAACTCCGCGGCATACTTCGCCGTGCCAGTAACCTTGCTGACGCCCTCGTAGCGGTGCGGCGGCTGGGGCAGCGACTTCGGTGCTTCCTGCTCGGTGTCTTGCATATCAGGCCTGGGCTCCCTTGGCGGCCAGCGTTAGGCCGCGTGTAATGCAATCCTTGGCGAGTTGCACCTTGAACGCGTTGTCCTTGTAGCCCTTGGCCCCGCGTAGCGCGAGCTCAGCGGCCTGCCTGAAGGTGTCTTCGGTCGCGGGCTTGCCGATCAGCGCGTGCTCTGCCTCGGGCGAGTGCCACGGCTTGTGCGCCACGCCACCCAGCGCCAGTCCGGCGGAGCGGATCGTCTCGCCCTCAAGCTCCAGGCCGGCTGCTACGGAGACCAGGGCAAAGGCGTACGACTGCCGGTCGCGTGCTTTGAGGTACCAGGAGTGCTTCGCGAACTTCGCCGTTGTCGCCGGGAGGCTCACACCGGTGATCAGCTCGCCGGCGCGCAACTCAGTATCCTTCGCGGGGTCGTCGCCGGGCAGGCGATGAAAGGCGCGTACCGGGATCGAGCGCTTCCCGCGCGGGCCTTCCACCTCCACCGTCGCGTCCAGCGCATACAGCGCCACGCACATGTCGCTCGGGTTGGTCGCAATGCAGGTGTGGGCGCTGGTCGGGCCCTGGTCGGTCTGCCCTAGGATCGCGTGGATGCGATTAAAGCCCGTCACGGCGCCACAGCCAGAGCCGGGCTTACGCTTGTTGCACGCTGGAAAGGCGGTATCTGTGAAGTAGTAGCAGCGCGTGCGCTGCAGGAGGTTGCCACCCGTCGTCGCCAGGTTGCGCAGCTGCGGACTCGCACCGGAAAGCAGGGCAAAGCTCAGCAGCGGGTAGTTGGCCACCACGTCCGGGTGGTTCGCCAGGTCAGAGTTCCGCACGCTGGCGCCCAGCTGCGCTCCTGCCGCGGAGGCTGTGACCTTGTCCAGGCCGATGTGGTTCACGTCGATCAGCGCCGCAGGCGTCTCCACGCCATACTTCATCAGATCGACAAGGTTGGTGCCACCAGCCAGAAAGCGGGCGCCTGGGGCTGCACCAGCGTGCACGGCAGCTTCGGGAGCGTCGGCGCGTGTGTAAGAAAAAGGGACCAAAGGGGTGTCTCCAGGTGGAGCGGACTTCGTTCGTGTATGAAAAGCAGCTGGCCGCAGCGGATCAAAAAGATGCGACGGCAAAGGCCGTGGGGCAGCAGATCGATCAGGCGCGTTGCGTCACAGCCCGCACGGCCGCAACGATGTTGGTGTAGGCGCCACAGCGGCAGATGTTGCCGCTCATGCGCTCGCGAATCTCTTCATCCGTCATCTGGGGCCGCGTCGTGTTGCCGCTTTCAAAGCTCACCTGCGACAGCTCACCACGCTTTTGCTCGTCCACCAGCGCCGCCGCTGAGCAGATCTGCCCCGGCGTGCAATACCCGCATTGGTAGCCGTCATGCTCCAAAAAGCTGGCCTGCACCGGGTGGAGGTTGGTCTCGTCGCCCAGGCCCTCAATCGTCGTCACCTCGTAGCCCTGCGCTGCCACGGCGAGCGTCAGGCACGCGTTCACACGACGGCCATCGAGCAGCACCGTGCAGGCGCCGCACTGCCCGTGGTCGCAACCCTTCTTGCTCCCTGTCAGGTCCAGGTGCTCGCGCAGGAGGTCCAGCAACGAGGTCCGCGTGTCCACACTCAGGCTGTGCTGCTGCTTGTTGATTGATAGCGTGATCGGCAGTGTCTGCACCGCCTGTGGCGCGGCGGCCTCGGCCTCAGCCGCCGGGGCAAACCCGGCCGCAACCCCCGCCGACAGCATGCTGGACGCCGCCAGAAACTGGCGCCGGCTTACCTGCGGCAAGATGGCGACGCGCGGCGTTGCCACCACTTCTTCGGCGACATCCTCGTCGGCTTCATCAAATCCCGTATCGAAACAATGGCGCAAGGCGACCTCTTCACGTGTGTGTCTGTCAGAATGTGGCATCTCGGGGGCAGCGGCGTATTCAAACCTGCCCCGTGCCCACCATCTGAACTCTTTGATGTATTCCGGAGCGCTCCTCACATATGGCAAGCTGCCTTTCCTCGCAAGTCCCTTCCATCGAATTGAAAGAGCGTGGAGTGAACGCGCATGGAGCAGTGGCCACGCCTCCCGGCACCCGGCGTTATGAGGAGCCCCTCCACGCCCCGGCACCTCCTTCCGCTGCCCGACGATCGGTGGGGCCAAAGGGGTACACTCATCGCGTGAAAATCAAGGCTCTCTCCGCACCCATTCTGGCGTTCGCGCTGGCTTCCACCCTGTCCGCGCAGGATGTCAAAGAGTTCCTCGGCCGCTGGGACATGACAGCGACCCCCGCCACCGGCCAACCCTACCCCCAGTGGATGGAACTCACCGACACCAACGGCACGATCGAAGGCCGCATCCAGCCACGGGGCGGTGGCTGGCAGCCCATCCAGGGCGCCACCGTCCAGTCCGGCAAGCTGGTCGTCACCGAAGGCGGCTCCGGCGAGCCCACCCGCTGGGTACTCACGGCTGCCGGCCCCGGCAAACTTAGCGGCGTCGAAAAGCATGGCGACACCGACGGCCCAACGCTACAGGGCGTCAAGGCGCCCACACTCGACCGGCCCACGCCAAAGCATTGGACCAAGCCAAAACCTCTCTTCGACGGCAAAGACCTCAACGGCTGGGTGCCCATCGGCAACGTCGAAAACAACAAGTGGATGGTGCGGGACGGCGATCTGGTCAACAACAACCCTGAAGTTCCCGGGCAGCCGCACCACGGCGCCGCCAACATCATGACCACCGCCAAGTTCCTGGATTTCAAGCTCCACATCGAGGTCAACTGCCCGCCCGGCGGCAACAGCGGCATCTATCTGCGCGGCCGGTATGAGGTCCAGGTCGGCACCGAAGGCGGCAAGCTCCCCAGCCACGAGATGGGCGCCATTTACAGCTACTACCCTCCACCTGCAGGCGAGGAGCTCGGTCTCGGCAAGTGGACAGCCTTTGACATAACCCTCGTCGGCCGCCATGTCACCGTGCTGCGCGACGGCAAAATGTACCACGACAACGTCGAGATCCCCGGACCAACCGGCGGTGCGCTCGACAGCCACGAGGCCGAGCCCGGCCCCTTCTTCCTCCAGGGCGACCACCATGGCGTCATCGAGTACCGCAACATCACGATCTCCGTCCCCCAGGCCTAGCCCGGGTTCTTACAACCAATCGGCTCCGGTGCACACGCGCCGGGGCCGGTTTGCTTCACGGCCCCTGTTCGCCCCTTTTCTTTACCCTCATGGAGCTTTTCCGCACGTTCTCCAGCAAACGTTTGCTGCTTTATGGCTGCCCAGCACCTACTTTGCATCCCTTCTATAAGGGGTGACTCGCTTATGAGCCTGAACGACGTTTTGATTGATGAAATGCGCGACCTGTACAGCGCTGAAAACCAGCAGCTCAAGGCTGCCAAGAAGATGCTGAAAGGCATCTCCGATGACAAGCTGAAGCAGACGCTGACCGAGCATGTGGAGCAGACCCGGGAGCAGGTGCTCCGTCTTCGGCAGGCCTTTGAGCACCTCGGCAAAAAGCCGACCGGCAAGCACTGCAGCGGGATGGAAGGCTGCATCGCGGAGATCACCGAGGCCCTCGAGGAGGACGAACAGGGTGCGCTCAAGGACGCCGGCATCATCGGCGCCACGTTGCGAACCGAACACTATGAGATCGCCGGCTACAGCGCCGCCCTTG
Organism: Acidobacteriaceae bacterium; assembly: GCA_965199635.1. Classification (GTDB taxonomy): domain Bacteria; phylum Acidobacteriota; class Terriglobia; order Terriglobales; family Acidobacteriaceae; genus Edaphobacter. Next base: position 782,774 of record CBDASL010000002.1, on the reverse strand, counting down.
CCATGGCCAAGACCCTTAAAGAGCGCGAGGTCGTTCAGCTCCTGACCGAAACCCTGCGAGAAGAACAGAACGTCGCCAAGGGAATCCTCTCCGGCGCGACCGCCATCCTCAAGCAGGCGGCCTCTCAGGAAGAGGAAGATGAGGACGAGAACGAAGAAAAGGACCCCGAGGAAAAGCGGTCGGAACGGAAGAGCGAACAGGACGAGAAGGAAGCCGCCCCCGAGCTGCAGGAAACCGCAGCCCCCCGCAAGAAGACCAGGTCCACCAGGTAAGCGACATGCACGGCAGGCTTCTTCCGCCTGCCGTGTAGCGTCCTCCGCTCGTCGTCAGGCTCCCTCCCCCCCCTCTGGATGCTCAGCGATCTGCCGCGCCTCAAGTTAGGTCGAGCTTCCGTCCACGCCCCTCCCCATCCGCGTTGCGGAGCACCCGATCTAAGAACGGTTCGAAACGTCCGCGCGTGAACAGTGCCGACTACCGCTTCGGAAGGCACCACTCCCATGCAAGGTCTGTCAGAACATGAAGTACTGCTATCGTTCCTCGCCTTTGCGCTGCTTCTGCTCGCCACCCGCGCCACCGCAGAGCTTGCCCGGCGACTCGGGCAACCGGAGGTCCTGGGCGAGCTCATAGGCGGCTTTCTCGTCGGACCCTCTGTATTCGGTGCGCTTGCGCCCCACGCCTTCCATCTCCTCTTCAGCGAGCCCGCCGTCGCCCACGGCATGTCGCTACTCTCCTGGTTTGGCGCCGTGCTCCTGCTGCTCATCGCAGGAATCGAGGCGGACCTCGTCATCCTGAAAGAGAAAGCACTTCCCGGCCTGCTCGCCGCTGCCGCCGCCATCGGCACCTCGCTCCTGTTCACCGCCTGGGTCGCCACACACTGGATGGGGCGCTCCCCACAGAGCGGCCTCTTCCTCGGCCTGGTCTGCTCGGTCACCGCCGTCAGCGTGGTCGCCAAGCTCCTCATCGAAAAGGGCGCTCTCCGCCGCGGCTACGCCCAGGTGCTCCTGGCCGCCGGCATCGCCAGCGAGATCGTCGTCTGGCCGCTCATCTCCGTCCTTTCAGCCCTCCACGAACACCACAGCGCGTTGATCGCCGGCCTCCGCTCCGCCGGCTTCGCCATCGCGTTCTTTGCCATCATGCTCACCGGCGGCCGCCGCGTCGTCTTCTGGGCCATGCGCCGCGTCGCCGCCTCCGTCTGCATTGCCAACAGCGAGCTCTCGCTCATCCTCTTCCTCGTCAGCCTGTGCGGCATCATCACCGCCGCGCTGGGCCTGCATCCCCTGCTCGGCGCCTTTGTCTTCGGCGTTCTGCTCAGCCGCGCACCCCGCGCCACGCTCGCCCTCAAGGAGCGCCTGCAAGCGCTCACCGTCTCCTTTGTCGCGCCCATCTTCTTCGGTCTCGCCGGCATGCGGGTCAATCTCTTTGACCTCCATGGCGCATCGTCCATCCGCGGCATCCTGATCCTTCTTTTTGTGGTCGGCGCAGTCAAAATCGGCATCGCCTTTCTTGGCGCCCGCGCCGGCCGCATGACCACGTGGGAGTCCGCCTCCATCGCCGTCGGTCTCAATCTCAAGGGCGGCTCCGACGTCGTCGTCGCCATCGTCGGTGTGCAGCTCGGCCTCCTCTCCGCCGATCTCTACACCATGTACGCCGTCGTCGCCATTCTCACCGTCATGCTCACCCCGCCGCTGCTCGCGCGCCTCACCGCCCGCGCCCAGCCCAGCCAGGCCGAGGTGGAACGCCTTGATCACGAAGAAGCCCGGCGCCGCGCCTACTTCGCCGACATGGAACGCGTCCTCATTCCCGAAGTCGCCGATCTCCACCCCGAGCTCGTCGGCAACCTCGTCGGCCTCATCGCCGAGGCCAAAAACAAGGAGCGCGAGTTCTTCGACATCACAGAGCTCACGGTCGGTGGTGAGGCCGTAGCGCCCGAGGCACTCGAGGCCAAGGAACTCTCTGCCGGCCTGAAAAAGGCGTCCGCCCTGGAACATGTCAGCCTAGAACGAGCCACCAGCACCGAAACGCCGCTCGACGCCGTCGTGCAGGCCTCTCAGCGCCACCAGATCATCCTCGCCGGCACACCCTCCATCCCGTCCAGCACCGGCATGTTCAGCTTTGGCAAGCTGCACGACCAGCTCATCTGCCAGGCCTCCTGCGATCTGCTGCTGTCCATCCACGAAGATGGCAACATGCCCTGCCCCAAGCGCATCCTCATGCCGGTCAACGGCCTCGAGCACTCGCTCGCGGCGGCCGATGTCGCCGCCTACATCGCCAAGGCATGCAACGCGGAACTGGTGCTCTTCAACGTCGCGTACGCCAAGCTCGATGGCATCTTCTGGAAGGAAGGCCAGCAGCCTGATGTGCTGCAACGTGGCTACTCCATCGTCCGGGAAGCGCAGTTCCGCATCGCCCGGCTCGGCGTCTGGAATGCCACCAGGGTGAAGTTCAGCGCCAACCCCGCCCTGGCCATCATGAGCGAGCTCGATCGCCGACGCTACGACATGATCGTCATGGGAGGCACGGTCCGCGCCAACGCACCCGACCTTGCCCTCGGCAACACCATCGAACATGTGCTGCGCGAAGCGAAGATTCCGCGGCTCCTGCTCATCTCCCGCGGTCCTGACAGCGGCATCTAGCCTCCCAGAGCCGACCTGCAAAGAAAACGGGCGAGAGCAATCTTCGCTCCCGCCCGCACTCCCAATACGTTATTACGCCGGTTACAACCTCAACCTCACGCGAAGCCGGCAGGCTGCACACCGAGGTTCGCCGAGGTCGCCGGATTGCCGCTCGCCGTTCCGTGGAATGCGCCATTGATCCCGTTCGGGAAGAAGGCGCCCTTGGTCCGGTTCGCCCCGCCGTAGGCCAGCGTCAGCACCTCAGCCACCGAGCGCACGGCCGGCAGGCCGTTCGCCGGGTTGATCGACAGGTACTTCGTCTGCGGTCCGGTCGGCGGCGGCACCACGTCGGCACCGTCCAGGATCGGGCTCGCGATGTTTAGCCGGGCGATCTGTGTGTGGAGCGTGCCCACATGCTGCGACTCCGTCGCCAGGATGCGCGCCGCCGTCTGGATCACCAGCGGGGTCTTCAGCAGAAACGCCGCGCCGCCGTAGGCAGACACGCCAATATCCTCGAAGATCCGAGCCAACGTCAGAAATTCGTTCTCACTGGCAAAGCCCAGGCCCAGCGCGTTCAGGTTGATCGCCGGCTTCGCAATCGCCAGGTTGCCCAGGAACTTGCGCAGCAGCACCACGTGCGCCCGCTCATCCACGCCGATCTCCGCCGTGATCGCGCCCGTAAACACCAGCGAGTTCGAGAAGGTGACCTTCTTGCCGCCCGTCGTCTTGCCGCCCGCAGCCGGGTTGCTGCCGTTAGCCACGCCCGAGGTCTCAATGCCGAAGTGCTCGATCCCGTAGCCGTACTGGCCATAGGTGTAGAACTCCGCCTCCAGGTACTCGAGGTTCAGCGCAAAGTTCAGCACTGCGAGCTCTGTGCTGGTCTGCGCCTCGGCCGTGGGAGCCGTGGCCACGCTCATCGCGCCCACAGCGGCTGTGGCAATCCCAATCGTCTTCAGAAACTTGCGCCGATTCGGCGAAGCCTCCACAACTCCATCAATCATGCTCTTCGACATGGCAAAACTCTCCCAAATCTTCGGTTAGTGCAGCGCTGTGCTGGTGAAGCAAGGGTCTAGGCAAGAAGGCGGCGGCGCGACGAGTAAAACAGCAACGCGGCACCCGGCAGCACCAGCATCCAGGTCGCCGGCTCCGGCGTCACGGTGGAGTTGGCGTTGGTGGTCAGTGCATAGTTGTTCCCCGTCTGCGCGCAGGTCACCGCGTTCAGAAACATCCCGCCGGAGACACCACACACATCCCCCGTCGCCGTCGCGTTGTCGGCAAACAGGAAGCCGTCAGAAAGGTTTCCCACGGCAACGTTTGGAAACTCGGTCAGAAACAGGTTGTAGGTCCCCATGGCCAGCAGCGCCGTCAGCGAGGCGTCGCCCGTGCCCGTGCCGCTGTTCCCGATCACCGAGCCAGTCGTTGCGTTGAACAGGGTCAGCACCGGCAGAAACCCGCCAGCGGCATACGAGCTTGTCGACGCCATGAAGTTGCTCGCGCCGGTCTCTGAAAAGGTCAGTTCATAAAACGAGTTGTCCGCAGCAAAGCTGCCGGAGTTGAAGGTGGAGGCAGTCGCCCGAGATGGTGCTGTCAGGCACAACATGACCAGGGCAAAGACGGCAGACAAACGTGTGACGTGCACCATAAAGGTGGTCTCCGAGGCGTTTCGTTTTAAGTGGGTGGGTAGGCGACAGGGCGCGGAGGATCAAACAGCAACAGCGTGCAACAAACAGGGGCTCAAACCGAGGCATGCAGACAGCTCAGTGCAGTGGCAACATGGATCAGCTTGCTAGACATACGAGGGTCACGTGACTCCGGATGTGTCGGCACGAACAATCTTTCGCGCCCCCCAAATCCGCCCGCGCAGTCCAGCCCCCCACATCGCCCTTCTCCCCAACCCGATCCTGCCAGTACCCTCATCCCGTGCCCACCTCCGCCGCTCACAAGCCACTTGACCGCATGGACCGCCTCACGGACATGCTCCACTTCCCCGCCCTCGTCAACGCCGGGGCCACCGCCAACATCCTCCTCACCCTTGCCGTCACCTTCGCCCTCGTCGGCCACCTCGCCCGCAACCCGCCATCGCTCCCCACCACTGCCCTGCCTGTCCTTTGGACCGCCCTGGTCCTTGTCCTCAACGTCCTCCCCGTCGCCCTCCTCCGCCTGGTCGGCTGGCAGCGCTCCGCGCCCATGCCCACCCTCGCCACCATGCACTTCACCCGCGACCAGCACCGCTTCTCCTCCTGGGTCTATCTCGCCGCCTCCGCCAACATGGCCTTCTGGATCCTGGCCGCCTGGCCCCTCTTCACCGCCCGCCACACCCCCGCCACCCTCACCGCCGCCCTTCTTGTCGCCTTTCTCGTCACCTTCTCCCCCGTTCTTCTGCGCCCGTTGCTGCAAGAGCCGCGCTAGCGGCGCCATCTGCGGTGTAGCCTTCCCCTTGATGACCCGTCTGGCTCTGCTCGCCCTCTTCGCCGCCACTGCCCCGCTCGCCGCCTCTGCCCAGGCCCCGCCCCCGCAGCAGCACCACACCGCCACCACCCGCGGCCACGACTTCGTCGTCGACGGCAAGCCTTTCCAGATCATCTCCGGCGCTATCCACTACACCCGCATCCCCCGCGCCGAGTGGCCAGACCGCCTCGCCAAGATGCGCGCCATGGGCCTCAACACCGTCGAAACCTACGTCTTCTGGAACGCCCACGAGACCTCTCCCGGCCACTTCGACTTCGCCGGCCAGAACGACATCGCCGAGTTCATCCGCGACGCCCAGCGCGCCGGCCTCTTTGTCCTTCTCCGCCCCGGTCCCTACGTCTGCGCCGAGTGGGAGCTCGGCGGCTACCCCTCCTGGCTCCTCAAAGACCACTCCATGGTCCTCCGCTCCAGCGACCCCAAACTCGCCGCCGCCACCGACCGCTGGTTCGCCGAACTCGGCAAGCAGATCCAGCCCCTGCTCCTCCAGAACGGCGGCCCCATCCTCGCCACCCAGGTCGAAAACGAGTACGGCTCCTTCGGCGACGACCACACCTACGTCGAATCCATCAAGGACATGCTGCTCAAGCACGGCCTCGCCGCCCCCATCCTTTACACCGCCGACGGCCCCACGCTCATCCCCAAAGGCGGCCTCCCCGAGCTCCCTGCCGTCATCAACTTCGGCACCGGCGAAGCCAAGGCCTCCTTTCCCATCCTCGAAAAGCTCCGCCCCGAAGGCCCCCGCATGAGCGGCGAATACTGGGCCGGCTGGTTTGACCACTGGGGCGACAAACACAACACCCGATCCGCGCAGGAAGAAGCCGACGAGATCTCCTGGATGCTCTCGCAGGGCTACTCCCTCAACCTCTATATGGGCGATGGCGGCACCTCCTTTGGCTGGTACAACGGCGCCAACTCCAACGGCACCAACTACGAGCCCGACACCACCTCCTACGACTACGACGCCCCCATCGCCGAGTCCGGCGACACCACCCCCAAGTACACCCTCTTCCGCAAAGCCATCCTCGACAACACCCACACCACCGCTCCCCAGGTCCCTGCCAATACCCCCCGCGCCACCTACCCCGTCGGCCACACCTTCGGGTCCGTCTCCCTCTGGAAGATTCTCCCCGCCCCGCACAAGTCCGCCGACGTCCTCACCATGGAAGACCTCGACCAAAGCTTCGGCGACATCCTCTACACAACGAAACTCCCCGCCTCCAGCGCCGGCCCCCTCGTCCTCCACGGCCTCCACGACTACGCCCAGGTCTACCTTGACCACAAGCTCGTCGGCATCGTCGACCGCCGCCTTGGCACCGACACCCTGACCCTCCCACCCAGCACCGGCAAGCCCCGCGAACTCGAGATCCTCGTCGAAAACTCAGGCCGCGTCAACTACACCGCCGTCCTCCGCACCGAGCGCAAAGGCCTGCTCGAGAACCCCACCCTCGCCGGCACGCCGCTCCACACCTGGTCCATCTACCCACTCCCGTTCACCGGCAGCACCGACCCCGCGAACCTCAAGTTCACGAACGCTCCCTGCACCGGCCCCTGCCTCTTCCGCACCACCCTCACCGCCCCCGCCGCAAGCCTGCCAGACACCTACCTCGACCTCTCCGGCAACTCCAAGGGCTTCGTCTGGATCAACTCCACCCCGCTCGGCCGCTTCTGGTCCGTCGGCCCGCAGTATTCGCTCTTCACCCCCGGCTCCTGGCTCCACCCCGGCGACAACACCGTCACCCTGCTCGACCTTAACAGCGCGGGCGTCCCGCACCTCGCCTCCACGCCGGAGTGGGTCGTCGCCCCGTCGATTCCCCCTACCCCACCGCCTGAACCCGCCCCGAGCCTCCCCTAGCCCCTAGCTTTCGATCCCAAACAGCCCAAGCCCCTCATGCATCCGAGAGGGGCTTGGGTTAGTGCAACGGTCACGGTTACAAAGCGACCCTACCGACCCGGCAGCCTTCGCCGTCCCATTCCAACCCAGGCACATCCCGTCGACCCCAGCCCGAGCAACATCAATGAGATCGATCCCGGCTCCGGCGTCACCGTGGTGACCACCTTGCTTTCGCCGTTGCCGAAGTGGTAATCGAGATTGCCAAAGGCCAGGAATGCTGAGTTCGAGCTGTCGCCGCCGAGCAGGGGACCATTCCCCACCCAAGCCTCGGGTACATACAGCAGAGCTTCGAAGCTACCGGCGTCTAGGTCGAGAACATCTACGCCGTAGTCGTCCGACGCGACAAAGCCCGATCCGTTGCTCGCCGAAAACTGCTTTCCATTGTTGAGCGTCAGCAACGCACTCACCTTGGTGACCGGAGCAGTGGTCCCGTCCTGATTGAACGGGATAGGCAGGCCGGTCGCTTCGAGATCGATCGAGACCTCGCCATAGTCCCCCTCCGGGTTTCCGTCACAGGCATTGAAGCCGCATACAACAGAGCCGTCGATGTGGATGGTTGTCGCTGCAGCCGTGACAGGGATTGCGGCCAGCGAAAGGAGAGCAAGGAGGGGCCCGGAGTGTTTCAGCATAGGTTCACCTCGGTGCGCCTTTATAGCTTTCCCTAGGTAACTCCACTAGCAAACTTTGGTCACCTAGTACGCCCAGCCGCTTTGTGGCCCAGGACACCTCTCGCCCACCGCCAGTGCCATTTGCCCAGGCACTCACCACTCAGGCATCCTTAGCTCCGCCACCACCCGGAGCCCCATGCGCTATCTCCTCGCCACCGCCGCCCTCGCCCTCAGCACCCTCCTCCCCGCGCTTTCCGTCGCCCAAACTCCCGCCACGCCACCCGCCCGCTGGTCCGAAACGAAGGCTAACGACTGGTACAAGCAGCAGCCCTGGCCCGTCGGCGCCAACTTCGTTCCCTCCGACGCCATCAACGAGCTCGAAATGTTCCAGGCCGCCACCTGGAATCCCAAACTCATCGATCACGAGCTCGGCATGGCCGAGGGCATCGGCATGAACACCATGCGCGTCTTCCTCCAGGACCAGCTCTGGCTCGCCGACACGCAGGGCTTCCACGACCGCCTCGACCAGTTCCTCACCATCGCCCACAAGCACGGCATCCGCCCCATCCTCGTGCTCTTCGACTCCTGCTGGGAGACCGACCCGCACCTCGGCCCGCAGCACCCGCCCATCCCCGGCATCCACAACTCCGGCTGGGTCCAGTCCCCCGGCAAGCAGCGCCTGCTCGACCGCGCCGTCGAGCCCGAGCTCCAGCGCTACGTCGAGGGCGTCGTCGGCGCCTTTGCCAACGACAATCGCATCCTCGCCTGGGACGTCTGGAACGAGCCCGACAACCGCGGCGGCGACGTCGTCGCGGACGAGCCCGTCAAGGTCGCTCGCGTCAACGAACTCCTGCCCCAGGTCTTTCACTGGGCTCGCGCCGCCCATCCCTCCCAGCCCCTCACCTCCGGCCTCTGGCAGGGCAACTGGTCCGACCCTGCCCTCGAGTCCGCCACCACCAAAATCCAGCTCGCCGAGTCCGACGTCATCTCCTTCCACGACTACAGCTGGCCCGAAGCCTTCGAGGCCCGCATCCAGTCGCTCCTGCCCCTCCATCGCCCTCTCATCTGCACCGAATACATGGCGCGCGGCAACGGCAGCACCTTTGACACCATCCTCCCGCTCGGCAAGCAGTACCACGTCGCCATGATCAACTGGGGCTTCGTCGCCGGCAAAACCCAGACCTACCTCCCCTGGGACTCCTGGCAGCGCCCCTACGTCGAGCTCAAGCCCACCGTCTGGTTCCACGAGGTCTTCAAGCAGGACGACACCCCCTACCGCCAGCGCGAAGTCGACCTCATCCGCCAACTCACCGGCCGCGGCACCCCCACCCAAACCACCGCCGCCCACTAGCCCTCAACCAACCGGCCACCCTCCCTTGCTTGGCATCCCGCAGGGCTGCTTCTTCGCCCTCCGGCCCTCCATCTCTACGCCCGCCTCACACAGGCAGCACGCGCACCCTCTCCCACAAGGACAACCACCATGCCCACCATCTCCGGCACCTTCGACGTCACCCTCACCCCGTCCCCCCTCGCCGACCCCGAAGCGGACAAGACCCTCGCCCGCATGGCCCTCAGCAAAACCTTCCACGGCCCACTCAGCGCCACCTCCCGCGGCGAGATGCTCTCCGCCATGACCCCCACCAAGGGCTCGGCCGGCTATGTCGCGATCGAGCGCGTCTCCGGCACCCTCGAGGGCCGCACCGGCTCCTTTGTCCTCCTCCACTCCGGCCTCATGGACCGCGGCACTCCCACCCTCGCTGTCACCGTCGTTCCCGACTCCGCCACCGACGCCCTGGCAGGCCTCACCGGCACCATGAACCTCACCAACGCACCTACGGGCCACACCTACAGCTTCACCTACACCCTCCCAAACTCCTGAATCTCCACCCATCGGCGGTTCCCAACTCCACGCGCCAACCCTGATACTTGCCCTTGATGCTCGTCCGCACTCGTCTCCTCTCGCTTGCCCTCGCCCTCGCCGCGGCACCTGCCCTCGCGCAACAGCCGCCGCCCCCGCACGACGGCCCCGCCTACGCCCAGCCCACCGCCGAACTCCCCAAAACCGCCCAACACACCCCCGGCCCTACCGGCCCCGTCATCCCCGGCACCTTCACAGACGTCGCCGAGGCCCGCGGCGTCCACTTCGTCAACGTCGCCTCCCACACCTCGCACAAATACCTCCTCGAAACCATGGGCTCCGGCGTCGCCGCCTTTGACTTCGACAACGATGGCCGCCTCGACCTCTTCTTCGCCAACGGCGCCCCCCTTGCCGACCCCACCCCCCCCAACACCATCCCCGTCAAGAAGTCCCCCGCCGACTGGAACCGCCTCTTTCACCAGAAGCCCGACGGCACCTTCGAAGATGTCACCGAGCAGGCCGGCCTCCAGGGCGTCGGCTTCGGCATGGGCGTCGCCGTCGGCGACTTCGACAACGACGGCTTTGAAGACCTCTATGTCACCGCCCTCGGCGGCAACAAGCTCTACCACAACGACGGCCACGGCCACTTCACCGACGTCACCGCCAAATCCGGCACCGGCGGACCCTCCACCCCCGGCGAAAACTGGTCCACCTCCGCCGCCTGGGTCGACCTCGACAACGACGGCAAACTCGACCTCGTCGTCCTCCGCTACGTCCACTGGAACTTCGACGACCTGTGGTGCGGCGAACACCGCGACGGCTACCGCGCCTACTGCCACCCGGACGTCTTTCCCGCCATCCCCGCCCTCGTCTACCGCAACAACGGCGACGGCACCTTCACCGAAAGCGCCGCGAAGTTCGGCCTCAACACGCCCGGCAAAGGCCTCGGCCTCGCCCTCGCCGACTTCGATCGCGACGGCCACCTCGACATCGCCGTCGCCAACGACTCCATGCCCGAGTTCCTCTATCGCAACAAGGGCAACGGCACCTTTGAAGAGACCGGCCTCTCCGCCGAGATCGCCGTCGACGGCGACGGCCGCACCTACGCCGGCATGGGCATCGACTTCCAGGACTTCGACAACGACGGCCTCCCCGACCTCGTCATCACCAACCTCGCCAACCAGAAGTACGCCCTCTACCGCAACAACGGCGACGGCTCCTTCTCCTACGACACCTACGTCGCCGGCCTGGCCCCCATGACGCTGCTTCACTCCGGCTGGGGCATCCGCTTTCTCGACTACGACAACGACGGCAAAAAAGATCTCCTCGTCGCCCAAGGGCACGACCTCGACACCGTCGAACTCAACTTCCCCCAGCTCCACTACAAGGAGCCCATGCTCCTCGCCCGCAACATGGGCAAGGGCGTCTTCGTCGACGTCTCCAAACAGTCCGGCGCCGTCTTCGGGCAGCCCTGGGTCTCCCGCGGCATGGCCGTCGGCGACCTCGACAACGACGGCCGCCTCGACGCCGTCGTCAACACCAACGGCGGCCCCGCCCACATCCTCCACAACGAGACCTCCACCGCCAACCACTGGCTCACCCTGAACCTGATCGGTCACAAATCCAACCGCGACGCCATCGGCGCCGAGATTCATCTCTCCAGCCCCCACACCGGCACGCAGCTTTGGACCGTCTCCACCACCGGCTCCTACCTCTCCTCCAACGACAAGCGCGCCACCTTCGGCCTCGGCCCGGACGCCACCGCCACCACGGTCACCATCCACTGGCCCAGCGGCATCACCCAAACCCTCAAAGACACTCCCGCCAACCAGATCCTCACCGTCGACGAGCCCACCCACTAGCGCCGCCCACATCCCGTCGCATCGCTCGGCAGACCCGACTGTCGCCCATGCGACCTGCCGGAAGCGACTCTGAGCGACGCCAGCTATCTTCTCCGCAGGACGCAGTCGTCGATGTTTTCAATCCAGGGATGCGGCCGTGGTGAGAGCATACTCGGTATGAAAGAGACCCTGTCCAAGACACCGGCGCCCGTCCGGGCCACGGAGGGTGGTGCGGTAACGCCGGTGCGATCAGTGACCGCACCACCCGCAACCCAACGCGTGTTGTCCATCGATGTGCTGCGGGGACTCACCGTGGCGTTCATGATCCTGGTCAATGACCCGGGCGACAGCAAGGTAAGCTACTGGCCGCTGGAACATGCCGACTGGAACGGTTGGACCCCAACGGACATGGTCTTTCCGACGTTTCTCTTCCTGGTCGGGTGTTCAATCGTGTTCTCCATCGGGTCCCGCCTCAGGCGCGGAACATCGAAGAGCGTGATCGCGTGGCAGGTGGCGAAGCGATCCTTCTGGATTCTTGTGATCAGCTTTTCGCTGCGGCTCCTTCCAGACTTTCGTAATCTTGACCACATCCGTTTCTTTGGCGTGTTGCCGCGCATTGCAATCGTCTACTTCTGCGCGGCGATGCTCTTTCTGTTGTCGCAGCAGGTGCGAACCCTGGCGCTGTGGACCGCAGCCCTGCTGGTCTCGTACTACCTGCTGATCCGGTTTGTGCCGATTCCTGGTGCTGGAATGCCTGGACGCGATGTCCCGTTCATGGATGACTACAACAACCTCACGGCTTACATCGATCGCGGGTTCAATGCGTGGACAGTGGCCCATCTGCATACAGGAAACCTGTACATGAAATACCGCGACCCGGAGGGTTGGTTGAGTACGTTGCCGGCGATCGGGACGAGCCTGCTGGGGATCCTTGCGGGGCTGCTGATCCGCTCGGAGATGTCCGCAACGCGGGTAAGAAACCTGCTGGTGGGCGGCGGCATTGGCGGCATCCTGCTCGGCTACGGATGGAATGCGTTCTTCCCTATCAACAAAAACATGTGGACCAGCTCGTTCGTGCTGCTGGCGGCGGGCATCGCGAGTGTTCTGCTGGGCGTTTGCTACGCGGTCTACGATGTGGCGCAGGTGCAGAAGCGGTCGCGCCCGCTGCGCCTCTTTTCCTGGCCGTGGCTGGTGTTCGGATCCAATGCGCTCACAGCGTATGTCATGTCGAGCGTCTGGGGAAAACTTGCAGGCCTGTTTCCCATCCATGAGGGCACTCGCGTGATCTCTCCCCTGCGATGGCTCTACCCGCATGTGTTTGCCCATGCCGGATCCACCGCAAATACATCACTGGCGTATGCGATCTTCTATGTGTTCCTTTGCTTCCTTCCCGTATGGCTGCTATGGCGGCGCGGCATCTTTCTCCGTGTGTGACAGGGCATGGCACCTGCCGCAGGGGAGCGGAATCAGTCCCAATAAGAGCAGCGGCTTGGACAAGCGATAGATCCTCTGACCGTCTCTCGCACCGCTACCTCACGGCCTTCGTGGCGGCGCAAACCACGCAGGTCTCTGCTCCCAGACTCCCGGTAGCGCACACGCACGGATACTTCGCCACGGTATGCACGCCAGCTTGCTAGACGTGTGGCCTGACTGTGGCGACAGGAACTATGTTGAGAAAGAACTTGTGATCGGTGATGTCGTAAGCGAGTGTGTAGACAACATCCTCACCAACGGATCGCACTATCTGCTGGATCCAGGTACGGCAACTCGCCGAGCCCTCCTTTAAGGGCTCGAACGCTGTTGAGCCGAGGTTAGTTAGCGGGATCGTACCTAGCTCGATGGAAACTGTGGAAGCAGCGGAGCACGTTCTAGCTAGCTGAGATAAAGAAGCGTTCCCCGTCTCACCTCTGGGTGCGGGCACGACTGCATCCAGCGGTGAGAGTTGCTGCCCACGTATGTGACCGATCACAGAGAATCGTCGAGGCCCAGTCTGTTCAGCCTGAAATGACCACGACGTCTGAACTCGGTTGTACTCAGCGACTACGGCCTGCACTACAGCTTCTGGGTGTGTCTTCGAGACTGATCCTGTTGGGTACTGCACTGACAGCGTATGCCAGCGCTGCACGTAGAAGCCGCGCTCCCCTCGATGTGTACTTCGCCAACTCAGTATTGAGATGTCTTCCGCGGATGCATCAGGGATCACCGGATCTTCGTAGGAAACGAGCACATCCAGGTCCGCGCTGACGAAACCAAGCACCAGCGGCAGCGGTTGGTAGTTCCCAACCCTAAGGACACGAATGCCCTCTTTTACCCCAGTTTCGATCCGCGGCGTCTTGAGTTGCGCATCCAGATATGCCGCCGCCACGAACATGAGGCTGAACATGGAGAGTGGTGGTAGACGAACTGCCCAAATGGAAAAGGTGGATGAAAGCAAGACGCCTCTCTCTTCGAACCAAGCACGTCCCAGCAACGCCCGAAGGCCATCGGTATAGAAAGCTGCACGGCTACTTTCCATTGCGTCACTAACATTAACGCCGTTGTGGTCAGTTGGCCCAGTCTGGCTGGATCGAGGCTAGGCAATCCACTTCGGTGAGTGCCTTGGCCATCATGCACCCGCCGAGATCTGCCGTCGCTGGATAGCCGAGAAGCGCCGTCCGCGTTCTACTTCACCCTCTTCCACTCGAATCACCCAAGTAGAAACACCGCCACGGCCCCGAGCGAATTGTCGGCTCCAACCTGGTGAATCACGCAACCATGGTCTTTAAATGTAGGTCACGCCTGAAGGCGCCGAGGCTGTTTGCAGGTATACCTGTCTTCAAGCGAGCACACCCACCGTGACCACACTTGAAAACTTCCGCCTCGTCGTCTTCCGCGCCGTGGCTCACCACCTCAGCTTCAGCCGTGCAGCCGAAGAGCTCCTCCTCTCGCAGCCCGCCATCACCCAGCAGATCAAGGCGCTTGAAGACCAGCTCAGCACCCCACTCTTTCATCGCCGCGGCAGCCGCATCTCCCTCACCCCCGCCGGCGCCGCCCTCCTTCCCTTCGCCGAGGGCATCCGCTCCCTCTCTGAGCAGGCTCTCGCCGCCGTCGCCGCCACCCACGGCCAGCACGCCGGCGCCCTCAGCCTCGGCGCCTCGCAGACCATCGCCCAATACCTCCTGCCCACCTTCATCGCCGCCTTCCTCCAACAAAACCCACTGGTCCGCATCACCGCCCGCTCCGGCAACACCGACCAGGTCCTCTCCGCCCTCTCCGCCGGCGACATCCAGCTCGCCCTCGTCGAAGGTCCCGAGCAGCGATCCGACGTCCACATCGAGCCCTTTCTCGAAGACCGCATGGTCCTCGTCGTCCCCGCCAGCCACGAGTGGGCCGGCCAGACCATCGCCCTCGCCGACCTCGCCACCCACCCCCTCCTCACCCGAGAGTTCGGCTCCGGCTCCCGCCGCATCGTCGAGCAGGCCCTCGCCACTGCCGGCCTCAAAGCCAAAGATCTCAACATCCGCATGGAGCTCGACTCCACCGAAGGCCTCCTCAACGCCGTCCAGGCTGGCCTCGGCATCACCTTCGTCTCGCGCTGGGCCGTCCGCAACCAGCTCGCCCTTGGCACCCTCCGCCTCGCCCGCATCCACGGCCTCAAACTCACCCGCAGCTTCTCCCTCGCCTACCCCGCCGGCCCAGAGCCCACCGGCAGCGTCGGTGCCTTTCGCACCTTTCTCCTCACCCACGCCACCACCCTCACCCCCAAGCAAAGCAAATAGCCCATCACATCTTCTGCTTGGACCTCCCGTCCGCCAACGCCCATAGTCGTTGCAGCAGGAGATCAAGAACGTGACCACAGCAGTTACAGAAGCCGAAGAGCTCGAAACCCTCGCCCCCGCAGCAAACCTGGGCCAGACCGGCCCCGGCGCCTCCCCCCGCGCCCTCAACCCACGCTCCATCTTTCTGCTCGGCCTCCTTGTCGCCGGCAGCGGCCTCGTCTCGCCCCCTATCGCGCTCATCGGTGGCATCGCCTTCGGCTTCACCGTCGTCCACCCATACCGCCGCGAAGCCAGCTCGCTCGCCAGGCTCCTCCTCCAGGTTGCCGTCGTCCTCCTCGGCTTCGGCATGGACCTCCACCAGGTCCTCCGCGCCGGCCGCTCCGGCCTCCTCTATACCGCCGTCAGCATCGTCTCCGCCATCACCCTCGGCCTCCTGCTCGGCAAGCTCTTTCGCGTCGGCGGCAAGGCCAGCTTCCTCATCACCCTCGGCACCGCCATCTGCGGCGGCTCCGCCATCGCCGCCCTCGCCCCCATCACCGACGCCAATGAAGAAGAGATCTCCGTCTCCATGGGCACCGTCTTTCTCCTCAACTCCATCGCTCTCCTGCTCTTTCCCGCCGTCGGCTGGTGGCTCCACCTCAGCCAGAACCAGTTCGGCCTTTGGGCCGCCCTCGCCATCCACGACACCTCCTCCGTCGTCGGCGCCGCCGCCAGATACGGCCCGCAGGCCCTCAGCATCGGCACCACCGTCAAGCTCACCCGCGCCCTCTGGATCATCCCCATCTCTCTCCTCACGGCCGCCGCCATGGGCCGCCAAACCCGCACCTCACCCCACGCACCCCGGACCAAAGTCAACGTCCCCTGGTTCATCGTCCTGTTCCTCGCCAGCTCCGTCCTCAGCACCTACCTCCCCCAATGCGCCGGCACCTGGCTCACCCTCAACCACCTCGGCAAAGCCGGCCTCACCGCCACCCTCTTCCTCATCGGCACCTCCCTCTCCAAGAAGACGCTTCAGGCCGTCGGCATCCGCCCCTTTCTCCAGGGCGTCGTCCTCTGGATCCTTGTCGCCTCCGTCTCCCTCCTCGCCATTACCACCCATCTCATCTCCATCTAGCCCATCGCAGCGCAACCCCGACCCGCCGCAAAGGGCCGGCCCAGGCCAGCCCCTCTGCGGCGCCACATCACGCCTTCCAGAACCCCGCGAGCCACGTCAGCCGTCCCGCCTCGTTGAACCGCGCATAGCTGTGCGCCGTCAGCGTTGCGGAGCCATCGCGAGCAAACATCGTCCACTCCGACAGCATCTGCCCATGCTGCTGCACCACCGGTTTGCTCCGGAAGTACGCTCCCGGAAAGTGCCTCTGGAACTCCGCAATGTGCTCCAGCAGCCTTTCCATTCCCTGCCCCTCGGCATTCGGACTGGTAAAGACCACATCCTCCGCCACGCTCGCCCGCAGCAGACGCTCACGCTCCTCATTCGGAATCGCAGCCCAGGCATCCTGGTAGGTCGTCCACACCGCCTGTAACGCGTCATCGGTCATCGTCGTCTCTCCTCTGTGCTGTCGTCCACCTTGCTGTGGAGTCGCCACACCCCTGACGATAGGTCCGCAGCGCTGTTCAGTCGATAACGCCGAATCCACGATGCATTACCAGGCGTCCAACCTCCGTGGACCCCTTCCTCGACCTCATCCAACTGCTCCGGCCCCACGCCACCCTCTGGGCACGCATCGAGGCCGCCGGGCCGTGGGGTGTCTCCTTCCGCCAGCGAGACGACACCCTCTTCTGCTGGGTCGAGCACGGCACCTGCCAGCTCGTGCGCCCCAACGCCCAGCCCCTCTCCCTCCACCAGGACGACTTCGTCCTCGTGCGCACCTCCACCCCCTTCACCCTCACCTCAGACCTCACCGTCCAGCCCGAAGACAGCGAAACCCTGGTCGCCAGCACCGGCAAGGTGAACATGCATCTCGGTTCCGGCACCGAGGCCCCCACCAGGCTGCGCGGCGGCCGCTTCGTCTTCGATAGCGCCAACGAAGATCTCCTCTCGAGCCTCCTGCCTCAGGTCGTCCACATCCCGTCCACCGCCAGCACCTCCGGCCCGCTCCGCGCCTTGCTCTCGCTCAACGAGGGCGAGTCCCGCTCCCCTGGTCCGGGTGCGGACTTCGTCATCGCTCGCCTCATGGAACTCATCCTGGTGGAGGTCCTTCGCTCAGAAAGCCTCCGGCTGCATCCGGCACAAACCGGGCTGCTGGCCGGTCTTGCCCATCCACGCGTTGCGCGTGCGCTCGAGGCCATGCACCGGGAGGCCGCACACCCCTGGACCGTCGCCTCTCTGGCCCGCCTCTGCGGTCTGTCCCGCTCAGGCTTCAGCCTGGGCTTCCGCACCATCATGGGTCTCGGCCCCATCGAGTATCTGCAGCAGTGGCGTATGGCCCTCGCCAAGGATGAGCTGCGCCGCGGCACCCGCTCCATCGCGGAGATCGGCCTCGTCACCGGCTTTCAATCGGCAAGCGCCTTCAGCACAGCCTTCTCGCGCACCATCGGCTGCTCCCCCAAACGCTACGCCGCAGCCGCAAAGACACCCGCAACCAGGCCCTAGAAAACGGCAGAGCATACCCCTCAGGTGAGATAGCTCAGCACACGGGCCACAGTCTCATCAGGCGGCGATGCCCCGGTGTCCACCACCGCCATCCCTGCAATCCAGGGCCTCCGCATGCATGCAGAAACCGGCTCACCCCCACGTCGGCTCATGCACCAGCTCCGGCCTTCCGCGGCCGCGCAGCCAACCGGGGGCAGACATCGCTGTATCCCCTTGCCACGCACCCGCGTGCCACTGATCATAGCCTCATGCCGAACGTCGCCTCCCCCGTCGCCTCCACGTCCGCACCCCTGCGCCTCGCCATCATCGGCATCGGTGGCATCGGCAGCATCTTCGCCTTCCAGCTCGCGCGCGCCGGCAATACAGTCACTGTCATCGCCCGCCCCGGCTCAACCCGGCTCCAGCAGCTCCAGCGCGATGGCGGCATCGTCGACACCACGGGCGAACGCGCAGCCGTCCAGGTCACCGACCAGCTCGACGAGAGCATCCCGTACGACCTCATCCTCGCCACCCTGCCCGCCCATCAGGTGGCCTCCGTCCTTCCCGCCCTCGGCCGCAGCGCCGCCCTTTGGGTGCAGTTCATGTTCAACACCTTCGAGCCCGAGCGCCTCGCCGAGGCCGTCGGCGTCCACCGCTGCTCCTTCGGCATGCCCTTCGTCCAGGGCAGCATCACCCCGGAAGGCAAGCTCAATGCGACCATCGGCGCCGGTCGCCAGAAGACCCGCATGGGCGACGAGCGCTGGGTCAGTCTCTTCAACGCCGCCGGCCTCCCCTCCATCTTTGACCCCAACATGCCCCTCTGGCTCCGCTGCCATGTCCCCCTCTGCATCGCCTTCGAAAGCATCGCAGTCGCTGCCATGCGGCGCGGCGGCGGTGCCTCCTGGAGAGAGGCCTTCACCATCGCGCGCGGCCTCCAGGAGGCGCTCGCCCTCGTCGAAAACCTGGGCTTCCCCCTCTACCCCGCCAGCAAGGTCTGGCTATGCGCCGCCCCCGTCTGGGTCCCCGCCGCCATCCTCTGGGGCGTCTCCCGCATCCCGTCCTTTCGCGCCCTGCTCGCCACCGGCTTCAACGAGGCTCGTGCCCTCACCGACGTGCTCATCCGCTATGCTCCCCGCGCCATGCCCGCCGTCTCCCTTCCCACCATCCAGGCCATGAAGCCCCTCCCGCTCGCCCTGGCCGGCAAACGCCCCTGACTCCCCGTCCTCCTCCCTCCAGAAAAAAGGCGCGGCGCAACCACCCGCGCCCACGCCATACACTCAGGCTGCCATCCTGCGTCGTCCCAGCCATCACCCGTCGTTATCGTCAGGGGCACGCCGCCTTCTTCCCCGGTGCAAGCGCTCCAAAACGCACCCTACCCGCAGCGCTGGTCCGGACCTAACTTCTGTCCTTTGAAGATTTTGCACAAAAAGGGTAGGGGGGAGGGGGGGGGAAAGACCGGAAGCAGCTGACCAAACGGCAGCTGGGAAAGACCGAGCGTGGGCTGCTCCTGAATCAGCACCGTCCGGCCAGCACCTCCGCCAGATGCACCGCTCGCCGCGCGGTGTTCTGGCTGATCTGCTCCCGGCAGCTGAACCCGTTGCTCACCACGATGTCGTCTGCCCCCGCCGCCCGCACCGCCGGCAGCAGCACCCGCTCCGCCAGCGTCTGCGACACCTGAAACTTGTCCCGCTCAAACCCGAACGGCCCCGCCATCCCGCAGCATCCCGAATCCAGCAGCTCCACCTCCGCTCCCGTCGCCCGCAGGAGCCTGATCTCGTCCTTCATGGTCATCTGCGTCGTCTGGTGGCAGTGCCCATGCACCACAATCCGCCGCCCCTCGAGCACTGGCGGCACCCACCCCGCCCCCCGTCCCGCCACCACCTCACTCAACATCACCGTCTGCCGACTCAGCCGCAGCGCGCGCGCGTTGTGCGGAAAGAAGCGCAGCAGCTCATCGCGAAACACCGTCGCACAACTCGGCTCCAGCATCACCACCGGCAAGCCCGCATCGATCTGCGGCCCAAACTCCTCCAGGATGCGCCGCAGGTAGCTCCGCGCCTCATCCAGAAATCCGAAGTCATAGAGCGGCCTCCCGCAGCAGATGTGGCGCCGCGGCACCTCCACCGCAAACCCGGCCGCCCCCAGCACCTCCGTCGCCGCCCACAACGCCTCCGGGTGGAAGTAGTTGTTCCACGTATCCGCCCACAACAACACCGGTGCCCCCACCCCCCGCGCCCGCCCCGCAAACGTCCTCCGAAAACTCTTCCGGGCAAACTGCGGCAGCGTCCGCTGCGGGGCAATCCCCAGCACCGCCTTCATCGCGGACGCCAGCGGCTCAACCCGCATCGGCAGATTAGCCACGCCCGGAGCTACCGATGCCAGGCTCGCCAGCTGGTCCATGTAGCCGAACGCGTAGTGGAACAGCGGATGGCGCTTCTCCGCGTAGTGGTGCGCCAGGAACTCCGCCTTCCAGGCCGCCATGTCCACATTAACCGGGCACTCCGTCTTGCACGCCTTGCAGGAAAGGCACAGGTCCAGTGCCTCGTGCACTGCCTCGCTCTGCCAGCCGTCCCGGATCACGTCGCCCTGCATCATCTCCCACAACAGGTGTGCGCGCCCACGCGTCGAGTGCTGCTCTTCCCGCGTGGCCATGTAGCTCGGACACATGGTCCCGTGGTCCACCTTGCGACACGCCCCCACCCCCACGCAGCGCGACGTAGCCTCACTGAACGAGCCACCGTCCTGCGGGTAGTGGAACCACGTCTCCGGCGTAGCCGCCCGGTAACCAGGCCCGATCCGCAGGTTCTCCACCGCGTCATACACCGCCACTGGGTCGATCAGCTTGCCCGGGTTCATCCGGTTGGTCGGGTCCCACAGGGCCTTGAACTCCGCAAAGGCGGCCATCAGCTCCGGGCCAAACATCTTGGGCAGCAGGCAGGCGCGCGCCTGCCCATCGCCGTGCTCGCCGGAGAACGACCCGCCGTACTTGAGCACAATGTCAGCAGCCTTGTCGATGAACTCGCGAAAACGCGCCACGCCCGCCTCGGTCTTCAGGTCGAAGCTGATGCGCAGGTGCACACAACCCTGGCCAAAGTGCCCGTAGATCGGACTGATGTAGCCGAAGGCAGAGATCAGCCCGAAGAGCTCCCGCAGGTACGCCCCTAGGCTCTCCGGCGGCACCGCAGAGTCTTCCCACCCCTCCCAGCCGCTGTTCTCCCCCGGCACAAAGACGCTGGCTCCCAGGGCCGCCTCCCGCACCCGCCAAATGCGCCCCGCCTCCTCTACGCTGGGCCGCGACAGCGTGGGTCGTTCTGGAAACTCCTGAACGCCCTGGAGAAAGCGGTCCACCATGCTATCCACCGCAGCGTCAGAATCCGCCCCGAACTCACACAGCAGAAACCCGCGCCCGGCAGGCAGCAGCTTCACGTCCTCGACCACAAGGTTCTTGCGGAGCATGAAGTCGACCAGCAGGCCGTCGAAGCCCTCCAGGCCTATCGGGTGGAACGCAAGCACCGCAGGCACATGGTCCGCCGCTATGAACGCATCGCGGAATCCGAGCACCACCAGTCGCCGAAACTGCGGACTGTCCTTGAGCTCACAGACTGCTTCAAGGATCGTGACGCAGGTGCCTTCGGTGCCAACGAGGGCTCGTGCAACGTTGAAGCCGTTTTCCGGTAGTAGCTGGTCGAGGTTGTACCCAGAGACACGTCGCGGAATGTCCGGGAAGCGCTCTCGCACCAGCGCAGAGTACGTATCGCGCAGGCGCTTCAGCCCGGCGTAGATCGTCCCCTTTCGACCGCCCGCTGCGATGATGCCCTCAAGCTCCGTCTCGCTCGTGCGGCCCACACGCATGCGCGTGCCGTCGTAGAGCAGCACCTCGAGTTCCTCGATGTTGTCGACGGTCTTGCCGCCCATCAGCGCGTGCACGCCGCAGGAGTTGTTGCCGATCATGCCGCCCAGCGTGCACCGGCTGTGTGTCGCCGGATCCGGAGCAAATGTGAGGTCGTGCCTTTCTGCCTCCAGCCGCAGGGCATCCAGGACGATACCAGGCTCCACATGTGCGGTGCGGGCGGAGGAGTCGAGCGCGCGGATGGAGCGCAGATGCTGGGAAAAGTCGATCACCACCGCGACGTTGCAGCACTGCCCGGCCAGACTGGTCCCGCCACCGCGTGACAGGATGGGCGCGCCAAACTCGCGACAGGCGGCGACCGTGGCCACCACATCGTCGATCGTCAGAGGCACAACCAGCCCGATCGGAACCTGGCGATAGTTTGACGCGTCGGTCGCATACAGCGCACGCGCGGCAGCGTCGAAGCGCACCTCGCCCTGAACGGTTTCCCGCAGGCGAGATTCCAGGCGTGCCGCCTCCGCGAAGCCCTCATGCGGATGGCGCGTAGCCGTACCCGGAGAGGACGTCAGGATGCGGAACGGTGATGCGGCGATGCTCACGTCCTCATGGTAGCGTCCCCGCGATGACGCAGGTGACTGCCGAGCACGGTGGCCAGTGATGTGGTGCCCCTGCTCTGACTTTAGGTGTGTACTGCTGCAAACCTGGCCTGAAAGGCCTGTGTGGGCCGGGCAGCACACCATAGGCTGCAGCCTGGATGGAAGCCAGGTGACCGGGCCACGAAGCGCGGCCGCCCCAGGGCAGCTAATGCGCGCGCAGCGCCTCTGCTATCAGGTGACAGAAACCGTGGTCGCATTGAACAGCTTGCCGCAGGGAAGACCGCTGCGCGCAAACACGGCAGCCACCTCATCAAGAGTGGGCATGGCAGGTTGCGCACCAGCGCGGGTAACGGATACCGCCGCAACTGCTGCGGCAAACTGGGCGGCCTCCGCCAGGGACGAGCCGCGCATCAGGGCGACGGCCATGCCACCGTTGAAGGCATCCCCGGCTGCCGTTGTATCGACTGCATCTACAGCAAACGCAGGCACAAAGGTATCGCTGCCATCCGAGCTGGCGACAAAGGCCCCGTGTTGTCCCATCTTGAGGATCACGTTGGCCGGTCCGGAGGCCTGGAGCCTGCGCGCGACCGCGGGCGCCTGATCCGGGGTAAGATCCTGCGCCTGCAGACCGCAGAGCGCGCAGGTTTCCGTCTCGTTTGGCGTGAGGTACGTCACACAGCGGAGAAGCGAGTCTGGAAGGGCGCGGGCGGGCGCGGGATCCAGCATGAGCGGCACACCTGCAGTGTGGGCCATCGCACAGAGGTATTCCACCGTCTCCAAGGGTGTCTCGAGCTGGGTAAGGATGATGCCCGCGCTGCGCAGAATGGGCAGGCAACACTCGAGATCGGCTGGCCTGAGCTCGCCGTTTGCTCCGGGAACAACCGTGATGCTGTTCTGCCCCTGCCGGTCGACCGAGATGAGCGCCACACCGGACGCAATGCCCGCGACTGTTGCGAGCCGATCGACATCGACGTGAGACTCCTGCAGCCCCTGCCGGAGGCGACTGCCGAAGTCGTCGTCGCCCACCTTGCCTACCAGGGCAACGGCTCCACCGAGGCGGGCGGCAGCTACTGCCTGGTTGGCGCCTTTGCCGCCGTGGAAGGTCTGGAAACGGTCTCCCCACACCGTCTCTCCTGGCGCCGGAATCTTGCTGGCGGTGCACACCAGATCCAGGTTGACGCTGCCCACAACGACGATCGATCGATTCATCCCGGGTCCTCTTGGAGTGCTACCTTCCCTGTCGATGCAACACGCTGGTGGTGACGGCAGGAGCACCACCAACCCGGCTCAGCTGCTGATCAACTCGGCCACGCGTTGAAGATCTCCACCTGGTTCTGTGGGATGCGGCCGGTGTTGTCCGGCACGAGATTTATCAGCATGTTGCTTTGCCCCGCATGCACAGGTTGTAGGCCTCTCCGATGATCTCAGGTTTCTGCGCGTGGTCCCATGGGTGCCAAAACCAGGTGTGCATGGTGGGCGGCGTGGGCAGGCGTCCGCTGCGCGGCGGGCCCAACGTCCGCTGCCGCCGCCCAAAAGAACGGCGCGCTCGCCTCGACCGCTGCCCCAAGCGCAGGAACAGCGAGTGCCTTGATGAGGTCCCTTCGGTTCATGGACGGCTCCGGAGCGAGGCGGATTGCAAGCTCAGCTGATGGCGCTTGAAACATTTCATTTTGTAGAGCAGCAGCGTATGCCGCAGCTAAAGCCATGTCAATCCTGCATGCGCGTATGCCCTGTGTTGAGAGCCGCTGCCTGTCCGCAGGCACCCTTCACCTCGGCGCGGGTGCTGTGCCACTGACCGGAGAAGGATGGAGGACGACGCAGGCGAGCACTGCGTTGAGAGATCGAGTCGCCGATGCGCGGGGAGCTGGAAGGCTAGAAGCGCCTTTGCGAGACCACCGCGACGGCAAACGGCGCGAGTGTAAGGGTGGCCCCCCTGAGCTTCTCGTGGCGCGGTGCGTTCTCGCCGGATGCTTCGTCGACGGTGTCCGCCGCGAGATGCGCGCCGGAGAAGGACGCAGCCAGATCCACGGTGATCGTGCGATTGCTGGTGTTCACGAGCAGCATCTCCTTTTCTGCGCGCGTGGTGGAGGCCTGCACCTCCACATGCGTCGAGGATGACTCCGTCTTGACCAGCGTGCTCCCAAGCCCGAAGTGCTTGTTGATCAGACTGAGCACCCAGTAGTGCGCATTGGGTCGCGCGGTGTCCTTGTCAAACATCGAGATGGACGGGCACTGGGTCGGGTAGCCGAGCATCTGCGACATGCTGAAGACGGGCAGACCCAGGCGCTCACTGGCTATGAAGATATAGGCCCAGTTCGCGCCGATCGCGTTCCAGTAGAGGGGTTTATACGCCTGGTAAGGCTCGGGCGCGCGGCAGGCCTCTTCGGTGTCCTTGACGTCGTTGAAGGTGCCGAGTTCATCGACGATCACCTGGGTATGGGGAGAGAGCTCGTCGCGCACCTGCAGCACCTGGTGCATGCGCTCCACCAGCACGCGGGCGGAGGCGCCATCGGTCTCGCTCTTTGCGGGATCAGTGAAGTACTTTGCCTGCCACGTTTCCGGCTCATTCTTTGCGTTCACGTAGTTGTGGAACGTGAACCACCTCACGGGCAGGGAGCCGGGCTTGTGATGCCTGGGATCAAGGAAGTACCTGGCCCAGGAGACCTCGGCCCCGGACACCTCCGGAGCGTAGAACTGCACGTTGGGGTCGATCGTGTGAATCGCCTCCGTGACCGCATCGTAGATACGCGTGAACTGCTCGACGGTGATTTTGTTTTCGAAGTCCGGCTCGTTCAGGACATCCCAGTACTCGACCTTGTAGTGGTGACCAGACTTGTGGAATCTGCCGATCTCGTCGGTGAAGCCGCCGCGGGTATACCACTGGAAGATCCGTGCCTGGTAGTCGGCGATCTGCTTGCCGCTAGGATCTTTCAGCAGCGCTCCCGTGGTGTTGTCGGTGTAAGCGTAGAAGGAGGCAGTCGGGTCCTTGGGCACGTCGAGCGGCTGCACGTTGAACATCCACCGGGGAATGGTGGTGATGTTGAGATGGTGCTTGCCTGCGGTATTTGCGAAGTAGTCGGCGACGAGCGGATCGGCGTACTGGAAGTCCCAGAAGGTCTCGGTTGCCGTTGGCTCCTTCCGCTCCAGCACGGCCTGCGCGGTGACGGAATACCAGAACTGCAGGCGCGTGCCGTCGGTGTGCAGATCCTTCAACGCGCCGAACAACGCATCGTGGATGGGGCTGGTACGGAGCGTGTAGGCATGCGCCAGAATCTGTGTTGTGGGGATTGTCCTGGCTACCCGGATGGTCTGTGCCCAGTCGGCCGCAACCCGTACCGGCTCAGGTGCCGCGGTCTGCTGGCAGACGCCAGCGACGGGAACAAGGAACGCCACTACAGCTGCGTGGGCGAAAATGCTAGATAGGGGACGCATGAGGACGCTCCATTCCGGTTGGAGATCAAGGCAGTCACACAATGTAATTGCTTGCTGGCGTGCGCACCCGGCCGAGCCAGAGGCGATCGTCGCTTAGCCCATTGCGGCTGGGAAAACAACACCCTTCTTCAACAGCAGGCAGCCGTAGGGTCGGGACTCACTGGTGGAGATGACGGCATAGGCCTTCCGGGCCCGCGCGTAAAACTCTTCGCGCTCGATCCCTGCCATAGCCACTTCCCTGCCTTCTGCTCGGTTGATCACCGCCTGACAGTCCTGTTGCACCGCGGGCACCTCCTCCGGCGCATGGACCTGCATCATGCGCAGCACCGGTGTCTCGACGAAAGTGTCGAGTGGCAGCAACTGCAAACAGGCCTCAAGTGCCGATAGCAGATCCGCTCCATCCAGCCGAACCAGGCGCTGCGCGACCGAGACCGCGGGGAAGTTGCGGTCTACAAGGGCAACGTCGTCGCCGTGGCCCATGGAAGCCAGCACATGGAGCAGGTCCGGCGTGTGCAGGGTACAGAGTGTCTTCAGCATGAATGGCTGTCCAATGCGGCAACCGGGGCGCCCTTGAATTGTTTCAGCGGTGACGACTCTACGGCGGGCTTCGCACGCTGTCAACAGCGTCGCAGGGGACCTCCAGCCCTGCCGCCGGGAAGCGTAAGGGAAGCGCTAGGCGGTGCGTCGGGGCTTCTTGCCGCTCTTGCTCGGCTTGCTGGAGGAGCTCGACTTGCTGGATACGCTGGGTGCTGCCACAGAGTCACGGATGCGCAGCTCAGTCTTCAGCACAACTCTGCGGGCGTCCCCTTCTTTGTTGGCCAGCCGCTCCAGCACCAGCTTCGCGGCTTCGGCTCCCATCTGGTAGGGCGACTGGGAGACCGAAGAGATCTGCGGCGTCGTCGTCTCCGTGAAGTCGAGGCCGTCAAAGCCGATCAGCGACACATCGTTTGGGCAGTGGAGCTTCTCCTCATGGATCGCCATAAGGGCACCCAGTGCGATCAGGTCGTTGAACGCCACGATTGCCGTTGGCCGGGGCAGCATGCGCAGCAGGATCTTCGCCTTGGCGTAGCCGCCGACCCGGTCAAAGCTGCACTCCTGCACATAGCCTGGCGCAAGCTGAAGGCCGCCCTGCTTTAATGCGCGCTCAAGGCCCTTGAGCCGTTCCTGGGAGTTGGTGAGCTGCAGCGGTCCGCTGATGGCCGCAAAGTTCTTGTGCCCCAGGCCAATCAGGTAGCTCGCCGCGCTGGCCGCGCCTACGGTGTTGTTGGTGGTCACACTGTCACCCACCCAGTTGCGCGGCAGGCGATCGACGCACACCACGGCCGCACCCGCCTTGCGATACGACTCCGCCTGCACCGTCAGGTCGCTCGAGTCTGAAGGAATCACAATCAGTCCGGAGGGCAGGTAGGTCTGCAACGCACTCAGGTGCATGAGCTCCTTTTCGCGGTCGTTGTCGGTGTTGCACAGCACCAGCCGGTAGCCATTGGCGAAGGCCACATCCTCCACACCACGCACGATCCCTGGAAAGAACGGGTTCAGGATGTCGGGGATGATCATGGCCAGGATGTTGGTCTTCTCGCGACGGAGCCCGCGCGCCAGCTGGCTGGGCTGGTAGCCGGTAGCCTCGATCGCGTTCAGAACCCGCTGGCGCAGCGGATCTCTCACCCGCACCGTGCCATTCAGGACGTGAGACACAGTTCCCAGCGACACCCCAGCGAGCTGGGCGATCTGCTTCATGTTGGCCAAGCTTCGTCTTCCTCCTGGCGCCTCGGTGCAACAACAGGAGCGCACGGACCGCACCTTCAGCCAGCCCGCGCCGCGGACCCTGTCCTCAGGCGCTGCAGATCTCGATCTGGGCCGATAGCTCTGTCTCTGAACAGACAGAGCATACCAAACAGTGCGGCGGAGCAGAGGGCGTCGGTTCGCTGCCCCAAGCTGCGCCTGTCCGTGCGGACGGCGCGATCACCTTGACAACACTTTTTCGCGCTCCCTATACTCCGCCGCGAACTTCTTGAAACCTTTCACCAGAGCCGGACTCACTGCCGGCCCCCGTCCCACTCGGATGTCTGGCGGATCGCTTAACTCTGTAGCCCAGAAAGAGCCCAGCACATGGTCACCGTCCACTCCTACCCCCTTGCTGTTCTGCTCTGCATCCTCACCATGTTCTGCTGGGGCTCGTGGGCCAACACGCTGAAGATGGAGCCTCGCTCCTATAGCTTCGCGCTCTATTACTGGGACCAGGCTATCGGCTACCTGCTGCTGCCCTTGCTGATTGCGCTCACCTTTGGGTCGCTCGGCAGCCACCCGCGAGGCTTCTTTGAGGACCTGCGGCAGGCGAGTCCTGCCTCCTATGGGTGGGCCATCGTGGGTGGCGTCGTCTTCAACCTTGCCAACATGCTGTTTATGGCCGCGCTCGACATCGCCGGCATGGCCGTGGCCTACCCGATCGCGATCGGGATCGCCCTGGTCGAAGGCGTTCTGATCAACTACATCGCCCAACCCACGGGCCGGCCTCTGCTCATCTTTACCGGCGTCGGCTTCATCTTGCTGGCCATCATCCTCGACGCCCTGGCCTACCGCAACGTTCAGCGCCAGGCCAATGAGCCGCAGACCCTTCGCAAGGGCATCTCGCTTGCGCTCGCCGGCGGCATCCTCATGGGGTTGTTCTACTTCCTCGTGCAGCGCTCACTCTCCCCCAGCTTTGAGGTGCTCGCGCCCGGCAGGTTCGGACCCTATGCCGCTGTCGCCGTCTACGCCTTTGGCAGCTTTCTTTCCAACTTCTTCTTCAACACCTACCTCATGTCGCACCCGGTCAAAGGCCCCAGGGTCACGTATGCCGATTACTTTCAAAGCGGCAGCTTCCGGTTCCACGCCATCGGCGTGCTCGGCGGCGTCATCAACGGGATTGGTGTCACGTCCAACTTTGTAGCCTCCAATGCCGCCTCCCCCGCCATCGCCTACGGCCTGGGGCAGGGCGGCACCATGATCGCCGCCGTATGGGGCATCCTCGTCTGGAAAGAGACCAAGGGCGCGAGCAAGGGCACCCGCATCATAATTGCAGGCATGTTTGCCTTCTTCCTCGCAGGCCTTGTGCTGCTGATCGCCTCCAAGCTCTCCTGAGCCACATACGCTCTCAACCGATCTCCTCCAGTGACTTCCGCTCCGCGGCCACACCCCAGATTGCCTGCGCCACGGCGGCCAGGATCATCACGGCGGCGCTGGCCAGAAAGCCATAGAAGATCGGCAGTCGCCCGCCTCGGCTGAGCAGAGATCCAAAGAGGATCGGGCCAAAGACGCCGGCGATCAATGTGCCAAACGCGTAGAAGATGGCGATGGCCGATGCCCGGATCGCCTGCGGAAAGAGTTCGCTGGTCGTCAGGTAGGCCGACCCGCCGGCAGACGCCGCAAAAAAGAAGGTGGCCGCCCACCACCCTGCCTGCGACACAACCGTCAGGTGCCCCCCCAGGAACAGGACGTCCGAGATGGCAAACAGCACGCCTGTGACAGCGAAGTTCAACGCGATCATCGTGCGTCGGCCAACCGTATCGAACAAGCGGCTGATCAAAACCGGCCCAATGAAGTTGGTGAACGCCAGCGGCAAAAACAGCACGCCGGCATGCGCCGCAGACACGCCGTAAAAGCGAAGCAGTACCAGCGTGCTTGAAAAGAAGACGGAGTTGTAGAAGAAGGACTGCGCCATCGTTAAGACCAGGCACAGAAGCGCACGTCGCCGGTAGCGCGGCGTAAACAACACGGCCAGCTTGCGAAAGGTAGCCGTGGACGCCAGCGGAAGCCGAACGGCCGCGGCCGCCGGCGGCAACTCGCCACGGTCGGCCCGCACCTCCGCCTCGATGCCCTCCATCACCGCCAGCGCCTCTTCCTCCCGCCCATGCGTCAGTAGCCAGCGCGGGCTCTCCGGAATGTGGCGCCGGGCGAAGATCACGATCGCTGCCAGTGGAAGACCAGACAGGAACGCCAGTCGCCAGCCCAACCGCAAACCAAAGACGGAGTCGGACAGAAAGCCCACCGCCACCAGCGAGCCCAGGATCACCCCGATCCAGAAGGTCGACCCAATCATCAGGTTTGCCGCCCCGCGCACCCGTGCGGGTATCAGCTCATCAATGGCGGAGTTAATCGCCGTATACTCGCCGCCGATACCCGCGCCCGTCAGCAGACGGCACAGCGTGAACGTAAGCAGGTTCCACGAGAGCGCCGTCGCCGCAGTCGAGCAGACATACACCACCAACGTGGCCGTAAACAGGGTCTTGCGGCCGTATCGATCGGCAAGGTAGCCGAAGACCAGCGCCCCGATCACCGTTCCCAGCAGGTACCCGGTCGAGCCCACCCCAAGCTGGGCGTCGGTGAAATGGAGCGTGTTGGACGCCTTCAACGCCCCCGAAAGGGAGCCACCGACCCCGCCCTCCAGACCGTCCAGCAGAAAGGTGATCCCCAGCGCCGCGGCAACCCGGAAGTGCCACCGGCTCCACGGCAGGCGATCCAGCCGTGGCGGGATGTCTGTCACACACTCCGTCCTGACGTCCGCGTCCACAGCTTCTCCCAGACCGTTCTTCACACCTGTTTCCTCACCCCGTGTAGCGACTTCCATCCAGAACAGAGGCACGCGGCGCCGAGTCTGCTGGCGCGCGAGGGATACGTTCGGAGACCACAGCCATCCGCCGCCCACGGCAACGAAAGGCAGCGTGACCGGGCGCACCTCTGCAGGCGCGTACGTCCCAGATCCGTTGCACCCCTTCCTTTTACCCCGAAGAGCCGCTTCCTGCCCGGCGCAACCCACCCGGGCCAAACCACCACGCCAAATGCTTCAGCACCTCAACATCCACCGCTCTGAGCGCCGCTCCCACACATGCGTCTGCATGGCGGGCCCAGGGGGTGACTAACATCAGGTGCTTCAAGCACAATGCAGCCCATGCTCCCCTTTGCACGCGTCGGCCAGTCATCTCCCGAGCACGCTGGTTTCCTCCGTCGGCCACGCACGCCTTGGCTTGCCCTGGCGGTGGCCCTCGCCGGCACGCTCAGCCCCACGCTTTCCGCGCAAGCGCCCGGCAGTCTCACCGCCCAGCGGGGCGAGGCCACCGTCGTCGTCGAGCCCTACGCGCCCAACATCGTCCGCGTCACCCTGAGCCTGCTTCATGAGCAGGCGCTCGCGCCACCGGGTTACGGCATCGCCGCCCACCCCTCCAGCAGCGGCTGGGCCCAGACCTCCGGCGCCACAGGCGAGGTTCTTACGTCCGACGCCCTCAGCGTCACCCTCGCTCCGCAGACCCTCGGCAAGCCACCCTCCGGCACAGCCGCGGATATCGCCCGCTTCTTCAATGGCTCCACACCCTATGTCGGCCTCGCCATCAACGACAAGAGCGGCCAAAGTCTGCTCCACCTCCAGGGCTGGCAGATGAGCGTGCCCAACTACAAGGACGGCAACCACGCCATCCTCAACGATCGGCGCCCCACCGATCCGCCGTTCTACGAGGTGGGTGCCACCTTCTCGGCCGCCGACGACGAGCACGACTACGGCCTGGGCCAGAACCAGGAGGGCTACCTCGACCGCCGCGGCCACGTGCTCCACTGCGAGCACGACTACAACGCACCAGCCGGCCAGTCTGTATGTGTTCCCTTCCTGGTCACAAACAAGGGCTACGCCATCCTGTGGGATAACCCGTCCAAAACCACCGTCTCGTTAGGCTTCAACAACAGCAACAACTTCAAGAGCCAGGTCGGCCAGCGCGTCTCCTTCTTTGTCATCGCGGGCGACTACGACGCCATCTACCGCGGCTTCCGCCTGCTCACCGGTGATACCCCCATGCCGCCACGGTCCGCCTTCGGCTACATCCAGTCCAAGCAGCGATACAGCTCGCAGGCGGAGGTGCTCGCAGTAGCCCATGGCTACCGTGAGCGCCACCTGCCCATCGACGACCTCGTCGTCGACTGGTTCACCTACACCAAGATGGGCCAGATGGACCTTGACCCCGCGAAGTGGCCAGACCCCGCTGCCATGAACCGTGAGCTCCACCAGCTCCACTTCCACACCATGATCAGTGTCTGGCCGCGCTTTGTGCCCGGCAGCCGGTACTTCGACACCCTCCAGCAGCGCGGCTGGTTTGAGCACCTGGCCGATGGCACACCGACCAACGGTCTGCCTTACGACCGCGCCGGCTCCGACCTCGACACCAGCAACCCCGCAGCCGCCGCCTGGTACTGGAACATCGTCAAAGAGAACTACGTCAGCAAGGGCTTTGACAGCTTCTGGGCCGACGAGACCGAGCCCGATCTGCCGCCCAACGGCAGCTACCTGCACATCGGCCCCGGCACACAGTTCTTCAACACCTACCCACTCTTCCACACCGCCGCCTTCTACACCGGCATGCGCCGTGACATGCCGCAGCGTGCCCTCATCCTGGCGCGCGACGCGTACCTCGGCGCGCAGCATAATGGCGCCATCTTCTGGTCGTCAGACATCGCCCCCAGCTGGGACACACTCCGCCGCTCCGTGCCCACCGGCCTGAACTTCGTCGCCTCTGGCATGCCCTACTGGTCAACCGATATTGGCGGCTGGCAGTTCCTCCCCGCCGTCCACCAGCCCGCGCACCCGCCGTTGCTCGACCCCTCCGACGCCCGCGACACCGTGGGCCACTACGACGACTACCCGGAGCTCTACACGCGCTGGTTTGAGTACGGCTGCTTCCAGCCCAACTTCCGCTCCCACGGCTCGCGCACACACAACGAGGTCTGGAGCTACGGCAAGCAGGCTGAGCCCATCCTCGAGAAGTACCTGCGTCTTCGCTACCAGCTCATGCCCTACCTCTACTCGCTTGGCTGGCAGAGCAACCAGACCGGCGCCCCATTCATGCGCGGCCTCTTTCTTGACTTCCCTGCCGACCCCAACGTCGCCGATCTCGGGGACGAGTACATGCTCGGTCCCGCGCTGCTGATCGCCCCCGTCACCGAGCAGGGCGCCACCTCGCGCTCCGTCTACCTGCCGGAGGGCGCCGACTGGTTCAACTTCTGGACCAACGAGCGCCTCGCAGGCGGGCAGCGCATCACCGTCGCCGCTCCCATTGACACCATTCCTGTCTTCGTCCGCGCCGGCTCCATCCTTCCCCTGGGCTCCCCGGTCGAAAGCACCGCAGACCAGCAGACCATCGCCGCCGTGCAGATCTACCCCGGCGCCAACGCCCACTTCACCCTCTACACCGACGATGGCACCACCTACGCCTACGAGCAGGGCAAACACAGCATCACCGAACTCACCTGGGAGGACGCCAGCCAACAACTCACCCACACCGGCACCACGGCCTGGGGCGGCCCGGACTCGGGCGTCGTTCACGTCATCCACTGAACCCTGCTGGCAGGCAGGCTGCTGCTCCCGTGTCGAACGGCGCTGCAGTCCGGTCGCGCGGGATCAAACATCCGTGCCGCCGAACCAGAAGGGCCGCTCCGACGTACCGGCTTCCAGCTCGCGGACTGCTAGTCTGCTTGCGGAGAGACTCCACCAATGGACAAACGCGAGGCTCTGCGCATCGCCCTGAACTCCCTGTGGGCCAACAAGCTCCGCACCGTACTTACCCTGCTCGGCGTGGTCATCGGCGTCGCCAGCGTCATCGCGGTAGTCACGCTGGTCAACGGCGCCAACCAGTATGTCGCGACCAAGATCAACCGCTACGGTGCGGATGTCTTCACCCTCTCCAAGCAGCCGGCCTTTATCTCCAGCTACGACCAGTACGTTGAGTTTCAGAAGCGCAAAAACATCCTTCTGCCGGACTACCACGCCGTGCTTGATGGCTGCACGCTCTGCTCCGCCGTGGGCGCCATGCAAACCACCCGCGGCAAGATCGTCGTCGGGCAGCAGTCCTCCACCGACTCCACCGTGCGTGGCTATACCTACTCCATGCCGGAGATGCAGAACCTCAACATCGTCCAGGGCCGCGGCTTCACCCCCACCGATGACGAACACGGCTCGCACGTCGCCATCATCGGCTCCGATATTCAGGAGAACCTGATCAAGGATGAAAACCCGATTGGCGCCGAGATCCGTGTGGACGGTGTGCCGTACACCGTGATCGGCCTTGCCGAGAAGCAGGGCAAGACACTGGGGCAGAGCCAGGATGACTGGGTAGCCGTGCCCATCTCCGCCTACCAGAAGACCTATGGCACCGCGAAGTCCGTCACGATCTACGCCAAGGCCCGCAGCGGCGCGGAGATGGAAGCGGCCTCGGACCAGTCGCGCGTAATCCTGCGCTCCGCGCGCCACGATCGGCCCGGCCAGCCGGACAGCTTCACCCTCGAGACCAGCGACACGCTGGTTGGCTTGTGGAAGCAGATCAGTGGCTCCTTCGCTGCGGTTGCGGTGGCCATCGCCGCCATCTCGCTCGTCGTGGGCGGCATCGTCATCATGAACATCATGCTGGTCAGCGTGACCGAGCGCACCCGCGAGATTGGTGTGCGCAAGGCCCTCGGCGCCCGCCGCTCGGACATCCTGCTGCAGTTCCTGCTGGAGTCCGCCACCATGGCCATCCTCGGTGGGTTTGTCGGGGTTGCCGGTGGTGTGTTGGTCGCCAAGGTGGTCACCGTGCTGCTCAGCTTTCCCTCCGTCATTGCCCTGTGGAGCGTCTTCGCTGGCCTCTTTGTTGCGGCCTCAGTCGGCATCTTCTTTGGGGTTTACCCGGCACGGCGGGCCGCCGCGCTGGATCCGATCGTGGCGCTCCGCTCGGACTTCTAGCAATGCCACATAACCTCAGCAGCAGGACCACGAACGCCACGGCAGGAGATGCGGCATGACGGTGATGGACCAGCGAGAAAGCGTCCGCATGGCACTCGAAACCCTGCGGACCAATAAACTTCGATCAGGCCTCACGGTGCTCGGCATCGTCATCGGCGTGATGACCGTGATCACCATCTCTTCCGTCATCAACGGGCTGAACGCAAACGTCTCGGGCCTTGTCTCCTCGCTCGGCACCAACGTTATCTGGATCTTCCGCTTTCCGGTGATCGGTGTGCGTCCGACCACCGAGATGCTCACGCGCAAGCAGCTCACCTACGAAGACTCGCAGGCGATCAAGGCACTGCCGCACATCGTGGATGTCGTGCCCTCGCTGCGCTACACCGACTTCAACTTCAACTCCGGCTCGGTCACGGTCAAGTACGGCAAGAACAAGTCTGAGAACGTGAGCCTCGAAGGCACCACCCCCTCCAACACCACGGTCTACGACTTTGGCCTTACGCAGGGCCGCTACTTCAACCAGGGGGAAGAAGATCGGGCGGCCGATGTGGCCGTGCTGGGATACGACACGGCAGAGGACCTCTTCGGCGAGGACAGCGCCATAGGCAAGCAGGTGACGGTCGAAGGCCGAACCTTCACCGTGATTGGTGTGCAAGAGAAGGAGAAGACGGCCTTCGGCGGGGGCAAGAACCCGGACGACAGCGCGGTGCACATGCCGATCACCACCTTTCACAAGCTCCACCCGGAGATCCTCGACTACTGGATCTCGGCCAAGTTCGACGACCAGAAGAACAAGGCGATTGCGGAAGACGAGATCCGCGAGCTGCTGCGGCGTCGCCGCAAGGTCCGCAACGACCATGAGGACAACTTCGCCATCTTCGGCTCGGACTCCATCACGCGCCTCTGGACGCAGATCACCGGCTCGCTTTTCTTGCTGATGTTTGGGTTGTCGGCTGTGGGGCTGATGGTGGGGGGCGTGGGCGTGATGAACATCATGCTGGTGTCGGTGACAGAGCGCACGCGGGAGATTGGCGTGCGCAAGGCCATTGGCGCCGCGCGCACCACCATTCTGCTGCAGTTCACGCTGGAGGCGATCGTGCTGTGTGCGATCGGGGGCGCCATCGGGATTGGCCTCGGAGCGGTGCTGGCGATGTTGCTTCGGTTCGTGATTTCGGCCAGCCTTTCTGCGGGCTGGATGGTCTTTGCCTTTCTGGCCTCGTGCTCGATCGGCCTGGTATTTGGCATCTACCCGGCATGGAAGGCAGCCAGCCTGAACCCGATTGAGGCCTTGCGCTACGAGTGACGTGCGCTGACTTCAGCAGGGTGCGCCGCCACACTGCCCGGTAGACTAGCCGGAGATGCTCGCGCACATCATGGCAGGATTGCTGGCGCTCGTGACCGTGGGGGGCCTGGTCTATGGCGCCCTGGCCCTGCTGGCGGCGCGGTCCTTTGCCCACCGGCTGCGGCAGGTGCGGGCCCTGCCGCTCGGGGAAGAGCCAGCCGTCTCGGTACTGAAGCCGCTGCGCGGTGCGGATGAAGAGCTCCATGCTGCCTTGCGGTCGCACTGTGTGCAGCAGTACGGCGGGGCGGTGGAGGTGCTGTGCGGCGTGCGGTCGGCGGAAGATCCGGCGGCGGCGGTGGTGCGGGCCGTGCAGGCGGAGTTTCCTGAGGCGGCGCTGCGGCTGGTGGTGTGCCCGGAGGAGCTGGGGACCTCGGGCAAGGTGGGGACGCTGGTGCAGTTGGCCCGCGAGGCTCGTCATGAGCATGTGCTGGTGAATGATGCGGACATCGTGGTGGGGCCGGAGTATCTGCGGAACATTCTGCGGTGGTTCAGTGCACCGCCGGTGAAGGCGAGCGATACGCGGCAGGTTGGGATGGTGACGGCGCCGTATGTTGGGCTGGCGCATGCCGGGGCGGGTGAGCGTGTTCCGCTGACGGCGCGGCTGGAGTCGCTCGGTATTTCGACCGAGTTTCTGCCTGGGGTGTTGACGGCGCGGATGCTGGAGGGGGGCATCCGATTTGGGCTCGGATCGACGCTGGCGATGCGGGCAGACGCGCTCGTGGCGATCGGCGGCTTTGCCCCGCTGCTGGAGTCGCTGGCCGACGACTACGAGCTGGGTGCGCGCATTGCCAGGGCCGGCTGGCGCGTGGAGCTGGCGGGCGAGGTGGTGCGGACAGGGGTGCCGGCTTACACGTGGCGCGGGTTGTGGGATCACCAGCTGCGGTGGGCGCGGTCGACGCGGGACTCAAGGCGGACGGGATACTTCGGGCTGGGCATTACATACTGCCTGCCGTGGGCGGTGCTGACACTCGTGGTGAGCGGCGGGGCGCTGTGGGGCTGGGCGCTGCTGTCGATGGCGCTGCTGCTGCGGGTGGCCGCGGCGCTGAGCGTGGGGGTGGGACTGCTGGGCGATGGGCAGGTGCTGCGGGACATCTGGCTGCTGCCGGTGCGGGATGGCTTTGGGCTGGTGCTGTGGCTGTGGAGCTTTGCGGGGGACACGGTGGTGTGGCGGGGGGAGCGATTCCGGCTGCGGCGGGGGCAGCTGGAGCGGTTGGGGTAGGGTCCCCCCTCCCCCCGTATGATCTTGCGCAAAATCTTCGATTGATTGGGGTTAGGTCTGGACCTCTGGTGTCTCCGTGTGGTTTGGTGAGCGGGTTGGTTTGGGTTTCGCCACATTGACGGTAGCAGCGGGTGGGGGTGGGTTGCGCCATGGGGTTTGGCGTCTTGGCGGACTGGGCGGTGAGGCTGGAGGGCGATGCCCTCTTCGCGTAGTCAGGGCCTTCAGCCTTGGACCTTCTCTCTGGCAGGGAACCTGGGGCGTTGCCCCAGGCTTAGTTGGTGAGGGCCTTCAGCCCTCGGGTTTGTGGCGCCACAAAGTCCGCGGCGGTTAGGGCTAGCGTCCAGCGGGACGTTCGCGGTTAGGAGTCAGGGGTTGGACTGGTTGCTTAGGATCTCTTTGCCGCCGGCGTGGGCGATGAGGAAGCTGGGGGTGGGGAGAGGGGGGGCGTGTTCGGCGTCGGTGAGGAGGAAGACGCGGCGGTGGCCGGACCAGAGGATGGGGAGGGTGACGTTGTCTTCGAAGATGGGTGGAGCATCGGTGAAGAAGGAGCCGTACCAGAGGTTGGAGGAGCGGCCGTTGAGGATGTGCAGGTCGGCGCGGCGGAGATAGAAGCCAAGGGTGCTGCCGGACTCGTATTCGCCGTTGAGCAGGATGATGTCTGACGGCTGAAGGACGGGGAGGATGGCGGAGGCGAGGACGCGCGAGCTGAGGATGGGGGAGAAGATCTGCAGGCCGAGGTGGGCGGCGAGCAGAAAGCCGAGGGTGCCGCCGGCGAGCCAGAGATCGCCACGCAGTGGGTGGTAGTTGCGGCGGGCCCACCAGCAGCCAAAGGCGCCGAAGAAGACGCTGAGGGCGGTGAGACGGAGCGGAACCTGGAAGGCGCCCATGGCGGGGCCGGTGAGGTCGAGCAGGTGGCCCATGGAGAGGGCGTAGTCGGCTGGGTTCTGGCGGAGCAGGGTGGAGAGGTCGTAGCCGGAAGCAGGCGGGGTGGCGTGGAGGGCGAAGAAGGCGGCGACGAGCGAGGCGACGGAGGCGAGCGCGAGCAGGGCGACGGAGAAGCGCTGGCCGGCGAGGACGAGGGGGGCGGGGATGATGAGGGACTCCGCCTCAGCGGCTTCGGCGTCGAGGAAGTGGGCGAGCAGAAGCAGGAGCGCGGGGAGGGCGGGCAGGCAGTAGTACTCCTGCCGGGTGGAGAAGGAGAAGAAGAGCATGGGGAGGGCGGCCCAAAGGCCCAGAAGGACGAGGGTGCTCTCCGCAGGTGAGCGGAGTTGCTGGCGGAGGGCGCGGCGGAGGGGAATGCGGGCGAGGGCGGGGGCGAGAAAGGCGCTCCAGGGAGCGAGCCAGATGAGCAGCAGGCCCCAGAAGAGGTAGAGCGGGACGGTGTCGTAGTCGCGGGGGACGCGGAGGTTTAGGTATCGGAGGAGGTGCTCGTTGACGAAGTAAAACCACCACCAGCCGTGGACGTTGCCGAAGGTGGGAAGCGGGACGGACCAGTGGCCGGCGACGCGGGCGAGGCCGCCGGGGTGGCCTTCGGTGGGGTTGGCCAGGCCGGCGAAGATGTGCCAGGGGGCGGCGAGCAGGAAGAAGACGGCGGTGCTGGAGGGCAGGTAAAGGCGGCGGAGCGACGCCAGCGTGTTGCGGAGGCCTTCCGTGAGCAGAAG
Organism: Acidobacteriaceae bacterium; assembly: GCA_965199635.1. Lineage (GTDB taxonomy): Bacteria > Acidobacteriota > Terriglobia > Terriglobales > Acidobacteriaceae > Edaphobacter. Next base: position 744,331 of record CBDASL010000002.1, on the reverse strand, counting down.
GTGGAGGGCGACGATGCCGAGCGGGAAGACCAGGCCGATGAGGCCCTTGGTAAGGACGTTGAGGGCGCAGCAGGCGGCGAAGGCCCAGGAGAGGACGCGGGAGGGGGAGGGGCGCTGGAGCTGCAGGAGATAGCAGAGGAGGGCGAGCGTGATCCAAAGGCAGACGAGGACGTCCGGGATGAGGATGCGCGAGAAGAGGAAGATGCCAGGGGAGAGGAGGGTGAGCAGGCCGGCGAGCAGGCCGGCGCGGCGAGAGAAGGCGGCGCGGCCGAAGACCTCGAGCACAAGGGCGAGGGCGAGGACAGAGAGCGCGAGCGGCAGGCGAGCGGTGGCGGTGTGGACGCCGAAGAGCCGGAAGGAGCTGGCCATGGACCAGTAGAGGAGGGGGGCTTTTTCGAGGTAGCGGATGCCGTTGGCGTAGAGGGTGGTCCAGTCGTGGCGGAGGAGCATCTCGCGGGCGACTTCGGCGTGGACGGAGTCGGCGTCGTCCAGCAGGGGCGGGGTGACGAGGGTGTAGGAGCCGTAGAGGACGAACCAAACACCGGCGAGGAGGGCGCGGGGGCGACGGAGAAGGAGGGCGGGATGCGCGGGGTGGTGGTCAGGCGGCATGGAAGGGAGAGGTCTTGCAGCAGGGTAGCCGACCGGGGCGAGGTGAGGTGGGGTGGCGGCTAGAATGGGCGCATGGATGCGCCGCTGGTACAGCTCGAGCAGGGGGTGGCTGGAGCGGTTGCCGGTGGGTTTGGCGCGGCCGGCGATGGGGCGGGGCGAGAGAGTTCCGTGGCGATGGGACCGCGGATGACCGCAGCGGCGCGGCCGGCGGGTGAGGGGCCGGCGACGGAGCTGATCTTCGGGGAGTGGTACCCCGCGGTGCGGGCGGAGGGGCTGAAGCGGGGCAAGACGGCGACGACGACCCTGCTGGGGATTCCACTGCTGGTGGGGCGCAAGCGGGAGGGTGGGGTGTTTGCGATGCGGGACCTGTGTCCGCACCGGGGGATTCCGCTGTCGGCGGGGTGGTTCGATGGGGAGACGGTGCAGTGCAAGTATCACGGCTGGCGATTTGAGCCGTGTTCGGGGCAGTGCGTAGAGATCCCGTCGCTGACGGGGGCGGACACGCTGGACGCGACGAAGATCTATGCGAGCGCGCTGCCGTGCGCGGAGCGGGACGGCTACCTGTGGGTGTATGTGCCAGAGCCGGGCGCGGGGCGGGTGCGGGGCGAGCTGCCGGCGGTGCCGGAGCTGCCGAAGTTCTCAGAGAAGTTCCGCTCAGCGCATCTGGTGGCGGACCTGCCGTGCAATGTGGATCACGGCATTATCGGGCTGATGGATCCGGCACATGGGCCCTTTGTGCACCAGGCCTGGTGGTGGCGGAGCCGGGCGTCGATCCACGAGAAGGTGAAGCACTTTGAGCCGATCCCGGAGGGGTTTCGGATGAGCGCGCATGCGCCGAGTGCGAACTCCGCGCCCTATAAGCTGCTGGGGGCGTATGGCGAGAAGATCGAGACGACGATCGACTTTGTGCTGCCGAACCGGCGGGTGGAGACGATTCAGGCGGGCTCGAAGTGGTTTTCGAGCCTGACGACGGTGACGCCGGTGACGGGTTCCACCTGCCGGATCGATGTGGTTGCGGCGTGGAATGTGTTCTATGCGGTTCCGTTTGTGACGTCGGTCGCTAGGTTTTTTGGCAAGCGCTTTGTACGGCAGGACCAGGAGACGATGATCGAGCAGGCGGCGGGGCTGCGGTACAACCCGTCGCTGATGCTGATTGACGACGCGGACAAGCCGGCGAAATGGTACTTCGCCCTGAAGCAGGCGCGACTGCGGGGGACGGGGGAGCATCCGCTGCGCGGGCCGGTAGAGCTGCGCTGGCGAAGCTGACGCGCGACGCTCCACCCTTGGCCGGTGGGCGTGAGGGTGGAGCGGGGGCGATGGGAGTGGGGCGGGGTTAGGAGGCCTGGGCGAGGGCCTGGGGCTCCACGCGGACGATGCCGAGGCCTTCAGCGTAGGCGGGGACGGGCTCAGTGGAGGAGGCGGGGCCCTGGAGGTAGACGACGCGGCCGGCGTGGAGGGTGCCCTCGCTGGAGGCAGTGCCACCGGTGGACTTGTCGGCGGCGCAGTAGGGGATATCGCGGGTAAGGACGTAGATGAAGCGGAAGTCCTGCGGCTTGCTCATGGGGAGATCTCCTGGGAAAAGGTCTGGCGCGGGTGGCCGGACGAAGGTGTATGCGAGGAGGGTAGGGGCGGGGGCGCGGGTGGGGTATGCCACGTCCGGGGGAGGCTGGAGCAGGGATGGAGCAGGGGTGGAGCAGGGGCGGGTGTTGCGGGCAGAAAGGCGAGCCCACGCGGGGTGGCTCTGCATCCTTTACACTCGTGGAGGCGCTCGCTATGCTGAGGGCGCAGCGCGTTTGCTCCGAAACGGACGGAGCAGGGCGCCTTTTTTCTGTGAGTTGTCCGAGCGAGATCCTCCAGCTGCACCTCCTCGCAACCGGCTCACTGAACCACCGAGGCATTGCATTTCAAGCAGGTGAAGACCACCTGCAACAGTTCTAGGAGACAGACATGGCCGCAGTAGACGAGAAGGTGAAACAGATCATCGTAGAGCAGCTCCAGGTGGATGAAGCCGAGGTGACTCCGGGCGCCAGCTTCCAGGAGGACCTTGGGGCGGATTCGCTCGACGTGGTTGAACTGGTAATGCAGTTTGAGGAGGCGTTCGACATCCAGATTCCGGATGAAGACGCGGAGAAGATCAAGACGGTGAAGGACGCGACGGACTACATCGAGAAGAGCCAGAAGGCAGGAAAGTAACGTGGAAGAGCGTCGTGTCGTTGTGACCGGCATGGGCCTCCTCTGCGGCGTCGGAAATACGACGGAGCAGGTATGGGACGGGCTCATGGCCGGTCGGAGCGGGATGGCGGAGATTACGGCGTTTGACCTGACCGGTCATCCCGTGCGCTTCGCTGCCGAGGTGAAGAACTTCGATCCGCTCCAGTTTGTGGAGAAGAAAGAGGCCCGCAAGATGGGCCGCTTCATCCATTTCGCGCTTGCGGCCTCGCAGGAAGCGATGGAGAACTCCGGGCTGAAGCCTGACGGGGCTGAGAGCGAGCGGTTTGGCGTTCATATTGGCTCGGGGATCGGCGGTTTCGACGTGATCGAGCGAGAGCACACAGCGCTGCTGAACGGCGGCCCGCGCAAGATCTCGCCCTTTTTCATCCCGGCTTCGATCGTGAACCTGGCGGCCGGGCATGTGTCGATTCGGTATGGGGCCAAGGGACCGAATGAAGCGACGGCAACCGCCTGCACCTCGTCGGCGCATTCGATTGGCGATGCGTTTCGCATCATCAAGCGCGGCGACGCGGATGCGATGATCGCGGGCGGCACAGAGGCGGCGATCACACCGATGGGCGTGGGTGGCTTTGCCGCAATGAAGGCCCTTTCCACGCGCAACGATGACCCCACACACGCGTGCCGGCCGTTTGATAAGGATCGGGATGGCTTTGTGGTGGGCGAGGGCGCGGGCATCCTGATCCTGGAGGAGCTCTCGTTTGCGCAGCGACGTGGCGCCAAAATCCTGGCCGAGGTAGTTGGCTATGGGATGAGTGCGGACGCCTTTCACATGACCGGGATGGCTCCGGAGGGCGAAGGCTGCTACCGGGCGATGAGCGCGGCGCTGCGCTCGGCCGGGCTGGCGCCAGAGCGAATCGATTACGTGAACGCGCATGCGACCTCAACACCGCTGGGCGATGCGCTCGAGTCCAAGGCAATCGAGAACGTCTTTGGCGAGCGCGCAAAGAACGGCACGCTGCTGGTGAGTTCGACCAAATCGATGACAGGGCACCTGCTCGGCGGCGCGGGCGGACTGGAAGCGGGCATCACGATCCAGGCAATGCTGCGCGGCATAGCCCCACCGACGATGAATCTGGTGGAGGCCGACCCGGAGTGCCGGCTGAACTATGTTCCGAACAAGCCGGTTGAGGCAAATATCGAGTACGCGCTGTCGAACTCGTTTGGCTTTGGCGGAACAAATGGGTCGCTGGTGTTTCGGCGGTGGTCAGAGTAGGGAATCGCGACAGGTTACAGATACAAAAGGGGGACCCGGCTTCGGGTCCCCCTTTGTGTGCTGTCGATGTGAACCCGAGCTCTTTCTATGATGGGGCGCGAGGAACCACTTCCCTGCTGCCCCATGCGGAGCCTGTACGGGCCCACGGTGGAAGCGAGGGCGCTTTAGGGTAGCCGAGGGGTGGTCGCAAGCGTGTGTGCGCTGTAGGGGCAACAGAAAGCCCTCGCCGAAGCGAGGGCTTTCTACAGACAGGACAGAGAGGAGGCTACTTCATCTCGATGCCGCCGGCGTTCTTCTTTTCCTTCTCGGCTTCGTTGGCCTTGCGAGCGCCCATGGAGCGCTGCGTCCAATCATCCGCCTTGGCCAGATCGGCCTTGACCGCGTCGGGGTTGCCGCACTCAAGATCAGCCTTGCGACGGTTTGCAAGGTTGAGGTAGGTCATGGCGTCATCGTAGTTCTTGTTGATGTCGACTGCCTTTTCGAGCATCTGGATGGCCTCGTCGACGAGGGGGCCGTTCTGGGCCTGCAGCTTGGTGCAGGCAGCCTTGCTCTTCTTCACGTTGCCGTTGCCATCGTCGGTGAGGCCTTCCGCGGAGAGAACACCCACGGAGTTCTTGTAGGCCTGCATCCAGTCGACGACACCCACGGTGTAGTAGGCCTCAGCGTCGTTGGGATCGAGAGCGATGACCTTCTTCTCGTATTCCTTGGACTCGTCGAGCTTCTTGATGTTGCGATCGATGGAAGCGATCTGCTTCAGCGCGGTGAGATCGTTGGGGTCCTTCGCGAGCACCTGGTTGAAGCCATCAAGCGCCTTCTGCGCGATGCGCATGTTTTCGGGCGAATCGAGACCGGGGACGACCTGATAGCTGTAGGCGGTGGCGAGATAGAGCTTGGCCTGCTCGTAGTTCGGATCCAGCCGGATCGAGTTCTCAAAGTGCTCAACAGCTTCCTCGTACCGCGCGTTCTTGAAAGCCTGCACACCCTTGGTCAGCTGGTCTCTCGCCTTGAGGCGGTTACAGCCGGTGGCCGAGCCAAGAAGCAGCGCCACCAGCGCGGCCGTGACAGGAATCCGTGCAGTCAATTTCATGGGATGTCTAATCTCCTCGGGAATATGGCGCAGGCACACTGCAGTTCAGACTGGAAGTTGTGGGGCTTGCGGACTGATTGTACTGGCAACGTGCATAACCTGGCCAGTCAGTCCGGGCACCGCAGAAGTGTAGCTCAATGTATCAGTTTCTGAGCAGTTGCGGTGTCTCGGCCGGAGAAGAACGGAAGCCGGCTGAGGTAGTTGAGAAGCAGCGCGGAACCGGGCGCCAGGCGAATGTTCCCAACTGACGCGACACGGAGCGACCCTTGCAGGATCTCGACGAGATCCAGTCCAAGCCGCTCCATGCGAGTTACAGAAGGTTGCCGATGATCGGTTTCCGTAGGCGAATGCGGGGACTACTGACCCGCTTCAACGCGCGGAGTGATGAGACCGATGTTGTCGACGCCAGCCTGGTGCCCGAAGTCGATCACCTCAGCGACGTTGGCGAAGTCGAGATCCTTGTCGCCCTTGACGAACATAACCTTCTCCTGCCGTGCAGCGAAGATCTCAGCGAGCTTGGACTCGAGCTCGCTCTTGTTGATCGCGGTCTCGTTGATTTTGTAGGCCGGTGCCGCGGCGCCGTTGGCCTGGATCTGAACGACAATGGTCCGATCGTTCGGCTGATCCTGACTCTTGTTCTTGGGCGGTTGTGGGATCAAGGTATCCAGCCCTTTTGGCGTGACCGGGACGATGACCATGAAGATGATCAACAGCACCAGAAGCACGTCAATAAGCGGGGTTACGTTGATCTCTGAAACTGCACCGCCTGTACCGCCTCCACCCATTCCCATAGCAGATCTCCTGTGAAGCCGACTTCCTTGTTTGGTGAGCGCAGCGGGTAGGGCTGCGCCGATGAACGGTGACGCAGGCCCCCGCGAGCGAGGGCCGGTGTTGCATTACTTGACCTTGGTCGTCGTGGGCGCGGCATCGTCGCGCTTCTCAGTGAGCAGGCCCATCTGGCTTACGCCAGCGGAGCGGATGCCATCGACGGAGTCCATGACCTTGCCGTAATTCGCGCGAGTGTCAGCCCGAAGGAAGACCTCCTTGTTGGTCTTGTTCTCGAGCTTTGCGGCGATCTTGGAGCCCATGTCGTCGAGGGAGACCTGGTCGCCACCGAGGAAGACACGGCCGTCGCGGGTGACCGCGATGGTGACGGCATCTTCCTTGTTGGCGTCTTCCATGACGACCGCGGCATCAGCCTTGGGCAGTTCGACGTTGACCTTGTTGTTGAGCATGGGCGTGATGACCATGAAGATGATGAGCAACACCAGCATCACGTCGACCATGGGGGTGACATTGATGTTGGAGTTGACCTTTTTGCCTTCGCTGCGTGTTGCCATTCCCATCGTCTGACTCCTGCGGTGCTTGTGTGACTAAGACGGGCTGCCGGGGAGCGTGGTGTACGCTCACCCGGCAGCGGGCAGCCTAGCGGTGGCTCTGCTTGATGAAGTAGTCGACCAGCTCGGAGGAGCTGTTGTCCATCTCGACGTCGAACGCCTCAACCTTGTTGGTGAAGTAGTTGAAGGTCATAACGGCAGGGATAGCAACGAGCAGACCGAAGGCGGTCGTAACGAGGGCTTCCGAGATACCACCGGCGACGGCGCCGATACCAGAGGTCTTCTGGGTGGCGATCTGCTGGAAGGCGTTCAGAATGCCGACCACGGTGCCGAACAGGCCGATAAACGGGGCGGTGGAGCCGATGGTGGCAAGACCGCCGAGACCACGCTTCAGCTTGGCGTGCACGATGGCTTCCGAACGCTCAAGAGCGCGCTTGGAGCTTTCGACCTGCTCTTCGGTGATCTGACCACCGGAGCCAAAGGAGCGGAACTCCTGGAGACCAGCGGTGACAACCTCAGCGAGGTGCGACTTCTTGGAGCGATCGGCAACCTTGATCGCCTCATCCAGACGGCCATCCTTGAGGGCGCCGGCGACCTTGGGGGCGAACTCACGGGACTGCTTGCGGGCAGCCGAGAAGTAGAGTGCGCGATCGATCATGACGGCCAGCGACCAGATGGACATGATGAAGAGCACGATAACAACGGCGCGGGCCAGATTGCCCATGTTGCCCCAGAGCTGCAGCGGGCTGAAGCCGACCTGGGCCTCCTGCAGGAAGAGGGCGAGGGAGGCGGGAGCGTGGGAAAGGTTGGCGAGCTGAGCGAGAATCACTTGGGTCTTCCTCCTGGGTTGGTGCTGCGATGCTGCAAATCAAAGACCATGGCGCGTGATGCAGGAGCCAGGGCTGAAGGTGAAGAAGGCGAAGCGGTGAGCGGGGCGAGCCGCCCGGGGCCGTGTGCCCTGCGCCGCGGGCGAGTTCCGCGGGCAGGGACACAGGGTGGGTTAGCCGCCGAAGTTGAAGTTCACCGTCACCGTGGTTTCCACCTCGGTGGGCTCACCGTTCAGGACATAGGGCTTGTAGCGCCAGGTCCGGACGGCGTCGAGAGCGCTCGCACGGAGCATCTCTGGGCCGCTTACAACCTGGAGGTTCTGGATGGCGCCATCCTTGGAGATGATGGCATGGAGGACAACCGCACCAGAGACGTGAGCCGCCTTGGCGATGGCCGGGTAGACAGGCTGCGAACCGCTGGTCTTCAGACCGGCGACGACGCCGGAGGAGACGCGGGCCGGGCCCTTGGGCTTTTCAGCCTTGACCACGGGGGCAGGCGAGCTGCCCATGCCGCCCATGATGCCACCGAGCACGCCACCGGCCGAGCCGCCGGACATACCCGACATGCCAGCTACGCCAGCGACCTGCGGCGGCGGAGCGGCGTCTTCCTTCAGCATCTTGATGTCCTTGGGAATCTTGGTCGGGGCATGGAGGCCCTGATCGATCTCGGAGACCATCTTGATGGGCTGGACCTTAACCGCCGGGGGTGGCGGTGGGGGTGGGGGCGGTGGGGGCGGAGGAGCGGTCAACATAGCCGTCATCGCCGTCTTGGGCAGGGCTTCGGGATTGATCAGGGGGATCAGGATCAAAAGGCCAAGGATGGCGCCGTTAAAGATAAACGTGCCCATCATCCAGTACTTGGACTTGGTCTTGATCTTGCCACCGGATTCCATCAATGAGTCTTCAAACATAGGCCGCCTCGCTTGTTGGTGGGGAAAGAGCTACAGGCTTAGACACCACAGCGAATCGGATTGTTCCCGATTCGGGGGACGGCTGTACAACGTTTCCGCCAGAAAAGTTGCACGGAGGGGTGTTACCTCTGATAGCCGGTGGGATACGGGGCAAAACAGAAGGCCCGCGCGGTGGCGCGGGCCCACTCTTTGAGGTGCAGAAGGCTTCAGCTGCGGGCTTTGCGAGCGGCAGGCAGGGTCGCGGGCTTGCCCCGGGCAGAGCGGCGGTCCTGCCAGGCAACCAGCATGGGCGCGGCCACGGCGATGGACGAGTAGGTGCCGATCAGGATGCCGACGACCAGGGCAAAGGAAAAGCCGTGGAGCACCTCGCCACCGAAGAGAAAGAGGCTGAGCACGGTGAGAAAGGTAAGGCCGCTGGTGAGGACGGTCCGGCTCAGCGTCTGGTTGATGGAGCGGTTGACGACGGCGGCGAGCGGCTCGCGCCGGTTGTTCTGCAGGTTTTCGCGGATGCGGTCGAAGACGACGATGGTGTCGTTCATCGAGTAGCCGATCAGCGTGAGGATGGCGGCGAGAACGGTGAGCGTGAGCTCCTGGTTTGTGAGCGAAAAGGCGCCGATGGTGATGAGGGTGTCGTGAAAGACGGCGACCACGGCGGCGACGCCATAGATGAACTCAAACCGAAACCAAAGGTAGACGAGCATGCCGAGCAGGGAGTAGAGCGTGGCCCAGAGGGCCTGCTTCTGCAGCTGACGACCGGCAGTGGGACCGACGATCTCCACCTGCTCCACGGTGAAGCCGGAGTCGTGGTAGTTGGCGCGCAGGGCGTTCTCGACCTCTTCGCGGCCGGCATCGTGCTGCTGATCGGTGGCGGTGGCGAGCGGGAGCGCGATGATCTCTTTGTTGGCCGCCTGACCGCTGGGATCGGAGATGCGCTGGATGCTGAAGTCGCGCACACCGGCATGGCTGAGGGACTGGCGGACGTGATCTTCGTTGGGGGTGCCGTCAAAGCGAACGCGAATCTGGGTGCCGCCCTTGAAGTCCACGCCAAGCGGCAGATGGTGCCAGAAGAGCAGGCTCAGGAGGCCGGCGACTGAAAAGATCAGCGAGAAGCCGAGAAAGATCCACTTCTTGCCCAGCCAGTCGATGTCTACGTTCCGAAACAGTTCCACAGGCGTTCTTCCCTCAGAGTTTCTGTCCCGCCGGGAGCACGCGGGGCGTGCCACGGGGGTGTGTTGCGTGTGCTAGATCGAGATGGCTGCGCCGCGACCGCGACGATCGAGGCCGGCGTCGAAGATGACGCGGGACACAAAGACGGCCGTGAAGAGGTTGGCGAGCAGACCAAAGGTGAGCGTGACGGCAAAGCCACGGACCGGGCCGGTGCCAAAGAGGAACAGGATGATGGCCGAGACGATGGTGGTGACGTGGGTATCGATAATGGTGAGCCAGGCGTGGCCGAAGCCCTGCTGGACGGCCATGGCGGAGCTTTTGCCGGCGCGTAGCTCTTCGCGGATGCGCTCAAAGATGAGGACATTGGAGTCCACGCCCATGCCGATGGTGAGGATGACGCCCGCGATGCCGGGCAGCGTAAGCGTGTAGCCCGACAGCCCCATGAAGCCGAGAAGGATCAGGAGATTGAGCACAAGCGCGAGGTCGGCGTTGATGCCGGCGCCGCGGTAGTAGATGAGCATAAAGACCATGACGGCCAGCATGCCGGCGACGGCGGCGATGACGCCGGAGCGGATGGAGGCGGCGCCCAGGCTGGGACCGACGGTGCGGGTCTCGAGGTACGAGATGGAGGCGGGGAGAGCGCCGGTGCGGAGCATGAGGCTGAGATCGTTGGCCTGCTCCTTGGTGAAGGCGCCTTCGATCTCGCCGCGGTCGCGGATGGCGGAGTTGATGCCAGCGACCTCACGCACCTTGTTGTCCAGCACGATGGCCATCTGGCCAGGGGTGGGGCTGGTGGCGGCGTGCTCGGAGGTGTACTTGTAGAAACGGTTGCCGGCGTCCGTGGTGAGGCTGAAGGTGATGTTGGGGCGGCCTTCCTGGTCCTGGCTGGGCTGGGCGTCGCGGAAGTCGGTCCCCTCGACCTCGCTGGCGCGCTTGAGCAGCCAAAGTTGGTCGGGCGAGCTGGCGGTGGCTGCGCCGTGAATCAGGATGTCATCGGGCGGGATGGCGCCGCTGTTGGCGGCGAGAGCGGCTGCCTCATCGGGGTAGGGGCCGCCGGCGACGGCGTGGATGGCGAGCTTGGCGGTGGACTGGATGATCTCTTCGACGCGGTCCGGGTTGCTGATGCCGGGGAGCTCAACGAGGATCTGGTTTTCGCCCAGGCCGTAGCGCTGGATGACGGGCTCGGCGACGCCGAGCTTGTCGACGCGCTCGCGAATGGTTTCGATCGAGGTGTCGAGTGTGCGCTCGTTCAGGTCGCGAACGGCCGCCTGCTTCATGGTCAGGGTCAGGGTGTTGTTAGGGCCGCTGGCCTGGTCGTAGTTGCCGTAGTCCTGCCCGTTCATGACGGAGCGGGCCTGGCTGAACTGCGTGACGGGCACACCGGTGACGACGAGGGTCTGCGGGTGCGTGGGGTCGCTCTTCGCCACGGAGACGCCGGGGAGGCCGGCTTTCTGCAGATCGGCCTGCAGGCGGGCGGCGTCGCGGTCGGTGGCCGAGGCGAGCGCTTCGGCGACGTGGACTTCAAGCACAAGGTGGGTGCCGCCCTTGAGGTCCAGACCGAGGTTGATGCGCCGCAGAATGGACGCCTTGAGGCCGCCGTGCGGGATGCCGATGATGCCGTACACAAAGAACAGCAGCACTGCCACGATGACCGCTGTCTTTACGCCCAGGTTCTTTTGCATAGTCTCTGTCGTCCTGGGAGGGGTGACCGGAGGAACCCGGCCAGCCTGCTCCGCTCTTTACTGTAGTCTGTGCCGGCGTGCCTGCGGCGGGCGGCGGGGGTGTCGCGGCGGGCGCCCGTAGGCGCCGGGGCGGCGGGTCTAGGCCTCGCCGGCGGGGGTGACCGCGGCGATGGCGCTGCGGACGAACTCAAGCTTGAGGTTGTCGGGCTGCACCTTGAGGATGACGGCGTCGTCGCGGAGGGCGACCACGGTGCCACGCAGACCGGCGTTGGTGGTCACGGTGTCGCCGACCTTGATCTGCCCGAGCATCTCCTGCCACTTCTTCTGCTTGCGCTGGTTGGGCAGGACCAGAAGAAAGTACATGCCAACAAAAAAGACCAGCAGCAGTGGAAGACCGCCAAGGCCGCCCAGCATGCCTCCTGCCTGCTGCAGGATGATTGCACCCAAAAGAGATCCGCTTGCCAAACCTGCTCCTCGCCCGCTGTCGTCAGGGCTCCAAATGTTTGCTGTCGGCAGAGGCGCCGCGCCTGGGAGCCCGGTGTGCGCTGCCGCACGCCGTTTGGCCTGAGGCAGAGACGGCGAAGCTGCGTGACGCTCTGCAGGCCCTGCGCGACCGCGCAACAAGGCCAGCGCACCCGTAGGCGCGCTCGGCTAAGCATCGCGTACGCCCCCGGTGCTGTCAAGGAAGCGAGTGGCGGCGATGGCCGGCGCGTGGGCGAGGGCTAGTCGGCCTGTGCCTGGAAGTCGGTGACGATCTGCCGGTAGCGGGCGGCGGTGGCGGAGACCTCATGAAGCTGCCCGGCGGCAAGGGCGGCGACGCTGGCCAGATCGCCACCGGCGCCAAGGGCGACGGCACCGGCCTGGAGGTAGTCCGCCGCGGTGGACAGGGTGACGCCGCCCGAGGGAAGCAGCGGGATCTGCGGGAGGGGGCCGCGGAGGTTGCGGAGGTAGCCCGGGCCGCCCATGGCGGAGGCGGGAAAGATTTTGACGAGGTCGGCACCGAGACGCCAGGCGGCGACGATCTCCGTGGGCGTAAGGGCGCCGGGGATGGCGGCGATGTCGCGGTCGCGGCAGGCGGCGATGACATCGGGGTGGGTGGACGGGCTGACGACAAAGCGCGCGCCGGCGGCGATGCAGGCCTGGGCGGTGACGGCGTCGAGCACGGTGCCGGCGCCGACCAGCACTTCCGGGAAACGGCCGGCGAGCTCGCGAAGGACCTCGACAGCGTTCGGCACGGTCATGGTGATTTCGAGGACCGGGATGCCGCCAGCGACGATCGCCTCGGCTAACAACAGCGCGCCTTCCGCGCTCGGGGCGCGCAGCACCGGGACGACGCCGACCTCGCGCATGCGCTCGAGAACATCAGCCTTGGTCATGGGGGATCCTGCCTTTCTTTCTGTTGGGGCCTGGGTTGGTGATGGTTCAGCGCGCGACGGCTGCCGAGCCACCCGCCATAAGCTTCTCGACTTCGGCGAGGGTGGCCCAGGAGTTGTCGCCGGGGGTGGTCATGACGAGGGCGCCGTGGGCGACGCCGCAGCGAAGGGCCCAGGGGATGTCGCGGCCGGTGAGCAGGCCGTGGAGGACACCGGCGGCGAAGGCGTCGCCGCTGCCGACGCGGTCGAGGACCTCGACGGCCTGGAGCGCCGGCGCCTCGTGGAGGGTGCCGTCGGCAAAGGCGAAGGCGCCGAAGTCGTTCTGGTTGGCGCTGCGGACGACGCGGGTGGAGGTGGCGACGAGCTGCAGGGTGGGGTGCGCGGCGAGCAGGCGCTCGGCCATGGCGGCATAGCTTGCGGCGGTGTGGCGGGGTGGGCCGTCGATGGCCTCACCGAGTTCGAGGGCGAGATCGCCGGCATGGCCGAAGAGGATGTCGATGAGCGGGGCGAGCTCGGCGTTGGCCTCCGCCGCGGCCTGCCGGCCACCGCGCGCGGCCCAGAGGGAGGGACGGTAGTTGGCGTCGAAGGAGACGACCGTGCCGTGGCGGCGAGCGGCGGCCATGGCTTCGCGGGCGACGGCCGGCGTGCCGGCGGAGAGCCCGCAGAAGATGCCGCCGGTGTGGAAGAGGCGCACGCCTTCGCGGCCGAAGAGATCATCCCAGTCGACCTCGCCTGCGCGCATCTGGGCGACGGCGGTGTGGCCGCGATCCATGCAGCCTAGGGCGCCGCGCAGGCCGAAGCCGCGCTCGAGAAAGTAGAGGCCGTTGCGGGCGGTGATGCCGCTGCCGTCGAAGTCGGCCCAGCGGACGTGCGAGGTGTCGACGCCGCCCTGCCGCATGAGACCTTCGGCGAGCGTGCCGAGGGGATTGCGGACCAGCGCCGTGATGACGGAGGCGCGTGCGCCGAAGCAGGTGCTGAGCCCGCGGGCGACGTTGTACTCGCCACCACCCTCCCAGACATCAAAGCGACGGGCCTGCGCGATGCGCTGCTCGCCGGGATCGAAGCGGAGCATCACCTCGCCAAGCGAGACAACATCCCACCGGCAGTCTTCGCGATTGCGGATTTGCACGCGTCCTTGTTCCTCCGCTACCAGCATGCACCAGAATGCCGGCGGCTGGCAGCGGAGAGGCAGCGGGAATCGTCAGCCGGTGCGCAGGTAGCGGAGCGCGGAGCGAGCGGCGTGATAGCCACACATGCCGTGCACACCGCCGCCGGGCGGGGTGGCGCTGGAGCAGAGAAACAGGCCGGGGCGCGAGGTGTTGTAGAGCCGCGGCGTGGGCCGAAAGGCGATCTGCCAGGGCGTCATGGCGCCGCCGCCGACGTCGCCACCGAGGAGGTTGCTGTTCCAGGCCTCCAGCGCGTCCGTGGACCAGGAGCGGCGGGCGAGTACGGTGTCGCGGAAGCCGGGAGCGAAGCGCTCCACCTGCGACTCGATGGCGGCGGTGGCGTCGCCCTGCCAGCCGTTGGGCACGTGGCAGTACGCCCAGGCGGTTTGCGATTCACCGGGCGCGCGGGTGGGGTCGGCGACGCCCGGCTGGACGAGGATGAGGAGGGGCTTGTCGGGGCCGGGCCAGGTGGCGGCTTCGCCGTCCCACATGGAGCGCTCGCTGCGGGCGATCTCGGCGAGCGTGCCGCCGACGTGGACGGAGCCGGCGCGGCGCACGCGCTCGTTGGCCCAAGGGATGGGGCCGCGCAGCGCCCAGTCAATCTTGAACATGCCGGGGCCGCGGCGAAAGTGGCCGAGCAGCGCGCGGTAGCCGGGGGTAAGGGTGTCGCCGGCGAGCTGCAGGAGTGTCTCGGGCATGGTGTCGCAGAGGATGGCAGCGGCGGGGCCGAGCTCGGCGAGCGAGCCGACCCGTACGCCGGTGTGGATGGCGCCGCCTGCCTCGCGGATGACGGCGGCAAGGGCGTTGCTGATGCTTTGCGCTCCGCCTTCGGCGACGGGCCAGCCCACAGCGTGGCCGGCGGCGCAGAGGACCAGGGCGATGGCAGCGCTGGCTGGGTAGTCCAGAGGGAGGACGCTGTGGCCAGTCATGCCGGCGAGCAGCGCCGGAGCGCGTGTGCCGCGAAAGAGTTCTTTTGCCAGCAGGCTGACGGGCTGGGCCGCGCCAAGGCCGAAGCGGGCGAGCAGCAAGGGGTGGCGCGGGATGTGAATGGGCGGCGCGAGGAGCTCGGGCGCCAGTTCTTCCCACTCGTCGACGAAGGGGCGCATGAGGCGGAGGTAAGCGGCGCCATCGTGCCGGCCGAGGCTGTCGGCGGTGGCTTCGAGCGATCGCTCCTGGATGACGGCCTCGCCGCCATCGAGCGGGTGGCCGAGCGGGGCTTCCGCGTGCACCCAGCGCAGACCGTGGCGCTCGAGCTCGAGCGCGCGGAAGACCGGGCTGCCGGCTCCCATGGGGTAGGCGCTGGAGCCGACGTCGTGGTGGAAGCCGGGCAGCGTGAGCTCCGCCGTGGAGGCAGCGCCACCGATGGTTGAGTTGGCCTCGAAGACCTCGACGGCGAGCCCCGCTCGTGCCAGCACAGCCGCGGCTGTCAGCCCGTTTGGCCCTGCCCCGACGACTACCGCCCGTCGCTGTCGCATGCTGCACCTCTGCCCGTAGGACGCGCTTTCACCTCGTTAAGTACTGATCTCTTCAGAACGCTCCCGGTTCTGAGAGCGGAGCCGATCTTATTGCATCGGCAAGCCATGCTTCCCAAGCTCCTGCTTCAGTACTGACCTACCTATTTCAAGTAGAAGTTTGAGTCCTCCAGCGCCTACGGTCGTGGCCGACTCCTTCGTTAACTTCCAAACTTTGCTGTTACGCAACGTATCTATGAACTCGTGCCCTTTGTACGTCAACCGGACCGCACGCCACTCGAAATGCGAAACCTCCATATCTTCAGCGATAAGGTAGCCAGCCTCGAACAGTATGCGAATGTGGTAGGAAACTTGAAGTACTGAAAAGCCCTCAACGCTTATCGGCGCGTAGCCGAGTGGCTCTGGAAATTCCTCTAGTTGTAGGAGGATCTCGCGAACTAGCTCTTTGTCAAATTTCACGTCTTCTCCTCTACTTATTAATCAATGTGTAGCCCCAAGTGAGCAGCAAAGATTGTTACTCACCCCGCAAGTCGGCGCGTACGCGCTCCATGGTGTCCAGCCAGTATTGGAGATTGTGGACGGAGTTCAGTGTGGCGCCGAGCGGCTCGTCCGCGACAAAGAGGTGGCGGAGGTAGGCGCGGGTGTAGCGGCGGCAGGTGAGGCAGGAACAGGCGGGGTCAATGGGCCGGTCGTCTTCGGCGTTGTCGAGGCGCTTGATGTTCATGCGCACGGTGCCGGGCCAGCCGGCGCGCGCACCCGCAGCACCGGGCTCGCCAGGCTCGGCACGGCGGAAGACGAGGCCGTGGCGGCCGGCGCGCGTGGGCAGCACGCAGTCCATCATGTCCACGCCCATGCGGGCGTACTCTTCGATCTCGTCGGGGTAGCCGACGCCCATGACGTAGCGCGGCTTGTCGGCGGGCAGCACCTCCAGGCAGCGCGCGATCATCTCGCGGGTGACGTCGCGCGGCTCACCGACGGCCAGACCGCCGATGGCGTAGCCGGGGAAGTCCATGGCGACCAGGCGCTCGGCCGACTCGCGCCGCAGCGCCGGGTACATGCCGCCCTGGACGATGCCGAAGAGCGACTGCGTGCGGCCGGCGAAGTGCTCCGGCCGGTAGCCGGCGCGGTCGTCGCCGGGGAGCGGCGTGGCCCAGGGGACCTCGTGGCGGTGTTCGGCAAAGTACTGCTGCGAGCGCTCGGCCCAGCGATGGGTGAGTGCCATGGACTCGCGGGTGCGCTCTTCGCTGGCCGGGGTTTCCACGCACTCGTCGAAGACCATCATCACGTCCGCGCCGAGCGCGATCTGCACGGCCATGGAGTGCTCGGGCGAGAACATGTGTTTGGAGCCGTCGAGATGCGAGCGGAACTCGACGCCTTCTTCGCTGAGCTTGCGCAGCTTGGCGAGGGAGAAGACCTGGAAGCCGCCGGAGTCGGTCAGCATGGGGCGCTGCCAGCTCATGAAGCGGTGCACGCCGCCCATGCGCTGGATGAGCTGGTGGCCGGGCCGGAGATAGAGGTGGTAGGTGTTGCTGAGGATGATGCTCGGTCCTGCGCCGCTGGCGCCCAGCGTTTCGAGCACGCCCTGCTCCACGGTCTTGACGGTGGCAGCGGTGCCGACCGGCATGAAGCACGGAGTGTCAACTGCGCCGTGCGGCAGGGCAAGGCGGGCGCGTCGGCCGCCGCCGGTGGCTGAGGTCTGGTTGACGTCGAACTGCAGGCCCATACCCTCCATGCTACGCAGCGGTGTCGCTGCCGCCGACGCGGAAGGCGTTTCTGTTCCAGAGCCGGAGGAGCTCCATGGTGGTGACGAGCGTGAGGGGCCCCAGCACCAGGCCGCTGATGCCGAAGAGCGCGACGCCGCCGAGCACGGCGAAGAAGGCCGCGAGTGGATGGACCTGCAGGCGCCGGCTGACCAGGGTGGGGTAGAGGAAGTTGTCGACCGAGCCGATGACCGCGACGCCCCAGCCGGTGAGCAGCGCCGCCTTGACGAGGCTGCCGCTCAGCGCGAGGTAGATCGCGACCGGCGCCCAGACTACGAAGGTGCCGAGCGAGGGGATGGTGGCCATCATGGCCATGACCACGGCCCAGACGGCGGCCTGCGGCACACCAAGCGCGAAGAAGGCCAGGCCACCCAGCGTGCCCTGGATGGCGGCGATGGTAAGGCTGCCGAGGATGGTCGCCTGCATGGAGTCGGCCATGCGATGCAGGAGGTGGTCGGCCTGCCCGGGCTCCATGGGCAGCACGCTTTTGAGGGCGGCGCGTGCTTGCCCGCCATCTTTGAAGAGGAAGAAGAGGGCGTACAGGGTGACGGCCATCTGCGTAACTGTGCGGAGCCCGCCGGAGACCACTGTCTGCAGCTTGCCTGCGAGCCAGCCGGCCGCGGCTTTGGAGCTGTTCTGCAGGTTCATGGTGTGGGTGGCGCCGTGGAGCAGGTGCTGCACCCTGGGGTACCTGGTGAGCATGCCCTGCGCCCAGCTTTGGGCGGCACCGCTTTGCACCTGCTGGGCCAGGCCAGCGACTTCGCCGCTCAGATTCCAGACCAGCAGGACCACAGGGATAACAACGACAAGCAGCACCAGCACGGTGCCGATAACGGCTGAGAGGGCCGGGCGCTTGAGCTTGCGCTCCAGCCAGCCATAGGGTTTTTGGAGCGAGACGGCCAGAGCGACAGACCAAGTGATGGCCGGCACAAAGGACGCGGCTATCAGAAAGCAGAGTGCCACGCCGATGGCTGTGACGACGGCGAGCACACCAGGCCGCCATGCCGTGTGCTGCTGTTCAGACGCCTGCGGCTTGTTGGGATCGACCATGCTGCAAGCATGGCACGGCTGCTTGCGCCCCGAACAGGGCCAGGGCGCTGCGCGGAGGGCGTTTAGCTGGCGTGACCGTGGTGGCCGTGGTGCCCGTGGCCGGCGTTCTCGAGCATGGCGCGCTGCGTGAGGAGGTCGACCAGAGCCTGCTCTTCCCGGCGCAGCTTGCCCTCGTGCTCGGCGATCTCTTCCTCGATCTGCTCCTTGGCTTCCTGCCGCGACATGCCGCCAAGGTAGGCCTCGAGCACGGCGGGGTGGATGTAGCACTTGCGGCAGACGGACGGCGTGTTGCCGAGCTTGGCTGCCACGGCCTTGATGGCTTCGACGACGTTCTTTTTGGCCTGGGTGGCGGTCGAATAAGGCTCAAACTCGCTGAGCATAGCGCCAGCGAGCACGCTGCCGGCCCAGGTCCGGAAGTCCTTCGCGGTGAAGTGCTGCCCGGTGATCTCGCGAAGGTAGTCGTTTACGTCAGCAGAGTCGATGTGGTGAAGGTTGCCGTCGTGGTCCATGTACTGGAAGAGCTCGTAGCCTGGCATCTCTTCGCAGCGGTGAATGATCTTGGCCAGGCGCTTGTCGTGGAGGCTGATGGTGTGGTGGACGCGACTCTTGCCCTGAAAGGTGAAGGTGATCTCGGAGCCATGCACTTCCACGTGCTGGTGCTGCATGGTGGTCAGGCCGTAGCTCTTGTTTTCGCGCGCGTATTCTTCGTTGCCCACGCGGATCAGGGTGGCCTCCATAAGGCTGACGATGGTGGCGAGCACCTTGGGGCGGGGCAGACCCGGCAGTGCGAGGTCGTGTTTGACGCGTTCGCGCAGCGTGGGGAGGGCTTCGGCGAAGTGGGACATGCGCTCGTACTTGGTTTCGTCGCGCACTTCGCGCCACCTGGGGTGGTAGCGGCTTTGCTTGCGACCGCGGGCGTCGCGGCCGGTCGCCTGGAGATGTCCGTTGGCGTGCGTGCAGATCCACACGGCGGTCCAGGCGGGCGGGATGACCAGGCTCTTGATCCGGCCCAGCGTGTCCGCGTCTTTGACGGGCGTGCCATCGGGTGCCACAAAGCGGAAGCCCTTGGCGGTTTTTTTGCGGCTGATGCCCGGCTTGCGATCCGTGACGTAGCGCAGGCCGGCGGCGCGCGCGCTTTCCTTGGGCGAGATCACCTCGGGCTCGTTGCCGGGAGTGTCAGGCAGGGCTTCTCCGCGGATGGCGAGCTCCGCCCCTGCGAGCGAGGCTTGTGCGCTCTTTTTCTTCTTCTTGGTGGTGCGGGGGCCGTGGCCAGATGCAAGGGAATCGGCGTGCGTCGCGGACATGCGAGGTGAGATGCCCGGCGCTCGCCAGCCGTCGCTATGCTGCGTTGCGGGATCAACGTCGCCATGCCCTGGCGACGCCCGTGCCAAAGCCAAGGGACGGGCGGCAGAGGAGAGCGCGGCAGAGCTGACTCTGGGACGGACTGCGGGCAGGAGCCAGCAGAGGCGGTGTGGAGGGCTGCCGGACCCGCGCCGGGACGGGGGGCTTGCCCGCGCCACGGGCATCTGATTGACTCAGACCAAAGGACACCTCCCCGTGGCCACCTCCCTTGTTCCCGAAGTCCAGCCTGCCCCCGATCTTGCGACCTCCGGCACACGCCGGCGGCTTTCGCCCGCGGCCCGCGCCGCCGGGCTGCGGATCGTAGCCCTGTGGGCGATACCTGAGCCGGCCGCCTCGCAGCTGCTGCAGTTCCCCACCGGCGGGGGCCGGCTGCCGGCGACGCTGTCGCAGGAGAGCCTCACCCGCATCTCGTTGCTGATCGGCATCTTCAAGGCGCTGAACATCCTGTTCTCGGAGCCTCTGGCAGACCGCTGGGTGAACCTGCCCAACAGCAATCCCCTGTTTGCCGGGGCCACACCCCTGGGGAGCATGTTGGAGCGCGGCTCGCCCGGGATGCTCGCGGTGCGGCGCCTGCTGGACTCCCGCCGCGGCGGCGCGCTGTGACGCCCCGTCCGCCTGCCGGGGCGAAGCGGCCTGGTTCCAGCTCCGCTCGAGCACCGCGCAAGGCCACCACACGCTCGCGGCCGAACGGGAACAGCGCGGCCGTGCCCCTGCGCGACGTTGTGCTCGAAGAGACGCATCGCCTGATCCCTACGCGGGTGAGCCCGGACGGCGGGGGAACGGTGCTGGCGCGACTCTCCGCGGACCCAACGACGCTGGGGCACCTGCAGGAGCTGGACGACGCCACAAACGACCGCTTCCGCGGGGAAGACGGCCTGCACGCCGGCATCGCCTTTGACGAGCTTCTGTTTGGTTCGCGCTTTGCGCACATCGTCAACGCCGCCTTTACGCACCCCAGCCCGCTCGGCGGCCGCTTCAGCTCGCCCAACCGTGGCGCCTGGTATGCCTCGCTCGATCGCCCCACGGCGCTGGCCGAGTTTGCCTTTCACCGCCAGCGCCATCTGGCGGAGATCCGCTGGACCGAGCCGGAGATCAGCCTGGTGGACGATTACCGTGTGGCCGTGGCGACAGCCGTGCATGATCTGCGTCCACCCACGCCCAAGGGCCTGGCCGGACGGCTTCGAGGCCTGCTGCAGGGCGGCCCTATTCCCGCCTGCTACGCGCGTCCACAACAGCTGGCTGCCACGCTGCTGGCCGAAGGCTCCGAGGGGCTGGTCTACCCATCAGTCCGTCACCCTGGCGGGAGCTGCCTGGTGCTGTTTCACCCGCGGCGGCTTGCCGACGTGCGCCGTGCCGGCCGGCTGGAGCTGACGCTCCGGGCTGACCAGCACTTCCAGCCCGGCGAGGCGCGCGAGCTCCCCCCGGACGACTGGGCCTAGCGAAGGTTCACTGCCCGCATCCGGAAGCTCTCCCACAACTCCCGCACCGTGCGGCCCAGCACGGTGTGCCGCAGCTCCGGGCCGATCTCGGCGAGGGGCTCCAGCACAAAGGCACGCTGGTGCATCAGCGGGTGCGGCACGGTCAGCTCTTCGGTATTGAGCACCAGATCGTCGTAGAGCAGCAGGTCCAGATCGAGTGTGCGCGGCCCTTTGCGCGGCACCCCGTCCCGCACACGCCCCAGCTGGCGCTCAATCTCGAGCAGCGCGTGCAGGAGGGCTAGTGGCTTCAGCTCTGTGCGCAGCAGCAGGGCGCCGTTGGTGAAGCGCGGCTGGTCCACGACTTCCACCGGGTCAGACTCGATCCAGCCGGAGACCGCTTCCACGGTGCCGATGCCGCCGAGGCGGCGCACGGCTTCCTCGAGCGTCGCCACGGGCGGCCCGAGATCTGACGCCAGATTGGAGCCCAATGCGATCGCTGCGAGTGGCATAGACGCCTCCCGGCCCGAATCCCACGCGAGCCGTTGCGAAGCCCTACTCTACGCCATCTGTGTCATATCTTCGGTGCTCATTGTGGATGGAACGAGCGCATCTTCCGATTGGGGCGATTGGGGCGATTCGGCCGTTTCGCCCTCACCATCGGTCTCGTCGCTGACGTGCGCCAGCTCCCAGGCGCTGCGGTCACGGAGCAGTTGTTTGACGAGGGCGACGTGCATCGCATGCCCGGCACGCTCGGCCACAACACGGCCTTCCAGCCGCCGGCCGGCCAGCGCCAGGTCGCCGATGAGATCCAGCACCTTGTGCCGCACGAACTCGTCGGAAAAGCGTAGCGGCCCGTTCTGCACGCGGCCCTCACCCACGATGATGGCGCAGGCCTCGGAGGCGCCGCGAATCAGACCCATGTTGCGCAGCATGGGCTCGTCTTCGCGAAAGCCAAAGGTCCGCGCCGGCGCGATCAACCGGGCATAGTCGCCCTGCGCCAGATCGCCCGCAAAGGTGGCAACGCCGATCGGCGCAGCAAAGTCGATGGTGTAGTCGATCGCGTAGCCGCGCCCCGGGTAGACACCGATGAACTTTGCCCCTTCCCGGACCTCCACCTCTTTCAGGATGCGCAGGACCTCGCGCCGCCGCCGCTGCCGGGTGAGTCCCACACGCTCAAACGCCTCCACATAGGGCAGCGCGCTGCCATCCAGGATGGGCACCTCCAGGTTGTCGATCTCGATGATCACGTTGTCCACACCCACACCGATCAGGGCGCTGAGCAGATGTTCCGTGGTGGAGATCAGCACCGAGCCGCGCATGAGGCTGGTTGCATAGCTGACCCGTGCGACATTGCGTCCCGTGGCGGGTATCTCGAAATTTTCGAGGTCGGTTCGGCGAAAGACAATTCCTGAGCCAGCCGGTGCCGGGATCAGCCGGAGGTGCACGGGCGCACCACTGTGCAGCCCCACGCCGTCCAGGGTTATCTCCGCTCCAATCGTCTGTTCGTGTTGCGCGGTCACCAAACGAACTTTCCCTTACACCAGAGACAATACCCGCGCCATCCCCCGTGTGGGTGTGTCTAAACGGCCACACCCGGGCTCAACGAAGGCACCCTGGCTCTGAGGGGGCGTCCCCGCGGCACGCCGGGAACGGCTGCAGCAGGGCGGACAGTATGCGGCGTGGTGGAGAATGGTGCGCATGAAGCGTTCTCTCCGGCTGCTGCCTGTTCTGCTCCTGCTCGTTGGCCTTGCCCCCGCCGCGCTGGCGAAGTCTCCCAAAGCGACCGAAAAACGCTTTCCCAAGGCAGGGAACGCGGCGCTGCGCACCATGGTGGCGCAGGCCACCGCGCTCAAAATCCAGGGTGTGGCCGTGGTCGCCTTTGCCCCGGGTGACGCCGTAGAGCGATGGGTCTCGGCGATGGCGGTGGTTGGCCACCTGACCGATCACACCAACGGCGCCAAGGGCAACAACCTGCTGGCCATCGCCTACGGCAAGGTCTCCGAGATGGCCAACACGCTCCAGAACAGCGGCACCTCCGGCCGGGAGCCGATGACCGGCGAGTTCGGCTGGCAGGGCGGGCTGATCGAACGCGTCCCGGGTGGCTACCTGATCGTGGCCTTCAGCGGCGGCAAGTCCGAGGACGACCTGGCAACGGCCAGGGCGGGCATGGCTGTCCTGAAGGCACAACTGTAGCGGCGCCCCTGCGAGGCTGCCTGGCGTGCCCCGCGCTAGCGTTTCCCTGCTGCGAGCGCGGTGGCTCTGCCGCCTGCCGCATACAAATTGAGGCGCGAATACACGCCGAAGGAGGATCCGTTGTCGAGGAATCCACCGCCAGGGCCCTCTGTCTCCGTCAGGATCCTGTTCGCCTCGTCCATGGTCAGGGATGGGAAGGCCGTGGTCAGCAGGTAGCCAGCCTCTGGTGCGAGTTTGCCCACATCCTCCACGGACGAGGCCGTCGCGGCATGCACCGGCGGCAGGCCATAGGTCTGGGTCGAGCTGTAGAAAGCCTCGTCTGCGGCGGCGTCGCTCATGCGGCCGTGATCCGCGCGGGCACATCTCTCGATCGAGTCGCCACAGGAGGCCTGGAGCGCGGACCGCACCTGGGCACGCGCTGTTTGGAGCGCAGCCTGAAAGTCCTTGATGGTCACGCACTCTGCGGTGTGCCCGACGTAGGCTGGGTCGTTCGCCAGGAGGTGGGCCATGTCATACAGCGCCAGGGTGCGCCCGCCCAGAACGTCCATCGCATAGTGCGCGCCGATGAGGATGCGATCGTTACCGTACTCAGCGCCGCGGGTGACCATCTGCTGGTATCGCTCGGGTACCAGCAGGGCGAGCACAAGGGCGCCCGTGTAGCCGTAGTTCGTATGCCCGCTCGGGTACGACGGGTTGCTGGTGAGGTTGGTCAGCGTGCCGTGGTTGTAGAGCGCATTGCTGGACGGCATGTTGAAGAAGTCCGGCCCGGCAATGAGCGTAAAGGCCGGCTCGGTCTGAAAGGGTCGGGCGTTGCCGAACGGACCTGCGTCCGCCGATCCCGCAGGCCGACCGTAACTTTGGCCGAAGATGTCCGGGTGGCCGCCTGCGCTCTTGAAGAGAGCCAGGGCGTCGGCGGAGACAGGGTGCGTTCCGTCCGTTGTGAGATTGGCGAAGAAGAACTTGCCCGAGTTCGAGTTTCCGCCCGAGGTAGCCAGGGCGTACCGGATGAGTTCCGCGACCGCCGGCGACACGCTCGTGAACTGTATTGCGTCAATGTAGTGCGCCCGGGCCACATAGGCGGAGCCGAGCGTGGAGCCCAACCCATCCGCGAGTTGTTCCAGGTTGCCGCCCGTGCTGGTGGTGTCCTGGAGCGCCTGTTGCTGCTGCACGGCAAAGGGGAGCAGCGTGCTTTGGCGTATTGCTCCACTCTGCAGGCCGCCGGTGACGGTGTAGTTTGCCGCAAGCGCTGCTCGCCCCTGGGGCGTGTTCGACAGCGCGGCAACGGGTGACAGACCGCGCAGCGCGGCGAGGTCGGTGACTGTCTGGGATGTGCCCTGGCTCGGCACCAGCGTGACCAGCACACCCACCATCGAAAGCACAACGCGAAGCATCTGTTTCCCTGGCATCTTCTGGTATTTGACTACACCTGTGCGGGAAATCTGGCACGGCGGCCGCACTTTCCTCCGTGCTGCCCGCCTTGCCTCGGCGTGCCATGCCTGAGCCTGATTGGCGACGTTTGCGCTGCGGGCCGGCTTAGTGCCCCGCCCACGTAAACGTCTCCACGGTCGATCCCGGCATCGTCACCGCCGCCGTCTTTCCCCGCCATGCAATCGCGAAGCGCGCCGAGCTCGCGGCGTTGTTCAGTGCATAGAGCACCACGGTCCCGTCAGGGGCCTGGAACGCCACGGTCTCCACCCCATCGTGTCCAAAGCTGGTTGAGTCGATGCGCACAGCGCCAGGCGCCACAAAGCGGCTTAGCTGCCCCAGACCGTACAGGTCGCCCGTGTAGCTGACCGTAACCGGCGTCTTGCTCCGATCGACCTCCACCAGCGGCCGGCACGTGCCGCACCCGCCATCATGCGGTCCGTGATCCTGGTCCAGCGCCACGCCCCATAGCAGAACCGCCTTCGCCCAGTGCCGGGTAGATCCGATGACCAGGCGGGCGGTCTTGATGAGTGCCGGCTCCCTGTCCCACGTGCCGCCCGAACACTCCGTCATCCAGATGCCCTTCTCCGGAAATGCCACATGAATGCCGTCCTGCGCCTCCGGCTGGCCGCCGTAGCAGTGCAGCGCCGAGCCCGCCACAAACGGAGAAGCCTTCGCATCACCCAGCACAAGCTCCGGATACTCGGGATGGTCCCAGTTATGGTCATACGCCAGCACGGTCGTCTTCAGCCCCGCTTGCCGCAGCGCCGGCCCAAGATCGTTCCCGATAAAACGCGCCGCCTGCGTCGCTGGCATCTGCGTGCTGGCCAGCTTGGGTATGCCGTTCAGCGGCTCGTTCTGCACCGTCATGTACTTCACCGGGATGCCCTCGGCCTCGAAGCGCTGCACAGCCTGCGTCAAGTAGCGCGCATAGACTTCCTCATCCTGCTGCAGCAGCTCGCCCCCGTTCATCGTGTCGCCGCTCTTCATCCACGCCGGCGGGCTCCACGGCGTCACCATCACCGTCAGCTTCGGATTCAGCCGGAGTGCCTGCCTCACGATCGCAAAGATCTCCGGCTGCTCCGAGGGCACGCGGAAGTGCGCCAGTGTGGGATCGGTCTGCCCTGCAGGCATGTCATCGAACGTGAAGTGGTGCCGCGACAGGTCTTCCGACCCGATCGGCTGCCGCAGAAAACTCAGCCCCATCCCGCGCTCCGGGCTGAACAGCGTCTCCATCGCGGCATCCCGCTGCTGTGGGGAGAGGACCTGCTGCAGCAGGTACGCCGAGCCATCCGTGATCGAGGCCCCAAACCCCTCCATCACCTGGAAGCGCTTTGTCGCATCCACGGAGACCACCGGCAACCCACCCCCGTCTCCAGCTGCTGCAAACGCCAGCGCAGGTTGGGCCATCAGCCGTTGTGACAGGTCGGAGCTCGTCAGCACACTCCGAATCTGCTGCGCTGCGAGCTGGCCAGCTAGAAGCGGCGTGCAGCCAAGGGCAAGAAGGCAGGCATAGGGGAAGCGCGGCATGGTGAGTCCTGGTTTGAGTCGGGTTTGATTCTTGCTACTGATGCTGTTACATGGTGAACGCAGCGGCCCGGTCACGCGCCGTCGTGGCACGCAACCGAGCCGCCTGCGAGGCGTGGTTCTAGAAGTAAACCTTTGCCGCCAGCTGGATCACACGCGGTCCGCCCGGTCCAAGCGGCGAGAGAACGGACGTCGGCTGACCCCAGTTGTTGCCCTTGGTGATGGACAGCGGCGTGAACGCCCCGTCGGCGTTTGCGCTGGGTAGCGTCACGTTCGCACCGTAGTCCCGAGTGCCGAAGTTCGGGTGGTTCAGCACGTTGAAGAACTCACCCCGCAGCTGGATCGACCGGCCTTCTCCGCCCAGCGGAAAGTTTTTGAAGATGGACGAGTCCCACGTGACGAATCCGGGGTTGCGCAGGCTGCCCGGCGCGCCCAGGCTCGGCTGCCCGATTGTCGGCAGCAGCAGGTTGCCCTGGTGGTCCACACCCACAAAGTAGGGTGGCGTCTTGCTGTATTGCGATCCGCCGGTGAGCTGGTTGGCCGGCGAAAACACCGCGTTCCGCACCGGTGTTCCGCTCTGCATGCTCGCCAGCCCGGAGAGCTGGAAGCCGTCTGTCACCAGACCCAGCCAGTGCGGTGCATGGAGCGCCCGTGCGAAGTCCGGCAGGCTATATACGTAGTTGATCGCGGCCACGTGCTTGCGGTCGAACCCGGCCACACCGTAGCTGTAGCGTCGAGGATCAAAGGGATCCACAAAGCTCTCGTCCGCGGTGGACGTCGTCAGCGTCTTCGACCACGTATAGAACCCGCCATAGGTCAGCTTGGTGCTGTACCGCCGCTGCACCGACACCTGCAGGGAGTTATAGCTCGAAGTCCCGTCGAACTTGTAGTACTCCATCTGCCCGTAGCCCTTGTACGGGCTCAGGTAGTTCTGCGCGTACGCATCCTTGCCGCTGAAGCTGTACCCTGCTGCCGCGTACTCCGCCGGCAGATTTGGCTCGACCATCGGCACCACGCCACCCGGGAAGTTTGCCGGGTTCTGGGCCGCCCGGCTCAGCGTCGTCCCGTACGGAATGGTGTTCAGATCGCGCGCCGTGACCAGGTGCCGCCCCACATTGCCCACGTACGCCACGTCCAGCGTGGTTCCCGCAAGAATGTCTCGCTGGATTCCGAGGGAGTAGCTGTACGTCACCGGCACCTGCCCGGAGACGTCCGCACCGTAGATCCCGCTCAGCACGCCCGCTGCCGCCGCATCGGCGGCCGAGATGTTGGCGATGTTGTTGTTGTAGATATTCGGCGACTGCACCACAGCCGGGTTGCCGAAGACTGTGTTGAAGATGAGGTTGCCCTGCTCGCGGTCGTGCGAGGTGCCAAAGCCGCCGCGCAGCACGCCTTTGTGATCCCCAAAGATGTCGTAGGAGAACCCGAGCCGCGGCTCCGGCATGATGCCCTGGCTGTTCCAGCCGCCCTTCGGCAGCGTGCCGTTCGCCGTGTAGGTCATGCCGTTCAGCCGGTCGCCGGTGTTTGGGATCACGTTGCCGGCCGGGTCAACCTGCACCGCGGCAGCGGGGTTATAGGCCGAAGGCGTAAAGAGCGAGATCTGGTTGTGCGCGTCGTACTGCGTCGGCAGGTAGACAAAACGCATGCCATAGTCCAGCGTCAGACGGGGCGACACCTGCCAGGTGTCCTGCGCGTAGAACTCCACCTGGTTGTACCGGAAGTAGCCTGTAGGACGCGCGTTGGATTGTGTGAAGTTCTGGAACTGCCCCAGCAGCGCACTCGCAAAGGGTGATCCATCGTGCGAGTTGGCCGCGCCCGCAACACATCCCTCCGCGCTGGTCGCACAGGCGTCGAAACTGAACTGCCCGTTTGCATTGCCGTACCCGATCTGGTCCTTGCGCGACCGCTCGTAGAACGCGCCGAACTTAATTGTGTGCGAGTGTTCGCTCCACGTCAGGTTGTCGTTCACCGTGATGTTGGTGGCCGCCTGGTGCCACGGCGTCGACCCGAAGTACGTGGATGGGTAGGTCTGCCCGTTGCCGCTGAAACCCAGGTCCGGGATCGAGGTGTCCGCGCTCACGGGGTAAAGCAGCGGCAGGGCAATTCCATTGCTCGCCGCCGTCAGATTGCCGTTCACGCCGCCCACGCGCGAGGTATACACGCTTGGCGCAAGCGTCACCTCGTTCAGCAGGTTCGATCGCAGCGTGCTCGTCAGGTCTACCGCCACGTTCCATCCCGGCTGGCTGTTGAAGCAGCCGCCAGGAATGGCCAGCGATCCGGAGCACTGCAGCCCAAAGTTCCCTACCGGCCCCGTCTGCGTGTCCTGGTTGTAAATGTAACGCGCGAAGATCCGCTCACCGGGCGTGATCTGGTAGTCCACCCTCCCGATGTACTCCGCGCGCGGGTGCAGCGCCGACGTGTTATCCCGCCGGTTGTACGTCCCGTTCGAGGCGGTCGTGTTGGCCTGCGGGTACAGGTTCAGCACCCGCTGGATCTGCTGAAACACCTGCGCCTGCCCCATGGAGAGAGTCGCCGGGTTGATCCGGTTGCCGGGGATCGGCGCATGCGTCACCGGATCATAGATCTGGATCGGATTTCCATTCGAGTCCGTGCTCTGGGAGAAATCGCCCGCCCGCTCGAGCGCGGTCGGCACCCGGTACTGCTGCACCGCGCCCGGCACCAGCTGGCGGTAGAACTCCGTCGACACGAAGAAGAAGAGGCGGTCCTTCAGGATCGGTCCGCCAATCTGCGCGCCCGCTGTGTTGTAGCGGAACTGCTGCTTCGGCGTGCCGTTGTGGTCGCTGAGCCAGTCGTTGGCGTTGAGGCCCTCATTGCGGTGGAAGAAGTGGATGTTGCCGTGGAAGTCGTTGGTGCCACCACGGGTGGTCACCACAATGGAGCCGCCGCCCGCCTTGCCGTAGGCCGCCTGGAAGTTCGAGGTGAGCACCTGCACCTCAGCGATGGCGTCGGTGTTCTCCGTCACCTGCGTGCCGCCGTTGTTTCCGGAGTCCACGTTGGACGACCCATCCACCACAAAGTCGTGCTGGTTGGTCCGCGTCCCGTTCACGCTGTAGGTGTCAAGACCGCCCGTGCTTGAAGCGCCAAAGCTGCCCGCCCCGGAGACTCCCGGGATCACCCGCAGCAGATCCAGCACGTTGCGCCCATTGAGCGCGATATTGTTCAGCTGCTTTCCGGTCACCAGGTCCGAGCGCTCGCCCGAGTCTGCCTGGATCTGCAGCTGCGCCGTGTCAGCCGTCACCGTAACGGTGGTCGCCTCGGTGCCAATCTCCAGCGCAAACACACCCGCGTTCAGGTTCTGCGCGGAAGCCAGCACAACGCCGTTCTTCTCCAGCTTCTGGAACCCGGGCGCGTTCACGGTCAGGCTGTAGTCGCCGGCCGGCAGGTTCGGCAGGGAGAAGGTGCCGTTGTTACCTGCCTTCACCGTGCGCGTGACCCCGATGGCCGATGCCGTGGCGACCACCGTAGCTCCGGGGATCACCGCACCGGAAGGATCGGTAATCGCACCGGAGATGTTGCCGGAGGTCACCTGCGCCCACAGCACGCCACCCTGGGAGGCGGCCCAAAGCACAGGCATGGCCAGCAGAACCCTGGCCATCGGTGCCAGCGCTCCACCGCGGGGAGCAGAAAAATACGTGAACGAAGAAGGGGAACGTCGCAAGGCTGCATCTCCAGAAAACCAGGGCTTCAAAACGCTCCCGAACCTAGGCCCTTGCGATAACGATGGTCCCGAGCAAGTGCTGAGGTTTTGGTGAGGGTTCTCCGAGGGACCTGAAGTCCAGAGCCAGCAACAACTTAGCGCAAGGAGTATTCTTTGAGATGCGATGCCGCTGGACCAGAACCGGCCGTTTCTCGTTGGCGAGTGGACGGTTGAACCCGAACTCAACGCCCTGCGCAGGGGCGGTGTGGAAAAGCGTGTCGAGCCCAAGGTCATGCAGGTGCTCATCACCCTGGCCTCCCGTCACAACCATGTTGTTCCGAAAGGCGAGCTCATCGCCGCCGTCTGGCCCGACACCTTTGTCAGTGACGACGTGCTCACCCGCTGCATCTCGATCCTTCGTCGCATCACGGCCGATGATCCCCAGGCACCCACCTTTATCCAGACCGTTCCCCGTGTCGGCTACCGGCTGCTCGCCCCCGTCCGGGAGACCGCCTTGCCCGACCCACCGGCAGGCCAGGCTCCTGCCCCTTTCCTAACCCAGCCTCCCGCGCCAGCGCCTCTGGCCGAAATCCCGGGCAGCCCCCTACACCACGAGCCTTCGCCCCCGCCGGTCACCGCCCAGCCAGTCACTTCTCAGCTAGCCACGCACCAGCCAGCCACGGTCCCGCTGGTTCCAGCACGCGCCGCCGTCCCGCCCCTCGGTCGCCGCCCTCTGGTTCTGGCCCTCACCGGCCTGTGCCTGGTCGCCATCCTCGCCGTCCTTGGCGGCCTGCACTGGGCGCACCGGCCCAACCAGGCCGTCTCCACCGTCGGCCACCCGGCCGATCTCCACAGCATCCCCTTCACCTCCGACGTCGGCGAGCAGTCCCAGCCCGCCTTCTCCCCGGACGGCCGCACGATCGCCCTGGTCCGCACGGCCGAAGACGGCAGCAGTCGTCGCATCTGCCTCAAGCCCATCGGGCAGGAGGTCTGCCGTCCGCTGACCGACGCCCCCGGCGAGCAGTTCAGCCCCGCCTGGTCGCCCACCGGCCGCCAAGTGGCCTTTCTCAACCGCGACGGCCGGCGCCTCGATCTGCTCCTCGCCAACACCACCGGCGACAGCACGCCACAGCACGTCTTCTCCCCGGAAGAGCCCAGCGACTGGGAGCTCGGCGCCCTCTCCTGGTCGCCCGACGGGCGCAGCCTCGTCTTCCCGGACCACCAGGCGGGCTCGCCCTCCTCCGCCATCCTTCTGCTGGACCTCGCCACCCGCCGCGTCCGCGCCATCTCCGCGCCGCCCGCCGGCTGGGAAGGCGACCTCAACCCCGTGTTCTCCCCGGATGGCACCCGCATCGCCTTCACCCGCGCCAGCGAAAGCGCCGTCCGCAATCTATTCTGGCTTTCCATCAGCGACGGCTCTGTCCACCAACTCACCCACCAGGCAGCCGACATCAACGGCCTTACCTGGACGCGCGATGGCACCGCCCTGGTCTTCTCCTCCAACCGCTCCGGCCAGTTTGCCCTGTGGCGCATCGCGCTTGATGGCGGAGCCGCCGATCGCCTCCCCGTCGGCACGGACAACGCCACCCAGCCTGCCATCGGCGCGCAGCCCGGCGCCCTCGCCTACACCCAGGGGTCCGCCGTCTGGAGCATCGAGCGCCCCGACGGCGGCGCCATCCTCACCTCCACCCAGGAAGACTCCGCACCGTCCCTCTCGCCCGACGGCCGCTTCTTCGCCTTTCAGTCCCGCCGCTCCGGCACCCAGCAGATCTGGGTTGCTTCCATTGATGGCGCCTCGCTTCGGCAGCTCACCTCGACCAACGGCCCCATGGCGGGCAGCCCCTCCTGGTCCCACACCGGCGACCACATCCTCTTCGACGCCCGCCCCGGCGGCCACTCCCACATCTTCTCTATCGCCAGCAGCGGCGGCCCCGCACGTCAGCTCACCACGGGCGATGCAAACGACATCGTCCCACGCTGGTCCAACGACGACCGAACAGTCTTCTTCCGCTCCAACCGCGGCGGCCGATGGCAGCTCTGGAAGCTCGCGCTCACCCCGTCCGGTACGGCCGACGGCCCACCCGTCCGGCTCACCTCCGGCGATGGCATGGCCGCGCAGGAGTCCGCCGACGGCACCACCCTTGTCTTCACCCGCGGCGACGAGGCAGGGCTGTGGCAGCTCGACCTCCGCACCGGCCGTGAGACGCGTCTGCTCGCCCAGCCGCCCGCCGGCTTCTGGGGCTACCTGCAGGCCACCCGGGACGGCATCATCGTCCTTGGCCGATCCGCTCGCAAAAGCGAGCTCCTCCTGGTTGATCCCAGGTCCGGCAGCACCCACCCGCTCGAAACGCTGCTCCACCAGCCGCCCACCTTCCAGGGTCTCACCGCCATGCCTTCCGGCAGCACCATCCTGCTCACAGGCGAGCGGGAAGCCGAGCGCCACATCACCCTGGCCACCGGCCTGCCCGCCCCGCTTTAGTCCGCCTCAACGCGCGGCGAGTCGAAGAACAGGCCGGAGCTATCGCTACTGGCCGGGGCTCGCAACCGCACCGCGCAGCTGGACCGTGGGCAGCGTCAGCCGCGTGTAGCTGGCCGCAAACTCTCGAAGCAGCAGAAACTGGTTCTTGGGAACGTTGGCGAAGTGCTGCGTCGTCCGCGTTGCCGGCCACCACACATCCACGCTCACCACGCGGGCGTGATGTCCCAGCCCAATGTGCTGCTCCATCGGGTTGCCGCCAAAGGAGCTTGTTGTCCCAACCGTTCGGAAGAGGGTCAGGCGAGTGTGCTGGTCATTCTGCACCGTCACCTTGATCTCGGCCCCTACGGCCGACCGGTTGCTCTTCACCCCGACCAGGCGAAGGTTGAGCCAGTCGTTCTCGCTTCCAGGATTGCGGAACAACCGCATGGTGTGCTGGTCGGCGGGCACTGCGCCACCGTTGGACGCGACAATATCCTCCACCCCGCGCCGTTCCAGATCCGCAAAGGCGATCCCATGCCCCTTGTGCAGCTCCCCCGTCCCGGACGAGGCCGTGATGTCAACAAATGCCTTGCCGTCCTGGTTCCGCAGCAGCGCATGCGGAACCATGCCACCAAACGATGGGCTGCCCATCCCGAGATACAGATCCAGAAATCCATCGTTGTCGACATCGCCAAAGTTCGCCCCCATGGGCATGAAGACCTTGTCGAGCCCAACCTTCGCCGTCACATCCTCAAATGAGCCGTCGTGTGCGTTGCGGTACAGCTTCAACGTCTCCACCGAAACTGGCTGGCCAAGGCGGCTGCGCATCACCTGCTGCACCGAGTTGAAGTAGCTGCAAACGAAGAGATCGGGCCAACCATCGTTGTCGTAGTCAAAGAACCACGTTGCAAAGCCAAAGTAGGGCGCCTGCACCCCCGCTTGCCGCGCCACTTCGGTAAAGGTGCCATCGTGTTCGTTGTGGTACAGAAAGTTAGGACCAGCCGCGTTGGAGACGTAAAAGTCCGGGAAGCCATCCTTGTCGTAATCGATGGCGACCACACCCTTGCTGAACGCCGTCTCGTCAATCCCCGCCGCATGCGAGATGTCCTCAAACGTGCCGTCGCCCTTGTTGCGGAACAGCTGGCTCGGCGCATGCTCGTTCGCCACAAACAGGTCCAGCCTGCCATCGTTGTCGATGTCGGCCCAGGCTGCTGTCTGCGTCGCCGTAATCACGCCGCCCAGGCCGCTCTGCTCCGTTACATCCGTAAACGTGCCATCGCAGTTGTTCCGCAGCAGGGAGCGCCGCATCGGCTTCTGCCAGCCACCCCGCAGCACAAGCAGGTCCATGCAGCCGTCGTTGTTGTAGTCGGCCTCCACCAGGTTCAACCCACCCAGTTGCCCCGCAAGCCCGGCCGCCGTGGCCCGGTCCGTAAACGTGCCATCCCCGTTGTTGTGGAACAGGTGCAGCGGCTCGCACATATCCCAGCTGGAGGTCACCACGTCCAGCTGCCCCTTGCCCTCGAAGTCATCCACCACAACGCCGCCCGCCTGGCTGAAGTTGTTGATCCCGGCCGGTAACGCCACGTCCTGAAAGCGTCCGATATTCTCCTTCGAGGCGAACGCCGCGGGTGGAATCAGGAAGCGCGCCGGCACCTCGGCCGGGTAGCCACCCACCGTCACATACGCTAGATTCAGCGCCCAGCGCACCTCCAGATCCTCCGGCACGCGCGCGAGGTACGCCTCAAAGTACTGGATCGCTTTCAGTGAGGCGCTCTTGTCTGCAAAGGCGAGCCCCGGCTTGAGCGGCGGAAAGATGTCCATCGTGCCGCCGTCGCGGTACACCCCGTTTCTCATCTCCGACAGGTGAAGATACGACAGCCCAAGACTCTCAAGCGTGGTGGGAATCGTACCCGGCGCACTCGCCTGGGCGATGGCATAGGCCTGCTCCCACTCCCGGATCGCGGCCTCGAGATCGCCCGTGTAGGCGCTCAGCTGGGCCAGGGCTGCATGCGCCTGCTGCCGTCGCAGTGGCGAAGCGCCTTCGCTTTCGGGTGCTGCCAGAAACGCCCGCGTGCTCGCGATCGCCGCCGCCAGCGACTTCTTGCGAATGCTGCAGGGCGCGCTCAGATCACGCTCCCAGCCCTGCGCCTTCGGATACGCGTTGAAGACAACGCCTGCTTCGTCCGCCCCGGACAGGCTCAGCCCCTGGTCGATCACACCCTCGTGCGTCAGATCGAGGATCCGCTGCGCATCCAGGTCCTCGGTGCTGGGCGCGGTGCGAAATACCGTATACACCGCATACCCCTCGGGCACGCGCACCACCGGGGTCACCTGGCCAGGCTGCAGCGCGAGCAGCCGTTGCCGCAGCTCGGGGGAAAGGTGGGCCGCGTCGAGTGTTCCCAACAAACCTCCCATCCTCGGAGGAGCCGTCGATCGATCGCTCCTTCGCGAGAACAGCGAAGTTCGCGCCTCCCTGCAGCGCATGCTCCGCGGCATCGGCCGCGGCCGCATCACGCAGGACCAGCACACCAACAGGTCGTTCCCCTGCGGACTCTTTCTGCGAAAAGGCAAGCGGGCACAGCGCCGCAAGAACAAAGGCAAGCAGCAGGGACGGGCGAACAAGACTCATGGCCACCTGCACCAGTCTAGCGCCCGCACATAAAGCAACTGCCCGGCAGAACCCAGCCGCAGCCAGCGATCCCGCCAGGGAGCAACTCTGGTCAGATCGTGCCAAGCTGGCGCAGCACCGCCTCGGCTACCTGCTGGGGCGCCTCCCTGTGGGGAAAGTGGCCAACGCCCGGCAACACAAGCCGGCTATAGCTTCCCTTGAAGAACCTCTCCTTCCCCTCGGAGCCCGACGGCAGGTCGCATGTGTCCGCAGCACCGTGGATCATCACCGTTGGCACCCCGATCGTCTCCGTCTGCTCCAGCACAGCCTGCAGCGCGGCGTACGCAGGGTCACGTACCTCCCCGGCGAGATAGCGGGAACGGTAGGCGTTCAGCGTGATCTCCGCCCAGTCCGGGTGAGCAAAGTATCGGCTCGCCTCGTTGAAGGCCTCCTCGGCGAACCAGCCTTTCGGGCTCCAGGTCTCCCACTGCTCCCGGGCAAAGCCAACAGGGTCTCTCCGCACGGCCTCCACGCCGGCCGGCGTGCATTGAAAGAACTGGTACCAGAAATGCCGTGACTGCGTGAAGTCTCCCAGGCGGAACCGCCCGCCCGGTTGGTACGCCAGGGCCAGCGCCGTCACGCACGCAACCCGCTCTGGAAACAGGGTCGCCAGGGTGTACGCCACGCGAGCACCCCAGTCATGGCCCACAACCGCAAATCGCCCGATCCCCAGACCATTCATCAGGTCGATCGCGTCCTGCGCCATCGCCACCGCACCCGCAAACCGCGGCGTCTCCTCCGAAAGAAACTCCGTCGGGTACGATCCGCGGAGTGACGGCACAACCGTTCGGTAGCCGTGCTCCTGCAGCTGCGAGGCCACGGCGGCCCAGCTCTCTGCAGCATCAGGCCACCCGTGGAGCAGAAGCACCGGAAACGCCTCCGGCTCTCCCACCATGTCAAACGCAATCTTCAACCGCTCTGTCTGTAACGAGTGCATCCTGCTCCCTTGCAGCGGAGATTCTCTGCAAGGGTACTCGCTCCCGCATGCGCTTCACCCGCGAGACACGGGAAAGGTTGAGCCATGCTTCGGTCCCAGTTACAAATGTAAGCGTGGGCCTACTCGCCGCGTAGTGAAGAGGCAGTTGGAACGGCTCCAATCCGCGCCGATGGGGCACACAGCACCGGGCGGCGCATGGTGTGATCGCTCTGGTACGTCACGGATCGGTCGGCCCAACAGCATCCGCCGTCACATGGGTACGTCCGCCGGCGTGCCCACACTCCACACGGAAGAGGACCTCACCTATGACTCACAACAATCAAACGAACAGCACCTGGGTCCTTGGAGATCGCTACACCTTTCTCCTCAGCACACCCGCCGTCGCCATTCTGGAGGTGGAAAGCAACGGGCAGCAGGGGCCGCCGCTGCACGTCCACACCGCGGAGGAAGAAAGCTTCTATGTGCTCGAAGGCGAGCTGGAGATCACGCGGGACGGAGCCACCACCACGGCCACCAAAGGCGATCTCATTCACTTTCCCAGGGGCACACCGCACAGCTTCCGCAACATCGCCGCCGGGGGCTCGCGCATCCTGGTAGTCCTCACCCCTGGCCACTTCGCCCAGCTCTTCCACCAGATCGGCATCGCCGACGCAACAGAAGCTCAGGACCCGTTGCAGCTGCAGCAGACCCAGCAGAAGCTCATGTCACTCGCCGGTGACTTCGGCCTGCAGATCGTGGGCCCACCCCCGCAAGCATCCGCACCTTCCTCGCCTGCCGGTCTGCACGAAGCAGCGCAGTAGCGGGGCCGGCAGCGCAGTAGCGGGGCCGGCCGTGCGGGAGCCCACCCCAAAGATCGCCAGGCCCTTACGCCGGCCTGGCCCTCCAAAGCACGGTGTGGTGTTCGCGCCGCCAGCGGGACGGGCCCGAACCCGTTACGCGCGCAAACGCCTTGCTGAAAGGAACCCGGTGCGCAAAGCCACACTCCAGCGCAATCTCAGGAATCGTAAGGTGCGAGCTCTCCAGCAACTCTTTGGCTCGCTTCACGCGCCGTTGCAACAGCCAGCAGTGGGGCGTCACACCGCAGGTGCAACGAAAGCCCCGGGAAAAGTGGCTGGCCGAAAGTCCACACGCCGCCGCCACCTCCGCCACAAGAAGTTTGCGGCCAAGGTGCTCCGCCATGTACTGCTGCGCCAGCTTCAGCTGCCGTGGCGTCAGCACCGAGGCGCAAGTAGCAGCACCCCGAAGCTTCGCCCGCAGCGTCTCCCGCATCGCCTCCTTGGCCGAGCGCAACACGATCCGTGCAAACCGGCGCAGCACCGGGTTATCCAGCTCGAGCAGGGGTGTCACGGCATGGCAGGCCAGGTCGAGCGCCTCCGCTGGCAACGCCGTCTCCTCCGGCAATGATGCAAGGCAAAGGCCCATGGTGTCGGCCAGGTCGCACCCCACAGGCGCGGTCGCGTCTTTGAACAAAAAACTTGTGTAAGTCTGCATATGTTCTTCCCTGCTGAGGTATGCGCAGAGCCGTCCCTAACCCGATCACGTGCCGTGCACTTTTCGCTAGCTAAAGGGCAAGCAAGACCAGCACGCGGCACGCGCTGCAACCCTTCCCACTCGCACCGCTCCATCGCGACTTCAGTGCTAGCGGGAAAGCACCAGCCGTGTGCCTTCGCGCACCACCTCCACAATCGCCTGGGGCGTGCCATACATCACCAGGATGATCGCGATCTTGGTCACCCAAAGCATCACCGTCCGCAACAGCAGCGGCATCGCCGGCAGGGTCGTCGCAACAGACTGCCGCTGCCCCGCCACCGCGCCCAAAGGCAGCTCGAGTGCACCCGCCGCCCGCACAGGGGTGGTCCCGCTGCCGTCCATAACCATCCATCCACAACAATGCGTGTATCCCTTCACATCAAGCCTCCATGCGCAGCGGGCGCAGGCCAGGTCCGGGAGGGATCAGGAGCAACGCCGCGCAAACCGCTCGATCGCCCATGATCGCTCCGTCCTGGCTCATGCAGAAACGCCAGAAAGGTCGTTTCGCCGCCTGCTGAGATATGCGCAAAGCACTGCGGAATCCACTCACGCCGCGCCAGAAGACCTACTCCCTTAGCACTCCAGCCTCGCCCGCCACCAGGGAAAGTCCCGCCGCCGTCCAGCCCCCGAGCCCGTCAAGAACCACCTCCACCTCCGTGGATCCGCCGCGCAACAGCAGACTTGCGGCAATCATCGCGCGAAAGCCCTCTTTGCAGTACACCAGCACGCGCTCCATCCCTCGCTGCCGCCCGCCTTCCGCCGCCAGCTCCAGCAGGGGCACACACCGTGCCCCGGGCACATGCCCCTGCAACCACTCCGCCCGGCTCCGCACATCAATCACCGCCGTCCGCTGCTGCAGGCCAAACGCCACCTCAGCGCATCGCCAGGTTCGCAGGCTCCGCACGTCCAGCCGATCGTCGCGCCAACGCCGCTCATCCGCCAGAACATATCCCTCCACGCCACCCAGCCCAACCCGTCGCAGGCGAGCCCAGGCCTCCTCCACCATCGTCAGGCTGTCCCCAACCAGCAGAATTCGCTGCTCCGGTGGAAGCAGAAGCGCCGCCCAGCTCGCAAGCGGACCGTCCACTCCCAAGGGCAGTGCGCCCCGCAGATGAAAGGCCGCGAACCGCGCGGCAGGACGCACGTCCACAACGCAAAGCCCGCGCCCCTGCTCCGCAAACAGCTCCGCTCCCGTATACCTCCGCAGTGTTGAATTCAAACCTGATCGCCCCCTCCTTGCTATTGCGCAGAAAAGGCGTCTGGTCGATCACCCCACGCGGCCTTTTTTGTATTGCTGCAGCACCTCGTTCACGCGCCGGCGCTCCCGCTCACTCTCTTCGGTCGACGCGCCACGCCGCGCCCACTCCTCCCACACCCGCGCACTCTGCTGGAAGAAGTCGATCGCCGCCTGCCGTGCCCCCGCCCTGTCCGCCGCCGTGCGATGGGTATCCCCCGCAAGCCGAGCCTGCAGCGCCCCCTCGCTCGCGTAACAGAGACCCACATCGCGCAGCACCATCAGACTCGGCGAACTGAGACCGTACCCGGCCAGCAACGGCAACGCCTGCCCTGCCGCCGTCACCGCCGCCGGCACATTGTTCACCGCCAGTTGAGCGTCGCTCAGCTCGCAGAACGAGCGCATCAGGTGCAGTCGCGCATGCGGGCTGTCGTCAGAAAGCTCACGTCGCAGGGTGTGCGCCTCCAGCAGCAGGCGCAGACGCTGCTGCGCCTCGCCCGGACCCGGCAGCACCTCGGCGAGCGACTCATCCTCGATCGCCACCCGGTGCTTGGACTCTGCCCCATACCGCGGCAGCCAGGCCCGCGTAGAGGCTATCGACTGCCCATACCACCGCGCCGCAGTCGCTGGCTCCATCTCCCGGTATGCGTCGCCCATCTTTGTCTGTGCCAGCGCCAGATCAAAGCCGGCCTGTGCGTTGGTCCGGTCGCTTTCAGCCGCGGCCCGGGCCATGCCCAGCTCCTCGCGCGCGTACTCCAGCGATCGCTCCGGTCGGCTGGCGTTCAGGAAATCCTGCCCGGACAGCATCAGCACCATGCTGCTGTCGACCACCATCAGCTCCCGCCGCGCCTTTTGCGACTGCGGAAACCGCCGCGCCAGCGTCTGCGCCAGCTGCCGGCACTGGTTCAGCTCATCAAGCGCCTCCTTCAGCCGCCCAAACTCGTTCAACGCCCGGGCCTGGTGCAGGTGAAGGTCGATCAGCAGCTTGTCATGGTCTTCCTCGCCGGTCGGCTCGCCTCCAAATACCTGCAGAGCCGCGGCATAGATCGCTGACGCCTCGTTGGGCAAAAGCTTGTTCAGCGCATTGTCCCCCAGGCCCAGGTAAACCGTCGTCAACAGCCGCGTGCGCTCCCGGTCCGTCGGCCGCCCTCTCCAGAACGGCAGGGCCCATCCCAGCGCGCTCCGGTATTCCTCATCCGCCCTGCGCGCATCGCCCAGAAACACATCCTCGTCCGCCAGGTGCATCTGCGCCCTGATCACCGCGATCGTGCTGTCCTCGCTCTTCAGCAGGTCATGGGCCTGCAGCGCCATCTTCAGCGCTGCCCTGTAGCTCATCGTCGCCGTGCTGGCGTTGCCAAGGTTCGGCACCGCAGGCGAGCCCTCCACCTCGCCCACCCGCAGGTACGCTCTGGAGAGTTCCAGGTAAAGCCGCCCATCCCCGCCCGTCTCCGCTTCGAGCCCGTTCAGAAAGTCCAGCGCCCGATGAAACACCGCCGCCTGCGCCTCGGTGGAGGCGGGCACCTGCTGCAACTGCGTGGTCATCTGCGCGATCGTGAGATCGGCGAGTTGCCGGATCTGCGCCACCCGCTTGTCCGCCTGTCGCGCCCGCACGCCGTAGCTCACCGCGGCAAGAAGCAGGATCACCACGCACACGCACGCCGTCGTCACCAACACCCGTTGCCGCTTCAGGAACTTGCCGGCCTTGTACAGCGGCCGCGGCTTCGTCGTCTGCAACGGACGCCCTTCCAGGTACCGCCCCAGATCCTCGTCCATCGCGCGCACCGACGTGTACCGCGCCGCCGGTTCGGTCGCCATCGCCTTCAGCACAATGCGGTCCAGGTCGCCCACCAACCCTCGCCTCCTGCGACGATCCAGGCCCGCTGTCGCACTCGGCTTTGTGCGCATTCCGGCAAGCACAATGGCCCTCGCCGCCGCCGGCGGCAGCCCCTGCAGGCGAAACGGCAGCTCATCGGTGAGCAGCTCAAACAACAACACGCCCAGTGAGTAGATGTCAGTTGCAGTGGTCAGCTCCTGCCCCGTCCACTGCTCCGGGCTCGCATAGTCCGGAGTCAGCGGCTGCAAC
This sequence comes from Acidobacteriaceae bacterium, assembly GCA_965199635.1. Taxonomy (GTDB): domain Bacteria; phylum Acidobacteriota; class Terriglobia; order Terriglobales; family Acidobacteriaceae; genus Edaphobacter. Next base: position 703,952 of record CBDASL010000002.1, on the reverse strand, counting down.
CCCGCCTTCGCATCGGCCTCGCCGCCAAGGTAAAACTCTGGAATCAAGGTCTGGGCGATGCCAAAGTCAATCAGCTTGACCAGCCCCTCCGGTGTGACCAGCACGTTGTCCGGCTTGATGTCGCGATGAACAATCAGCCGCTCATGCGCATGCTGCACCGCAGAGCAAAGCGTCTGAAACAGCTGGATCCGCCGCCGCAGGCTCAGCGCGCCCGTCCTGCTCGCCTGCGTGATCGACTGCCCCTCAACAAACTCCATCACCATGAAGGGACGACCGTCTGCCGTGACCCCACCGTCCAGAATTGTCCCCACATTCGGGTGCGTCAGCGTCGCGAGAATCTGCCGCTCGGCCCGAAATCGCTGCACCAGCTCCGGCGTCGAGATCCCCTTCCGCACCATCTTTACCGCCACAATCTGGAAGTACTGGTCATCCGACCGTACCGCCAGGTGCACCGTGCCCATGCCCCCGCTCGCCAGCTCCCGCACGAGCAGGTAGGGCCCCACGTGTGTGCCGGTGTCGGCTGGCTCTGGCTCTCTCGCCAGCAGGCCCAGGTCATGGGCAATCACACGCTGCAACACATCTTCGGCGACCGGAGACGCGTCAGCATCCGCGCCAGGGTCAAAGGCCAGCAGCGACATCACCTCGTCCTGCAGCGCCGCGTCCCCATCCGCTGCTGCCGCAACAAAGGCCGCTCGCTCCACCGGAGCCAGCGCGAGGGCGTCGTGGAAGATCTCCTCCACCTGGTGCCACCGGTCAATCGCCATGCACTCTCATCCCCGGGCAGACGACATCTCGCGGCGCAGCCAGGCCTGGCCCATCCGGAGCTCGCGTCCCACCGTCGCCACCGAGATCTGCTCCACCAGCGCGATCTCCTCTGTGGTCAGCCCGCCGAAGTACTTCAGCTCGATCACCCGTCCCTTTCTCGGATCCGCCTCGCTCAGCCGCTGCAATGCACCGTCCAGCACAAACACATCCAGCGCTTCCTCTCCGGCGTGGTGCAGATCAGGATGCAGCGTCACGCGAATCCCCCCATCCCGCTTTTGGGCCTGCCTGTGCCGTGCATGCTCCACCAGCACGCGGCGCATGGTATTGGCAGCAATGGCGTAGAAGTGCGCGCGGTTCTCCGCGTGCAGCTCGCTCTGGCCCGCAAGCCGCAGGTAAGCCTCGTGCACCAGGGCCGTCGGCTCGATCGTGCACGCCTGCGACTCCCTTCTGAGCCGTGCCTTCGCCAGCCGGATCAGATCGTTGTAAATCAGCGGTGTCAGCTGGTCGAGCGCAGCCCCATCCCCACTCTTCCACAACCGGAGCAGCTTGGTGACAACCCCGTCCTCCTGCGCCACCGAATTGCTGGATGTAGCCATACATGCCTCGTCCTGTTACAAATCGGAGAGCCCCACCTCTGCCCCGTTGCCGGTCTCATCAGACCACACGGCAAGCGAGCCAGAGACGGCATCAGGCAGCCCGCAGCCTGACCAGGCGCACTCACCTCAGGCTTGTACGTAGTCTATCGCCTCCCGGTTCCATCCCGGCTCGGGGCCCGCCCGTACCCAAGCCCTAGAAGCGGAACGAAGCGCCAACAAACACAACGCGATTCGCCGCACTCGTCAGGTTGAACAGGTTGTTGGTCGACAGCGACTGGCCAAAGAACGGCGATCCCAGCACCCCCACCGGGGTCCCCGGGTTCGTGCTATTCAGCGTGTTCACCGCCTCCAGATCAAAGGAGAGTGTGTAGCGCGGGTCCGGCCGCGGCACCTTCTGCCCAGGCTTCAGCCCGGCAGGCGGCGTCGCCGGAGCGGCCGGTCGCGGACCGAACTTGAAGTCCCGGGCCACCCGCGCCGCCATAAACACCATCCGCGGTGCCAGCGCATAGTTGAACGGAATGATCGCCTCGCCCGGCTGCGGGTTGGCGTCAAATCTTCCATACGCCGTGTTGAAGATCACTGACGACGGCCCCGGGTTGGTCGCAAAGGCAGGTCGATCGTTGAACTGCGTGTCGTTGTTCCGATCTGTGCCTGTCGTGATGTTGAACCGCGAACGCGAAAAGACGCCCCCAAACAGATCCGTCGAAAACCCAAACGGCAGCTGGACCTCGCCATCCGCAAAGAACCGTTGCCCCACCGGCTGCATACCCAGCCCGGACGGCCCATAGTCCGCAGACACGTTGTATGGCTGCGACGGAAAGCTCGTTGGCCCCGCGGTGTCGTTGTTCTGCCGACGCGCCGTATAGAACGCAAAGATCTGCAACCGCTTGCTCAGCTGCAGATTCGTGTTCACTGACAGGCTCTGCGCCTTTTCAATGCCGTTCGACGCGAAGCGGTAGACATCTGTCGTCCCGCCCTGCGGCCGCAGGCCATTGCTCAGCGGCGCGTTGATGTTCTCGGAGTTGTACTGGTGCACCCCGCGCACGGCGTAGTAGCTCACCGTCACTGAGCCAACCTTGCCCAGCGATCGCTCCGCCGACACACTCGCAATGTTCTCCGACGACACCCGCAGATTCGGGCTGATGCGATACGGCGTCGGCGACGTCCCCGTCAGCTGCGATGGATCCGGCAGGTTTGGGTAAAACGTCGGGCTGTTGATCAGAAACGCCTGCTGGCTGAAGCCGTTCTGCCGAATGGACGTCAGAATATTTCCCGGCGCAAAGCGGTCATAAAACACACCCGCACTCGCCCGCAGCGTCAGCACCGGCGGGTGCTTGTCACTCTGCCCAACCAGCCATGCAATCCCCGCGCGCGGCGCCGGGTTCAGGTGGTCGGGGATCGCGGACTGGCTTTCCAGCCGCAGCCCAAACGTCGCCGTCACATTCTTCCGCACCTTCCACTCATCTTCCACATACGCGCCCAGATCGCCCGTCAGCAGCGTCGCCGCGGTCTGTCCCGCCGTCAGGCTGAACAGGCTCGGCGTCCCCGCCTGGAACGCCGCCAGTGTCGCAAAGGTGTACTGGCCGTTATAGTTCGCGGTCGAGCTGTTGTTCTCGTGCAGCAGACGGTAGCGCGCCCCCAGCCGCAGGAAGTGGTTTCCCCGCGAAACCGAAAGGTACTCCTGGAACTCAAACTGGTCCTGGTCGTCGCGCGTGGTCTGCGTCGGCGATCCGCCGCCGTTGAAGGCACCCTGCACCACAAGGGTCGGCGCTGTTGAGTTCGGCGTCTGCCCCAGTCGCGTCCGCAGATACTGGAAGCGGGTCTCCGACACAACATTCGGCCCGATCAGCTGCGTGTTGCCCACCTGCAGCGTCTGCACGTTGGTCGTGTTGTGCGTGCCCTCAGACGGCAACACCAGCAACCCCACACCCGTGTTCGAGCTGTCCGTCTGGCTGTACTCGTACCGGCTCACCAGCGTGTTCTTCTCGTTCAGCTGACGATCAATTCGCGTGGATGCCGTGTACTCGGTCTGCGGCGCTGAAACCGCCAGCGACAGCCGGCTGCCATCCGGATTAAATGCATTCACCACCGCGTTGTTCTGCTGGTCACTCACCTCGCTCGAAAGAAAGAACGAGGTCTTCTTGCCCAGCGGCCCGTTCACGTCGCCCCGGCCAAAGAACAGGTAGTACGGCGGCTCGGCGCCGGTATACGGATTCAACGAGTTGAACGCCTTGGTCGACCCCGACAGGTACAGGTCGCCATGCAGCTTGTCGCTTCCCGGCTTGGTGAAGATCTCGATCCGCCCCAGCCCCAGGTCGGAGTACTGCGCCGAAAACGGGTTCTGGTTGATGCGAATCTCGCGGATGGTGTCCTTTGGCGGAAAGCGGCCGCCACTGAATCCATCCACATACACGCTCCCACCGCTCCCACCACCCATCGCCAGCATCTGCTGTTGCAGCGTCGCGTCGTTGGATGACAGTGCGTCCAGCTGCTCACCTTTGAACACCAGCGCGCTCTTGTTATCCGCGCCTGCCGTGCTCGCCCCGCCATCCGACGCCACGTCTACCTGCGTCGTCGCCGACGCGATGCTCAGCTTGAAGTTCAGCGACATCGGCCGAGACGTCAGAGTCAGATCCCGGGTCAGTGGCGTAAACCCCTCCGCCTCCAGCGTCACGGAATACGTCCCCGGCGGCAGCGCCACCGAAAACCGGCCTGCGCTGTCCGTCACCACTCGCCGCGGCGGCGCCGCAGGGCTCGTCGCGGAAGACGGCGCCTGCGAGCTCAGCTGCAGTGTCGCGCCAGGTATCAGGGCGCCCGAAGGGTCCGTGATCACACCCGAAAGCGTCGTCGTCGCCTGCGCGGAAGCAGCTGCGCTCCCCGTCGGCAAAGGTTGCGCCGCCTGCGGACAAGCGGCGGGAGCAGCTGCGGCAAGCGCAGTCACGGCAAGGCAGGCGCGAATCGCACGAGGGTTTGCCGGCAGCGGCAAGGCAAGTCTCACAGGTACCACCCCGGGGAAGAAGATAAACAGACATTTGCTGGTTCGCGGCGTTGGACTCGCCAACTGTGCGGAGGGTGAGTACCGCTGCAAGCAACATTTCTTCTTCAGACCACGCGTAGCCACCTCCGACGCCCTCGCTGGGCAGCCCCATCCCTGCAGGCTGTGCACCGTGGCGGCCCACCCCCTAAGACCCGAGCTGGTCCTTCACTCCCGCGGCCGCCCGTGCCGAAGCCTTCGCGCACGCCTCCGCCACCAGCTCCACCGTGCGCGCAATCGGCAGCCCCACCACGTTGAAGTAGTCGCCCTCAATCCGTGGAATCCACCGTGCCGCATAGCCCTGAATCCCATAGGCCCCGGCCTTGTCCATGGGCTCGCTTGACATGAGATACCGCACCACCTCCGCCTCCTCCATCAGATTCATCTGCACCTGCGTCACCTCCACATCCGCAAAGCTCTCCCCCGCCGTCAGCACGCAGACTCCCGTCAGCACTTGGTGCGTCCGCCCCGCCAGCATCTCCAGCATGCGCCGCGCGTCCGCCACATCGGTCGGCTTGCCCAGCACCTCGCCCTGGCACAGCACACAGGTGTCCGCCCCCAGCACCATCAGCGGCTCGCTCCCGTCCCCCTGCCGTCCCTCCGCCACACACCGCGCCCACACGGCCTGCGCCTTCGCCTCGGCTAGCCGGAGCACAAAGGTGGCCGCATCCTCCCCCTCCGTGCGCACCTCCGGCACGTCCGCCACCACCACCTCAAACTCCAACCCTGCCTGCTGCAGCAACTCCCGCCGCCGTGGCGACCCTGAAGCCAAAATGAGCATCCTCGTCTCCATTCCCTCTGCAGACTACAGATGCTCCACAGAGCCAATCCCTCACCCGTCGCAAAGGCTTAGAATGGGCGCGCGTCGCGGAGCACAAGGTGTCCACGCCCGCGAGGGAGGCTGTTATGCCCGACTCCGCTTTCGTCGTCCTTCCAGATCCACCACTCGCCCCCGCCGCCGAGCTCGCCGCCGGCAACGCCGCCCGCGTCCCCGGGGAAAGCCTCGCCTACCGCGAAGCCCGCGAGCAGCTCCTCGCCGCAGAGATTGAGCTTCGCCGCCACATCGAGCGCGTCGCCCAGCTGCGGCGTAACCTGCCACCTGGCGGTGAGGTTACCCGCGCTTATACCTTTGTCGGCCAGGCCGGTCCCGCAACCCTCCCTGATCTCTTCGGCAGCAAGAACACGCTGCTCGTGTACAACTTCATGTTCGGCCCCGAACGCCCTGGCCCCTGCCCTGTCTGCACGTCGTTCATGGCCACCTGGGAGAGCAAGCTCGCCGACATCCAGCAGCGCGTCTCCTTTGTCTTTGTCGCTCGTTCCCCGATTGACCGCCTGCTCCGCTACCGAGACTCCCGCGGTTGGCGCCACCTCCCTTTCTTCTCCGACCCCACCGGCGACTTCACCCGCGACTATGTGAGCCCCGAAGATGGTGACGCTCCCGGCCTCACCGTCTTCACTCGCCGCGATGGCTCGCTCCGCCACTTCTGGAGTGGCGAGATGGACCCCAGCATGGCGGATCCCGGCCAGGATCCCCGGGGCGCCCCGGACCTCGATCCCCTCTGGCTCCTGCTCGACCTCACCCCCGAGGGCCGAGGCACCACTTGGTATCCCCGGCTCAACTACGCCTGACCGCCCCGACGAGCACGCCGCTCCCTCGCGCAAAAGCACTTGCCGGCAGTTGGCGCACCACTCCCCAACCCTTCGCTATCCTCACAGGGCATGAACGGAGGCCAACCACCAGGAAACCGGGCACCAACCGCCCCCTTACAGCAGCACCTAACCCCAGCAAATCCAAAATTTTACGCAAGATTGTAAGGGGGGGGGAGGGGTCTAGCCCATCTGGGGTCGAACAACGAGCCGGATCGCCATTGTGTGCGCCTCGCCGGGGGCGAGCCGTACCGCCGCTTCGCCCACATTGGCCGACTCCACGCACAACATCTCCCGCCAGGCATCCGGCTCCATGTCCGGGAGGGCAGCCGCCCCTTCCACCCACGGGTTCCACACCACTGTAGTGCGCGAGTTGTCCTTGCTCACCTCGAGCTCGCGTGCCTGGCCCTCATCCCGCACCACGCACGTCGACTCACTCTGGAGGTACACCCGGTCCGTCAGTTCCCGCAGCCGCACCGGCTCCTCATCGCGCCGTCGCTCCCCACCCCTGCGCTTGTCCAGGTACTCCGTCCCTTCCAGTCCGCTGATCGTCGCCCGCTCCACGTCGCTCACTCGCAGGTAGGTATGAAGGGCCTCCTCGTACCTCAACTCGTTCGGCCCTTGGTTGGCCACCGTTAGCCGGAGCACCAGCTCCCTGCCGATCACCATCTCGTACGCCAGACGGAAGCCGTCAAACCCCGCCGCCCGGCTCACCTCCGAGGGCTCCAGCCCCCACTGGAGGTGCACATTCCCCCCAGCCACCCCCGCAAACAGCAGCCGCCACTCACTCGTCCGCGCAAATCCATGCGATCCACTCTTGCCTGCCCCGGCCTGCGGGGCGTTCACCACCTCTGTCCGCGGCCCAAACCACGGCCAGATCACCGGAACGCCACCCCGGATGGCCTTACCCCGCGCCCACTCCGTCCGGCGGCTCAGCCACAGCGCAGCGTCCTGCCCGACCGGCCGCCACTCCGCCACATGCGCCCCCTGCACCGCGATCAGCGCATCGGCTGCATCGGTGTGGATCTCCAGCACCACCAGCTCGCCCCGCACCCCAAAGCCAAGCACCCCCGGCACCCCAAACTCCGCCTCCATCGCCGCCGCCACTTCCTGCACGTCCGCCATTGCCCTGTCCTCCTCCCACCTCTGATGGTCGCAACCCACACCCCGGCACCCCTACCCGCAGGCTGCCAACTCAAAACGGAACGCGTGCCGGCTAGCGCATGCCTTCCATTGCTGCCCGAAACAGCTGCTCGAAGCCGCTGCCGGCGGAGGCGTCTCTCTCCAGGGCTCCTTCAACGGCACTCTGGGCCGCTTGTCGCTGATAGCCCAGGTTCACCAGCGCGGACACGACGTCCTCCCCCATCGGCCCAAGCCGTCCGGCCACAGCGGCCACGGGCGGCCCGCCGCCACCTGTTCCCTCCGCCACATCGTCGAGCTTGTCCTTGAGTTCGAGGACGACACGCTCGGCCGTCTTCTTACCTACACCTGGGATCTTGACCAGAAGCGCATGGTCCTGACCGCGGATGGCGGTGATCAGGCGGTCGGCCGAGATGCCACTCAGTACGGTCAGTGCCAGCTTCGGCCCGATTCCGGAGACGCCCAGCAGGCGTTCAAAGACACGCTTTTCGCGTACAGTTGCAAAGCCAAAGAGCGCTATCTGGTCTTCACGTACGTGGGTATAGATGTGGAGCCGAGCCTCACCATCCTCCTCCGGCAGGGCGGCTGCGGTTTCGATGGAGATTGCCACCTCATACCCCACGCCTCCGCACTCCACCACCGCCACGCTAGAGCTTTTGCTGATAAGTGGACCTTTCAGATGGGCAATCATCCTTCGGAGCATACATCTGGGGTGTAGCGGAACCGGTCAAGTAACGTGCCCTCACCAGATAAGTGCACTTTTTTGCTACTTCAAGGAAAACCCTTTCCGCTCCGGGCGAATCCTTAATTCTGTGAGCTGTAACACGGGCAAGGGATTGCCACTAGCACCTGCTCACCTACGATTTTGAAGAACAGGCAGAACTTGCCGACCTTGTTTGAGTAAAAGATTTTCCTTGCTTGCAAGGATTGCACTTCTGGAGTTCCTGTCATGGCCACATCCTCCTTCCGCCGACGCACCATCCTCTTCTGCGGCACCGTTGCCGCACTGGCCGTCAGCACCATCGCGCCGCTTCGCTCTGCCGCCCTTTCGGGCATCACTCACCGCCTTCAGCATGCTTCGCTGGCCAACGCTGCCCGGACAGGCCAAAACGGTTCGTACATGGTGCGCCACCTGGTGCGGAGTGGCTATTGGCACACCGAGGGCAACAAGGTTGTTACAGAGCGCCACACCGCCGTGCGACCCGCTGGCGTGAACTGGAGCGGGCTGGAGACGACCGCCGCGCTGCCCGGCGGGCTGAACCGGCAGGACTATCACACGATTCTCCGCATGGTCGCGGACGCCGGGTACAACACGGTACGCATTCCCTTTTCGAACGAGATCATCGAGCATCCCAAGGTGCCGTCGGCCATCCGCTTTGAAAATGAGACGGGGCCGATCAACGCGGATCTGGAGGGGTTAACGTCCCTGCAGATCCTGGATCAAATCGTCTTTGCGGCTGGGGAGTTAGGCCTGAAGGTGGTCCTGGACAACCACCGGTCCGAGGCCGGTTCCAGCGCCGAGAGCAATGGCTTGTGGTACACCGACGCATATCCGGAGCAGGCCTGGATCGCGGATTGGGTGAACCTGGCTGCCCGCTACAAGGGCAATCCCACGGTGATCGGTTTTGATCTGCGCAATGAGCCGCATAACGCCAACTCCGGCGGAGCTTGCTGGGATTGTGGCGGGGCACGCGACTGGCACCTCGCGGCCGAGCGCGCCGGCAACAGCGTTCTGCACACCAACCCCAATCTGCTGATCTTTGTTGAGGGGACGGACGCGGTCGACGGCAAGTCGGACTTCTGGGGCGGCAACCTTGCTGGCGTGCGTCGATCTCCGGTTCGGCTTTCTGTTCCGGACCGCGTGGTTTACTCACCGCACGTATACGGACCATCCGAGTTTCAGCAGACCTGGTTCAATGCCGCGACCACGCCGGCTTCGCTGATGGCGAACTGGCGCAACAGCTGGGGCTTTATCAACGAGTCTGGTATGGCTCCCGTTTGGATTGGCGAGTTTGGCACGCTAAACGACGATGCTTCGGTGGTCAGCAATGCGCCAGGGTCGGAAGGCCAGTACTTCACTACTTTGATTGCCTATCTTCAGCGGCACCCCGAGGTGGGTTGGAGCTATTGGGGTATCAATGGCGAGGATCGCTATGGCTTGCTGGATCCGAGCTACACCGGACCGGCAAACCAGCAGAAGGCAATGGCGCTGGCCAGCATTCGCCAGAGCTCCGGCGGGGTGACTTCCCTGTCCAGCGTTCCGGCCATTCCATCCTTCGTCGTGCCAGTATCGTCGACGTCGGCTCCAGCGCTGGAGACCACAGAACGCAGGACGGTAGCGACTGTTGGTCCGCAACCGGCCCTGATCGACGTTGTGTACCTGCCACCGGCCCTGTCGCCAACTGCGCCACATGGTGTTGTTGCCGAAGGTTCGTACCCGCGGTCCGGGCGAGCCCGCGCCGGCCACACGCGGCTCCACCCGACCAGCGACCCGGTGGCGGAGCAGGTTCGTATTGCGACGGCGCAGGCCCTTCAGCATCTGCAGCCCGCCGAGTAGCGGTTCCGCCATCCTGCATGCAGCCGGGTCGGCCTAGTTCCCGTACGACCTGGTCGCGGGCTGCGCTTCTGAGCGAAGGCGTCTGTCTGAGCGTGCTCGCGCTGCCGTTACCCTGCAGGTGCACCTCGCGCTAGAGTGGACGGATGGCTCTTATTCTCGGCGTGGATGCTGGCGGCACACACACCACCTTTGTTCTTGCGGAAGGCCAGACGGAACTGGCCCGCTCCGTGGTTGGCACCATCAAGCGGATGCGGACGGACCATGCTACGGCCTCGGCCAACCTGGATCAGGCAATCTCCGAGCTTTCGGCCCGCTCCGGCCAGCCAATGCAGCATCTTGCGGCAACCTGCGTGGGTGCTGCCGGTTCCACGGTGCCGCTGGTTGCGGACTGGCTGCAAGAGAACTTCGCCGCGCGTCTGCCAGGGCACTTTCAGTTGGTGGGCGATGTCGCCATTGCGCTGGACGCGGCTTTTTTTGGCTCGCCTGGCGCTCTGGTGCTGGCGGGCACGGGGTCCAACGTCGCTGGGCGGCTAGCGACGGGAGAGATCCACACCGTGGGAGGGTGGGGTCCGGCGCTGTCCGATCAGGCCTCCGGCAATAACATCGGGCGGTCCGGTCTGCGCAGTGCGGTGCTCCAGCACGACGAGGAGGGATCGAGCCCGCTGCTCCAAGCAATTCTGGCGTTCTGGGAGCTGCCTGACTTCCAGGCGCTGGTGGCGTTCGCGAATGCACATCCCAGCCCTGATCTTTCGCGACTTTCCCCTCTGATCGTTCAGTTTGCTGCGGCCGGCGACCCCGTTGCGCGTGCGGTTCTGGATCGTGAGGCAGATGATATGGCGCACCTTGCTGGCATCGTCCTCAAGCGCATCGTGAAGTCTACCGGTCCTGCCGTGCCGCCGCGGCTGGCGTTTGCCGGCTCGATCATGCAGCACGTTCACCTGCTGCGCGACGGGATCACCGAGCGGGTGCGCGAGCGCTTCCCAGCCCTGCAGGCAACGCCGCAGACGGTGGAGCCGGTCCAGGGCGCCCTTTGGCGCGCCCGCATGCTTGCATCCTGACGGCTGCGCGCTAAGCTAGTGCCATCCCGCCCGCGAGAGGTCCGTTCCATCTATGAAAGCCACACTACGCTGCGCCGCTCTTGCCGCTACCTCGCTTCTGGCCCCGCTGCTATCGGCGCAGTCGTCCCCGGACCTGAAGCCATCGCCGCAGCAGACGGTCTGGCAGGACCTCGAGTTTGGCGTGATCCTGCATTTCTCGACTAACACGTTTTTGAACCAGGAGTGGGGTGACGGGACGGCGAATCCCAAGATCTTCAATCCGACACAGTTCAACCCGGACCAGTGGATGGACGCGATCCAGGCCTCGGGTGCGAAGTATGTGGTGCTGGTGGCCAAGCACCATGATGGCTTCGCCCTGTTTCCCACGGACCAAACGGACTACTCCATCAAGGCCAGCCCGTTTCAGAACGGCAAGGGGGACATCGTGCGGGATGTGGCCGCGGCTGCCCGCCGCCACGGCCTGCGCTTTGGCGTGTACCTGTCCCCATGGGATCGGCACGACCCGCGCTACAAGAACGACCCGGCAGCGTACGACAAGTACTACAACGCCGAACTGGAGCAGCTCGCCAGCAACTACGGGCCATTGGAGGAGTTCTGGCTGGACGGCGCTGGCTCGGGCGGACACGTGTACAACTTCCAGAAGATCATTGAGACGCTGCGCACCTACCAGCCGAACACGATCGTCTTTGCGGATGCCGGGCTATTTGAGTATGGCGATGCGCGCTGGGGCGGCGACGAGAGCGGCCACATCAACTACGACAACTGGAACGTTCTGGATCGCCATGGCGTGCTGCGCTGGCGGCCGATCGAGGTGGACACGCCACTGCGCAAGCTGCACTGGTTCTGGCACCCCAATGACGACGCTGCGCTGAAGACGATCCCGGAGCTGCTGTCGTCGTATGAGGGATCGATTGGGCAGGGTGCGCAGTGGATGCTGGGCGTCGCTCCGAACGACAAGGGATTGCTGGACGACTCGGACGCGGCACGTCTGCGCGAGTTGGGCGCGGCGATTCGTGCACGGTACGGCGACAACCTGGCGCGCGCGCACTCCAGGCTCGACGCCAACAGCGATCTGGCGTTGGATGGCGATGACTCGACCTTCTGGACCTCGCCCACGCCGGCCTCCGGCACACTGGAGGTGCGTCTGACCAAGCCGACCCTGATCGACCACGCGCTGACAATGGAGTGGCTGAACGAGGGGCAGGCCGTCCAGCGGTATCGCATCCAGGCCGAGGTGAATGGGCACTGGCAGACGCTGGTGGAGAGCCATGCAATCGGCCACAAGAAGATCGACAGCTTTGCGCCGGTGACGACGAATCACGTGCGGCTTGAGATCCTGTCATCGGCCGGCACGGCCCGCATTCGCGAGTTTCAGCTGTTTCACATCCCGAAGGTGTAGGACGCGAAGGCGGCTGTTCCAGGATTGTTTCGGGTTAGGGGTGGGGGACGTGCCACGCATGAGTCTCCCAACCTATTGCCAGATTTGCTTCCGGATGGGTGACACTGGCTCATGCGGTCTTTTGCTCTTCTGGCGCGACGCGTCCTTCCCCTCGCTCTTCTTCCGCTTGCCGTGGCGCAGGCCCAGCGGGCTGGTCATGCACGGCCGGTTCCGGCGGTCTCGACCGCGGGCACGTTGCAGAGCACGCCGATAACTACGGGATGGCAGTTCCATGCGCTCGCCCTGACACCTGCCGCGCCCCATGCGGAGACGCCGCAGGCAGTGCTTGAGCAGCACCCGGAGGCTGCTACCTGGCGAGCGGCTACCGTGCCCGGCACGGTCCACACCGACCTTGCGGCGCAGGGGGTGATTCCGCCACCGTTCACCGGCGACAACGAAAAGCGCCTGCAGTGGATCGGCCTGCTGGACTGGCAGTACCGCACAACCTTCACGGTGACAGCGGCCCAGCTTGCAGCCACCCATGCGGAGCTGGTCTTTGACGGGCTGGATACGTTTGCGGATGTGGAGCTGAATGAGCAGCCGCTGCTGCACACGGACAACATGTTCCGGCGTTACACGGCAGACGTGGCTGGCGGCGGAAGGGCGAAGCTTCAGGCGGGCGAGAACACGCTAACCATCACCTTCCACTCGGCGGTTAACACGACGGCGCCGATTGTGGCGAAGCTTCCCTACATTCTTCCTGGCACGGGGTATGAGCCGACGGACGCGGCGCATGGGATCTACCCTGTGGGACAGTTTCAGCGAAAGGCGGGCTACGAGTACGGCTGGGACTGGGGACCGCGTTTTGTCACAGCCGGTGTCTTCCGGCCCGTTCACCTGGACACCTGGAGCGGTGACCGCATTCGGGCAGTCCATCTGCAAACGCCCGAGGTTTCGCGGACGGTGGTTCGCGGCACCGCCTCAATGACAGTAGAGGCCGACACGACCGGACTGGCCGAGCTTGCGTTGACCCTGACCGACCCTGCAGGGCACGCGCTGCCGGGCCACCCGGAGCCGGTGACGTTGCACAGCGGCACCAATCAACTGAGCATTCCCTTTACCGTCGAGCATCCAGCGCTGTGGTACCCGGCCGGGTATGGCGCGCAGTCCCGCTACACCGTGTCGGCCCGTGTGCTGCGCAGAGCACGGACTACGGCCAGCCTGAGCCTGCAGACCGGCTTCCGCTCGGTGGAGTTGCGGCGCGACCCGGACCAGTGGGGGACCTCGTTTGAGTTTGTAATCAATGGCGTACCTGTCTTCGCCAAGGGCGCGAACGTGATCCCGACTGACTCGTTTCCGCCCGCGACTACGCCGGCCCGGGAGCGTGATCTGCTGACCAGCGCGCGCGACGCCAACATGAACATGTTCCGCATCTGGGGCGGCGGCTACTACCAGACAGACACGTTCTATGACCTGTGTGATGAGCTCGGCATTATGGTATGGCAGGACTTTATGTTTGGCGCCGGCATGGTGCCGGGCGACAAGGCCTTTCAGCAGAATGTAACCGCCGAGGTAACGGAGCAGGTGGAGCGGCTGGCACCGCACCCTGCGGTAACGGTGTGGAATGGCAACAACGAAGTGGAAGCCGCCTGGAACCACTGGGACGGCCAGAAGCAGTTCATCGCCTCCATCACACCGGACCAGCGAGAGCAGGTGTGGCAGGACTACGTGGTGATGTTTCGCGACATCCTGAAGTCGGCCGTGGCGCTGCACGGCAACGGTGCACCGTACTGGCCGAGCTCGCCTTCCTCGAACTTTGAGGACCCGCAGATGGCCGCCGACGGCAGCCCGCAGAACGGCGATATGCACTCCTGGAAGGTGTGGTCGGCGGGTGCGCCGCCGTCGGAGTACACCACGCAGACGCCGCGATTTATGTCGGAGTTCGGCTTCCAGTCATTGCCCGATCTGCGCACGCTGCAGTCTGTTGTGGGCGAGAACACGGACCTCGACTCGCCCGAGTTGGCGAACCATGAGCGCTTCATCCACGGCTTTACGCGGATGCGCGACTACCTCAACACCAACTTCCTGCCCGCGCGCGACTTCCCCTCGATGATCTATCTGTCGCAACTGCTGCAGGCGCAGGCGATCCGGATCGCGGTCGATCACGCGCGCGCCAACCGGCCGCACACCATGGGCACGCTCTTTTGGCAGCTGAACGACTGCTGGCCCGTGGCCTCGTGGGCCTCGCTGGACTACTTTGGCCGATGGAAGACGCTGCAGTACTGGGCACGGCGGTTTTACGCGCCCATCGCGATTGCACCCGATCTGGACGACGGCAGCCACACGCTGCGGCTGCACCTGGTCTCCGATGACACGGTGGCGCACTCCGCCACGCTGCATTTGCGGGTGCTGCACCTGGACGGCAAGCCGCTCGACACGCCGCAGGCCGACCAGCACCTCGCGGTGACGCTGCAGCCGCTGGCGAGCACACCGGTGCCGCCGATTGCTTTAGCGAGCCTGCCCGGCTTTGATCCGACGACGACGATGGTGGTGGCCACGCTGGAGCCTGCACCTGGCGATGCGGCGAGCGTTGCACTGGCAGCACGCGCCAACCTGGCGCTGGACACGCCGCCAGAAAACACCGCGGGCCGGCCACTGCGCAAGGCTGCAGCGAACGTAGCGGTTGCAGGAGCGACGGTGGCGAACTACCCCGGATCCCCGAGCTATCCGCTGATTCCTTCCGCCGAGGTGGACGATCCAATCGTTCCCAAGACGATGGCGAAACGGACGATCTACTTCGCGGATGCGAAGCACCTGGCCCTGGCGGAGCCGCATGTGAACGCGCACATTGAACGTGCGGCGAACGGCTATATCGTGACGCTTACTGCGGAAAGCGTGGCGGTTGCAGTCGATGTCTCGTTTGGCAACCTGAACTGGAAGCTTTCGGACAACGACTTTGACCTGATCCCCGGTGAGCGCAAGCAGATCCACCTCACCAGCACGGCGACGCTGGATCAGCTGGAGACGGCTCTGCATACGCGGTCGCTCTTCAGCGCGACGACGCACTAGGCAGCCTAAGCAGGAGCAAAGAGAGGGGCGGGCCTTTGGCCCGCCCCTCTCTTGTTTACGACGCCAAGCTACAGCGTGAGGCTGGGTGGAATGCTCTTTGCATCGACGCCAAGGGTCCTGTTGGGGTTGGGACCGAGGGTGAGCTCGATCTTGCCACCGTTCTTGATGTCGGCGTGGTTGAACCAGAGCCGCTGCTGCGGCTTGCCGTTAAGCGTGAAGCTCTGGATGTAGAGGTCCTTGGGGTCGGAGCGATGGGCAACTACCTCGAGCTGCTTGCCGTTGCCGAGATCAACCGAGGCCTGCTCAAAGAGCGGCGAGCCGAGGATGTAGTTGCCGCTCACGGGATCAACCGGGTAGAAGCCGAGCGAACTGAGCAGATACCAGGCCGACATCTGCCCCACATCCTCGTTGCCCTGCATGCCATCCGGCTTGGCGGAGTACATGCTTTCGCACAGCATGCGAACGCGCGACTGCGTCTTCCACGGTGAGCCGGCGTAGACGTACAGGTAGGAGATATGGTGCGAGGGCTCGTTGCCGTGGGCGTACTGTCCGACCAGGCCGGCGATATCCGGCGGAGCATCCTCGGGCAGGGTGGAGGGCACAGTGAAGAGAGCGTCGAGCTTGGTTACAAATGGCTCACGCCCGCCGAACAGGGCGATCAGGCCAGCAGGATCGTGTTGGATGCCGAAGGTGGTCTGCCAGGCGTTGGACTCGGTGTAGTCGCGCCACTTTTTCTGGTGGCCCATGTCGATTGGGTTGAACGGTGCGGTGAACTGACCGTTGTCGAGCTTGGGCCGCATGAACTGGGTGGACTTGTCGAAGTAGTTCTTGTAGTTGAGCGAGCGCTGCGTGTGCTGCTTGACCGCGTCACCCTTGCCCAGCTTCTTGGCGACGTGCGCGATCGCCCAGTCGGCGTAGCAGTACTCGAAGGTCTTTGAGACGGACTCTTCTTCCTTGTCAGCCGGGATGTAGCCCTTGTCGCGGTAGTACGGCAGGCCGCGATAGGAGCCGTTGGCCATCTTCTCCATCAGTTCAAAGGCGCGCGGGTAGTCCGGACCCTGAATGCCCTTGTTACAGGCTTCCGCGATGACGGAGGCCGAATGGTAGCCGGTCATGGTGCCGGTTTCCCGGCCGTAGAGCGGCCAGACGGGCATGCCGTCGGGGCTTTGTTCAGCCTCAAGGATGAGCGCATTGATGAACTGCGGCACGCGCTCCGGCTCGATCAGGGTGTAGGCCGGGTGCGCAGCACGGAAGGTGTCCCACAGCGAGAAGGTGGTGTAGTTCCGGCTGGTGTTGCTGGGCAGCGTGTGGACCTGATTGTCCATGCCGCGGTACTGGCCGTCGACGTCGTCGAAGAGCGTGGGGCCAAGCGACATGTGGTAGAGCGCGGTGTAGAAGATCTTCTTGTGATCGGTGTTGTCGGTGGTGATCTTGATCTTGCCGATCTGCTTGCGCCAGGCTTCGGCGGCGTTGCTGCGCAGCTTGTCGAAGTCCCAGGTGTTGCACTCCGCTTTGAGGTTCTTGGAGGCGCCCTCGGCGGAGACACCAGAGATGCCAGTGCGGACGAGGATTACTTCATCGGCCTTGGTCTTGAAGTAAGCGACAGCCTTCAGGTTCTTGCCCTGGACGGGCTGGTCGGGCGCCTTAGCGGGCTCTACCTGCTGGTCATCGGAGAAGAAGACGATGCGCTCCGGAGCCTTGGAGAACTCCAGCGCAAAGAAGGAGTGGCGATGATCACCCCAGGCGCTGGTGACGTGGCCGCCCATGAGACCGGCGGTGCCCATGGGGGCCAGCTCGGCGGACTCGACGGCGGATGTTTTGCTGTAGGAGTGTTGCAGGTCCAAAAGGATGTAGGCCTGGTCGGACTCCGGAAAGGTGTAGCGGTGCAGGCCTGTGCGTTCGGTCGCGGTGAGCTCGGCACGGACCTTGTAGTCCTTGAGCATCACGGAGTAGTAGCCGGGGACAGCAGTCTCATCGGCGTGGGAGAAGCGTGAGCGGTAGCCCTGCTCCGGGTTAGTGCGCGAGCCGGGGACGAGCTTGGCCTCGCCAGTACCGGGCATTACGAGGAAGTCCAACAGATCGCCCGCGCCGGTACCTGAGAGGTGAGTGTGGGAGAAGCCCATGATGGAGTCGTCGGTGTCGTGATAGCCGGAGCACCAGTCCCAGCCGTAGTTGAAGGTGTCGGGCGAAAGCTGCACGGCGCCAAAGGGCATGCTTGCGCCGGGGTACGTGTGGCCGTGGCCGCCGGTGCCGATGGTCGGGTCAACGAACTGCAGGGGGTCCCCGGAGTCAGCAGCGGAGGGCGAGGTCTGCGCAAAGAGCTGCGGAAGACGCGGAAGCGCGGAGGCCAGGGCGACGGCAGAAGCGCGCTGGAGTAACGAACGGCGGGAGAGCAAAGAGATCACCTCGGGGCGCGACCAGTGTCAGGGACGCACCGATCAGCGGAAACGTTCCCACGATTGTGCGCTGTGCGCGCATCATCCGGCAACCCGGATGGCCACGATCCCGTCGTGGCCATTCCTCCCGAGATGAGCTCACCCGTCCTTTACCGGCGCCTGATACCGCCCCCGCCTGCGGCTGTGGGAGCACCACCGCGCATGCCACCACCACCCATGGGCGCCGGGTGGAAGCCACCATTCGTCGGCGCAGGACGGACGCTGCCAGCCGGAGCACGATGGATGCCTCCGCCGGGGTGAATGGGCCCGACACCGGGCCGGCCAGTGCCTGTGTTGTTGAAACCAGTGCCGGGCGCTCGGCGAATTGGGGGTGCAAAGCCGCGCCGGCCGCCATAGCCTGCCAGGCCGCCGTAGTAGCCGGGGCCTCCGCCATAGAAGCCGCTGCCATAGCCGAATCCTGCGCCGTAGCCGAAGCCCGGGCCGAAGCCAAAACCCGGGCCGTACCCGAAGCCCAGAGGGTACCCGCCATAGATGCCGCTGTAAGGACCGAAGCCAAGCCCGCCAAAGCCGTAGGGGGAGTATAGGGATGGCCCAAAGCCGCTAAATGCGTCGTAGCCGCCGAAGCCTAAGCCATAGCCCAATGGCACTGAGCCGACGCCACCACCGTAGCTGCCCTGCCCGGCGTCAAAGTCGTCCAGGCGAGCGTCGCGCTCGTCGTTCAGATACGCGGAACGCATCTCGCCCCAGTCGGTGAGCGGGTCGGAGAACTCGTCGCGGTTGAACTTCGTGGTCTTCATGTCCGAGGCGAGATCGAGCAGGTGTCCCTGCTTCACCTCAACGGTCTTGCCTGCGCCAAGGAGCACACCGGCTTTGCCGTCGAGCACGCGGACGCTTGCCGGGTCTGCACCGAACTCGTACACCCCGACCTTTTGCAGGTGCGTCTGCGCACTGCCCTGGTCGATCAGCAGGGCAGCATGGTCACGGGTCTGGCCAACTTCTATCTCTGCCGAGCCACGCTCCAGCGCCACCTCCACATGGGCCGGGTCAAACTGCACCAGTCGGGCAGCGGAGTGCTCGTCCAGGCGGAGAAACACACCCGGTGTCAGTAGCACCTCCACCTTGCCTCGTTCGGTTGCAAACTGCTGGCCGGGGGCGATCACGGCCGTGCCTGCTCCCTGTTGTGTCAGGGGCTGACCAGCCAGGGTTGCGGCGCCTTCCACGTAGCTAACGGTGCCGGCAGGGGCCGGTCCGCCAGTCTGAGCCTGCAGCAGAAGGCCGGATGCGCCGAAGAGAATGCCGAGAACCGGAAGGTGTCGCATGGGTTTTTGCCTCTATGGATAAGATGCGCGGCAACATCGGCCGACGCTTTGCTGGATGATGCTATCGAGTGCTGGCGAGCGACTTTGCAGCGGGTGGAAAGACGGAAGGCGCTCGTCGACCAGCACAGCTCCGCAGGCCGGGGCACAGCCTCTCACTAGCCCTCGAGGTTCAGCATCCAGTGGATGCCAAATCGGTCGATCAGCATGCCAAAGTGTGCGGCCCAAAAGGTGTCCTGCAGCGGCATCACTACCGTTCCGCCGTCGGAAAGCGCCCCAAATAACCTCGTCTGCTCCTCTGCGGTCGAGCAGTCGAGGCTGAGCCAGATATTGTTGCCGGGGTCAAAGACCCGATCGGACAGGTTGTCCGACGCCATCAGCAGCAGCGGGCCGCCTTCCAGCCTGGCGTGGAGCACTTTCCCCGCATGGGCGGGTGGGCAGTTCGGCATCTCACGAGCGTCCGAGACGTGGAGCTCCGCCCGAAACGCCCCAGCATAGAACTGCATGGCTTCACGGGCGTTGCCGTCAAAGGTCAGGTAGGGGTTCAGCGCCTTCATTGAGAGGCTCCTTGGGTGCGGGGAGAACAGTACCAAAGGCAGGCCGCAGATGCATCCACAGACTGCATGGATTGCATGCCAAGCGGTCGCTCGGGGCAGCGTGCAGACGATAATAGGGGCTTGGAGGTGCATGTGGGCGAAGGTGTGCGGACGCGGCGCGAGGTTTTGGCGGCCTTGGGAGTGGGTGTTGCAGCAGCATCGGCAGACGTTCTTGGACTGGGCGCCGTAGCCGGTGCGCAGGAGGGTTACACCAAGGCGCCGTGGAACATGGCAGAGGGTCGGCCCAAGCCGGCGGATCGCCGGTTCCGCAGCGAGGCTGTGGAGCGGTTTCTGGTGGAGCGCGGCGCTCGCATCCACGATCCCGATCTGCGGCAGCTCTTCACCAACTGCTTTCCCAACACGCTGGATACCACCGTCGAGCCCGGCAGCTTTGAAGGCAAGCCAGACACGGCAGTCGTCACCGGCGACATTGCCGCGATGTGGCTGCGCGACTCCTCTGCCCAGGTCTGGCCGTATCTGCCACTGATCAAAGGCGACGCCCCGCTCCGGCAGCTGCTGGCCGGCGTCATCCATCGGCAGGTGCGCTGCATCCTGATTGATCCGTATGCCAACGCCTTTATGGCCGACCTGAGCCAGCCCTCCATGCAGTGGAGTCGCACCGACAAGACAGACATGAAGCAGGGCGTGGCGGAGCGCAAGTGGGAGGTCGATTCGCTGTGCTACCCCATTCGGCTGGCGCACGGCTACTGGCAGATCTCCGGCGACACCACACCGTTCGATGACCGCTGGGCGGAGGCAATGCGCACGGTCCTGCGGACGTTTCGCGAGCAGCAACGGAAGGACGGGCTTGGGCCTTATCACTTCCAACGCGCCTCTCCCTCGCCGACCGAAACCCTGGGCGATGACGGCCATGGCAATCCTGTGAAGCCGGTCGGGCTGATCGCCTCCGGGTTCCGGCCGTCGGACGACGCCTGCATCTTTCCGTTCCTGGTGCCCTCAAACCTCTTCGCCACGGTGAGTCTGCGGCAAGTGGCAGCCATCGCACACACCGTGCGCAAGGACGAGGCCATGGCCCAGGAGGCCACAGCGCTGGCCACCGAGGTAGAGACTGCGCTCGAGCAGTACGCCGTGGTGCCGGCCCCGGGTGGCGCCATCTGGGCCTATGAGGTGGACGGCTATGGCTCGCAGGTACTGATGGACGACGCCAACGTGCCGAGCCTGCTGGGCCTGCCCTACCTGGGAGCCGTTGCGGCCAGCCCGGAGGCGCAGGCGCGCTACACACGCACACGTGCGATGGTATGGAGCGAGCGCAACCCTTACTTCTTCCGCGGCACGGCAGGGGAAGGCATCGGCGGTCCGCACGTGGGCCGCGACATGATCTGGCCGATGTCGCAGATCGTGTATGCCCTGACGGCCGTCCGTCCCGGCGTCAGCCAGTCGATCTCCGATAAGGAGATTCGGGCCTCGCTCGCGTCACTGAAGGGCGCCGCACAGGGCTTCGGCTTTATGCACGAAAGCTACAACCGGAACGACCCGAAGAAGTTCACGAGGGCGTGGTTTGCCTGGGCGAACACTCTCTTTGGCGAGCTCGTCGGAGAGCTGGCTGGCTCGCGGCCAGAGCTGGTGAGTTAGCGCGTCTATGGCGCGTTCCTTAGGGAGAAGCCTCCGGGCGGTTGGCCGTTCCGGGGGCTCCCATCTCTCGCTATAGTGGAACGATCCCGCGCACTCTTCGCGAGCCGCAATCTTCTTTCTTCAGGAGCCTTCGTGAGCCTTGCAGTCGACCATCGCGCCATCATCTTTGAGCTCTGCGCTGAGTCGCTGGACGCCTGTCTGCTGGCCCGTTCCGCGGGCGTGGATCGCATCGAGCTGTGCGCTGATCTCCAGACAGAAGGTCTGACTGCCAGCCATGGTCTGCTGCAGCAAGCGGTTCGCTCAAGTGGCCTGCCGGTCTTTGCCCTGCTGCGGCCGCGCGGAGGCGACTTCCTCTACTCCCCAGGCGACTTCGCCGTGATGCGCGAAGACCTGCTGCACGCTCGCGAGCTCGGCGTCGCCGGCTTCACCCTCGGCGTCCTGCTGCCGGACGGTCGCGTTGACATCGAACGCACGCGCGAGCTGGTAGAGCTGGCCGGACCGCTTGAGGTTACATTTCATCGCGCTTTCGATGCCACACCGGACCTGCTGGCCGCGCTTGAAGACGTGATCGCGACCGGCTGCCGGCGCATCCTCACCTCCGGTGGCGCAGAGACCTGTGTGGCTGGCGCGCCTACCCTGCGGGCGCTGGTTCAGCGTGCTGCCGGCCGCATCGAGATTGCCGTTGGCGGCGGCCTGCGTGACACCAACGCCGCGGCCCTGGTGCCGGCAACCGGCGCAACCCACTTCCACGGCTCGGTGCGCTACGCCGCGCCGGCGGCCAGCGCCCGCGCCGCTGCCATCGATCCCGTCGCCGTCACCCGCCTGGTCGAAGCGCTCCGTGGCGCGCCCCCCCCGGCCATCACCCCAGAACGCTGACGCTTGTCGCGTCGCCCAGCGGCGCAGCCTCCGCCTTTCTTCCCTGCACACTGCAGCAGATGTTCTCCATGCGTCAGCAACTTGCCTCACTCCACCGCGACCACCACGCGGCTGGCCTGAGCGCCGACCGCGGTGCTACGCGCCCGCGTGCATGCGTGCCACCCGCCGCGCGCACACAAAGGCCCGCTCCAGTTCGAGCGGGCCTTCGTGTTGCAGCTTGCATCACGATCAGAACTGGTAGTGCGCCGAGAACTGAATCTGCCGGGGTCCGGAACGCACACCGGTGATCTGGCCGAAGTTCGAATCCGTGATGGTGTTATCCGGGTTGCCGTAGCTCGCGATGTTGAACACGTTGAAGAAGTCCGACCGGAAGCCGATGGACTGCCTTTCGCTGATGTTGAAGTCCTTGAACGCCGACATATCCGACTGGAGATACCCCGGTGCGCGCTCACTGCCGATTGACGACGTGCCGAAGGTCAGCGCTGCCGAGGGCCCGTACGCGCAGCCAAAGCTCTGCGCCTCCGGCCGGGTGCACGCGTTGACGACCTGCTGTGCCGTGGTGCCGTCCTCATTCGTAACGGTGATGGTCTCCGGCGCGTTCACTGACGAACCTGTGCCGTACCAATTGTTGTTGCCGCGATTCTGCACACGGATGTGGTGGTAGAAGTTCGCGCGGTGTTGACCGAAGGTGTTGGTGTTGCTCGGTGTACCCGACATATTGATCGTGACAGGCAAACCGGAGTAGGCCACGATGGTCGCCGATCCCTTCCAACCACCAACGGCCAGGTCGAGAAAGCGGTTCATGTGGTTGCCAAAGGCCTGCCCGCGTCCGACCGGCAGCGCGTAGACCACGTAGCCATTCAGGCTATGCCGCACGTCCTGACCTGCCGGGCCGTAGTCGGCCGACTGGTTGTAGCCATCCTGGAAGGCGCCGTTCGAGCCAGCGATGTTGGGCGTTCCGTAGTTGCCCGAGCTCGTGGTCATCGCCCGCGCGTAGGTGTAGTTGAACGCGAAGTCCAGCCCGTGGCTTGTGCGCTGCCGAATCGTGGCCTGCCCGCCGTTGTAGTTCATCATAGCGGCCGACTCAGTCACCAGCAGGTTTCCGAACTGGCCGACCAGGGCGTTGTACGGTGTGCGCGCTGCGGCTGGAAGCTCCGCTGCTGTGAGGTTGCCACCGTTCGGGATGGTCGCAATCAGCTGAGCCTGCGCCAGCGTCAGCTGGTTGGCATTGCGGTAGTCCGCCAGATGATGCCCGCTCTCACCCAGGTACGTCAGCTGGATGGAGGTCGAGCTTGTCAGCGCGTACTCCGTCGTCAGGCTGAAGTTGTGGATGTAGGCGGGCTGCTGGTTCTGCGGCCACACCGAATACTGGCTGGTGGCGGCGAACTGCGGCGTAAAGCCCTGCTCCACCGAGAACGGCGTACCAGCGCTCGTCGCACTTGGCGTCAGCGCGTTCAGCTGGCTGCCCAGCGCGAAAGGCGGGCTGGAGGTCAATCGCTGATTGGAGGCGTCGCCCTCGAAGAAGCTTGTCGCGCCGTAGCCGCCACGGATCACCAACTTCGGCAGCGCCTGGTAGGCAAAGCCGAGACGCGGCATGATCTGCGTGTAGTTCGCGTTATAACAGGCCGTCGTGGGACACACACCTGCTCCCGCAACCGCACCCGCCGGCACGCTGCCCGCGTAGATCACCTGCCCGGTTGCCAGATCGACGTTGGCCGTCTTGTTGTTCGCCTCGCGCCAGGGCTCGTCGTACTCGTAGCGGACACCGAAGTTCAGCGTCAGCTTGTCGCTCGCGCGCCAGTCATCCTGGACATAGCCGGCGACACGCCACTGCCGATTGCCGACCAGGCCGAACGACGACCCAAGCGAGGTCTGCGACACGCGATCGCTGACAAAGTCAGCCGGCGCGTATCCGCCACCGCCGGGAAGACCCGTGAAGCTGCCCGAGTAGTTGAACTGGCCGAGGAAGCCGTAGTTCGATGAGTTAATGTAGTTCTGCTGGTACCGCGTAGCCTGGCCGCCGAAGGAGATAAGATGCCGGCCCCGCTGCCAAGTCAGGTTGTCGTAGTAGTTGAACGTGTTGTCGCGCAGCACCTGGATGTTGGCGTTGGTGCCGACATAGGACGCGTCGCCGCCGATCGACTGGCCGCTAAAGCCGACATAGTTCTGCGTCCCGAACGGAATGCCAACTAGAGCATTGCCGCCATAGCCGAAGACACCGGATGGATCCGTCGGGATGCTGTTATCCCAGCGGATGCGGGTAAAGCCGAAGCGGGCCTCGTTCACGACGGCGGGGGAGAAGGTGTGGATCCAGCTGCCACCACCCAGCTTGGTGGGGTACACATTCTGCGCCGGGAAGAAGACCGGAATCAGCGCGGTCTGCGTGTCGTAGGCGTCGGACTGCGAGTAGAAGGCGGTGAAGACGTTGCGCTGCCCCAGGTTGTACTGAATCTTCACGTCGCCCTGATTGTTAACCACAAAGCTGCGCTGCGCCCCGCGGTAGTTGCCCATGAAGACACCGCTCGCCACACCTGCGTTCGGCAGTGGGTAGAGCTCCGGATGAGCAAACAGGAACTGCGCGACCGGGTTGGTGACCGGGACATGGTTGCGGGCAAACGGCCGGAAGTTGTTCTGGGAGTCGTACAGCTGGATCGGGCTCGCCTGCGTCAGCAGCGAGGAGAAGTCGCCGGTGCGAAACTCCGCGGGGAGCACGCTCGCGGACTGCTGTCCGCCGGTGTGACGGCGGGTGCCCTCATAGTCCACAAAGAAGAACAGCCGGTTGCGCAGGATAGGCCCACCAAGCGTTCCACCAAAGATGGACTGAGTAAAGGGGTTCTTCGCGATCGGATTGGCAACCAGGTTGCCGTTGGCATCTGCGGTCGGTTCCTGATGCTTGTTCGCCCAGGTGTTCGCGTCCAGGTTGTAATTCTCCAGGTAGCCGTACGCCGATCCGTGGAACTGGTTGGTACCGGTCTTCAAAACTGAGAGCACCGCGCCGCCATTGGCATTGCCAAACTGTGCCGGTGCGTTCGCGCTCACCACGTGCACCTCCTGCAGCGAGTCAGGCGCCGGGTTGTAGCCGATCAGGTTGTTCTGGCCCTCGTTGAGGTCCGCGCCGTCCAGCGTGTAGTTGTTGGCCTGGTTGCGGTTGCCGTTCATCGAAACAATGCCGCTGTTGTAGGTGTTGCGTTCAATCGCGTTGTTGCCCGTCAGAGCTGTCGGGTCGGTGTTGATCGCTCCGGGCTGGAAGAGCGTCACGGAGGAGAAGTTGCGACCGTTCAGCGGCAGGTTCTGGATGGCCTGGTTATCGAGTGTAATGCCGAGTGAGGCGTCGTTGGTGTTCAGGATCGGGGCCACGGTCGACACATCCACCGTCGTCTGGGAGCTCCCCGTGGTCAGCTTGCCGTCGATCTTCGCCGTCTGGTTGACCTCAAGCGCAAAGGGCGGAACCGTCTGCGTGGCGAACCCTGTCGCCTCGATGGTCACGGTGTAACGCCCGACCGGAAGAAAGCGGACGCTATAGAGTCCCGCACCATTAGTCGTGGTCGGCGTCACAACGCCGGTGTCCACGTTGCGCACCGAAACCTGCGCGTTTGGGATGACGGCACCGCTGGGATCGGTGACCGTTCCGTTGACAGAGCCAGTGACTGTCTGTGCCAGCGCACATGTGCCAGCACCCAGCACTGCCGCAACAAACAAACCTCGATGGGAGAAACCAAATCGCGACATACGTGACAGCCCTTCTGCTTCGTGGTTGATCTGTAGAAACACGGCCCTGAGAGCGCTCCCGGGCCCGTTGACGGGCGATGCCTTATGGCATCCCCTCCGTCAGTTCTGCATGTGGCATTGCTTGTGAACGAATTCCAGCGACGCCCCGCGCGGGGCAAAACTTGGCATCCCGAATGCTTCCTGCGGTGCGTAATCCTGCTATCTGATGGTTCACGGAATTTCACTTGCGTGCCGAGAATACGGCCCGCTTTGCGCATCGTCAAGCAAGACTTTCACTCGTTCTGCACATTTCGCACCCATATGAACATCCTGGAAGGGCGCTACACTGAGCCGACCTCTTGTGCAGAAAGCCATGGCCCAGAAAACCCAGGACCGCGCAACTCGAATCCTCCACCTCCTGCTGCAGCAAGGAAAGTTGTCCATTGACGAGCTTGCTGCCGAGCTCAGGACCTCGTCAGCCTCGGTTCGGCGTGACCTCACCAAGCTGGAGCAGCGCGGCTTGGTCCACCGCACGCACGGCGCCGTGGAACTCGCCGGCAAGATGACCTACGAGCCCTTCCGCTTCGACGCAGCCTTTCCGCAGCGGGAAGAGCGTTTTGCGGAGGAAAAGCGGCGCATTGCGCTGGCCGCCGCGGCCCTGGTGCAGGAGGGTGACACCATCGCTCTCGCTCCTGGCACCACCACCACGCAAGTCGCTCGCTCGCTTCGCCACCGCGCCGGCATCCACATCGTGACGTCGGCGGTCAACATCGGCATGGAGTTGGGCAGTCTGCCCTCGCTGCAGGTGACGCTCACAGGAGGCTCGGTCCGTTGGCCGGGAGCCTTCTCCATGGTGGGCAAGACCGCCTGGGAGTCGTTGGAGCGACTCTTCTTCGACATTACATTTTTGGGCGTCTGTGGCGTCCACGCTCAGCACGGTATCACCGTCATCGAGCCCGATGAGGCCTTCATCCTGCGCGCCATGGTGCTGCACGCCCGGCGTGTCGTCGTGGTCGCAGACTCAAGCAAACTCGGCGTCTTCAGTGCGGCGGGCGTCTGTCGCCTGGAGGAGATCCACACGATCTTCACGGACGACGGCATCGACGACGCAACGGCCAAAGCAGTTCGCGCGGCAGGCGTGGAGCTCCAGATCGTCTAGCTGCCCAGGCAGAAGGCTTTGACAATGAAAGAGGGCATCGTTTTTAGCCGATGCCCTCCTGGTCCGTCGTCGATCGCTTGCTAGATGCCCTTCATGGCAAACAGCGCGGTGTGTACCAGGATGGCCAGATCGAAGAAGAAGCCCTTCTGCTCCAGGTAGTAGAGGTCATACTCCATGCGCTCATGGATCGCCAGCTTGCGATCAGCGCTTAGCTGCCAGAAGCCCGTCATACCCTGCGGCACCAGCAGCCGGGGGTGCTCGCGGTGCGTGTAGCTTTCCACGATGAACGGCATCTCGGGCCGCGGTCCGACCAGAGACATATCGCCCTTCAGTACGTTCAGAAGCTGTGGCAGTTCATCCAGACTGCTCTTCCGCAGAAAGCGACCCGCTGGCGTTACGCGCGGGTCAAACGCGCTGTCCGGGGAGACGCCGTACTTCGGCGCGGTCACATACATGGAGCGGAACTTCAGCATCTCGAAGGGACGTCCCTCCTGCGCGATGCGCGTCTGGCGGAAGAAGATGGGGCCTGGAGAAGAGAACCGCACCCACAAGCCCACAGCGAGCCAGACAGGCATGGTGAGGAAGATGATCACCGCTGAGATCACAATGTCAAAGACGCGCTTGGCGTACAGGTAGACGAGGTCGCGCTTTTCCTCAACCACCGACGAGGTGATGTGGAGGCCGTCGAGAAAACGGACGGCCGAGCTGCTGGAATTGGGCAGCCGCCGTTCGCCGACGACCGAGATCGGCACACCGCGTTCTCGTCCCATCTCGATCAGCTCCAACAGGCGGGGCTCCGACATGGTCGCGTCGGCGACATAGATCTCGCTCACCTTGAGTCTGTCGATCAGGGCAGGCGTCACCCGCTCGCCCAGCACGGTCACACGATCGCGAAAGTGGTAGTCGTTGCCGTACACCACGGCCTCGGAGCCAAGGTGCTGCTCTTCATCAAGCAGCGCGACCGGCTGCAAGCCGAGGTCCGGCGACTTGGTGAATATCGAGAAGATGCGTCGCGCTTCGGATCCCGCGCCGACGATCAGAACGTTGCGCCGGCTGATCTGCCGACTCTTCCAGCGGATGATCAGTTCGCGGCTCAGGTGCTTCTGCAAAAGCAGAATGCCCGTCGTGAAGATCCACCCGAACAGCAGCATCAGTCGGGGCACCAGCATGCGATGGAGGTAGATGCTAAGTCCAATCAGCCCCAGGCTGAGCACGCTGACGCGTAAGGTCTCTGCCGTCTCCCGGATGTACAGCAGGCTGTGCGCGTGCTTGTACAGGTCGCGCTTGTACGAGAAGAACGCAAAGATCAGCACGTACTCGATGGAGAACGCCAGGATAGAAAGGTATGGCCGCCTGAGGTCAAAGCGAAACAGCAGCTCATAGCTCACAACCCCAAGCAAAGCTCCAAGCTGGATCGAAAAGAAGTCGAGAAGGACCGCGAATGCGAAGATCACCAGGCGCGACTTCGCTGCTTGCGGCTGCTCCTTCACATAGGGGAGGTCGAAGTAGGTCTGGGTTCTCTCAAGCTGGGCCATGCGTCTCCTGGGGATCTCAGCGACTGAAATCGGCGAAAGGACATCTCTAGGCTAACCGTGCAGAGGTCTGCGCCTCTTACACTTCAGTGCCATTCCGAAGCTGCCACGCGAACGCTACGGTCAGGGGAAGAAGGAGAACCTATGATTCCCTCGGTAACGTTTCTGTTTGGCTGCTGGATTGGCTCTTTGCTTGGTCTTTTTCTCGCCGGTGCTCTTTCCGCCTCCCGTGAAGATCATCTGGAGACTGATATGGCATCTTTTCCTGCCCGTGCCCAGTCAGGCACCCTGGCTCTGGCTGACGACCAAAGCATGGCAAGTCGATAACCCTGAGTCGTCAAACGCTCTGTTCAGAGAAGGTCGAACAACGGGGCCGAGAAGCATTCCAAACCATGAACGGCCCTCCGCCTGCCATCAGGCGGACTTCCGTTCTGCGGGAAGTGTAACGTCCCCCAGTGATTTTGGCGCGCGAAGTTCTGTCGAATTCTGAGCGCACAGCGTCCGAAATGCGCTCAAACCCGCGCCTTCGCACCCCTCCGCCTCAGAAGCGGCTGCTGGGTCGCGTGACATGGTGACCAAACGCCAGGAGCGTCACCATGACGATCGCGCGCAGGTTACCCATTTCCTACGAGCCGCTGAACCAGAGGGGGTTACTGTGGGAGCCCAGTGGCTTGTGGGGTTCCTGCTCGCTCCCGCAGGCCGCCAAGCAGCGCCAGTGCCAGCGCTCCCAGGGTCACGCCCAAGATATCCACGAAGACGTCGTGCCATTCCACGCCGTACCCGTCGCGGACGCTCTGCACATACTCCACAGCCGGCCCCAGCAAACCCAACCCCACCAGCACCAGCACCCGTGTGCTCCGCCGCTTCGCCAGGCGCAACAGAACCACGGTCGTCAGCAGAAAGATCATCAGGTGGCCCGGCCCATGCAGCCGCCCCTTGGTGTGCAGCGCATGCTTGCCCTTGCTGGGCAGAAACGACACCAGCGTCAGAACCGCTATGCACAGCAGCGCCGTCGCCCACGATCGTGTGCGTTGCCTCATGCCCCTACCATAACCAAGGTTCTCGGCCTCTCCAATCACCCAATCGAAAGACAACCTTCGCCGATCGATCGACCCAGGCATGACGATGCCAGCCGATCTTCCGAGAGAAATCCTGGGTTGCCGATCGAACGCTCGCGCCGCACACTAGAACCACAATGCCTCCCCCTAACGCCCGCCGCCAGCCACGACGCGTCCTTCTGTACCGCCTAGGCAGCCTGGGCGACACGCTGATTGCCCTACCGGCCCTCCATCTTGTGGCGCAGGCCTATCCCGACGCCGAGCGCCGGCTGCTCACCAGCTTTCCGCCGATGGCTAAGGCGCCGGCTTCGTCCGCCATCCTCGAGCACACCGGCCTCGTCCACGGCTACTTCCGCTACAACCATGGCACCCGCAGCCCGCGCGAGTTGCTCACCCTGTGGTGGCAGCTCATCACCTGGCGGCCCGATGTGCTCATCTACCTCAGCGGTGCGCGCGGCGTCAGTGCCGCCAAGCGGGATGCCGCCTTCTTCCGTGCCTGCGGCGTTCGCAACCAGATCGGCGTTCCCGTCTCGGATAATATGCAGCGCAACCTCCCCGCACCGGAGCGCGGGCCTGGCATGGTGGAGTCCGAGGCCGCGCGCCTGGTGCGCAATATTCGCCCGCTCGGCGATCCCCACCTCGATGATCCCGCTGCCTGGAGCCTCTCCCTCACCCCGGCCGAGCGTGGGCGCGCTGCAGAGCTGCTCGCACCGGTGGGCGACCAGCCGTACCTTGCCGTCAGCGTCGGCACCAAGATGCAGTCGAAGGACTGGGGTCGCGACAACTGGCGCGCGCTGCTGGCCGCCATCGCCGCCCGCTTCCCTCACCTGGCGCTTGTGCTCTGCGGCGCCCGCGAGGAGTCTGACGCCAGCGATTTTGCCGCTGAAGGCTGGCGCGCCAAAACCAGCACCCCAGTCGTCAACCTTTGCGGCAAAGTCAACCCACGCGAAAGCGCTGCCGCTATCGAGCGCGCCGTGCTCTTTGTCGGCCATGACTCCGGCCCCATGCACCTCGCCGCCTCGGTCCAGACTCCATCCGTCACCATCTTCGCCTCGCTCCGGCCACCCGGCATGTGGTTCCCACACGGCGCCCGCAATCGTGTGCTCTACCGCAACGTCGACTGCGCCGGCTGCGGTCTTGAAACCTGCATCATCGAGCAGAAGAAGTGCATTCTCTCCATCACCGTGGACGATGTGCTCGCCGAGATCATCCCCCTGCTCGAGCAGACCACTCCCGTCGCCCCTTGAGGCAACGGCAAGGGCCGCGACATACATCGTCGCGGCCCTTTGCCTCACCTGCACTGCCTTACTCGCCGTTGTCCTTGCTGCTCGTTCCGGGGTTCACGGTGCGGTAGCTGGCGTTTCCCTTGGACCAGACCAGCAGCAGCAGGTCCTTCCCCGGCTGGGTGCCATGCACGGCGCTCGCAAACTGACTGGCCGAGTCCGTTGGCTTGCGGTTCACCTCCAGGATCACGTCGCCAGGCTGCAGCCCCGCGTCCTCGGCCGGGCTTGCTGGCCGCACCTGCTCCACCAGCGCGCCCTTCACGGTGTCGGGCAGGTTCAGCTGCTGCCGCGTCTCCGCGTTCAGGTCGGCCACTGCAACCCCGAGCTTGCCGCTCTGCGGGCCGGCATCACCGTTGCTGGCCACGTCCGTGCCCTTGGCGTGGTACTCGCCCAGCGTCAGGTCCACCGTCTGCGGCTTGCCGTCGCGCGTCACATCCAGGCTGATCTTGGTTCCTGGCTGCAACTCACTTACCGCCACCTGCAGCGCGCTTCCATTCACCACCGTGTGCCCATTCAGCCCGGAGATGACGTCACCCTGGTGCAGGCCCGCACGACTCGCCGGCGAGTTCGGGGTCACCTGCGCCACAATTGCGCCAGCCGCGTTCTGCAGGTTGAAGAAGCGAGCGTTGGCGGGCGTCACGTCGTTCATGCTGATGCCCATGTAGCCGTGATCTACGTGTCCGTGAGCGATCAGCTGCGCGCTCACCGCGCGCGCCATCTGCGACGGAATCGCAAAGCCCGCACCGGAGAACGAGCCACCACCATCCGACACGATCCAGGTGTTGATCCCGATCAGCTGGCCATAGGCGTCCACCAGTGGACCACCCGAGTTCCCCGGGTTGATGGCCGCATCCGTCTGAATATAGCCGCCCGGCTTGCGCGCGTCCGTGGAGAACGGATTGGCCCGGTCCACCGCGCTCACAATGCCGCGTGTCACCGAGAACTGGAAGTAGCCAAATGGGCTGCCAAAGGCCAGCACCGTCTGCCCCGGCTCCAGCTTGCTGGAGTCTCCCCAGGCCACGGCCGGCAGGTCGGTCGCGTTCACCTTGATGACAGCCAGATCCGTCAGCTTGTCGACCCCGACCAGCTTGGCAGACATGATGCGACGGTCGTGCAGCGTCACTTTGATGTCCTTGGCCCCGTCCACCACGTGGTTGTTGGTGATGATGTACCCGTCTGGCGAGATGATCACGCCACTGCCAATGCCATGCTGCAACTGCTGCGGCGCCTGTCGCCGGCCGCCACCGCCGTTGCCGCCGAATGGCCCGTTTGGCCCAAAGAACTGCGCAAACCCCGGTGGCAGCCCCTGCTCGCCACCCTGCCCCTGCCCCTCGTCCTGCGCTCCATCCTCCTCAGAAGGCGTGGAGGTTACCGCAACGTTCACCACCGAAGGCGTCACCTTGGACGCCACAGACTCCATCGCATGGTCGAGCGAGGTCAGGGCTGCCACACTGTGGTCATCCAGCGGGCTGGCTCCGGTTGTTGAAACAGCCGACGCCGCGTGAACGCCGTTGGAGTTGAAGGCCAGCACAGCACCCAGCGCCACAGCTGCCGCTACGCCGCTCGGCACCACATACCGCTCCACCGCCGCTACTAGTTTTGTAGTTGTTAGTCGCATCAGAACGCCCCTCCTGGGGATTTACCACGGTTAAAGTTGAACTAAAAGCCAGCCGTCCGCTACCGGAACAGCCGCATACGAAGGCAAAACCTGATCGTCCACTGCAACCCCAAGCAGACGGGCCGTCGGCACCGGCCGCTCGTCCAGGCCGTCATCAAACGCCGTCAGCACCACCCACTGGGCGCGAGATGGCCGGACCACAGCAGCGGTCCGCTTCACATTCGGCCTAACCACTGCCCGGGTCAGCAGCGCACCCACTGTTCTCTCCTGCATCTGGCGCGTCTGGGTAGTACCGTGCCGCAACGTTGTCGCGGAGCGAAGCTCCGCAGGTGCATCAGTATTGCCGTGCACCACCGAGCGAGTCGCACGCTTGTCCGCCACACGGGCCGAGGCCAACACCATGTGCCCACTCTCCCCCGTGCCGCCACCGTGCCGCGCCATCGCCGGGTGCGCGATCGTCAGCACGGCACCTGGACCTCCACTCGCGCTATCGTGACTCGCCGCAGCGACAATCGCCGGCGCCGGCGCCGGCCCAAACTCAACCAGCCGCGGCATCTCGGTCAAACCCGCCCCGCCCAGTACAGCGAAGCCTGCAATCGCGGCCACCGCGGCCCGCCGCCGCCCGGTGGACATCGCCCGCTCCGGCTCACGCAGGAGCCGCGTCACACGCAAGCCCAGCTCCGACTGCCGGCTCCATGCGCCCAGCGCCAGCACTGCCTCCCGGCCCACGCGCGAACCCGTCACGGCATGCTCCGCCAAACGCGTCAGGCAGGCAGCATAAGCCTTGCGCCCTGTGCTGCGACGTAGCACACCGTCATCACACGCCAGCTCCCGCTCCAGGCAGAGCCGCCGCTCCACCCATAGCGCCGCCGGGCTCAGCGGCATGGCCACCAGCGCCGCCTTTTGAAGCAGGTTGGTCCACTGGTCGCCGCGCCGCAGGTGCTCGGTCTCGTGCAACACCACCTGCAGCAACTCCGACTCGGTTATCGCGGCCCACATCGCCGGCGGCAGCAGGATCCGCGGTTGTCGCCATCCGGCGACACTTGGCCGGGCCGCCTCGTCCGACACACACAACTCCACGCCGCCCAGCAGCGCCTGCACAGCTGCCGGTGCCTCTACAGGCCGCGCCTCGCGTGCAATGCGCCGCAGCCGGATCGCACTTGCCATGAGTTGCAGCGCCCGCGCCAGCGCCAGCACCGCCCACCCAGCTACCAGCGCAACGCTCCAGCCTTCTGCCACCCTCACCCCGATAGCCGCCCGGGCAGCGCCAACCGCCCGCGCCGGCACCAGCAGGTCCGCCAGCGGCAACAGCACCAACCCCACCAGGGTGCCGAGCCACAGCCGTCCTCGCACCGTCGCCGACAGCCCCGGCAGCGCACGCAGCCCAAGGGCGACTGCCAGCACCAGCAGCCCGCCCTGCCACACCGCCGCCACCAGCGCGCCCGCCACACCGCCCGCCAATACCTCGGCCTCTCGCGACCACAGCACCAGGACGTCCGGGCTCATCGCTCTCCCTCCACACCCTCGACCGACTCGTCGTCCGGCGCCGCCGCAATCGCCTGCTTCAAGCGCCGCAGCTCATCGGCTGAGACCTCGCCGTCGCCCAGCAAGGACAGCAGCAACTGCTCGCGAGAGTTCCCAAAGAAGCGCGACAGCAGGTGCTTTACCTCGCTGCGGCTTGCCTCATCTTCCGCCACACACGCCTCATACACAAAGGCCCGCCCATCCTCGCGATGCCGCACATACCCCTTGGTCTCAAGCACCCGCACCGTCGTCAGCACTGACGTGTAGGCCAACTCAGTCCCCTCCGGCAGAGCCCGCACCAGGTCGGCGACCGTGCTCTCCCCACGCGACCACAACAGCCGCATTAACCGCAGTTCGGCCTCCGTCAGCGTGATCGATCGTCGTCGCGGCATGGAGCCCTCCCGGTCGCAGCCCAGAACGGGCCACATCCATACAGACGAGCAACTACAGAAATAGTTAGCGCTCCCGGTTAGAGTCGATCGGGAGCCCGAGACAGGATCTCGCCCCGCGGTGTGCCACCCCTCCGACGTACAAACCTATCTTCCACATGCCGCAGCCTAACGGCCCCCCATCCCGGCACACCGCGCTCCGCCCATCTCCCCCGTCCGCGCAAACTGCCGCACCGCCTCCGCATCCGGAGCCCATTCCAGCAGCTTCTGCGTCAGCGCCCGCGCCTCCTCAGGCCGCCCCACGCTGCACTCGATGAAGGCGAGGTTCAGTCCTGCCGCCGTCTGCCCCGGGTCTGCCACCACCAGGCGATCTAACAACCGCACCGCCTCTACCAGGCGCGAGCTCGTCGCATCCAGCACCCCCAGGTTGCCCAGCGCCTCCGCCTCATACGGATTCGCCCGCAGCGCCGCAATGTACTCCGCCCGCGCCGCCTCCGCCTGCCCGGCACGCTGCTCCAGGTAGCCGAGGTTCACGTGCAGCACGGCATCGTCTGCTGTTTGCTTCGCTTCTGCCGCTCGCAGCAACGGCCGGGCCTTTTCACCCGCCGCCCTATCCCCGCGCTCAGCCATCTGCGCATACGCCAGCCCCAGCTCCCGCTCGCCACCAGCTTGCCCACCCACGGGCACCCCCACCATCTCCTCCCCCAGGCTCACCCGGGCCACCAGCGCCGACGCCGCCGGCCGCGCCTCGATGTTGTGATCCACCGTCTGCTCATGCGAAATATCGGTCGTCCCCCGCGACGGCATGTGGCAGCTCGCGCAATCCTGCTGCTCCGGATGGTGCGTCGTCGCCATCGCCGACCCGGTATGGCAGCTCAGGCACTTGGCCCGAAACTCCGCCACGCGCGCCGGCCCGGGCTCCGCATCGCCATGCGCGTCATGGCAGGTCGTACACGTCATCCGGTCGCCCACGGCCCGCTTGCACGCACTCTGGAGCAGAGCCTCCCATTGGCTCGCGGCACGCCCACCCCCACCCGCGGCCCGCGCCCGCACAAAATACACCGCATAGTCGCTGACGTTGTCTCCTGCTCGAAACGCCGCCAGCGTTCTCCCCTGCCGGTACACCACAACATCGCCCTCCAGGTGGCAGTTCAGGCACGCGCTGTCCCGCTGCGCGACCGGCAGCTTGCCTGGGTTGACGACCGCGACCTTGCCCCCGCTTGCCACGTGTGCCGTCCCGTCCCCGTGGCACGCCGCACATCCCACGCCACCCTGCCCGAACGGCGCCCCCGCAAACCGATTCCCCGCCGTCGCCTCCGGTTGCGCCACCGCCGTCGCGTGGCAATGCAGGCACCCCGCATCCGTCGGCAGCGGCTTGGGCATGCGCGTCACTCCATCAAACGCGGGCGCCATGTCCCACCGCTCGCCGCGCGCATACCAGTTGATCGGCAACTCATACCATTGCCCCGCCTCCTCATACAGGTACGTCCGCCCCTTCTGGCCTGAACCAACGAAGTACTCCAGCTGCCGCTCGCCCTCGAGCACATACGAAGGTGCCCCACTCCCAATTGCAGCCGGCCTCCTGAAGCTCATCCATGCCGCGCCATCCCGCCGAAAGACCTTGTACTGCACCCCGGAAGCCTCATGCGTAAACCCACCAACCCGCAGCTCATCTCCGACCCGCCCACTTCCCCGCGCCATCGTGGTTCGCCCGTACCGCTCCGCAATCTCACGATGACACGCCACGCACGCCCGGTCCGGATCCGCCAGGGCAGGCACCACCTTCACCGCACCCGGCAGCACTGTCGCGGCCCGCACCACCGCAACCCGGCCCGCCAAATCCCTGCTCCCCAACACACCTGCCAGCACCAGCAGCCCGGCCCCGACACACAGCACAGACCGCCACACTCGATCCGTAGCCCGCCGTCTCGCCAGCTCCCTCCCGGCTGGCCGAGCCTCGCCCGCCGCAGCAGAACAACGCTCCGCCCTTCGCGCCGATTGCTCCCGCAGTACGCGCATCGTTCCCACTCCAGGCCCTCGCTCGCTCTACTCCGGTGCCTTTAGCTTCGGCTCATCTGCAGCGTGGATCTTCTGCGCAATCTCCAGCTCCTTCGCCGCAGCATCGGCCCGTCCCATCGCCCGGTAGCTCTGCACCAACAGGGTGTGCGTCATGTAGTTGGCGGGATCCATTCGCTCTGCCCTCTCCAGAAAGGTCGTCGCAGCCACCGCATCACTCTGCTTCAGCATCACCTTGCCCAGCAGGATGTACGGCCCTGTGCTGTTTGGCTCCAGCAGGATCGCCTGCTGCAATACGCGCGCTGCCTCGGCATACCGCCCCAGCCGGCCGTACGCGTCACCCAGCCGCTCAAAGGTCACACCCTCCAGCGGATTGCGCTGGCGCTCCTTCTCAAACTCTCCCAGCGCCTCCTCCATGTGGTTGCCGGCCAGTGCAATCTCACCCAGCAACTCGTGTGCGAGTGGCAGGCTGCCATCCAGCTGCAGCGCCTTTGTGGCAAACTGCTGGGCCACCGGCAGGTACTCCCGGCGCAATAACATGCGCGCCGCGACCAGATATCCCGCCGCAGAATCCGCACCAAAGCCGAACTGCGCCGCAAACGCCCGCCGCGCGTCGTCATAGCGCAGTGTGTCCACGTAGCAGAGCGCCAGCACATAGGTTGGGTCCGCCTTGCTCTGCACACCTTCCCCGTGCGCTCCCTCCAGCACCGGAATCGCAGCCGCCGGCCGTCCCAGCCGGAACAGCGTCAAGCCCCGCATCTGCGCCGCTTCCACATCCTTCGGGTCCCGCAGCAGGGCCGCCGCGAATGCCGTGTCCGCCTCTGGCAAGCGATCCAGCGCGTAGAACGCCAGCCCGCGATCACGCTCCAGACCCGCCGGACCCGGCTGCTCCTTCCCAAGCGCATCCAGGCGAGTCAGCGCCTCCTGCTCATGGCCGGAGTTGATCAACCTCCGCACCTCATCCAACCCCGGCGATGAGCTCGTGCCACCCGCACCCTCACCAGAAAGCCGCGCACCACCAACGGGAGCACTCTGCCCCGACACCGCCGCTCCGGCCGGAGCCTGAGTAGGCGCCGGTGCTCCGGCGAAAGCAGCCGTCTGCCCTGGAGCCAACGCTGCCGCGCCACCCCAGACGAACGCCAGCCCTAGCGCATACTGCCGAACCTGTCTCCCGTCCCGCCCCATCAAACGCCAACCAATCATCCCGCCCAGCCAATCACCGCACTAAACGCCGAAAACGAGAGGGGCAAAGCCCCTCTCGTTTCGGCAATCAGGCTAGCTCCAGATGCCCAAAGGCATCAGGAAGTTAGAACTGCACTCGCCCGGAGAACTGCATCTGGCGGGGGTTGGCCGATCCGTTCGGATACGGTCCGCTCGTGATGGATCCGCCCTGCTCCAGCGTCCCATTTGGAGTTCCCCAGTTGATATGGTTGAAGGCGTTAAAGCCGTCGGCACGGAGCTGAAGAGCGTATTTCTCCTTGATCGTAAAATTCTTCTGGATCGAGAGATCCGTGTTGAAGAAGTGCGGCCCAAAGAAGTTGTTACGCCCAATATTGCCTATTTGATCCAGGCTTGGCTGCGTGAATCCATATGGATTCGCCGCGATCGTGGCCTTCGGGAAGAAGTACAGCGGATCATTGTTATTCGGGAAGCCGCTGACCTGCGGATGGAAGGTCCGCGCCGTCCCGTTCAAGTAACCCGGAGCGCTGCCCGGAAGCCACTGACCAGAGTTCTGCGAGGTGATCGAGAACGGAAGGCCACTTGAGAAATTGATCACTGGGTTAATCTCAATGCCACTGACGACCTGATTGATGAAGCCGTTTGTGTGGCTCAAGAGTGCTTTGTTGCGGCCAAATGGTAGCTGGAAGAGACCGTAGACGATGATCTGCTGCTGCCGAAGTGCGCTGTCGCGCCCGCGGACTGCCGGTCTACTCCAAGTTGAAAAGCCTGTCGCTTCGCTGATCGCTTGCTGCCATGCATAGTTTGCATTGAGAGAGACACCATGTGCCAGAGTCTTGGTCAGCGTTGCCTGGAGTGCGTTGTAGTGAGTGTCTAGGTTGTCTCCAAAGTACGTGAGGCCTTGAGTCCAGCCACATCCACCGTTCGCAGGCAGTGTCACGCCAGCTTGGGCTGCACTCTGGATATAGAGCGGATCCGAGCACGCGGGGAGCTTTCCGCCAAAGTATCGGGTGAGCAAGGTCTGGTTTGCCGTACCGCCGTCAGCTGCAACGCCGGCGTAGCCACCAGCCGCGCTCGCCGGATCCGCATTCGGGTCGTAGTGCAACGGCGCGCCCGTCACGCTGTACTGCGCAGGCAGATTGATCGCAGACTCGTTCGGATTTGTCGTGTTGCCGGAAACGTCACCGAACGTATGTGTTCCCTTGTTCCCGACGTAGGCCAAGGTCATCGAGAAGGTCGGAGAAAAGGACTGCTGCAAGCTCAGGTTCCATGCGTCCAGCGTCGGAAGCTGCAAAGTAGTAGGCCGCGAACGGGAGTTCACCCCGTATCCCGCGTTCGGCAAAAGGCCGTTCGCTGGAACTCCTACTACAGCCGGGGCCGCTGGTCCTGCATTCAGGTTGAAGGCGAAGTTCGTATCCGTTGCGTTGTCACCACCCGTTGCCGTCAGCGACTGATTTGCCAACACAGGAAGATTTTGCGTTGCGGAGTGGCCAAATACCGATCCGAACACTCCGATGTCAAAGCTGCGGCCGTAACCTGCACGGATCACAGTGCTCGGGCTAGCCTGGTAGGCGAGACCGATGCGGGGGTTGTACGTGTTCGGCGCAGTATGCTGCGCCATGTTCGTCCCGATTGCACCGTTGCCCGCAACCTGTAGGTAGCCGGTATCGATGTTCAGCAATGCACCCTGATTGTGGCCATTCACGGCCTCCGGGAAATAGAACTCGTATCGCAGTCCATAGTTCACGGTGAGCTTCTGGGTTGCACGCCACGTGTCCTGTACGTAGAAGAAGGCTCGCTTCTGGAACTCCTTGGCATTTGTGGAGGTGCTGACATAGCGCTGAAAGGTTGTTACATCGCCGAGCACGAACGTTGCAAAACCTAGACCGCTGGTTGCCCCTCCGCCCGAGGTCGGACCGGTGCCAAAGTTCAACAAGCCAGTCCGGTTATTGTCGCTAGGTACACGTAGATTCCGTGCGTACCGGAGATCCGCACCGAACTTTACCGAGTGATTGCCCAGTGTCTTGGTCCAGTTGTTCGCGATCTGATATTGGTCCTCATGCTCAACAAGCGGGCAGTTGCATCGGTTAATGTTCAAGCCGGAACCGTACTGCGGCCCACCGTTGGTGGGATCGTTTGGGGCACCGAAACTACCAACCTCGGTGATGATGAACCCTGGGGCACCACTGGTGAAGTTCGTCCCTGTGTTCAGTCCGGGGATGCCAAGTTGGTCAGCGAACGGAACTGGCTGGTTGTACTTGGAGGTATTAATTCCATACCGGAAGTAGCCCGCCCGGACATCCGTCACCAGCTTGTCATTGAGAGCAACGTCTATACCGGCTGCGGTGCTGTCGTTCGCACCGACCGAGGTTCCGCCGTAGCCTCCCAGGCCAAAGCCGGCGCCCCCCGCATCTCCAAACATTGTCGTTCCGGTCAGGGTATCGGTGAAGCGGCTAAACCGGGTGAACAGGTGTGTACGTGCATTCAGCGTGTAATCCAGCCGCACGTCCCATTGGTCGCTATTGAATCCACCGATGCCGCTCTTGGAGTAGTTGTTCTTCAAGCCGCTCAGCGTCCCCAGGCTGTTCGGCGTATAAGGCTGAAGGAGCCGCAAAAGCGAGAGCGACTGGGGCGACACCTCTGCCGTTGGGATCACGTTTCCGGCATATGCCGAGCCCGCTGCTCCAGCTACAGTGTTGGGCCTATAGATCAATTGCGTCGTTGAGGTAGCCGTATTCCCGAGTGCGCCATTGGCATACTCGTTGAAGTCGCAACCAGGGATGCCGTTCGCTGCCACAGCTTCACCGAGACAGCTCGCGATCAGGTGGGCGGTTGGTACTGTTTGCGTCTGCGCAATGCCCGTCTTCTGTCGCACGCCTTGATAGTCACCGAAGAAAAAGAACTTATCCCTAAGGATTGGACCGCCAATTGATCCACCAAACTGGTTCTTCAGCCCATCAGGGAAGGGATTCGTGGCGCTGAGCTGACCCTGCGGGCCGGTGCTTTGCGAGAAAGGCTCACGTGCCAAATTGGCATTGCTCTGCCGATAATCGAACAACGATCCGTGGAACGCGTTTGTACCTGACTTGGTCTGCGCCGTAACGACCGACGAAACAGCTTTTCCAAACTCTGCGTCGAAATTCTGCGTGGTGATCTTGGTCTCGCTCAGTGAATCGGCGTTGGGATTTACAACGATAATGCCCAGAATCGGGTCTTGGTTATCGGTGCCATCCAACTGGAACGCCACGCCAGCAAAGGCCTGCCCATCGACTTCGATCTGCTTGGAACCCTGCGGATTTTCACTCGCAGCGTGGCTCCATCCGAGCAGCTGAGCTCCAGGCAAAAGCAATTGCAGATTCGTGAAGTTACGATCCGGAATTGGCAGATCCACAATCTCCTGCGCGCTGAATATAGTGGCTACATCCGCACGATCCGTCTTCAACTGCGGAACCTGGTCTGCACTCACTTGCACCGTCTCACCCGCGGTGCCGATGTTCATGTTTGCCGAAACCTTGACAGAGGTGTCCGCGAAGACCCGGATGCCGGTCTGATCAAATCCGCTGAACCCTGTCGCGGTGATCTTGACCTCATAGGTATCAGGGATCAGGTGGTCCGCCGTAAAGTCACCGCTGCCGTTGGACTGCACCGTGGTGCTGGTGCCCTTGGCCGTGTCGATTACGTTCACTGTCGCGTTCGGAATGACCGCGCCTGTGGAATCAGTCACCGTGCCGTAGATCGAGCCATACACCGCCTGGCCGTGCACTGGCTGCGAACTCACAGCTGCCAGAACCGCCGCCAGCGGCAGACTTCTCCGCAAAACTCTGTTCATCACCAACCTCCTGAATGCCCTGCTGCCGCTGCTTCGTTGTTATCTGTGCAATCCGTGCGGCTGCGCCGACCGACAAAGTACCTGGTTCGACACAGCGAGAACCGTACGGCAAGGCTGGATGGGCTGTCAATAAATTTCACCAGGAGGTGCTCGCGCTCGCACGCTTACCAGTAATGTCAGCTGGCACCATCGCACACGCCCCGCAGAGCCGCGCGGGCCCTCTCAACGCAGCATCTCTCCATTGCCGCCGCTCGTTGCGATCGCTATACTCCGGTGGGCAGTGGACTCCCTGAACGCACCCCGCATTCGCCCGTCACGCCGCAGCGTCCTTCGCTCGCTCGCGCGCACGGCCTTGGTCCTCCCCTTTGAGGACGTCCTTTCGCTCGCCCGGCCGCTGTTCGGCCAGGTAGCCCCGCCCGCCCAGGGCTCTTCCCGGCCAACCTACAGCGCGCCTGAACGCCCCGCCCCGCGGCTCAACTCGCCCATCGCGGACACCCCGCTCGGCTACACCTACACCGACATCGCCCAGCGAGCCGGCCTTACCATCCCAACCCTCTACGGCGGCGAGCACAAGAACCGCTATCTGCTTGAGACCACGGGCTGCGG
This sequence comes from Acidobacteriaceae bacterium, assembly GCA_965199635.1. Classification (GTDB taxonomy): domain Bacteria; phylum Acidobacteriota; class Terriglobia; order Terriglobales; family Acidobacteriaceae; genus Edaphobacter. The sequence goes on along the minus strand of CBDASL010000002.1, from coordinate 662,030 downwards.
CGTCGCCTTCTTCGACTTCGACAACGACGACTGGATGGACATATTCCTCGTCAACGGCTCGCGTTTGGAGGGTTTTCCCGCCGGCCAGGCTCCCATCTGCCACTTGTTCAAGAACAATCGCGACGGCACCTTCACCGACGTTACCGCCAGGTCCGGCCTCGGCCACGCTGGCTGGGGTCAGGGCTGCTGCGTCGGCGACTACAACAATGATGGATGGAACGACCTCTTCGTCTCCTACTACGGCCAGAACATCCTTTGGCACAACAACGGCGACGGCACCTTTACCGACCGCACCGCCAAAGCGGGTCTCACCCAGCCCGGCAAAGCCCGCTGGAACTCTGGCTGCGCCTTTCTCGACTACAACAAGGATGGCCACCTCGACCTGTTCGTCGCCAACTACATCGACTTCGACCCCAAAACTGCCCCGCTGCCCGAAGCCGCCGGCTGCGCCTACAAGGGTATCCAGGTCGCCTGCGGGCCGCCCGGCCTTGAAGGCGGCAAGAACATCCTCTACCGCAACAACGGCAACGGCACCTTCACCGATGTCAGCAAAGAAGCCGGCATCCTCGAAACCATCGGCACCTACGGCCTTTCCGTCACCGTCGCCGATCTCGACAACGACGGCTGGCCCGACATCTACGTCGCCAACGACTCCACGGCCGCCACCTTCTACCGCAACCAGGGCAATGGCACCTTCAAGGACGAGGCCATCGAGAGCGGCATCGCCTACTCGCCCGACGGCAAGCCCCAGGCCGGCATGGGTGTCTCTGTCGGCGATTTCAATCGCGACGGCCTGCTCGATATCGTCAAGACCAACTTCGCGGGCGACACCGACTCCCTCTACCAGAATCTCGGCGACGGCACCTTCGAAGACCACACCTACCTCTCGGGCCTGGGCGTAAACACCCGCTACCTCGGCTGGGGTGTCGGCTTCTTTGACCCCGACAACGACGGCTGGCTCGACATCTTTATCTCCAATGGGCATGTCTACCCGGAGGTCGAGAACTCGCACATCGAAGCTCCCTACGCCGAACACAAATACCTTTATCGCAATCTCCGCAACGGCCAGTTCCAGGAGGTCACCGACAAAGCCGGTCCCGGCATCACTGCCGCCGTCCCCGCCCGTGGCTGCGCCTTTGGCGACTTTCTCAACAACGGCACGGTCGGCGTCGCCGTGAACTGTGTCAATGCGCTGCCTCAACTCCTCCGCTGCGATCCCTCGACCACCGCCGCTGCACGCAACTTCCTGAAGATCCGCACCGTTGGTACGCGCAGCAATCGCTCCGGCATCGGCGCTCGCGTCATCGTCACCGCCGCCAACACCCTGGGCAAGCCCCTTCAGCAGGTTGAGGAGGTGCGCTCAGGCGGCAGCTACTACTCCCAGAACGACCTCCGCCTCCACTTTGGCATGGGTTCCGCCACCAAGGCCGACCTCGTCGAGATCCACTGGCCCTCCGGCGCCAAAGACACTCTCCACGACCTGCCAGCCAACCAGCTCTATGTCATAGAAGAAGGCGGCAAGCTGCTCAAGACGGTCCCGTTTACGTCGCCCACCCCGCGCCCTGCATGATCTTTCATCCCATCCCAGTCGGGGTATAGCCTCCACCCGTCACAGGTGTGATACTGCCTCGGAATGGGAAAGAGAATGCAGTCATGACAGGTTCAGCACCCCAGGAGAAACCTGACGCCGGCACCGAAGCCGCCCGCCCCGACCAGTCGCCTCTTCACCGCGTGATCTATGAAAAGCTGCTGGCCGAGATCCAGGCCGGTGTCTACCGCCCTGGTGACCGCCTGCCCTCGGAGGCCGCGCTTTGCGAGCGCTTTTCGACCTCCCGCATCACCATCGCGAAAGCCATCCAGACTCTCCAGCGCGACGGCCTGGTGTCGCGCCGCGCCGGCTCCGGCACCTATATTGAGGCTCCCGAGCCGGACGTCCACTACCAGTTCGGCCTGCTTATCCCAGAGCTCGGCAGCACCGAGATCTTTGAGCCCATCTGCCAGGGCATCATGCGCTCGCCCCTCTCCAAATCCCACTCCCTCCTTTGGGGGCACACCTCTCCGCTTCAGGACGGCCTTGAGCACAACGCCGAAGAGCTCTGCCGCGAGTTCCTCAGCCAGGGTGTCTCCGGCATCTTCTTCGCTCCGCTCGAGTTTGCCGAAAACAAGGACCGCATCAACCGCGCCATCGTCGCTATGCTCCAGGCGGCCAACATCCCTGTGGTCCTCCTCGATCGCTGCTACGAGACCTATCCCCGCCGCTCCAACCTCGATCTGGTCGGCATCGACAATCATCGCGCCGGCTATCTCCTTACCGAGCACCTTTGGCAGCAGGGCGCCCGTCGCATCGCCTTTGTCGCCCGCGAGCGCTCCGCCTCCACCATGATCGGTCGCGCCGCCGGCTACCAGTTTGCCCTTAGCGAGCTCGGTGCCACCACACCACCAGCCGTGCACCTCGGAGACGCCGGCAACCTCGACTTCATCCGCTCGCTCCTCGCCACCGCACAGCCCGACGCCATCCTCTGCGGCAACGACCACACCGCCGCCCGGCTTATGCGCTCCCTCATAGAGCTTGGCGTGCGCATCCCCGAAGCCATTCGCATCGTCGGCGTCGATGACGTCCCCTACGCTCGCTTTCTCCCTGTTCCCCTCACCACCATCCATCAGTACTGTGGCGAACTCGGCCAGCACGCCATGTCGCTCATGCTCGGCCGCATGCGCGAACCCAACCGCCCCGGCGTTGACATCCGCGTTCGCTTTGATCTCGTCGTGCGCAGCTCCTGCGGCTCCGCGCCCCGCACGTAGAAAGCCCGCCAGCCGCGGCCTCCCACCGCCCGTCTGCTTGCCCTCGCCCCCTATCTCACGTACTCTCAAACCCATGGCACCGAGCTCCTTCCGCACCGTTCGCTGTTGTTGTTGTCGCGGCTAGTCGAGCTCCAGCCCGTTTCCCCATCCTTGATACGCCAAAGCGCCTGACTGTTCGTCCGGCACGTCCGCGTCCCTGGCCTCACCCCACAGGCACCGCACCATCCGCTCCTCTTCCGGAGCTCCTTACACGATCGCCCGCGACCCTTGATCCAGCCAGCCCTCCGGCCGGCCCTTCGGAGCGCGGCTGCCGATCAGGGAGAGTTACAGATGCTCCGCCGCACCCTGCCCCACCCTGCCCTTCTCCTGCTCCTTGCCCCCGCCCTCGCCTCCGCCCAGGTGGTTGGCGGCACCATCACCGGCACCATTACTGACCCCACCGGCGCCGCCGTTCCCAACGCCAGCGTTCGCGTTCACAACATCGACACCGGCCTCGAGCGCCGCCTCATCACGGACGGCAACGGCCGCTACGTCGCCCCGTCCATACCCGTCGGCGACTACCTCGTTGAGGTCACAGCTGAGGGCTTCAGCATCGCGCGCCGCTCCGGCATCTCCCTCGCCGTTGGCCAGTCCTCCTCCATCGACCTCAAGCTCGCTGTCTCCTCCGCCACCGAGCAGGTCACTGTCTCCGATACCCCTCCCTCCATCAACACCTCCACCGAAGAAACCTCCGGCCTCGTCTCCGAGCGCCAGGTCAAGGAGCTCCCCCTCAACGGCCGCTCCTACGACCAGCTCATCACGCTCAATCCCGCCACCGTGAACTACACCGCCCAGCGTTCCGGCTCGGTCGGCACCTCCAATTCGTCCGTCGGCAACATGTTCTCCGTCTCCGGCCGTCGTCCGCAGGACAATCTCTACCTCCTCAACGGCGTGGAATACACCGGCGCCTCACTCATCAACGTCACTCCGGGCGGCACCTCCGGTCAGCTTCTCGGCGTCGACGCCGTCCGCGAGTTCAACGTCCTCTCCGACACCTACGGATCCAACTACGGCAAGCGTCAGGGCGCGCAGATCTCCATCGTCACCGCCTCCGGCACCAACGCCTTCCACGGCTCCGCCTACGAGTTCCTCCGCAACTCCTTCTTCGACGCCCGCAACTACTTCGACCAGGGCCGCATCCCCAACTTCCAGCGCAACAATTTCGGCGGCGCGCTCGGCGGCCCCATCCGCCACGACAAGCTCTTCCTCTTCGGAAACTACGAAGGGTACCGGCAGAACCTCGGCATCACCGACGTCACCCTCGTTCCCGACAACGACGCCCGTGCCGGCCGTCTCCCCAACGCCGACGGCGTCCTGACTCCTGTCACCCTGGGCCCCGGCGTCCAGAACCTGCTCAATCTGTGGCCCGTCCAGAACGGCCCCAACCTCCTCAACTCCGCCGGCCAGCGCACCGGCATCGCGCTCAGCTACTCCAACCCCACCCAGCACATCCGCGAAGACTTCGGCACCGCCCGCTTCGACGCCAACCTCTCCCCCAACGATCTCCTCTTCGCCGTCGCCACCGTCGACGACTCCACTGCACACACACCCACGCAGAACCCCCTCTCCCTCATCGACGAGGCCCTCCGCGAGCAGGTCTGGAGCGTCCAGGAGCAGCATGTCATCTCCCCCCGCCTGCTCAACACCGCCCGCTTCGGTTTCTCGCGCGCCACCTTCTTCTTCCTCGGCAGCGTCCCCGGAGATGTTGCCGCCACCGCCGGCACCTTTCTTCCCGGCAAGCCCATCGGCGCCGTCGTCGTCGCCGGCTCCACCGCCTCCAACGGCTCCTCGCAGCTCACCGGCGCCGGCGCCAATGTCGGCTCAAACAACAGCATTGCCCGCAACCTCTTCACCTTTGACGACCACATCTTCTACAGCGTCGGCCGCCATCAGATCGAAGCCGGCGGCTGGGTCCAGCGCCTCCAGTCCAACGACAACCTTGCCCAGAACCAGTTCGGTCAGGCCTCCTTCGCCTCCCTCGCGACCCTCCTCACTGGCACTGTGAAGACCTTCACCGTCGTCCCGCAGCCAACCCCGCTCAACTGGCGCTCCTGGTTCGGCGCCGCCTACCTCCAGGACACCTGGAAGCCGCTCGCCCGCCTCGAACTCACCGGCGGCCTTCGCACCGAGTCCACCAACGGCTTCAACGAAGCCCACGGCCGCGCCGGCATCTACGCATTCACCAACGGTGTTATCAACTCCACACCCATCGTCGGCTCCGCCGGCCTCCCCACCAACCGCGCCAGGTTCCTCCCCGAGCCCCGCGCCGGCTTCGCCTGGGACCTCGCCGGCGACGGGAAAACCTCCCTCCGCGGCGCCTTCGGCCTCCACCACTCGCTGCTCGATAACCTCGACTACCGCCTCGATCAGGCCGCCCCCTTCAACACCACCCTCTCCTTCAGCGGCGTTCCTGTCGCCAGCCCCACCACCGGCGCCCCCGGCCTCATCTCCCCCTCCACAGTCCAGACCGATCTCTCCACTCCCACTGTCCTCGCCTGGGACCTCAAGCTCGAGCGCCAGCTCACCCCCGCCACCTCCCTCACCGTCGCTTACATCGGCTCCCACGCCACCCACCAGGTCCTCTCCTCCGACCTCAACGAGCCCGCCTTCCTCGTCTGCAACAACAACTGCCCCGCAAACATCCCCAACGGCACCGTCTACTATCCCTCCACCACCAAGCTCAACCCCGCCGTCGCCAACACCACCTCCTGGACCTCCGGCGGCTCCGCCAACTACAACGGCTTCACCGCAGATCTCCGCCACTCGCTCAGCCACGGCCTGCAGCTTCGCGCCAACTACACCTTCTCCAAAAACCTCGACAACGGCTCAGCCTGGAACACCAGCGTCTCCGCCAACACGCCAGCCTTCGTCTCGGTTCCCTCCCTCCCCCGGCTGGACTACGGCCCCGCCGCCACCGACGTCCGTCACCTTGCCGCGATCAATGGCAGTTACGATCTCCCCTTCGGCCCCAACCACGCCTTCCTCAGCGGCAGCGGCCCCGCTCTCGCCCGCGTCGTCTCCGGCTGGACCCTCGCCTCCATCGCCACCCTGCAAACCGGCCTGCCCTTCTCTCCGCAGCTCGGCTACAACCCCACCGGCTCCGGCGACACCCGCAACCCCGTCCGCCCGGACAGCAACCCAGCCTACCGTGGCTCGCTCTATACCCACGGCTCCACCGCCCAACGTGTCGCACAGTTCTATAACCCCGCCGCCTTCGCCGCGCCCGTCGCCGGCACCGTCGGCAATCTCGGCCGCGACACCCTCAACGGCCCCAACTTCGCCGACTGGGACCTTTCCCTCCTCAAATCCACCCAGCTCACCGAGCGCACCCGTCTCCAGTTCCGAGCCGAGGTCTTCAACCTCCTCAACCACACCAACCTCCTCACCCCCAACCCCGTCATCTTCACCTCCGGCCCCACCAAGGGCACCGCCACCACCCGCGCCACCGCCGCGGTCGAGAGCCCCACGGCCGGCGTCGTCACCGCCGCCAGTACCTCCCGCCAGATCCAGCTCGGCCTCAAACTCCTCTTCTAACCTTCCACGGCCACCCACCTTCGCTTGCTTGTCCTCCTAAGCAAGCGAGGGATCTGCTTCTCCAATGCAGAGATCCGCGCCCTTGCTCCTGCCGCCCCTCAATATCGGTAGCCGCGTTGCGAGCCGTACCCCGCCCTGCTACCCTTAACCTCAACGATGCGCTCCTGTTGTCCAGCTCGCTGTTGTTGTCCGGCCCTGGCCTAAACGGTAGAAGCGCACCCGTTCCCCTCCCTCCCGCATCAAGTTCTTGACCCACATCGCGCAAGCGATGGCGCATCCGACGCACCCCGGAGCTCCATGTCCTCCAGCACCCTGGCCCCAGCACAATCCACACGCCTCGCTCACCTCCGCCTCCTGGAGGCCGAGTCCATCCACATCCTCCGCGAGGTCGCCTCCGAGTTTGAGCGCCCCGTCATGCTCTACTCCATCGGCAAAGACTCTTCCGTCATGCTGCGGCTCGCGCAAAAGGCCTTCTTCCCCGGCCCTATCCCGTTTCCGCTCCTCCACATCGACACCGGCTACAAGTTCCGCGAGATGATTGAGTTCCGCGACAACCTGGCCCGCTCCATCGGCGCCGAACTCCTGGTCTGGCGCAACGAGCCCGCTCTCGCCGCCGGCACCAATCCCATCAAGCTCGACACCAAGCGCTGTTGCGGTCTGCTCAAGACGCAGGCCCTGCTCGACGCCCTCAACCACTACGGCTTCACCGCCGCCTTTGGTGGCGCGCGCCGTGACGAAGAAAAATCCCGCGCCAAGGAACGCATCTACTCCTTCCGCGATCGCGCCGGCCAGTGGGATCCCAAAAACCAGCGCCCGGAGCTCTGGAACCTCTACAACGCCCGCATCCACCCCGGCGAGTCCATCCGCGTCTTTCCCCTCTCCAACTGGACCGAGATGGACGTTTGGCAGTACATCCACGAGGAAAACATCCCCGTCGTCGACCTCTACTTCGCCCGCCCCCGCCCCATGTATCTCCGCGGCGACGCCCTCCTTCCCACCGAGCAGGACTTCGTCGCGCGACCAGGCGAAAAGCCCACCATGGTCAAATCTCGCCTGCGCTCTCTCGGCTGCTCGCCCTGCACCGGCGCCATTCGCTCCGACGCCGACACCATCCCCAAGATCATCGAAGAGATCCTCGGCTTTCGCTCCTCCGAGCGCGCCAACCGCGTGATCGATCACGATCAGGAGGGCTCCATGGAGCTCAAGAAACGCGAGGGCTACTTCTAACCCATGAGCTCCCAGAACAACAACAACGGCCTCGTCGAACTCCACCTCGAAACTCCAGCTGCCCAGCCTCGCGAGACGCAGCGCGACGACATCGCCGCCAACGACGCCCCGGCGCGCGAGCCCGAGGTCTGGGACGAGCGTATTCCGGACTTCAACCCCCTTCTCGCCCACACCCCGGAGGCCGAGCCCCTCCAGGTCTCCCCCGCCTTCGCCGCCGCGGCAGACTTCAACGTCGAGCAGTACCTCGCCCAAGAGCGCAGCAAAGACCTCCTCCGCTTCTCCACCGCCGGCTCCGTTGACGACGGCAAGTCCACCCTCATCGGCCGCCTCCTCTACGACACCGCCAGCGTCTACGACGACCAGATCCGCTCCATCGAAGGCAAGGGCACCACCGCCCCCGGCGTCCTCGATCTCGCCCTCCTCACCGACGGCCTCCGCGCCGAGCGCGAACAGGGCATCACCATCGACGTCGCCTACCGCTACTTCGCCACTACCCGCCGCAAGTTCATCATCGCGGACACCCCCGGCCACGAGCAGTACACCCGCAACATGGCCACCGGCGCCTCCACCGCCGACCTCGCCATCGTCCTCGTCGACGCCCGCAAAGGCGTCCTCCCCCAGTCCCGCCGCCACGCTGCCATCACCACCCTGCTCGGCGTCCGCCACATCGTCATCGCCGTCAACAAGATGGATCTCGTCGGCTACGACGAGGGCACCTTTGCCGCCATCGAGCGTGACTTCCGTGCCTTCTTCACCGAGCTCGCCAGCAACGGCATCGGCGCTCACGAACCGGCGCAGTTACATTTCCTCCCCGTCAGCGCGCTCGCCGGCGACAACGTCGTCCACTCCGCGCCCGACACCATGCCCTGGTACTCCGGCCCGGCCCTCCTCGAGCTCCTCGAGACCATTCCCGCCGCGGAACACATACCCGACGCCCCTTTTCGCCTCGCCGTCCAGCGCGTCGTCCGGCCCGACCTCGACTTCCGCGGCTTCGCCGGCCAGATCAGCTCCGGCACGGTCCGCCCCGGCGATCGCATCCTCGCCCAACCCTCCGGCCGGGAGTCAACTGTCACTCGCATCGTTACCTTTGACGGCGACCTCCCGGAGGCCTCCGCCCCGCTCTCTGTCACCCTCACCCTTGCCGACGAGATTGACATCTCCCGCGGCGACCTGCTCAGCTCCCCCGCTGCGCCCGCCACGCTCGCCACCCGCCTCTCCGCCGCCCTCGTCTGGATGTCCGAGACGCCCCTCTCCCTCAACGCCCGCCTCCTCCTCAAACACACCAGCCGCACCGTGCAGGCGGAGGTCCGCTCCCTCGCCGGCCTCATCGATCTCACGACCGCAGCCATCCTCCCGCCCGCCACCGGCGCCACCCTCGCCCTCAACGGCATCGCCCTCGTCTCGCTCGAAACCCGCCTCCCCCTCACGCTCGACCCCTACACCACCAACCGCCACACCGGCTCGTTCGTCCTTATCGACCCGCAAACAAATGCGACCGTCGCTGCCGGCATGATCCGCTCTGCCGAGGCCGCTCCCGCGACGCTCCGTGTTGATCTCGCCGCCTCCGCCTCAGGCCGCATCACCCCTGCCGACCGCCGCGCTCGCTTCGGTCACGGCCCCGCCCATCTCCACCTCCGCGGCCCCTTCGCCCTCGCCGAACAGCTCGAGCGCAACCTCTTCACCCTCGGTGCAAATGTAACCCTCCTCGATCGACCCACCGAGCCCCACATCGTCGCCCTGCTCGCCGCCGGCCTCCTCGTCCTCACCCACGAGCCCGCCGACGAAGCCCAGGCCACCATCACCGTCCCCGGCGTCGAACCCGCGCCCGCACCGGACACACAGGCCGCCCTCAGCTTTCTCCACCGCCACCGCATCCTCACCCGAGAGGAGACTGCATGACCACCCTCGTCCCCACCATCGCACCCGCCGCCCTGCTCACGCCCGGCCCTTCCGGCTCGGGAGCGACACCTGAGCTCCGCCCTGAACTCCTCGCGCAACTCGCCCACGTCCGCGACCTGCTCGCCCGTGAGTTCGCCGCCGCGCCCTCGCTCTATCCGGAGACCGACCGCGCCGAGGCCTGCCTCACCTGCTCCTTCCAGGCCGAAGACGTCCTGCTCCTCAAGCTCGTGCTCGAGCTCCGCCCGAACATCCCCGTCCTCTTCCTCGAGACCGGCTATCACTTCCCCGAAACCTATGCCTACCGTGACCAGATCGCCCGCGACTGGCACCTGAACCTCACCAATCTCCTGCCCACCCTCACCGTCCCCGAGCAGGAGGCAGAATACGGTCTGCTCTACCAGACCGCCCCCGACCGCTGCTGCGGCATCCGCAAGGTCGAGCCCCTCTTTCGCTCCGTTGCCGGTTACAAGCTATGGTTCACCGGCCTGCGCCGCGAACAGGCGCGCTCCCGCACCGCGCTCGAAGAAGTCGCCGACTTTGCACTCCCCGCCGGCATCACCGTCCGCAAGCTCAGCCCCTTTGCCGACTGGTCCACCCGCGACGTCTGGCAGCTCGCCACCCACTTCGGTATTCCGCTCCTGTCCCTCTACGACCAGGGCTACACCTCCATCGGCTGCCAAACCTGTACCACCCTGCCCACCGACCCGAATGACCCTCGCTCCGGCCGCTGGGCCGGCAAAAAAGTCGAGTGCGGCATTCACATCGAGGCAGGCGACGAAGCCGCCGCTGAAGCGATCGAGGAAGCCGGACCAAACACGTAACACCGAGAGTCACAAAGCTCGCTCACGCCACACACTCTCGCAGAAAGGCCTGCGTTGCAATACCTCATCGGCTTCATCATCGCCGTCTTTATCGCCCTCACCGGCGTCGGCGCAGGCACCATCACCACCCCGCTCCTGATCCTCTTTCTCGGCGTCCCCACCACGGTCGCCGTCTCCACCGGCCTCATGTTCTCGGCCGCGGTCAAGCTCGTCCTCGTCCCCTCCCAGATCGCCCGCAAGCAGGTCAACTGGCGCGTCCTCGGCCGCATGCTCCTCGGCGGCGTCCCCGGCGTCCTCATCGGCTCGCTCGTCCTCAACCACCTAGCCAGCGCCGGCTCCAAGCACATCATGAACGGCCTGCTCGGCGCCGTCCTTGTCCTCACCGCCGTCTACCAGATCGCCTTCTCCTTCCGCCGGCCCAAAGAGCCGCGGCCCGTCCGCGACCGCTCCGCCCTCATGCCCCTGCTCATGTTCCCCGTCGGCGCAGAGGTTGGCTTCTCCTCCGCCGGCGCCGGCGCGCTCGGCACCGCCGCCCTCCTCTCGCTCACCGCGCTTGAGCCAGCGCAGGTCGTCGGCACCGACATCCTCTTCGGCTTTCTTCTCTCCCTCATCGGCAGCGGCGCCCACTGGTTCTCGCACACCAACAACGTCAGCCTGCTTCGCCATCTCATCCTCGGCGGCATCCCCGGCGTCATCGTCGGCACCTTCGCCTCACCCTGGATCCCCAAGCGCCCACTTCGCTTCGCCCTCTGGATCTGGCTCCTCATCATCGGCGCGCAATTTCTCTACAACAACGGCTGGCTCGGCCACATCCACTAGCGCCCCGCATCGCCGGCCTAAACGCTACAAGGCATTCCCAGGGCCACCCGCAGCGACGCCCGCACCTGCTGCTCCGCCTGTTCTTCTGTCAGGCTCGTTGGGTCGAAGATGCGTTGCAGCGCCAGCCCATCCATCAGCGCGCCAAACTGCCCAAACTGTGCCCGTCGCTTCTCTTCGGAAAGCGGCATCCCGTCCGACAGCAAGCCTTCCGCGTCCGCCACCACGCACCGCAGACACATTGCAGCATGCAGCTCCGCTAGCCTTCGCTGTCGATGCGGGTGTCGCACCGCGTACATCTTGAACTCCACACTCAGCAGCATTCGCCGCCGGTCGCCCAGCTTTGCGCACACCATCTCCACCAGCCGATCCAGCCGCGCCCCTACTGACAGCCCCGCCACCAGCACCCGCTCCAGGTGCTCCTGGTCGCGGCTCAGGTCCTGCTCAAAAATGGCGAAAAACAGGTCCGCCTTGTCCTCGAAGTTGGCGTAAAGCGCCCCCCGCGTCCGCCCCGCCGCGGTCGCAATGTCTTCCAGCCGCGCCAGCTCAAAGCCGTCCCGCGCAAACACCTCGCGCGCTGCGTCCATTAATTTCTGTCGCGTCACCCGCGCCCGGTCCTGCCGGCCGCTGTCCCCGCGTCGCACAGCCACCGTGCGAGTTTTCCCTGTATTCACACGGCCTTTGAGCGATCCCACCGCCGCCGCATGCGTCCCGTCTCGCTTCGCCGCGCCTCGGCTTGAGACATCCTTGGCGAGTTTTTTTGCATCCCCGGACACACTTCCATACTCCCACAGAAAGATGCATGCGTGTATGTTTCAACCAAAGCACACGCCGCAAGGAGTCTCATGTCCGTTTCCATGCGGCTTCAAACCGCCGTGTCGCCCACCTCTGACCTCGTGGACCCTCTCGTGACCAAACGCCTTTCCCCCTCCTGCGAGACCCCCGCCCGTCGCGCGCTCGCCGCCTTCGCGCTCCTCTCGCTCATGGCTGCCGCCGGCTGCGCCAAGCACGACGCTGCTCCCGGAGGCGCCGATGCCGCCGCCATGGGACCCATGCCCGTCGGTGTCGTCCCCGTCGAGCAAAGAGATGTTCCCCTGACCGGCGACTGGGTCGGCACCCTCGACGGCTACACCAACGCCCAGATCCAGCCGCAGGTCTCCGGCTACCTCGTTCGCCAGCTCTACAAGGAAGGCTCTGCCGTCCAAAAGGGCCAGGTCCTCTTCCAGATCGATCCCCGCCCCTTCCAGGCCGTCCTCGAGCAGGCGCAGGGGCAGGTCGGCCAGGCACAGGGCCAGCTCGGCCAGGCACAGGCGCAGCTCGGCCTCGCGCAGATCAACGTCAAGCGCGACACCCCGCTCGCTGAACAGCGCGCCATCGCCCAGTCGCAACTCGACAACGACAAGCAGGCTGAAGCGCAGGGGCAGGCCGCCGTCGCCGCCGCCAAGGCGTCCATCGCCGCCGCGCAGGCACAGGTCGATACCGCCAGGCTCAACCTCGGCTTCACCCAGGTTCGCTCCCTCATCTCCGGCGTCGCCGGTCAGGCCACCACGCAGGTCGGCAATCTTGTCAGCCCGCAGTCGGTCCTCACCAGCGTCTCCACCCTCAACCCCATCAAGGTCTACTTCTCCATCTCGGACACCGAGTACCTCGCCCTTGCCAGCCGCGCCAGCGGCAGCAAGACTGGCGATCTGCTCCGATCCTCCGGCAAGCTGCCCCTCACGCTTACCCTCGCGAACGGCGACAAGTACGCGCATCCCGGGCAGATCGTCTTTGTTGACCGGCAGCTGAACGCCCAGACCGGCGCCATCCGCATTGCCGCCTCTTTCCCCAACCCAGGCAATCTCCTGCGCCCGGGGCAGTTCGGCCGCGTCTCCGCCACCACCCAGACCCTGCACAACGCCATCCTCGTCCCGCAGATCGCCGTCCAGGAGCTCCAGGGCCAGCACCAGATCTACACCGTCGGAGAAGGCAACAAGGTCCACATCGCCAACGTCACCCTCGGTGCCCAAAGCGGTCCCAACTGGATCATCTCCTCCGGCCTCGCGCCAGGCGCCTCCGTCATCGTCGACCAGATCCAGAAACTTAAGGAAGGCGTCCCCGTCAGCCCGCACCCCGCACCCGCGACCGACGCCACAGCCGTCCCCTCCTCCAGCACCGCAGGCAGGTAACCGTGTCCAAGTTCTTTATCCGTCGTCCCATCGTCGCCATCGTCATAGCGATGATCACCGTCATCGTCGGCCTGGTCTCGCTCTTCAGCCTCCCCACCGCGCAGTACCCCAACATCGTCCCGCCTGAGATCCAGACGCAGGCCACCTACGCCGGTGCCGACGCCCACACGCTCTCGCAGGCGGTTGCCACGCCCATTGAGCAGCAGATGAACGGCGTCGACAACTCGCTCTACATGTACTCGGTCAACGCCAACAACGGGCAAAGCACCATCTACGTCGACTTCGACGTCAAGACCGACCCCAACATCGATCAGGTCCTCACCCAGCTCCGCGTCTCGCAAGCCGCCGCCCAGCTGCCCGCCCAGGTCAACACCGCCGGCCTCATCGTCCAGAAGGCCCAAACCTCCCCGCTGATGATCGTCAGCCTGTCCTCCTCCAACCCCGAGTTGAAGGCAGACTTCCTGACCAACTACATGATCATCAACCTCCAGGACGAGCTCAGCCGTATCCCTGGCGTGGCCAAGATCCAGGTCTTCGGCGGCCAATACGCCACCCGTATCTGGGTCAACCCCGACAAGCTCGCCCAGCTCGGCGTCACCTCCACCGACGTCATCAACGCCCTTCAGGTGCAGAACAACGTGAACCCCGCCGGCCAGATTGGTGGCGAGCCCGTCCCCACGGGCCAGCAGTTCACCTTCACCGTGCAAACCCGCGGACGCCTCGTCACCCCCGAGCAATTTGAGAACATCGTTCTCCGCGCCAACCCCGATGGCTCCGTCCTCCACCTCCGGGATGTCGCCCGCGTCGAGCTCGGCACGCAGATCTACAACCTCACCGCCCGCTTCAACAACCAGCCCGCCGGCGTCATGGGCATCTACCAGCTCCCTGGCTCCAACGCCGTTCAGGTCGCTGCCGCCGTCAACAAGCGCCTCAAGGAGCTCTCGGCCAACTTCCCCCAGGGCGTCACCTACGGCGTCCCGCTGGACACCACCAAGGCCGTCTCCGCCGGCATCCACGAGATCGTCCTCACCCTCAGCATCGCGCTCGTCCTTGTCATCCTGGTCGTCTACATCTTCCTCCAGGGCTGGCGCGCGACCCTCATCCCCCTCCTCGCCGTGCCCGTCTCTCTTATCGGCACGTTCGTCATCTTCCCGCTGCTCGGCTTCTCCATCAACACCCTCTCGCTCTTTGGCCTCGTCCTCGCCATCGGTCTCGTGGTCGACGACGCCATCATCGTCGTCGAAGCCGTCGAGCACCATATCGACGAGGGCATGAGCCCGCGCGATGCCTCCATCAAAGCCATGGAAGAGGTCGGCGGCCCTGTCGTCGCCATCGCCCTCATCCTTGCCGCCGTCTTTATCCCCACCGCCGCCATCCCCGGCATCACCGGCCGTCTCTACCAGCAGTTCGCCGTCACCATCGCGATCTCGGTTCTTATCTCGGCCTTTAACGCCCTTTCGCTCTCCCCCGCGCTCGCCTCCCTTCTCCTCAAGCCCAAGGACAAGAGTCGCAAGCCCGGCCTGCTCCAGCGCTTCTTTGACTGGTTCAACCGCTTCTTCGGTCGCACCACGGAGAAGTACGTCTCCGCCTCCTCCATCCTGATCCACAAGTCCGCCCTCACGATGATCGCCTTGGCCGTCATCGCCGTCGCTGCCGTCCTTCTTGGCGCCCGCCTGCCCACCGGCTTCGTCCCCGACGAAGATCAGGGCTATCTCTTCGCCGCTCTCCAGCTGCCAGACGCCGCCTCGCTCCAGCGCACCGACGCCACCGCGCAGGAAGTCGCCAGGCAGATGCTCTCCACCCCCGGCATCCAGAGCGTCATTAACGTCAACGGCTTCTCGCTCCTCACCCAGACCCAAAGCACCAACACCGCCTTCTTCTTCGTCACGCTCAAGCCCTGGGACGACCGCACCTCGAAGGAAGATCAGGTCGGCGCCATCCAGGCCGCCTTCCGCCAAAAGCTCGGCGGCATCGGTGGCGGTCTCGCCTTCACCTTCCCGCCCCCGGCCATCCCCGGCATCGGCACCTCCGGCGGCGTCACCATGATCCTCCAGGACCGCTCCGGCGCCGATGAACCCACCGCCCTCACCAAGAACCTCTATGCCTTCCTCGGTGCGATCTCCAAGCGCCCGGAGATCGCCAGCGCCATCCCCTCGTACCTCCCCGCCGTCCCGCAGATCTACGCTGACGTTGATCAGGAACGCGTCGTTCAGCAGCAGGTCTCCCTCTCGGACGTCTACGCGACCATGGGTACTTTCATGGGCGGCTACCTTGTCAACTACTTCAACCGCTTCGGTCGCCAGTGGCAGACGTTTGTCGAAGCCGAAGGCACCTCCCGTACTGACATAGCCGACATCAACAAGTTCTACGTCCGCTCCGCCAACGGCTCCCAAGTCCCCCTCGGCTCGCTCGTCCACACCCGCCAGATCACCGGTCCGGAGTTCATCCTCCACTGGAACGAGTACCCCGCCGCCCAGCTCAACATCGCTGCCGCACCGGGCTACTCCTCCGGCCAGGTCCGCCATGCCCTCGAAGAGGTCTTCAAGCAGACCATGCCGAAGGAGATGGGGTTCGCCTACTCCGGCATCTCCTACCAGGAACAGGCGGCCGAACAGGGTGTGCCCTCCTGGGCCGTCTTCGCCCTCTCGCTCCTCTTCGTCTTCCTGATCCTTGCTGCCCTGTACGAGTCGTGGACGCTGCCCTTCTCCGTCCTTCTCTCCACCCCCGTCGCCATCCTCGGCGCCTACCTCGCCCTCTCCCTGCGCGCTCTTGAGAACGACATCTTCGCCACCATCGGCCTCATCATGCTGATCGGGCTATCCGCGAAGAACGCCATCCTCATCGTCGAGTTCGCCGTCTCCAACTACAAATCCGGCAAAAGCATCTCGGAGTCCGCACTCAGCGCCGCTCGCCTTCGCTTCCGCCCCATCATCATGACGGCGCTGGCCTTCATCTTCGGCTGCCTCCCACTCTGGACCGCCTCCGGCTCAGGCGCTGTCTCCCGCCGCATTCTCGGCACCGTCGTCATCGGTGGCATGCTCCTCGCCAGCGTCATCGGCATCCTCATGGTCCCTGTCACCTTCGCCGTTGTCGAGTACCTCTCGCATCGCTTCGGCAGGGGCGGCAAGGGCACCACCATGGACTCCACCCACGAGCCCGAGCACGAAGACGCCGACGACGCTGCACGCTCCTCCACCTCCACCGAACACAAGCCCCAACCCCAAATGGCCCGCCAACAGCTCGAAGGAGGCCACGCATAATGTACTTCGCTCGCCCTGCTCTTCTCTCCGCTGCCCTTCTCGCTGCCCTCGCCACCACCGGCTGCAACGTCGGTCCCAAGTACACCCGGCCCACGGTTCCTACCGCGCCGGACTTCCGCGGGGCCGACAACACCTCCGTCTCCTCCGATCCTGCCACCTCCCTCGGTGACAAGAAGTGGGCCGAGGTCTTCCGCGAGCCCGAGCTTCAGCAGCTCATCACCACCGCGCTCGCCAACAACCTCGACCTCCGCGTCGCCGCCGAGCGCGTTCTCGAGCAGCAGCAGCAGGTCCGCATCACCCGCGCCAACCAGTTCCCCACCCTCAACGTCGGTGGCTCCGGCATCGGCGCCGACATCCCCGGCAACACCGGCTTCAACGTCGAAAGCCCACTGGCCTTCGGCTCCTTCAACCTCATGGCAGCCTGGACGCCTGACTTCTGGGGTATCTATCGCAAGCAGACCCAGCAGCAGCGAGATCTTCTCCTCGCGCAGGAGTGGGCGCAGCGCGCCGTCCGTCTCTCGCTCGTCCAGCAGGTTGCCACCACCTACTTCCAGCTGCGCACGCTGGACGATCAGCTCGCCATCTCCCAACGCACCCTTAAGGTCCGCCAGGACTCCCTCAAGCTGACCCAAACGCTCGAGCAGGGCGGCGCCGCTCCCCTCTCCGACGTCCGCCAGGCCGAGCAGCTTCTCTTCACCGCCTCCTCCACCATCCCGCAGCTCGAGCAGCAGATCCAGCAGGGAGAAAACTCCCTCCGCCTGCTCCTCGGTCAAACGCCCGGTCCCGTCGCCCACACGGATCCCGCCGCCCTCGCGCCGCCGCCCGAAGACCTGCCCACCGGTCTCCCCTCGCAGCTGCTTGAGCGCCGGCCCGACATCCAGCAGGCCGAGGCCCAGCTGCGCGCCGCCAACGCTGCGATCGGTGTCGCCCGCGCCCAGTTCTTCCCCCAGCTCACCATCTCTGCCTCCGGCGGCGTCGGCGGCAACGACTGGTCCAACCTCTTCGATCCCTCCGGCCGCACCATCTACGGCATCGGCTCCCTCGCCCAACCCATCTTCCAGGGCGGCAGGCTTTCCGGACAGTACGAGCTCTCCAAGCGCCAGAAAGATGAGCTCATCGCCACCTACCAGCGCTCCATTCTCACCGGCCTCCGCGACGTTTCGAACGCCCTCATCGCCGTCAACAAGCAGCGCACCGCCCGTGTCGAGCAGGAAAAGCTCGTAGCCTCCGCGCAGGACGCCACCCGGCTCGCCCGCGTCCGCTACCAGGGCGGCTCCACCTCCTTCCTTGAAGTCCTCACAACCGACACCAATCTCTTCACCGCCCAGCTCAACCTGGCCAGCGCCCAGCAGAGTGAAGCCCTCACCCTCGTCAACCTCTACAGCGCCCTCGGCGGCGGCTGGCAGTAGCCCTCCGCAAGACGAAGCCACCCGCACCTCAGCAGCAACCAAAGCGAGAGCAGCCCCACCCAAAACAGTGGCGGTCGCTCTCGCTTTCCATTGCGTCGCTGCACTGCTGTTGCTGTTGCTGGTTTTCAGCTGTCATCCTGAGCGAAGCCAAGGACCTGCTCCTGCCCTTGCCGTCGATCTGCCTTTGCTGTTGATCTTGCCTCGCCCTCACCCGCGCTGCTCCCGTCCGTGCGTCCCTCCCGAGTAGAGCGAAGCACCCCCCACCCCCTCCAGAACATTTCCCTCCGCCCTTTCCCTATTTGGCGCTACTATTCTGCCACATGGAAACCGCCGGCGGCACGAGCGCTGAAACGCCCCTCTGGTCCGCCCCCCGGGGCTCCTCTGACGCCGTTCTTCCCCAGCGCCCGCCTGTGTCGGTCTTCATGACCGTCTACAACGGGGAGCGCTTCCTCGAAGATGCCGCCCGCAGCGTCCTCGAGCAGAGCTACCGCAACTTCGAGTTCGTCATCGTCGACGACGGCTCCACCGATCGCACCGAAAGCATCCTCCAGCAGCTCGAACAGTCCGATCCGCGCATCAGGGTCGTCCGCCAGCCCAACCGCGGTCCTGCCGCCGCCCTCAACTGCGCCCTCCACGCCGCACAACACGAGCTCGTCGCCCACATCGATCACGACGACCGCGCCCTCCCGCACTGGCTCGAAAGCCAGCTGGCCTTCCTGCTCCGCCATCCGGAATGCAGCGTGGTCTCCAGCTTCGGCTTCTTTATCAACTCCCACGGCAAGCGCTTCGGCACCTCCGCCAACGCCGTCGATGTCGACAAGGGCCGTCGCGAGCTCCGCCCCGCCTGCTTTCTTGAGCTCATCCACTCCACGGTCCTCATGCGCCGCACTGACATCCTCGCCGCCGGCGGCTATCGCCCTATTAAGTTCGAAGATCGTGACCTGTGGGGCCGCGTGGTCACCTCCGGCTTCATGATCCGGTGCAACCCCGTCCCGCTCGTCGAATACCGCCTCCACGGACCATCTGAGACCACGCGCAAGATCACGCCGCTTGAGGACTATGCACGGCGCGGCGTCGACCTCAACGTCGTGCGCCGGCTGCAAGGTATGCCCGAGCTCTCCCCTCTTCAGCTCCAGGAGTTCTTCCGTAACCGGCCCCTCTGGGTCAGGTGGCAGGACTTCCGCTGTCGCAAAGCTGGCCTTAGCTTTCGTGAGGCCGCCCGCCACTTCTCGGAACGGGAGTGGCTTCCGCTCACCCGCAGCGTCGCCATCGCCGTCGCCCTCCGCCCGCTCTATACCGTCGCCCGTGCCCGCCGCAAACTGGCCCATAGCTAGCATCCGCCAGGGCACGCGCCCACAGTCAATGCTGCCCCGTGGCGCAATCACCCTGCGCTGCTCGGTACCCTGAAGCTCCCATCCCTCCCACGGTAGGGAGGGGCCTCCCCTTACACCCCGTCCGGCACCGCCTCGGCCAGTCCCAGCGCTGGCTCATCCTCCACCACCTTGTCCACGCTGGCGTCCGAAAACAGCAGCACAAATCCCACAAGCACCATCGCCGCGATGGTCGCCGCAATCAGCCACATCGGCCGCCAGTCATGCCCCACTACCCCGTTCACCACCGGCAGCGCATACCGCTGCAGCACCGCGCCCGAGATCCACGAGCCAACAAACATCCCGGCCCCGTAGGTCACCAGCGTGATCATCCCCTGCGCCGCACTCCGCATCCCCGCCGGTGCCTTGCCGTCCACATAGATCTGCCCTGTTACAAAGAAGAAGTCATAGCAGATGCCATGGAGAGCAATGCCCAGCCACAACATCCACATGCCGTCCCCCGGCCGCCCAAATGCGAAACACAGGTAGCGCACCACCCACGCCGTCATCCCAGCCGCCAGCATCCCTTTCACGCCCCAGCGCTTAAAGAACCACGGGATCAGCAGCATGCAGCCCAGTTCGCTCATCTGCCCGCCCGTCATCTTGCCCGCGGCATTCGTCAGGCCCACCTGGTTCATAAACAGGTTGGTCATCGCGTAGTAGAACTGCAGCGGCACGCAGATCAGAAACGACGCCAGCACAAACACCGTGAACGATCGCTCCTTAAAGAGCGCCCGTGCCTCAGCCGGCGCAAATGCCTCCAGGTTGAAGCCCCGCCGCTCCGCCCTCGGCGGCGTCGCCGGCAGCGTCCACGCGTAGCAGGCCAGCAGCACGCTCACCCCTGCCGCCATCCGCATCGGCAACGCCGTGTCCTCCACCCCCAGCCCCCCCACCGTCAGCCCCGCCGTGATCCACCCCAGGGTCCCCATCACCCGGATTGGCCCAAACTCCCGCTTCAGGTCCGCCAGGTGCCGAAATGCAATCGCATTCACCAGGGACAGCGTCGGCATAAAGAACAGCGCATACAGCAGGATCAACGCATATAGGGGCCCAAAGTGCGTCTGGCCTGAAGCCAGAAACAGCAGCACCGCGCCCACCCCATGCAGCAGCGCCAACACCACCTGTGCCGGCAGAAACACGTCCGCCACCCACCCCACCAGAAATGGCGACAGCAGCGCGCCCACAGCCGTCGTCCCCGCCAGCAACCCTACCTGCCCCCCTGTGAAGTGCAGTCGCTGACTCAACCACGTGCCCAGCGTCACGTACCAGGCGCTCCACACAAAGAACTCCAAAAACATCATCAAAGCCAGCCGACCCTTAACCATCCCCGCGCATCCTCCAGCCCTGGTAGGCCCCCCATCCTAGCCCCCCGGCCCAATCTCCGGCCAACCGCCCACCGCGCCCGCGCAGGTCTACCAACTTTCGTTCTCCATCTCACCCAAAGGAGTTATCTCCAGGTGCGGAGCGTAACGGTACCCTCACGAGTATGAGCACACGGGCCCCCTTGCCAGCGCAGTCCACCTCCTCCGCAGCGCCGCGCAATGTGCTGCTGCTCGCCCCGGAGCAGATCCAGACCACCTCCGCCCACCGCGAGCAGGCAGCCGCCACCCTCGAGCACGCCATGGCCTACCTCATCAAGGGCCGCTTCTGGCGCCCTCGGGCGGACAAACAGGCCAATCGGCAGGCCGTCCAGATCCTCTGCGACGCCCGCGACGTGCTCGACTACACCTAATCCTAGAGCGCCTCGCCGGCAAACTCCGCCACAGCCTCGGCGCTAGACCGGCTCACCCTGCCCATAGGTCGCAGTGGCCCCGTGCTTGCGGAAGTAGTGCCGGTCCAGCAGCGCCCGGGACACCTCCGCCGCGTTGGCCTGGAGCCCAATCGTCCGGTAGGCCATCCGCGCCACCGCCTCCAGCACCACCGCGTTGTGCGCCGCCTTGTCCGGCGTCTGCCCCCAAACAAATGGCGCATGCCCTGCCACCAGGCACGCCGGCACCGCAAACGGATCGATCCCCGCACCCTCCCGAAAGCGACGCACGATCGCCACTCCCGTCTCGTGCACATACCGTCCACCGATCGCCTCGTCGGACAGCGGCTCCGTCACCGGCACCGGCCCGTAGAAGTAATCCGCGTGCGTCGTCCCAAACGGGGGTATGGCCATCCCTGCCTGCGCAAAGCTCGTCGCAAACTCCGAGTGCGTGTGCACCACCGCGCCAATCTCCGTAAACTCCCGGTAGAGCAGCGTGTGTGTGTCCAGATCTGACGACGGCCGCAGCGTGCCATCCACGATCTTTCCGTCGAGGTCCGTCACCACCATGTGCTCCGGCCGCAGCGCGTCGTAGTCCACGCCCGAGGGCTTGATGACCACCAGCCCCCGCTCGCGGTCCACGCCGGACGCGTTCCCAAACGTGTACAGCACCAGCCCGCGCCGAACCAGCTCCAGGTTCGCCTCCAGCACCGCCGCCCGCAGCTCCGCCAACAGCATCATCCGCCTCCGTCCGTTCGGCACAGCCTACCTCAGCGGAAGGCTGCCTCGCTCCACACCAGCTCCCGCCGCAGCCGGTCAATCCGTGTTTCGCCGTCAATCTGCACCAGCTCGATCCCGGCCATCTCCGCAAAGCTCTGGAGGTGCTCGATCCGCAGCGCCTGGCTGAAGCCCGTGTGGTGCGCGCCCCCGGCATAGATCCACGCCGCCGCCGCCACCTTCAAATCAGGCTTCGGGACCCACATCGCCCGCGCCACCGGCAGTTTGGGCAGCGCCTCCGCCGGCTCCACCACGTCCACCTCGTTGGTGATCAGCCGGAAGCGATTGCCCATGTCCACGATCGTCGCCACCACGGCCGGCCCGGCAGGCGCGGTAAAGACCAGCCGCACCGGATCCTCCTTGCCGCCGATGCCCAACGGGTGCACCTCCAGCGAAGGCTTCTCCTTCGCGATCGTCGGGCAGATCTCGAGCATGTGCGCGCCCAGCACCTTCCACGCCGCAGGCCCACCCGCGAAGTCGTAGGTGTAGTCCTCCATAAAGCTGGTGCCGCCGGGCAGACCGCCCGCCATCACCTTCATCAACCGCACCAGCGCCGCCGTCTTCCAGTCGCCCTCGCCGCCAAAGCCGAAGCCATCGGCCATCAGCCGCTGCGTCGCGATGCCCGGCAGCTGCCGCAGCCCGTGCAGATCCTCAAACGTATCGGTAAATGCGCCAAAGCCGCCCTCCGTCAGAAACGCCCGCAGCCCCAGCTCGATACGCGCCGCAACCGTCAGCGACTCCGCCCGGTCATGCTCCGGCGCGATCGTGTACTCGGCCCGATAGACTCCAACCAACTCAGCGACCTCCGCCTCCGAGAAGGCCGCCATCCGGTCCGTCAGGTCACCCACGCCAAAGCCCGAAACCGTCCAGCCAAACACCCGCTGCGCCTCTACCTTGTCGCCCTCCGTCACAGCGACGTTGCGCATGTTGTCGCCAAACCGCGCCACCTTCAGGTGCTGTGAGGCATGCCACCCCACCGCCGCCCGCGTCCATCCGGCAATCTCGTCCACCGTCGCGGCATCGCCCCAGTAGCCCACCACCACCTTGCGCGGCAGCCGCATCCGCGCCGTGATGAAGCCGAACTCGCGGTCGCCGTGCGCCGCCTGGTTCAGGTTCATAAAGTCCATATCGATCGCGCCGTACGGCAGCTCGCGATTGAACTGCGTGTGCAGGTGCAGAAACGGTTTGCGCAACGCGCGCAGGCCCGCGATCCACATCTTCGCCGGCGAAAACGTGTGCATCCACAGCACCACGCCCACGCAGGCCGGCGCAACGCTCGCCTCCCGGCACACCCCAAGAATCTCCTCCTCGGTCTTCACCACCGGCTTCCACACGACGCGCACCGGCATCGCCGCCGCAGCATCGAGCGCGCCCGCCACCGCGCGAGAGTTCGCGGCCACCTTCTCCAGCGTCTCCGGTCCGTACAGGTGCTGGCTCCCCGTCACAAACCACACCTCGTGCGTGCCGTGCACCTTTGTTCCCTGGCTCATGGTTGTCCTCTCCCCTGCCCTCATCACGCCACGCCAAGGTAGCAGCTTTGCCCCGGCACAGCGAAGCCCGCCAGGCAAACAGGCGCCCACCCGCCACGTCCTGCGCAGACTCCAGCGCCCGCATCGGCCAGCCAGCGGAACCCTGCGTTATGATCCGCTGTGTTCTGGAAAGCTCCGCCCGACACGCTCGCAAAACTCCGCGCGCTCCACGCCCTGTCGTCGCCTGCTTCCCAGCCCCGGAGGCCCTCTGCATGCCGCACTCTCGCCCTGCCCGCGCCGCACGCCCCGCCACCACCCGCTGCCTGCGCGCGCTCGCGTCCCTTGCCGTCCTCGCCCCCGCGTTGGCCGCCCTGCAGGCCCAGACGCCCGCCCACCTCACCATCGATCCCGCGCAGATCGTCTCGCCCGTCAGCCCCATGCTCTACGGCATGATGACCGAGGAGATCAACCACGCCTTTGACGGCGGCCTCTATCCCGAACTCGTCAACAACCGCACCTTCCGCGCCAGCTGGGAAGGCGTGCAGCACTGGGATCTCGTCCGTCGCGGCACCAGCCAGGCGACCTCCGCGCTCGACAAGGAGGCCGGTCCCTCGAAGGCCCTGCCCACCAGCATCAAGCTCACCGTCACCACTGCCTCCCCCGGCAACGAGGCCGGCCTGAGCAACACCGGCTTCTGGGGCATGGGCCTCACACCCGGCGAGCCGCTCAAGGGCTCCTTCTACGCCAAAGCCTCCGACGCCGGCGTCGGTGCGCTCACGGTCCAGCTCGTCAGTGATCGCACCGGCGCCGTGGTGGCCAGCACCGCCGTCCCGCTCAAGGCCGGCGACTGGCAGCCCTACACCTTCGCCCTGCAGATCTCCGGCAAGGCCACGGCCGGCTCTGACTATCACCTCGAACTGCTGCTCGCGCACCCCGGCACGCTCAACCTCCAGCTTGTCTCACTGCTGCCGCCCACGTATCACAACCGCCCCGGCGGCTTCCGGCCCGACCTCATGGAGAAGATGGCGCAGCTGCACCCCACCTTCCTCCGTCTGCCCGGCGGCAACTACCTCGAAGGCGATGAGCTCAAGGATTGGTACAACTTCAAGGAAACCATCGGCCCCATGGTCGATCGCCCCGGCCACCAGGCACCCTGGACCTACTGGTCCACCGACGCCATGGGCCTGCTCGAGTTCCTCGAGTGGACCGAAGATCTGCACATCGAGCCCATCCTCGCCGTATACGCCGGCTACTCGCTCAAGGGCGCCCACATCACGCCCGGCGCCGATCTCCAGCCCTACGTGCAGGCCGCCCTCGACGAGGTGGAATACGTCACCGGCTCCACCGACACCAAGTGGGGCGCGCAGCGCGCCAGGGACGGCCACCCCGCGCCTTTTCCGCTTCACTACATCGAGGTCGGCAACGAAGATCAGTTCGACAAATCCGGCTCCTACGACGCCCGCTTCGCGCAGTTCGCCGAGGCACTCCACACCAGGTACCCGCAGTACAAGCTGATCGCCACCGTTCCGGTCAAAGAGACCACGCCCATCACGCAGCCGGACGTCCTCGACGACCACTACTACAAGCCCGTCGGGGAGATGCTCGACTTCGTCCACCACTACGACGACGCCCCACGCACCGGCCCCAAGATCTTCGTCGGTGAGTGGGCCACGCTCTCCGGCACACCCACACCCAACTTCGGCGCCACCCTGGCCGACGCCGCCTGGATGACCGGCATGGAACGCAACGCCGACCTCATCATCATGTCCAGCTACGCGCCGCTGCTGATCAACGTCAACCCCGGCGCCGGCCAGTGGTACACCAACCTGATCGGTTTCAACGCCAGCCGCTCCTTCGGCTCGCCTAGCTTCTACGCGCAGTCACTCTTCGCCGGCCACCTCGGCACAGGCACACCGAAGACCTCGCTTACCGGCGCCAACCCCCGCTTCTTCTTCTCCGCCACCACCGGCGGCAAAGACAACATGCTCCACCTCAAGCTGGTCAACGCCTCCAGCGCGCCACAGCCGCTCGCGATCGATCTCGCCGGTGTCTCCGGAACAAAGGCAGCCTCCGTCTCCAGCCTCCACGCCGCCACCTACGAGGCCACCAACACCATCGACACACCAGACCTCATCCATCCCACCACCGCCACCACCCGCGTCACCGGCTCCGGCTGGCAACACACCGTGCCGCCCCTCACCATCGAGGTCATCGATATTCCCCTCCGCTAACGTCGATCCTCATCCGTTACACATCGAAGGAGATCCGCTCCAGTGGGCATCGTCGCAGGCGTAGACTTCGGCACCCTCAGCACACGCGTCACCCTGCTAGACACCGAGCAGGGCCGTCTCGGCACGGCCTCCGCAAGCTACCCGCTCCATCGCAAGCGCGCCGATCCCGACTTCGCCACACAGTCCCATGCCGACCAGATGAGCGCGCTCGTCGAGGCCACGCGCAAGGTCCTCGCCGAAACCGGCATCGACGGCCAAACCGTCGCCAGCATCGCCATCGACACAACCGGCTCCTCCGTCATCCCGGTCGACGAACACCTCCAGCCGCTCGACGACTACTATCTCTGGTGCGACCACCGCGCCCTCCGCGAAGCCCAGCAGATCACCGCCCTCGCCCACGAGCGCCAACTCGTAGCCATCGAGTGGTGCGGCGGCGTCTACTCGCACGAGTGGGGTTGGGCCAAGCTCCTCCACTGGCTCCGCAACAACCCCGACAAGCGCGACCGCTTCGCCACCGCGCTCGAGCACTGCGACATGGTCGCCGCCACGCTCTCCGGCGTCACGAAACCCGCGCAAGTCCAGCGCTCCGTCTGCGCCATGGGGCACAAGTGGCTCTGGAACCCGCGCTGGGGCGGCTTCCCACCAGAAGACTTCCTCGTCGCGCTCGACCCTCTCCTCGCCGGCGTGCGCGACAAGCTCTCCAGCCCCATCCTCACCTCCGACCACCTCGCCGGCCATCTGTCACCGGAGTGGGCACAGAAGCTCGGCCTGCGTGCCGGCATCCCCATCCCTGTCGGCGCGTTCGACGCCCACTGGGACGCCCTCGGCGCCGGCTGCCGCCCCGGCGACGTCGTCAACGTCGTTGGCACCTCCACCTGCATCATCGCCATGGCGCCGGAGGTCGGTCTCATCCCCGGCGTCTGCGGCGTCGTTCCCGGCTCGGTCGACCCCGCGCTCGTCGGCGTCGAAGCCGGCCTCTCCGCCGTCGGCGACATCTTCGAAGCCATCGCCAAACGCGCCGGCACCGATGTCAAAGCGCTCTCCGTCGGCCTCGAGCACTACCGTCCCGCGCAGACCGGCCTCCTTCGCCTCACCTGGGACAACGGCGACCGCACCGTCCTCGTCAACTCCGAGCTCGGCGGCGTCACCCTGGGCTGGAACCTGCTCCACACCGCGCAGGACGAGCTCTTCGCCGCCATCGAAGGCACAGCCCTCCACACCCGCATCATCCTTGAGCGTCTTGCCGAAGGCGGCGTCCCGATCGAGCGCGTTATCAACGCCGGCGGCATCCCGCAGCACAACCCCGTGCTCAACCAGGTCTACGCCGACGTCCTCAACAAGCCCGTCCTCGTGCCCTCTGCACCGCCCACCTCCATCGGCTCCGGCATCCTCGCCGGCGTCGCCGCCGGCCTCTTCTCCTCCATCCATGAGGGTCAGGATCGCATCTGTCCCTCGCACCGCGTCTTCACCCCGCGCCCCGCAGCCGCCGAAGTCTACGGGCAGCTCTACACTCTCTACCGCAAGCTCTACTTCGCGCTCGGCACCCGCTCCGCCGCCCCTGTCTCCCTCGGCGACGTCCTCCCGGAGTTGCGCTCGCTTGCCGCCCGATCCTTTACCGACGAAGCTCTCTCCCCGCCGGTCCTCGAACTGCCGGCGTAGAGTGGTCCCGTCCAGAAATCTCGCTTCCGAAAGAGCCGCCATGCCGCGCACGCGTCCGCTTCGTCGCCTCGCTCTCACCCTCGCCGCCACCTCCATCTTTGCCACGGCCCAGGCCCCCATCCCGCCCGCGCCGCACAAGCCACCACTCCTGCTCGGCGCCGCCTGGTACCCCGAAGCGTGGCCCGAATCCCGCTGGGACGCCGACCTCGCCCTCATGCAGCAGGCCCACATTCATCTCGTCCGCGTCGGTGAGTTTGCCTGGTCCACCATGGAGCCCACCGAGGGCAACTTCCAGCTGGACTGGCTCGACCGCGCCATTCGCGCGGCAGAGAAGCACGGCATCGCCGTCGTCATCGGCACACCCTCCGCCGCACCCCCCGCCTGGCTCACCCAGAAGTACCCCTCCACCCTCCGCACCAAGGAAGACGGCCGCAAAGACGAGCACGGCAACCGCACGCAGTTCGACTGGTCCGACCCCAAATACCGCGAGCTCTGCCGCACCATCACCACGCAACTCGCCAACCGCTTCGGCCACGACCCCGACGTGATTGGCTGGCAGATTGACAACGAGTACGGCAACGAAAGCTACGGCCCCGCTACCGACGCGCAGTTCCAGCAGTGGCTCAAGGCCAAGTACAGGACGCTCGATAACCTCAACACTCGCTGGACCACCAGCTACTGGAGCGAAACGTATCAAAACTGGGATCAAATCCCCATAGAGGAGACCTACGGCAACCCCGGCCTCCTGCTCAACTGGAAGGAGTTCGTCTCCGACACCTGGCGCTCCTACCAGAGCAACCAGCTCGACATCCTCAAGCGCACCGTCGATCCACGCATGTTCATCACCACCAACATGATGGGCTGGTTCGACGCCTTCGACCAGTACACCGTCGCGCAGGATCTCTCGCTCGCCTCCTGGGACGACTACATCGGCACCGGCCATCTCGACCCCGCGCGCAACGGCGCCACCCACGACCTCACCCGCGGCTTCCTGCGCAAGAACTTCTGGGTCATGGAAACGCAGCCCGGCTTCGTCAACTGGTCGCCCGACAACAACGCCCTCAACAAGGGCGAGGTCCGCGCCATGGCCTGGAACGCCATCGGCCATGGCGCCGAGGCCGTCGAGTACTGGCAATGGCGCTCCGCCCTCAACGGCCAGGAGCAGTACCACGGCGTCCTCGTCGGCGCCGACGGCACCCCCGTCCCGCTCTATACCGAGGTCGAACAGATTGGCGCCGACTTCGAAAAAGCCGCGCCCCTGCTCGATGGCACCACCGTCCACGCGGATGCCGCCATCCTCAACGACTATCCCTCCCGCTGGGCCATCAACTGGCAGCGACACAACAAGGCCTTCAACCCCATCGACGCGCTCCTCGCCTACTACCGCCCGCTCCAGCAGGCCCTGCGCTCAGTCGACATCGTCGCCGACACCGCCCCGCTCGCGCCGTACAAGCTCGTCGTCGCCCCCGCCCTCAACGTCCTTACCCCCGAGGCCGCCCACAACCTCGAAAGCTACGTCCAGAACGGTGGCCACCTCGTCCTCACCCCGCGCTCCGCCATGAAAGACGAGGACAACTCCCTCTGGCCCGAGCGCCAGCCCGGTCCTCTCGCCAGGCTCCTCGGCGCCCGCGTCGAACAGTTCTACGCCCTCGAGAAGCCCGTCCCCACCACCGGCGACTGGGGCGCCGGCACCTCCACGCTCTGGGCCGAGCAACTCGGCTCGCTCTCTCCTGAGACCAAGGTCCTCCTCCGCTACGGCCCCTCCAACGGCTGGCTCGACAACCAGCCCGCCGCCGTCACCCGCCGCGTCGGCAAGGGCTCCATCACCTACATCGCCGCCACCCTCGACCCCGCCTCACTCGAGAAGGCCACTGCCTGGATGCTCACCGACTCCGGCCTCGCACCCGTCCTCCCCGACCTCCCCGCCGGCATCGACGCCGCGATCCGCTCCAGCCCATCTGCAGGCAGCACCCCAGCCAAAAAGGTCCTCATTCTGACCAACTACAACGCAGCCCCCACACCCATCACGCTGCCCTCCCCCATGACCGACGCCCTCTCCGGCCAAGCTGCCACCAGCACCCTCACCCTGCCCCCCTACGGCGTCGCGGTTCTGCACTAGAGCCCGCTCCAACGAAAGAGGGCCCGGACCCCTGAGGTCCGAGCCCTCATCCCCGCAGCGCAACTACACCGCCACCAGCGTCTCCACCTGCCGGTCCAGCATCATCTGGTACAGTCCGCCGATCGCCCATCGGTTGAAGTGCTCGGTCGCCCGGTGCGCCTCCACCGCCGCCTCATCCCGATACTGCTCATAGATCAACACCGTCGCCGGCTCGCCATCGACAAAATGCGGCATGTAACACAGGCAGCCGGGCTCCTCGCGCGAAGGTCCGGCCAGCGCGCTCAGCGTCTCCCGCACCCGCGCCGCGTCCTCGGCCTTGAAGCGCATCCGCACCGTAAACGTCACCAGCCCGCCAGCCGCGCTCATCGAGGAAGCGCCTCCGCAAACGCTGACAGCTCCATCGTCTGGTTCCGGTCCGGCCCGGTCGAGACCATCGCGATCCGCGCGCCCGACTCCCGCTCCAGAAACTGCAGATACCGCTGCGCCGCCGCCGGCAGCTTCTCCCACTCCGTGATGCCCTCGGTCGAGCAGTTCCATCCGTCCATCGTCGTGTAGACCGGTTCAATCACGTCATAGCCGCGCATGTCCGCTGGGATCGTATCCGTCAGCTTGCCGTTCACGCGGTAGTGCGTGCACACCGGAATCTCCTTGCACTCATCCATCACGTCCAGCTTGGTCACAATCAACCACTCCGTCCCGTTGATCATGTTGGAGTAGCGCAGCAGCGGCAGGTCCAGCCAGCCGCAGCGCCGCGGCCGCCCCGTCACTGCGCCGTACTCCTGCCCACGCGCCCGCAGCAGGTCCGCTGAGGAGTCGTTGATCTCCGTCGGAAACGGCCCTTCGCCCACCCGCGTTACATAGGCCTTGGTCACCCCAATCACGGTCCCGATCTTGGTCGGCCCCACACCCGTCCCCGTCACCGCGCCACCCGCCGTCGCCGACGAGCTCGTCACAAACGGATACGTCCCGTGGTCGATATCGAGCAGCGCGCCCTGCGCCCCCTCAAACATCACACGCTGCCCCTGCGCCAGCGCGTCGTTCAGCATCACCGCCGTGTCTGTCACAAAGGGCGCC
Source organism: Acidobacteriaceae bacterium (assembly GCA_965199635.1). GTDB lineage: Bacteria > Acidobacteriota > Terriglobia > Terriglobales > Acidobacteriaceae > Edaphobacter. The sequence continues at coordinate 631,609 of CBDASL010000002.1, read as the reverse complement.
AGCTGCTCGGCCGCCCGTGCGTAGTCCTCGTACATCTGCTTCGGGTCCAGCGGCTCCGTCCCAAACAGCGCATGCGCGATGGTGTTCTTCTCATGGCAGGCGTTGTTGATGTGCGTCCGCAGCAGCGACGTGTTCAGCAGGTCCACCACGCGCAGCCCGTTGCGGTGCATCTTGTCCTCATACGCCGGCCCAATCCCGCGGCTCGTCGTCCCGATCTTGGTCCGCCCCGGCGCGTTCTCCGCCGCCAGCTCGATCATGCGGTGGTACGGCAGAATCACCTGCGCCCGGTTGGACACAAACAACTGCCCATCTACCGGCAGCCCCGCGTCCTTCAGCTTCTTCACCTCGTTCAGAAACGCCATCGGATCCAGCACCACGCCGTTGCCGATCACGCCCTTGCACTCCGGCCGCAGCACGCCACACGGAATCAGCTGCAGCACAAACTTCTTCCCCGAGATGATCACCGTGTGCCCGGCATTGTGGCCGCCCGCATAGCGCGCCACCACGTCAAAGCGCTCGCTCAGCACATCCACGATCTTGCCCTTGCCCTCGTCACCCCACTGGGCACCCAACACCACTGCCGACCTGCGCTCGATAGCCAAAAACCTGATCTCCCGGCCCTCGGCGGCGTCCTTCGCACACCCTCGGCCCACACGCGATTCTATACTGCCGACCCGCCTGCCCCTGCATCCCAAGGGCATGTCCCCAGCTGAGGTCCGCGCCCTCCAGCGCCTCCCACCCGACTCCGCCGCCCGGCGCGTCCGCATCGTCTTCACCGACGGCCAGGAGGTCCTCGCCACCCTCATCGACCTCTCCACCGACCCCGCCGGCGCCCACCACCTCCTCTACGACCACGTCACCTGGGCCAAACTCCCGCACAACGACATCGGCGGCGGCGCCTTCTATGCCTCCGGCGACGAGATCCTCCGCATCAGCCCGGCCCGGTAACCCGTTTGTACCTCCCGCAGCTACCACCTTTGTGCTATCAGCCATTGCTCCCTGCGCCGCCACGGCGCTAGCGTAGCTGCAACGGCATGCCTCCTCCCCACCAGCCGCAGTCGGCCGGGCCCCCTGCTGGCCCCTTTCCCGCCCCCTTGGCTGCCAACCGCATCCAGGGCAGCGGCACCATGTCCAGCTGCATTCGCGCCTTTCCCTGGCACAATACGCCGCTCGGCTCCATCGCTTCATGGTCAGAAACGCTGCTCTGCTCGGTCAACCTCATGCTGGCGTCTCCCTTTGCCTGCTCCATCTACTGGGGACCGCAGCACATCCTGCTCTACAACGACGAGTACCGCGCCATCCTCCATGGCAAGCATCCCCACGCCCTCGGCGCGCCCGGCTCCACGGTCTGGGCTGAGGCCTGGAGCTCCACCGGCCCACCCCTCGCCCGCGCCTTCTTCCGTGGCGAATCCATCAGTGAACGTGGCGTCCTCATCCCCATCCTCGTCAACGGCGTCCTGCGAGATCGCTGGTGGACCTACGCCATGTACCCCGTCTTCCAGGGCGACACCATCGTCGCCGTCGCCAACAAGGTCCTTGAAGACACATCGCTCGTCCTTGCCCGGCAGGCCGAGGCAGAGATCCTGCGCGTCTCCGCCGAGCTGAACCAGATCCTCGCCTCCACCAGCGACGCCATCGTCACCGTCGACCGCGAGTGGAACCTCACCTACTTCAACCCCCGCGCTCGGCAGCTCTATGACCCCAAGGGCGTGCTTCTTGGTGCCAATCTTTGGGAAGGCTTTCCCGCCGCCGCTGCCGCAGGCTCTCCCTTCAGGGAGCATCTCCACCGAACCATGGAGCAAGGCACCGCGGTCAGCTTTGAGAGCTTCTATCCTGAGCCGCTCAACTTCTGGATCCGGCTCGAGGCCTACCCTACCCCTAACGGGATCGTCATCTTCTCCCGCAACGTCTCCGACCAGAAGCGCGCAGAAACCGCTCTCATCAAGACTGAAAAGCTCGCCGCGGTCGGCCGCCTCGCCGCCTCCATCGCCCACGAGATCAACAATCCACTCGAAGCCGTCACCAACCTTCTCTACCTCGCACGCACCAGCCCTGCCCTCGAGGAAGCCCGCGACTACCTCGACACAGCCGAAACCGAACTCCACCGCGTCTCGGTCATCGCCAACCAGACCCTTCGCTTCTACCGCCAGTCCACCCGCCCCGTCCCCGTCCTCATCTCCGATCTGGTCTCCGGCCTCCTCGGCATCTTCCACGGCCGCCTGCTCAACTCCGGCGTCACCGTCGATCGGCGCGATCGCCCCCAGAAGCCCGTCCTCTGCTTCGACGGCGAGATCCGCCAGGTCCTCAGCAACTTCATCGGCAACGCACTCGACACCATGCGCGCCACCGGCGGCACCCTTTGCCTCCGCTCCCGCGAAGGCACGGACTGGCGCACCGGCCGCGCCGGCATCCGCATCACCGTCGCCGACACCGGCGAAGGCATGTCCTCCACCACCCTCGCCCATCTCTGCGAGGCCTTCTACACCACCAAGGGCGTCAACGGCACCGGCCTCGGCCTGTGGGTCTCCCGCGAGATCATCGATCGCCACCACGGCTCGCTCGCCGTCCACAGCCGGCAGACCCCCGGCAGCTCCGGCACCGTCTTTGCCCTCTTTCTTCCCTTCGAATCCGTCACCGAGCCCTCCCCCGCAGCCACCCTCTAAGCTCGCCGGCTCCCACTAGAGCGTCCCGCACGCTGCAACAAAACGACCCCGTAGCCACAGCCCCTCGCCAGCCCAGCCGCCGCACCACCGAACGCTGCCATCTCGCACCTCGCCCCTCCAGGCTTTACCCTTGGAGGTTGCGGGAGATCGATCATGCCGGAACTACCCGAGGTTGAAACCGTCGCCAACGGCGTCCACGACCGCGTCCACGGACAGCGCATTCTCACCGTCTGGACCAGCGGCAAACCCCAAACCTTCAAGTCTCCCGAAGCCGAGATCGCCGACGTCCTCACCGGCGCCTCCATCGACCGCGTCCGCCGCGTCGGCAAAACCGTCGTCGCCTCCCTCACGCGCGCCGACGGCGCCCCCGCCGAGCTCCTCGTCCACCTCGGCATGACCGGCCGCCTCCTCGTCGCCGACCCCGCCGTTCCCCTCCCCCCGCACACCCATGCCGTCCTCTCCCTCTCCGGCGGCCGCGAACTGCGCTTCGTCGACCCCCGCCGCTTTGGCCGCCTCTCCGTCCACACCGAGCCCTACGCCGGTCCCGGCGCCGAGCCCCTCACCATCCCCGAAGCCGACTTCGTCGCCCTCTTCCGCCACCGCCGCACCCCCATCAAGGCCGCCCTGCTCAACCAGTCGCTGCTCCACGGCGTCGGCAACATCTACGCCGACGAAGCGCTCGCCCGTGCCGGCATCCGCCCACGCCGCCAGGCCGCCCGCCTCACACGCCGCGAGCTCCTCGCCCTCCGCGCCGCCCTCCAGACCGTCCTCGCCCGCGCCATCGAGCTCGGCGGCTCGTCCGTCTCGGACTACGTCGACGCCGAAGGCATCGCGGGCTTCTTCCAGCTCGAACATCTCGTCTACGCCCGCGGCGGCGAGCCCTGCCGCACCTGCAGCACCCCTATCCAGAAGATCGTCGTCGGCGGCCGCGGCACCCACTTCTGCCCCACCTGCCAGCACTAGCGGCCAAACGCATCAAGGGCCCCGCACACCCTCGCGGAGCCCCGTCCAGCATTCAACCTACATCTCTTACTTCAATCCGGCCGCCTGCTCCGCCATGATCGCCGCGCCCACAATCCGCGTCTCCGGCAGATCCTTCACGACCTCCATCGAGTACCCCTGCAGTGGGCTCATCTTCACCATCTGCCCCAGGTAGTCGCGCAGCATATTCAGGTCCACAAACCGGCTGTTAAAGCCCGTGATGAAGAACTTGCCCCCACCATCCTGGTGAATACTCGTCGCCGTCGCCGCCGCCAGCGCCCTGTGCCACAGCTTCTTGAACTCCAGGCAGCGATGGTCCACCGGCGACCCCTTCGCATCCACCTTGTTCGCCAGCTCGAATACCTCCTCCGGCTCCATATCCAGAAAGCGCAGACGCATCGCCCGGTGCCCCATGATGCCCTCCATGTGCCCGCGCCCACCGCACCCGCAGAAACGCTCCTTGTCATCCAGCGTCACCACGGAATGCCCCGCCTCCCACCATCCCGGCAGAAACGGATACCGCCCAAACCCGATCCCCACGCCCAGCGTCCACACCCGAATCACGCTGTCCAGCTTGCCCCGCTGCGCCGCCAGCCCCGCCGCCACCCCGTCTGCATCGTTCAAAATGGTCACTGGCGCCACAATGCCGTTGGATCGGAGCTTGCCCTGCAGCAACTCGCCTACCCGCGCGCCCTTAAGCTGCGGCAGGTTCGGCGACTCCTCCACGACCCCACTGCGGATCAACCCAGGCAGCGCCACCCCGATCGCCTCGATCTTGCCGTCGCCCGCCTCGGTCTTGGTCACCTGCTGGCACACCGTCTCCACCAGCAAGTCGGCGTGGAGCTCCACCAGCCCGTCTCCGTCTCCGTCATCCTCCGGAAACGCCAGCGGCTGGCCCTGCAACGCATGATCCGCAACCAGACCCGTTAAAATCCGATCCGAAAGAATAACGCCAATGGTCTTTGCCATCGTCTGGTCCTCAAACTCGCCGCTCTACGTTGCGGGTGGAACCGGTCTGCCCTAATCGAACTTGCTGACCCGGTTCAACCCGTTGAACGCCGCCACCTTGTAGCACTCGGCGAGTGTGGGGTAGTTGAAGACAGTATCGACGAAATAGTCAAGCCGCCCGCCCAAAGCCATTACCGCCTGGCCAATGTGCAACAGCTCGCTCGCCCCCTCGCCAATGATGTGCACGCCAAGGATCGTGTGGTTCTGGCGATGAAAGATCAGCTTCAGGCGGCCCGTCGTATCCCCGCGAATCTGCCCGCGGGCGATCTCCCGGTAGTACGCCACACCTACCTCGTACGGTACGTCCTCTTCCGTTAGCTGCTCCTCGGTCTTGCCCAGAAAGCTGATCTCCGGGATCGTCCAGATGCCGTACGGGTAGAAGCTCGGGTTCGACAGAATCGTGTCATCGCCAAACGCCCGCGCCGCTGCCACGCGCCCCTGCTCCATCGAGACTGAAGCCAGGCTCGGAAACCCGATCACATCGCCAACGGCATACACGTTCGGACACTTGGTCCGAAAGTCCTTGTCCACCGGAATGCGTCCGCGATTGTCCGACTCCACCCCGATCGCCTGGAGGTTCAGCTCATCCACGTTGCCCTGCCGGCCAACCGCGTAGAGCAGCGCATCACCCTGCACCTTCTTCTTCGACTCGAGGTTCGCCATCACCGTGCCATCCGGCTGCTCCTCGACCGACTCCACCTCTTCGTTCAGCCGCATCGTCACGCGCGAGTCGCGCAGGTGGTAGCTCAGCGCCTCCACAATCTCCTGGTCGGCAAACTCCAGCAGTCGCGGCCGCCGCTCAATCAGCGTCACCCGCACACCCAGCGCCGCAAACATGCACGTGTACTCCACGCCAATCACGCCGCCGCCCACCACGATCATCGTCTTCGGCAGATTCTTCAACTCCAGAATCAGATCCGAGTTCACAATCGTCGTCCCGTTGATCGGCACCTTGGGCGAGCTCGCCGGCTTGGTCCCCGTGCCGATGATAATGCTTTTGCCCTCATATACCTGCGAGCCGCGCGAGTTCGTCACCCGGATGTGCGTCGAGTCTTCAAAACTCGCCGTCCCCACCAGGACCTCGATGTTGTTGCGGGACAGCTGCGCCTCCGTCACATCAATCTCGGTCTTGATCACGTGCTGCACCCGGAACGCCAGGTCCGCCATCGTGATCCGTTCCTTGACCCGGTAGTTCATCCCGTAGATCGACTTGTAGTTGTACCCGGAAAGGTGGAGCACTGCCTCCCGCATCGTCTTGGATGGAATGGTCCCCGTGCTGATACAGGCGCCACCCACCACCTCGCGCATCTCCACCAGCGCGACCTTTTTGCCCAGCTTGGCCCCGTAAATGGCCGCTCGCTGCCCCGAAGGACCCGAGCCAATCACGATCAGATCGTAGGTAGTACTCATCGCGCGCGATCGTCTTCCCTGCTTCGGTTACACCGCAAACTCGAGTGGGGTCCGGAGATGCTGCGCACGCCCTGGTGGCACGCCCTCCGCCCGTGGACACCGCCAGCCACCCGCCTCCAACGGCAGATACTCCGGCAGCGCTGCAACAACCACACCATCACCATCCCTGGCAGCGCATCTGCGCCGTGTACACACGCAGTCCACCAGTCCATCAGTAAAACTCTTCATTCATACTACCGCTCCTGCCCCCTCCCGCGGCATACACTTCCCCCGTGCCGCCCCCGTCCCTCCGTTACGCCATCACGGACCGCCACCTTCTTCCAACCCATCAATCCGAGCCAGAGTACCCCGCTCCTCCGGCACCGAAAGTCTCCGCCCCCCCGCCGCTGCAGCCTGCGCCCGCCGCCCCCGCGGCATCATTCATTCGCCTCGCCCAACACCTCCAGCAGAGCGCCGTTCCCTTGCTCCAGCTGCGCGAAAAAGACCTCCCCCCGGCAGACCTCCGGGCCGTCGCCCACGCCCTTCGCCACGCCCTCCCACCCGGCACCGCACCTCGCCTGCTCCTCAACCTCGGCCACCAAACCCTCTCGCCCGAAGCCCTCCTCACGCTCGCCCTTGAAGCCCACTTCGACGGCCTCCACCTCCCTTCTTCCATCCCGCCTTCCCTCGCTACCCACGCCCGCGCCCGCTTCGCCAGCGCTGGCCTCCCCCCACCGTTCCTCTCCGCCTCCGTCCACACCCCGGCCGAGATCGTCGCCATCCTGCCTGCCCGCCCGGATCTCCTGCTCTTCGGCCCCGTCTTCGGCAAGGTGGTCCACGGCACCGCCGTCCTGCCCGCGCTCGGTCTCCCCGCCCTCGCCGCCGCCGTCCGCCTCGCCCACCCCACCCCCGTCCTCGCCCTCGGCGGCGTCACCCCCGCCAACACTCCCTCCGCCCTCGCCACCGGCGCCGCCGGCATCGCCTCCATCCGCCTCTTCTTACCACGGTTCCCATCCGCCCTCGCCTAGCGCAGGCGCGTCGGAAACTCCCGTTCTTCGAGCCAGGCGGCCAGCAACATCATCGCTAGACCCAGATCACCAGGCCTCCAGCTCCCACGAAGAACAGCGCTGCCGTCAGCGCCGTGCCTACCGGCGACCGGCCCGGCCCCATGTAGCTGTACACGCTTCGTCCCAGCGCCGTCCCTACCACTCCACAACCGATCGCCACCCAGAGCAGGCCGCGGCCCAGATGCCACAAGAACCGGCGTCCTGGCGTGCTCGGGGCCACGTTCATGCCTCGAGCCTAAGCCCGCCTCCCGTGTGCAGCCGTGAGAAAATGTCTACGTGGCCTCCCTCATTACGCCCGCCGATCTGTACAAGGAACCCTTCGAGATCAAGGTCGACCTCCCCGCCGGCGCCCTCGACTACACCAACGGCCTCATCCAGACCGGCCCCGTCGCCGTGGAAGGCCGCGCCGAACTCCTGCTCGAACACCGCGGGCACAAGGAGGTCGTCGAAGACATTCGCCTCCGCGCCGGCTACCAGGGCGACTTCACCGTCGAGTGCGCCCGCTGTCTCGATCCCGTGCCCCAGCACCTCACCGGCGAGTTCGACCTCATCTTTCGGCCAGAAGATGCCGATCCCGACACCGGCGAACGCGCAATCTCCGAGGAAGAGACGGAAATCGGGTATTATGGTGCCAGCGGGCTCGCGCTCGGTGATGTTGTGCGCGAGCAGGTATTGCTCTCCCTGCCCAACCGGACGCTCTGCTCCGAGGACTGCAAAGGGCTCTGCCAGCACTGTGGCGCCAACCTCAATACGGAACCCTGCGGTCACGACCGATCTCCCTCCGATCCCCGATGGAGTGCTTTGTCCGGTCTTGCCGCCAAGCTTTCGTCCTGAGACCTCGATCTGAGGCCCCCTTCGGCTCATATCCAAGCCACGTGCTCTCAAGATCTTAGGCAAGTTATCGGGGAGGGGTACACCCTCACCCAGCGGAAAGGATCCACCCATGCCGAATCCGAAACGGCGTCACTCCAAGCAGCGCACCGCCAAGCGCCGCAGCCACGACTTCCTTACCCCTACCGGCGTCTCCGTCTGCACCAACTGCGGCGAGCGCAAGCTCCCCCATCGCGCCTGCGAGAAGTGCGGGCAGTATAAGGGTCGCGCCGTTCTTGCCACCAAGGAAGCCAGCTAGCTCCCCCACTCATCGCACCGCCCATCGTATCGAGCGCCGCATCGAGTTTTCCTCCCCTGCAAGCCTGAAGACCGATCCATCCCCGAGCCGCATGCATGCCGCCTGAGATCGTAGTCGATGCCATGGGCTCCGATCGCGCCCCTGAATCCGAGATTCAGGGCGCGATCTTGGCCTGCCGCAAACTTGGTGTATCCGTCGTTCTGGTCGGCCCGGAAGACCAGGTCCGCCCCCGGCTCGAGGCCGCCCTCGCCGGCGAACGCCTCCCCATCTCCGTCGTCCACGCCCCCGAGTGGATCAGCATGGACGACAAGGCCGCGCAGGCCCTTCGCTCCAAACCCAACTCCTCCATGCGTCTCGGCCTCAAGCGCGTCCGCGAAGGCCAGTCCGCCGGCTTCTTCACCGCCGGCAACACCGGCGCCGCCATGGCCACCGCCAAGATGGTCCTCGGCATGCTCCCCGGCGTCGATCGCCCCGCGCTCGCCACCGTGCTGCCCACCCCCGGCAACCCCTCGCTCCTGCTCGATGTCGGCGCCAACGTCGACTCGGACCCCGAAAACCTCATCCAGTTCGCCCTGATGGGCAACATTTACGCCCGCGAGGTGCTCGGCGTCCCCGCCCCCCGCGTCGGCCTCCTCTCCATCGGCGAAGAAGACTCCAAGGGCAACGCCCAAACCCGCGAAACCCTCCCCCTTCTCCGCGCCGAGTCCAGCCTCCGCTTTATCGGCAACGTCGAAGGCCGCGACCTCTTCAACGGGCACGCCGACGTCGTCGTCTGCGACGGCTTTGTCGGCAACGTCGCCCTCAAAGCCTCCGAGGGCCTAGCCAAGCTCGTCAGCTCCTCCCTGCGCGAAAGCCTCCGCTCCACCGTCACCTCGCAGCTCGGCGCCCTGCTCTCCCAGCGCGCCTTCAAAACCTTCAAGAAGCGTCTCGACTACACCGAATACGGCGGCGCCCCGCTGCTCGGCGTTCGCGGCGCCTGCATCATCGGCCACGGCTCCTCCGACGCCAACGCCATCCTCAACGGCATCCGCGTCACCGCCGAGTTCGCCCAGGCCCGCGTCAACGACGCCATAGCCGCCGCCATCCAAACCCGCAGGCAGCAGCTTACCCCCACCCCCTAACAACATGACGCTGCACCCGGCATAGCCTGGCCTATGATCGCTGGCATGTCCCGCTTGGGCTTTGTCCTCTCGTTTGCCCTGCTTCCCTTGCTGACCCCGCACCAGGACGGCGCGGTGGCGCACTCACTGCAAAAGCGATCCCTTGACGGATTACCATGTACCTCCTTCTCCTGGAACGACGAGAAGACTGTAATGCGCGTTCCCATCTCCATGGCTGGACAGCAGTTCCGCTACCAGCTGGATACTGGGGCCGACGAGGTCATCCCTTATGGCACGGCCCACCACCCAGGCTGGACTACTAGACACGAAGGTGTTCGCATCCCAGATGTGTCGTTTGCGGGCATGCATCTGCCGGCCATCCTCGCCTACCGCAATCCGACCATGCCTGACTCGAATCTTCAGGGAACAGTAGGCCTCGACCTCCTCATAGGTCACGTCTTCGTGATCGACTTCCCCCGGCGGCGCATCTGCATGTTCCCGAAGGCAGATCTCCCGGAAAGCCTTGACGAAGCCGCTGACTGGTCGCCTGCCGAGATTCGGCATGGCAAGTTTTTCCTCCCCGTCGAGCTCAATGGCAAGCGCCTCCCTGACATTTTCTTCGACACCGGCTCAAGCCCAAGCACCCTTGATGTCGACCTCGACCTCTGGCAGCAGGCCACCGGTCGCTCCGGCTCCGCGGACGCCACGACTCACGGTTCCGGACTCTCGTGGGGAGCGCCCCGTGAGGGGTTCGGCGCGCCAGCCCTGGGCTCCCTTAAGATCGGAAACCACACCTACCCGCACCCGGAGATCGCCACAAATCGCACAAAGCCCACCGACTACCGCGACAACTACCAGGCGCAGGGACTGCTCGGCAATGCCCTCTTCTTGCACGACATCGTCCTTCTCGACCTCGGGTCGCACCCGCAGTTTGGCCTGATCACGCCCTAGCTCCGCGCTCCACCCGCTTGCGCCAGCACCAGCCCCCGCGGTGTCGGCAACAGCAGCACCCGCAACAACCCCTCCCGCTCCATCTTCAGTGCCGCCTCCCGCACCGTCTGGAGGTGCGAGCTCGCATCATGGATCACCACCAGCGCATGCGGGCTCAGCTGCGGCAGATACCGCCGCACCTCCAGCTCCCGCAGCTCCGGGTCCGAGTCCGAAAACAGCAGATCGATCTGCCCGTCCACCTTCATCTCGAGCGAGCTCTCGTTTCGCAGATCCACCCACCGCGCCCACGGCCCGCCCTCCAGCCGCGCCCGCGCCCGCGCATACACCACCGGGTCAAACTCGCACGAGACCACCTTGCCCCGCCCATTCCGCTCCAGCCCCCGCGCAATCCACTCCGTCGACACCCCCAGAAACGACCCCGTCTCCACCACCAGCTCCGGCTTCAGGGTCGTCACCAGCGTCGCCAGCAGCTCCAGCACCTCCACCTCCGCCGTCATCGAGTCGATCATCGACCACCGCTCCGGATGCGCGCACTCCGGCGTCGCCCGGTGGTACTCCGGCAGCAGTGCCCCCGCCGCCCGGTCATGCTGCACCATCACCTTGTGTTCCTGCTTCAGCCGCTTGCGCCGTCCAAACAAACCCATGCCAAGCAGTGTAGCCGCCTATCTTTGGGCTAATTTCCACCCACCGCAACCTCTGTTTTCCCTTCCTCCACGCGTCCACTCCCCCGTCCGCATCCCACCACTCACATGGCACACGGTTGGACCCTCACGCAGATGCCCCGGCAGGACGGCCGCCGTGCAATCATCACCGGCGGCAACAGCGGCATCGGCTACACCGCCGCGCTCGAGCTCGCCCGCCACGGCGCCACTCTCGTCCTCGCCTGCCGCAACCGCTCCAAGGCTGAAGACGCCGCACTCCACATCTGCAACCTCGTCCCCAACGCCACCGTCGACGTCGAGCTGCTCGATCTCTCCAGCCTCCGCTCCGTCCACAGCTTCGCCGAGCGCGAGCTTGCCCGCCCCGAGCCGCTCGATCTCCTGATCAACAACGCCGGCGTCTACAGCCCACCCAAACGCAAGTCCACAGCCGAGGGCCTCGAGCTCCAGTTCGGCACCAACGTCGTCGGCCACTTCGCCCTCACCGGCCTGCTCCTCCCCAAGCTGGAGGCACGCGCCGCCCAGGTCAACGCCAGCGGCGGCCTCGTCGCCGGCCAGCACGACCTCCCCCGCATCGTCACCATCGCGTCCATCGCCCACAAGCGCGGCCAGTTCCATTGGGACGACCTCCAGTTCGAGCGCAGCTACAACCCCACCGCCGCCTACTCGCAGTCCAAGCTCGCCGACCTCGTCTTCTCCTTCGAGCTCGCCCGCCGCCTCCAGGCGCACGCCTCCCCCATCCGCAGCGTCGCCGCCCACCCCGGCGTCGCCAACACCAACCTCTTCGTCACGGGTGACTACCCCGCCTGGCAGCGCCCCATCCGCACCGGCACCGGCCACATCATCCAGCTCCTCCTCAACTCCAGCGAGCACGGCGCCCTCCCCACCCTCTTCGCCGCCGCCGCTCCCGACGCCACCAACGGCGGCTACTTCGGCCCTCGCTCCTTCTTTGAAACACGTGGCTCCGAGGTCTTTCCCTCCCGGATTGCCCCCCAGGCCCAGGTCCAGGCCGACGCCGAGCGCCTCTGGTCCACCTGCGAGCAGCTCTCCGGCGTCCGTTTCCTCGACTAGCCCGCGCCCGCTCGCCCCGGCCAAAAGCAGTAGAATCCCAGAGGACCCAACTCGCCCGAAGAGAGATTCAGGCGCAGCCAGCGGTCCAACATCGTTCAGGCCCTGCACCACCCGGCCACACGGGAACCAGGCAGCACAAGGTCAAGATCAGGCACTCAGGATCCCTTCGTACTGCAGCTCGCTTCCCAGAATCGAGAGATCCATCCGTACGCCCTGCTTCCTTTTGCTCCTTGCTGCCCTTGCAGCTCCCCTCGTCGCTCAGGTTTCAAGCCCCGCCATACCAGACGCCCCTACGCCCACCCTGGCCGTGGCCGCAGCCGACCCCCCACCCGAAACCCAGCCTCAACCGCCCGCCCCGGCCTTTACCCCTGGCAGCTTCCTCACCCGCGGGTCGCTGCGGCCACCCGCCTTTCCCCCCGGCAACCCCCTTCAGTCCCGCGCCCCCATCCCCAGCTCCCCCGCGCAGGAGCCCTTCCACTGGAAGGGCCTCCTCCTCCAGTCCTTCGCCTTTGATCTCCTCCAGAACAGCACCCGCATCATCACCGCCGACCAGAACGACCGGCACATCCTCCTCAACAAGCCCTTCTGGTCCGACTACTGGGCCTCCCTCGGCCAGTTCAACATGCGCCGCTGGAACGATGGCGACTCCGTCCCCGTCAACTTCATCGGCCATCCCATCCAGGGCGCCATCTCCGGCTACCTCGAAATCCAGAACGAACCCCGCGGCCGCTCGCTCATCATCGGGCAGGACGGCCGGCAATACTGGAACTCCCGCTTCCGCGCCTTTCTGTGGGAGACCGCCTACTCCACCCAGTGGGAGATCGGGCCCCTCGGCGAAACCGCCATCTTCAACCAGGGCGGCTTCACCTACCCCATCCAGTGCGCCAAAACGCCCAGCCACTCCGGCACCCCCTGCACCAGCCCCAACGCCAAGTACACCAACAACACCGGCTGGGTCGACTTCATCATTACCCCCACCGCCGGCACCCTCTGGCTCATCGGCGAAGACGCCCTCGACCGCTACATCTCCGATCCCCTCGTCCGCCGTCACCACGGCGCCTTCGGCTACCAGGTCATCCGTTCCTCGCTCAACCCCAGCCGCTCGCTCGCCAACATGCTCCGCGGCCGCTACCCCTGGTACCGCGACTACGAACACCCTACCGAGTTCGAGTCCCCCGTCGTCGAACGCTTCCAGGAAGCCCTCAACGCCGAGCCCCACGAGACCGTCGACCTCCACCTCTTTCTCTCCACCCTCTCCCTCCGCACCAACCATCCCAACTGCCTTGGCTGCCGCACCACCACCACCGGCGCCGGCGCCGAGGTCGGCTTCCGCGTGCGCCGCTACCTCGACGTCATCGTCAACAGCCGCGTCCAGCCCAGCGCCAGCCCCCTCCACACCCTCAACATCGGCGGCTCGCTCCTCACCGCCAACTTCGGCATTCGCTCCGGCTACTCCGGCAGGTACTTCGCCCTCAAGGCCTCCCTCGCCCCCGGCTTCGCCAGCTACTCCGACACCACCCCCGCCCCCACAGCCGCCATCCCCAACCCACCCCCTGGCCGCAACTTCAACTTCTCCGCCATCGCCGCCGTCAACGGCGACATCCGCTTCACCAACCACCTCGCCTTCCGCGTCACCGCCGAACAGATGCTCATCCGCTACAAGAGCCCCACCCGCGACGCCGACGGCATCGGCACCCCACCCCGCCTCTCCTTCCTCTCCCACGACAACTACATGAACTCCACCAACTGGGGCCTCCGCCTCGGCCCCGTCTTCCGCTTCTAACCTCACCACCAACCGATTGCTCTACACATGACAGGTCCATCGTCAGTGTGGTGGTCGATGCGCTATGACCCCTATCTAAATTGCGTTGCATGCTCAGATTTGGCGTAATCCCTAGTGTTCAAAAGCCCGTACGACTCTCGGCCTTCCCCAGACTGTCATCAGTCAACCTCCGCAGGAAGGTAGTGGCGCAACCACTCCAAGGCACCATCTAACCTGAGCGAGTTCGAATCCCGCCCGACCCCAATACTGGGTTTCGGACACTATTCTGGCGTTGCCCTCGATAAGGCTTGGTGAAGGTCGGTCAGGGGACATTCGGAGCGGGCAGGCTAACATTTGCTTCCAAGTAATTACCATTCGAATGACTGACTGTCAGCAGACCGTCAAGGCGTTGGGGCACCTGTTCTCGCATGGCAGTCTCGAATAGCACTTCACCCTTGACGCCAAACCCGATCGCACTAGTCAGCCAACTCTTCAAATTAGCTTCCCCCACAGGGATCGCGAAGTGGATAGGCAGCGGCTTGTTTGGAGCGAGGGGAGCCTGACGATAAACAAACGTTACCTCGACCGGGGGATCAGACTCTACACTGAACACGCCATGTTTGAGGGTAAGCAGGAAGTTAGTCGGGTTGACGAGATTGAAGGAGACCTGGATTTGTTTATTGTGCGGGTCGGACTCACTCTTCCAACCTTCTAACTCAATCCATTGCCTCATGCCTGCCTCCATCAAGCCGACTTGCTTGAGGGCGGCTTCAGAGGCGATCCTCGTTGCTTGTGCTGCACGGCGAGTCTCGAGGGCCTGCCAAGTGATTGCCCCTAGAGTGAGCAGAATCGCCCATGCCGTGATGCCCTCGGGCCATGAAAAGAGTTCCTTCTGACCTGACGGCCCGCGCTGTGCCGTGTTCCGATCCTCTGAGACGGAATCAGCGCGTCGGCCAAGTGGCGTATGACCATCCGCGCTCTCTACCACTTGCTGCCTTTGCTCGGCCTCTAGAGGATTGGCTGGCTGCTTCTGAGCGACCACGAACACTACCGCGAGGACAAGAAAGAGAGCTGGAATGATTCGTGTTGGCCAGACATGGGTCATGCGTCCTCTAATCTGTTCGTTGCGGGAGATCTTAGACTAAGTAGTCACCATTAACTTGGCTAGCCGATACGCTCAAGGCATGGCAGCAGTACCTGGTCCAGACCTAACCCCAACCACATGAAGATTTTGCGCAACAAGGTAGGGGGGAGGGGGGTACCGCCCCGCTACCATACCAACAGGCCCCACCCGCAGGAGATCGCAGCCCGATGACACAACCCATCTTCGACGTAGCCGTCGTCGGCGCAGGCCCGGCAGGCACCACCGCCGCCGCCCGCCTCGGGCAGGCCGGCCTCCGCGTCCTCCTGCTCGACAAAGCCAAGGCCTTCCCCCGCGAAAAACCCTGCGGCGGCGGCATCACCGCCCGCGCCCTCACCCGCCTGCCCTTCACCCGCGAGCTCTTCGCCGAGCTCCCCACCAACGCCCTCAAGACCATGTCCGTCGAAAGCCCGGACGGCACCTCCTTCGACTACACCGATCCCAACGGCGACCCCATCCTCTACCTCGTCCGCCGCATCGAGTGGGACGCCGCCCTCTTCCGCCGCGCCTCCGCCCACGTCACCGAGGTCGCCCTCGGCGCAACCGTAACCGGTATGGTTACAGACGCAGACGGCGTCACACTCACCACCGCCGACGCCCGCACCTTTCGCGCCCGCGTCGTCCTCGGCACCGACAGCGCCAACTCCGTCATCGCCCGCCTCTCCGGCCTCCGCACCGGCGAAGTGCACGGCCAGTTCGCCGTCGACATGATGGAAGAAACCCCCTACACCGAGCTCGACACACCCCACCGCGACCGCGTCACCCTCCTCCTCTCGCTCCCCGAAAGCTACGGCTACGGCTACATCTTTCCCAAGCAGACCCATCTCAACCTCGGCTTCGGCTCGGGCCCGGACTACTTCGTCGAGCACGTCCGCGGCCGCTCCCGCGAGCATCATCTCGCCTTTGTCGAGCAGATGAAGGCTCGCGGCCTCGTCTCCGGCACCTCCCAGCCCACCAACTACCGCGCCTTTCCCATCCCCATCTCCGGCCCGCTCGACACCACCTACACCGACCGCGTCCTGCTCGCTGGCGACGCCGCCGGCATGGTCAACGCCTTCTCCGCCGAAGGCATCATCTTCGCCATGATCTCGGGCGACCTCGCCGCCGCCGCCATCCTCTCCGCCGTAGCCGAGGCCGGCAACAGCCCCGCGCAGGCCGACTTCCTGGGACTATTCCAGGCCCGTTCCCTCAAGCGCTACCAGGACTCCTGGGAGGCCGAGATCGGCGGCGAGCTCCGCCACTCCGTCGCCATCCAGCGCCGCCTCTTCACGGAGCAGGGCCGCGTCGACTCGCTCGTCCGCCGCGCCACCATCGATCCCGAACTCAAGCGCCTCCTCTGCGGCTATGCCATGGGCTTCAGCACCTACGAGCAGCTCCGCTCCCACATGGCCCGCGTCGTCATGCCCCAGTGGGTCTGGTCCAAGGTCAAGTCCAAAGCCCGCGCCCTTGTCGGCGCCTGAGTTGCTGCATCGCGCCGCCCAGGTCCTCATCCCATCTTCTGAAGCACCCAGCATCCTGGGTGGCTCAGGAGAGTTCCATGCCCAAGGCAATCCGTTTCCACCAGCTCGGCGGACCCGAAGTCCTCACCATCGAAGAGGTCCCGTCACCCGAACCCGCAGCCGGTGAAGTCGTCCTCAAGGTAGCCGCTGTCGGCCTCAACCGCGCTGAAAGCATGTACTTCCACGGCCAGTACCTCGAGCAGCCACAGCTTCCTTCCGGCCTCGGCTACGAAGTCGTCGGCACCGTGACCAAGGTCGGCCCAGGCGGCGACCAGAGCCTCATCGGCAAGCAGTTCGGCACCGTCCCCGGCTACTCCCAGAACAAGTACCCCGGCCTCGGCGAAGAAGCCCTCGCCCCCGCAGACGACCTCGCCGCCCTGCCACCCTCGCTCGATCCCGTCGCCGCCGCCGCCTCCTGGATGCAGTACGGCACCGCGTACGACGGCATCGTCAACGTCGGCAAGGTCACCGCAGACGACTTTGTCATCATCACCGCCGCCAGCTCCTCGGTCGGCCTCGCCGCCATCGAGATGGTCCGCGACCTCGGCGCCACCGCCATCGCCACCACTCGCACCTCGCAGAAAAAGCAGGAGCTCCTCGACTTCGGCGCACCCTTCGTCATCGCCTCCGAGGAGGAAGATCTCCCCGCTCGCGTCCGCGAGATCACTAACGGCAAGGGCGCTCGCGTCATCTATGACCCCATCGGCGGCGACGGCATCCACACCCTCGCGCAGGCCAGCTCACAGGGTGCCGTCTACATCCTCTACGGCATGCTCTCCGGCCAGCCCACCCCGTACCCCCTCAGCCGCTTCGGCCAGGGCTTCTCCATGACCAGCTCCAGCATCAGCACAGCACGGCGTAGTCCGGAGACCTACACCCGCATGAAGTCCTACGTCTACGACCGCCTCGCCAGCGGCGCCTTCAAACCCAAGATCGCGAAGACCTTCCCCTTCGCCCAAACCGTCGAGGCCTACAAGTACCTCGAAAGCAATCAGCAGGTCGGCAAAATCGTCATCACCTTCTAGCTGGGTCATATACAGGGATCCCGCTGCTTAGCGGGATCCCTGCGCTCACTTCGCCACCGTCACCAGAAGCAGCGCGTTCGGCTCCATCTCCAGCCGCAGCTCCCCACCCTTCAGCCTCATCTGTTCCGGCGGGGGCAGCGTCGTCCTCGCGTTCATCTGCTCCACCTGCTCGGCCGTCGGGTACACCGGGCTCCCCATCGCCTTGTAGACCGGCAACACATTCCCATGCTCGTCATCCACCCGCTGCACGCTCACATGCGCGCCAGCTGGCACGCCCTTCAACCGCAGCACCATCTCCCGCTTCGGCTTACCCTCAGTCGAACTCGGCTGCCCGTTTGGCGCGGGATCCACCAGGTACCACGCCGCTACCCGCAACGACCCATCCGCCGCCCGCGTCACCAGCACGTCCTTCGAGTCGTTCGCCAGCCGCTGCTCGCCCAGTTGGTGCAGCAGCCCGAAGTCATAGAAGCTCGGCTTGTTGATCCCGTACATCGCCCGCAGACCGAAGTTCCCGACAAACGGCTTCGGCTCCGGTCCACCCTCCTCGAACACGTCGGAGAACGTCCAGAAGCTCATCAGGCTCACCTTGCCGTCGCACTCCCGGATCGTGTTCGCCACGCCCGGCCCCACAAAGGTCGTGTCCCGCGACTGGCTCTGCCCCTGCACATTCCACTCCGTCCAGAAGAGTGGCAGGGTTTTGTAACCAGCGCGGTCCATCTGCCCCCGCACCTTGGTGATCGCCAGCGCCACCCGGTCGTCCATCGGCGTATCTCGCGGCACACTCGGCTCATCCGGGAAGATGTTCTCGATCTCCTCGTCCGCATACCCATGGCTCGACAGGAAGTCGATCGGCACATTGTGCTGCTTTACATATGCCAGAAACGTATCGGCCCACTGCGCCGCTGCTGTCGACGGCCCACCCACCCGCAGTCGGGGGCTCACCGCCTTCAGCGCCCGCGCCGTGTGCTCGTACAGCTCAAAGTAGCTCCGATCGCGCGGAATGCCGCCCCAGAAATCAATGTTCGGCTCGTTCCACACCTCGAAGTACCACTGCGCCACCTCGGCCTCGCCGTAGTGCTCCACCAGGTGCCGCGCAAAGGCCGTCATCAGCGCGTCCCATCGCTCCATTGACTTCGGCGGCGACACATTCTGCTTGTACCAGAACGGATGGAGCGCATCGGGATTAAACGCCAGCTTCTTCGGCATAAAGCTGATCTCCACCACCGGCCGCACACCAGCCTTCAGCAACCCATCGTAGATCTGGTCCACATAGCTGAAGTTGTACACGGCATTGCCATGCTCGTCCTCCGTGTAGACTCCGTTCTCATCCATCAGAATGCCGTGCGCCCGTATGTAACGCATTCCGGTCACATTCTTCACGGCCCGCATGTCCTCGCGGTAGCTCTCGCGTAGCATCAGGTTCGCTCGGCCGGAGCCCCACATCTGCTCCCAGAAATGCGGAAACGGCGTCGCCGCCGCCCCCGCATCAATCTCCACGCGCTCCTGCGCCCCTGCACACAACGAGCTCATCAGCAGCGCGGCAGCTGCCGCCCAGCCCGACTTCACGCCTTGCCTGCCAACTGCCGCAACACGTAGTGCAGAATCCCGCCGTGCTGGTAGTAGAGAATCTCCTGCGGCGTGTCGATGCGCACACGCACCGTGAACTCCTTGGTCTTGCCCATGTCGTTCTCCGCCATCACCGTCAGCAGCTTGCCGTCGGCGAACTTGGAATCCAGCATCGCCTTCAGGGCACCCGGATGGTCGCCCAGACCAAAGATCTCCTCGCCCGTCAGCCCCAACGACTCCACGTTTTGTCCCGGCAGAAACTCCAGCGGCAGAATGCCCATACCCACCAGGTTGGAGCGGTGAATGCGCTCAAAGCTCTCGGCGATCACAAACCGCACGCCCAGCAGCCGCGGACCTTTCGCCGCCCAGTCGCGCGACGACCCCGAGCCATACTCCTTGCCCGCCAGGATCGCCAGCGGCGTCCCGCGCTCCGCATACTTCACGCTCGCGTCGTAGATCGACATCGGCAGGTCTTCCGGCAGCAGCCGCGTCACGCCGCCCTCCGTTCCCGGCGCCAGCTTGTTGCGCAGCCGCACGTTTGCAAACGTACCGCGCACCATCACCTCATGGTTGCCGCGCCGCGACCCATAGCTGTTGAACTCCGACGGCTTCACCCCGTTCTCCATCAGGTACTTGCCCGCCGGCCCATTCAGCTTGATCGAGCCCGCCGGCGAGATGTGGTCCGTCGTGACCGAGTCACCCAGCACCGCCAGTACCCGCGCGCCGTGGATATCTGTAACCTCCGCAGGCACAGCCGGCATCCCGTCAAAGTACGGCGCCTGCCGGATGTAGGTTGAGTCCGCCTCCCATCCGTAGGTGTCGCCCACCGGCGTCTTCAACTGCTGCCAGTTCGCGTCGCCGTCACTCACCGTGCTGTATTGCACCCGGAACATCTCCGAGTCGATCGAGTCGTGCACTGCGGCGGAAACCTCCGCCTGCGTCGGCCAGATATCCCGCAGGTACACCGGCTCGCCATCACGGCCCCTGCCCAGCGGCTCCGCATCGAAGTCGTGTTCAATGTGCCCGGCCAGCGCGTACGCCACCACCAGCGGTGGACTCATCAGGTAGTTCGCCCGCACCTCCGGCGATATGCGCCCTTCGAAGTTACGATTACCGCTCAACACACTTACCGCCACCAACCCGTGGTCCTCGATGGCCTTGGACACATCCGTCGGCAGCGGGCCGGAGTTGCCGATGCATGTCGTGCACCCATACCCCACCACGTGAAAGCGCAGCTGGTCCAGATACTGCAGCAGCCCCGCGCGTGTGTAGTAGTCGGTCACCACGCGCGAGCCAGGCGCGAGCGAGGTCTTCACCCACGGCGGCGTGCGCAGTCCCGCCTCTACCGCCTTCTTCGCCAGCAAACCCGCCGCCATCATCACGTACGGGTTCGACGTGTTGGTACACGACGTGATTGCCGCAATCACCACCGACCCATCCCGCAGGTACGGCTCCGGATCGATGCCGAACCGCTGCTCCACGCTGGCGATCGGCTCCGTCATCACCGGCCGCGCGAGCGGCGCCGGCATGCCGTCGTGCGTGGTCGTCACGACCTTCACATACACCGGTACCTCGGGCGAGGGCGAGCCCGTGCTGCTCGTCACCACGCCCGTCGCGCTCACGTGGCCGCCCTCACCCTCCCACCGCACCATCTGCCGCGCCGCACGCGCATTCGCACCCGGGCCCTGCAACTGCGGCAGCTGCTCCTTGAAGCTCGCCGGCGTATCACGCAGCAGCACACGATCCTGCGGCCGCTTCGGCCCTGCTACGCTCGGCTCCACCGTCTGCAGGTCCAGCTCCAGCGTCGCCGTGTACACCGCCTCTGGCGCCTCCGCCGTATGGAACATGCCCTGCGCCCGGAAGTACTGCTCCACCATCGCAATCTGCTCGTCCGTACGGCCGGTCAGCCGCAGATAGGCCAGCGTCTCCTTGTCCACCGGGAAGATGCCGCACGTCGCCCCATACTCCGGCGCCATGTTCGCGATCGTGGCCCGATCTGCCAACGGCAGCTCGCTGATGCCCGGCCCAAAGAACTCCACAAACTTGCCCACCACGCCCTGCTTGCGCAGCATCTGCGTCACCGTCAGTACCAGGTCGGTCGCCGTCGCACCCTCGCGCAGCTTGCCCGTCAGTCGAAAGCCCACCACCTGCGGCACCAGCATGCTCACCGGCTGCCCCAGCATCGCGGCCTCGGCCTCAATGCCGCCCACGCCCCAGCCCAGCACACCCAGCCCGTTCACCATCGTGGTGTGGGAGTCCGTCCCCACCAGCGTGTCCGGGTAGGCCGTCACCATCCCGCTTGCATCCTTTTCGGTTACAAACACCACGCGCGCCAGGTACTCCAGATTCACCTGGTGGCAGATCCCCATGCCCGGCGGCACGGCCGAAAAGTTCCGAAACGCCGTCTGTCCCCACTTCAAAAATGCATACCGCTCGCGATTGCGTTGAAACTCAAGCGCCGCATTCAGGTCGTACGCACCCTGCACACCAAACTCGTCCACCTGTACCGAGTGGTCGATCACCAGCTCCGCCGGCTGCAGCGGGTTGATCTTCTCCGGGTCGCCGCCCAGCACGCGCATCGCATCGCGCATCGCCGCCAGGTCCACGATCGCCGGTACGCCCGTGAAGTCCTGCATCAGCACGCGCGCCGGCATGTAGGCAATCTCGCGCGAAGGCTCTGCCGCAGGATCCCACTTCGCCAGAAAGCGCACATCGTCCGCCGTCACCGTGCGCCCATCCTCGTGCCGCAGCAGGTTCTCCAGCAGCACCTTCAGCGAGTACGGCAGCCGGGCCAGGTCCACACCCTCACGCTCCAGCGCGCGCAGGCTGAAGTACCGCACCGTCTCCGTGCCGAACTGCAACCTTGTGGCGGAGCCGAGGCTGTCAGGGTGGGCAAGAGCAGGAATCGCAGTCGACATAGTGTTCTCTCCAGAGCGCGCCATCCGGGCGCTCGCGTTCAGGGGCCACCACCCTCCATGCACCGGGCAGCAGCGGTTATCGCAAAAGCCTCATCAGCCGAGGCCGCATCGCACCCGCACCTCAGCTGCGGCCGCGGTCGTGCCGGCCCCGCCGAAACCGCTTCAAGCCAACCGGAACTCGTCGCCCTGCCATGGCTCAATCCTACGACTGCAGCCACCGCAAACGAAATCCTCTTCCACGCGGCAACAAGCCCCTTCTTCTGCCGCACACTGGATGCATGGCACCTCGCTCGCCCGCGCCCCATCTTCGCGCCGTTACGCTCGGCGTCGCCACCCTGCTCACCACCGGCAGCCCGCTCTCAGCCCAGGCCCCGCCCGCCCCCACCCGCTCGGCCACACCCACGGCGGCACCCACGGCCGCCCAGGTCCTCGAGCGCATGATCGCCGATCTCCACATCACCCTTCCGCCGGATACGGTCGATACCATCAAGGCCGGCGACCCCGCCACCCCCGTCACCGGCATCGTCACCACCTTTCTGCCCACCTTCGCCGTGCTCCAGCAGGCCGTAGCCCACGGCGACAACCTCATCATCACGCACGAGCCCAGCTTCTATAACCACCGCGACGAAACAGCGTTTCTGGCCAACGACGCCGTCTATCAGCAGAAGCGCGCCTACATCGATCAGCACCATCTCGTCCTCTTCCGCCTCCACGACGGCTGGCACCTCCGCCGTCCCGACGGCATCATCGAAGGCTGGGTCAAGCAGGCCGGTTGGGAGCGCTTCCGCAACCCCGGCGACACTCCCACCTTTACCCTCCCGCCCACCACCCTCCAGGCCCTCGCCCAGACGCTCCAGAAGACCTTCGGCGCCCGTATCCTCCGCGTCATCGGCGACCCGAACCTCCCCGTCACCCACGTGGCCTATCTGCCCGGCGCCGGCGGCGAAGATCCCCAGATCGCCGCCCTCGAGCGCCCCGATGTCGAGGTCCTCGTCACCGGCGAAAGTTCCGAGTGGGAAACCGTCGAGTACGCCCGCGACGCCGCCCTCGAAGGCCGCCACAAAGCCCTCATCCTGCTCGGCCACGACACATCCGAAGAAGCCGGCATGCAAACCTGCGCCACCTGGCTCCGCTCCATCTTCCCCACCCTCCCCGTGCACTTCATCCCCGCTGGCGAGCCATACTGGCTACCGGCCCAGCCACCCGCAGCCCTTCCCGGGAGCAACGCGACTCGCTAAGTCAGGGGCCGCATTGCGACCTCGCGGAACTCCACCACGTCGTGGTCGCCGTGATTCTGCACGCCGATCCAGCCCCGCTCCGGCCGCGCTCCCAGCTTCGGCTCGTAGTCATGCACCCGCGGCCTCGGCGTCCACCCCGGCCCCTCGGTGAAGTCGGTCACCAGCTTGCCGTTGACGCGTACAGTCGTGCGCGACCCTTCGAGGCGGATGTCCATCGTGTTCCACTCCGGCCCCGGCTTGCCCGGGCTCGCCTTCGCCTCCGTGAACGAGTAGAGCGTGCCCGTCCGATGCCAGGTGTCATCTTCGTTGTCGATCTGCACCTCGAAGCCGCCGTTCACCGCCGCCCACGGGTCGTTTGGCTTCTCCGGCACCCGCACAAACACACCGGAGTTGCTGTTCTTCGCCGTCATCCGGTACACCACGCGCAGCTCGCAGTCGCCCACGGCGCCACCATCCCACACCAGCAACCCCATCCCGCCCTGGCTGCGCAACAGGCCGTTCTGCACCACAAAGTTGCCAGGCCCGATGTGGTTCCAACCCTGAAGATCCTTGCCGTCAAACAGCTGCCGCCACTGGCCCGTGCTCTCCTTTGCGCCAGCCGGCAGCCCTGCCGCCAGCACGCCCGTGGTCACAACCGCCGCATACATCGCAAGCCTTCGCATGCGCCGCATCGTACGCCACCCGCACCGCCTTCGTCCCCCCACAGCGACACCAGAACTCCCTGTCACCCTGATCGCATTCAGGGCAGTCCCGGCATTGCATGCAGCCCATCGTCGAGACCGGCCGAAGATCACACAAACCCCACCTGAATCTCCTACCGCTCCCGCAGCGCCCACAGCATCTGCCGCAACACCCCCATCCACACCGGCACGTCCTTCGCCGCCGGCCGCGCCCGCACCAGCAGTCGCCGCAGCACCTCCTCCGCGCTGTTGGCCGGGTAGCGCCGCGTGTAGCCCGAGCGCTCCAGAACCTCTACCAGCAGCCCCCGCAGTCGCTCCGTCTCTTCGCCCGTCGCCACCTCACCCTGCCCCAGCCCCTCCCGCTGCGCCTCCAGGTTCAGCGGTCCCAGATCCCGCTCCCGCACCAGTTCGTAGAGGCACACCGCCGCCGCCTGCCCCAGGTTCATCGAGGCATGGCGCACCCCGGCATGCTCCGCCATCGGAATCGTCACCAACGCGTGGCAGTAGCTCAGCTCCGCATTGCTCAGCCCCGTCTTCTCCGACCCAAACAGCAGCGCCACCCGCTGCCCCGCAGCCTCCTGCAGATGCGCCGCCACCCGCTCCCCTGCTCCCCGCGCCGTCAGCAGCGGATGCTCCAGCGCCCGCTCCCCCACCGCCGTCGTCCCCAGCACCAGCGTGCAGTCCGCCACCGCCTCCGCCACCGTCCCAAACACCTCCGCCGCCTGCATCACCTCCGCCGCATCCACCGCGGACCGCGCCATCTCCACCGGCTCCAGGTACTCGCTCACCGTGCGCAGCCGCCCAAAGCCAAAGTCGTGCATCGCCCGCGCCACCGCCCCGATGTTGCCGGAGTTCCGCGCCCGCACCAGCACCACCACCACCCGTCCCTGCTCCTCCGCCGTCAGCATCCGCCTGCGCCCCGCCTCCTTCCTCCAATCCTACGGTCGCCAGCAGCCCCTCCTGCTCCGGCCCCACACCCGCACGCAAAGATGCCGGCGAAGAAGGCTCCTCGCCGGCATCTGCGCGCTGCTGTCACCACGGCTGGGGCTAGCGTTCGCGCCCCCCACCGCCAGGCCGACCCTCGCCCCGCCGCTCCGCCGGGGCCACACGGTCCTGCCGCTCGTTGTGGTTCTCCCGCTGGATCTGACCGCTCGCCCGGTTCTGCTCCCGGTTAATCTGCTGCCGCTGGCCCGCGTTCAGCCCGCCGCCATTCGCCTGCCGGTCCGCCTGCACCTGCCGGTTGATGTTGGCCTGCCGCTGGTCGGCCCGCGCCGCCTCGCCCGCCGTCATGCGCCCGCTGTTCACGCCGTTGGCAATGCGCTGCTGCTGGTTGGCGTCCCGCACGTTCGCGACACCCCGCGCCGGCGTGAAATCCCGCCGGTCGCCCACCCGCGCCTGCGCCGCCATCGGTGGCGCGCCATGGTTCACATTCACGAACTGCGCCCGGTTCTGGCTCGCCGTCTGCTGGTGCAGCATTTGGTTCTGCGTCGGCTGGAAGTGCCGGTCGCGCTCGGCCGCCATCTCGCCCGGCGTCGCCCGCGCCTGCAGCCCGCCCTGCCCGCCGTTGTAGCTCGTGCGGTTGTAGCTCACGTTGTTGTTGATCACCGTCGTGTTGTAGGTGTTGTGGATGTTGGTCACGTTAATGTTGTTGACCGTGCGGTTGTAGTTGAACTGGTTGCCCCGCCAGTACCCGCCCTGGTAGCCGTTGCCGCCATACCCAAAGCCGTAGTTCACACCGCCATAGAAGCCAACATGCGGCCCCCAGTAGCCCGCGTGCCACGCATAGTTGCTCCCGCCCCAACCCCAGTATCCCGGCGTCCACAACAACCCGGGCTGCGGTGCGATCACCCACACTCCCGGCACCCAGAAGTAGCCGCTCTCGTTGTACGCCCAATAGCCCGGCGTCCAGATATACCCATCCCCCGGGCACAGCGGCTGCGTGTAAACCGGCAGCGCCGGCGGTGCAATGCCCACGGAGATAAACACGGACGCCCCTGCCGTCGCAGGCGCCATCAGCAGGCTCCCGCCCCCGGCCACCAGGGCACATCCCACAACGGCTCCACGCATCACACGGGCAAACTTACGCTGGACGTTCATCGCTCTCTCCCGGCAGCTCCGGCCCTCGGATATCCTCTCCGGCGGCCCGCTCCCTTTGCGCTGCCTTCGCTGGCAGTCACGTCCATAGAGACCCCGCATCCGCCTCCAAGTTGCTACCCGAATTCTCTGTGCCTACACCGCCGTACCATGTCCTTCGTCACCGGCCGTCCCGGCCTCCACCTCCACCGGAAACATGCACTCCACCCGCAGCTCCTGCGCCAGCACCGCCGTCGGTGTCCCCACCGTCGTCACCAGCGAAAAGTAGCTCCACAGCTCCCCATCCCGGCAGAAGGTGATCGGCACCACCGCCCCCTGCCCGGCCGCGCCACCCCGCAGCTCCCGCACCCCCGGGTACCGCCCCACCGCCTCCAGCAGCGCCATCGTCTCGTCGTCCATCACCTGCCCCACCGCCTCCCGCCGCACGCGCTCCAGCAGCGCCGCCGCTACCTCCTCCCAGCGCTCCACATAGGGCCGCACCCCCTCCGGACCTAGCATCAGGTGCAGCAAGTTTCGCGGCCGCGGCCAACGCGCCAGATCCACAACCGGCCAAACAGCCGCGGCGCCGCCTGGTTCACCCGCAGCACATTCCAGTACCGATCCAGCAGCAGCGCCGGGTGCGGCTCCTGCTGCCGCAGCATCTGCTCCACCGCCCGCAGCACCACCGCCATCTCCGGCCCGTCCAGCGCCCCCTCGCCCTCGCTGCCATAAGCCGGCGCATACCCTGCCCGCAACAGCAGCGCGTTGCGCTCCCGCAGCGGCACCCCAAGCACCTCCGCCAGCCGCAGCACCATCGCCCGGCTCGGCACACTCCGCCCGCTCTCCACAAAGCTCAGGTGCCGCTGCGAGGTCCCGGCCTCAAGCGACAACGCCAGCTGACTCCGCCCGCGCTCCCTTCGCCAGAACCGCAGCAGCTCCCCAACGCCATCCATCAGCTCCGCCCCCTCAAAACTGCACCGGCCCCACCGCCCCAAACCACTGCCGCACCTTGCTCGGATCGCGCTCGTCCATGTGGAAGAAGTGCGTCATCACCGGATGCACCGTCGGCTGGCTCCGGTCATCCGGCACCATCGTCACCACGCCGCGAAACACCTTCAGCAGCCCGCCATCCCAAAACTCCACAACCTCGTGCGTCGCCGTAAACCCCGTGTCGATAAACCGCCGCAGGTTCTCCCGGATCGCCTCCCGCCCGTCCCACACCGCCACCCCCAGCCGGCACGTCGCGTCCTCTGCAAAGCAATCAAACCCCGCGCCAAACGTCTTCTCGTCAATCTCGCGCCAAAATCGCAGCAGCCACTCCGGCGCTGGAGTCTTGGTCATCACCATCGTCTCTGGTTGCATCGTCATCGCATCGCTCCCGGGGAAAGGGAGATCACCGCACGGCGTCTCCCCCATCCACATCCCCATCCTCCTGCGATGACGTCATTGCCTCAATTCCCTCCGAGGTAATGGCCCCCGCTACGGCGCCCCCCACTACGGCGCATAGCTCCGCAGCTCCTCCACCGTCTTCGCGTCCATCCCTTCCAGCATCCCCACCAGCAGCTCCACCGCCCCGTCGAAGTCCTTGCGGTTCACAATCCCGTTGTGCGAGTGCGTATACCGCACCGGCACCACCAGGTTCACCGTCGGCGCGCCCCCACCCGCCGTCTGCATCTCGGCCGAATCATCCCCATACCCCTGCACCAGGTCCTCCTGCAACGGCAGCCCCTTTGCCTGCGCAACCCGCCGCGCATACGCCACCATCTTGCGGTTCGCTATCGCGCTCGAGTCATACAGAAACATCCCCGGCCCACCGCCCAGCTTCACCTGCGTCTCCTCCGGCCGATCGCCCGGCACATCGCCCGTGATGCCCCCTTCAAGCGCAATCCCCACATCCGGCTTCACGTTCTCCGTCGCCGCCCGCGCCCCGCGCAGCCCCACCTCCTCCTGCACCGTCGCCACATAGACGATCTGGTTCGCGTGGGGCTCCTTCGCCGTCCGCCGCATGGCCTCCAGCAACACCGCGCAGCCAATCCGGTCGTCCCACGCCTTGCCCATGTAGTTCCCCGTCCCGTTCATCTCCAGGAACGGCGCATCCGGCACCACCGGGTCACCCGGCGAAATCCCCAGCGCCGCCACCTCCGCCGCCGTCTTCGCCCCCACATCCAGAAACACACTGTCCCGCGCAAACACCGCGCTCCGCTCCCCCGCGGGCAGCACGTGAATATCCCGGATCCCTGTCATCGCCCGCACCGGCCCCTTCGATCCCAGAATCACCCACCGCTGGTCCACCAGCGCCTGGTCCAGCCACCCACCCAGCATCTGCATGGTCAAGAAGCCGTTCGGCGTCACCCGCCGCACCATCCCGCCCAGCTCGTCCATGTGCGCGTCGACCATCACCTTCGGCCCCGTCGTCCCCTGCTGCGCAATCACATCCCCCAGCCCGTCGTAGCGGATCGGCCCCGTCGTCAGCCCCTTCATCTCCGCCACCATCAGCGCCCGCACCGGCTCCTCAAACCCCGAAGGCCCTGCCGCATTCGACAGCCGCTCCAGCAGCCCTTCCACCCGGTCGCCCTGCTGCCCCAAAGCCGGCGCCGCACACAGCACCGCCCCCATCGCCATCACTGCTGCCATTCCAATCATCCGTCGCATAGCCGGACTCTACCACCGCCCAACGCAGACGCGGGGCGGCCCGGCACCAACCGCATGCCGTCCGCCCCGCCTGCCGTCAACCGCTCCGCTAGCGCAGTCTCACCTGCGTCGTCACCGCCGGCAACACCGCCGTGCCCTCAATCCGCACCGCCTGCAGACTCTGCGGATTCAGTCCCAGCACCTTCAGAATCGTCGGCGCAATCTGCACCGTCTCCACCGGCGCCGAAACCGTCTGCGCCTGGAAGCCAGGATTCGCAAACAGCATCACCACGTTGGTGTCATCATGCGAAAACCCGCCATGCTCCGACAGCTTCTTTGCGCTGCCCGTGTAGGTCACCCCAACATTCGGCGTCACAATAATGTCCGGCGTCCGCGGGTCGCCATACGGCAGCAGCCCCGGCCTGTTGAAGTTCAGCGCCACCGTCGGGCCATAGAAGATCTGCCCCAGGCCGATCGCCGTCGCGTTCTTCTCCAACACCTCCACCGCCTCGGCCGTCTTCGCCGGGTTCGCCAGCCACAGCAGCGACACATCGTCCTCCGTCGCCCCAATCCCAACCGGGTTCAACGGCGACTCCGACTCCGGCAGCAGATCCGCCAGCAGCGTCGCCGGCGTCGTCCCGTTGTTGCCGCTATGGCCCGGAACCGGCTTGTACAGGTTCGGATCGATCGGCGACTGCCCGTGCTTCGCCGTCACCACCACCAGCGTCTCGTCCAGCTTGCCGCTGTCCTTCAAGGCCGTCACCATCCGGCCAATCGACGCATCCACAAACTCGATCTCGTGCAGCAGCTCCGGCCCCGGCGTACCCGCCGCATCCAGATAACCGCCCGTGCCCACACCCGCCTCAATCAGCTTCTGCCCCACGCTCACCGCCTGGAAGTTCATCCCAAACAGCGCCGGAACGACCGCCTTGTGGCCCTGGTGCGTCTCGCCGTGGATCTGCCGCAAAATCGCGTTCACCTTCAGCGTGTCGTAGCACCGGATGTTCTGAAAGCTGTCCGTCCACGAACCCGTCTGCGATGGATCCGCGATCGTCCCGCACGACACGCCCTCCGGCGTCACCACACCCGGCAGCCCCACCACCGTGGAGTTGATCTCCGGCGAATAATAGTCATTCACCGTCCCTCCGCCCGGGCCCGCCACCGACGAGTACGACGGATGCTTGTCCGACCACGCCGTATACCCACCCGCCTCGTGCACCACGCCAAAGATCGTATTCGTCCGCACAAAGTCCCACGGATACACCGGCGCGCAGCCCGCCGCCGGATCCCGCGGCAGCCGCGACACATCGATCGACGCCACGCCGCCCTCCGTCAGCGAGGCCGACGCCCCGCCATTCAGCTTCGTCTGGTCCTTGTCGATTCCCTCTTCATACTCCGTCGTCGTGCCCGTCGGCCTGCCGTACGCCGCGCACCGTCCGGCCTGCACTCCGTTGCCCGTCGTCTTCGCCGGCGGGTCCAGCGATCGGTCATACGCCACGTCGTAATACACACCCGTCGTCTTTGGCGTTCCGCCTGTCACAATCCCCGTCAGGCCGGGAAACGAGTCCGATGGCTTGGTGGTCGAGGCCGCCACATAGTTCACGCCAGTCTCCCCCAGCGCCGCCAGGTTCGGGCAATACGGCGCTCCGCTGTTCACGCCCTGCATCCCCTTGGCGCAGTTCAGCAGATCCACCGCGTGCATCCCGTCCACGCTCAGCAGCAGCACATGCCGCATGTTGCTCCTTATGCCCCTCTCCCAGTCCGCACCGTCCCCACCCGTCATCTGCTGGGCACACATCGTCATGGGCAGCGCCGCCGTCAGGCCTGCAAGCAACATCATCTTCGTCGTCAAAGCAAATACCTCCACCCGAGGTCATATGTCCCGCGCAACAATATTCGGCAAACAGCTCATAGACGCCCCGTGAATCAGCGTCTCTTTCGATAACCCTCCTCGGCGCTTCCGCTGCTCGGTCTCAGCTCCAAGCCCCATTACCCAGGGCTCCTTGGCCTCAGTCCCCTAGCGCAAACGCCACATACTTCGCCCCCTGCCGCGCCTTCGGGTTGCGCGCATTGCTGGTCGCAATCACCACAAACTGCTTGCCCCCCACCATGTAGGTCGCCGGCGTCGCATTCCCGGCAAAGTCCATCTGCGCCTCCCACAGCAGCTCGCCCGTCCGGCTGTCAAAGGCCCGCATCTTGCTGTCAAAGTTTGTCGCCCCAATAAACAGGAGCCCGCCCGCCGTCACCACCGGGCCGCCGTAGTTCTCACTCCCCGTCTCCCCCATCCCCTTCGCGGCCAGCTCCGGGTACTGCCCCAGCGGCTTCTGCCACAGGATCGTCCCCGCATTCAGATCGATCGCGCTCAGCGTCCCCCACGGTGGCTGCACCGCCGGGTAGCCGTCCTTGTCCAGAAACTTGTAAAACCCCGTCAGCCGGTACCGGTTCATCGGCGCCGTGCTCGCCCCGCTCCCCGGCAACTCCTGCTTGTCGCCCACCGGCGCCGTGGGCGTCGCCGCCATCGGCCCGCTCCCGTGCACCCCCAGCGACATCGGCGGCGCATCTGTTCCCGTCCGCACATACCGCAGCAGCGCCGCCACCTCGTCCGCCGTCAGGTTCGGATAGTTCGGCATCCGCCCCTTGCCGTTATGCACCACCAGCGCCATCTCCGCGTCCGTCATCTTGGCCGAGGCCTCCACGAGCGACGGAAACACCCCCGCCTGTCCCGCCCGGTCTGTCCCATGGCACATCGCGCACTGCTTGCTGTAAAGCGCCGCCCCCTGTCCCACCCCCGTCTCTATCTCCCCCAGCTTCGCCATCCACGCCATCTCGTTCGCGTTCACATACAGCACCCCGGTCGTCGGATCCGCCGCCGGCCCGCCCCACTCCGCGCCCCCATCAAACCCCGGAAACACCACCGTGTCCTGCCCCGTCGTCAGCGGCACAAACTGCCCGTCGCTCCGCATCGTCTGGAAGCGCTTCAGCGCGTCCGCATGCGCCTCCGGCGTCCGTGTCGTCAGCATCTCCGCCGTCAGCCGCTGCCGCGCAAACGGCAGCGGCGCCGTCGGCATCGGCTGCGTCGGCGACGTCCACTCCCCCGGCATATCGCTCTTGGGGTACGGCTTCTCCTCAATCGGAAACAGCGGCGTACCCGTGTCCCGGTCAAACACATACACCACACCCTGCTTGCTCGTCTGCGCCACCGCGTCCACCCGCCGCCCGTCCCGGTTCACCGTCAGCAGCACCGGCGGCGACGGAAAGTCCCGATCCCAGATGTCGTGGTGCACTGCCTGGAAGTGCCACAGCCGCTTGCCTGTTGCCGCATCCAGCGCCAGCAGCGAGTTCGCATACAGGTCATTCCCCGCCCGGTTTGCCCCATAAAAATCCGTCACGGCGGAGCCGGTGGGCGCATACACAATCCCCCGCTCCGCATCCACCGCCATCCCCGCCCAGTTATTCGCCGCCCCCGTGTACTTCCAGGCCTCCTTCGGCCAGGTCTCATAGCCCGGCTCGCCCGGATGCGGAATCGTATGGAAGCTCCACCGCAGCTGCCCCGACCGCACGTCATAGGCCCGAATGTCCCCATGCGGCGAAGGCGTCGCCTCCCCCGTCCGAAACCCCAGGATCAGCAGGTCCTTGTAGATCGAGCCCGGCGCCGTCACCGCCACCGTACCCGCCGGCGACTCCGCCCCCAGCCCCTCCCGCAGATCGATCATGCCCCCCTTCCCAAAGCTCGGAATCGGCTTGCCCGTCGCCGGGTCCAGCGCCCACACCCCATACAAGGTCTGCGCAAACAGCCGCTCCGTCCCCCCATCCGTCCAGTAGGAAAATCCCCGGTCCGGCTGGTTGGTCGGAATGTGCGAGTCAAACCGCCACAGCTCCCTGCCCGTCGCCGCCTGGAGCGCCACCACCTTCTGGCTCGGCGTCGCCACAAACATCCGCTCGCCCACCACCAGCGGCTGCGTCTGCATCCCGCCCGCCTCCCCCGTCTCCCAGCTCCACACCACCCGCAGCCCCTTCACGTTGCCGCGGTTGATCTGGCCGAGTGGCGAATAGTGGTCCCCCCGCGCGTCCCCGCCATACGCCCGCCACCCCACCTCCCCGGCCCGCTCCCGCAAAAACCGATGCTCATACCGCCAAACTCCCACCCCCACCAGCCCCGCCACCACCACCGCGCCAGCCCAGCCCACAACCCGCCCAGTTTTCATGCCGCCCACTCTACCGCGCCATCCCCACCCCCGGCCAAGCCTTTTGAAACGAAACCAACTCCCCCCTCCTCGCCGCCGACCCTGCCCCATCACCCTCCTTTGGCTGTCATCCCAAAGGATCCGCCTCTCCCCAGCCCGTGGCACAATCCGACTCCCCCATCCGCTACCCTGAATCCAGCCCCCTCCGCTCTTTCCCAACCACACCCCCTCAACGGCCTCCGCCGCATACCCCGGTCCAGACCTAAATTCCCTGGATTGAAGATTTTGCGCAAAAAGCATAGAGGGGGTAGGGGCAGGCGTCCACACACCGTCCCCGAACTCCACAGCCCCCCTCAACCCCGCCCGGGAGGTAGCCTAGAAAGCACCCGTGGCCGATAACTTCGCCCAATCCGTCAAGCAGCAGGTCGACATCGTCAAGATCATCGGCGACTACCTCAAGCTCCGCAAATCCGGCGCCCAGAACTTCTCCGGCCTCTGCCCCTTCCACAAGGAAAAGTCCCCCTCCTTCTCGGTCAACGCCGCCCACGGCTACTTCTATTGCTTCGGCTGCCACGAAAAAGGCGACGTCTTCACCTTTGTCATGAAGCTTGAAAACCTCAGCTTCCCCGAGGCCGTCCGCGCCGTCGCCACCAAGGCCGGCATCCCGCTGCCCAAGCGCGAGTTCAACTCCCCCGAGGAAGCCCGCGAGGCCGGCCTCCGCCGCCAGCTCATCGACATCCACGAGGCCGCCACCCAGTACTTCCAGCAGGCCCTCACCACCCCCGAGGCCGCCCGCGCCCGCGAATATCTCACCACCCGCGGCGTCTCGCCCGAAACCCTCAAGACCTTCCGCATCGGCTACGCGCCCGACGACTTCAACCACATGCGCAACGCCCTCGCGCAGCACTTCCCCGAGCCCGTCCTCCGCGCCTCCGGCCTCTTCTCCTCCAAGGAGCAGGACGACAACGGCCTCCCCCTCGGCAACCTCTACGCCCGCTTCCGCAAGCGCGTCACCTTTCCCATCGCGAACGAGGCCGGCAAGACCATCGCCTTCACCGCCCGCGCGCTTGACTCCGGCACCGACGAGAAGGCCGGCCCCAAGTACCTCAACTCGCCTGAAACCGCCCTCTTCACCAAGGGCCACATCCTCTTCAACCTCGACAAAGCCAGGGGCGACATGCGCTCGCACGACTTCGCCCTCCTCGTCGAAGGCCAGATGGACTGCATCTCCGTCTACATGGCCGGCGTCCGCAACGTCCTCGCCACCTCCGGCACCGCCTTCACCGAGCCCCAGGTCCGACTCCTCTCCCGCTTCACCCATCGCGTGGTCGTCAACTTCGACCCCGACACCGCCGGCGCCAACGCCGCAGAAAAGTCCATCGCCCTGCTCACCGAGGAGGGCTTCGAGGTCAAGGTCGTCACGCTCGAAGGCGGCCTGGACCCCGACCGCTTCGTCCGCGAACACGGCATCGCCGGCTACATGGCCGCCCTTCGCGGTGCCCGCCGCCACTCCGACTACCTCATCGACCGCGCCCGCGTCCTCTTCCCCGCCCGCACTCCCGAGGCGAAGCGCAAGGCGATGAACTTCCTCCTCCCCCACATCCGCCGCATGCCCGACCCCCTCGCCCGCGACGAGTTCGCCGGCGACGCCGCCCAAAAGCTCGGCATCGACTCCTCCCTGCTCCGCGAAGAGCTCCGCGCCGCCGCCGCCAAGCGCGTCGAAAGCGTCCGCTCCACACCTTCCGCGGCCGACACCGCCACCGAGATCGAGCGCGTCCTGCTCCGCGCTCTCGTCCTGCCTGAGGGCTCCCCCGCCCGCGAGCTCGCCGCCACCGCGCTCGCCGCCCACCCCGAATACCTCGAGGGCCTCACCGCCGGTGACCTCCTCGACTGCCTCGCCCAGTCCGGCGTCCCCGAGAACCCGCTCGACGCGGCCGCCGACCCGAGCTCCCGCGCGCTGCTCGCCCGCGTCCTCCAAACCTCCCCCACAACCCCCGACGGCCACCCCATCCCGCTCTCCCCCGCCGACGTCCGCAATGCTCTCCACACGCTCGAGGTGCGTGCCCTCGAGCGCGAACAGCGCGGCCTCCGCGTCGCCCTCGCCGACGCCCAGCGCGGCAACGACACCGCCACTCTCACTGCCCTCATGCAGCGCAAGGTCGCCATCGACCGCGCCCTCCGCACCCCTCGCCCCGCCTGACCGTTACGGTAGCCATGGCGCAGCGTCGCGCCAGCGCTCGGTACACTGCCCCTTGTACTGATCCTGTACCGACCCTGCACAGACCTCACCCGGGAGTACCAGCATGACGACCCTCCATACCCAGGCATGGAACGCCCCCCGCCGCCGTCAGGCCGATCGCCTCATCTTCCCCACCCCGGTCGTTGGCGTCTGGCACGGAGCACGGCGCAGCAAGGTGCCGCAGGTCGCCTTTGCGTTCTGGCTCATCAAGATCGCTGCAACCACCCTCGGCGAAACCGGTGGCGATGCCCTGTCCATGGGCCTTGGCCTCGGCTACCTCACCAGCACCTTCATCCTCTTCGGGCTGTTCGTTGTGCTGGTCGCCGCGCAGATCCGCGCCAGGAGCTTCCACCCGTACCTCTACTGGGCCGTCGTCGTCGGCACCACCCTTGCCGGAACCACCATGGCCGACTTCGCCGATCGCTCCCTCGGCATCGGCTACCCCGGCGGCTCCGCCCTCCTGTTCACCCTCGTCCTCCTCACCCTGCTCGCGTGGAAGCTCCGCCTGGGCTCCGTCTCCGTCCAGCGTGTGGTCTCCCCGCAGGCGGAGGTCTTCTACTGGCTCACCATCCTCTTCTCCAACACCCTCGGCACGGCGCTCGGCGACTGGACCAGCGAGGGCACCGGCTTTGGCGGCGGTGTCTTCCTCTTTCTCGGCCTGCTTGCCGTCGTCGCCGGGCTGTATCGCTTCACCTCGCTCAGCCGCACAGCCCTCTTCTGGACAGCCTTCATCCTCACCCGGCCGCTCGGCGCCTCGCTCGGTGATCTGCTGACCAAATCTCACGCCGATGGCGGCCTGGACCTCAGCCGCGCCCTCTCCTCGCTCGTCATCGCGGCCTTTATGCTGGTCTGCATACAGCTCTTCCCCCAGCGCGCGGCGGACCACCCCGGCCCCCGTCTCTAGCCCCAACCAACCGGAATTACCCCGGCGCGCACAGAGCTATCGGTCTGGAGTCCCTGCCCGAGGGGACGGCCTTCGGGCAACACAGGCCCGGTACAATCAAACCCAATCAACGCAGCGCCGACCCGGGAGCAACGACCGCGCCACCCATGGATAGCTCAACCAAGCGCCGCCTTCTGCTCGGCTTCCTCTCCAACTGGATCTCCAAGCTCGCCGGAACTGTCACCCAGCTCGTTCAGGTGCCCGTCTTCCTGCACTTCTGGTCCGTCCCTCTCTACGGCGAGTGGCTCATCCTCTCCTCCATCCCCTCCACCCTCTCCTTCGCCAACGTCGGCTTCGGCTCGGTCGCCGGCAATGAGATGGCCATGGCCGAGGCCGCCGGCAACCGGGCCGCCGCCCTCCGCTCCTTTCAGTCCTCCTGGTGGTTCATCTGCGGCCTGTGCGGCCTCATCATCAGCCTCGGCAGCGTCGCGCTCTTCTTCTTTCCCGGCGAGCGACTCCATCTCCACCACGTCTCCGTCCCCGACGCCAAGTGGGTCATCTTCGCGCTCGGCATCTCCGTTCTGCTCGGTCAGCTGGAAAACCTGCTCCAGGCCGCCTACCGCTCCATCGGCCGCTATCCCTTCGGCTCGCTGGTCAAGAGCCTCTTCTCTCTCGCCGCGTTCTCCGCCATGCTCATCCCCGTCGTGCTCGGCGGCGGCATTCGCTCGGTCGCCTTTGTCTTCGCCGGCGCCAATCTCACCGTCACCGTCATCCTCTCGCTCATGGTCGCGCGTGATGTTCCCTGGATCGAGTTCGGCTGGCGCCACGCCTCCTGGGCCGAGATCAAGCGCATCTCCGGTCCCGCCATCGCCTTTATGGGCTTCCCTATCGGCAACGCCCTTAACCTCCAGGGCACCCTTATGGCCGTCGGCGCCGCCCTCGGGCCCACCGCCGTCGTCGTCTTCGGCACCGCCCGCACCGTCTCCCGCGTCGCCCTCCAGATGGTCCAGATGGTGAACAGCACCTTTGAGCCCGAACTCTCGCTCGCCTTTGGCGCCCGCAACATCCCGCTCGTCCGCTCGCTCCACCGCCGCGCTTGCCAGTTCGCCCTCATCATCGCCGCCGTTGTCGTGCTCGCCATGCTCACGCTCGGCCCCTGGTTCCTCCACCGCTGGACCGGCGGCCACGTCCCGCCCTCGCGCCCGCTGCTGGGCATCCTTCTTCTGGTCGTCATCGGCTACTCCCTCTGGTCCACCTCGTCTGTGCTCATCACCTCCACCAACCAGCACCAGCGGCTTGCCGCCTGGTACATCGCCGGCACCGGTCTCACCTGCGTGGTCACCTTCTTCGCCGCACGCCACTTCGGCCTGTATGCCGCCGCCTTCTCGCTCATCCTGTCTGAGCTCGTCATGAATACCTATGTCCTGCCTACCTCGCTGCGCATCGCGCAGGACCACTTCCCGGCCTTTCTGGCTTCGCTCCTGGAGTACCCCCACTTCCTCCGCCCGGAGGTCCTGCTCGCCCGCCTGCGCCGCTCCCGCCCCGGCCTCGAAAGCTAGCCCTCGCACGAATCCCGTTACGCCACCCTCCTGCCCCGCATCCAAATCGCCATGACCGCCCGCCCGATTGCCGTCAGCCTGTGCGCGTTTGCCTTGCTTGGCTGCTTTCCCAGCAAGAACCCGCAGACCCTCCAGGAGCGCACCGCGGACGC
Organism: Acidobacteriaceae bacterium; assembly: GCA_965199635.1. Lineage (GTDB taxonomy): Bacteria > Acidobacteriota > Terriglobia > Terriglobales > Acidobacteriaceae > Edaphobacter. Next base: position 594,041 of record CBDASL010000002.1, on the reverse strand, counting down.
CACCGCCGCGGCCAGAAACGCCGCCGGGCAGATCGCCGCCGGTGTCTTCCAGGGCATGGTCCGCAAGCCGGCAAAGGACCTCAACACAGCCAGCGCCAGCGACCTTGCGAAGCTGCCCGGCATGAATGCTGCGCTGGCCCGCGCTATCGTCCGCAGTCGCCCGTACAGCCGCACCGACGAGCTGGTCTCCCGCGGGATCATCACCCGGCCGCAGTTTGACCGGCTCCGCGCCCAGGTCAAGGTGAGCGCTGGTGCTGCCGCCTCAGCGGCCCGTTAGCCGCAGCCCCGCGGCGTCGTCGAATCGCATCATCAGCCCCCAGCCGTACCTCGTCCGAAACGCCGCCGTCCCGCCTATCGACCGCTCGCGGATCGACGCGTCCAACGCGACCACGACTTCGTTGCTGCCCCGCTGCAGCGGCAGCGCAAATCCGCCATTCTCAAGCGACAGCCGACCGTCCGGGCTGCGCCGCTCCCCTTCCGGGTAGTAGAAGTTCTTGCCCGTCGTGACGTAGCGCCCGTTCACCCATACCCAGACCTGCCCGACCCAGCCCATCTCCACCTGTTTCATCTGCTCGCGGTCGGAGAGTACCGTCGTTCGCAGCCACACCATCTCGCGCGGTGCAGCGGAGTCGGCCGCAAACACCCGGTTCAGGTTCACCATGCCACGCCGCTCCGCCGTCACCCCCGTCCACGCGCCGCCCGGCTGCTCCTCAAGGGTCGGCATCCCGTCGTGCCACGGCTTCAGGCCAGAGACCTCCCATCGCCGCAGGTAGCGTCCATCCCGCGCCGTCGCGTCAGCCCTCGGCTCGGGCGACAGCCCCTCCACTGCCCCGGGGTTGACCACCAGATTGGCAAAGATCGCCGGTCCCCGCAGCAGCAGCCCGCCCGCCTCCGCCTCGCTCTCCAGCCGCCCCACCTCCAGCGTCGGCGTGGTTCCGCCATTGAGGTAGACCCGTAGCCGCCGCCCCCGCACCACCAGCTTCACGTGGTTCCAACCCTTGTCGAGGACCGGCGCCGCCGTCTGGTACTCCGGATACATGTTCCACAGCATGAAGCCGTGCAGAAGCGGCGCATATTGCACACAGTCGTCCGACGCCCGGCAGTTCGGCCCCGGACGCAGATAGAACTCCTCGCCCGTCCGCTCGTCTGCCCGCCGAAAGACGATCCCCGGCATGCCGTTGCCGTTCAGCAGCGCGTCGAACTCGATCGTCCCATCCCGGAAGCGAAGTCCGCTCAAAGCCGCCTCGCCGTCCTCACTGATCTGCATGGCCCCTTCCGGAAACCCTTCTACCTGAAGAAAGTCGAGCCTGGTTCCTTTCGCCTGCGCCGCCCATCGCCCGGCCTTCATGGGCACCCGGACGGCCAGTGTTGCCTGCGCGGCCGCTACCGCGACGCCGGGAAGGCTGCCCAGCAGAACCACCCCAAGCCAGCCCAACTGCCACCCCCGCGCCCGCCCCCAACATCTGCTCATCGCTCGCTCCCTGCCCTGTGCCTGCCGCTGAAGTTGTCCCGTCCGGAGCCCGCCGGGATTGTTCCAGGTCCGGCAAGAGCCTGCCCAGACCTCCCGGAACCTGCCGGCCCCTTCCCGGACCAGCCGTTCGACTCCCTTTGCTGCCATCCAGGTAGCGATGGGCGCTGGGCATCTGAAACCTCGTGCCTTTGTGTGCATCAAACTCGATCCGTGAAACTTTCAGCGCGAACTTTCATCTATCTCTTTGGTAGACTGGTGCGGGAACGTGCGCCCTCCATGCCGATACGATCTCTTCGAGATCACGGCTACCTCAAAGCGGTTTCTACCGCATTTCGCGCACTCGCATAGTGGCATCCCATAAGGGGAGACAGGATCTGGTCGCGCTCGCATCTTTGCGCCCGTCCTCAGCCCTCAAAACATCCGCGACGACCGCGACTGGAGCGCACGACTAACGTGGCAGAAGAACTGGACAAGTACGAAGACGATCTCGACAAGCTCATCGACACCGGCAAGGAAAAGGGCTATCTCACCTACGGTGAGGTCAATGACCTGCTTCCTGGCGACATCACCACGCCCGATGACCTCGATGACCTGCTCACCACCATCAACACCCAGGGCATCAACGTCCTCTCAGGTGAGGATCGCGAGCGTCGCGGCGAGGATCGTGAGGTAGAGGCCGGCGAAGAGTCCGACGACGTCGAACTAGACCTTTCCCCGGGCACCCTCGAAAAGACCAACGACCCCGTCCGCATGTACCTGCGTGAGATGGGCACCGTGCCCCTGCTCACCCGCGAGGGTGAGGTGGAGATCGCCAAGCGCATCGAGCGAGGGCAACTGCGCGTCATGAAGGCGATCTCGCGCTCGCCGATCGTCATCCGCGAAATCGTCGCCCTGGGCGAAGATCTTCGCCGCGGCGTGCGCAACATCAAGGAAGTGGTCACCTTCGACGAGGAAGAGCTCACCGAAGACATCCTCGCCGCGCGTGTCAAAAAGACCGTCAAGCGTATCGACGAGCTGGTCAGCCATCAGAAGAAAGCTGCCGACCTCCTCACCCGCTGCGACGACCCGCAGGGCAAGGACGCCAAGGCCAAGGAGAAGGACCGCCGCAAGAGCCGCTGGCTGCTCGGCCGTGAGATGGTCTACGTCAACCGTGTCGTGCGCGAGCTGAAGTACACCAACGCCGAGAAGAAGCGGCTGCTCGACAAGGTCAACAAGACCGTTGACTCCATGCGCACGCTGGAGCGGCAGATCCGCTCGCTCGACACCAAGTTCGAGGCCTCCCGCTCCGAAGAGCTGAAAAAGGAGTACCGCCGGCAGCAGAAGAACTGCCGCGCTGACCTGGAGCGCCTCGAGCAGGACTTCGGCATCACCATCGACGCCCTCAAGCGCACCCAGCGCGAGATGGTGCAGGGTGATATGGACGCCGAAAAGGCCAAGCGCGAGCTCATCGAAGCCAACCTCCGGCTCGTCGTCTCCATCGCCAAGAAGTACACCAACCGCGGCCTGCAGTTCCTCGACCTCATTCAGGAGGGCAACATCGGCCTCATGAAGGCCGTCGACAAGTTCGAGTACCGCCGCGGTTACAAATTCTCGACCTATGCCACCTGGTGGATTCGGCAGGCCATCACCCGCGCCATCGCGGACCAGGCCCGCACCATCCGCATCCCGGTGCATATGATCGAGACCATCAACAAGCTCATCCGGACCAGCCGTCAGCTGGTGCAGGAGCTTGGTCGGGAGGCGTCGTCGGAAGAGATCGCCAAGCGTATGGATATCCCGGTCGCCAAGGTCCGCAAGGTCCTGAAGATCGCCCAGGAGCCCATCTCGCTCGAAACGCCGATCGGCGAAGAAGAAGACTCGCATCTTGGCGACTTCATCGAAGACCGCATGGCCGTCAGCCCGTCCGACGCCGTTATCTCGGTCAACCTGAAGGAGTACACCTCGCAGGTCCTCCGCACCCTGACCCCACGCGAGGAGCGTGTGATCAAGATGCGCTTCGGTCTCGAAGACGGCTCCGAGCACACGCTTGAAGAAGTCGGCCAGAGCTTCCAGGTCACCCGCGAGCGCATCCGCCAAATCGAGGCCAAGGCCCTCCGCAAGCTCCGTCACCCCAGCCGCAGCCGCAAGCTCAAGGCCTTTGTGGACGGCGTTAAAGAAATCTAGCTACCTGCACTCATATATCGGCCGCCGGCGCCCCCGGCGGCCGATGTTTTTTGCCCATTCTGCCCTGCACGCAAAAAAGCCGCCGATCTCTCGGCGGCTTCCGTAATCTCCGTTTGTCCTGCTTAGTTCTGCACTGCCGGCGCAAAGCCGTCGCAGCCGCTGATTGGTGTCACCTGAAGGTGGAGCACCGCAAGCTTCGGGTGACCGCACTCGTCCGTGATGTCCGGATTCGCCTGCTTGCTCGACAAGATCGAGACCAGCACATCGCTCTTCTGATGGTGCTCGCCAAAGTGTGTGCACAGCCCGCACTGCCCGTCATGAACTGCCTGCATTGTTGTATCCCCCTGCCTAAGTCTGAAGCCATTTTGTCTCGCCGTGTTGCCCTGCGCGCGGCCCGGAAGTGAAACAAAACACAAGGGTAATGCCGACCACATCCGTCCGCGATCGCCTCTGCTCGCAGACCAGGGGCAGTCCGCGATCGCCCTGCCGAGGCCGCTTCCGCATCCCTGCCGGGTGTCGCTGCTGGGCCTAACTGCAATCGCTCCAACACGTCCGCTCTTTACGAGCACGCTGCCCGTGGCATAGGCTCAGTGCGCTTGCCGTGATGTATCCAGCAAAGAGGTTCCCCGCATGCCATCCCTTGCCGGTCGCACCTGCTGTCTCTGCCTCCTCCTTGCTGTGGTCTTCAACTCCTCCCCCGCGCAGACCACGGCCGCGCCCGCGCCGGGCCAAACCCTCACGCTCGACGTCCAGTCCCGCCTGGTGGTCGAAGACGTCCTTGTCTTCGATCGCAACGGCCACCCCGTCTTCGACCTGCCAGCCTCGGCCTTTCACCTTTCTGACAACGACCACCCTCAGGTCATCCGCTCCTTTGAGCAAGGCGCCGCCACCCCGGCATCCACGCCCGTCGCGAGCTCACTGCCACCGGGTAGCTTTCGCAACACCGGCAGCGCCACGGACCACACCGCCTCTGATGTTCTGCTTATAGACGCTGACAGCATGGCCGTGCCCGACCAGATGTATCTCCTGCAGGAGCTGCAGAAGAGCCTCGACGCCCTGCCCCCGGGCCTCGCTGTTGCCATCTTCCGCGTGAGCAACACCCGCGTTGTGCAGATCCGCAGTCTGGAGACCGACCGCGCCGACCTTCACCGTGCCCTGCGCGAGTGCCTCCCCGTCCTCACCCGGCCAGTTGACGACCCCTTCAGCTCCGCCATCGATCAGCTCCTCACCGTCTCCGCCTACCTGCAGCAGACACCCGGCCGCAAGAACATCCTCTGGTTCGCCGGTGCCTTTCCCCTGGTCTCCATCTCCGACGCCGAAGCCGGCAGCCGCGTCTCGCCGAACGTCCAGGCGCGCCTGCACATCATCCATCAGCTGCAGGAAGGCCTCGCCGAGGCCCGCGTCTCCGTCTACCCCGTCGATGTCCGCGGCGTCATCCCGAGCGGCCCCACCTCCCTTGTCAACCAGGGCTCCGCCTCGCGCAACCTCGTCGGCAACCCCAGCACCCTCTCTACCTCGGGGCTCACCTCCCAAAGCTTACTTGGCCTTCCCGCCACCGGCGCCTTCCAGGAGCGCTCCGAGATGCGCAGCCTCGCCGAAGCGACCGGCGGCCGGGCCTACACCCTGAACCACCTCGCGCCGGAGATCTCCGAAGCCTTCACCCTCGGACTGCGCGCCTACGCCCTCGCCTACACCCCATCGCCCTACCGGAATGACGACTCCTGGCATCGCGTCCGCCTTTCGGTCGACACCCCACCCACCGTCGCCGGCCCGCTCTCGCTCTCGTACCGCCCCGGCTACCTGGCAACCTGGAGCGGCGTAGCCGGTGGCCGCGTCGGCATCCGGCTGGACCCCGGTAATGCCAGGGTTGCCACCGGCGGCGCTGCGTCCGCCGAAGCGCTCTCACCCCTTGTCTTTGAGGTCCATGTCGAGCCCGGCACCCCGGATCCCGCCCACCACCACACCATCCCGCTCAGCCTAAGCTTTGCTGTCCCCGCCGAGCAGCTGGACTTCCACCACACCTCTGCCGGCTGGCAGGACCAGCTCGTGGTCGCCTCCTACGTCTACAACGCAGAGGGCCGCATCAAGGGCGGCAGCATGCAGCGGCTGACCACCCTTGTGGCCGACGAGCAGTGGCCGGCGGCCCAGGGCAAGCGCCTCCCCGTCGTCCAAACCCTTTCAGTCCCCACCAACGCCGACTACCTCATGCTCGAGCTGCGCGATGCCGGCAACCACCGCGCCGGCAATTTGATGCTGTCCATGCGTGCCGTTCGTTCCCTCGCCCCATCCTCAACCAGCCCTGCCCCGGCCGGCGCTACAGCGACACCCGCCCTGCCACCGCCCGCTCCCTAGCGGCCGCCTCCTGCTCCGCCGCGCCCGTGGCGATCACGCCCTGCCGCACGCGCTGCAGCTTGCCCGCGACCATCTCGACACCGTTGCGCAGCGAGCGCCCGGGCGCCACCCGCACCGCCTCCAGAAACTCCCGTCCCGCGCGCGCTCTCTCGCCCTCCTGCAGCGCCCGGCATCCGCTCCACCACAGGTGCTGCCCCAGCTGCTGGAACAGCACGCGCCGGGTCGCCGCCGGCAGGTCCGGCTCGTGGCGCGCAATGCTCCGAAACGCCGCGATCTTGCCTTCCAGCATTAGCCGCCCGTCGGACGACAGGTTCGCCCGCCCTTCCACGCGCGCCGCCAGCACCTCGCGCCGCCACGCCACCTTCCAGCGCGCCGCCACCCGCGCAAACAGCTCCAGATCCTCCGCCCCGCGCAGCTCCTCGTCAAACAGCCCGGCCCGCTCCAGCGCGCAGCGGCGCGCCACCACGGTTGAGGGAAACAGAAACTGCGACCGCAGATACCGCTCCAGCACCCAGCCCTCACCCGCCAGCGGCCGCTCCGCCAGGTACGACGGGAGATCGGGCCCATCCTCCCGCCGTAGCGAAAAGTCGCTGTAGACCAGCCCAACGCTCGCATCCGCAAACGCTGGCAGCTGCAATGCCAGCTTGCCCGGCAGCCACACATCGTCCGCATCCAGAAACGCGACGAACTCCCCGCTGGTCGCCCGCAGCCCCGCATTGCGCGCCGCGGAAACGCCGCGCCGCGCCTGCCGCAGCAGCTGCACCCGGTCACCAAACCCTGCCACCGCGGCCGCCGTCGCGTCCGTGGAGCCGTCATCCACCACCACGATCTCGAGCGCGGCCCACCCCTGCGCCAGCACGCTCTCCACCGCCGCCGCAACCCGTGCCGCTGCGTTAAAGGCCGGGATCACCACGGCAACCGATCCGCCCTCCGCCACGCGCGCACCTCCTCGTCCTCATGCTGCGGCGGCCACATCGCCCGCACCATACCTCGGAAGCAGCAAACTATTCTGCCCGCCGGCGATCACATCAAGTCGCCCAGAGCACAAGCCGCTTTGTCTGACCAATGCGATCTCGTCAATCTGCTGCGCCGACGCGAACCGATCCCTCCAGGGGTCATCCAAGGAAGTGGGGTACGGGAGTCAGGGCAGCCGCCACCGGCACCAACCTCGCATGGCACTCCCCAGCACTCACACCAGCATTCTCAGCAGGAGCACTGCATGGCTTTTTGGACCGTCTTCCGCGCGCTGCTTGGCTACTTCTTTCTTGTCTTCATCGTGCGCATCGTGGGCCGCCGTCCCGGCAAGCAGCTCACCCCTATCGAGTTCGTGCTGATCTTCTTTCTCGGCGGCCTGATGCTCACCGGCGTGGTTGGGGCCGAGCCCTCCCTGATCAACGCCATCGCCCAGATCTTCACCATCGCCGCTGGCCACTGGCTCCTGGTGTGGCTGCGTTCCCGCTCGTCGCGCATAGCCCGCCTGCTTGACGGCACACCCCTCACCCTGATCGAGAACGACATGATGCGCGCCCACACCATGCGCAACATGGGCATCTCCGACGCCGACATCATGGCCATGGCACGCGACGGCGGCATGACCGACCTCAGCACCGTGCGCACCGCCACCCTGGAGCGTAACGGCGAGATCAGCATCCTGCCCAAGCAGGACAGCTAGCCGCCGCACGTACTGTGTGTGCCGTTCCCACCCTTCCCAGCCTTTCAAGATCGCCCAAACCGACCAGGAGTTTTCCGACCGTGCCCTCCGATAACTTTCTCCAGCCCACCGACTCCATCTCCGTATCCAAAACCGACAATGCGGTCAACGTCGGGGAAGACCTTGCCTTCCAGGAGAGATGGTGGAAGTTCGAACGCATCATCTGGGGCTTCTTCCTTCTGGTCATCATCGCGGACGCTCTCGGCCTCTTCGGCCAGGGCTGGCTCGCGCACAGCAAGCTCCAGCAGCCAGGATCCGCTATGGAGATCAAATACGACCGCATAGCGCGCGAAACCACACCCTCCCAGGTCACCGTCCAGTTCGCCCCCGAAGCTGCGGATCACGACCGGGTTCAGCTCTTTGTCTCCAACTCGGTCATCGACGATCTGGGCAACCAGCGCATCGCGCCCCAGCCGCTCAGCTCCGCCATCGGCAACGGCGGCGTGACCTACACCTTCCCCTATACCGGCGCACCGTCCAGTGTGCTCCTCAGTCTGGAGCCATCCAAGCCTGGCATCTTCCGCTTCACCATGGCTGTTCCCGGTCACCAGCCAGCCTCGGCCCGCGTCGTCGTCCTTCCATAAACCCGCGCGCCGCTCTGTCGCTACCCTGGCTACCGCACCTTCCGCAACTCGGCACGGAGATCCACGATGTCCACCCTTTGGCACGCCCTTATCGGCTATCTCGTTCTCACCCTGGTCGTTCGCGCCTTCACTCGCCGCCCCGGCGCGCAGATGACGCTCTTTGAGTTCGTCATCGTCTTTCTGATCGGCGGCGTCATCATCCTCGCCACCGTCGGCCACGATCGCTCCATGATCAACTGCATGTGCGCCATCCTCTTTGTGGCCTCATTCCATCGCCTTGTCTTCTACCTCAAGGAGCGCTTCCCCCGTTTCGGCCTCCTGCTGGACGGCACGCCGCTCGTGCTTCTGCGTCCCAATGGGGAGTGGCAGGAGCAAGTCATGCGTGGCATGCACATCGCCAAGGAAGATGTGCTCGCCTCCGGCCGGCTCAACGGCGTCGCCCGCGAAGAAGAGATCGACTACGCGATCCTCGAACGCAACGGCGGCATCTCCATCATCCCCAAGGACCGATAGCTTCCCCACGCCGACCGGCACGGCCGCTTAGAAGATGAAGGACGCACCCATCGTTATTCGTTGCTGTCGCATGGCGCCAGCCATAAACGGTCCGGCAATCGACAGGCTGTAGCCCGGCAGATCCGCTGGATCGAAGATGTTGTTCTTGGACTTCGTCCAGAAGTCGGGCTGGCTTGTCAGCGTCTCCTTGTAGTCCGCTCGCACCAGCACGTGGCGCGACACGCGATACTTCACCCCCGCCCCATACTGCAGCCCTGGCTGAAACAGCCCGCCGCCCTCCAGCGGTGGCGTCGAGCCGAACTCATACGCCGCCGCCAGCGACCCGATCGTTCCCAGCCCCAGCCGAAACCACGGCGACGCCCGCGTGATCGGCGCGTCTGTCAGGTGCATCAGCCGCAGGGATGGCCCTACGGACACGTACGGCCGCCAGCGCGACTCCCGCCGCAGCGGCAGGTACTGCAACGCATAGGCCACCTCGGTCGTCGACAGCGCAACCTCCCTGAAGCCGAAGTTCGCCGCCGTCGTCGGATCCGTCGTGCCCCCGGCACTCGACAGGTCCACATCCGCAAACTCCAGCATGAAGCCGGTCCGGTTGTAGTCAAAGCTGAACTCGTGCGCCAGGTGAGCCCTTGTGTCCAGCGTCACCGAGCCGCCCAGCGTCCACCCGTCGTTGTGCTCATTGCCCAATGCCAGCAGGTAGGCGGGATCGCTGCTGGCCACCGGCGTGAACCCATACCCCACCACCCCGCCGTTGCCCCCGGCGTATCCGGCAAAGCCGCCATGGAGCCCCAGCTCCACCGTAAAGGGCGGCAGCCCGCCCGGCAGCGTCGCCCGTGGCTCTTCCTCCTGTGTCGCCGTCTCGGTCTCCTCGGCAGCCGGCCGCCGCTCCTCGAGCCCGCCCGCATCGCTGTCCGCGCCAAGCGCATATCTCTGCTCGGTCACCACAGACGCCGTCTCCAGCGGCTGCTCCGGCGGCTTCGGATGCTTCACCCCCAGCCCCGTCTTGATCCCGCCATACGCCATAAAGAAGGCGTTGTCGCGCAGCATCATGTTGCGCAGCGTCAGCGTCGTCTGCCGTGTGGCTTGCACCAGCCCGTTCTCCCGAAGCGGGATCTGCGCCGTCTGCTCCGGTGACGGCACATGCGCCGGCGCTGTGCAGCTGGTCAGCCGCACCACCGCCATGCGACCGTCCGTCTCAATCTCCTCACCCGTGCCGTTCTTCGGCTTCTTCGGCATCCATGGCCGCGCCACCAGGTTCAGCCCGCTCACGCACCCCGTCAGCAGCAGGTCGTTCACCACCTTGCTGCGTTCGTGGTCGATGTTGTGGTCAATCTGGTGGATAAAGTTCTTCTGCGCCGCGGAAAAGCCGATCCCGATGTCCTGCGTGGACGAAGACACCCACACCCGCTCGCCCTCCCACTGCTCCCGCGTCCCGTATATCCGCAGATGGTGCCGCTTGGAGAACGTGTCCAACGTCTTCGCCAACGCATACTGCGGCCGCTCCCCTTCCAGCAGCAGGGTCGACATCGGCGCCGTCCGGTAGCCCTGCTGCTCGGAGACCGAGCGAATCGTCCGGTAGGTCGACCGCGCATCCAGGCTGTCCACCTCCATCCAGCCCGCCGCCGCAAAGGCGCGCAGCAGCGCCGCCCCGTCCCCCACAAACATCAGGTTGGTCAGGTCCGATGGCACATGCTTCGGGTCCGTCACCGTCCGAAACGGCTGCTCCCGCACCAGCCGGCGCAGCGCCGCCCGGGCCGCCGGCGTCTCCGCCAGCACCGGCGTGCCCGCCGTCTCCACCGCGCCTACCTCCACCGCCTCCGTCGTCACCAGCACCAGCTCCGCATTCGCCGGCAACGAGATCTCCGGATCGGAAAACCGCAGCAACGAGGCCGAACTTGCCGTCGTAAAGATCAGCGCCACCGGGTTGCTGAACGCCAGTGTCCCCACCACGCCCGACGCCCGATGGCTCAGCGTCGAGGTCGACCGCACCCCCGCAATCCTGCCCTGCTTGTTGATCACCTCGCGCGAGTTCTCAATCTGCGCCACCTTCGCCCGCAGCGGCACGCGCGTCCCGTCCGGCAGCGTCACCTGCTCCATCGTCAGCCCGATCGACGACGTCTCATGCCCCAGCCCGAGCCCTACCCCGTTCACATGCATCACCGTGCCATCCACCCGGCTGCCCAGCGGCAGCACCACCTCGTCCCCCAGCACCACCGGCGCCGCCAGGATCGCGTGAAAGGCCGTCCCCTTCTTCGAGTGCTGGGTCGACACCCGCTCCGTCAGCCGGATCTCGACCGGCGTATCGGCCGGGATCACCCGCTGCTGCGCCCCGGCCGAGCCCACCATCAGCGCAACACCAACCCCGCCCAGCACGATCGCAGGAACCTTGCCCAACCTCATCGACCTCGCCTCCCTGCCAGGATCACCATCGGCACCACGCCTCGTGGAAACCCGGCCCGGGCAGCAGAACAGGAGCCATCGCCCCTGCCTCCGCCGCGACGCATCCCGTCACCCGCCACTCACCACAGAAGCAACTTCCCAAAGGACCCCCAGACTACCGTCGAGCCCACCGCCCTGCGCTGCAACTTCTGCGGCGGAGCCCGCAGCGGAGAGCGACACGCCGCAACACTGCACGCAGCGGCGACCCATCGCCGCCCGGCTCCGAATCCGATTTACCCAGCCGTCGTCCCCGCCCACTGCATCGAACCCTCTTTGGCCTCCGCAGCGCCGCCTCGTACGCCAGGCCATGGCGACGCGCCAGCCCTCCCCAACCCGCGCTATCATCCCCCTCGCGGCATGCTCGGTCGTCGCACACAAGGACCCCCATCGATGCCCCAGGCCGCCGCAGCTTCCGCACCCAATCGCGAGATCGAATCCGACATCCCCCAGCGTCTTGATCGGCTCCCCTTCTCGCGCTGGCACATCCGCATCCTTGTCGCCCTCGGCACCTCCTGGCTGCTGGACGGCCTTGAAGTTACGCTGACCGGCTCACTCGCCGGCGTCCTCCAAAGCAAGCGCGGCCTGTCGCTCACCGACGCCCAGGTCACCGGCTCGGCGACCATCTACCTTGCCGGTGCCGTGCTCGGCGCACTCTTCTTCGGCTACCTCACAGATCGCCTGGGCCGCCGCAAGCTCTTTCTTCTCACCCTCGCCACCTACTCACTTGCCACCGTGGCCACCGCCTTCACCCACTCCTTCCTCCCCTTCGCCTTCTGCCGCTTCTTTACCGGCTTCGGCATCGGGGGCGAATACGCCGCCATCAACTCCGCCGTCGACGAACTCATCCCCGGCAAGGTACGCGGCGTCGTCGATCTTGTCGTCAACGCCACCTTCTGGATCGGTGCCTCTGCTGGCGCCTTTGCCACCTCCACCCTGCTCCACCAGGGCGGCAACCTCCTCGACACCGGCTGGCGCTACGCCTTCGGCATCGGCGGCACCCTCGGCCTCGCCGTCCTTCTGCTGCGCCTCAAGGTCCCCGAGTCCCCGCGCTGGCTTATGCTGCGCGGTCACGAGGAAGAAGCCGAGCAGATCGTCTCTGCCATCGAGCACGACGTCACCGGCGGCCATCCCGACAAGCTGGCCCCCCTCACCGAGCCCAAACTCAAGCTCTTTGTCCGCGACCACACACCTATGCCCGAGATCTGGCGCGCCATCTCCGCCGGCGACAGCCGCCCCCGCGCCGCGCTTGCCCTCGTCCTCATGGTCGGCCAAAGCTTCTTCTTCAACGCCGTCTTCTTCACCTACGGCCTGATCGTCAAAACCTTCTACGGCGTCTCGGACAACGACGTCCCGAAGCACCTGCTGCCCTTCGCCATCGGCTCCTTCTTCGGACCTATCCTGCTTGGCAAGCTCTTTGATACGTGGGGTCGCAAGCCCATGATCACTCTCACCTACGGCGTCGCCGGCGGCCTTCTGGTCGTCGCCCTCGTCGCCTTTGGAACCGGCGCTGTCGGCCTCCGCGGCCTGGGCATCCTCTTCACCTGCATCTTCTTCGTCGCCTCCTCCGCCGCCAGCGCCGCCTATCTCACCGTCTCGGAGATCTTCCCCCTGGAGGTGCGCGCCCTCGCCCTCGCCGTCTTCTACTCCATCGGCACAGCCCTCGGCGGCGTCTTCGCCCCACTGCTCTTCGGCATCCTCATCAACACGCACCACCGTTGGGCCGTCGCCGGCGGCTACGCCCTGGGCGCCGCCCTGATGCTCGCCGGCTCCCTCACCGAGTTCAAGATTGGCGTCGAAGCCGCCGGCCAGTCGCTCGAGTCCGTCTCCAAACCCCTGCAGTCCCGATGACCACCCGAGGCCGAACTATCACCGCCGCCCACGGCACCGCTTAGGCGTTCACTGGGGCAGCGGTCGGCGGTGCAGGCGTCTCCCGCAGATCGCTGTGCCCTGGCGTAGCCGGTGGCGCCAGCGAATGGCCCAGCCGCTGCGTCGGCCGCTCGACCAGGTAGAAGCTTAGGCACGCCGCCACCGCCGTCGCCACATACCGCCACGGCCGCTCCGTCAGCACAAGCAGCCATCGGGCATGGACTCCGAGCGGCGGATAGCCCCCCAGAAAGAACAGCACGTGCCACAGGTACACGCTGTAGGACAGCCGGCCCAGGTACTTCAAGGGCGCAATCTCCAGCGCTCGCGTCGTCCAGCTCTCCGGGTGCAGACTCGTGGCCACCACCCAGAGTGGAAACGTGTAGTACCAGACAAACCGATGCCCAGGCGCAAAGGCGGTGCTCAGGTGGTGCCACCCGCCATGCCGCAGATTTGAAAGCAGCAACCCGGCAGCCGTCAGCGCAAACGCCAGCCATGGCCGGAGCACGCGCGTCACCTCCTGCCGCACTCGATCCTGGCGCAGCAGCAGTGCAAACAGCGCCGCCAGGAGGAGGTACTGGAGGTTGAACTCGGAGTACCGCGCTGCATCCAGCGGCTTGTAGGGCACCAGTCTCGGCCCGACCCAGTCCCACACCAGCAGCAGTGCAATCACCACGCTGAACACCGCAACGCGCCCTCTGCGAAAGAACAGCAGCAAGGCCGACAGCACCAGGTAGAAGTGCTCCTCCACCGCCAGCGTCCAGAAGTGCCCGCTCAGAACCCAGTCGCCGGCCGTGTTCGCATAGTGGAACAGGTAGTTCTGGTACAGGAACACCGACCCCAACCACGAGGAAAGCCGCTGGTGCGCAATCCCCAGCACGCTCAACAACCCAATCACTGCCAGGTAGGCCATGGCTGCCGGCTGGATCCGAAAGAACCGCCGAATGTAGAAGTCCTTGATCCGAAACGACCCGGCCGACGCCTCATCCGCCAGGATCCGGCCACACACCAGAAAGCCGCTGATCGCAAAGAACAGCCAAACACCCCACCCGCCATAGACGTGCCACGCGGCATTGCTGTGGCCAAACAGGCTCCACGGATCGTCATGCGCCATCAGCACCGCCGCAATCGCGATCGCTCTCCATCCGTCCAGGCCCGCAATGTAACCCGACTTGTGCCGGCGACGCTTCCCTGGGGCAACTACCCGACCTGTACCGTCCAAGAGCCCTGCTCCTCCACCCACCCGGCGCAGCCCAGGCCCACCTGCCATGGCCGCTGCCGCCGTCCCTCTAGTATCGCATCGGCCCCTGCCCCGCCCTCACCACTTCACCTCCACCCGTCCCTTCATCGGAAACGTTACCTCCGTCGCCATACCTTTGGCCGAAGTCCCCATCGCGCTGCCGTTCACTGTCGCACTCGCTACACCACCAAAGCGCCACCGCACGGTCGCTCGCACCGGCTTCGCACCATCCCCATCCTTTGCCGGCTCAATCACCAGGCTCCGGCCCGCCCGCACCACGGTTCGCCCCTCGAAGTCCGTCGCCTGCACCGTCTCGCCCGCATCCCCCACCACCTCCCACACCCGCCGGTCATCCATCGCCTGCACCGTCGCTCCCCCATCTGCTGGCGTAACCGTCATTACGTCCTCCGGCAGCTCGCCCAGCACCGCCCCCGCCCGCGCCCACACCGGAATCACCTCCACCGGCGCGTCCACCACCACCGTCCGCCCGCCCGTCTCCGTCTTGCCCGTCCACCAGTTCACCCACTGCCCCGCCGGCAGATACACCACACGCTGTGTCCCCGCATCCACCACCGGCGCCACCAGCAGCTCCGGCCCCAGCATGTACTCCGCCCTTGCCTCCCGCGCCGCCCGGTCCCCTTGAAACACCAGTGGCAACGCCCGCATCACCGGCATCCCGTCCCGCGCCGACTCCTGCGCCGCCGCCATCCGGTACGGCAGCAGCTGCATATGCCCAACCGCATACCGTCGGTACAGGTCCAGCATCGGCGTCGTACTCACCCCCGTCCCGCCGCCCTTCACCACCCCGTCCCACATCCACGGCTGCAGGTTCCACTGCGACAACAACTCCATCACGGGCGAAAACGCCGAAAACTCCGTCCACCGCGCCAGCAGCGTCCCGTCCACCGGTCCCGTCCCCTTCAGATACCCGCCCAGGTCCGCCGTCCACAGCGGCATCCCGCTCATCCCCGCGTTCAGCCCCGCCGTCACCGCTGTCGGCAACCCGTTCTCCGGGCTAAAGCTCGCCTCGTTATCCCCGCCCCACAGAAACCCGGTTCCATTCGCCCCCTGCGTCACACTCCGCGCCAGCACCACCCCATCGCCCTTGCGATCTTTCTTGAAGATCTCTTCCACCGCGTTGTTGTAGAGCACGGCGTACCGGTTCCGCATCGCCGACGCCGGCGTCTTGTCCGCCCACACCACGTCCGCGCCCTGGTAGACCCCCTCCCCGTCGTCGTCCTTGAAGCCGTCCGCGCCCTCCGCCATCACGCCCCGCAGCTGGTCCTGCCACCACAGCTTGGCCGCCGGGTTCGTAAAGTCAATCAGCGACCCCTGCCCCTTCCACCACCGCCCCACATAGGGCGTCCCATCCGCCCGCTTCACAAAGTAGCCCTTCTCCGCCGCCTCGTCGTAGTTCGGGCTCTTCGCCGGCATTCTCGGCTCGCCCGCCCCCGCGTCACTCGCACTGTTGATCCACGGTGTGTGCCACAGCACCAGCTTCAGCCCTGCCCCGTGAATCGCCTTCACCATCCCCGGCACATCGGCAAACTGCTCCAGATTCAGTCTGTAACTGTTGTAGGCCGTCGCCCACGGTGAGTCGATCAGCAGCACCCCCGCCGGCAGACCCAGCGCCCGCGTCTGCCGCACATCCTCCAGCACCTCCGCCTCGTTGTGGTGCACATCCCGCCCCACCCACGGCGCAAACGCCCACGCCGGCGGCACAACCGCCCGCTGCGTCAGCCTGGTAAACGCCTCCAGCATCTTGGGAAACTCCGGCTGCGTAAACAGCACCACGCGCAGCCGCTCCGAAGGCACCGTCACCCGCACCTCGCCCGGCCGGCTCACGTTGAAGTCAAACGTCGCCTCCGCCGTCGTGTCCACCCACATCCCATACCCGCTCGTGCTCATGAAAAACGGCATCGGCTTGTAGGCCGCCGTCCCCTTCGCCCCCGGCGCATCTTCCGCCGCATTCCGCACCACCGTGTGCGCCCGGTTCAGCGTGTCAAAGCGCTCCCCCGTCCCGTAGTAGCTCCCCCCCTTGTCCACCGCCCCAAAGCGCCACTCCCCAACCGAGTACGCCAGGCTCGTCACCTCCACCACCCCCGGCGCCACCTGCCGCAGATGCAGCTTGGTCGTCGACACCGGATCCCCGTTGAACGAAAACTCGTGCAGCAACAACTCGCCCATTGCCCCAGCGCCCGCCCCCTTCTGCAGTGCCAGGGCCACAGTCCCCGCATCCCGCCGCACCAGTCCCTCCACCGGCGCTTCGTTCCGCATCACCGACGGCCCAGCCTTCGCCTCCCCCGGCCCCACCCCACCAGCACCAGCTCCCTGAACACCCTTCTCCGCAGCACCCTCCGCCTTCACTCCCGCAGCAGCGTCCTTGCCCTGCGTCCCCGCCGCGGCCGAACCCGCAGCCGGCACAGCCGCCCCGGCTCCCGCTCCCTGCGCCATCGCCATGCATCCGCTCGCCAGCCCGGCCGCCAGCACCGCCCTCCCACCAACCCGTACCCCTCGCCGCACGTGCTCTCTCCCTCGCCCCGCCCCCGGCGCTCCAGCACGGCCCCGCACCGGCAAAGACGAAAAGGCCTGCGGCACCCTCCGGCACCGCAGGCCAATTCTATCCACGCCCCTGTCCCCGTCCTTCCCGGCGTGCCAACACCATCACCACGCCAGCGGAGTACCAGAGTCGCTATCCCTTCGTACCTCAGACCCGAAGGTCACAGCGAAGCCAACCGGGAGATCCGTCAGTACGGTCGAGGTCCGTTCAGCAGATGGCTCATCGCCACCCCATACCCACGCCGGAACCCATCTCTGTAGTCCCGCCGCAAAAAGCCCGGCACGTTCGGGTGCCGAAACTCATCCCGATTCCGCACATCCGGCCGCCGGTGGTTCTCCACATCCCGCTGCGCCCCGATGATCCCGTCGTGAAAGCCCTGGCGCATCACCTCCCGCATCTCCGGCGGCGGCGCGTCCCAGCCTCCACCGCCATAGCCCCCGCCAGCGTAGCCTCGGCCATAGCCCGGTGCCGGTGGCGGCGGCCCATACTGCGCCCGTGCCGCAGGAACCACGCCCAAACCCAGGGCCAGAGCCACAACCGCCGCTCCAGCCATCCCCTTCAGTCCCTTAGCTTTGGTGATCATTGTCGTGATCCTCCCTACGCTCTACCTAAACCCCACCTCCCTCACCCAGTCGCGCCCACCCCGGTGCAAAATCGCAAACAAATAGTTGCGCTCCACGGCCCCACCCACGCATACAAAAGAAGCCCCCACTCCACCTCCGCCCATCCACAACCAACCGACCACCGCAGGTTACATACCCTTCACCCCAAAACCCTCCACCCAAAAACCCCACGAGCCAGGCTTACACACCGAAAAAGAAAGGGAGCCCCAACCACAGGCTCCCTCCACATCCCATCGCATCCGCCAGCCACAGTTACATATTCGTCTGCCCGGAACGCATCGCCTCGTTGAAGCTCGGCTTCAAAAAGCGCAGTGCCTCCGCCAGCGTCGCCTCGTACTGCTCCGCATGGCCCATCAGCGCCTCCGTCGGCGTCGCAAACGCCACATCTGCCGCCAGCCGGATCAGCCCCTCGCCCGCCAGCACCTCCGCCGCGCCCTTCAGCTCGGCCACCGTCGTGTTCAGGTACTGCGCATCCCGCGGATCTTCCAGCCACACCGGCTCTCCGCCGCCCAGCACGCCCGACAGCCAATACACCTTGCTCGCCAAAAACTCGCTCCGCTGCGCCTCATCCGTGTCGTTGAAGATGAACTTCCGCTGCTTCGCGCTGTAATACCGCGTCGTCACCGGCACCGGCTGCCGATTGCCACTCTTCACCAACTCCAGCTGCCCCTGGTCCATCGTCTTGCGCACCGCGTTAAAGATCACGCCCTCGGCATACGGCTGCTCCTGCGCCGCAATCACCTCCACAAACGTCTGCGTCATCGCCGCCGACACCTTGGCATGCAGCACGCTCGGCTCGCCCGTCTCCAGACGCGCCTCTCCATGCACCACATAGGTGTCCGCCCCGCTCGTCGAGCCGTGCGTCGGCCACCGAAACCGGCCCATGCTCAGCGGCAGCCCGCTCAACGTGATCAGGCACTCCGGCCGCGCACCCCGCAGCCGCTTCGCCTGCTCGCGCAGGTACACCCGCAACCCCTCCGCCAGCGTCGGCGTCATCTCCGCGTCAAACTCTGTGCTCAGCTCCAGCTCAGCCGACCGCGTCGCGTCCGCCGGCAACGTCAGCAGATACCGCGCCGTCGGCCGCCCATCAAACGTCGTCCCCGCCTCCGCCGCCGTCGCCCGCAGCCCTTCCGCCAGTGCCGCTGCCTCAATCTGTCCCGCCTGCGTCGTCGCTGCTGTCGTCATCGCCTCGCCATCCTTTGCCTGCTCCCGCCGTGCGTCATGCTCCGGGGCGCCAGCCCCACAAGCATCCCACCTTCCTCCCTTCCCTCTGCTTATCGGCCAGGGAAGACGGAACTTCAGCGGAAACAATCACACCGTCGCGGTTTCCCTCATTTTACCCGCACTGCCACCGAACCCCACCCCCAAACCAACAAGCCAAACTTGCAAGGCTGCCTTCTTACTTGATACCGTCAGTCATGGCCAGCCCCGCCCAGCAGGCCGACACCCTCGAGTTCATCGAAGCCATCAGCCTCCTGATCCGCCGCGTCCGGGCCTCCATTCACACCAGCCCAAACGACCCCGCCCTTTCCCTCTCCGAAGTCACCGTCCTCGCGCGCCTCGCCCGCGAAGGCCCCGCCACCACCGCCGACCTCGCCCGTGCTGAAGGCGTCCGCCCCCAGTCCATGGGCACCACCCTCGCCGCCCTCCAGCAGCTCGGCGCCGTCGCCCGCACCCCCCACCCCACAGACGGCCGTCAGCACCTTCTCACCCTCACCCCCGCCGGCGCCGCCCTTCGCGATCGCATCCGCGCCGCCAAGCGCTCCTGGCTCGCCGACAGCATCGCCGAACTTCCCGCCGCCGAGCAGCAAACCCTCTTCGCCGCCGCCGCCCTCATCCGCAAACTCGCCGAGCGCCGGCAACCCGCGCAGGAAGCCGTCCTATGAGCACCTCCACCACCCCCATCTCCCCGCGTCTCGCCCGCTTCGCCCACGCCTGGCGTGCCCTCCGCCATCGCAACTTCCAGCTCTACTTCTTCGGCCAGGGCATCTCGCTCATCGGCAACTGGATGACCGGCCTCGCCACCGCCTGGCTCGTCTACCGCCTCACCCACTCCGCCCTTCTGCTCGGCGTCGTCAGCTTCGCCGGACAGATCGTCGCCTTCTGCCTCGGCCCCTTCGCCGGCGTCTGGGTGGAGCGGCTCCCGCGCCGCCGCCTCCTGCTCTGCACTCAGGCCGCTGCCGCCGCGCAGTCCCTCGCCCTCGCCGGTCTCACCCTCACCCACCGCATCACCTTTCCAGAGATCGTCGCCCTCGCCGTCGTCCAGGGCCTCATCAACTCGCTCGACATGCCCGCCCGCCAAAGCTTCCTCGTCCAAACAGTCGCCTCCCCCGCCGGCCCCACCTCCCCTGAAGACCTTGGCAACGCCATCGCCCTCAACTCCACCATGGTCAACGGCGCCCGCCTCATCGGCCCCGCCCTCGCCGGCCTCCTCATCTCCGCCGTGGGCGAAGGCTGGTGCTTCCTTATCGACGGCTGCAGCTACCTCGCCGTCATTGCCTCCCTTCTGCTCATGCGCCTCGCCGCCCCCGTCGCCCCCCGCCATCGCGCCACCATGCTCGAGCAGATGCGCGAAGGCTGGAGCTACCTCCGGGGCTCCGTCCCCCTCCGCTCCATCCTCTCCCTCTTCGCCCTGGTCGCCCTCATGGGCTACCCCTATGTCGTGCTGCTTCCCGTCTTTGCCGCACAAACCCTCCACGGCGGCCCCAAAACCCTCGCCTGGCTCACCGGCGCCTCCGCCGTCGGCGCCCTTGTCTCCGCCCTCTCGCTCGCCTTCCGCCGCTCCCCCGCCGGCCTCCCCCGCATGATCGCCATTGCCTCCGGTACCCTCGGCGCCGCCCTCATCCTCTTCGGCCTGTCCCGCTCCTTTCCCCTCTCGCTCGTCGCCCTGCTCTTCGCCGGCTTCGGCCTTATGCAGACCGCCGCCGCCAGCAACACCGTCATCCAGTCCCTCGTGCCAGACACCATGCGCGCCCGCATCATGAGCTTCTACACCATGGCCTTCTTCGGTGCCGCACCCCTCGGCAGCCTCCTCGCCGGCGCCATCGCTCAGCACCTCGGCGCCCCCGCAACCGTCCTTGGCACCGGTGTCGTCTGTCTCGGTGCCTCCCTCTGGTTCACCCGCCAACTTCCTCGCCTGCGCGCCGCCGCAGCCGCCTAAACCAACCCGTCCCTTCGACCCCAAAGCCGAAGCCGCCGTGGAAGCCACCCCGTCTTCCACACCCACCTGGGCCACCTCCAACCTCCAACCTCCAACCTCCAACCGAAGGAGCACCCCAATGCCCTGGCACCCCTTCTTCGCCGCCTTCGCCGCCGGCCTCCTCCTCACCAACAGCATCCCCCACCTCACCCACGGCCTCGCCGGCGACCGCTTCCCCACCCCCTTCGCCAAGCCGCCCGGCCGCGGCCTCTCCTCCCCCCTGGCCAACACCGTCTGGGCCCTGCTCAACCTCGTCGTCGGCACCCTCCTCCTCCGCGCCGCCCACCTCTCCCTCGCGGACCTCCCCCGGCTTGCCACCTTCTTTCTCGGCGTCACCCTCGTCGCCGTCCCACTCAGCCTTCACTTCCGCTCCAAACACCCCGCCTGACAAACTCCCCTCCACATGGCGCGCTCCACCCCTGGCACCCTCTACCCTGAAAGCCGGGTGCCCTGAATCAGGCAGTCAGCACTGGGTACCCGAACCCGGGGCTCACCGACCAGGGCTCCATGCAGGACAGCCTCACCGTCCTCTCGTGGTTCATCGGCCACCAGGCCGAGCCTGCACAGTGTTGAACAGCAACCAACCACCCGGCGCAACCATCGCACCGTCCGCTCCATCACCGCCACCGACCCTGCATTTGAGACCGTCGGTCCAGACCTAAAATCTCTGCTTTGAAGATTTTGCGTAACATTGTAAGGGGGGGTACCCCACCCCTGTCAGGATGCCAAACATGCCCAACCAGGCCCCGGACCGCGCCGCCCTCGCCCACCTCCTCACCGAGGCCCGCAATCCCCGCTCCACGGATCTCGACCAGTTCCCCACCGAAGACCTTCTCCGCCTCATCAACGACGAAGACAGCACCGTCGCCCTCGCCGTCCGCGCCGAACTCCCTCGCATCGCCGCCGTCGTCGAGGAACTCGCCGACCGTCTGCCCCGCGGTGGCCGCCTGTTCTACCTCGGCGCCGGCACCTCCGGCCGCCTCGGCGTCCTTGACGCCTCCGAGTGCCCGCCCACCTTCTCCGTCCCACCCACCCTCGTCCAGGGCCTCATCGCCGGCGGCGACTCCGCCCTCCGGCTCTCCTCCGAGTCCGCCGAAGACTCCCCCGAGCAGGGCGCCGCCGCCCTCGCCGCCATCGCGCCCCCCATCAACTCCACAGACACCGTCGTTGGGATCGCCGCTTCCGGCCGCACCCCCTGGGTCCTCGGCGCCCTCGCCCACGCCCGCTCTGCCGGCGCCCTTATCGTTGCCCTCGCCTGCACCCCCAACTCCCCTCTCGAGGGGGCAGCCGACCTCCCCATCACCCCCCTCACCGGCCCCGAACTCCTCACCGGCTCCACCCGCCTCAAGGCCGGCACCGCCACCAAGCTCGTCCTCAACATGCTTTCCACCGCCGCCATGGTCCGCACCGGCCTCACCTTTGGCAACCTCATGGTTAACGTCCAGCCCACCAACGCCAAGCTCGTCGACCGCGCCGAACGCATCATCGTCGCCGCCACTGGCTGCTCTCCCGAGCGCGCCACCACCCTCCTCCGCGAGGCCGGCGGCATTCCCTCCACCCCCTCCGCCCGTCCCGAAACCGGCGCCGTCCGCATCGCCATCCTGATGGAGCTCTCCGGTCTCCCGTTTGCCGCCGCCCGCGCCAAGCTCAAACACACCAACGGCAATCTCCGCGCCGCCCTGGCACCCTGAAGCCCAGGCATTCCCCGCCACATCCACCAGAGAAATGAACTTCCCCTTTCCCTGGGTAAACCTCTTCCCGCGCGCCGCCTGTTCTGCAGCCGGGCGTTGCCGCGCGCCGTTGAGGGTCCAACGGCAACTTCCTGCTTCCTCCAGTGCAGACATCTGCAGCTGCGCTGAAACCCCTGCAAAAAGCACCATCCACGCCCCACGGAGCACCCACCGCCAGATTGCCTGAAAAACACCACAGGCTTTGGCCCACGACCTGCTCTATCTCAGAAACAGTTGACCTGATTCACTGGAGTTCCCGATGCGCCTTTCCCTGCTTTCTCTCGCCGCCGCCGCCACCCTCGCCACCTCGACGCTCGCCGCCTCGGCCACCTCCTTCGTCTTCACCTACACCACCGGGACCGACTCCGCCGCCGGCGCGTTTGACGCCACCTACCAGGGCAGTGGCAACTACCTCATCACCTCCGTCTCCGGCACCCGTGACGGCATCGCCATCAGCGCCCTCGACCCGATCAGCACGTTCGGCAACAACGACAACCTGCTAAATCTGAGCAATCCCTATCTGGCCAACTTCGGCGGCATCAGCTACCAGACGATCGACGGCGCGCACTTCAACGTCTACGCCTCCTCCACTGGCCTGCGGGAGTCCACCACCGGCTACGACAACGGCGCCCTCATCACCGACGGCACCCTCGCGGTCGCCCCCGTTCCCGAGCCCTCGTCCCTCGCCCTGATCGGCACCGGCACCCTGGCCGCCGCCGGTGCTCTTCGCCGGCGCTTCGTCCGCAGCTAGTCAGTCCGAAACAAAGCTGGCCCGGGTCGGTATGACCCGGGCCAGCTTCCACCACCAAGCAGGTTAAGAGCTCAGCGGTGCCGTAATCGGCTCGCGGGGGCCGCCAACAAACTGCAGGATCTCTTCACTGAGCCGGTCCGCTGCCGTCAGAAACAGGCCATGCGGCTCGCCTTCGTACTCGCTCAGCGTTGCGTTCGGCAGCAGCTTGGCTGTGCGCCGCCCCGAGTTGTCGATCGGCACCGTGTGGTCGCTGGTTCCATGGATCACCAGCACCGGGATGGTGATCTGCTTCAGATCATTGCGAAAGTCGGTCGTCGCCCAGGACTTCGCCGTCTTCAGCGTCGCCCACTGCGAGCCGGTCAGTGCCATGCTCTGCGTCCACTCCAGCTCAGGCTCAGAGACGCTGTGGTGCACCAGCGATCGGCCGTAAAACTTGGGCCCGAACTCCTTCAGGAAGGCCGGCCGGTCCTTGCGGAGGTTTGCCTCGATCTCCTCGAAGACCGTTCCATCTACCCCGTCCGGATTGTCGTCGCTCTTGAGCAGATACGGTGTGACCGCGCCCACAAGCACTGCCTTGCTCACCCGCTTCGTGCCGTACTGCGCGAGATAGCGTGCCACCTCGCCACCGCCCATGGAGAAGCCAACCAGCGTCACCCCGGTCAGGTTCAGCTCTTCCAGCAGATCATTCAGGTCCGACGCCAGCGTGTCGTAGTCATATCCATCCCATGGCTGGTCAGACCGGCCAAACCCTCTGCGGTCATACACAATGGCCCGCACTCCGTGCTCTGCAAGATACGTCGCCTGCTTCTCCCACATATCTCCGCTCAGCGGCCAGCCGTGGATCAGAACCACCGGTGCGCCGGTCCCGAGGTCCCGGTAGTAGAGCTCGTTGCCGTCTTCCGTCACGATGTAAGGCATGCATCCTCCGTTTAGCCGTGAGATGCCCTGCTGCGTCACCGCGTCCTGCTGCCGTCCTCGCTGACGGTTGCCGCCTAGCCGAAGAGCCCCATCTTGCGGGGCATCTCGAGCCCAAGGTGCTGGTAGGCGAGCCTGGTAGCCACCCGCCCCCGAGGAGTCCTGTCCAGAAAGCCGATCTGAATCAGAAAGGGCTCGTAGACCTCCTCCAGGGCGTCTTCTTCCTCGGCCAAGGCGGCGGCCAGGGTATTGAGGCCGACTGGCCCGCCGTCGTACTTCTCGATGATGGTGCGCAGCAGGCGACGGTCAAGCTCGTCAAACCCGTGCTCATCCACCTGCAGCAGGTTCAGGGCCTGCTGGGCAGTGGTCCGGTCGATAACGCCCCGAGCCCGCACCTCGGCGAAGTCCCGCACGCGCCGCAGCAGACGGTTGGCGATACGGGGTGTGCCCCGCGAGCGCATGGCGATCTCCGCCGCACCATCCCGCTCGATGGGTACGCCGAGCACCTCGGCCGAGCGCTCCACGATAAAGCGTAGCTCGTCGTCGGTGTAGAACTCGAGGCGCAGCAGGATGCCGAAGCGGCTGCGCAGCGGGGAGCTGAGAAGCCCTGGGCGCGTGGTGGCTCCAACAAAGGTGAAGGGCTTGATGTCCATGACGTAGGTCCGGGCGGATGGCCCCTTGCCGACGATCAGGTCCAGCTTGTAGTCCTCAAGCGCGGTGTAAAGCTTCTCTTCGAGCACGGGTTGCAGGCGGTGGATCTCGTCCAGAAACAGCACTTGGCGCTCGCGCACGCCGGTCAGGATGGCCGCGAGGTCTCCCTGGATCTGCAGCGCGGGCCCGCTGGTCTGCTGGTAGCCGACCTGCAGTTCGTTGGCAATGATGGTGGCGAGCGTGGTCTTGCCCAGGCCAGGCGGGCCGAAGAGGAGCACGTGATCCAGCGCCTCGCCCCGGGTGCGGGCGGCTTCAAGAGCGATGGCCAGCTGCTCCTTGGCGCGCTCCTGCCCGATGAACTCCCGGAGCAGATGGGGCCGCAGCTTGAGTTCGAGCGCGGCGTCCTCGTCCACGCGTGCTGCCGAGACCAGCCGCTCCGCGTCGCTGCCGTCGAGCCCGTCAGCCGCGTCCTGTCGTTGCTTGCGCTCCATAGTGCCCGTAGTGATCCTTCTGGCGAGCATACCGCGATGCGCGAACAAACGACGAAGTGAATTACCACCATGCCACGCCTTGGTACCGTCGACTGGCCGATTGCTGCGTGCAGATCCGGGTACCCTGGCGGAGTAGCATGGGACCAGCAGCGATCCCCATGCCTTCCCCTCGTACTTACCTTTACAAGCTGACCAGCGATCGCGGGGGTGCCCCGTGCGCTCCGCCGCCGCGCGGCACCGACCCGAAGCTGCTGACGCTTTCGATCTGCAAGCCGGCCATCCGGCGGACGGCGCAAATCGGTGACCGCCTGCTGGGCATTACCAGCCACTCGCTTGCGGCGACCGACGGCTACCCGCTTGATGCCGTGATCTATGCGGCGGTGGTGACGGGCGCTGTGGAAG
This sequence comes from Acidobacteriaceae bacterium, assembly GCA_965199635.1. Classification (GTDB taxonomy): domain Bacteria; phylum Acidobacteriota; class Terriglobia; order Terriglobales; family Acidobacteriaceae; genus Edaphobacter. The sequence goes on along the minus strand of CBDASL010000002.1, from coordinate 568,383 downwards.
CGCGCGATTACTATGCGCCACGCAGCCGGTTTCGGTTTCGGCCAGACTGCATATATACCTTTCACCGGCTGAACGGCACGCTCGCCCACACAGGCAAGACGGCGCTCCATGCCGATCCGGCCTATGAAGCGCGCGACATCGGGACCTACCCGCTCTACCGCAATGGGCGCACACTGCTGAGCGAAGACTTTCGCTACTTTGGTGCGGAGGCGGTGCCATTGATGTCGCGGACACCCCTGCTGCGCCGGGTAAGCGAGACGCTTGGGCAAGGGCACCGGGTGTTTGTTGCGCGAGATCCAGAGATGGCGGAGTTGGACGGGCTCTTTCGCGCCCTGTGGGCGCTGCCGACCCGCCACACACCACGCACCGTGGAAGACGAGGCGTACGGACACACGCCCCGCCCAAACGTAGCGAAGAAACAGAAAGGCCGCCGAGGTGTCGGCGGCCTGGCGTCGCAGAGCGGAGGCCCGCTCAGCAGGGACTTACGAGACCCGCGGCTTCGCTCCGGCTGAGCCGTTGCTGACCGGAGTGGCGTTGCTGACCGAGGCTCCGTTGGCTGGGCGTGCTCCACGAACGCGACCGGCTCCCGGGCCAGACGACCGGAGCATGTTGCGGCCAATCTCGCCGATAGGACCAACCATGGTGACGATGACCGCTGCTGCCGGCGTATCTCCAACGCAGATGTAGCTGTGTGTCATGCCCGCGTCAAAGTAGACGGCATCACCTTCCACGAGGCGATGCACGCTTTCCCCGTGGTGCAGCTCCATCTCGCCGGAGGTCACGTAGAGGAACTCGTTGCCTGCGTGCTGGTGCGCGCGTGCTTCACGACCGTTGCGCAGGGGCAGGAACTCGGCGAAGTACGGATCCAGCGAACGATCGGGCGTGATGAGGCCCAGGCTTTGGAAGTAGTACGAGGGATCATCGACCCCGGTCTGGGGCAGACGGGTCCGATCCTTGGCGCGGTGCACGCGAAAGAGTTTCTGCGGCTCCGGCTCAAAGAAGTAGCTGAGGTCTTTCGAAAAGACCATGGAGATGCGGGCAAGGTTGCGAAGGGTCGGCACGACGCGACCGGTCTCCAGCTGGGAAAGGAAACTGGCTGATAGGCCGGTATGACGCCCAAGCTCCACAAGGCCCATCGCCTTTTTGAGACGCAAGTGCTTGATGCGCTCACCAATGCGCTTTTCTGAGATGAAGCTTTCTGCCTGCTCGCTATCGATCTGGGTTGGGCCGCTTGGTTCCGGCGTTGGCTCCGTGAGTGGCTCGTCGATCCCGTTCAGTCCAGCCGGCATTTCCGGCTGCGGAAGAAAAGCTGTATCCGCCATGATAGATATCCCTTTGTAAGGAGAAGACGGTCTGGAGGCTGAGTTAGACTCCTGCCGCTTCCACCTCTTTTGATGCGAGTTTCCGGGATTGGTCACCGTCGTCCGGCGGCCTGGGGTTGGCCGGGTGCGGGTGCTAGGCTCAGCTTTGTGACTCCGCCCCAGAGAGCCATCCTGCGCCAGTCTGCCGAGCGGTGTTCCTCGCCCTTGCGGTTGGGTGCGGGGTGCGCCCCTGGGCTGTTCCCCCTGCTGCTGTCTGGAACTCTCCTGGCCCTCGCGGGGTGCGCCAGCCCTGGCCTGCCGCACCCGCCATCTTTGATGCTGCCGGAGCGCGTGGATGACCTGCGGGCGGAGCGCGTGGGGGATGCCGTGGTGCTGCACTGGACCACGCCTTCCGAGACAACGGACCACGTCGCGCTGCGGGGCCCGGTATTGGCCGAGGTGTGCCGCGACCCGCTGCACGCTGGATCGCCGACTGGGGGAGCCCCGACGGACCCACCCTGCACGGTGGTGCAGACAGTTGCTTCACCCGCGGGTGACCAGTCCGCGACGGATGCTCTGCCGTCGGACCTGCTGCGCGAGCCCGTACAGGTGTTGGCCTACCGCGTGGTGCTGAAGAATGCGGGCGGGCATAGCGCCGGGCCATCCTCTGCGGTGCTGGCCGCTGCCGGAGCCGCTCCGCCCGTGGTCTCTGCGCTGCAGGCGCGATCCGCACCGGGCGGTGTGGCCCTGAGCTGGACGCCGGACACAGCTGGGCCGGCGAGCGCGGTGCAGCTGATGCGGAGCTCTGCTGCGGCACAGGCAGGGGAGGCCGTGGAGGCACAACCGGTGCGGGCGACTCCGGGTGCCCTTGCCAAGGGCGATGCCGGTGCAAAGCCGAGCGCGGGCCCGGTACGCCTGCTGGCTGTTCCGGCCGGCGTTGCCGACCGTGGCGGCGCCTTGGACCCCACGGCCGAGCGGGATCGCACCTATAGCTACCGTGCGGTGCGGGTGCGGTCCGTGACGGTGGGCGGGGCTGCCCTGCTGCTGCGCAGTGCCGATTCGGCCCCGGCAACGGTGCTGGTCCGGGACGTTGCCCCGCCCGCGGCGCCGGAGGGCCTGGTTCTTGCGACGGATGGCCTGCAGGTGGATCTGTCGTGGGAGCCGGAGTTCGCGGCGGACCTGGCTGGCTATGTCGTGTACCGGGCAGAAGTTGTGGAGGGCAGAGCAGATGCCGCAGACGGAGCGAGCGGGCCCGCAGAGGTGTGGCAGCGTGTGACACCCGCGCCGGTGACGCTTCCTGCCTTTCATGACACGCTGCCGCATGCTGGCCGATACCGGTTTCGCGTGACGGCGGTGGACCGTTCCGGCAACGAGAGTGGGCCCTCCAGCCCGGCGCTGGCCGCAGCAACGGCCGATCAGTAGAGCGCGGCCAACCCGCCCGCTCCCTTCCGCGTCCGCTTAACTACGTCCCCACGGGAACTTTGCTGCTCCTGTCGGTCCAAACACTTTTCGGTCCAACACATTACGGAAGCGCAAGCAGTGCTGCAGGGCTGGCTTTTGCTACCATCTAAGAAGGCTTCAAGGAGTCGATCATGGCCTCATTACTGGAACAACTTCGCACGATGACAACGGTCGTCTCCGACACCGGCGATTTCAACGCAATCCAGCAGTTCCGCCCGCAGGATGCAACGACCAACCCGTCCCTGCTTGAGGCCGCTGCCAAGATGGACGACTACAAGTCGGTTGTCGACGACGTGCTGAAGACGGCACGCGAGCAGGCTGGCAAGGATGCGTCAGACAAGGACGTGGCTGCAGCGGCGTTTAAGACGCTGGCCGTCGCGTTTGGGCGCAAGATCCTCGACATCGTCCCTGGCCGCGTCTCGACCGAGGTGGATGCTCGCCTGTCCTATGACAAGGACAAGACGATCGAGCAGGCGCGCGACATCATCCAGCAGTACGACCAGGCCGGCATCTCGCGTGATCGCGTGCTGGTCAAGATCGCCTCCACGTGGGAGGGCATTCAGGCAGCGGAGCAGTTGGAAAAAGAGGGCATCCACTGCAACATGACCCTGCTTTTCGGCATGCACCAGGCTGTGGCCTGCGCCGAAGCGAAGGTGACGCTGATCTCGCCGTTTGTGGGCCGGATTCTCGATTGGTACAAGAAGGACACGGGCAAGGACTACACCCCCAAGGACGACCCGGGTGTGGACTCCGTGACGCACATCTACAACTACTACAAGAAGTTCGACTACAAGACCGTGGTGATGGGCGCGTCGTTCCGCAACGTTGGCGAGATCACGGAGCTGGCCGGTTGCGATCTGCTCACCATCTCGCCCAAGCTGCTCACCGAGCTCGAGCAGACCCAGGGCACGCTGGAACGCAAGCTTGATCCGGAGAAGGCGAAGTCCGAGCCGATCGAGAAGATTTCGATGGACCACGAGACGTTTGAGAAGATGCACGCGCAGGATCGTATGGCGCACGACAAGCTGAAGGAAGGCATCGAGGGCTTTTCGAAGGCGCTTGAGGACCTGGAGCAGCTGCTGGCGAAGCGCGTGTCGGAGCTGAACACGGGCAAGGAAGAGCAGCCGATCGGCGCCTCACACTAGGCTCCCAGCGGAGAAAAAGGCCGGCTCTGTGAGCCGGCCTTTTTGCGTTCGGAACTGGTTACAGGATGTAGCGGCTCAGATCCTGATCCTTGACGATGCCCGCGACCTGCTGCCGCACGTACTCCGGGTCGACGACAACCACCTTTTCGGTGCCGCTTTCGGTTTTGCGCTCGATGACAGGCAGGGGCACCTGCTCGACCTTGGTTTCGCCGGTGAGTGAGGCCGAGGCACCGATGGAGGCGACGACACCTTCCGCGTTGCTGCCCTGCGACTTGAGCAGCTCCGGCGCTTCAAAGCTGATCTGGTCGAGCACCCGCTCGAGGATGGTATGCAGCCGGCGCGCGCCGATGTTTTCGGTGGTCTCGTTGACCTTGAAGGCAAACTGCGCCATCTCGCTGATGGCCTCTGGGGTGAACTCGAGCTTCAGGCCTTCGGTCTCAAGCAGCGCCTGCGATTGCTTGACCAGCGAGCTCTTGGGCTCGGTCAGGATGCGGACGAAGTCTTCGACGGTGAGCGACTGGAGCTCCACACGAATGGGGAAACGACCCTGCAGCTCGGGGATGAGATCGCTCGGTTTGGAGACATGGAAGGCGCCCGCGGCGATGAAGAGGATGTGGTCGGTGGAGACCATGCCGTACTTGGTGCTGACGGTGGTTCCTTCGACGATGGGCAGAATGTCGCGCTGCACGCCTTCGCGGCTCACGTCCGGGCCGTGGCCGCCTTCCCGCCCGGCGATCTTGTCGATCTCGTCAAGAAAGACCATGCCCGCGTCTTCCACGCGTTCCACAGCCAGCCGCGTGACCTGTTCCATATCGATCAGCCGACTTTCTTCTTCCTGGACCAGGTAGTCGAAGGCGTCAGCGACCTTCATCTTGCGTTTCTTGGTGCGCTGCGCGAAGAGCCCTGAGAGCATCTCCTTCATGCCGTTCGAGTCCATCTCGTCCGGGTTGCCGCCGGCGATGACTTCGAAGCTGCCTTCGCGCCGCTCGCGCACGTCGAGTTCTACAACGCGCTCGTCCAGCTTGCCTTCGCGGAACTGCTGCCGCAGCTTTTCCCGCGTGCGGTGAGCGCCGGTCTCATCGGCCGGTGGCGCCGTGCTCACTTCAGCGGCCATGGTGTCCATGGTGGCGGGCAGCTGCACCACGTTGCTGCCGACCTGCTGCGTGGCTGCTGCGGCGTTGGCAGCGGCCTGCCCATTGGGTGTGGGGGGGAGCAGCAGGTCCAGCATGCGGTCTTCGGCGGCCAGCTCGGCCTTTTCTTCAACCTCTTCGAGCTTTTCTTCGCGCACCATATCGATGGCGATCTCGACCAGGTCGCGCACCATGGACTCCACGTCGCGCCCGACGTAGCCCACCTCGGTAAACTTCGAGGCTTCCACCTTGAGAAAGGGTGAGTTCGTCAGCTTGGCAAGGCGGCGCGCGATCTCTGTCTTGCCCACACCCGTCGGGCCGATCATGATGATGTTCTTGGGCATGATGTCTTCCGCGAGCTCAGGCGCGAGCTTGCGCCGGCGCAGCCGGTTGCGGAGCGCAATGGCCACGGCTCGCTTGGCGGCAGCCTGCCCCACCACATACTTATCCAGTTCCGTTACAATTTCGCGCGGCGTCATCTGGTCGAGCGCCTGCGCCTGGTCTTCTGCCGTGCCTGGGAGATAGATCGCCATAACTGTCCTTCTTCTGCGTGTCTGCCGCCGCCGCGCTGGCCCCGGGGCGGAATCTACTCTGCCTTGAGTTCCTCGATGGTGATGCGGTCGTTTGTGTAGAGGCAGATCTCACCGGCGATGCGCATGCTCTTTTCGGCGATCTCCCGCGCGGTGAGCTCGGTGTTGTCGAGCAGGGCGCGGGCGGCCGCCAGCGCATAGCTGCCACCGCTGCCAATGACGGCGATGCCCTCATCCGGATCGATCACATCGCCCGTGCCGCTGAGCAGAAACGTCTGGCGGGAGTCGGTGACGATCAGCAGGGCCTCCAGCTGGCGCAGCATTTTGTCCGTCCGCCAGTCTTTGGCGAGCTCCACCGCGGCCCGTCCCAGGTTGCCGGCATACTGTTCAAGCTTCGTTTCAAAACGGGCAAACAGGCTGAAGGCATCGGCGGTTGATCCCGCGAAGCCGGCGAGTACCTTGCCCTGGTAGAGCTTGCGGATCTTCTTGGCGGAGTGCTTCATAACAGTTGCGCCCAGAGAGACCTGGCCGTCCGCCGCCATCACCACGGCGTCGCCGCGCCGCACGCAGATCACCGTGGTGGAGCGGATCCGCCGGCCTTCCCCCAGATCAAGCGGTTGCCCGCCGACATCCTGCACTGTGCCACGCCGGCGCAGCCCTGCTTCGCTATTCATCATTTCTCGCACATCTCAGTATATCTTCCTCATGGGCGCGTCCTTCCCATGCGGTATTCTGTCCCCGAGTCACTGCGAGTACCTCCCCATGCTCCTTGCTCTCACCGAAGCCCTGGCCAGTTCCGCAACAGCTTCCTGGCTGTCTACACTGCGGTCCCCCCGTACACTTGCCCTGCTGGGCCTGGGCGCTGTCACAGTCGGCAGCATTGCCTGGTATCGCTCCAAGCAGGTGGAGCCAGACCCGGTGGAGCTGGAGCGCGAGCGGCGCGACTACCTTTCCAGTACAGGCCGCATTGTGGATGGCTCCATTACAGACACGCGCTGGGGGCAGGTTGGCGGCACCGCAGTTCCCAACACCCTGATCTATCGCTACCGCACGGCAGGCGTGGAATACGAGTGCGCGCAGGACGTAACGCCGCTGCCGGACCGGGTGCGCCACGTGCGCACGGACCTGCCAGTACAGGTGCGCTTCGACCCGCGCAACCCGAGTGATTCCATTGTTGTTGCCGAGGCCTGGTCCGGTCTGCGCATTGACAAGGACCATGCGTCGCTGCCGGAGCCGGACGCAGAGCCGGTCGCTCTCGACTAGACTAGATCTATGCACATGACCGCGGCGCCCAACCGCAGCGTCCAGCGCATCCTGCAGTGCTCCATGGTGGCGACGGCCGCCTACGTTGGCCTTACCTTTGCGTATGGCCTGCGGGTGCACTCCCTCGCCCTGCTGTCGGAGTCTGGCCACAATCTTTCGGATCTAGCCGCGATCGGGTTGTCGTCGCTGGCGTTGCACTTCCAGTCGCGCCCCGCGACGGAGGAGAAGACCTTCGGCTATGGGAGGGCGGGCGTGCTTGCCGCTTTTGTGAACGCGCTCTCGCTGATAGCGATCTCGCTATGGATCATGTTCGACGCCGTGCTGCGCCTGCGCACGCCGGTAGCGGTGCAGCCGGACGTGATGATGCTGGTGGCTACGGCCGGTGTTGCGATGAACGGTGTAATCGCTGCGCTGCTTTGGCGCTTTTCGGGCGAGGTCAACATCCGCTCGGTCTTTATCCATATGCTTGGCGACACGGTGTCCACTGCGGCGGTCATCGTGGGTGGCTTTTTCATTGCGTTCACACACCGGGCCTGGATCGACCCGGTCCTGTCGCTGCTGATTGCCGGGCTGATTCTTTGGTCGTCCATCGGCATTGTTCGCGAAACATTGCACATTTTGCTGGAAGGCACACCGCGAAACCTGTCGTTGCCGGAGGTGCGCTCGGCGATCTCTGGCGTTTCAGGCGTGGTGGACGTGCACGATCTGCACATCTGGAGCGTCGGTCCCAACTCACTCGCCCTGGTGAGCCACATCACGATTGCCGAGATGCCGCTCGCCCAATGCACGGCCCTGCTGGACCGGGTGAACCGGGAGTTGCTCACCCGCTTCCGCATCCGCCACACCACCTTGCAGCTTGAATCCACAACCTGCGCGCACTCCGGCGTGTGCTGCAATAGCCTGCTTGAGGCGGAACGGCCACACCCCCATGACCATGGGCACGATCATAGCCACGGCTTGTTCGGGCACTCGCACTAAAGTTCCCGGCACCCGGGTGTTTTGCTGGTGCGTGCGATGCAGGTCCGGCGTTTACTCGGACTGTTGCTGGCGGTCGCTGGGCACCCAGTCATTGGGCAGGTAGTCGCTGAAGGCGGTCGGCATGGTGAGACCTTTGCGCCAAAGCGGCAGGTGATCCTCTATCTCCGAGGCAAGCACAGGCTGGCTCAGAAGAAAGCCCTGAAAGTCCATCTCGCCCAGGCGGAGCAGTGCGGAGACAGGCGCCACGGTCTCCAGGCCTTCAGCGACGATGCGCTTGCCGAGCGACTGCGCCATCAGCGTGATGGCGCGGATGACGGGCAACACAGTGGGCTCTGTTTCGATCGCGGAGACAAAGGCGCGATCGATCTTGATGGTGTCGATTGGAAGCCGGTGGAGAGCACTGAGCGAGGACTGACCGATACCGAAGTCGTCCAGCGAGATGCGGACGCCCAGCGAGCGCAGCTGTTGCAGCTGGCGAGCCACCTCCGCGGAGTTGGCCACAGTGGTGCGCTCGGTGAGCTCCAGCTCCAGTCGCTCTGCGGGAAAGCCGGTCTGCGCCAGAAAGACCGCGATGGATCTGGCGAACTCCGGATGCACCAGCTGTTGGTGCGCGACGTTGACCCCGAGCAGAACGAGGGGTCCCTGGTGGAGATTCCAGCGAATGGCGTCCTCAATTGCGGTATGCAGCACCCATTGCCCGATGGGCACGATCAGGTCACTGCGCTCGGCTACGGCGATAAAGGCGTCCGGCCGAAGAGTTCCGAGGATCGGGTCTTCCAGGCGGAGGAGTGCCTCCATCCCGGTAAGGCGGCCGTTGGCGGCAAACTGCGGTTGATAGGCGAGACGGAACTTCTGCCCGGCGAGGGCGGCCTCCAGTTCGTCGGAGGTGACGATGTTCAGGCTGGAGTGGTCTACCTCGGAGTCCAGATTGGCGTTTCGCTTGCAGAGATACATGGCCTGGTCGGCCACACGCTTCAGCTCGTCAGCGGTCTCACCCTGCTCGGGGTAGCAGGCCAGGCCAAAGCTGGCCGAGCCTTCAACGTGGCGGCCCTCCAGCGTGAATGGCTGCTCGAAGCAGAGCTGCAGCCGCTGCAGTAGCAGCTGTGCATCGTCAAAGCTGGCGAGGTTGGGCGCGATTGCCAGAAACTCATCGCCGCCGATCCGGGCAAGTGTGTCGCCCGGGCGCAGCTTCTCCTTGAATCGCGCACCGATGGCGCGCAGGTAGGCGTCGCCGACCTTGTGGCCGAAGCGATCGTTCACCTGCTTGAACCGGTTGATGTCGATGTAGACGACGGCGACATGGGAGCTGGTTCTCTGCGCCTCCTTGAGAGCAGCGCGCAGGCAGTCTTCACAGTGGCGGCGGTTGGGCAGATCCGTGAGCGGGTCATGCGTGGAGTGGTGCACGAGCCCCTCGTAGAGCTGGCAGTGCTCGATCGCCAGCTGCGCCACTTCCGTGATCATGGTCACCACTTCGGCACGTTCACTCTGCTCAATCTGGGAGCGGGTGGGCGCACCGAGGAAACACAGGCGCCCGGCCACCACGTCGTCCATGCCTGAGAGATCCACCTGATAGTAGGTTTCCCAGCCAGACACGGCGCCGAGGGAGATCGAGGTCGCCTTTGCGCCGGCGTGGTGGGAGCCAGGCACCTCATGCCAGACGCAGGTCGTGTCCGGCAGCAGCTGGCTGGCGCACTCGCAGATGACCGGGATCAGGTCACACAGCGGCTGGCTGGAGCTGATGGTCTCGATTAGTGCGCTGCGCCGCTTGGCGATCTGCATGGAACGCTGGATCCGCTCGGTCTGCTGACGGACGCGATGCCGCAGGAGCATGGCCCATCCCACCACGGCCAGGGCCAGAACAGAGAGAGCACTCAGCAGCCCCACAAGATGGCGCACCGTGAACCACGACGGCGTGGACAGCAGCTGCATATCCGCCGGGTCTCGCATCTCGATGTGAAAGAAGATAGGCGCGCGGTAGGGTCCACCCGGAACGATGCGGCAGATGCCAACCAGGCGCACGCGGGTGCCGATGCGGGGCTGTGGCAGCATGCCCGCACGGGCGAGTCGCCCCGTGACGAGGTGGCCGTCCACGTCGACCGCCACGGTGTCCAGCGCGGCGGTGTGCAGTTGCGAGACGAGCAGACCGCTGACCGCGATCAGGTTGTCACTGTGCAGGCCGCTCATGGCCTCGTCAAAGGTGGTGTCGCGCGGCTTGATCAGGCCTTGCCGGCCGGTGCTGAAGAGCTCGGCCTGTCGCAGGCTGGGCGCGTACTCCTGGTCGCTGGCGAAGCCGATCGCATCCACCACGGTGCCGAGCGCCAGCGGCTTGGTTTCGCGAGTCTGGATGAAGACGCTCTTGCCGTTCTGTTCCAGAACGGCAGAGTCGCCGGGCAGGTAGTACGTGAGAACGCCCTGGAGCCGCACGCGTTCGGACTCATTTTGCACCCGACGGGAGCGGAAGATGTTATCGATTTCAGTGAGCGGCAGAGCAAGCGGGCTGACGGCCGCAGGTCTGAGGACGTGGATCGACGAAGTCCGCTGGGCATAGACGATCACCCCGGTCAGCTGCGACTTGGCGTCAAATGCACCGCCGGCCACGCCCGTGATCTCAACCTCGGCGTCCAGCAGGGACGGCTCACCGTCTCGGCCAAGGTGCACTCCCGTGCCATCCTGGATGACGGACGAGGGCTGATAGACCTCCACCTCGCCGCCCGGCATCAGCACGTCCAGATGCACGATGGGGGCGTTCTCATGCTGCTCCCAGTTAATCGCGCGCACGATGCCGCGAAAGACGACCAGCTGGCTGTCCTGATCACCGGTGGCAAGCTGCGAGTAGGTGACCCGCCGTGGCGGCCATACAGGGCCCTTGCCCAGCACGCGGATGACCGGGTCAGGCGCAATCTCGCTGCGATAGCTGGAGGCCGTCATGCCTTCAACGGAGACGAGATCACCATTGCTGAGGGGGTAGGGTCGGGTGGTCTCCACGTAGACGCCACCGCTTGCGTCCTGGATGAAGAGGTTGTGCTCGGCCGGATCGTAGTAGGAGACCGTTCCTACCAAGCGGGCCCGGAAGTTCGGCGTCAGCTCCGGAGCGAGGCTGTGTACGGCGCGGGCGGTCGTGAGCGTGCCCTGCGTGGGCACGGGTGGCGGCACCTCGGAGTGCGCCGGTAGCAGCAGCGCAAGCAGCAGACCGAACAGCAGGCCGAGCCTGGAGATCTCCCGGCGCCGTGAAGCAGGGCGCGCACAGAACAAGCCGCCATCGAGATGCGAGCCTGACGCTGACCACGCAGTGCCGAGGGACTCCACCACATTGGGCATCGTGAGCATCGGGAGGTACTGGCCTTCCTGGCTTTTGTCCGCGCGCTACCGAGGAAGGCGCTGAACACCGCCCGGGGGCCGTACCGGCATGCCCGAGCTGTAACCGAGTGCTTCTGATCCTAGCTGGGTTGCTGCGAGGTGTTATCCCACTTCTGGGGCACGCGGCGCTCGCGCGAACCTGTTCTGGGGTAAGCTTTAGCCCGCCTCCATCACCGACAGGAGACGCCGCAAGGAGAGCGCCGAGGTGGAATCCGTGCCGCGCGGCAGGGCCGGGCTGATCGCGACGGCCTGCCGCTGCCCTTCAAACCACGCCAGAAACATGGATTGGTCAGCCCCAGGGAGGCGCTGCTGGTTGATCCACTGATAGTAGGCCGCCATGTCGGCGTCGACCAGCGAGCCCTCGGGGTCAAGCTCAAGCGCGCCCTGGGTGCTGGCGAGCAGATCGCTCATCGGGCGCTGGCGCTGGCGCGGGGCAAAGCGCACCAGCAGCGTAAGGGCGGCCGCGCGACGCAGCACCTCCCGGCCGGCCCACTGCGCAAAGGTGGTCGCGAAGATCTGTGTGCCCGAGCCTTCCGTAAGGAGCTGCACCTGGAAGCGATCGAGCACGGCGTCGCCGCGCAGGCCGAGCTCGGCCGGGGACAGCCGTGCGATGGTATCCCGCAGCGCTTCGGGCCCCATGCCAGGGCGGCTCACCTCGTGCTGGATCCTGGCCAGCAACGCTTCGCGCACCGGTCCCAAATTGCCGTAGCCGACCGTGGTGAGCGCCGGGGTGTGCGCGGCTGGCACATCGCCGTCCACATACCAGTGGGCATAGGGGGCGGGGTGCGCTCTGGCGCGAGCCTCCGCGGCGGCAAGCAGGTCGGCAAGACCACCCGCCGGATCAATCGCGTTGAAGCAGGTTCCATGCTCACGCAGCTTGCGGAACAGGGCCGTGCGCCCGGGTGTGGCGCCTTGCCCGATAACGGCGATGCCCAGGCGGGGTATGGGTGGGGGCGCCGGGGTGATAGCTTTATCCAGCCTCGTGCCATAGGCGGTGGCGGCGGCGCGAAAGGCTTCCATCTGGCCGGTGCTCCACAGGGAGGCCGAATACTGCTCGGAAAAGAGGAGGGGCTGGTTTACCCAGTCCAGCGCCTGCTGCGCGGGGGCTACCCGCAGCGTTGCGAACGCGGCAAAACACTGCGTCAGTTCCGCCGGAGACAGCGCGGCGAGATACGCCAGCTGCCGGTCGATGGCCATCTGCTCGGCTGGGAATCGCGTGTCGTACTCGATGAGCTCGCGCAGCAGAGACGGCAAAAACGTCAGGGGCAGCTGGCGCAGCACGGGCACGTACCTGAGCGCAACGCGCTGCGCCCCTGGCGGGTAACGGCTGAAGCTCGCGGCGAGAAGGTCAGGGGGCAGCATGGCTAGAGAAACTCACGCAGCGCACGACCCTGCGCCAGGCGGGGCGAAAAGCCCATCATGGCGCCAAGGGTCGGCACAAGATCAATGGACTGCACCGGCTCGTCATAGAGCACGCCCTGCCGCACGCCCGCGCCCAGCGCCATCATCCACGTGGTGCGTGAGGCGGCATCGCCCGTGCGGTGGTGCTGAAAGCCGTTGCCGCCCGCCTCAAAGTCCGAGTCGCGGCCGAAGTCCGGCAGAATAAACAGCGTTGTGTTCCCGGCGTACTCCGGGTCCTGCTGCACGGCGGCCCACAGCTCAGCGCACAGCCGGTCCGTTCGCTGAACTGCCTCGACATAGAGCGAATATGCGCCGGAGTGCGCGATGTCCACATCGTGCAGTGTGATCCACAGAAGGCTTGGCGACTGCTGCCGCATGAGCTGCCTGGCCACGTAGATCGACAGCTCGTCGGGGCTCGAGGCGGTGCGCGCGTGCGCCATGAAGTCCTCGACGGACAGCTTCAGGATGGAGTTCAGCTGCTCCAGCTCCACCTCTCCGCCACCGAGGCTCGGCGTAAAGAGCGGCGTCTCATAGCTGTCGCGCAGCAGGTGGCCGAGATCGCCGGGGTCGCCCGGATGCGCCGCCCGCAGCAGATGCTTGGGCAGGATCACGCGTGCGCCCATGCCCGGCCCGTAGGCGCGCGCGTCACTCTCGCCGATGCGATTGAATCCATTGCTTGGCGCCACCACCCAGGCGTTTGAGAGCGGCCGGTTCAGGTCCTTGCGAAAGTACTCAAAGACCGTCGGGTGCTCGGGCGGGGTGGCGGAGAAGTTGTTCAGCGTTTCATAGACGCCGGTCGCCAGGCTGGCGGTCGCCACGTAGTGGCCCAGGATGCCGTGGTTCACCATCTGCGTGAAGAAGGTGGACTGCGGGGCCAGCGTCTGCAGCAGATGCGGGATATTGTGCTGCCCCTCGGGCGCAAAGGTCTCCTGATCGCGGGCACCCCCGCCAAAGGTCACCACGATCACCTTGCGCCGACGCGCGATGGCCTCGCCATGCAGATAGGGGCTGCCACTCACCAGCGCCGAGCCGAGCGCCAGGCCGGAGGCGCTCCGCAGAAAGTCGCGCCGGCTCCGGCTCAGGCGCTGCGCGATCTCACGGTCAGACGCCGCGGCGGCGAAGGTGTTGCTGTACCGGGATGGAAGCGGCAGCATCGCTGAACCTTTGCTCCATTATCAGCGCGGAACGGCCGGGGCTGGGGCCGTTGCCACCACAAACTGCTGAACCTCGGCGCGCTCCCGGTCGAGCTCGGCCTGGTGCTCGGCCTGCAACTTCTTGAAGGTGGCAAACTCCGCCTCTGCCTTCTCTTTCTCCCCTGCCCGCAGCAGCGCGCGGCCCAGGCGGAAGTGCGCGTCCGGCAGGTTGGGCTGCAGCTGCAGCGCACGCTCGAACTCGGGCAATGCCTTGTCAAACGCGCGCTCGTCCGTATACAGAATGCCCAGCTGCAGGTGCACCTCGGCGTTGGTGTCGTCAAGCTCCAGGGAGCGCCGCAGCAGCGTTTCCACAGCCGGGTAATCCACCTCGCCGGTGTCCACGCGACGCCCCTTCCAGAGGCTCACGGCGGCATAGTACGCCGCCAGCGCGTTTTTCGGCTCCAGCTCGTAGTAGGTGCGAAACCGTGCAATCACCTGCTCGGCCTGCGAGGGTGAGCTGAGGTACGCCTTGGAGAGAAACAGGTAACAGCGCGGATCGTGCGGGTTCAGGTCTGCCGCCGTGAGCAGTGCGTGGATGGCGGGCTCATACCGGCCGCGCGAGTAGTTCGCCATACCCAGCCCCACCCACAGCCGCGGCGAACGCGGGAAACGCTCGGTCCCCTGCGCGAAGACGGCGATCGCCGACTCATACGCGCGGTGCAGCAGCAGCTCGCTCCCCCATGCAAACAGGTTGTCTTCGGAGGCGTCCATCCGGGCTGCCGCCTCGAACTCATGCGCGGCATCGAGAAAGCGGCCCTGCCGCTCCGCAATGCGGCCCAGCAGCGAGTGCAGCTCACCGGAGTCTCCTTTCGCCTCCAGCGTGCCGGCCAGCGAGCGTGCCTGCTCCAGCTTGCCGGTCGTCAGGTATGCCAGTGCCAGGTTGTAGCCGACCTCCGCTGCCTCCGGCCGCTGGGCGTAGGCCGTCTCCAGCAATGGCATCGCCTCGGCCACACGGTCTTCGCGCAACAGCAGATCGGCCAGGTCATGGGATGCGGAGTAGCTCGCCGCATTGTGCGCCAACGCAGCGCGATACTCCGCTTCCGCCTCGCGTGGCTGCCCCGCACGCACCAGGGCAGTCGCCAGGTTGGTGTGGGCGGGTGCGTCGCTCGGCCGCAGATGGACGGCCTCCCGCATCTGCTCGATGGCCTTGTCGTTGCGAGACAGCGCACCGTAACAAAGCCCCAGCAGTTCATGCAGCTCAAAGCTCTGCGGGGCGGCAGGCGCGAGGCGCTCCAGACGATCTGCCGCCTCCGCCGGGCGGCCTCCGTCATAGGCGGCCACCGCCGCCTGAAACTCACGCTGGGGTGAGGCTGGCACGGTCTGTGCGGCCGCGGAACCGTGGAGCAGCAAGGCTGCCGCGAACACCAGCACACGGTGCGGGAGGCACGATTGCTTTGCTGGGCCAACAGGCATGATCAGCAGTGTAGCCCTGCAGGGCTGCGGGCCGGGAAAGCCTGTTGGCACCCGGACCGCCACCCGCGCAGCGCCCTAGTAGTAAAGCTTCAACGCGAACTGGATCTGGCGCGGATCGTACGGTGCATCGCGCGTGGAGCCAATCTCGCCGAAGTTCGAGCTGTTGAAGTTCAGCGAACCAGGAATGGAGACAACACCGTTGCCGCCAAAGCCGGGCGCGTTGAAGTTGGGGTGGTTGAGGATGTTGAAGAACTCCGACCGGAACTGCATCGAGTACCGCTCCGTGAACTGGAAGTTCTTGAAGAGGGAGAAGTCGAAGCGATGGAAGCCGGGGCCGTACGTCGTGGAGGGCCCACCCCCGAGCGCTCCCACACCGGACAGCGGAATGCATCCCGGCGCCGATGTAGTGATAGGGCCGTTGAAGCCGAGAGCGCATGGCTGCTGGAAGGCGGCCGGGTTGCCAAACCAGCTCAACTGCTGGTTTGCGTCGATATGGAGACCCAGCTTGGGATCCTGACCGCGCACGCGGAAGGCGTTGCAGTTCGTTCCAGCAGTTGTGGCTGTTGGACAGCTGATGGAGAGTGGCTGCCCGCCCTGCAGGGTTACCAGGTAGTTCGTCGCCCAGCCGCCCAGTGCCGCCTGCGTGAACTTGCCTCCGCCCGAGAGGAAGCGTTTGTTCTTGCCGACTGGCAGCTCATAGCCACCGCTGACGTGAACCACGTTGCGGATGTCAAAGGACGCGAGGCCCCAGTCAAAGCTGGTGCCAAGACCCGGCACCCATGGGGCGCGATAGCCGTTGGTGCTTCCGCCATTCAGCAGGTCAGGCGCATTGGTCAGCGTCTTCGAGTAGGTGTAGGTGATCAGGAAGCTCAGCCCATTGGCGAGGCGCTGTTCGATCTTCGTTTGCAGGCCGTTGTAGACGCTGGAGCCAAGGTTGAGCTGGTAGCTGCCGTTCTGGCCGAAGTCAGGGAAGGGCAGGTAGTTGTGATTGGTGGGGGTATCTGGCAGGGCTGCGTTGCGCACCAGCGGAGTATTGGCAGGCACGATCTCAAGCGGCTCGTTGTTGCCGATGCCGACCTGCAGGCGGGCCGCATGTGTGTATACATAGGCCACCGTGGCTGACATGCTGTGCGTCACGGCATACTGCACGGAAAGGTTGGAGGTGATCGTACTCGGTGTCTTGAAGTTGAACTGCAGCCCCTGCAGGCCCAGGCCGGCCGCGTTCACATTCAAGGGCGTGAACGCAGCGCAGGAGAGACCAGCACCGATGGTCGCGCTGCCGCCGGGCCCGGCCGTGGCGCAGGTGCCGTACGGGTTGGCACCGGAGCTGAACGGAGCCGCGTCCGACCCGTTGCCCTGGAAGTTGAAGCTGTACGCGAACGGGTAGTTGCGCCCAATATTTGGACCAAAGCCCGCATTCTCAAACGCGTTGAAGAAGTAACCGGCGCCCCCACGAAGCACCAGCTTGTCCGACGCCTCATAGGCGAAGCCAAAGCGTGGCGCGATGTTGTTCTTCGAGGTCTGGGTCAGCCCCTTGCCGTAGCGATCCGTCGACTCCAGCGCGATGCCATCCTTGGCGAGCAGGTCAAGAAAGCCATTTCCACCGAGTGACGGGTTGTTCGCTGTGGACGACAGGCTGCGACCTGCTTTGCCGCTGGCCGGGATCAGAAAGGTCGGCGTGCCATTCGGCGGGCCGGTCTGCACGAAGTTGGCCTGTGCGCCGTTGGTTTCGGCGATCGGGCTGAAGTAGTCGTAGCGCACCCCGGCATTGATCGTCAGCCTGGGTGTGACCTTGATGTCGTCCTGGAAGTATCCCGAAAGATAGCTGCGCTGGTCGTAGGTTTTGCTGATGTTGGAGGCCTGCACCTGGTTGGCACCACCAACGTAGCTCACGCCATTCGCCACCGTGGTCGCCGCCGGAGTCAGCAGGAACTGCGCTCGGCTCGTGTTGTCACCGGGCTGTCCGGGAACACCGGCAAAGTTGCCCGTGAAGTCGAACTCGCCACGCGAGTAAGCCGGCTGCAGGGTGTTGAAGTGGACATCCTGGTACTCAAAACCCATCTTGAAGCTGTTCTTGCCGTAGATCTTCGTGAAGTCATCCACAACCTGCAAGGTCTGGCTTACCTCGTCCGAGGGAAGAAAGTCGTTGGACCCCAGGGTGCTGAGGCCGGAGATGGAGATCTGCGGCAGACCGCCGTTTTCCGCAGACTGCGGAATGCCCTGGATCCCGAACTGTTCGGGAACACCAGTCTGATTGCCGGCCGGGCCGAAGCGCGTTGTGTGCAGGTGATTGAAGCCCACGCGCGCCACGTTCACCACGTTGGGGCTGAAGACATGGGTGTACGCCAGCACCGACTGCTGCGACTTCGCGCTCTGATCGCCCTGCTGAAATCCGCCACCATCCGCGATGCCGCCGAAGGGGCCCGGGATGAAGTTCGGATCGTCCACATAGGAGAAGCGGCCGAAGACCTGGTCCTTCTGCGAGATGTTGTAGTCCACGCGGACGTCGAACGAGTTACGCCGCTCATACAGGTTCGGGCTGCTGGTGAAGTTTGAAGCAAATCCGCCACTGTTTGGCGACGGGTACAGGTTGAAGAGCTTCACCGCGTTCGGATCCAGGCGGCCCGCCGGGATCTGGTTCAGATTGCAGGAGGCAAGCGAAAAGACTCTGGTCCCCGCAGGGCAGGACCCGAAGGGATCACGCACAAAGCCAGACTGGGTGGCCGCAAGGCCCGAGACGGGATCCACCGCCCCGGCCACAACGGGTCGGGTCGTCGCGGGATCCATGATGGTGCCGAACGGGATCGTACGGCCCACGGCATCTGTTCGCGCCTTTCCCGACTGCCCCGAGATCAGATCGGAAAGGTCGGTAAAGCCGCTGTTGCGCTCTGTCAGCGACGGAACGGTGCTGGTGAGTGCCGTTCCCTGCACCCGCCGCAGACCTTCGTAGTCCCCAAAGAAGAACAGCTTGTCCCTCTTGATCGGGCCACCAATCGATCCGCCAAATTGATTCTGTCGCAGCTCTCCCTTGCGGATGCCGCCATGGTTCTCAAACCAGTCCGCCGCGTCCAGCTTGTCGTTGCGGAAGAACTCCCACACAGCTCCATGGAAGGCGTTGGTGCCTGACTTGATGGTTGCATTCAGGACGGCGCCTGCGGACCGACCGAACTCCGCGCTGAAGTCGGCCGTTTGCACCTTGAACTCCTGGATCGCGTCCACCGGCGGCAGGATGACGTAGTTGGTGCCGTTCAGAAAGTCAGCTGCGTTGGAGTTGTTGTCGATGCCGTCCAGCAGATAGTTGTTCTGCGCCGACTGCAAGCCGTTGGCGGTAAAGGCACCGGAGGCCGCGTTGCCGCGGGTATCTGCCTGCGAGGTGTTGACGCCCGCGCTCAGCTGCGCCAGAAAGGTGAAGTTGCGGCCGTTCAGTGGCAGGCTGACCACCGTGTGCTCATCCACAATCTGGCCCACGGAGGACTCGTCGGTCTGCAGCTGCGGCGGCGCGGTGGAGATCGTCACCGTCTCACTCGACCCACCGGTCTGGAGGGCAACGTTCACCTGCAGGTTCTGGCCAACGGCAACCGTCAGGTTCTGCTGGGTGGTCGTCGCAAATCCCGGCGCACTCACCGTGACGGTGTAATGCCCGATGCGCACGGGGGAGAAGGTGTACTCCCCGCTGCCGCCGGACTTCGTCTCGAGGCTAATGCCCTGGTCGGTGTTGCGCAGCGTCACGGAGGCGCCGGGGACCAGGGCCCCGGTCGGGTCTTGCACCACACCGGTGATCGACCCCTGGTCCACCTGGCCAAAGGCCCACGTGGAACCAAACAGGCAGAGGCCCAGAGCAAGAGCTACGCCCACCGCGCAGCGCTGAAGCTGCCCCCATACTTTAAGCATCCGGTCCATCGCAAAGCCTCCCAAGTGTCTTGCAGGGCGCACGATCTGATTCGCTCGTGCCTGAATCTTGCGCGGAGTTTGGGAGCCGCAAAACGGCTCTCTCCACGTCGGTGGAGAACACTAGGACTGCCCCGGCATGCTGTCAAGAGGATCTTAGGATTGCGTATAAACTGCGGCACCGAGGGGCTGCCGACCATACCAGCCGATGACGCTCAGCCGTGCCGCCCCGGTCTATAGTGTTGGGAGCGACGGATCCGGACCAGCGGTTCCGCACACGCGAACGACCCATGGCGCGCCCACGTTACGATCGTCCACGGCTCAGCCGGCGGGAGCTGCTGCGTCTCGGAAGCCTTGCCCCCTTTGCCCTTCGCGCCGCTCCGCTTTCCGGCTTCTTCGGCAGTCCCCTCCTGGCAGCCCCGCTTCCGCCTGCGGCGGCCTTCACCGACCCGCGCTACACACCCACCTACCCGGTGCGCTCGCCGCTGGACGATCTTCTGCGCCTGGTGCCGCCTGGGCTCGACGAGTACACCACCGAGCTCCACGCGCACGAGATTGGCAACGTGCTGGACAGGTGGGGCCATCACCTGTGCGAGGGCACCTTCGCGAGTCTCGGCCCTTCGCTGGCGGACCCCCTCTCCTTCGCCTCGCCTAGTCCTTCCCGCACCATCCCGCTGCGCTCCGGCCACGGCGTGGACAGCATGCGCCGCGAGTTCCCCACTGTCGCGCCCGGCAGTGCCGACCAGCTTGTGAAGGCGATGGCCGCGGACTTTGGTCACGGTGCACGGGTCGAGGTCGCCGAGTTCGAGATCACCAGCATCACCACCCTCACGGCAGAGCCGCTCAGCGTGGCCACCACGCTTCGCTACTCGCTGGTTCTGCAGACGGCGCCTGCCCTGCGCGAGCAGCGCGTCGGCACCTGGCAGCTCGAGTGGCGTCGCGAAGCCGGTCCGGATGCCGCCTGGCGCGTAACGCGCTGGGCTCGAGACCCGGAGACCCGGGCCACCGTGCGCGGCCCCGGCTTCCACGACGTCGCCCCCCAGGCCTTTCGCGACGCCCCCTCCTTCGCCGCACAGATGCTCCATGGCGCCGACCACTGGCGCACGGTGCTCGATGGCGCCACCGGCATCGACGTCTATGGCAACAACGGCGTCGCCCTCGGGGACTTCGACAACGACGGCTTCGACGACCTCTACGTCTGCCAGCCCGCCGGCCTGCCGAACCGGCTCTATCGCAACCGCGGCGACGGCACCTTCACCGACGTCACCGACCACGCCGGCGTCGGCGTCCTCGACAACACCGCCTGCGCCCTCTTTGCCGACCTCCGCAACTCCGGCCTGCAGGACCTGCTCGTCGTCACCGGCAGCGGTCCTCTGCTCTTCGTCAATCGCGGCGATGGCACCTTTGCTCAAAAGCAGGATGCCTTTCACTTCGCCCAGCCGCCCCAGGGCACGTTCACTCACGCCGCCATTGCGGACTACGACGGCGACGGCCGGCTCGACATCTTCTTCTGCCTCTACAGCTACTATCTCGGGCTCGACCAATATCACTACCCCGCGCCGTACTTCGACGCCCGCAATGGCCCGCCCAACTTCCTGCTCCACAACCAGGGCGATGGCACCTTCGCCGACCGCACCGCGGCCGCCGGTCTTCACGTCGACAACGATCGCTACAGCTTTGCCTGCGCCTGGGGCCACGCCTCAGCCGGCCAGCTGCCGGATCTCTACGTCGTCAACGACTTCGGTCGCAACAACCTCTTCCGCAGCCGCGGCGATGGCACCTTCACCAGCGCCGCCACCGAAGCTCACGTGGAAGACGTCGGCGCTGGCATGAGCGCCTGCTGGACTGATACCGACAACGACGGCCACCCCGACCTCTATGTCGCTAACATGTGGTCCGCCGCCGGCCAGCGCGTCTCGGAGCAAAAGGAGTTCCACCCCGCCGCGCCTGAGACCATACGCGAGCTCTACCGCCGCCACGCGCGCGGCAACGCCCTTTATCGCAACCAGGGTGACGGCACCTTCCGCAACCTCGGTGCGCAGGCCGGCGTGGAGGTCGGACGCTGGGCCTGGGGCTCCGACTTCTGGGACTTCGACCACGACGGCTTCCCCGACCTCTACGTCGCCAACGGCTACATCACGGCGCCTGTGTCCGCCACCCCCTCGCCCGCGCAGACCACCGACCTCGGCAGCTTCTTCTGGCGGCAGGTCGTCGGTCGCTCGCCAGAAGACGCCACGCCCTCACTGGCCTACGAGCATGGCTGGAACGCCCTGAACGAGCTCATCCGCTCCGACACCTCGTGGAGCGGCTCCGAGCGCAACGTCTTTCTCGCCAACAATCGCGACGGCACCTTCAGCGAGGTCTCGGGCGCCCTGGGCCTCGACTTCCTCGAGGACGGCCGCTCCTTCGCGCTCGCTGACCTCGATGGTGATGGCCGGCTCGAGGTCGTACTCAAAAACCGCAACGGCCCCCAGCTCCGCATCCTGCACAACGGAATGGCCGAGCTCGGCGACTCCATCTCCTTCCGCCTGCGTGGAACCAGGAGCAACCGCGACGCGATCGGCACTGCCCTCACCCTCACCGCCGGCCCGCTCCAGCAGACGCTCTCGCTGGGGGCCGGCTCCGGCTTTCTTTCGCAGCACAGCAAGCAGCTCTTCTTCGGCGTCGGCACCGGCTCTGCCCCGGTGAATGCCACGGTCCGGTGGCCCAGCGGTCTTACGGAACACATCCGCGATCTTCCGCGCAATCACGTCATCTCTCTGGAAGAAGGCACCCCCACCTTCAGCGCCAGGCCGTTCGCCAGCCAGTCTCCTTGGCACACGCCAGCAGCGTCAGGCCCCGCCCTGCCGCAGGTCCCTCTCAGCACCACGGAGACCTGGCTACTCGATCCCCTGCCCGCCCCTGCCTTTACCCTGCCCGACCTCGCCGGCACCCCGCACACCCTTCACGCTCTGCTGGGCCACACCACCCTGCTGCATCTTTGGTCTACCGAAGCCCCAGTCTGCCGCGACCAGCTGCACCTCCTCGGGCAACACCGCGCCGCGCTCAGCGCCGCCGGCCTTGCGCTCATTGCCATCAACATCGACAGCCCCGCCACCCAGCCGCAGGCCCGTGCCCTGCCAGAGGCTCAGCACCTCGGCTGCCCCACCCTGTTCGCCACAGAAGAGATCGCTGGCGTCTACAACCTCATCCTGCGGTACCTCTTCGATCGCCGCCGCAACCTCGCCCTGCCTACCTCCTTCCTGCTGGATGGTGACGGCCGCATCGTCCGCGTCTACCAGGGCCCTGTCAGCATCGACTCCCTCCAGGCGGACGCGCACTCTATCCCCGTCACATCCGCAGATCGCCTTCGCCGCGCCCTGCCCTTCGCCGGCACGCTCCACAACGGCTCCTTCCAGCGCAACGACTTCACCTACGGCGTCGCCATGTACCAGCATGGCTATCTCACGCAGGCCGCCGAATCCTTCCAGCAGGTCATCGCCGCCCACCCTGACGACGCCGAGGGCTTCTACAACCTCGGCACACTGAACCTGCGCAGCAACAACTTCGCCGAGGCCCGGCGCTATCTCGAGCAGACTCTCAAACTCAAACCCAACTATCCCGAAGCCTGGAACAATCTCGGCATGATGGCGGCGCAGCAGGGCCACGCTGAGGAGGCTATCGCCAACTTCCAGCAGTCGCTCCAGCTCCGCCCCGGCTACGCCACCGCCCTGCTCAATCTCGGCAACGTCTTTCGCCGGCAACATAACTTCCCCGCAGCGGAGTCAGCCCTCACGCGTGCGCTCGCCCTCGAGCCCGACGACCCCGAGGCCAACTACAGCCTGGGCCTTCTCTTCGCGCAG
This sequence comes from Acidobacteriaceae bacterium, assembly GCA_965199635.1. Classification (GTDB taxonomy): domain Bacteria; phylum Acidobacteriota; class Terriglobia; order Terriglobales; family Acidobacteriaceae; genus Edaphobacter. Next base: position 545,481 of record CBDASL010000002.1, on the reverse strand, counting down.
GGAAATCAACTTGGCCCCGCGGAGCAGTACCTGCAAAAGGCCATCACCCTCCGGCCCGACTACCCCGAGGCACGCAACAACCTCGGCGTCCTGTACGTGCGTGAAGGCAACACTGCCGCCGCCGAGCAGCAGTTCCAAACCTGCATCCGCCTCGTTCCGGCCTATGAGGAGTCCTACCTGAACCTCGCTCGCCTTTTGCTGCAGCAGGGCGACCGGGCCGGGGCCCGTCAGACCATCGCTGACCTCCTTGGGCAGAAGCCTGCCAGCGCCGCCGGCCAGAAGGCCCTGCAGGCGCTGGACGCTACGCCCTGAGCCGGCAGCCACAGCCTCCGAAACACGCCTATACTGGCCACCTATGCTCGTCCCCCGGCGGCGATTCCTAGGGTCGTCCTTTATTCTCCTCGGCAGCGCCCTCACCGAAGCTCTCGCCGAGCCTGTCTGGCGCTGGAAGGATCCCGCACTCCTCCAGGCCCTCCAGGCACCCGTCGTCCCGTCCCCTACCTCACCTGTCCAGTTCAGCGATATCGCCGCCCGCGCCGGCATCACCGCCCCCAATGTCTGGGGCGGCGTGGATCACAAGCGCTCCATCATCGAGGCCAAGGGCAGCGGTCTCGCCTTTTTTGACTTCGACCACGACGGCTGGCTCGACATCTATCTCACCAACGGTGACCGACTCGATACCAGGTGGCCCGCCGGGCAGGCGCCCACCTCCCATCTGTACAAGAACAATCGCGACGGAACCTTTACCGACGTGACGGCGCACTCCGGCCTGGGGGTCACCGGCTGGCAGACCGGCGTCTGCGTCGGGGACTACAACAACGACGGCTGGGACGACCTCTTCTGCTGCTTCTGGGGACACAACATCCTCTTCCGCAACAATGGCGACGGCACCTTCACCGACGTCACCCAGAAGGCCGGTCTCGCGCATCCCGGAACCCGGTGGGGTGCCGGCTGCACCTTTCTCGACTTCGACCGCGACGGCCACCTCGACCTCTTCATCTGTAACTACCTTCGGCTCGATCCAGACAAGATCCCGCCGGCCAGCGACACGCATTTCTGCCAGTGGAAGGGCGTCCCCATCATGTGCGGCCCACGCGGCCTGCCCGGCGACACCAACCTCCTCTTCCACAACAACGGCGACGGCACCTTCAGCGACGTCAGCGAAAAAGCCGGCATACTCAAACCCGGCCCGCGTTACTCGATCACCGCCGTCTCATACGACTTCGACAACGATGGCTGGCCCGACATCTACGTCGCCGTCGACTCCGAACCGTCCATCCTCTTCCAGAATAACCACGACGGCACCTTCACCGACATCGCCGTCGGTGCAGGCTGTGCCTACTCCGATGGTGGCCACGAGCAGGCGGGCATGGGCGTCGCCGTGGCCGACTACGACTGCAATGGCTTCTTCGACATCTTCAAAACCAACTTCGCCGACGACACCGTCAACCTGTATCACAACAACGGCGACGGCACCTTTACCGACGTCGCTTTCCCCGCCGGCCTCGGCGTCAACAGCCAGTACGTCGCCTGGGGCTGCGGCTTTCTCGATATCGACAACGATGGCTGGCCCGACATCATGCAGATCAACGGCCACGTCTACCCGGAGATCGACCGCTACAACTTCGGCCAAACCTTCAAGAACCCACGTCTCGTCTACCGCAACCTCGGCAACGGCCACTTTCGGGATGTCTCGGCCACCGCGGGTCCGGGCATCGCCGAGCACTTCTCCAGCCGTGGCGCGGCATTCGGCGACACCACCAACACCGGCCGCATCGACGCCCTCGTCCTCAACATGAACGACCCACCATCCCTTCTCCATAGCAGCGGTGCCATTGGTAACTGGATCAAGCTCAAACTTCTCGGCACCCACTGCAACCGCTCCGCCATTGGGGCCCGGGTTCGCGTCACCACCGGCAAACACGTTCAGATGGACGAGGTTCACAGCGGCGACTCCGTCATGTCACAAGGGGATCTCCGCCTTCACTTCGGCCTCGGCGCCGCCTCGCAAGCCGACCTCATCGAGGTCCGCTGGCCCACCACGCAGAAGACCGAATCCTTCGCCCGCGTGGCCGCCAACCAGATCCTCACGATCCGCGAGGGGGCCGGCATAGTCGGCACCACCAAAGCGCCTAGTCGGTAACGAAGCGTCCCTCGTTCAGGGTCGCGCGCCCACTGCGCCCGCGCCGCCGTTCTCCACCACCAGGAACTGCTTCACCTCCCGGCGCTGCTCCTCCGCGGCCTGCGCCTGCGCCGCAGTTAGCTTGTCGTGCACCGCAAACTCCTGCTGCGCCCGCGCCGCCTCTCCCCGCCGGTCATACGCCACGCCCAGCCGGTAATGTGCCTCCGCCAGTTGCGTATCGGCCGCAGTCGCCTTCTCGAACATCCGAATCGCTTCAGCGTCATCCTTGCGCCCGGAGGCCAGGATCCCCAACTCCAGATATGCCGCGGCATCCCGCGGATCAAGCACCACCGCCTTCTCCAGCAGCTCCCGGCCGCGCGCCACCTCCTTTGCGTCGCCGCCCCGGATCAACGCCATCCCGTAGAGATACTGCGCCTCCGCGCTTTCAGGCCGCAGCGCGGCAAAGCGACCCAGTGTCTCCCGCACGCAGGGCAGCGGCGAGCTCGCCACCAGCGCCATCTTTCCCAGGAACAGGTATGGCTCCGCATCTGCCGGCGCCTGCGCCGCAGCCTGGCACAGCTGCTGCGACGCCTCCTCATACCGTGCCCCGGCGAACAACGCCGCACCCCACGCCGTTCGCATCCGCGCAGACGCCGGATACTCCGTCGCACCCCGCGCAAAGACCTCCGCCGCCTGCCAGATCGCGCGATGCAGCAGCAGCTCCGATCCCCACGCAAACTCGTTCGGCTCGCTCGGTTCCATCGCTGCCGCCCGCTGCAGCTCCCGCACAGAAAGCAGTGCGTCGCCCCGCGCCTCCGCCAGCTCGCCTGCCAGCGCGTGGTACCGCGCCTCGTCCTTGTGTGTCATCGCCAGTTGCAAATGCGTCTGCGCCTGCTTGGGGTCCCCCACGCCCTGGCACGCCCGCGCCAGCGCGAACTCATCCTCCGCCTGCCCATGGCTTAGCTCCGCCACACGCCCCAGCACCGGCACAGCCTCCCTGAAGCGCCCCGCTCGCAACAGATAGCTGCCCAGCGCGCGCGCCGCGGCAACACACTCCGGCTCACGCGCCAGCGCCGCCCGCAGCCGCGCCTCCTCCTCGCCCGAAGGCTTCGTCGCATCTTCGCCACGCAGCCGCACCGTCTCGCGCGTCAGATCCTCACTCGTCCGCAGCACCGCGTCCGACCCATGCCCACCCACTGCCGTCCAGTCCGTTACCCCCGCCACCGCGAAGTTTGGGTCGTCCGCAAACTCCATCGGCGCCGCCACACCCCCAGCCGGCTTTGCCGCCTGCTGCGCAGCTGGCGTCGCCCCAGCCGGTGCAGTCGCCTGCGCCCACAACCCAACCCCGCCCCACACACCCCACCCGAACGCCAGAGCCAACGCCCGGCTCCCTCGTCCGTGCAGCAACTTCCTCGCGCATCCTGGCCGCCATCGCATCTCGCCACCAATCTACGCCGGCAGCGCCACCCCATGCACCCGAGGTGCACGGAAAGAAAGGGCCGGCGAAGGATCCGCCCTCACCAGCCCTTTCTCAGCCGCGCACAGCATTACACCAGCTTGGCATCCAGGGTGATCTCCGCGGCCTTCAGCAGACGCGAGATCGGACAGCCTTCCTTCGCCTTCTTCGCCAGCTCATCGAACTTGCCCTGCTCCGCGCCCGGCACCTTGGCCTTGGTCACCAGGTGAATCTTGGTGATCGTCGGACCGTCGTCGGTCTTCTCCATCGTCACCACGGCTGTTGTCTCGAGTGTGTCCGGCACCATCTGAGCGTCCGTCAGCTGCGCGCTCAGCGCCATGGTGAAGCACCCGGCGTGCGCCGCGGCAATCAGCTCCTCGGGGTTGGTGCCCACGCCGTTCTCAAACCGCGTCGAAAAGCTGTACTGCGTCTCCTTCAGCGTGCCACTCTGCGTGCTGATTGTTCCCTTGCCATCCTTTAAGCCACCGTGCCATACCGCGCTCGCGCTGCGATCCATCGTGTCATCTCCTTCGGTCGCGCGTTCACGCGGCCTGCATCTTGAGATGCCGTTCCCCCCGCACGAGCACACCCACCAGCGCGCACGCAGGAAGGGGACCAGGGCAAGTGCCCTGATCCCCTTGTCTGTCCCGCTTCGCCGAAGCTAGAAGGTCGTGCTGACAGAAAGCCGAAACGTCTTGCGCGGCTCGCGCAGTGTGTAGTTCGCGTCGTAGTACTGCAGCGCCTGCGCATAGCTGAAGTCGCCCGCGCTGGTCTGCGGGAAGAACTGCCGGAAGCACGACTCCGGCGTTCCCGTGCAGCCCACCGGTGTTCCCAGCGTCGGCGGCAGATCGCGATACAGCCGCAGCGGGTTATACGCATAGAAGATCCGGAACGGTGCATTCACGATCGGCAGGATCACCTGCAGCTCGGCACCGTTGGACATACGTGGCACGAAGTTCGTGCCGGGCGCCGTTCGCAGGAAGTACGGGAAGTTCACCTTCTGCCCACCTGTACACGCGCCGTTCTGCACATCCGCGCAGCCATACAGCGGGCTCGTGATCTGCGCCTGCCCGGTCACGTTCTGCCGCAGCTGGCTCGCCTGGAGGTTGCCGATCAGGTTGAAGTCCGTAAAGAATGCGAACGTTACCTGGCTGATGATCGGGATCCGGTATTCCACGTTGCCGGTAAGGCTCGTGTCGCCACCGATCGTCACCAGCCGATAAACCGGCAGTGGCACCTGCACATTGCCCAGGCTCACATTGGTCGGGTCCCGCGGCACGGTGCTGCCGTCCGGGTTGGTCAGGTTGAAGGGCAGGCGTGTCGGGATAAACGTGTACGGCGACGCTGTCCGGATATCAAAGCCGCGCACGTCGGATTCGCCACCGCCGTACACACGATTCTGCGGTGGGGCTACCTCGCCGCCAAACCCGGCCGCATGGGCAAACTGCAGGCGATACCCGAGCACGTTGTGCCCTTCACGATTCACCCGCAGGCCCTTCATCGGGAAGAACTGCCGGTAGCTGACCACCGGCTGGTAGTACTTCACGTTGCCGCCCGCGCCCGCAATCTGAATGGCCGCGTTGAAGTCCTTGCCGCCATGCGGTCCAACCGCACGGTCCAGGCTCGAGAACGTAAAGCTCGGCGTAAACACGCTCGTCACAATGCCGTTCAACTGGCTCTGCCCCGCCACGCCGGACCGGAAGGCCAGAGACTGGAAGACGTTGCGCGTGTTGTCGTTGAAGGTCGTCACACTGGACCGCGACAGCGAATACGACACACCCACACGCGTCACGCCCGACCGCGCAAACAGGTGGCGCAGCGGCGACTGCAGGCTTAGCGTCAGGCCCGTCGTCGACGTGTTGTAGTTCGTCAGCAACGACTGCTGCAGCGAGCTCAGGTTCGCACTCGGATTGCTCCCCGTCGCCAGGCCGTAGCTCTTGGACGGGTTGTAGTCGTACTTCTGCGTAAACACCTGGATGCCCAGGCTTACCGGCTTGTTGCGCAGATACGGCTCCGTAAAGCCAAAGCTCAGGTTGCGGGAAAGATCGCCCACATTCGCCTGCAGATTCAGCGTCTCGCCCAACCCCAGGAAGTTATTGGTCTCGTAGTTCAGACCGATAAACGTGCCAGACAGACCGCTGATGCCGCCGTTCAGGCCGATCGAGTTCTTGCCCTTTTCCTTCAGCTTCAGAAGGAGGTCCACGGTGGAGTCGTCCGTGTTTTCCCGGCTCTCCGAGTCCTGCTCCACCTTGAGCGGCTCAAAGTAGTTCAGCTGGTTCAGCCGCAGGATCGAGAGGTCCCACAGCTGCGAGTTGTACAGCTGCCCTTCTTCAAGCAGCAACTCGCGGCGGATCACCTTGTCGCGCGTGATCGTGTTGCCCGTGAACTCAATGCGCGACACGTAGAACTGCTTACCCTCGTCGATGTCGATATCGAGGAAGATCAGCTTCTTTGCCTCGTCAAAGCGCGGCGTTGGTGAACCGACAAACTTGATATAGCCGTACTGCCCGTAGGCCTTGCGCAGCGCCTCCAACCCCTTGCCGAAGAGCGTGGTGTTGAAGTATTCGCCGTCCTTCTGTGGGAACAGGCCGCGCAGCGCCTTGCTGTTCGGCAGGTTTTTGTTGCCGGAAAAGGTGATGCCGCCCAGCTTGTAGCGCTGCCCTTCCTCAACCGGAATCAGGATGTCCACGCGCTTGCCGTTCGACGGCCGCAGCGTCAGCGGATTGATGCCGCCCGAGTCACGCACATGCGTCGTTGGCTCAGCCGTGACTGCCTTGAAGAAGCCACGATCCTTGTAGGCGAACTGCACACGGCTCACGTCCTCGTCCAGCTTGCTCGCGTCGAACGTCCGCGCAAACAGGTTCTCCAGGATGATCGAGTGCGGAATGCCGATCGGCTTCAGGTTCTTCATCGCGTTGCGCAGCGTCCGGTCGCTCACCGTGTTGTTGCCGTCAAACGCGATCTTGCCGACCTTGACCGTCGGCCCTTCCTTGATGCGGAAGGTCAGCGACACGCCCGACGGCGGAATCGTCTTCACCTCGTACCGCACATTTGCAAACTGGTGGCCGTGCTCGCTTAACAGCTCCTTCAGCACCACCACGGCCCGCTGGATGTTGGTCGGGTTGTACTGGCTTTCCACCGAAAGCCCCACCTTGGCCTTCTTGAAGCGCTCCAGCACGTCCGACTGCGAGATCGCATTCAGACCAACGTAGTTGATGTCCCGAATCGTCGGCTTTTCCCGCACATAGACCACAAGCTGCACGCAGCTGGGCGTCTGTGCGCGCTCAATGCGCACGTCGTCGAAGTAGCCGGTGTTCCACAGCGAGTTAAAGTCCCGCTCCACCACGATGGGGTCATAAGCGTCGCCGGCATGCGAAAACAGCCGCGCCAGCACGCTCTCCTTGGGGATGCGCCGGTTGCCCACCACCTGCGGCTGGCACAGCGTCTGCGGTCCCGTCGGCGCTGGTGCCTCGGCGCCGGTGCTGAAGATGCCCTGCCCTGGCCCGGTGGCCGCTGGAGCCTGCGCCCACACGGCGCCCACTCCCGCAACCTGTGTCGCCGCCAATGCCAGGCCGGCTCCCACGGGAAGGGATGTCATTGTTGCCGAGGCCGCGGAAAACACCTCGCGAACGCGCCGGAAAACCTGCTTCGTGCTCTGGCTCAAGGAGCTTCCGCTCCGTCGATCAACGGTAAAGATAACAACACCCTCACTGCTCTTGTTCTCGCGCCAAAGCAAGCTGCTCCGGGAGACTCCGATTATAGGGGACCTACCCAGAGTGACGCGAATCCGCCCCCTCTGTCACCATCCCCGGCCTTAACTCTCCAGCTCCGCCCGGATGGCATACTCGCCCGTCCCACCATCCCACGCCACCTGCAAAACATTCGGCTTGCAGCACACCTGGCAGTCCTCCACATATACCTGCCGCGACCCGCCCGTCGGGTCCACCGTCGTCTCGATCCACTCAAAACACCCCGCGCACTGCCAGCTCGCCGCGTACATCATCCCTGCCATCCCCCTTACGCCCCCAGCTCTCCCAGCGTCGTCCACGTCTGGTCCGATCCCCGCAGGACGCTTGTCTCCGCCAAAAGGGTGCCGTCCTGCCGCAGGGTCTCCAGCTCCGCCCGGCTCACCGGCCCGCGCGGCTTGCCCGCCGCATCCACGTAGTGGAAGCGCTCCTCCGCTGCATCCGGAGCCGCCGCCGTACCCGCCGGCGCCTGCCCCTGCATCCGCTCCGCCATCGCCCGCCCCTGCTGCCCCATCTGCCGCGCCGCGGAAACCGCCCGCGTCCCCGCCCCGGCCAAGATCCGGTTCAGCCGCTCGCTGTCCTCGGAGATCATGGGCCGCTGCACCCCGCTCTCCGGCAGCTCCTCCGCCTCCACCGTCAGGTACTCCGCCGGCCCAAACCCCAGCCCACTCGCAAAGAACGCGTTCGGCAGCGACGTCCGCGCCGTGTTGTACACCTTGGCCCGGTTGTTATATGTCATGCGTGCCTGCTGCACGTCCTGCTCGGCCGCATGGATGCTGTCCATCAGCCGGTTGTACTGTTGGTTCGACTTCAGCTCCGGAAAGCGCTGCGCCATGCGCCCCACCTCCGCCACAATCGCCCCGCTTCGCGCCGACGCCCCCTGCACCGCCTCCACCGAGTCCGACGACACCTGCAGCATCACAAACTTCTCCGACTCCTGGTACTGGCTCACCACCGTGATCAGCTGGTTCACCAGCGACACCTTCTTGCGCGTCACCACGGAGATATTCGACCAGCACTCCTTGACGTTCTCCGCGTCTCCCCGCATCCGGTTGTAGCCGCGCCACATCAGGAAGATCGCCGCGCCCAGCAGCACAATCACCAGCAAGCCCACACGCTCTCCTCCGCTCGCGCCTCACCCGCCGCCAGCCGCAGCCTCAGCATACCCCCGCATCCCCGGTGGCCCGCTAGTCCGCCGCCAGCAGCTCCCCCACCCGCGCTACCTCGACCATGGTCGAGTAAAACGTCGCCCCACCCCCGATGTCGGTCAGCCGCTCACTCGTCAGCGCATTTACATTGCGCCCGCCCTCCGCCAGCTTTGCCCAGTCCAGCCGCGCAGCCACCACGCCCTGCGCCACCGCCGTTCCCACCCGCGCCCGCAGCCGCACCCGCCCGCGCCCGTTCCACACCTCCACCGCGTCGCCCTCGCGCACCCCGCGCGTCGCCGCGTCCGCTGTGTGCATCTCGAGCACGCCCGCCGTCCGCCGCTCCATCGCCTGGTGCCCCGGCAGGTTGGCGAACGTGGTGTTCATGTAGTTGTCCGCCTTGCGCGGCAGAAACTCCAGCGGGTACGCCCCGGCCCCGCCCTCGCCGCCGCGCGACTCCACCGGCACCACAAACTCCGGCAGCGGCCGCACCTCCGCCCCGCCCGCCGGAAACCACGCCGCCGTCGCAAATGGCCGCAGTTCCCCGGCGGCATCGCGCGGCAGATCGAGCTCCACCTGCCCTTCGCGCTCCAGCCGCTCCCGCGTCACGCCCGCGAGCGCACCGCCCGCCCCCGCCAGCGCCACATCGATCAGCTCATCCTCGCCCGCCTCAAACCACACCTCCCCCGGAAACAGCCGCCGCCCCAGCGCCCCAAACAGAGCCACGTTCGTCCACGCCTCTCCCAGCGGCGCAATCGCCTGCTCCGCCACCTGCGCGTACAGGTGCCCATACGCCCCCATCAGCTCCTTCGCCTCCAGAAACGTCGTCGCTGGCAGCACCCAGTCCGCATAGTCCGTCGTATCCGTGAAGAACTGCTCATGCACCACCGTGAACAGGTCCTTCCGCGCCATCCCGCGCAGCACCTCGTTCTGGTTCGGTGCCACTGCCGCCGCATTGCAGTTGTAGACAAACAGCGCCTTCACCGGCGGCCCGCCCACCCCTGCATCCTCGCTGGTCAGCGCCCGCCCCAGCTCGTTCATATTCACCACCCGCGCCGCCCGGCGGAGCACACTCCGCTTCATCAGCTGCGGCATCTGTAACCCATCCTGATCAAACGGAAACGCCCCGCTCGTTGACAAAAGCGCCCCGCCCCCCGGCTGCCGCCACGCCCCCGTGACCAGCGGCAGCATCGCTACCGCCCGCGCCGCCGTCCCGCCGTTCTCGCTCCGTTGCAGCCCGTAGTTCAGCCGAATCGCCGCGCCGCGCCCTGTTCTCTGCCCTACGCTCGCGTACTCCCGCGCCAGCGCCTCCACCTGCTCCACCGTCACACCCGTCACCGCCGCCACGCGCTCCGGCGCATGCTCCGGCTGCAGCGCATGCTCGCGCAGCGCCTCCCACCCCGGCACACACTCCCCGAGGTAGCCCCGGTCTTCCCTCTCCTCGCGAAAGATCACGTGCATCAGCCCCAGTGCCAGCAGCCCGTCCGTACCCGGCCGAATCGCAATCCACTCATCAGCCAGCGCCGCCGTTCGCGTCCGGTACGGATCAATTACCACCAGCCTTGCCCCCGGCCGCCGCGCCTCCTCAATGAATGGCCACAGGTGGATGTTGTTGCCGTGGATGTTCGCTCCCCAGGCAATCACCAGCCCCGCCCGCGCAAACTCCTGCGGCGGCATCCCCAGCTTCACCCCATACACACTCGTCCACGCCGCCGCGCCCGCGCTCGCGCAGATCGTCCGGTCCAGCTGCGAAGCGCCCAGCCGGTGAAAGAACCGCCGGTCCATCGACCCGTACCCCAGCTGCCCGATCGTCCCCGCATAGCTGTACGGCAGCACACTTTCCGGCCCCCAAGCCGCCGCCGTCTCCCGGAGCCGCTCCGCTATCGCCTCAAGCGCCTCCTCCCAGCTCACCCGCTCAAACGCCTCCGCCTCCCGCCCCTTCGGGAGCGGCCCTTTCGGCACACCCGCCCGCCGCCGCATCGGGAAGAGCAGCCGCTCCGGCGAATACACCCGCTCCAGGTACCGCGCCACCTTGCCACACAAAAAGCCGCGCGTCACCGGGTGCGCCGGATCGCCCTGCACCCGCACCGCCCGCCCAGATCCCTCGTCCACCGTCACCAGCACGCCGCAGCTGTCCGGGCAGTCATGCGTGCACACGCTGTGCACCACCCGCGTCCCAGCCGCGCCCATCAGCCCGTTCTCGCCCATCTCAAAATCATAAGCGGCCATCCCCCACCGCACGCCACATCCCGCAGCCACCCGCGATATAGTGCAGCCAGCCATGCCACCCAACACCTCCCAGGACGACAAAGCCCTCCTCTCCCCGGCCCGTCTGGAGGCCTTCTCCGACGGCGTCATCGCCGTCATCATCACCATCATGGTTCTTGAGCTCAAGGTCCCGCACGAGAACGGCCTCGCCGGCCTCCATGGCATCCTCCCCATCCTCTTCGTCTACGCCCTGTCCTTCGCCTTTACCGGCATCTACTGGGTCAATCACCACCTCCTGCTTCACCGCGTGGAGTCCGTCGACCCCCGCACCCTCTATACCAACCTCCTCTTCCTCTTCTCCCTCTCGCTCCTCCCTTTCTTCACCTCCTGGCTGATCGAAAAAGAGCGCACCCCCTTCTCCGTCCAGCTGTACGTCGCCTCCCTTATGGCCTCCGGCCTCACCTTCCTCTTCTTCCGCCTCGCCGTGGAACGCCGCCTCCGTCTCGCCGGCCGCCATCTTCCCTCCGACCGCGCCACCCAACGCAAACACTGGACCTCCATCGCCCTCTATCTCCTCGCCTTCCCCCTCGCCCGCGTCAGCCCCCTCGCCGCTCTCCTGCTCGCCGCCGCCGTCAACGTCATCTGGGTCCTGCCCGACTTCGGCACCCGCCACCACACCCCCGAACACCGCGCGAAGATCTGACGCACGCTCGCCTCAGGTCCCAGGCGCCGACCTCCCACCTGTTTGGCTTGAGCCGCCCGCTCACCTGCCCTACAGTCGACTCATATGCTCCCCCGCACCGCCATCTCCCTCCTCCTTCTCTGTGCGCTGGCTCTCCCCCTGGCAGGACAGGCGCCACCGCCCGCTCCGGATCTGACAAACACCATCCATGCCGATATGAACTTCCTGGCGGGCGATGATCTGCGCGGGCGCGGCTCGCTCACGCGCGACGAGCATCTTGCCGCCCTCTTCTGCGCCAGCATCTTTCAGTCCCTGGGTCTCAAGCCCGCAGGCGACAACGGCACCTTTCTGCAGAAGATCCCTGTGCCCGCTTCCGCAGTGAATGCGAAGCAACTGGCGAAGATGGAGGACGTCCCCCGCTCCGAAACCTGGAACGCCATCGCCATCCTGCCGGGCACAGATCCGGAACGGAAAGACGAGGTCGTCCTGCTCACCGCTCACCTGGACCATCTCGGGCAGCTCAAACAGCCCATCAACGGAGACGCCATCTTCAACGGAGCCGACGACGATGCCAGCGGCACCACCGCCGTGCTCAACCTGGCACGCGTTCTGGCCAGCTCTCCCCCGCCGCAACGCACAGTCGTCTTCGCCCTCTTTGGCAGCGAGGAGTTCGGCGGCTTCGGCGCGCGCGGCTTCCTCCAGCACCCGCCTGTACCCCTTGCCTCCCTTGTAGCCAACCTTGAGTTCGAGATGATCGGCCGTCCCGATCCCTCCGTTCCCGCGGGCACCCTCTGGCTTACCGGCTATGAGCGCTCAAACCTCGGCCCTGAGCTCGCGGCGCATGGTGCTCACCTCGTGCAGGATCCCCACCCGGAGCAGAAGTTCTTTCAGCGCAGCGACAACATAACCCTTGCCCGCGAGGGTATCGTCGCGCAGACCGTCTCGAGCTTTGGCCTTCATCACGACTACCACCAGCCCACCGATGAGATCCGCACAATCGACTTCGCCCATCTGAACGCCGCCATCATCAGCATGGAGGAGCCTCTACGCTGGCTGACCAACACCTCCTGGAAGCCGTCATGGAACCCAGGCGGCCGCCCGCCCGCTGCCCCCGCTACGGAGCACACCCCTCAATAAACCCGGTACACTCACCCGACCTGCAGCACCAGGAGAACCTCCATGCTCCGCGCCGCCGTAGCCCTTGCCGCCGCCCTCGCCCTCGCCGTTCCCCACCCCGCCGCCCACGCTCAGGTCAACGACCCCCAGCTCCACACCGCCAGCCCCACCGAACTCGGCTGCATCAAGGTTCTGCTGGCCCAGGAGCGCGCCTGGAACCAGGGTGACCTCGAGACCTTCTCCAGGTCCTACAAAGACGCCCCGGAGATCCTCTTCCTCTCCTCCGCCTCCATCTCCCGTGGCTTTGCCGGCATGCTCGACACCTACCGCCACAACTACCCCACCCGCGCCGCCATGGGGACCCTCACCTTCTCCAACCTCGAGGTCCTCCCGCTCGACGACCGCTTCGCCGTCACCACCGGACACTTCGCCCTCCAGCGCGGCAAGAAGGAAGGCGGCAACACCGAAGGCAACTTCTCCCTCGTCATGGAAAAGACCCCCGACGGCTGGAAGATCATCGTCGACCACACCACCTAGACCGCACCTCGGAGCCCACCCGATCATGCCCCGTCGCAACGCCCTCCATCTGGTCTCCTTCACCCTCGCCGCCACGCTCACCACGCCCCTCGCCATCGGGCAGGGCTGCTCCACCGAGGCCAATCCGGCCACCCACACCCGGACCGGGCAGAGCATGCCATCCATTGCACTGCGCACCACCACAGGCCAGCCCTTCAGCCTCAAGGCCCAGCGCGGCAAGATTGTCTTCGTCAACTTCTGGGCCACCTGGTGCGGCCCCTGCCGTGCCGAGATGCCCCGCCTCGAATCCGAGATCTGGCAAAAGCACAAAGACGATCCCAACTTCGTCATGGTCGCCATCGCCCGCGAGCAGACCGACGCCGAGATCCGCAATTTCGAGGAAAAAGCCCACTACACCTTTCCCCTCGCCGCTGATCCCAAGCGCTCCACCTACACACTCTTTGCCGACTCCGGCATCCCCCGCAGCTACCTCGTCGATCGCGACGGCACCATCCTGGCTCAAACCGTCGGCTACTGCCCGGACGACTTCAACCACATGGAGTCCATGCTCGAACAAGCCCTCCAGCGCCGGCCCTGAGCCAGCTGCCCGGCGGCCCCAGTACCTCCCAGGTACCCCGCCCCACACCCAGTCCCTTCCCACAGCGCCGCAGCGTATCTCTGAGCCTCCGCCCCTTTTCTTCTTCTCGGAGTGCTCTCTCATATGCCCGCCCCACCCCGCCCCGCCAGCGCCCGGCTCCCTGGCCTGGACACCCTGCGTGCCCTCGCCATCCTCGCCGTCATGGTCTTCCACCTCCAGAACCAACTTCCCGCCGTGCTTGAGCCCATAGGCCACCTCGGCTGGGTCGGCGTCGATCTCTTCTTCGTCCTCAGCGGCTATCTCATCGGCACTCAGCTCCTCCGCCCGTACGCCCGAGGCACCCGCCCCTCGCTCGCCGACTTCTACCGCCGCCGCCTCTTCCGCATCCTCCCCGCCTACCTCGTCGTGCTCCTCCTCTACCTCACCTGGCCCGCCTTTCGCGAGCGCCCCGGCCTCGCCCCCGCCTGGCAGTTCCTCACCTTCACCCTCAACTACACCATCGACTACGCCCACAACCAGGCCTTCTCCCACGCCTGGTCGCTCTGCGTCGAAGAGCACTTCTACCTCCTTCTCCCGCTCGCGCTCCTCCTCGGCATGCGCCGCCCCTCCCTTCGCCGCACGCTCGTCTGCCTCGGCACCCTCGTCCTCGCCGGCATCGCCCTCCGCCTGGCCATCTACACCCACCTCGTTCTTCCAGCCGACGACGACGCCGTCGGCTTCCGCTTCCTCGAGCTCCTCTACTACCCCACCCACGCTCGCCTCGACGGCCTCCTCGCCGGCGTCGCCCTCGCCCTCCTTCAGCTCTTCCGCCCAGCCTCCGCCGCCCGCCTCGCCCGCCATGGCCACGCTCTCGCCCTCACCGGCGTCGCCCTCCTCGCCATAGCCCTTTGGCTCTCCCACAACCGCTACGACTTCGATCAGCCCCTCGCCCCCTGGAGCAACGCCATCGGCGGCCCGCTCCTCGCGCTCAGCTTCACCCTGCTCACCGCCGCCGCCCTCACCCCCACCAGCTTTCTTGGCCGCGCCCGCATCCCCGGCGCCCGCACCCTCGCGCTCCTCTCCTTCAGCCTCTATCTCACCCACAAGCAGATGGCCCACCTCAGCAACCTCCTCGTCCCCTCGCTCGCCACCCGCCGCGACCTCCTCACCGTCGCCGCCTACACCGCCAGCTGCCTCGCCGGCGCCACCCTCCTCTACCTCACCGTCGAGCGCCCCTTCATCCGCCTCCGCGAACATCTCGACCACCGCCGCCACACCCCCACACCAGCCGAAACCGACCACGATCTCCTCACCGACCCCGCCCTCTAGCCACCCGCCACCATCCCATAGCCACCATGTCCTTCGCCTCCTACCTCAGCACGGCCGTGTCGTCCTCTGGCGTGCTGGAATGAACTATGAAGTACACCGTCTGCGAGGCGGGAGCAGAACGACCATGCTCTAAGCCGAAGGAGCACTATTGTTGAACGAACCACATCCTCCAAACCTCTAGCAAAGCGATGAGCGCACAAATCACCAGCACCGAGACCGAGCTATCGGTCGTGGTCTCCGAAAAGCAGTCCATCTTCGGGGTCGCCGGTAGTGTTTTCTTCCTCTGGCAAAGTACCAAGGTGCTTGCTCTACTCGGATTTGGGCTGCAAAGCCTCGCGGCAGCGCACCGAGATCTGGAGGACACACTGATCGACTTGGCTTTGGTATTCCTAATAGGGTTGGCGTTCGTCTTGCTCTTTGCGATAGCAATCAACCTATTGCGGCCGCTCTTCGGTAGTCGACAAGCCATGCAGTGCACGCGGGATGAGCTGGAGCTAACCTCGATCGACTTTGGCAGGGTCTGGCGAAAACGATTCTTCCCGACAGCAGAGGTTGGTGCCACAGAGTTCGGAGTCCACTCGATCTCCAGGTACGGAGTCACCAAGGGCCTGGTCTTCCTGGTACGCAAGAAGCGGGTTAAAGCCCTTCGAGGACTCAAAGCAAAAGAAGCGCAGCAAATCTTGGAGATCATGCGTCGGCTCGGCTTCAATGTCTCGTTGGATCCGGCCATGAAAATGATGATCGACTTAGAAGAGTCCCCCGGCCGCTTCTGGTGGGGGTGACTGCTCGTCTGCGCGAGTCTCCCAACACCCTTTCACCGCCCGACCCGCCAACGCTTCCTAACAGACCAGGATCTCCTAACCGACCCCACCCGCCCCCATCCCATAAGCCACCATGTCCTTCGCCACCTACCCCAGCCTCCACGGCCGCGTCGTCCTCGTCACCGGCGGCGCCTCTGGCATCGGCGCATCGCTGGTCGAAGCCTTCGCCGCCCAGCACGCCCGCGTCGCCTTTCTCGACCTCCAAACCGAGCCCGCCCACATCCTCATCGCCCGCCTCACCGCCGCCGGCCTCCCCGCCCCGCTCTTCCTCCCCTGCGACCTCACCGACACCCCTGCGCTTCAGCAAGCGATCGCGCAGATCGCCACCGAGCTTGGCCCCATCGAGGTCCTCGTCAACAACGCCGGCAACGACACCCGCCACGCCCTCGCCGACGTCACCCCCACCTCCTGGGACGACACCCTCGCCGTCAACCTCAAGCACCAGTTCTTCGCCGCCCAGGCCGTCATCCCCGGCATGCGCCAGCTCGGCCACGGCTCGGTCATCAACATGAGCTCCATCGCCTGGCTCATCCCCTCCACCGGCCTGCCCGTCTACGTCGCCGCCAAGGCCGCCATCGTCGGCCTCACCCGCACCCTCGCCCATGAGCTCGGCCCACACAACATCCGCGTCAATGCCGTCCTCCCCGGCGCCATCGCTACCGAGCGCCAGCACCGCCTCTGGCTCACCCCCGACTACCAGGCCGAGATCCTCAGCCGCCAGGCCCTCAAACGCCTCCTCCTTCCCGATGAGGTGGCCCGCCTTGTCCTCTTTCTCGCCGCCGACGACAGCTCCGCCATCACCAACGGCAGCCACATCGTCGACGGCGGCTGGGTCTAGCTCCGCACCATCCCCTCGGCCGCTGCCTCACGAGCCTCCTCCTCCCGCACCGCCTCCTCCCGCGCCTCCTCGCTCACCCGCTGGTCCCCCGAGGCCGACGCATCGCCCGACACCGCATACGCCACCGCCGAGCCCACCAGCGCCGGAATCAGAAACGCGTGCCCGCCCGTCGCCTCCGCCACAAACACCACCGCCGCCAGCGGTGTCTTGTAGGCCGCTGCGATAAACGCCGCCATCCCCACCGCCGCATACAGCTCCGGCGTCCCGCTGTGCACCACGCTCTGCGCAAACGCCAGCCCCACCGCTCCGCCCGTCAGAAACAGCGGCACAAACATCGCACTCACGCCGCCCGCCCCCAGCGTCGCCGCCGTCGCCAGCAGCTTCAGCGCGCCAAACCACAGCAGCTCCGCCGTGCTGTGCCCCTGGTTCAGGATGCCGTTCACCGCCTCGTAGTTCGGCCCCAGCGGCACCAGCGTCCCCGGGTAGAGCTGCAGAAACAGCAACCCGCATAGGCCCGTCAGCAGCCCGCCCACGCCCAGCTTCACCCAGTGCGGCGCGCCCCACCGCACCACCCATCCCCGCAGCCGCCGGAACGAGATCACAAACAGCATCGCCAGCAGCCCGATCACCACGCCCAGCACCGCACTCCACAGCAGGTCCGGCATCCCAAAGCCGCGTGCGCTCCCAAAGTGAAACAGCGGCTCGTTGCCTAGAAACGCCCCCAGCGTCATGTACGAGACCACCGACGCAATCAGTGAGGGCAGCAACGCCTCGTGCGCCAGGTCATCCTTGTACGGCATCTCCAGCGCAAACACGATCCCCGTCAACGGCGCCCGAAACACAGCCGACATCCCCGCCGCCGCCCCACAGATCAGCAGGATCCGCCGCTCGCGCGCATCCAGCCGAAAGCGCCGGAACCGCCGCATCTGCCCCCACATCCACACCCCGATCGCCGCCCCGCCATAGATGCTCGGCCCCTCCAGCGCCGCGCTCCCGCCAAAGCCCACCGTCGTCACCGCGGCCAGCAGCTTCGCCGGAAACGACCGCAGCTCCATCGCTCCCTCATGCTCGTGGTACGCCCGGATCACCTCCTCGGTCGAGTGCTCGTTCGGGTCCGGCGTCAGGTACTGCATAATCAGCCCCGTCACCACGCACCCCAGAACCAGCCCCGGCACGATTGCCCAGTGGTGCCCAAGGTAGAACCCCAGCACTCGCGGCCACATCTCCCGCAGGATCACCACTGCGACCGCCGTGATCGTCAGCCCCGTCATCACCCCCACCATGGGCGCAATCACCAGCCACTTATGCAGCTTGCGTGTATACGTCGCCGTCAGATCCACGCGTACCGGCCGCAAAAGGGGCCGCAGCCTCGACGGCAGGTACCGTCGTATCTGCCGGATCGGCCCCGTCCCATCCTGCCCCGCGCCCACGTCTTCCTTCGCCTTCAGACTCACTCCGCCCCCCTCACTTTCATCCCTGCATTCGTCACCTTGGTCTCCGCCCCTCTCGCCCCTGCAGCGCGATCAGCCGCCACCAGTTGTCCCAGCACCTCCAGCAGCTGCGGCCCCAACTCGTGCACCTCCCGCGCATGCGCCGCCGAGAGCCGCTCCAGCACCGCCTGCCCCCGCTCGCTCAGCCGAAGCACCACCTGCCGCCGATCCCCTGCATGTCCCTCCCGCCGCACCAGCCCCGCCTCCTCGCACCGCTTCGCGAGCTCCACCACGCTGTTGTGCCGCAGCACCAGGCGCTCCGCCAGGTAGCCCACCGTCGTCACCGCCCCGTCCGGCGCGCCCGCCACCTGCAGCAGCAGCTGGTGATGCTGCGGCGTTACCCCCGCCTCCCCCGCCGCCTCCTCACTGAACTGCAAAAACCGCCGCAGCAAATATCGGAACTCCGCCAGCAACCCCACGACCTCCACCCCAACCTCACCCATACTCATATATGTATCGTATCACGATGTATTTAAAGCTGACCTCTACCCTGCTCCTGGTGTCATCCCGACCTCACCTTGGTTGTCATCCCGCAGGATCTGCTTCTCTCCAGGGACCGCCAAGCGCACGCATGCAACAACGCCGCACGGCAAAACACCACCCGCTGCCCAAGTAAAATCACCCCATGTCGCGGGTCCCCTATGCCGTCCTTCTTCTAGCTCTCCTCGCCCCCGCCCTCCACGCCCAGGTTCCGTCTGACCCGGCAGCCGCCACCCGCCGACAGCAGCTCATCGCCGCCAACGGCCCCGGCACCGACACCGCCCTGGCCCAGCAGCTGCTCACCATGCGCGACCAGGATCAGACCGCCCGTGGAATCAAGACAACCGCCGCTCCCGGCCAGCCGCTTGCCATGGCCAACAACCTCGCCGCGATCGACAGCAATCTCACCACGCAACTCAAGGCCATCGTCGCCCAGCACGGCTGGCCCACCATCGCCCTCGTCGGCCTCGACGCCTCGGATGCTGCCACCCTTCTGCTCACCCACACTGCCGACCACGCCTGGCAGCGCTCCCTCCTCCCCGAGCTCACCACCCTCGCCGACCAACGCAAGATCGACCCCGCTCCCCTCGCCTTCGCGATCGACAAGGAACTCCTCGCCGAGGGCAAACCCCAGCGTTATGGCACGCAGTTCCAATCCGTCGACGGCACCCTTGCCATGGTCCAGGTCGAAGATCCCGGCGGCCTCGACAGCCTCCGCGCCCGCACCCTCCTTCCCCCCATCGACACTTACCGCGCCGAGCTCGCGCGCCTCTACCACCTCAAACTCTCCAACCGCATCCTCTCCCCACCGCCGCCCGCCGCGGCCCCACCCCCATCTCCCGCACCCGCGGCTACCGCCACCACCCCGCACTAAGCGCCGCCGCCAATGACCGCCCAAAATAGGCAAAGGGAAGAGGCATCGCCTCTCCCCCTTCTTGTTCCCTATCTCGCGACCAATTGGCCGAACCAACCCACCCGCTTCCCTATCCTCAAAACAGCTTCCAACCAGAACGGCCGGCCCCTCGGTCGCCTACCCGGACGCTACCCCCCCCAGAGTCAGCCAGGCGCTGCAGAGTGCCACCCGGTCGCACCTGTGGTCCAGACCTAAGTTCTTTCCCGTGAAGATTTTGCGCAAAACGTAAGGGGGGAGGGGGGTGCGGGCCGCAGCCCTGCCCCGCCCATGGTCCTAAGCGGTGAAGCTCGACCCGCAGCCACAGCTCTTGGTCGAGTTCGGATTGATGAAGTTGAACCCCTGCCGCATCAGGGTCTCCTCAAAGTCCAGCACCATCCCGGCCAGGTAGAGAAAACTCTTCGGATCCACAAAGACCTTCACTGGCTGCGCCCCGCTCGGATCGTTCGGCGTCTCCACCCCTGCGCCAAACACAAACGTCCGGTCCCGCTCACGCGCCTTGGAGTCGAACCGGATTGAGTAGCTCAGCCCGGAGCATCCGCCGCCCATCACGCCCAGCCGCAGCCCACCCTCCGCCGGCGATACGCCTTCCTTCGCCATCGCGACGCGAATCCGCTTCAACGCGTTCTTGGTAATCTCAACCGCCTGCTTTGCCCGCGGCGCCTGTCCCTCGGCGTTCAGTAGCACCATCCCTGCCAGCGGATCCTTGGCCTCTGGCTTGGTCATCCCGTTCAGCGTCACTGTGCTCACTGGCCCTCCTGTCGTGCTGCCACCTTCAACTGCGTTCCCTTATCCGCCCGCTCCATCTCCTGCTCGCGCCGGGAATAGAGATACGCGCCCACCAGACTGCCCAGCGTCGCCAGCAGCGTGCCCAGGCCCTCCATGCTCCGCCCCAGGTAGGTAAGCCATACCCCGCCGCCCACACCCATCATCCCAATCACCGAGGCAGAAATAGACCCGACTCGCTGACTGAAAGAGTTCGACGAGATGACAGCGCGTTCCATCTCGCGCCGATGCGCCGACTGCTGCTCAAACTGCGTCAGGATCCGCTCCGCCGCCCCTGGAACCAGAGCCTCGTACTGCCGCACGATTTCGGGATGGGGTAGCGGCCCAGAGTAGGCATAACCAACAGACGAGACCTTGCCTCGACCCGGAGCGGCTCCACTATCCTCCGCCCCCTGGGCTGATCCGGTGACCACCGGCAGATCGCCGCTACGTTGCCCGGAACCCGACTCCTCGGTCACGCACCGGCCGTTGAGCCCATAGCGGACCGCATGTCATCGCCCAGAACACGCCAGTCCTGCGCAATCGCCGCCGCATCCGCCGACTCGTCCGAGCCGCTCACGTTGTAGCTGTCAAAGCTGCCAAATAGATCCACGCCCCGCGCCAGCCCACTAGCAAAGGAGGGCATGGCGTAGAGCAGGGAGGATTGTCGTAGTCGACCGTTCATCTGCAGACCTCGCTTCCAGTATCGAGCCTCGACCTAGTGCGCTGCGCCTGCTGCCACCGCGGACTCTGCACCCTCGGCAACATTGTTCTTCTTCTTCCAATCGCCGATAGCCGCACGGATTGCATCCTCCGCCAGCACCGAGCAGTGAATCTTCACCGGCGGCAACGCCAGCTCCTTCACGATGTCGGTATTGGTGATCTCAAGCGCCTGCGCAACCGTCTTGCCCTTCACCCACTCCGTCGCGAGCGACGAGCTGGCAATCGCCGAGCCGCAGCCAAAGGTCTTGAACTTCGCGTCCTCAATGACCTGTGTCTCCGGGTTCACCCTGATCTGCAGGCGCATCACATCGCCGCACTCCGGCGCGCCGACCAGACCCGTGCCAACCATCTCAGAGCTCTTGTCGAGTGTCCCAACGTTTCGGGGATTCTCGTAGTGATCCACAACCTTGTCGCTGTATGCCATAGCTAAAACCCTCGTCTCTACTAGATGATAGCCCCGCCACTTTGGGTTCGCCACCCGGTATCGCAGGTTGCACCACATCCGGTGCAGTTGCTATCCCAGGTCGCAGAAAGAACAAAGGGCTCAGACCGAAGTCCAAGCCCTTCCCCATAGATGGGGTAATACTTAGTGCGCCGCCCACTCGATCTTGGTCAGGTCAATGCCTTCCTTGACCATCTCGTAGAGCGGGCTCAGCTCGCGGAGCTTTGAGACCACGTCGATCAGCTTGTCGCTCACGTAGTCCACCTCGGCCTTGTTGTTGAAGCGGCCCAGACCGAAGCGGATCGAACTGTGCGCCACATCGTCACCCAGGCCAAGCGCCTTGAGCACATAGCTTGGCTCCAGTGTGGCTGACGTGCAGGCCGAACCCGACGAGACTGCGATGTCGTTGATGCCCATCAGCAGGCTCTCGCCCTCGACATAGACAAAACTCATGTTCAGATTGCCCGGCAGGTGGTGCTCCATGTTGCCGTTCACGTGCACGTAGTCGAGAGCGTTCTCAAACTTGTGCTTCAGGTAGTCGCGCAGCTCCGTCAGGCGAGCGGTCTCGGTGGCCATCTCCTCACCCGCAATCTCGCAGGCCTTGCCCAGCCCAACGATGCCCGGCACATTCAGCGTGCCCGACCGCATGCCGCGCTCGTGCCCGCCGCCATTGATCTGTTCCGAGATCTGCACACGCGGGTTGCGCCGACGCACATACAGTGCACCCACACCCTTGGGCCCGTAGATCTTGTGTGCCGTCAGGCTTAGTACGTCGATGTTGTCCTTCTGCACATCGACCGGGATCTTGCCCACAGCCTGCACACCATCGGTGTGGAAGATCACGCCCTTCGACCGGCATAGCTTGCCGATCGCCTCAACCGGCTGTACCACACCGATCTCGTTGTTGGCGTACATGATCGAGACCAGGATCGTCTTGTTCTCGCCCTCGGTGACGATCGCGCGCTCAAGCTCTGCCAGATCAACCAGCCCATCCGCCTGCACCGGCAGATAGGTCACGCGGTAGCCCTGCTTTTCCAGCTTCTTGCAGGTGTCCAGCACGGCCTTGTGCTCGGTCACCTCGGTGATGATGTGGTTGCCACGCTCGCGATACATCTCAGCGATGCCCTTGATCGCGAGGTTGTTCGACTCCGTCGCGCCCGAGGTGAAGATGATCTCCTTCGGGGTTGCGCCGATCAGCTTGGCCACCTGCTCGCGAGCCGTTTCAACGGCCTTCTCCGCCTCCCACCCAAAAGAGTGGTTGCGGCTGGCCGCGTTGCCAAACACGGTCCCGAAGTATGGCAGCATCGCCTCAAGCACGCGCGGATCCATCGGCGTCGTCGCGTGGTTGTCCATGTAGATGGGCAGCTTCACACCCGCCGGAAGCGGTCCCTTGCTTTCTTCGATCACCATGCCGTTGTCGGCCATGGCCACGCCTACGTCTGTCAGCTCATTTCCCATAATCGTCCCTGCTCTCCCAATCCTTGTCCCAAATCCAATACAAACTCTCGGTGTCTTGCTCGCCAGACATCCGGCGCCAGCGTTAAAGCGCGATCGTCACCAGACCGCCGCCTACCGGACTGCCTTTGTGGTCCGGCTCGGCCTCCGGCTTCTCCGCCAGGTCCGCGATCCGGATACTGCTCAGCATCTCCTTGATCGCGTCATTCACCTTGCGCAACGGCTCTTTGATGGTGCAGTGCCCTGCAAGGTCGCAGGCCCCGTGGATCGTGATGCAACTTGTAATAAAAAGTGGCCCATCGATCGCGCGGATGGCTTCGAAGGCGCTGATATCTTCTGCCCGCCGCGCCAGCGAGTACCCGCCGTTTGTTCCGGCATGGGACTGCAGCAGACCGGACCGTGCCAGCGTTTGCAGGATCTTCGCCAGCAGTGGCGGAGGAATGTGGTACGCCTCCGCAATATCCTTGGCACTCTGCGCGCCTTCTTCCGTGTGCTCCGCCAAGTACTTCAGAGCCATCAGGCCGTAGTCCGCTTTTTTGGTCAGCCGCAGCATAAGGTAAGAAGCACCGCCCGGAGCACCAGCTACCCCTGTGAACAGATATGATGCTGGTCTTCGGCCCTTTCAGTGTATCCGTCCCGGTTCGAACGGTGCAATCTGTTCCACCCTGCGCCACTGAAATCCCACGCCTTTGCCGTTGACAGCCGCCCTGTTGCACGGCAAAATCCAACGCAAGATCCCCGCAACGCTTCCTCGACACGTATGCCCGCCCCCTGCAAACACACAGTTGTGCGCATTGTCTCCCGCCAGGAAGAGGCCGAGTTCGTTGAGTGTCTCGCCTGCGGCGACATCTTCGACTCAGTCGAGTATGAGGATATGGCCCGCGAAGAAGCGTTTGAGGCCGAAGCAGCCCAAACTTCCGACGAGTGATGGCCATCCCTTTCAGCGCATCGCCACCCGGCGCGTTAGGCTGCTGAGCCTTCTCGCCCCACCCGCTGTACCACCAGCCAGGCGTACTGCGCGGCCGACAACGGCGCCAACACCGCGATCACCTCGAGCAGCACCTCCCCCACCACCCCGGCATCGCTCCACCCATACGACTTCCGGCTGAAGATCAGCACCACAGCCGCAATCTGCGCCGCCGTGTTCAGCTTGCCAAAGAGGCTCGGCTGAAAGTTCCGCAGGGTCCCGGTTACAAACAACACCGTTGATATCAGCAGAATGCCCAGGTCACGGCTAAAAACCAGCACGGTCACGTAGCGCGGGATCAGCCCCTCATGCGTGAGCAGCAGAAACAGCGTGCTCAACATCATCTTGTCGGCGATGGGGTCCAGAAACTGCCCCAGCCGGGTGTGCTGGTCCAGCCGCCGCGCCAGCAGACCATCAAGCCCGTCCGAGATGCCGGCCAGCACAAAAAACAAAAAAGCCCCGTGCCATCGCCCGTCCAGCACCTCGATCACAATGAACGGAATCAGAAACATCCGCAGCAGCGTCAGAAGGTTGGGCACGGCACGAAGTTGGGAAAGGGTCGGCAAGGGAGTGTGAATGGTGCAACAAAGAGCGCTTCAGGGAACCATCCTACCTGCACTCGGCGCGCCTTCCGCCGTCCGCAGTGTGCCTGCATGACGCCTGTGACCCTCCTTCCTCCCCGCCGCCTCCTCCTCTCCGCAGCTTTAGCCTTCCTGCCCGGCGTCGCCGCCGCACAGCTCTCCGGTGCCAGCCCGGCCACCCAGGCCACGTGCCGCACCGCCCTCGCTGCGCCCGCGCCCGCTGCTCCAGCCGGTGGCCCGCTTCGCCCGGCTCAGCTGCGCTCCTGCGACAGCACAGCGCTTTACTTCGGCCTCGGCCAGCCCCGCGACGTTGCTGCCGCGCTCCAGTGCGGCTGGTTCCAGCGCGCCCATCCCGAGCCGTCCCTCGGCAACAGCTTCCGTGGTCCCGGCGTTCTCAGCATGATCTATGCAAACGGCGACGGCGTTCCCCGCGACCTCGACCTCGCCACACGATTTGTCTGCGAAAACGACTGGGCCGCACCCGCCGAGCTCGATGGCCGCATCGAGCACCTCGCGCGCATCCGGGAAGCACTGGCCACCCACACCAGCCCTCCGGACCTCCACTTCGATCTGTGCGACGACGCCACCAGCGGCCTCAGTATGGGCACCTGCACGGCGATCCAGACCCGCCGCGCCGAGGACACCCGCCGCACCCAGATTGACGCCCTGGTCCGCAGCCTTCCCGCACCTGCCCAGCAGCGCTTCCCCGCGCTCCGGGCCGCCGAACGCCACTTTGAAGCCACCCGCGCCGGCTACGAAGTCGACCTTTCCGGCAGCGGTCGCGCCGCTTTCCAACTTGAGGAACAGAACACCCTCGCCCAGCAGTTTCTGATCAACCTCCAGCGGCTCCGCACGCCCAGCATCCCCGCAGCAACGCCGGCTGAACTGGCCAGCCTGCGCCAGCAGCTTGCCCAGGCGCTCGCTCGCGTCCACCGCGCCCCGGCCAGCCATTGGCAGGGCACCACCATCACCCCCGTGGGCATCGACGCCACCCAGCAGAGCTACGCCGCGCTCACCCGCGCCTGGCTCGGCTTTGCCCCGCTCGCGTTCCCGCAGATCACTCCCGCCGCGCTCGAAGCACAGCTGCTGCGCTTGCGTCTTCACCAACTCCACTCCCTTTTGCGCTAACATCCACGCTTGCCGCGCCGCTGCCTTCTCCGCTACACTGATCGAACGCATAGGCGCGTAGCTCAGTTGGTTAGAGCGCTACCTTGACACGGTAGAGGTCGTTGGTTCGAATCCAATCGTGCCTACCATCCTCCCGGACTTCCATCTCCGCGTGCAGGATCGCCAGGGCTCCCCAGCCACGGCCGCCAAAATCTCATCGCGCCTCGAGCGTTTCGGAGTCTCCGTCATGGCACAAAAATGTGAACTTTGCGGCAAGGGACCGCAGTTCGGCAACAACATCTCCCACGCCCATAACCTCACGCGCCGTCGCTGGAACCCGAATCTGCAGTCCGTTCGCGCCGTAACCCCCGGTGGCACCAAGCGTATGCGCATCTGCACGACCTGCATCAAGTCCGGCAAGATCGTGAAGGCGAGCACAGCAGCTCCGGCCCGCGCTACCGCCGCCGCCTAGCTCCGTTTCCAGCGCTTCAGAGTGAAGAAAGCCCCGGCAGCCGATCTGCGCTGCCGGGGCTCTTTGTGCGACCGCTGTTACTTCGTCTGGAAACCGAGCGACGCTCCATTGATGCAGTAGCGCTGCCCCGTCGGCCGCGGTCCATCCGGGAACACATGCCCCAGGTGCGCGCCGCAGTTCGAGCACATCACCTCGATCCGCCGCATACCATGGCTCAGATCCTCGTGCGCCACAATCGCATTCGGCGTGACCGGGTTCCAAAAGCTCGGCCAGCCTGACCCCGACTCAAACTTCTTGTCCGAGGTGAAGAGTGGTGCGTCGCACGCGGCGCAGTGGTACACCCCGTCGGCGTGGTTGTCGTTCAACGGACTGGAGAACGGTCGCTCCGTCCCCTTGTTCCGCATGATCTGAAATTGCTCCGGCGTCAGCAGCTCCCGCCACTCGGCCTCGGTCTTGTGAACCGTCGGTCCCGTCGTTGCCGGCGTACTTGTCCCTGTCTCGGCCATCGGTCCCTCCCTTGCTCTCTATTGGATGCGCGACTCTGCCCAGAGACACCACGCCTGGGCTCGAGCCCGTGGCCGCACGGCTACGCTCAGGGTCGCCCAGAGACGAGGGTCACCCAAAGACCAGATCGCGAAGAATGTGTCGCCCTATGCCTGTACGGGCAGCAGCGCGACGACCTCGATCTCCACCAGCGCCCCCTTCGGCAGGCCTGCTACCTCCACCGTCGACCGCGCCGGCGCCACCACGCCCTCTCCCGCCAGGTACCGCGCATACACGGCGTTCATCGCCGCAAACTCCCCCATGCTCTTCAGAAACACTGTCGTCTTCACCACATCGCGCAGCTCCGCCCCGGCCGCCGCCAGCACCGCGCGCAGGTTCTCGAGCACCTGCACAGTCTGCGCCTCGATCCCGCCCTCCACCAGCTCGGTCGTCCGTGGATCCAGCCCTACCTGCCCCGACGTGTAGACCATCCCGCCCACCCGTACCGCCTGCGTGTAGGGCCCGATCGCCGCCGGAGCCCCCTCCGTCCACACCGCTACCTTGCCCGTTGCATCCATACCCAGCATTCTCCCATGTCACTGCCCGCGCGGCCCACGGCTAAACTTTTACGAGAGGGCCCTTCCGCCCCCTCCCACCCTACCGCCGCTCGGCCCTGCTACTCTGGCCCGGCATCGACCTCGCCTCGCTCGACGGACCCCTCATGCCTACCCGCCTCGCCCTCGCACTTGCCTGCCTTCTGCCGCTCGCCGGCCATGTCACTCCTCTTGCAGCACAGGCGCCAGCCAACCCCAGCGCCGCCCAGCAACTCCCTCCCCCTATGGCCTCGCCGTCCTACCCGCCCGCCCGCCGCTCTGACCACGTCGACACCTACTTCAATACACACGTGCCCGACCCCTATCGCTGGATGGAAGACGTCGACGCCCCCGAGGTAAAGCAGTGGGTCGACGCCGAGAACACTCTCACCCGCTCCCTTCTCGACCCCCTTCCCGGCCGTGAACAGATGCAGGCCCGCCTCACTGCGCTCTACAACTACGAGCGCTTCTCCGCACCCGAAATCCGTGGCACACGCCTCTTCTACAGCCACAACAGCGGCCTGCAGAACCAGCCCGTCCTGCTCTGGCAGGACGGTGTCGACGGCACCCCGCACACGCTGCTCGACCCCAACACCCTCTCCAAAGACGGCACCGTCGCCCTTTCCTCCGCCGAGTTCTCCCACGACGGCACCCTGCTCGCCTACGCCCTCGCCGAAGCCGGCTCCGATTGGGTCACCTGGCATATCCGCCGCGTAGGCCCCGCAGCCGGGACATCCGCTAACTCCAGCGACTCCGCGGACCTTCCCGACCGCATCGCCTGGTCCAAGTTCTCCGGCGCCTCCTGGCTGCCGGACAACTCCGGCTTCTTCTACTCCGGTTACGGGATCCCCGCCACCGCCGCCGCGGGCCAACCCGGCAACGACGCCACCTCGCTCAAGCAGGCACAGTTCGGCCACAAGCTCTTCTTCCACCGCCTCGGCACACCCCAAACAGCCGATCCCGTCGTATTCGACGTCCCGTCCGACAAGGAGATGCTGGTTGGCGGCAGCGTCACCGACGACGGCCGCTACCTCCTGCTGTCCGCCTCCAAGGGCCACACCAACACGCTGGCTGCCCTGGATCTGCGCCACCTCGACCTTGCCCACACCACCCCCGACCAGACCCGCGCCCACATCATCCCGATCGCTCCCACCGCGGACGCCCGCTACATCCCTGTTGAAACGGATGGCGACACGCTCTGGCTTCACACCACCTCCGGCGCCCCCCGTGGCACCGTCGTCGCCGTCGATCTCCAGCATCCCGACCGTGCTGCCTGGAAGTCCGTTCTTCCGGAGACCCGCAACAACCTTGACTCCATCACCATGGTGGACAACACCTTTGTGGCCAACTACCTCGCCGACGCTCAAAGCCTGGTCGAGCTGCACAGCCGCTCGGGCGAACTTCTCCATGCTGTCAAGCTGCCCGCCATCGGCACTGCCACGGGCTTCACCGGCCGCCGCACGGACAAGCAGAGCTTCTTTACCTTCACCAACTTCACCACACCCAGCACCGTCCTCCGCCTCGACGTTGCCCAGCACACCCTTACCCCGTATCGCGCTCCGAAGCTTACGTTCAACCCGACCGACTACGAAACGCGTGAAGTCTTCGTCACCTCGAAGGACGGCACCCGCGTTCCCCTGTTTCTGACTGGCAGGCGCGGCCTCCCACGCGACGGCTCCACCCCCACCCTCCTCTACGCCTATGGTGGCTTCGACGTCTCGTTGCTCCCGCAATTCGCTCCGACCTACCTCCTCTGGATGGAGATGGGCGGCCTCTACGCCCAGGCTTCCCTGCGCGGCGGTGGCGAATACGGTGAGGCCTGGCATGAGGCTGGCACCAAGCTCCACAAGCAGAACGTCTTTGACGACTTCATCGCCTGCGCCGAGTACCTCTCGCACGAGCGCTACACCAGCCCTGCAAAACTGGCCATCGAAGGCGGTTCCAACGGTGGCCTCCTGATCGGCGCCGTCGAAGAACAGCGACCCGAACTCTTCGGCGCCGCCCTCGCCCACGTTGGCGTCATGGACATGCTCCGGTTCGACCAGTTCACCATCGGCTACGCCTGGCGCTCTGACTACGGCGAGCCTTCCACCAACGAGGCAGACTTCCGCAACATCCTCAAGTTCTCTCCAGTCCACAATGTCCGCACCGGCCTGAAGTACCCGCCTACCCTGGTCTTCACGGCCGACCACGACGACCGCGTCTTTCCCGCGCACTCCTTCAAGTTCACCGCCGCCATGCAGCACGCGCTCACGGAGGACGCCGCCCAAAACCCACCACTCAGCGCCGGCCCGGTCCTGATCCGCGTGGAAACCCGCGCCGGCCACGGCGGCGGCATGCCTCTTTCCAAGCGCATTGATATGGTTGTGGACTCCTTCTCGTTTCTCTCGCACTTCCTCGGCGTCCACGCCCCGTCCACACCGTCCCCGGGCCAGTAGGCCGCAGCCTCTCGCGCCCTGCCGCAACGCACCTCTGCCGGCCTCCCCAAAAAGGGGCTGGCACTATGCGTTCGGCATGTGGAGCACCGATCCAAATGTCGTGGCAGCGGCGCCACGGCCGGCGGAGCAGCCACCCGCAACAATCGAGCGCCGCCGCCGTGCCCGACGGTAAGCATGTCCATCAGGCTCGTGGCACCCCAGGCTGTCGCGGATCTCCTGCATCCCCGAACATTAAGGCATCTGCACCGCAACAGCCTGCTGCAAGCCCCTATCGCTGTGGCTCGTCTCGCTCGTCAACTCGGAAGATGGGCGGTGGCGGCGTAGGCTGATTCGCTGGGTGCGGGCGTGGTGTGTAGCGGGCCGGTGACTCCAACCCCTGCGCCGACGCCATCGCACCCCGCAGACCGGCCAGGATTTGCACCATGTAGTCGTTCGCCGCCCCAGGGTTGTTCGGTAGAAACAGCGTGTTCGTTCCGGATCGCGTCCCGATGTCCTTGAGGGTGTCGAAGTACTGCGTCAGCAGCACCAACGCCATCACGTCCTCCGCGGTCGCCCCCGGCACCGACTCCCGGAAGTTCTCGATCGACGCCCGCAGCCCCTCGATGATCGCCTGCCGCTCCTGCGCGATGCCCTTGCCCTGCAGCGCCTTGGACTCCGCCTCGGCCTCAGCTTGCTTCACCTTCAGGATCTTTTCTGCCTCGCCACGCGCCTGCGCCGCCACCTGCGCCCGCTGCGCCGCGTTGATGTCGTTCATCGCCGTTTTTACCTTCACATCCGGGATGATGTCGGTCACCAGCGCCGTCATGATGTTGAAGCCGAAGCCGCTCATGATCTGGTCCAGCTCATTCTTCACGGCGACAGAGATGCCACTCTGCTGCTCAAAGGTCTCGTCCAGCGTCAGCTTGGGCACATGCCCCAGGATCGAATTGAAGACAAAGCTCTCGATCTGCTTCTGCGGTGCACTCAGCCGGTAGAACGCGTCGAAGATGCGGTCCTCCAGCACCTGGTACTGCACGCTGACCGGGATCTGCACAAAGACGTTGTCCCGCGTCTTGGTCTCCACAGAGAAGCTCGCCTGCTTCACCTGCAGGTCCACAAAGAACACCCGTTCCGCAAAGGGCACCAGCACATGCAGCCCCGGCCGGGTGATGCGGTCAAACTTGCCGAATCGCTCCACCACACCAGCGCTCGCAGTCCGCACTGTGTACAACGTCTTCAGCACGGTCACGAGGATGACCAGCGCCAGCACCACAACAATTGCAGTTGACACGATCACGCCTCTCACCCGCTCCGATGCGGAGCCAGGAACAAGCACAAGCATAGTCCCGAAGCTGTGCGACCCCAACCCGGACTTCGCTTCTCTTTCGCCCAACAGTAACGCACGGATACCCCGCCTTACGCCAGCAACACTATTCCGGGCGGAGCAACCCACTGGTCACTTCCTGAATCCGGCACCCACCCGATAACGTCAGATAGGGGCAAAGTAAAGGAGGTCGACCCATGACCCGCACCATCATTCGCAGCATGCTTCTTTCATCCGTATTCCTTGTAGCGCCAGCACTTAGCCACGCAGAGCCACGGACACCGACCGTGCACGACCGTACCCCGCGCGTCCATGATCGCGCTCCCCGGCCGCACGACGTCCACGCCTCCCGCGCCGCCTAAGCCGGCCCGCGACCCGGGTGTGTCTCTGCCGCCCGGGCCGCCGCAACAAACGCTCGCACCCGCTCCCTATCCTTCCGCCCCGGCTCCCGCTCCACCCCGCTCACCACGTCCACACCCCACGGTTCGAGCACCCGCACTGCCTCCTCCACCGTCTCCGGCCGCAGCCCTCCCGCCAACACCAACTCCATCCCCGCCCGTGCCTCTGCGATGGCCTTCGCCGCACGTCGCCAGTCGAAGCTCACGCCCGTCCCGCCCAGTGCGGGGCCTACCTTCGCATCCAGCAGCACTCTCGTAAACCCTGAGTCTCGCAATCGCCGCAGCGCCGCAGCCACCACCTCACCGGCCGCACTCTCTCCCACCTCCCAGTGCACCACCGGCACCACGCGCACCTCCGGCACCCTCGCCCGCACTTGTGCCGCCAGCGTCTCCACACCTGCGGCGCCCCCGTGCAGCTGCACCCCGGTCAGCCCGGCGCGCTCCACCGCCTGAGAAATTTCCCCCACATCTCGAGTGGCAAAGACCCCGACCCGCTCCACCACCTCACCCTGCAGCCCCATCGCCCCCACAAGCTCCGGCGTCACCAGGCGGCGGCTCCCAGGCACAAACACAAAACCCAGCGCATCCGCTCCGGCAGACACCGCCTCGCGTGCATCCTCCGCCGTCGTCGTCCCGCAAATCTTCACCCACATCGGCACACCTCGCCCACCTGAACGTCAAACCGCGTGGGAGTAGTCCCGATCCAGCAGCAGCGCCAGCTGCGCCGCCGGGTCCGGCTGCCGCATCAGCGTCTCCCCGATCAGAAACGCGTCGTACCCGCCCGCTCGCAGATTGCGCACATCCGCCGCCGTCCGGATGCCGCTTTCCGCCACCCGCAGCACCTGCTTCGGCAACGACTCCACCAACGTCAGCAGCGAGTCCGTCGACACCGCAAACGTCCGCAGATCCCGGCAGTTCACCCCGATCATCTCCGCCTCCAGCGCCGCCGCCCGCTCAATTTCATCGCGGTCATGCGCCTCCACCAGCACATCCAGGTCGAGATCCCGGGCAAACGCATGGAGCGTGCCGAGCTCCTCGTCACTCAGCGCGGCCACAATCAGCAGCACCGCATCCGCCCCCGCCGCCCGCGCCTCCAGGATCTGGAACGGGTCCACGATGAAGTCCTTCCGCAGGCACGGCACCGCTACCGCCTCGGACACCGCCTCCAGGTATCCCAGCGACCCCTGAAAGAACTCGGCGTCCGTCAGCACCGAAAGCGCCGCCGCCCCCGCTCCCGCAAGCGCCTGCCCCAGCACCACCGGGTCGAAGTCTGCCCGGATCAGCCCCCGTGAGGGCGAGGCCTTCTTAAGCTCCGCAATCACCGCCGGCCCGGTCGCCCCCACCGCCGCGAGCGCCGCCCGAAACCCCTTGGGCCTGTATGCCGCCGCCCGTCGCTCCAGCTCCGGCACATCCGCCGCAGCCTTCCGCCCCCCAACCTCCAGGCGCGTGTGCGCCAAAATCCGCTCCAGCTGCGTCTCCATAGCCCCCCATTCTACCCACCTGTGTACCGATCTCAACACTCCCCCCCCCGCACAGCCCGCCCGGCTCATTCCCGTCGCACGCCCCTCTCCCGTGCCGCCTCCGTAAACCCTGCCGCACCTTCGCCGAAGCGCACCTGTCACCCCCTGTCCAACGACTGCCCAGGCGGGCCGGCACGGCCCCGCAGTACATGCGCATCCCCAGCTGGGGGTATCGAAAGATCGAAAACCTCGTATCTTCACTTGCCTTCTCTCCTTCCGACTTCTTAGAGTGAGCCGCGCAGTCTCTTCTGGAGGTTTCACGTGTCCCCACGCTTCAGGGTGCTCCCGCCCGCAGCTACGTTTGCTGTTGCCATGCTCCTCGCAGGTCCGGCCTTCGCCCAGTCCGATAATGCCCCGCTTTCCGGTACCGTCACGGATCCAGGAGGCGCCGTCGTCTCGAATGCGAAGGTCACCATCACGGATGTTGCCACCAAGGACACCCGCACGGTCACCACCAACGACACCGGCAACTTCACAGCCCCCAACCTGCGCCCTGGCAACTACGACATCCGCGTCGAGCAGGAGGGCTTTCAAACCACCACACTGAGCTCCGTCAAGCTCGATCCCACCATCGGTCGCCACGTCGATGTGGCCCTCAAGGTCGGTAGCTCCACAGAAAGCGTCACCGTCGAAGCAGGCGCGAACATCCTGCAGACTGAAAGCGCCGTCGTCGGCCAGCTGGTCACCCAGGAGCAGGTCAAGAGCATTCAGCTGAATGGCCGCAACCCGCTCTACCTCTCGCAGCTGGAACCCGGCGTCACGCGCAACGCGTCCATGGCCTCCTTCTCCTTCGGCCTGGATAACGGCATCAACATCGGCGGTGCCCGCAGCAGCGAAAGCCTCATCACGCTCGATGGCGCTCCCATGGTGCGCACCCGCTCCAACGGCACCAGCGTCGGCGTCGCCGATGTTGACGCCACCTCGCAGGTGCAGGTGCTGACCAACAGCTACGCCGCCGAATACGGCCGCAGCGCCGGTGGACAGACCCGCATCGTCCCCAAGAGCGGCACCAGCCAGTTCCACGGCTCGGCCTATGACTACCTTCGCAACACGGCGCTTAACGCCAACACCTGGCAACGCAAGCTGCCCACCAACCCCATCGCTGTGCAGTCCAAGCCGCAGGCCTTCCGCTACAACCAGTACGGCTTCAACCTCAACGGCCCCGTCTACATCCCCAAGGTCTTCAATCGCAACCGGGACAAGCTCTTCTTCCTGGTCAGCCAGGAGTACATCCACTACAGCCAGGACGACACTATCTTCCCCAAGGTGCCCACGGCCCTCATGCGCACCGGCGACTTCAGTGAACTGCTTGCGCCGAATATCTTCTATAACGGCACCCGGCAGCTTACGGATCCACAAACGGGCGCTCCTTATGCCAGAAACATCATTCCAGCAACAGAACTTAGCGCAAACGGACTCGCGCTGCTGCGCGCCTTCCCTGAACCAAATGCTAGTGGCAGCAACTACAACTTCGTCGACGCAGCGACCAATACCCAAACCCAACGCAAGGACACGGTGGTCATCGACTACGTTCCTGCCGACGCGCACCGTCTGCGCTTCAGCCTTCTGAACTATCAATACCAGGACTACGAGCCACACTACGGCAACTTCAATCGCACACCCCGAATCTTCAAGCGCCCCAACCAGATCGGCGTACTTCACTACACCTGGACCATCTCTCCAAGCACTGTGAATGAGGTCACGGCATCAGCCGCCGCAGATCACGTCACCATCGATATCGATCAGTCGAGTGGTCTCTTCAATCGCAACAACTACGGCATCTCGTATCCATACCTTTACTCATCAGCCACCAAGACCATCCCGGACAAAATTCCTACCGTGGACCTTGCGAACTTCACCCTCCTTGATGGCGGCCCCTACCCCTCCCGCTCGGGCGGCATCGTCTACACCATTGCCGACACCCTCACCAAGGTTTGGGGCAATCACTCCGCGAAGTTCGGCTTTGTCGCCGAATACTCCGGCGAAAACAACTTCGACCAGATCACGGTCTCCAACACGCCGGGCTCCACCAACAACCAGAACGGCAAGTTCACCTTCACTGACAGCCACTTGGGTAGCCCCACTACGGGCGCTGCTGTCGCCAACGCGGCGCTTGGCCTCTTCGACACCTATGGCGAAATCGGCCAGCGGTCCTATACCCTGTACCGCGCCTGGATGTATGAGGGCTTCGCGCAGGACACGTGGCGAGTTACGCCTAAGCTGGTCATCGAAGCCGGCCTGCGTTACAGCTTCTACAACCCCTACTTCGCCAAGTGGGGCAACCAGTCAGTCTTCAGCCCGGCCAACTACGACCCGAACAACGCCGCAACTGTGGATCCTGGAACAGGCGTCGTCACCGGATCCGACCAGCAGCGCTTTAATGGG
The DNA here is from genome assembly GCA_965199635.1 of Acidobacteriaceae bacterium. GTDB lineage: Bacteria > Acidobacteriota > Terriglobia > Terriglobales > Acidobacteriaceae > Edaphobacter. The sequence continues at coordinate 510,413 of CBDASL010000002.1, read as the reverse complement.
GTGGTCATCCCGGGCAGCGGTTTTCCCTCCAGTGCCAATGGACACGTCAGCAATGACATCCTCTCTAATGGTTACTCCTTCCTCTTCCGGGGCTACAGCAACCAGTACTCCCCGACGGTCAAGACCAACATTCAGCCCCGCGTTGGGATCACGTACCAGGTCGCGCCAGGCACAGTGCTTCGCGCCGGCGGTGGCCGCTATGTGCAGCGTCTCGGCATCACGGATACGGTCTTCACCGGGGGCAATGCTCCCTTCCAACCCTCCTCTACTGTCAGCCTCGGTCAGGTCAACAATCCTGGAGGCGCCGGACAGAACAACTTCCCACTCAACTACTCCTCGCAGGCCTATAACTATCCCAGCCCGGAAGCCTACAACTGGAATGTCACCGTGGAGCAAGAATTCCCCAGCGTTGGCGTCCTGACGCTCGCCTACGCTGGTCGCCGTGGGATCCACTTGGAAGAGATCGTCAACGTCAACCAGCTACAAGTCGGCACACGTGCTGATTATGGTGATGCTTCGAATCCGAATCCGAACCTTGCAATTAACCCGGACGCACTCCGCCCTTATAAGGGCTTCTCCAACATCAACACCGCAACCAACGGGGGCTCCTCCAACTACAACGCCTTCCAGGCCAACCTCCGCCGTCGCCTCACAAAGGGGCTCCTCTTCGGGGTGGCCTACACGTGGGCCAAGAGCTTAGACTTCGGTTCCAGCAACGGCACCAACCTGCCCAACGCCTTTGACCGCAGCATCAACTACGGTCCGAGCGACTTCGACCTGCGCCACGTCTTTGTCGCTAACTTCGTCTACAACATCAACCAGTTCAATCACTCCAGTCACCTGCTTACCCGCGGTGCTCTGGGCAGCTGGGAGTTCTCCGGTACCTTGCAGGCGCAAACCGGCCAGCCGCTCAGCGTGTCGAACAACGTTGACTACGCAGGCGTCGGACCTGGCTCGGGAAACCAGTTCTACACCATCACCCGGCCCGTCCAGACGTATAAGCGGTTCGCCGGTCCGAATGGAACAGCTACCTGGTTTGACAGAGACGCCTTCACTCCGCCCGCTCCCGGAACCTTTGCTCCTCGCGGCGTGCGCAACGTCGTCCGTGGCACCGGCTTCCAGAGCTATAACCTGGCCCTCAGCAAAACCTTCCATATCTGGGAGTCGCACAGCATCGTCTTCCGTGGCGAAGGCTTCAACATCCTCAACCACCCCACCGCCGATAACCCCGACACCAATCCCACCTCCGGCACCTTCGGTCTCAGCACGACGAAAGGCCAGACCTACGACGCAGCCCGGCAGTTCCAGTTCAGCCTGCGCTACGCCTTCTAAACCAGACACACCCCGACACTTGAGTCGGTCATCTGCCAACAACGGGAAGCCCTTCGGCTTCCCGTTGTTGCCTTCGCTCCTCGGTCACCTGTCATGGCTTCTGTGGCGGTCGCCGCTCCTCGACGCAGGCTCTTACTGCTGCGCGGCAGAAAACGGGCCAGAGCAACAGGGTTCACGCGATCCGCTGCTCCGCCATCATGATTGCGCCAAACTCGCGATACCCGAAGCCCCGTCCTGCGCAGCACAGTCGGCGCTTTTGCTTCACTCACACCTGCTCTGTGGCGCGATCACCTCCTACCGACTCGTACTCTGTCCACAGGACGAATCGCACACCTTGCACCAGTGCCAGGGAAAAGCACGAAAACGACGCGATGGTCCAGACCTAACTCACGAGTTTTTAATATTTTGCGCAAAACATAGGGGGAGGGGGAGGGGGCAGGGCGACCAACATCACCGGCACATCGCCGCACACGGCCTTCCAGCAGCTAGACTGTCCACAGCATGAAGTTCGTTACCCCTGCGCTGATCGCCGTCGCCACGCTTGCCTCCGCTCCCCTCGCCCACGCGCAACTTGCCGTCTATGGCACTGTCACCGCCATGCACCTTGGTGGCCTCGCCTACAGCTCCGTGGGGAACACCGCGAACTACACCCTGACCAATCACACCGATGGCACCATCAACCCCATCGGCGGCACCGGCGGCATCTTTTACAACTTCCGCCAGCTCGGTCCGGTCCGCCTCGGCGTGGACGGTCGGTTCTCCATCGCCGGCACAAATCATGGTGCGGATCCCACCTCTGCTGGCTCTGGCGGCCGCCTCTACACCATCACCGGTGGTCTTCGGGGCACCTTCCCGGCGCCACGCCGCTTCAAAGTCCTCGCGCCCTATGCCCAGGCCAACTTCGGCGTAGCGCGCACAGACTTCGGCACCGGTGGCTCGGACGGCGTCAACCCGACCAACGGTCAGATCCAGATCGACCACGGCTTCACCTACCAGGGCCTTGCCGGCCTCGACATCCACGCTCTCCCGGCTCTTGATATCCGGCTCTTCGAGGTCGGCATCGGCGGGGTCACCGGCGTCTCCGGCCAGTCCGGCAGCCATTTGCTCGAGTCCGTCAGCATCGGCGTAGTACTCCACCTGCCCTAACGCACCCCAATCTTCTACGGCCCAAAGGAAAAGCCCTTCCATCTTGGAAGGGCTTTCACGATTTCTGGTGCCGAAGAGAGGACTCGAACCTCCACACCCTTGCGAGTACATGGACCTGAACCATGCGCGTCTGCCAATTCCGCCACTTCGGCCTGTTCCACCATTCATGCCCCGCGTCGCAGGGTTGGCATCCATGAACCTAGCTAGTCTCGCAGCCAGCCCCGGACGGTGTCAAACGCCCATCCCCTCCCCGATGCCATCTGCTGTAAATTGAATCTGCGCCGCTGCCTTTCTGAGGAGCTTTCCCCATGTCTGAATCACCAAGTGACCAGTTACCCGCGATGGCCCAGCATCCTGACTCCCCTGCTTCATCCGGACCAGCCGCTGAGTTCATGCCGCCAGAGATAGCCAAAGAGATACGGACCCTCACACACGATCTCTCAAATGCCCTAGAGATTCTGGTGCAAACCTCGTACCTGCTAAGCCTGGCGGAGCTGAAGGAGCCGGCCTCTGAGTGGCTCAAGATGCTGGAAGGCGGAGTCGCCCGCGCCACCGAGATCAACTCGGCGCTGCGGAGCTATATTCATGACCACTCACCCCGCTAGCAGCCTGCCACGGTCCACACCGGCGACGCGGGAGGCTTTGGACGTCGAGCCTGCGGCCATAGCTGTCTACGCCTGAGCTTTCCGCAGCCCTCTATCTCTTACCATCTACCTTGTCGGCGGATGCCGCTGCCGCGGCAGCCAGGGTCAATCCGTCCTCCGGGAGTTCGCTCGGCTTTCCGGCTTCGGGAGACTTCTGTGCCTTCTCGGCCAGGCGTGTCAGTTTCTGTGCACGCGTGCTGAGAAGCTTGTCGATCTGCTGCAGCAGAACCCGCGTCTGTGTCGCCTTGACTAGCACTTTGTCAGGCGCCATGTCGGTCCAGTCACCCTCGTCGATGGGGAATGCCGTCAGCAGCGCCACTGCCGGGTGGTAGGGCGCAATGCGGGCAGCATGCACCACCTCGGAGCCTGCAGATTCGCTCTCCATGCGCATGTCCGTGATGACCATGTCGTACTCGTGGTGTTTGATGCGGGCCTTGCCTTCCCGTGCGGAGGTTGCCGTCTGCACATCGAAGCCGCTGATTTCGAGCACGGCCTTCAACGTCAGCAGAACAGTTACCTCATCATCTACAAGCAGAATCTTTGGCTTTGTCGACATCTGGTCTCCCTGGCAGTTGTTGTGCATCGCCGCGGCGCCCACACGCTCGTTCCGGATGCGAGTCGTCTCACAAGCTGCCCAGGAACCTCGCCCTGCGGACCCTGGTGAAGGGCTCCAGCAGCGTGACAACCCTTCCAGCATAGCAGCCGGGATCGCTCCTTTGCCGCGTAATGCTATACTTCGATGTGCGGGCGGCATCGTTGCGCCACGCCGATGCATCGATCTCACTAGAAAACACGCCAGCCAGACGGCTCGCGTGGGAGAGTCCTATCCCGCCCGTAGATAAGCGCACTGCAAAGTCATTCATTCGCACCAACGAGCGCATCCGCGCTCGAGAAGTCCGTGTCATCGACGACAACGGCGACCAGCTTGGCGTGATGCCGCCCTTCGAGGCACTGAAGATTGCCCGGGAACGCTCGCTCGACCTGGTTGAGATCTCACCCAACGCAAATCCCCCTGTCTGCAAGATCCAGGACTACGGCAAGTTTCTCTACGAGAAAGACAAGAGCGACCGCGCCGCACGTAAAAAACAGAAGGTCATCACGATCAAGGAAGTCAAGTTCTCCGTAACGGTGGATGAGCATGACTACCAGACCAAGAAGAATCAGGCTGTTCGCTTTTTGGGCGAGGGCGACAAGGTAAAAGCCTCGCTTCGCTTCAAGGGGCGCCAAATGGCGCATCGTGATCTGGGTTACAAAATCATCAATCGCCTTATCGTTGACATCGGAGAAGTGGGCTCAGTGGAGTTCATGCCTCGCATGGAGGGTACGACCCTGCACGCCATCCTGGCTCCTTCCAAGAAGGAGGGTGTCGCTGCCCCACGACGTCCGGCACCCACTCCGGTCACTGCCGCCGCTCCGATGCCTCCACCCGCATCTGCACCAGTTAAGGCCTAAGCTGTTATCGCAAGAAGGCCCGAGCTACGGCTCGGGCCTCTTTGCGTCCTGCCTACTTAGGTCGCTGCGTCGCGTGATAAGCCGTGCAAACCTCTGAGAACGCCTCGCCTTCTTCGCTCGATACATCGCCCGGAAGAAGCCCGCGATGGTCGCGAACTCGGTAAAGGGCAGGAGCCGCGATACCCATCCATTGCTCCGCTGCGCTGACTGCTTGCACCTCATCGATGCACGCCAACACCCCCCTTCGGTTGCACGGCGATCCGAGTCGGTGCGGCAGTAAACACTGGCTCGCGGGCGACTCGCTTACGGGAACGCATACGGTCCTATTCAAACCGACTGTTCTGGAGCCGCTCTGGAGCCGATGCCTCGACCAGTAGCAGAGCTGAGATCTGCCTTGCTGTCAGAGGCGGCGCGGCCTCGCGACCCTCTTCTCGCATTCCAAGTGATTCCTTCGTCACGTAAGGGGCGACTAATGCATGCACGCGCTTGCTGAATCTAAGTCTTGTCTAACCAGGTCGGGCGAGTGACGATAGTAATATTACTTGCTTACTAATTGCGTAAGTTGTTGTATGCGCTGGACTTACAGGAGTCTTGATCTTATGGTGGTTGCAGCAGAGAAGTCCAGCACAAACATTACAACTTACTAACCATTCTCTCGGGAGCCTCATGATCACCATCGTTCGCGCCACTGTCCTCGCCCTCGCCGTAACCGGTTCTGCAGCCTACGTCCAGCTCGCAACGTCGCCTTCTCCCCAGAAGGCTATCCTCACCAGCTCTGGCTACCCACGCCCGACTTGCATGCCGAGCGACTACAAGAATTGCCCCCTTTAGTACCCTAATCTGGAAATAACTGCTTGCCCCCGCCCGAATCTTGGGCTAGCTTCAGAGCTGAGTCTCGGGCGGGAACGATATGGGTAACCTCCTCCTCAATTTGCCGGCACATATGGATGAGATAGGCTGCGCTCTGGCGCTCCTGCTGCTCTTTCGCGCAAAGGAGCATCGAGCCTACTCTGGCCTCACTGGCCTGCTCTCCGTTCGGCTTGCCTCCGACATCATCCTCTTCTGCGTGATTCACCTTGGTCACGCCCACCGGCTATCAACGGCGGCGGCTTATCTGTCTTACTTCTACGTGTACTGGCTGAGCTATACGGCGGAATCGCTCTTAGCCTTTTACATGATCTTGAACATATTCCGGGTCGCGCTGGAGCCTCTGAAAGGGCTCCGCAGTCTCGGCATGCTGGTTTTCCGGTGGGCTGCCGCGATCTCCACGGTACTCGCCATCGCGCTCAGCATCTCGCCTCATCAGAGCGCTTCCTCGTGGCTGGCCCGCTTCCTCTCTGAATTCCAGCAGATCTCGAGTGTGATCACACTCTGTCTCCTTCTGTTTGTTTGCTTCACGATCAAGCCTCTCGGTCTAACCCTCCGCAGCAGGGTATTTGGTGTTGCTCTCGGCTTAGGTATCTTGGCTGCGGCAGGACTGGCCCAGGCAGCCTGGTTCAACTTCAGAGGTGGCCTCTATACCGCAGCCAATCTGATCTCGAATGTTGGAGGCATCCTCGGTCTTGTGGCCTGGTGCGTCTACTTCGCCATGCCAGAACCGAAACGTCGCATCATCGTTCTGCCGACAACATCGCCCTTCCTACGCTGGAACCAGATCTCCGAGGTGTTGGGGGATGATCCTGGCTTTGTAGCGATCGCCGGCATTCCTCCCGAGCTATTCGCTCCGGCGGAGGTCGAAGTCATGGTTCGTGCTTCGATCAAGATGAAGGAGCTTGAGGAGTTTGATCCTGAGGCCAATCCGGTGACCCTTAAATCACTCAGCGCGTAGGCCGCGCTTCTCCGGTACATCCGGCGCGTTCCATGTTTCAAATGCCAGACTTGTCTCACATGATGCAGCTACGTTAAGCGCAGAAAGAAGGCCAACCTGGATAGGTTGGCCTTCTTTGCTGGAGCGAATCGAGGACTTATTCGCGCTCAGACCGCTTCCAGTTGATCAGGTCGCCAAGCGTGGTGCTGCTTGAGGAAGAAGAGCTGCTGCTGTTGCTCTTATGTCCGTCGCGATCCCGCTCGCGGTAGTTGTCAACCTCCGCACGGCTTGCCTCGTCACCGATGGCACGCAGGCTGAGACCAACCTTCTTCTCTTCCGGCGTGAGCTTGACGATCTTGAACTCGTGCTCGTCACCCACGTTCAGGGTGATGGGCTGGTGATGTTCATCGACCGCCTCAGAGACGTGGCAGAGACCTTCAACACCCTCGGCGATCTCGATAAAGGCACCAAACTGTGCAGTGCGCAGAACCTTGCCGTGAATGACGTCGCCAACGCGATGCTGAGCGAAGAAGGTATCCCAGATATCCGGCTGGAGCTGCTTGATGCCGAGCGACAGTCGGCGGTTCTCCGGCTCAACGCCGAGCACAACAGCCTTGATCTTCTCGCCCTTCTTCAGGACCTCGGATGGGTGCTTGATGCGCTTGGTCCAGCTGAGATTGCTGACGTGCACCAGGCCATCAATACCGTCTTCGATCTCGATAAAGGCTCCGAAGTCGGTGAGGTTGCGAACGCGGCCTTCGACCTCAGCACCGACCGGGTACTTGTCCTCAAGCTGCTCCCAGGGATTGTCCTGCAGCTGCTTCATGCCAAGCGAGATGCGGCGCTCATTCGGGTTGACCGACAGGATGATGGTGTCGACCTCATCGCCGGGCTTGACCATCTTCGACGGATGCTTCATCCGTTTCGACCAGGTCATCTCGGAGACGTGAACCAGGCCTTCGATGCCCTGCTCCAGCTCAACAAAGGCGCCGTAGTCAGTCACCGACAAGACGCGTCCGCGAACCTGCGCGCCGATCGGATACCGCTCCGTCGCATCGAGCCATGGATCAGGCGTCAACTGCTTGAAGCCGAGCGAGACGCGCTGCTTATCCTTGTCGAACTTGAGAACCTTGACCTGGATCTCGTCGCCCACATTCACGAGGTCGCGGGGATGCGTCAGACGACCCCAGCTCATATCGGTGATATGCAGCAGGCCATCCAGACCGCTCAGGTCGACGAACGCACCGTAGTCGGTCAGGTTCTTGACAACACCGGTGAGCACGGCACCCTCTTCCAGGGTGTCCAGAGTGACGGAGCGCTTCGCGGTCTGCTCTTCCTCGAGCATCTCTTTCCGGCTGATGACCACGTTGCCGCGCTTCTTGTTGAGCTTGATGACGCGGACTTCGATCTCGGTCCCGATGTAAGCGTCGAGGTTGCGCACTGGCCGGATCTCCACCTGGGAGCCCGGCAGAAACGCTTTGATACCAATGTCAACCGTCAGACCACCCTTGACGCGGCTCAGCACAAGGCCTTTGACCGGCACCTTGTCGTTGGAGGCCGCTTCCAGCGAGTCCCATACCTTGTTGCGCAACGCTTTTTCGTAGCTGACGAGGTAGCCGCCCTCGTGCTCTTCGCGCTCCACAACCACATCAACCTGGTCGCCGGCCTGGAACTTCGGCTGACCATTGATGTCCAGCACCTGCTCTAGCGGAATAAGGCCTTCGGACTTCAAGCCGATGTCGACCACAACGTGCTTGTCCGTGATCTTGACCACCGTGCCGGTGACCACGACCTCGTCCTGCGTAAGGTTGGCCGCGGCTGCGCTTTCGGCGGCCTGCTCACGATCAAAGCTGGCCAGCGCGGCCGCAAAATCGGAAGCGTCGTAGTCTGCGTCGTCGGCGGAGGCCTTGGCAGACGTTGTCTCGGGCGCAGTCTGGGTATCAGCAGTGCCTTCGGTCATCGCAACGGAGGTCGCGTCGGTGTCGGGGGCCTGCTGGTTGGGGGTGGAGTCGGTGGACGGAGCGGTGTGCTCCGCGCTTTCAGGTGCCAGGGTTTCCAGTTCGGTGTTCAGGGGTTTGCTCTCGTTGACTAGGGATTGGTCGTGATGGGCCATTGTGATCGCATGCTTGAATCGTTCCCCGGACTGCCTGGCCAGACCGCCTTAACCCGTCCTCCGCTGTCTCCATTGCCCGATGCCGGTGCGGCGGCCGGTGCGGCACGCCTGTCAGCACATCACGCAATGGATTGTCGGTCTGGGGTTAAGGTTGCGCTGCGCCGTTCTGCTGGGACGCTTTTCCGCAATGCCTCATTCGGTAGTCTAGATGGTTTCCGCAATGCAGTCAATAGCATGTTGGGCCTCCCCGAGTCGCACCGCACCCTACCGACCGCTCACATTTCCAATCTGCCGCGTTCCAGCGCCTGAACGCGGACGGCAACGCTGTTCACCAACGCACAACATCCAACAAAGAAGCGCCTTGGTCTGCAGCCTTTTTCCGGTGGATCATCATCAGAGAGTGCAAGATACGGGATGCCACGCCGTCAGTGGCCTATTCTGTTCGCCGTCACCCTTGGCCTGGCTTACTCCCTCTCGCATGGATGGTCCGGCGAGGGAGACTGAATCTGGAGTGTCCAGCACGTGAGTACCCCAGCCCGAACACCAGCCCTGCCCGACCTGCACCGCATTGGCATTTGCATCGAGGACCCTACCAGCCAGCGCCTGCTGGAGAGCGCCGCAGTCCACCTGGAACTTGACCCTGTTCTGCTGAAGCGGGACCAGCTCCCGGAGACAGACTTCCGCGGCTTTGAGCTCGTCCTCGCGGAAGAGGAGGATGCCCTCAGCATCGTGAAGCTGCTCTCAGCCTCAGATGACCCGGCGCGGCCAGCGGTGTTGCTCATCACCTCCCCTGAGATCAGCCTCGAAGATCAGATGGCGAACCACAGCTTTGACGGCATCCTGCCCATGCCGCAGCTGCTCGGTCCCCTGGCGGCCCAGCTCAGCGTCGCTCTCTACTCGCACCGTGCCTTCAGCCGCCGGCACGAGGATGCTTATGAGGAGCTGCAGCTGAACCGGCGTATCTTCCGCTCCGTCTCAAACGGCATCAGCATCTCCAAGGTCACTGACGAAGACTTGCCTCTTTCCTACGTCAATCCCTCCTTCGAGGCGATGACTGGCTACAAGTTTGAGGAGGTGGTCGGCAGGAACTGCCGCTTTCTGCAGGCCGACGACCGGGACCAGCCCGCCCTGACCCTGGTGCGAGAAGCGATCGCCGAAGGTCGCAGCACGGTCGCTACGCTGAAGAACTTTCGCAAGGATGGCACTCCCTTCTGGAATGAGCTGGCCCTCTCGCCTATTCACAACCGGGACGGAAAGCTTACCCATTTCGTGGGCGTCCAGACTGATGTCACCGCTCGCGTGGAGTTTGAAACAGCGCTTCGCGAGAGTGAAAAGCTGGCTGTTGTCGGCCGCCTCTCCGCCGTGATCGCCCATGAGATCAACAGTCCGCTCGAAGCGTTGATGAATCTCGTCTACATCGCCCAGCGGTCGACCACGCTTGAGGATGCCAAGCCCTTCATCGACATGATGGATGGTGAGCTTCGCCGATTGAAGCTCATTGCGTCGCAGTCGTTGCGGTTTGCCCGCCAGTCCACACAGCCACAGGTCGTGCAGTGCAACGAACTGCTGGACTCCATCCTGGACCTGCAGCAGGCGCGTATCACTGGTGCCGGCCTGAGCGTGCAGCGGCGCGATCGCTTCAACGACTCGATCATCTGCATGGAAAGCGAGATCCGACAGGTTTTGAACAACCTGATTGCCAACGCAACAGACGCCATGCGCGGCAGCAACGGCCAACTGCTGGTTCGCACGCGGCAGGCCACGGACTGGGCCACGAACCGGGAAGGTGTGATCATCACCGTGGCCGACAGCGGCCACGGCATCTCCGAGGAAAGCCGCAAGCGCCTTTTTCAGCCATTCTTTTCCACCAAGGGGCAGCAGGGTACCGGCCTTGGGCTGTGGATCAGCCGGGGCATTGTTGATCGGCATCATGGTCGGCTGTCGCTGCGTTCCAGTCAGACGGGCGCCCACACCGGCACGGTTTTCACCCTGTTTCTGCCGTACCAGGGTGTCGCTTCCACGGCGACCTAGACTCCTGCCGGGTCGGGCAAGCTGCTGCAACTTCCCTGCCCGGCATCTACCCCTGTATGGCTTTGCCCAGGACGGCAACTGACGCGCATGGTCTTAGCCGGCAAGTGTGATCTTGTTCCGCTTCACACACGCGTCGTCACACGCACCGTCTACACTTTTCCTATTCAGCTCGCGGAGGTTTGTAATGCAGATTGCAATGGTCGGTCTGGGACGTATGGGGGCCAACATGGTCCGTCGTCTCACCAAGGGTGGACATCAGTGCGTGGTCTATGACCGCAGCGCCGATGCCGTCAACGCGCTCGTCAAGGAAGGCGCCACCGGCTCCTCCTCGCTCGAGGACATGGCCAGCAAGCTCCAGACCCCACGCGCCGTCTGGCTCATGGTTCCGGCCGGCGTCGTCGATGCCACGCTCAAGGATCTCGTTCCCCACCTGCAGAAGGACGACATCATCATTGACGGCGGCAACTCGTACTACGTCGATGACATTCGCCGTTCCAAGCAGGTCAAGGAGCAGGGCCTCCACTGGGTGGACGCCGGCACCTCCGGCGGTGTGTTCGGCCTCGAGCGCGGCTACTGCCTGATGATCGGCGGCGAAGACAAGCAGGTCGAGTATCTTGATCCCATCTTCAAGACGCTCGCTCCCGGCATCGGTTCGATCGAGCGCACCCCCGGCCGCGACAAGGCCCCCAAGACGACGGCAGAAGACGGCTATCTGCACTGCGGGCCTCCGGGCGCCGGCCACTTCGTGAAGATGGTTCACAATGGCATCGAGTACGGCATCATGGCGGCGTTTGCCGAAGGCTTCAACATCCTCAAGCACGCCAATATCGGCAAGCACAACGAGGAGTTTGACGCGGAAACCGCTCCCATGCGCGACCCCGAGCATTACCAGTACGACATCCCCGTCCCGGAGGTCGCCGAGCTCTGGCGCCGCGGCTCGGTCGTCTCCTCCTGGCTGCTCGATCTGACCGCCACCGCGCTCGTCGAGTCGCCTGATCTGGCCGACTACGGCGGCCGCGTCTCCGACTCCGGCGAAGGCCGCTGGACGTCCATTGCCGCCATCGACGAAGGTGTGCCGGCAGAGGTGCTCACCGCAGCCCTCTTCTCCCGCTTCACCTCGCAGGGCAATGCCCTCTTCGCCAACAAGATTCTTTCGGCCATGCGCTTCCAGTTCGGCGGGCACAAGGAAAAGAAGACCAGCTAAGCCAACCAGCTTCGAGACAGAAAAAGCGGCGAGTTCCCCGGTATCTCCGGTCGGCACTCGCCGCTTCTTTTTCCGTAGTCCCTGGCTCCAGTGCTGCAAGCGCCTTGCCGTGTGCTGCGCGGCGGAGGCTGCAGTGGAGGGCGGGCTAGACCAGTGTCCGCCGGTACAGTGTTACCAGTTTCTCCCACGCCTGCTCTGCCGCGTTGAGGTTATGGCTGGGAGCGTCCGGCACGCACCACCCATGGTTGGTGCCGGCAAAAACCTCCACCTGCGCGGTTAGGCCGGCCTGCGCAAAAGCCTGCTCCAGCGCTGGCCGTGCCCCGGGCTCCTTCGCGTCATCGTCGGCGGCTATCGCGATCAGCGCCTCCGCAGTGATCTTGCTTACCAGCCGGTGCGGGCTGTCCGGCGCCGGCGTCACCAGCCCGCCACCATGAAAACTCGCAACTGCCCCGATGCGCTCCGGCAACACCGCCGCCATGCGCAGAGCCACCGTGCCCCCCATGCAGTAGCCCTGCACGCCCGCCTTCTTCGTCGTGTCAACTTCAGGCTGCGCATCCAGAAACGCGAACATCGCCTCCGCATCCGTCGCCACACGGTCCTGCGTCATGGCGTGCACCAGGGCCATGGCCTTCTCGCGCCCCTCCACCGTCGACCAGTCCAGCTTCCAGTCAGGCATCGGCGCCCGCTTCATGCGGTAGAACGGGTTCGGCACCAGAACGGCGTAGCCCAGTGCGGCCAGCCGCCGGCCCATCTCCTCAAAGGTCGGCCGCAGCCCGTAGATATCTGGCACAAGCAGCACCGCCGGCCATCGCCCGTCGCCCACCGGCAGGCACAGCCCGCAGTCCGCTACACCGTCCCTGGTTCTTACCTCAACTGCCCGCACTGTTGTGTCCATGTCCCTCGTGATCCTCTGGCTCCATCCTAAGCGGCGGGTGTGGACCGGCTGGAACGGCCGTTGCACCACGCCAACGCGACTACGCCAACGCAAGCACCACGGCGCCGGCGGCAATCAGCAAGCCGCCCACCAGCTTCTTGACCGAAAGCGCTTCGCCCAGCAACGGAGCCGCGAGCAGGATTACGAAGATCACGCTGAGCTTGTCGATCGGCGCCACTTTGGAGGCCTGCCCCAGGCTGAGCGCGCGAAAGTAGCAGATCCAGGAAAGCCCGGTCGCCAGGCCAGACGCGGCCAGAAACACCCAGCTGCGCCGATCGATCTGCGTGATGCCGCCGTGCGTTCCCATGCCCACCGCGATCGCCCAGGCGAAGACCACTACCACGGTGGTGCGGATCGCCGTCGCCAGGTTTGGCTCTACGTGGGCAACGCCCAGCTTCGCGAGCAGCGCGGTGGCTGCGGCAAACAGCGCGGACAACAGGGACCACACAAGCCAGTTCACAAGTCCATTCTCCTCCAGGCTGCAGCCTCCGCCTGACGTACCGGGTCAGAGAAGTTGCACTCCCTCAGAACTTCAGTCACTCCTGTAACACCTTGCATGTGACTTCATCCTCGCGCACCGGGCTTGCGTTTCCAACAATTTGGCCGGGGCATCGTGCTACCCTCACCGGAACGCTTTGACCTGTCGCAGGCACGCGCATCATCCCTTCTCGAGATAGGTACATGCCCCCTCTGGATGACCAGCACGACCCCGTTCCCGTGGCCGCAAGCGCCACCAGCAGCCATACGCGCTGGGACGATATCCCGGTTGAGCCGCTCAGCGATCTGATTGGCCGGCAGTTCCTCGTCGGCACCAACACCATGATCGCCCGCGTCCTGCTCAGCAAGGGCGCGCATGTGCCGCGCCACCAGCACCACAACGAGCAGATCACCTACATCCTTTCCGGCGCGCTCCGCTTCCACATCGAGGGCCGCGACCTTACCGTCGCCGCCGGCGAAGTGCTCTGCATTCCGCCCAATGTGCCGCATGAGGCCTGGGCGCTTGAGGACACCGTCGACCTCGACGTCTTCAACCCGCCGCGCCAGGACTGGATCGACCGCGACGACAGCTACCTGCGCACACAGGTGGCCAGCCCGATGGCAGACCCCGAGTCCGCCACGTGAACCTCGGGCTCCAGAACCGCACAGCCCTGGTCGCCGCCTCCAGCAGCGGCATCGCCCGCGCCGCGGCCGGCAAGTTTGCCGCCGAAGGCGTCCGCGTGGCCCTGTGCTCTCGCTCGGAGGCCAAGCTCGCCGAGGCCGTCGCGAGCATCCATGCCCAGACACCCGGAGCTCAGCTCCTCGCCCGCGTGGTGGACGTCACCGACCCCACCGCCGTCACCGGCTTCGTCGACGAGATCACACAGCGCTTCGGCACCGTTGATATCTGCGTCACCAACGCCGGCGGCCCGCCCCCGCGCATGTTTCTCGACACCACCGACGCGGAGTGGGATGCCGCCTTCGCCCTCAACCTCAAGTCGGTCATTCACCTCGCCCGCGCCGTCCTCCCAGGCATGCAGCGGCAGCGTTGGGGCCGCCTTGTTACGCTCACCTCTGTCTCCGTGCGCCAGCCTGTCTCCGACCTCATCTACTCCAACAGCATCCGCGCCGGCGTGCTCGGCCTGGTCAAGTCGCTTTCAAATGAGTTCGGCCCCGACGGCATCACCGTCAACAACGTCGGACCTGGCTATACCGCCACCGAGCGACTGCGCTCCCTTGTGGCCAGCAGCGCCGCCCGCTCCGGCGTCGCGGATGACACACTGCTGCAGCAGCTCGGCGACCAGGCTGCCCTGCGCCGTGTCGGCACGGCCGACGAGGTCGCCGACGCCATTCTCTTTCTCAGCTCGGATCGGGCCTCCTTCATCACCGGGCAGACCCTGCTTGTCGACGGCGGCCTTTACAAGGGCCTCTAAACCTTCCACCCTCACTACGGCACGTGCACGAGAGCGCCATGAACCCACATACAGAATTCTTCAACCAGCAATCCCACCCTGATAGCCACAGCCCCGACCCTCGCATCACGCTTCTCGAGCGCGACCAGGTGCCCGCCGAGATAGCCGGCATCTATGACCGGCTTCTCCAGGAGCGCGGCACGGTGCCCAACATGTTCAAGGCGCTTGCCAATGTGCCAGCCCTCGCCGTTGGGATCGCCGGATTCCTGAAGCCGCTGATGGCCGCCGGCCACCTTCCCGCGGCCTACAAAGAGCTTGTCGGCACGCGCGTTGCCCTGCTCAACGGCTGCGACTACTGCATCTCCTCCCATCGCTTTCTTGCGCTGCTTGCCGGCGCCACGCAGGAGCAGATCGAAGGCGTCGCGGACCCCGAAGACGGCCCGTTCTCTGCCGCCGAAAAGGCCGGCTTCGCCCATGCGGACGCTCTCCACACCTCGCCCCACATTGACGACGAGCACTACGCCACCATCCGTCAGCATTTCACCGAGCCGCAGCTGCTGGAGCTCACCGCCGTTGTGGGTGCCTTCGAGTTCCTGCCCCGCATCGTCTCCTCGCTCAACGTCCCCATCACGCCCCTGCCGGAGTCCGCCCCCGCCTTTCTTCGCCCCTCCAGCGAACCGCAGCTGGCCTGATGCTTGCTCGCCTGGCTGCCTTCGCGCTCGCCCTTTCCACCAGCCTCGCGGCGGCCCAGGCCACACCCCTCCCCAACAGCGAGGAGGCCGCCCTCTACACGCGCCTCCTCGCCACCATCCGCTCCATACCCATCTTCGATAACCACGCCCACCCGGGCTTTGCCGACGACCCCGATGTCGACGCGATGACCTCGCCGCAGGACATCCACGAGCCCCTGCGCCTCCGTCTCGATAACCCCGAGCTCGTCGACGCCTCCCGCGCTCTCTTCCACTACCCCTTTGCCGACAACTCCCCCGAACACCTCCACTGGCTCGCCGAGCGCAAGGCCGACCAGAAGCGCACCCAACCTGGTTACAGATACTTCAACTCCATCCTGAATCAGCTCAACGTCGAGACGGAGATCGCCAACCGCGTCCGCATGCCGGACTACCTTGACCCCGCCCGCTTCCGCTGGGTCTTCTTTGTCGACTCCTTCCTCTTTCCCCTCGACAACTCCGTCTCCGCCCACAAGAACTCCGATCTCGCCACCTACCTTCCCCTGCAGGAGGCAAAGCTGCACAACGAGCTCACGCAGGCCGGCCTCACAAAGCTTCCGGCGGACCTTGTCAGTTACAGATCCTTCATCTCAGCCGTGCTCGAGCAGAACCGCGCCCACGGCGGTGTGGGCATCAAGTTCGAGATCGCTTACTTTCGTCCGCTCCGCTTCTCTGACCCGACGGAGGCACAGGCAGCCGCAATCTATGGTCGCTACCACGCCGGCGGCACCCCTTCCCCGGCTGACTATCTCACCCTGCAGGACTATCTCTTCCGCTTTTTGCTCACGGAGGCCGCCCGCCTGCGGCTGCCCGTGCAGATCCATACCCTTGGCGGCATTGGGGACTTCTACAACGTCTCCGACGCGAACGTCCTCAATCTCGAGCCCATTCTGCGCGACCCGCGCTACACCAGCACCACCTTTGTGCTGCTTCACGGTGGCTTCCCCTTTGAGCAGCAGGCCATCCTCCTCGCCTCCCGCCCGAACGTCTATCTCGATTCGTCGCTGATGAGCCTTTACGTCTACCCAGAAGATCTCCAGACGATTCTCCGTCGCTGGCTCTCGCTCTACCCGGATAAGGTCGTCTTCGGCTCAGACTCCTTCCCGTTCAACGAAGCCGTCGGTGCGGAAGAATCGGATTGGCTGGCCGTCGAGTCGTCCCGCACCGCACTCGCTGCCGCACTCGCCGCCATGGTCGCGCACCGCGAGATCACCGAGGCCCAGGCCATTCACTTCGCGCACCTCTATCTGCACGACACCGCCGCCGCTCTCTACTCGCGGCCCGGCACTCATTAACTTGGGCATGTGTAACCAATCCGGTAGCTAGACCGGAACTCCGTCCTCTTCGTGCCATGCCTCGCGAGCCGTCGTCGCCAGCCGCGCCGGAAGCCATAGCTGAAAGACCGTGCCGTGCTGCTCGGCGCCCGCTGTACTGCGCACGGCAAGCGTGCCGCGGTGCTTGTGCACGATGCGCGACGAGATCCACAGCCCCAGGCCCGTGCCATTGGCTCCCTTGGTCGTGTAGAAGGCCTCGAAGATGCGTTGCTGCACCTCCTCCGGCATGCCCCCGCCGGTGTCCGCGATCGTCACGCGCACGCCCGCCTCCCCATCCTTCCAGCGCGTCGCCTGTCGCGTCCGTATCCGCAGCTCGCCCCCGGCGCTCCGCATCGCGTCAATCGCGTTCCCCACCAGGTTGTTCAGCACCTGGCGGATGTCCCCTTCGTAGCAGGTCATCGTTGTGCTGGTGGCGTACTCCGTGTGCAGCGCCACGCTGAAGCTGCTCAGGCGCGTTCCGTACAGCTGCAGCACCTCATCGATCAGCGCCTCCGGCCGCACCGTCATCGCCGCCGTCGACTGGCGGTGGAACCGCAGCGTCTGCGAGGTCACCTGCGACATCCGCGCCAACTCGCGCTCTGCCAGGTCAAGAAACTCCTGCGAGCTTTGGCTCAGCGCCTCATCTCGCCGCACGATGTAGAGCAGGTTCGTCACGGCCTCCAGTGGGTTGTTGATCTCGTGCGAGATGGACGACGCCAGCTTACCGACAGCCGCCAGCTTCTCCTGCTGCACCAGCAGGGCTTCGGCGCGCTTCTGCATGGAAAGATTCGTGGCAAAGACCGCTATGTCGCTTCCCCGGCCATACTCCGCATCCGTCGGGATCACCGACGCGCCCACCAGCAGCGGCACTACCTGGCCATCTTTTGCCTGGTACGCCTTCTCGTAAGGCTCGGCCACGCCGCGCTCGTTCAGCTGCAGCACGGCCCGCGCATCGGCCTCAGCGTACTCGGGCGGCGTCAGCCGGTCCCACCGAATCTCGCCCTTCTGCGCCTCCTCCGCTGTGTAGCCCAGCCAGGAGAGCAGCGTCGGATTCAGATAGGTCAGGTCCCCTGCGGTGTTGCCGATCGCAATGCCCACACTCGCCGAGTCCACCAGCTGACGGAAGCGTTCCTCGCTCCGCCGCAGCGCATCCTGCTGCCGCTTGGCCGCGTCAATGTCCGAGGTCACTGCTACCCCGCCCAGCAACTCGCCCGTGCTGTTGCGAATCGGTGCCGCTCGAAGCGTGATCCAGTGCCGGCTGCCATCCCCACGCCGGCATAGGTATTCTTCCCGCGGCACGGCCTTCCCCGTGCGAATGGCTCGAAGCAGGGGAAACTCCTCCTCCTGCAGGCGTTCACCGTTCGGGTGCAGCACGCCCCACGCCCTGTGCTCCGCGAAAGCCGCAGCGGACCGCGGGCCGTGACCCTGCCCATAGCCAAGGATGCGCTCCGCCGCGGGGTTCGCCATGGAGATCCTGCCCGCAGCGTCCGCCACGACGATGCCCACCGGCACACTGTCGATAATCGCTGCCAGCTGCGCCTTGCCCTCCTCCAGCACCAGCCGGCTCAGCCGCAGGTCTTCCTCGGCCAGCTTGCGGTCCGTAATGTCTTCTACGATGGCAAACAGCAGCTGTCTGCCCTTTGTGGCCCCCAGCAGGCGGCCCTCGGATCTCAGCCAGCGCAGCTCACCACGACGGATGATGCGGTGCTCCAGACCATAGGTCTCGCCCCCATGGAGCGCCTTGCCAAAGTGCTCCCGCACCCGACTGATGTCCTCCGGGTGCACCACCTCGAGCCACCGCGCCAGGGTTTCCGTCCTGCTTTCCCCATCCTCGCCAGCCTGCTCCAGGCCTGAGCCGGCAGCCTGCCCCCGGGTCACGCCGTAGATCTGCCGCGTCCGCTCGTCGGTCAGCAGCTGTCCCGTCGCGGGCTCATAGGTCCACCGTCCCAGTTGCGCGCAGTCTACCGCCAGCTGCAGCTCTTCCTTGCTGGCCCGCGCCTCCTCTGCACCCCGCACCGACTCCGTTGTGTTCTGCGCCAGATTCAGCACCCCCGCCACGCTTCCATCGCGGGCAAAGATAGGGCTGTAGCTGAAGCTCCAGAACATCTCGGTCAATCGACCATGCTGCAGCAGCGGCAGATGCAGATCGCGATGCTGGCAGCTCCGCCCCTCCCCCACGACCGCTTCCAGGTCCGCGCCCACCAGAGGCCATGCGTCATCCCACACCACGCGCGCCGGCCTTCCCAGGCACTCCGGGTGCCGCCCCTGCACAAACGGAATCAGCGCGTCGTTGTACAGCGTGATCAGCTCCGGTCCCCAGAACACCTGCACCGGCGTGGGCACCGCAAGCATAAGGTTCACGCTGCTCACCAGCGTCTCGCTCCAACCCTCCATGGGACCCAGCGCGGTAGCCGCCCAGTCCTTCTCCCGTATGCGGGAGGCCATCTCGCTCGTCCCAACGATCATCCCCTTCATTATCGACGGCGCGCCCCTGGGCCGGAGTCGGCCGGCCTGTTCCCTTTTGAGCTCACTCGGCGATCGCCCCGTTATCCCGCCCCAGGTCAACGCCCTTCCGTCCGCCGGGCGTCGGCCGGGCACGTATGCTGCACGCAGAGGTCCCCTAATCCATGCAACTCGCACCCGCGACCGTTTGCTCCGCCCTCTTTGCGTTTGCGCTGGCACTGCCCGCCCAGCAGCCCCAGCCGTCGCAGGCCTCGCAGCCGTCGCAGGCCTCGCAGCCGTCGCAGGCCTCCCAGCCGCCGCAGGCCTCCCAGCCCTCCGCACAAAACCAGCCCAGCCAGCAGGCATCCTCCCCGCAGCAGCAGAAGGCCCCGCAGCCCGAGCAGCACGAGTTCCTTGTCCACAACTTCCACACTGAAAGCGGCGCCGTACTTCCCGAGGCCCGCATCCTCTACGGCACCTATGGCACCCTCAACGCCGCCGGCGACAACGCCATCCTCCTTCCCTCCCACTACATGGCCGACCTCCATGGCTATGAGTGGCTTATCGGCCCCGGCAAAGCGCTTGATCCCACCAGGCTCTTTCTCATCACCACCGAGCTCTTCGGCAACGGCCGCTCCAGCTCCCCCAGCAACACCCCGGAGCCCTTTCACGGGCCGCGCTTCCCCGTCACCACCATCCGCGACAACGTCGCCATCGTGCACCAGCTACTCACCGGCCCGCTCCACGTGCAGCACCTCCAGGCCGTCATCGGCTTCTCCATGGGCGCGCAACAGGCCTTCCAGTGGGCCGTCTCTTACCCGCAGTTCATGGATCGCATCGTCGCCACCTCTGGCACCGCCCGTACCTACGGTCACGGCATAGTTCGCCTGGAAAGCCAGATCGCCGCCATCGAGGCCGACGACAGCTTCCACAACGGTGACTACACCGCCGAACCCAAACGCGGCCTCCAGGCCTTCTCCCTCGTCTGGACGGCCTGGCTTTACTCCCAGGAGTGGTGGCGGCAGGAGCTTTGGCGGCAGGACAACCCCAACTTCAAGACCGTCGCCGACGTCATCAACTTCTACCGCGACAACTTCATTCCCGGCGCCGACGCCAACAACCTCATCCTCCAGATGCGCACCTGGGAGCAGCACGACGTCGGCTCCACCCCCGGCTTCCACGGCGACACCGCCGCCGCGCTCCGCTCCATCCGCGTCCCCGTCCTCTACATGCCCTCGGCCACAGACCTCTACTTCCCCGTCACGGACGCCCGCTACGAAGCACCTTTCATCCCCCACTGCACCCTTCTGCCCATCCCCTCACTCTGGGGCCACCCTGCCGGCGCCGGTGCCAGCCCGGCGGACGAGCAGTTTCTCAATCAGCACATCGCCGCCTTCCTCAAGGAGCCCGCAACACCGTAGCGCTTACTCAAATCGCGGCAGGTGCTCGATCTCCTCTGCGGGCACCGGCTCCACCTCGCCGCCAGCCTTCATCCACGCCCGCAGCCCGCCAGCAATCACCTTGGTCTGACAGTTCTGCTGGTTCATCAGGTAAGCCACCCGCACGCTCGTCGCCTCGCGGATGCACGAGCAGTAGAGGTAGATCTCGCACTCCGGCGCCATAAACTCCCGCAGCGCCAGCAGTTCCTCTTCCAGCCGGTGCGGCTCCACCCGGATCGAGTTCTTGATGCGCGTCATCCCCGGGTCGTAGTACCCATGCGACCGCACATCTGCAATTACCACCAGCCGGTTCGGATCTTCCGTCGCCAGCCGGTCGCGCAGCAGCGTCGGCGCCACCCGTTCAATCTCGCGGAACTTGCGTGACTTCACCGCAAAGACCACCCAGCTCACCACGTACCCCACGGCCACCAGCCCCATTACCGAAAGCACCAGGTGACCTGCCCGCCCCAAAAACGCCGCAATCCGAGCGATATCGTGGCTGAAGACGTACCCGGTCAGCACCCACGACGACGTGTAAAAGACCGCCCCAAAGCCGTCCATCCGCAGAAACTTCAGCGGCGGCATGTTCAGCGAGCCCGCCAGCGGCGCGGCCATCGCCCCCAGCCCCGGGATGAACCGCGCAAACAGCAGCGCGTGCGGCCCCTGCTCATAGAAGTACTTCGCGGACCGAAAGATGCACTGCTCCGGATTCGTCGTCAGCCGGCACAGCCACGTCAGCAGCCACCACCCCGTGTGCCGCCCGCCAAAGTACAGCAGCGTATCCCCCGCGATCGCCGCGCACCACAATAACGCCAAGAACGGCAGCAGGGGCATCTGATGCGTCGTGTGCACTGCCGCCCCGGCCATCAGCAGCGCCAGCGAGATCGGCATCGGCAGCCCCAGGCTCGCCAGAAACGTAAAAAGCACCGTAAGGCCCACGGTATGACTCGCGATCAGATGAGACACATTCACGGTCGCAGGCACTCCAGGGCAGGCACAACGGGGCGAAAAGAACGAAGGAGTTTGTTGGATGCAAGCCGCTGCATTCCGGTTCGAGCTCTAGAAGTCAAGGCGCACCCCAAGCTGTATCTGCCTTTCCCGGCCCTGCCCCTCGCTGGAAGCCGTGGCCTGCCCAAACGGGAGCGTCGTCAGCCCTTCGGCCGCCACCGCTGCGACGCTCTGGAAGACCAGCGGATAAAGCCCACCAGCCGCGTTCCCCACCAGAAACGCCCGCTCGGAGATCGCCGTGAGGTTGCGCCGGTTCGGCAGGTTAAACACCTCCGCGATCCCACGCAGCCGCACCCCTTCCCGCACCGTCACCGTGCGCGACGCCCGGAGGTCCACCTGCATCTGTCCCGGCAGCCGCAGTGTGTTCCGCCCCACCGTCGGCAGGTAGACCGATCCCCCCGATCCGTTCAGCGACTCGTGCCCGCCTGCCAGGCGTGACCCCCCGAAGACGTTGTAGCTATATGGCCGCCCACTGGAGCCCACCACCACCGGCGCCACCGTCCAGCCGCCCGACAGTGCCCGCACCCAGTGCTCCGCGCCGGCCGTCGGTGAGTTCCACACCGCAAAGACCGCTGCCTTCCACGGCAGATTCAGCGCGCTCAGGCCTTTGTCATAGCGCACATCAACCGGGTCATACTGCCCGTTGGTCGGCGGCGTCGCCCCGGCATCCTGGCCAAAGTCGATGGCTCGCGAGAAGGTAAAGCTCCCTCGCAACGACACCCCCCGCCGCATTCGCTCCCGCACCTCCAGCACCCCGGCATAGTAGGTCGAGTTCGCGTTCGACAGAATCTCCGTCACCGGCCCAAACGCGCTGTCTACCCGCGCCGTATACAGCGGCAGAGAAAACGTCGTTCCATCTCGCACCCCAGCCACATTTGTTCCGCCCTGCAGCACAAACGTGCGCCGTCCGGTCGCCGGCGCCACATTCAGGTCCGTCGTATTCGCCAGCTGCCGCGTCATGCTCGCCTGCACGGAGGCCGCGACGCTCAGCCCCGAGCCCAGCGCCTGTTCTACCTCCAGGTGCCCCTGCTGCGATGCCGGCACCCGGAACCCCTTGCTGAACAACACCGCTGAGGTCGTGCTCGCCACATCGGCCGGGGGCGCCGATAGAAAGGCACACGGGTAGCCAAAACCCTGGTTCTGCACCTGCGGGCACGCCGTCTCCGTCGCAGGCTGAATCCGCACCCGTGTCACCGAGGAGGCCAACCCCGTCTCTTCCAGTGCAGAGCGAACCGTCGCGCCCGCAATCCGCCCGTAGTAGAGGCCATATCCTGCACTGATCGTCGTGCCACCCCCGGCAAACGGGCTCCACGCTACGCCCACGCGCGGCCCCAGGTTGTTGCGGTCCTCCGGGAATCGGGACGTCGCTCCCCCAAGCCCGGCAAACACCACATCCAGCGCGGCGTTCGGCTGCTGTGGCAGAGGCAGCAGCTCGTACTCATAGCGCACCCCGGCCGAGACCGTCAGCCGGCTCAGCAGGCGCCACTGCTCCTGCACGAATACCCCGGTCTCCGCCGTATTGAAGCGTGTGTCCGCTCCACCAAAGCTCTGCGCAAAGGACCGGAAGCAAAAGAGGTGCGTCGTCGCGTGGATCGAGGGGCAGCCGCCGTTTGGAGTCCCGTTCACGTTGAAGGTGTAATCGGTCACCCAGTCCACCAGCCCGCCCGCATAACCCCCCGTGCTTCCGCTGTCGTAGCGAAACGTCCCTTCCAGGTTGGAGGTTGCGTGGATGTGCTCCCGCACCAGGCTGCCCGCGCCACCCACCTGCAACAGGTGGTGGCCCGGATTCCACGAAAGCGTCTCCGCCAGCTCCGCGCGCCGCTCGTCCGGGTTGGGGCCACCTGTTGCCGTCGGCGGCGTCCCAAAGATCATCCCCTGCGGCCCGATCGCCACCTCCGGCGGCCGGCTCCCGACCGAAATCGCCGGCTCCTGCGGCAGCGGCGCCTGCGCTGTCTCCTCGTGCAGGTCGCGCACGGCCTGTGCCCGCAGCTCGTTCACCAGCCGCGGCCCAAGCGTGCGCGACCACGCCACCGTCCCAGCGTCGATCCGCACCGTCACATTGCCCAGGCTCGACAGCGACCGGTACACCACCGGCGCCGTCCGCCCGCCACCCGGCGCATAGGAGTGCGCCCGGTTATACGCGACGGACACCCGGTCGCTCGCCGTTGGCAGCCAGTCCAGCTTGCTGAAGTTCACGTCCTGGTCGTGCCGCCGCGGCGAAGTTCCCGTCAAGCTGTCCAGGTAATTCAGCGCAGCCGTCGTCTGGGCCACGCTCACGCCGCGGTTGCCCAGCAGCGCCGTCTGCGTCGGCGTCAGGGCGTAGAACGCCGGGTCCTGCGGCGACGACACAGCAGGGAAGCCACGCCGCTGCCAGTCCAGCGCTTCGAAGAAGAACAGCCGCTGCGGCACAATCGGCCCACCCAGCGAGCCACCAAACTGCTCCCGGAGATCGTGCGGCTTCACTACCGCCGAGCTCACCACGCCATCTCGGAAGTGCGTCGCCACCGCAAACGGATCACGTGCCGCAAAGAAGCTCGACCGCGCCATAAAGAACAGCCGTCCATGCAATTGGTCTGTACCGGAGCGCGTCAGCGTGCTCACCGTCCCACCTGCGGCGTGCCCAAACAGCGCCGAATCATTCGCCGCCGTCACTCGGAACTCGCGTACCGCATCCTGCGGCACCGTGTACTCCATCCCTGGGTGCCGGCCCGCACCCGCGCCATTGTTGTAGCCCGTCGTCGGTGAGCGTGCCGTCGCGTTGGCATTCTCTGTCTCGTCCTCCGCCTCGCGGCCGGAGTCCTGCCCCGCGCCCCGCGGCGCCGCGCTGTAGCTCTGGTCGTTTGAGACACCATCCAACGAAGTGCTGTTCTGCGTTGGGCTCAGCGCCCGAAAGCTCAGCAGGTCCATCGCCGTCGCCACCGGGCTGGTCTGCGGCGTCAGCCGCGCAAAGCTCTGCCACCGCCGTCCATCGAGCGGCAACTCGTCAATCTCGCTCGCCCCTAGCAGGCTCGTCGCCGCCCCCACGGCCGAGTCCTCGGGCTTCTCCGTCACCTGCACCGCCACCGTCGCGCCCACCGGCAGACGCACCCTGTGCAGGTCCGTCACCGCGCCCAGCGCCACCGGCAGGGAACTGACGCGAAACGGGCTGAACCCTTCCGCGCGTACCTCAACCGACCACACCCCCGGCGTCAACGCCAGCGCGGAGAACGATCCATCCCCGGCTGTCCGCAGCAGCATCGTCCGCCCTGTCCCCGGCTCGCGCAGCAGCACCGTGCTCCCCGGCAGCACCGCCCCGGTCGGGTCCACAACCACCCCCCGCACCGCCCCCGTCGTACTTGTCTGCGCCCACAGCCCGGCCGAGGCAGGGAACTGACCCACCACCACAACGCACATGGCAGCCAAAACGGATTGAAGGGGGTGACGTCCGCGCATGGGGAGGCGGGAGCAGGGGAGGGCTCCTACCCGAACCCTATGCACCCCGGCCGGGGAGTGAAATGACGCGAAAGACGCACCCGCACCTCGGCCGCAAATGCCCCCCGCCCGGCAGTCCCCCGCCGCTCCCAACGAAGACAGCCCCCGCAGACGCGTAGACTAGAAGGTGCAATGTTTGTCGACGAAGCAAAAATACGTATCAAGGCCGGCGACGGTGGCAACGGCTGCATGGCCTTCCGCCGCGAAAAGTTTGTGCCCCGCGGTGGCCCCTCCGGCGGCGATGGTGGCCATGGCGGCGACATCCTCATGGCGTCCTCGCTCAGCCACAACACCCTCATCCACTTCCGCTTCAACCCCGAGCATAAGTCGCAGCGCGGCGGCCACGGCCTCGGCTCCAACTGCTCCGGCTTCCAGGGCGAGCCCACCACCCTCCAGGTCCCCGTCGGCACCCTTGTCTACGACGACCTCACCAACGAGCTCATTCACGACTTCACCGAGCCCAACGAGACCATCGTCGTCGCCAAGGGCGGTCGTGGCGGCCGCGGCAACCAGCACTTTGCCACCAGTACCCACCAGGCCCCGCGCGAGCACGAACTCGGCCGCGCCGGCGAAGAGCGCACACTCCGCCTCGAACTCCGTCTTCTCGCCGACGCCGGCCTCGTGGGCTATCCCAACGTCGGCAAAAGCACCTTCATCTCCCGCATCTCCGCCGCCAAGCCTAAGATTGCCAACTACGCCTTCACCACGCTTGAGCCCAACCTCGGCGTCGTGCAGATCGGCGACTACCCCCACACCCGCTCCTTCACCATCGCCGACCTCCCCGGCCTCATCGAAGGCGCCCACCTCGGCGCTGGCCTTGGTATCCAGTTCCTCCGCCACATCGAGCGCACCAGCGTCATCGTCCACCTCGTCGACGTCTCCGACTCCACCGACCGCCCCGACCCCGCCGACGACTTCAAGCGCATCTCCGCCGAGCTCAAAAGCTTCGACCCGACCCTCGTTGAGCGTCCCACAGTCGTCGTCGCCACCAAGATCGACGCCGCCAACCCCGACAAGCTCAAGAAGCTCCGTGCCTTCGCCAAGCGCCGCAAGCTTGAGTTCTTCGCCATCTCCGCCGTCACCGGCGAAGGCCTTGAGCCGCTCAAATACCGTATCGCTGAGCTCGTCGAGCAGCATCGCCCCGTCGAGATCATCCGCGCGGCCGAAGCCCCGGTCCGCCCTAACTACGCCCCGCCGCCACCCAACTCGCGCGGCCGCGCCCACTAGCTCCCCGTGTCCTTCAATCCGCCCCGCCTTGCCTTCTTTGGCGGCAGCTTTGATCCTCCCCACCGCGGCCACCTCGCCATCGCCCGCGCCGCCACCCGGCAGCTCGCCCTCGACCAGGTTCTGTTCGCCCCCACCGGCCGCCAACCCTTCAAAGCCCGAGGCGCCCACGCCCCCTTTGCCGACCGCCTCCGCATGGTCGAGCTCCTCTGTGAGGGTGAACCAGGCTGGCAAGCCTCAAACCTCGACGCCCCCCACCCCGACAACGCCCCCAACTACACCGTCGACGCCCTCGAGATGCTCGCCCACACCCACCCCGACGCCTCGCTCTTCGCCATCCTCGGCGCCGACAGCCTCGAGCAGTTCCCCCGCTGGCACCGCGCCTCGCGCCTCCTCGAGCTCGCCACCTGGGTTGTCGTCAGCCGCCCCGGCTACACCCCCGGCCCCCTGCCGCCCGGCGCCCGCGTCCACCTCATCTCAGACGTCGCCGTCCCGCTCGCCTCCCACACACTCCGCGAGCGCCTCGCCGCCGGCGATCCCTGCACCGCCGACATCCCCGGGCCCATTCTTCACTACATCCACCAGCGCGGCCTGTACGCCCCCACCGCATCATTGCTGCCTGAGCCGTCAAGCCGGTAGCATCACACCAGGAGATCTATGCCGTCGATTGAAAGCTACGAGCTGCTGCTGCGCGCCGTCCGCGCCTGCGAGGACAAAAAGGCCGAGGACATCCGCATTCTCGCGCTTGACCCCACCGAAAGCGGCCTGTCCGACTATTTCGTCATCTGCAACGGCACCAACACCCGCCAGAACGTCGCCATCACCGACGAGGTGGAGATCCAGCTGAAGCGCGAGTACGGCGTCTATCCCAACTCGGTCGAGGGCCGCCGCGAAGGCGACTGGATCCTGATGGACTACGTCGACTTCATCCTTCACGTCTTTACCCCTGAAAAGCGAGAGTTCTATGGCCTCGAACGCCTTCGCAAAAGCGCCACCACCGTCAGCCCGGATGAGCTCAACGCTGAACTGAAGGCCAAGGTTAAGGAGCTCAAGTCCAAGGAGACTGCCCGCCCCAAGCGCGAGCAGGTCGAGGCGGCCGCCGAAGACGAAACGCCCGCCACCCGCCGCGCCGTCGCCAAGAAGGTAGCCGCCGCCGTCAAAAAGACGCCTCCGTCCGAAACCAAGGCGCCGCGCAAAGCTGCGACCAAGGCAGCAGCCAAGGCTCCCGCAAAGAAGACAGCCAGCAAGACGGCGGCAAAAACCCCAGCCAAGGCCGCATCGAAGAAGGCCACAAAGAAGTCAGCCTCCTGAGAAACACGCCACAGGAGGCCTTCCGGTGAAGATTCTTCTCGCTGCCGTCGCCACCTCGGCCCGACGCCTCCGCAACGACCCAGCCTTCACCCTGGTCGAGGACTACCTCAAGCGCGCTTCAGCCTACATCCCCAGCGAGTTCGCCGCCTACGACGACGAGGCCGCGCTCCTCCGCGCCGTCGATCGCCTCACCGGCCGCTCCGCCGCCGCGCTGCTCGCCTTCGACAGCCGCGGCCAGACCTGGACCTCCGAACAGTTCGCTGAGCGCCTCGCCACCCTGCGCGACGCTGGCCGCCAGCACCTCCTCTTCGCCATCGGCCCTGCCAGCGGCTGGTCCCCCGCCGCCCTTGCCCGCGCTGACGTCACCCTCTCCCTCGGCAGAATGACCCTCCCCCACGCCCTCGCCCAGGCCGTCGTCGCCGAACAGATCTACCGCGCGCTTACTATCCTTGCCGGCCACCCCTACCACTCCGGCCACTAGCCCCAACCAACCCCCACACCGCCTCATCCCAACCGAAGCGAAGCGACCTGCTGCCCCACCACCATCCACTCAGGCCCGTCGCCGATACCGGATCGCAAACTCATACCCCGCGTTCGGCGGGTACAACGAAGCTACCAATCGCAACCGGTCCGCCAGCGCCGGAGCCGCCAGCAGCGGATACTCCCGCTCCCGCAGCTCCGAGTAGTCAAAGTCCACTGCCAGCGACAACAGATAGATCGCAATCGCATCCGCAAATGCTGCGTTCAAGAACTCCTCGCGCAGCTTCTCCGGCGAGCCCTCCGGCTGCGCCCCTTCAACCTCCGGCGTCCCTTCCGCCCGGTCCGGGTGCACCGTGCTTGTTCCCCGTGCCAGGGCCCGCGCCTCCCAGCCGTCCTGGCTGGTCTCCCCGCGCACATTGTTCTCCGCCTGTGACCACACCAGCTTCCCAAACTCCTCGGGGAGCGGCACCGCATCCGCAAACGCGTGGCCCACATGGATGAAGAACTCAAACGAGAGCGCAAAGCGATCGTTCAGCAGCCGCGTCGAGATAAATACCGCGTCCGTCTCGCCCAGCAGCACGTTGCGATGACAGGTCGCCTGCTCGGATAGCTCTGGCGAAAAGGTTCGTGCCACCAGCGTCTCTTCATCAGCGTTCGGCGCCGGATCCGGCAGGCGGTTCCGCGACATCGCCAATGGCACGAAGAAGTAGGCCGACCGGCCAATCTTCTCCGCGATCAACACCGGCACCGCGCCTACCAGCCGGTGGAGATCGTGCTCCGGCAGATCCGTGTCGCCAAAGGAGGAAAACGCAATGCCGTTTGGCGAGCGGCTCGTCGCTGCCTCGCGCGCAACCTGTTCGGGCAACAAAAGTCCCTGTGTTACGGGTTCAGCCATAAGGCAGTATTCTACTGGTATGCGAAGCGAGGCGGAGTGGGAGCACCAGGACGAGGTACAGCCAGCACCGGTGCGTGGAACCATGCTCGGCGTTCCACTCGGTGATCTCGGCTGGTTCACCAGCATCCTCATGGGCCTGGCTACCGGGTTTGCGGCCTTCTTTGCCGCTACCTTTGTGGGCATTGTCGTCATCCTGATCGCCCACATCAACGGGCATCAGACCGACTACACCCTGGCCTATCGCCGCATCGGCCTGCCCATCGGCCTGCTCGTCGGCGTCTTCGCCCTGGGCTATCTCGGCATCCTCTGGGTCCGTCGCATCACCCGCAAAGCCTAGCCCCGCCCCCAACCTGTGGCGCAACGCGCTAGCTGCTTCCCGTACGCTAAAAGCACGCCCCGGTCTCAGCCGCACACCTCTCGTCGCGCACCACGGGCGACCAGAAGTGGCGTCCCGGGAGTCGCCGTTGACGCCACGAGACGCGGCAGACTACGGACGATCGGGACGGGCAAAGGCCATCAAACAGCCAGCATGCAGTGGTCAGGTCCAGACCTAAGATCTTTGATTCGAAGATTTTGTGCAATGTGTAAAGAGGGGGGGAGGGGGTCTCCTATGACCCTGTCACCGCCCGCAGCAGACGCCCCGCCGAGCCCACAATCCTGAGCCGATCCCGTCGCCCTGCAAAGTACAGCGCGTTCAGCTCCTCCCGGCCTAGATCCTCCACCTCCGCAAAGGCCCGGAGTTCGGCGCGTATGGTCTCGGGGGTAAAGAAGAGCTGAAATGGCTCCCCCGCCAGCGCCACCCGGCTCGCCAGCGAGTCATGCGCCAGCTGCTCGGTGGGGCTCAGCACCTCACGTGGCTGTCCGTAGTCCAGCACCAGGCTCGAGCCCGCCGCTGCTCCTGCAACCAGCGCTACATTGGCCCGAAACGCCCGGAGTGTCAGGTAGGGCGTCACCCCCAGCAGGGCAAATACCGTCCGCTGCAGCGGGTCAAAGCCGGCTTGGAGGAGCTCGGCAGCTGGCTCCTGCCGCTCGAAGTCCACCGGCACCAGGGTGGCCGAAGCCGGCAGATGGAGGCTCGCTGCTTGGAGCAGCTCCGCCTTCCAGGCCTGCGTCGCCGGGTGGTCCACCTCAAACACCCGTACCCCCGTGTAGGGATTCCGCAGCGCAAACGTATCCAGCCCCGCCCCCAGCAGGACGTACTGGGACGCGCCGCGCGCTACAGCGCTCGCCAGCGTGTCTTCGGCAAAACGCGAGCGCGCAACCAGAAAGGCTCGCAGCGCATGCGAGTGCGGCCGGTCCGTGCGGGTCGGCGTGCGCTGCAGCTCCTGCGCACAGGTCGGACCGAGAATGGGCAGGGCGAGCGGATCAGGAAAGACCAGCGGATCGGCGTCCACCAGCTGGTGGGCGGCACGACGAAGGGCCACACGAAGAGCAGTTCGGGATGGAGCGGCGGCCAGCAACTGGCCGATAGTAGCAGCCCTGCCTACGCTCCGCGCAGGCAGGGCATGTTCCAGCAGGAGCAAGGCAAAGCTACTCCCCCGAAGTGCTCCCAGCAGCAGGAGCTGGTGCGCCGGGGGTCATCCAGGCCAGCGTACGGCTGAGGTAAGCCTTCAGCTCTTTGCGGGGAACGATTGCGTCAAGAAAGCCGTGTTCAAGCAGGAACTCGGAACGCTGAAAGCCCTCGGGCAGCTTCTGCCGAATGGTCTGTTCGATCACACGAGGGCCAGCAAAGCCGATGAGCGCACCCGGCTCGGCGATGTTGAGGTCGCCTAGCATAGCGAACGAGGCAGTTACGCCACCGGTCGTAGGGTCGGTCATCAGCGAGATGTAGGGAATCTTCGCGTCATCGAGGCGACCAAGACCTGCGGAGATCTTGGCCAGCTGCATGAGCGAGGCAATGCCTTCCATCATGCGGGCGCCGCCGGAGGCTGAGACGATGATCAGCGGCTGACGAGTTGCGAGAGAGCGGTCCACGGCGCGGGCGATAGTTTCCCCAACAACGGCTCCCATGGAGCCACCGATAAAGCCATACTCCATGGCGGAGATGACGACGGGCTGCCCGTCGATGGTGCCAAGGGCGTTGATGATGGCATCGTTCAACCCCGTCTTGGCCTGCGCCTCCTGGAGGCGACGCTTGTAGGGCTTGAGATCGCTGAATTCAAGGGGGTCGGTTGACTTCAGGTCGAGGTCGACGAGCTCGTAGCCTTCATCCAAGAGCTGCTCGATGCGCGTGCGGGCCCCAATGCGGAAGTGATGACCACAGTTTGGGCATACGGAGAGGTTGGCGTCGAGGTCGGCCTTGAAGATGGGCTTGCGGCAGGCGTCACAGCGAATCCAAAGCCCTTCGGTGCGCACCGTCTTTTGATCGTCAGTGACGATGCTGTGCGTCTCGCGTTTAAACCAGGTCATAGGGTTTCAATGTCGGGGTGGTCCCACGCTCATTGTAGCGGGTGCTGGGAGGCGCTCTTAAGTAGTGGACAGGCGGAGGGCAAAGACCGCGATGAGAATGGTGAGGAAGTCTTCCATGACGGCCACAGGCCAGTCGCGGCAACAGAACTTCCGCACAATATCCCGACGGGCGAGATAGCTGCCGTAGGTCCCGAGGACTGCGCCAAAGACAGCGAGCAGAATGCCGATGGGGATGGAGTTCTGCATGGTGGTAGCCACAATGCCGCCCACCAGGCCGCCAAAGGCAATGCGCGAGATCAGGCCAGGAAGAGCGATGCGCGCAGGCGTTTTAGGAAGCTTGTCTCCAACCAGCTCAGCCAGAGCGGCAAGGGTGAAGACCACAAGAGAGACGGGGCTGGCTATCCAAAAGGCCCAGGTTCCATTGACCGGCAGAAGACCGAAGTGAGCGAACCAGCAGCAGACGGCAATCGGCATCATGGCGCGCATGCCAGTGGCGAGGCCAAGAAGCGGTATGCCCAGAAGCCAGGTGAGAACCGTATTGGCCAACGAGGGACCTCCGAAGGGGACGCGACAGCAGGAAGCAGTGTAGCCGACGCATGCCGGACCTTGGAGGCCCCGGAGGGCCTAGGCGGTCAGGCGGCGGAGCGAGCGTACGGCGAGGGCAATGGCGGCGGCATCTCCCGAGATGGCGATGGGAAGATCAGCCAGACCGGCGCCCTTGGTAAGGCCCCGGCGAGCGTAGTAGCCGCCGAAAGCTCCAGCCAGAGAGCCAACCACACCTGCCGCGATGCCGTTTGCGGCCGGGCGGCGGAAGGCGGCAGCGACGATGGCGCCGACCAGGCCGCCAAGGACAACGCGACCGATCAGCGGAGCGGGCGAGATACGGCTGGGCGTGCTGGGGAGCTTGTCCCCAATGTACTCACCCAGGGCGGCGGCGGTGGACAGGCTGATGGCCGCGGGGTGCCGCGTCCAGGCGGCCCAGGTGCCAGTTACGGGCAGCTTGCCCAGACGGGCGAACCAGCAGGTGACGGCGAGCGGCGTGAACGATCGCAGGCCGGTGCTGATGCCAAGAAGAGGGGTGGCGACGTGGGCTACTGCAGCAGACGGAGGCATGTGTGGTGAGATGCGTTTCCCGGGCCTGGGAGTGCCGTGCCGGGGTCCAACGACGAATGCGTGTTGATGAGCGTGTTGATGAACCGTCCGGTGCACTACAGCGAAACGCGGCCGACAATGTGCCGGCCGCGCGGTTGAGGGAGGAGGTTAGGCGCGGAGGAAGCCGTAGAGGGGGAACTCCTCGGCGAGAGCGGAGACTTCCGCACGGATCTTCGCGAGTCGGGACTCGTCCGAGCGGTGCCGGAGAGCGTCGGTGATCCAGCCCGCGACGCGCTTCATCTCCGGCTCCTTCATGCCGCGGGTCGTGAGGGCGGGTGTGCCGAGGCGGATGCCGGAGGGTTTGAGGGGCGGGTTGGTGTCGTAGGGAATGGCGTTCTTATTGACGGTGATGCCGGCAATGCCGAGAGCCGCCTCTGCTTCTGAACCAAGCATGCCCTGCTGGAAGACGTCGACCAGGACCAAATGGGTGTCTGTGCCACCGGAGACGACACGGAAGCCAGCCTCCATGACTGCGGCGGCGAGGGCCTGGGCGTTGGCGACGACCTGATGTGCATAGGCCTTGAAGTCCGGCTGGAGGGCCTCACGGAAGGCGACGGCTTTGCCGGCGACGACGTGGACGAGCGGGCCGCCCTGCTGCCCAGGGAAGACAGAGCGATCGATACCGGCGGCGAACTCCTGCTGGCAAAGGATGAGACCGGAGCGTGGGCCACGCAGGGTTTTGTGCGTTGTGGTGGTAGTGACGTGGGCGTGCGGGACCGGCGAGGGATGGGCGCCGCCGGCGACCAGGCCGGCGAAGTGGGCCATATCGACGACGAGGCGCGCGCCGACCTTGTCCGCGATCTCGCGCATGCGAGGGAAGTCCCAGACGCGGGCGTAGGCGGAGCCACCGCCGATGATGACCTTGGGCTTTTCGCGGACAGCGAGGGATTCGAGTTCGTCGTAGTCGATGGTTTCGGTGTCGCGGCGGACCTGGTAGCCGCAGACGCGATAGAGCTTGCCGGAGAAATTGAGCTTGTGACCGTGGGTGAGATGGCCCCCGTGAGCGAGGTCGAGCCCAAGGATGGTGTCGCCGGGGGTGAGCAGCGCCATAAAAGTGGCGGCGTTGGCCTGCGAGCCGGAGTGGGGTTGCACGTTGGCGTGTTCTGCGCCAAATAGCTGCTTGGCGCGATCGCGGGCGAGATTTTCGACGACATCGGCGTGCTCGCAGCCGCCGTAGTAGCGCTTGCCTGGGTAGCCCTCGGCGTACTTGTTGGTGAACACAGTGCCCACAGCTTCCAGAACGGCCCGGCTGACGAAGTTCTCTGACGCGATCATCTCGAGACCGTCGTGCTGACGATGGATCTCGTTTTGAATTTCGGCGAAGATTTCTGGGTCAGAGGTGGCGAGCGGGGCGTTGAAGTCGATGGACATTCTTAGATTCTATGCGGTGCGAGCGCTATTTCGCCGACCGTGGACGGGGTTGCGCCGACGGATGTGACGTGGAGCACAGAGAACCCGTTTCTCTGAAGGGAGCCCCGGTCTGGGGAGCCTAGGAACCGCCGGTAGGCGTGGGGGCGGAGCGTTGCGGAGCCAGTGAGTGCGCGGGCGACTTGGAGGCTGCAAGAGCGCTGAAGGCCTGCCGGACGAAGTGACCCATGTAGAAGCCGTCGAGGTATTTATAGGGGAACTCGCCGGTGACGTAGTGCCCGCAGGGGAGAGTACGGGCGACGTGCGGGACGTGAAGGCGGCGAAAGTCGGCGAGGACCTCCTGCGAGAACTCTTCGAGGAAGGTGAGGTCGTAGAGAGCATGGACAACGCAGCTCTGCCGACGGGGGGAGTTGGTGGCGAAGCGCTCCATGTAGGCGGCGGGGGAGATGCAAGCGAGGGTGTTGCGGAGATCGACCTGAGACATGCCGGCGGCTTCGACGGCGGCGCGGATGTGGCGGGTGCTTTGCCCGGTCCAGACGACGTCACCGAACTCCCGGGAGACGTGATTGAAGCAGCAGACCTCAAGCCGGGGGTCGTGCGCGGCGGCGATGAAGCTGTAGCAGGAGCCGAGCGAGGTGCCGAGGATGCCGAACTGGGTGTAGCCCTGGAGTTCGAGCCAGTCGAGGCAAGAGCGGATGTCAACGACGGCCTGGCGGCAGGCAGCGACCGTGCGGCCGAGGTTGGAGGAGACGGCAAAGTCGGAGCGTTCGAGCTCGGCGGGGCGACGGATGTCGTGGTAGGGCTTGGAGAGGCGCAGGGCGGAGACGCCGAGAGTGTTGAAGAAGGGGCAGAGGGCGTTGTGCGAGAAGGCGTCAGCGTTCCACTGGGGGAGAACGATGATGGCCTGCCTGGGCCTGCCGCGCTGGGTAGAGCGATGCGCGGGGTACCAGCGAGCGTTGACCTGGTCGTTCTCGGGATAGGGGGTACGCAGGGGGGAGGTGAAGCGGAGGAACTCTGCCTCGTCAGCCTCGCCGATGCTGGCGAGGTGTTTGACCTCAGCGTCCTGGGCGAGGGTTTCGGGGCGGACGTTAGTTGGGAAGAGGTGCGGGTGGCGGGACTCGAGACGGAAGTCGGTGGGGGTGGTGTAGCCGAAGAAGTCCGATGAGTGGGCGATGATCTCGCGATTGAGGGCGTTGAGCGCCGCGAGGGAGTCTGCCGGGTTGGCGGGGGGATCGACGCCCAGCCAGTCGAAGCCAAATTCGAGCGGGCGAATGATGCGGTTGGTATCGCGCGTGGTGAGAGCGGTCTCCCAGCGGAGCATCCAGTCTGCGTAGAGCCGGGAAAGCATAAGTCCCTAGTTTAGCGGAGTGGGGCTAGAGCTCGGCGATCTGGAGGCAGACGCGGCCCACGAGGTGCTCGGGGAGGTGACGGTCGAAGGGTGGGGCGAGAGGGACGAGCTGGACAGGGTGCTCGAGGGAGAGGGGCCGGAGGATGAGGCTGGTGTCCTCAAGGTCGACATAGCGGAGGAGGAGGGCGTTGCCGGAGCGGACGGCGTAGAGGTTGGGCTCGGACGGTCTGTGGGGGGCAAGAGAGGTGTAGTGGCGATCGAGCACGACGAGCGAGCCCCGGGGGAGGAGGGGCTTCATGGCGGCGGCCTGCGGGGCGTCGACACGGAGGGCAACAAAGCGCTGCCAGGGAAGGCGCTCTGGCGAGGGGCGGGTGAGCCCGGGGCCGAGACGGGACGAGGCAATATGGAGGCATTCGCTGAAGGAGGTGAGCGAGATGCGGGGTTGGCTCATGGCAGTGGTGGCGGCGACGACGGGCACGAGTTCGACGGGTTCAGGGGAGGGTTCGGCGGAGGAACGGGTAGGGGCGGCCCCGGCCTCGAGCTGGACGGGGAGGAGCTGCTCGATGGAGAGGTTTTGCGATTCGAGCATGCGATTGAGTCCTTCGAGGGAGAGGGCTCGCTTGCGATTGAGGAAGTTGGAGATATGGGCCTGGCGAAAGCCTGTGAGCTGGGCGAGGCGCGCACCGGTCAGCCCCTCCTCTCCGATGCGACGCAGGAGTTCCAGACGAAGAAGTTCATGGAGGTCAGCGAAGTTCATGAGACCTGCAGAGACGCCGAAGAAAGGCGGGAGCGCGACATTCCGTGGGTGACCGGGCGGAGCATACCATCATAGAGTACGAAAATAAGGCGAATATATATGCTGATTGATAACAGACACTTCGGGGTCTAAGCCGATGACTGATGCCCTGATAGCGGTGCATCAGTGGAAAACCTTTTGTTGACACGTAGTTTGCTGAAAGCTATAACCACAACACTTCATCCCGACTGTACAGCATTTAGTTGCACCCGAGGTTTGTACGGGATGGATGAAGAACGTGCGATGCCCACAAAGATGCAGCCCTCCCCAAGGACCGTCGTGGCTCGTGAGACAGAGAGATGGAGGTGTCTGCCATTGCCCTAAGGGCGTGGTCGGCATGATCCCCAAGCCGCCGTGGGCGAGCAGGCCGAAAGGTCGGCTGGCGCAAGGCAGGAGCGGAACATGGGCCTGCAACGTATGGAGCTTAAGGTTTGTGAGGGGTGTGGCGCACTGTGGGTACGCCCGAGCGCGCATCTCGAGGTGTATTGCCCTGGATGTGCACGTCGGCTGGCGGAGTTCCCTGCTCCTCGGCGGCGTCGGAATGGGCAAAGCGCCGTGGGACGGAGACGAGGGTGTGCGGCAGCAGGGGTGAGCCTGCCGACCGGAGGTGAGCGATGAGCGGTCTTGTGGTGATGCGGTTGCGGGCGGCGGCGACGACCAGAACAAGCCTGCGTGGGCGTGCAAGCCAAGAGCTTGCGGTACGGCCGGAGATGCGGTTTTACCGCAAGTACACGGAAGGTATGCTGCGGCGGTATCTGCGGTGCTCGATGGATGGTGGGCGAGTACCGTCAATGATTGGGCGGGAGATGTTCCGCAGCCGCGTGACGACATACCGGATCCGGACGTTTGATGACGCAGTGAACTTTGTGCAGGATGTGGAGCGCTGTTTGCGGCGGCTAAGTCCGGTAGATCAACGGCTGCTGGAGCGGATTGCCATCCAGGAGCACACGCAGGGCGAGGCGGCGGTGCTGCTGCGGATGAGCCTGCGTACAACGGTGCGGCGGTACGCGACGGCGCTGGATCGGCTGACATCGTTGTTTCTGGAGCGCGGGCTGGTGGAGCCGTTCTTAGACAGCGCGCTGGAGGGCTGCGAGGAGGAAGATTTGGAGGAAGAGATGGCGTAGCAGGGTAGGGAAAGTTGGTACTCTAAGAAAGTCAGAGGACCGGAGAGTCCGAGACAGATATTCCGGGGAGAGCGCCGAAGCTGGCTGCTCTCCCCTTTGCTTTTGGGGCGCACTGGAGGAGCGGTGAGCGACAAGGGGCAGGAACACCAAGAGCAACACGGGCGGCGCGGAAAGCCGCGGCCTGAAGTGTGTCGCCGGTATGCGCGCAAGCGGCTGGCGGCGGGTCTTCCGAGCATTTTGGACTGCTTTATCAAACAGGCGTGTGGGGGAAGCGTGCCGCACATGAAGGTGCTGATGTTGTTGTCCGGGGTGGACAAAGAGGGCCCGGCGCGGGTGAAGGGGCGCAAGGGACGACGGGGGTACGAGGGCTTGTCGGAGCTGCTATTGGCGGAGCTTCGAAAGGAGCCCTCGAGGCCGGACGAGGAGGAGTGACTCGAGGTGAAAGGAGCAGGCAATGGGAGGTGCGTCAGCAAAGGTGCGGAGCGAATCCGGAGCGATGCAGCAGTGGCAAGATGTTCAGCCGCGGTTTGGGCGTGCTGCGACGACGGCGTCGTGCGGGCCTGAGCGGGCGAAGAGCTCCTGCCGCGGCACAGAGCTGCGAGCGATGGCGCTGGCGATGCCGGAGGTGGACGGGCATCCGAACCGCCTGCCGTTTGAAGGTGTGCTGACGCTGGTGGATGTGCCGAGTGACAAGGCGCCGAGTGGCTCGCGAGGGCACCGCGTTGTGCTGACGCGGAGTGCGGCCGAGGCGGCCCTGCCGAGCCTGATGGGCATGGCCGTAGGCTACAAGGCTGGCTGGGACGGGCACGATGCACGACAGAAGTGCGGCATTATCACGGCGGCGGAGCTGGTCGGCGATCGGCTGGAGGTGAGCGGGTATCTGTTTGCCCGAGACTTTCCGGAGATGGACGACGAACTGGGCCACGACGGGCTGATGGGCATGAGCTACGAGCTGGCGGATGCGCATGTGGCGGATATGCGGGCTTCGGTATGGACGCTGACACGAGCGACCTTTACGGGAGCGGCCATTCTGCTGCGAGAGAAGGCAGCGTACCGGGGGACGACGTTTCGTGTACGTCGGCCGGCGGTTGCGGCGGGGGCGGCACGCTGTGGGACAGCACGTCGACGACGGCTGGTTCGATAAAGGAGAAGACAGGAATGGAGATGGCTATGGAGCAAGGCGGAGTGAATGAGCTTGAGGGCCAGGATCTGCGGTCGGTGCTGGAGCGGATGTCTGCCGCGGCGGGCTTGCTGGAGCGGGCGGTTGAGGAGTTGCGGGCCAAGCCTGTGACGCAGCTGTCGGCGGAGGCAGAGGCTTCGATCGAGCGGATTGTGGCTTCTGCCGAGGCGAAACGCGAGGCGGAGCTCGAGCGCAAGCTGGAGTTTGTGGAGGCCCAGCTGGAGACGCTGCGCGCATCGCGCGGGGCCACGGTGGAGGCCGCAGCAAGACCGGTGGAACGGCGCACGCTGCCTGGGAGCATGGCGACGCTGCTGGCAAAGCAGGGCGTCTCCACGGAGGCGGTGGAGGCTGGGGCGCGCGAGGGAGGATTTGGCGGCGGTCTGGACCGGGCGCTTTCCAGCCTGAGCATTGAGCAGCGGATTGCAGTCAAGGCGGAGCTGCTCCGGTCGGGCCTGATCGGGTAGGCGCGGCACCACGGTAGAGACGGAGAGCGCAGCCATGGCTGCGCTTTTGTTTTGGGTGAGCAACAACAAGGAGATGGAATGAACGCGAAGTTTACGGATATTCACGCAGCAGCGGACTACCTTGGGCCGGGTGCAGTGGAAGTGCCGATGTACCAGGCGGAGATCACGGATCTGGTACGGCGTCGCGGCGTGTTTGGCCGACGCATCAAGCAGGTCCCGGCGACAGGGCATCCGTCGCGCTTCTTTGAAGAGACAGCGATCCCGTCGCCTTCAGTTGGGTCGGCGTTTGTGGATCCGCGGAACATTGTGGCACCAGTGGTGAACCCGACGCGCGTGGAGCGAAGTGTGCCGTTGAAGGCTCTGGTCGCACAGATCAATTACAACCTGTTTGACCTGGAGCTTGGCCGACAGCAGAGCCAATTTGCGTATCTGCAGGCGAAGGACCTGGCGGACACGGTGGAGGGTGTGCTGCGCACACATGATGTGGCTTTGTGGAACGGCACGGATACGAGTCTGAGCACACCGACAACGGCACAGTATTACGGTGCTGCCTCGCAGATTGCAGCCGGCGGCAACACGGTGACGATCGGCGGCTCGGCGAGCATTGTGGACGGGCTGAAGAGCGCTGTGGCGCAGATGGTTGCGAACAGTTCCTTTGGTGTGCGGCCGACGGCGATCTACGCCAACCCTGTGCTGCTGGACCTGATTGACCGCGAGATGAAGAGCGAGTTCAACGTTGTGTTGGATTCGGCGGAGATTCATGCGGGGCTGAGCGTGAAGACGCTGAGCACGCAGGCGGGCAATCTGCCTCTGATTCCGGAGTGGACGCTGGGGTACACGGGCACACCAGGGTCGGGCTCTGCCGTGTTGCCGGCCTACATTGTGACGGAGGACATGGTTGAATACCACTGGCTTGCGGATCCGAACCCGCGCGTGTTCCAGCTGGGTACGCCTGGATCGCTGGCGAGCCAGTATGTGGTGGTGAAGTTCGGCGGCCTGGTGGTGAAGGGCGCGAGCTATGCGCACTACCAGGTGCTGGTCAACCGCTAGAGCGGTGGTTTGGACGCTGGCCGGCTAGCCGACCACAAAGTGAATGACGCGGGGCGAAGGCCGAGGTGGCCTTAGCCCCTTTTTGTGTTGCGAGGGGTGAGGTGTATGGGGTATTTGCAACCGACAGAGTACGCGGCATACGGGCTGGCGGAGGAGACGACGGATGACTGGGTGACTACGGCGTCGGCGCTGATGGAGGCGTACTGCAAGCGGCCGTCGCTGCTGACGACACAGTACACGGAGCGTCTGCGGGTGGTGGCCGGAAGCCAGACGGTTCGGGTGAGTTACCTGCCGCTCGTGGTGGCGGAGGGAACGGCGTCGCCGTTGGTGACTGTGCGGGCGCGGCTGGGACGCGGTCGACGTGGGGACTCGGTGGACTTTCTGGGAGAGCAGATTGCATGGGCGTTTGGTGTTCCGGGAAGTTGGACGGCCCTGAACGTAACGGACATCGATGCAGATCTGCAGACGGGCGAGCTTTCGCTGCCAGGCAACTTTCTGGGACTGAGCTACAACGAGGTGGAGCTCGTGTACATGTCTGGCGTGGACGTGGTGACGCCGGGCCTGAAGGTGGCCTGTGCGCAGATCGTGCGAAACGCGCAGACGACGCCGGGGCTGAATGTGCGCTCGAGCAAGGTGGACTCACTGGCGATGCAGTACTTCAGCGGATCACTGCTGGACGACCAAGTTAAGGCGTTGCTGCGGCCGTTTGTGGCGCAGAAGGTAGGGTGACAGTGGCAGATCTGACGCGGATGGAGATTGGCGCGCGGCGGGTGGCGCAGACGACGCTGCGCTGTGCCGGGGGGCAAGCGGTCTCGTTGCGGATGCCAGTAGCGGCGACGGTGGGCCTGATCGGGGAGCAGCTTGGATTGCCGACAGCAGGCGTGAGTGACATTGAGCTGGCGCCGGTGTTTGTGCGAGGGCTGGAGGCTGGCGCAGACGGCGAACGGTGGGAGCTGCTGGCGGGCGCGAGTGCTGTTGCATTGCTGGCGGGTGATGCGACGGTTGAGACGGCGCTGGGCATGTTTGCGACGGCTGTGGGCGTGGTGATGGAAGGGCAGGTGTTGCGGATCAACGCGGTGAGCCACAGGACCGTTGGTGCGGGCGTGTATCTGTATCGGCTGGAGCTGGTTGGCCCGGTGCGAGAGACGACCTAACGTGTTTTGGCGCGAAGGCTGCCATGAGAGGAGGAAGGGATGCAGAGGGCAAAGGATACGTTCTATGTTGTGTTGCGAGATGGGATTGCGGCGGCAAATGCGCAGCGCACGGTGGCAGTTCGGGGTGTGTTGCGGCCGGCGGTGATTGTGGAAGAGAACGAGCTGCAGGGGGCTGTTGCGGAGGCGGAGGTGTTTCGCTTGCGGTGGACTGATGTTGCAATCGACAGAAGCGGAACGGTGCCGCTTTCGCGACTACGGGGGGAGATACGGTACTCGACGACGGGGACGGCGGAGCTGAGCGGAATGGACCGAGGGAGAGTGCTGGCGGCGATGGACTGGGAGTTGCGGTCGGCCCTGGGTGGCACGGTGCAGAGTGCGCCGAAGCTGGACTATAGCAAGGCGACACCGGTGCCGGATGGGACAAGGATCTTTTGGAGCGATCCGGAGTTTGGAGAGGCGACGACCGAGGGAGATCGGCTCGCGCGGAAAGCGCTCGTTGACGTGTGGAGCGTTGGGGGAGGAAGTGGCTTATGAGCGCGACCGGAGTGGTTGTGTTGCCGGCGACCGCGCCGGTAGGCCGGCGGGTGCGGGCGTACTTTGCGCCGGTAACCCGGGTTGCAGGGTCCACCACTGTGCCGGCGGTGTGGGACCCGGCGCTGATGGGCGCGCTTTCACTGGACGCGATGCCGACGCCGTGGGTGGATCTGGGGGCGATCACCGGATTCGTGCGGCGATCGGAGACAACTGTGGAGGCGCTTCGGGCCGGGTCGCCGGCGGCGGCACGACGACAGGTCCGGACAGGAGTGGCGGCCGAGGTGGAGTTTGCCTTTGATCGATGGGGCAAGCTGCAGCTGGCACTCAGTTGTGGGGTGCAGCAGATGAACCTGCTGGCACCTGCGGCGGGAGCGGCGGCGGCGGCGAGCGGGGCCAAGGCAGGGTCGGCTACTCCGCTGGCAGGAGGTGCCGGCCTTCCTCCACAGACGGCGACAGTGCTGCAGGTGGGTGCGGCAGCGGCAGCATTCACGGCAGGACAGATGGTGGCGGTAGACGTGGACTACACGGGGCAAACAGGGTATGTGGGAAGCGGCGCGAGCGGGGCATATGTTGCGTCGAGCATGTCGGTGCAGGGAGATGTGAACTACGTGCGGCGTGTGACGCTGAACGTGGGCGTGATTGCCAGTGTGAGTGGCGGGGCACTGTTGCTGGCCAATCCGCTGCTGGCCGGAGTGCCAACGGCGGCGATGAGCGTGAGCCCGGTGCTGGGCTTTGTGGATCGCGAGGGTGGCGGCTTCTTCCAGGAGTGGTCGGCGCTGTTTGTGATCGCGGGAGAGCAGGGGGACCGGCTGTGCTATCACTACCCGCGGCTGCAGGCGGTGCATGGACCAGGCGAGATGGCCGACGGTCTTGAGGGCACGACCGGGGCGCTGCAGCGAATGCGACTTAAAAGCGTCTATCGATCACTGGCTACGACAGATTCAACGGATGGCGAAGCAGTGCTTTGCTACAGGAGTTATCTGCCGGCAGCGATGCGCGCGGTCTAGAGTCGACTGAGGTGGGCAACGCAGATGCGCAAAGGGCGGAGGAGTGGAGAGATGGGCATGAAGCAAGCGAGACGATGGATCCAGACGCGAGGGATGCTGCTGTCATTGATGTTGGGGATGGCGGCCGTGGTGCGCGTGACGGGGCCGGTGCCGCATGCTCTGGCTGGAGCGATTCCGGTAGGCACCGTGACGGTGGCAGACACGGTGTATCACGCGGATGGGACGGTGGCGTCTGGCACGGTGCTGGTGAGTTGGCCGGCTTTTACCACGGCTGCAGGCCAGGCTATTGCAGGGGGCAATGCGTCGGCGGCAATTGGAAGCGATGGCACGTTTACGGTTGCGTTGGCGCCGAATGTTGGCGCGACGCCAGCAGGAACGTTCTATACGGCGGTGTACCACCTAGATGATGGCACGACAAGCCGGGAGACCTGGCAGGTGCCCGCAAGCACAGCAGCGGTTTCGCTGGCCGCGGTGCGAAGTGCGGTCGTGCCGAGCTCTGTGGCGGTTCAGGTGGCGAGCAAAGCATATGTCAACGACGCCGTGTCTGCAGCGTTGGCGGGTCAGCCGATCAAGGGCAATGTGACTTTTCTGGCGCGAACGGGGGACGCAATGGTGGGCCCGTTGACCCTGGCGGGAGATCCGCTAACGAGCGCGCAGGCGACCAACAAGCACTACGTCGACACTGCGGTGACCTCAGTCAGCGCAGGGCTGGCGAACAAGCTGGCCGTTCAGCCCGCAGCGACGCAGGTGGTGACACAGCCGACAGGCACGCAGATGCAGGTGAACCGACTGAATGGCGTGGGGTATGCCAGCCAGTACGTTTCCGGCGCAGGCGGCAACGGGTTGAACAATGCGCTGAGCAGCGCGGACTGCGCGGGTGGGTGCCAGGTGACGGTGGAGCAGGGGTACACGCCCGCCGAGACGACGACGCCAGCGCTTTTCCCGAGTTCCGCTACCAACGGGACGCATGTGCAGGACCTGCGCGGGGGAACGCAGCGCGATGTGTTTTTGAATCCGGTGAATCTGCCGGGAGCCGGGTTCGACGCAGGGCAGGTGATCGATGTGACGAGCACGAAGCCGGCGTCTATGGTGTTGCAGGCCGAGCACTCGAGTCAGCCTGCGTCCTCGACGCTGGCTCTGTATCAACAGGGTTTGGCGGGGGGATCGAACTTGTACCCCCGCGCAATTGAAGGAAACCTGGCCCCGTACTTCAAGAGCAACTACAACACGTTGAGTGTGAATGGCACCTTCAATACGCTGGGACAGCATGTGCTGATGCCGGGATCGATCAACTGCTATGCCGTGGGCGACTGCCTGATCGGCGCACAGTTCATTCGAGCATCCGGCGGCTTCCGTGATGAGGCGGATGAGGGCACGCATCCGATGGATCTTCAGATCCAGGAGGACACTCGCGTGTTCACCGGAACATGCACGACGGGATGCACCACTGGAGCAACAGCCCTGACAGTTACCCCTTCCACCGCTGGTGGAACGCAGGGTGAAGGGCGATTTCTGCTGGACACCACGGCAGGGAAGACCCTCACCGGGGGGCAACTTACGGGCGGCGTTCGGGCAACGGCAATCATTGGACCGACGGCAACCTTCAGCGGAACGAACTTTGCCACGAGTGTGTTCCTGCAGACGAGCCAGATGATCCCCTCGCAGGCTACCGACATGGCCCCAGGTACGGTCAGTGTGCCGATTGCAACCAGCGGCCTGGCGAGCGTGTTTGCGACGTCGACGGCTGCGCTGCCAGCGACAAGTGGTGTGGCGTGCGTCGCGGAGACTCCATCCGGATCGAATCCACCGAACTACGAGATGGCGAACTACGTGGTGGCGGACAGCTCGCACCTGACGATGACGCTGAACAAGCCGCACGGAGCGGGGGCAACGATCGCGGTAGCTGGACTCTGCGGATACGGTCTGGAGCAGACCGTTGATACGGCGAGTGGCATCCGGCAGGTATTTCCCGTGATCGGCTCGGCGAGTGCGACAAGCTTGTATTACGCGGGCGGGCTCTCGCAGATCGTTGGCATTTCTGGCGTC
Source organism: Acidobacteriaceae bacterium (assembly GCA_965199635.1). Classification (GTDB taxonomy): domain Bacteria; phylum Acidobacteriota; class Terriglobia; order Terriglobales; family Acidobacteriaceae; genus Edaphobacter. Next base: position 465,918 of record CBDASL010000002.1, on the reverse strand, counting down.
ACAAGTGCGTTTCTGAACGCTTCGGCTCCGATCAGCTCGGCTGTGCGGGCAAACGGTGTGGTGACGGTTACGACGAGCACGGCAATGCCGAGTGACCTTAACGGGTTGACGCTGACGGTGGCCGGTGTGACGGACGGGAGCTTCAACGGCACCTTCCCCGTGACGACGACCAGCGCGACCACACTGACGTTTCCGCAGGCGGGAGCGAACGGAACGAGCAGCGGCGGGACGATTGGCATTGTGACGGGTGGCTATGTGCTTTACCCGATGGCGGAAGTGCTCGGTGTGCTGAACGCGAAGACGGGCAAGGTGGACGGCACGATGACGCTGGCGGCCAACACAGTGCCCTGGGGGACGGGCGACACCGTGGAGCAGCCGCACTACTTCCAGGAGAACGTGTCGGCGGATGTGGAGTATGTGGGCGAGACGACGCCACGGTCGGCCAATCCGGACCGCGCTGGGATCAGCTACCAGATCAACGTAGGCCCGGGGATGCATGGGTGGTCCATCAAGAACGCCGCGCCGGCGAGCAACTACCTGGGCAACGGGGGAACTCACTCCGTGCCTGATGAGGCGTATGAGTCGCTCGGTATATGGAACCGCGTGCTGGAGGCGCAGGCAGGTGAGCGAAGTGTGTTTACGTTGCACTGTAACTCGCACGGTTGCAGTAAGTGGAACTCCGGATACAACCTGTTCGAGATGGACTCCAGTGCGGGGCAGGACACGGTGAGCTACCAGCCGCAGACGAGTGCGATGGTGTTTGCGCTGCGTGGGGGGAGCTTCTCGTTTTCCCCGACGGGGTTGAGCGCTCCGAGTGTTTCTGCCACGACATTGAACGGCGCTCTGGACGCGTCCAACGTGAGCACTGGCGTGCTGAAGGCGGCGCGGCTGCCGGTATTTGGCGCTTCGGGCACTGCTCATGCTCCAGGAGCGGTGCCTGACCCGGGGGCAACGACGGGGACGACGCGCTTTCTGCGAGAAGACGGCAGCTGGGCGGCGCCGACGGCCGCCTCCGGCGGAAGCGGAGGAGCCTCAGGAACGGCTGCTATCACGGGGGGAACGATCCAGAGCACAGCCATCACGGGAGGCACTCTGGACGGTGCAGCCGTTGGTGGGCAGACGCCAGCAGCGGGAACGTTCAGCACGCTGAAGGTGACTGGGTGCAACTGGTTTTTGAGTGGAACGAACCAGGGGGTCGGAACGTGCACGCCGACGTCCTGGAGCGCGGTGAGCGGTGCTGATGGGAGCAATCTGCAGATCGCGGGAAGCGGCTCGTCACGGCTGATCGTGATCTCCGGTGGGAGCGGTGGCGCGCTGGCGGAGTTTCACTTCGTGAACAGTGGAGCGCCGAGCGGATCACGCAACTGGAGGATGTCGAACAACACGACCGGGCAGTACACGCTGGATATGAACGCCGATAACTACTCGACACACACGGTGGCCATGCAGTGCGGACCGAACGGCGCATGCAACTTCCCGAACGGGCTGACGGCGTCGAATTTCGGCGGTGTTCTGTCTGGCAGGACGGGCAGCATTGGAGGGTCCGCGCTGGCAGCGGGAAGCTGCGCGAGCGGAACCGTTGCGGTGACGGGAGCGACTGTGGGCGCGCCGGTGGCGGTGAGTGCGAGTGACGGAAGCCTGCCGAGCGGGTTGACGATGCTGAGCGCGGCTGTGACCAGCGCGGGAACGGTTTCGGTGCAGGTGTGCGCGGTGAGTGCGGTGACTCCGAAGGCGATCAGCTACAACGTGCGCGTCCTGCAGTAGACGAAGGTGCCTTTCCTGAGTGCCTCCATCGCAGGATCCGCTGCGGTGGGGGCATTTTGTTGTGTGCAGCAGGGACGAGGTGCGAGCAGCGCCGCTGACGGCCGTGTCGCTTTGCCCAGGGAAGGCGCGGGCGCCTGGATGGGCGGCGAGAGGTGAGAGATGAGCAATGTAGGGTGGGAGTTGGGCGAGTTGCTGGCGCTCGGCAAGGAGCTGGAGCGACGACCGGTGGGTCTCGGTGGGCAGAGTGTTGCGATGTGGATGTCGGAACAGTTGCTGCGCGTGCGCGACCGGAACGGGATGGAGTTGCCGCTGCGAGCGAACGCTTGCCAGCGTGCCTTTGAGCAGCGGCGTGGGCGGCGGAACATTGTTCTGAAGGCACGGCAGATGGGGATGAGCACGTGGGTGAGTGGCTTGTTCTTCTTGAAGACGATCACGCGAAAAGGCGTGTTGACGGTGCAGGTGGCGCAGACACGTGAGGCGGCTGAGGGAATCTTCCGCATAGTGCGGCGTTTCTACGAGGGTCTGCCGGAGGAGCTGCGCGAGGGGAGCTTGCGGCTGAGTCGGTCGAATGCGGGGCAGATGCGGTTTGCAGAGATTGATAGCGAATTTCGTGTGCTGAGCGCGAGCGATGCGAACGCGGGGAGAGGGCTGACGATCCAGCACCTGCACTGCAGCGAGCTGGGCCACTGGCCGGGAGATGCTGCGGCGACCCTGGCCGGGCTGCGGGCCGCCCTGGCCCCGGGAGGTGAGACTGTCCTGGAGTCTACGGCGAACGGGGCGTTTGGATGTTTCTATGACGAATGGCAGAGCGCGAAAGAGAAGGGATTGCGGCAGCACTTTTTTCCATGGTGGATGGAGCGGGAGTATGTTGGGCCACCTGTGAGCAAGATGACCGAGCAGGAGCTGGCTCTGGTGCAGGAGCACGGACTGAGCGCGGAACAGATAGGGTTTCGGCGGGGGTTGGAGGGAGAGTATCGGCAGCTGCGGCTGCAGGAGTTTGCCGAAGATGCGGCGAGTTGCTTTCGGGCAAGTGGGGAGGGCTGCTTCGACGCTGCTGCAATTGAGCGGCGAATGCACCAGCTGCGCGGGCCGATGGAGACGCGGCAGGCGGGGGCGCTGGAGGTGTGGCTGCCGCCGGTTGCGGGTCGCGACTATCTGCTGGCGGTGGATACTGCCGGGGGTGGAACAGACGGGGACTACTCGGTGATTGAGGTGCTGGAGATGCAGACAGGCCTGCAGTGCGCGGAGTTGCGGAAGCACCTATCTGCGCGCGACCTGGCGGCTGAGGTGGTAGCGCTAACGCGCGAGTATGGGAGGGCGATTGTGGTGGTGGAACGGAACAACCATGGGGCGGGGGTGTTGGCTTACCTGGCGATGGGCGGCGAGGTGACGCTCTATGAGCAGCATGGACAGCCGGGGTGGCTGACCACTGCGGCAAGCAAGCCGAACGTTGTGAGCCGGCTGGGATCGCTGCTGGTAGAGGAGCCGTGGCTCTTTGAAAGCCGAAGGCTGCTGGCGGAGTGTCGAAGCTACGTGACGCTACCCGGGGGTGGCACGGGGGCGGCAGCAGGGACGCATGACGACTGCGTGATGGCCACGGCGATTGGCCATGCTGTGCGAGCAGAGCTGCTGGCTACGGGACGAGCAGGCGTGATGGCACGGAGGAGGGATGGGCGTGCGGGCGCAGGAACGCTAGGGTAGCGAAGCGAGGTAGCGACGGTGGCGGTGCAAGCGGTTCAGGCAATTGGGCGTATGCGTGGAGGGGCGCAGAGTCAGCTCATGCTTGGGGCGGACGGCCGCTTGCTGGTGGTGAAGTTCCAGAACAATCCGCAGGGAGTGAGGGTGCTCGCAAATGAGTGGCTGGCGACGCGATTGGCGGGCGCCCTGGGACTTCCGGTGCCGAAGACGGAGATTGTGGAGGTGAGTGAGTGGCTGGTGGCGAACTCGCCGGATCTATGGGTGGAGGTGGGCGCTGGAAAGCGGGAGCGGTGTCGAGCGGGACTGCAGTTCGGATGTGACTATGCCGGCGGCGAAGAGGGTGGGCAGGTGATGGACTACCTGCCCGAGGCGACGCTTCGCGAGGTCCGCAATGCGAAGGCTTTTGCAGGGATGCTGGTGCTCGACAAATGGACGGGGAACTGCAACGGGCGGCAGGCAGTGTTTGTGCGCGGTGCTCGCCAGAGGGCATGGCGCGCCCTGTTTATCGACCAGGGCTTCTGCTTCAACGCCGGTGAATGGAGCTTTCCGGACACCGCGAAACGCGGAGTGTACGGGCGGAACTGCGTGTACGAGGGAGTGACGGGATGGGAGAGCTTTGAGCCCTGGCTGTCGCGCCTCGAGGCGATGCGAGCCGAGACGGTGTGGACCATAGCGGAGGAGATTCCACCGGAGTGGTGCGGCGGCGGGGTTGCGGCGCTGGAACAGCTTGTGGAGGAGTTGCTGCGGCGGCGCAAGGGCGTGCGCGAGTTGATTGAGGCCTTTCGCGAGTCCGACCGAATGCCATTTCCGGCATGGCGCAGCAGGGTGAGCGTGGCCGTGGGTGCGGGCTGGCCTGTAGCTGCAGGAGTGATGTGATGTTGCAAGAGCAGGTGCAGCTTGCCTTTCAACTGCTGCGATGGGTGCCGGATGTCGTGCGAGGGGAGTTTGTGACGATCGGCGTGGTGCTGCGCGAGCCCTGGCCGGGGGGGCGAGTGATGGTGCGGTTCGCAGACGATTGGAGTCGGGTCCGAGCGATGGGTGGTGGGCTCGAGGTCGAGGTATTACGAGAACTTGCGGAGGAGTTGGCGCAACGACTTGCGGTGGTGGAGCAGGATGATGACAGGCGAGCACTTCTTGCGGTGGCCTGCAGCTCGTTCTCGACAGGGCTGCAGCTCACGGAGGAGAGGGGCTGCCTGGCTGAGGCGATGGAGACGGAACTGGATCTCCTGATGCGGATGTACGTGACACCGCGACCGGTGCAGCGGGTGTTGCAGTCGGCGGAGCGAACAGGACGTGCTGGGGTGCTGCGGAGCATGCGGCGCGAGTTCGAGCGGACGGGTCTGTGGGGACTGATGCGGAAGGAGATTGCCGCAGCGGAGTACACCGGGCCTGGTGATCGCTTGCGCATCGATTGTGGCTACCGGGTGGAGGATGCAGAGGGGGAGCGCGCAGTGAGGATGATTCAAGCAGTTTCCTTGCGACACGACGCGACGATGGCGAAGACGATGGCGTTTTCTGCCAGCCGTTTGCGGGAGGGCGTGCACCGGCAGGAGGGTGCAGCGCTGCGGTTGACGGCCGTTGTGGAACCGCGGGATGCGGTGGACTCCGCGACAGGCTGGCAGTTTGCGGTGGATGCGCTCGAGACGTTGAAGATTGGCGTCGTGACCACAGAGGGGCTGCCGGAGTTGGCTGCACTGGCTCGAGAGGAACTGATGCTTTAAGACCTGGTGAGTTGGGATTGATCCGGAGAACGCCGCCCTCTTTGAGGCGGCGTTTCTATTTGGCGACATGGCCAGAGCGAGTCTCTGGATGGCGCTGTGGCAAGGCGGCGAAGGGAGGACAGATGGGGTTTGAAGAGAGCGTGCGGGGTGCGTGGCTGAAGCTGCAGGAGTTCGCAGGTGGCCTGGCGGGAGAGCTTGAGGTTGAGGCGAGTGCAGACAAGCAGCGTGAGCGAAAGACTGCAGCTCTGCCCATGATGCTGTTCCCGGGAGCAGGGTATGGGGGCGCGATTCGGCTGGGCGGGGGCGCGATGCCAAAGCCAACTCAGGCCAATTTGCGCCGTTTTTCCGAGACGCCTGTTGTTCGTCGAGCGCTGAATGTGGTGAAGGACAAGATCGCCAGCATGGATTGGCAGATTCGGGTGCGGCGAGGCTACCAGGCCGGCGAGGTGGAGCAGGCGACGGAGCGGATGAACGCTTTGCGACTCTGCCTGGAGGAGCCAAATGCCAGCGACAGCTTTCGGGTGCTCTGGGAGCAAGTGCTGGAAGACATTCTGGTAGGTGGGTATGGAGCGGTCGAGATGCGAGCGACCGGCGATGATGCGCGCCCGTTCCAACTGTGGGCCGTGGATGGCTCGACGATCCAAATAGACGGCGAGTGGCGCGGGGAAGTGAACAAGCCGCGCTATGCGCAGGCTCACGGCACGCCTGGCCTGGCCTCTGCTACGCCGCTGCTGGATGACGAGTTGATGTATCTGCGGCTGAACCCTCGGACACATACGCCATTCGGCCTGGGAAGACTGGAGGTTGCGTTTGAGACGGTGAACCAGCTGCTGAGTGCGGGGCGGTATGCGGGGAAGCTGGCTTCTAATTCAGTTTCGCCATACGCGCTGTGGGTGGACGACGTGACACCGGAGCAGCATGATCGCCTGATCCGCTGGTGGCAGGACGAGATGGAAGGAACGGGACGGGTGCCCATCCTCTCGACGGAGCAGAAGCCGGAGGTGCTGCGATTTGCGGGAGGAACGGACGCCGACCTACGCCTGCAATGGCAGGAATTTTTGCTGCGGCTGATCGCGAATGCCTTTGACCTGCCGCCGATGCTGCTGGGACTACAGCATGATGTGAACCGTTCAACTGCAGGCGAGATGGCCGACGAGGCTTTTCAGAGCGCAGTGGTTCCGGTGGCTAAGCTGCTGGAAGAACACATCACGCGGGACCTGTTTGCAAAAAAGCTTGGGTGGCGTGAGTTTGAGTTCCGCTTCAACGACCTGGTTACCCGGAACGAGAGTGAAGAGGTAGACATGCAGATCGCCTTGCTGAACGCAGGTGTGCTGACGGTGGACGAGGTGCGAACGATGCGTGGGCTGCAGCGTAAGGAAGAGACGGTGCTGGAGTGAGATTGCTGATCGACAACCTGGATGGACTGGGAGCGGTGGACTACACGGACCAGGTTGCGGCCGAAGGCAGGATGGAGATTGTGCGCAAGCTCAACCAACCCTCCAGATTTGGCTGCGAACTGCTGAGTGGACCGAAGAAGCCGCCGCAGCGACTGGCGCGTGTGGTCGCACTGCGGATTACGGATGGAACGGTGTTGTTTACGGGCTACCTGACGGTTGAGCCAGAACGGGTCTACGCGGGCGAAGAGACGACAGGAGGAGCCTACCGCGCTCGTGTGCTGGCGGAGAGTGACGACTGGTTGCTGGACCGGCAGGGCGTGATTGCGGGAGGGGAAAGCTTTGGACTGAGCGGGGCCACGTTGCTGCAGTCGCTCACGAGCCGGGTAGACCCCACCCGGTTTGCGAGCCAGACGACGGGACAGGTGCTGGCGACGGGCATGGCACGCCTGCATCCAGGCAAGAGTTGGAGTGCTAACGCGGCGTCGATCGCGAGTGCGAGCTATTCCTGCTATCGGGTGCTTGGTGGTGCGGTACAGCTGCAGGCAATCGGGGCTACGAGTCATGCCTGCGACTTCGGCAGCGGCACCATGCAGCCGAACCGGTTACGTATTCGACATGCCCGCCCCTTGGTGAACGATGCAACCGTATCAGGACCTATGGAGGCCGGGGCGTATGTCACAGAGGTCTTCCAGGGAGACGGGTCTACCGCAGTCTTCCAGCTGACGGGCACTCCGTCACAGCAGAACGGGAGAGAGCGCGACGCTTGTTGAAGACCACTTCTCCGGGGCTGTGCTGAACGGTCAGATATGGTCAGCGAGCGATCCTGGCGCGCACCTCAGCCTTGGATCCGCGGGGTTGCTGCTTGGTGGTGGAGACGGGTCAGATGGCGACACCACGCTGCAGTCCATTGGGGATGTGGAGCTGGCGGGCGGCTTGGTAGCAGAGGCGGGCGCTGTCTCCTTAAGCCAGGGCAGCGACGGTGTGCTGCTGGGGCTTTACAGCGGGAATGTAAGCCGGGCGACGTGTGTTGCGGGCTTTGATGTGCGGCAGGCCTCTGGCTCGACTACGGTGGGTCCACTCATTGGAGGGGCGAAGGCCGGCACAGTGTTCACGCTGGTTGCGGGGCATAGCTACGTTCTGCGCCTGCGGGTTTGGTGCGCGGCAATGCAACGTGTGCGACAGACGTACTACGCGGGAGTGGACGGGCTGGTGCATAACTTCGGCGGTGGCCTTGTCTCCGCCCCTGTCTCGGTGGTGCTGGAGGTGCGGGACCTTGGCGCCTCTTCAAATACCCCGGTGACGGTGCTATTCGACGGCCAGATCCCTGCGTCTCCGGCGAGTGTGACGTGGGCGCCGGTGAACAGCGTGCAGTTGATCGGATCTGTCGGGTCATTACGCCTGACGTCAACGGGCTCGGCCTGGATCCGCGATACCACGCCGGCCGGTTCGACATCGACCAGGTTGATGGGGCTTGCGGGCGAGGGCGTCGATAGCTCCATCTCTGCGGATGGAGAGTTGCGCTTCTTTTCTGGGCGCGTGCCTGCAGCAGGAGAGCGGCTTTCGGTGCTGTATCGCACGTCGCAGCGTGCCGTGGCTCGCGTGGTAAACGCAGCAAGTATTGCTGCCGAAGCTTCAGGCGGCCTGCCGGGTACCGCGGCCTGGACAGGTAGTGTGCTATCCCCGGTGGCACGCAGCACGGAAGACTGCGCGGCGGCCGCGGCGGCTGTGCTCGCACTCGGAGCAAGCCGAACGGCGGCGTTGGAGGGCAGCTACACTGCCGAGGAGCTGCCGGACATCTGGCCAGGTGACATGTTGAGCCTTGGCGGTGTTCCGGACGCGGCGCTGGTGCTGGCTCGCGAAGTGACCGTGCGAGACGGAGCTGCGGCTCCGGAGGTGATTGAGCAAGAGGTGACCTTTGCCAATGACTGGGTGGCACCGCCCTCGCTGCATCTGACGGAGACGCTCGCGGGAGACGTGCCGGGCAGCCTGTTGCCATTGGCGGATGTAACGGCGGGCGTGCCCGATCTGACTGGACTGACAATCACAGCGATGTCGACGACGGCGATCCAAATCGATGCAGGGATGGCCGCACCGACGAACGGTGGCTTCGAAGTGCGACGACGCGATGGCGGGTTTGGGCCAGGCGTGGATGCAGACCTGGTGCTGCGAAGCCCTGTGCGGGGCTTCTCCATTCCGCGAGCAGCGATGACGGAACGCTTCTACGTGAGGGCGTATGACGGATCAACACCGCCGCTGTATTCCTGGCGTTCGAGCGGCATTGTGACAAACGTGCCTGTGGGGTAAAGCAGGCAAAGGAGGAGAGCGATGACAGAATTTGAAGGACAGGTGTTAGCAGATTTAAGTGTCTTGAAGGCGCAAATGCGGCAGGTTATGGGCATCGGAGAGCCGGGGCGATTGCATCAACTGGAGGAGCGCGTGGATCGGCATGAGCGCAGCGTGCAGCGACTCAAGGGCGTTGCCGGAGCTATGGGGGGCATGCTGACGATGATTCATCTCGCGCTGGATTACTTCCGCAGACACTAGGCCATGCGCTGGCGCGCCAAGCGGCATGCCCATGCCTCGCTTCAAAGGAACTCCTATGCGGGCGGAACGGGGAGGAACCGTATAATCTGCCGATGGATCGGGCGACGATATCGGAGCCGCTAGTCGGCGTGTTGATGGGCAGCAAGACCGATTACTCGGTGATGCGAGGAGCGGTTGAGGTACTCGAGGAGTTCGGGGTTCGGTATGAGGCGCGCATTGTGTCCGCCCACCGAACACCGGACCTGCTGATGAAGTATGCAGCGACGGCGCGGGAGCGTGGGCTGCGGGTCATCATCGCGGGCGCGGGAGGGGCGGCGCACCTGCCTGGGATGCTGGCCGCGAAGACTGTTGTGCCGGTACTCGGCGTGCCCGTGCCCTCAACCGCACTCCAGGGCATGGACTCGTTGCTATCCATCGTGCAGATGCCCCGCGGCGTTCCGGTCGGCACGCTCGCTATCGGAGCAGCCGGCGCGATGAACGCAGGCCTGCTTGCCGTGGCTATCCTCGCCACAACCGATGGAGCGCTTCAGGACCGGTTGGCAGCGTGGCGAGAGCAGCGGACAGCCGAGGTGCTGGACCAAAGCCTTGAAGGCGAGGCTGTGCGATGAGCGAGAACACCCCAACTACAAATGAGCCTCAGGTCACCGAGGGCAGGCTGCAACGACGCGATCCGATCCTCCCCGGAGCGACGATAGGAATCTTCGGTGGAGGCCAACTTGGCCGGATGACCGCCATGGCGGCAAGGGCCATGGGCTACCGCATCCAGGTGCTTGATCCGGACCCGGCATGTCCTGCCCGCTTCGTCGTGGATGCCTGTATCGAAGCCGGTTGGGACGACAGCCGCGAGGCCGCGAACCTGGCGCGAGGCTGTGATGTGGTGACGCTCGAGATCGAGCAGATCGCGCCTCGAAGCATGGATGCCGCGGCGAGCTTTGCCCCCGTGCGGCCCGGCGGGGCCATGCTGGGCATCATTCAAAATCGTGTTGAGCAGAAGAACTGGCTGCGTCGCAATGGTTTCCCTGTCGGAGACTTCCGCGCGGTCAAGTCACTCGAGGAGTTACGGGCAGCAGTGCCTGCTTTGGGCGGCCAATGCTTCTGCAAGAGCGCCCATGGCGGCTATGACGGCCGCGGGCAGGGCAAGGTCGGCTTTCAGCCGGGCGCTGACTTTGACCTGGAGATCCGTGGTGCCTGGGAGGCTCTGGGCGAGCAGGAAGGCATTGTGGAGAAGGCAGTTGACCTCGATCGCGAGATCAGCGTCCTCGTGGCGCGGTCGCCAAGCGGTGACGTCGCCGTGTACCCCCCCGCGCTCAACCATCACGAGAACCAGATCCTTGAATGGAGCGTCATCCCTGCGCCGATCGCAGATGGCCTGCGCGAAGAAGCAGAACACATCGCCCGTGGCATCGCTGACACGTTTGTGCTCGAGGGCGTTCTGGCCGTTGAGCTATTTGTAACCACGCAGGGGCAATTGCTGGTCAACGAACTAGCGCCCCGCCCTCACAATAGTTATCACGCGAGCGAACGCGCCTGTGTGACCAGCCAGTTTGAGCAGCTTGTGAGAGCCGTCTGCGACCTGCCCTTGGGAGATGTGGCGTTGGTTCAGCCAGCAGCCATAGTGAACCTGCTTGGGGAGGTGTGGCTGGAGGCAGACGGCACTTCGCGAGAGCCCCGCTTCGACCTGGCGCTTGAGGTAGAAGGCGTGAAACTGCATCTATACGAAAAGCTGAAGCCCCGGCGAGGGCGGAAGATGGGACACCTCAGCGCTATCGGTGCAACTGCGGATCAGGCTGTCGGGCGAGTGATGGAAGCGAAGCGCCGCCTCTAAACGCAAATACGGGCGGGGAGGGTCTGTGTCGACCTCACCCCGCCCGCAGTCGCGCATGGTTCTAGCCGAGATCTTCCGACCAGTTCTCCAGGAAGCCTTTGAAGTCGGTCATAAACTTGCCGGCGTCTGACCCATCAATGATGCGATGGTCAAACCCGAGCGTGAACCGCTGAATCGACCGCACGGCGATGGTGTCTTGTCCATCTTTGTCAGTCAATACAACAGCTTCTTTATTCAAGCCGCCAATGCCAAGGATCGCGGACTGCGGCTGCGCGATGATCGGTGTGCCGAACTGCTCGCCAAAGATCCCCGAGTTGGTCAGCGTAAAGGTGCCACCGGCAACCTCGTCCGGAGCGAGCTTCTTATTTCGTGCCCGATCCGCGATGTCAACGATCGCACGCGCAACGCCCAGAAAGCTCTTCTCTTCTACCTGCTTGATCACCGGAACGATCAGGCCCCAGTCCAGCGCCACCGCAATGCCGATGTTGATGTTCTTGTTGTAGAGAATGTTGTCGCCCTGCGTTCCGGCATTGATGATCGCGTGCTTGCGAAGAGCCTGCACAACAGCGCGCGTGATGAACGGCATGTAGGTCAACTTCACGCCATTGCGCTGCTCGTACTTCGCCTTTTCCTTCTCACGCAGCCGCACGATCCGCGTCATGTCCACCTTGAAGACTGTGTGAACGTGAGCGCTTGTCGCCTTCGACTCCACCATGCGCTTCGCAATGATCGACCGCATCTTCGTCATCGGCACAAGCTCGCCAGCCAACGTCGGCGTGGCAGTCGCTGCCTTTGCGGGAGCGGTTGTGGCCTTTGCGGACTCTGCCTGCGTGTAGCTCGCCGCTGGCTGCACGGTGCCGGCGGCCGGCGCCGCGGGAGCAGCCTGCTGAGGTGGGGTGCCCGTGGCGATAAAGCCCTGGATGTCCGATTTCGTAATGCGACCCGAAGCACCTGTGCCAGCAACCTGCGAAAGCTGGACTCCATTATCTGCCGCGATCTTGCGCACCAGCGGCGAAGAGCGAAGCGGTCCGGCCTGCGACGCCTGCTGCGCTTCGCCAGCGGGAGCCGCGGACGGCTTGGCGTTCTGCTGCGCGGCAGGCGCAGCCTGCGGCACACTAGCAGCCGGTGGGGCGGCGGGCCGCGACGTCGCAGCCTTCCCTTCCCCACCGCCGATCAGCGCTACAACGGAGTTGATGCCCACCGTCTTGCCGGCCTCGACCTTGATCTCGGCCAGCTTGCCTGCGATGGGAGACGGGATCTCTGCATCCACCTTGTCGGTAGAGATCTCAAAGAGCGGCTCATCGCGCTGCACGGAGTCCCCTACGCGCTTCAGCCACTTGGTGATCGTTCCTTCGGTGATGGACTCGCCCATCTGCGGCATAAGAACTTCCGTCGCCGTTGCATCCTCCGCCGGCGTTTGTTCCGCTGCGGACGCGTCTGGCGGAACGCCCATGGGCGCGGCCGACGTGCCGGGAACAGGAGCCGGGTAGTTGTTCTGCGCACCCGTGGCATCGATCGCCGCAGACTCCGTCGTGTCAGCCGAGGGCTGCGCCGCAGTCTCCGTTGTGCTGCTGCTCGCCGGAGCGGCTGCACCGTTGCTGCTGCCTGCCTCGCCCAGCGTGCACACCACGGTGTTGATCGTCACCGTCGTGCCTTCCGGCACCTTGATCTCTGCCAGCGTTCCGGCCGCGGGCGAAGGAATCTCCGCATCCACCTTGTCCGTTGAAATCTCAAACAGCGGCTCGTCGCGCTCCACCGCATCGCCCGGCTTCTTCAGCCACTTGGTGATCGTTCCCTCGGTGATAGACTCGCCCATCTGCGGCATAACTACTTCGGTCGGCATGAGGCTCCTTTTGCGGTGGCCAGGCGCGGCTGCGCGCAGCTCTGGCAGGCACCGTGATTATACGGCGGCTCGGCCATCGTCGGCTTTCGCCGCCCCGGCTTCCCGAAAGAGATCCTCCACCGTCTCCACCGCAAGCATCTGCCGCGCAAAGACACGGCCAAAGTGGCGCGCCACGGAAGCCGCCGCCCGCTCCATCGTGGGATCTGTGGCGGCATCGGCTTCAAGCTCCAGTGACGTCACGCCCCGATCCGCAATGCCGCACGGCACGATCCACTCAAACTCCCGCAGATCGGGTGTGACATTCAGCGCAAAGCCATGCGTCGTCACCGCCTGCGAGACATGAATGCCAAGGGCCGCGACCTTCTTCTCGGCAACCGATCCGCCCGGCAGCGTCCACACACCCGTGCGCCCGGCGACCCGCTCCGTCGGCACCCCAAAGTCATGGCACGCGCGGATCAACACCTCCTCCAGCAAGCGCATAAAGTCGACTGGCCCCAGATGCGGCCCGCGTTTCCCTGGCAGATCCCCCCGCAGGTCCACGATCGGGTACCCGATCAGCTGCCCCGGCCCATGGTAGGTCACATCGCCTCCGCGATTGATCTCATGCACCTCCACCCCTCGCCGCGCAAGCAGCTCCGGTGCGGCCAGAATGTTCTCCCGCGCCGCGTTGCGGCCCAGCGTCAGCACAGGCGGGTGCTCCAGCAGCAGCAGCGTGTCCGCAATCTCCCCGCGCTTCCTCGCCGCAGCCAGCCGCTGTTGCAGCAGCAGGGCTTCGCCAAACGGTGTGCGCGGCAGGTGCAGCAGCTGCACAATCATCGCAGCGCACCCGCCGGATCCGCAGAGCGTTGCGGCATCGCTGAAGCCTGCAGGTACGCGCCCGCAAAATTGATCAGCTCGCCGCGAAGCGCGCCCAGGCTCTTCTCCGGAGATTTTGCCTGCAGCAGGTGCCGGCTCACCCCGGCCATGGCGCCAAAGAGCACCGTTGCCACCAGGCGCGACTCGCTCGCCAGCCGCACTGGAGCACTGTCGAGCATCGCCGTGATCGCCGCCTCCGTGCGTTCGGCCATCTCCTTCGCAATCCGCAGCCCGTCCACATCGGAGCTCACGGCATAGAGCGCCGCACTCGTCCGGGGAGACTCCATCTTCGCCGCAAAGAACGCCGTAATCAGCGCCTCGGCCATGCTCTCCAGCGTCGCGCCCCGCTGTTCTCGGCCCACGCGCTCCACGGCCTCTGCCACTGCATCCAGGTGCCGCTTCAGAACAGCCTGTAGCAGCGCGCTCTTGTTCGGAAAGTACTGGTACAGCGTGCCCACAGACACACCCGCCCGCAACGCCACACTGGTGGTCGTCAGCCGCTCCTTGCCGGCGGCCAGCAGAACCTGAATGGTTGCGTCCAGGATGGCCTGCACACTGGCCGCCGAGCGCGCCTGAACCGGCGATTTACGGGGCTCAAAGACTGCGCGGGAAAGACCAGGCAAATGCGAACTCCTAACCTGAAGCTCTCTTCATCTAACCACATGTTGGCAGACGACCAACCGCACCACGGAGGAACAGCGCAATGGCAACACAGGAGAAACTCGGCGGATCGTTCTCTTTTCCCGGCACGACCCTGCAGGTGAATCGCATCGGCTACGGCGCCATGCAGCTCGCCGGACCACAGGTCTGGGGTCCACCACGAGACAGGGATGGCGCGCTTGCCGTGCTGCGCGAAGCCGTCGCCGCCGGTGTCAACCACATCGACACAAGTGACTTCTACGGCCCACACGTCACCAACGAGCTCATCCGCGAAGCGCTCCATCCTTACCCGGAAGATCTCGTCATCGTAACCAAAGTAGGTGCAAAGCGCGGCGACGACAAATCCTGGAATCGCGCCCTCACCCGCGATGCCCTCGTCAGCGCAGTACACGATAACCTCCGCAACCTCCGGCGCGACCGGCTGCAGATCGTGAACCTTCGCCTCGGCGTGCCGCATGGCGACGAGCCCGAGTCGCTCGAAGAGTCCCTCACGGTTCTGGCCGAGCTGCAGCAGGACGGTCTCATCGAGCACATCGGCCTCAGCACCGTCACAGCCGAACAGGTTGCGGTCGGCCAGGGCATCACGAAGATCGTCTGCGTCCAGAACCTGTATAACCTGGCCAACCGCACAGACGACGCTCTCATCCAGACCCTCGCGGACCAGGGCATCGCGTTTGTTCCCTACTTCCCGCTTGGCGGCTTCTCGCCCCTGCAATCGGCCGCCCTGGACGAGGTCGCCAGCGAGCTCGGAGCGACGCCCATGCAGGTTGCCCTGGCCTGGCTATTGCAGCGCTCCCCCAACATCCTGCTCATCCCGGGAACGTCCTCCGTCGGCCACCTGCGGGAGAACCTGGCTGGCGCAGATCTCACCCTGCCCCAGCAAGCCATTGGTCGGCTTGATGCGATCGGCCTCGGCGCCTAGCAAGAGAAAGGGCGGCACTCCCACACGGGAAAGCCGCCCTTCCGAACGCCAGCGTTGTGGAAGCTAGACGTTCACTGCCATGCCTTCCACGCTCGAGAAGCCGTCCAGCATGCTCTCCGCCAGCGTGGGATGAGCGTGGATCGTAAACATCAGCTCCTCGATCGTCGCTTCCAGCTCCATCGCGGTTACACTTTCGGCGATCAGCTCCGTCGCATTGGGCCCGATGATGTGGACGCCCAGCACCTCGCCGTACTTCGCATCCGAGACCACCTTCACGAAGCCGTCGTGCGCATCCAGGATGGTCGCCTTGGAGTTGCCAACAAACGGGAATTTGCCGACCTTCACCTGCAGCCCCTTCTCCTTGGCCTGCGCCTCGGTCAGGCCCACGGAGCCAATCTGCGGGTCGCAGTAGGTGCAGCCCGGGATGCGATCACGCCGCACTGCCCGCGCATAGCGGTTCGCCAGCTTGGCAGCGACAACCAGGCCGCTCATCGCACCCACGTGCGCCAGCTGCGGCAGCCCGCCGACGATGTCGCCGATCGCATACACGCCCGGCTCCGTCGTCTCCATCCACTCGTTCGTCATGATGAAGCCGCGATCGGGCTTGATGTTGGTCTTCTCAAGGCCGATGTCGGTCGTGCGGGGAGCACGTCCCACGGCCACCAGAACCTTCTCCGCCTTCTTCACCTCACCCTTGCCGGCGGACGTCGTGAAGTGGACCGAGACACCCTCTGCCGTCTTCTCCATCTTGTCGACCTTGGCCGAAACAAAAACCTCGATGCCACGCTTCTTGTACAGCCGCAGCAGCTCCTTTGAGATCTCTTCGTCCTCCGCGTTCACAATGCGCGGCAACGCCTCGATGATCGTGACGTCGCAGCCAAAGCTCTTGAAGACCGACGCAAACTCCACGCCCACCGCGCCCGAGCCGATCACCACCATGCTTTTGGGGATAGCCGGTATTGTCAGGATCTCCATGTTGGTCATGATGGTGTCGTCCGGCTGATAGCCAGGCAGCATGCGCGCGTCCGAGCCCGTCGCGATCACAATCTTCTTCGCCTTGACCTGCTCCTTCTTTCCTTCAAGGTCCACATCCACCGTGTGCACGCCATCCTTGGCTGCACCGGTCAGGCGTCCGTAGCCGCGCACCACCGTGATCTTGTTCTTCTTCATCAGGAAGTCAAGACCCTTGGTGTGCTTGGTGATCACGTCGTTCTTGCGCGCCAGCACACCCTGCCAGTTCACCTGCGGGTCCTTCACCTCGATGCCGTACCGGTCCGCATGCTTCAGGTGATCCCACAGCTCGGCTGAAAACAGCATGGACTTGGTCGGAATGCAGCCCCAGTGCAGGCACGTGCCGCCCAGCTTGTCCGTCTTCTCCACCAGCGCTACCTTGAGGCCGTACTGCGCCGCGCGGATCGCACACGTATACCCGGCGGGACCGCCGCCCACGACTACCAGATCAAACACCGTCTCTGCCACAGCGTGCTCCCGTCCGTTTCAGCTCTTAGTTCATTCATTCTATTGGATGACGCACAGCCCTTGCGGTCGCAGGGTGGGGCCGCCCCGGCCGAGACTCCCGCCGAGGTACTCAGGATGCCGCGAGCCTGGCTGACTCGCGGCAAGTCGCCGGCTCAGGCCAGGACGCGCGCCGCATCCTTGGCAAAGTAGGTGACGATAAAGTCTGCCCCACCCCGTCGCAGGCTTAGCAGCGACTCCATCATGGTGCGCTCCGGCTCCAGCCAGCCGCGGGCGAATGCCGCCTGCAGCATGCTGTACTCGCCCGAAACCTGGTAGGCCCCGATCGGCACATCAAACCGCTGCCGCGCCGCGTGGAGGATGTCGAGGTACGGCATCGCGGGCTTCATCAGGATCATGTCTGCCCCTTCCGCCATGTCCTGCTCGATCTCGCGCATCGCCTCGCGTGCGTTGGCGCCGTCCATCTGGTAGCTGCGCCGGTCGCCAAACTGCGGGGCGGAGTCGGCTGCCTCGCGGAAGGGGCCATAGAACGCGCTGGCAAACTTCGCGGCATAGCTCAGGATCGGCGTGTCCTGCCGGCCGGCGCGATCGAGCGCTTCACGCATGGCGGCAACCCGGCCATCCATCATGTCGCTCGGCGCCACAATATCCGCCCCGGCCACGGCCAGCGAGGCTGCGGTGCGGGCCAGCAATGGCAGACTGGCGTCATTGGCCACGTCGGCGTGCTCGCCGTCACGGGCAATCAGGCCGCAGTGGCCGTGGCTGGTGTACTCACACAGGCATACATCGGCGATCAGGATCAGGCGATCGAGTGCGCGATCAGCCTTCATGGCCCGCAGCGCACGCTGCACAATGCCGTCCTCGGCCCAGGCGCCGGAGCCCTCGTCATCCTTGCTCTCCGGCAGGCCAAACAGCAGCAGCCCGCCGATGCCGAGCGCGGCTGCCTCCCGCGCTCCCTTAATGGCCTCGTCGAGCGACAGGTTGAAGACGCCTGGCATGGAGGCGATCGGCCGTCGGATGCCCTCGCCGGGGCAGATGAAGAGTGGGTAAATCAACTGCCCGGGGCGGAGGTGAGTCTCGCGGACCAGCGCCCGCATGGCTTCTGAGCGACGCAGGCGTCGCAGACGTATGACTGGAAACTCCATGCGTCTATCGTACTGGCCATCGGCGCCGGTTTGCGCCCTTGCCGGCCGACGCACGCCCTGCCTTGTTGGTGCATCGAAGTAGGCATCGCAAACAGTTTGCGAGCAGGTACTTCCGGAGGACGAGATGGAGTTGCAGGGCAAGGTTGCGGTGGTAACAGGGGCAGCTACGGGCATTGGCCAGGCGATCGCAAAGGCGATGGCCGCAGCGGGCGCAAGCGTGGTGGTCGACCACATTGGGCCGCAGGAGAAGGCACAGCAGACCCTGGACGATATCAAGCAGGCAGGCGGCAAGGCCATCGCTTGCGCGGCGGACGTTTCCAAGCCGGAAGATGCCAACCGCCTGGTGCAGCAGACCGTGGAAAGCTTTGGCCGGCTGGATATCCTGGTCAACAACGCCGGTGTGGAGAAGGGTTTCAACTTCGTCGACTACCCGCTCGAGGAGTGGCAGAAGATCATCACCGTCAACCTGACCGGCACCTTTCTGTGCTCGCAGGCAGCCGCGAAGCAGATGATCAAGCAGGGGGACGGCGGCCGCATCATCAACATCTCGTCGATCCACGAAGACCTGCCGCTGCTGACGAACTCGGCGTATTGCGCCAGCAAGGGCGGCATCCGGATGCTGATGCGGACCATTGCGGTCGAACTCGCGCCGCACAACATCACGGTCAACAATATCGGTCCCGGAGCGACATTGACGCCAATGGACCAGCACATCAAGGACGACTCCAAGCTGGACAGTCAGTTGATGGCTGAAATCCCGCTGAAGCGCTGGGGCAAGCCGGAAGAGATCGCCGACCTGGCGGTGTTTCTGGCATCTGGCAAGGCGTCGTACATCACCGGAAGCACGGTGTTTATCGACGGTGGCATGTTGCGGAACGCCGGCTCACTCTAGCGGCTTAGTCAGGTGCGCCCCTGAACGGTACGGGCGCGAAGAGGAGTGTCTGTGAGCCTGCCTTTGTCGCCGCCGTTGCTGCCGATGCTGGCCAAGCGTGTGGATGCCATTCCATCCGGGGACGGCTGGAGCTTTGAGCCCAAGTGGGATGGCTTCCGCTGCCTGGTCTTTCGGGACGGCGACGAGGTGGTGCTGCAGAGCCGCGACACCAAGCCGCTGAACCGCTACTTCCCGGAATTGCTGGAGCCGCTGCGGGCGCAGCTGCCGGCGCAGTGTGTGCTGGATGGCGAGATCGTGATCGCCCGCAATGGCGCGCTGGACTTCGCTGCGCTGTCGCTGCGGATCCATCCAGCCGCTTCGCGGATCAAGCTGCTGGCGGCTGAGACACCAGCGGCCTTTGTTGCCTTTGACCTGCTTGCGCTGGGCGAGCGAGACCTGAGCGGGGAAAGCTTTGCGGTGCGACGGGCGGAGCTGGAGCGACTCTTCGCCGATGCTGGCGCGCCGCTGCACGTGACGCCGGTGACGGTAGACCGGGGAGTGGCCGAGGGGTGGTTCCGGCGGTTTGAGGGGGCGGGCCTCGACGGGGTGGTCGCCAAGGCGCTCGACAGCACCTACCAGCCGAACAAGCGGTCGATGCTGAAGATCAAGCACGAGCGCGATTGCGACTGCGTGGTGGCTGGGTTCCGCTGGCACAAGGACGGGCCGGGAACGCTGGTGGGCTCCCTGCTGCTGGGGCTCTACAACGAGGCTGGCGCGCTGCAGCACATCGGCACCTGTGCCAGCTTCACGGCGGCCAAGCGGCGGGAGCTGGTGGACTTCCTGGCGCCCTTTCGGGAGAACGCGCTGCGCGACCATCCCTGGGCCAGCTGGCGGGATCAGAACGATCCGGCGGCGGCCGAGGGGGTGGAGGGGCAGCGGATGCCGGGCGGCAAGAGCCGGTGGACGGGCACAAAGGACCTGAGCTGGGAGCCGCTACGGCCGGAGCTGGTGCTCGAGGTGGCCTATGAGCACATGCAGGCCGACCGGTTCCGGCACATGGCCCAGTTCCGACGGTGGCGGACGGACAAGCCCCCTGCCGCTTGCACGTATGCGCAGCTGGAGACCGTGCCACCGGAGGAGCTGAGCACGATCTTCGCGGCGGGGCGGTGACCCCCCTCCCCCCCCCCCTTGTTTTTGCGCAAAATCTTCAAAGCAAAGATTTTAGGTGTGGACTAGATGGTGCAGCGCCATGGTCCACATCCCACTATCGACCGGACCCTTGCGGATCCATTCCCAGAAGACTACGTCGAGGCGAAGTGGAATCGCGCCAGTACCAGGGGTGGTGCTGCGTCGACTGCGGCGGAGGCGGTATGCGAGGTGACGGCAGCAGCACCGCTCTTTGGGCCGCGGGGCGCGGGCTGCGGTGAGAGTGCTCTGAAGCGGGAGCGGGATGCTATGGCGCGGGCGCTGCGTTTGCTGCCGCGCTGAGGAGCGTTAGTGGCGGGTGGGGTCGTCGTCGGGGTCGATGGTCTCCTGTGGGGGGCGGAGGGGCTCGGGGATGTGTTCGAGGTTGAGGCGGAGGCGGTACCAGATGTAGGCGGAGCCGCGCATGCGGTCGACGAGGATATCGGCGGGTTGGAGGTGGGTGGCGGCTTCGGCGTGGGCCTGTTTCCAGCGCTCAAGGGCGGCGTCGATGGCGGGGCGGTCAGGGGACTGGGCAACGATGATGAGGGGCTTGGAGCTTTTGCGGGTGCGGGGGACTTTGGGTGGAGCCGGTGCCGCGGACGAGGGAGTTCCCTCCCCTGCGCTGCTTGCCGGGGATGAGGGTTCGGCTGGCGATGCGCCGGCGGGTGCGGCTGCGGAGGGCTCAACCGGGTCGAGAGCCTTGGCTCGCTTGCGGAAGCGTTGCGGACCGAAGCCTTCGCCGATCTGGGAGGAGAACGACTTGCGGGCGCGGGAGGGGGCGACGCGGGGGCCCTCGCCTTCACCCTTGGCGAAGTGCGGGGGCCAGGGAGCGTCGCCGAGGCCTTCGTGTTCGTCGCGGGCGGCGAGATCGAGGAGGCCATCGAGGGTGCCGACGGCGGAGGCCATATTGGCGTGGGGGTCGCCGAGGGTGGAGAACCGGGCGGGCACTGTGCGGACGGTGAAGTCTGCCGGCTCACAAGAGGGAACCTCGTCCCAGAGGAGCGGAGTGGAGACGCGGGCGTCGGGCAGGGGGCGGACGGAGAAGGCGCTGGCGGTGGTGCGGTCCTTGGCGTTCTGGTTGTAGTCGAGAAAGACGCCGTGGCGTTCTTCCTTCCACCACTTGGAGCTGGCGAGGGAGGGGGCGCGGCGCTCCACGGCGCGGGCGAGCGCGAGGGCGGCACGGCGAACTTCGGTGAAGGTCCAGCGGGGCTCGATGCGGACGTTGATGTGCATGCCGCGGGAGCCGGAGGTCTTGGGCCACCCGGTGAGGCCAACTTCGGCGAGGAGGGCCTGCACCTCGAGGGCGACGGCGCGGACATCGGGCCAGAGGATGCCGGGGCCGGGGTCAAGATCGATGCGGAGCTCGTCGGGGTGGTCGAGATTGCCGGTGCGGACGGGGTGGGGGTGGAGCTCGATGCAGCCGAGGTTGATGACCCAGGCGAGAGCGGCGGTGTTGTCGATGACGACTTCGTCGGCGGTGCGGCCGGAGGGGAAGGAGAGGGTGACGGTGCGGAGGAACGGGGGGAGGTCGGCCGGGGCGCGCTTCTGGTAGAAGGGCTCGGGCTGGGTGCCGGCGAGCGAAGCGCCGTTGACGAAGCGCTTGAGGACGAGAGGGCGGTCGGCGATGCCGCGGAGGGCGCCGGGGGCGACGGCGAGGAAGTACTGGACGAGCTCGAGCTTGGAGAGGGTGGCGCCGGCCGGCTGGTCGGATGCGGGCGAGAAGTAGAGCTTGCCGGGGTGCGAGACGCGGACGGTGTGCCCTTCGAGCTCGAGGAGTGCGGCGTCGTCTGCTTTGGCCATGGGAAACCCTCTGCCGCGTGGGATGCGGTTTGGGGCCGGGTTAGAGGTTTAGGTCGGTGAGGCCGGGGTGATCGAGGGGGCGGGGGCCGAGGGGCCAATGGCAGCGGCGGTCGGACTCGGCGATGGGGAGGTCGTTGATGCTGGCCTGGCGGGTGTGCATGAGGCCGGCGGGGGTGAACTCCCAGAGCTCGTTGCCGAAGGAGCGAAACCACTGGCCGGCGGCGTTGTGGGACTCGTAGACGAAGCGGACGGCGATGCGGTTCGAGTGGGCGGCCCAGAGCTCCTTGATGAGGCGGTAGTCGCGCTCGCGTTGCCATTTCTGCGTGAGGAACTCGACGATGGCGGGGCGGCCGGTGAGGAAGGTGTCGCGGTTGCGCCAGCGGGAGTCGGGCGTGTAGGCGAGCGAGACCTTGCCGGGGTCGCGGGTGTTCCAGGCGTCTTCGGCGGCGCGGACTTTGGCCATGGCGGTTTCGGGGGTGAACGGCGGGAAGGGCGGACGGGCTTCGTGCAGGTTTTCGGGCGATGCGTCGGGCATGGATCGACTCCTTCCCAAGAACAGATGCGGAGTGTTGCGTGGTGGAGGCGGAGATGTTGAGGTGTTCAAGGTTTGGGTGGGCGTGCCGATTACGATGGAGAGATGGCTTTAGACGCGCACGAGACAGAGGATGGGACGGCAGTAGAGGCAGGGCTGACGAGCCTGGACGAGGGTGTGCGCGCGGAAGGGCCGGAGCGGCTGCGCGAGGCGAGTGCGGGAACGCTGGAGTGGGGACGGCTGCGCGAGCTGATTGCGCGGCGGACGCAGAGCGCGCCGGGGCGGGCGCGGGTGGAACGGCTGGAGCCGACGACGGATCTGCGGTGGGTGGAGCAGGAGCAGGACCGGGTGGACGAGATGCGCGGGCTGGTGGTGGTGGGGACGCCGGTCTCGTTTGCAGGGCTGTTTGCACCGGGAGATCTGCTGGCGAAGGCGCGGGTGCCGGGGGCGGCGCTTGAGGCACTGGAGTTGTTACAGATACTCCAGCTGGCGGAGCTGACGGAGGCATGGCGGGTGCTGGCGGAGGAGCCGCCGACGGCGATCCGGGAGCGGTGGGTGGCGATCTCGCTGCTGTCCGCGCCGATCCTGGCGGCGAACCTGTCGATGCTGTTGAGCCAGCTGCGGGGCAAGATTGAGCCGGGCGGCGAGCTGTCGGATGATGCAAGCCCGGAGCTGGCGCGCATTCGGCGGTCGCTGGAGCGGCAGCACCGGGCGATCCAGGAGACGCTGCGGCGGTCGTTGCGCTCGATCGCGGAGGCGGGTGCGGCGCAGGATGAGGTGATCACGCTGCGGGGTGACCGCTTCACGATCCCGGTGAAGACGGAGCTCCGGCGGCGCGTGCCGGGCGTGATTCATGGGTCGAGCTCGACCGGGCAGACGGTGTTTATTGAGCCGATGGAGACGGTGGAGGCGAACAACGAGCTGCTGCGACTGCTGGACGAGGAGCAGGGCGAGATCCACCGCATTCTGATGATGATGACGCGGGCGGTGGGGGTGCAGGCAGAGACGCTCGAGGCGAGTGCGGAGGTGCTGGCGGAGCTGGACGCCCTGCATGCGCGAGCGAAGTTTGCCGAGGGGCTGGACTGTGTGCGGCCGAAGCTTGTAACGGGTGGCGATACGATTACGCTGCGGAGTGCGCGGCACCCGCTGCTGGCGCTGCGACTGCAGGCGGAGGGCCAGCCGATTGTGCCATTGACGCTGCTGCTGGAGGGTGGGGCGCGGCAGCTGATCATCTCCGGCCCGAACACGGGCGGCAAGACGGTGGGGCTGAAGACGCTGGGGCTGCTGGCGCTGATGGCGCAGGCGGGGCTGCCGGTGCCGGCGACGGAGGCGGAGCTGCCGGTGTTTGACGCGGTGTTCGCGGACATTGGCGATGCGCAGTCGATCGAGCGGAATTTGAGTACGTTTTCGGCACATATTACGAATGTCGACCGGATCACGCGGGAGGCCGGGGCGGAGAGCCTGGTGCTGCTGGATGAGCTGGGGGCGGCAACGGATCCGGAGGAAGGGGCGGCGCTGGCGGTGGCGATTGCGGCGCACTTTCTGCGGCGACGGAGCTGGTCGCTGCTGTCGACGCACTTAAATGCGTTGAAGATCTATGCGGCGACGCATGAGGGCGTGGTGAATGCGGCGGTGGGGTTTGACCAGGCGACGCTGGCGCCGACCTATGAGCTGCGGCTGGGGGTGCCGGGGGCGAGCGCGGGGCTGAACATTGCGGCGCGTCTGGGGCTGAGTGAGGCCATTGTGGCGGAGGCGCGCGGGAACCTGACGACGCAGCAGGCGGACATCGGGGCGTTTCTGGACCAGCTGCATGAGCAGATCAGCGCGGCGCATGCGGAGCGGGCGGAGCTGCGGCGGCGCGAGCACGAGGTGCGGATGGAGCGCGAGCGGCTGGAGGCGGAGGGCCGCAACGAGCAGAAGCAGCGGACGCGCGAGCTGGAGACGAAGCTGAACGCGCTGATCGCGGAGGTGGACGGGCAGCTGAAGGACACCGTGAAGGCGATCGATGACAAGACGGTGGCGCAGAAGGTGGCGAAGGATGCGGCGCTGCGGATGGCGCGGCTGCGGCGGGAGTTCAGCGAGCAGTTTGTGGGGACGGTGGCGGCGCACAACAAGAAGCCGGGGCAGACGGAGGAGCAGCGCAAGGGGCCGCGGCCGGTGAAGGTGGGCGACCTGGTGCGGCTGAAGAGTCTGAACCGTGAGGCGCGGGTGCTGACGGTGATCGATGAGCGGACGTTTGAGGTGACGATGGGCCAGCTCAAGATGCGCGTGAGCAAGGACGATCTGGGCGAGGTAACGCCGGGGCCGCGGCGAACGCCGGTGGAGGCGGCACGGCGGCGCAGCGGGATCACGGTGCAGACGGCGGCGGGCGGTGGCGACGATCTTGCCCCGAGCTGGGTGCCGATGGAGCTGAACGTGATTGGGCGGACGGCGGACGAGGCCACGGACGAGGTGGAGCGGTATGTGGACCAGGCGTTTCTGGCGGGGCTGCCGCGGGTACGCATCGTGCATGGGACGGGAATGGGGGTGCTGCGGCGGGTGTTGCGGGAGTACCTGAAGCGGCATCCGCATGTGGTGAGCGTGGTGGAGCCACCGTTCAACGAGGGCGGGCAAGGAGCGACGGTAGTGGAGCTGCGGCAGTAGTGTCGTTTGCATCCAACGCAAGGTGACTTCTTCAGGAAAGCGAGGTGTTCGGATGCGCTTGTCTTCGGTGTTGCCGGTTCTGGCTGGGGTGGGTTTCCTGTGTGGCGCGATGGTGCCGGCGGCGCATGCCGCGGGACCGAACGTGGTTCTCTCATGCCCTGCAAAGGCCGGGATGAAGGTGATGAACGTTTACCTGATCAAGATGCCGGGCGACCAGGTGTTGCCGGGTTCTGGCGGTGCGTTGGGGACGGAGTGGGACCTGACCCAGGTTCCGCTGCAGCACGGGGAGCACGTGTTGCTTGACTGTGGGTATGGCGCGAAGAGCGCGCAGGCCGGCACGCCCGTGGCGGCAAAGGATCATGAGACTCGGACGATCCCGGCCAAGGTGGGGCGGTGCTTTGTGTCGAACTCGCCGGTTGAGGCGAAGTGTTTCGCCAAGTGATGACGATGTGGCATGTCGAGCGGTAGACGCGGCGGGGTGGGTGGCCCCGCGGTCAAAGCACGTGGCTTGGCTCAGTGCCGTTGCGGCCGTGGCAACTTTCTACTCTCTGGTGGGGTTTGTGAGGGTGGGCGCACGGGATGTGCGACCCGGGAGAGTGGGCGATGGCACGGTTCGGACGTTGGCTGGGGCGACCAGCGGGATGCGCGGTTGTAGGGATGGTGTGTGCGGTGGGGATGGTGGGGTGCTCGCATCCACGGCCAGTGACGTACTACCCACCACCACCACCTCCTCCCATGGCAGATGGATCGCCGGTATACCAGCAGGGAGTCCGGGACGGGTTCGAGGCGGCGCGGCGGGACGTGGCGACACAGCGGCCGCCGGTGTTTGACCGCCACCCACGCTACCGGAATCCGCCGGTGCCACCGCCGGCGTGGGGCGAGTACCGGGCGGCGTTTGGGGACGGGTACCAGCAGTTTCTGCACGGGGGTGCGCAGGGACCGCCGCCGGCCTACTGAGCTCGAAAAGTAGAGCCGGGGCCGGGCTCCATTGCCTATACTGCGGCGCATGCAGCGATCGATCACGGCATGGCGGTACGGGCTGGCGACTGGGCTAGTGGCCCTGGGGTGGATGGCGGGGACCTGCGGCTGGGGGCAGGCGAAGGCGGCGACGGGAACGGTGCGCGGGCGGGTGGTGTGCTCGGATACGCGCGGGCCGGCGCGGTTTGCGCAGGTGTCGCTGATTCCGCTGCCGGAGGCGAACGCGCCCAAGCTTGAGGGCAAGGCCGCGGCGGAGGCGGTGACGACGACGCGGCTGGTAACGACCGACCTGCAGGGTGGCTTTGTGCTGCGCGATGTGAAGCCGGGTCGGTATTACGTGGCGGCGGAGAAGGTTGGGTACCAGTCGGCGCGGGCGATTCCGAAGGAAGAGATGCGGCACCCGACGGTGGAGTCGGCGCGGCGGATGGAGGCGTTGCTGACGCCGGTGCTGGTGACGGCGGAGCGGGAGTCCGTGGTAGAGGCGCGGGTGGTGCGGGGCGCGAGCCTGAGTGGCACGGTGCGCTTTGATGATGGGACGGCGGATGCGGGGGCGACGGTGCAGTTATGGCGGCGCGATGGAAAGGAATGGGCGGTGGTGCACAGTGACCTGCCTGGGCGAGCGGAGGACGCGGATGTGAACGACCGGGGGGAGTACCGGTTCAGCGGGCTGTTCGCGGGGGAGTACCTGGTTAGCGTGGGGATGCAGCTGAGCCGGGTGGTGACGTCGCAGAGCGCCAACGGGTCCACGGGATGGTCGTCGGATTTTGACTCAAAGCTGGACGTGTATGCGCCGCGGGCGATGCGCAAGAAAGATGCGAAGCCCGTGACGTTGGGCGAGGGGGAAGATGCGGCGGATGTTGCAATCGAGATCCCGCTGTCGACCATGCACGAGGTGAGTGGGGCGCTGGCGATGGAGGGGAGCGGGCATCCGGTGAACGCGGGCAAGGTGACGCTGCTGTTTGCGGATGACCGGACGAAGCTGACCAGCAGCGAGGTGAGCGGCGAGGACGAGCGGTTTCACCTGAACTTTGTGCCGGAGGGCGACTACATTGTGCAGGTGACCAAGGCGGCCGAGGTGACGCGGACGGAGGTGCCCTACCCACCGGGCACGTCGCCGCCGACGCACACGGAGACCAAGACGCTGCGGACCTTTGGGGATGCGGAGCAGCCGCTGAAGCTGGAGAGCGAGGTGAGTGGGCTGGTTGTGTCTGTGCCGGCGAAGAAGACGGGGGCGGATGCCGGGGCGACGCAGGCGGGGGCGGGCACGCCCTAGACGGGCTTCCAGAGGGTGGAAAGCGGGCCGGTGGGGCCGTGGAGGGGGTCGGAGGCGGGGAACGGGAGCGCGGCCATGCGGTGGAGGGTGGCGGCATCCGGGGCGGCGCGGCAGATATCCCAGGTCTGGCCGGGCGGGTAGGCGCCGACGACCTGGAAGTCCGGGGTGCAGGAGAGCTCGCAGTGGCCGGTGCCGGCGGGCAGGACCAGGAGATCGCCGGCGTTGATCGTGAACTCGCGGCCTCCAGGTTGGGGGCCGGCGTTGACAGGGCCACCGAGGACGAGGTGGGCGGAGCCGCGGGTGAAGCCCAGGACCTCATGCGCGGTGGAATGGAAGTGGTGGAAGGTGTAGACACCATTGCGCCACTGGGCGGGCCAGCCGTTGCGGGCGGTGAGGTCTTCAAACTGGTCGGCGCTGTGGGGGATGGCGGCGCGGTAGAGGAGGACGGGGAGCCGTGGGTTGTTGGGCATCCAGCCGTTGGTGGGGAGGATGAAGGTCTCGGGATGGGGCGTGGCTGGGTTGGGCTCGGCCGTTTTCTGGGGCTCGGCAGGGAGATTGGAGCTGATGCCGGCGGCGGTGAGGAGGGTGGCGAAGCGGCGGCGGTCCATGGGTGTGGGATGCGGGGTGGAGGTGGAGAGGGTACGCGGGCGGGGACGACGGATGGGTTAGGAAGGCTGGTGCTTCCCGTGGCTCGGGATGACAGCGACGGCGCTGGGCGCATCCGTTGGAGGGCGGGTGTGTGCGTGCCCGCGCACGAGGGAGCTGAACGATGGCGGGATCGACGTTTCTGCAGATGGCGAAGTTGGCGGAAGAACTAGCGGGAACGGGCAGCCGGCTGACCAAGCGGGCGCTGATCGCCGAGGCGATTGGGGCGGCGGAGGCGGGAGCGCCGGGGGGCGAGGTGGCGGGGCTGTTTGCGCAGTACCTGGCGGGGCTGCCGTTCCCGGAGGCGGATGGGCGCAAGCTACAGGCGGGCGGGGCGCTGCTGAGCGGGGCGGTGCTGCGGGTGACGGGGGCGGAGCAGGCGGCGCTGACGGCGGCGTATCGGCGGCATGGGGATCTGGGGGCTTCGGCGGGGGAGCTGTTGACGGGGCGGGATGGGGAGCGTGGGGTGGGCGCGGGTGTGCCGCTCCACGAGGTGCGGGAGGTGTTTGCAGGAATGGCGGGGGCGCCCTCCACGGCGGCACGGGCGGCGCTGCTGGACGGCGTTCTGGGCCGGATGACGGCCGTGGAGGTGAAGTACCTGCTGAAGCTGATGCTGGGCGACATGCGGATCGGCGTGAAGCAAAGCCTGGTGGAGGAGGCGATTGCGGTGGCGGCCGGGGCGGAGGTGGGCGCGGTGCGGCATGCGGTGATGCTGGAGGCGGACCTGGCGGGGGCAGTGGGGCGGGCGTTTGCGGGGACGCTGGGCGAGGCGCGCATGCGGCTGTTTCATCCCTTGGGCTTTATGCTGGCGAGCCCGGTGGACACGCCGGAGGAGGCGGTGGACCGGTTTACCGCCAAGCCGAAGAAGGTGGTGGAGCCGAAGGTGCGGAAGGGGCGGTCGAAGAAGGCCGGGGCGGAGGAGGTGGCGGTGCCGGCGGTGGAGATGGAGCCGGAGGTGGCGGCGGAGGATGAGCGGCCACGGGCGGAGGACGCGGGCGAGGCGGAGGCGTTTGGGGATGCGGCGGTGCTGGACACCATTGCGACGCCAGGCGAGGTGGAGTCTGACGCGGAGCTGACGGAGGCGGCGCTGGCGATGGGCGCGGTGGGTGCGGAGGCGACGGGGGTGCAGGCGCTGCTGGAGGACAAGTATGACGGGATGCGGGCGCAGGTGCACTGCGGGGACGGGGAGCAGCGGGGGCGGGTGGCGATCTACTCGCGCAACCGGGAAGATGTGACGGCAAGTTTTCCGGAGATCTCCGAGGCGCTGGGAAAGATTGGGGATGTGGGTGGGCTGATTCTGGACGGGGAGATCCTGGGGTGGGATTTCGGAGGGGCGACCGAGGAGGAGAAGGCGCTGCCGTTTGCGGTGATGGCGCAGCGGATTGGGCGGAAGAAGGTGCACAACGCGCTGCGGCGGGAGGTGCCGGCGATGTTTATGGCGTTTGACCTGCTGTACAGCGAGGGGTCGCTGCGGCTGGAGGAGCCGCTACGCGAGCGGCGCCAGCGGCTGGAGGCGATTGTGGGGGCGATGGAGGGGGTAGCGCGGTCGCCGATCGAGCTGCCGGAGGTGCCGAAGGTGACGGGTCGAAAGACGGCGAAGGCCGGACAGGGTGGGTTGTTTGAGGGATCTGTAACCGAGGGAGACCGCGGCGGAGAGACTGTAACTCCGGCTGGAGCAGATGAGGGGGTGCGGCGGGTGATGCTTTCTCCGGCGCGACTGGTGGCGAGTGCGGACGAGATTGACCGGGCGTATGGGGAGGCGCGGGCGCGGGCGAATGAGGGCGTGATGCTGAAGGCGGCGGGCTCGGTCTACCAGCCGGGGCGGCGCGGGCTGGCGTGGGTGAAGCTGAAGCGTGAGCTGGCGACGCTGGATGTGGTGATTACGGGGGTGGAATACGGGAGCGGGCGCAAGGCGCAGCTGCTGAGCGACTACACGTTTGCGGTGCGGGGCGAGGGTGGCGAGCTGCTGAACGTGGGCAAGGCGTACTCGGGCGTGACGGATGCGGAGATTCTGGAGCTGACGGAGTGGTGCAAGGCGCACACGCTCGAGGATCGCGGGCACTTTCGGACGGTGGAGCCGACGGTGGTGCTGGAGGTGGCGTTCAACAACGTAATGCGGTCGGACCGGCATGCCAGCGGGTTTGCGCTGCGGTTTCCGCGCATTGTGCACATCCGGCGGGACAAGCCGGTCGAGGAGATTGACACGGTGGAGCGCGTGGAGGAGGTGTATGCGAGCCAGGTGGACCGGCCCGCGGAGGCGGGGGAGTAAGGGGCCGGCGTTTTGGCGGGATGGAGGCAATGTCGCCCGCGGGCGAAACGAAGCGGGGTGCCGGGCTGTCTTACACGAGAGAGCAGGAGGGCAGGCGATGACGCGGGAGGGTTGGTGGAGGTGGCCGGCGACGGCGGCGGGGATGCTGGGATTGTCGGCCGGGGCCGGCGGGCAGGGTGGGGTCTACGGGCCGGGTGCCCCGGCGGAGACGGCGCGCGTGGAGATTGTGGCGTTGGTGAGCGCGGCGCACACGGCCTATGCGGGCAACCAGGATACCTATGTGGGGCGGATCTACCTGCCACATGACAAGGGCGTGGAGAAGGAGGAAGGGCGGCTGGCGCTGCTGGTGGACCGCTACTCAGGGGCGGGCGAGCGGATACGACGGTCGGCGCTGGTGGAGCACCGGGAGCTGGAGATGCGGGTGCGGCGCGACGAGAGCTGCGACCGGCGAGCCAAGGAGGTGACGCTCAAGGCGAAGGGGGCAGAGGTCTACCGGGACGACCTGCGCGGGATTCTGCAGGAACGGGCAGACGACCCGGAGCCGATTGCGTGCTTTGCGGTGGAGCATGGAGCGACCCGGCTTTGGCGGTAGCGGTGGTTGCGATGCGGTGAAGGTGAGCTGGGCGCGGGTGGGAGCCGGGGGCGAGCGGCGCGACGTCTGAAAGGCCATATGGCAACGACGTGGGACAGGCTGGGCGCTCCAGAGACGCGGGTGGATGGGCAGGACAAGGTATGTGGGCAGGCGCGGTACGCGGGTGATGTGAGCCTGCCGGGGATGCTGCACGCGGTGCTGTTGCAGAGCAGCATTGCCAAGGGGCAGCTGCTGGGGATGGAGACGGCGGAGGCAAGCGGTATGCCGGGCGTGGTGCGGGTGTTTACGCACGAGACGATGCCAGCGCTGCAGCCACCGCCGGCAAAGTTTACGGAGAGCTTCCCGGCGGAGCGGCGGCCGCCGCTGAGCGACAACCGAATCGTCTATGCGGGGCAGCACATTGGGCTGGTGGTGGCGGAGACGCCGGAGCAGGCGCAGGCGGCGGCGCGGACGGTGCGGGCGCGCTACCACGAGGAGGAGGCGGTGCTTGAACTGCGCGCGGGGCTGCCAGGGGCCTACCGGCCGGACCACTTCGCGACGAATGACGACGAGAAGCTGAACAGTGAGCGCGGCGTGGCGGGAGCGGGGACGGTGCAGGTGGCGTCGCGCTATACAACGCCGGTGGAGACGCACAACCCGATGGAGCCCTCAGCCACGGTGGCGGAGTGGACGGGTGACCGGCTGCTGCTCTTTGACAGCACACGGTGGCTCCAGGGCGAGCGACGGGTGCTGGCGGCGATGCTGGGGGTACTTGAGGAGCAGATCGAGATTGTGTCGCCGTTTGTGGGCGGGGCGTTTGGGTCGAAGGGCTTTTTGTGGCAGCACGTGGCGCTGTGTGCGCAGGCGGCGCGCGTGCTCGGGCGGCCGGTGAAGCTGGTGCTGACGCGGCAGCAGATGTTTACCTCCACCGGGCATCGGCCGCGGACACTGCAGCAGGTGGAGCTGCGGGCGGAGCGCGACGGAACGCTCGGCAGCGTGGCGCACCACACGATCTCCGAGACCTCCGAGCTGGCGCACTTTGTGGAGCCGGCGGGGACGACGACCAAGCTGCTCTACCGGACGCCGCACTGCGCTGTTTCGCACGAGGTGGTGCCGACCAATCTCGCGACGCCGTGCTTTATGCGCGCGCCGGGCGAGGCGCCGGGGATGTTTGCGCTGGAGTCTGCGATGGACGAGCTGGCGGTGGAGCTGGGGATGGACCCGCTGGCGCTGCGGCTGAAGAACTATGCGGAGGGGGATGACTCGGCGGGGCGACCGTTTTCGTCCAAGCAGCTGCGCGAGTGTTACCGGGTGGGGGCGGAACGGTTTGGGTGGGCGAAGCGCACGGCGGCGCCGCGAAGCATGCGCAGCGCAGACGGCAAGCTGCTGGGCTGGGGGATGGCGACGGCGGCCTACCCGGCGCGGCGCTCGCCGTGCACGGTGCGGGCGACGATGGGCCGCGATGGTCGGGTGACGTTTGCGGCCTCGGCGCAGGCGATCGGCACAGGAACCTCGACAGCGATGGCGCAGATTGGCGCGGTAGGGATGGGGCTGCCGGTGGAGCGCGTGCGGTTTGTGCTGGGCGACACGGCGCTGCCGGAGGCGCCGGTGGCCGGGGCCTCGCAGCAGGCGGCGTCCGTGGGCTCGGCGGTGGCGGAGGCGGCGGAGCAGCTGCGGCTGTGCGTGCTGGAGCTGGCGCGTGCGGATGCGCGATCGCCCCTGCACGGGGCGGCGGTGGAGACGATGACGCTGGAGGGTGACGTGGTGCGTGGGCCGGGAGGTGCCGCCGAGCCGCTGGATGCGCTGCTGGAGCGCAACCCGGGCGCGGAGCTGACGGTGCTGGCGACCAGCAAGCCGGACGAGGCGGCGAAGAAGGCCTTCACGTTCCACTCCTTTGGCGCGCACTTCTGCGAGGTAGAGGTGGATGGGGAGTCTGGCGAGACGCGCGTGACGCGGTGGGTGGCGGTGATGGATGCCGGGCGGGTGCTGAACCACATGGGCGCGCGCTCGCAGGTGCTGGGCGGCGTGCTGTTTGGGCTGGGCATGGCGCTGCTGGAACAGACGGAGTACGACCCGCGGACAGGTGTTCCGATGAACGCCAACCTGGCGGAGTACCTGGTGGCCACGTGCGCGGACACGCCGGAGATCGACGTGCAGTTTGTGGAGGTGCCGGATACGCACTTCAACGCGATCGGGCACCGGGGGCTGGGCGAGCTGGGGATGACGGGTGCGCCGGCGGCGGTGGCGAATGCTGTCTTCCATGCGACGGGGCGACGAGTGCGTGACCTGCCGCTGACGCCGGAGCGGGTGGTGGGCTGGACGGCGCGGGGTTGAGAGCGTAGCCCAGCCCTGTTGACGGGGACCCATGCAGCGCTAGAAGGAGTAGCGAAGGCCCCCTTCCACGCGGCGGCCAGGGTCTGCGCCGAAAGGCGTGTTGAAGAGGGGTGAGCCGAGCACGCCGCCGACGGTGGTGACGTTGGTGTGGTTGAGCAGGTTGGAAGAGCGGATGTTCGCGGTGATGGTCTGGGGGTGGTCCGCCTTGGCGTTGTTCAGGGCAAAGACGCGCTGGACGTTGGTGTCGAGGTAGACAGTCCAGGGCATGGTGCCCTTGTCGCGCTGGAGCACGGCGATGCCGGGGTTGGAGCTGGTAAGCAGGCCGTAGGTGGTGCGGATGCCGGTGGGGTCGTTGACGGCGGCAAAGCCCGGGCGGTCGTTGAAGTTGCCGTCGCCGTTATTGTCAAAGCCGGTGGTGATGTTGAAGACGCCCAGGCCCTGGGCGTTGAAGTCGGTGAGGAGATCGACCTTGAGGGGCAGGTGGAGGGTGGTGTTGCCAAAGACCTGCCAGAGACCCTGCCCGGCGCGACGGGCGACCTCACCGGCGTTGGAGCGGGGGTTCTGCGGGGTGAAGAAGGTGTTGTCGTTGTTGTCGTCGCGGACGTCGACACGGACGGCGCCGAAGAAGAAGTTCACGCGCTTGTAGGTGTGCTGCTCGAGGCCCATGAACTGCACGTTGCCACCGCCCTGCGAGCCGTTCTGCACCTGGAGGACGTTGAGGTTGGCCACGCCGGGGCGGGGGCCGAGGGGGTCGGTGTTGAAGGGGGCGTTGATGTTGTTGGAGCGGCTCATGTTCCACAGGCGCGCGAGGTAGAGGTCGAGCGAGAAGTTCCAGCCGTGCGGAAAGGCGTGGGTGCCGCCGATGTTTTCAATGGTGTAGGAGCCGTTGCTGAAGTGCGGCGCGAGCGTGCGCAGCGAACGGATGGGCGTGGCGTTGGCGAAGGGCGTGTTGAAGGTGGGGTTGTAGACAGTGGAGGTGATGCGCTCGACGCCGTCTTCGCGGCGCAGCTCGGCGTAGTCGTCTGTGCCGAAGCGATCGGCAAAGGTGCCCAGGTGGCCGTGGATAGTGGTGTTGCCCTTCTTGTCGACATTCCACAGCACGCCGAAACGCGGGGTGATAGCGCCCAAGAGTGTGGGGTCGTTCTGAATGGCCCAGCGTAGGCCGAGCGAGACCTTAACGCGCGGGTGAACGGTCCAGTCGTCCTGGAAGAAGAGGGCGTTGCGCACCTGGTTGAACTGGAAGTCTGGCGTGCCGGCGACGTTGGTGAAGGCGGTGGCGGTGCCACCAGGGAGGTTGAGCAGCGCGCGGCGGTACTGCTCGAGGCCGGAGATGACGGTGGTTTGGCCGGTGGGCTGGTTGTTGGCGTCGAGCACGGGGGCGTCACCGCCGCCGAACTGGTAGGTGCCGTTGAAGTTGTTGGTAAGGTGCTGGTTCTCGTGGAAGAGAAGGAACTGCGTGCCGAACTTGAGCAGGTGGTGCGAGAGCGAGAGGATGGCGTCGTCATCCACCTCAAGGCGGGTTTCGGCGAAGTGCTGCGGGCCGATGGTGTTGCCGCCGGCGGTAAAGGCTCCGGCGACCTGCACCTGGGGCGCGGTGGAGGTGGGGACGTCGGTCTCGCCGGACCACTGGATGGAGGCGCGGGCCTCATGCATCACGCGGGCGGAGACGGTGGTCACATCCGTGAGGCGGATGGTGTGCTCATAGGTGCTGGAGTCGTAGCCGGTTTCCGCGAGGTTGGTGCCGCCGGTGCCGACGTTTTGCAGGTGGTTGACGTTGGCGCCGAAGGAGGAGATGAAGGTGTTCTTGGGGCCAAGCTGGAAGGAGGCACGGGCGGTGCCGAGCCACAGACGCTGGGGTGTGGCGACGTTGGCGGTGAAGCTGGAGGGGTTGCCGGCGGCGTCCAGCACGACGGCGTTGACGACGTTGGCGTTGTCGATGGAGCGGTGCTCGAGATCGAGCGCAAAGTCTGAGCCCTGCCGGGCAATGGGGCCGGCCAGCTCAAAGCCGTAGCGCTGCTTGCCGAGCGAGGCCTTGGCGGGGCTGAAGGGGTCGCGGGCGTTCATCCACGGGCTGCCGTTGGTGAGGAAGAGGGCGCCGTGGTAGGTCTTCTGGCCGGGCTTGGTGTAGACCTCGACGCGGCCACCCTCGAAGGGCGGCTGGCGGAACTCGGCGGAGTAAAGGTCCGGGTTGACCTTGATATACGCGATGGAAGACTTGGGCGGCAGCTTGGAGGTGCCCTGGAAGCCGTCCACGGTAATGGTGGTGTTGGCGGCGCTGCCGCCGGCGGCGGAGGCGAGTTGCTGCAGCTCGCGCTGGAGGTCGTCAGGGTCGTCGGCGAGCGAGGCCAGCTGCTCGCCGGAGATGGTCTGCGAGGCGCCGACGGTGTTGGTGCTGGTAGCGGCGCTGGGGTCTGTGGCGGCCACGTCGACGGTGGTCTGGACCACATCCAGCTGGAGCACAGCGTTGATCGGCGCGGGGCGGGCCGTGGTGGTGAGGGAAAGGTCCAGGGCGGAGAAGCTTTCCGCGGTGATGTGGAGGTGGTGCGGGCCGGGCGCGACGCAGGGCAGGCGAAAGCTACCGTCGTCGGCTGCGGTGGCGGTGCGTGTGTCGTCGAGTGTGATCGTGGCGCCGGGGATGATGGCCGCGGAGGGGTCATGAATGGTGCCGGTGAGCGCGGGCGTGGCGGCAGGGCAGGCTGGCTGCTGAGCGGGTGTTGCCTGCTGGGCGGGCGCGGGCTGCTGGGGCTGGGTGGGCGAAGCCTGGGCGAGGGCACCGGCGGGCGCGAGCAGAAGAAGGGCGACTTGGGGCAGCGTAGGCATGCGGTGTCTCGAAGGTGTGGTGTGTTTGGTCACAGGTGGGGCCGGGCTGCCGGGCGTGATTGTGAGCTCCGGCAGCAGCGGTGAGCGGGTGGTGGTGCGGGTGGGAAGGCTTGCTGCGAGGGGAATACGGGGGCGGAGGCAGGGTGGTTCCGCAGGTTGCGCAATTTAATTTGGGCGGGAGTTGCGGCGGCGGATGCGGGGCGGCTAGGTGGTGGAGTGGGTGTCGCGGTGGGCAAGCACCGGCGCAAGGTTCTGCTCCACCCAGGAGGTGAGGGCGTGGATACGGGTGGCGGCCTGCAGGCCCAGCGGGGTGAGGCTGTAGGTGACCTGCGGCGGCTTGGAGGGGAGGACGGTGCGGTCCACAAAGCCGTCGCGCTCAAGCGAGCGGAGGGTTTGCGCGAGCATCTTCTCGCTGACGCCGCCGATCTCCCGGGCCAGTTGGCTGAAGCGGAAGGGGTGCTTGAGCAGCAGGACCAGCGCGAGTGAGCCCCAGCGGGAGGTGATCGTATCCAGCACGGACCGGGTGGGGCAGGTGGCGGCGAAGAGATTGGCCACGGGCGGTGGAGTAACGCTCGCTTTCGGGCCTGCGGCCGGGGTCTGGCGGGATGGCCGGGGGTGACCGGCAGCGACAGGATCGCGGAGGGCGGAGCGGGGCATGGGAGAAGCTTACCTTAAGGTACGTACTTACGGAAAGTAAGCTTGTGGCGTAGGCTTTTTATATGGCCGGGCGTGACCGCCCGAGAGCCTACAGGAGATGGTGATGATCGTCGTGACGGGAGCAACAGGAAAGCTGGGACGGCTGGTGATTGAGGAACTGCTGCGGGTCGTGCCGGCCGGGGAGATTGTGGCGGGTGTGCGGTCGCCCGAGAAGGCGCAGGCCTTGGAAGAGCGCGGGGTTCTGGTGCGGACGATGGATTACAACCGGCCGGAGACACTCCGCTCGGCGATGGAGGGTGCGGACTCCGTGCTGCTGATCTCGTCCAGCGAGATTGGCCGGCGGGTGCAGCAGCACGCCGACGTGATTGCGGCAGCCAGGGCGGCGGGAGTTGGGCTGCTGGCCTACACCAGCCTGCTCAAGGCGGACAGCCAGAAGATGGGGCTGGCGAGTGAGCACCTGGCGACGGAGCAGCGGCTCCAGGCCTCTGGCGTGCCTTATGCGCTGCTGCGCAACGGGTGGTATCTCGAGAACCACACCGAGGCGCTCGGGCCCGCGCTGGAGCATGGGGCCGTGCTGGGCGCGGCAGGCGAGGGCCGGTTTGCGGCGGCGGCACGGGCGGACTACGCGGCCGCTGCGGCCAGGGTGCTGACGAGCGAAGGTCACGTCGGACAGGTGTATGAGCTGGCGGGCGACACGGCCTACACGCTGGGCGAGCTGGCGGCCGAGGTGGCGCGGCAGGCTGGGCGGCCGGTGGTCTACAAGAACCTGCCCGAGGCCGGGTATGCGGAGGCACTGCGCAGCTTTGGGCTGCCAGCTGAGGTGGCGGCGATGGTGGCGAACTCGGACACCTGGGCGGCCCAGGGTGAGTTGAACAGCGCACGGCACGACCTGCGGGAGCTTATCGGGCGGCCGACGCGGACGATGGCCGAGGCAGTGCGTCTGGCGCTCGCGTCGGCGGCGCAGTAGCCAGGGCGGACGGGCGCGGGCGCCGGGGTGGGGCTCCCGCGTCATCGGGCGTTGGCAGGCGAGTTCCTAGACGTCTGCGAGCGGCAGGCCGACGGCGCGTTGGCGGCAGGTCGGCTAGGCTGGGTGCACGATGCACAGCGAAGGCGAGCAGGGGCGGGAGCACCGGACGGATCAGGCCGGGCTGGCAGGGGTGTCGCCCGCGGTGGGTGCCGCCGGGGCAGGCGCCGTGGTGGGCGAGGCGGAGGATGCCGTCGACCTGCCGCCGGGACCGGAAGGCACGCGACGCCGGGCGGCGGTGGTGTTTATCTTTCTCACGGTGGCGCTGGACATGCTGGCGCTGGGAATGATCTCGCCCGTGCTGCCGCGGCTGGTGGAAGGGATGGAGGGCGGCTCGGCGGTGCGGACGGCGGAGGCCATCGGCCTGTTTGGCACGGTCTTTGCCACCATGCAGTTCTTCTTCTCGCCGGTGCTGGGCTCGCTGAGCGACCGCTATGGGCGGCGGCCGATCGTGCTGCTGTCCAACCTGGGCCTG
This sequence comes from Acidobacteriaceae bacterium, assembly GCA_965199635.1. GTDB lineage: Bacteria > Acidobacteriota > Terriglobia > Terriglobales > Acidobacteriaceae > Edaphobacter. The sequence continues at coordinate 427,991 of CBDASL010000002.1, read as the reverse complement.
GGGCTCGACTACGTGCTGATGGCGCTGGCGCCCACGGTGCGCTGGCTGCTGATCGGCCGTATCCTCTCCGGGATCACGGCATCCAGCGTGCCGACAGCGCAGGCCTACATGAGCGACATCACGCCGCGGGAACGACGGGCCGCCGCGTTTGGGATGCTGCAGGCGGCATTTGGCTTTGGGTTCATCGTGGGCCCGGCGCTGGGCGGCTGGCTGGCGGAGTTTCACCCGCGGCTGCCGTTCTGGGTCTCCGCCATACTGAGCCTGCTCAACGCGGCGTATGGGTTCTTTGTGTTGCCGGAGTCGCTGGCGATGGAGCACCGGAGCCGGTTTCGATGGAGCCGCGCCAACCCGGTGGGATCGGTGCGAATGCTGGGGCGCACACGCGCGCTGACGCTCCTGGCCGGTGTGCTGCTGCTGGGGTACATCGCGCAGAACTCGCTGCTGAACGTATATGTGTTGTACACGGACTTTCGTTATCACTGGTCGGCGAGGACGGTAGGGCTGTCGCTTGGGCTGCTGGGGTTGTGCACCGTCTTTTACGGGCTGGTGCTGGTGCGTCGCGCGTCCAAGCTGGTGGGCGACCGACGGGCGCTGCAGCTGGGGCTGGCAGGTGGATCCACGGGCTACCTGATCTTTGCAATGGCGCGCACCGGGTGGGGCTTCATGGCGGGCATGCCGCTGCTGAACCTGGTGTCGATCGCCTGGCCGGCCTCGCAGGGCATGATGTCGCGGGCGGCCGGGCCCGAGGAGCAGGGGCAGTTACAGGGAGCCATCAACAGTTTGCGCGGGGTCGCGGGGATCGTGGGGCCGGGGCTGTTTACGTGGATCTTCGCCCGGGCGGTGGGTGACTGGAGTGGCTGGGCGCCAGCGGGGCTGCCGTTCTTTGCGGCCTGCGGCATCATGCTGCTGTCGGTGCTGCTGACCTTTGCGGTGCCAAGGGAGGGTCGCTAGCCGCGGCGGTGCGTGGCGGCGATGCTGATGCAGTTGAGGCAGTGCTCGCGCAGACCGGGGTTGCCCGTGATGCGGCGGTTGCGACGGATGCTCTGGAGCCGGGTGCATTTGGCCCAGGTATGGAAGATGGTGCTGTGCTCGCTCCATGTGGGCGGGAGTTCGTCCTGCTCGCCAAAGATGGTGGTGGCGCGCGGAGCCGCGCCAGCTGCCGAGGCTGGGTGATCCTCCCGGCCCTCGGCGCCAGAAGGGTGCGGAGCCTCGACCGACTCGCCAGGGGACGAGTCGGTTGGGGCGGGCTCGGCGTTGAAGTCCAGACGGAGCGGGGCCGGTGACGACATGCCGACAGGATACCGACCGCGCGGCTGCCTGGGGAGGGTCTAGGCGAAGACCGGGTGCGCGATCGAGGCGTCCGCTGCTGCCCCGTCGGCCTCGGCAGAGCGGCGACGCCGGGCAAACAGCCCGATGCCCAGGGCGCCGGTGCCAAGGAGCAGCAGCGTGGACGGCTCGGGCGTGGCCGCGACGTCGGTTTGCACGACGCCGGTGTAGGTGCCATCCGACTCCTGCATAGCGTAGGAGAGGTCGCCCGTGCTGCTGCCGTTGGTGGTAACGGTGAACAGTTCCATGTCAACGGGGCCGCTCTGGTTCAGAGAGCCGGACTGGTTGGTGGTGTAGGTGATGGTGCTGTCCGTCCAGCTGACCGTGCCGAAGTAGCCGGCCGTATCGCTGAGCGTGACACCCGTGATGCCGGACAGACCGGACAGGGTCACCGTGTCTCCGGCGTCGTACGACAGCGTGCCATCGGGGGCGTAGACGCTGTACACGGAGGTCGAACCGCTTTGCGACGACAGAACAACGCTGTCCGCGTGGGCCAAAGAGGGGAGAAGCAGGGAGGCGGCAAACAAAAGGGATTGGGTCAGACTCTTGGCGGTCATGGGTGTCCTTTGGGTGGTGCTGTGTCGGAAACCGCGCGCGGGCCGCAGAAGGCACGCCGGGCAGTCTCGCTCACCAGAACTATCGGCAGGGCCCGGAAGAACTTTAAGGGTGTTTGCAAAGAAAGCAGAATGTCCTTGTTTCGGGACAAAAGTGTTGTGGCGCCACCACTCTCGACTGCGGAAGCGGCGCCGCCTGAGCGTGTCGCTGATATGGCAGGTGCATCCCATAGGCATGGACTATCGACAGCTGGGACGATCAGGATTCAAGGTGCCGGAGCTTTGCTTCGGAGCAGGCACATTTGGCGCCGGAGACGAGTTCTTCAAGGCGTGGGGCGAGACCGGCGAAGAGCAGGCGCGGCGCATGGTCGACACCTGCATGGACGCCGGTGTGAACTTCTTCGACACGGCCGATATTTACTCGACGGGCAAGAGCGAGGAGTTGCTGGGCCGTGCGATCGCGCACCTGAAGCGGGAAGACATCCTGCTTTCGACCAAGGCGACCTTCCGCTTTGGGCCGGGGCCAAACAACGTCGGGTCCAGCCGATATCACCTGATCCAGGCGCTTGAAGGCAGCCTGAAGCGGCTGGGCACGGACTACGTGGACGTCTACCACCTCCATGCGTTTGACGCGACGACGCCGGTGGAAGAGACACTGCGGACGCTGGACGACTTTGTGCAGCAGGGCAAGGTGCGCTACATCGCGGCCTCCAACTTCTCCGGCTGGCACCTGATGAAGAGCCTGAGCGTGAGCGAACGCTATGGGTGGAGTCGTTATGTGGGACACCAGGTTTACTACTCACTCGTCGGACGCGACTACGAGTGGGAGCTGATGCCGCTGGCTGAGGCCGAGGGTGTGGGCGCGCTGGTCTGGTCGCCGCTGGGCTGGGGACGGCTGACAGGCAAGATTCGCCGCGGGCAGCCACTGCCCAAGGACAGCCGGCTCAACACCAAGAGCGTGGTCGATGCCGGGCCGCGACCGCAGGAGGAGTACCTGTACCGTGTTGTGGACGCGCTGGACGCGGTGGCCGAGGAGACCGGCAAGACCGTGCCGCAGGTGGCGCTCAACTGGCTGCTGCGGCGGCCCACGGTCGCGACACTGATCATCGGCGCCCGCAATGAGGAGCAGCTGAAGGCCAACCTGGCCTCCACTGGCTGGGCGCTAACGCCGGAGCAGGTGGCGAAGCTGGACGAAGCAAGCAAAGTGGACCTGGCCTATCCGTACTGGCACCAGGTGCAGTTTGCTGAGCGCAACCCGTTCCCAGTGCCGCAGGGCTAAGGCTGTGGGCGGAAACCCAGGGGGTGCCGAGGCAGATTCGGCGTCCCCGGTGTCTAACCAGGCATGGTGCGGCAAGGCTCTATCAAGACGATCGTCCGGAGCACTGCCGCACTCGCCTTCGTGCTGCTGGCACTCTATGGCGCGGGGCTCCTCCGGCAGCATCTCTTCCGACGTCGCGTCGAGCGGTTGCTGCAGGATACGTTGTCGCTCGACCTGCAGCGAGGTAGCGGGCGGGGTATGTCGCAGATGCTGGAGCGGTGGGGCGCGTGGGGGAGGCCCGAAGGCGCATGCAGCTGGCGTGACTGCCGGTACAACATCATCCTGAATGCTCCGAGTTACATCCTTTCTCCAGAGCTGTTCGAAGGCCGGCACAAACGTGCCGCCGCGCTGCTAATGCAGCTGCAGCAACTCAGGGCGAGGCTGCCGGGCCTGTGGTACGCAAGGCTGGAGGTGAGCCTTGTGGTGCAGGATGGCCGGCTCGTGCAAGCGCGAAGAGAGCTGTTGCTTTCGGTTCCACCCCGAGCGAGAACGGAGCGCCCTAGTGGCTACCCGCTGATCGTAATCCTAGGGAGAAGTAAGGATCTAGCCTCAGGCTTTGGCAGACGTTCTCAGCTCGCGGACCACCCAAACTACCGAGTGGGTGCTCCGCAGGGAGCTGGCTGCGACTGCCTGATGGCGAAGATTCTCTACACACCCGCCACCACAGCGGAGGAGCTCCGTAAGCTGACGGACTTCGATCTGTCCTGTCTCACGAGGCTGCGCCCGTGCGTTTGGCTCGAGCAGCTTCTGCCAACAGCGCGGGCATGGAATTTATACGGCTGGCCAGATGCTCCTTTAGAGGACCCACGTATTGCAGCGGAGAAAGCTGCTGGCCTCTCCAAACCCCGCGTTCTACCGGTGTGGGTGACCGGACGCGACGCCCTTGAGCTCTTTGTCGTGCAGGTCCTCTCTCGCGATGGGATCCGGTGCGACACGGGGGAGGAGCTGGCGACGGTACGGCTTGTCGGCACGCTGAAAGGAGAGCCGCTGTGGCCCGTCGAATCAACGCTGCAAGCAGCTGTCTTGGCGGGTTACGCCGGAGATCCTGAGCGAAACCTCAAGGCAGGTCGGCGCTATGTATTCGTTGATGCCGGGGGTCTGGCGTCGAACCGCACCCTCGAAGTTGAGCCTTATGACGTGCTGGAGGACACTCCGCAAGTGGAGGGCGAGCTCCGGAGAGGGATGGCCCAAAGCGATCCACCACGCGGGCCGGAACCGTATTAGCGGTCGCGTCTGCGGCGCGCCGATGAGGGCTTTCCGTCATACTAGAGCGACGTATGGAACTGGACTTCTTAGGGTCGCTCGAACGAACGGGCATGTGTGGAGCGCTTCGGCCGGAGCAGGCCGGCGCCGAGGTGGTGCTGATGGGCTGGGTGAACCGGCGGCGGGACCACGGCAACCTGATCTTTCTGGACGTGCGCGATCGCACCGGCATCACGCAGGTGGTCTTCGACAAAGAGGCAGCTGAGATGGCGCACGGCAAGGCCGAGGCCGTGCGGCCGGAGTATGTGGTGGCCGTCAAGGGTGAGGTTCGGCGGCGCGAGGCCGGGCTCGAAAACCCGAACATGCCGACTGGCGCGATTGAGGTCGTGGCGCGCGAGCTGCTGGTACTGAACGACGCGCGGACGCCGCCATTTTCGCCCGCGGAGGACTCGATCGCGAACGAGGAGCTGCGGCTCAAGTACCGCTATCTCGACCTGCGGCGTGAGGAGATGCAGCGCAACTTCCTGCTGCGGCACAAGGTCGCGCAGGCGATTCGCGGCTACCTGAGCGAGATCGGCTTTCTGGAGATCGAGACGCCGTTTATGACGCGGTCGACACCCGAAGGCGCGCGTGACTACCTGGTGCCGAGCCGTGTGCATGCGGGCAGCTTCTACGCCCTGCCGCAGAGCCCGCAGATCTTCAAGCAGATCCTGATGATCTCCGGGTTCGATCGCTACTTCCAGATTGCGCGCTGCTTCCGCGACGAAGACCTCCGCGCGGACCGCCAGCCGGAGTTTACGCAGATCGACCTGGAGACGACCTTTCCGCAGCAGGAGACGATCTTTGCGATCGTGGAAGGCTTCCTGAAGGCGGCATTTGCTACTTCCGGTGTTACGATCGACGCGCCGTTCTGGCGCATGACCTATGACGAGGCTATCCGCAAGTACGGCATCGACAAGCCCGACATGCGGCTGCCAGCGATGGTGGACCTGAGCGCGGAGCTGACGCCCGAGCTGCGGCAGACGCTGAAAATCGAGCAGGAGCTGCCGGTCTATGGCTTCACCATTCCGCGCGTGGGCGCGATGAGCGGGACCGAGCGGCGCAAGCTGGTGGACGAGATCCGCAAGTTCTTCGGCGACAGCGGTCTGGATTTCCTGGACACGGCACGGCTGCGCACTAACGAGGCATTTGTGCCGTTGGCGGAAGCAATTGGCGCCAAGCTCAACGCTGAGCAGATGGTCTTTGCTGGCGAGAACTTCACCACGGACGACCTCGCGATCGTGATTACACCGAAGCTGGGAACCCCGGCCATGTGGAACTACGACCGGCAGTGGATCCCCAAGCGCGTGGGCGGCCTGCGGCTGGAGCTTGGCAAAAAGTATGCGGAGAAGCACGGCTTGTTTGCCGCTACGGGAACGGCGCGGGACTATCGCTTTCTGTGGGTGACGGACTTCCCCATGTACGAGTGGGACGAGGAAGCCAAGACGTGGCAGGCGGCGCACCACCCCTTCACATCGCCGCACGAGGACGACATTACGAGCGGCCGGCTGGTGAACGACAAGGGCGCCGTGCGGGCGCTGGCCTATGACGTGGTGCTGAACGGAACCGAGCTGGGATCGGGGTCGATTCGTATTCACCGCAAGGACGTGCAGCAGGAGATCTTCCGATCGCTCGGCATGAGCGACGAAGAGGCCAAGGAGCGGTTTGGCTTCTTTCTCGACGCCCTGGAATACGGTACGCCGCCGCATGGTGGCATCGCGCTTGGCCTGGATCGTATCGTGATGATCCTGGCCGGGGCGACAAGTCTGCGGGAGGTGATTGCCTTCCCGAAGACGGCCAAGGCGATCGACCTGATGGTCGACGCGCCGACACCTGTGAGCGAGCAGCAGATGCGCGAGCTGAGTCTGCGAACCGTGGTGCGGAGCTAGCTAAGCGACCGAAGCGGCCCGGGTGGCGCGATTCAAGGCGACTGGCGCAGATCGCTCGGCAGAGGGTGTGCCGAGCGGTCGCCAGTCACGGTGACGCTGAATCTCGAGACAGCCAATCAGGATGAGCAGCAGGTGCACGATCAGGCGCAGCCAGCGGGTGCGGGTGGAGCGTCCGCGTAGAAGGGCCAGACCGGTGGGAATGGCACCGGCGAGTCCAGCGAGAACGAGGACCCAGCCGAAGTCAACGTTCATGGCTGGCTGACGCTGCGGATAGGTGATGCAGCGCCACTCCGGCATGCCCCGGGACGGCGCTGGTTGGGCGTTGGGTGAGGCACGGCGCTAGTAGGCGCTGGCTGTGGTGAGAGCTTCGCGCTGCGCCGGTGTGAGCTCGAGCGTGGAGGCGGTGGCCAACTCTTCCAACTGCTGGACGGAGGTGGCGCTGGCGATGGGGGCAGTGATGTTGGGCTGGGCGGCGAGCCAGGCGAGCGCGACGGCGGCCTGCTTGGCGCCGGTCTGGGAGCTGACCTCGTCGAGGGCGGCGAGGATGCGATTGCCGCGCTCGGTGAAGTACTTGGTGACGCGGCTGCCGCGGGTGCGGCCTTCGGCGTCTGCCGCGGAGCGGTACTTGCCGGTGAGGAAGCCCGAGGCGAGGGAGTAGTAGGGGATGACACCGAGGTTATAGGTGGCGACGACGGGGGCGAGATCACCCTCATACTTTTCGCGGTCGATGAGGTTGTAGTCGGGCTGCAGGGCGGTGTAGGCGGGGAGGCCCTGTTCGGTGGCGGTCTGGAGGGCCGCGGTCAGGCGCGCGCCGGTGTAGTTGGAGGCGCCGATGGCGCGGACCTTGCCCTGCTGGACGAGTTGCTGGAAGGCCTCGAGGGTCTCGTCGAGCGGCGTGGACTCATCGTCCTTGTGGGACTGGTAGAGGTCGATGTGATCGGTGCCAAGGCGCCCGAGCGACGCCTCGACCGCCTGGAGGATGTAGTCCTTGCGCAGGCCCTGCTTGCCGTCGCCCATGTCCATGCCGACCTTGGTGGCGAGGACGACCTGGTTGCGGGCGCCGCTCTGCTTGAACCACTGGCCGAGGATGGTCTCGGACTCGCCGCCCTGGTTACCGGGGGCCCAGCGGGAGTAGACGTCGGCGGTGTCGATGAAGGTGAGGCCGTGGTGGAGGGCGGCGTCAAGGACGGCGAAGGAGGTGGTCTGGTCGATGTTCCAGCCGAAGACGTTGCCACCGAGGCAGAAAGGGACGACGGAGAGGCCGCTGTTGCCGAGGGCGCGGGTTTGCATGTGTGGTTGGATTCCCCTTTCTCCCGGGAGGATGCGAGCTCCCGTGGTCTTCCCTCCCCCTGCCCCCTACGATCTTGCGCAAAATCTTCGAATCAGGAGGGTTAGGTCTGGACCAGATAGCCGCCGAGTAACCCCGGGCGGCGCGGAGGACTGAGGAAAGAGGCAGAAGCCGGTGCGAGCTCAGGGACAGAATAGGCCGGCGCGCAGGGTCACTCGGCCACTGCGGTCCGGTGTCAGTCAGATTGTTTTGCGGCGGCGCAGGAGGAGGTAGATGGGAACGCCGGAGGCGATGATGAGCAGGCCGGGCCAGGTGGTGGCGGTGCGGTACAGGAAGAGGACGACGAGGACGACCGAGGCACCGGCGAGGTAGAGCGCGGGCAGCCAGGGGTAGCCCCAGCAGCGATAGGGGCGGACAGCCTGCGGGCGGGTGCGGCGCAGGCGGAAGAGGCCGGCGACGGTGAGGATATAGAAGAGCAGCGCGGCGGAGATGACATAGTCCAACAGGTTGCTGTAGAGATTGCCGTAGGTGCGAGTGGCGGGGTCAAAGGTGCGGGGAAGCACGAGCAGGAGCGACCAGAGGCACTGCACACCGAGGGCCCAGCCGGGGACGCGGGCGCGGTTGAGCAGGCCGGCGCGGCGGAAGAAGAGACCATCCTGCGCCATGGCATAGCAGGCGCGGCCACCGGCGAGCGTCATGGCGTTGACGGTGCCGAAGGTAGAAACCATGATGAGCAGCGCCATGGCGGCCTTGCCGATGGAGGGCAGGACAGTGGCCATGACGAGGGTGGCGACGCGGTCGTTGGGCGCGGTCTGCACGGTGCCGAAGGGGAGGACGGCGAGGTAGCAGAGGTTGCACAGGATATAGAGCAGGACGACGCCGGAGGTGCCGATGCCGAGCGAGAGGGGGAGATTGCGGGAGGGATTGCGGACCTCGCCGGCGACAAAGGTGATGTCGTGCCAGGAGTCTGCGGAGAAGAGGGCGCCAGTCTGCGAGACGCAGAGAGCGACAAACATGCCGAAGCCAGAGGCGGCGGTGATGCCGGAGATGGAGGCGAGGTGAACCGGGTGCCAGGGGGCGGCGAAGTTGGCGTGGAAGACCTGCGGGTGGAGGACGAAGGCGATGAGCCCGAGGATGAGGAGGGCGCAGATGCCGGCGAGCTTGGCGACGGTGAAGACGTTCTGGACGAGCTTGCCCCACTCCACGCCACGAACGTTGACCAGCGTGGCGAGAAGGATAAGGACAAGCGCGAGGGCCTGCGCGGTGGAGAGCGAGACGGCGTAGTGGGAGCCGAGGGCGATGGGCGCGACGAGGTAGCGGGTCTCCGAGATGGCGGGGACGAGGACGCCGGAGAAGCGCGCGAATGCGATAGCGACGGCGGCGATGGTGCCGGTCTGGATGACGGTGAGCAGCGTCCAGCCATAGAGGAAACCGAAGAGAGGCGAGAACGCCTCGCGGAGGTAGACGTACATGCCGCCGGCCTGCGGCATCATGGCCGCGAGCTCGCCGTAGCTGAGGGCGGCGGCCACGGTGAGGACGCCGGTGATGACCCAGGCGATGAGGAGCCAGCCGGCCGAGCCAACCTGCCGGGAGATCTCTGCCGAGACGATAAAGATGCCGGAGCCGACCATGATGCCGGCGACGATCATGATGGAGTCAAAGAGGCCGAGGGCCTTGCGGAACTCCGCTGGGTGCTCGGGGTCGGCGAGGGGATCGTGCGCGGGTGAGTGGATGGCGGGGCTCCCGTTTGCGGTATCGGATGGGTGAATTCGGACCAGAGTAGCGCATGGGGTAGGCGGCGGTACTTTGGTGCGGGTGAGGCGAAGAAAAAGGGATGACCCAAGGGTGGGCGCGGGCTATGGTGGAGTCGATCCAAGGAGGGGAGCGTCCAACAAGGAGAGGCCGGATGGCGGCTGAGAGGACACAACGATGCGCAGCAGTTTGACCCAGATCGCGATCGCGCTGCTTTTACTGGTAGTGGTCTTGTTTGGATGGAGACAGATGGCGATTGCCCAGGCAGTGAACAAACAGAGATTGCCCGCGCCAGCCCTGGATGAGCAGGCGCCCAAGGCACACAGCGAGACAGCGGTGTTTGCGGGTGGCTGCTTTTGGGGTGTGCAGACGGTCTTCCAGCAGGTGAAGGGTGTGACGGCGACGACGGCGGGCTACTCCGGCGGCACGGCGGCGACGGCGAACTACCAGGATGTGAGCTCGGAGCGGACGGGGCATGCGGAGTCTGTGAAGGTTGTGTTCGATCCGCAGAAGATCAGCTATGGAACGTTGCTGCAGCTCTTTTTCTCAGTGGTGCATGACCCGACCGAGGTGAATCGGCAGGGCAATGACGTGGGCACCAGCTATCGGTCGGTGATCTTCTTCACCAGCCCGGAGCAGCAGCGCATTGCGCAGGCATACATCAAGCAGTTGGATGGGGAGCGGGCGTTTGCGAAGCCGATTGTGACGCAGGTTGTGCCGTTGCAACGCTTCTTCGACGCGGAAGACTACCACCAGGACTATGCGGAGAAGAACCCGGAGAACCCCTATATCCAGATCTGCGATGTGCCGAAGACAGCGGCGCTGAAGGCGCAGTTCCCGGAGCTGTTCCAGGCGTACCACCGGGCGGGAAACTAGCGGCGGGGGACTGGCGAGCAGGTCGGCAGCTTGCGGCCTTGCTGCCCGGTCCGCTCCTTGAGAGAGCGCGAAGCCGAACCGAAGCTATGCGGTGCCGTGCTTTTCTCGACGTGGGAATGCCGCGGGGAGCCCAGGTTGGGGCAAGAAGAAAGGGCGCGACCCTGAGGATCGCGCCCGATTTCGGTTGGGTTGTGGAGTTTAGAAGCGGACGCGGGCGCTGAGCTGGATCTCGCGAGCGGCGTTGGCTCCGGTGAGGTTGCCAAAGTTGGAGTCGTTGACGTTGGTATCGAGGCCAACGAAGTTGACGCGGTTGAAGGCGTTGAAGAAGTCGCCGCGGAAGGTCAGGCCGTAGCGCTCCATAAGGGTCCAGGTCTTGAAGGCGGAAAGATCCCAGGTGGCGGAGCCGGGCGTCTTGATATCGGAGACGCCGGCGTTGCCCTGCACACCGAGCGTTGTGATAGGCCGCACGTTTTCGGTGTTGAAGTAGGGCCCGAGCCTGAAGTTGCGGCCGAGGTTGGCGTGGCGATCGCTGTTATTTACCGGGCCGGTGACGAAGGGGAGAGTGTTGACGAAGGGCCCGAGGTTCTGGCCGCTGCCGAGGGTGAGCCAGGGACCGGTATAGAAGGTGGCGATGACGCTGCCCTGCCAGCCGCCGACAACCTGGTTGAGCACGCCGCCGTGGTTCAGGAAGCGCTTGCCCTGGCCGAAGGGCAGTTCATAGATGGCTGTGGCGTTGAACCGCTGATTCTGGTCGTAGGTGCAGTGGCCATAGTCGGCGGAAAGGTTAAGCGGGTGCCAGGCGAACTGATCCTGCCAGGGGGTGCCAAGGCACTTCGAGAAGGTATAGGTGCCGAGGACAGAGAGGCCGTTGCTGGCGCGCTTTTCGACGCGGAGAGCGAGGGCGTTGTAGTTGGAGGAGCCGGCGTTGATGTTTTCCTGGATGGCGCCGCCGTAGTTGGTATAGCCCGTGGTGCCGTCAGTGCGCAGCGGGTTGATGACGATGCGGGTCTCATAGTGCCGCGAGAGCGAGCCGATATAGGAGACCTCGGTCAGCCAGTTGGTGGCGAAGTTGCGCTGGACGGAGGCGGAGAACTCGTAGGCGAGCGGGGTCTTGTTGTTGGCGTTGATAAAGGAGACGGACTGGCCGGCGCCGGGCAGCTGCAGGCCAAAGAGCTGGTCGAGCCGGAAGTTGAGCGGCTGGCCGGTGGGGGAGTTGTTGTAGTTCTGCACCGAGTAGTACTTGGGGGTGTCGACCATGACCTCAAACTGGTTGAGGTTGGCGGCGAGCCAGTACATGCCGAAGCCACCCTTGATGACGGTCTTGCCGTCGGGTGAGAAGTTGAAGCCGAGGCGCGGCGAGATGTTGGTGTAGACGGGGTGGACCATCTGGCGGTCGAGGCCGATCGCCTTGGTGTCGGGGTAGGTGAGAAGGGTACCGGTGGCGAAGTCGAAGTTGCCGACGTGGTTGGCGGTGTCGACGGGGGGCTGGTTGTACTCGTAGCGGATGCCGCCGTTGACGGTGAGCTTGGGGGTGAGCTGGTAGGTGTCCTGGACGAAGTAGGACTGGTACCAGCGGCGGAGATTCAGGGTGGGGTCACCTACGCTGGTAGCGGCGGAGGAGGGGGCGCCAAAGAGGGCGTCGGCTACGGGCTCGCCGCCGGGCGTGGTGCCGGGGGTGCCGAAGCCGGGACGGAAGGTGGGGGTGGCCCCCAGGGTGTAGTTGCCGTTGAAGCTGAGGTTGGAGCCCTGCCAGTCCTCGTACATGTAGACGGGGTCGTAGCGGATGTCGGCGCCGAGGCTGATGGTGTTCTTGCCGTGCTGGATGAGCAGGGTATCGGTGCCCATGAAGAGGTTTTCGCGGATAACCTCGGTACCGCCGGCGGAGCCCGGGTTGGCGTAACCATTGAGGTTGATGGAGGGCGGACCGTAGGAGCCGGGCTGGATTTCGGCGTAGTTCAGGCCGAGCGGGTTGGCCTGCGTGGTGTCATACCCGGCGGCGCGGTTCTGGCCGGTTTCGGTGTAGTTCCAGCCAAAACGGAGGTTGTTGATGACGTTGGGGCTGAAGAGATGGGTCCAGCCGCCGGCGACGTTTTTGGGGTGCGACGGGAAGACGCGCGCGCCGAAGGAGGTGAGGCCGGGCTCGACGGAGTTGAGGGATTGCTGCGTGTAGCGGCCGAAGACAGTGTCTTTCTGGGAGATGGTGTAGTCGACGCGGCCGCTGCCCTGGTCCCAGGTGTTGAGGGTGTTCTGCACGTTGACGTAGTTGTTGCCGCCGCTGAAGCTGCCGTTGGGGGCCGGGAAGTAGGCGAGCATCTTGATGGCAGCCGGCGAGAAATCGCCGACCGGGATCTGGTTGCCGGCATAGGCTGCACCGGTGATGGGGTTGTAGAGCTGAGCGGCGGTGGTGCTGAAGTCGCCCGCGCGCTGGGCGAGGGTGGGCACGCGGTTATAGGCGGTGGTTGGCGCGGTTTCGCGGAAGCCCTCGTAGTTGAGGAAGAAGAACATCTTGTTGCGCTTGATGGGGCCGCCGATGGCGCCGCCGAACTGGTTCTGGCGGAAGGCGGGGGCGGGGCCCTGATCGAAGTAGTTGCGCGCGTCGAGCGCGTTGTTGCGGAGGAACTCGTAGACGGTGCCGTGGAGCGCATTGGTGCCGGAGCGGCTGACGACGTTGACGAATGTTCCGGCGTTGCCATAGGCGGCGGTGGAGCCGACCTGCTCGATCTTGAACTCCTGGATGTTGTCGATGGAGGGCAGGATGCCGATGGCGCCGTACCAGGCGTTGCGCGACTCGATGCCGTCAAAGAGATAGCTTGTGTCGTCTTCGCGGAGGCCGGCGACGGAGATGCTGACGGTCTGGGTGCCGGTCCAGGCGGAGGCGGGCGAGTTCATGCCGTTGACGTTGGACGGCGTGACGCCGGCGGAGAGCTGGGCGAGCTGAAGGAAGTCGCGGCCGTTGAGCGGGAGATCGATGATCTGCTTGTTGCTGATGACCTGGCCCTGGTTGGAGGCGATAGTATCCAGCAGCTGGGCGGCGCCGCTGACGGTAACGGTCTGGTCGCTGCCACCGACGGCGAGCTTCACATCCTGGCGGCCCTGCTGGTCGACGACGAGATTGATGTTCTGGAGGTTCTGCTCCTGAAAGCCGGTGCTCGCCACCTTCATGGTGTAGTTGCCGGGGGGCAGCTGGCCGACGCGGTAGGTGCCTTCGGGACCGGTCTGTACCTGCTGGGTGACGCCGGTCGCCGTGTTCGTGATCGTAACGGTGGCGTTTGCCAGGACCGCACCGGTGCTGTCCGTGACGGTGCCGATCAGGGAACTCGTGGTGCTCTGGGAGAGTGCAATTGCCGGCGCAAACAGCGCTACGGCGACCAGGGGAAGAAGTCGACGCATAACTACCTCGGGGTGGATTGTGGGGAGCAGAAGGGCCTAAGTGGGCAGAGGACGCAGACAGCACCCGCCACCAAAGGACCAAGGGTGCAAAGCATCTGTTGTCGAGCGCCTCCCACTGTAGGGACCAGAGACAAAGATTGTCAACGGACTGTAACTGCCGCTACAAGCCAGTTTGGTACGGGCAATGCGGTGGCGAAAGGCGGCGCAGACAGCCCTTGACGAGGCCAGTGAGGAACTGGCATGGCGGCGGCGAGCGGGAGCGCGGAGAATGGAAAAGGCTGAGTGGGGATGCGGATATGGGGATGCATGAAGGCAAGGCAGCATGGCGGTGGGAGGGGGGAGACTCCGTGAAGTTGCGGCCTTCGCTGAAGGGACCGAAGAACCTGAAGGCACTGGTGGTGGAAGCGGTGCTGGGCGAGGTGACCGCGGGCCGGGTGCGCGCGACCGAGCGGCTGCCCAGTGAGCGCGAGCTGGCCGAGCAGCTGCATGTGAGCCGCACCACCGTGACCGCGGCCTATGCCGAGCTGGAGCAGCGGGGCGTGATCCGGCGGATGCAGGGCAAGGGCGCGTTTGTGTGTGCGCCGGAGACAGGGGCGGAGGGCGCGGCGCCGTTTTCCTGGAGCAGCACCATCTCACGCCGGGCCAACGCGCTGGACGAGCCGGTGCTGGAGTTGCTGGCGCGGCGATGCGCGGAGCGGCTGCCGTATCCGCTATCTGCAGGGACGCCCTCGCTCGAGGTGTTTCCACTGGAAAGCTACCGGGCGGCCATGACCAGGGTGATGGGAGAGCAGCTGCCCGGCTGCCTGGCCGTGGCGCCGACCGAGGGGCAGTGGCGGCTGCGGGAGGCGATTGGCGCGTGGGCGGGGGCGGAGACGCAGAACGTGATGGTGCTGGCCGGGGCGCAGGAGGGGATTGACCTGCTGGCGCGGTGCCTGCTCGATGCGGGCGACTCGGTGGTGGTGGACTCGCCGACCTACCCGGGGGCGATCCAGAGCTTTCGCTCGGCGGGGGCGCGGCTGCTGCCGTGGGGAACGGCGTGGTCCCTGCGGGAGCTGGAAGGGTTGTTTCTGCGACATCGGCCAAAGCTGCTGTTCACCATGCCCACCTTCCACAATCCGACGGGCCGGGTGATGAGCCTGCGCACGCGGCTGGGGCTGTTGGAGCTGGCGCAGCGCTACCGTGTGCCGGTGGTGGAGGACGATGTGTATGGCCGAACGCGCTTTGCCGGGCAGGCTGTGCCGGCGAGCCTTTACGGGCTGGACACGCATGGGCAGGTGATCTCGATCAGCACGTTCTCGAAGTTGCTGGCGCCGGGACTGCGGATTGGCTGGTTGCTGGCGCCGCGCTACATGGTGAAGCAGCTATCGCTGATCAAGATGCGGTCGAACCTGTTTACGGCCGGGCTGAACCAGATGGTGCTGGCAGAGATGATTGAGAACGGGACGATGGACGAGCACCTCGACCGGCTGCGGGCGCAGCATGCTCTGCTCTGCGCGGCGGCGGTGGAGGCGCTGCGACCTGCGGTGGAGGCGGGGCTGCTGCGCTTTCAGGTGCCGGCAGGCAGCCTGTACCTGTGGCTGGAGGTGCTGCCGGCGCTGCCCGTGGAGCTTCTGCTGGAACGTCTGGAGCGAGATGGGCTGAGCGTGACGCCGGGCGTGGTGTTTGACCCCGAGCTGCGCGAGGCGATGAGCGGGTGGCTGCGGGTGTGCTTTTCGGCGGCCACTGCAGAGCGTGTGGCGGAAGGGCTCCGTCTACTGGGCCGTGTGCTGGCCGACTTTGCCGGGCGGACGGAGCAGCTGGAGCAGCGGGTGATGGCAGGGCGAGGTGACGATGCACGAGCGTGAGGATCTGGTGGCAGAGAACGTGGGCGAACCGGCCGCGGCCGCGACGGGCGAAGGATTGCGGTTGGAGCGCAAGCATCCGCTGGCGATCCGCTGGATGCATTGGGTGAACTTCCCGGTGTTGTTCACGATGATCTGGAGCGGTCTGCTGATCTATTGGAACGATTCGGACAACGCCTACAAGTACCCGCACCGGGTGTATCGCGTAGGCGTGGGCGGGTGGACGCTGTTTCGGCTGTTTCCGGACTGGCTCTACCGGACCCTGCATGTGCCATTCCACGTGACGCAGGGCATGGGCTACCACTTTTTCTTCATGTGGATCTTTGCGCTGAACGGCGTGGCGTGGGTGCTCTACACGGCCATCTCGGGTGAGTGGCGGTTTCTGCTCCCGGAGCGCAGGAGCCTGCGCGACGCGATCCAGGTGACGCTGGTGGATCTGCACCTGCGCAAGGGGCTGCCGGCGCAGACCAAGTACAACGGCGGGCAGCGGATCGCCTACACCTCGTGCATCGTGATGGGCGCGATGATGCTGCTGACCGGCCTCGCGATCTATAAGCCGACGCAGACGCACTGGCTCACGACGCTGTGCGGCGGGTACGAGATGGCGCGATGGCTGCACTTCTGGACGACCATGGCCTTTTTGGGGTTCTTTGTCGTGCATGTGGGGCAGGTGGTGCTGGCCGGGTGGAGCAACTTCGCCTCCATGGTGAGCGGGTACGAGGTGCAGCGGAAGAGCACGCCCTCGGTTGAGGCGGAGCGGAGGAGCTGGCGATGAGTGAGCACGAGGTGAAGGCGGGGGCTGGGCCGGCCGACGCGGCGATTCTGGCGGAGGCGCACCGGCGCACACGGCGATCGTTTCTGGCGGCAGGCGGGGCGGCACTGGCGGGCGCCGGGCTGTATGGCTATCTGAATACGGAGCCGGCGGACGATGACCAGCCAGGGCTGTTGCGGCGGACGTTTGAGGCCAATGCGGCGCTGTCGCGGGCGGTGTTTCAGGAGCGCGGGCTGGCGCCCACATATCCGCTGAGCCGGGCGCGAACGCTGCGGGTAAACGGCGTGGCCGGGCTGATGAAGGAGCTGGTGCCGGACAGCTGGCGGCTGCAGGTGGTGGGCACGCGCGTGGGCCCGGGGCATCCGCGCTATGCCGAGGATGTGACGGCGTGGAACTACCACTACACCGAGGCGCACACCACGGAGGACGCCGGCCATGACACCAAGACGGACCCCGCGAAGCGGAAGGCCGCTGCGGCGGAGATGGACGACGACGCAGACGTCAAGACGCCGATGAGCTCGGTGAAGATGGCCTCCGCGGGGCAGCTGGCGTGGGCCAAGAACAACGAGGCCGCGGACGGGACGAAGGACAACCGGGCAGCCATGCGAGCGAAAGCCATGAAGACCGGGGCGATGCAGGCCGGGCCCACTGGCTCGGGGGCGGCGGCGGGAGCACCTGTGCCCGAGGCTGAGCAGAAGACGGGGCGGGCACCACGCGGAATGGCCGAGGCAGGGGAGAGCGAGTCCACGCTGCGCCCCGGCACATCGGGCCTGCTGCTGACGATGGACGACCTGGCAGGCTTTCCGCGGCAGGAGCTGGTGACGCAGTTCAAATGTGTGGAGGGGTGGAGCGAGGTGGTGCACTGGGCGGGGTTCCGGATGGCGGACTTCCTGGAGGCATACCCGCCTGCACTCGTAAATGGCCGGGAGCCGCGCTACGTCTACCTGGAGACGCCGGATGGCGACTACTACGTGGGGTACGACCTCCACGTGCTGCGCCACCCGCAGACGCTGCTGGTGACGGAGATGATGGGCGCACCGCTAACGCAGTTCCATGGCGCGCCGCTGCGGCTCCACACACCGCTGAAGTACGGCTACAAGCAGATCAAACGCATTGGGCTGATCGCTTACACGGACGACAAGCCGGACGACTACTGGACCAAGCTGGGCTATGACTGGTACGCCGGGCTGTAGCGGCGCCACCGGTTAGCGCGGCAGCACGCCCAGGGTTCCCAGCCAGGTCTCGACCAGCGTGGGCCAGTGCGTGGCGGGGAGGGACGTCGGACGCAGGCCAAAGGCGTGGCCGCCGTGTGCGTAAAGGTGCATCTCGACGGGGACACCGGCCCTCTTCAGCGCGACGTAGTACGAGAGGGAGTCCTCCACACGGTCCACCGCGTCGTCTTCGTTCTGGAGCAGAAAGGTGGGCGGAGTGTCGCGAGTGATGTGGGTGCGGATGTCGGGATTCAGGGCGACGCTGTTGTCGGCGAGCGACAGGTGCCCGGGGTAGAGAGCGATGGCGAAGTCTGGTCGACAGCTTTCGCGATCAGCGGCATCAACCGGCGGGTAGACGCGGCGGAGGAAGTGAGTGCTGGTAGCTGCGACCATGTGTCCGCCGGCGGAGAAGCCTAGCACGCCGATCTTGTGCGGGTCGATGTGCCACTCGGCCGCATGGAGGCGCACCAGGCCCAGCGTGCGCTGCGCGTCCTGCAACGCCTGAGGTGCTTGCGGGTAGGGGCCGGACTTGGGAAAGCGATCCGCTCCGGGCACACGGTACTTGAGCAGCACGCAGGTGATGCCACGGGCCGTAAGCCAGTCACAGACCTCCGTCCCTTCCAGATCGATGGCAAGGATCTGGTAGCCACCACCAGGGAAGACCACGACAGCCGCCCCGGTGTTGTGGCTGGGTGGGCTGTAGACCGTCAGGGTGGGCGTGGAAACGCGCTCGACGTAGAGCCACGGTCTGCCACCGACGAGATCCTCCGGCCCCGTGGGGACGGTGCGCTCCGGCCCGCGGACGGGTAGGGGAGAGGGGGCTGTGCCGGGCCAGATGGGCAGCTGGGTGTGCCCGGCCGATGGCTGCCAGGGGCCGCCCTGCGCGCGCAGGCTGCTGGATGTAAGAAGGAACGCGAACCCGAGTACGACCCTGCCGACGTGTGCTGGATTCATGATGGCCCCTGATCTGTATAGGGCAGGAACGATGCGGCGACCCCAGGATGCATCTCGGGAGGTACTGCCTGGCTGCCTGCTGTGCTGATGAGGTAAGCATGCGGGGCTCTCAGGAGAGATGCGAGATTTCCGCAATCTCCACAGGGGTGCACAGGTGTCCTCAGCCGCCGGCCGACTGGTGCAGCGCCGTCACCAGCGACAGGGCCCGGGGCGGGCGGTAGGGTAGAAGCATGGCGGCATTTGCAGATGTACTGACCGAACGGGGCTTGCCGGCGAGTGTGCAGGCGGAACGCACCATCCTGGGCGCGATGATGCTGGACGCGGTGGCGTTCAACGATGCGACCTCGAAGCTCGTCCCGGATGACTTCTCGCTGGACTCGCACCGGCGCATCTACTCGTGCATTACAGGGCTGGTCGACATTGGCCGCGCGGTGGACCTGATCACCGTGATTGAAGAGCTGGACCGGCGCAAGGAGCTGCATGCGATCGGCGAGCAGGCGTATCTGTTCTCGCTCACAGAGGGCCTGCCGCACCAGCTGAATGTGGAAGAGTACGTCCGGATCGTCAAGGACAAGTCCCTGCTGCGGCAGGTGATGACCATCTGCCAGACGGCGATGGGGCGGGCGGCGGACCAGAGCGAGGACGCGCTGGACGTGCTGAACGCCACCGAGCAGCAGCTGATGGAGGTCTCCGAGAAGGGGATCCAGCGCGGCTTCTCGGGTATTCAGGAGATCGTCGCGAGCTCGTTCGGCTCGATCGACGCGCTCTACGAGCAGGGACGCGAGATCACCGGGCTGGCGACGCACTACATCGACTTTGACCGCATGACGAGCGGCCTGCAGCCGAGCGAGTTGATCATCATCGCGGCACGGCCGTCGATGGGCAAGACGGCCTGGGCCATCAACATTGCGCAGAACTCTGCTGTGCGCGATGGCAAGGTGGTGGCGGTGTTTTCGCTGGAAATGTCGAAGGAGTCGCTGCTGCGCCGCATGCTCGCGAGTGAATCCATGGTGAACTCGCGCAAGATCCAGACAGGCTTTCTGCCGCGGGAAGACAAGGGCAAGCTGCTGGCCGGCCTGGAGCGCCTGATGGAGTCGAAGATGTACATCGACGACACGCCGGGCATTACGCTGGCCGAGATGCGCGCCAAGGCGCGGCGGCTGCGCCAGCAGGAGGGCGCGCTGGACCTGATCGTGATCGACTACCTGCAGCTGATGACGGGGTCCTCGGGGCCGAACAAGAAGGGCTTCGAAAATCGCAACCAGGAGGTCTCGGCCGTGAGCCGCGGACTCAAGGCGCTGGCGAAGGAGATGAACGTGCCGGTGATTGCGCTGTCGCAGCTCTCGCGTGCGAGTGAGCAGCGCGGCGGCGATAAGAAGCCGCTGCTGAGCGATCTGCGCGAGTCCGGCTCGATCGAGCAGGATGCGGACGTGGTGGCATTTATTCATCGCGAAAGCTACTACAACAAGACCGAAGACGGCGAAGAAGATCCGGAAACCAAGGGCAAGGCGGAGATCATCATCGCCAAGCAAAGAAACGGGCCGACTGGCAGCGTGCAGCTCGCCTACCTGAACGACTACACGCGGTTCGAAAACCTGGCGAGCGGGGGCGGGGGCGGCGACTACTAGGCGCTACTCCCCTGAGCTGCCTCCCTGAGCAGCGGCCGCCTGCCCCCTAGATCGGCACGGCACCGAAAAACTTCAGCCTCGCTGCAGAGGGACGAAGCTCCTCTGGGCGGATGCGGCGCGGGCGGCCGCGGCGTCGCATCCCATACGACATGGCGCGGCACTTCATCGTAGAGCACAGCATCCTGATTCACGCCCCGATCGAGCGCTGCTTCGCGCTCTCCACCAGCATCCCTCTGGTGCAGCGCATCCTTGGCATGCGCCCGGTCCACGGCCGTACGGCGGGCTTTGTCACAGCGGGCGACACCGTGCTGTGGCGCGGCTGGCAGCTGGGGCTGCCGCAGTTCCACGAAAGCCTGATCGAGCCATTTGAGCGGCCCACCTACTTTCGCGACAGCATGGTCCGCGGCCGCTTTCGCACCTTCCACCACGACCATCGCTTTGTGCCGCAGTCGGACGGCTCCACCCTGCTGGCCGACCAGGTCCACTTCTCCCTGCCGTTCGGCCTTCCCGGCGCCGTGGTCGGCCGCTTTCTGTTGCTGCCGCACGTGCGCCGCCTGCTCCGCCGTCGCTTTGCCCTGCTGAAAGAGCTTGCCGAAGGGTCGGGTTGGCAACGCTATCTGCCCGCCTGACGCCAATCTTCATCGATCCCACGCCCCGGCCACCGCATCCCATCTCAGGAAAGAGGTGACCCATGCGCGCAATCGTTCAGCATGAGTACGGCGGCCCCGGTAAACTCAAGATCGAAGAGATCCCTGACCCGAAGCCCGGCCCCGGCGAGGTTCTGATCCGCACGGCCGCAACCAGCGTGAACCCGATTGACTGGAAGATCCGCTCGGGCGCGGTGAAAGACCGTATGCCGGTCGACTTCCCCCACATCCCCGGCCGCGACGTGTCCGGAACGGTGCTCGCCGTTGGCGACGGCGTGACTGCCTTTACGCTCGGCGACCGCGTCATGGCGCTCACAAGAAGCACCTACGCCGAGCAGGTCGTGGTGCCGGCAACCGATCTCGCCATCATCCCCGAGGAGATGGACATCGCTGACGCCGCTGCTGTGCCACTGGTCGCCATCACCGGGCACCAGCTGATCACGCGCGCCGTGCAGGCTGAAAAGGGCTGGACCATCCTGGTCACCGGCGCCGTGGGCTCTGTCGGCCGCTTCGCCGTGTACACCGCTAGGCAGCTGGGCTGCACCGTGCTGGTCGGCGTGCGGGAGCGCCAGCGCAAGGAGGCCGAGTCCCTCCACGCCGACGGCATTATCGCGCTGGACTCGGATGACGCCATGGAGAAGCTGCCGCAGCTCGACGCCGTTGCGGATACGATCGGCGGCGACCTGGCTAACAAACTGCTCGCCCACATCCGGCCGGATGGTGTCTTCGGCTGCGTCGCCACGCCGCCGACTGAGGCCGACAAGTTCCCGGGCATTCGCGTTACCCGCATCATGGCCCAGCCTGACGCCCACGCGCTCGCTCAGCTGGCCGAGGCCGTCGCCAGCGGCAAGCTCCAGCTGCCGATCGACCGCATGCTGCCGCTTGCGCAGGCCGGCGAGGCCCAGCAGGCGGCCGAAAAGGGCGGCATCGGCAAGGTGTTGCTCTCCGCCTAGCTGTGGTTTCTCAGGCCGCGAGCCACCCATCCCGGGGCTCGCGGCCTGCTTTCGTTAGCGCTTCCGAAACGCGCGCCGCAGAGATTCCAGCCGCTCCTGCTCGCTCTTTGCGGCAGAGCTCTCCTCGACCTCGCGCGTCTCAATCGGATTGCCGTTCGGATCCAGCCGCTGCAGCCGCTCGCCTGGCAACACCACCCGCTCCGCCGGCCCCTGCTCCGTGTCAACACCAGGCTGCGCGGGCCGTGCGCCCTGCCCCGGCCGCTGACCGCGAGACGGGCTGCCAGACCGGCCACCGCGATCGCCCCCGGGCCTGCCGCCAAACCGGCCGCCACCGCCTCGGCCACCAAACCGCTGTTCCCGCCGCGCCGGCACTGCCGGTGCAAACTGCTCAGGCGTCGGCGTCATGCCTTCCGGGTACAGCACCACAAAGCGCCGCGGACCTTCGCCGGAGCTCGCCGTCGCCAGTCCGCTATTCACCAGCTCCAGATGCAGCATGCGCCGTTCCAGCGAGTTCATCGGCGGAAAGACAAAGGGCTCGCCACCCTCGCGCACCTTGGCCACAGCCTCCGCCGCCATGCGCTGCATCGCCTCCTGCCGCCCGCGTTTGAAGCCGAGCGCGTCAAAGTGCACCAGCTCCTGCTCCTCCGGCTGCAGTCGCAGCAGGCTGACTGCCATGCTTTCAAGGGCGTGGAGCAACTCGCCGTTGCGCTCCACGGTCAGCGCTGCGTCCGGCCCGGAGATCTCTACCTCCAGCCGCCGCCGACCGCTTTCCCCGGCCGGCGCGCCTTCCTGGATCGCAAAGGCGAAGTCAAAGCCGGCAGTGCGCTGCAGCAGCTCAAGAAACTGCGCCACGGTCTCGATCTCCGCCCGTCCTCCCGCCTGTTGCCCGGTATCCACGTCTCCCTCCACTTACCGCTTGCCCTGGATCGTCTTCGTGCCGGTTCGCCCGGCGCCGTCACCGGCCTTCAGGCTGGCCTTGCGCTTCAGGCGCCGCGTCGCAATCTCCCGCATCTCGCGGCCCAGGGACGTTCGATTCATAACTGCCTGCTGCGCGATGCCAATCAGGTTACCGACCGACCAATACAGCGCCAGGCCCGAGGCATAGCTCCACGTCATGTAGCCCGAGATCGCCGGCATCATGAACGCCATCATCCGCTGCTGATCGCGGTCCACACCCGGCGATGGCGTGTAGAACTGCACCAGAAACTGGCTCACCACCATCACGATCGGCAGAATGTGGTACGGGTCGGCCGCCGTCAGATCCGGCAGCCAGTACCAGTGCGCCTGCCGCAGCTCCACCACCTTGGGCAGCATGCCAAAGAAGGCAAACAGCAGCGGCATCTGGATCAGCGTGGGGATGCAGCCGCCAAACATGTTCACGCCGTTGTCCTTCTGCAGCTGCATGATCTCGGCGTTCATCTCGTTGCGCTTCGGATCCGTCACCTTCAGGCTCTTGTACTTCGCCTTGATGGCGTCCATCTGCGGCTGGATGCGCTGCATCTTCAGGCCGCTCTGCATGGTCTTCACCCGCAGCGGCAGGATGATCAGGTTGATCACCACCGTCAGAATCACGATCGCCCAGCCCCAGTTGCTGGCCACGTGCGCGTGAATCAACTGCAACGCCAGAAACAGGTACTTGCCGATGATGCCAAAGAAGCCAAACTCGAGCAGCGGCTCCAGCGTCACCCTGGGATCAGCCGCGTGGATGTTCTTCAGAACATTCACCGCCTTGGGTCCCACGTAGATCCGCGTTGCCACCGACCCGCCTGTGCTGCCCACAGCCACGCCCAGCAGCGGCACGTTCACCGTTGCGCCCTTCTTCGCATCCCTGGCCGGCACACCCGTGCCCACGCCATTTTTGCGGAAGTCCTTCGCCACAGTCAGCTCATCGTGAAACGCCGCCACCGTGGCCGTCGCTGCCTGCTCCGGCAGAAAAACCGCGGCAAAGTACAGATCGCTCACGCCCGCCCAGTCGAACGGACCATTCAGCGTCTCGCCGCCGCTCACCTTTTTAGGCGCCAGGTGCTGCTCGTGTCCGTTGCTGAAGGTGTCCAGCTGCGCCCCGGCATAGGCCTGCAGGTTTTCCTGGTCGCCAAAGCCGCCCGGCCAGCTCAGCAGCGCCCGCACCGGTGCGCCACCACGCTCCACCGAAACCTCCGCATGCAGCACATAGGTCTCGTCAAAGCGGAAGGTCTTGGTCACCACCGTCTGCCCGTCCGAGTAGCGGAACTGCACCTGCCCAGGCGCGTTCACCTCGCCAGTCGCCGAGGGCACAAACAGCGCCTGGTTCAGCCCCGCCGTCAGGCCCGGGTCATAGGTATAGAGCGACATGGGAAAGCCCAGCTTTGCCGCGGCCTCCGGGTGCACCAGGTCCAGCGGTCGCCCCGTTGTGTCCTTGTACTTCTTCAGCACCCACGACCGCACCACCGCGCCCTTGTTCGAGAACGTGATCTTGAACAGCTCATTCTCGAGCGTGGTCGTCGTCTCCACCGGCGCCTGGAGCGTCGGCGCGCCGTTTCCCGCCGTGCCCGCGCCTGCCCCCGCCAGCATCGCCCCGGTCGGCTGCGGAATGCCCGCTGCCGTCTGCGTCCGGGTCTGCGTCGCTGCGCTTGAGCTGTTCGGCGCCGCCGTCTGCGGGTTGTGCCGCGAATGGTAGAACTGCAGCCCAAAAAACACCGCAAACATCACAAACATCGTGACCAGCAGATTGTTGTTGTTGCTGCCGCCCGGCGCGCCCGGCTGATTGGGATTCTTATACTCTGGCAAGCGAAACGTCCTTCCGGATCAGCCGCGAAGATCACTGCGGCTGCTTACAACTCGGCGACCCGCGACCCGCACGCCACCCCACCCACCCCGCAAGCAGTCTCGCGTCCGGCCCTGGCTGGCCACCGGCTCGCAGTCCCCTCACACGGTGGCAGAGCCCGCATGGGCCGTCGGCATGGCACACCGCCGGTCACCCTCCATGATAAAGCCTTCCGCCAGCGCGATCCTGCAGCTTCTTCGGACACCTGCTGGCCTGCAGAAACGCCCGTGGTCACCAACAGACTGCCCGTCCACCCTTCAGCCACGCGCGGGTGGCACCGGATCCAGCCCACCCGCTGCCCACGGATGGCAGCGCAACAGCCGGCTCGCCGCCATCAACGTGCCCCTTACCACCCCATGCCGCAGCAGCGCCACCTCTGCATACTCCGAGCAGCTCGGCAGGTAGCGGCACCGCCCCAGCCCCGAGCTCTGCAGCACCGGCGAAAGCACCCGGCGGTACGCCCCAAAGACCACACCCACAACAGCACCCCTCACGCCGCCCGGCTCCGGCTGAGTGCCCTCACAGCCGCACGCGCCGGGGTCCCTCACCGCGAGCCCTGCGGAGCGCCGGGCCTGGTCCCAACCTGGTTCCTCGCCGGGGTTCCTGCCTGCCCCTTGCTCCGGTCATTCGCTCGCCGAGCCTTTCCCCGATCCGGCCGGCGATCATCCCGCCGCGGCGCAGACATCGCCGCCGGATCCGCCAGCGCTCGCGTCACTCTCCCAAAGATCTCCGCCACCTCGCGCTCAAGCACGGCGAACTCCGCCTCCATGGTCGACCGTCGCGGATGCAGAATGACGTCCACGGCACCGCCCGCCAGCAGCCCCAGCTCCGCCCGGATGATCGCCCGCATCCGCCGCTTGATGCGATTGCGCTCATGTGCCTTGCCAACGGCCTTGGGCACCGTCAACCCGACGCGCGGGCCTTCCACCGGCGCGGCAATGCCGCCCGTCTGCACAGGTGCTCCCACCACCTCACGGGTCGCAAAGAAGTAGGTGATCTGCCGCGTGCTCCCTTTGCGGCTCCGCGCATAGGCCCGCTGGTAGTCCGCATGTTTTCGCAATCGGTGCGCCAGGCTCATCTCGCCCTCCCAGGCATGTCGCGTCCCAGCTCAGCGGTTCCGCAGCGCAGGACCCGGCGCGGGCCGCCGCGGGGTGCCGTCAACCGGCGCGCATCTGCTCGGCCAGCGACCGCGTAAGCGGCGTCTGCTCGCCACCGGTGTGTTCCGTGCTCGCTGGCTCCAGCAACGCCAGCGTCGTCTCTTCAGCGGCGGAGGTGTTGTGTCGCACCCCCCGTGGCACCACAAAGCACTCGCCCGCGCGCACCACCACCGGCCCGCCATCCTGCTCGGCCCGGCCAATCCGCAACTCGCCTCGCAGTACCAGGAACAATTCATCCTCGTGCTCGTGGGCGTGCCAGGGAAACTCCCCCTGTACCCGCACCACCTTGAGCAGATGGTCGTTTACCTGCGCTAAGACGCGCGGCGACCACAGCTCCTCAAGAGCCGTGGCCGCCGCGTCAAGCGAGATAGCTGTCTTGGTCTGCATCGTGGGAGTCAATTCCCATCTCGCATCCGCCCCGTGTTGCGCACCGGAACGCCGCGAGCAGCCTGCAATGGATCTAGTCGCGGTAGCCTGCGCTCACCGCGATCTTGTGGCGGCCCTTGGCGCGCCGACGGTTCAGCACTGCGGCGCCTGCCTTGGTCTTCATGCGGCTCAGAAATCCATGCACCTTGGAGCGGTGGCGGCGGTTGGGTTGGAAGGTACGCTTCGGCATCGGGAGATCTCCTGCTTGGACGGCATGTGCGCCAGCAGCTTCACCGGCTCCGTCAGAAATGGGTTCGGCTGGCACGGATCCCCGCACCGCCGCGATCTCTGAGTATAACCGATCCCCGTCGCTCCCCTGCGGCAAACCATCAGCCCCACCTTTCTTCCTCTCTCGCGCACGCTTCTGCCGCTCCTTTTGCCGCTTTCTGCTCACCCCTCAACAGTTGCCCGAAGTCGGTGAAATTGTCTGCCATCCTGCTCGAAACCGGGCCGCTTCCTGACCTTCACCGCCTTTGGTGCAACCCGACTTTTTCGCGCCAATGCCGCTCCAAACCGCCCGTCCAACCGTGCTACGATCAAACCCGCTCCGCTATCCAGCTTCTGAAGCGCGGTCTCCAGAACAAGCGGGTCTACATTCGATCCAAAGCAATCCAAGCTCCGGTATGGCGCGTCTTCCCGTAAACAGCGGGGCGCTCCAAACGGAGTCGATGTCAACTCCCCAAACCGCTCGCACGAAGCGGTCTCCGCCGCTGTTTGCTCTTCGGCCTCCCCGGCCTTGCACGGCTCCAACCAGGTCTGGGACGCAGCGAACGATCAGAAGAGGAAGTTCCCCAAGATGTCTTTTGTTCCATCGGCAACGGCTGTACTGAACCATTGGGTGCGCATCCTGTCCGCGCTCGAAAAGAAGATCAGCAGGCAGCCCTTTGAGCGGTGGCTCAAGCCCACGCGCTTTTCACGCGTGGATGGCGAGATCCTCTACGTGCGCGTGCCCTCGGCCGACTACGTCAAG
This sequence comes from Acidobacteriaceae bacterium, assembly GCA_965199635.1. Lineage (GTDB taxonomy): Bacteria > Acidobacteriota > Terriglobia > Terriglobales > Acidobacteriaceae > Edaphobacter. Next base: position 400,994 of record CBDASL010000002.1, on the reverse strand, counting down.
GCCGCCGACAAGTACCTCGACCTCATCTTTGAAGCCGTCGAAAACCTCGGCCTTGACCTCAAAGAGGTCCGCTTCGAGACCCCCGCGCAGGACCCCGCCGCGCCCCGCCTCCGCGATGACGGCGGCTTTGCCCCCCTGCCCAGCCATAGCCCCAACGCGCCCCAGCAGCCGCCACCGCCCGCCCGGCCTGCCGGCAACGCCGCCCAGCCCGCCGGCACCACGCCCGGCCCTGAACAGTCCCGCTTTGACTGGAACACCGCCGCCCAGCTCAACCCCAAATATCTCTTTGAGGCCTTTGTCGTCGGCTCCGGTAACCAGTTCGCCATGGCTGCCGCCCAGGCCGTCGCCGAACGCCCATCCAAGGCCTACAACCCCCTCTTTCTTTATGGCGGCGTCGGCATGGGCAAGACCCATCTCATGCACGCCATCGGCCACGACGTGAAGCGTCGCCAGCCCCACGCCCAGATCAGCTACGTCTCCGGGGAAAAGTTCACCAACGAGATGATCAACAGCGTGCGCTACGACAAGATGACCAGCTTCCGCGACCGCTTCCGCACGGTCGACGTCCTGCTCATCGACGACATCCAGTTCCTTGCCGGCAAGGAGCGCACGCAGGAAGAGTTCTTCCATACCTTCAATGCGCTCCACGAATCGATGAAGCAGATCGTCATCGCCTCCGACCGCCCGCCCAAAGAGCTCGCCGACTTCGAAGACCGCCTCCGCTCGCGCTTCGAGTGGGGCCTCATCGCCGACATCCAGCCACCGGACCTCGAGACCAAGGTCGCCATTCTGCAGAAGAAGGCCGAGCTCGAGCACACCCAGCTCCCCACTGACGTCGCCCTCTTTATCGCCAGCAACGTCCGCACCAACGTCCGTGAGCTCGAAGGCGCGCTCGTCCGCCTGATCGCCTGGTGCTCCATGCACGGTGTTGAGATCACCCTGCCTACCGCCCAGCAGTGCCTCAAGCAGTTCATCGACACCCAGGTTCGCAAGATCACCATCGAGAGCATTCAGCGCTCCGTCGCCGAACAGTTCGGCATGCGCATCGCCGAGCTCAAGCAAAAGAACAACTCGCGCCAGATCGTCGTCCCGCGCCAGATCGCCATGTACCTCGCCAAGCAGCTCACCGAGGCCAGCCTCCCCGAGATCGGCCGCCAGTTCGGCGGCAAACACCACACCACCGTCATGCACTCCATCAACAAGATCGACGAGCAGCGCCGTACCGACAAAGACCTCAACCGCATGGTCAACAAGCTCATGGAAACCCTCAGCTAAGCCGCAGGCCCGCGCACGCCGGCTGCAGCCATGCCGCGTGCGCCCTGAACGCAGGAGATCCAACATGAGTGCCGAAATCACGCGCCAGCTCCTTGAAACAGCCCCCGTTGACGGCATGCCCGGATGGGAGACGCGCCTGTTCCTCATCAACTACCCGGCCGGTGCGGACGGCAGCGGGCACTCGCATCCCGTTCGGGGCATCGGCTATGTGCTCGAAGGCACCATGGTCTCAGCCTTCGACGACGAGCCGGAAGAGGTCATCCGCGCCGGCCAGGGCTTTCAGGATCAGGCCAGCTTCCATCGCGTCAGCCGCAACGGCAGTGCAACCGAGCCCATGCGCTTTGTGATCGCCTACACCGTCAAGGTCGGCGAGCCCAACACGACCTGGCCCTAAGCCCGCTCCCGCCGTCTCAGGACTGATCCGCTCTGCCGAAGCAGAAGACGGAAGGTTCGATCGTCTTGTGCATAGAGCGTGCACCGTGGGACCGAACGCATCCCGGTAGTTGCTCCTGAGGTGGTGAGCAGGTCTGCCGCCCTTCCCAAGAGATCTGCGGCGCTCAGCGATGTGCCACCACGTTCGCCTGCTCTCTCTGGAGCAGGTTCCGCTTCCGCTCGACGCCCCAGCGATAGCCAGACAGCGAGCCGTCGCTGCGTACTACCCGGTGGCATGGGATCGCGATTGCAAGAGCGTTCGCGCCACATGCCTGCGCCACCGCCCTTGTCGCCTTCGGCATGCCGATCTTCGCCGCAAGCTCCGTGTAGGTTGCGGTGGTACCCGCGGGTATCTGCTGCAGGGCGTTCCAGACTCGCTGCTGAAAGGCTGTGCCCCTGATGTCGAGTGGCAGCCCAAAGCCGGAGCTCGGATCCTCAACAATCCCCACGACCTTCGCCACCAGATCCTGGTAGACAGGAGCGTCCCCCACCAGTGTGGCTTTGGGAAAGCGGTCCTGCAGATCGCGCACAAGCTGTTCAGCATCGTCACCGATCAGGATCGCGCACACGCCACGCTCGGTCTGTGCCGCAAGGATGTTGCCCATCGAACACTGCCCAACGGCGAAGACAATCGTGGCCCTGGCTCCTCCATCTCTGAACTCCGTTGGCGTCATTCCAAGTGCGCGGTCAGCGCCCTCATAGAACCGGCTGCTCGACGCGAAACCTGCGTCGTAGATTGCTTCCGTCACGGTGTTGCTCCTTCCAAGAGACTCTCGTATTCGGGTTGTGCGCTGGGCGGCGGCGTACTGCACCGGCGTGACGCCCATCATGGCTTTGAAGGTTCTGTGAAAGTGAAAGCGGCTCACGCCGGCCTCGTCTGCCAGCACCTGGAGAGAGGGCGCGCTCTCCGATCGCTCGATCGCGCGGCACGCATCCGCTATCCGCCCTGCCATCTCATCTGCAGGGCTCCGCTCTTTCGGCTTGCAGCGCTTGCAGGCGCGATAGCCGGCAGCCTCCGCCTCTTCTGCCGTGCGGAAGAAGCTGACGTTCTCCGGTCGAGGCGCGCGGGCGCCGCACGACGGGCGGCAAAATACCCCCGTGCTCGCGACCGAGTAGAAAAACACGCCATCCGCGCTCCGGTCTCGGCGCAGCAGGGCCGACCAACGAGGATCCTCGACAACGCGCTGGGTCCGCTCGGACGTGCCTTTCGCCGCCATCAGTCACCTCCGCCAGGACCCACTCTACGCAGGCCCAGGCACAAAGAAACTCCGGTTCTTGCTCCTGAATCTCTCACTGGGTAGCATCTGCGCGGCTGGTTCCTCTCAGCTGCTCGTCGTCCGGGGAGTCAACGTCACAGACGCGCTCTCGATGGCACCCTGGGCTTGTTGAATGCAACCAGCCCGAGGGGAGTCGTTCAAAGACCTTGTCTCAAGACCAGTCGGCCACTCCCTAGCTGCAGGGCACGCCGCCCGGCGCCCCGGCACTCGCATCCAGATCGCTCGAAAGCTGCTGCATCGCGCGCGTCACAATCGCCGGCCACGGTGTGTCGAGCTGCCCCTTCTCCTCCAGCGTCCACACCGTGCGCCAAACACCCTGGCGCGACCTCCGCGACACCGAAAGAGTCGCCCGCACCACCTCGCTTGTCGGCCCAATGCTGACCCCCGGCGGCTCCGTTCGGTCCAGCTCCACCGCAAGGTCGCACGCCGCTCCCGCGGTGCACCGCGTCATGCCGCGCACCGTGAGCATCCGCAGCAACGCCGCTGCGCCAAAGCTGTCATGGTCTTCGGTACGGATGTCGGCCGAGCTCACGCCCTGCACCGCCTGCTGCACCTTGCAGGCACAGTGAGCCTCGGACGCACACGGTCCGGAGGCGGCACGCAAACCACCCTCCGCCAGGCCGGCAAACAGGCACACCACCAGCACGCGCCCCACGATCTTCATCTGTCGTTGCCCCCTCTCACGTCACCCCACAGGGATGGGCAGCAGTGTACTTCCCAGTGCCCGCATGAACGATGGGAGTGTAGCCCCGCCCCGCGGCACCGGCGACGGCTGCTACAGTGCCGCATCCCACAAACCGCTTTAGATGAACCCGCCTAAGGCATGCCAGGGAGGCCGGACAGCGCCCAACCCTCCTTGCATCGCCGGAGGCTTGCGACCCGGAAGCACGCCGGAGGCGCACCGGCCTTTTCCGCTCCTGGAGCCGTATCCCCTGCTGCGCCACAAAACGGCTCCAACTCGCCACGCCAACCCACCCCTTTCCCGGCAAAGAAAATGCCGCTTTTTCCACGCTGCATTGGCCATTCCGTGCAAAACCCGCCGGGGCTATCCTCAACAAAACAAAGCACTCAGCCTCGTCTCACACAGAAGGTGTACCGCTTTCTCACCGCGGGGGATCGCGCGCTGTGCAAACCGAGTGCAACCGCACCAAAACCTCGAGTTTCCACCCCGAACTCCGCTCCATGCATCTCTGGCTGTCCCGGTTTTCTAAATCGTGTACCAGGGCTATCTCGTTGATTCCGTAGCGCCTCTTCCCGCTTTCCACATTTCCGCGATGAACGACTGCTCCTACGGTTCTGTCTCTGCTTTGAGCTCTCAGTCTTAGAAGCACTCACACCCACCCTTTGGGGCAAACGCGCCGCAAGCGGCTTTGGCGCATCAACCCCTTCTGCCGCCGTACCCTGGAAGGCAAGCCCCTCCGGTCGAGACCTCCTCCCCGGGAAGCAACAGGCCCTGATCGCGTAGGTGTTGGTCCGGACCTAACTCCTCTCGATCGAAGATTTTGCGCAACTTTGCTAGGGAGGGGGTAGGACTACCGAAATTGCGCCTGTCCTCGACCTCCACCAAATCGGCCTGCTTTCCACAGGCGGATCGTCCTCGCCGTCGCTGCCCGCGCACCCTAGAATCGCCACAGGCATCGAGCACCGGCGACTCCCCCGCTCTGTGTCGCGCCCATACCTGCCCATGCCCGACCAGGAGAGACGACAGTGACCACCGCGACCCCCGACCTCGAGACCACCAACTCCCCTGCCACCCCGTCCGGCAACCTCGAAATCACCGTCTCCCGCGGCGAGCTCCTGCGCGAGCTCACCGCCGCCCAGTCCGTCGTCGAGCGCAAGACCACCATCCCCATCCTGTCCAACTTCCTCTTCGAAGCCACGGCCGGTGAGGACGGGCAGGGCAGGCTCACCATCACCGCCACCGATCTTGACCAGTCGCTCCGCACCTCCTGCCCCGCCAAGGTGAAGAAGCCCGGCGCCTGCACCGTGCCGGCGCGCAAGCTGTACGACTACATCCGCCTGCTGCCCGAGGGCGAGATCTCCATCAAGCTCATGGACAACCACTGGGTGCAGATCCGTGCCGGCCGCTCCAACACCAAGATGGTCGGCATGGCCCGCGCCAACTTCCCCCAGGTGGCCGAGTTCCCCGAGACCGGCGCCTTCAAGGTGCAGGTGCAAAGCCTCCGCTCCATGATCGCGAAGACCATCTTCGCCATCTCCAACGAGGAGTCACGCTACACCCTCAACGGCGCCCTGCTCGTCCTCAAGGCCGAGTCCATGGCCATGGTGGCCACCGACGGCCATCGTCTCGCGCACATCGAGCGCACCGGCGAAACGCTCGAAGGCATCTCCGGCGAGAAGAAGACCCTCATTCCTCGTAAGGCGCTCGGCGAGCTCGCCGGCCTGCTTTCCGCCACGGACGCCGACACGCTCGACTTCGCGGACGATGACCAGACTCTGTTCTTCCGCATCGGCGGCCGCGTGCTGACCAGCCGCAAGCTCACCGGCCAGTTCCCGAACTACGAGGCCGTTCTCCCGCGCGACAACACCAAGTTCGTCATCGTCCGCTCGGAAGACCTCATGGGCGCCATCCAGCGCGTCGCGCAGTTCGCCGACGAGCGCTCCGGTGCCATCAAGATCCGCCTCGAGCAGAACGAGCTCAAGGTCTCCTCCTCCTCGACTGACTCCGGTGAGTCCGAAGACACCATCGAGACCCCCTACAGCTACGACCCCATCGTCGTCGGCTTCAACTCCGCCTACCTGATCGACTTCCTCAAGGCCATCGGCACCCAGGGCGAGGTTCGCCTGGAGTTCAAGGACGCGCAGTCCGCCGGCCAGATGCGCCCCGAAGATGGCGCCGAGGACGTGAAGTACCGCTACATCCTCATGCCCATGCGGATCTGATCCAGCGCCGGGCTGCTCCGGCGCTGCTCCCATATGCGTCCGTTCGAAACGCCTGCTTGCGGGTAGGCATCCGGTCGTGGCTCCCGCGCTTCCAACGCTTGGAATGGTGGGTGCTGCCATGTGCAGTGTGCCCCCGGGAGCAAGGGAGTAAGCAGGATGCGTGTTGCACCATCGGTCGCCTGTCTGTTGCTGGCCGGCCTCGTCTCAGCCATACCAGGCCTCGCCCAGGAGTCCATGCCGCGTGAACTCGCCGGCGCCTGGCGTATTACCCGTGTGCTGCCAGCCCGTCCGCCAGCCGCCTGCTGGACGGAAAAGGAAGCAAAGCCGCTGGTTGGCTCCGAGCTCCGGTACTCAGCCCATGCCATGCGCTGGAAGGGTGGCAGCGTGCCGCTGCTTGGCATCACCACACGCTCCGTGGACGCCGCGGACCTGGCGCAGGAAGATCCCCGTGGCGACAAGACGCTGAGCCTCGCTGACCTCGGCTTTTCGACGCGCCACGTGCTTGAGGTGAACCTCCAGCACGACGACGCCGACATCACAGGGGCGACCACCGAGGTGCCCGGCGACTCCGTCCTGATCGCCACCCCGGGTCGCCTGGTCCTGAGTGCCTGTGGCCTCTACCTGGAAGCCAGGCGCATCGCCACTGCAACGGCCGCCACCCGATCCGGTGAAGCGCCCGAGAGCCATAAACCTTCCTAGCCATGGGCAGGGAAGCGAGACCGCTGCGTCTGCCAGCCGCACACGACGCCTTGGATCTAGCTCGCTGAGGGGTTGTTGGCTGAGCTGCTGCGACGGCTGCGCACGGCATAGACCACCAGGCCGAGCACCAGCACCACGGCCGCTGGTCGGAGCTCCACACCCAGGCGAGGCCGCGACAGCAGAATGAAGCTGAAGCCGGCGAGCGCCAGGAGCACCGGCAGCGGGTACCACGGCATGCGAAAGCCCTTGCCGCTCCTCCGCTCGCGCCGGTGCGCCGGCAGCAGAACGCCCACCCCCTGGATCAGGAACTGGAACAGGATGCGCAGCACCACCAGGGTGCTGATCACCTCCTGCAGGCGAAACAGGCAGCACACCACGGCCATGGCCGTGAGCGTGCGCAGCGAGAGAACAGGGATGCGTGTCTCCGGATCGAGCCGGCCAAAGACAGCAGGGAAGTTGTGGTCGCGTGCCGCAGCGAACGGAATGCGGGAGTACCCGAGCAGAAGCGCCAGCACCGAGGCCGCAGCCGCCACCGCGATGAGCGCCACGATGCCCCGCGCCGCCAGCACACCGTGCGCGCCGGGGTAGGCTGCCCGCATCACCGCTGCCATGGCCACCTCATGCGTAGCGGTGCCGGCAGGCTCCGCAAAATGCTGCCATGGCACCACGCCCAGCACGCTGATGTTCATCAGCAGGTAGAGCGTGCCCACCACGGCAACCGAGCCCAGCACGGCGCGCGGGATGGAGCGACGCGGATCTTTGACCTCGCCACCCAGAAAGCACGCGTTGTAGTAGCCCCAGTAGTCGTAGGCAGAGATCAGCATGCCTGCGCCGAGACCGCGCAGAAAGCTGCCATCCAGATGAAAGGCCGAGGGCGGAAAGGAGAAGGCGAGCGCGGGATGAAAGTGTGTGAGGCCGGTGACGATCAGCCACCCCAGCGCGCCCAGCACCGCCGCACCCAGCGATCGCACCACCACCTCCAGCCGTGTGAGACGACGGTGCAGCAGGGCACTGGCCAGCAGGCAGATGCCCATCGCAAGCGCTGTCTCCACCCCGGCCACCACGGGAAACGGTCCCAGCGCAAACCGCCGCGGTGCGGGCACGTGAAAGGGCAGAAGGTACGCCGCGTACTGCGCAAAGCCGATGCAGCCTGAGGCAATGGAGAGCGGTGCCGACAACAGTAACTGCCACGCGTACAGAAAGGCGAGCGCCCGCCCCAGTCGCCGCGGGAAGAGCTTCTGCATGTAGGCGTAGGAGCCGCCGGCCTCCGGATGCGCCGTGCCCAGCTCGGACCAGATGCAGCCATCGGCGAGGGAAAGCGCTGCGCCCAACAGCCAGCCCAGCATGGCCTGCGGCCCACCCATCGCTGTCACGATCAGGGGCAGTGTGACAAAGGGTCCAACCCCGACCATGTCCAGAAGGTTCACGGCCAGCAGCGAGGGTGTGGTCAGCGTGCGTTCCAGGCCCGGTTCGGTGGCTGGCACGGGGGAGTTTGCGGGATCGTGGGACACGGGCGGCGGCTCGCGTTCGGCGTGCTGGGATGGGTGCGAGGACCAGGATCGATCGACCGCCCCTCCAGTCTGCCATGTCTGGCCCGCCGGGGCGTCAGCGGGGCAGGCGTGGCTGCAGCTGCAGGGCGGCATCGGCAGCCAGTGCCACCCCGCCATAGAGCTGCGCGGCGGCACCCAGCCTGCTCGACCGGACCTCGGCCCGGGCGAAGTCGCTGCGCTCAAGCAGCGCCTGTGTGGCCGGGGCGAGCGCGGGATGCGAACCCACGCCGCCACCCAGCACGACCAGCGACGGATTAAGCAGCAGCGCCACGGTGGTGAGCAGGTCTGCCAGCAGCGTGGCTGCCTCGTGCAGCAGCAGCTGGGCCAGGGGATCATTGGGATCGCCTGCCTGCGCGCGATCCAGGATACTCGGCGTATGCAGCGCGGCAAGCGCTGGATCCACGTTGCCACCGGCCGCGTGCTCCGCCAGCAGTGTGCGCCACCGCTGTTCCAACCCAGCGCCGCCCAGCCTGCGCTCCAGCTGACCTGTGTCACACGTGCGCGGCGGTGACCACGGCTCGCCACGCACACCGCAGTAGCCCAGTTCGCCAGCGGTCCAGTTGGCCCCGTGGTGGATCGCGCCGTGCAACAGAACGCCCGCGCCTACGCCCGTACCAACGGCTACGAAGATAAAGGTTGCAACACCCTGGGCGGCGCCGTGACGATGCTCGCCAAGCGCGGCCAGGTTCACGTCGTTCTCAACCGAGCTGGGCACACCGGTGGCCGCTGTGAGCAGATCCCGCAGGGGCACATCGGTCCACTCTTCCAGGTTGGGCGCCGCCAGCACGCTGCCGGTGGTGACGTTGGTGATGCCTGGCGCGCCAGCCGCGAGGTGTAGCACCGCGCCGGGCGCGACGGCGGCGCTAGCGCACATCGCGAGCAGGCCCTGGTTGGCCAGGGCGCAGAGCGCGTGCGGTGTCTTGCTGCCGGCGGCGAGCAGGCTGGACCACTGCGCCACGGGTGTTCCGTCGAGGTCTGCCAGCATCATGCGCAGGCGCGTGCCACCGATGTCGGCCGCTGCCACGTACCGGCGTGTGCTGCTCCCTTTCTTCTTCACCGTTGCCCCATGGCGCCGTTCCTGAAAAGCCCTTGCGCCCAAGCTAAACCACCAGCCGCACAAAGCCGAACCCTGCGCTGCCTCGGCTACTCTGATCAGGGTGGGGCGACCTCGCCTCCCCGGAGGACCCTGTTGACGATCTCCATCGCGCGCGGCTGCCGTTTGCTGTTGCCTCTTGCCCTGCTTGCCCTTGTTCCGGCCGGCCAGGTGCCCGCCCAGCAGGCCCTCGCTCCGAAGCGTGCCGCCGCCGCCCCGCCGCCCTACCAGCGCGCTGACGCTACGCCGTTGCCAGCCGATCGAGGCGCCTCCGCCCTGGCGCAGGACCTGCGACGCCTGCGGACGCGCGCCAGCCTGCTCATGGTCGTGGCACACCCCGACGACGAGGACGGCGGCATGCTGGCCTATGAGAGCCGCGTGGCGGGCGCCGACACGACGTTGCTGACGCTGACCCGCGGCGAAGGCGGCCAGAACCTGATGTCCGCCGACTTTTGGGATCAGCTGGGCCAGGTGCGCACGCAGGAGCTTCTTGCCGCGGGCCGGTACTACGGCGTGCACCAGTTCTTTACCCGCGTGGCGGACTTCGGCTTTTCCAAGACGCTCGATGAGTCGCTCAAGCTTTGGGGCCACGACCGCGTGCTGTACGACTGCGTGCGCGTGGTTCGCCTGCAGCGTCCGCTGGTGGTGAACGCCGTCTTTGCGGGCAATGTTTCGGACGGCCACGGACAGCACCAGGTCTCGGGCGTGATGGCGCAGGAGGTCTACAAGCTGGCCGGCGACCCCACGGTCTTTCCGGACCAGATCGCCGCCGGCCTGCTTCCCTGGTCGCCCCGCAAGGTCTACGCCCGCGTGCCCTTTGCCCGCGCCACGGACAAGGGCATCTACGACTACGCCACAGGCCACTATGAGCCGGTGCGCTTCAAGAACTACGCCACGGGCGCCGTGATTGACGGCATCCCCTCCACGACGGTTGAGATCCCCGAGGGCACGGACGACCCGGTTCTTGGCCGCTCGCCCGCCGCCTTTGGCCGCCTCGGCCTGAACGAGCAGAAGTCGCAGAACGGCGGCAAGGTCGGCCTGCGGCCCGGCTCCGTGAGCTCGCCGTATCACCTCTACGCCACACGCACCCCTGGCCCGCTGCCTACGCACGAGGACAGCTTCTTCGATGGCATCGACACCTCGCTCGCCGGCATCGCAGAGTACGCACCCGCCGCCGCGCGGGGCGCCTGGGAGGCCCGCCTGCGCGAGCTCCAGGCGACTGTCACTGCCGCCACCAGCGCCTTCTCTGCCGAGCACCCGGAGCGCGCTGCCCCGGACCTTGCCCGGGGGCTCGCGGCGACCAATAGCCTGCTTGAGGCGCTCGACCACAGCACGCTGCCGGCCGACGCCCGCTACAACATGCGCCACGAACTCGACCGCAAGCGCACGGAGTTCAACCAGGCACTGCTGGACGCGCTGGGCCTGAGCCTCCAGGCTACGGTCACCAACGGGCAGGAGCCCGGCCCTGCCCCTTCGAGCGCGGCACAAACCACGCCGCCCGCCGCCATCATCGGCCAGCCACTCGTCATCGCCGTCCATCTTGCGAACGCGGGTCCCACCGCCGTCTCACTCACGGCCGCCACCCTGGAGACGCCCGCCGGGGGCACCTGGCGCATCTCCGGCGCGGAAGACGCGGCGGGCCCGCTCGCTCCCGGCGCCGCCCGCAACCTGCTCTTCCAGACGGTGGTGCCCACTGACGCCACGCCTACCGAGCCCTTCTTCTCCCGGCCGACGCTGGAGCAGGCCTTCTACGACCTGTCGCAGCCGCGGTACCTGTCGCTGCCGGAGATGCCCTACCCGCTTTCCGCCTATGTCCGCCTGCGCTATGCCGGCGTTGAGGTCTCCGATACCGCCGTGGTGCAGGTGATTCCGCATGCCGACCCCACCCCGGAGCCGCTCCTGGTTGCCCCGGCCATCTCGGTCGCCGTTCTGCCGCGCGCCGGCGTTCTGCCGCTCGGCCGTGATTCGCTCCCGCTTGCCGTTACCGTGCACAGCAGCGTTCCCGGCCCGGCTACCGGACAGGTCCACCTGGAGCTTCCCGCCGGCTGGTCATCGTCGCCCGCCACCATCCCCTTCAGGACCGGGCACGTGGGCGAGGACCAGGTGCTCCACTTCCAGGTGAAGCCCACCACCGTGGAGGCAAAGCCCTACGAGATCACTGCTGTGGCGGACGTCAGCGGCCACCGCTACCAGCAGGATTTCGAGACGGTAGGCTACAAGGGCCTGCGCCCCTACCCCTACGTCCAGCCCTCCACGTACCGCATCACCGGAACTGACGTTCACGTGGCACCGGGTCTCCGCGTCGGCTACGTGATGGGTACGGGCGACGCCGTGCCGCAGTCGCTGGAGGACCTCGACCTCCACGTAACCGCGCTTTCCGCTGCGGACCTCGCCCGCACCGACCTTTCTGGTTACAACGCCATTGTGCTCGGCATCCGCACCTATGCCGCCTACCCCGAGCTTGCGCAGAGCAACCAGCACCTGCTCGACTACGTCCACAACGGTGGCGTTGTGCTTGTGCAGTACCAGACGCCGGAGTTCGACCACAACCTCGGCCCGTTTCCGCTGTCGCTTTCGGGTGACCCGGAGAAGGTGGTGGAAGAAGACTCCGCCGTGCAACTTGCAGCGGGAGACCCGCTGCTCGCCTGGCCCAACCGCATTACCCCGGCCGACTTCAACGGCTGGGTGGAAGAGCGAGGGCACGGCTTTCTGCGCTCCTGGGACCCGCGCTACGTCGCCCCGACCGAGGTGCACGACGCCGGGCAGGATCCGCAGCGCGGCGGCCTTGTCTATACCCGCTATGGCAAGGGGGCGTATATCTACCTGGCCTTTGCCTTCTTTCGCGAGATGCCCGAAGGGGTTCCCGGCTCGTTCCGCATCATGGCCAACCTGCTCAGCTTCGGCAAGAACCCCGCGCTCGCGACGCCAGCACCGGCGCAGCCCTAGGCCGCAGCCTGGGACTGCAGCCTAGGAGAATCACCTCGCGATCCCGTAGTGGGCGGTTCGCGCGCTAGAGCGTCATGCTGTGCGCCTGGACTATGCCTGTGGCGTGCGCCACAAACGCGTCCAGCGGCTGCGAGCCCTGGTCGCCCGTGCCGCGCACGCGGACCGAGACCGTGCTGCCGGAGGCTTCCTTCTCGCCGACCACAAGAATGAACGGCACCTTGCTCAGCGTGAAGCTGCGCACCTTGCTGTTCATCTTCTCGTTGCGTTCATCGAGCTCAACGCGAAGACCTGCCGCCTCAAGCCGCGACTTCACGGCGTTGGCGTAGTCCAGGAACTTCTCCGAGATGGGCACGATGCCGACCTGCACCGGTGCGAGCCACATGGGGAAGGCGCCGGCATAGTGCTCGATCAGCACGCCAAAGAAGCGCTCGACCGAGCCGAACAGCGCGCGATGCACCATAACGGGGCGGTGCTTCTCGCCATCCTCGCCGGTGTACTCCAGCTCAAAGCGCGACGGGAGATTGAAGTCGAACTGGACGGTGGAGAGCTGCCATAGGCGGCCGAGAACGTCGACCAGCTTGACGTCGATCTTGGGTCCGTAGAAGGCTGCCTCGCCGGGGATCTCACGGAAGGGAATGCCCTTGCGGTTGAGCGCGGAGCGGAGTGAGTCAATGGCCTGCTGCCAGTGCTCGGGCGAGCCGGTGTAGTCCTGCGGCTTCGTGGGGTCCCAGGTGGAGAGCTCCACCTTGAAGTCCGCAAAGCCAAAGGTGGTGAGGACTGACTGCGCAAACTCGATGCAGGCGATGATCTCGTCTTCAATCTGGCCGGGCGTGCAGAAGATGTGTGCGTCATCCTGCGTAAAGCCGCGCACACGCAGCAGGCCGTGCATGGTGCCGGAGCGTTCGTAACGATACACGTTACCAAGCTCGGCGTAGCGGATGGGAAGGTCGCGATAGGAGCGCGGCGAGCTCTTGTAGATGAGGATGTGGCCGGGGCAGTTCATGGGCTTCAGCCGGTATTCGGCATCATCAAGCTCCATCGGCGGATACATGTTGTCGCTGTAGAAACCCTCATGCCCACTGATCTTCCAGAGCTCGCGGCGCATGATGTGCGGTGTGTACACCATATTGTAACCACGGCGGATACACTCATCGCGCATCCAGTCTTCCATGGTCTTGCGGATCAGACCGCCCTTGGGATGCCAGAAGATCAGCCCGGCACCGGCCACCTCTTCAATAGAAAAGAGGTCGAGCTGCTTGCCAAGAACCCGATGGTCGCGGGCCTTGATCTCTTCCAGATGCTTGAAGTGGGCGTCGAGCTCCTTCTGCGAAAAGAAGGCAGTGCCATACACGCGCTGGAGCTGCTGGTTGTTCTCGTTGCCCAGCCAGTAGGCGCCCGCGACGGAGGTGAGGCGGAAGGCCTTGACCCACTTCGTGGAGGGCATGTGCGGGCCGCGGCAGAAGTCGGTGAAGTCGCCGTTGCGGTAGAGCGAGATCTCCTCACCCGGATGCGTGAAGCGCTCGATGAAGTGGACCTTCATAAACTCGCCGGCCTGCTCATAGGCGAGCAGCGTCGTGTCGCGCGGGTCGTAGAGATGCTGGAAGGGCTGGTCGCGGGCCACGATCTCAGCCATGCGCGCCTCGATCCGGCGCAGGTCGTCTTCCGTGAGGGGAACGGTCCGGTAGATGTCGTAGAAAAAGCCCTGCTCGGTGGCGGGGCCGTGGCCAAGCTTGGTATCAGGGAAGAGCTCGAGGATGGCAGTAGCCATGACATGCGCGGCCGAGTGGCGCACCACCTTGAGTGCGTCCGGGTCGGTCTCCTTGAGAAGGGCGAGGGCGACATCCTCATGCAGCGGCTGGGTGAGATCGACGAGGCGCTCACCGGTGGATGCAGGCTCAGCGGCGTACATGGCTTCCTCGTTGGTGGCGGCCTCGGCGGCTGGCACACCTTCTGTTGCGCGGCCGGCACGCGGCCGGATGCGCGCGAGAACGACGGCAGCCGCCAGGCGCGGCGAGATTGAGGTGGCGATGGCGAGGGGTGTGGTCCCTGCTGGCACGGTGCGGGTGGAGCCATCCGGCAGCTCGATGGTGATCGATGGAGCGGAGTCTGTGGCAAGGCGCGCGGAAGGGGCTTCGGGAGTCATCGGCTCGTGGCTTTGGTCGGACACAGGCTTAAGCATAGCGCCCGCAGCGCGCGAGACACGGCCTTTCCAAGCGTCTGCGCAGGGCGAGGCACGCGAGGGGCCGTCGTGTGCGCCACCCCGGGCCTGGAGGTACCACCTCCGTTGGATGGGAGGCGGGGGCAGGCAGGTCTAGCGTTTGGCAGGTGGGCGAGAGACGCCCGGGGAAGACTCCTGATCGAGGGAGCGAGGAGCGACGATGCAGGTTCTGGTGAGGAAGTCGGATGTGACCAGCGCGGATTGCGCATGCAGTGTCTGTGGGCAGGGGTTCCGCCTCTATTGGGAGACAGTGACGGACGAGGAACGTGTGCGGCTGGAACGCGAGGTACGCGGCGCCATTCACGCGCAGCATGTGCAGGGTGAAAGCCGGTCGGCCCACCCGGAGGTGCCGTTCACGGTGCCGAACTGGCCCGGAATGCCACAGTTCGCGGGATCGCTCATGCTGGGCGGGGGTTTCCGGCAGCCAGCCCGCACCGCGGCAGACCTGCGCAAGGCCAGCTAACGTTCAATCAAGATTTAGCAGTCCCCCACCCAGCAGACGGCTGCGGGGTTGGGGGCGCTGTAGCCGGCCTTTTGCTGCGCTGCAGGCCATCCGCGCGCGACTGCGGGCAGGAGTAGGCCACATCGGACGCAGGTCTGCACTGTGCGTCTCGACACCCCTTCTGGCGTCCAGCTAATCAGTTTCCTTTTCGCGAGAGTTTGCATCCTCGGGCTAGCCGGGTCATCTACCCAGAAGGCCGCAGGTGATCCTAAGCGCCGGCCTGAGGAGCACTATGCCAACGCTGTTGAAGGTGGATGTAAGCCCGCGTGGAGACCACTCTGTGTCGCGTGCCGTGGGGGCCGCGTTTGCTGCTGAATGGAGCAAAGCGCACCAGGATGGAACGATTACCACGCGCGATCTGGCTACGACCCAGATGCCTTTTGTCGATGTGCCGTGGATGACGGCGGCTTACACGCCTGAAGAGCTGCGGACGCCGGAACACAAACAGGCCCTGCAGCAGAGCGATGAGTTCCTGGCGGAGATCGCCAAGGCAGACCACATCCTGGTAACAACGGGCATGTACAACTTCGCCGTTCCGGCAGCGCTCAAGGCTTATATCGACCACATCGTGCGGTCAGGCAAGACGTTTCGGGCCAATCCGGATGGCAGCTACACCGGACTGATCGAAGGCAAAAAGGCCACGGTGGTAATTGCAAGCGCCGGATCCTACGCGGCTGGTACCCCGGGCGAGACCTATAACCACGAAAAGCCTTACCTGAGACACATCCTTGGCTTCATCGGCATCACGGACGTCGAGTTCGTCGATGCGGGAGGGACCTTCCTGATTGCCACCGGCAAGAAGACGACGGAAGAGCTGGTCAGCTCGCTTGCGGGCGACATCGGGCGGGCAGCGGCTCGCTAAGTTTCAGGGCGCAACACAAGGGCCGCCCGCAGTTGCAGGCGGCCCTTGTGTTTGCTTCCCCATGCGATCACTGTGAACCGGGCGGTTACCGCGGCGTGTCGCGTTCTGGGCTAGGCAATCTCGATAACGTTGTCACGCCGAGGGCGGGTGGTTGTGGCATATGCGCGTTCAGCCTCGTCGATTTGCCGTTGAAGCCAGGCATTGGCGCGCCAGCGACCAACAAACGGAGCTACTGCGATTGACCCCAGAGCTACAGCCAAAGCAACATGCATACCAGTCCCCCTTCACATCCACTCAGGCGCGTGATTCGTGTCACGAGCTCGTTCGCCGCGTTGCAGCGATGAACCCACTCTCTCCTTATTCGCCCACCATCGCCATCCCACCTGGCAGGGTGCGGATAGCACCTTCGGTGCAGGAGACACACTAAACACCAGCCGGCGTAGCTCGCGCAAGTCGCACCAGTGATGCCACGTGAGACGCCTAAAATAGAGCCATGCCCGTCTCCGCCGACTACCCCGAAGTTTTGGCACATCTGCGAACCCTGGGGCCAGAGCTCGCCCCCGGCCGACCGGGCGCGCCAGCCCGCAAGTTCGACCTGATGCACATGCGCGTGTTGCTTGGCGCGCTGGGCCACCCCGAGACGCACTTCCGGTCTGTCCTGATTGCCGGAACCAACGGCAAGGGGTCCACGGCTGCCACGCTGGCCAGCATCCTGAACGCGGCCGGCATCCGCACGGCGCTCTACACCTCGCCGCATCTTGTGCGTGTTAACGAGCGCATGCAGGTCTCCATGGCGATCGAACCCGGCGAGTACAGTACAGCCGAGGTCCCTGCGAGCCAGGGTCCGACACGGCTGGAGCAGATCGGGGATGCGGACTTCGCGCGTCTCTACGCACAGGTCGATACCACGGGCGAACAATTAACCCAACAGAAGCTGCTGCCCCACACGCCCAGCTTCTTTGAACGCCTCACGGCTGTCGCGTTTCTGTGGTTTCGCGAGCGGAACGTCACGCTGGCCGTGCTTGAGGTCGGCCTGGGTGGCCGTTTAGACGCCACGAATGTCGTAGAGCCCTTAATCTCTGTCCTGACCGATGTCGCCCTCGATCACCAGGAGTTCCTGGGCGAGACTCTCGCTGCGATCACCCGGGAAAAGGCTGGGATCCTGCGGCGCAAGGGCACGCTGGTCACGTTGCCGCAACACCCGGAGGTGAACCAGGCGCTCGGGGAGATTGCGGCCGAGATGCCGGAACTCCGCGCCGTTTCGGCTGCGGAGTATGTGCCGTCCCGGGCCCAGGCGCCCGCGCAAAGTGCTCTCGACCTGCTGCCTGCCGCGGCAATCGATGTGCAACTGGGGGGACGCACCCTGCAGCTTCGGCCTCGGCTCGCCGGGCATCACCAGCAGCGCAACCTGGCTTTGGCGCTGGCCACCGTACAGGAGCTGCGCGAGCAGCACCACATCGTGATCCCGGATGAAGCCGTGATCGCGGGTGTCGCCAGCACGCGTTGGCCGGGCCGCCTGGAGGTGCGCACCGTCGGCGATCAACAGATTCTTCTGGACGTGGCCCACAATCCCGCGGGTGCCTGGACGCTGCGCTCCGCGCTGGCGCAGGTGGACGAAGCTCGTCCGCGCACACTGCTGTTCTCCTGCCTCGGTGACAAGGATCTGCGCGAGATGGCCCAGATCCTCTTTCCCCTCTTCGATGGCTCGTCTACCGATCCCGCGCGGCGGCGAGATCACATTGTTCTGGCGGCGATTGACAGCCCACGCGCCGCCGCAGTCAGCGACCTGCTCGCGCAGGCGCACCGGCTGGAGATCCCCGCACACGCCGCGCCGCACGTCGTCGCTGGCCTGGAGCAGGCGTTAGAGATCACGCCCGAAGGAGGCTATGTGGTAGCAACTGGCTCCGTGTACCTGGTCGGCGAAGTGCAACAGGCCATTGGCGGCGTGCGCAGCTGATGAGCCAGGCAGAGCACCCCGAAGTCATATCCGAACCGCAGGCTGCTACTCCACCAGCCCCAGCACCCCCGCCTTCTCTCGCGCTCCGGCTGCTGACGTACTGTGTCTTCGACCCGTTTATTGCGCTCTTCACCACGCTCTTCGGCTGTGCCTCCCTTCTGGCTTCCCTGTGGGATCGCTCCGGTGTGCAGCAGCACGCCATCGCTCGCCTGTGGGCCCGCACGCTGCTGCGCATCACCTTCTCTCCGGTCTCGGTCGAGCAGCCCGCAGACTTCGTACCCGAGCGTGCCGCGGTCTACGTCGTCAATCACCTCTCCTACATGGACACCCTGGTGCTGTTCGCGCGACTGCCATTCCAGTTCCGCATCTTTGCCAAACAGTCCCTCTGGAAGGTTCCCTTCATTGGCTGGCATCTGCACCGCTCAGGACAGATTCCGGTCGACCAGACGACCGCTCGCAATGCCGTTGCCGGCCTGAACCGGGGCGTGGCCGCCGTGCGTGGGGGCTTGTCGCTTGTGCTCTTCCCGGAGGGCGGCCGGAGCCCCAGCGGAGAAGTTTGCCCGTTTCTGCCCGGGGCCGCCTTTATGGCCATCAAGGCCCAGGTTCCCCTTGTCCCGGTCACGCTGATTGGCACGTACGAGCTCCTGCCCATGCATACCTACGCCCTCCAGCCACGGCCGCTGCGCCTCATCATCGGCGAGCCTCTTGAGACTGCCGGCATGTCGACCCGGCAGGCCGAGGCGCTTAGCCAGCGGGCGTATGACGTGATCACCCGCACGTACCTGCAGTCCCGCCCACGCTAGACAGCCCGCCGGCACTCATCTGCAACGAGGCGGGCCGCCTGGCTCCCGCTCGTATCATGGCTATGTGAGCCATCCCAAGCCTGTCATCCTTCTGCCCTCGCCCACCAGCGCGGACGCACCCTATAACCGCGATTGCACCTCCGCCTACGTGCAGGGCGTCGAAGCAGCGGGCGGTACGGCGAGCGAGATCGACCTGAGCACCGACGACCGGGCGCTCGAGGCCCTGCTGGCACAGGCTGGCGGCCTGCTGCTGCCAGGGTCGCCGGCCGATGTAGACCCAATGCGCTACGGGCAGCCCAGCGAGCCCCGAACTGCCCGTCCAGACGCGGAGCGGGAGCGCGTGGACCGCGTGCTGCTGGCGGGCGCGGCTCGGCGCGGCCTGCCGGTGCTGGGCATCTGCTACGGCCTGCAGTCGCTGAATGTGTGGCGTGGTGGCACACTCGTGCAGGATCTCCAGGTCGTGCCCGTCAACCACGCTGCTGGCCCGCAGGTCGGCAAGGCCCATGCGGCGGAGCTGCGGGAGGGTTCGCTGCTCAGCACCCTGGCCGGCAGCGAAGGAGAGCGAACCTCCCGCGGTGGTCTGCGGCTCATGATCAACTCCAGCCATCACCAGGCGGTCGGCATCGCAGGAGATGGGCTCCAGGTGGTCGCCCGGTCGCCTGAAGATGGTGTGGTGGAGGCGGTTGAGGGCGACCGACAGGCGCTCGGCTTTGCCGCCCTGGCTGTGCAGTGGCACCCGGAGCGATCCGTCGGCACCAGCGAGCTTTCCCGAGGACTCTTTGGCTGGCTCATCGAGCAGGCAAGCGCGTTGTGAGAAGGCCAACACCAGACAGTGCGCCAGCCACAGTAACGCCGGAAGCGCTCCAGCGCCTGTTGGCGCCCTACCTGGCCCCGGTTGAGGGTCTTCGTACCATAGAGCCGCGGCAGGCGCTCCTGGTGGCTTTGCTGGCGTACCTGGACCTGCTACTCCGCTGGAATGCCCGGACCAATCTCACCGCTATCCGTGAGCCGGCCGAGATCGTCCGCCGCCACTTCGGCGAAAGCCTGCTGCTCGCCCGCCTGTGCCCGGAGCAGGCCACTACGGTTCTGGACCTTGGCTCCGGTGCTGGCTTTCCGGGGCTGCCGATGCAGCTGGCCTGGCCAGAGCTAAACCTCACCCTTGCCGAATCTCAGGGCAAGAAAGCCGCATTCCTGCGCGAAGTCGTGCGCGCCCTGCATCTGCCGACAGAGGTTTGGGCCAACCGTGCTGAAGATCTATCCGGGGCGCGCCACTTTGACGTCGTCGCCATGCGGGCTGTGGATCGCATGCAGGATGCGGTTGCTCTTGCCGGGCAGCTGGCGCCGGTACTACTCGTGCTGGCAACCGTCGAAGATCTGCAAGTCTGGCCCCTTTACGTGCGGAGCAGCTTCCCTGTCCCTGGTAGCTCAACGACAGTAGCGGCACTGTGCGAGCCGCAGCAGGTAGGTGTTCCACGTGGAACACCTAAGGCGAACGACCGCGCGCGCTAGGATGTCGCGCTGCCCCATGTTCCACGTGGAACATAACGACTCGCCCATGGCAGCAAGTTCACACCCGGCACATGTTCCACGTGGAACACCCGGCTTGCCGCACGGGCTCGTCTCCGCTAGGGTGAAGAGACTGCGATGAAGTCGAACCCCTCTCTTTCCCCGTCCGCCACTGATCGGCGCACCCATACGCTGGCGGTCGTGAACCAAAAAGGCGGAGTCGGCAAGACGACGACAGCCATCAACGTCTCAGCCTGCCTCGCGCAGGAAGGCTTCCGCACCCTGCTCGTTGACTGCGACCCGCAGGCCAACAGCACAGGCGGCCTTGGTCTCTCGCGCAACGCCGACCGCATCTCCATCTACGACGTCCTGGGCGGCTCTTCCACCGCAGCCGAGGCTCTCTGCCCCACGGAGATCGACGGCCTCAAACTCCTGCCGGGCAGCCGCAACCTCATCGGGGCCAACCTCGAGCTCGTCGGGCAGGAGCGCCGCGAGTTCCGCCTCCGTGACGCCCTGGCCAGCGTTGCTGACCAGTTTGACTTCATCCTGCTCGACTGCCCACCGGCACTTGATCTGTTGACGCTAAACGCCCTGGTCGCGGCCGAAAATCTGCTGGTGCCACTGCAGGCCGAGTACTTTGCTCTCGAGGGCGTCTCCGAGTTGGTCAGCACGCTCGATCGTGTCTCACAAAGCTTCAATCCCGGACTTGGCCTCGCGGGCGTCCTGCTCACCATGTATGACGAGCGCACCAACCTGTCACAGCAGGTCGCGGCGAACCTGCGTGAGTTCTTCGGTGACAAGCTGCTCAAGACCACGATTCCGCGGAATATCCGCCTCGCCGAGGCGCCAAGCCACGGCAAGCCGGTGGTGCTCTACGACCCGCGCTCACGTGGCGCCGAGGCCTACCAGGAGCTCACCCGCGAGCTTCTGGCGCGCCACGGGCTCGCCCGCAAAGGCAAAAAAGCGAAGGCACAGACGGCCGACGGCAAGGGGCAGGTCGCGGTCAAGCTTTGGCCCTACACGAAGTAAGCACACGGAGGCAGACAGTGAGCGCAGGAGAAGGCAAGCGGAAGGCGTTGGGGCGTGGTCTGGAGAGCCTGCTGCCGGCACGGTCGATGCAGGCTTCGGCTGCGCCGGAGGGCGAGGCTGGACGACGTGAGGCCGCACCGTCGAGCGAGGCTGGGCGTCCACTGGAGATCCCGGTCGAAAAGATCGAGCGCAATCCCTTCCAGACGCGGTCCAGGTTTGATGACGCCGCACTCGCCGAGCTCGCCACCTCGATCGCCGCTACTGGCGTGGTGCAGCCGATCGTCGTGCGGCCCCTGGCCGGGGGCAGGTATCAGCTCATTGCGGGGGAGCGGCGGCTGCTGGCGTCGCAGCGGGTAGGGAAGTCCACCATCCCGGCCATCGTTCGGCAGGCCTCCGACCGGCAGACGCTCGAGATGACGATCGTCGAGAACCTGCAGCGCGCCGACCTGAACCCGATGGAGCAGGCGCGCGCCTACCAGCGGCTTGGTGCCGAGTTCCAGCTTACGCAGGAGCAGATGGCGCAGCGCACGGGCAAGGAGCGCGCCTCCGTCGCCAACTTCCTTCGCCTGCTCCGCCTGCCTATCGGCGTCCAGCACCTGGTCGAGTCGGGCGATCTCAGCTTCGGCCATGCCCGCTGCCTGCTGGCGCTTGAAGAGGAAGATCGCATCGTCGCCACCGCATCGCGCGTCAAGGAGCAGGCCCTCTCCGTCCGGCAGACCGAGGCCCTGGTGCAGAACCTCCTTCGCCCTCCCGTCGCTGCGCCGGGCAAGGACAAGGCCAAGCCTCCACAGGACCCGAACGTGCATGACGCGGCGCTCAGCCTGCAACGGCGGCTCGGTCTCAAGGTCACCATCGAGGACAAGAAGGGCAAAGGTCGCGTAATCATCGAATACGCAAAGCTCGAAGATTTCGATCACCTGCTATCCGCGTTGGGGGCCGAGTGACGCTGCACCGGCTCACCTCGCCCCAAATGCTTCAGCGGAGGCACACGCCATGAAGGCTACCCGATGGGAGGTCCGCATCCGCGAGCTGCTGGCCACGCTCATCTATGTTCTTGGCTTTTGGGCCCCGTGGGAGCGCTACACCGGCCTGTCGCTCGGCGGCAGCACGGTGTGGACGGCTGTGGCCTCCATGCTCTTTCGCCAGCACTGGATGGGCTTCTCCGCCAGCTCGCGAGCGTTGCTCATCGCCAGCACCACCGCCGCTATTCTGGCCGCTCTCCTGCGCTGGTGGGCGGGCAGCTACCCGCAACCCGGGCTCACCACCACTGCTGAAGCTGCAGGCACCCCGCTCCGCGCTGCAGGCCCGTTTCGCTTCATCCGTGAGCCAGCGGCGATCGGCGTGTGGCTGCACACGGCGGCGCTCGCGTTGCTCATGCCACCAAGCGGCGCTTTGGTCGCCCTTCTGCTCATGGTGGTGCTTGAACTCAGATTGATCGGGTATGGGGAAGCCGTAGCAACGACACGCGGGGGACCGGCCTATGCTGCCTATTGCAGCCTCGTCCCGCGTCTCATGCCAGCCTCGTTTCGGCCCAGGGTCGCCGCCTCAGGCCTGCGGGGGAGTTGGCTGGCTGGTCTTCTCTCGGCGGTGCTGTTTATTGGAACGGCTGTCGCTTTTGTGGTGCAGGGTGATACCTACAACGGCACCTTCATCCTGCGCTGGGTTCTGGTGGCCTTTGGCCTGCAACTCATCGCCAACGCGGCCCAGGCACCCGGTCGCCGCACACCCATCGCCTAGCGGAGAGAGCCGGCTGCGACCCACGTCCCAGCCGGTTCTGCAGTTACTTCTTTACCGGAGCAATCGCATCCTTGGCGGCCTTGGAGATACGGAACTTCACGACCGTCTTCGCCTTGATCTTGATCGCCTCACCCGTCTGCGGGTTGCGTCCCACACGCGCCTTCCGCTCGGCCTTCACCAGCTTGCCCACGCCAGGAATGGTGAACTCGCCGTTCTTCTTGGTTTCCTTCACAGCGGTATCAGCAAGCGTCTCGAAGAAGCTGGCGACCTGCTTGTTGTTCAGCTCCATCTTCTCGGCCATTGCGCGAATCAGCGCGGTCTTGGTCATTCCTTTTGCCATGGTGTAACTCCCTATATATGAGTGAGATAGCGTGGTGTGGCGAGCGTGCCCGAAAGGCTGAACGACGCCGTGCAACCCGGACCGGCCACGCGAAACATCAGTGTTTACGCGGGTTTAGTAACCGTTCCGGGTTTCACGATCTGCCTTCCGCAGCGCTTTGTCAACGAAGTTCCCGGGGTTTTCTGCGGATTTCTTCGGTTTTTGGTGGCTTTTCTGGAACACCCCACCCCTCTGGGGGCACACCCCCGCCCTGAATGTGGGATGCCGATGCGCCGTCACCGTCTGCCAGTATCTGCGCATGATGCGCGTTCGCCTCCACGCTAAACCCGCCCTCCCCTCCTCCGGACTACCCGTCCTGTCACTCTCGAAGTTCGCCATGGTTCCGCTCTCCGTCACCATTCGTCCTGCGAACAACCTGCCCGGCAGCTACGAGTACCAGACTGACAGCCGCACTCTCCTGCAGATGCTGCGCAAAACAGACATCAGCGGCCTCGCCCTGAGCCAGCTGGAACAGGATCTGCGCCTCTGCCGCGACCTCAAGGTTCCCGCCGTCTCCATGAAGGAAGAGCTGCTGGAAGAGCTCGGCTACTTCACCGACTAGGCCCGCCCTGCCGTACCCCGCAGCGCCACGCGCAAGCCCGGGGCAGGCCTGCCGATGTATGCTTGCAGCGCCGTCTCCGCTCGTGCCACGACCCGCACGCGAGCAGGGAAGTGGCCCGCACCTTGAGTCTCCTCAGCGTGCGCGACAAGGGGACGCAAGCATGGCATCAGGTGAGATCAGCCGGCGCAGGTTTCTGCGCCGTGGTGGAGTGGTGGCAACCGGCGCAGGCCTTGCCGGCAACGCAACCCTGGCCCGCGCCGCCGCTCGGCCCAGGGCGACCCTTACGCCGGGCCGCCAGGTGTACCCCATCAATCGCAGCTGGCGCTACAGCCCCAAGGTGGTGGAAGCCGCCCGCGCCCCCGGCTTTGACGACGCCTCATTCACCGAAGTCATCGTCCCGCACTCCAACATCGCACTGCCCTGGCACGGCTTCGACGACAAGGACTACGAGTTCGTCTCGAGCTACCGCCGCCGCCTCAAAGTCCCGGCCGATGTCGCAGGCCGCCGCGTCTTCGTAGACTTCGAAGGCGTCATGCTCGCCACCACGGCCTACCTCAACGGCAAAAGGCTGGGCGAATACAAAGGCGGCTACACCCCCTTCAGCTTTGAGCTCACCGGCATGCTCGATCCCGCGGGCGAAAACATCCTTGCCCTCGAGGTCGACTCCACCGAGCGCCAGGACATCCCACCGTTCGGCTACGAGGTGGACTACCTCACCTTTGGCGGCCTCTACCGCGAGGTTGCCCTGCGCGTTGTGCCGCAGATCTTCATCGAAAACATCCACGCGCAGTCAAAAGACGTACTCGGCAGCGACCCGAAGCTTGAAGTGGCTTGCTACCTCGACCGCGCCAAAGCTGCCGTCGCCGGTCCACTCTCCGTTGCGGTAGAGCTGCGCGACGGGGATACCGTTCTCGCGCGCGGCACCGGCAAGGTCGCCCTCCCACCCGTCCTGGAGCACCACGAAGCGGACGCCGACCAGGCCAAGGGTGCGCTCCCCTACAACGCCGCTACCGACGGGCCCGCAGCCACCGTCACCCTCACCGGCCTCGGCGGCAAGATCAAGCTCTGGGGTCTCGATACCCCGCAGCTCTACACCGTGCACGTTGCCCTGCTTGAAGGGGCGACCGTCATCGATGAGGACCAGCGCCGCACCGGCTTCCGCGAAGCCACCTTCACGCCCGGCGGCTTCTCGCTCAACGGCAAGATCGTGAAGCTCCATGGCCTGGATCGCCACCAGACCTTCCCCTGGGTGGGCCAGGCCATGCCCGGCCGCGTGCAACGGCAGGATGTTGTCGTGCTCAAAAAGCACATGAACTGTAACATCGTCCGCACCTCGCACTACCCACAGTCACGCCACTTCCTGGATGCCTGCGACGAGATGGGCCTGCTGGTGCTCGAAGAGATTCCCGGCTGGCAGCACATCGGCGACCTCGCCTGGCAGGACATCGCCGTGGACAACGTGCGGCGCATGGTCCGCCGCGACTGGAACCGCCCCAGCATCATCCTGTGGGGCACTCGCATCAACGAGTCCCACGACAGCCACGACTTCTACACCCGCACCAACAACCTGGCGCACGCGCTCGACACCGGCCGCCAGACCGGCGGCATCCGCTACCTCTACGACACCGAGCTGCTCGAAGACGTCATGACCATGAACGACTTCGGCTGGCCGCTCCGCAAGCCCAACCACCCGCGCTATCTCAACACCGAGTTCGTCGGCCACACCTTCCCCACCAAAACCATCGACTCGCTCGAGCGCCTCTGCGAGCACACCGTGCGCCATGCACGCGTGCACGATACCCTCGCCAGCGACCCGCAATACGCCGGCGGCATCGGCTGGTGCGCCTTTGACTACACCACCCACGCCAACTTCGGCTCCGGCGACCGCATCTGCTACCACGGCGTTGCGGACATCTTCCGCACACCCAAGCCCGCCGCCGGCTTCTACAAGTCCATGGTCGAGCCCGACAAGGAGATCGTGCTTGAGCCCTCCTTCCACTGGGCCCACAACGACGAATCCGTTGGCATCACCCACGCGCTCATCTGTAGCAACGTCGAGCACATAAAGATGTTCACCGTCAGCGCCGCGGGCGATACCCTGGCCGGCGAAGGCGACCCGGACCGCCAGCAGTTTCCACACCTCAAGTACGCCCCCTTCAACATCAAGTTCAACGGCGACGCTCTGGACTTGAAGACCTGGGGCGACCTCCGCTTCGACGGCTATATCGGCGGCAAGAAGGTCATCTCGCGCACGCTGGGAGGCGATGGCGCCGACCACGCCTTCAAGCTCGTGCCGGACGAAACAGCCCTCGTTGCCGATGGCGCCGACAGCGTGCGTGTTGTGCTGCGCTCCGAAGATAAGTTCGGCAACATCCGCCCCTTCGCCGCGGATGCAATCACGCTCACGCTCGATGGCCCGGCCACCCTCATCGGCGACAATCCCTTCGGCCTCATCGGCGGCACCGGTGCCGTGTGGGTCCGCGCCGGCACCACCGCAGGCACCGTCACGCTCACCGGCCACCATCCTTCGCTGCCGGAGTCCAAAGTCACCTTCACCCTCACCCCCGGTACACCCGAGGTCGTCTAGGGCCTGGGCAAGGTAGCCGCGGCGGCGCAGCGCCCAGTTCAGGGTGTGCGCACGCGGCGGTATGCTGGTTGCCATGAGACTGAACGCGCGTGTGCTGCTGTCTGCTGGACTTCTGTGGGCCATTCTTCCGCTGCAGGGCAGGGCGCAGACCTCCGCCATGCCCGCTACGCCGCCCGCCTCCCCGCAGCAGGCTGCTCCCGCCGGCGTGCCCGATGGCGCCGTCATGGCCCCCCAGGTGGCCGGGAACGGCGACCTGGCACCCGCCCCCGGCACCATCAACGGCTATCAGCCAAAGTGGTGGAAAGAGGCCGTCGTCTACCAGGTCTACCCGCGCTCCTTTAAGGACTCAAACGGCGACGGCATCGGCGATCTCAATGGCATCACAAGCAAGCTCGACTACCTCCAGGGCCTCGGCATCAGCGTCATCTGGCTCAGCCCGCACTATGACTCCCCCAACGCCGACAACGGCTACGACATCCGCGACTACGAAAAGGTCATGCAGGAGTTCGGCACCATGGCCGACTTCGACCGCATGCTCGCCGCCATCAAGCAGCGCCACATGCGCCTCATCGTCGACCTCGTCGTCAATCACACCTCCGACGAGCACAAATGGTTCGTCGCCTCGCAGGCCTCGCTCGACAACCCCTTCCGCAAGTACTACATCTGGCGCCCCGGCAAGCCCAATCCCAGCGCCCCGCACGGCTTCGACCCGCCCAACAACTACCCCAGCTACTTCTCCGGCTCCGCTTGGGAGTGGAGCGAGCCGACCAAGCAGTTCTACCTCCACCTCTTTGCCGTCAAGCAGCCCGACCTCAACTGGGACTACCCGCCCGTCCGCCAGGAGGTCTACAAGCTCATGCGCTTCTGGCTCGACAAGGGCGTCGACGGCTTTCGCATGGATGTCATTCCACTCATCTCCAAGCAGCCCGGTCTGCCTGATCTGACACCCGAGCAGTTACAGAACCCGTCCATCGTCTTCGCCAACGGACCGCACCGCGACGAGTACCTGCAGGAGATGAACCGCGAAGCCCTGGCGAAGTACGACGACATGACCGTCGGCGAGGCATTAGGCATCTCGCTCGCCGAAACGCCGCAGATCGTCGACGATCGCCGCCACGAACTCAACATGATCTTCAACTTCGACGGCGTTCGCACCGACCGTGACGGCCGGGCGTACAAGACCCCGGCGCTCCCCGACCTGAAGCGTGTCTACGATAGCCATGCCCGCGTCCTGACCAAACACGACTGGGACACCGTCTTCCTCTCCAACCACGACAACCCGCGCCTCGTCTCCAGCTACGGCGATGACTCCACGCCGGAGCTCCGCGTGCGCTCCGCCAAGCTCATCGAACTCATGCTGCTCTCTCTGCGCGGCACCCCCTTCCTCTACCAGGGCGATGAGCTCGGCATGACGAACTACCCCTTCACCTCCATCTCGCAGTTCAACGACATCGAGGTCAAGAACGCCTACAAGGCCGAGGTCCTCACCGGCAAGGTGCCCGAAGCAACCTTCCTCACCACCACCAGCCGGGTCAGCCGCGACAACTCCCGCACCCCCATGCAGTGGTCCGCCGCGCCCAACGCAGGCTTCTCCACCCCAGGCGCCAAGCCCTGGCTCGCCATCAACCCCAACTACAAGACCATCAACGCCGCCGACCAGATCCACGACCCCAACTCCATCTACCACTTCGTGGCAGAGGCCGTGAAGCTCCGGCGCGACCACCCCGTGCTCACCTACGGCGACTATGCCGACCTCGACCCCGACAACCCGCAGATCTTCGCCTACACCCGCACCCTCGGCCCCGAGCGCTTCCTCGTCGTGCTTAACTTCAGCCGCACGCCGGTCGAGTATGTGCTGCCCGGTGGGGTCAAGCCGCGCACCCTCGTCCTCAGCAACCTCCCCCACACCAGCGCCGAGTCCACCACCGCTCTGAAACTGCAACCATGGGAGGCACGAATCTACCGCTTCTGATCGTTGGCCGTGTGCCCGTCTCCTCCGCGAGACCCGCCATTCCGCACAGTGCGTACGAACCGTCCCAGCGCCGCCGCCGCCCTGCCCGCCGTCTTCTCCTCGGGCTTAGCCGGGCCACCGCTGCCCTGCATCTGCGCCGTGGAAGGCCCGGCCGGACGAATATTCTGGAAACCCGGCAGCCGCTCCGTGTACAGCAAACCAAAGTCCGCAGAGCTCCGCAGGCAGACGAAGTGTTTCAGCTCCACCTGCAGGTACGTGTCCTCGGGCCGCCGCCGCACGGCCACCTGAAACGCCTTGAGCGCACTGATCCAGTACCACGTCGACGCGTCATCCCCGCGGTAGGCATACCAGACTGGCAGCCGGAAGATCCGTTCAAACATCAGTGCCCGGCTAAAGTCCGCCTCCAGCGGCAGCGCCGTGCCCCCGGCACACCGCGCGCAGAACTTGGCGTCTACCGCCAGCAGGCCAATGGAGTCGACCAGCAGCAGGAAGTCAGGCCGCTTCACCTCCTTGCGGAAAAGGTGCGCAAAGGTCTTGTCGTCCTGCCGGATCGCCACATGCGCGAACCTGTTCAGGTCAAACCACGCCCGCAGATCACGCTCGCCCTGTTCGCCCTTTGCTTCCCGTTCGGGATGGTGCATGCATGGCCCTGTGCTTTCAATGGAGATGAGAGATGAACGCCTTCTCTGCGAGACGCGCAGCGTTCAACTCCTGTTACAAATAGTTCGATTTCCTGACCGTCATGTAAGACGCCAGGCGGTAGCAGGCGGTCGCTTCCGTTTTGGGTCGTCGTTCCCATCAGGCCCGGTCCGCTCCCGCCGCATCCGCGCGCAAAAGCTCTGCCCGCGCCCGCAGGTGCTCGCGGTGTTCCAAGAATCCCTCCAGGATCACCACCGCCGCCACCTGGTCGATGATGCGCTCGCGCTCGTGTCGCCCAGCCATCGAGGCGCCCGGCCGCAGCCGCTGGAGATGCCCCTCCGCCTCCCGCGTCGACAGCCGCTCATCATGGAGGTGTAGCGGCACGGTCACAAACTCCCGCAGCTGCTCCGCAAAGGCCTCCACCCGCGCCGTCTGCTCGCTTCGCCCTCCATCCAACAGCAGCGGATGCCCCACCACCAGCTCCGCCACCGCATGCTTGCGCACCAGTCGCCCCACCCACTTCGCGTCGGTCCGCCCGCCTTTGCGCTCCATCGTAAAGAGCGGCTGCACCAGCAGTCCCAGCGGGTCCGTCATCGCAATGCCGATCCGCCGCTCGCCCACATCCAGCGCCATCACCCGCGGCGGTGGCGCCACCACCTCGTCCTCTCCCATCCGCATGCACCTCCGCCTCCCTGCAGTCTATCCACGCCGCCGGGCTCCACCCTCCTACAATGGGAGGCGTGAGCCCGTCGCCCCGCGCCCGTCGTGATACCCCTCGCCGCTCGGCAACGCCGCCGCGCCGCCGCCGCCACCCCGTCCTGCGCCTCACTCTCTTCCTCGCTGTTGTGGCCGTCGCGCTCGCTCTGTGGCTCCTGATGACCCCCTTCGGCCCTTCCACCGAGCGCCTCGTCGATCTTCCTTCCGGCACCTCCTCCGCTGAGATCGCCACCCTGCTCGAGCAGAACGGCATCGTCCGCTCCCGCCTCGCCTTTGATCTCCTCCGCCTCGTCACCCGGCGCCGCCTCCGCGCCGGCGAATACCGCTTTGACCACCCCGCCTCCGCGCTTGAGGTCTACCGCCGCATCGCCCACGGCGACGTCTTCACCCATACCGTCGTCATCCCCGAAGGCTTCAACATCTTCGACATCGCCCACGCCATCGAGGCCGCCGGTCTCCTTCCCGCGGCCGAAGTCCTCGCCGCCGAAAAGAGCAACACCGCCCTCATCGCAGATCTCATTCCCTCCGGCACGCATCCCGCCTCGCTCGAAGGCTTTCTTTTCCCGGATACCTACCGCTTCGCCCGCCACACCTCCGCCAACGTCATGCTCGGCACCATGGTCCGCCGCTTCCGCCAGCAGTCCGCCCTGCTTGGCCTTTCGCCCGGCGTGGACCTCCTCCGCACCCTCACCCTCGCCTCCCTGGTCGAAAAAGAGGTTGCCCAGCCGGAAGAACGGCCCCTCGTCGCCAGCGTCTTTGCCAACCGCCTCCGCGCCGGCATGCCCCTCCAGACCGATCCCACCGTCGTCTACGCCGCCCTGCTGGAGAATCGCTTCCGCGGCACCATCTACGCCTCCGACCTCCGGTCCCCCTCCGCCTGGAACACCTACACCCACCCCGGTCTGCCGCCCGGCCCCATTTGCAACCCCGGCCTCCGCTCCCTCCAGGCCGTGCTCCACCCACCCGCCAGCACCTATCTCTTCTTCGTATCGGACGCCGCCGGCCACACCGTCTTCTCCTCCACCCTTGCCGAGCACAATCTCCACGTAGCGGAATACCGCCAAAATCGCGCGGTCGCCGCCGTTCCCTAATTCATCCCCCTGATCCCTCCCCTAATCCTTCCCAAGTCCCTCTGCTGGCCACCCGCTCGTCACCCCCGTGGCACCTTCTTGCGCAGAGCTTGCGCCTTCCTCGCCCCGGGCACATCGATATACTTGATCTGACCCCTTGATTGAAGAAAAGATGACCCCTCGGCTGTCCGCTATTGCCCTGCTTTGCCTCGCCCCGCTGCTCTCCGGCTGTGTCACCGCGCGCGTCAAGCTCGTGCGGCACACCCGCCCGCCCACGGTGGTCGAGTCTGAACCCCTTCCTTCCCTGATCAAGGAGATCACCGCCCGCAACGATCGCATCCACACCATGTCCGCCACGGTTGAGATTGTGGCCGCCACCGGCGGCGGCAAGACGGGCGAGGTCAAGACCTACCCCTCCTTCTCCGGCTACATCTGGCTCCGCAAACCGGAGGACCTCCGCGTTCTCCTGCTCGTCCCCGTCCTCCGCTCCAAGGCGCTGGACATGGTTTCCGACGGCAAAACCTTTACTCTCCTCATCCCGCCGCGCAACAAGGCCATCATCGGCACGGACGACCCCGTCGCCAAGCCCTCCGCCAACGGCCTTGAGAACCTCCGTCCCTACGTCTTCTTCGACTCACTCCTCGTCCAGGGCCCCGGCACCGACCAGATCGTCTCCCGCACGCTCGACACCCGTCTGCTCGAAGACCCGAACTCCAAGGACCTCATCGAGGAGCCCGACTACGACGTCGCCATGCTCGGCAAGCCAGAAGGCCCTATCGCCCGCACCGAGCGCGTTATTCACATCTCCCGGCAAACCCTCCTGCCCTACCGCCAGGACATCTACGACCGCGACGGCCAGATCGTCACCCGTGCCTCCTACAGCAACTACCAGGACTTCGGCGAGATCCGCTTTCCCACCACCATTCACATCGATCGCCCCCTCGATCTCTACTCCCTCACCCTCACCTTCACCAAGGTCACCTTCAACGAAACCCTGGACGCCGATCAGTTCGAACTCAAGATCCCCGAGACCGTGCAAACGCAGCGCATGCCCTAGCCCGTGAGGCTGCACCGCCTCCATCACCGCCCGGACTACACCCTGTCCCCCGACTCCCTCACCGGATCGGGGGATATCTCGTTGGCGCCTCATGCCGGAGCATGTCTCTCACGGGTGTCCGGCAACACCCAACCACATCTCCCCAATGCCGGCTCGGTTTCTTGAAGAGGGACGCTCGATGACCACCGCTCAGGTTCGCGCATGAACACCATTCACTCCGCCGACTCCACCTACCGCCTCCTCATCCAGAGCATCCAGGACCTCGCCATCTATCTGCTCTCTCCGGATGGCATGGTCATCAACTGGAACCCCGGCGCCCAGCACGCCAAGGGGTACACCGCTCAGGAGATCATCGGCAGGCATTTCTCCTGCTTCTACACGCCGGAAGACCGTGCCAATCACCTGCCCGCCTTCGCCCTCGCTACTGCCCTGAACTCGGGCAAGTTTGAAGGGGAAGGCTGGCGCGTTCGCAAGGATGGCACCCGCTTCTGGGCCCACGTCGTCATCGATCCCGTCTATGACGAAGACGGCACCCACATCGGCTTCGCTAAAGTCACCCGCGACCGTACCGAGTGGAAGCGCAACCTCGACGAGCTCAACGGCACACGCGAAATGCTCAGCACCGCGCTGAGCAACATGTCAGAAGGCCTCTGCCTCTTTAACGCCCACGAGCAGATCGTCCTTTTCAACGAGCGGTTTCCCCAGATCCTGGGCCTCCAGCCCTCGCAGGTCCAGGTAGGCGACAACCTCCGCTACCTCCTTCTGCTGCGCAATCAGCGCCTCGTCAGCGCGGAGTCCCTCGAATCCACCGCCGACAGCGAACTCGATGCGTTCCGCAATGACCTCAGCAGCGCCGTGGGCGTTGTCTCGCACGAGCGCTTCTGGGACGGCCGCACCATCGCCGTCAACCACAACCGCCTGCCCGATGGCGGTTGGGTCACCACCGTGGAAGACGTCACCGAGCGCAAACGCATCGAGCACCAGATCGTTCACCTCGCCCTCCACGACCCACTCACGGATCTGAATAACCGCAGCTACTTCAACGAGCAGCTCGAGTCTCGCCTTGAGGCCGACGTACCCTGCACGCTCCTCTACATCGACCTCGATCGCTTCAAGCCCATCAACGACACACTCGGCCACTCCGCCGGGGATAAGGTCCTCCAGACCATCGCCGACCGCCTCCGTCTCCAGCTCCGCCAGAACGACGTCGGCGCCCGTCTCGGTGGTGATGAGTTCGCCATTCTCCTTACCGGCTGCGCCTCCATCGAAGACGCCACCTCTGTCGCCGAGCGGCTTCTCCGCGACATCGAGCGCCCCATCAACACCGGCTCCTCCACCGTCACCATCAGCGCCAGCATCGGCATCACGGTCAGCCCGCTCCACGGCAGCTTCACCGCCGTGCTCCACCGCAACGCCGATCTCGCCCTCTACAACGCCAAGCAGTCCGGCCGCGGCCGCGTCTGCGTCTTCGACGAGTCCCTCCAGGACTCGCTCGCGCAGCGTCACTCCCTCGAGCGCGATCTCCGCCTCGCCCTCGACCGCAAGGAGTTCTTCCTCCACTACCAGCCCGTACTCGACGTCCAGCACGACCTTGTCACCGGCTTTGAGGCACTCCTCCGCTGGTCCAGCCCCACCCGCGGCAACGTCTCTCCCGCCGAGTTCATCCCCTTCGCCGAAGAGATCGGTCTCATGGCCGAGATCGGCGACTGGGTCCTCCACACCGCCTGCGCGGAGGCCGTCACCTGGGACAACCCCGTCGGCATCTCCGTCAACCTCTCCCCCACCCAGTTCCGTCAGCCAGACCTCGTCGCTCGCATCGCCGGTACCCTTCGATCCACGGGCCTCTCCGCCAGCCGGCTCGAGCTCGAAATCACCGAAACGGCCATGATCGGCGATCTCCCCGGAGCCAAGGCCATCCTGCTCGAGCTCCGCAGCCTCGGCATCCAGATCGCCATGGACGACTTCGGCACCGGCTATTCCTCGCTCTCCTTCCTCCGCAATCTACCCTTCACCCGCATCAAGATCGACCGCAGCTTCGTCCAGGACCTCGGCACCAAGGCGGAAGCCGTCGCCATCATCCGTGCCGTCACCGGCCTTTGCCTCGGCCTTGGCGTCTCGGCCACCGCGGAAGGTGTCGAAACCGAAGAACAGATGCGCATCCTCCGCGAGGAAGGCTGCGGCGAAGTTCAGGGTTACTTCATCCATCGCCCCGCAGAGGCCTCCGTCGCCACCGCCTGGCTCTCCGCCTACTCCCATCAGCCCACCGCCAACAGGGACACCGTTCCTCACCCCAAGCCAGAGGGAACCAAATCGGGCTCATTCGCCATCTGCGCCTAAGCCCCCAGCGCGCCACCCGAGCGGTCGCAAGCCAGCTCTCATAGGAGAGCAGCCCGGCCGCTCCTCGGCGACCCCAGAACACCCCGCCCTATAACTCCAGCCCGGCCCGCGCCGCATGCTCCCGGATCGAGCCCTCAATCACCAGCGCCAGCTCCAGCGCCGCCCGCCCCTCTTCGCCCGGCACCACCACTGCCTCACCCCCGCGCACACTGCGCAGAAACGCCTGGAGCTCCAGCCGTAGCGGCTCGCCCTCCACTACCTCCAGCTTGCGCATCTCCAGCCCCGGTGTCGGATGCCCGCCAGCCCGCCCTGCCTCCTGCAGCCGCGCCAGCGTGCCCGCATCCAGCCCACCCGCCGCCATCGCTGCCGCCAGCCCTGTTGCCGCTCCTGATACATCAATCAGCAACACATCCTGCCGCGCAAAATCCAGCGAAACATACTGCTGTGGCTGGAAGAAGCGAACCTTGCGCACCCGCTCCGTGCTCACCCGGCTCGCCGTAAAGTTCGCCACGCACCCATTCGCAAACTCCACGCGCGCGTTCGCAATGTCCACCTTGCGCGACAGCACCGGCAGCCCCACCGCCCGCACCTCGCGCACCTCGCTCCGGACCATGCTCAGCACCACGTCCAGGTCATGAATCATCAGGTCCAGCACCACGTCCACATCCAGCGATCGCGGCGTAAACACACTCAGCCGGTGTGCCTCAAAGAACATCGGCTGCGTCACCGCCCCACGCGCCGCCGCTACCGCCGGGTTGAAGCGCTCCAGCTGGCCCACCTGCAGCACCACGCCGCTCTCCTGCGCCAGCCGGATCATCGCGTCGGCCTCCGCGAGCGTCGCCGCAAACGGCTTCTCCACCAGGCACGCCACCCCCGCCCGCAGCAGCTCGCCCGCTACCGCCGCATGTGCCCGCGTCGGCACAGCCACTACCGCTGCGTCCACTGCGTCGGCTGCCAGCAACTCCGCTACAGACGCAAAGCCCGGCACCTCGAACTCCGCCGCCGCCTTGCCCCGGGCATCAGCCGCCGGCTCCACCACTCCGGCCAGCACGGCCCCGCCTTCGCCGGCAATCGCTCGCAGGTTCCGCAGGTGGTTGCGCCCAAACACCCCCGCGCCCACCACCGCCACCCGCGGCACCCGTCCCGTGCCCGCTCGTTCTGTCAATGCTGCCACCGCTACAGCGGCTGCTCTACCGCCGCCCGGCAGCGCCCGTAAAGCTCCAGCAGCATCTCCACCTGGTCCTCGTTCTTTGCGCTTGAGGGCGTCACAAACCCGGCCGCTCCACTGCTCTTGCCGCCCACATGCGCCGTGGCCGCCACAAACTTCAACAAATCCAACGCCACATCTTCTTTGCTGCGTGTCCCTGAACCCTGTTCCATCGTGTCCTGCCTCTCATTTGCTGTCTGTCAGATGCTACCCAGCCCCACCCCGCCACGCAAACTCACCCCACCAACCGCCGCTCCCCCCGCATCCCGCACACAATCTCATACGGAATCGTCCCCGCACACCGCGCCGCCTCCGCCGCCCCCCACCCCGGCCCCAACAGCTCCACCGTCTCCCCCCGCTCCACCTCCGGCAGCGCCGTCAGGTCCACCGTCATCAGGTTCATCGACACCCGCCCCACCACCGCGCACCGCCGCCCCCGCACCACCACGCACCCGCCACCCCCGTCCACACAGCCACCACTCGAAAGCTCACGTCGCACCCCGTCCGCATACCCCACCGGCAGCAGCCCCACCCGCATCGCACGCTCCGCCCGAAACGTCGCGTTGTACCCCACCGTCTCCCCGGCCCGCACCTCCCGCACATCCAGCACCCGCGTCACCCATCGTCCTACCGGCCGCAACCCCTCCAGCCGCCCCTCCAGGCTTCCCGTCGCTCCTTCCAGCGGCAGCACATACCCCCACAGCGCCAACCCCGTCCGCACCAGCATCCGCGCGCCCACACGCTCCGCCCACCCTCGCACCCACGGCACCAGCCGCCCATCATCCACCGTGGAGCTGTTCCCCGCATGCAGCCACGTCGGCCGCACCCCCACCCCCTCCATCGCCTCCATCGCCCGCGCCCACCCCGCCTGCTGCCGCCCTGTCTCCTCCGCCCCCACCACCTCCGACGACGCAAAGTGCGTCATCACCCCATCCACCCGCACCTCGCCGCGCACCGCCTCCAGCAGCGCGCCCAGCTCCTCCACCCGCACCCCCTGCCGCGACATCCCGGTATCCACCTCAACATGCACTGCAACCGGCGCGCGCCCCGTCTCCCGCGCCACCCGCCCCAGCACCTCCATCTGCTCCCGGAACCACACCACCGGCGTCAGCCCCCACGCCACCACCGCCTCTGCCTCCGCCGCGCACGCCTCCATCCCACTCATCACCAGCACACCCACGCGGCCCGCCGCCTCGTCCCCCAGCGCCTCTCGCAGGGCCCGCCGCACCTCCACCCCCTCCGCCACATCGGTCACCCCCAGCCACTCCGCCCCAGCCCCCGCCAGCACCGGCCCGCACAGCGCCGCCCCATGCCCGTACCCGTTCGCCTTCACCACCCCCAGCACCGCCGCATCCCCGGCGCCCGCCCCTGCCAGCACCCGACGCACCGCCCGCAGGTTCCCCTCCAGCGCCCCCCGCGACACCTCAATCACACTCTTGCCGTCCACCCTCCCATCCTACCCACGCCCCTGCTGCCCGCCCTGCCCACGCTGCACCCCGCCCCAACTTCGCCATTGCACCCCCGTTGTCCGTCCGCTACGCTCACCCGCGATGATTCTCCGTCGCTCTCTTTTGCCCGGCCTGCTCGCCCTCTCCCTCGCCCCCTGTCCCACCCTCGCGCAGGCCGACTCCGACCCTAATCGTCTCGCCGGCATCGTCACCCACCTCGCCTCACCCACCGCCTTTGCGGTCTCCGGCACCCCCGTCGAGCTCGGCCCGTCCGCCACCTTCGCCACGCT
Organism: Acidobacteriaceae bacterium; assembly: GCA_965199635.1. Lineage (GTDB taxonomy): Bacteria > Acidobacteriota > Terriglobia > Terriglobales > Acidobacteriaceae > Edaphobacter. Next base: position 363,939 of record CBDASL010000002.1, on the reverse strand, counting down.
TGTCGGCCATACCAGCACCCTGCTCGCCCAGCCACCCGCCCTCTTTCTGGGAGAAGCCGTGCAGCTCACCGGCAGCCCCCGCCACAAAAAGCCCTTTCTCGTTGAGAAGGTTCTCCTGCCCCAACCCACCCCTACCCCGGTCGCCGGAACAGCCTTGATCGATCGCCTCCTGCCCCCGCTCCCACCCTCCGCCGCCCACCCCGCCTCCGCCCACCTTGTCCGCGCCGATGGCTACCTGCTCAGCCTCCCCGCCTCTGTCCTCCCGCCCACCCCCGTCCTCGCCCCCAATCAGATCCTGAGCTACCGCGGCATCCTCCAGCCCGACGGCGCCGTCGAGGTCTCCTCCGCCACCCTCATCACCCCCACCCTGACCCCAGAAGAAGACAAGCTTCGCGACCGCACCACCTATGACCAGGAGGTCATGGCCGCCGCCGCCTCCAGCACGCCCCAAAGTCGTCTCAGTCGCTACTTTCACGGCATCGATCTCGACCGCCTCCCCGTTGTTGAAGACCCCGCCCTCCAGGCCCGCGTCGACCGCATCGGCCAAAGCCTCATCCCACCCGCCGCCCGCTCCCTCTCCCCCAAAGACCCCCTCTTCCTGACCTTCCACTTCCGCGTCGTCGACACCCCCAAAGGTCTCCACGGAGTCATCCCCCTCCCCAGCGGCACCGTCCTCCTGCCCGCCGATGCCATCACCCGCCTCCAGACAGGCAGCCCCACCCCGGCGCAGCTCGACAGCCGCATCGCCATCGCCCTCGCCTTCGGCATCGCCGACATCCGCGAAGAACACCTCCTTCACGCCATCGAACTCGCGCAGAATCTCGGCGCAGCCAACTGGGCCGGCGCCGCTGCCAGCCTCTTCATCCCCGGCGTCAGTCTCGCCACCGCTATCGCCACCACCAGCGTCCAGCAGCACGCCACCCACCTCCGCGAGCAGCAGGACACCCGCATCGCTCTCGCCCTGGTGCACGACGCCGGCTACGACTTCGAGCAGGCCAGCCTCGCCTCCGCCCTGCTCGACGCCCCCTCCCCCAAGCCCCTCGACCGCCTCAAACTCTCCCCCGAAACCCTCGACCTCCTCTCCGACCTCGGCCGCCTCTACGCTCCTACCAGCCTCAGCACCACCCTGCCCCTTCCCCCGCCGCCGCCCACCCCGCCCGCAACCCCGTCCACCCCGCCCGCAAACCCACCTGCCCCCGCCCACCCCGCATCTTGACGCCCGCTGTACCATCTAACTAGCTATGCGTGCCTCCTCCGCATCCCCGGCCAGCAGCCCCCGCGTCGCGCCCCGCCGCCACGACTTCGCCTAGCTGCCCCCAGGCCCGCACTCCCCAAGTTCCCCCAAAGACATCTCAGCAAGAAGCCCTGCCCCAAGCCGCAGGAGGAGCCACCCCCCATGTTCGACCGCCTCGACCAGATCGACGCCCGCTACGAAGAGCTCGGCCAGCAGCTCTCCGACCCCACCCTCGTCTCCGACCAGAAGAAGTTCCAGAGCATCGCCAAGCAGCACCGCGACCTCGAACCCACAGTCGATAAGTTCCGCCAATACCGCCGCCTTCAGCAGTCCATCGCCGACGCCCGCGCCATGCTCGCCGAAGACGACGCCGAAATCCGCGCCATGGCTGAAGACGAGCTCAGCACCCTGGAGCCCCGCCTCACCACCGCCGAAGAAGAACTCAAAGTCCTCCTCCTCCCCAAGGACCCCAACGACGACAAAAACATCGTCATCGAGCTCCGCGCCGGCACCGGTGGTGACGAGGCCTCGCTCTTCGTAGCCGAGGTCTTCCGCATGTACCTCCGCTTCGCCGAGCAGCACCGCTGGAAGGTCGAGGTCCTCTCCGAGTCCGTCTCCGACGTCGGCGGCCTCAAGGACGTCACCGCCATCTTTGAAGGCGACAAGGTCTACTCCCAGATGAAGTACGAGTCCGGCGTCCACCGCGTCCAGCGCGTCCCCGCCACCGAAACCCAGGGCCGCGTTCACACCTCCGCCATCACCGTCGCCGTCCTCCCCGAGGCCGAAGAGGTCGACGTCAAGATCGAGGCCAAAGACCTCCGCATCGACACCTTCTGCTCCTCCGGTCCCGGCGGCCAGTCGGTCAACACCACCTACTCCGCCATCCGCATCACCCATCTGCCCACCCAGACCGTCGTCTCCTGCCAGGACGAAAAGTCGCAGATCAAGAACCGCGAAAAAGCCATGCGCGTCCTCCGCGCCCGCCTCTATGAGGTCGAGCAGGAACGCCTCCACCAGATCCAGGCCGCGCAGCGCAAATCGCAGGTCGGCTCCGGCGATCGCTCAGAAAAGATCCGCACCTACAACTTCCCGCAGAACCGCCTCACCGACCACCGCATCGGTCTCACCAACCACCAGCTCGCCATGGTCATGGAAGGCCAGCTCCAGCCCACCATTGACGCCCTCATCGCCCACGACATCGCCGAAAAGATGAAGGGCGAAACCGCCGCCGCTTAACTCCTGCACGGTCCTTCTCGCGCAGGCCAGGCAGGCAAGCCAGGCCTCCCTCCCTTGTTGAGCGTCGGCTCGCGGGCTGCCGGCATGCACGCCGCCATCCCCAGGACGGGTTGTCGTCCTGGTGAGCCTAACGACCCTCCGGGCAGACTCACAGCGCCCCACCTACGCTCGTCCGATACGACAAAGCAAGCGCAAGGAGACGCGCGTCTCACCGAAAGATTTGGCCCGAGTTACCATAGTGACCCGCCGCCGCCCGGCCCCCACGATGTAGCCTCCGTCCAATGAGGTCCCCTGTGCTAGCACCCGCCCTCGCCCCAGATGGCGGTCTCCTCGTCCCCGAGCGTCGCCAGTCCACCCGCAGCCGACGGCAGGCCTAGCCCATGCCCAACCTACACCGCTCCACCCCTTCGCCCCGCGCGACGACCCTCGGGGTGCTCGCAGTCAGCCTGCTGTTCAGCCTCGTCATTCTCCTGGGCGCAAGAAACAGCCGCGCCGTCGATCTTCAGCCGTCCTTTGTCGGCTGTCGCGTCCTCGCGGCCGGTCAGCCCGCGCATCTCTTCAGCCACAGCCCCACCTACTTCAGCCAGGTGCACGACGCCGTCTGGGACGCCCTGGCTGGCGGCTCCGCGGTCGACGGCCGCTACACCGGACCTACCTACGTGCAAACGCCGCTGTGGGCCTGGCTCCTCCGCCCCGCCTGCACCACGCTCCCCTGGCGCACCTTCCGCATGGCCTTTCTCGCCATCACCGTCTTCGCCGTGTGCGGTCTGGTCGGTCTCGCTGCGCGTTTCTGGACGCCTGCGCTCTTCACCCCGGGCAGGGTCGCCCTTCTTCTCCTCGCCGTAGGCATCGGCCGACCCTTCTATGACGTCGTCGTCTTCGCGCAAACCCACGCCATCTTCATGCTGTGCACCGCGCTCGCCATCCTGCTCGCCCGTAAAAATCATCAGTTCGCCGCCGGTGTTCTGCTGGCCTGTGCCGCGGCCGTCAAAATCACCCCGGGCTTTCTGCTGCTCTATTGGCTGGTCGCCCGCAAGTGGAAGGCCGCAGGCAGCTTCATCGCCAGCTCTCTCGCCCTCGTCGGGCTCACCGTCGCCACCACAGGCGTGCCGCTCTTTCGGGAGTTCCTCACCAATCTCTCCCGCACGTCAAACATCCTCCTGGTCGCTTACAACAACCAGTCGCTCGCGGCCTGGTGGGGCGGCCGTCACCGGTCGGCCGAGTTGCACCAATGGCTCGTCCACCCGCTCCCTCACGGCTTAAAGCTCCTGTCCGTCCTTCTGATGTTGGCAAGCTCCCTCATTGGCGGCTGGCTCGACCGCTCGCGGGCCGAGGACCAGCCCCCCTTTGGCGCCATCTTCGCCCTCCTCGGCGCCACCGTCTTCGCCTCCATCTCCTGGGACCACTACGCTTTCATCCTTATCGTCCCCATCATGCTGCTGGTCCAGCGCTACCTGGCCGAGCGTGAACTCCCGGTCCGCAACCACCCCGCCCACCTCACCACCCCGCCCATGCTGCTGGCCCAGCGATACTTCACCGGTCGCCCCGCCACCGACCGCTCCCTCGCCGGCCGCGGTTCCCTTTGGCTCGTTCTGGCAGCCGCCATCTTTCTGCTCAACCTCGACCCCGGGATTGGCCTGGGCAAGCACATCGTCTTTCCCATAGTCCGCAGCCACTTCTTCGCGATGCTTCTGTCCATGGCGGCCATGGCGCTCTGCGCCCTCACCCGCCAGACCAACGACATTCCATCCGTCGAAGAGCAATCAGCGGTCCGTCAGGAAGCTCTGCTTCAACAATCCGTGTGAGAGCAGGGGCGCTGTAGTCGCCCCTGACTCGCCCCGCTTCGGATAGCCCGGCAGCCCTTCCGCCTCTTCACCGCAGGCTCGCCTCACCCAACAGCCTTCGCGCTGTCCGCAGCGCCCATCCCGCACTCGCCCACAGCACCACCCCCGCCCCGGCTGTCACCCACACGGCGAGCCGCACCCCATCGCCTCGCAGCGCAACGGTGCACCCCACCGCCCACAGCAACAGAGTGGAGCCCGTCACGAGATTGGCCCGGTGCCGGTAGCGCCCCGTCATCGGCAGAAAGTGCGCCCCCACCAGCCCCACAAACGCCGGAAATACGTAGTTGTCCAGGTGAAGCCGCGGCAGCACAACAAACAGCAAAAACACCCCCACCCACGTCACCGCATTGATCACCCCAAAGATCTGGTCATCCACCCGGTCCGCCGGCGTTCTCCCCACGTCCTGCGTCAGCACTTTGGCCCGGCTCCGCAGCCGTCCTGCTGCCACCACGAGCAGCACCACCGTGGCAACAACTGCCGCCACCTCTGGCAGGTGCAGCCGCCCTCCGTAGCTGCAGGCCAGCAGCAGCCAGCAACCGCCAAATACGGCGAAGAGCCTCGCCCCAATACACCGGCCCAACGCCACCACCGCGCGTCGTCCGCTCTCATCTCCTGGCATGGCCAGCAGTCTATATCTCTGTTCGGTCGCAGCTGGAGCGGCGAATGGGCTAGTTCACCGTCTCGGACACAGCGCTCCACGCAAACGGGTCGAGCTGCAGCACTCCCGTGTTCTGCAAGGGGTGGTTCTCCTGGCCCCCACGGCCATAATTCACGTGGCAGCATCCACGCATCTCGGAGCGCTCAAACGTCACGTCCCCACCGTAGTACTCGAAGATGCACTCCACAAACGTGCACTCAACAAAGTGGATCCCGTCCAGCTCCACGACTTCATTCCGAAACATCTGCCGTTCTATCAGTACCAAGGGCAGCCTCTTTCATGGCCGCAAAGCTGCGTCCATCTCGCAACTCTAGAGACATCAGAGCCGCAGCGCATGCCCCAAAAGCAACCGTCTCCTCCCCCATGCAATATTTGTTCACCGCAGCAAGCAACCTGTCGGGCGTTTTTTGCATAGGTGTGCGTGAGTCCGATCCACGTGCCCCCGTCGTCTCGCTCCATCCGCGCAGGCCCCGCTGGATCTCAGCGGAGCTACCCGGGACAGCGCACCTCCCTATCTGTCGCGGCTCTCACTCGCGCCAGCTGGACCCCTCCAGCCAGCCAGCCCCATCCTGCCAAGTCGGCGTTCTACGCCTCTCAGGCCTAGGCCGACAGCCCGTTCGCCTCTAACCCGGCAGCCCCGCCAGCTTGAAGATCTCGCTTTCGTTCAGCTTCTTCTCGTCCACAGCCACCAGGATGCCGCCCGCCACGCTCACCGTCGGCTCTCCCACCACGCGTCCCTGCTCCTTCAATAGCTCAAGTGCCTTTGCAAGCTTTACCGGAATCTCCATGCGAGCAGCCTACCAGCCCCGCACATTCTGGCGTACCCTCTCCCGCCTTATGGCTACACTGGTTTCGACCACACTGCCAGCGCACCGCTCCACCGTGGCCGGCAGCACCCTCCACCTTCCACCTCCCATCGCGCATCCAGCCGGGCGTCGGTCTCGCGTCCGCACCGGCTTCCTCGCCCAAATGCGCCCGCGGAGGGTATCTGCCGCACGGTGCGCTCGGACCTAAGTTCTCTGTTTCGAAGATTTTGCGCAACAATGTAAGGGTGGTATCCCCCCCTCCCAGAGCCTATGCCCAGATCATTGACCTCCACCTCCGCCCCGCATCCCGGCCCCTCGCCTTCGCAGGCCGCCTTCCTCGCCGCATGACCCTCCGCCAGGCCGTCATCCACCTCCAGCAGCAGCTGGCCGCCGTCCCCGACCTCGCTGCCACCGCCGCCCAGGACGCCGCCCTCCTCCTCCTCGGCACCCTCCACCTCCCCCGCACCGCTCTCTACACTGACCCCACCCGCCCCCTCTCCTCCGCCGAACAAACAATCCTCGAAGCCGCCCTGCGCCGCCGTCTCCTCGCCGAGCCCATGCAGTACATCCTGGGCACCCAGCAGTTCTTCGGCCTCGATCTCGCCGTCTCCCCCGCTGTGCTCATCCCGCGGCCCGAAACCGAGATCCTGGTCGAAGCCGTCCTCCATCGCCTCCCCGCCGATCGTCCCCTCCACCTCGCCGACGTCGGCACCGGCTCCGGCGCCATCGCCATTGCACTCAGCACTCATCTCCCCCTCGCCCGCATCACCGCCACCGACATCTCCCCTGCCGCCCTCGCCATCGCCCGCCGCAACGCTCGCACCTACGCCGTGGCCGACCGCATCACCTTCCTCGCCAACGACCTCCTCGCTCCCTCCCCGACACCCCTCGACGCCGTCGTCTCCAACCCCCCCTACATCCCCCGGGCCGACCACCCCACCCTCCATCGCCAGGTGCGCAACTTCGAGCCCCACCTCGCGCTCTTTCCCCAGCCACCAACCGACTCGTTCGCGGAGCTACCCGGTACAGACGACGGCCTCGGCATCTACCGTCGGCTGCTCCCGGAAGCCCAGGCACGCCTGGCCCCCGGTGGACTGCTCGCGGTGGAGTTCGGCGCCGGCCAGCAGGAGGGCCTGACCACCCTCCTGGCTGCCTGGGACAATGTGGAGTTTCTGCCGGATCTGCAGGGCATTCCGCGGGTTGCTCTCGCGCGGCGCTGCGCCAGTCACTCGCCAAAGTAATCGCAGAAACCCGCCCTCGTACCGAGTGGCCAACTGCTATCTGCGTGGCGCCGCGGTTCAGCCACGCGCCGCGCCATCAAACTCAAGGAAAGGCATGCGAGCGAACGCTGCTCAGCAGACCTCCTGAAGTGACAGAGCACCGTCGCTTTGGCCGAACCAACACTGTCTCTATGCTCAAATTCCTCTCAAGTCTGTTCTCCCAGAAGCAGCTGCGAGCCGCACGGCTCTCTTCCCCAGCAGCTGCCCGGGACCTCTTTCCCGCGGACCCCCTGCCGGCACGCGCCCGTCGCCCGCAGCACGTGCCGCCATGCGTGCTGTGTGACCAGCCGGCCCGTTCCGGGCAACGAACCTGCTCGGACGAACACGCCGCAACTCTCAGTTCTTTCAGCGTCTAGCAGGGAATCGCGTCAGCGCTGGCCCGGCAACTCGGGCGGCCCCGTCCGCTATAATCTTCCTTTCATGCGCCTGCGCGATCGGGACACAGCTCCCTGCGCCAGAGTCAGGCTCTACTATCTTTCCCCGGAAGGCTCGGAGGCGCCCATGCCAGAACAGATCAACATGCCCGCGCATGTCATCAGCAAATTACAGGACGAGATCAAGCAGCTGGAGTACGAACTGACGACCGAGCTGCCGGCCGAGATCAAGAAGGCTGTTGCACTTGGCGACCTGTCGGAGAACGCGGAGTATCACTCGGCCAAGCAGCGGCAGGAGTTCGTGAATGCCCGGCTGGGCCAGCTGAAGAAGCGGATGGGCGAACTCTCGATGGTGAACCTCGCCAACATCCCCAAGGACAAGGTTGGCTTTGGATCGACGGTCGTGGTCTTCGACTCCACCAAGGAAGAAGAGCTGACCTACAAGCTGGTGACGAGCGAAGAGACGGATGTGGCCAAGGGACTGATTTCCACCACTTCGCCGATCGGCCGCTCGCTTGTGGGCAAGGCCCTGGGTGATATCGCAACCGTGGTGACCCCCAACGGCAAGCGAGAGCTCGAAGTGCTGAAGCTGACAACGATCCACGATGGCGCGACCGAGTAGGCGATGGCGATGACCTGGACAAGCGCGTTTGGACGGGCGTGTGGCTGGCTGCTGCAGAAGATTGTGAACGGCCTGGCGCTGTCGAAGATCTCGCCAAATACGCTGACCTTTATTGGCCTGCTGATCAACGTAGTGGCAGCGATCTTCTTTGGCTACGCCCGGCCACCACACCCCGACCGCATGTTCTTCTTTGCCGGCCTGGTGGTTATTGGCGCTGGTCTGTTTGACATGGTGGATGGCCGGGTTGCACGGCAGACCAACCAGGTTTCGATCTTTGGCGCGTTCTTCGATTCGGTGATCGACCGCTACTCGGACGTCGCCCTGTTCTTCGGTCTGCTGGTCTTTTACGCACGCGGCAACCGCTTCTTCTATGTGGTGCTGGTGGCGTTTGTGATGACGGCCTCGCTCATGGTGAGCTACACACGCGCGCGGGCCGAGGCGCTTATCGGCTCCTGCAAGGTGGGCTTTATGGAGCGGCCGGAGCGCATTGTGCTGATCATTCTCGGTGCGCTCTTTAACCACTGGGGCGTGATGGCGCCCGCGCTGTGGGTGCTGGCCCTCTTCTCGACCATAACGGTCGTGCACCGAATTCGTTACACATACCTTGAGACAGAACGGCGCAAGCTCACTCCAGTGCGCGGCTAAGCGAGCTCCATGGCTTTGAAGCGAAAGAAGGGGCCGGTCTCGAGAGACCGGCCCCTTCTGCACATCCGCGCAAAGCTGCTAGTGCGAGGTAGGTGCACCCGGCTTTGCCGCGGCGGTGGAGTCAGAGTGGTTGGAGCCGCCCTCGGGCAGACCGCGGAAGTGCAGCATGGGGCCGGTACCGGGGTCGGCGCCGAACCAGTTGCGGTAGAGCGTCTGGAGGTCTTCGGTGTTGCCGCGCGACAGGATCATCTTGCGGAAGCGGTCGCCGTTGGCACGCGTGAGGCCGCCATGGTCGGTGAACCACTGGTAGGCATCGTCATCCAGCATCTCGCTCCACAGATAGGCGTAGTAGCCGGCGGAGTAGCCACCACCCCAGATGTGGGCGAAGTAGGTGGAGCGATAGCGCGGTGGCACCTGCGGCAGGTCCAGGTGAGTCTTCGCGAGGGCCTGCTGCTCGAAGCTGTCAGGCTCCTGGAGCGGAGCATCGGCTGGCAGCGTGTGCCACTGCATGTCCAGCTCTGCGGCGGCGAGCAGCTCCGTCAATTTGTAACCCTCGTTGAAGTCGCGTGAGCGGATCAGCTTGTCCTTGAGCTCGGCCGGCATGGGGGCGCCTGTCTGATAATGCTTGGCGAAGTGGTCAAAGACCTCCGGGTAGGTGGCCCAGTGCTCGTTAAACTGCGACGGGAACTCGACGAAGTCACGTGGGACAGAGGTGCCGGAGAGCGACGGGTATTCCGCGTCAGCCAGCATGCCGTGAAGCGCGTGGCCGAACTCGTGGAACATCGTCGTCACGTCGTCAAAGGAGATCAATGCGGGCTGGCCTTCGGCGGGCTTGATGAAGTTGGCGACGTTGTAGACGACGGGCAGCGTGCCCTGGAGGCGCGACTGCTCCACAAACGAGCTCATCCACGCGCCGCCGCTCTTGTTGTCGCGCTTCCAGTAGTCGACATAGAAGAGCGCGAGCGGCTTGTTGTCAGTGTCCGCGACCTCGAAGACGCGCATGTCGGGGTGGTAGGTGGGCAGGTCGTGCCGCTCGTGGAAGGAGATGCCGTAGAGCAGATGCGCGGCGTAGAAGACACCGTTTTCGAGCACGGCGTTGATCTCGAAGTAGGGCTTGACGGCGCTCTCGTCCAGGTCGAATTTGGCCTTGCGCACCTGCTCGGCATAGAGCTCCCAGTCCCATGGCTCCAGCTGGAAGTTGCCGCCACTGCCCTTGATGCGCGCCTGGATCTCGAGGGCTTCTTCCCGTGCCTTGGCGGTGGCGGCGGGGACGAGATTATTCATGAATGTGAGCGCAGTGGCCGGGGTCTTGGCCATCTGGTCATCGAGCTTCCAGGCGGCATAGGTCGGGAAGCCGAGCAGTTTGGCCTTTTGTGCGCGCAGCTGGGCGAGCCGGGCGATGGTGGAGCGCGTGTCGTTGTCGCCGCCGTGCTCGGCGCGGGAGAGCGAGTGCTCGAAGAGCGCCTTGCGAGTGTCGCGGTCTGTGAGCGAGCTGAGTGCAGGCTGCTGCGTGGTGTTCTGCAGCGGCAGGGCATAGCCCTCTTCGTTGCGGGCGCTGGCGGCATCCTGCGCGGCGGCGAGCTGCGCGGGCGAAAGTCCGGCGAGTGCAGCGGGGTCCTTGGTGGTGAAGGCGCCTGCCTTGGTGGCGGCGAGCAGCTTGCTGCGGAAGGCGTTGGAGAGCGAGGACTCTTCCTCGTTGAGCTGCTTGAGCTTCGCCTGGTCAGCGGGGGCAAGTTTGGCGCCGGCGTGGACGAAGTCGGCGTAGGTGACCTCGACCAGTCGAAGCTGTTCGGGGGTGAGGTGCAATGCGGCGCGGTCGGTGTAGATGGTCTGCAGGCGGGCGAAGAGCTTCGCGTTCAGGTGAATGGCGTCAGAGTGCGCGGCGAGGCGCGGCGCCATCTCGCGCTGGATGTCCTGCAGGGTCGGGTTGGTGTTGGCGCCGGTGACGGCGCTGAAGGCACGCATGGTGCGATCGAGCAGGGCGCCGGAGCGCTCCATCGCGACCAGGGTGTTGTCAAAGGTCGCGGGCGCGGGGTTATTGGCGATGGCATCGATCTCGGCCAGCTGCCCAGCCATGCCGGCCACCATGGCGGGCTGAAAGTCGGCGTCATGGATCTTGTCGAAGGGCGGCGCGTGAAAGGGCAGGGTCGACTCGGCGGCGAAGGGATTCGAGGACGGCAGAGCGGTTGCCTGCGGTGTGGTCTGGGTCTGGGTCTGGTCGGAGCCGGCGGCCGGGGATGCGATGGGGGTCAAGAGAAGAGCTCCTGCGAGAGTAAAGGTGGGGAGGGATTTGGCCCTGATCAAGATGAGATATCTCCGCTACCTCGATTGTAGGCGCGGCCGTCATCAGAAGAGGGATGATGCGGCGAGGCCAGGGAAGCGATGAGACGACACAGGATGCAGGCGTAGCCGTGGCAAGCGCGCCGCATCTGGCGGAGGGTCTGGCGCCGGAGATGCCGGGTGCGCTGAGCCAGGCGGAGCTGGGCCGGCTGGCGGAGGCTGGTGGTGCCGCAAAGGATGTGCCGGGGCGGCTGTGGCGGCCGCGGCGCGTGCTGGTCACGCCGGATGCGCTCGGGTGGGAGCATGGCCGGCGCACCGTGGAGCAGGCGGCGGCGCATGGCGCGGAGGTGGTGGAGCTGCGGTCGAACCGGCTGACCGGGCTTTCGGTCGCGGATGCGACGGGTGTGCGCGACGAGCGGCGCAGCTATGCGCTGGCCAAGACGACGTTGGCGGTGGTGGTTTCGCCCGCGGGGCAGCGTAAGCTGCAGCCCATCCCACCCTCGGCCGACTGGCAGTTTCACCTGGCGCAGGGCTGCCCGGCGCACTGCCAATATTGCTATCTGGCGGGCTCGCTGAGTGGGCCGCCGATCACGCGCGTCTACGCCAACTTGCCGGAGATCCTGGATGGGCTGCGCGGCTATGTGGGGCAGGGGACGGTGACATCGCGCTCGCGCACGAGGGCGATGGAAGGCACAACGTTTGAGGCCTCGTGCTACACCGATCCGCTGGGGATTGAGCACCTGACCGGTGCGTTGGCGGAGACGGTGCGCTTTTTTGGCGCGTGGGAGGCGCCGGTGCAGCTGCGCTTTACGACTAAATTTGCCGGGGTGGAGCCGCTGCTCGGGCTGGCGCACAACGGCCGCACACGCTCGCGCTTTAGCGTGAACGCGGCGACGGTGGCGCGCGACTTTGAGGGTGGCACCTCGCCGGTGCGCGAGCGGCTGCGCGCGATGGGGCGCATGGCGCGCTCGGGCTATCCCGTTGGGCTGACCGTCGCGCCCATCATGCCGGTCGAGGGCTGGCAGGAGGGCTACCGGGCGATGCTGGAGACTGCAGCGGCGGAGCTGGCCGGGCTTGACGTGGACCTGACGGTCGAGCTCATCACGCATCGCTTTACCGAGGGCTCGCGCGAGGTGCTGCTGGGCTGGTACCCGAAGACGACGCTCGATCTGGATCGTGGCGGGCGGACGGAGAAGCGGACGAAGTTTGGTGGTTTCAAGTACGTCTATCCCAAGGACCAGATGGGCGGGATGCGGGCGTGGTTTGAGGAGACGCTGGCCGAGGTGCTGCCGCAGGCACGCGTCCTTTACTGGACGTAGGCGCAGGGGGCATTCAGGCTCGACGCAGGCGATGGTAGGGCAGGTTGAGTGGCTTCAACACCTGGTTCAGAAACGTGCCCTTGCTGGGAGCAGCGAGCAGGGCCTCCCACACCTCGGGCCCTACCTGCTCGTAGCGGTAGGTGCCGTGGCCGTCGCGGAAGGTGAGCGTGAGCTCGTGGCGTTCCGGGTCGTAGCGCATAGCGGAGAGGACGGTCGAGTCCACGAGATGGGTGATCGGGGCCGGGCGCTTTGCGGCGGTGCTCGTAGACTGGGAGGGCATGCAGATTGCTCCTCTTTTGCTGATTCATGGTGGTGCGTGGGCGATGCCCGACGACGCTGTTGCGGCGCACGAGAATGGGATGCGCACGGCGCTCGAAGCCGGCTGGCGGGTATTTGCGCGCGGCGGGACGGCAGTGGATGCCGTGGAAGCGGCCGTGGTGAGCATGGAGGATGACGACACCTTTGACGCGGGGCGCGGGTCGTTCTTGACGCGGGATGGCCGCGTGCAGATGGATGCGCTGTTGATGCAGGGCAAGGATTTGCGGACTGGTGGTGTGGCCTGCGTGGAGCGACTCCGGAACCCGATTCGCGCGGCGCGGCTGGTGCTGGATCAGTCGCCGCATGTGTACTTCGTCGGTGTCGGGGCGGAGCGGTTTGCGCTGCAACACGGGATGGGGTTGGTCGAGAACACGGAGCTGATCGTGCCGCGCGAGCGAGAGCGGCTGCGGCGCTTTCAAGAGGCAGAGCTGCAGGGCGCAGCGGATACAACCTTCTCCGGAGCGGTTGTGAGTGGGGCGGCGGAGGCACAGGAGACGGCCGCTATCCCAGCCGAAGAGGGCGCGGGCCTGACGGTACGACGAGCCGTGGAGGACACGGCCAGCTTTCTGCCTGGGGCGGACCCGGTGCTGGACTCGCACGACACGGTGGGGGCAGTGGCCATCGACAGCTTTGGCAATCTAGCTGCGGGCACGTCGACGGGAGGAACGCTTTCCAAGGCGCCCGGGCGGGTGGGCGACTCGTCGCTGATCGGGTGTGGCTGCTATGCGGACGATGAGGCAGCGGCGGTGTCGCTGACCGGCTGGGGCGAGCCGATAATGAAGCTGGTGCTGGGCAAGTGGGCGGTGGATCGGGTGGCTGGTGGCGAGAGCCCGCAAGCAGCGGCGGAGGCGGCGATTGCCTATCTGCACCGACGGCTGGGCGGGCATGGTGGCATCATCCTGCTGGGGCCGGATGGGCGCGTGGGCCTGGCGCACAACACGCCGCGCATGGCGTGGGGTCTGCGGACACAGGATGGAGCGGAGCTGGGCGTGACCCGGAATGGATAGGCGCCCGCGTGGTGCGGCGCAAGTCTGCATCCAAGCTTGACGTAGGTATGTGCGTGGTTGCGCTGGCGCGCGCGCATACATGGAGGAGATGCGATGAAGAAGGCTATTTTTTGGGTTACGGTGACCTCGGGCGTGGTGGCGGCTTATCTGATGTGGAAGCGCGGTGTGCCACTCAGCGAGGTGGCGAGCAGTGCCGTGGAGCATCCGTTTGGATCGTTGCTTGACGAGCTGAAGCGAGGCTAAGGACGGCATGGCAGAGGACGACAGGCCGGCGACGTTGTTTGGTGACGAGCATGTGCCACCCCCGGCGCCGGCCGTGGACCCCGACCGTCTGCCGCATGTGCACCGGCTGCTGCTGGGGTACTACGGGGAGCTGGAGCTGCGGGAGCGATGGGATCCGCTGACGCAGTTCATCTACTCCGTGCTGGCTGCGCGGACGCGAACCGAGACGACCTACGGGGCGCTCCGTGCGCTGCGTGCGCGCTTTGAAACGTGGGAGCAACTGCGGGATGCACCCGTGGCGGACATTGAGGCGGTGCTCCGTCTGCCTGGTGGCGACGTCACGTTCCCGGAGGAGAAGGCGCCACGGCTCAAGGCCTCGCTGCTGGAGATCACGCAGCGCGTGGGCACGCTGAGTCTGGACTTTCTGGCGAAGTACCGGACGGAGAAGGTACGGAGCTGGATCGAGCAGTTTCCCGGCGCAGGCCCGATGGTTTCGGCCGAGGTGGTGAACTTCTCTACACTGCGGCGCAAGGCGCTGGTGATGAACTCGCACCATCTCCGAGTCGCGCACCGGGTAGGGCTGACACCTCGGGCCGACGCGCGCCGGACCGAAGAACTGTTGATGCGGCAGGTGCCGGAGACCTGGGACGCCGAGCGCTGCCAGGAGCACCATGCCCTGGTGAAGCTGCACGGACAGACACTCTGCACCTTTGAGGCGCCGCAGTGTCCGAAGTGCCCGTTGCTCGCGGTGTGCCGGTACGGCCAGCGACACTTTGGAGCGGAGCGGTAAGCGTGGGTGATGTCGGTGGCGCGCCACGGCTGAGATAACAAGGACTGTGGGGGGAATGGCTGAAACGGGGAAGGGCGAGCGGCGGATCGAAGGGCTCGATGCGCTGCGCGGGTTGGCGGCGCTGGTGGTCTTCAGCTCGCACTCCGTTTTGGTGCTGGCGGAGCCGCCCCACTGGCTGCGGGTGCTGCTGGCGTCACCGCTTTCTCCGCTATTGCTGGGCGGGCATGAAGCCGTGCTCTTCTTCTTTCTGCTGAGTGGGTTTGTGCTCTACCTGCCATATGAGCGGGCAGAGGGCCGGCGGCCGTATCTGCCGTACCTGGTGAAGCGGGTATGCCGGATCTACCTGCCCTACCTGGCGGGTGTCGCTTTTGTGGCTGTGGCGTATGCGGTCTTCTTCCGCGCACGGCCCCTGCCGGGCATCTCGGTCTACTTCAGCTGGGGGCCGATGAGCCGGGGCGAGTTCTGGCGGCTGCTGGGGGAGCACGTTGCTTTTGTGGGGAGCTTTCACCGGGAGCGTTGGAACAGTTCCACCTGGACGCTGGCGGAGGAGATGCGCATCTCCTTCTTCTTTCCCGTTCTAGCGGTGGCGCTGGGGCGGGTGGGGTGGCGATGGATGCTGCTGGGGGCGGTGGGGTGCTCGGCTGCTGTGGCGGCCGGGGTGGCGGCGGTGCAGCACCACTTTCCGCTGATCACGCTGCACTATGCGGGTGTCTTTGGTGTGGGAGCGGTGCTGGCACAGCAACGGGGGAAGCTGGTGCGGGTGTGGCGGCGGCTCGGGCGCCTGGGGCAGAGTGTGGCCGCTGTGGCGAGCCTGCTGCTGCTGAGCTACGGGCCGTTGCTGGTCGGTCCAGTGCTGGTGAGCGCGCCGCGGACACGGTGGATCGCGGAGGTGGCGACAGACTGGCTGGTGCTGCTGCCGCTGGCGGTGGTGCTGGTGAGCGCGCTCGCGGAGACATGGTTTACGCGCATGCTGGAACGGCGGCATGTGCAGTGGCTGGGACGGGTGTCCTACAGCTTCTACCTGCTGCATGTGCCCTGCCTTTACGTGGTGATTGAGATGTTGTGGGGACGGGTGCCGGCAGCGGTGGTGTTTGCGGTGGCGCTTGCACTGACTCTGGTGTTGGCGGCGGTGTTCTTCCGGCTTGTGGAGCTGCCGAGTATGGCGCTGGGGCGGTCGCTGGCACGGCGACTGGCTGAAGGACGTGCAGCGCGGGCCGAGGCACCGAGCTCGCGGTAGTGCCGCACCGCAGTGGGCGAGAGAGAATCTTTGCGACCGAACCTACTAGTTGGTAGTCTGTTGACTATGCAAGGTGAGACGGCGCAACGCATTTTGAAGACGGCGGACACACTGATGACCGAACGGGGATACTCCGCGTTCAGCTACGCCGACGTGGCAGAGGCGGTGGAGATCCGGAAGGCCAGTATCCACCATCACTTCCCGAGCAAGGCGGGGCTGGTGGTGGCGGTCTTGCGGGAGCGCCATGGGCGGATGCTGGAGGGGACGGCGGCGATGAAGGAGAGCATCGGCAACCCGCTCGAACGGATACGGGCGTATGTGGACCACTGGGAGGGCTGCATCCGGGGACAGACAATGCCGTTTTGCGTGGCCGCTCTGCTAGCCGCCGAGTTGCCGTCGCTGCCCGAGGAGGTGCAGGAGGAGGTGCGGCTCCATTTCACCTCGCTTGCACGGTGGATGGGGGAGACCCTGGAGGAAGGCGTGGCCCAAAAGGTGATGCGCCTGCGCGGGCCAGTGGAGACCGAGGCGCAGGTCCTGATGGCCGCAATCCATGGAGCCATGCTTTCCGCACGCGCCACCGGAAACTGCGAGGTGTTCCGAGCGGTGACCGATGCAGCGCTGGAGCGGATCTCCGTTATCCCGCGCACCTGAACTGCTGCTCTCGCGATGGGAGCAGCCCTTTCTTCACCACCTAAACCTATCTACTAGTAGATCGAGGAGAAGCACCATGGAAGCTGTTCTGCCGCAAGCCACCCGTTCCCTGCGCACCCTGTATGGCGTGCGCACTGCCTTTCAACTGCTTTGGGCTGCTGCGTTTTTGAGCCTGGTGAAGACCCGGCCAGAGGTAGCCGGCGTGTTGCTGGTGGGGTATCCGCTATGGGACGTGGCCTGCACGATCTATGACCTGCGCACGGCAGGGCAGACAGGGAGCGCGCGAACGGTGCAGTTGGTGAACGCGCTGCTCGGCGTGGCGGCGGCGGTGGGCATTGCGCTGACGATCTCCAGCCGGCCGCCGTTTGCCATTGCAGCCTTTGGCGTGTGGGCGCTGGCAGCGGGCCTGCTGCAGTTGGCTGTAGGCGTGGTGCGACGCAAAGCGCTGGGCGGGCAGTGGCCCCTGATCTTGAGTGGTGCGCAGTCATCCGCGGCCGGGGTGTCGTTTGTGCTTGGGGGGCTGAGCGGCAAGTTGCACACCAAAGATCTGGGAGGGTATGCGGTGTTTGGTGCGGTGTACTTCCTGGTGGGTGCGGTCCTGCTGCAGCGAAAGCTGGCCGGCATGCAAGTGGTCGGCGGGGCGGCGCGGGAGGCCTGAGCGGCTTGGCGCCGGCTTGGCGCCGGCTGGGGGCCGGCTGGGGGCCGGCCTGGCCAGCGTCTACCGATATGCGAGGGCTGTAAGCGGAACGGAGGCAGGCGCTGACCCATGGCTCGGCGTGTTTCGTTAGGGGGTGGGCTGGACAGCCTCGGGCTCCGGCGTGGACGGAGCGAAGGTCACGATGCTGTCGAACCTACCCTCGGGCGTGATGCGAACGGCATCGTGCCCGCGCACGCCCGGCGTGCCGTCGGCGAGGATCAGTTGCCACTCCATCAGGGCCAGGTCGTGATGCTCCGAGCTGCTGTGGAGTGCAAACCGTCCCCCCGGGAACTTTGCCTGGAAGATGTGTATGTCGTCGAGGACGATCTGGTGGCCTGCGCCCTCCATTGTGGGATTGCGATAGGCGATCTGCGTGTCCAGGACTGCGTCCAGAATGGTTCGGCGCTCCTGATCCGGGATGGCGGAGAAGGCTGTGACGTAGTGCTTGTAGAGTTCGATGGCTTTTGACGGCATGGCTGTTCCCTGCGTGTTGCTCAATGACAAATCGGTTGATGGACCTGTTTGCCGGCGCCGCATGGCACCGGCGGCCTGTGATCTCAGGCTAGTGAGCCCAGCTCACACGGTCGATACGCGGGAAGCCAAAGGGGTTTACCTGGAGTCCAATCCTGCACGGAGTCCTTCAGTGGACGGGGAAAGCGGCTCTACCGAGGCTTTGACCGACGCCGGTGCTTCGGCGGTGTTCTTTGCGGGTGCTCTTGCGATATGGGCAGTGGGTGCGAAGTGGCCTACTCACTGCTCGAGTAGCATGCAGATCAGCTAAGAGACTCTCCGCGGGAGCCGGAGGGGTGGAGCAACGTCCTTCGTGAAAGAAGGACGTTGTTCAGGGCTAACAGCGAACAAGGGCACTTTCATGAAAGCGCTGCCGAAGTTCGTCGACGCTGGAATAGACCTCGATGCAGCCGGCCTCGAGGAGGTCCGAGCGGGACCAGCCCCCGGTTTCTACGCCGATGGTAGAGATGCCGGCGAGGCCGGCGGCTTCAGCGTCGTAGGGGGTGTCTCCCAGGGCAAGAACCTCGCCTGGCTTGAGGCCGAGCTTTTGGAGTGAGGCGGAGAAGATGTCCGGGTGGGGCTTGGCACGTTCGGTGTCGGTTGCGCTGGTCTCTTCATCGATCAGGTGATCCATGCCGACGAGCTTCTTGTAGGTTTGGAGGTCCTTCTCGCTGGCGGAGGTAGAGAGCGCAATGCGGATGCCAGCCTGCTTCAGGGTCTCGAGAAAGGGCAGCGCGCCGGGGATGGGCTCAACCTGATGCATGTACTCGATCTCGAAGATGGTCTTGCGCAGCGTCTTGAGCGGCTCGGCCACAGCGGGGCGGCGCCACCAGGAGACGAAGACAGGGATCAACTCATCGCCGCCCTTGCCAATCTGACGACGAACTTCGTCGAGCTCGAGATGAATGTTCATCTCGGCGAAGGCATCTTTCCAGGCCTGGGCGTGGAGCCAATTGCTTTGGACGAGGGTTCCATCGATGTCGCAGAGTACGGCCTTGATCAACGTGTGCTCCTGGGGCGGTGCGAGGGTTGGAGAAAGGGAGGGTGCAGCTTCTAGGTGGGTGGCGCAGGGTGTGGCGGAGCGCTGGGTGTTTGAGGGTCCTGCTGGTGAGATGCAGGCGGGGTGCGGGGGCCGGGGACTTACAATCGAGGCACTCTGATACCCCTGAGGTTTTGTTGATGCGGATTGCTTCGTCGCTGGCGTTGGTTGCTTTAATGGCTGTTTCTTCGATCGGTGCAGGGGCGCAGGCCCCGGCCAAGGCTGCTCCCCCTGCACCTGCCAGCACGCCCAAGGATGCGGCGGAGATGCTGCCGGCGCCGGACGCGGTGACCGAGGGGACGGTCCACATTGGGGGCCAGGCCATCGCCTACCGTGCCGTGGCAGGGACGCTGACGGTGGGGGCGACGGATGCGCAGGACGCGACGCTGGGTCTGGATGGCGAGCCGCTGAAGAACCTGGGGCTGCCGCACGTGGACCCGAACAAGCCGGAGGAGGCGCCGGCGACGGCGCGGATCTTCTACACGGCCTACCTGAAGAAGGCGGCACCGGGCGAGGTGCGGCCGGTGACGTTCCTGTACAACGGTGGGCCGGGCTCGAGCACGATGTGGCTGCACATGGGTTCGTTTGGGCCAAAGCGTGTGGTTGTGCCGGATGCGCAGCATCAGGAGGGCGCGCCCTACCAGGTGGTGGAGAACCAGTACAGCGTGCTGGATGCGACGGACCTGGTGTTTATCGACGCGCCGGGGACGGGCTTCAGCCGAATCATGGGAAAGGATGCGCCCAAGGCCTTCTGGGGGACGGACGGGGATGCGCATGCCTTTGCCCGCTTTATGCGGCGGTTTCTGACCAAGTACAACCGGTGGAACTCACCGAAGTACCTGTTTGGGGAGAGCTACGGGACGACGCGGTCCGCGGTGCTGGCGAACATGCTGGAGGACCAGACGGACCTGAACGGCGTGATGCTGCTAAGCCAGATCCTGAACTTCAACATCAACGAGGACTCGGCGAACGACAACCCGGGGTCGGACACGAGCTACGCGGTGGGCTTGCCGAGCTTTGCGGCGACGGCCTGGTATCACCATCGGGTGCCGGGGCAGACGGCGGATCTGGACGGCTTTCTGAAGCAGGTGGAGGCCTATGCGCTGGGCGACTATGCGACGGCGCTGATGCAGGGCTCGGATCTGCCGGCGGACCGGAAGGCGGCGGTGGCGGCGAAGCTCGAGAGCTTCACGGGCGTGCCGGCGGCTTACTGGGCCAAGGCGGATCTGCGGGTGACGGGTGGGCAGTTTGCCCAGCAGCTGCTCAGTGCGCAGGACCTGACGACGGGGCGGCTTGACTCGCGGTACCAGGGGCCCTCGATGGATCCGATGGCGAGCGAGTCGGGGTATGACCCGTTTACCAACGCGATTTCGTCGGCCTACATGGCGGCGCTGAACACCTATATGCGGCAGGACCTAAAGTACGGTGAGCAGCAGACCTACCTGCCGAGCGCGTATGCGCTGCCGGGATTTGATTGGGAGCTGCGGCATGTGCAGCCGGGCGGGCACGGGTTTCCAGAGTCGGCGGTGAACGTGATGCCGGACCTGGCGTCGGCGATGAAGCGCAACCCGAAGATGAAGGTGATGCTGATGGGCGGGTACTTCGACCTGGGAACGCTGTTCTATGGGTCCATGTACGAGATGAAGCACCTGCCGATGCCGGCCTCGCTCGAAAGCAACATCAGCTATCACTTCTTCCAGACAGGGCACATGGTCTATGTGAACGAAGAGGCGTTGAAGGGCATGCATGGCTATGTGGAGGAGTTCATCCACGCGAGTGAGTCGGGGCGCTAGAGGCGGCTAGCAGTCCTGCGCGCGGGCCGGAGGGAGAGAGCCAGCACGGCGAGCAGGACGGCAGCCGGCAGGTAAAGGGTGCGGTTGCCGCAGCGTGGGGCGAGCAGCGCGCCGGCGATGGCGCCCAGCAGGAAGCCAAAGATGACAAGACCGAGCTCACGGGCCTGGCGGAGGCCGTGTGCGCGGTGGTCGGGGTGGCGCGCCTCAAAGAGGCCCACGACCAGGGTGCGCAGGTTGCCGGTGATGAAGGTGGAGTTGTAGGAGAAGCCGTCGACCTTCCGGAAGGAGCTGACCTGGTAAGCCGCGAGAAAGGACAGTAGCGGCACAAAGACGAGGTCTGGAAAGTTGGGGTGGGCGAAGGTGCAGGCCACAAGGCCGAGCGCCTCGCAGAGCAGGCCGACGGTGACGGCGTGGGGGCGAAGGCGTTCCTGGAGGAGCTCGGCAGCCCACACACCCAGAAAGAAGGCAACGAGGGGGACGGTGTGCTGGAGGGCGTCGTGGGGATTATGGCTGAGGGCGGCGAGGCCGAGCAGGACGACGTTGCCGGTCATGGCGCCGGCGAAGACATGACCGTGGCTGAGATAGAGGAAGGCGTCCAGGCAGCCGCCAGTGGAGGCGAGCAGGACGGCGGGGAGCAGTGTGTCTGCCGGTGTTGGAGGCCGAGTTGGCGCGGGTGCAGCCATGACGGTGGGATGCTGATGGAGAGAGCCGGATAAAGTGAGTGAGATGCACGCACATTTTATGCAACCCCTGTGCTACGATTGCGTCTATAGAAATGTGAGAGCGATGCATGCTCTCGAGACAACAGCGCACAAGGGAGTCAGGACCATGGCAACGATGACGCGATTTGTACCGTTTCGGAGTGGATTCGAAGAGGTTTCGGAGCTGCAGCAGCGGTTGCAGCGCGTGTTTGAAGGTGCAGCCGCCCGGGAGCAGGCAGGTAGCTTCGTGCCGGCGGTGGATGTGTACGAGGATGAAAGCAAGCTGGTGCTGAAGCTTGAGGTTCCGGGGATCCGGCAGGAAGACCTGGACGTTCGCGTGGAGAACATGACGCTCACGGTGCAGGGTCAGCGCCGGTTCGAGGCCGCGGAGAAGGAAGAGAACTTCCACCGGATCGAGCGCCGCTTTGGCAGCTTCACCCGGAGCTTTACGCTGCCGCGCACGGTGGATGCGGCAGAGGTGACGGCATCCTCGCTTGACGGTGTGCTGACCATCACGCTGGCCAAGAGGGCGGAAGCAAAGCCGAGGCAGATCCGGGTCGAAGTCGGATCGCCGGCGCAGAAGGCGGTAGAGGGCTCTGCCGAGCACGGGAAGTAAGAGCATCATGCAGGCTGCAGAAGGGGCGGGCGCTTTGGGCGTCCGCCCTTCTGTTTGTGAGCTGCCGGTGTTCAGGGCTTCCAAGGGGGGAATGGTCCACGCCGTTTTTGGAGGCGAGGCGGTTGAGTGTAAGCCACTCATGTTTTATGCAACTTGTTGCACTCACGAGTGTCTAATACGTACGGGAAAGTTGCACCGGAGAGGTTGGCATGGCGATCAAGTGGGAGAAGTTGACAGTGAAGAGCCAGGAGGCGCTGCAGGGGGCGCAGGCGCTGGCTGGGGAGAATGGCAATCCGGAGGTGGTGCCGATGCATGTTCTGGCGGCGCTTCTGGAGGACAAAGAAGGCGTGGTGCTGCCGGTTCTGGAGCGGATCGGGGTCAACGTCGGGGCGTTGCGATCGGCGCTGCAGGGTGCCGTAACCAAGCTGCCGAAGGTAAGTGGATCAGGGGCGCAGCCTGGGCTGAGTGGGACGTTGACGCGCGTACTGGAGCAGGCGTTCAAAGAGGCTGCGCATTTCAAGGATGAGTACATATCGACCGAGCACCTGCTGCTGGCGCTGAGCCGGGCCAAGGGCGATCCGGCAGCGCTGGCGCTCGCAGCCGAGGGGGCGAGCCCGGACGAGATCCTCAAGGCGCTAACGGCGGTGCGTGGGTCGCAGCGGGTGACGGATCAGAATCCGGAAGGCAAATTCCAGGCGCTCGAGAAGTATGCCAAGGACCTGACGGAGCTGGCGCGTCGCGGCAAGCTGGACCCGGTGATCGGGCGGGATGACGAGATTCGGCGGGTGGTGCAGGTTCTGAGCCGTCGAACCAAGAACAATCCGGTGCTGATCGGCGAGCCGGGCGTCGGCAAAACGGCCATCGTCGAAGGCCTGGCGCGCCGGATCTTCCTGGGGGATGTGCCGGAGATCTTGCGAGGCAAGCGGGTGTGCTCGCTGGACCTGGGCGCGATGATTGCTGGCGCGAAGTTCCGTGGCGAGTTCGAGGACCGGCTGAAGGCGGTGCTGAAGGAGATCGAGGAGTCCAACGGCGAGATCATCCTGTTCATCGACGAGTTGCATACGCTCGTTGGCGCGGGTGCGGCCGAAGGCGCGATGGACGCGAGCAACATGCTGAAGCCGGCGCTGGCGCGTGGCGGTCTGCGGGCGATTGGCGCAACGACGCTGAACGAGTACCGCAAGTACATCGAGAAGGACACGGCGCTCGAACGCCGGTTCCAGATCGTGTATGTGGGCGAGCCAAACGTGGAGGATACGGTTGCGATCCTCCGTGGACTGAAGGAGAAGTATGAGGCGCACCACAAGGTTCGCGTGAAGGATGCGGCCATTGTGGCGGCGGCGACGCTGAGCCATCGCTATATCTCGGACCGCTTTCTGCCAGACAAGGCGATCGACCTGGTGGACGAGGCAGCGGCTGCGCTGGCGATCCAGATTGGCAGTGTGCCGGTCGAGATCGACGACCTGGAACGGCAGGCGACCTCGCTCGAGATTGAGCGGGCGGCGCTGACCCGGGAGCCGGATGCCAACTCGCAGGAGCGGCTCCATGCTGTGGAGAAGGACCTTGCCGAGATCAAGGAGAAGGTGGCCGGGCTGCGGGCGCGCTGGCAGCAGGAGCGTGGCGCGATTGGCCGGATTGCGGAGCTGAAGCAGGCGCTCGAAGGCCTGCGATTTGCGCAGCTGGAAGAGACGCGCAACGGCAACCTGCAACGGGCGGCGGAGCTGCAATATGGCGAAATTCCGCGGGCCGAAGCGGAGCTGCGCGAGTTGACGGCGGTGCAGGAGGCGGCCGTTGCCGAGGATGAGGCGGAGGCGCGAACAGGCGTCTCCGGGCGGCCACAGCGAATGCTGAAGGAAGAGGTCGACGAAGAAGATATCGCCGCGATCGTGTCGAAGTGGACGGGGATCCCGGTCGCCAAGATGCTGGAAGGCGAGATGCAGAAGCTGGTGCGGATGGAGGATCGTCTGCGCGAGCGCGTTGTCGGGCAGGACGAGGCGCTGGCGGCCGTCGCGAATGCGATCCGCCGGTCGCGCGCGGGCCTTTCTGATCCGAAGCGGCCGATCGGCAGCTTCATCTTCCTCGGACCGACGGGCGTGGGCAAGACGGAGACGGCGCGCGCGCTGGCGGAGTTCCTCTTCGACGACGAGGCGGCGATGGTGCGGATCGACATGAGCGAGTACATGGAGAAGCACGCCGTAGCTCGCTTGATCGGCGCGCCTCCGGGCTATGTGGGCTACGATGAGGGCGGCCAGCTGACGGAGGCGGTGC
Organism: Acidobacteriaceae bacterium; assembly: GCA_965199635.1. Taxonomy (GTDB): domain Bacteria; phylum Acidobacteriota; class Terriglobia; order Terriglobales; family Acidobacteriaceae; genus Edaphobacter. The sequence goes on along the minus strand of CBDASL010000002.1, from coordinate 339,795 downwards.
GACGACGGCCATACTCTGTGGTGCTGTTCGACGAGATCGAGAAGGCGCATCCGGATGTCTTCAACGTGCTGCTGCAGGTGCTCGATGACGGCCGGCTGACGGACTCCAAGGGGCGGACGGTGGACTTCAAGAACACGGTCCTTATCCTGACCAGCAACGTGGGCGCCAGTGCACTGACGACGGCCTGGGCCGATGGTGAGGAGGGCTTTGAGGACGCGAAGACGCGGGTGATGGACAGCCTGCGGCAGCACTTCCGGCCTGAGTTCCTGAACCGTGTGGACGACATTGTGGTCTTCCACCCCCTGGCGGAGTCGCAGCTGACGCACATCGTCGACCTGCGCTTGAAGGATCTGCAGGCGCTGCTGGCCGACCGGAAGATCACGCTGGAGCTGACGGACGCGGCGCGGCAGGCGATCTTCAAGAGCGGCTACGACCGGGCCTATGGCGCGCGGCCCTTGAAGCGGGCCATCCAGCGCATGGTGCAGGACAAGCTGGCGGTGCGGATCCTGGAAGGGACGGTGCTGCATGGTGACCATGTGGTGATCGACGCGGCGCACGGCACCGGGGCGAGTGGGCTGACATTCGCTGTGCCGGCGCGTGACGGTGAGCCGGCTGCTGTGTAACGGCGGAGAGAAGACGGGGCTGCTGCCGAGAGGTGGTGGCCCCTTTTTCTTGTGGCCGGGCTAGTCGCTGAAGCGGGATTTCAGACGCAGAAAGGGCTTCTCGTAGAGGTGATAGCTGAGGGTGGCGCAGAGCAGCGTGACAACAAAGGCGACGACTCCGATGTTGATGAGGTTATGCGGATGGGCTGGGCCGGTGAGGTGGTTGGTCACAAAGCGGCCAATGGCCGTGTGGAACATATCGTGAAAGACGTAGAAGCCATACGAGATGCGGCCGAGTGCGCGGAGGGGAGCGAGGCTGAAAAGGCGGGCCAGCGGGGTGGTGTGGGAAAGGAGATTAAGGATAAGGGCGGCTGCGGCGAGATCGAGCAGCGTGTAGCCGAGTGTGGTGAGGATGGGCGCACCAGCGGAAGCCCGGTAAAGGTGCTGTGTGCGATGACGGTAGAGGAGCTCCCACACGGTGAAACCAACGACGGCGAGGGCCAGGACGGGGCGAGCCAGGCGCAGCACGGCAGCGCGCTCGGGGCCGCGAAGAGCGAGTGCGGCAGCGCCGCCGATTAGCAGGGCGTCAACGCGCAGCGGGGTGAGGCGATACAGGAGTTCGGCTTCGAGGTAGGCGTGGGGCACAAACAGAGCGCACAGGATGCGCAAAAGCAGGACGGCGGGAATGCTGAACAGGCAAAGGTTGCGGAGCGTGACACGGCTGCGTAGGGAAAAGACCACGGCCGGCCAGAGCATATAGAACTGCTCCTCCACGCAGAGTGACCAGAAGTGGCCGAGCAGGAGGATGTGGCCCTTGCTGAAGGGCTGGCCGTACAGATGTTCGATGACGTTGCGGTGGGTGATCTGGGCCAGGGGGCTGTGGACGAGAAGGGCGAGGAAGCGGACGTAGTTCCCGAGATACAGGGGCCAAAAGATCCACGCCCAGCTCCAGAACCAGTGAAAGATGGGGGTTGTGAGGAGGGCGGCAAGCAGGACGCCATAAAAGAGGGGAAAGATGCGCAGGGTCCGGCGCATATAGAAGTTGCGCACGCGGTGGGGCGTGTTGTGTGTGTCAAACAGGATGCCGGTAATCAGAAAGCCGGAAAGGACGAAGAAGAGGTCGACGCCGCCCCAGCCCCAGTTCAGCGAGGGGAAGTAGGCGCTGAAGTAGTGCTCCCAAAACACAAGCAGGACGGCGATGGCACGAAGGCCGTCGAGGGCGGGGTAGAAGACACGGTTCTCCGGTGGGGGAAGGCCGGGTTCGTGGGTCTGGCTGCCGATGGGCGGGGGTTGGGTGCTGGGCGCGTCGTGTGGGCCAGTGGCGGAGACCGTGGGAAAGATGCTCATGAGGAGATGTCAGGCCAGTGTACCGAGCGGCGGCAGCAGAGGCCTCGGCGACCGAAGCTGTGTCTTGGGGCGGGAATCGGAAGGGAGCCGGAACCGGGAGGGGCGCCGGCGAGTTGGCCTCTTGGGGAGGGCGGTCCCTATACTCAAGAGGTGCACCAGACCAGAGTGAGAACAAAGGATGGCGGCGTTGCCTAGGCGCGCGCTTGTGATTGGGGCAGGACCCGCCGGCCTGACAGCTGCGCTCGAGCTGCTGCGGCAGACCGACGTGGTGCCGGTGGTGCTGGAGGCGAGCGAAGAGATCGGCGGGATCTCGCGCACGATCCGGTACAAGGGCAACCGCATGGATATCGGCGGCCACCGCTTCTTCTCGAAGAGTGACCGGGTCATGCAGTGGTGGATGGACTTGCTGCCGCCAGAGATCGTCGCGGAGGACACGACGGGCGAAGCCGGCGCCGACCGCGATGCAGAGATCAGCTACCAGGGCAAGACGCGTGTGGTGGCAGTGCCGGCGCGGCTGCCACAGGAGCCGGTGCTGCGCGGCATTGGGCCGCGGGCAATTGTGACCGACACCGTGGAGAGCGGGCCGGACGGCAAGCTGGATGATCAGCACCGTACGCCGCACGGCGGCCACACCGAGACGCTGGTGGCCGCGCCGCCGGTGGTGCAGGGCGACCGTGTGATGCTGATCCGGCCGCGCAAAAGCCGCATCTTCTACCTGCGGCAGTTCTTTGATTACCCGATTCGATTGACTGGCGCAACGCTGCGGGCGCTGGGCGTGCGACGGACATTGCGGGTCGGTATCAGCTACGTTTGGTCGCGCCTGCGGAAGATCAAGCCGGAGCGGAGCCTGGAAGACTTTCTGATCAACCGCTTTGGGCGGGAGCTTTACCTGACCTTCTTCAAGAGCTACACGGAAAAGGTCTGGGGCACGGCGTGTGATCAGATCTCGGCAGAGTGGGGCGCCCAGCGCATCAAGGGGCTGAGCCTGACGACGGCGGTAAAGCACTTTGTCCGGAAGTCCATGGCAGGCCGGGCACGCGGCGGGGCAGCAAAGGATCTGGCACAGAAAGGCACCGATACCAGCCTGATCGAGCGCTTCCTTTACCCGAAGTTCGGGCCCGGGCAGTTGTGGGAGTACGTAGCCGAGCTGGTGACCGAAGGCGGCGGCGAGTTGCTCACCGGTTGGACCGTGGATCGTGTGTGCTGCGAGGGCGAGCGTGCGGTGGCGGTGGAGGCCCGCCATACGGGCGGCGAGCGTCGGCGGTTTGAAGCAGACTACGTCTTCTCAACCATGCCGATGAAGGAGCTCGTTCGCGCCATGGATTGTGACGTACCACCGGCCGTGCGCGAGATCAGCGAAGGTCTCGAATACCGCGACTTCATCACGGTTGGCCTGCTGGCCAAGCGACTGGAGGTGCGCGAGGCCGACGGCGGCCTCCTCCGCGACACGTGGATCTATGTGCAGGAGCCGGATGTGCAACTGGGGCGGTTGCAGATCTTTAACAACTGGAGCCCGCACCTGGTGGCGGATCCGGCAACGGTGTGGATCGGCCTTGAGTACTTCTGCTACGACACGGACGCGATCTGGAAGATGGATGACGAGACCCTGAAGCGCTTTGCGATCGCGGAGGTGGAGAAGATCGGCATCCTGCGAGCGGAGTCGGTACTGGACGCCCACGTGGTGCGGGTGCCCAAGACCTACCCGGCCTACTTCGGAACGTATACCCGGTTTGACGAGCTGCGAACGTGGACCGACCACGTCGAGAACCTCATCCTGGTAGGGCGTAACGGCATGCACAAGTACAACAACCAGGACCACAGCATGCTGACCGCTATGACGGCCGTGGATGCAATCGCACGCACCGGTCGCGTGGACAAGGCAGCGCTGTGGGCGATCAACACGGAGCAGGAATACCACGAGGAGAAGAGCTGACGCGATGGGCAAGATCTTGCTGGTGCTTACGGTGCTTCTGGTGGTGTTTGTCGCGGTCTATCGTGACCGCATCTTTCTGCGGGATCCGCTGGGCACAGTGACACGCTCGGGTGAGAAGGTCGAGGACACGCGCGTCTTTATCAACTACAGCAACGACGTGCTGGTGCAGGAACAGGGCGGCTCGCAGATGTGGGCTGTGCAGCACTGGAACGGGCTCCAGACCGTGCCGGCCGGGCTTACGTGCGTGCAGGGCATGCTATGCCTGGCGCCGGCAGAGCGACTGACGGGCGAAGACGGCAATGTGCTCAGCCATCACGAGGCCGTGATGACGGCGCGCGAGGTGAACTTCGTGGATGGCGAGGGCCGCCCGGTGCAGGTGACGCTTCGGTAGCAGACGCGCGCCGTCTAGAACGTGAGCGGCGAGACCAGAGCGTCTGTGCGACGAACCGCGAGTGGTTGGTTCAAGAGCTGCACCAGGGGCAGCGTGGCAAGCAGGCGATGGCTTACGGTGGATGCGAAGTCTGCGGCGAGGGCTGCCTTGGCGGGCTCTGTGAGCGAGACGCCCCACTGCTGTTGTCGCAGCAGGTCAGCCGCGGGGTGGTCCTGTGAAAAGCCCTTCGGCACGCGCGTCGAGGGCTGGCCTGGCGCTGGGAGAAATCCAAGCCGACGCAGCCTGGCGCGGCCCAGCTCGGCGCGCAGGGTGGGCGCATGGTCGGCGACGAACTGCCGGGTGGCAAGGAGCTGCTCGCGGGTGGGCATAAACAGGCCGGCGGCCAGAAGAAGCTCGGTTCCGGAGAGCTGCAGGTAGAAGCCTGCACCAGAAGTCTTGCTCATGCCCGCAAGGCCCCACCAAGCGCTGATGTGGTGCTTATAGGGCCGTTTGTCCGGAGAAAACCGGATGTCGCGGTAGATGCGCAGCATGGTCTTCGCAGGCGGCTTGAGCAGGTGCGGCGCATGGGGTGCGAGCGCCTCGTTGACGCGCTCAATGAGTGCGAGGAGTGGTGCTTTGAGCTCGGCCTCATAGAGGTGTTTGTTGTCGTTGAACCAGGTGCGCTCGTTGGTGCGGCGGAGGTCGCGGAGGAAGCGGAGCGTTGCAGGGGTGAACAGCGTGGGCATGGTGAATAGGTGTAGGATGCGGGGGCGCGGATGTCGTCGCTCCGGGGCAGCGTGCGGCTTTCATCTCTTGTTCACAGAAGAGCGATCGCCCGTTCACGCAGGAAGACGATGCTGGACGTATTTCAACATTGAGGCTTTGATGCGTTCTGAACGGCGGTCTGTAACGATGATGCGTGCAAGTTTGGTGGGAGCGGGACTCTTCGCGCTTTCGGCTGCGAGTGGGCTCGCGCAGTTTGATGCAGGTGCGGTGAGCGGGTACGTGCGGGACAGCTCCGGCGCGGCTCTGGCGCACAGCACGCTGACACTGCGGAACGTCCAGACAGGCGCCGTGCGTACCGTGGTCTCCGGCGCGGACGGGCTCTATCAGTTCGTGAGCGTGCCCGTGGGTCGCTACACGGTAACCAGTGAAGAGGCTGGCTTTGCCACAACAGCGACGCCCGAGTTTGCGCTGACTGTGAATGCGCAGCAGCGGGTCGACCTGAGCATGGCAGTGGGTGGCGAAACGACGACAGTGGAAGTGTCTGCGGCGCCGACCCTGCTGGAGACCGAGACGAGCTCTCGTGGGCAGCTGATCGGGCAGGAGCAGGTGCAGGCGCTGCCGCTCAACGGTCGGTCCTACGCGGATCTGACACTGCTTGTGCCGGGTGTGGCCAAGTCCGTCCTGGAGAACCAGTCTGCAACCAGCCGCGAGGCCTCCTTCAACGTCAACGGGCAGCGCTCCGCGTTCAACAACTTCCTGCTCGACGGTCTGGACAACAACACCTACGGCACCTCGAACCAGGGCTTCGCGAATGAGAACATTCCTCCCTCGCCCGATGCCGTGGGCGAGTTTCGCGTGGAGACGGACAACTACTCTGCAGAGTTCGGCCGGTCGTCCGGTGCGGTCATCAACGTCACCACGCGGCGCGGCACCAACAGCTTTCATGGCCGCGTGTGGGAGTACAACCGCAATACGGCGCTGAACGCCATTGGGCCGTTCAACTCTCCGGGCGGCGTGAAGCCGACTTTCATCCGTAACCAGTTTGGCGGCACAATCGGCGGCCCAGTCAAGAAGGACCGGCTGTTCTTCTTTGCGGACTATGAGGGCACGCGGCAGATCAGCAAGGGCTACTCCACCGCAACGCTTCCCACGGCCGACCAGAAGAGCGGCAACCTTGGCTTGACGCTGACCAATCCGCTGACCGGCGTGACGTATGTGAACGGCGTCATTCCGACTGCAGACTTCTCGCCGCTGGCTACGGCGGTCTTTGCCGCGCTGCCCACGCCCAACAACACTGGAGCGGCCAACTACATCGTCTTCCCGCGGTCGACCGTGCAGGACGACAAGGGTGATGTGCGGGTGGACTGGACACCGAGCCAGCGGCTACAGCTGTTTGGCCGCTGGAGCGACCACGAGGCCACCATCTTTGTGCCGGGCACTATTCCGGGCGCTGCCGGCGGCAACAACAACGGCAACGTGCACCTGCTGAACCGCCAACTGGCCGTCGGCGTGACCTATACGCTCTCGCCCACCAGCGTGCTCGACGCCCGCGTGGGCTTCGGATGGAACGAGGGTGGCAAGACGCCAATCGGCGTGGGGCAGCCCAGTCTTCTGACGGCGGCCGGCATCACGACCGGCATCCCCACCGATCCGCAGGTGGTGCGTCCTCTGAATGCGCAGAGCATTACAGGGCTGACGCAGCTCGGGGACCAGCCGTCCAATCCGCAGTTCCAGAATCCCTGGGTGAAAGATCCCAAGGTGAACTACACCCTGGAGCGCGGCCGTCACACGATCAAGCTCGGTTACGAGTTCCAAAGCGTGTCGACGTCGATCAGCGACTTCAACCCAACCTATGGGCAGGACACATACTCCGGTCAGTTCACACGGCCGGCCGGTGCTGCGGCGAATAACGTCTACAACCTGGCTGACTTCATCTTCGGGCTGCGGAGCAATTACCAGCTGAACAACTTCCGCATCGTGGGCCTGGAGCAGAAGTTCAACTTCATGTACGCGCAGGATGACTGGAAGGTGTCGCCGCACCTCACCGTGAACATGGGTTTGCGGTATGAGATTGCAACGCCGCAATACGAGGACAACAATCACCTGGCGAACTTCGACCCGGCGACAAGTTCTCTGGTGCAGGCCACGGGCGGTTCCATGTACAACCGGTCGCGGGTGAACACGCAGTACAACAACCTGGCGCCGCGGTTCGGCTTCTCCTACAGCGCCAACGCGAACACCGTATTGCGAGGCGGATACGGCATCTCGTATACGCAGTTCAATCGGCAGGGTGGCGAAAATCTGCTGGCCTATAACGGGCCGTACATCGTGAATGCCAGCATCGACCAGAAGCCCTCGCAGGGGCTGTGCACCAACGACACCGAGGCGCAGACCACATGCTTCCGGCCGACGCAGGCAGGCTACGCGCCGACGCTGGTTGACCCATCCGCATTTGATCCGCTTAAGGCCCAGTCGCGCTACATTCCGCGCGACACGCCGACGGGCTATGTGCAGAGCTACTTTGCGGGCGTGCAGCGGCAGATCGGGCGCGACATTGTGCTCGACCTGGCTTATGTGGGGAGCAAGAGCACCCACCTGATGGTGCTGGCCGACTATAACCAGGCCTCGATTAACCCTGTGACGGCTACATGCGATGCGTCCACTGGCATCCTGTCCGGTTGCCTGTCGCTGCAGCAGCGGCGGCCGGTACAGAACTTCAACACCATCGAGATCGCCACAGGCATCGGCTTTGCGAACTACAACTCGCTGCAGTTCAAGGTGGAGAAGCGGATGGGGCACGGGGTCTACCTGCTCAACTCCTTCACCTACAGCCGCGCTTTTGACGATGCGTCGGGCCACCTGGAGACCAACAACGGGGACAACTCCCGTGTGAACTGGGCGAACCCGCGGTCGGACTACGGACCGTCGGGGTATGACCAGCCGCTGAACAACACCACCAGCCTGGTATGGGATCTGCCGATCTTCCGGACCGGGCAGGGGTTTGCGCATAGCCTTCTTGGTGGCTGGCAGCTGACAGGCATCTCCATGCAGACAAGCGGCCTGACCACCAACCTGAACTACACAGCCAACTCCAACCTGACGACCACGGGGCTGTACACCTTTCGGCCCAACATCATCGGCAAGCCGGTGCTCGCAGAGGGTGCACGCTTCCGGCAGCAGGCGGGTGGGCCACTGCAGTACCTGGACCCGACGGCTGTAGCGCTGCCCGGCGGCAACAGCCCGTACGGCAACGCGTCGCGCAACAGCTTGCGGGCGCCCAGCTTCAGCGAGCTGGACCTCGGGCTGCACAAGGCCTTCCAGCTGTGGCGTGAGGGAACCAACCTCGATATCCGGGGCGAGGCCTTTAACGTGCTGAACCAGGTGAACTTCGGCTCGCCGGACCCGAACCGAAGCAACTCGACCTATGGGCAGATCAGCTCGTTCTTCCCGGCGCGTCAGCTGCAGGTTGCGGCGAAGCTGTTCTTCTAGACTGGACGCCTCAGGCGCGCTCCTGATGGGGTGCGCCTGAGCGAGGCTTTCACGCAGGTGGGGGCTATGGGGGCTCGATGAGGGTAGTGGCGGCAGGGTTGGCGATGATGGTGGCGGCGGCAGCAGGGGTCGCCGGGGCGCAGGATGCAGGGCACGGGCCGCTGCGGCTGAACCAGATCCAGGTGATCGGGACACACAACAGTTACCACGTGGGGCTGGCACCGAGCGCCATGAAGCTGCTGGAGCAGCGCAACCCGAAGGCGGCACAATCCCTGGACTACGGCCACGGGACGCTGGCGGCGCAGCTGGACGGCGGCGCTCGGCAGATCGAGATTGACGTGTTCCTGGACCCCAAGGGGGGGCGGTATGCGCACCCGAAGTGGGACGGGCTTGTGGCGCAGGCGGGCTTGCCGCCGGACGCGCCGTATGACCCGGAGCACGCGATGGACAAGCCCGGGCTCAAGGTGATGCATGTGCAGGACCTGGACCAGCGAAGCCGGTGCGCGCTGTTTGTGGACTGCCTGCGGCAGGTGAAGGCGTGGTCGGATGGGCACCCGGGGCACGTGCCGATGTTTCTGCTGATCGAGACCAAGGAAGGCGCGGTGCAGCACATGCCGGAGTCGACCGTGGCGCTGCCCTGGACGGCGGAGGCCTTTGGGGTGCTGGAGGCGGAGATACTGTCCGTCTTTCCGAAGGAGCGGATTGTGACGCCGGACGATGTGCGGGGCAAGGCCGCGACGCTGCCGGAGGCGATCGCACACGATGGCTGGCCGACGCTGGATGCGGCGCGGGGCAAGGTGGTATTTCTGCTGGACCAGCGGAAGAACGAGGAGCCCTACACAGAGGGACATTCGGCGCTCCAGGGGCGATTGCTGTTCACGAACGGGACGCCGGGCAAGCCGGACGCCGCCTTTACCGAGGAGAACGACGGCTCGGCGGAGGAGATCGACGGGCTGGTGCGGCAGGGCTACCTGGTGCGGACGCGGTCGGATGCAGAGACGGTGCAGGCGCGGAGTGGGGACACGACGCGGCGGGACACAGCGCTGCGGAGTGGGGCACAGATGATCAGCACGGACTACCCGGCAAGCGAGCCTTCGCGGTGGACGAGCTACAAGGTGGAGCTGCCAGGCGGGGTCGACGTGCGGTGCGACCCGGTGAACACATGGGCTGGGTGCACGGTGAAGCCCTAGGGGGAGGGTACCCTCCCCCTTACTGTTTTTGCGCAAAATCTTCATGGGAAAGAACTTAGGTCCGGACCAGTTGAGCGTGGGGTGTTTCCCTTCGCTTGTGGCACTCCGAGGAACGCCGTTGTGCGTTTCTCGAGGCTACGGTCTCCCCTGGGTAGATTGCGCCACCGGGCGACACGCCTTCTGTTGGGAGAATGCGTCGCGGGTTGGACTGGAGCTTCGCTCTTGATCTGCTGATTCCGGCTATGGGGCCCACACCGACTCACGACGGACCGATCCTGATCTTCAGCAAGGCAGAGAGGGATCGCGACCAGGCCTGGTCGTGATGGCTGAGCAGGGGCGCCCGTGCCAGGCTAGCCTCACCGGCAAGCATTCAGGATTGGGGAGTCAGCGCTGACCCTGGCTGGACCGCCCTGGCTCCATTCTGCCCGGCGACTGCGCAGCGTCAGTGGCGGCGCAGGGTGCCTGCCGGCTGGACGGGGCAAAGATGAACATATGGTGGGCCCAGATGATCCAGCCAAGCAGGCACAGGCCAAGGAGCGAGAGCGGGCCTGTGAGAGCGAACCCTAGGGTGACAAGGACCTTTTCGCGATGAGTCATGGAGTTTGTCCGGCAGGTGTCGCCTGCCACCTTTCGTGCACTCTCCCAGCTTGATTCTGGTGTGTTGCCTGGTCCGGACGAGCGGGCTTGTAATGCAGGGTACGACGGTGCGGGTGGCGCTGCGCGACGCGTTACGCTGTGGGACCTAGCTGGAGCCTCTCACCGGGAGGGGGAGGGGGAGGTGGAGGTGTGTTGGGTGGCGAGGAGGTGGGCGGCGGTGGTGCGTTCGGCGTTGCCAGCGGCGGGGTCGCCGGACTCGCGGAGGGCGGTGCCGAGGGTGAAGTGGGCGCGGGCGTCGATGGGGTCGAGGGCGATGGCGGCGCGGAGGGAGGGGACGGCTTCTGCGGGCTGGTGGAGGGCGAGGAGAGCTTCGCCACGTTCGCGGAGAGCGTCGACGTACTTTGGGTTGACTGCGAGGGCGGCGTTGAAGTGGGAGATGGCCTCGGCGGGTTGGGATTGGCGGAGGAGGGTGCGGCCGAGGAGGCAGTTGGCTATGGGGTCGTCGGGATGGCGGGAGAGTTCGAGGGTGAACTCGCGGGCGGCATCGGGGAAGTTTTGGTTGCGGAAGAAGATGGCGCCGAGGCCGGTGTGGAGGCCGGGGTAGAGGGGGTCGACCTGTTCGGCGGCGTGGAACTCACGGAGGGCGTCGTCTTCGCGGAAGAGCTTGTCATAGGCGGTGGCGAGCATGACGTGGGCTTCGGCGGAGTCGGGGTGGGAGCGCATGAGCTGTTCGAAGACGGAGCGCATGGCGGGGAAGTTCTGGGTGTGGAGGTAGGCGCGGCCAAGCATGGTGAGGGTTTGGAGGTCGTCGGGCTCCAGGGTGCGGGCGGCTTCGAGGTCGCGGATGGCTTCCGGGTAGTGATCGGTGGCAAACCAGGCAAGGCCGGCCAGGGCGAGGGGCTGGAAGGTGGGGGCGTGGTCGGCGGTGGTTTGGAGGAGAGGGGCGGCTTCGGCGAAGCGATGGGCGCGGAAGCAGGCGACGCCGAGGTTGCGCGTGGTGGCTGGATCGCCGGGGTGGAGGGCGAGGGTTTCGCGATCGAGGGCGATGGCTTCGTCGTCGCGGCCGAGGCGGGCGAGAGCGAGGGCGAGATTATTGCGGAGGGGGAGGGAGGTGGGGTCGGCGGTGAGGGCCTCCCGGAAGAGCTGTTCGGCGCGGGCGTTGTCGTTGCGGGCGAGGGCGGCGGAGGCCTGGGCGACGGTGGTGGTGAGGTCGGGTGCGGGCTGGGCCGGGAGGGACGGGGCGAGGAACGCGAGGGTGAGGACGGCAAGGAGGGAGCGGGTTTGCGGCATACACCACCTCAGGCGGGAAGCGAAAGAGGAGAAACGAATGGGGATCAAACGATTGCGCAATTTTGCGTTGCACAAAGAGGAACTCACGGCTACTCTCGATTTCACACCAGAGTAACAAGCTGTTTTTCCGGACGTGTCCGTTGCGCTCCGCATGCGCCCTTGCGCGCGTGCGAGAGGACTGATGCTTTCCCCAACCCTGTGTGAGGCCTGGATTTTATGCGCAGTGTGTTTCGCCGTGTTGCGTCGTGTGTGCTTGCTTCGATGAGCTGTGTGGTGCCGCTAGCGGGTGTTGCGGGTGGGACGTTTGCGATGGCGCAGGAGGTGGCGGCGACGCTGAACGGGACGGTGACGGACCCGAGCGGCGCAGCGATTGCGGGCGCGACGGTGGAGCTGGTGGACAAGCGGATCCAGGGTTCGGCGCGGACGGCGACGACGGACAAAAGTGGAGCGTATTCGCTGAGCAATCTTTCGCCGGCGACCTATGCGGTGACGATTACGGCGCCGGGTTTCAAGACGCAGACGACGGCGGAGCTGACGCTGAATGTGGCGGAGAAGCGCGGGTTGAACGCGCAGCTGCAGACGGGATCCGTGGACCAGACGGTGACGGTGGAAGAGAATACGACACCGATTGAGACGACGAGCAGCGCGCAGGTGGGGACGGTGACGGGGACCCAGGTGCGGGAGCTGGAGCTGAGCAACCGGAACTTTGAGCAGCTGGTGACGCTGCAGCCGGGTGTGGTGAGCGGGCTGGGGGATGAGACGGGATTTGGGTTGAACAACTCGTCCACGGTGTCAGTGAACGGAGCGCGGACGGGGTCGAACAACTGGACGGTGGACGGGGCGGACATCAACGACAGTGGGTCGAACGGGACGCTGTTGAATGTGCCGAGCGTGGACGCGATCCAGGAGTTTACGCTGGCGCGGGGATCGTATGACGCGGGCTATGGGCGGAGCGGCGGCGCGCAGGTGCTGGTGGCGACCAAGCAGGGGACGAGCCAGTACCACGGGGACGTGTACGAATTCGCGCGGAACAACGTATTTAACGCGAACACGTACTTCAACAAGCACGACCCGACAAACATTCTGCCGCGTGGAATTGAGCGCTACAACGACTACGGCTTTACGCTGGGCGGCCCGGTCTATATTCCGCGGGTGTTTAACACGAGCAAGGACAAGCTGTTCTTTTTCTGGTCGGAGGAGTGGCGCAAGGTGAGCTCGCCGACGACGCAGAGCATTGCGGCGCCGACGACGGCGATGCTGAATGGGGTGGTGCCGGGCAATATTACGGATGCGCCGGCGGGTTGTGCGACCTATGACGGTGTGGCGAAGCAGACGACGATCAACCCGGCGTGCTTCAGCGCGAACTCGAAGGTGTACCTGGCGAATGTGTTCAGCAAGTTCCCGGCGAACTCGGGCGGCAACAACGTGCAGACGTTTTCCGCGCGGAACGATGTGAGGCAGGACATTGTGCGGCTGGACTGGAATGCGACAGAGAAGATTCATCTGTTTGCGCGGGCGATGCAGGACGAGACACCGGCCACGTTCCCGACCGGCCTGTTTGCGGCGGACAACTTTCCCGGGCTGGTGAACACGGCAGTAAATGCGCCGGGCGAGAACGTGGTGGGGAACCTGACGTGGACGATCTCCCCCAAGCTGGTGAACGAGGTGGAGTTTGCGTACTCGCAGGGCGAGATCCAGGCGACGCTGAGCGGTGTGGCAAACGACCCGGCGGTGGTGGGCGCGCTGACGAACAACTACGGTTACAAGGATCCTTATGCTCGACTGCCGTCGATCTCATTCACGGGCGGGATCCTGACGGGGTTGTCGCAGGGCAGTGCGCCCTACACGGAGCGGAACCTGGACCGGACGATCTTTGACAACCTTTCCGCAACACTGGGAAACCATTCCGTGCGGACGGGCGCAACCTTCTCCCAGATGCTGAAGACGGAGAACGGATCGAGCGGCAACCCGAGCTTCCAGTTCAATACCTTTGGCGACTTTCTGCTGGGCAATGTGGCGCTTTACCAGCAGGCGAGCCGGGACGTGATCCCGAACCTGCACTACACGAACATTGAAGCATTTGTGCAGGACGACTGGAAGGTGACGCCGCGGCTGACGCTGAACCTGGGCGTGCGGTGGAGCTACTTCCCTTCACCGACGGATGTGAACGGGACACTGAACAACTTTGTTCCGGGGCTCTTTAACGCGAGTGCGGCGCCGGCGCTGGATGCGTACGGGAACTTTGCGACGACGCAAGGGCAGCTACCTTCGACCTATACAAACGGCATTATCTTTCCGACAGGCAGCGCATGTCAGGCGGCGCAGGCGGTTTCGGCTGGCGTGACGTGCTCTCCCTACGGGGGACGGGTGAACCCGAATTCGAACAATAACTTCGGGCCGCGCTTTGGGTTTGCGCTGGATCCGTTTGGGGATGCGAAGACGGCGTTTCGCGGCGGGATCGGGCTGTTCTTTGACCGGACGCTGAACGGGATCTGGGAGCAGAACGCGTTTACGGATCCACCGCTGGTGCAGTATGCGACGGTGAACAACACGCCCTTCGATAACCCGCTGGCGGGGGAGGCGGCGGTTTCGCGCGCGCCGAACCACCTGACACTCACGGGGACACCGACCTTTAAGGTGCCGGCGTATGCGACCTATAACCTTTCGGTGCAGCAGGCGCTGGATGCGAGCACGAGCCTGGAGGTGGCGTATGTGGGGTCGCAGGGGCGGCACCTGCTGGGCGAGCTGGACTTGAACCAGCCGACGCTGGCGGCGCGGTCGGCGAACCCGGAGGCGAATGTGAACGGGGTCCGGCCATATACCGGGTACTCCTACTTCGCGGCCCGCGTTCCGTTTGCGACAAGCAACTACAACTCGCTGCAGGTTTCGGTAACGCACCGGGTGACAAAAGGCCTTACAGCGCAGCTGGCGTACACCTGGTCCAAGAACCTCTCGACGCAGTCAAGCGACCGCGGCGTGGCGAACACGAATACGTATGACCCGAAGCTGGACTACGGGCCGACCAACCTGAACACGCCGCACATCCTGATTGCGAACTACGTGTATGACCTGCCGTTCTTCCGGGAGCAGCACGGTCTGGTGGGACGGGCGCTGGGCGGGTGGGAGGTGTCGGGAATCACGTCAGTGTCGAGTGGGCACTCGATCGCCACGACGCAGGCCTCAGACCCGTTCGCCTGCACGCAGGCCGTCGACGCGGACAACAACACGCTGCCAAACTGCGCTGCTGGATCGGCCCCTGGGACATTTCCGGGCGGATTGGGCATCAGCAACCCGAATGGTGCCATTCTGCCGCGGCCGGACCAGGTAGCGCCGATCCAGCTGACCAAGACTGTGGACCAGTGGTTTACGACGAGTTCGTTCACGCCGGCCGTGGGTCACTTTGGGTCGGAGCGGAGCGGGGCGTTTCTTGGGCCGGGCTTCCAGAGCTGGGACCTGGGCGCGATCAAGAACATCCGCATCACGGAGCGCTACCGGTTCCAGTTCCGCGGGGAGTTCTTTAACGCCTTCAACCACACCAACTTTGCCGGGGTGGATACGGGGCTGAACGATCCGAACTATGGCCAGGTGACGAGCACGCATCTGCCGCGCCGGATCCAGCTGGGAGCGAAGCTCAACTTCTAAGCTGATGGCGAACAACGGGCCGGGTCTGCGAGATGCAGACCCGGCCTTGCTGCGTTCGCTTACCTGCTGGCGTTCGCTTACTTGTTACGGGGGCGCGACGATTTGGCGGAGGCTCGGCGGGGGGCGGCGGCGGAGCTGTTGGCTTTGCTGGCCACCTTGGCAGAGCGGCGTGGTTGTGGAGCGGTGGGCTGCTGGCGGGCGGCTTTGGGCTTTGCGGCTGCGGGCCGGCGTGGGGAGGGTGCGGTGGCTGCCCGGAGATGGGTGCGGGAGGCTGGGGCTTTGGCGGCTGGGGCGGCGCCGGGGTCAAGGGCGTCGAGGGCGGCGTGGCGGTCGGCATCGCAGACGTCGGTGGGGAGGTCTTCGAGGAGGTGGCGGAGTTCCGTGCGGGCGCGCGCGGGGAGGGTGCGCTGGCTCTGGATGGAGTGCATGAGGCTGCAGAGCTGCTCTTCGGAGCGGGCGAGGGCGCGCATGGTGTGAAGCAGGGCGTCGAGCCGGTAGGCGACCTGGAGGGGCGCGGAGGCTGGGCGGGGGGCAGCCGGGGTTGCGGCACTTTGGGCCGCGCTGGAAGCGGTGGCGCTGCCGCGACGGCTTGGCGAGGGCTGGTTCTGGAGCTGCTTGCCGGGCTGGCGAGGTGGCTTGCTCGAAGTCCGGCTGGCTGTTTTGCTGCGGGGCTGGCTGGGGGTCGCGGGGGCTTGCGCGCGGGAGGTCTTCACAGGGGTTGAGATGCGGCTTGCGGTGCACCAGATTCGGTGCAGGGCGGCGAGGGCGTGTGCTCCCGATGAAATTTGTTTTCTTTCTGCATCCTGAAGCGAGGCGGGGAGCGCTTAGGAGGGTGTAGCAGCACGAGGCAAGCCGGCCCCCGAACCATGGCGGGGGCGGGCCGATGTCGCGGCTAGCTGGAGGAGACGGTGATGACGATGCGACGTGTGATGACGACCATGGTGTGTGGCGTTTCGATGATGATGGCCTCGGTGATGGGCCTGGCAGCGCCGCGGGTGGCGCCGAGCGGCTCGGCGGCGAATGTGCCGGTGTTGTTGCCGGTAGCGGCGAGCCAGGCTAAACCGGGCAAGGTGCGGCAGGTTGCCTTCTCGCTCGAGAACGGAACTGCAGCGGTGCTGCGGCTGCGGGCCGGGGCGGACGAGATTCTGCTGCAGCCGGGCGAGACGCGCAAGGTGAAGCTCGCGGAGGGAACGGCCCTGACGACGGTAGACGCGACGCCCCGGCTGGCCGCGGGTGCGATGCTGACGACGGTGAGCAATGCGCTGCATGGCGTGACGATGCGGGTGAGCTAGGCTGCGGGAGGTGGGTGCCGGGGAGAAGTTCGTGCCTGCTCCTCCCTCGCGAACGCCGCGGGATCAGGTCACACGACTGCTCCCTCGCGATGTTTGCAGCTTTTGCATCCCCGAGTCGCGTTGTGGACGTATGGAGTTGTAGTGAGTCACGGCATGGATCCAGAGAGCTTTCGCAGGTTGATCGAGCAGCACCAGGGCATGGTGTATTCCATTGCGTTGCGCGTGGTGCGGGACCGGGGCACGGCGGAAGAGGTGGCGCAGGATGTGTTTCTGGAGCTCCACCGGGCCGGCGAGCAGTTTGCGGATGAAGACCACCGGCGGTTCTGGCTGCGGCGGGTGGCGGTGCACCGGGCGACGGATGCGGTGCGGCGGCAGCGACGGCAGCCGGAGGCGGGGGCGGAGGAGTGGATGGAGGCGCAGCACGGCGGCATTGTGGGTGGCGGCGCGGGTGGGCTGGATGAGGCATCGGTGGAACGGCTGGAGCAGATGGTGGGCTCCTTGCCGGAGGCGATGCGGGTGGCGGTGGTGTTGCGGTATGGCGAGGAGATGACGCCGGGAGAGATTGGTGCCATGTTGGACCAGCCGCTGGCGACGGTGAAGAGCAACTTGCAGCGGGCGCTGAAGCTGCTGCGGCAGAAGGCAGCTGTGACCTGGAAGGGGTATGTGCGTGAACACTGAGTGGACGGGGCGGGAGGACGGGGAGGACGTGGTGCTGGAGCGCGAGCTGGCGGTGGCGCTGGGCCGGCGGGCGGTGGTGCCGGAGGGGTTTGCGGAGCGGGTGCTGGCGCGGGCGGCGGCAGAGGTGCCGGCGGAGGAGCGTGGCCGGCTGCTGCGCTGGCGCGGGCAAACCGGATGGGCGGGATGGGCGGTGGCGGCGGGGCTGACGGTGGGGGTGTTGGCCGGGGGTGGGGTGTGGGAGCGGAGGCAGGTGGAGCAGCGTGCGGAGGCGCGACGATGTGCCGATGCCACGGCGCAGTTTGAGACGGCGCAGCGGATTACGGACCAGACGCTGGACCGGGTGCGGGCACAGATGGAGCGGGCCGGTGTGCCGGCGGATGCGATGAATGAGGTGGTTGGGCGATGAAGCTTGGGATGGATTTTCTGGAGGAGGCGGGTATGCGGCAGAGATCGATGTGGCAACAGGTTGGTACGGGCGTGGTGGTTCTGGGTACGGTCTTCTATGCGGGCGGCAGGGATGCGGTGGCACAGGCGCTGCCGACTTTCCCCGCGCTGGCGGCTTTGTCCGGGAGTCCGCTTCCGCCAGCACCGCCAGCACCGCCAGCACCGCCAGCACCGCCAGCACTGCCAGCACTGCCAGTGAGGCCGGTGGCACCAGTCGGATCGGCGGCGATGCAGGCCCTGGTCCAGGCGGACGCGCAGGTGAAGGTGGCGGAGCAGCAGTCGCAGATGGCGGCGCTGCAGGCGGAGGCCGAGGCTGAGGTGGCGCAGGCTCGCGCACGGGAGGCGGCAGAGGCGCCGGAGATACGGGCGGAGATTGAGGCGGTGCGGGCGGAGGCTCCGGCGATGCAGGCGGAGGCGCGGGCGATGGTGGCGGCTGCCTTGCGGCAGGATGGTGCAGGGCGCCCGGAGATGCTGGCGGAGGTTGGGCCGGAGCCGCTGGCGGGGCTGGGTCTCGAGCCGGGTGTGGAGCCGGGCGGCAGGCAGGATACGGGGGGCAAGGGATCGCGGGCGGAGATCTCGACCAAGGATGATCTGTTTGCCGGCACGGAGAAGTTTGCCAAGGGGGCGAAGGAGGCGACGGAGGTGAACATGGCTCCCGATGATCTGGACGATGTGCGGGGGGCGCATGCCTCGCGGGCGCGTGGGACGGTGCTGAACGTGGTGCACAGTTACGAGTTCGAACGGCCGGGGATGTACAGCATGGCGGACGTGGACGAGTTTCGGCGGAAGCTGGACGGGCCGGGATGGCACTGCACGGTGCGGACGCGGGATCTGAAGTCGGGCGGGTCGACGGATGTGTGCAACAAGCGGCGGACGGACGGGCTGCGGGAGTCAGCGATCATTACGGTGGAGCCGAAGGAGCTGACCTTTATTCACCGAATCGAACGGGTGAATGAGGCGGAGCAGCACCACGGTGGTGAGGGCGATTCGGAGTAGGTGACGAGGTGCCTGGGAGGGGCGGGCGTGGGGTGCCCCGCTAGAATAAAGAGATGAGCTTCCGCGAAGAGTTTGACGTGGCGGTGGTGGGTGCGGGGCACGCGGGCTGCGAGGCGGCGGTGGCGGCGGCGCGCATGGGACTGCGGACGGCGCTGTTTACGCTGAACCTGGACCTGATTGCGCAGATGAGCTGCAACCCGGCGATTGGCGGGATCGCGAAGGGGCACCTGGTGCGGGAGATCGACGCACTGGGCGGCGCGATGGGGCTGGTGGCGGACCAGTGCGGGATCCAGTTTCGGCTGCTGAATACGTCGCGGGGGCCGGCGGTGTGGAGTCCGCGGGCGCAGTGCGACAAGGCGCTCTACCGGGTGCGGATGCGGGAGCTGCTGGAGAGTGTGCCGAACCTGTTTATCAAGCAGGCGGAGGTGGCGGACCTGCTGCTGGAGACGGCGGAGGACGGTACGCGACGATGTGCGGGGCTGCTGCTGCGGGACGGGCGCGAGGTGCGGGCGGGCGCCACGGTGATTACGACAGGGACGTTTCTGAATGGGCTGATCCACTGCGGGGAGCAGCAGTACACGGCGGGGCGGAGCGGGGAGCCGGCGAGCGTGCTGCTGGGTGAGAGCCTGAAGCGCCTGGGGCTGCGGGGGACGCGGCTGAAGACGGGGACGCCGCCGCGGCTGGATGGACGGACGATCGACTGGGCGCAGTTTGAGGAGCAGCCGGGTGATGCGGACCCGACGCCGTTTAGCCTGCGGACCACGGAGCTGCCGTTGCGGCAGATCTCCTGCCACATTGCGACGACGACGGAGGAGACGCTGCGGCTGATCCGCGAGAATGTGCACCGGTCGCCGATGTACACGGGGCAGATTTCGGGGATCGGGCCGCGGTATTGCCCGTCGATCGAAGACAAGATTGTGCGCTTTCCGGATAAGACGCAGCACCAGTTCTTCCTTGAGCCGGAGGGGCTGAACACGCACGAGGTCTACATCAACGGAATGAGCACGTCGTTGCCGATGGAGGTGCAGGCGGCGATGGTGCGGTCGATCCCGGGGCTGGACAAGGCGGAGATGCTGCGGCCGGGGTATGCGATCGAGTACGACGCGATTGATGCCCGGGAGCTGGATCGAACGCTGGAGGTGAAGAGCGTTCGCGGGCTGTTCCTGGCGGGGCAGATCAACGGGACGAGCGGGTATGAAGAGGCGGCCGGGCAGGGGCTGATGGCGGGGGTCAACGCGGCGCTGTCGGTGAACGATGCCGCCAAGTTCTGTAACGGTGGTGGTTTCACACTGGACCGGAGCGAGGCGTACATCGGGATCATGGTGGATGACCTGATCGCGAAGGGGACGGATGAGCCGTACCGGATGTTTACGTCGCGGGCGGAGTTCCGGCTGCACCTGCGGATCGACAATGCGGACCGGCGGCTGACGCCGCATGGGCGACGGTTGGGGCTGGTGGATGACGCGGCGTGGGCGGGCTATGAGGCACGGCAGGCGCGCGCGCAGGTGCTGCGTGAGGTGCTGGAGCGGGTGCGGCTGCGAGCGGTGGACCTGACGCCGGAGATGGTGGCGAAGATTCCGGGCGATGCGACGCGGCAGGTGGGCGAGACACTGGCGCAGGTGCTGCGGCAGCCGGAGCTGCGGATTGAGGAGCTGCGGGCGGTGCTGCTGCGAGAGCTAGCGCTGGCGGGTTCCGTGATGCAGCCGTGGGTGGAGGTGCTGGCTGAGGGTGGGGCGCTGCCGACGGCGGTGCGGAACGAGTGGCGGGCGGTCGAGACCGAGGTGAAGTACGGCGGGTACCTGCTGCAGCAGCAGCGGTCGATCGAGCGGCTGAAGGCGGCTGAGGCGAAGGGGATCCCGGAGTGGTTTGACTACCGGGCGGTGTCAGGGCTGTCGCGCGAGATGCAGGAGAAGCTCCAGCGGGTGCGGCCACGGACGCTGGGGCAGGCTTCAGGCATTCCCGGGGTTACACCGGCGGCGGTGAACCTGGTGCATGTCTATATCGAGCTGCAGGCGCGCAAGCGGTCGGCCTAGGTGGTGCTGGGTGGAGAGTGCGCGGACGGCCTGTCTGGGCACGTCCGCGCGGGTGAGTGGGGCTAGAAGAGTTTGCGGGCGAGGAGGTTCTCGAGGCGCTCCTGGCGGCCGGAGCGGGGCTGCGGGTTGAGGTTGGCCGCCTCGGCTTCCGTGGCGATCTGCTCGAGGGTGGTGCTGCCGGAGAGGATGGCCTGGGCTCCGGGGGTTTGCCAGCCGCTGTACCGGTCGGTAAGGAGCTTGTCGTATTCGCCGTCCTCGATGAGCTTGGCGGCGAGCAGGAAGCCGCGGGCGCAGAGGTCGACGCCGCCGACGTGAGCTTCGACGAGATCTTCGGGGGTGAAGCTTTGGCGGCGGACCTTGGCGTCGAAGTTGCAGCCACCGAGGCCGAGGCCGCCGGCCTTGATGACGTGGTACATCGCCATGGTCATGCCGAGAAGGTCATTGGGGAACTGGTCGGTGTCCCAGCCGAGGAGTGGGTCGCCGCGGTTGATGTCGAGTGAGCCGAGGATGCCGAGGGCGCCGGCGGTGGCGATCTCGTGCTCGTAGGTGTGGCCGGCGAGGGTGGCGTGGTTGGCTTCGATGTTGACGCGGACTTCCTTCTCGAGGCCGAAGTTCTTGAGGAAGCCGAAGACGGTGGCGACGTCGAAGTCGTACTGGTGGGCGGTGGGCTCTTTGGGCTTGGGCTCGATGAGGATCTGGCCGGTGAAGCCGATCTTGTGTTTGTAGTCGACCACGAGGGAAAGCAGGCGGCCCATTTGCTGGAGCTCCTGGCCCATGTTGGTGTTCAGGAGAGTCTCGTAGCCTTCGCGACCGCCCCAGAGGACGTAATTGGAGCCGCCGAGCTGCTTAGTGACGTCCATGCAGTGCTTGACGGTGGTGGCGGACCAGCGGAAAACGTCAGGGTCGGGGTTGGTGGCGGCACCGGCCATGAAGCGGGGGTGGGAGAAGAGATTGGCGGTGCCCCAAAGGAGTTTTGTCTTGCTGCCCTGCATCTTTTCGGCGAGGTAGTCGGCGAGGGTGTGGAGGTTGCGAATGGTTTCGGAGAGGGTGTCGCCTTCGGGAGTGATGTCGCGGTCGTGGAAGGTGAAGAAGGGGAGGTCGAGGACGCGGAAGAGGTCAAAGGCGGCGTCGGCCTTTTGCTTTGCGGCGGCGATGGGATCGTCGCCGTGGAACCAGGGGCGGTCGATGGAGGGGCCGCCGAAGGGGTCAGTGCCGTTCATGACGAGGGAGTGCCACCAGGCGACGGCGAAGCGAAGGTGCTCGGCGAGGGGCTTGCCGAGGACAACCTGCTCGGGGTTGTAGAAGCGGTAGCTGAGCGGGTTGGAGGAGCCGGGGCCCTCGAAGCGGACAGTGGGGAGGTTTCGGAAGGTCTCCGGGGTCATAGATGGGGTCTCCATAGAGCGTGAGATGCGTAGGCTTGCGACGGGGTGGCGAGGCGAGGAATGCTGATGCGGGGAAAGGCGCGGCCCTGATAGGTTTGGTGGATGCGACATGCTTTGACTGTGCTGGCGGCGGTGGTAATGACGGGGTGTGCCTTGGTGCGGGGCGGGGCGGAGCAGGGTGGCACGCAGCAGGATGGCACGCAGCAGGGTGGGACGCAGCAGGGCGAGGCCGCGGGAACGGCGGCGAAGGAGCCTGCGGGGTTTCGGGTGTTTGAGCCGGCGTTTCTGGATCGGAGCGTGAACCCGTGCGAGAACCTGTACACGTTCTCGTGCAATGGGTGGTTTGCGCGGCATCCGCTGCCGGCGGACCGGGCGAGCTATGGGCGCTTCACGGAGTTGGCGGACTACAACGACGGTGTGCTGCGGGGGATGCTGGAGAAGGCGGCGGCGGGTGGGGCTGGGCGGACGCCGAACGAGCAGAAGATCGGTGACGACTACGCCAGCTGCATGGACACGGCGACGATTGAGGCGCAGGGCACAGCGCCGGTGCGACCGTTGCTGGCGCGAGTTGAGGCGGTGCGGGACCGGAAGGAGCTGGCCGGGCTGATGGCGGAGTTTGAGCGGGATGGTGTGCACCCGCTGGCGCAGGTGACCTCAAACCAGGACCCGCATGACTCGACGCGGGAGATAGCCGAGTTTGAGGTGCAGGGGCTGGGGTTGCCGGACCGGGACTTCTACACGCGGACGGATGCGAAGAGCGTGGAACAGCGCAAGCAGTATGCGGCGCATGTGGCGACGATGCTGGGGCTGATCGGCGAGCCGGCCGCGCAGGCGCAGGCGGATGCGGCGACGGTGCTGGAGTTGGAGACGGCGCTGGCGAAGGCGAAGCTGACCAATGTGGAGAAGCGCGACCCGCACACGATGGACCACCCGATGAGCTTTGTGGCGTTTCGGCAGAGTGTGCCGGGGCTGGGGATGGGACAGTTTGTGCAAGGGATGGCCCTGCCGGAGGTGAAGCTGGCGAAGGTAAACGTGACGGAGCCCAAGGCTTATGCGGAGCTGGACGCGCTGCTGGCGAAGACGGAGCTGCCGAAGCTGAAGGCCTGGCTGCGGTGGGACGTGGTGCACTCCTATGCGGGGCTGAGCTCGCCGGCGGCGCTGGATGCCGCCAACTTCGACTTTTACTTCAAGACGCTGCGGGGGCAGCAGGAGCAGCAGCCGCGATGGAAGCGGTGCACGCAGCTGGTAGACCACAGGCTGGGTGAGGCGCTGGGGGAGGTGTATGTGCGGCAGGTATTTCCGGCCTCGACACGGGAGGATGCGCGGGAGATGGCGCGACGGATTGAGACGGCGATGGACCAGGACATCGACGGGTTGGACTGGATGAGTGCGGCCACCAAGGCGCAGGCCAAGGTGAAGCTGAAGAAGGTGGCGAACAAGGTGGGGTACCCGGACAAGTGGCGGGATTACAGTTCGCTTGAGATTGTGCGGGGACAGATGTGGGCGGACCAGGAGCGGTCGGCGGCGTTTGAAGTGCAGCGGGACCTGGGCAAAATTGGCAAGCCGGTGGACAAGGGGGAGTGGGGGATGACGCCGCCGACGGTGAACGCGTATTACAACCCGCAGATGAACGATGTGAACTTTCCGGCGGGGTACCTGCAGCCACCGTTCTTTAGCGCGAAGGAGGATGCGGCGGCGAACTACGGAGACATGGGATCGACCATGGGACACGAGCTGACGCATGCCTTTGACGATGAGGGGCGGCAGTTCGATGGGGACGGCAACCTACGGGACTGGTGGACCAAGGAGGACGGCGACAAGTTCAAGGAGCGGGCGGGATGCGTGGTGCAGCAGTACAACAGCTATGTGCCGGTTGACGACCTGCACGTGAACGGGGAGCTGACGCTGGGCGAGAATCTGGCGGATATTGGCGGCACACTGCTGGCCTACATTGCGTGGAAGGAGGTGGCGAAGGCGCAAGGGGTGGATCTGACGGCGAAGGTGGATGGGTACACGGCGGCACAGCGCTTCTGGATTGCCAATGCGCAGCAGTGGTGTACGCAGACGCGGCCGCAGAGCCTGCGGCTGCAGGTGCAGACGGATCCGCACGCGCCGGATGAGTACCGGACGAATGGAGTGGTGGAGAACCTGCCACAGTTTGGGGAGGACTTCGGCTGCAAGGTGGGCTCGCCGATGCGGCCGGTTAAGACGTGCCGGGTCTGGTGAGGCTGGGCTAAGACGGGGCCAGTGCGCCCGGGCAGCTAGTTCATCCAGCTGCGATCGTTTGGATCGCGCGGGTTGCGGGGATCGCGCGGCCTGGCCGCCGAGTCTGACGGGCGGTGCGCGCCGTTGGGCTTGGTGCGGGGCGGGTCTTCGGGTTCGATATACCGACCTTCGCCGTCGAAGCGGACTTCGCGATTCTGTTTGCGCATGTAGACCTCGAACTTGCGGGCGGCGCGGCGGCGGCGGGCGCGGGTGAGGTCGTTCTGGAGGGCGTACCAGCGCTCCGTGAGGCCGCCGGTGAGGCCCTGGCGGGAGGCGAAACGAACAAAGAGGAAGCCGGAGAGGGCTCCGGTGAGCTCAAGCAGGGCGGAGAGGGCGTTGCCCTGTTTGAGGAGCATGGCCAGGGCAAGCAGGAGGTAGATTGCCACCATGTACTTGGCCTTGATGCGGACGACAAACCAGAGGAGGAACTCCTGATCGCCGAAGCGCATGGCAATGCCGATGAGGAGACCGAAGATGCCGGCCCAGGCGCCGGCGCCGGCGACGTCGGTGCGAAGCCCGAAGATATGGGTCGTGGCAAGCAGGGTGGAGAGGATGCCGGCGCCAACGACGGAGACGGCGTAGAGCTCGGCGACCCAGCGGGCGCCAAAGGCGGTCTCCAGCAGGGCGCCGGCGAACCACAGGGTGAGCATGCCGAAGAGAATGCCAAGGATGGAGCGCTCGACGAGGGAGTAGGTGGCGAGTTGCCAGAGCTCACCGCGCAGGACGGCGGCGGGGACCAGAATCAGGTGGGAGAGGAAGAGCTCCAGATACAGCGGCGTGACCCAGCCGAGCAGGGCGATGAGGAAGAAGGCGCCGAGATTGAGCAGAACAAGCCGGCGGGTGGCGCCACCGAACGGCGGGAGTGTAAGGGTGGTGGATTGGGTGCGTGGCATAAGGCGGCCCCCCAGACCGGCCGCTGCTCTCTATTTCACCATGCGTATCAGTCCGGCAGGAGAGGGAGAAAGGTCGGTGAGGCAGGAATGTTGTTGTGCTGTGGTGACGCGAAGCGGTTTGCCCGCATCACAGAGCGAGACCGACACGGCGGCACCCTGGCTGGAAGAGCAGCGTGAATCTGCCGATCGTATGAAAACGAGGGAAAGACCATGCTGATTGCTTTAGTGATTCTGTTGCTGGTGTTCGGATTCGGCGGATTCAGAATGGGTCCTGGGCTGGGCTACTACGGCGGCGGCGGGATCAGCTTGATTCTGCTGATCGTGATCATTCTGCTCCTGACGCACGTCATCTAGTGTGTTGCGGCGGCGCACGTGTAAGCCGCCGCTGCGCAAATCTGAACGAAGGCTAGAGGAAGAAAAGGGATCTATGGCTGTGCTGTGCCCAGAATGTGACAACCGTCTCGAGATCAACACGGACGAGGTAGAAGAAGGGGATTCGGTGCACTGTGACGAGTGCGGCACCGAGATCGAGATTGTGTCGCTCGATCCGCTCGAGATTGCCGCTGTAGACGAGAGTGGCTACGACGAGGAGTATGACTCGGTTCCAAGTGCAGATGAGGATGACGAGTAGCCGTATACTCTACCGCATGGGCCGAATGAGACTTGTTGGAGCGATTTGTTTACAGATGGGGATGCTGGTGCTGCCAGCGGGCGTCCTAGGCGCGCTGTCGACATCCGCTGTGGCACAGACAACGCCACGAGTCGTGACGGGGAAGGTGCTTGGCAAGGATGGCGGCCCTGTCCGCAATGCGGTGGTGTACCTGAAGGACGACCGCACCAGTGCTGTAAAGAGTTACATTTCAGATGACACGGGTGGGTATCGTTTCGGGCAGCTGGCGCAGGGCACCGACTATGAGCTTTGGGCCGAGGCGGACGGGAAGAAGAGCGGCATCAAGATAGTGAGTTCGTTTGAGTCGAAGAGCAGCATCACGTTGAACCTGAAGCTCGAAAAGTAGCGGGCCGCGGGATGTCCCTGGTGAAGGACGGTGCGTGGGGCTGTTAGTTCTCCTGCTCGGACACGGCGGCAAGGAGCGGCACGACAGCAGCAGCGGGCTCGGGTAGGGTGTCCTGGCTGGCATGGGGAGAGGCCACGTCGCGTAGGGCGCGATTGATGGTGCTTGTCTTTCCATTGATCTCCTTGAGCGTGTTCTGAACGGTGCCCACCTGCTTCTCGACCTTGTCCATGAGACCGCCGAACTTGGCAAACTCTTCTTTGGTCCTGGACAGCACGGTCCAGACTTCGGTTCCTTTCCGTTCGATGGCGAGTGTGTGAAAGCCCATTTGAAAGCTGGTCAGGATGGCCATAAAAGTGGACGGCCCGGCGATGGTGACTTGGTACTGCTGTTGCAGCTCTGACAGGAGGCCGGGGCGACGGACAACCTCCGCATAGAGGCCTTCAGTCGGGAGAAACATGATGGCGTGCCGCAAGGTGGTGGGTGGGTCGATGTACTTTTCGCAAATGCGTTTGCCTTCGGCGCGGATGGCGCGCTCAAAGCTTTTGCCGGCGACTGCAATCTGTTCGGGCGTGCCCTGCTCGTAGGCGTATTCGAGACGCTCCCAATCTTCCCGGGGGAACTTGGCGTCGATCGGAAGCAGGGTCGTTTCGTTCTGGCCGCTTGGCAGCTTGAGAGCAAATTCAACACACTCCTGCGAGGCGGGCTTGATGCGGGCGTTCTTGATGTATTGCTCGGGCGAGAACATCTGCTCCAGCTGCAGGCCAAGCTGGAACTCACCAACAACACCGCGCGACTTGACGTTGGAGAGCACCCTCTTCAGGTCTCCTACGCCATTGGCAAGTTCTTTCATCTCACCGAGCCCTTTGTGGACCTCGCCGAGGTGGGTCGTGACCTGCCCGAAGCTCTCACTCAGCCGCGTGTGGAGCGTCGCGTGGAGCTTCTCGTCGACCGTAGCGCGCATCTCTTCCAGCTTCGCGGCATTGGTGGTGTTGAGGAGGTCGAGCCGTTGTTCCACAGCGGAACGGAGGCGGTCCTGGTGTAGCTGCTGGGCGGTCCCGAGCTCGTGAAGACGGTTGTGCAGCGAGTCGCGAGCCTCGGCCTGGTGGCGCGAGGTGTCAGCGACGAAGTGGAGAAGACGCTGCTGGATGGCGTCGAAGTCCTTCCGAACGGCCAGGCGCAAGGCTTCCGATGTGGCTGAGCTATCGGTTCGGTGGGCGCCGAGGGTCTCAATGGAATGTGTGCGGAAGTCCCCGAGGTGGGCTGTGAGGGTCTGACCGAGGTGCGACAGGAGCTTGGTGAGCTCTTCGCGCAGCGCAAGGGCGGACTGGTGAGCGGACTCACGGGAGCGCTCAGCGTCGGTAAGGGAGTCTCGCCGAAGTTGAGCGATTTCCGCTCGCAGGCCATCCACTGTCGCTCGCAGGGTCGCGTCAAGCGCGTCAAAGCGGGCCATGGTGGTCGCGTCGTGGCGGGAGAGCAGAACAGGGAGTTGGTTACGCTGATCGTTGTGAGTTGCATTTGCGACCGTGCCGAGCCGCTGCACGAGCACGAGGAGGAGCAAAACGCTGAGCGTGGCGAGGATGAGAAGGAGGGTCAGCATTCGTATTCTCTTCGCCATCAGGATACATGCAAAGCGCTCGGATGTTTCCTTATCGACAGGCACAAAGGTACCGTGACGGCGGTGTGAGTGGCCGGCCCCTTTTTGCTTGCGCCGCCCAGCACGAAGTGGAATGGTAGGCGAAAGGAAGGAGAATCTGGCTAGGCTCGAGTGGTGCTGTGAAGGCGGTCTGCGAGGGCTGCAACGGCCGCGGCGGCCGCTACATCGTGGACCCGGAGAACATGTGCTCCCGCAAGGATGGCCGTTGTGTGTGCAGCGGATGTTGCATGGAGGCGGGCTTCGGAGAGCGCCGCATTGACGACGGGGGAGGCAGCACTCGTGGAGGAGGAAAGGAAGCCTTTGCGAGAGAGTCCGATCAGGAGTGGCCGGTGGAGCGAATGGAGTGACTCGAGTCGGGCCAGCAGAGCGATGTTTTCGTCCCCGCGTTTGCCGAAGCCGAAGCCAGGGTCAAGCAGAAAGGAATCAGGAGGGAGGCCTGCGGCTTGAGCCAGCCCGATCTGGCCGGAAAGCTCAGCCTGCACGAGTGCAATCTCCTCACCACGGGCGAGTGGAGGAAGTTGGCTCCAGGTCGCTGGCGTGCCTCGGGCGTGCATGAGGACGAAGGCTGGCTGCGGATCGGCCTGACTGATGGTAGCGGCCATCGCAGGATCCCAACGGAGGCCCGAGACGTCGTTGATGATGTCGGCACCAGCGTGGAGAGCAGTTGCGGCGGTAGAGGCGTGATAGGTATCGATGGAGAGGAGTGCATGGGGCCGGAGATGGCGCAAGCGATAGAGGACCGGAAGCAGACGCTCTTGCTCGAGCTGTGGCTCAAGCGGTGTGGCTCCTGGTCGCGTGGACTCAGCTCCGAGGTCCAGGATGTCGGCTCCCTCGTCGAGCATGACAAGGCCGTGACGGACGGCGTCCTCGATCGAGTTATGAACCCCACCATCCGAAAAGGAATCCGGTGTGCAGTTGAGGATGCCCATGAGGACGGTTCGCTCGCCGAGAGCCAACGATCCGTGACGGAGTTTCCAGGTGAAGCGAGGCCTTGGGAGGACGGGCATGGCGCGAGTGTACCGGGGAGAATGCGTGCGAGATGCCTGACGAGCAGGACGAGGCGCCCGCGCGCGCAGGCGTTGCTATGGTTCGTGTTTGGCTGGGTCATTCCGGGGATGCTAGCTGTCCCAGTCAGGGCCGCTCAAATCAGGCCCGTACGTGCTGTAGAGGAGAACTGTGAAGGGGCTCATGGCCCGTTATGGCGTGCACTGGACGCGGTGCAGCATGAGGCGCCAGTTGCTCGCGCGCACTGGGGAGTTGCTGTTTCGGACATGTCTGGGCGCTGCCTGTTGCAAGAGGGAGCGCACCAGTTTTTTCATCCGGCGAGCACGGCCAAGCTCCTGACGACGGCGGCGGTGATGAGTCGCTCCGGCCCGGATGCCAGGGTGACGACGCGGCTGGAGGCGCGCGGCGTGATTGGGCCGCCCGACGGGGCACAAGATACCGGGACAGGGAAGCCTGGAGGTCGGGTTCTTCGGGGAGACCTGGTGCTGGTGGGGGCAGCGGACGGAACACTGGGAACGGATGATGTGCCTTACAGGGCTGTGAGCGCGACGGCCGGCGGAGCGGAGATTGGGGCCATACCTTCTGCCGGGGCAGGAGCTGCCGGGGCAGGAGCAACTGCGGCTCCAGCCGAGAACAAGGCGGAGGTGGTGCTGACCCAGCTTGTTCAGGCAGTTGTGGCGGCCGGCATCGTGGAGGTGGATGGCGACATAGTGGGGGACGACAGTGCCTTTGTGTGGGAGCCATACCCGGAGGACTGGGCCCAGGATGACCTGCTGTGGGGTTATGGCGCACCCGTGAGCGCCTTGACGGTGGGGGATAACCAGGTGCCTGTTTCGATCTCACCGGGAGTAGCCGCGGGCGAGCCGGTGACTGTGACGGTAGGGAACGAGGCAGGGTGGCTGCCCTTAGACGCGAGTGCGGTGAGGACAGGGGCTCCGGGCACTGGAGCGCACGTTGGGCTTTCAAGGTCGCCGGATGGTGGGCAGGAGCTTCGGGCCTGGGGAACGCTGGCGGCAGGAGCACCCGCCTTGCGGGAAGAGATCGCGGTGAGGGAGCCGGCCCTGTTTGCTGTGGAGATGCTGCGCACAATGCTGGCCAGGAGTGGGGTGCGGGTGACCGGCAAGGCACGAGCCCTGCATCGGATGCCCCTTGCCACAGACAGCTTTCGGGAGCAGGTGCGGCAAGCTTCTGCTGCCGCGGGCGGAGGTCTGTTGGCCACGGGAGAGAAGGAAGCCGTGGTGTGCGCGGCAGAGGGCAACGTCTGTAAGGGCTCGTCCGCCGAGGCCGTGGGGGAGAGGCCAGCGGAGGCGCTTGCAAGGGGGGCGCAGGTGCTGGCGAAGTTGCCGTCGCCCACGGTAGCTGAGGACGTGATGGCCACGAACAAGAACAGCCTGAACCTTCATGCGGAGTTGTTGCTGGAGCGATTGGGCTTGGCTCTCGGCAATAATGCAGCGCGGGTGGGGGAGGACGGACGGATGTTGGCGGATGCAGGGTCACGGGCGCAAGGAGTGAGTGTAGTGCGGTCTGTGTTGGCCGAGGCGGGATTGGATCCGGACGACGTGGTGTTAGTAGATGGTTCGGGTTTAAGCACGCATGATCTGGTGACTCCGGCCGCGATGACACACATGTTGGTGTGGTCGAGTGGGCAGCCCTGGTTTCCGCAGTGGAAGGCAACGCTGCCCGTGGGCGGGGTCGACGGGACGCTTGCTGGCCGGTTTACGAAACGACCTCTGCGGGGGCGGGTGCAGGCCAAGACCGGAACGCTCGGCGAATCCCGGGCCCTGGCGGGCTACCTGCAATGCGCGAGTGGCCGGACCGTCGCGTTTACGGTGATGGTGGACGGGCATGCTCCGGGGGGCACGGCTGATCGGGAGGCGATGGACCGCATGGTGGAGGCGATCTACCGGGCGGAGTGACGGCGGCCGTTGTGGAGCGTGAAAGCTCCTGGTTGAGAACTGCTTCGAGCTCGGCCGCGACCGAGATTTCTCGGGCGGGGCTGGCGCGTGGATGCGGGTGGCCTTCCAGTTCGCTCCAGGTGATGACGGTGGCGTGCAGCCCCGGCGCAGAGTGCGAACCCGCGGCGGCGATCCAGGTCACAAGGTACAGATCGTAGTCGGAATGTTAGTGGTGGAAGCCCTTTCGCCTGAGCCTGTGACACATGCAGCTACCACGTTAGGTCAGCCAGAGCGCGCTGCAGCGCGGCCTCGAAGGCTGCGTCACTCGATGCACCAAGGGCTGCGTCGTCGTGCATGGTCGGACTGTAGCAGTCTCGGGAGGAGGCGGCGCGGCTGCGTGCGGCTGGCCTGTTCGGCCGCCGCGGCGAGGTGGCTGGTGGCATGCGGTGAGGTGTGCCTGGGCGAAGGATAGGTGTGCGGACTTGCCGGGCTGGGTTAGGGTGGCTGGAGGGTTGCGGCGGGGTGCCGCGCCCAGAGGCGGAGGCCAGAGCGAGTGATGACGGGACCAGAGGTTCGGGCGGCAGGCGTGTGGCGGGGATTTCGGGCAGCGGCTGGGGCGGCGGCTTGGACGGCGGTGGTGGCGTGCGTCGTGCCTGCAAGGGCGGAGCTTCGCGTGCTTGTGGACCATGTGGGGTACGAGGTGGGGGCGAGCAAGGGGTTTGTGGTGGAGGGGGCGGAGGGCGACCGGCCGCAGGGATGGGAGTTGCGGGAGCATGGGACGGGGCGGGGTGGCGCGGGGCGTGTTGCAGCGGGTGGGCCCGGTAGATCGCTGGCGATTTCTGTCGAACGAGGGCGGCGGAGCGCGGGTGTTCTGGACGGGGGACCTGAACGCGGTGCGGACGGCAGGGCAGTATGACATGGAGGTGCGGACCGAGGGAGGCGGGCATGCGGCGGCGTGCACCTTTGCCGTGGAGCAGGACGTGCTGGAGCGGCGAGCGCTTTCGGACGTGGTCTTTTACTTCAAGGGGCAGCGGGTCACGGGAGGTTTCGCGCGGGCGGATAGCCACCTGAAGCTGCCGGAGGTGTTGGGTGGAGGGATGGCCGATCTGCGGGGCGGCTGGTATGACGCGACGGGGGACTACGGGGTGCACTTGTCGCACCAGAACCTGACCTCGTACTTCAACCCGCAGCAGGTGCCGCTGGTGGCCTGGAGCATGCTCCGGAGCTGGGAGGTGCTGGGGGCGCGGAAGGATGAGAACTTCACGCAGGATCGCCGGCGGATGCTGGATGAAGGGCTGTATGGGGCGGACTTCCTCGTGCGGATGCGACGGCCGGGCGGGTCGTTTCTGGAGAGCATCTCGGCGCCGGGGAAGGACAAGCTGGCGCAGGACCGGGAGGTCGGGAACCCGAACTGGCGGACGCAGATCAAGAAGAACGATGCGGACTCGACGGAGCAGATTGCTGCGGTGACGGGACCGGAGGGCTACCAGGTCGGGTTCCGGTCGGGTGGCGGGCTGTCAATTGCGGCGCTGGCGCTGGCGAGCACCATGCCCGAGGACGGCGAGTTGGAGCGTGCGACCTATCGGAAGGCGGCGGAGGAGGCCTGGGCGTTTCTGGACGGGCACAACACCGCGATGCTGAACGACCGGACGGAGAACATTCTGGACGACTACTGCGCGCTGCTGGCGGCGACGGAGCTCTTTGGGGCGACGCACAAGGAGGTGTACCGGGTGGCGGCGGCGAAGCGGGCGAGCAGCCTGATGGGGCGGATGATCTCGGGTGGCGGGCAGACGGACTTTTGGCGGGCGGATGCGGGGACGCGGCCGTTCTTTCACCCGTCAGACGCCGGGCTGCCGGTGGTGGCGCTGCTGCGGTATCGCGAGCTGGCGGCGAAGGATGCAGGCGAGCAGGAGCGGGTGAAGGCGGTGGTGCGGCGGGCGATGGAGGGCGAACTGCGGCGGACGGGCGAGGGTGCGAATCCATTTGGGTATGCGCGGCAGCTGGTGCGGATGGGTGACGGCACGGTGCGGACGGCGTTCTTTTTTCCGCACGATACGGAGGCGGCTCCGTGGTGGCAGGGTGAGAACGCGCGGGTGGCCTCGCTGGCGAGTGCGGCGCGGATGGCGGTGCCGGTGTTCGCGGGAGATGCGGCGTTCCAGGAGCGGCTGGAAGGCTATGCGGAGGATCAGCTGCACTGGGTGCTGGGGCGGAATCCTTACGACAGCAGCATGCTGATGGGCAGCGGGCATGGCAACGCGCCGTATATGTTCTTCCGGTCGTACCAGTACACGAGCGCGCCGGGGGCGGTGATCAATGGGGTGACGGCGGCGGAGGGGGATGAGGACGGGATCGCGTTCAACGAGGGATTTGCGGTGACGGGCAAGGACGAGGACTGGCGATGGACGGAGGAGTGGCTGCCGCATGCAGCGTGGTTTCTGTATGCGGTGAGCCTGTCGCACCGGTGATGCCCTTGCAGGTGAGGCCGCAGGGGATCGCGGCCCCTGCGAGTGTTAGAGCTGCAAGCGGAGTCTGGCGCGGGTGAGGAGGGCGGAGAGGCCCAGCATGGCGACGGTGAAGAGGACGGCCCGGAGGATGCCGGGGGCGCCGTGGTTGAACTGGCCGAGGAGGTGGTTGAAACCAAGCCAGCCGGCGAAGTAGACATAGAGGTCGGGCAGGAGATAGGTGAGGAGGGTGTTGGAGCCGGGCGAGCGGAAGGGAGCGGCCCAGGCCGTGACGCGGCGGAGGTCCAGCAGCCAATAGAGGAAGAGAAACAGGAAGGTGGCGGCAGAGACGCTCCAAAGAGACCACGTGGGAGTGGCGCGGATCTTGGAGATGCCGAAGGGGATGAGAGCGTAGCCAAGGACGAAGGTGGCGACGGCAAAGGCCAGGCCGGCAAGCAGACGGGCGCGTGTGGTGGTGAGGGCGAGCGGACCGAGGAAGAGGGTGGAGACGAGGATGCCAGCGAAGGTGATGGCGGCCATGGCGCCATTGTCGAAGAGATTGAGGTACATGGGAATGTGCTCGAGATGGCGGCCGAGCGGGAGTGAGTGGGTGCAGGCGGCGATGTTGAAGGCAAGCAGGACGACGAGCCAGACGAGGGGCGCCCAGCGGAAGCGGCGGGTGGGAACGTAGAGGAGGCAGACGCCGAGGTAGGTCAGGCCGATGAGGCCGAGGATCTCGGGATAGGCGAAGTCGATCCAGCGGATGCTGCCCACGGGGGTGAGGCGGCGAAAGAGAACAGCCATGAGCGCGAGGAGGACGAAGCCGGAGATGCGCAGGGTGCGGGCGGCCCGGTGGCTCAGCGAGGGGCGGGGGACGAGCCAGAGGAGGATGGCGCCGAAGAGGGCCAGGATTCCCCACAGATTGTTGTTGAGGTGCATGAGCGAGGGCGCGGCGAAGTCGACGTTGGCGAGGATGAGACCGAGGACGACGAGGCCGAGGGTGCGGAGAAGGATGTGAAACCAGAGGTTGGGCAGCGAGGGGTTGCGCTGGAGGCGTTGGCGGGTGGCGAGGGGGATGGCCATGCCGACGACGAAGAGAAAGGTGGGGAAGACCATGTCGACGTAGCTCATGGCGTCGACGCGGGCGGGAAAGTGGTAGGTCCACTTGCTGAGGCCATGGACGCTGGACAGATCGTTGACAAAGATCATGAGCGCCATGGTGATGCCCCGGAGGATGTCGATGGAGAGGATGCGTGTGGTGGTGGTTTCGCCGGCGAGATCAATAGAGCGATGGGGAAGGGTAGGCGAGGCGCTCATGATGGCTCCGGGTGTTGGTTGAAAGGGAAGGTGGCAGAAGACAGCGCCTCCGCGAGGCGGAGGCGCTGTCTTCTATGAGGCAAGGCTGGTGAGCCATTTGGTTAGAAGTTGAAGCGGCCGCCGAACTGGAACTGACGAGGCTGGTTGGCAGCGCTGGTGACCTGGCCGAAGCCGGTCATGAACTCCGGGTTGGTTGCGGCCTGCTGATTCCAGAAGATGTTGGGATAGCCGTACTGGACGGTGTTGGTGACGTTAAAGGAGGCGATCTCCAGACGGAGGCTGCGGTCACCGGCGATAGGAAAGACCTTGTAGACGGAGACGTCAGCCTGGTGAGCCCCATCCGTGCGCATGTTGGCGAGGTAGGCGGGTGCGCTGCCGGGGGTGTAGGGATCGTTGGGCTGGGAGAAGCAGTTGTAGTTGAACCACTGCGCGGCGTTGCGGCGGGCGCTGCCGCGTGGGTCGCAGGTGAGATTGACGCGCTGGTTAAAGTACGGGCTGCCGGTGCCAGACGGAGCGGCGATCGGCACGCCATCCGAGAGGTAGGTGATGGTGTTGAGGGTCCAGCCGCCGAGCAGGGTGTTGCCGACGCCGTTGAGGTTGAGGGCGCGGCCCTTGCCGATGGGAAGATCCCAGGAGATCTGCCAGTTGAACTGGAAGCGAACGTCCTGCGAGGCGATAGAGTGCTCGATCTCGAGGTTGCGCCAGTCCTGCGGGGCGCCGGAGTGGTAGCCGACAAAGCCGAAGGGAGGCTGGGTGTCGTTGGTCATGAGCTTGCCCCAGGTGAAGGAGGCGAGGCTGGAGACATGATGGCTCATGCGCCGTTCGACCTTGGTCTGGAGCGAAGAATATTCGGAGTCGGCGCCGGGAAGGCCGTTGATGATGACACCGTTGCTGTAGTTGCCGTTGTTGAACTGGGGGTAGGGCAAAAGCGAGAGCCAGAGCGGGGCGTTGGTAACGCCAGCAAGAGCATTGGTAGCCGGGAAGATGCCGGCGAAGGGGTTGTTTTTTGTGACGCAGTCGTCTTCGCTCTGCACGCAGAGTTGGCCCCGGTACTGCCCGATCGTCTGGAGGGGTAGGGTGTTGAGGTCGACGGCGCCGAGGGGCAGAAAGAGCCCACGCGAGCCGACATAGGCGGCCGAGAAGATGGTGTTGCCGGGGAACTGGTATTCGAAGCCGAGGTTGAAGTTATAGGTGGTGGGGGTGCGGGGCGAGTGATAGACGGTGGAGAGACCGACGCCGAGATTGGTGGCGGGCCCGAGCGTGTTGCCGGTGGGCTGGACGACGCCGTTGGGGAAGGGATTGCGGAGGAAGTTCACCGGGACCGTGTTGCCGTTGTCATTAAAAGCGGTGGCGTTCCAGTTGGAGACGGAGCTGAAGCCGTCGGTGTTGAATGCCGGGCTGGAGACCATTGTGGTGCTGGGACCGTAGTAGATGCCGGCGCCGCCGCGGATGACGAAGTTGGGCTCTGCCTGCCAGGCAAAGGAAGCGCGTGGGCCGAGGTCCTTGAGATTGGTGGTGAAGGGGGAGCGGGCGTTCGGGGTGACGAAGCGCTCGCCACCGGTAAGCGGAACGCCGCCGACGGTGTACGCGACGTTGGGGTCCCAATACTCCTGGCGGTTAAAGCGCTCGGTCCGACCGCCGAAGATATCCCAACGGAGGCCGAGGTTGACGGTAAGGGTGGGGGTGACGCGGAAGTTGTCCTGGACGAAGGCGGCGTAGTAGGGGCTGGCTTCCGCGGCGAAGACGTCCTTGGTGAAGTTGGTTCCTTCATTGCCGGGGGCGGAGCCGATGCCGAGGAGGAAGGCGGCAAAATCACTGCTGTCGTTGGCGTAGGTGGAGGAGGAGACGGGGGTGTTGTCAAAGGCGTACTGGCCGGCGGGGTAGCCGGGCTGTCCGACGTTGAGGAACTTCTTCTGGTATTCGAAGCCGGTGGAGATCTCGTGCTTGCCCAG
Source organism: Acidobacteriaceae bacterium (assembly GCA_965199635.1). Classification (GTDB taxonomy): domain Bacteria; phylum Acidobacteriota; class Terriglobia; order Terriglobales; family Acidobacteriaceae; genus Edaphobacter. The sequence goes on along the minus strand of CBDASL010000002.1, from coordinate 303,346 downwards.
GACCTTGGTGAGGGTTGCGCTGACGTCGCTGTTTTCGCTGGCGTAGATGAAAGTGTCGTAGTTGCCGGTGCCACCGATGCTGGCGGTGCTGGAAAGGGTCATGAGCGGCGCGGTCTTGAAGAGGACCTGGTCGGCGAGGGACTGGGGAAAGCCAAAGTCGGCGATGTTGGCATTGTTGTTGCGCGGGTCACCCGTTTGATTCTCGAAGTGACGGGTGAAGGAGTAGCGCAGCTGGAGGACGGTGGTGGGATTGAGGGTGATGTCGTCGCCGATGAGGGCGTTCCGGGTGTTAGTGGTGTTGGTGTAGTAGAAGGGGTCGTAGGGGTTATCGGCGCCGTATAGGTTTGAGTTGCCGAAGGTAATGCGGCCGTAGGAGAAGCGGCCAAAGATCTTGTTTCTCTCACTTTGCGCGTAGTCGATGCGGACGTCGAACTTCTGCGCGTGGTACGGATCGAGGCCGGAGCCGGCGTAGTTATTGATGTGGTAGGGGCCACCGTCGCCGGCGCGATTGGGAAGTGGGTAAAAGCTGGCGAACTTCTGGGCGACAGGGTCGAAGTTCGCAGCGGGAATGATGTTGCCGGCAAAAGGCTGGCGGATGAACTTGGGCTGCGTGTTGTCCCCCGCGTAGGCCGGGTTTGCTACGTCGGGAACGAGCGGGTTATAGACGGTGAAGGAGTCGGCGGAGAAGTCGCCGGTACGCTCGGCCGCGGTTGGCACCGTGAAGAAGCCTGTCTCCAGAAGGGCTTGCTGGGTGGCTTCGTAGTCGCCGAAGAAGAAGAGCTTGTCCTTCTTGATGGGCCCGCTGATCGAACCTCCCTCCTGGTAGCGATGGAAGTCCGGTGTGCCGCTGCCGGGGTTGGCCTGCTTATAGAAGTAGTCATTGGCGGCGAGGGCGTCAGGGCGGAAGTAGCCGAAGACATCGCCGTGGAGCTTGTTGGAGCCGGATTTGCTGACCAGGGAGATGACACCGGCGCCGCCCGAAGCGTAGGACGCGGGGGTGTTCTGGGTTTCAACGCGGAACTCTTCGACGCCATCTTCCGGGACCTGAAAGGCCGGGATGATGGTGGCGATGTTGTTTTCGGCGACGCCGATGGGGCTGCCATCGAGCATGTAATAGACGCTGCCCTGGAGGGCGCCGTTGATGGTGTAGCCAGAGACATCGGCGCCGGAACGCTGATTGAAGATGCCCGGGTTATCAGAGGAGTTCGGGGTGCCGTTGGCGGGCAGGACGCCGGCAGAAAGCTGAACGAGCTGGTAGACGTCGCGGGTGACCAGGGGAACGCGGTCGATCTGCTGGGCGGAGATGAGCTGGCCGACGGTGGAGTTGCTGGCGTCCACGAGGGAGGAGGACTCATCGACGGTGACGGTCTCGCTGAGGGAGCCGACCCGGAGCGTGGCATTGACGGTGTTGGTCTGGTCGACGGTGACAAGGACCTTGTTCTGGACGGAGGTATCGAAGCCGTCGTGGCTGATGGTGACGATGTACTCGCCGGGAGCGACGGAGACAAAGGAGTAGACGCCTGCACCTGTAGTGACGGTGCTGAGCTTGGTGCCCTTGGCGACGTCCTGCGCGACCACGGTGGCGCCGGGAATCTGGGCGCCACTGGCATCAGTGACGGTGCCGCTGATCCCACCGCGGCCCGCCTGCGCCAGAGCGGCGGGCATGCTGGAGGCGAGGATGCCCCCGGCGAGGACGGCCCGCAAAGAAGAGAAATGGCCCACGCTACGGAAATACATGACGTCTCCCGATCGATGACGATCTTGTTACAAGTGTTTTGCTGTGGAGCTAGGTATAGGGTCTGTCCCCCAACCTGTCAAGCCGAAAGAGGCTGCTGTAACTATCACCAGAGCGGTTTCAGAAGGTAAGCGCTTTTCAGCGCCCTGCCGCTATGCAAGCGTTTGCGCGATTCCGAGGAGTCCGTGCCAAATAACTCGAACGAGGGATACGTTGCGTTGGTTCATTGGACCGGTTTCGCTTTGAAGCTGGAGCGCAGTGAGGCGGGTCCCTGCGTGTGAATAGAAGGCGCTCGATGCGAGAATGGATGGATGAGAGAGCGATGGGCAGCGGGAATGATGACCCTGGGTCTGGCCCTGTGCGCCGGGGCAGCGGTGGGGTGCAAGCACTATCCGCCACCGGTGCCGCTGGAGCAACTCAGTGCGGAGCAGCAGGCAGGCCACCAGGTGTTTCAGGCACAGTGCGCCCAGTGCCACTACGATCGGGTGGACCAACCAAGGAATGGCCCGAGCCTGCTGAGTGTGTTTAAGAAGCCGTCACTGCATAGTGGAGCGGCGGCCACAGATGAACGCGTTACGGATACGGTGTTGCACGGGCACGGGCTGATGCCGGCGATGGGCAACCGTGTTGACGAGCAGCAACTGGCGGAGTTGCTGGCGTACCTGCACACGCTGTAGGGCGAGGGAATCAGAGGAGACGACATGGCTGAACTGGCAGGTGGAGAGAACGGAGCGAGCGGGCGGCGGCCGGTGGATCCGCTGGTGAAGGGCGTGCTGCTTCCTGGTGTTGCCGGCATCGCCATGTTTCTGCTGGTGCTGGCGCTGATGAACACAATTGCTGCGCTGAAGGGTGTGTACGGCGGTGGGGCCGGACGAGCTGGCGTGCTTGCCTTATGCACGCTGCTGGTGGTGGGGGTGCTTGGCCTGTTGCGGATGCTGCGGTGGGGGTGGGCCATTGTGACAGCGGGCTCCCTGCTGCTGGCGGTGGGCTACCTGTACGTGTTTGAGCGCACGCACCTGGGACCGGCGGTGGTGCAGTCGCTGTTTGGGATGGTGTTTTTTCTGTACTTGGTGCGAACCGAGGTGCGGGAACGCCTGCGATGACGACGGACGGAGCGGAGGGTCAGCCGGGCCAAGCGCTTTGAGGTCTAGAATTGAGGTGTCATGAGCCTGCTTTCTGCTGCTGCCGCCGAGCCTATGTCTCCCCTGGTTCAGATAGATCTTGCGCCGCGAAAGCCAGCGCCCAAGCCGGCATGGCTGAAGGCGCGTGCGCCGATGGGTGAGACGTTCCACGCTCTGAAGCGCCTGGCGCGAGAGCTGAAGCTCAATACGGTCTGTGAAAGTGCACAGTGCCCGAACATCGGGGAGTGCTGGAACCACCGCACGGCGACGTTCATGATGTTGGGGAATCTTTGCACGCGCCGCTGCGGTTTTTGCGCCGTGCCGAAGGGGCGGCCGCAGCCAATCGATCACGACGAGCCGGCGCGTGTGGCCTTTGCTGTGGCGCAGCTTGGCATTCAGCATGCCGTCATCACCAGCGTGAACCGGGATGACGACAACCTTGGCGCGGCGCAGGCGTTTGTGCGGGTGATTGAAGAGATCCGGCAGCAGGCTCCAGGGTGCCAGGTCGAGGTGTTGACGCCGGACTTTCAGGGTGTGGACGCGGCGCTGCGCATGGTGGTCGCTGCCGCCCCCGAGATCCTGAACCACAACATTGAAACCGTGCCGCGGCTCTACCGTGTGGCCAAGTCCGGCGGCCGCTATGAGCGATCCCTCCGCTTTCTTGCCGATGCAAAGGCGATTGCGGCAGAGAACGGAAGCACGATTGTCACGAAGACCGGCATCATCGTGGGGATGGGCGAGGAGATGCACGAGCTGCTGGCGGTGTTCCGCGACCTTGCGGACCGGCGAGTCGACATTCTGACGGTTGGGCAGTACCTCCGGCCGAGCCGGGATCACCTGCCAATGGCTCGGTACTACACGCCGGAAGAGTTTGCGTTCTTGAAGCACGAGGCGCTTGGGATGGGCTTCCGCCATGTGGAGTCCGGACCGCTGGTGCGTTCGAGCTACCACGCTCATGAGCAGGCACAGTCGACGGGGCTGCGATGAAGCTACTGCTGCTGGCGTCTGTCGCCTTGGGCGCAGGGCTACCAGGAAGCGCCGGCGCGCAGACGGTGCTGGCGGGGCATGGGCTCGAGCAAAGTGCGCGATGCGAGAAGGGTGCTTTGCTGACCATCACCGCGAGCGATAGCCGCTTGTCGATACTGGGGGACTGTCTGGCGGTCGTGATTGAGGGAGATCGCAACTGGATCCAGGTGATGCACGCCCGCAGCATCGTGTCCACGGGTAATCAGAACACCATTCTGTACGCCGACCGAACGACCCGTGTGGAAGACAAAGGAAAGGCGAACTCACTTGCAGAGCGCTGGCCGCAATAAGACGTGTCAGGTGGAATCTGAATAAGTGGATAGGTGCTGGGTTACTGCCTCCTGGTGCGTAAGTTGGGCTGAGACCGAAGGCAGGGTCGCTTGGGGGGCTCACAGGAGTTACGGGGTTAAGGTCTGAGTGAGGGCGAGTTATCTGGGCTAAACTCACACTGTTCCCTACTTAGCAGCCCCCCAGCACAGATTGATCTGGGCTGGGATACCACCTTAGGTGGGGAAACAAAGCGGCAACGGCTGTGTTATATGAGCAGGGTGTTGTTGCCACTCCGACTGCTGGATCCCAAATGAATCTTTTCGCACTGCGCTCACGCGTTTTCTTTGCCAGGGTCGTGTCGGCTAAGAACGCACTTCTCCTGTTTACCTTGATCTTCGGTTGCGGGCTGCTTCTTCCGTCCCTTTCCGCGCAGAGCTACACGCAGATCCCGGGAACCACCGCCGTTGGGGCAAGCGCGGCCGTTCTTCCGGTCACTGTCACCTTCTCGCGTGCGGGCACGCCCAGTTCGGTCAAGGTGCTGACAACGGGAGATACGGGTCTCGACTTTCAGGAGGCGGGCAACACGTGCAGCAGTTCCAGCACCTTTGCGCCCGGACAGACGTGCACAGTAAACGTGCAGTTCAAGCCGGTAGCTCCGGGCGCTCGCCGCGGCGCCGTGCTGGTGCTTGACTCGGGTAACCAGCCGCTCGCGGTACAGAATCTGGTCGGCACCGCCTCGGGCCCGCTCGCCATCTTTGTGCCAGGAGAGATCACCACGGCAGCCGGTACAGCGGGAGCGTTCTTCTTTGCCGGTGATGGCAAGCTCGCCACCAAGGCTGCTCTGTTCCTTCCCTTCGGGATCACAGTGGATGCTGCAGGCAATCTGTTCATCGCGGACACCTACAACACCAGAATTCGCAAGGTTGACGCGACGACGGGCATCATCAACACGATCGTTGGGAACGGCACGCTAGGCTACTCCGGCGATGGCGGCCCGGCGCTGTCGGCCGCGTTAAACCATCCCTCTTCGGTGGCACTTGATTCGGCCGGCTATGTGTACATCGCCGATACGGGCAACAACGTGGTTCGTCGGTACGATCCGAACACCAAAATCGTCCTGACGGTCGCCGGCACTGGAGCCGGAGGATACAGCGGGGATGGAGGTGCAGCAACAGCCGCCACACTGCAGAGCCCCAACGGGCTCTCGGTGGATCTCTCGGGCAATCTGTTCATCGCGGACACCGGAAACAATGTGATCCGGGAGGTCAGCACAGCCGGGATTATCTCAACCGTCGCAGGAACCGGGACGGCAGGTTATACCGGGGACGGGGCGGCCGCCGTGCGAGCGGGCCTGAACGCCCCGTGGGGCGTGACTGTCACAGATGCGGGCGAGCTCTACATTGCGGACCAGAGCAACAATGTCGTCCGGCGTGTGACCAGCGCGGGCATCATCAGCACGATCGCGGGAGATACCAGAGGGCGGCCAGGCTTTTCGGGTGATGGTGCGGCGGCGACGGCTGCGCGCCTGAACACGCCTTCGGCGGTGCTGTTTGATGTTGCGGGAAACATCTACATCTCTGACTCGGGGAACAACCGCATACGGAAGATCAACGCGAAGTCGGGCGTGATTACATCGATCGCTGGCGGCCATGGAGACCCGGATGGCTACCCGGCAGACACAGCGTCCATCTCCGCACCCTACGCCGAGGTGATAGACGGTGCAGGCAATCTCTTCATCTCCGACACGCTGCACAATCGGATTCGCAAGGTTCTCAGCAACCAGGCCATTCTCAATTTTGATACGCAGCGGGTAAACAGTGTCTCTGCCAATCTGCCCCAGATCATCGAGAATGACGGGACGTTGCCGCTGACCGTTTCAGGACTCGCAGCTGTATCCAATGCCACGGTGGACCCCTCCACAAGCTGCTCGCCTGGCGCCACACTTGCCCCTCTTGCCCAGTGCACGATCGTCGCGGCGTTCGCTCCCACAGTGACAGGCAATCCTGTGACTGGCTCGGTGCGGGTTGACTCCAGCGCCACAAACACGCCCAGCAACTTGCTTCTCCAGGGCATCGTCGAAAATACCTACAGTTCCACGGTGCTCTTGTCTGCGACTCCCGACCCCTCGATTGTGGGACAGGACGTCACGTTCTCGGTTCAGGTCGTCAGCGCCGGAGGCATCGTCGCAACCGGGTCAGTCACATTGCTGGATGGAACGGACACCCTCACCACGCTGCCGCTGGTGAACGGCATCGTCACGGCGAACATCTCCACGCTCGCGATCGGCAAGCACACCATCACGGCCTCCTACGCCGGTGACGTAAACAACGACGCTGGCACCTCGGCTCCGGTCATCCAGGTGGTCCAGGCGGCGCCAGTAGATGGGGGAACCTCAACCACTCTGACATCAAGCGCCAATCCGAGCGCCGTCGGCTCAACCGTCACCTTCACTGCCGCCGTCACGAGTGTGGCGGGAACGTCAACTCAGCCGACAGGTACCGTGACTTTCCTCGATGGCACCACAGTATTAGGGACCGCGGCTCTTGCAGGTGGGAAGGCCAGTCTGAACGTGAGCACGCTGCAGCAGGGAACTCACTCGATCACGGCCAAGTACGGCGGTAGCGGGACCTACACCGCCAGCACGTCGGCTCCATTATCCGAGGTCGTTCTGGCAAGCGGTGTGGCCCAGTTCAGCTTCGTGGTGACGCCGACCACAGTGTCGCTGGCGAGTGGCGCTCGAACTACCCTTGGTATCGTGTTTTCACCATCATCAGCTTACGCGGGCACTCTCCTGCTTGGGTGCGGGGGCCTGCCGGCAGAGGCTACATGCACCTTCTCGCAGCAGAGCGTCGATCTTCCAGGCGGAGCCGGGAAGACCCTGAGCGTGGTGCTCGACACCGGCAATCCTCTCGGGTCAGGCAGCTCGGCTAAGCTCAGCCGATCCGCAGGCTCAGGGTCGCAGGTCGTCGCGTGCGCCCTCCCGGCCGGCTTTCTTCTGCTAACGCTGGTTGGCTGGAGGCGACGAGCTATGAGCGCTGTTCGCCTCTGCATCGGCCTGTTAGCCCTTTCAACTATCACGATGCTTTCAGGTTGCAGTTCGAGTCTGGATGTGAAAACAACGGCTGCGGGCTCGTACGACGTACAGATCTTCGCCTCGAACGCGGCTGGAACCAGTTCCTATGCCGTCCCAGTCCATCTCACGGTGACTAAGTGATTCGGTCCCTACGGATCCTTCTATGCGCAGGCTGCCTCCCGGTGGTCACCACGGCTTGCTTTTGGGGGCAGGCCTCACCGACCGCCACAGGGGCAGGCACCAACATCGCAGTCGGTGCCACCTACTCCAACTACGAATTTCCCTACGGAAAGCATCATAGTGGTGGGTACACCATCTTCGGCGACGCCAACCTGACGCGGGCTCTTGGACTTGAAGCGGAGTATCGCAGTGTCACGCTTGGCGGTCCTGAAGACACCCGATTCAAGAACTTGCTCATAGGACCCCGCTACACCTTTACGCACCATCGATTCTCACCCTATCTGAAGGTGCTGGTAGGTCGCGGGGACTTTACCTTCCCGTACTCGTATGCCAAAGGCTCTTACTTTGTCATTGCGCCGGGCGGAGGCTTGGACCTCCGACTCGGAGAGAGTCGGGCGTCACTCCGGCTGTTCGACTTCGAATATCAGACCTGGCCGGATTTCACGTATGGTGCGGCGCACCCCTACGGGCTAAGTGCCGGATTGAAGTTCAGAGTCTTTTAAACTGTGTACCGCAAGACGATTGCAGCCTGTACCGCGGTACGGCTAGGAAGCATCGTCAAGGTGCGGCGGCGTCTCAGCTTGCGCGTGTACTGCGTCAAGCACCACGCCAGCATGAGCAGCGCCATCCACAGGTCGTGGCCCTTCTTGCTGTGGGCGACTCGCACGCGAGCCCTTCTCTGGCCTGTGCCACATCTTGCGGCGACTGCGGGAGAGAACGTAAAACGGACGCAACAGGACGGCGAGCAGGAGGCGGAAGAAGAAGCGGACCCAACTCCCTTCCGAAAAGTGGCGTGCCGCGAGGCGGAAATTCTTGCCTGCGGCGACCCGGCCATAGTTCCGTAACCTCCACGGCAGAGGTTTGCTCCTGTGTAGCAACTCCACCTGGTGCGGATCTAACTCTGGTTCGCCCTTCAGGCGTCGGACGATGTTGATATCCACCCCGTGGCGAGCGAACCGTTGTTGCCTGCTACGCTTGCGCGCAACCTCCGATGCCCCATGCAGGCGATACTCAACCAGCGGTATGGGATTGCAGCGAATCATCATGCCGGCCGTGACAATACGGCCCCAAAGATCTCTATCTTCTGCACCGATGCTGCGATATCCCCCGACCTGGAGCACATCCGCGCGCCGCATCAGCACTGAGGAGTGGATGAGTTCGACGAAATAGCTCGGGTCAAACTCCCTGCGCCCACGCTCCACATCCACCGGATTACCGGAAAATCCGAAGCGCATCCCTGCGGTGTTGAGGAAATATCCGTAGCTGCACACGACGCTGCACTCTGGATGCTGTCGGAAGAAGGCGAGCTGCATCTCGAGCCAGTTCGGCAGAACGCGGTCATCATGGTCGATGTGTGCAACCAAGTCGCAGGTCGCTTCGGCAAGCGCCCTGTTCAAAGCTGCCGCGATCCCTCCGTTACTCTGCTGTACAACTCTTATGCGATGGTCAGACAGCGCGAACTCATTCAGTATCGAGATCGAGTTATCGGTTGAGCCGTCATCGACGATGACAAATTCAAAGTTGTCGAGGGTCTGTTGCAGCACACTTTGCACCGCCTCGCCAAGAAAGCGAGCTCCATTGTAGACAGTCATGATGACTGACAGCGTCGGCGTGCTGGACGCAGGCGGAGCCACCGGAGTCAACCGTGGGAGCGCCTGCTCTGAAGAGGGAGCCGACCCACGTCTGCCAAGCCCGGCATTTGCTTGGGGTACACGGCATCTTGATGTGCCACTTTTGGTCTTCAGCGCAGAGTTCACAGCCCCCTCCGTTCTTGAAGTGCAATCCACTGCCGGCACTTACGCTAGCAGAGATGGCTCAATGCGGAGAATTAAATGAATTTTTCACGACAGATTCTGCCCTTAGGTAATCGGCACCGAGATTACGAGAGTGGTGTCGTTTTCCGCGCCGTTGTGGCCTCTGCGCCACCACCGCATCACGAATGATTGTTGCGGGATGGGTAGAGGTATGCTAGTCTGCACCAACGATTCGCAGCTCGTGTCCTGTAACTGACCTAGCTGTAATACCTATAAGCCTGTAGCTATTTAGTTACCACTCCCGTTCTTACCTGAGAGGGCTGATCAAAAATGAATATTAAGGGAAGCAAAGTTGCGGTATGTGGGGCTGGCGGGTTTATCGGTGGCCACCTTGTAAAGACCCTCCTCGATGACGGGATCGATGTCGTGCGGGCTGTTGACGTAAAGCCTTTCTCCGAGTGGTACCAGCGGTCGGAAGGTCCAGAGAACCTTTCCCTCGACCTTCGAAATATCGATAACTGCCGCACAACGACCGAGGGGGTTGACGTCGTTTTCCAGCTTGCGGCGGATATGGGCGGCATGGGCTTCATCGAGAACAACAAGGCACTGTGCATGCTCAGCGTACTTACGAACACGCACATGCTGATGGCTGCCAAGGACGCAGGTGTTTCTCGCTTCTTTTTCTCGTCCTCGGCCTGTGTCTACAACGGTGAAAAGCAGCAGGATGCGAACGTTGTTGCTCTCAAGGAAGCGGACGCTTACCCCGCACTTCCGGAGGATGGCTACGGCTGGGAGAAGCTCTTTTCGGAGCGCATGTGCCGCCACTTTACGGAAGATTTCGGCCTCACATGCCGTGTTGCGCGCTACCATAACGTGTACGGTCCGTTGGGCACCTTCCAGGGCGGGCGTGAGAAGGCTCCCGCTGCAGTCTGCCGCAAGGTTCTGGAAGCGAAGATGAGCGGCAAGCACGAGATCGAGATCTGGGGCGATGGTCACCAGACGCGGTCGTTCATGTACATTGACGACTGCGTGAAAGGTACTCGCGCGATCCTCGAGAGCGACATCCTCGAGCCGATCAACCTGGGTTCAAGTGAACTCGTAACGATCAATCAGCTGGTAGATATCGTCGAGGAGATCGCCGGAATCAAGCTCAAGCGCTCCTACAATCTCTCAGCTCCCAAGGGAGTAAATGGACGGAATAGCGACAACACGCTGATCCAGAAGTACCTTGGCTGGGAGCCGTCAATCAAACTGCGTGAAGGCATGAAGCTCACGTACGACTGGATCGAGAGCCAGATGCTTATGCCAGCGGGGCAGGGGCACGCTGCACGATGACAGATCAGCGAGTCAACATCCTCGGTGTCGGAGTTAGCGCGGTCTCCATGGAGAGCGCGCTAGACCGCACCGAGCAGCTCCTGCAGCAGGGCGGCCGGGAATACATCTGTGTCACGGGCGTGCATGGCATCATCGAAGCCCAGGCAGATGAAGACTTCAGACGCATCCAGAACACTTCATTTCTAACTATCCCGGACGGTATGCCGACAGTTTGGCTGGGGCACCTCAGGGGTTTCAAGGCCATGACCCGGGTTTATGGACCGGACTTCATGTCGAACCTTTGTAAGAGGTCAGCCTCGAAGGGGTACCGTCATTTCTTCTATGGAGGCAAGCCGGGTGTAGCGGAGCAGCTCCGAGATGAGCTGCAGCGGAAGTATCCAGGCCTTCAAGTTGTCGGAGTCTACACCCCACCATTCCGCCCGTTGAACGAAGCTGAGGAGCAGGCACTACGCACCCAACTAGAAACGGCGAAGGCCGACGTCCTTTGGTGCGGATTGAGCACGCCGAAACAAGAGCGCTTCATCTCTCAATACCGAGGAAAGTTGCCCGTTACCCTAATGGTTGGCGTCGGGGCAGCATTCGATTTCTTGAGCGGCAATGCGAAGGATGCGCCTGACTGGATCAAGCGTTCCGGATTGCAGTGGCTTCACCGTATGCTGCATGAGCCGAAGCGTCTTGCCCGCAGATACTTGGCGAGTAATCCTAGGTTTCTATGGCTCACACTGCTCCAGCTAACCGGGGTGAAACGCTACTCCCTAGGGCGGTGAACACAAGGTCGATCACTGGTTGCAGCTTCACTCGCTTACTTCTCTGTCGTAGGCGAGAAGAAACCGGTCGAGCATGTCAATCTTGGGTACCGCGAGTACACGAGAAGTCTCGAGCACAAGCTGGTTGGGGAGTTGCCGCAGTTGACGCCTAAGCTGGTTGGCAACATCGTGGAAATCAAGGAAGCGAGTATCGCTGCCCAGCTTTGCCGCTGTCCGAAGAATGGTGATGGAGCCCAACTGCTCCAAGATATCGGCGTCGCGGACGATAGTTGCTTCCACTGATGTCGGACGGTCATGCGGTTGATGTTCACGGATTACCGTAAGCGCGGCTTTGACTTGCTCCGGCGGCATGCCAAGTGCGGGCAGAATTTCCCGACTTCTCTTCACTGCGTAGGCCACATGATCCCAGGCGGGAAGTTCTGCAGGATCGCTCGGGCGATTGCCCTCAAAGACACCGATGTCGTGCAGCCATACCGCCGCGAACACCACATCATCGTTGTAGTCAATGTCTTGACCTACCAGTTTTGACAAGCGGTAGAGTCTCACCTGATGGCCAAACTTGTGAACCGGATTAGCTTCTCGCCTCACGAGTTCGCGTAGTTGATCCCGAAGTAAACTCATGCCTCTCAGGCTACTGCAAGATCGGCGATCCCACCATTGGCCCTCCCACACGCAGGCCTTGCTCGCCAAGGTGACGCGATGAATGAGAGTTCGGATCCCACATATGTGTCATAGACGAGAAAAGAACAGATCCCGACGCTACCGGAGGCTATACTACTTCCACCGAAGCAGCGAGCATCGCGCTGGCAAAATCTGATCTTCCTATCATCCGAAAACTAAGATTCATGAGGGTCTAGCGTGACTTCTGCTGTAATTTCCCCGGGTAACCTTCTCTCGCGCTCTCTGCAACGCATCGGAGGTGGGCGGACCCCTGTAGCGTTGCTCGATCAGGCCCTTGTAAGCGCAGCCAACTTCATCACGAACGTCCTACTCGCTCGTACCTTTGGGATCCGGGAGTATGGCGTATTTGCGCTATGTTGGGTCGCTGTGTTGTTCGTCAACAGTCTGCAATATGCCTTTGTCATCACTCCGATGATGAGCGTAGGTCCAAAGCAGGAGGAGAGCTACCGGTCAGCCTACTTTGGCGCAGTTCTGGTACAAGAAGGCATCTTTGCCGTGGTCGGTGCATTCCTGATGTTCGGCGGAGTTCTTCTATCGAAAAGATTCTTCCCGGAATGGGGTGTAGGTTTCTTGGCGCTTCCCCTCGCCTGCACCACCCTTGCCTACCTTCTCCAAGACTTCATTCGCCGATATTTCTTCTGCGTCCGGCGCGTGAAGCTCGCGCTCGTCACTGACGTCGTGAGCTACATCACGCAATTGCCCCTCATCGCTCTCCTCGCCCGCCGGCACACCTTGTCCCTCTACTCCGTCCTTTGGATCATCGGAGCGACCTCGCTTCTCGGCTTCCTCAGCTGTGTGCCCTTCATCGAGAAACTGATCTTCACCAAGAAGGACCTCGGCGAGGTTTCCAGTAGGCATTGGAAGATCTCCAGGTGGCTTGCGTCGTCATCCTTCATGCAGTGGGGAGCAGGAAATCTGTTCTCGATGGCTGCGCCGATCTATTACGGAGCCGCCGCATCCGCCATGCTCCGGGCCGCTCAGAACATTGTAGGGGTCGCCCACATCTGGTTCCTCGGGCTTGAAAACATAGTGCCGGCAGAAGCTGCACGGCGCATGAAGTACAAGGGCCTGGACGGCATGCTCGCCTATATAAAGACTATCTTTTTCACTTGGGGTGGAGTCACCCTGGTCTTCGTGTCCATCATTGCCATCGCACCGGAGCAACTGTTGAAACTGGCGTATGGGGCGAAGTACTCAAACGAGGGCTCAATCCTGAGGTTATATGCCCTCCTCTACCTCATTACTTTCGTGTCAGGCCCTCTCCGCTCGGCGTTGCTCGCCCTGGAATATACAGCGCCTATCTTTTGGGCATATCCCGCGATGATTGCATTCTCAGTTGCACTCGCTGGTCCCTTCGCACGTAAACTTGGCTTGCACGGCGTGATTCTCGGGATGAGTGCCACGGTGCTCATCTTCCAGTCCATCGTTGGTTCATTCCTTGTTGCGCGTGTTCGAAGGTTGAGACGTGAAGGAGACCCTTCCGGGCACACGGCCCAACTAGAAGTTGGCTGATTGATAGATCTGGAAAGATCCAGCCGTCCGGGCGCAGAACTCCCTGCGGTTTACCGCCGGTCTAGTAGGGACGGGAGGCCGGAACACGGTTCAGCTGCTCCAGGTCGGGGTGAGTGAGGCGCCTAATAGTGTGCGCAAGAGTGATTACCAAAGGGCAAGGAGCCGCCAGTAAACAGCAGGGAACCGCTGAATCGCCATGGTAGTATCCACTTGCAATCAGTCATTCGCTGACCCCGAAGCCATAGTTTCTGGTGTCGCCTAGTTTCGCATGTCTTACGCGACCCCTATGAGCCAAATACCAGGTCGGCATAGCTGAAGTCTTAAGTGGAGATGCATATGCAGAAAAATCCGTTGGTGCCGGATACTCTCTCTGGGCCTATTCAGGCAAACCTGGAGGGCTTCGGCTCGGCACATCGCCAAGACGAGATGTCATTTGGAGACATCGCCCGGACGCTGCGCCGCCAGCGCAAGGTCATCTTTCGCGCAGCGATTGCAGGCCTGGTGCTTGCACTGCTTGTCTCCCTCGTCATGACGCCGAAGTACGAGGCTCAGGCTCGGATTGAACTGAAAGCCGCCGATGGGAACAAGCTGGGCCTGAGCGACTTCAGTCCAGACGCAGCCTCTGCCGCAGACGACCTCGGCACCAATCTTACGACGCTTGTGCAAATGCTTCGGAGCACGTCGCTTGCACTTGAGATTATCCAGCAGAACGGACTCGACAAGGAGCGCTCCTACTTTCCACATCGGAAGAAGTTCCTCGCCGAGGCAGATCTCCCTCTGGCGCAGGCACCCGAGCGCAGAACCTATGCAATTGATAAGTTCGAGTCGAACCTTACTATTGAGCCGGTTGCCGGGACTCGCCTGGTCCAACTCTCCTTTAAAGATCAGGACGCTGCGCGATCCTCACAGGTGATCGATTCGCTTATCAGTCGCTACAACAGCGACTACATCCACCGGTATTACCAGGGCTCGGTGCAAGCCTCAGAGTGGCTCCAAAAGCAGATCTCGGATCTGAAGGGCCAAGTGACGGCTTCGGAGAATAAGCTGACGAACTACGGAAAGGAGAACAACTTCTTCGGCTTTGTGGGGACGGGAACAGATACCGCAGATAGCCCGATGCTGCAGAAGCTCGTCACCTTGAATCAATCCGTCGTGCAAGCGGAAGCAGAACGCATCCAGAAGGAGGCCACTGCTCGCCTTCTCGCGACTCGTGATCCTGAAGTCATCGTTGGTCTGGGCTCCAATCCGCAGATCGCCAATGGAGTTGGTGCGGCTGACCTCACACTCCTGCAAAGCCTCAGGCTTCGGCAAGCCGAGGTTGGTGCGCAATACTCGCAAATGCAGACTCGATATGGGTCAAAGTATCCAGCTCTACTCGAGACCAAAAATCAGCTGGACTCTCTTCAGGCCTCCATCACTCAGGTAGTGGAGAAGCTCCGGGCCCGGGCCGTGAACGATCTTGCTATCGCTAGCCGTAACGAGCAGATGCTGCAGCAGAGCTACAATCGTCAGGCAACTGAGGCGAACGATCTTAACGATAAGGCCACACAGTACAAACTGCTCACCAAGGAAGCCGAAGGGAATCGCGCGCTCTACGAAGCACTCGTCACAAAGTTGAGAGAGGCTCAGGTAGCTGCCAGCGTTCGAGGCTCTAACATTGTCCTCTTGGATCCGGCAATGTCCACGCCACGCCCTGCAACCCCGAACTATCTCATCAATCTTCCTGCCGGCTTGTTCGCTGGCTTACTTGTAGGGATCGGCATCGCCTTCTACAGGTCGCGCAGCGATCAAGCAATCGAGAGTTTGGAAGCGTTCGAGGCGCTGTCCCCGGTTCCCGTTCTCGGCGCGGTTCCCACCCTCGAGCCGGTTACCAGGCAGTCACTTGCGAGTGCGGCCTCCCGAACACTGTCCAGGCTCGGTCGTGAATCCGGTTCAGCAAAGAAGCAGGGTCAAGTTGCTATGGCAGCCGAGGCCTACAACCAGATTAGAGCTGCGATTCTATTGCGGGCGCGCAGCGCGGTGCCGCAAACGCTCTTGGTGACCAGCCCCTTAAGTGGCGATGGTAAGTCAACTACAGTCACTGGTCTCGCCATGACATTCGCCTCTGGCGGCAGCAAAGTGCTTGTCCTCGGAGCTGATCTGCGCAACCAAAGGGCTCAAGAGGAAGAGTCGCGATCCGAGCCAAAAGGCTTCTGGGATCTGCTCTCTCACGGCGGGGACGTTTCTTCCTACATACAGTCGCACGGTTCCGTTGAGAACCTCTACTTCTTACCTGCAGGTCGGGTTTCGGAGCATCCCCTCGTCCTGCTGGAGTCGCCACGGTTCCAAGAGACCCTAAAAGAACTCAAGAAGCTATTCGACTTCGTCATCATCGACTCGCCGCCTACATCTTTCTTCGCTGATGTGTCGGTAATGGCGCCTCATGTCGACGCGGCGGTACTGATCGTGCGGGCCGGTGTGACCTCGCAGCAGGCTTTCAATCGCGCTTGTAATACCCTCGGGCACGCGCAAGCACGGGTGCTCGGCGTAATCGTGAACGACTTAGCTCCGAACTCCGCAAGTTTCTACGGTTACTACGGTTATCGGGGAAAGGATCTGGCTCGCTCCTATGCCAATGTCTAAGGCCATGCTCGCAGCGCAGTTCGGACTTCTCGTCGGACTCACCGCATTCACTCCGGCTCTCGCTCAGACGCCATCGCTAGTTCCGCAGCAGCAGGCACCGATCGGAGGAGCTGCGCCGCTCACGTCGCCTCGACCGCTGCCCGGCGTTCAGACCGCAGTGCAGATGTCTCCCGCCAACTTCGACAAACTCCGCATCCAGCCTGGGTTTCTGCTACACCTCACGGTGCTCAATGAGCCGCAGCTTGGTCAGGATCTGCGAGTTGACGAAGAGGGGAACATACACGTTTCGCTTCTCGGCGCTGTCCATGTACAAGGATTGGATGAAGCTGGCGCGCAGGCTGCGGTGGCCTCCGCCTACCAGCAAGGGGATGTGCTCAAGAATCCTCAGGTGGCGCTCACGATAGCTCAGTATGTTTCTCCGCGCATATCAGTTCTAGGGCAAGTCCAGGCTCCAGGCGAGTACGAACTGATCTCCCCGACAGACCTGCTCACGGTGATCTCGATGGCGGGTGGACCCACCACCGACGCTGGGAATCGTGTTCTGCTTCGTCATGCTGACACCCACAAAGAGGAGGTCGTGCGATTCGATCGAAGCGGCGAAAACGAGAACCTTCAGCACTTCAGTGTGAAGGCGGGCGACAGCGTTGTTGTAAAGCGAGCTGGAATCGTCTACGTTCTCGGTGCCGTTAACCGGCCCGGTGGATACATCATGCAGCCCGATGGTGCCATGACCGTAGTTCAAGCTGTCGCTCTAGCGCTGGACACCAACCTTTACGCCTCCACGCAAGATATCCGCATTGTCCGCAAAACTGATGAAGGCATCATCACGATTCCGGTTAGCTACAAGAAGATCGTGCAGGGCAAGATGTCTCCTCAAGCCCTTGAGCCCGACGATATTGTCTACGTACCAACTAGCAAGACCAAGCTAACCCTGATCAACTCCAAGCAGCTTGCATTCCAGGCATCAGGTGCAGCAATTTATGGCACCCTGGCTCACTAGCAACGAACACTGTCTCTGCTTCTGCGTTCACCTATGTACCGAAACTGGCTTAAACTCGTCGGCGTCCTTCTTATCGGGTACATGACCCTCGATCGAGGGTTCGCGCACATCGGGGTCTCTCCTATCTACGTGGGAGAGCTGGTGTTGATACCGGGTGTGTTGATGGCCATGGTGCCTGGCGCGATCTCTCCTGCACTGAAGACTTGGTCCGGACGAACATACGTCATCTTTGCAGCGTTCAGTCTCACGTGCGCGGTGCCTTACCTCGGTCTCTACGGTACGGATACCGTGCGGGATTCCGCGCTTTGGTTATACGGTCTGTTCACCTTAATCATATCGAGCCTGCTGATCCGCAGGCCAGATATGCTTCGCCGCGTCCCGTATGTCTATGGGCGATTTCTGGCGTGGTACAGCCCGGTGCTGTGTGTACTGCTGGCTCTTCGCTTCTTCTTGCATGCGAATGATGAAGCAGCGGGCGGAACGCGCTTCTTTTCCATCAAGATGGGAGACATGGGAGCGCACCTCGCCGGTGTCTTCACCTACCTGCTGCTCTCTTTGGATCTGCTATGGCAGCGCCCCAACTCCCGACCGCGTGCCTCAGTCAGATACGTCATCACGATGTCTGGGGCGATGGTTGGATTCGTTTTCGTCTCGCTGATCAATCGGGGAGGCATGCTGTCGGTTCTGGTGGCGGTTGCGCTCGTCAATGTGCTCGCCAATCGCATTAGCTGGAAAAGGACACTTGGCATTTTTGCGGGAGCCGTGATCGCAATTTTCCTTGTCTTTGGCGCGGCTGGAGCTCAGGTTCGGGTGACCTCTGAGAGGACTCTCTCGTTGGAGCAATTAGAGACTAACGTCATCAGTCTCTTCTACCCGCCCGCCTCTGCCAACACCGCGGCGAGCAACACGGCGAAATGGCGGATGATGTGGTGGAAGAAAATCGTCGGCTACACCTTTGGAGGTCCATACTTTTGGACAGGCAAGGGCTATGGAATCAATCTGGCAGATGCAGATGGCTTCCGTCTGTCCAGAGAGAACACGCTCCGAGCGCCGCACAATTCAAGTATGAGCGTCTTGGCGCGATCCGGTGTTCCCGGATTTATGCTCTGGGTGATTCTCCTCGGGATGTTCTTCGTCCAGATGGTGCTCTTAGTCCGTCGCGCGAGACGCGACGGACATCCAGTGTGGTCCAGGGTAGCCCTATGGTGCTTGGCATATTGGACGGCAACCGTAGTTGATTCCTGCTTTGATGTGGCACTCGAGGGACCCCAGCTTGGAATCTGGTTCTGGTCTTTAATGGGCTTCGGTATAGCACTCCAGGTCTGTTATCGGCAGGAGGTCAGCCGACGCCCCCGACGTAATCCGGCACCTGCTCAAATACCCGTGTTTTCCCTTGCTAGCGAATTCCAGGAAATATGACTCTTTCGAACGCTCCTCTTAAAGTAGAGATTCTCACATCACATAATCGTGTTCTTCTTGTGTCGCTGACTTTACTGGTGACAGGTGGCAGTGCATACGCTCAGAGCGTTCGGCTCACTCCAGCCATGGACATCGCGGGTCGTGTAGCTGCCTCTCCTCCAGGTACGGCATTCACCTTCTCCCCCGGCATCTACCATGGTGAGATCAGTCCAAAGAATGGAGACAGCTTCACAGGGGAAGGGACGGCGATCCTGAGCGGGGCTAAACCAGTGACGTTCGTGAGATCTGGCGCAGTCTGGTCGGCGATGATCGGTACCTTCCAGAAAGGGACGGCGAAGTGCCTGACTGACCATCCCCTATGTGATCTACGAACGGACCTCTATCTTGATGACACACCTCTGCACCCCGTCGCAACACAGGCGGAACTATCTGATCGAACTTGGTTCTACGACCCTGGGACTGGCGAAGCCTTTATCTCTTTTGATCCAGCGGGCCATAAGCTTGAGATAGCCTCAGGAAGATGGGCCTTCAGAAACACGGCAGCCAATGTGAACATCTCTCACCTCATAGTAGAAAAATATGCTTCGCCGGCGCAGTTCGGTGCCATAGGAGCCCAGGGTGCAACGGGGAACGGCTTCGGAGGCGCACAGAACTGGACGGTCAGTGACACCGAAGTGCGGCTGTCACATGGAACCGGGATACAACTGGGCGACCACGGCCGTATCGTGAGGTGTCATGTTCACCACAATGGGCAAAAGGGCGTGGGCGCAAAAGGTTCCGAAGTTGTCATGGAGGATTCTGAGGTAGCCTTCAACAATTACGCGGGCTATGACTATGCCTGGGAAGCAGGTGGAACAAAGTTCGCCCGGACTACAAATCTCCGAGTGCTACGGAACTATGTTCATGACAACGCCGGAGCGGGCCTTTGGGCGGACATCGACAATCACAATGCTCTCTTCCAGCAGAATCGCGTCGACAATAATCGTGGTTCGGGAATCCAGTACGAGATAAGCTACGGTGCCACCATTGTAGGCAATACGGTTCGCTGGAATGGAAGTGCACCTCGCGTCTCTCTGTGGCAGGCGCAAATAAGTGTGCAGAACTCGTCCGACGTCATTGTGAAGGACAATACAGTGGTTGTCGGTCCCGACGCCGGCAACGGTATTGTGGTGATCAATCAGGAGCGCGGGTCGGGAGATGGTGGCCGTTACGTGGGGAGAGACAACACGGTTCTTGGCAATACCGTGACGTTCGAGGGAGCAGCAGGCGCAAGTGGCTTGCTTGACACATTAGGCTCAGCCGAGAACAACATCTTTGACCGTAACACTTACATAATGCAAAGCGGCGGCCAGCACTTTGAAAGTAGGGGGAAAAAAAGCTGGGAACAGTTCCGGTCGCTTGGCTACGACCAGAACAGCCAAATCAAAGATGCTACGAGAGGACTTCCGGGGCGATAGGTCGCTCCGATTCTTCGCGTACGGGCGCCCTATCAAGATGAGGCAGATTGTGCCGCTTCTGAATTGCTTCGCGATAGATGTTAATCAACTTGAGGCAGTTCTGCTGGGCGCCATAGTGCTCTTCGTATTCCTTGCGGGCATACTCGCCTCGTCTCGCGGTCCCTTCGAGATCACTCCAGGCTCCCGTGGCTATCCCGCGGAGGGACTGCCAGTCACTTGGGTCAAAGAGCCACCCAGTCCTTCCCTCGCGCACCAGCTCCTGTTGCGCGCCAGTTCGCGTCGTGATGGCCGGAACTCCGGAAGCATACCCTTCCACGATCACCCGTCCAAAGGTCTCGTTCCAGGTTGATGGCATGACTACAAACGCCGCTCGCTCAAGTAAGGCGCCGATCTCTTTCGGCGATAGTCGACCTTCCATCCGCACATTAGGCTGCCCAGCTGCCCAGATCTTGACCTGCTCCTCCAGATGGCCACTACCAACAATCCGAAGAGGGACATCTAAGCCAGTCCATGCCTTCATCAGCGTCGAAATGCCTTTTTCTTCCGAAAGCCGTCCGATAAAGATGGCATAATCTTGACCCGTCGCCTGCAGTCCCGGATCCGGAACATAGTTTTCCTTCACGCGGATCAGCTCTTCCGGGATGCCGGAAGCAAGAAGCCGACTCCGGGTGTACTGAGCCGCAACGATGTACCGGTCGACCTTGTCCTGCCACGTACCCACGATATGATGGAACGTGTTCATGGCCACGACAGTGGCCGTCTGCACTTTCGAGCCGCGATAACAGTTCCGCTTCAAACCGGGCCAGGGAAATCGCCCGACGCATCTCTCGCACTGTGCGCCGTTATAGAAGAGGTTTGCCGACGGACAGACTAGCCTGAAGTTCCGTAGGGACTGCACGACCGCGGCGCCACCGGCGCGAGCTCCCCAATACCCAGCGGGCGAGATGAGCGGCAGGGTATTCTGAAAGTGAACTACTTCTCGTTTGGTCTCTCGGACTAAGTCCTCGAGCTTCTTTTTAGATCGTGAAGACCAGATCGTCTCTAAGCCAAGTCGCGCCTTCTGCAGTGAGCTGTACTCTCGAATCTCGTCGTTGTGCACAGCGTACGTCAGAACGTCATGGCCGAACTGCTTGAGTAGCTCCGCCTCCTCTTCGAAGGATCTACCCTCTCCACTGGGCGAGCTGGAGTCGTAGTAGTCATGAACCATCAGCACTCTCATGCTTGCACGCCCCTACACGCGAAGTAGCACAAATCGTTGATCCAGATGTGACAAAGACCGAAGCATCTTCGGCCGAAGCAAAATTACAGCAACTCAGTCCCTTCCAAGGGATCTTACAACCTGGACTGCCGCAGTGATACTGGAAACCACGCACAACCTGACACTCTACCCGCATACGCAAAGTATGCTCGGCCTGCCTTGGCCGCATTCAGTATAACCACGCCCTGTTCAGAACGCCGGGGCCCGTCAACGATCTTTCGTTAAGAGACCCGCCAGGATACCCGGGCGGCCGATCCCTAGCGGTTCGGGTCGGGATCTTAGCTTGAGCTTAGGGTTGGGGGAGGGCAGACAAGACAACGCCGGCGCGAAAAGACGCCGGCGTTGCCCAACTCGGATTTGGTTTGTGCTATTTGACCCAGACCTGCTTACCGTGTGCCTCATACCCGGCATCCCGGAACTGATCGAAGGTCTTGATGCCGAAGTCCTCGTAGTGATGGTGATTGAGGTTCGGGTTGATGTGGTACGTGTTGTAATCCAAAACGTTGCCGCTGGCACCGGACTTCAGACCCATCAGGCCGCTCTGTCCATCTTTGCCTTCATAGGTGACATCGTTGTTTTCAATGGTGTTGTAGCTCCCGTTGGTGTTCGGGATGCCGCGATCCTGGTTGATGATGACCAGCCCGCTTCCAAAGTCAGCAGAGACGGTGACCGTGTTATTCCGCACGATCGTCTTGCTCGAGTTCTGCACAGAGATCTGACCGTCCCACATGGAAACGCGTGGCGCCATGCCGTTGTGAGAGGATGTGTTCTCCTCAATGACAGCGTCGTAACCGATCTCGTGCTGAATGCCGCAAGCCAGGTTGTACTCAGCCCGATTCTTGACGTAATGAACGCCCTTAGAACCAGTGTCATCCCAAAGTCCAGCGCCAATGTTGTGGTGCGAGTAGTTGTTGCTGATCAGGGCTGTGTTGAGGCTACCCAGCTTTGCGCCGCCAGCTTCGTTGGAGAAGCTAAACCAGTCATAGTTGTTATAGGAGAACTCATTGTTCTCGACGACGATGTTGGCACCATGCGCACCCAGGCCAAGCTGACCGTTGTGGTGGATATAGCTACCCTCGACCGTGCTGTTCGGGCCAACCTTCACGCCCGCAGCGTGGTTATAGCGGCTCTCCACATTCTTCACAGTCCAGTATGTGCCACCAGCCCACTGGCCGACAGCCGCGCTCTGGGAAGGAGTCGCGTAGTTCTCAACAAGCAGGTTCTCAATCGTGACGTTTGCCGCATAGCCACAGAACGCGCACGCTGTTGTACCGATCTTGAACTGGCTGGAGTTCGGGTCGTAGTTGATGATCGCGCTGCCGCTGCTCGCGTCGTAGTACCACTTGCCCTTTGCGAGGGCGCTCTTGCTGGAGACCGGAACAATCAGCTGGCCACCGAGGTAGAGCTCCCGCCGATTGCCGCAGAGTGTGTGCCCGGTGTAGCAATGTGTGTTGTCAGAGGACATCGAACCGATGTGAGCCGACCAGAGAGCCGGCGAGCTTCCCGACACACGAGAGAAGGTGATCAGCGTGGAGCCATCCAGGACAGCCTTTCGCGAAACGGGCCCGATAAAGGTGTCACCGTTCTTGGGCTTCATGCTCTGGAGGCGATAGATGCCTGCGCTAAATTGAAAGGTCGTACCAGCAGGGGCTGCGGCCACTAGGCTGGCCAGGTTATCGCCTGGTTTTACATTGATGGTGGTTGCCATGGCTGCCATGGGCAGGAGGGAAAGGGTTGTAAAACCAAAGACGTTTCGGAGCGCACGTGTAATCATCGTAATAATCCCCTTGGGAAAAAGTAGTTAAGAGGCAGTTAGGCAATAAATCAGACTTGCAATGGTACTGAGTGCTGCTATGGTGCGGGCTGGACTGAGCTCTCGCGAGAGGCTTAGTGGTGAAATCGCCCTTTGATGCGTGTTGCCTTCGATGTGTTTACAGAGTATCGGTTTATTTCAAAAAGAAAAGCATCGTTGTTACCGCAATCTCGGTACATTCTCCTTCCTTAGCAAGTAACTTCATCCCTCAACAGCGCTGGATGTCATATTTGCGGCTACCTCAGTAGCTCTTGGACATCACTGAGATCTTTTTACAGATCGAAGTCCGTCTTGCCGATACCACTCGACGTTCGGCCGCTTCCACGTTTGGGGCATTTCAGTGGATTTGTAGAGATCTGCGCGAGGTCTGCGTGGGTTGCAAGTCGACACACCTGTCCTTGCGAGCGATTAATCGTCTGTCAGAGTCGCAGGAGGGGACTGCCGCTCGGCACACTAGTCGACAGTCAGCACATCACCCGAAAGCACGGGAGACGATGCCTGCTCCGCTTTCTCGGACCATGCGACCGCAGCTCGTCTTCTCGGGAACAGGCGGGCATACAGATAGCCGAGCAGGCGACGCTCCCGCCAGTCCCGCTTGGTGAGTTCCGTCACCAGTGCAGGCTCGAGCCAAGGGACGTCAAGGTAGATCGGGTAATGCGAGACAGGGTCCTTGAGGGACCAGAGAATCTGGGGAAAGAAGGCCAGAATCTGCGTTTCGGCTGCCGCAGACGCCTTGTAGGAGAAGGGGAGATCCGTGCCAAGAAAACGGGCGAGGTCGCCCTGCCCATCGATCGGAACGTGCCCCAGCTGCGTGCAACGAGGGTTCATCTCAATCAGATAGGCCTTGTTTGATCCGTCCTCGAGCATGAAGTCCAGCCCGTTAAAGCCTGACAGATTCAGCGAACGGGCCACCTTCTCTGCGGCGAGCCGCATCTCGCGATTGTCAATCAGCTTTGCCACCAACGCAGCGCCGGTGCTGCCCTCGGTGACCAGGACCTCAACGCAGATCGATGCCAGGACCCGCCCTTCGAAGCAGATGAAGAGGATGTTTGCCGGCCGGCCCTCAATGAACTGCTGCGCGATGATCTCCGGCTGATGCTCCTCTGCCTTCCAGAACGCCAGGGGGTCCCCTAACGCCAGCCAGCGCGATAAGCGGCTCACGAACGTGGGCGCCTTCGCGATCGAGCGAAAGGCGCGCTCTGCCTCGGGGAGCGAGTGAACCACCGCAACTCCCTTGCCGCCAAAGCTCCCGTCGCGCTTCAAGACGTGGGACTGGCCATTGCGGGTGAACCACGGCCCGAGATCCTCTGGCTGCCGGATGCATGTCGATTCGGGTGTACGTATTCCAAGTTGCCTCGCCAAGTCCATCAGGCGAAGCCGACTCGTTGCTGTCGGATAGCTCGACGCCGGCCCAATTGACCGTTCAATCAGCGCCCGCCACTCCGGCGCGCTACTGTGCAGTGCGTGCAGCAAAGAAACCGCGGCATCGTCACATGGAACTAACATGCTCGGCTGTCCACTCTCGATGGCCCTGCGCAGTGAAGCAACAGGATCCCGATAGGAGTAGGAGTAACGCCTAGTAACCTTACTCACGTAACGAAAGGGATGATCTTCCGAACAAATCCCTTCTAATTGCCAGCCGTGCTGTGCTAAAGCAACAGCCAGCTTAGCTGGGCCTGCCCACCAGGTAGTAGCAATTAGCAGCGCGCGTCTTGTAAATAAAGCACTCATCGTTCCGAAGCCATCATATGCTAGCCATCATCTTTTGATTGATGCAAGAGTTGTAGAATGCTACGATTTGCAGCGCGCCCCTGTGCCTGTACTCTGCAACTAGACCGACCTTGCAGCAGAGCTCTCGCGACACACGCGGAATGGGTGGTAAGTCCAACATGGAATCGATTGACACTGCAGTAATTGGCGCTGGCCCTTATGGTCTGTCCTTGGCAGCACATCTTCGGGCAGAAAATCTCTCCTTCCGCGTCTTCGGGAAGGCAATGGCGAGTTGGCGAGACCACATGCTCCCGCTTACCACGCTGAAGTCCCTCGGCTTCGCGTCCAACCTCTACAACGCAGGCACTCCCTTTACACTCGAGAGCTTTTGTAAGGAGCGAGGGATACCATACGCGGAAGCCAGTGGGTCGACAACGCTCGGCACCTTCGCGGCGTACGGGCAGGAGTTTCAGCGTCGCTTTGTGGACACCCTTGAGGAGGTCAACGTCCTCAGCGTGGAGCGTGTCCCCGGTGGCTTCAGCGTGCAAACTGCGGCTGGCGAGCGACTGCAGGCTCGACGCGTCGTTCTCGCTGTCGGCATCACGCACTTCGACTACGTCCCGTCCCTCTTCCAGGACATCTCGAGCGAGCGCGTCAGCCATAGTTCGCAGCACTCCGACCTTGCCAGGTTCCGCGGCAAGAAGGTCGCCGTCATCGGTGGGGGCGCGTCGGCGACCGATCTGGCCGCACAACTCCAAGAGGAGGGGCACGAAGTTCACCTCATTGCCCGCCGCCAGACCATCTCCTTCCAACCCCCTACTGTGTTGCACCGCTCCGTTCTCACACGTGTGCGTAAGCCGAGGTCTGGTCTGGGCGACGGCTGGCGCGGCAGGCTCTGCGCCAATCACCCCATGCTATTTCACGCCCTGCCAGCTAACCTCCGGCACTCGACCGTCCGTCGCGTCAACGGACCTTCCGCCGTGTGGACGACGCGGGAAAAGCTGGTAGGTAACGTGACTATGCACCTTGGCACTGTTGTAGAGCGAGCGACCGAAGCGGCCGACTGCGTGACTCTGCATCTCTCTACCCCGGAGCGCGCCTTCGATATCTCGTTCGATCACGTAATTGCCGCGACAGGTTACCGCGTCTCCTTGGACAGGCTCCCCTTTCTGGTGCCGGCCCTGCGGGATCAGATCGCCACCCGTCACGACTCGCCCGTGCTCACCAACCAGTTCGAGACCTCGGTCGCCGGCCTTCACATGGTAGGGCTTGCATCCGCTCAGAGCTTTGGGCCACTGTGCCGCTTTGCCTATGGAGCGAAGTTCACCTCAGGCCGGCTCTCCCGGCACCTGTCGCAGACCTCACGCAGACGATCGGCCTAACCCAGGCGGAGAGGCGCGGGGGAGCTTCCCCCGCCCTGGTCTTACTCCTGCTCTGCCACCGCGTGGAAGGTCTCTACTACGCGGCATACCTCTGCTTCCGTCATGCTGGAACGAAGGGGAAGTGACACGATTGACCGCGCCAGTCGCTCCGTCTCCGTCAGATCGCCACACGCAACCCGTGGCTGGAAGTACGGCTGCTGCGCAATGTGGGGGCTGAAGTAGGTTGCGGCCCCGATGCCCTGTTCCCGTAATCCGCGCACCACGGCGTCGCGCCACCCCGCAGAGTGCGTGGGTAGCGTCGTGCTGTAGAAGGCGCGAATCTGGCGCTTGCCGATCTGCTGCTGCTGCTCGAACTGAGCGTCCAGCAGATCGCGGTAAAGCCCTCCGAGGAGCTCATTGCGAGCCGCGATACCCGGAAACCGTTCCAACTGCAACAGGGCCGTGAGCGCCGTGACCTCGCTCATCTTGGCATTCAGCCCCGAAATGCTGGCGGTGCGCGCTTCTTCAAATCCGAACGATGCCATCGCCCGCAGCCGCTCAATCCGCTTGGCATCGGCGCTATAGATAAGCCCCGCCTCCCCGACGGAGAACGGCTTCGTCGCGTGCATGGAAAACACCACTGGCCACTCGAAGCCGCTGCCAAACCCTCGGTCTGTCTGGTCCAAACACCCCAACGATCCCGCTGCATCGACCACGATCGGAATACCATGCTGCTCGGCTAGGTTGGCGTACCGTGGCAGATCCAAACTGTTGCCAAACGTCGTCACCGGCATGATGACCGCAATCTCGTCTTTGTACTTCGCGATCAAGTGTTCCTCGCTCTCCCGGGAGGAAAGCCAGGTAAGCGGATCAACGTCACAGAGCAGCGGGATCAAACCGCACCAGAGCGCGGCATGTGCTGCCGCTGCGAAGGTAAACGACGGCATGATGGCGTACTTGCGGCGGTCCGGCCGGGCATCGCCCAAAACCTCGTGCATCGCGAGCATCAGGCCCGTGGTCGCGTTGCACACCGTCAGGCACTGGCCTGTTCCGAACATCTGCGCGATGAACTCCCGTTCCAGCCTCGTATTTACTGGTCCGTAGTTCGAGAAAACACCTGAGGCCTCAAGATCCTGAAGTCGATCCAGGTGCTGGCTAAGCTGTGGAGGTTCCGGCTTAATGAACGGGATGGGCGATCGCAGGCCGACGTCGATCGCCTGTGCAGACTCAGCTTGCGCCGGCCTCTCCATTTCCATCATCCCCGGGTTACTTCCACCGTCGACCTGCATGACGTTCGCTCCATCACGTCTTCGCCCTGCTGTGCCCAACATACGACCGTCCTGCTTGCGTCAGCCTAGAGCCATTGCTGGACGATCTTCTGACCAAGGGTGTGCTGCCACAGCCACAGGCTGTTGACCTGCCCGGTAAACTCGCGCTCGCCTCCGCGGCTGCTGTCCGATCCCGGGCCAACTGCCAGGCCCATGGCAAACAATCCGGGGATCACCTCGCCGCGGTTAGTCAGCAGCCGGCAACATTCATCCACAACCGACCAACGCTGCTCGGAAGGCTCAAGCAGCTCAATCGGCTCCAGCTTCTCGTCCAAAACTGGAAGAAGTCGCGGTCGGTACCCAAGCGCCGCGATGATCAGATCGGCCTCATCCAGCACCTGCCTTGCCGCAGTCACGCCCTGCTTCTTCAAAGAGAAGAGGTTGAGGCGGGGCTCCGCCGGACGATTGCCAATGCCCAGCACCCGCATGATCAACTCGCGCGTCTCCAGCCGGAAGCCCGCCAGCCGGTGCACCGCTCCGGTCAGGGCACAAACATCATCCGGCGTGAACTCCTCGTAGTGATCCTCGGCTGCCTGCTGTTCCGATTCGTAGTAGATCCGCAGCGGTCGACGGTGCATCATCGTCACCCCTCCTGGACCAAATGAAAGCTCCGGTGTGCGATCCAGAAGGCGCAGAGCGACGGCTCCCGCGCTGGTTGAGCCACCCACGATCACTACCTTGGGCGAAGACTTTCCTTCGAGCGCCGCAAGCACAGTAGCCGTTCCTGTGTGGGCCAGCACGGCGTCCGACTGCAGCACCTTTCCGGCATAGCGCGGCAGCAGTGGCACGTCCGCAATCGGATCCGTAGACAGTCGGTTGCTCGGCTGATGACCGCCCGACGCGATCAGAACGAAATCGGAGTGAATCGTCAGCGTTTCGCCAGTGGAGAGATCCTTCACTTCCGTGCTCCACAGCTCCGGCGAAATCCGCTGAATATGCCGGGCGACACAGCCGGTAAGCACCTGGCCCCGTTCCGATGTGGTGATCAGGTTACACAGCAGCGTGCCAGCCGCCCCCAGAAACTCGCTGACCAGCGTAAGCGGAACAGAGCTCTTCCCCAGATGCCGCAGTTTGTCGCTGACCGGATCGGCATAGAGCGGAGCCAGTCGAACGTCCTGGCACTTCGAGAGAATGTCCAGAAATGCCTGGGCGGAGCTGTCGGAATTGACACCGTACTTGCCGATCGTACCCGCGCCAACGGTGGGCTGCTGCTCGACAATGGTGACTCCGGCTGAGAGAAGTTTCGACAGTGATCCAGTATTTGCGGCAGCGAAAAGTGGTGCAAGTCCTGCTGGCCCAGCTCCGATGATGACAGCGTGCTGACGGCGAATCATTCCCATCATCTCCTTGGCGTACGGCTGCAATGCTCGGTCCCACTTCGCTTCTGCTGGAGCTACAACCCGCCACGATCGCTTACTGAGGGCAGTCTGCCTGCGCCTCAGGAATCAGGCTACATCCTGAACTCCAGTTCGGCTCACATCCGCAGCAGCTGGCTGCGACCGTCCCAACAAGATTCACTGATGTTGCAGCGTAAGTCCACCCCACTAAAGGCCCCCGATAACCCACAGGTAATAACACCTTCGACTAAGTCAGGTTACTTAAGGGTGGTTGATCCCAGTTATAAACTTCCTACTTGTAGAAATTCCTTCCGCACTTCTAGAGCAAACTAGAAGATGCTCTCTGGTTATCTTTAGATACACTCCTCAGCCTGAGGTGCCCTTGGGCGCTTGCCCGGCGCGGTATGCTGAGGGCATTCGCTATCGGTCTGAGGCCCTCCCCCGTATGTCTCTTCGCCTCGCTTCCTTTGCCGTCGTCTTCAAAACCTACGCTTGGGACGACTTCGTTCAACGCCAGGCCCAGCGATGTGCCGCGGCGGCTGGACCAGGCGACTTCTATATATCAGTAGACGAAACCAACGGCCCGGTCGGGCCAGTCCCGTACCCCGAGGTCATCCGCACCAGCTGTTCCGAGATGGTCGGCCTTGGGCTCGCCGATCGCTTCGAGCGCGGCTCACTTCTGTGGTGGAACGCCGACTATGCGCACTACCAATTCTTCCGGCTCCGTCCCGACTACGACGTCTATATCTTCGTGGAATACGACGTGAGCGTGCACATGCCGCTGGAAGAGATCGTCACGACGATGAGCCGCCGCGGCATCGACTTCATTGGTGTACCCATCGCGCGCACCGCACAGGACTGGTGCTGGACGGCTCCGCACCAGCAGGTCTACCCCTCCGGAGAGATCCTCGGCGCCCTGATCTGCGTCTCGGCCTTCTCCCAGCGCGCCATGCAGGCGCTCTTCGCTCGCCGCCTGGAGATGACACTGCACGAGCAGCAGCTCTCCTACTGGCCCAGCGCCGAGGCCTTTGTACCTACCGAGATCCGTCGCCTTGGCCTGAAGTTTGCCTCACTGGAGGAGTTTGGGGACACCTCCGAGTACGACTGGTCTCCACCCCACCTCGAAGCCGATGTCTACCAAACCCCGCCGCACGGCTTTCTCCACCCTGTCTGCGACTCCCGGCGCTTTCTTCGCCGCGTCCGTGCGGAACGTCCTGACATCTGGAAGCTCCTGGACCTGGGTCGCCCTGTCTCGCGCAGCCTGCTCCGGCACCATCCGCTCGCCTTTGCCTCCCTGGCTGCGCGTGCCGTGCTCAACGGGGGGCGGTCTTCCCTCCAACGCTGGTGGCGCGGGCTACACCTCGGCACAGCGCAGGGCTGAACCGCCCGCTGCTGCCCCACGCTTGCCCGCATCGCCGAGACAT
This sequence comes from Acidobacteriaceae bacterium, assembly GCA_965199635.1. GTDB lineage: Bacteria > Acidobacteriota > Terriglobia > Terriglobales > Acidobacteriaceae > Edaphobacter. Next base: position 273,163 of record CBDASL010000002.1, on the reverse strand, counting down.
CGGCGTCGCCATCGCATCCGCCTCGTCCCCCACAGGTTGACTGCCTTGTTCGGCTGTCGCTACAGTCTTGTGATCTGACGCCCGCTGGGCCGTCGCCACATGCGGAAGGGGAGAGCAGCCTTGTTGCTGGATGAAGATCGGCTGCTGCCGCCAGAGCCCACGATCCGCCCCATCGCCCGCCGTCTGTATGACTCTGTGCGCGGTCTGCCCATCATCAGCCCCCACGGGCACACCCAAGCCGCCTGGTTTGCGCGCAACGAGCCCTTCCCCGATCCCGCAACCCTCTTTGTCCAGCCAGACCACTACGTTCACCGCATGCTCTACAGCCAGGGCATCTCGCTGGACGACCTCGAGATCGGTGCCCCCAAGATCCAGGACCCCCGCCGCGTCTGGCGCCTCTTTGCCGAGAACTACTTCCTCTTCCGCGGCACCCCCACCCGCCTCTGGCTCGACTTCGCCTTCGCCGAGCTCTTCGGCCTCCAGGAACGGCTCAGCGCCGCCACTGCCGATACCTACTTCGATACCATCTCCGAAGCCCTGCAGCAGCCGGAGTTCCGCCCCCGCGCCCTCTTCGACCGCTTCGGCATCGAGGTCCTCGCCACCACCGACTCGCCCCTCGACTCGCTCGAGCACCACCAGGCCATCCGCGACTCCGCCTGGCCCGGGCGCGTGCTGCCCACCTTCCGCCCGGACGCTGTCGTCGACCCGGAGTTTGCCGGCTTCCACGCCAACCTCCGTAAGCTGGCCGAGCAGGCCGGGGAAGACACCGCAACCTGGACCGGCTACCTCGCCGCCCTTCGCAAAGAGCGACAGCGCTTCAAAGCCATGGGCGCGACTGCGACCGATCACGGCCACCCCACCGCCCGCACCGCGGATCTCAGCCACAGCGAAGCCGAGCGCCTCTTCCACCTCGTCACCGGCGGAGCCCCCACTCCCGCCGACGCCGAGCTCTTCCGCGCGCAGATGCTGACAGAGATGGCTCGCATGAGCCTCGACGACGGCCTCGTCATGCAGTTGCACCCCGGCAGCTACCGCAATCACAATCCTCAGCTCTTCAAGCGCTACGGTCGCGACGTCGGCGCTGACATCCCCGTGCCCACCGACTACGTCCGCGGCCTCCAGCCGCTGCTCGCCCGCTTCGGCAACGAGCGCGCCCTCACTCTCGTGCTTTTCACGCTGGACGAGTCCACCTACAGCCGCGAACTCGCCCCCCTCGCCGGCCACTACCCCTGCCTCCGCCTCGGCCCGCCCTGGTGGTTTCACGACAGCCCCGAAGGCATGCTTCGCTATCGGACTCAGGTCACCGAGACCGCCGGCTTCTACAACACCGCCGGCTTCAACGACGACACCCGCGCCTTTCTCTCCATCCCGGCCCGGCACGACGTCGCCCGCCGCATGGACTGCGCCTTCCTCGCCCGCCTGGTCGCCGAGGGCCGGCTCGACGAAGACGAAGCCGCAGAAGTTGCCCAGGACCTCACCGTCAACCTCGTCCGCCAAACCTACCGGCTGGGCACCCCATGAGCACCGCCGCGGCCGCTCCCGCGCAGGGCAGCCGCTCCCCGGGTCGCGTGCGCTGGACCATCTGCGGCATGCTCTTCGCCGCCACCTCCATCAACTACATGGATCGCCAGGTCATCGGCCTGCTCAAGCCGACGCTTGAAGTGAGCATCGGCCTCACGGAAGTTCAGTTTGGCTACATCATCGCCGCCTTCCAGGCAGCCTATGCCGTCGGCCTGCTCGTCGCCGGCCGCATCGTCGATCGCCTCGGCTCCCGTATCGGCTACGCCGCCATCATGGGCACCTGGAGCGTCGCCGCCATGGCGCACTCCCTCGCCCGCTCGGCCATGGGCTTCGGCATCGCCCGCGTCTTTCTCGGGCTGGGCGAGGCCGGCAACTTCCCCGCCGCCATCAAGACCGTAGCCGAATGGTTTCCCCCGCGCGAGCGCAGCCTGGCCACCGGCATCTTCAACTCCGGCGCCAACGTCGGCGCCATTCTCGCCCCGGCTCTCGTTCCCTGGGTCACCCTCCACTACGGCTGGCGCGCCGCCTTCCTTTCCACCGGCGCCTTCTCGCTCGCCTGGATCGTCTGGTGGTACTGGCGCTATCGCCGGCCGGCCGAGCACCCCACCCTCACCGGGGAAGAACTCTCCCATATCCAAAGCCAGGCTGCCGCCGCCGGTACACCCATCCCCCTCCGCCGCTTGCTCGGCCTCCGCCAGACCTGGGCCTTCGCCGGCGCCAAGTTCCTCACAGACCCCATCTGGTGGTTCTATCTCTTCTGGCTCCCCGGCTACTTCGACCGCCGCTTCCACCTCGGCCTGTCGCACCTCGGTCTGCCGCTCATCCTCGTCTATAACGTCTCGGCTGTCGGCAGCATTGGCGGCGGCTGGCTCCCGGCGCTCTTCACCCGCCTGGGCCTGCCGCTCCACCGCTCCCGTCTTGCTGCCATGCTGGTCTGCGCCGCCGGCTCCGTCCCCATCCTGTGGGCTGCCGGTGTCGGCGCGGAGTGGAAGGCGATCGCCCTGCTCAGCCTGGCCGCCGCCGCCCACCAGGGCTGGTCGGCCAATCTCTTCACCACGGCGTCAGATATGTTCCCCAGCGCTGCCGTCGGTTCAGTCGTGGGCATCGGTGGCATGGCCGGCTCGGTGGGCGGTGTGCTGCTGTCCATCGTCGCCGGCCGTGTGCTCGAGCGCACCCACAGCTATGCGCCCCTGTTCGGTCTGGCCGGCTCGGTCTATCTTTTAGCATTGGTGCTCCTGCTCCTCATCGTCCCCAGGCTTCAGCGCGTCGGTGACCTGGAGCATGGAGCCGGAGGTGTTCAGGCGTGAAGCATCCACTAAGCCTTGAAGGTCGGGTCGCCGTCATCATCGGCGGCACCACCGGGATCGGCCGGGCCCTCAGCCTCGGTCTCGTTGACGCAGGAGCCAAAGCCGTCGTCAGCACCGGCCGCCGTGACGAGCCGCTGCAGGAGGTCGCCACCGCCATCGAAGAGCGTGGTGCCAAAACGCTCCGCCGCGCCACCGACATCGGAGACCGCGCTCAGCTCGAAGGCCTGCGCGAAGATGTCCTGCGGGAGTTCGGGCAGATCGACATCCTGGTCAACTGCGCCGGCAAGATCAAGCGCACCCCCACCCTCGAGCAGGACGAAGCCGAGTGGCGTGACATCGTCGAAACCAACCTCACCGGAACCCTGCGCAGCTGTCAGGTCTTCGGCCGCGTCATGCTCGAGCGCGGCTACGGCCGCATCGTCAATGTCGCCTCGCTCAACTCCTTCGTGGCGCTCAACGAGGTTGCCGCCTACGCCGCCAGCAAGGCGGGCGTCGTCTCCCTCACCCGCTCGCTCGCCGTCGAGTGGTCGCGTCGCGGCGTCGTCGTCAACGCCGTCGCCCCCGGCGTCTTCCGCACCGATCTCAACGCCCAACTGCTGGACAGCACGCCCCGCGGCCAGGAACTCAAGCTGCGCACCCCCATGGGCCGCTTCGGCAGGACCGAAGAACTCGTGGGAGCCACCGTCTTTCTCGCCAGCGAAGCCGCCTCCTTCACCAGCGGGCAGACCATCGTCGTCGATGGCGGATTTCTGGCGAGCGGCGTCAATCAGTAAGCAGCACTTCCGCAGCGATCCCTCGCCGCAACAAGGAGCAGCACCATGCCGTGGTTTTCCGTCGAAGCAGCGGAGGTCTCCGCAGAGCAGATTGAGGGTGCCGTCAAGCGACTGCTCGGAGAGGCGCCCGCCCGCCTGGGCCGTGAGCTCCGCCGCGTTCTGTTGCTGCCGCCCGATCTTACCCGTGCCCACTCCGGCGCCGGTCGCATCACCGAGCTGCTGTATCGCGAGCTCGACGCCACAGGCGCCTATGTCGAGGTGATCCCCACACTCGGGCAGCACCAGCCACACACGCCGGAAGAAAATCGCGCCATGTTTGGCTCTGTCCCGGAAGAAAGAATCTTTGCTCACGACTGGCGTGACGGCTGCGTGCGCCTCGGCGAGATTCCGGCTGAGATGGTGCGCACCTCCACGGGCGGCGCGGCGGACTGGCCCATCCCCGTCGACCTCAACCGCAAGCTGATGGAAGAGCAGTGGGACCTCATCGTCAACGTCGGTCACGTCGTGCCGCACGAGGTCCTCGGCTTTGCCAATCACAACAAGAACTACTTCATCGGTGTAGGCGGCAAAGACACCATCTGCTCCTCTCACATTGCCGCCGCCGTCTACGGGATCGAGCGCAACCTCGGCTGTCTCGTTACGCCGCTGCGCGCCTGCTACAACTGGGCGGAAGCCACCATGCTCGCCCATCTGCCCGACGTCTACCTTCAGATCGTCATGCGCCGCGACGCTCACAATCGGCTCGTTACCAGCGGCATCTATGTGGGCGACGACCTCGAAACCTATCTGGAAGCAGCCCGCGCCAGCCGTGAGCAAAACATCACTCTCTTCGGCAAGCCCGTGCGCAAGATCGTCGCCGTCATGCAGGCCGACGAGTTCCGCTCCACCTGGGTCGCCAACAAGGCCGTTTACCGCACACGCATGGCCCTGGCCGATGGCGGCGAGCTCCTGATCATTGCGCCCGGCGTTGAGCGCTTCGGCGAACAGCCGGAGGTCGACGCACTGATCCGCAAGTACGGCTACAAGGGAACCGAACGCACCCTCGGGCTCTACCGCACCGAGGCCGATATGCAGGAGATCCCGCACGGCGTTGCCCACCTGATCCACGGCTCCAGCGAAGGCCGCTTCACCATCCGCTACGCACCGGGCCATCTCACCCGTGAGGAGATCGAGGGCGTTGGTTACGAGTACGCGGACCTGGGGGAGGCTGAGGCGCGCTACCCGGCAGACTGCATGCTCGAAGGCTGGAACACCATGCCCGACGGCGAAGAGGTCTTCTACATCAGCACACCATCGGCCGGTCTGTGGGCGCTTCAGGAGAAGCTGGAAAGCGCCGAGCGTCAGGACCTGGTCGGCGTCGCCGTCACTCCCTGAAGCACGAAAGAAGAGCACAAGGAGAAGGGACAAACAATGCAGCTGCCAAAGTTCAGCATAGGCGTGGGCGATCGGTTCGCACGGGAAGCAAAGGCGCAACTGCAGGCCTGTGTGTTGGCCAGGGAAGCTGGCGTAGTAGTGGCCCCCGTGTGGAACAAGTCGCACCGGGAACATACGATCATCGGCTCCTCCTCGCTCCAGACCCGCGCGGCCGCCGATGCCGCTGTCGCCGCGCTTGGCTGGACAGACCCGTACTTCGTCGACGCGGACCACATCACGCTCGCGACCTACGAGCATTACCTCGAGCCCTGCGACTTCTTCACCATCGACGTCGCGGACCTGCTGGGCACTCCGCCCTCACAGGACGACCAGGCGGCGTTCCTGGCGCGACATCCGGAGCTGCAACAGCCACTCCAGATTCCCGGCATCGCCCAGGAGTTCGCGCTTGACCGCGCCTTCCTCGAACAGGCTACCGGCACCTTTCTCGCAGCGGTCCAGCAGGCCGGCAGGGTATGGCGGGCGGTGGTGGAGCGGAAGGGGGCCGGTGGGTTCGTGACGGAGGTCTCGATGGACGAGACGGCCCGGCCGCAGACGCCGCCGGAGCTGCTGGTGATCCTGGCCGCAATGGCGGACGAGGGCATCCCGGTCCAGACGGTTGCGCCCAAGTTCACGGGACGGTTCAACAAGGGGGTGGACTACGTGGGCGACGTGGAGGCATTTGCGCGGGAGTTCCACGACGACGTGGCCACGGTGGCTTACGCGGTCGAGCGGTACGGCCTGCCCAGCAACCTGAAGCTGAGCGTGCACTCGGGGTCGGACAAGTTCTCGATCTACCCTGCCATCCGGGCGGGTGTGGCGGCCTTTGGTGCCGGTGTGCACGTGAAGACGGCTGGAACTACCTGGCTGGAGGAGGTGGTGGGGCTGGCGGAGGCGGGCGGCGACGGATTGGTGGTGGCCAAGGAGATCTATGCGGAGGCCTTCCGGCGGGCCGACGAGCTGTGCGTGCCCTATGCGACGGTGATCGACATCGACCGGAGCAGCCTGCCGAGGCCCGAGGCCGTGGCAGGCTGGACGGCAGAGCAGTACGTGCGGGCGCTGCGGCATGTTCCGAACGATCCGCTCTACAACCCGAGCCTGCGGCAGCTGCTGCATGTGGGGTTCAAGGTGGCGGCGCGGCTCGGGGATCGGTACCTGGGCGCGCTGGAAGCGAACCGGGAGGCGGTGGAGCGGAATGTGACGGAGAACCTGTGGGAGCGGCACATCCGGCCGCTGTTTGTGGGCTAGGAAGCTGGCGGGCGAAGCGAGTGCTGCGTGAGATGAGAGCGGCCGCGTGGGCCGCGTGGTTTTGGGGGAGAGATGCCGGCCGAGACGCATCCTAGGGAGCAGTGGTGGTCTGACGCCGTTTGAGGCGGGGCAGGCGACCGGTAGATAGAATCCAAGAGGCAGCAGATAAACGGCGCGGAAGCGCCCTGGAATCCAAGAGGCGCAGACGCGCTGTGAGGCAGGGACGAGATGGCATCGGCGATGGCAAGTATTGTGGCTTTAAAGGACGTTCATACGGAGTTGCGGTCGCGCATGGAGAAGTCGGTGGAGGACTTCCGGGCGAACCTGGCGTCGGCGCGTACGGGCCGGGCCAATGTTCACATGCTGGACCAGATCAAGGTGGACTACTACGGTACGGATACCCCGGTTTCGCAGCTGGCGCAGGTGACAGCGCCGGAGCCGACGCTGATCCTGGTGACGCCCTATGACGGCGGCATCGTGAGTGCGGTGGAGAAGGCGATCCGGACCAGTGGCACGGGGCTGAACCCGATGACGGACGGCAAGGTGGTGCGGGTGCCGGTGCCGGCGATGACCGAGGAGCGGCGGCGCGAGGTGGTGAAGCAGCTGAACAAGACGCTGGAAGACCACAAGACGGCGATCCGCAACATCCGGCGGGACGGCAATGATCAGATCAAGAAGGCAGCCAAGGACAAGCTGATCTCGGCTGACGACGAGAAGCGGGCGAACGATGAGGTGCAGCAGCTGACCGATATCGAGATCAAGCGCATCGAGGACCTGTTTAAGACCAAGGAAAAGGAACTGATGACCGTTTAAGGGCTAGGAGCCTGGGCGGTGCAGAGGGCCAGGCACTAGCCTGGCCTTTTCTGCTGTCCGGGAGTACCCCCCTCCCCCTGTACCTTATTTGCGCAAAATCTTCAAACGATTGAGTTTAGGTCCGGACCTCAGGTGTCTTGGAGATGCCCTTTCTGTTGGCAGGATGGGAAAGGTGCAGCAGTAGTTTAGAGGGGTCCTTCCGGGTGTTGCGCCAGTGTGGGGTGGCGGGGGTGAGGGGTTGGTTGCGCCAAGGATGTGGGCGTCAACCTCGCTCTGCTGCGGGATGGGTACGGCGGAGCGAGGTGCGGAGATGTGGGCCCGTGCGCCCGCGGGCGCGGCGGGGGGAGAGCTGGGATGGGGGTAAGCTGGACGGGATGAGACATGATGCGAGCGATAACTACTTCAGTCTGTTTGGGATTGTGCCGGCGAAGCTCCGGGTGGACGGGGCGGGGCTGGAGCGGGAGTTCTACGCGAAGTCGCGGCGGCTCCATCCGGACCGGTTTGCCGCCAAGCCGAAGGAGGAGCAGGAGGGTGCGCTGCGGGCGAGCTCGGAGCTGAACGACGCCTACCGGACGCTGAAGGATCCGATTGCGCGGACGCAGTACCTGCTGAAGCTTGAAGGCGTGGAGATGGAGGAGCAGAGCAAGGCGGCGACGGAGGCGGCGCGCGCCAGTGGCGGGGCAAAGAAGCAGGTGGCGCCGCCGGAGCTGCTGGAGGAGGCGTTTGAGCTGAACATGCAGCTTGAGGAGATGCGCGCGAACAAGCGGTTTGGGGAGGATGATCCGCAGCTGCGAAAGGACCTGGAAGGGGCGCGGGCGAACTTTGAAGGGATGCTGCAGGCGACGCAGACGGAACTCGAACGGCTGTGGGAGCAGTGGGACACGGCGGTGGACGCGGGGGATGCGGCGGGAAAGACCAAGGCGCGCGACGGGATGGTGGCGTTGCTGAACCGGCGAAGCTATGTGCGGAACCTGGTGCGGGACGTGCTCGAGGCGTTGGAGTAGCGGCTTGGGGGCTGCGCGGGGAGACGAGGCGACTGCTGCGGTTTGGCTGCCGACTCGGTTCCGTCTGTCGAAGCTCGCCGGAGACGCCCTGCAGCATGGGAGAACCGCGATGTTTGAGTACCCGAGCCGACGCTACCCGGCAGGGCAGTTGGAAGGATTTAGGAGAAGAAAGGGAGTCGTACGATGCCACTTCAACATGCCTTTGTGCAAGCCGATGGTGTTCGCATTTTCTACCGTGAGGCAGGTGCCCCGACGGCGCCGGTGCTTTTGCTTCTCCATGGCTTTCCTGCTTCTTCCTTCCAATATCGCGACTTGATGCCGCTCCTGGCGGACCGCTTCCGCGTTATTGCGCCAGACTTACCGGGGTTTGGGTACACCGAGGTACCGGCTGAGCGGAACTACGGGTATACGTTTGACTCCCTGGCGAAGACGATCCAGGCGTTTACCGAGGAGCTGAAGCTGGAACGCTACGCCCTGTATGTGTTTGACTACGGCGCACCGACCGGCTTTCGGCTGGCGCTGGCACACCCGGAGCGCGTGACAGCGATCATTTCGCAGAATGGAAATGCCTACGATGAGGGTTTGGGAGACGCCTGGAGCCCGATTCGGCGCTACTGGAGCGAGCCCACAACAGAAAATCGCGAAGCGTTGCGACCCTTTACGGCGCTGGATGCAGTCCGCTGGCAGTACACGCACGGTGTGGCCGATGCAGAGGCTGTGGTGCCGGATGGCTACACCCTGGATGCAGCGCTGATGCAGCGGCCCGGCAATGCCGACATCCAACTCGACTTATTCAAAGACTACGAAAACAACGTGAAGCTATACCCCGCGTTTCAGGAGTACTTTCGCAGGTTTGCACCGCCGATGCTCGCTATCTGGGGAAAGAACGATCCGTTCTTTATCCTGCAGGCGCGGAGGCCTTCCGCAAGGACATACCCAATGCGACGGTGGAGCTGCTGGACACGGGACATTTCGCGCTTGAAACTCATGCCGAGCACATTGCGAGCCGCATCAGAGCTCTTCTGACCGCGTAAGTGAGGCTGCGATCCTGAGCCAGCTTATGTCGAAAGACCCAGGGTGTGCAGCGAGTCCCGGTGTGCGTGGGGAGATTAGCGGGCGATGCGTTTCTTCCAGAAATCGGGAAGCCACCTGAGTGCGGAGACACGGCGGGAGGTTTCTTCGTCCGCGAACTCCGAGAAGCTGTACCGCCACACATCGGCGATGCTGACCTCGGTCTGAGCCCGGTCGACCCGGATGATCTGGTCGCCTGCACCGACGGTGCCTTCCTGGAGGACTGAAGCGTACCATCCGGGCCACTTTTGCCGGGCAAACAGAGCCGTCATATCGTGGCGTTCGAATCGGATCTGCAGTTTGTAGCACGGGCTCCGCGGCTGGATGGCCTGCAGGAGCGCCTGTCCGAAGCGGAAGGTCTCACCGATAAAGACCTCGTGCTCCTGGAGACCGGCGGAGGTGATGTTTTCCCCGAAGCTGCCCGCGTTGAGGCTCTTCCCCAGCAGGGCTTCCCAGGAGGCATAGTGCTCCTGGGGGTAGATATAGACCGCCTTGTCCAGGCCGCCATGAACGGTGAGATCGGCCTGGATGTCGCCAGCAAGGCCCAGCGGGCGAGCCATCACTCGCGCATCGACCGGGTCCTTGAAGATGCCTGTCGTCACCGTTTCCCCGAAGAACTCGATATGTCGCAGAGACCCGATGTTGACGGACAGGATCCGGGCATCAGCCGTGGACAGAGCGTCGTGCGTGTTTTCTGCGTTCCTGGGATTCAACGTGTCCCCTCCTTTGCCGTACCGGCAGACCTGATGAGACGGGTTCCGGGTGCGTCCTCTGCCATGCTCTACACGGGACGCCTAGACAGGCAGAGCCACGGCAGCTTCAAGCTGATTGTCTCTTCCTGCGGCGGCGTCCTGGTACGACCAGGGAACGTCGATATCGGGCACAACACCGTGCCCTTCGATCTGTTTGCCCCTGGCGCTGATGTAGGCCGCTACGGGGATCACCAGCCTATAGCCGTTGCCCAACTTTGTTGCGCTTCGCGAGACCAGGCGGCCAGGTGTTTTTGTGCCGATGATCGTTGCAAGCTGACTTTCCTGTGCGAACTGCGCCAGCATCTCTGCGGCTCCTGTTGCATGCTCGTTGACCAGGATGACGATCTTGCCGCGGAAGCTCTGCTGGCCGAGTGCTTCGGTGTAGAGATAGACCGAGGTCTTTCCGGCGAATTTGAGGGCAAGCCGTGGGATGGCGAGTTTGGAGCGGGGGACCTTGCTGAAGATGGGGAGGGTCGAGGGGTCCTGATGTTGCTGAGCCATCTTGCGATTCCTGCTGTACCCGACGGGCAGCCTGTTCGGCGTGAGATAGCTCATCAGGGCCAGCCCCCCGATGCCACCGCCGGGGTTTCCGCGCAGATCGATGAGGAGGCGTTGTGCTGTGGCGAAGCGGCTGCTGAAGAGTTCGTCGAGTTCGCGAGCGAAGTCTATCCCGATTTTGCCGGGAAAGAGACTGACCCTGAGGTACGCAGTTCCGTTGCCTTTGTCCTCAGCGACCAGCGCTTTGGGCTCGGAGTAGGGGTTGTCTTTGTACCTGGGGGAAGCGGTTTTCAGGTGCAGCGTCTCTTCAGATGATGGATTGCCCCTTGCCACTTCGGTCGTGATGGTCTCCCGCATCTCGAACTGCGGCTCGCCGGCGTTGCCCTCCGCTGGCTGTGCCATGTTGCCATTGATCTGCAGAAGGACGTCTCCGGGTGTTGCACCGGCCGCCGAGGCGACGCCTCCGGGCAGAATGTCCTGAAAGACCCACCGTCGTTCCCCGTCGATGCGCTGTACCGAGAAGCTGGCGTTGATGGCGTTTCTGGGTGTGATGGGTGTGTGCTTTGAGAGCAGACCCAGAGTTCTGGGGGAGAGTTCATTCAGGAGTCTGGATATGCCTTTCTCGAAGTCGGCTGTGCTTCCGGCGTCGAGGATGGCTGCCCGATGCCGGGATACAAGCGCGTGCCACTTTGTCTCGTCGAAGGCAGGGTCGTAGAACTTTGCGGAAACTGCTGCCTGTATCTTCTCTAAAAGCCTGGTGCGCTGATCTTTGGTGAGTTCCATGGGTTCCCTAGATGAGTGTTCCGATGCGGTTCAACGAGCGGACAGGCTTCAGTATGAGTTGAGAGCGGGTGCACCCTTGCGGTTGCAAGCGCGCGCTGACGACGTGGGAGCGAGCTTGGCGGTGTGGCGCCCCGGTTCTCCGCCAAGGGTAGCCCACCTGCAAGCGGGCTGCTACGCGCCGGGGTGCGAAGGGGCAGATCGGCAGAGGGAGAGAGAGGATGTTGAGCAAAGCGAGCTGGATGGGGGTTGGCGCGGGCGTGCTGCTGGGCACAGGGATGCTGGCAGGAGCGGCGGAGCGGGGGCGCTTTCAGGAGCCGCTCCTCCCGCATGGGCCGGACCCGTGGGTGGTGCAGGACGGCGGCTGGTATTTCTACACGAACTCGACGGGCAAGAACGTGACGCTGTGGCGGACGCGGGATGTGACGGATCTTGCGCATGCGGAGCGGAAGGTGGTGTGGACGCCGCCGGAGGGGACGCGGTGGTCGAAGGAGCTGTGGGCGCCGGAGCTGCACAAGTTTGACGGCAAGTGGTACCTCTACGTGGCGGCGGACGGGGGCAAGAACGAGGGGCATCGGATCTATGTGCTGGAGAACGGGGCGGCAAACCCGCTGGAGGGGGAGTGGACGTTCAACGGCAAGGTGGGGGATGCGACGGACAAGTGGGCGATTGATGCGACGGCATTTCGGAATGATGGGCCGGGCGGGGATGGGCGGCTCTACCTGCTGTGGTCTGGCTGGGAGGGGGATGTAGATGGGCAGCAGAACATCTACCTTGCCCGGCTAAAGAATCCGTGGACGGTGGAGGGGCCGCGGGTGATGGTGAGCCATCCGGAGTATCCGTGGGAGACGGTGGGCGACCTGCCGGGACGGCACGTGAACGTGAATGAGGGGCCGGAGATTCTGCAGCATGATGGCCGGGTATTTTTGATCTATTCAGCCTCAGCGTGCTGGACGGACCGGTATGAGCTGGGCGAGGTGCAGACGACGGCCGGGGCGGATCTGCTGAATGCCAAGAGCTGGCGGAAGCTGGACCACCCGGTCTTCGTTGAGGCACCGAAGCGCGGGGTGTTTGGGCCGGGGCACAATGGCTTCTTCCGGTCGCCGGATGGCAAAGAGGACTGGATCATCTACCACGCGAATGCGAACACGGGGGAGGGATGCGGCGACCTGCGATCGCCGCGGGCGCAGCGGTTTACGTGGAACCGGGATGGGTCGCCGCGGTTTGGGATGCCGGAGGCGACGGGGGCGGCGGTGCGGAAGCCGAGCGGGACGAAGTGAAGGATGGCCCTCGCCGGGTGGGCGAGGGCGCGTGGGTTAGGAGGGGGAGGGAACGGCTGGGGCGGCTTCCTTTTTGCGGGTGGCTTCGAGCAGGCGGATGTGGTGGAGATCGTGGCCGGCGATGTTTTCGACGGTGGACTGGAAGGTGACGGTGCCGCGCTCGGGGTGGGTGGCGGTGCGGGCGCGATCGGCGTCCGAGACGGCCGTGAGGAGGAGGAGGTTCCAGGAGCGGAGGGCGTCGAAGGTGGTTTCAGCGGCCTGGAGGGTGTAGGGGCTGTAGTGGGCGGACCAGCGGTCCTGGTCGAAGGGGGCGAGGGTGGGTTGGTCGGCGTCGAGGATCTGGCGGAGTCGCCAGGAGAAGGCGATCTCGCAGTCGGCCATGTGGGCCATGATCTCGCGGAGGGACCACTTGTTGGGGCCGGGGCGGGTGTCGATCTGCTCGGGGGAGAGGCCGGCGAGGAGATCGCGGAGGCGGCCGGGGGTTTCGCGCATGACTTGGGCGGGGTCGAGATCGCCGAGGTGGTGTCCGTAGGGGTTGAGCTCTTCCATACCGAGAGGGATGCGGGTTTGGGGGGTGGCGTTCGCGGACGATGTGGTGGGGTAAAGCTTAGGCGGGCTGGCTGGCCCAGGGGGTGTACTCGCCGACGGACCAGAGGTGACCCTCAAGATCGAGGCAGGTGAAGGCTTTGCCGCCGTAGTCCATGGTTTGCAGGGGCATGACCATGCTGGCGCCGGCGGCCTGGGCGGCGGCGTAGACGGGCTCGCAGTCGGGGACGATGAGGTAGGGGGTGCAGGTGGAGCGACCGCCGACCTCGTCGGGCTGGGTGCGGACGGCGGCGAGCGGGTCGCCGGCTTCCGCTGAGCCGAGCATGATCATGCCGGCGCCGCAGGTGAGTTCGGCGTGAGCGATGGTGTTGTTCGGGCCTTCGAAGACGGCGTGACGAGTGAGAGGGAAGACGCGGCAGAGCCAGTCGATGGCGGCGTGGGCGTCGCGGTAGCGGAGGGTAGGAATGAGGGTGGAGCCTGTGGCGGCCATGGGCGCTCCTTGCAGGGAATGGATGGGGAGAGTGGGCCCGGGGCGATGCGTCGGTGCGTCGGGAGACATCCTATGGGGAAGCAGGACGGGCAGGCAAGGATCTTGCGCGGGCCCGGATGCGATGATGGGGAGATGGGCCGCGGGCGGGTTTGCGGCGGAGTGAGTGAGGCGTAATGGCGGACGAGCGGGTTGTTGGGATTGATTTGGGAACGACGAATTCCCTGGTGGCGTTTATGGATGGGGACACGCCGACGGTGATTCCGGGAGAGGATGGGGATCGGCTGGTGCCGAGCGTGGTGGCGTTCGATGAAGAGGGTACGGGGTTCCAGGTGGGGAACGCGGCACGCGGGATGCTGCTGCGGTCGCCGGGCAACGCGGTGTATTCGGCGAAGCGGCTGATGGGGCGTGGGCGGGCCGAGGTGGTGGAGGAGTTGAAGCTGTTTCCGTTCCGGCTGGCTGGCGAGTCGGCTGGGGCGCCGGCGGCGGATGGGCCAGGTGGCGGACCGGAGGTGCAGCCGGGTGAGGGTGTGGTGGCGCGCGAGGGATCGGACGGGCCGGGTGGCGGGCCGGAGGTGGAGAACGCAGCTGCTGCGGGTGGGGCGGATGTGATTCGGCTGGAGGTGGGCGGGTTGACACTGACGCCGCCGGAGGTGGGCGCTTATGTGTTGCAGCAGCTGAAGCGGAATGCAGAGCGGTTCTTTGGCGCGCCGGTGACGAAGGCTGTGATCACGGTGCCGGCCTACTTCAACGATGCACAGCGGCAGGCGACCAAGGATGCGGGGCGGATTGCGGCGCTGGAGGTGCTGCGGCTGGTGAATGAGCCGACGGCAGCGGCGCTGGCCTATGGACTGGACAAGCAGCGCGACGGGTTGATCGCGGTGTATGACTTTGGCGGCGGGACCTTTGATGTGTCGGTGCTGAAGCTGCACGAGGGCATCTTCGAGGTGGTGGCGACGGGGGGCGACACACACCTGGGCGGGGACGACATCGACAACCTGCTGATCGCGGTTGCGCTCGATGATATCCAGGGCGATCTGGGCGTAGATGTGCGGGGCTCGAGTGAGACGGTGCAGGCGCTGCGCAAGGCGGTGATTGACGCGAAGATTGCGCTCTCGGACGGCGAGACGGCGCGGCTGAACGTGGAGCTGCCAGCGGGGCAGCGGTACACGCGGGAGATTACGCGGGAGCAGTTTGAGGGCTTAATTGCGGGCGTGATTGCGCGGACGGCGGGGCCGTGCCGGCAGGCGTTGAAGGACGCCAAGGTGACGGCGGAGCAGATTGACGAGGTGGTGCTGGTAGGCGGGTCGACGCGCATACCGGCGGTGCGGCGGCTGGTGAGCGAGGTGTTTGGGCTGGAGGCGCGCGGGAAGAAGCCGCACACGGAGCTGAACCCTGACGAGGTGGTCGCGCTGGGAGCGGCGGTGCAGGCGCAGATTCTGAGCGGGCAGGCGAGCGCGGCGACGGAAGATCTGTTGCTGCTGGATGTGACGCCGCTGAGCCTGGGGATTGAGGCGCTGGGCGGTGTGGTGGCGAAGATTATTGAGCGGAATTCCACCGTGCCGGCGAGTGCGACCGAGCACTTTACGACGGGTGTGGACGGGCAGACGAATGTGGCGATTCATGTGTTGCAGGGCGAGCGCGAGCTGGCCAAGGACAACCGGTCGCTGGCGCGCTTCGATTTGAAAGGAATACCGCCGATGGTAGCGGGGCTGCCACGGATTGAGGTGAAGTTCCTGATTGATGCGAACGGGATTCTGCAGGTTTCGGCACGCGAGCAGCGAAGCGGGCAGGAGGCTCAGATCCAGGTGAAGCCGACCTATGGGCTGACCGACGAGCAGGTGGAGTCGATGATTCTGGATTCGTTTGACAACGCGGAGGCGGACTTGACCGAGCGACAGGTGATTGAGGCGAAGAATGAGGCAGAGACGATCCTGGCCGCGATTGAGAAGGGCAAGACGCACGCGGCGTGGCAACAGCTGACCTCGAAGGAGATCTCGACGATTGAGCTGGAGGTGATGGAGCTGAAGGCCTCGGTGAGCGGCGGGAACTACACGATCATTCGGCAGGGCATTGAGCGGGTAGACAAGGCGACGCGGCGCTTTGCGGAGCTGATGATGGACGCGGCGGTAGGTGGAGCGATGAAGGGGCAGACGATGGGCGCGGCGGGTGAGAAGATGGGCGAGGGCCCAACGGCGCCGCATCCCTTTGCCAAAGCAGATGTTGTGGAGGCGGAGCGAGCGGATGCGAAGGATCGTGAACCGAACGCGCCGGAGACACCCAGGGCTGACGGGCCGACGGAGAAGTAAGACCAGAATGTGTGCTGTGTTGCGTTACAGATGGTATGAGGTGCGATGAGCGAGATAAAGCAGGAGCAGGTTGTGGACGAGACCAAGCCGCCGGCCGAGGGCATGGTGCGGGTTCGGTTTGAGCCCGAGGGCAGGGTTGTGGAGTTTCCGTTTGGCTCGATGCCGTATGACGGGCACGGGCTGCCGATGTCGTTTCTGGACGTGGCGGAGAACTACGGGATCTTTCTGGACCACGCCTGCGGCGGTGTGTGCGCGTGTACGACATGCCATCTGCACGTGACCAAGGGTGCCGAGGGTGTGAGCGAGGCGGAGGACCTGGAGCTGGACCGGATGGAGACAGCGGCTGGGCTGCAGCTGAACTCGCGGCTGGGCTGCCAAGCGGTGATCGAGAAGCCGGGCAGCTATGTTGTGGAGATTCCGAAGTGGAATCGGAACTATGTGCAGGAAGGCAAGCCGGCCCACGGGCCAGGAAGCTAAAGGGAGAGAATGATGCCGCGAGAGATTGAGTGGACGGATGCCGAAGAGATCGGGATCCAGCTGCAGGAGAAGTTTCCCGATATGGATCCGTACACGGTGCGGTTCACGGATTTGCACCAGTATGTGACGGAGCTGCCCGGATTTGTGGGCGACAAGGCGAAGTCGAACGAGGGCATTCTGGAGGCCATCCAGACGGCCTGGCACGAGGAGTACGAGGACGCGAAGAAGTAGGTTCGCCTGCGGCCTGGTGGCGCCCCCGGAGCGATGGCTCGGGGGCGTTGCTGTTTGTGCCTGGAGATGGGTGCCAGGTTGCAACAGGGTGACAGACCTGTGACTCCCTTCCAGGTTTCGGGAAGTTTGCCGTGAGATGGAAGTGGCGCGAGGAGGGCGCGGGCGTGCGGGATGCGGGTGCCATCTGACTGTTTCGGCGACCGGGAACGGAACGCAAGGAAAGAGGAGTGACGACACAATGCCGACGACACGTTTGAAGAGCACAACCGAGGCTGTGCACGCAGGACTTGAGAAGATGCCCGTTGAGAAGGCGATCACCAACATTGAAGGGTGGGAGGACTACCTTTCCAAGCACGACCACGAGGGCGTGAAGAAGGTGCTGACCGACCTGGGCAAGCTAAAGAAGCTGCTGCAGGCCAAGGAGCTGGACAGCGAGGCTGTGCACAAGCTGTTGGTGACGATCGGCAAGGACACGGTCAAGGTGGGCGGCGAAGAGAACGCCAATGCAAAGCACATTCGCGAGCTGGGCGAGGCGTTGTCCGCCAAGCCGGAAGCTGCGGCGAAGAAGTAGGTCATACCTGTAGACCGATGTTTTGGTGAAGTGAGAGGGCGTCCTGAGGGACGCCTTCTCGCTTTGTGGCGGGGTGTGAGGAGGGCTAAACGCTTTCTTGAAGAAGAGTGCACAGGTGCGCGGTATATATGCAGGAGCTTCATAAAAACGAGTGCACCTCGACCGCAAAGGAGACGACAGATGCCATTCTTCAAAACCCAGGACGGAACGGAGATTTATTACAAGGATTGGGGCACGGGGCAGCCGATCATGTTTCACCATGGCTGGCCGCTGAGCGCGGATGATTGGGATACGCAGATGCTGTTTTTTCTGCAGCATGGCTACCGGGTGATTGCGCATGACCGGCGGGGGCATGGGCGATCGTCGCAGACAGCGGTGGGCCATGACATGGACACGTATGTGGCCGACGTGGCGGAGCTGACGGCGGCGCTGGACCTGCGGGACGCAGTGCACATTGGGCACTCAACCGGTGGCGGCGAGGTGGCGCGCTATGTGGCGCGGCAGGGCAAAGGGCGCGTGCGGAAGGCGGTGTTGGTGAGCGCGGTGCCGCCACTGATGCTGAAGACGGAGGCGAACCCGGGTGGTCTGCCGATGGAGGTGTTTGACGGCCTGCGGAAGCAGCTGGCGGACAACCGGGCGCAGTTTTACCGCGAGCTGCCGCTGCCCTTTTATGGCTTCAATCGCGAGGGCGTGACGCCCTTGGAGGGGGTGGTGGGCAACTGGTGGCGACAGGGGATGATCGGGTCGGCGCTGGCGCACTATGAGGGCATCAAGGCGTTCTCGGAGACGGACTTCACGGAGGATCTGAAGGCGATCGATGTGCCGACGCTAGTGCTGCATGGGGATGACGACCAGATTGTGCCCTACCAGGATGCGGGGGTGCTGAGTGCCAAGTTACTGAAGCAGGGCACGCTGAAGATCTACCCGGGGTATCCGCACGGGATGCTGACGGTGCATGCGGATGTGATCAATCCGGACCTGCTGCAGTTTGTGCAGGCGTAGATGTGAGGGAGGTGGCGCGTGGCTCCGAAGGGGCTGCGCGCCGTTTCTTTTTCGCTAGGCGCGGCCGCGACGGAGCAGCTGGCGCGGCAGGGGGGAGCCGAGGGTGTGAAGGGTGATGAGGGCGGCGAGCAGCCAGGCCGCGGTGCCGGCGATGAGGGCGAGCAGGGCGGCGAGGTGGGGGCCTTCGACGAGCGTGGGGACGAGCAGCAGGGTGAGGGTGGCGGCGAGCAGGCCGAGGAGCGCGGCGGTCCCGGCGCGGGCGAGTTCGAGGAAGTTGAGGCCGCGCAGGGGCACAAGGCCGCGGTGGTTGGCGAGCAGTGCCAGCATTACGGTTTGGAAGAGGATGGCGAGGTTGGAGGCCCAGGCGAGGCCGGGCACGCCGAAGAGGCGGTGGAGGCCGTAGTAGAGGGGCAGCGAGCCGAGGGTGATGAGGGTGCCGCCGATCATGGGCGCGCGGGTTTCGCCGGCGCCGTAGAAGGCGCGGGCATAGATGGCCTGGGCGGACCAGAGGGGGAGCGAGAGGGTGAAGGTAGCAAAGAAGACGGCGGTGGTGTGGGCGGCGGTGCTATCGAGTGCGCCGCCGCGCAGGAGAAGGGTGACCAGGGGGTCGGCCATGCTGAACATCGCGGCGGCGAGGAGGAGGGCGACGGCGAGGAGCTGGGAGACGGAGCGGTTGACGGCGCGGGCGAAGTCGGCGAAGCGGTTTTGCGAGAAGAGCGAGGCGAAGAAGGGAAGGGAGGCGGCGCCGGCGGCCTGGCCGAGGATGGCCATGGGTGCGGTGAAGAGGCGCTTGGCGTACATGAGCTCGGAGATGGCGCCGGTGGTGCGCTTGGCGAACCAGGTGAGGATGATGGAGTCCATGAAGACGACGGAGACGCCGAGCATGAGGGGGAGGCTCATGCGGACCCAGTCGCGGAGGCCGGGGTCGTGGAAGTCGAGGATGGGCTGATAGCGGACGCCGGCCCGGCGGGCGGCCCAGGCGTTGAGGGCGAAGGGGCCGAGGAAGGCGCCGAGGAGGGCTCCCCAGGCGAGTGAGGCGATGCCGAGGGTGTGCGCGAAGAGGAGGCCGCCGAGGATGACGCCGGCGGTGTAGATGAGCGGCGAGATGCCCTGAAAGGTGAACTGCTTGCGGACCAGGGTGACGGAGGTGAGGACGCCGCCGGCGAAGAAGAAGAGCTGCGCGGGGAGCAGAATGCGGGTGAGGGAGGTGGAGAGGGCGACTTCCGCGGGGCGGCCGGCGAAGAAGGCGCGGGTATAGAGGGGGGCGAGGAGCTCGGCGAGGAGGATGGCGCCGCCGAGGACGAGGAGCATGGTGTTGAGGATGACGGAGAGGGAGCGCTCACCGGCGGCGTGGTCGCCGCGCTCGCGGTAGCGGGAGAGGATGGTGGTGAAGGAGATGGAGGCGGCGCCCCCGACGAGGAGGTAGGAGATGAGGTCGGGGAGCTGGAAGGCGACGTTGTAGGCGTCGGTGGCGGGGCCGGCGCCGAAGGTGTGGGCGATGTATTTATCGCGGACCAGGCCGATGACGCGGGACAGGAGGGCGAAGGCGCCGAGCAGCAGGGTGGCTGAGGTGGCGGTGTGCTGGTGCGAGGGGCGGAGGAAGGCGAGGCGGCGGCTGCGGGAGGGCGGCCCGGGTGCGGTGGTGGCGGGCGTGGACGCGACAGGTCTGGGCACGATCAGCGGCGCGAGCCTTTGCTGTAGCTGGCCTTGGCGTTCGGTGTGTCGTGGCGGCGGATGGGGGAGGGCACGGAGATGCCGGCCACGGTGAAGGAGACGGCCTGCCGCTGGGCGCAGCGGACGCAGCGCACGGGGTAGCGCATGAGCAGCAGGGTGGACAGGTCGGCGGCGCGCAGGCGGGAGCGGCGAAAGAGCTGACCGACACAGAACTGGCATTGGATGGGTATGCCACTGTGCATGCGCTTGAGCTCGCGCTCGGAGAGGTTGGTGTTGCGCCAGAGCTCACGGGCGGCGATAGTCTGCGGCGGCGGGGCCGAGGGCGGGGTGCTCTCAGCCTGAAGGCTGCCCTGAGGGTCGTCTGGGTGGGTTTGGGGAGCTGTCATAGGGGAGGCGTCGGCAGTGTTCCGGCTGGAGCTAGTGTACTGCGGGGGTGGGGGGATCAAAGAGGGAGGCGGCGCGGGGTGGGTTAGCAGCACTCCGGTTGCGGCGCGGTGGCGTCGAGGTGCGGGAGAGGAGTGTGTGGAGGCTGCGAAGCTCCTGCTGGAGCGCGTGGAGGCGGGCCTGCAATGCGGGCTCGGAGGGAGCGGCGGCTGCCTCGACGGATGGGAAGGGGAGCTGGCTGGCGTCGGGCGCGGGCGGCGTGGGCGGCGGCGGGGCGGTGCGGAGGAGCTGGCGCGCGCCGGGGATGGTGTAGCCCTCGGCGTAGAGGAGATGGCGGATGCGGAGGGCGGTTTCGACGTCGCGGCGGCGAAAGAGGCGCTGGCCGGAGGCGCCTTTGCCGGGATGGAGCTGGGGGAACTCGGTCTCCCAGAAGCGGAGCACGGAGGTTTGCACGCCGCAAAGGCGGGCGACCTCGCCGATACGGAAGTAAAGCTTGTCCGGAATTGGGGGAGCGGGCGTGGAGCTGGTGGATGAGGCGGCACCGGGGCTGTGGCGCGGGGAACGAGTGCGCCTTGCCACCGGATTGCTTCCGCTGCCCTGGCTCATGACCTGCCTTGTGCGTGGCTGGTACCTGGTTGGGAACGTCCGTGCGTCTGTTTGGGTGACCCCTGGCGGGAGACGGCAAGGGGCGCAACAGGGAGTGCGCGCCCAGTATAGGCGCGGGTGGACACGGCTGGGAGGGCTTTCTTCCGCGGGGCTGGCGTGCCGACGGGCTTGCAGATGGGGAACCGGGGGTGGGCGGCGAGCGTATTGTGCTACACGAGGCCTGCTGACGCGCTGCGAAGCGGGTTCCTTGGATTGGGGCGTGCGGGATGCGACGAGTGTGGATTGCTGGCGGTCTGGCTGGGATGCTGCTGATGGCGGGCTGCCGCGTGGAGCGGCACGGGGATGGAGCGAGCGAGCGGGTGCAGGTGGAGACGCCGATTGGCTCGGTCAAGGTGAAGACCAATGCAGCGGCGGAGTCGATCGGGACAGGGCTGCCGGTCTACCCGGGGGCGACGGCTGTGCCCAAAAAGGACGGGGACGACGCGGCGGATGTGGACATGCACCTGGGCGAGCTGCGGCTGCGGATCAAGGCGGTGAGCTTTCGGACAGGGGATGCGCCGGGGGCTGTGGAGGCGTTTTACCGCAAGGCGCTGCACGGCTATGGCGTGGTGATTGCGTGCCGGGATGACCAGCCGGTGGGGCAGCCGGCACGGACCGACCAGGGACTCTCCTGCGGCAAGGGGAAGGGCAAGGCGGAGGTGAACGTGGACGAGGGAGCGCTGGAGCTGCGGGCCGGCTCACCGGAACACCGACACATTGTTGGGATTGAAGGGGAAGGTGCGGGCACGAAGTTTGCCCTGATAGCGCTGGACCTGCCCAAGGGGATGAGTGATGAGGGCGACCAGTAACGGCTGTACGGTAGGCTGAGGAGTATGGCTGTTTGGTGTCATCGATGTGGGGCGGAGCTGCCCGGCGGGCAGGTGCGGGGCTTTTGCCCCGTGTGCGGAGCGCCGCAGATGACGGTGGGCGAGCTGGAGCTGCAGGCGATGGAGGATGCCGAGGAGGGCGGGGCGGCGCCACCGCCGCGGCCCAGCCCGATCCGGTGGCCGGAGGCGATGCAGAGCGGGGCGCTGGTGGCGCTGGTGGTGGCGCTGCTGTTTGGGTTGGGGGCGCTGATGCCGGGGTTTACGGCGGCGGGTGTGTTGCTGACGCTGGCGACCTCTGCGGTGGTGCTGGTGCTGTACCGGAGACGCGTGCCGGAGGCGGGGATGAACGGTGCCATCGGCGCACGGATCGGCCTGGTTGCGGGGCTGCTGCTGGTGGCGGCGCTGGGGGTGGCGCTGGCCGGGGTGGGAATGTGGGCACGCTTCCGATCACACGGTATGGGCGAGTTTGACGCGCAGTGGACGGCGCAGATGCAGGGCATGCTGGAGCGCACGCGGCAGACGGCGACCGACAGCGGGCCGGGCGGAGCCGAGGCTGCTGAACAGGTGCGGCAGATGGTGGCGCGGCCGGAGTTTCGCGCATGGACGACGCTGAGCGGGTTTGGCCTGATGGGCCTGGTGCTGGTGGGACTGACGACCGGTGGCGGGGCGTTGGCGGGCTCCATGGGGAGCGGGGCAGGACGGCCCGGAGGCGGGGCCGGTCGGGCGGAGCGTGAGCCGTAGGTTGATCTGGCCTACGCAGCGCGGGCTGGCCGGTGCGGGTTTGTTCGGCGAGGGCTTGCGGAAGACGGGCTTGCTGAAGGCGTGGCTGCTGACGGCGGGGTGCTGCGACTCGGGAGCTGCTAGAGACTCGGGGGCTGCTAGACTGGAGCGCAGTTTATGAGCGAAACAGCGGCAGAGCAGACAGGGAAGTGGTTGCGCGAGAAGGGGCGGCTGATGTCGTCGTCCGAGATTGAGCGCACGTTGGTGCGGCTCGCGCACGAGATTGTTGAGAAGAACGAGGGTGCGGCCAACATTGGGCTGATCGGCATCAAGCGGCGGGGTGTGCCGCTGGCGGAGCGCATTGGCAAGCTGATCGCGGGGATTGAGAAGCGGCCGGTGGATGTGGGCGTGCTCGACATCAGCTTCTACCGCGACGACCTTTCCGAAAAGGACTCGCGCCCGGTGGTGACGCCGGGAGCGGTGGGCTTTGCGGTGGATGGCCGCGACGTGATCCTGATGGATGACGTGCTGTATACGGGCCGGACGATTCGGGCGGCGCTGGACGCGCTGTTTGACCACGGGCGGCCGCGCAGTGTGCAGCTGCTGGTCCTGATTGATCGCGGGCACAGGGAGCTGCCGATCCAGGCGACCTATACCGGGCGCAACGTGCCGACCTCCAGCCGCGAGGTGATTGAGGTGAAGCTCCAGGAGGTCGATGGGCAGGAGCAGGTGCTGCTGATGGAGCTAGCGGATTAGAGGGTTGGCGATGGCAGGGACGGCGACGGGTGGTGAGGCGGGGGCAGCGACGCAGCGGGTGGCGGGGTCGTTGCTGGGGGTGGCGGATCTTTCTGTGGCCGAGGTTGGGCGGGTGCTGGCTCTCGCTGGCCGCCTGGAGCGCATGGACCATGCGGAGCGGTCGCGGCTGCTGGCCGGGCGACGCGTGGCGCTGTTGTTCTACGAGTCCAGCACACGGACGCGGACGAGCTTTGAGCTGGCCGCCAAAGGGCTGGGGCTGACGACGACGCTGGTGAGCGACAAGAGCTCGTCCATCGAGAAGGGCGAGAGCCTGAAGGACACGGGGCTGACACTGCGGGCGCTAGGGGCGGAGTGCATCATCCTGCGGCATGCGAACAGCGGGGCGCCGTGGGTGCTGGAACGAGCTGTCGCCGCTGCGCGGCCGGTGGCCGGCGCAGGGCCGCTGCCGGTGCTGAATGCGGGCGATGGGACGCATGAACACCCGTCGCAGGCGTTGCTGGATCTGCGAACGATGCTGGAGCGGCTGCCGGAGCTTGCCGGACGCGTGGTGGATGAGCGCGTGCTGGCCGGGGTGACGGTGGCGATTACGGGAGACATTCTGCACAGCCGTGTGGCGCGATCCAATGCGATGCTGCTGCCGCGGCTGGGAGCGCGCGTGATTCTTTGCGGGCCGGAGGAGCTGCTGCCCGAGGAGGCAATGGGGCTGGCGGACGGGCTGAGTGCGGGTGCGGGGACGCTTGAGCTCGAGCGGGATTTTGAGCGGGCGATCGAGCAGGCCGGAGTGGTAATGATGCTGCGGATTCAGCGTGAGCGGCTGCGCGGGCTGGAGCTCGATTTGGATGACTACATGACGCGCTTTCAATTCACGGCGGAGCGGCTGCGACGGCTGGCGCCGGAGGCGCTGGTGCTTCATCCGGGGCCGATGATCCGGGGCCTGGAGATCGAGGACGAGGTGGCGGACGGGCCGCAGTCGGCGATTGAGGAGCAGGTGCGGCAGGGGCTGTGGCTGCGTTCGGCGCTGCTGGTGCGGGCGCTTGCCGGGGACGAGACGATGCGGCGACTGTTGGGCGAGGTGTGGGCGTGATGCGGGATATGGTGGTGCGGGGCGGGCGGCTGGTGGATCCGGCGAGCGGTGTGGATGCGGAGCAAGATCTGCTGCTGCGGGACGGGCGTGTGGCGGCGATTGAGGCGCCGGGCGCGTTTGATGGCGTGGACGGGGCGGAGCGGCTGGAGGCGGCGGGTTGCGTGGTGGCTCCCGGGCTGATCGACGTGCATGTGCACCTGCGGGAACCGGGGCAGACGTGGAAGGAGACGATCGCGTCGGGTACGCGGGCGGCAGCGCGGGGCGGCTTTACGACAGTGGTGGCCATGCCCAATACCGTTCCGGTTACAGATACGGTGGACCGGCTGCGGTGGGTGACGGCGCGGGAGCGCGAGGCGGCGGTGCGGGTGCTGGCGATGCCGGCGGTGACTGTGGGCAGCCTGGGGCAGGAGCTAACGGATTTTTCGTCGCTGGCTGCGGCTGGTGCGGTGGGCTTTACGGACGATGGCAAGCCGGTGCTGGACGACGGCGTGATGCGGGCGGCGCTGCTGCGGGCGGGGCGGCTGGGGCTGCCGATCTCGCAGCATGCAGAGGACACGCGGATCTCAAGCTCGGGCGGCGTGAATGCGGGTGCGATGGCGTTCCGGCTGGGGTTGCGGGGGATGTCGGCGGAGTCCGAGTGGCGGCTGGTGGAGCGGGATCTCGAGCTGCTGCGGTCCCTCAAGAGCAACGAGGGTGTGCGGGCGCGACTGCATGTGCAGCACCTTTCCACGCGTGAGGCGGTGGAGCTGGTGCGGGGCGCCAAGGAGGAGGGGCTGGCGGTGACGTGCGAGGTGACGCCGCACCACTTCGCGCTGACCGAGACGCGGGTTGGCGAGTACGACACACTGGCCAAGATGAATCCGCCGCTGCGGGGCGAACTGGACCGGGCAGCGGTGATTGGCGGATTGATGGACGGCACCGTGGAGATGATCGCCACTGACCACGCGCCGCATGCCGCGCACGAGAAGGAAGTGGAGTTTGAGCGCGCGCCGAACGGCATTACCGGGCTGGAGACGGCGCTGGGCGTGGCCCTGCGGGTGCTCGCATGTGGGCATGGGGCGACGCTGTCGCAGATTGTGACCCTGATGAGCACAAACCCGGCCCGGCTGCTTGGGCGGAGTGACCTGGGCACGCTGCGCGTGAGCAGCGCGGCCGACCTCGTGGTGCTCGATCCGGACGAGCGATGGGTGTACCGCGCGGCGGGAGGTGCCTCGCGCTCGCGCAACACGCCGTTCGATGGAGACGAGATGATGGGCCGGGTGCGAGCGACAGTGGTGGGTGGCGCCGTGGTCTTTGCCGGCTAGCGCGAGGCGAGCAGGCGGCGGAGCAGCAGGTCCAAGAAGCCTTCGCGGTTGGATTGGAGGCAGACGTCGGCGTTGGGTGCGCCGGGCTCTTCGCGGGTGAAGCCCTGGGCGTCCACGCGAAGGCGCATGGGCGTTGTGGGGCAGAGTGCGGGCTCCAGCAGCGAAGCGACGACGAGCGGGTCGAAGAGGATGGGGGTTTGCATGCCCCACTGGCTGTAGAGCAGGGTCAGGTCGTCGGTGAGGGGAGAGCCGTGTGCGAAGAGGGTGGCGCGGCGGACCTCCTCGAAGGGGAGGCGCGTGGAGTCGAGCGGGTAGACGGAGACGGGGACGCCGGCGGCGAAGAGATGCTGGGCGCCGGTGATGCCGTTCTTGATGTTCCATTCGGCGTCGGGAGCGGGTGTTTGAGCTGCCTCGGAGCTGGGATCGGGAAAGGCCGGACCGTAGCCGCGGCGGATGGAGCCGCCCATGAGCACGACGCGGCGAAGCAGGCGAAAGGCTGCGGGGTCGCGCGTGATGGCCGCGTCGACGGTGGTGAGCGGACCGAGCGCAATGAGGGTGACCTGGTGAGGATGGGCGCGTATCTGCGACAGCAGAAGATCAACGCCATTGGTCTGCACGCCGGCGGCGGGGGTGCGCTCGGCGAAGCGGCGCTGCGTGAAGCCGGAGGGTGCGGGTGTGGGCGGGCCGGCGGCGACTGGGATGTCCGCGTGGCCGGTGTCATGGAGCAGGCGGAGCAGCAGGCGGGCGCGGAGGGAGGTGTCGCCAAAGGTGGTGGTGATGCCGAGCACGTGAAGCTCGGGGCTTTGGAGCAGGAGCGTGACGGCGAAGGCATCGTCGATGTCGTCGCCGATGTCGGTGTCCAGCAGGACCAGTTGGGGCGTGGCCGGCGGCGGCTGGGCGGGCTGTTGGGCCGCCACCACGGGGGTGGCAGCGAGCAGGGTGGCCAGAAGGATGTGGAGGAGAGCAGGCCGGCGGCGTGAGCGCATGAGCCACTCTACTGCCAGAGCCGCGGCGGAGGGCAACGAGCACAGACCGCGCGCCTACTCTTTTTGGTGAACGAAGCGCTGGTTAATGTCGGGCCAGAACTCTTTAAAGGTGAAGTTGGCGCTGTCGATCAGGACGCTGGTGAGCCACTTCTGGCCGACCTTGGTCCAGGTCTGGTAGCGCTCGGGGTAGTAGGTGGAGGAGATGCCCGCGGCGGCGCCGGCGCCGACGATTTCGGAGATGTTGGGCATGGCGGAGCCGTTGTCTGCCCGGGAGATGAGCACGCGCGTGGAGGCGTAAAGGGCGCGGTGTGCGATGGAGCCGTGACCAAGGGTGTAGAAGCGAGGGTCCTGGTGGACGACGGAAGGAAGCACGCCACCGACCATGAAGTTTTCGTCCGCAGTATCCAGCAGCGTGCGCCAGTAGTAGCGGCCATAGCCCAGGACACCCTTGCCGAACTCGGGGTAGGAGTTGCCGTTGATGGCGATGCCAGCCTGGACCGCGGCAAGGATAAAGGAGCCGTAGTCAAAGGAGTCCTTGCCGGCCGCGGTGAACTTCTGCTTGATGGTCTGCGGAGGCAGGTGCTGGTCGGCAGAGACAGAGCGGTAGTTGGGGATGATGCCGGCGATGCGCTTGGTCTGATGAGCGCCGTTGGCGGCGGCAGCGTCGGGATCCTGCGTCTCGGGGCCGTTCTGGGGGCCGGCGGGCTGTTGTGTATTGGGATCCGTGGAGAGGGGATCGCTGGTGCTGGAGGAGGATGGGGTCGTCTGGGTTGTTGGCTGCGACTCTGGAAGGGGCGCATCGGGAAGTGTCGCTGCGTCAGAACCTGCACCGGCGATGGGCTGAAACGGCGCGGCGCTCGCCAGCAGGGGCGCTGCTACAGAGGTGCTCTGCCCGTGAAGACAGGGCGAGGCGGCCAGAAAGAGCAGGGCGGCCAGGCGACCGGGATGGGAGAAGGAATGAAGAGGCACAGCAGACTAGACGTGGCAAGGTGGTTCGGCGTCGCAGGTTTGCTGAAATTCGACCCGGGGCGGGGGTGGTGGCGGGACGGCAACTCTCAGCTTTCCTGTCGCAGCATGTGGTCGAGAACGTTTTGGGCCGACTCAAGACCCGTGGAGACGACGGTGCGCTCTGCGAGTTTGGGTAGCGTCAGCGGGCGGCTTTGCTCGAGATCGGCGGCGAAGTCGTCGTCCAGTGTTTTGGCGAGGGTGGGGTCGAGCACGGCGAGGTTGACCTCGTCGTTGAGCGCGAAGGAGCGGTGGTCGAAGTTGGTGGAGCCGGCGACCGACCACTGGCCATCGATGGTGAGGAGCTTGGCGTGGATCATGGCGGGTTGGTATTCGAAGATGGAGGCGCCACCCTCGATGAGCTGGCGGGAGCCGCGGCGGGACAGGCGGCGGACGGCGGGGTGGTCAATGCGGGGCCCGGCAGTGAGGATCTCGACGCGGACGCCGCGTTCAACGGCCTGGATCATGGCCTGGCGTGCGGGCTTGTCTGGCAGGAAGTAGGGCGTGGTGATGCGGATGGTGTGCTGCGCAGATTTGAGCAGGGCCTGAAAGAGGATGCGGGCGGCGGTGCCACCTCCATGTGGCGTGGACGAGACGACGAAGCTGGGGACGCCGCCGGGGAGATCGCGAAAGGCGAACTGGGCGGGGCCGGAGAGGATTTCGCCCGAGGCCTCGAGCCAGTTCTCGGAGAAGGTGGAGATGAGACCGGCAACGCCCTCGCCTTCGATGCAGAGCATGGTGTCGCGCCAGGCTGGTCCGATACGGGTTGTGTGGAGCCACTGGTCGGCGATACCTGCACCGCCAATGAAGCCGGTTTCGCCGTCGATGACGATGAGCTTGCGGTGGGTGCGGTTGTTGAGCTTGGGCCAGGTATTCCAGCGGATGGGGTGGTACCAGCGCATGTGGCCGCCGGCGCGGCGCAGCGGGGTGAAGAGTGACTCGGGTGTGTTGAAGGAGCCGATGGCATCGACCAGCACGCGGACTTCGACGCCGGCGTGCGCGCGCTCGGTGAGGGCGGCGACGAACTCGTCTGCGACCTCGCCGGGGAGGAACTCGTAGAACTCGAGGTTGATGGCGTGGCGGGCACGGCGGATGCGCTCGAGGGCGGCCGGGTAGAACTCGGCCCCGTTATGGAGACGGGTGATGCGGGAGTGGCGCACGGTGGCGTCTGTGATGAGGGAGAGAAAGCGGATGAACGCAGGGGAGGTGAGGTCAATGCCGTCCTGCCGGGGCATGCGGTAAGGGAGGTTGTCGGCGAAGAAGTCGACCAGGACACGGGCGCCGTAGAGGACGACGGCGCCGGCGCCGACGGCGGCCAGAGTGCGTGTGGTTGAACTGGATGAAGTGCGGCGCATGCTCGCGTCAGAATACAGGGCGCGGGCAGGGGTGCGGCTAGAGCGGCTGACAGGGACACGATCAATGGCAGCTGGGGATCCAGAGATGGTGGTTGGGACGGGACTTTGATCGCCAACGATCCGGTCGGGCGTGCGAGTGAGATGGCTAGGTTGCGCCAGCCGAAGAACCAGGTGGCGGCTTTCGCGCTAGTTGACGTTAAGCAATCTGGAACGTGCCTGTGCCGTGCCCGGGACTAAGGGATTCCCGGCTTGCCAGGCGTCATCGCCACAACTCCGGACTTATGCCGTGAGCGCTATTTCGCTGGTTAAACAGGTGATTTCAATGGCGACCTACTGCTCTTGATCTGAGGAATCCATTCGAGGCGAGACACATGGGTGCTCCTTCCAGGTCCTTCGAGGCTGCATGGTACGCTGACCTCCAGACAGGGGAGATTGCTATCTTGCCAGAAGAGCCAGCGCGGTACTTTGCGCCAATTGACTTTCGTACTCGCTTTCCTGCCTTGGATGGGCTACGTGCTTTGGCAATCGTGGCGGTGTTCCTGGAGCATTATGGGGGAGGCTCGCACGGTGGCCCTGTTCTCACGTTTCTGAATAGCGTTCGTCGATGTGGTTGGCTTGGGGTGGATCTTTTTTTTGTGCTGTCCGGCTTCCTTATTACGGGAATTCTGTATGACACACTCGCTGACTCGAAGTACTTTCTGCGGTTTTTTGCACGCCGAAGCCTACGCATCTTCCCGATCTACTACCTGGTTTTTACGTGCCTGCTGCTTCTTACTCCATTCGCACGCTATGAATGGCGTGCTGGCCACGCGCTATTTTTGCTTTACTTCGGAAATTTCCTCGGCAATTATGACCCAAGTTTCTACACGATCCACTCTGCACGCAGCCATACGCTTACAGCTAATCTAAGTCATTTCTGGTCGCTCTGTGTGGAAGAGCAGTTCTACATGCTTTGGCCGATTGCAGTATTTCTTCTTGCAAAGCGCCGGAGCATCTTCCGTGCGGGGCTCCTTTGCTCTGTCCTTGCTATTGTTTTTCGCGCGATTGAGTTTTACTGGCAGGGGCCGGTCGTAGCGGAACGATGGATTGTCCGAACACTTCCTTTTCGGATGGATACGCTGTTGATTGGTGGCATGCTGGCGCTGCTGCTTCGCTCGAAGTACTCCGATCGCGTTCAGCGGAGCTGCAAGTGGATCTTCCTGGTATGCGGAGCGGTGACGGTTGGGATTCTTGGCTGGGCGCGCTCGGATGGGCCATGGCTGGTCGTTCCCGGCTACACGATCATTGCGCTCGGCTTCGCGGGCCTTATCGGGTCTACGCTTCGGCCCGGCGGCCTTGCTTTCCGAATTTGTCACCTGAAGCCGCTGCGTATTTTGGGGAAGTACAGCTACGGGTTCTACGTGTACCACGTGATCTTCCAGTGGGTCTGGATCGAATTCCTGATCTTCGTGACGCGCAAGCTGCATTCCATGGCGCTCGGTGGCATCGTGGCCCTCGCGACTAACTTCGTCGTTACCTTTTTCGTCGCGAAGGTTAGCTATGACTTCTTCGAATCGAAGTTCCTACGATACAAAAAACACTTCGAGTACGACAGCGAGACTCGTCGCCGCTTTGCCTGACAGGTTACGTCGGCCTATCGGGTCAGGTTGAGTTTGTCGTGGACCGACTCGCCATCCCTACAGGTTTCCTGCTGGCGCAGTAGCTCAAAAGAGTGCTGCAGGTGAGGTCAGGGCATAACAAAGGGGCCGGTTTCCCGGCCCCTCGTGTGTTGCGGTCGAGGTCTTAGAGGACCTGAACGCGCTCTGCCTGCCAGCCCTTGGGTCCCTTGACCACATCGAACTGAACCGCCTGGCCTTCCTGGAGCGAACGGAAGCCGTTCGACTGAATGGCGGAGTGGTGGACGAATACGTCCTCACCGCTCTGACGGCTGATGAATCCAAAACCCTTGGCGTCGTTAAACCACTTCACTGTTCCCTGTTCCATTGTGTTGTTCCTTGTGCTGACTTGATGTACCGCTGAACGCAATTTGGAATTTGTTTGCTATTCGAGCGTGTACAGGAACAAGCAAAAACACCAGATCGTATTCGTCGATCGCAATCAGAGTATCACGAATCGGAAGATGTTTGCCGCTTTAAGCATTTTTGTCGGACGGCGTGCAAAAAGCTGCGTCTACAGGCCCGCGAGCGCCTGCGTTCCATGCTGATCTTTTGGGGCTGAGAGTGCGCGTGCTGCTTCAGCGGTGGTGATCCATGGAAGAATCAGGGCGGCCGTTGCTCCTGGCAGGGTGAGGCCGCCCGGGTGTGACACTGCGGTCTACCAGGAGTAGGTGCCGTCCTTGTGGATGAAGCTCCCGACCGGGCCGTCTTCGGGCAGTTGCGCCAGGCGGACGATGGCGATGGCGCCCTCCTCGATGGTCTGGGGACCGCTGTGGCCGTTCATGTCGGTGGCGGTGTAGCCGGGGCAGGCCGAGTTGACCTTGATTCGGGTCTCGCGCAGGTCATACGCGAGGTCGACGGTGAACATGTTGAGAGCCGCCTTGGACGCGTTATAGGCGAGGGGCTTGGCGTGAAAGAAGGGGGAGGTGGGGTCGCCGTTGAGGGCGAGTGAGCCGAGCCCGCTGGAGACGTTGACGATGCGGGCGCTTTCCGCTGCGCGCAGGAGCGGAAGCAGGGGCTGGGTGAAGGCGACGGTGCCGAAGAAGTTGACTTCAAAGGTGCGCCGAAGGGTGTCGAGGCTGACGTCGCTGGCGTGCCCGTCGCCCGCGTCGAAGATGGCGGCGTTGTTGATGAGCACGTCGAGATGGCCGAACTCCGCGCCGATGGAGCTAGCGAGGGCTGCGGCGGTTTCGGCGGCACGGTTCAGATCGGCGTGAACGAAGCGGACGTCGCAGCCGGCGTTGCGCAGTGTTTGGGCGGCTTCTTCGCCGCGCGCGGCGTCGCGTGCGCCGAGCAGCACGGTGAAGCCGGCGTGGCCGAGCTGGCGCGCTACTTCAAAGCCGATGCCCTTGTTGGCACCTGTGATCAAGACGGTCTTTGCCATGGAATCTCCTTCTTTGGATGGGGACGACGGTTCAAGGTGTACATCGTCCACCAGGTTCGAGACGACGGTACAGGATCGGCCTGGGCGGGGTCAAGATGTACAGTGTGCAATATGGTGTTCCCGGCAAAGACGGACCAGGCGACCGTGCTGCGGGCGGCGCTGCAGCAGGTGGAGAACGAGGGGGCGGAGAGCCTGGCTATTCGGTCCGTGGCGGCGCGGCTGGGGCTGGCGCCGAATGCGCTCTACCGGTACTTCGAAAGCCTGGCCGCGCTGGAGGCGGCTGTGGCGGAGGAGGCCCGGCGATTGATGCTGGAGGAGATGCAGGCGGTTACAGAAGGCAAAGAGCCTGCGGACGCAGTGCGGGCGCTGGCGGAGACCTATCTGCGCTTTGCGGAGGAGCGGCCGCGGCTCTTTGCGCTCTACATGAAGACCAGGGGGGACCAGGAGCGGAGTGCGCAATGCCTGCGAAATACGGAGTTCTTCTGGGAGCAGGTGAGCCGGGTATATGAGGGCGGCAGCTCGGTAGCCGCGGCGCATGGGTTGTGGGCCTTTTTGCACGGGCTAGCAGGGCTGCGGGCGGCTGGTGTGCTGACGGTGGCGGAGTCTCGGGCGAACCTGGCGTTCTGGCTGCGGCTATGGCTGGAAGGGGCTTCGCTGCGCTGAGAGAAGAGCAGGTGCCCTGCAGGGGGATGAGTCGCTTCAGGCGCGAGGGGAAGCGCGGCGGGATCGCTTCTTACCGGCCGCCACCTGCAGCTCGTGGGCGTTGATGATGGACAGCAGAAGGCCGGGATAGAGGGCGTCTACCTCGGCACAGCGGGAGGTGTTGCGCATTTCGACGCCATGCCGCTCGCCACGGATGAGACCGGCCTCGCGCAGGATATGCATGTGCTGGGAGAGGGTGGACTTGGGGATTGGCTTGTCGAGTGTGTTGACCAGGACGGTGCAGTTCCTTGGGCACTCCTGAGCGACGATCTGGGCAAAGAGCGCGGCGCGCACGGGATCGGCCAAGGCATGCAGGATGGCGCCGAGAGGGACGTCTTCGATCGCGGGATGGATGAGCGGTTTCACTGGCGCAGCTGTTGCCATGGTAGATGGCGGAGAG
Source organism: Acidobacteriaceae bacterium (assembly GCA_965199635.1). Lineage (GTDB taxonomy): Bacteria > Acidobacteriota > Terriglobia > Terriglobales > Acidobacteriaceae > Edaphobacter. Next base: position 240,202 of record CBDASL010000002.1, on the reverse strand, counting down.
TCGGAAGGCAAAGTTCACAAGTTCAGAACTTTGCATCTTCTGCGAGGACGCCGCCATCTGCTGCTGCAGATCAGTGGATGCGGCTAACGTCGCCCGCTGCGGAGGAGTCTGATGGGAAAGCTTGACGGCAAGATTGCGGTGATCACGGCGGGCACAAGCGGCATGGCGCTGGCAACGGCGAAGCTGTTTGTCGAAGAGGGTGCGTATGTCTTCATCACGGGCCGGCGCCAGGATGTTCTGGACAAGGCGGTGCAGGAGATTGGGCGCAATGTGACGGGTGTGCAGGGCGACGCTTCGAAGCTTGAGGATCTGGATCGTTTGTATGCGACGGTGCAGCGTGAGAAGGGCGCGATTGATGTGCTCTTTGCGAGTGCGGGTCGCGGGGAGTTTGCCACGCTGGAGCAGGTAAGTGAGCAGCACTTCGACGAGACCTTTGACCTGAATGTGCGGGGAACTCTGTTTACCGTGCAGAAGGCGCTGCCCTTGTTTCGCGACAACGGCTCGATCATTCTGAATGGCTCGATCGCTGGCGTGCGCGGGTTTCCGGCCTTTGGCGTGTACGCGGCGAGCAAAGCGGCGGTGCGTTCGTTTGCCCGGACGTGGCTGAACGAGTTGAAGGATCGCAGGATTCGGGTGAACGTGATCAGCCCCGGACCGATCGACACGCCGATACTGGCACCACTGGGTGAGGAGGCGAAGAAGCAGTTCACCAGCATGATTCCGCGGGGCGAGATCGGCAAGTCGGAGGAGATTGCGACGACGGCGCTGTTTCTGGCGTCGAGCGACTCCAGCTTTGTGAATGGGGTGGATCTCTTTGTGGATGGCGGGATCGTCGCGATTTAAAAGCCGACGGTGCTGTGAGGAGAGAGGCTGGCCCCTGTGGGCCGGCCTTTTTCTTCGCTGGGCGATGCGACGTTGCGGGACGAGGCGTGTGCAGCCCTAGACGAAAGGGGTGCCAGCGAGGGCGGCCTGGACGCCGGTGGTTCCCTGGTCAATGAGGGTGAGGAAGGCGTGGTTGGCCTGCGCGATGTTGTGTTGGAGGATGTAGACGCGGTGCGCCTCGACGAGGGCAACGGCCCAGGTGGCGGTGAGGAGGGCGGCGGCGAGACTGGCGGCAGGGTCGGGCAGGGGGCGGCGGGTGGCGGCGGTGAGGGCGAGGGTAAGGGTGTCGGCGAGCTCGTCGCGGATGGCGCGGGCCCGGGTGGTGAGAGCGTCGCTCGCGCGGATGGTGGCGATGAACGCATCGGTGCCGGGTTCGAAGAAGCGGACATAGGGGCGCTCTTCGGCGACGGCCTGGTGCGCGAACTGGCGGAGGGCCTCCACGGGGGAGGTGCCGGGCGGACGGTGGTGGAGGGCGGCGAGGAGGTCGTCGCGGCCCTGCTGGTCGAGATCGAAGAACATGTCTTCTTTGCGGGCGAAGTGATTGAAGACGGTCATGCGGGAGACGTCGGCGGCTTCGGCGATCTGGTCGATGGTGACGTTGTCAAAGCCACGGTCGATGAAGAGGCGCGTGGCGGTGTCGGAGATTTTCTGCCGGGTGGCGAGGCGCTTGCGGGTTTGGCGGCTTGGGGGCATCGGGTGGAGCTGATCGAATTGTACAGAGTCCAAAAATATACTTGGTATAAGATCAGCGACGGAGGGACTGCGATGAGCGGCATGAGGCAGGGGAACGGTGAGCGGGTGCTGGTGGTGGGAGCGAGTTTTGCGGGGCTGGCGACGGCGTTCTGGATGCACCGGCTGGGGTATGCGGTGACGGTAGTGGAGATCGCCAAGGAGCTGCGGCGGGGTGGGACGCCGGTGGACATCCGGGAGGGCGTGGTGGCGGTTGTGCGGCGAATGGGGCTGCTGGAGCGGATCGCGGCGCAAAGTCTGCCGCCGCGGCCGATGGAGTTCCTGGATGAGGAAGGGGTGCGGGTGGCAGGGATGGCGGTGCAGGAAGATGAGGATCAGGAGCCGGTGGCGGAGTGGGAGATGGAGCGCGATGTGTTGCTGGAGATGTTGTTCGACGAGGTGAAGGACGACGTGGGGTTTGTGTTTGGGGAGAGTGTGGCAGGGATGGAGCAGGACGCGGAAGGGGTGGCGGTGGAGTTTGCGAGTGGGCGACGGGAGCGGTACGGGCTGGTGTTCGGGTGCGATGGCACGCACTCGGCCGTGCGGCGGCTGTGCTTTGGGGAGGAGGTGCAATTCTCGCTGTTTCTGCAGCACTACTTCTCGCTGACGATCGTGAACAAGCTGCTGATTCCGGAGAACACGCAGCAGATGTTCAATGTGCCGGGCAAGACGGTGATGCTGAACGCCTACAACGGGAAGACGGACATTGGGTTTTGCTTCTTTGCGGAAGACGAGGTGCCGTATGACAGGCGGGACCGGGCAGGGCAGCGGCGCATGATCACCGAGCAGTTTTGCAGCGAGGGATGGCGGACGGGGGAGCTGCTGGAGGAGATGGAGCGGTGCGAGGACTTCTATTTTGACAAGCTGTGCCAGATCCGGATGCCGACGTGGGTGAACGGGCGGGTGGCGCTGGTGGGGGATGCGGGGTATTGCCCGTCGCCGGCGGCGGGGATGGGTGGGTCAATGGCGATTCTGGGGGCGGCGGCGTTGGCGGAGGCCTTCCAGAAGCATCCGGGCGACTACCGCACGGCGCTTGCGGAGTACGACAGGGCAGTGCGACCGGAGATTGAGGCGATCCAGCGGCAGGCGGTAGAGGAGGGGCTGGCGATGTTTGCACCGCGGACGGCGGAGGCGATTGAGCGGAGGAACGCGCAGCTCATCGGGAGATGAGCTGCCCGGAGAGGAGCTGCGCGTTCGCTGGGGCGTGGGTTAGAGGATGCCGTGCTCGCGGGCGGTGGAGCGGATGGTTTCAAGCGCCTGGTCGAGCTGCGGGCGGGTGTGTTCGCTCGAGACGATGCAGCGGATGCGGGCCTTGCCTTCAGGGACGGTGGGGAAGGCGATGCCGGTAGCCATAACACCGCGGTCGAAGAGGGCGCGGGAGAACTGCATGGTGGTGCGGCTGTCGCCGAGGAGGATGGGGGTGATGGGGGTTTCGGAGGCGGGGGTAGAGGTGCCGCCGATGTCGAAGCCGGCCTGTTTGAGCTCAGCCTGGAAGTAGTGGGTGTTGTCCCAGAGGCGCTGGATGCGTTCGGGCTCGGCCTCGAGGATGTCAAAGGCGGCGATGCAGGCGGCGGCGACGGCGGGTGGGTGCGAGGTGGAGAAGAGGAAGGGGCGGGCGCGGTGGTAGAGGTAGTCGATGAGATCGCGCGAGCCGCATACGTAACCGCCGAGGGCACCGATGGCCTTGGAGAGTGTGCCGACCTGGACGTCGACCTTGCCGTGGTCGAGGGTTCCCTGCTGGACGAAGTGATCGACGGAGCCGCGGCCGTTGCGGCCGAGGACGCCGGAGGCGTGGGCGTCGTCGACCATCATGATGGCGCCGTACTGGTCGGCGAGGGCTGCGAGCTTGTCGACGGGGCCGATGTCGCCGTCCATGGAGAAGACGCCGTCGGTGATGATGAGCTTGCGGCCGGGCTCGTTCTGGATCTCTTTGAGGAGCTCTTCGGCGTGGGCGACGTCCTTGTGGCGGAAGACCTTGATCTTGGCGCGGGACAGGCGGGCGCCATCGATGATGGAGGCGTGGTTGAGTTCGTCCGAGAGGATGAAATCTTCCTTGCCGAGGATGGAGGAGACGGTGCCGGCGTTGGCGGTGAAGCCGGACTGGAAGACGACGCAGGCTTCGACGCCTTTGAAGCGGGCGATCTTTTCTTCGAGCTCCATGTGGATGCGCATGGTGCCGGCGATAGTGCGGACGGCGCCGGAGCCGACGCCGAACTGGGCGATGGCGCGGGTGGCGGCTTCGGCAAGGCGCGGATCGTTGCAGAGGCCGAGATAGTTGTTGGAGGCGAGGTTGATGACCTCGCGGCCGTCGTAGCGGCAGACGGCAGCCTGCTGGTCGTCGAGGACACGCAGGCGGAAGTAGGTGCCCTTGGAGCGGAGGTCGTCGAGGGCGGCGGTGAGGTGGGCGAGTTGGGGGCGCGTGGCGGGGTCGGGAGTGGCGGGGGCGGCCGTGCGGGTTCCGGCGTCGGCGACTTCGGTCGGGCTCATGGAGAAATGGTACTCCGGCGGGTGCGCGGCCCTGACGACGGTGGGGGGAGGGTGTGCTGAAGACAGTTGCAGGATGAGATTTATACCGTGTGGCTACCGTCCCGCAACACAGCAGGGCTAGGGTGGGGGGACTCGTGCTTTTGAGCACGCGGAGGATGCGATGCCGACTGACCGCCGATCATTTATGCAGATGCTGGTTGCTGGTGCCACTGCAGCCACGTTTCCCGAGAGCATTGCCCGTGCGCTGGCGATTCCAGCGAACAACGCCACCGGCACGATAGCCGATGTGGAGCACGTGGTGATCATGATGCAGGAGAACCGGTCGTTTGATCACTACTTCGGGATGCTGAAGGGGGTGCGCGGCTTTGGGGACCGGCGGGCGATGAAGTTGCCGAACGGCAACTCGGTCTTTCACCAGCCGGTGGTGGCGGACCCGACGGGCAAGACGAACATTCTGCCGTTCCACCCGACGGCGCCGAATCTGGGATTGCAGTTCTTGCAGGATCTGCCGCATGACTGGACGTCGACGCATGCCGCTTTTAACAACGGCAAGTACGACAACTGGATTGCGAGCAAGACCTCGACCGCGATGGCGCATCTGGAGCGGGCGGACATCCCGTTCCACTACGCGCTGGCGGACGCGTTTACGATCTGCGATGCCTACCACTGCAGCCTGCTGGGACCGACGGATCCGAACCGGTACTACATGTGGACAGGCTGGGTGGGCAATGACGGCCAGGGTGGCGGGCCGGTGGTGGACAACGCCGAGGCGGGCTATGACTGGAAGACCTATCCGGAGCGGCTTGAGAAGGCCGGGGTGTCATGGAAGATCTATCAGGACATTGGCACGGGGCTGGACAAGGCGGGCTCGTGGGGCTGGGGCTCGGATGCATATATTGGCAACTACGGGGATAACTCGCTGCTGTACTTCAACCAGTACCGGACGGCCAAGCCGGGGACGCCGCTGTATGACAAGGCACGCACGGGAACGGATATCTCAGCGAAGGGCGGGCTGTTCGACGACTTCAAGGCGGACGTGATGGGGGGCAAGCTGCCCGCGGTCTCGTGGGTGGTAGCGCCGGAGGCGTATACGGAGCACCCGAACTGGCCGGCGAACTATGGGGCGTTTTATGTGTCGCAGGTGCTGGACGCGCTGACGGCGAACCCGGAGGTGTGGAGCAAGACAGTGTTTCTGCTGACGTATGACGAGAACGACGGCTTCTTTGACCACATGGTGCCGCCGACGGTGCCGACCTCGAACAAGCACGGGATCTCGCAGGTGGATACGGTGAACGAGCTATACGCGGGCTCGGCGGAGAATCCGGCGGGGCCGTATGGCATGGGCGTGCGGGTGCCGATGGTGGTGATCTCGCCGTGGTCCAAAGGCGGGTATGTGAACTCGCAGCTGTTTGATCACACGTCGATGATCCGCTTTCTGGAGACGCGATTTGGGGCAAACAATCCCGCGTTGACGGAGCCGAACATCACGCCATGGCGACGGGCGGTGGCTGGCGATCTGACGTCATGCTTTAACTTTGCCCGGCCCAACAGCAGCTTTGGACGGTACCCGTCGACGGCGGCCTATCAGCCACCGGACAACAAGCGGCATGCGGACTACGTGCCCGTGCCGCCGGCGGTGCAGGCGATGCCTGTGCAGGAGAAGGGCAATCGGCGGGCGAAGGCGCTGCCCTACGAGCTGGACGCGACGGCGGTGCCGAATGCGGCGGCGGCCACGATGACGCTGCAGCTACACAACACGGGGACGGCGGCGGCGGTGTTCCAGGTGCGCTCGTCGGACCCGACGCATGGGCCGTGGAGCTACACGGTGCTGCCCGGGGCGTCGTTGACGGACACGATCGCGATCCCGGCGGTGTATGCGGTCTCGGTGTATGGGCCGAACGGATTCTTCCGGGAGTTTGCGGGGTCGGCGCTGAGCGTAGTGCCAAAGGTTTCAGCGAGCTACACGGTGCATAACCAGCTGGTGACGCTGACGGTGCAGAACCCCACGGCCAAGCCGCTGCAGATGCAGATGACGGACGTCTACAGCGGGCAGACCCATCTGTTCACGGTGCCGGCGAGCGGGCGGTCCATGCCGGCGGCGAAGGCGTGCGATGCCGAGGGATGGTATGACGTGGTGCTGCGGATGCCGGGGGATCCGACGTTTCTGTATCAGGCGGCAGGGCACGTGGAGAACGGGAAGGACAGCTATACCGATCCGGCGATGTAGGTGCTTTGGTGGTGCAGGTTGGAGGGCAGACGGCCGATGGCTTGTCTGCCCTTCTGCCATTTGGGGAGTGTCGATTTGGAGGAAAGAAGAGGCCGGCTTTGGGCCGGCCTCTGGAGGTGGTGCGAGTTGGGGTGGGCTAGAGCTTGCCCTGGGTGTGGAGGAGGCTGATCTGGTCGCGCACGCCCTCGATGCCGGCGTGGGTGTAGATGGTGTAAAGACGCTCGGCGCTGAAGTTGCTGAGAACGACGTTGCGAAAGCGGTTGTTGTAGACGGAGACGTCGTTAGGGTCGTATCCGAAGGAGGGGGCGAGCCGGGCGAGGATGAGTTGGTCGGCGGCGACGGCGGGGCCGGAGAAGGTGAAGTCGGCGTCGGACAGGTTGTGCAACTCGTACTCGGTGAGGATGTTGGTCTGGCCAGCGGCATTCAGGTCAACATCACCAACCTGCCTGAGGGCGGGAAGGCGAAGGTTGCCGTTGCTGTCGCGGGTGAGATAGCCATGGGCGACGGGGTCAATCTGCGCGATGATGGCGGCGGCACGGAGCCAGTTGACGACCTTGAACTCATTGCCGCTGGTGGGGGCGGAGTGGGCGCTGGCCTGGGTGATGACAAAGGCCGGAGAGAAGCCGCGCTTCATGGTTTCGGCGATGGAAAGGATGTGGTGGCCGCCGGTGCGGGCGTCGCCAGCTGCGCCGTAGTTGTCGAGACCGGCGCCGTTGCCGCCGATGTTAAGTTCCTGGAACTCGGAGCCGTCGGCATTCCACTGGAAGACGATGCTCTTGGCCCAATCGTGCCAGAGAGGGGCGCCGACGATGAGGTCGTGGTCGAGCTTGAGGATGCCGGGCTTGAGGTTGTCGGGGCGAGGCTTGAGGATGCCGTTGATGTTGACGACGGCGTCGCCGGCGCGATCGGTGGCGCCGTAGACGGCGGTGTATTCACTGGCGAGATTGATGTCCGCGGTGTCGTTGTTGGACTCATGGACGGGCAGACCGCCGGGGTAGGAGTGGTGACCGCCGAAGGAGGAGCCGGGGGCGGAGAGGAAGGGTTGCGGTAGCTGCGGGCAGGCGGAGCCGTCGTTGTGAACGGGCGGGAAGACGCCGGTGACGAGGCCGCCGGGGAAGGTCTTGTCGTCTGCCGGATTGAGGAGGCCCTGGGCGAGAAGGGTGTTGAGGATGCGTTGCTTATCGGCGGCCTTGACGTCCGCACGGTGGCGGACGCAGGTGGCGGGGTTGGCGATGGCGTCGAAGGTCTGGTTGCGGAGCCTGGCGTTGGAGAGCTCGGAGATTTGCGACAGGATGAAGCCGTAGGCGGTGTTCACGAGGGGTGAGCGGAGGGCGGTGGCGACGGCGGTGCCATTGCCCGCGCCGATGACGGTCTGGTTGACCGGTGCGGTGGGCTGGGGTTCCTGAGCGTGAGTCAGCGAGGCGGTGAGGGCGAGGGCGGCGGCGGGGAGGAGGCGGGTAAGAAAGCTGGTGCGGAGACGGATCATCTGGGGGAGCTCGCTTCTGGAATTTGTTCTGGGTGTTTGGGTCCGGAACAGAGAATGCGAGGCCACGCTAGCAGCGGGAAGGTAACGGTACGGTGACGGGAGGGTGAATGGTTGGGTGGATTCGCCGGGAGGCGGCGGCGCTTCAGGGTTGCGGGACCTCCGCGAGGGGGAGGTGGACGTGTTTGATGGAGTCGCGCTTCCAGGTGTAGGTCATCTCGAGATCGCCGGTGGGGGCCTGGATGAGGGCTGGGTAGGAGAACTCGGCGGGTGCGTCTTCCAAGATGGCAAAGATGCGGAAGTGTTCGCCATCGCGGGAGACAGCGAGGTTGAGCGGGGAGCGGCCCTGCGTTGTGTTGTTGAAGATGAGGACAACGCGGCCGTCGCGGAGGGAGACGGCGTCGAGGCCGGAGTTGTTGCTGGGAAGATCGAGGAAGTGGGGTGCGGACCAGGTAAGGCCGTTGTCGAAGGAGTCGGCCGCGGCGATGCGGGCGGCGAGGGTGCGGGTGCGGGCGTAGAGGCGGATGTGACCGGGGCCGAGGGAGACGAGAGAGGGCTGGATCATGCCGAGGGTTTCGCGCGATCCGGGCGGCGGGAAAGAGAGGCCGGGTGAGCCGGGGGGCGGTGGAGGGAGCGGGGGCGTGGCCTGGTCGAGGGCGGGAGTGATGGCGATGGGGCCGTGGGTGGTGATGTGGGCGCCGCTGTCGGTAGACATTTCCACCCAGCAGGCCCAGGTGTGCCATGCCTCGACGGAGGTTCCGGCGAGGAGGGTGCCGTCGGGAAGGAGGAGGGGCTTGGTGCGGACGGGGCCGAGGAGGCCGGCGGGGAGGAGCTCCGGGGGGGACCAGGTGTGGCCCTCGTCGGTACTGCTGAGGCGAAGAGCGGACCACTCGGAGGGGCTGGGGCCGGCTTTGAGGTAGAGCCAGAGGCGATGGTCGGCTGCGTGGAAGAGGACGGGGTTCCATGTGGGGGTGTTGGGTTGGCGAAAGACTTCAGCGGGGGCGGACCAGTGACCAGCGTGGAGGCGGGCGGTGTAGATGGCGACGTCCGGCGCGCGCTCGGCGGTGCCGGCGAACCAGGAGGCGAGGAGATCGCCGTCTGGCAGGGCGGCGACGGTGGAGGCGTGGGCCTCTTTAAAGGGGGCGGAGCCGGGCTGGAAGATGAGCTCGCCCTCCGGGTGGAGGAGGGTTTGAGCGGCGAGCGGGAGCGAGAGGAGGGCGAGGGCGACGAGGAATCGGATCATGAGGGGGTGAGGTGGTGCTGCAGAAGGCTGACGGCGGTGGTGAGGGCGGCGGGGTCGTCACCGAAGAGGGGAAGGGTGTGGGTTTCGGGGTGGAGGAGGGCTTCTTTGCGGAACCAGGTGCCCTGGCGCTTGGCGTACTGGCGGTGGCCGGCCTGGGCCTCGGCGACGGCTTGTTCGCGGGAGAGCTCGCCGCGGAGGACGGCGAGAGCCTGGGCGTAGCCGAGAGAGAGGAGGGCGCGGGGGAGGTCGGAGGGCGGGGTGTGGCGGCCGAAGGTTTCGAGGAGGCGCTCGGTTTCGTCGAGCAGGCCGCGGTCGAACATCTGCGCGGCGCGGTGATTGATGCGGTGGTGGAGCTCTTTCCGGGGCGGCTCGAGGGTGAGGCGGAGGACGCGGAAGCCGGCAAGGGCGTCGCGACCGCCCTGCTGCCACTGGGTGGTGAGGGGCTGCTGGACGGTGAGGCGGAGGGCAAGGGCGCGGAGGAGCTTGGGCGTGTCGTTGGGGTGGATGGCGTGGGCGGCGTGGGGATCGAGGCGGGCGAGGAGGCGATGGAGGTGGGCGGGGCCGCGGCGGTCGGCGAGGGTGTGGAGGCGCTGGCGGAGGGCGGGGTCGATGGGGGGTGCGGGGAAGAGGCCGTCGAGCAGGGCGCGGAGATAGAGGCCGGTGCCACCGACGATGAGGGGGAGGCGGCCGCGGGCGGTGATGCCGTGGATGGCTTCGCGGGCGTGGCGGGCCCAATCGCCAGCGGAGAAGGGCTGGTCGGGATCGACGAGGTCGAGGCAGTGGTGGGGGACGCGGGCGCGGTCTTCGCGGGAGGGCTTGGCGGTGCCGATCTCCATGCCGCGGTAGACGCAGACGGAGTCGCAGGAGAGGATCTCGGCGGGAAAGCGCTCGGCGAGGCGGAGGGCGAGGTGGGATTTGCCGGAGGCGGTGGGACCGACGAGGACGACCAGGGGTGGGTTGGCCGGTGGAAGGCTGGGGGTGGGGTTGTCGTGGGTTTGCGCGGCTTGTTGCGGAGTTACCACAGGCGCCACCAGCCGGGGGTGAAGGCGCGGGCGAAGCCGTAGCGGGCAAGGATGAAGAGGATGGCGGCGACAGCGAGGAGGAGGAGGCCCCGGACCTGAGAGCGGTGTTCGGCGTTGCGGCGGAGGCGCGAGGCAAGTGAGGGAGCCGGCATGCTGGGTCTACGGTAGAGCAAAGGGCGGGGTAGGTGCACGTGGGGATGCGGGGCGTGTTCGCGGGGGCGGGCGCTTGCAGGTGATTGGCCTGGCGGGGGAGAGTGGTGTGATGGTGCAGACGATAGGTAAGGAGAGTGGCATGAGGCAGGCGATGCGGTGGTGTTTATTGGTGATGCTGGTGGTGGCGGCAGGTGTGGCGCGGGGACAGACGACGCCCGGCTTGGCGGAGCAGGCGCGGCTGGGTTTCACTGCACTGCAGCGCTGGTATGCACCGGCTGGGGTGTATGCGACGACGGGGTGGTGGAACTCGGCGAACGCGCTGACGACGCTGGCCGACTTTGACCGAGTGATGGGGACGCGGGACCATGCGGGGGTGCTGGCGAACTCGCTGGTGGAGGCGCCGAAGCAGGCAGCGGGCTTTTTGAACGACTACTACGACGACGAGGGATGGTGGGCGCTGGCGTGGGTGGCGGCGTATGACGAGACGGGGGAGCAGCGGTATCTTTCGGCGGCGAAGGGGATCTTCGCGGACATGCAGGGTGGATGGAGCGATACGTGTGGCGGCGGGATCTGGTGGAGCAAGGACCGGACGTACAAGAACGCGATTGCGAACGAGTTGTTCCTGTCTGTTGCGGCGCACCTGGCGAACCGGGTGTCGGCGGGGGAGAAGGCGGAGTATGTCGGGTGGGCGCAGAAGGAGTGGCGTTGGTTCCAGGGCACGGGGATGATCAACGACCAGCACTTGGTGAACGACGGGCTGGTGCTTGAGACGTGCAAGAACAATGGCAAGACGGTGTGGACCTATAACCAGGGTGTGGTGCTGGGCGGGCTGGCGGAGCTGAGCCGAGCAACCGGGGAGAAGGGGCTGCTCGAGCCGGCCGCGGCGATTGCGGGGGCGACGATTGCGACGATGACGGATGCGAACGGGGTACTGCATGAGCCGTGCGAACCGAAGTGCGGGGAAGACGGGGTGCAGTTTAAGGGGATCTTTGTGCGGAACCTGGAGGAACTGAACGGGGTGGCGCCGCGGCCGGAGTACGGACGACTGATGCGAACCAATGCGGAGAGCATCTGGGCGCACTCGCGCGATGCGAACAATGTGTTCGGCCTGGTGTGGTCGGGGCCGTTCGGAACGGAAGCGGCGGGCAGCCAGAGCTCGGCACTGGATGCGCTGGTGGCGGCGCTGGCGGAGGAGCGGCGGAAGCAGTGACGGTACCAAAGGCAGTGACGGACGTTTCGATGGAAGCCGGTGATTGCCGTCGGCCGTAGCTCAACCGCATCGAACGATAGAGACCGGGGTTAAAGGAGAGACAGGGCCTTTGACCCTTGGCTGGAATGTGGGCAGAAGGAGTGAACAATGAAGCACTGGACGAGAGTCATGACGACGCGGGGTGTGCTGGCTGGTTTGTTGCTGGCGGGATCTGCCGGGCCGATGGTGGGCATGGCGGCGGCGCAGCGGGACCGGCACCACAACTTCGACGACGGCTACCGGCGAGGGCATGGGTACAACGACCGGGATGACCGGAACTACGAGCGTGAGCACCAGGGTGGCATTGGGCCGGGCAAGGGTGCGCTGATTGGTGGCGCGGGTGGTGCAGCGCTGGGTGCGCTGTTTGGCGGCGGCGTGAAGGGCGCGCTGATTGGCGGTGGCATCGGCGCGGGTGGCGGGGCCATTCTGGGCAAGGTGCACCAGAACAACCAGCGCAAGGATGACTACCGCGACTACCGGGACGACAACGGCCACTACCACCACCGGTAGGGATGCGGCTCTCGCGAGCAAAGCGACTCATGGGCAAGGCAGAACAACAGGAAAGGGACAGAATGCGATCGATTTGGACGGGTGTGGCTTTGGCGGGTGCGCTGGTGATGGTTCCAGCTGGGCAGATGATGGCGCAGGGAATGGGGGCGGCGGAGACAAGCGCGCAGTCGACCGGTGCCGATGTGAGCTCCGGCATGACCAATGAGCAACTGCTGCCGATGACGGTGCACGAGGCGTGGGTGGCGAGCGGTCGGAACGAAGACAAGTTCTTCGCGATGGTTTCGCAGCTGACCGAGCTGAGCGCGCAGAAACGTGGCGTGACGCTGCCGGATACCACGGCGGCGGGCCAGCGAGCCGGAGAGCACTTCAAGCAGGTTGCGCGGCGTGACCCGGGCCAGCTGCTTTACGTGGTAGTGGACCAGATGGTCCGGCACATGGCCAGCAAGGGAACGGCATCCGAGGCAGCCACAAAGTAAGCAGCCGGACGAGACGTGCGGGGCAGGGTATGGCATCGGGCCACCCTGCCCCGTTCTGTTTGTGGGCCTGGTGCGTCTCGGTTGGGGCTAAACGGCCTTGCGGTTGAAGCTGGTCTTTTTGGCGCCCGCTAGGGTTTTTGCCTTGGGGGTGTTGCCGCTGTCGGCGTGCTTGGCCCCGGCTTTGAGGCCGGCTGCCTTTTCGCGAAGGGCCTGGAGCTTTTGGGCCTTGGGGCCGAGCCCGCCGACTTTGCCGGTGCTGGTGGACTTGGGGATGAAGTCGCTCATAGAGCGATGGTATCGCGGGAGCGGACCCGATGCGCCAGGTCTGATGGGCTACTGGGCCTGGGGGTCCTTGTTGACGAGGTAGTGGATGCGGAGCTCGAGGTTGGGGCCGTGGAACTGCGGGGGGAGTGGGGGGAACTGGCCGACGCCAGTGATGGAGCCCCAGGCGGCACGGTTGATGGCGTCATCGTGGGACGAGCCGTCGAGGTGCATGCCACCGATCTGCCCGTTGGGGAGGATGGTGAAGCGAATGAGGGTGGTGCCCTGCTTGTTGAGTGGGGGGCGGGCTTCCTCGGGGATGAGCGGGAGCCAGGTGGTGTAGATCTCGCGGAGGATGCGGCGGAGATAGGGATTGAAGTCGACGCCCATGGTGTCGGACAGGACATCGACCCCGGTGTTGAGGCCCTGGTGCTCGACGGGGACGCCGGCACCGTAGTTGCCACCGGAACCGGGGGTGGCGGCCTGGCGGGCGGCCTGGCGGATAGCATCGCCGGCGGTCTGATTTGGCTGCGAGAAGTTGGGCTGGGTGGGTGCGGGGCGCGGAGCGTCGACGGCGGCCTGCTGCTGCGGGGCGGGCTGGGGGCGAGGCGCGACGGGGGTGGGGGTTTGCTGCTGAGCCTGTTGGGGCGGCTGCTGGGCGGAGGGCTGTGGCTTAGGGGCCTCGGGCTGGGCCTGCCTGGGCTGCGGTTGGGGGACGGGCGCGGTACGACCGCCGGGGGCACCGGCGCGGCGCATGGCCTCCAGCGCCTTGGTGTCAGGTGCAGGACGGGCGGTCTGCTGGCGGCGGTCCTGGTCACTCAGGGTAGTGGTGGGCTTCTTCGGAAGCTGTTTGGCCAGGTCCTTGGGGAGGTCGAGATAGGTGAGCTCGTGATTACGGTTCTTGAGGACGTCGGCCGGGTTGATCAGGCGGGGCTGATGAAAGAGCACCTGGGGGCCATAGAAGACAAACCAGCCGATGGCGAGCCAGACGATGACGGAGATGTAGATGGCTTCGCGAAACCGGGCGCGGGCGCGATCGTCGTTGACCTGATCGAGAAGGTCGAGCAGCTCGTGAGCTTCGAGGTTGCTGTAGCGGCCGGAGCCGGCGCCCTGAGAGGGCGGGGGCGTGGCGGGAGCGCCGTTGGGTGGGGTTTCAAGCGAGGGCATGGATTCTGTCGTTGGACGGCAGCGAAGCCCGAAGGGGACGCATGGGGGAGATGGAATGCGCGAAATCGGGGGAGGGCAGACGCCTGCGAGGACGCAGCGGCGGCCGGCGCATGGACCATCTTCTCACCCCGGCGGGTGGTTGGGGCGAATCGTTTGATGAGGGAGTTGGTAGTCTTTGCAAGGTAAAGACGGAAGAGGAGGGTGGCATGGAGTTGCCGGACGGAACAGCGGCGCTGGTGCTGACGGTGAGTGACCGGTGTGCGCGGGGGGAGCAGGACGACCTGTCCGGGGCGTTGCTGGCGGCGCGGCTGCGTGAGGCGGGGGCGGCGCAAGTGGAGCGGCAGGTGGTGGCGGACGAAGTTGAGGAGATTGTGGCGGCGTTGCGGGCAGGGGCGGGGTGGGCGTCGCTGGTGGTGACGACGGGCGGGACGGGACTGGCGCCGCGGGATGTGACGCCGGAGGCGACGCGGGCGGTGTGCGACCGGATGGTGGAGGGGCTGGGCGAGCAGATGCGGGCGGCGAGTCTGCGAGAGACGCCGCTGGCGGCGTTGAGCCGGGCGACGGCGGGGACGCTGGGGCGGACGCTGGTGGTGAATGTGCCGGGCTCGCCGAACGGGGCGGAGGTGAGCTTGGGGGCGGTGTTGCCGCTGCTGCGGCATGCGCTGGACCTGCTCGCGGGACGGACAGGGCACCAGGCGAGTGACGCTGGGCGGCCCGCGAAGCCGGAGGAGAGGGGCTGAGCGGAGGTTAACAGGCAGTAGAATCAGGAGCGGCCCAACGGAACAGAGCGGGGAGTGCCTGGTTGGTTTGCCTGGCCGGAGGCGGCGGGTGACTTTGAAAGATTGGGATGTGAGATTGCTTTGAAGCGCTTCGGGCTGCTGCTGCACAAGTGGAACCTAGTCATGCTCGCGGTGCTGAAGCCCCTTGGTGTGTGGGGGATTGGCGCGCTGGCGGTGGTGGACTCAGCGGCGATCCCGGTGCCGATCGATGCATTGGTGATCGATTATGTGGCACACGACCATGCGCGCGCGGTCTTGTACTGCGTGATGGCGGCGGTAGGCTCCGCGATTGGCAGCTTGCTGCCGTTCTACATCGGGCGTGCAGGCGGGGAGTTGTTTCTGCTGAAGCGGATCAACCGGCAGCGGTACGAGCGGCTGCGGGACCGATTCGAGCGGCAGGAGTTTTTGGCAATCATGATCCCGGCGATGATGCCGCCGCCGATGCCGGTGAAGCTCTTTGAGTTTGCGGCGGGCGTGTTTGAGATGCGGCCGATGGCGTTCTTTGGAGCGATTGCAGCGGGCAAGTTCCTGCGATTTCTGCTGTGGGCGACGCTGACGGTGTTCTATGGGCCGACGCTTTTGCGGACGATGCGGACGGGGGCGCGGCAGCATGCCGGCATCCTGATCGCGGTAGCAGGCCTGGTGGTCTTGGGGCTGCTGGCTTATGTTGTGCGGCGGGTATTTGACCGGCGTCGGGGCACGCCGCTGCCGGTGGAAGACGAGACGGCTTAGCTCCTGATCTGTAGCAGTAGTTTAGCGAGAGGTAGGTGCGGGGCTGCCGGGATTGAGTCGGCGGCGCAACCGTGCGTGCAGGGTGGCGGGGGCGGGGAGCGCAAGGAAGAGGGCCAGGGTGAGGCCGGTAGAGAGCAGGTCGTTGCGGAGAAAGGGAAGGCCGGCGGCGAAGCAGGCGAGCAGGCCGGCGGTGGTGCGGGGGTACATGGAGGAGAGGAGCCAGACGGCGCCGTTGGAAAGCAGGAAGAAGGAGCCGGCGGCGAGGAGCACGGCGAGCGAAGCGCGACGGACAGGTCCATAGCTGGGACTGGGCGCGTGCGGCGGGTGAGTGACAAAGGGCTGGGTGGGGCCGGAGCGAAAGACGGCCGAGGGCGATGGGGTGGTAGGCGAGGCTGGCCGAAGAAGAGCGTGGCCGACAAGCGGGATGACGAGATACCAGAGCCAGGTGGCGAGGTAGTCCGCGGTGTGGAAGGGATAGCGGAAGGCGACGGTGGTGAGAAGGAAGTCCGTCGCGGCGAACACGAGGGCGGCGACGGGGAGCTCGCGGGGGGAGCGGCGAGCGCCGAAGAAGAGCAGGGAGGCGCCGACGGCGGTGAGGTTGTACCCGGGGTGGTGCAGGAGCGAGGGAACGAGGCGGGACAGGATGCCGAGGCTGAGAGCAAGATAGGGCGGCATGGGCTGCCTGCATGGTAGCGCGGAGTGGTCGAGTGAGTCTGTGCGGCGTCAGGCGCGCTTGAAGCGGCTGGTGTAGTCACTGGGGGTGATGCCGAGGACGCGCTGGAAGACGCGGCGCATGGAATCGCCGGAGCCGAAGCCACAGGCGTCGGCTACCTCTTTGAGACCCATGGAGGAGCTGTCGATGAGTTGCTGGGCGGCTTCGACGCGGAGGCGATCGACGAACTGGCCGGGGCTCATCTTCATCTCGCGGAGGCAGACGCGGGAGAAGTGGCGAGGGCTCATATGGACGCGCTCAGCAAGGGTGTCGACGGAGAGATCGGCGCGAAGGTTTTCGAGCATGTAGACCTGGAGCTCGCGGAGAGGCTGGGAGGTGGTGGTCTGGCGGGAGAGCATGTGGCTGTACTGGGCCTGGCCGCCTGGGCGGACGAGGAACATGACGAGCTGGCGAGCGACGGCGAGGGCGGCCTGGTGGCCGTGATCTTCTTCAATCAGAGCGAGGCAGAGGTCGATCCCGGCGGTGATGCCGGCGGAGGTGTAGACGGCGCCGTCGCGAAGGAAGATGGGGGTGGGGTCGACGCGGACGGCGGGGAACTCGGTGGCGAGGCGGTCGCAGAAGTTCCAGTGAGTGACGGCCCGTTTGCCGTCGAGCAGGCCAGCAGCGGCGAGGAGAAAGGCGCCGGTGCAGATGGAGGCCACACGGCGGGAGCGAGTGGCGGCGTCCCGGATCCATGCGAGATAGGCGGGGTCGTAGGTGCCGGCTTCGGCGCCGGGGCCGCCAGCGATCAGAAAGGTGTCGATGGGGCCGGAGACGGTGTCGCGGGGGACGGCACCGGCCAGATGAAGGCCCCGGTTGGTGAGCAGCTGGCCGGTGTCGTCGGAGGCGACGAGGGTGACCTGGTAGTCGGGGAGGCTGGAGAAGACCTCGACCGGCCCGGTCACGTCCAGGATCTGGACGGGGGCTGGACCGCTGATGACGATCCTTCGCATGGTGGGTAGTGTACGGGGCTGATGAGGGCCGGCGGTGGGGACGCCGGCCCTGGCAGAGTGCTAGCCCGCCCACGCGGAGTTGCGGATGATGCTGCAGAAGTTGCCGCGGCGGAAGCTGGGGTCTTTGTCGGCGAGGACGTCTGCCTTGACGTTGCCGAAGGTGGTGTCGGGCTTGTGGTGGATGCCGTCGAAGAAGGCCTGGAGGATGTCTTCCTTGAAGTGCGGGGTGCGGGGGAACTGGGCGACGATGGCGGAGCGAACGGCCTCCGGATAGAGAGCGTAGGTGAGGCCGAGGACGTCCATCTCGACGCCGGCGGTGACGAGGGCGACGACGGGATGCATGTACTGCGGGATACCCGGTGTGGTGTGAAGGGCGATGGCGGTCCAGACCGTGTCGAGATCGTGCTGGGCGATGCCGCGGGACTGGAGGAAGGCACGGGCGGCGTTGGCGCCATCGACCTCGAAGCGGTCGGCGGGGCTGCTGTGTGCGGGCATGAGGCCGACGTCATGGAACATGGCGCCGGCGTAAAGAAGTTCGGGATCGAAGGTGAGGCCGCGCTCGGCGCCGGCGATGGCGCCGAAGAAGAAGACGCGGCTGGAGTGGTTGAAGAGGAGCTCGGTTTCGGTGTCGCGGATGAAGGCGGTGATGTCGCGGGCGAGCTGGCTGTCGGGAATGCTGACGTTGCTGATGGTCTTGGTTTCGTGGGCTGTGGTGCTCATGGCGGGTCTCCTGTGCGGGCGATCTCAGGAGTTACGGTAACGACGCGCGGGCGCGGGAGCCACGACACAAAGACAGCAGATTCGGCCATGGGGCGATGCAGGGGAGGGCTGCTAAGGAGGCTAGGCCGGGAGGGCGGGCAGGGCCAGCCCGATGGCGGCGTTTTCTTCGGGTGAAGCCATCCAGTAGCGATACCTGTCGGCTGCGGCGAAGAGTTGCTGCATCACCTCGGGCGAGGGAGGCGCGGGCTCGTGGCCAGGCTGGAGCGGCTGGGCGACGGCGCGGAAGAAGTTGAAGAGGGAGCCCTGGGTGGTGACCAGGAGAGCGCACTCGCTGGAAGAGCTGTTGCGCAGGGCGTGCTTTACGCCGGCGGGGAAGGTAAAGGTCTCGTTGCGACGCAGGCGAGTCCAGCCCTGGGGCTCGCCGGTGCCACGAAAGATGTCGAGGGAGCCTTCGAGGCAGAAGAGCAGCTCCGGTTCAGCGTGGGAGTGGAGTGGGACAACAACTCCGGGAGGGATGGTGCCGCGAATGAGGCTGAGCTGGTCCGTGCCTTCGGTGGGTGCAACAAGGAACTGGATCTCTACGCCGAAGACGTCGAAGGTTGGCTCGGTTGATTGTTGGGGAATGGAATGCATGGTGTGCTTCTCCTGGCTGGCGAAAGGCCTGGAGTGATGAGACCAGTCCACGGCTGGCGAGGTGCACCCAAAGGCGGCGTGGTGAAGCTGTTTGCGGCACGGAGATCGTGGTGGGGCGCGGGCTGTGCAGGCGGGTTGGGTTAGGCCTGCACAGCATGTGCGTTTAGTTGAGGTTGTAGTTGATGGTGATGGTGGTCTGGACCGCTGTGGGGGTGCCGTGGAGGGTGTAGGGCTTGTAGGTCCACTGGCGGACGGCGTCGAGGGACGACCTGCGGAGTTCTTCAGGACCAGAGAGGACGCGGAGGCGCTCGACGGCGCCGGTGTCGCTGATGGTGGCCTGCAAGAGAACAGCGCCCTGGATCTTGGCGGCTCTGGCGTCTGCTGGGTAGATGGGTTGGACGCGAGTAAGTGCCTGGCCGGCCATTACTTTGCCTGGAACCCTGGTTAGCGCAGTTTGCTGCAGAGCTGCGGTGGCGGTGTGATCCGCAGGGGTGTGGAGCGCGAGGGCCGTGGCAGCGGTGCCGAGGGCGAGCGAGGCGCAGGCCAGCAGACGAACGAGCCGGCCGGGGTGGGAGCAGGGATGAGGCGACTGGGCGAGGTGCATGATTCTCCTTTCAAGTGTGTTGCGGGTGAAGAGTCCGACCGTGTGGGCGGGCCGGGGCGCGTCGGCGACGAGGAGCGTGGCCAGACGGAGAAGGGAGATGGCGAAGGGGCGTGGGCCGGCAAGGGCGCGGGCGGCTTCGGCGTCACAGGCCCATTCGCGAGCTTCCTGCAGGCGGGCGCGGGTGACTGCAAATGCGGGATGGACGGCAAAGGGGACTGCGAGGAGCTGGAGAGCGAGGTTGGAGGCGAAGTCGCGCCGGCGAATGTGGGCACACTCATGCGCGAAGAGGGTGAGAAGTTCGGCTTCGGCGAGCGTGTCAACGAGGTGTGGCGGCAAGAGAACGAGCGGAGAGCGCAGACCCAGGGTGAGCGGGCTTTGGACAAGTGAGGAGACAGCGAGGGTGGGCGGTGAGAGAAGGTGCAGGGCGGTGCAGGCCCGGGACCAGGCGTGGGTGGCGACGGTTGAAAGGGCGACGGGCCTTGCACTGCGGCGGAGGCGGGCGAGGGCTCGGAGACCGAGGAGAAAGCGGCCGATGACGATAAGAGTGGCGAGGGCCCAGGCCGCGAGAAGGGCCGTCTGGAGCAGGGCGGGTAGAAGGACCGGAAGCGTTGTGGCGGGACCGAGGAAGACGGAGACGTGGCCGGGCTGAGGCGACTGTGGCCCTGGTGCACGCAGCCCCGGCAGAGGCGGCAGCAAAGGGGAAAGAATTGGCAGGGTGCACTGCAGCACGAAGCTCACCGACCAGAGGCGGTACTGGGCCAGCGCGCCGAACGGCCGGAGAAGACGGGCGCAGAGGAGAGTGGCGGCGAGCAGAAGGGGTAGTTGCCAGAGGGCGTTGAGCAGGGCTGCGAGCAGGAGTGCGGTGAGCTGGGTCATGGCTGCGGGTCCTCTGGCTCTTTGCTTGAGGCGTCGGCGACTTGAGCGGCGGTGGCGTCCTCCTGCTCGATCTGGCGGAGGCGGGCGGCGAGGCTGTCGAGGCGAGCGGGGTCGATTTGGCGGGTTTGGAGAAGGTTGAGGACAAGATCCTCTCCGGAGCCGCCGAACATGCGATCGACGAGGTCACGGACGGCGTGGCCGAGGGCGCCGGCTTCAGAGATCGTCGGCTTGTAGAGAAAGGCTCGGCCATGAAGCTCACGCTGGAGCTTTCCCTTGCGCTCGAGGATGTTCAACATGGTCTGCACGGTCGTGTAGGCGAGCCGCGGAGGCGGGAGGTGCTCACGTACGGCAGCAACCGTGGCTGGTCCGTGGCGCCACAGGACCTGCATGAGACGGAGCTCAAGGGGGGTGAGGGTGGAGGTGTTTTCGGGGTCAGGCACGGCGTCTCCTAATGGAATAGGAGATTAGGCCGGACAACCTAAGCGTGTCAACTAGATGTTTAGGACTTGGCGGAGGCTATTGGCCGGGCCTGCCGTCCATGCTCTGCTCGAGGACGGTGTGCGCGGGCGTGAGGAGGACCTGGCCGGAGAGGGGTGCGGTGTCGCGGCCGCGCATGCCGATGGTGTTGTAGAGGTAGCGGAGGTCGCGGAAGGTGACCGCAGTGGTGGCAGTGGGCAGGCGGGGATCGTTGGCCGTCGCTTCCGTGACGATGGGAAAGGCGGACCAGTCGAGATAGACGCGACCGAGGTGGGAGCGCTTGGCGGCGAGCGTGTCGGGTGTCTCTGCACCCTTGAAGAAGAGGTCCTCCTGGGAGGAGGTTGTGACGGCGTCGGCCAGGGAGTCAATGCTGGAGGTCTGGTAGAAGTTGGGGGTTTCGACGACGCCGTGCCAACGGAATGGGTTGATGGGGTAAGGGCTGACGGTGGAGCGGAGGACGGGGGCGTTGCCGTAGTCGGCCGTGCGAGCGAGCGCTTCGGCGTGGAGACGCTCATAGCCGCGCACGCCGTACAGGGCAAGGATCCCGAGCAAAGCGAAGGTGGCCCAGCCGCGGCCGGGGAAGGGCTGCCTGCGGGCGCCGATTTCGGACGAGATGAGGCCGAAGAGGGACGGGGCGAGGAGGCCGACGAGCAGAAGGAGCAACATGATGGGCTCGATGATGAAGACGAACGAGCCGGCGTACCAGCGGGGGTTGAAAGGGAAGAAGGGACGGAGGCCGTAGTTGTTGGTCCAGTCGAGCAGGAGGTGGGAGAAAAGAGCGAGCAGGGCGAGGGCGAAGAGGAGGGGCCAGCGCACGGGGAGGGGGTGTGTACCTGGTGTCGGAACAGATGAGCGAGCGGTGGAGCGGGTGCGCCAGCGATGGAAGAGCCAGACAGCGCCGACGACGACGGCCGCGTCGAGAGGGAGGCCAAGAAAGGTGTGGGTCCAACCGCGATGGTGCTGGAAGGAGGCGATAGGGCCGCGGATGGACCAGAGCGTATCGAGGTCGGGAGCTTCGGCCGCAAGGACCATGACGAGGGTGGCATAGCGCGTGGTGCGATTGAAGCCGGCGCGGGCGAGGCAGCCACCGGTCATGAAGTGGGTGACAGGATCCATGAGGCCTATAGTACGGCGGTGCCTGAGAGCGGGAAGGCTACTCTGTCCAGGAGCCAAATCCAGCTCTGCTTTTGTAACCGATTGTGTTTCTACTATACGCCGGATTTGACGGTCGTCTATAGCACCTGGGATGGATGGTGAAGCGGCGGAAACGGCGCTACAGTAGGAGACGTTGTGGTGGTTGTGGTCGGTCCGAAGCGGTACGGACCAGGCGATGTGCGATGCGGCTCCGACGAAGTTTCCTGACGATCTTGGTGGCCATCCTGGCTTACAAGCTGATGGTGGTGGCGCTGTCCCTGATGAATCGAGCAAGTGATGCAGCCCTGTACGGGGGCGAGTTCCTGCTCCTGAGCACAGCGGCGGCAGTTGTGGTGGCAGTTCGACTCCTCTGGAGGAGGAGTGTGCGATGACGATCTTTGGTGATGTGGTGACGCAGGGTCGGGGTAGCGAGGGATGGGATAACGGGACAGCACGGCGTGTGCTGAAGGGAGGCGCGCTGGCGGTGCTGGGCCTGATCGCGATGTCGCTCTTTTTCAGCTACGTGTTCCAGGTGACACGGATCGGCGCCGGTCATGTAGGTGTGGAGGTGGTGCTGAGCGGATCACAGCGTGGCGCGTCGGAGATTCCGATCCGGACCGGCTGGGTGTTTTACTCGCCGCTGCGATCGCAGATTGTGGAGTTCCCGACCTATGTGCAGACCGTGAAGTGGACGCGTGACCTGAACGAGGGCCGGGCGACGAACGAAGAGATGAGCTTCAACTCGAAGGAGGGCATGGCAATTGAATCGGACGTGAGCCTGAGCTACGCGATTGAGCCGCGGCGGGTGCCGGACTTCTATGTGAAGTATCGCGTGACGCACATGGAGCAGTTTACGCATGGCATCCTGCGCGACATTGTGCGGAACTCGCTGAACGAAGTGGCGTCGACCTACACGGTGGAGCAGATCTATGGCGAAGGTAAGACGGAGTTTCTGGGCAAGGTGCAGCGGCTGATTCAGCAGCAGCTGAACCCCGTTGGCGTGGAGCTGCAGCAGTTCGGCTTTATTGGCGCGCCGCGGGTTCCGGAGGTGATTGCGAGCGCGATCACGTCAAAGGCGCAGGCGATCCAGGATGCGGAGCGGGCGCGTAACGAGTTGGCGAAGACGCAGGCGGAGGCGGCCAAGCAGATTGCCGAGGCAGATGGCGAGGCCAAGGCAAGCGTGATGCGGGCGCAGGGCGAGGCAGAGGCGAACCGGATTCGGCAGACAAGCATCACGCCACAGCTGCTGGAGCTGCGCAAGCTCGAGAATCAACGTGCGTTGATCGACCGGTGGAACGGGCAGCTGCCTTCGACTGAGATTGCGGGTGCAGGCGGAACGATGCTGCAGCTGCCAGCTGCCAAGTAGACGCGGTTCGCGGCAGGGAAGCAGGCGGGGCGGAGATTGATCTCCGCCCCGCTTTGCTGTGTGTGAACGGGACGCAGGGCGGTGTGGGCGAGACGGATTGGCCTGCGGGGGCGGGTCTTATACTCGCGGCTATGACGAAGGCGAAGCAGGGCGCGACGGCAGCGGGTGGGGATGAGACGGTGTGGGAGCAGATGGAGGCGTTGCGGGAGGAGATCCGGCATCACGAGCAGATGTACTACGTGGAGGATCGGCCGGAGCTGACGGACGCGCAGTATGACGCGCTGGTGAACCGGCTGAAGGCGATGGAAGCGGAGCACCCGGAGATGGTGACGGCGGACTCGCCGACCCAGCGGGTGGGCGGCAAGCCGAAGGAGGGGTTCGCCAAGGTGCCGCATTCGCGACCGATGCTATCGCTCGACAACGCGTACGACGAGGGGGAGTTGCGGGCGTGGGAGCAGCGTGTGCGCGAGGCGCTGCCGGCCAGCGAAACGGTGCGGTATGTGTGCGAGCTGAAGCTGGACGGGGTGTCCCTTGCACTGCAATATGTGCCTGGGACAAGCACAGAGGACAAACGGGCGAAGGCGGGGCTGCGGCTGGAGCGTGGGCTGACGCGCGGCGATGGGACGACGGGCGAGGATGTGACGAGCAATGTGCGCACGATCCGGTCGGTGCCGCTGCAGGTGGGTTCGGCGCGGGTGAAGGCTGCGGGGTTGCCGGATCGAGTTTGGCGCGAGGGATTTGAGGTGCGGGGCGAAGTGGTGCTGCCGGCGGCCGCGTTTGAAAAGATGAATGCGGAGCGGGAGGCCGCAGGGCAGCAGCGAGCGGCGAATCCGCGCAACGCGGCAGCAGGAACGATTCGGACGCTGGAGCCGAACGTTGTGGCGCAGCGTCGGTTGGAGTACTTTGCGTACTTCCTGCTGACGACAGAGGGGGAGCCGCTCTTGCCGTTGCAGAGTGCGGGACTGGAGGCGTTGCGGGCGTGCGGCCTGAAGGTGAACGAGCATGGGCGGCCGGTGAAGGACGTGGAGGAGATGTGGGCCTTTGTGCAGCGGGCGGAGACGCTGCGCGACACGCTGCCATACGAGATCGACGGCGTGGTGGTGAAGGTGGATGCGGTGGCGCAGCAGCGTCGACTGGGGTTCACGGGCAAGGCGCCTCGGTGGGCGATCGCGTATAAGTTTCCGGCCCGCGGGGGTGTGACGCTGCTGGAGGATGTGCTGTTTCAGGTTGGGAGGACGGGCAAGCTGACGCCGGTGGCGGCGCTGCGGCCTGTAGCCATCGGGGGGACCACGGTGACACGGGCGACGCTGCACAACGCAGACGAGATCGCGCGGTTGGGCGTGCTGATCGGCGACACAGTGGAGGTGGAGCGGGGTGGAGATGTGATCCCGAAGATTGTGGGCGTCGTGGCGGCGGCAGCGCGCGGGCAGCGGGCGATTGCCTTTCCGACGCACTGCCCGGTGTGCGAGGGCGAGCTTGTGAAGGCAGAGGGCGAGGTGGACTGGCGCTGCGTGAACGCGAGCTGCCCGGCACGCCTGCGCGAGGAGCTGCTGCACTTTGTGTCGCGCAAGGTGATGAACATCGACGGGATGGGGGACGCCATTGTGCGGCAGCTATTGGGGCAGCCGCCGGAGAGTGCGGTGGACGCGATCGCCGAAGGAAGCGAAGAGGCAGCGGCGGTGCAGGCTGCGGAGGCTGGGACGGCCGCAGCGGAGGGGCCAGACGGAGCGAGGCGGGTGTATGTGCGGACCCTTGCAGACCTGTATGGGCTGACAAAGGAGGACTTTCTGAGCTTGGAGCGCATCGGGGAGAAGACAGCGACGGCGCTGGTTGGGGAGATTGAGAAGTCCAAGTCGGCACCGTTAAACCGCGTGCTGCTTGGGCTGGGAATACGCTTCGTGGGTGAGCGGACGGCGCAGCTGCTGGCGGCGGAGTTTGGCTCGATGGACGCCCTGGTTGTGGCTACAGCCGAAGAGCTTGAGCGAGTGAACGAGGTGGGTCCACGGGTGGCGGAGGCGATTGTCGACTTCTTTGCCGTGGAGCGGAACCGGGAGCTGGTCCAGCGGCTGCAGGCAGCTGGGCTGCGTATGCCGGCCGAGAAGCGGGTGACGACGACGGAGCTGGAAGGGCTGACCTTTGTGCTGACGGGCACTCTGCCGACGTTGACACGGGAGGAGGCGAAGGAGCGGATCGAGGCGGCGGGCGGCAAGGTATCAGGCACGGTGAGTAAAAAGACGAGCTATCTGGTCGCGGGGGAGGAAGCGGGCTCGAAGCTTGAGAAGGCGAGGTCGCTCGGAGTCAAGATACTCGACGAAGCCAAGCTGATGGAGTTGTTGGGCGGCTGAAAGGCGACCTTGGGGCGTCTGAGTTGGTGGCGATGCGAACAGAAACGGGGGAGGAAGCGATGGCGACAACGATGAGAGCAGCAGTGATGCACGAGGCGGGCGGGCCGGAGGTGTTGCATCTGGAGAGCCGGCCGGTGCCGGAGCCAAAGACAGGCGAGGTGCTGTTGCGAGTCAAGGTGTTTGGGCTGAACCGGTCGGAGATGTTTACACGGCAGGGGCACTCCCCTGGGGTGCTGCTGCCGCGGGTGTTGGGGATCGAGGCCGTGGGAGTGGTGGAGGCGGCGCCTGGCGGGGAGTTTGCGTTGGGAGATGTTGTGGTGACGGCGATGGGTGGGATGGGTCGCCAGTTTGATGGGAGCTATGCGGAGTACACGTGTGTGCCGGCGCAGCAGGTGCAGCGTGTGAGCACGGGAGGGGCGTCGCCGGCGGGGCTGAGCTGGGAGGTGTTGGGTGCGCTGCCGGAGATGCTGCAGACGGCGTGGGGTTCGCTCTTTCGGGCGTTGCGGCTGGCCAAGGGAGAGACGCTGCTGATTCGTGGAGGAACGACCTCGGTCGGGCTGGCGGCGGCGGCGATCGCGAAGGGGCACGGAGCCACGGTGATCGCGACCACACGGCGGCCAGAGAGCGAGGAACTTCTGCGGAGAAGCGGGGCGGATGAGGTGATTATTGACACCGGCTCAATCGCAGCGGAGGTACGTCGGCGCCTTCCGGATGGAGCGAACAAGGTGTTGGAGCTGATTGGCGTGACGACGCTGAAGGACTCGCTGCAATGTGCCAGTGAAGGAGGCCTGGTGTGCATGACGGGGATTGTCGGGAACAAGTGGAGCTTTGATGATTTTGCGCCGATGGATGTCATCCCCAAGGCAGTTGGCCTGACGGTCTATACGGGCGAGGCGGAAGACGTGATGCGGACCCCCTATGGGGCGCTGGCCGAGCAGATTGCCGCGGGCACGCTCCATGTGGAAGTGGGGAAGGTGTTCCGGCTGGAGGACATTGTGGAGGCGCACAGGACGATGGAAGAGAACCGGGGCGGAGGCAAGATCGTCGTTTTACCTTAGGCCCGCACAACTGGATGGCTCTCCTGGAAGGGGCGAGTCACGCCGGAAGGGTGATGGTGAAGACGGAGCCGTGGTGGAGCTGGCTGGTGACGGACAGCTTGCCCCCGTGAGCTTCAACGATGGCGCGGCTGATGGCTAGGCCCATGCCGCTGCCCGGAATGCTGCCGCCGATGGCCCGGGAGCGATAGAGGCGGTCGAAGATGAGGCCCTGTTCGCTCTCGTCGATACCTATGCCCCGGTCTGCGACGCTGATGCTCACAGATCCATCGTTGGCTTCTGCTGAAAGAAAGATGGGTGAGGTCGGCTCGGAGTATTTCGCGGCGTTTTCCACCAGATTGCAGAGCACCTTGGTCATCATGACGGTGTCGACAGTGATGCGAAGAGGGGCAGGGGCGGATGGAATGTCGTACTGCATGGGGTGGGTATTTTGCACGGAGGGGCAGCTTTCCTGCGCTTCGCGGATCAGCTCTGAAAGAGTGGTGGGTTCCAGGTGGAGGTGAACGTCTCCGCTTTCGATCTGTGCCATCTCGACGGCGCGGCCGACCAGGCGGTTCAGGCGATCGGCCTCCTCGTCGATAATGGAGACGAGTTCCTGGGCGTCCGCGGTGAGCGTGAGATCTGCGCCGAGCAGTGTTGTGGCAGCGCCCTTTATGGCCGTGAGGGGTGTCCGCAGTTCGTGGGTGACAGAGTCGAGCATGAGACTGCGGAGCCGCTCATTCTCCTTGCTGGCCTCGCTGCGAGCGACGTCTTCGAGGGCCTGGGCACGGTCAATTGCGATGGCGACGAGACTGCCAACGGCCTGATTGCTTTCCGGGGAAAGGCGTGACGGCGCGAGAACGAGCAGGCCACGCGGTTTCGCGCCTGCCATGACGGGAATGTTGACGCGTCCATTGCTGCTTTCTATTCGGGAAAGGCTGAGGGCAAGCTGTCGCAGCTCGTCGCGCTTGAGTTCGAAGCTATGGACGAAATCATCCTGGTAAATCCGATCGCCATCCAGCAGGAAGAGAACAACTTCATCAGCGCGCGAGGTGAAGCGGATAAGGGAAGGGAGGGTGTTGAGCAGCTTGTTCAGGCTGTCGATCAGGAGCAGGTCACGGCTGAGGGCGAAGAGTGCTTCAATCTCCCGCTGGCGCGTTCTGGCTTCGCGGGTCTCGTCTTTTGCCTTCTGTGACAGGCGGCTGGCAACCACGCTGGTGCCGAGGAAAGCGAAGAGGGCAAGCCAGTTTTGCGGATCCGCGATGGTGAAGGTGCCGAGGGGCGGTAGAAAGAAGAAGTTATAGGCGGCTGTGGCAAGAACGGACGTGACAACGGCATAGCGCAGGGGAAGCCTGGCTGCAAGAAGCAGGATGTATAACAGCAGAGTAAGTGCGACGGTAGTGGGATTGGTGTGGATCCAGTGCCGGTAGGCACCTACGATCAGGGCAAGGCCTGTCAGAGAGAGTGTCCATTCGATGATGCTTTGCCCTTGCCGAGATCTCATGCGGAGAATTTTAAGTCTTGCCTGACAAGCCGGAAGCAAATCGCAAGAGTCCGGAGGACTGGCTGGCCTCGGCTGAGGTCGAGCCGGAGCGTGGACGCTTCAAGCTGTTTCTCGGGTACGCGCCTGGTGTGGGGAAGACGTTCAGCATGCTGAGCGAAGGCATTCGACGCCGCAGCCGAGGCGAGGATGTGGTGGTCTCGATCGTGGAGACGCACGGGCGCAACGGCACGGCGGAGCTGGCCGGGCAACTCGAACAGGTGCCACGGCGCGAGCTGCTCTACAAGGGCACAGTGTTCACCGAGATGGACGTGGACGCGACGTTGGCAAGGGCGCCCCGGGTGGCGCTGGTCGACGAACTGGCGCACACCAATGTGGAGGGAAGCCGCTTTACAAAGCGCTATGAGGACGTGTTGCTGCTGCTTGAGAACAAGATCGACGTTCTGAGCACGGTGAACATTCAGCACGTGGAAAGCTTGTCACCGCGGGTGCGTTCGCTGACGGGCGTGGAAGTGCGAGAGCAGGTGCCGGACTGGGTGCTGGACCGCGCCGACGAGATTGTGATGAGCGATCTGACGCCGGAGGCACTGGTTACGCGCATGCGCCGTGGCGACATCTACCCGAGCGAGCGCGTGGAGCGCTCACTGGCGAACTTCTTCCGACGCGGCAACCTGATTGCACTTCGGGAGATGGCGCTGCAGCGGGTGACGCGCGCAGTGGACCGCAACCTGGGCGACTATGTGAAGCGTAAAAAGCTGGGCGCTCACTGGAACGTGGCGGAAAAGGTAGCAGTGTGCATCGCGGCGAACCCGATGGCTCGTGACCTGATCGCGCGCGGGGCACACCTGGCGGAGGCGCTTGGTGCCGAGCTTTTTGTGTTGCATGTGAAGCAGGCGGAGGAGGGGGAGGAGCGGGCGCGGGAGCTTGAGTCAAGCTACCGGTTTGCCCGGGATCTCGGCGCGCAGGTGGTTGAACTGGTCGGCGGTGACTCCGCGCGCACGAGTGCGACCTTCATTCGTGAGAACAGGGTGACGCAGGCGATCGTGGGACGCTCGGCCACTCATGGATTGCGTTCCTATCTGTACTACCTGGCGCTACAGAAGTTTATGGCGGAGGCGCCGCGTGTGGATCTTCATATTGTCACGCAGGAGCAGCCGTGAAGCGGATTCTTGTGGCGGACGATGAACGGCAGATCACGCGGATGCTGCGTGCCTCGCTGCAGGCGAGTGGATACGAGGTGGAGGTCGCAGCGAACGGCCGAGAGGCGCTTGAGATGTTCGAGGCGCATCGGCCGGACATGGTCATTACAGACCTGGCCATGCCCGAGATGGATGGTCTGCAGCTGACGCGAGCGATCCGGCAAAGGGCCACAACGCCCATCCTGGTGCTTAGCGTGCGGGACGCTGACACGGTCAAGGTGTCCGCGCTGGATGATGGGGCAGACGACTACATCACCAAGCCGTTCAGCATGCCGGAGCTCCTGGCGAGGGTGCGAGCGCAGCTGCGGCGCGCGGTGGAGACAGTCGCGCCGGCGACGGTGAAGGAGGCTGGGCCATTTCGCCTGGACGCAGTGGCGCACATCGCCACGATGAACGACGAGGCGCTCCACCTGACGCCAAAAGAGTTCCAACTGCTGGAGCTGCTTATAGAGCGTGCCGGCGGTGTGGTCACGCACAAGGCCTTGATCCGGTCCATTTGGGGCACGCGATCCGAGGACCAGCTGGAGAACCTGCGCGTGCTGGTCGCGCAACTCCGAAAGAAGCTTGAGCGCGGAGACGAGCAGCGCTACATCCAGAGCGAGCCGTGGATCGGCTATCGTCTCCTGGTCTGATCGTGGCTCCTGCCTGAGTAAACTTATGAATCTTTAACGGGCGTCCTTACGGACTTCTTATGCCTCCCTGCGATGGAATAGCAGAGAGGCAAATCGATGAAATGTCCAGTGTGGATACTCCCGAGTCTCGCTCCGTTCACGATGGCGCTGGCGTTGTCGGCGCAGCATCCTGAACCGGCAGAGGCACAGACGCCCGCCCAGCGCGCGGCCGAGATACAAGAGTTGCGTGGCGAAATCCAGCGAATCTCAGCGCGCCTGGACGAGCTGACCAAAGAACCGCAGGCAGAAGTTCCGCGCGGTTTGGGTGGCGACAGTGCCGCGGCCGCGCCTGCTAGCGCTTCGCCGGCGACGGTTGCGACGGCACCTCCACCCCCAGCGACGGCAAATGAAGCGTTGGTGGCACCAGCCGCAGACGGTCCGACCCTGGACTTCTTACGAGGCACGACGATCAATGTAGGGCTGGATGGCTACTACGGCTATAACTTCAACCAGCCGATTGGTCGAGTAAACCTGCTGCGGGCCTATGACGTTACGAGCAACAGCTTCAACCTAAACCAGGTTAGTTTCGTCGTGGAGCATCTCGCGACGGCAAGCAGCCGACTTGGCGGGCGAGTCGACTTGCAGTTTGGGCAGGCCACGGAGACGTTGCAGGGCTCTTCGGTGAACGAGCAACGCCCTCAGGTCTGGCGCAACCTGTACCAGGCATACGGCACTTACCTGGCTCCGGTTGGCTCGGGCCTGCAGCTTGACTTCGGTAAGTTTGCCAGCTCTCTGGGCAACGAAGGCAACTACACCAAGGACCAGGTCACTTATTCTCGGGCTTATAGCTTCAACTACCTGCCCTTCTACCATATGGGCCTTCGCGCTAACTACAACGTGACGCCCAAGGTGAATGTGGCGTACTGGCTGGTGAATGGAGCCAATGACACCGAAGATCTGAACGGCTTTAAGTCACAGGCAATTCTGCTGACGTTAAAGCCGGCCAGCACGGTTACCTGGAACGTGAACTACTACTTCGGCGAGGAGGCGCGGGATGTGCAACCCACGCTCAATCCAGGTGCGCCCACGGTGCCGACGCAGCCGGGCCTGCCGACCACCAACATCAACCCAGCGCCGAACGGTCGAGAACACATCTTTGACACCTACGCGACGTGGCAGGCTACGCCGAAGCTAACACTGATCGGGGAAGCGGATTATGTGCTGAACCGGACCTATGCGCAGCAGCAGCCACCACGGGTAGTGATTGGTGGACTTACGGCGAAGTACGCGCTCCCCCGGCAGTGGAATGTAGGCGCAAGGACGGAGTACTTCGACGACCGGGGCGGGCTGTTTTCTGGCCGCACCCAGGCGCTCAAGGAAGCGACGTTCATCGTGGACCACGTGCTTGCGCCCGGCTTTCTAACGCGTGCGGAGTACCGGCGGGACTGGTCGAACCAGCACTTCTTTCTCACCGACACGGCCGACGTGCTTGCGCCGGCCCAGACCACCGCCACGCTGGGGCTCGTGTACTGGTGGGGCACAAAGCAGGGGAACTGGTAAAGGAGCCGCTATGCCGGATGTAGTTGCACTACTCTCTCTCGCACTTCTCTTCGGCCTGAGTGTTGGATACACGCTTGGCTGCGAACGATTGAAAGGCAAGAAAGCATGAGTGATTTTGCATTGAACGCCCTGCTGCTGGTCATCGTGGTCGCACTTCTGACCTATCTCGTTTACGCCCTTTTGCGACCGGAGAACTTTTAGTTAAGGCCGATATGACTCTCAACGGTTTCCTTCAGATTTTTCTATTTATCGCGATCATCCTGCTGCTAGCGAAGCCCATGGGCAGCTTTATGACTGCGGTGTTCGAGCGCCGCAGAACCTTTCTTGATCCTGTGCTTGTTCCCTGCGAACGGCTTTTGTACAGAGCTACCGGTGTGGATCCTGATACGGAGATGCGGTGGACCGAGTACGCGATCGCCATGCTGCTGTTCAGCGCTGTGACGCTGCTGCTTACGTACGGTGTGGAGCGACTGCAAGGGCTACTCCCATTAAACCCGCAGCACCTGCCTGGCGTGGAGTCGGGGCTGGCCTTGAACACAGCCATCTCATTTACGACCAACACCAACTGGCAGGCGTATGTGCCCGAGACCACGATGAGTTACCTGACCCAGATGCTTGGGCTGGCGACGCACAACTTCTGGTCTGCGGCAGTGGGCATGGCCCTGGCAATTGCGTTTGTGCGCGGCATTGCACGACGCGAGATGAAGACACTGGGCAACTTCTGGGTGGACCTGACGCGCGGGACCCTATGGGTACTGCTGCCGATCTCCATCGTCTTCGCGCTCGCGCTGGTGTCGCAGGGCGTCGTGCAGAACCTGCGGCCTTACGATACCGCGAAGCTTGTTGAGCCGCAGACCGTGACCGGAACAGACGGCAAGACGGCGACAGTGAGCACACAGACGATTGCGCAGGGACCAGTGGCCTCACAGGAGGCGATCAAGATGCTGGGGACCAACGGGGGCGGCTTCTTCAACGCGAACAGCGCGCATCCCTTTGAGAACCCGACACCGCTTTCGAACCTGCTGCAGATGCTGTCGATCTTTCTGATCCCGGCGGGCCTGGCGATCACGCTGGGTCAAATGGTGGGCTCACCCAAGCATGGCTGGGCCGTGCTTGCCGCCATGGTGGTCCTTTGGTTTGCGGGCACAATGACGTCCTACTGGGCGGAGTCGCACGGCAACCCTCTGTTTCACAACGTAAACGCTCACGTCTCGCAGACGCAGGCCGGCGGCAATATGGAGGGCAAGGAGGTCCGCTTCGGCATCGCTGGATCGGCGCTCTTCGCCACTGTGACGACGGACGCGAGCTGTGGCGCGGTCAACAGCATGCACGACAGCTTTACGCCGCTGGGCGGTATGGTTCCGCTGACGAACATTCTGCTCGGCGAGGTCGTGTTTGGCGGCGTGGGTGCGGGGCTCTATGGAATGCTTGTCTTCGTCGTGATGGCTGTGTTCATCGCGGGGCTGATGGTCGGGCGCACACCGGAGTACCTCGGCAAGAAGATCGAGGCATTCGATGTGCAGATGGCCATGCTGTACCTGCTGATCTTCCCCTTGTTGATTCTTGGATTCGCCGCGGTAAGCGTGCTGATGCCAAACGCGGGATTGAGCAGCCTAGCGAACCACGGCCCCCATGGTCTGAGCGAGATCCTGTACGCCTATACCTCGGCCACGGGCAATAACGGATCTGCATTCGCGGGGTTAAGTGCCAACACGCGTTGGTACAACTACTCCCTCGCCACGGCGATGTTCTTCGGCCGCTTCATGATGATCATTCCGATGCTTGCCATCGCCGGCAACCTTGCGAGCAAGAAGAGTGTTCCGCCGTCGTCTGGAACATTTCCTGTCACGACGCCGCTCTTTACGGTGCTGCTGACGGGCGTGATCGTGATCGTTGGCGCGCTGACCTTCTTCCCCGTGCTTTCACTCGGACCCGTGCTCGAGCACCTGCTCCTGCGTGCCGGCCAGCTGTATTGATTCGATCTCTGAGAGGCTGTTATGGCAAACCAAGCAAAACGTCGTTCCTTGTTTGACCAACGGATCATGCGGAGGGCCGCTGTGGACGCCCTGGTCAAGCTCAATCCGCGTGTGATGATGCGCAATCCCGTGATGTTTGTGGTTGAGGTCGGGAGTGTGCTGACGGCTGTGCTGCTTATTGTGGACCTTGCGACGCGGCACGGGCACTTCCGGTTCAACCTGCAGATCACGCTATGGCTCTGGTTCACGGTTTTGTTCGCGAACTTCGCCGAGGCCATGGCGGAAGGTCGAGGCAAGGCGCAGGCCGATGCGCTGCGGCTCGCGAAGTCCGACACGACTGCCTACCGCCTGAACCGAGGTGAGATCGAGGAGGTGGTGAGCTCGCAGCTGCGCAAAGACGATCAGGTGCGCGTCACCGCAGGGCAGATGATCCCCGGAGATGGCGAGGTCATTGACGGTGTGGCATCGGTTGACGAGTCCGCTATTACAGGGGAGTCGGCCCCGGTGATCCGCGAGGCGGGTGGTGACCGTTCTGCTGTCACGGGCGGTACGCGGGTGCTATCGGACGTGATCATCGTGCGCGTGACCTCGAATCCGGGAGAGACGTTTTTGGACCGCATGATCGCCCTGGTCGAAGGTGCTGAGCGCAAAAAGACGCCGAACGAGATCGCGCTGAATATCCTGCTTGCCGGATTAACGATCATCTTTCTTCTGGCCGTGGTCACGCTGCAGCCCTTTGCAACCTACTCCGGTGCGCCGCAGACAGTGTTTGTGTTGATCTCGCTTCTGGTCTGCCTGATCCCAACAACGATTGGCGGCCTGTTGTCAGCCATCGGCATTGCGGGCATGGACCGCTTGGTGCAGCACAACGTATTGGCAACGAGCGGACGCGCGGTAGAGGCCGCTGGCGACGTAAACACGCTGCTTCTGGATAAGACGGGGACGATCACGATCGGGAACCGGCAGGCGGCCGAGTTTATGCCCGCCCCGGGCGTGACTCCGCAGCAGCTGGCCGATGCCTCGCAGCTGTCGTCGCTTTCGGATGAGACACCGGAGGGGCGCAGCATCGTGGTGCTCGCCAAAGAGCAGCACAACCTGCGCGGCCGCGAGCTAGGCGAATTGAAGGCAGAGTTCATCCCGTTCTCGGCCACCACGCGGATGAGCGGCATCGAGGTGGATGGCCGCTCGATCCGGAAGGGTGCTGTGGACGCGATCGCGCGCTACCTGCAGGAGCACGGCTCGGCGATGCCCGACCAGGTGCGGAGTGCTGTGGAAGAGGTGGCGCGCAAGGGCGGCACACCGCTGGTCGTCGCGGAGAATGGTCGAGCGCTTGGAGTGATCTACCTGAAGGACGTGGTGAAGGGGGGCATGCGCGAGCGTTTCGAACAGCTCCGCGCGATGGGCATCCGCACCGTCATGATCACGGGTGATAACCCGCTCACGGCCGCTGCGATTGCTCGTGAGGCGGGTGTGGACGACTTTCTCGCTGAGGCAAAGCCGAAGGACAAGATGGACCTGATCAAGCGCGAGCAGGCGGACGGCAAGCTGGTGGCGATGACAGGGGACGGCACGAACGACGCGCCGGCGCTGGCGCAGGCAGACGTAGGCGTAGCGATGAACTCGGGAACGCAGGCGGCGAAGGAGGCAGGCAACATGGTTGACCTGGACTCGAACCCGACCAAGCTGATCGAAATAGTCGGTATCGGCAAACAGCTGTTAATGACGCGAGGAGCGCTGACAACGTTCTCCATCTCGAACGACGTGGCGAAGTACTTCGCCATCATCCCGGCCATGTTTGCTGGTGTCTTTCCGGTGCTGAATACGCTGAACGTCATGCACCTGCACAATGCCGAGTCTGCGGTGCTGTCAGCCGTGATCTTCAACGCCCTGATCATCGTGGCGCTGATTCCACTCGCCCTCCGTGGCGTGAGTTACAAGCCTATGTCCGCCGCGGCTCTGCTGCAGCGCAACCTGCTTGTCTACGGTCTTGGCGGCATCATTGTTCCGTTTGCCGGCATCAAGCTGCTGGACATGCTCATCACAGCGCTTCACCTGGCGTAATCCGAGGAGATCTTGATGAAACGTCATCTTATTACGGCATGTTTGTATACCCTGATTACCGCCGTCGCTCTTGGCCTTGTGTACCCTCTATTGATCACCGGGATTGCGCAACTGACGATGCGGAACAAGGCGAACGGACAGCTTCTGGTGCGCAACGGCGCGGTAGTTGGGTCGGCGCTTCTGGGACAGCCATTTAGCGGGCCGGAGTACTTTCACAGCCGGCCTTCGGCTGCGGGCACCGGCTATGATGCAGGCGCGTCCTCGGGCTCCAACTATGCCCCGACGAACAAAGCGCTGATCGATCGTGTGGCGGTGAGCACCAAAGCTGAGGGCGACGGATCGCCGGTGCCGGTCGACCTGGTTACGACCTCCGGGTCGGGCCTGGACCCGGACATCACGGTGGCTGCGGCTCTCTACCAGGTTCCACGCGTCGCACAAGTGCGTCACCTCCCGGAGGCAGCAGTGCAGCGTCTCGTGCAGCAGCTGATTACACCGCGGCAGCTCGGCCTGCTGGGCGAGGCGCGTGTGAACGTACTCGCCCTGAACCTCGCGCTCACCGATCAAGCCCGCGCGGGGCGCTAGAGCAAACCCACGGCTGAGGTGCTGGCGGGCGCGACAGCAGGAATGTCTGTTGCGCGCCCGACCTCTTCCGAGTTGCTGGCTTCCCGAATGCTCTCGGGTAGGTGCCTAAAACTTGGCGATCAGGGTCACTCCGCCAACAAGAAGCAGACCACCCAGTCCACGCCACAAGGTGATGGGGTGTGGCTCCATACGGAACCAGCCAAAATGGTCGACGACTAGAGACGTAATGAGCGCGGCGGAGACGGTAAACCCCATGAAAGGGCCCGCGCCAACCCTGTTAACGAAGGTAAGTCCGGCGTAGACCTGGACTGCGCCAACAAGACCGCCGATCACGGCCCACCACGGCATCTGCGCGAGATCCCTGGTGGTGGGTAGAGGGTGCGGCATGATGAGAAACGCGCCAGTGAAGAAGAAGGTGATCAGCGCAAACGAGACGGCGGAGGCGAGCCAGGGATTGACCAGCGACCTGTTGAGCTGACCATTCATGGCTGCACCGCAGGTCTGTAACGCGCCACCGAGGATGATGAAAGGGGATCCAGCCAGCGTTCATGATGAGAGCTCCTGAGGTTGCGTCAATGGGTAGGGAAGAGCATCTGGGTCAGAACTGCACCACCCAGGGATAGCAGCAGCGCGATTGGCATAGCGACCATGCCAACCTTGAGAAAGTCAAAGGAGACATCGAGTTTTTCTTTGCGCAGGGCGAGCAGCCAGAGGATGGTGGCGAGTGAGCCGGTGATGGAGAGGTTGGGGCCAAGATCAACGCCGATCAGCACAGCATTGGCGAGGAGACCCCGGATGTGGGACGCGTGCAGCGTGGCTCCGGCAATCAGGCCGAGTGGCAGGTTATTCAGCAGGTTGTTCGCTACCGCGACCACGGATCCGACGACGAACGCTGCAGCGGTTGCTGGCAGTCGTTCGGCAGCAGCAAGCCAATGCTGCGTGAGTCGCAGCGCCCCCATGCTTTCCACGGCGTCCACCATCACAAAGAGTCCCGCAACAAGAACCAGCGTGCTCCAGCTGATCTCTCGCGCAAGCCGCAGCGGGTTGCTTCGATTTCGCACTGAGATGACGGCAGTGATCGCAAGCGCGGCGAGGCAGGCCGGCAGGCCAAGATCTTTCCGCAGCGTTGAGGCCGTGAGCAGAACCAGAATCATGAGCACAAGGCCGCCAAGCACCAGCTTGCCCTCCGGCCGCAGTGGCTCCGTATCAACCTGGCACTCGATGCAGCTGGCGAGGTCTTTGCGAAAAAGAAAACGCAGGACGGCGTAGGTAGCGACGATGGAAAGCAGAGAAGGCAGACCGAAAGCGAGCAGCCAGCTACCCAGGGGAGGCATGCCGGTGTGGAAGACAACGAGGTTTGCAGGGTTGGAGATAGGCAGCACAAAAGAAGCGGCATTCGCGATCAGCGCGCAGACAAAGAGATAGGGCAGAGGCTGCACCCGGGCTTTACGAACGGCGGACAGAATGGCCGGAGTGAGCACAACGGCAGTCGCGTCGTTGGACATAAAGATGGTGACCGCCGTGCCGATGCCGTACACCAGCGTAAAAAGGCGCGTGCAGGATCCACTGGCGTTACGAATGGCGAGCGAGGAAAGCCAGTCGAAGACGCCGTTCTCCCGGGCAAGCTCAGAGAGCAGCATCATGCCGATCAAGAAGAGGTAAACGTCCGAGCCTTCGGCAACAGCGTGGCCGGCGAGCGAGGGGGAGATGAGTCGCAGAAGAACGAGCAGGAGCGCGCCGCTGCCTACCCAGTAGACCTCTGCAATGCCGCGAGGGCGAATGAGCATGAGAAGGATGCTGCTCGCCACGATGACGGGAAGAAGAATGTGCGTTGCTGCTGGCGTCATCGGCTACCACTGCCTTCCATGCTTGTTGGGCCCAAGCTGTGTGCCGAGCAGGCCGTGCTCAGGCCACGCTGCCAGGGCGTTCTCGCGATCGCGCGGTCTGCGTGGCAGCGGTTGCGGAGGCACCGCGAGGTAAATGGCGTCCCCAGCGGTTTTGCCGTCAGCGCAGCGCAGGTGCACTGTCAGGGGCTGGACGCCCGGCGCCAGGGTATTGCAGTTAAGGTGCCCCTGCCAGACACGGCTCCCGCGCACTTGTGTGAGCTCGATCTGCTGCCGGGCAAAGGTGGCATGCACGGAGAGCACCTCGGAGGCGGCCCACACCTTGGCCCGAATCGTCATCTGCTCGGGCTGCGTGGTGCCTGTGTCAGGTACGAGGCGATAGTCAGCCGGGGACGTGATCATGACAGCTGGCAGACTCCCGAGCTCCAGGAAGCGCCAGCTCCAATGGTCGCCATCAAGGTTCAGGACGGAAAAACCGGCTGGCCCTTCCTCTCGCTGGCCGGTAGACCTCGTGGCGGTGTAGAGCGTGTGGCCATCGTTAGCGATCTCGTTGTAATGCGTGTGCCCCATGTCCACAAGTCGAACGCCGAATCCGTCGATCAGGTCTTTCAGCTCTTCAGCACCTACTTTCAACTCACTGGGGTAGCAGTGCAGCAACAGAACGGGCAGCAGATCGTCAGCGACGGCCTGCTCCAACTGCTGCCGACACCACGCCATCTGCTGCGGCAGAATGGCAAAGGATTTCGGATCAGGGATGTCGAACGCATTCAGCGCAACGAAGTGGATCCGCCCGCTGGTAAAGGCGTAGTGTGGCGATCTCCCGCCCAGGAACTCCGCGACGTTGCGAAAGCTTTTTTCGTGAACATCGTGGTCGCCGAGGATGGCGCACCAGGGCAAGTGCAGCGTATCAAGTGTGCGGCGCACAACGCCGTAGGCTCCCTGGCTGCCATCGTCTGCAATGTCACCGGGCAGGTAGGCAAAGCTGACGGAGTCGGCAAAGCAGGCGTTCAGCTCCGTGACGATGGCGCGCAGCGTGTGGTGCGTGTCTTCCCCTTCTTCTTTGATGTGCAGATCGCCAAGGTGCACCCAGGAGAGGACACCAGCGGCGTCCTCTCCCCTTGTCTGGAAGGACGACGGAGCGACAGAACGAGACATACCAACTCCTCAGGGTGAAACAGGGTCACGAAGGATCATTGCACGTCGACGGCCATCTGCCCCGCTCACGATGGCTCGCTCCAAACGCGGGAGATCGAAGTTCTGAGGCGTCGAGGTCCAAACAATGTGTACGCTTTCCACGCGCGTGGATGTAACGGAAGCGTACAGGTGGTGGTTGCCAGCACCGGCTTCTAGCGAGAAATTCTGGGTTTCTGGCGCATCAGCGGTGGAATCGCAGGTGCATCAGGTAGGGCGGCTTCAGTCGTCAGAGCAGGCGCACGGGAGACAATGGAACAAGGCCCAGAGCTTGCTGCGCCGGTGCGTAAAAGGCGGTATAGCGAGTTGCGGGCAGCACCGGTTCGACACGAGGAGAAGCATGGCCGAGGTTCTGGTTGTCGATGATGATCGCAACTTCCGCGAAACGATGCGCGATCTGCTCGTCTCCGCCGGCTACGCGGTGCGCGTGGCGACAAACGGACGGGAAGCGCTGCGGGAGGTGCAGGAACGCGCGCCAGCGGTTGTCTTCTGTGACTGGCGCATGCCGGATGTCGGTGGGGAGCAGTTCCTGCGCAGCCTCGCCTCGGAAGGAGCGCTGCTCTCCATGCCAGTGATCATCATGACAGCGCATGGCTCCGGTCCTACGGCGATGCAGGCCGTGCAATTGGGTGCGTATGACTTTCTGACCAAGCCGCTGGATCTGGATGACGCGCTGACCATTGCCGCACGCGCCGTCCGCCACATGGAGCTGCAGCGCGAGTTGGAGCGCCTGCGCGCGCAGCGCTTCGATGGTGCAGCCCTGCTTTCGGAAGAGGGCACGCCGCGCACCAACCTGGTTGGGCAGTCGCCGGCGTGGATTGAGATCTTCAAGAGCGTCGGCCGGGTCGCTCGCACGGACGTTGGGGTGCTTCTGCTGGGCGAGTCAGGCACAGGCAAGGAAGTGGTTGCACGCACCATCCACGAAAACAGCACGCGCAGCCGCAGACCACTGGTGACCGTGAACTGCGCTGCCCTGCCACCGGATCTTCTGGAGTCTGAGCTCTTCGGCCATGAACGTGGTGCCTTCACCAGCGCCGTTCAGCAGACGATTGGGCGATTCGAGGCCGCCGATGGAGGAACGGTCTTTCTGGACGAGATCGGTGAGCTGCCGCTCGCGCTCCAGCCCAAGTTGCTCCGTGTGCTGCAGGAGCACACCTTCGAGCGCGTTGGATCCACGGTCTCTCAGCATGCGGATGTGCGCATCATCGCAGCCACCAATCGGCAGCTTGAAGATGAGGTGAAGGAGAAGGCCTTTCGGGCGGATCTGTTCTACAGATTGAATGGCTTTGTAATTCGTCTGCCCCCGCTGCGGGAGCGGCGTTCCGACATCCTCCCGCTGGCCGAACACTTCCTCGCGTCCTGCGCCTCACGTAACGGCATGCAGACTGCGGGCCTGACAGAGGAGGCCGTCCTTGTGCTGCAGGGGTACTCATTTTCAGGCAATGTGCGCGAGCTTAAACACCTGATGGAGCGTGCCGCTGTGCAGGCGGGGGGCCGCGCCATCACGGCTGAGGTCCTCCACGAGCAGCTCACGTCGGAGACACCCGAGCGCGGGCGATCCTCGCTCAGCGACCTTCTGCGCCTTCCGTTTCACGAGTCAGTTGCTGCCTGGGAACGACGGCTGCTTTCGAACGCTCTTGAGGCCGCCAAAGGCAACAAGGCCGAAGCCGCCAGATCGCTGGGAATCCAACGGCGCCTCCTCTATGACAAGTTGCAGCAGCTTGGGCTGGAGACGACGGGCTAAGCTCCGCATCAACCAGCGCCAGGCTCAGCTATCGCAGGGATGTGGTCTGCCATGCGTAAAACGGGCTGGCCTGCGTGATGCCGGGAGCGGTCTGCGTGCGACGGACCAGGGCAACCCTCTTCCCGAAGAAGAAGGGCGCGCCCCAGACGAAGTTGGGCGACGTGCTACTTCCGTAGTTTGCAGCAACATCCGACACACCACTCACAGGGTACATGCCGATCTTGAAGTCCACCGAGTGGTTCGCCCCATCTGTGCCGGTGATGGTGGCATTTGAAGTCGCAGGGGATGAGACGCAGAAGGCGCCATGGGGCTTGAGCGGATTACAGAGTGCAAACGAATCAGTGGCGATGGAGTAGGTTTCTGTTCCGCTATCGATGTAGCTGGAAGGAAAGCTGGTGCCATTAAAGGTTGTCGTGATGTAGCCCGAAGAGTCGAGTGAGGCGACCTCAGCCGAGGTCATCTTGTTGTTAGAAGCTGTGTTCACGCCGAAGGTGAGCGTACCGATCACCTGGTCGGTTGCATCGCCGGGCACGGCCGGAAGGTCAAGGACGGCGCCGTTGTAGATGCCGCCATCCAGCATCGCCGTCGGGTTTGGCAGCTGCAAGGCCGAATCAATATTTCCCTTGATGCCTGTGCAGGCCGTGTCCGAGCAACTGAAGAAGCGGTACACCTGGCCAATATCTTTGTAGTAGGCGGGCATGGTGCAGTTACCACTGCAGTCCGTGTCGGCTATGCCGATGCCTAGCGTCCCGTTTGAGGTAGAGCTGCCTGATGGGCAGCTGGTCGGCTGTCGCGTGGCGTCCGAGCCGATGACCTGGACCGGCATGTTGGCCGCCTTGGCCCCGCCGATCTGCACGTCGGCCTGGCTGACCATTCCCCAGGCATCGCCGCCGCCGAAGAGCTCGCACTCTGCAAGCTGGCTTCCGTCCGGGAGCCTCTTCACGGGCAGGGCGAAGCCGACGGGCAGCGCCGAGGATTGCAGGCGCAGGCCGACCGATCCGGTGTCGACCATAATGTCACTGATCGTTTGGCACGTGGCCGTGCCTGGGACGCACACGGTTACAGATACCGTCAATCGGTTGAAATCGCTCTTCGGCGTATGGGCGATCACGGCTACCTGATTAGTGAGCGGTGAGCCGGGTACCGGGATCGATGAGCTGCCGTCGCCGCTGCACCCCGCAAGCAGCGCGGCAAGGATCCCCATTGACGTGACGCCGAGCATGGAGAGACGAGACAGGATCAGCATGGGCGGGCAGCCTTCCTAGGAGCGGTTGGACGGTGGAGCGCTGGGAATGGTGGACAAGCTCTGTTCGCTCAAGCCCGTGTGCGAAGCTGTTCTGCATAAGTTTCGGTGCCGGCTAGCGCGCTGGCGTCGCCGCTGACGAGGTCGGCGACAGCGAGAGCGCATGGCCTTCGCCGGGAGACGCAAGGCTCGAGTTTTGGAGGGACTGACTGCCAGGGTCGTCGATTACCGCCAACGCGTCCTGAAACGAGGTATCGTCCACTCTCACGCAGCCAGCGAAGGGGTGGTCGATATCGGCGATGGTGCCGAGGGTAAGAAGCACCACAAAGGCAAGGGACAGGACCTGCGCGTAGTGCAGCCATTCGCGATCACTGCCAAGCAGGCAGGCCGCCCCGACCACGAGAACAGCGCCGGAGATCAGCAGAAGCCATAAACCGATCGGCAGATGACTCCGGTACTGCTCTTCTCGCACGCGACGTTGCTGGTGCAGGTGAATCAGTGCATTGCCGAACTGCTGATACGCGGCGATGTGGTCCAGCGCGCTGCCTGCCGGGATGCGCTGCAAGGCCCACAGCCGGGCAAGGATCCGCGCGCCCTCTGGCGGCAGGGAGCCGGAGTTGTAGGTCTCCATCGCAGGCCAATCAGAACGGATCGTCGCCTCACCATACTGGTGAGCCAGGCTCTTGGCGATCGAACGCTGCGGATCAGGGAGGTTGTCGGCTGCGCGATACACCTCCACCATAGCCGAGGCCTCATTGCCAACATCCATCGATGCCGTGCGGAACTCCGTCCACACGTTGAAGATCATGAAGCCGAGAATCACAGCGTAGATGGTGCCCAGAATGCCAAGCTGTGCCGCAACGATCTCGCTGCACTGACGGCGAATGTGTATAGGCCAAAGACGATTCACAAGAAAGGAAACGCCGAGCACAAGAGCAAGGGCCAGGGTGACGGCCAGCGCTGTTCCGAAGTAGCTGAGCAAGATGGAATTCCTGAATCGTTCGGGTAGTTGGGGGAGCCCCGCCGACAAATCTAAAAGCGACAGGTACCCCGATCCATCCCACATCGGAGGCAGTGCACAGCTTTCGTGGGATAGCGGGGCGGGAGCCACTGGACCGATGCTGGAGCCGAGCCGCATCAGGTTCCAGGAGAGTTCGAGTGAAGCATCGTCCCGCCGCCACTGGTCGCGATTACCGGCAGATTTTGTGCCT
Organism: Acidobacteriaceae bacterium; assembly: GCA_965199635.1. GTDB lineage: Bacteria > Acidobacteriota > Terriglobia > Terriglobales > Acidobacteriaceae > Edaphobacter. Next base: position 197,225 of record CBDASL010000002.1, on the reverse strand, counting down.
TGTTGGGGGCCTTTCCGGATCCCTGCTTTCTGTATTGACGACCGGTTGTTCCAGCGGCAGCAGTTCTCTTGCGGCACCTCAGACCACGTCAGCTGCCGCCTACCTCGGCGCACTATCAGGAAGCTCCGTCTCGGCTTACGCCCTTCCTGCCGACGGCACGGTGCCCCAGAAAGCCATGCTGACGACCAGCACCAACAGCATCGGAACATTTCGTGTGCCTCGCCAGCCCCTGATGATCGCCGTCGCGGGCGGCTCATATCAGGAGGAGGCCACGGGCACCTCCGCGGCGCTTGCCGAAGACACCCTGCGAGCTGCGTACACCACCAATCCCGCAACCGTTGTCGTCTCTCCCTTCTCGGAGGCCATCGTTGCCGATGCCGTGGCAAACGGCGGCCTGACGCAGGCGAACCTGGCAGACGCGGCGGATCGCATGGCTACCTTTCTGAAGGGAACAGACCCTGTCAGCACAATGCCTGCGACAGTGGCGCCCGGCACGCCGACACCGGCACCCACGCCAGGTAACTGGATGGCTTTTGCGCTCGGAACGGAATCGCAGATGCGAACCGACTACGGGATCGATCATGCATCGGCTGTGCAGGCGATCGTGGGACAGATGGAGAATGGCGACACGCTGGATAACTGCAACGGCGGCTCTGGTAACCCCTCCCCGGATGGAACGCTGACGGCCCCCCAGGGCGACAACTGTGCCGTCACCCAGGCCGCAGTGCGCTATGCGGCGAACCCGCGTAACAACTCAGGAATCACCTCCATTGCTCCGGTTCCGCCGACAGTTGCTTCGCCGACGGAGTACGCCACCGTCACCCCAGAATCATGCGGCGACAGAGTGTCTCTGTTGCAGAGCAATATGGCCCTTTTTGATGGCAGAAGGGCCGATGTCCAGGCAGATTTGAGCAATGGAGTCAGTCTGGATAATTGGACCTTTGTTTCGGATGGTAAATGGGGGCCGTCCAAGGCCACGTATGGCCCGATCACCGCGCCAGCGACCTGCACAGATGTTGATCAGTTCCGCCGGGAACTGGTGATGGCCGTCGAGAACTACTGGATTGATCATGGCCTGAACTACTGCCACCACCACATTCCCGGCTGGCTGCCGAAGGATGACAGCGCAGGTCGCAAGCTGTATCGCAACTCCACGTCTACCCTAAACGGAACGTCAGGCGGAGCCAGCCCTATGACCTGCACCGCTCAGCGCAACACGGCGGGCGAGCAACAGATAAAAGCCTCGGCCACTAGCACTCCCGGCGCATACAGTGCGAAGGAGATTAACTGGCAGGGGCTGGATTGTTCGAACTTCACCGCTTGGAGCTATGACTTCGCCGGTCTGGTGACAACGCAATTGCCGGGGGACATCGCAAGTCAATCCTGCTCGGTAGGGTCCGATGTGCCGGGAGTGCTGCTAGACATAAACAGCAGCAACTTCGCGGCCATGGCGGGGAGCCTGCGTCCGGGTGATCTGCTGTACATCACCCAGAAGGCACCGACGACCGGAAAGGATTCGTACCTGAATGGTTCGACGGAGAACAGCGCAACCTTCAAGGCGGCGCACGTGGTGACGTGGACGGGGAAGCGATGGAGCGATCTGCAGGCTGGCGCAGATCGAGACAAATATGATCTTGCTCGACTCGGTGCCGTAGGCTCGCGTCTCGGTGGCGATCTCAATGCGGGCTACCTGGGCTACGACGCATCGCTGCTGGGCAGCGATGGCGCGCACGATCCATGGATGATCATCGACAGCCACTACGCCGGTCCAGCGTACCGACCATTTGTTCCTGCGGATCCCGCGAACCACATCAAGGCCAATTGGTACGGATCTAGTCTGTCTGCCGTGCGCCGCGTTATCGGTGCGGCCGAAGTGCAGCAGGGGACCCCGCTGTGGCCCTACGTCATGCAATCGGCGGGCGAAGATAAGAACCAAAGAGCGGTAATTAAATCGGAACAGGCAAACGCCAGCGTTTCAAGTGGTCGACGCTTGATCCGGCAATTGAGCGGCCCTGGCGCTGGCTGTCAGCTGGTGGTGCCGGCCAACTAGATGGAGCCGTGCACAAACTTCCGCCCCGGCCAGTCAAGCCGGGGCGTTCTGCTGCCAGCGTGCCAAGCGGGAGCGAGTCGCGGGCTAAGTCCGTTCCTCTTCGGCCAATCCGATTAGCCGCACAGGATGACGCAGACCGGTCAAGGACGATGGGGTCCGTTCCGTCCAGATCCTGGCAGTCTGATTGTTGTGGAGGGTCTGCATGTAGTTTCCGAGTGTGGTGGTCAGCCGGATCGAAATCTGGTTGTCGCCAGGGCGAAGACTCCGCTGCAGGTTGTAGGTGTGCTGCCCGTACCACTGCACGCCCAGAGGTGTTCCGTTCAGGGTCAGCTCGGTGATGTCGTGCAACAGGCCAAGGTCCAGACGTGCGATCAGGGGTGGTTGCGAAAGCGCCACGGTGGTTGCATAGGTGATTGTGCCTGCAAAGGTGGCTAACTCCCGCTGCAGATCAGGAGCGTTCGTATCTTTGACTGTCAGCGACCTGGTGCTGCCATCTACATGGGCAAGCGTCACCTTCCATGGACCGCCAAGTGTCATGGAGGTTCTCTCCTGTGCGGCTCTGGCGCCAGCGCGTTCGCTGGCGAGCGATCGCCTTCCACTCGTGTGTTCCGTAGTGTCGAAGACGATGAGCTTCGATTCGGAAGCAGACAGTGTGATATCCAGGATGTGGCTTTCGCCCGAGCGCGGGTAGAGTGTGCGCTTGCCGGTCTGTGGGTCCCACAGCCAGGCTGCCTTGCCCGTCCGCGGAAACGTAGCACGGAAGGTGTGCGTCTCGGTCGGGCCGTAGTTGCTGAAGAAAAAGATCTCCCGGGTCCCCGCCGTGTAGTGCACCTGGCTGACGTAATCGACCGGATCGCTCAGGGTTACGTCCGGCTCGAGGTGGTAGGTATGTTGGAGCTTCCTGTACCAACCCACCATGTCCGTCTCGTCGACAGGGATAGCGGCGGTCCGGTCGGGATGGGCGTGCAGCATGGTCCGGATCGTTGCAGCTACGGCCTCGCTCTCCGTCCGGCCCTGCTCCAGCCCCGGTGCCTGGTGCGGTGTCTTGCCCAGGAAGAGCACGGTTCCTCCCCCCGCGACAAAGGAGGCGAGCACCCTGGCCGACTGCAGCCGCAGTGACTCCACATCCGGCAGCAGAAGCGTGCTGTAGCTCCGTTCCTGAAGCAACAAGCGCGATCCCTGCACGCGCGCATGGTCGAGCATGCTCTCCGAGATGTAGTCGCAGCCGCTACCATTCTGGTGGACGACCTCCCATACCTTAAAGAGGTACGGTGGGTCGACCACCTGGGGAAATGGATCGCGCTGGAATCCATGCTGTGAGGCCAGGTCCGCCATGGGCGTCAGGATGGCAACATCCGCATGCATTACGGACTGCTGAAAGAGCGCGGAAAGGCGCGCCTTGTACTCGGTCCAAAGCTGAAAGAAAGGCCACCAGGTATTGTGCTCGCTGAAGTAGGTTCCATAGCGCACCCAGCCGGGAAAGGGCGCCTCTGGCGGGCTGTAGTTAGAGCCATGGAGCACGCTCTGCGTCACGCCGGAGAGCATGCTCTGGTCGCCCGCAACCTTGATGCGATTCAGCGTCGTGTGGAACGGGTCGTCGGTGTTGGTCATCTCCTCGCAGGAGATGAGCTGCTTGCCGCTCAGGTGCGCCGCGGATGAGACGAACTTGTTGATCATCGTGTAGCTTCGCCCAACGCGGTAGTCGCCGGATCCAAACCGCTGCACCTCCTCGGACCGGATCCAGGTTTCACACTCCGGAATATCGACCATTGCGCTGGCCGAAAGCACATCGCACTCGGTGCCGTAGGCCTGCATGCGCGACTTCACGCCCAGGCGTGTGCACCACGCGGCGAAAGTATGCACAAAGCGCTCGTTGAAGAGCTCTCGCTTGAGCGTCTCAAAGTCGAAGCGAACTCGCCGCACAGCCTGTTGCATCGTGGGAGACATGGAAGCGCCATACGCGCCGGAGATGGCATTACCCATCTCGCCCACCTTGAACAGCACAAACGGCAGCCACGGCGCGAGATCATAACCGCGTCGCTGCTGGAACTCGGGAAGCATGTCGTCGCACCAATTCGCGCCTTCCAGCTCAATGCTGTCCGTGAAGAACGCGCGCAGATGAGGGTGCAGCGGCCCGATGCGTGCCGTGAGCCGGTCGGAGAGGCGCGTTAGATAACGTTCGACAGCGCTGGCATCGTAATGGTTCAGCACCGGGCCACTGGCGCCGGGAGCGCCGTTGATCACTGCCATAAAGCCAGTCAGCTTCACAAGAAAGTAAAGAACATGCCGGCCTGCAGGCACCTCGATTGCAAGTTGGTCGGCCGTGAGTTGCAATTGAAGGTTGATCTGCTCGTCTTTGGATTGGAGATCGTACGGAACCAGCGACAGGCCGACCAGCTCCTTCAACGGGTCGTTGTAAGGCGAAACAAAGGCCGGGCTGACATCGGCCAGCAGCTCTGCTCGCGAGACGGTGACGGTCCTGGGACCCGTAAGGTCGCGCGTGCCGAGCGCCACCATCTGGGTCTGGTCGGCCCGCGAAAGAAACTCGCCGCCAAAGGGCCACCCCGAGCCGACGATCATGTCACACACGAGGCCGCGCTGACTGGCCTGCTTCAGGGTTACGTCGAGCACATCCATCCAGGGATCGGAGAGCCACGTGAGGGCTGTCGTCCCCACGGGGTCAGCGCCCTCGGGAAACTTGATCGGATTGATCTCGACCCCGCCGATGCCGGCCGCTTTCAACACGTCCAGCTCGCGCTCGATCTCGTGCGCCACAACACGATCGCCGTTCCACCACCAACGCACCATTGGCCGAAAGCGAGCGGGCGGGTCCTGGAACAGCGCATACACATCAGCGGCAGCCGCCTGCGCGCCCTCCGCCTGCGGGATGCCGAGCAGGGAGGCGGAGAGCGTGCGGGCGAGGGGCTGGGCAGCACCCGCTGCCAGCGATAGCGTCCGGAGAAAGTCGCGTCGAATCATCAGCGTCTCTTATACCTCGTCCCATGCGAGGCAGGCAGTGTGTCGTGGCGCCCGGCATCACCGCGTTTGCAGCTTGTCGTCATGAAGCAGAACCAGTGTGAACTAGCCTTCAGGAGGTGGTCGTCGGCTCAGGAGAGCCGGAGCAGGCGCGGCCGCGCAGGCAGCACCCAGCAGGAGACGGGCCTGGACGGTCTCGCGTGCCGAGCGCGCTGCCCGCTCCTGGGCTGATGCCATGCCCAGCACAAAGGCCGGAAGAAGAAAGTAGCGCACAAACGCAAGAGGCAGGAGACGCACAGAACGCAGCCCAGCACCTGTACACGGCGGCATGCGGCTGTCAGCACCGTCGCAAGCGACTGTGGCCGAAACAACAAGCTCGTGGGTTAGCGGTGTCTGTCGGGGGTCTTGCCAGGACGGAAGCGGATAGCGTAGAAGGCGCCGAGGGCGGTGAGAAGAACGCCCCACCAGAAGGTTGGGTGGAGCGTGTTGAGGACGGTAGGAGCCTCGTGGTGGGTGAACCAGGCCCAGGCGCCGTAGGGCAGCAGCACCAGGCCATAGATCAGCGTGAGAGCGCCCACAAAGAACCAGATTGAGAGGGATTCGCCGCGAGCTGTGCTTTGGGCCATGGTGGATCTCCTTGGGACGGTTACCGCGCGAGCAGCCGAGCTTTTGGCAGGAGCAGGTCTGCGGTCGTGCGGGCAATCAGAACGTCGCCGAATCATGCCAGCACGCAGCAGGAGCGCGGGGCGGCATGTGAGACACACGCTACTAGCAAACGCTCTGCGCTGGCAACGGCCGTTGTGAGAGCGTGAGGCGAAGAGGTGTGGACTCTCGGTCTCTGGGCCTCTCACAACAGGCGTTTGGCCAGAGGGCCGCCTCGAGCCAGGTAGGCGTGTCGGCCGCCGCCACTGCCACCGCAGCGACACCCAGCCTGATGCTTATGGGGTATATCGGGCGGCGTGCAAGGTACCTATGCTCTACGAGTCAGTTAAGTTCATCGATCCGCGATCGAAACGATCCATGGTCTCGGGCTCAAAGTGCCATTAAGGATTGATCGCATGTTGCTTGCCAAGCGGTTTCAGCCGTGGGTGATGTATCTGATGGTGGTGCTCGCGACGGCGGTGGCGCATGTCGCCGTGCTGGCGTTCCCACTGCGAACGGCCCTGGCGTCGAACATGATTCAGCAGCTATGCGCTGTGTTGGCCATTGCGCTGTGTCTGCGGCGGGCGTACCAGACGGTGGACGCGTACTTCCGGCGAGCGTGGGTTCTGCTCGCGGTGGCGTTCACGCTGTGGTGTGGAGCGCAGGCCTACTATCTCTTCTCGCTGCTGCAGTCTCACCAGCCACCGCCCTTTCCGTCGCCTGCGGATTTCATGTGGCTGATGTTCTCCTTCCCGATGTTGCTGGTTACGGTGAGGCGACGCACGGGCGCTCAGGGCGAGTGGGTCAACTGGCTGGATTCGGCGCAAGCCTGCACGTTCTTCCTGCTCTGTACCTGCTGGTGTTTGCGCACCCGGCGCGCCTTTCCGTCACTGCGGCGTATGACGTCCAAAGTGTGGCGCTGCTGCTGGCCTGTGCACTCCGGTATTCGAGCACACCGCCAGGACCCGAGCGTGCTTTCTTCCGCAATCTGGGCGCCTACCTGCTGGCCTACGGCGTGTTGTCTTCAGTGGGCAATCGTATGGAGCTGGTGCACCAGGAGTGGGCGGATCTGTGCTGGAGTATGCCGCTGCTCCTCTTCTGCACACTGGTGTTGTTGACGCATAAGAACGGCACACAGAATCTGCCACAGGAACGAAGTCTGAAGATCGGCCTGCCGACCCATCTGCAGGGGCTGAGTGCGCTGGGGCTGGCGTTTCTTTCGATCACTGCGGCGACGCTGTTCCAGGACGCGCACCACGATGCGGGCCTGCTGGCGCTGGCGATCGCGCTCTTGCTACTGGCCGTGCGAACCAGCGCGCGGGAGTCGCAGCTGACAGGCGCGCATGAATCCTTGCAGCACGCGGCACACCACGATGCGTTGACCGGCCTGGCGAACAGGGCCTATCTGCTGGAAGAGATGAGTCATCGCCTGGGGCATGCGGGAGCCGAAGTGGGCGTCCTCTTTCTTGACCTGGATGGCTTCAAAAACATCAACGACAGCCTGGGCCACCCGTTTGGCGATCGCCTGCTAGTGCAGATTGCAGTCGCGCTGTGCGGGGCAGTGGGACCGGGTGATCTGGTCGTGCGGCTTGGGGGCGACGAGTTTGTCATCCTTACCGATTGCAACGGCGCTGCGCGCTCCCCGGAGCAGCTCGCGGCGTTGCTGGTGGAGCAGCTGCGGCAGCCCATCTTTCTGGAAGGCAGGGTGCTCTACTTGTCTGCGAGTGTGGGGATCGCGCGTGGCGTGGCAGGCCAGGGAGCCAACGACCTGCTGCGGGATGCAGATTGCGCGATGTATGAGGCCAAGCGGCTGGGAAAAAATCAGGAGCAGTCCTTTCGGCAGGACATGGTGAGCAAGGCGAGCGAACAGCTGGCGCTCGAGCAGGACCTGCGGCAGGCGATCGCGGCCGATGACCTGGTTTGCCACTACCAGCCGATCTACTCGGTCTCCGAGGAGAGCATAGTCGGCTTTGAAGCGCTGTCGCGGTGGAACCACGCCCGACGGGGCAGTGTGTCGCCGGTTGACTTCATACCGGTTGCGGAAGAGACCGGGCTGATCATTGAGCTGGGCAAGCGCGTGCTGCTGCAAGCCTGTGAGCAGGTCCAGCGGTGGAACCAGATGTATGGACGGCGGTACACCATGAGCGTGAATCTGTGCGCGCGGCAGTTCGCGGATCCGGAGCTGCTGTCGAGCATACGTGCAGCGCTGGCGAGCACGGGGCTGGATCCCACGTTGTTGAAGCTGGAGATCACGGAGTCTGCGTTGTTGAGCGGCGTGGATGGTGTGGAAGCGGTGTTGAACGGGGCGCGGGCGCTGGGCATTCAGATCTCGCTTGACGACTTTGGGACGGGGTATTCGTCGCTGTCGTACCTGCTGAAGCTGCCCTTCGACGTAATCAAGATTGATCGGAGCTTTGTGCAGGCATTGGATCAGGACCCGAAGCGTGCGGAGCTGGTGAGGACGATCCTGATGCTGGCCGCGGGGCTGGAGAAGAACGTGATTGCGGAAGGGGTGGAGACCAAGGAAGAGCGCGACTGGTTGGCAAGGATGCAGTGTGACCTGCTCCAGGGCTTCTACTTCTCGAAGCCTCTGCCCGCAGGGCAGATTGACGGTCTGTTGGGCGGACTGGTGCGGCAGGTCGCCGGGCGACCGGCGCCGGTGCTGCCAGCGATGCTGCTGGGAGGGATACGTCCACCATATGGAGAGCTGCGAGCAGAGGTAGGGGCAGGGTGAGGGGTGACCCCTGCCGGCTGGCGCTCGTCGTGGCCTGCCGGGCTGGTTTGACCCTGGACGACGGGGCCTTATGGTGAAAGACATGACGAGGCAGCTGAGCATCGTTCGTCCCGCGTTTCTTTTGCGTGCCGAGGCAGGGTGCGCCTTGCTGGCGTCGTGCCTGGCGTACCACTGGCTTTTTCCGCACCACTGGGGTCTTTTCGCTCTGTTGTTTCTTGTTCCGGACCTGAGCCTGCTGCTGTTTCTGCGGGGGCCGGGTGCTGTGCCCAGTGCGGGATACAACCTAGTGCACAGCTACGTTCTGCCCCTGTCACTGGGCGTGACTGCTCTGGCGCGGCATGGGGCGATGGAGGGAGAGGTGAGCTTGATCTGGGTAGCGCATATTGCTGTGGACAGAATGCTTGGCTTTGGGCTGAAGTACGCAACGTCCTTTCAACTCACGCATATTCAAAGCGCCGACGCCGGAGCAGGGCCGGAGTAACGCTTAGAAGAAGATGGCGTTGAGGATGAGAAAGACGATGAACACGATGACTGCCCAGGTGATGGGCTTCTGCCAAAAGGTTTCGGCGCCATCGTCGGGGATGGGTGTGGCCCCATAGACGAGGCCGGCGAGCTCGGCAATAGGTTTCGGACGGGTCATGAGTGACACTGCGATCGTCACGACGACGCAGATGATCCAGCTCCACAGGGCGCGGTAGATGTTCTCTGCCATGGGCTTGGCATCGGAAGAGAGAGCGATGCGCGCCAGAGCCTGCGGTCCGCCATAGGTGGTGTAGAGCCACATGCCAATGGAAGAAACCGTGCCGGCGAGCAGGCCCCAGAAGCCGCCGGCGTTGGTGGCTCGCTTCCATAGCATGCCGAGGATAACGGTGCCAAAGAGCGGGGCGATGAAGAAGGAGAAGAGGGCCTGGACGTAGTCCATGATCGAAGCAGCATGGGCGACGAGGTAGGCCGTGCCAATAGAGACAATCATGCCGATGATGGTGGACCAGCGGCCCATGCTGACATAGTGCTTGTCGGTAGCCTTTTTGTTGAGAAAGGCGCCGTAAAGATCGTAGGTCCAGACGGTGGAGAACGCGCTGACGTTGCCCGCCATGCCGGACATAAAGCCGGCAACAAGGGCGGTGATGCCCAGGCCGAGCAGCCCTGGACCGCAATAGCGAATGAGCATCAGCGGGAGAACTTCGTTATAGGAATAAGGGTGCTGGGCGTCGACCATGTTCTCGCCGACAAGGTGCATGACGGAACCGTCGGGGTTCTTGAGGACAGCAAGAGCGAGCAGGCCGGGGACGATCACGATCAGCGGGATCGCCATCTTGAAGGCCGCGCCGATGACGGGGGCCATCTTCGCGGCGCGGAGATTGTGGGCCGAAAGCACGCGCTGGACAACGAGGAAGTCGGTAGTCCAGTAGCCGAAGGCGACCACAAAGCCGAGGCCGAAGACGATGCCGGTCCAGTGAACGCCCATGGGGTTGTCGCGGAAGTGGCCGAGGGTCGTCCACATGTGGGTGTAGTCGGAGGAGCCGACGTTGACGGCGATCTGGGCCTTGAGGTTGGTCCAGCCGTGAGCCTCGATGAGGCCAAGGATGGGTATAAGGGCGGCGCCTGCCCAGATCAGGACGAACTGGAGGACCTCGTTGATGATGGCGGAGCGCAGGCCGCCGAGCATGACATAGATGGCGACAGTGATGGCGCCGACCCAGATGGAAAAGTTGATATTCCAGCCGAGGATGACGCGCATGACGAGCGCCATGGAGTACATGTTGACGCCGGACATGAGGATCGTCATGAAGGCGAAGGAGACGGCGGCAAGGGCGCGGGCGCCTTCGCCGAAGCGGAGCTGGAGGTAGCCGGGAACGGAGTGGGTCTTGGAGATGTAATAGAAGGGCATCATGACGATGCCAAGGAAGAGCATGGCGGGGATGGCGCCGATCCAGTACCAGTGGGCGGCGAGAATGCCGTACTGGTAGGCGGAGCCGGCCCAGCCCATGAGTTCGAGAGACCCGAGGTTGGCCGAGACAAAGGCCAGGCCGGCGATCCAGGCGGTCATCTCGCGGCCGGCAAGGAAGAACTCCTCACTGGTGTTGGTGGAGCCCTTGACATAGAAGCCGATGAAGATGACGACGGCGAAGTAGAGCAGGAGAATAAGGATGTCGACGGGCGCGAGGTGAGTGAGCTGGCCGACGAGGAGTGCAGCTAGAGGCATGGCAGACCTTTGGATTGCGAGCGGGTAGAGCTAGCCTGGGCGGCCGGCGCGGAAGCAGGGAGGCGGAGCAGCCCCCGGTAACGACACGGGAGTGAAACGCGGGCGGAGCAGGAGAGTGTGGGCGCGGGCACAGGGAAGCGACGATGACGAGAGCGCTTTCCTGGTTCGGGCATGAGGGGAACAGTAGGGCGGCACGGGAGGTGTTGTCAACGAAAAGAGACACGGGGTGCGGGCGGGCGGGGGCCTGCCTTGGGCCTCCCTACATGTGGCAGAGCTGGGCTCTGGTGAGCTGGGGTGCGTGCATTTTGCGCTGGCGGCCGGTGAGGAGAGGTACGTAGAGTTTCATCCGAGCGGGGCAGACGCTCGTACCTCGAAGGCGGGATTGCTGTAACGCAAACGTGTTTTGACCGGGGCGTTGGCGCGGGCTAGGATCGCGGGCATGACGATGAGTCGGGCCAACTCGAGGTGGAGCGGAGGGCAGATAGGCGCAGCGCTGCTCGTGCTGCTGCTGTGCGTGGTGCCGGCATTTGCGAGCGGGGGAAATGCTCCTCAAAAGCGCGATCTGAAAGCCGAAGTAGAGCGGCTGGAGGGGGAGTGGCGGACGGCCCAACTGGCAGGCGACACTGCCGCCATGGACCGTATGCTGGCCGAAGACTATGTAGGGATGACGATGCAGGGACAGGTGACTACCAAGACCCAGCAACTGCGGCGGATGCAGGAGCGGCGCATGGTGGTACGTCGGCTGGACCTAAGCGACGTCAAAGTGCGGCTGACCGGGGAGATCGCGGTCGTCACGATGCGGGCCCGGGTGATGGGCACGAGCACGGCAGGTGCGATAGATGGGCGGTTTCGCTGCCGGCAGGTATTCCACCTGCTGCCGAGTGGGCGGTGGGCGATGACGAACTTCGAAGCGGATCCGATGAACCACCGCGACCATGGGCAGGTGCGTGCCGGCTGAGCTACCCAAAGATGGAATGAGGGGCTGCTCCTTGGGAGCAGCCCCTCATTCGCTTAAGCCTGAACCTCTCGAAGATTGTTCCTCTACTATGCGGAGCGAAGGAGAGCAGGGGCAGCTGGCCGATGAGGGCTCGCGGGCAGTGGCTGGGCAACCTGTGCGTGAAGATTGAGCGCGAACAGCCGACGAGCCAGAGAGCGGGTACCACCCGTGAGCTCGGCATCGTTGTCCTCATGCGGGAGCGATGCAAGAAACGGGGCCTTGTGCGGCTGGAACGGGGCTTGGAGACCGATGCGCTGGCTACGCTGGGACTCGGGGCTGTGAGGCAGGAGAGACGAGGCAATATCGGCCAGGTGGGTGATGGAGGCTGTCGTCATGATGGGGCCCTCGGAGCCTGAGGGCGCTCTGCGTAAGGAGCGTTGCTAGGCTGCTTAATTGGGATGTCCCACTCAGGGGTGGCGTTGCCCTTTAGTCATCTCCATTCGTAACTTACGCCAGGTGTCCTGAAGATTCTCTGGCAAAACGCGGGTTTCAGCGACGGTGGTGATGAAGCTTGCGTCCCCAGTCCACCGGGGCAGGGCGTGCAGGTGGAGGTGGCCGGCAACGCCGGCGCCCGCAGATTCGCCCATGTTGATGCCAAGATTGAGGCCGTCAGGGCGGTAGACGGCGCGGAGGGCGAGTTCGGCCTCGCGGGCCAGGTCAAGCATCTGGTGAGCAGCGGAAAGAGAGACGGCGGCAAGTGAGGGGGTGTGCTCATACGGAAGGATGAGCACATGGCCGGAGGAGTAGGGGAACGCGTTCAGGCAGACAAAGACGTCCGAGCGCATGGTGACGATGAGGGCGGCCTGTTCGGCCTCCTCGGCGGGCATCCCGGTGGACTTGGCCCAGGCGACCGCGCCTAGCATATTGCAGAAAACGCAGCCGGTGTCGCCTGATCCGTCCTCCGGGCCGGGCCAGGCGGCGAGGCCGGCGGGAACGCCCTTCCGGGCGGGGCGGCTGGCGCCGGCTGGATCAGGTGGTTGCGCGCCAGTGACGTAGTTGAAGCGCCAGGGGGTCCAGAGACGGTCCATAGGGGAAGTATAGGGAGCGTCTCGCGGGGTGCCTGGGACGGGTGTTCGGGTACGGGGTTGTACGTTCTAGGTTGAGGGAACGCAGATGGCGCGGGTGAGTGCGGGGCTGTTGATGTATCGGCTAGGTGCGGAGGGTGCGGTGGAAGTCTTCTTGGTTCATCCAGGTGGGCCATTCTGGGCGAAGAAGGACCACGGAACCTGGGGCATTCCAAAGGGCGAAGTGGAGGACGGGGAAGACTTGCTCGCCACGGCGGTGCGGGAGTTCGGCGAGGAGACGGGCTTCCGTGCAGAGGGGCCATTCTCCGAACTGGGGAGTGTGCGGCAGGCAGGTGGAAAGGTAGTGACAGCGTGGGCGTTTGCGGGGGACTGCGATCCAGCGGCGTTGCAGAGCAACACCTGTGAGGTGGAGTGGCCACCGCGAAGTGGGCGCCGGATCGAAATCCCCGAGGTGGACCGCGGTGCGTGGTTTGGCGTGGAGGAGGCGCGGGAGTGGATCCGCGAGGCGCAGATGCCGCTGGTGGAGCGGCTTGTGGAGTTGCTGCGGAGCTAAGGGCGGAGGCCGGCTGCGGCGAGGGCCTGCCGCAGTTCGGGCTGTTGGAAGCGGAAGCCGTCCTGGAGCAGGCGTTGGGGAACGGCACGGACGCTGCTGAGGATGGTCTCATCAGCGAACTGGCCGAACAGAAGCCGGACGAGCCCGCCGGGTACGGGGACAATGGCGGGACGTCGGAGCGCGGTGGCAAGGACGGCGGAAAAGGTGCGGCCGGTAACAGGGTGGGGCGAGACGACGTTGAGCGGGCCGGCGAGGGTGGGGGAAGCGAGGGTGTGGGCAACAGCGCCGGCGAGGTCGTCGAGCGAGATCCAGCTGAGCCAGGCGTGGCCCCCGGCTACGGGTCCGCCGAGGCCAAGGCGGAAGATGGGCAACATGGTGCCGAGAATGCCGCCGCGTGCGGAAAGAACGGCGCCGATGCGGAGCGAGACCACGCGGGCAAGGGGGCGGAGTGGATCGCAGGCCGCCTCCCAGGCGCGGCAAACCTCGGCGAGAAAGCCATTCCCGGCAGGCTGGGGAGCGGCGTCGGAGAGCAGCGCGCTGCCGCGGTTGCCGTAGACGTTGATGCCGGAGGCGCACAAGAAGACGGCGGGCGGTCGCGGTGCAGCGGCGAGAGCGGTGACCAGGGTGCGGGTGCCGAGGACGCGGCTTACGAGGATGCGGCGCTTCTTGTCAGCAGACCAACGGGCTGGGATCAGGCCAGAAGGGCTCACGGGCTCCCCGGCGAGGTGGAGGACAGCGTCAAAGCCGCTGACAAGGGCAGGGTCGAGATGGCCGCTGCGCGGGTCCCAGGGTATGCTGCCGGGCTCAGCAGCTCGATTGGTGTCGGGGCGGACAAGAGGGACGACGATGTCGCCCGCAGCGCGGCGGTCAGCGACGAGGCGCTGGCCAAGGAGACCGGTGGAGCCGCTGACCAGGATGCGGGGCATGCCGGAGTTGGATGCAGGGTCGCGGGCGCTTTACAGGCGGCGTGGGAGGATGAAAGAAGGAGGGGCTATGGTCGACGCGGCGGTTGTGGGCTTGGGGTCAATGGGGGCTTTTGCCTGTCTGGAGCTGGCGCGGCGTGGACTGTCGGTGATCGGGATGGACCGATTCCATCCTCCGCATGGGGCGGGGAGCCATTCGGGGCAGACCCGGGTGTACCGCGAAGCGTATGCGGAACACCCGGACTATGTGCCCCTCGCGGTGCTCGCGGGCAAGCTGTGGGACGGCTATGGGCGGGAGGCAGGGAGCCCGCTGCTGCACCGGTGCGGGCAGGTGAGCGTGGGGCTGCCAGAGAGTGCGTTGCTGGCGGGGGTGCGGCTGAGCTCAGAGCGGCACGGGGTTCCTGTGGAGATGATGGACGCGGCAGAGCTGCGGCGACGCTACCCGATGGTGACGGTGGAGCCCGGGGAGATCGGCGCGCTGGAGCCGGGGGCGGGGTGGGTGGACGTGGATCTGAGCCTGCGGTTTGCGCTGGAAGCAGCCCAGCGAAGCGGTGCGGAGCTGCGCCTGGGGACGGCGGTGGAGGGCTGGAGCGCGGAGCACGGCGGCGTGACGCTGCGACTTGTCGGCGGGGAACGAATCCGGGCAAAGCGGCTGGTCGTGTGCGCGGGCGCATGGAGCGCCGGGCTGCTGCCGGAGGCACAGCTGCCACTGCGCGTCGTGCGCAAGGTGCTGGCCTGGCTGCGGCCGCGGGAGGAGTTTGCCGCAATCGCAACGCAGCTGCCGGTGCTGAGCTTTGCGGAGCGGATCTTCTATACCTTTCCGGCGCAGGGTGGGCTCTTCAAGGCGGCGGTGCACTGGACGGATCGCGAGACGCGGACGGACCCGGAGCAGGTGGAGGAGGTGGGCGACGCGGACTTGGACGAGGTAGTCGCGGAGGCGGCGCGGCATCTCGGGCCAATGTTTGGCGATGTGGCCGAGGTGCGACGGCGGGTGGCGACAAGCAAGACCTGCCTCTACACCATGACGCCGGACGAGCACTTCGTACTGGACCGCCTGCCGGGGGCGCCGGTGTGGTTCGGGGCGGGGTTTTCCGGGCACGGATTCAAGTTCGCGCCGGCAATCGGGCGCGTGCTGGCGGAGATGTGCCTGGAGGAGAGCGGCCGAAGTGCGCCGGTGGACTTCCTGGCGGGGCAGCGACTTCGGGACGGCCTTCAGGACGGCCTTCCAGGACCGGCTTAGGGGAGCAGCGGCTCGCTAAAGGTCGGGGAGCGGCGGAGTCTGCTGGCGAGCACAACCCAGATGAGGGCTGTGCCGAGGCCCATGAGCGTGGCGGAGCCGAAGGCCACGCGCCAGCCGCCGTGGATAACAAGCGTGGGCACAAGGGCGTTCGAAGCAACGCCGCCGAGAATGCCGATCGTATTCATAAAGCCGGACACAACGCCGCCACGCTGGGAGTCGAGGGCGTTGGCTACGGTCCAGAAAGAAGACTCGGCAAGGTACAGGGCACCAAGCGAAAGAGAAAGGGCGAGTACAGCCACAGGGCGCGTGTCGGCATAGGCGGCCACAAAGAGCAAAATGCCGGAAAGGCTGTAGCCGACCATGATGAGGAGCTGCGAGGCACGAACACGACCGACGCGGATCGTGAGGGCATCTGCGGCAAGCCCCCCGAGCGGCGTGACCGCAATGGCCGTGATCCAGGGCAGGCTGGAGGCAAGACCGCCGGCGAGCAGGCTGAAGTGGCGCACCTCGACCAGGTAGATGTACAGCCAGGAGACGAACATGAACAGGAGATACCCCTCGGAAAAGTAGCTGAGGGAGAGCAGAAGGATGTCCGGGGTAACCCAGGCGCGGAGGAGCTTGGTGCTGGATGCGGTGCTAGGCGCAGTGCTGGGTGCCGTGTTGGGCGCGGGCGTCGGCAGCTCCCGGCGGAAGAACAGCCACGCGGCAGCGACAAGAAAGGCAGGGATGGCGGAGAGGCCGAGAGCGGTGCGCCAGCCAAAGCGGACCACAGCCCAGGAGATGAAAGGGCCGGAGATGGCGGATCCGACGGAGCTGCCCATCAGGACGGCGGAGTTGCCGAAGCCACGGCGAGCGGGCGGCATCCAGTGACTGATGGCCTGGGTGGTGACGGGAAAGGCAGGAGCCTGCGCGGCGCCAAGCAGAAAGCGCAAGCCGGCGAGCAGGATAAGAGTGCCAGTAGCCGAACGCGCAAAGCTGCCGGGCAGGAGCCCGGTGAGCAGGGTCAGCAGGCCGACGCCGAGGGTGGACCAGCCGAGGACGCGACGGGCGCCGGATCGATCGCCAAGCCAGCCGGCGGGCACCTGGAAGATGGCATAGCCAACGAGAAAACTATTAAAGACCCAGGCCATGTCGCCCTTTGTGAGGCCAAGCACGGGCATAAAGGCTTCTGCCGCGATCGACAGGTTCACACGGTCCAGGTAGCTGACAAAGGTGACCCCGAAGAGCATGGTGACCACAAGCGTGCGCACGCGAGCGCCGGGAAGGGTGGAGGATGCGGGCATGTCTCTGGTATAGGGCAAGCAGGCGCTCTTGTGGGGCACCCATGTTGCATGTGTGAACTTGGGCAGGCAAGCGCTTGCGTACGGTTGCGGGAGGCCGCACGAAATGTGTGAGGCGGGCGCATTTCCCGATTGCTAAACAAAGCACCTGCGATTAGGTTGTTCCATACAAGATCACCAGATTGCTGCAGACGGCTGAACGCGCGACCGTCGCCGCGAGCGTGCTGCTCGTGCGGGAGCGCTGCTGCTATGCAGGCTGATGCCTTTGTGTACGGGCCAGTTCAATTGTCGTGTCTACGTGTGTGTCCGACAGAGTGGTTGGCGCGCACGCTTCAAAGTATCTGCTCATCGCAGCATGTTTCAGGGAACGAGCCCAGCTAAGGAGTGCCTATGTGCCGCAAACGTTTGCTTCCGTCGGTTGTTGCTGCTTCCGTCTTGCTTGTGCCGCTTGCCGGTCGGGCACAGGCGGTCTTCGGGAGCGTGACGGGCACGGTCGTCGACAGCACAGGCGCGACGATCCCTCAAGCGACACTGTTGATCCACGATGTGGACCGGGGAACGGACTACCGCCTCCAGAGCAACGAACGTGGCGAGTTTACGCAGGGGCAACTGCTGGCTGGGCACTACCGGGTGGACGTAACGGCTGCAGGCTTTGGGACCTTTTCGAGCGCAGTGGAGGTGCACGTTGATACCGCAGTAAAGCTGGACGCGAAGCTGGAGGTGGGCGCGCAGACGACAGCGGTCGAAGTGACGGATCAGGAAGCGCTCCTGGAGACAGACCGTGCGGAGATCAGCACGCAGCTAAGCACCAACGAGATCGCAAACCTGCCGACCATCAACCGCAATACAACCAGCCTTGCGCTCACCTCGCCGGGCACGCGGACAACGAGCTTTCAACACTCGGCGGCGGAAAATCCGCAGGGTGGCATCCAGTTCTCTGCCAATGGCCAGCAGTTCTTCACAAACGGCTTTCTGCTGGACGGCACGGAAAATAACAGCGCGGTGCTGGGCATTGCAGTGATCAATCCGAACATCGACTCGCTGCAGGAGATGAAGATCACCACCAGCAACTACGAGGCACAGTTTGGCTCGGTCGCGGGGGCGCTGCTGCAGGCGACAACCAAGTCGGGAACAAACTCATTTCACGGGTCGGCATTCGAGTATCTGCGCAACAACTACTTCGACGCGCAAAATCCATTTGCGCCCGGGGTCAATGCGCTGCATTGGAACCAGTTTGGCGGGTCTGTAGGCGGGCCACTGTGGAAGGACAGGCTGTTCTTCTTCGGGGACTACCAGGGCACGCGGCAGACGACCGGCATGCCCAGGATCACCACTGTGCCCACAGCGGCGGAACGTGCCGGCGATCTATCGGTGCTGCTGGGGCCGGAGATCACAGGAGCCGCGTCGGTCCAGACGACGGAGGGCAACTTTGTTACCCCGCGTGAAGGCATGGTGTTTGACCCGACAACGGGCAAAGCGGATGGCACGGGGCGGCGGGCGGTGGCGCACAACGGCCAGCTCAACGTGCTGCCCTCGGTGCCGGAATCCATGACCAAGCTGCTCGCATACCTGCCGCTGCCAAACCTTGCCGGGCCGTCTCCGATCGTGAACAACTACGTTGGATCGGGCAAGCAGGTCTTCAACGATGACCAGGAAGACGGCCGCATCGACTATGCGCTAAACCCCGCGATCCGCATCTTTGGCCGCTACACGTTGAGCGACTTCGTGAACAACGCGCCGGGTGTGTTTGGTGCGCTGGCTGGTGGGCCATCGCTGGGCGGAGCAAACTTTGCCGGAGCGTCGACGACGCGCAACCAGAGCCTGGCGCTGGGGTACACGCAGACGTTCAATCCCTCGCTGGTGACGGAGTTTCGCTTCGGCTACTACCGCTACCGGGTGCGTGTGGAGCCGGGCGGAACGGGAGCCACACCAGCGACCGATGTGGGCCTGCCAGGGCTGAATCTCGGCGACACGGCGACCAGCGGCATGCCGGCGTTTTCGATCGGCGGCAATGGCGGATTCCAGTTCGGATATTCGCTCGGGATCAACTCCTGCAACTGCCCGCTGGCCGAAACAGAGAATCACTTCCAATGGGTCAACAACTGGACCAAGACACTAGGAACGCACAGCATCGGTTGGGGAGCGGACATCCGTCGAGCGCAGCAGCAGCGCATTCCGAGCGACAGCCATCGCTCCGGCGAGCTGAACTTCGACACAGCCACAACCGGCAGCTACGAGGCTGACCTGGCGGGCAACAAGGCGGGGCAGACGACCGGTGCAAGCATGGCATCGCTGCTGTTTGGCGTGCCGGACTACTTTGGGCGTTACTTCACGGGCAGTGGACTGCACGCGGGGCTGCGCCAGACACGGCTCTTCTTCTACGCGCAGGACCAGTGGCGTGCAACGCCCCGCCTGACGCTGAACTACGGTCTGCGCTACGAAAACTACCGGCCGCAGACTTCGGCGAGCCCGGGCGGTGCGGGAAGTTTCGATCCGGCGACGGGCGAGGTGCTGGTCGCTGGTGTGGGCAGCGTCTCAAGCAGCATGAATGTGCAGCCGTACAACCGCGGGTTCTCGCCGCGGTTGGGGCTGGCATATCAGGTCTCGGATCGCACGGTCATTCGCGCGGGCTACGGCAGCAGCTTCACTCCAGCAGGGTTGGGCGCGGTGTTTGGACAGGCGCCGGACTACGACCCGCCGGTGATCCTGCCGCAGCAGCTTGTGGCAAATACCAGCTACAGCTCGGTCTACGACCTCTACACCGGCCCACCGGTGCCGACAGTGCCGGCGGCGGCCGCGAGCGGACGCTTTCCCTTGCCTGACGGCATCTCGGTCTACTACTTCTTCGAGGCACCTAACACTTTTCATGTGCCGTCGGTGCAATTCTGGAACGCGGCAATCCAGCGGCAGCTGACGTCGACGATTTCAATCGACGCAGCCTATGTGGGCAACGTGGGTCGGCACATCTTTGTGAACGCCAACATCAACCAGGCAGTTCCGGGGCCGGGTGACGAGAACGCCCGTAAGCGCTTCTTCCCAAGCTTTGGGCTGACGCAGGGCATCTACAGCACATGCAACTGCGACAGTGCCAATTACAACGGACTGCAACTGAAGTTTGAGCAAAAGAGCGCTCATGGGCTGGACCTGATGGTGAACTACACCTACGCGAAAGCGCTGGACAGCACGGAGCTGGGCGGGGTGGCGGACAACAACCTGGACTACCACGCGGACTACGGCCCCGCGAGCTTCAATCGCAAGCATTCGCTTGTGGTATCAAACGTCTGGAAACTTCCGTTTGGACGCGGGCAGCGCTTTGGCGCGCACCTGAACAAGGTGGAGGACCTGGCGCTCGGCGGGTGGGAGTTCAACGGCATCTCCACGCTCTACTCGGGCGCGCCGTTTGGGGTGAACGTAGGCAACGCACCGCTGCTGAGCGCCAACTTCAACGGCGTGCGGCCAGACCGTGTCGGCAACCCAAACGTAGCTCACCCGAACCGCAATATGTGGTTCAACCCCGCGGCCTATGTGGCGCCGCGGGCGCAGTACCGGGACGGCACGGAAAGCCGCAACTCACTGGTGGGACCGCGCGAGTTTTTGATGAATCTCTCGCTGGCCAAGGTCTTCACCATCACAGAAGGTAAAACGCTGCAGTTCCGGTGGGAGAACTTCAACGCGCTGAACCACGTGAACCTCGGAACCCCGGGGAATTACGTGGACTCTGACGGCGCAGGGCAGATCACCTACATCGCAACAAACATGCGACAGATGCAGTTTGGGCTGCACCTGCGCTTCTGATCTGGACGAGGCTGATGCGATCCTTTCGAGCAATTCTTCTTGTGTGCGGCATGTTTGCCGCCAGCCCGCAGTGGGCGCAGATGGCCGCGCAGGAGCTGCCCATGGCGGGCGCGCTTCCGAAACCGGACGATCGGTACAAGGCCGACATCCTGGTCGTCGTGGCGCACCCGGACGACGACACAGGGGTCTCCAACTACCTTTCCAAAGCGGCGCTCGACGAAGGCAAGCGCGTCGCCGTGGTCTTCAGCACCAGGGGGAACTCGGGCGGGAATACGGTAGGGATGGAGCAGGCCAAAGCACTGTCAGATGAGCGCGACATGGAGGCGCGGCGATCGCTGGAGGCGCGGGGTGTCCACAACATCTGGTTTCTGCATGGGTCCGACACCCCGACGCAAGACGTCTTGCACTCGCTTGAAACGGTGAATCACGGTGATGCGCTCGAAGAAGTGGTACGGCTGGTCCGTCTGACGCGGCCGGAGGTGGTCATCACCTGGATGCCGTTCTACGTGGCCGGGGAGAACCATGGCGATCACCAGGCGTCTGGCGTCGTTGCGACGGAGGCGTTTGACATGGCCGCCGACCCGCTGGCCTTTCCGGAGCAGGTCAATGCGCCACGGGCTCACGGTGGCATCGGCAACTACGGCGAGGGGCTTCACCCGTGGCAGGCCAAGAAGCTGTACTTCTTCTCGGATGCGAGCCATCCGGAGTTCCTGGAGGGCAAAGGGCCCAAGTACCTGGCAACCGATATCTCGACCTCGCGCAAGATGTCGTTTGCGGAGTTGAACAAGCTGGCGTGGGATCAGTATGCGACGCAGCTCGAAAGCCCGCTCAACATGGAGCACTACGAGAACATGCCGGACTTCCTGGTGCTGGGCCGCTCCTATGTGCCCGGCACGGCCACCGGCGATGTGTGGGAGGGCGTTGGCTCCGCGATGAACAAGCCCCTGTGGCATGTAGGCGCTGCAGCCACAGCGCAGGAGCAGAGAGGGTCCCTCGAGCTGGGTGGGCCATGGGCTTTCTACAGGAAGTTCTGGGTCGCACATGACCTCGGCGTGCTGAACAATCTCACGGCTCCGCAAACGGCGTTGAGTGCGGACCACGAGTTATGGGTGCCGCTGCTGCTGCACAACGATTCGGACAAAGAGCGAACCTACGCGCTGCGGGCGACAATGCCAGCAGGGTGGAGCTCGGCCGTGCCGGACCAGCGGTACACCCTCCAGCCGCATGCGAGCTTCCCTGTGCAGCTCTTTCTCAAGGCACCGGCTTACAGCGCAAACACGCCACCGCAGGAGCTGCGCTGGAGCCTGACGGAGGGCGGCGAGACGCGAGGAAGTGTGGCGCTTAAGGTCTTTATGGAATACAACGGCGTGCCGCAGTAGCCCTGCGGACGGAGCCCCGTTTGAGGGCACTGGTAGACTCAGGTTGTGCAGGCGGCCGGGCGATCGCTGCCGCGCGGCTGGTGCGAACCAGGTTGCGCGGGGGAGGAAAGTCCGAACTCCACAGGGCAGTGTGCCGGATAACGTCCGGGACGGTCGCGTCAAGGCGGCTGGACGGCCAGTGCAACAGAAAGCAAACCGCCACGGCTTCCGCGGGCTTTGCGCAAGCAAGCCAGCGGATAACGGCCGGGGTAAGGGTGAAAGGGTGCGGCAAGAGCGCACCGCGCGTCCAGCAATGGGCGTGGCACGGTAAACCCCACACGGAGCAAGACCAAATAGGCAGGGATCAGACCGCCTCCCAGCCGGCGGTTTGAGCGTGTCGGCCCGATGCGCCAAGGGGATGGGACGATGTGCGCGGGCTCGCTTCCGCGCCACCGGGCCGAAACCTGCGGGTAGGTTGCTGGAGCCCAGCAGCAATGCTGGGCCTAGAGGAATGATCGCCTAGAACAGAATTCGGCTTACGGGCCGCCTGCACCTTCTGTTCCGGGCCTGTGTCATCACAAGCTCGCGCTTAGTGTCGGGAGAAAGCCGTCGACGGACCCTGCTCGGACCCGGTACCGTCCCCTCCAAGGTCCATGCGTTCAACCAGGCCGTCAGCGATGGTGTAGATGTGCCAGACTTCGCCGTCCGCAAGCACTCTGCCATCCATGCTTTTCACCAGCTGGTGCACGCGCACGTGGACCGTGCCGGATTCGTGGTCGATCACTTCAACTGGCTCGACGTGAGGGTCGAACTCCTGCCACTGACGGCTCCAGTAGGAGCGAATCTCGTCCTTGCCGAGGACCCGCCCGCCTTCGGACGCCTTGGGCCAGCTGACACGGTCGCTCATGAAAGCCAGCGCCCCATCGATATCTCGCTGGTTAAACGCGGCGTAGATCCTGCCTATGAGTGTCTGTGTCTTAGCCATAAATCGTCTCCCTCTGCGGTTTGGATGTTGCGGACAGCACTCCGACTTGTCGGTTTCGATGCGGGCCTACGCTGATGCACCCTGGCCACACACTCGACACGGCGCACCTGACGCTCATCGTCACCAGGGGTGTCCTGATCCTGACTGGCTTCGCGTATCTGGTGATAAGCCTTCAAGACGTTCCGGTCCGAGCCTTTCTGCGCTCAAAGCTTGGTGGCGGCGGCCTTTCTCGCACTCAGAGCTAACCGCGCCGGTGCTTTCAGCTACGGGTCACAGGAAGCAGCAGGTCCGGATCGCTGCAGGGGAGGAGAACGCGCTAGCGTAGGTTTGAGTCCACCGCTCTGGTCAGTCTCGTGCGATCACCGGAGCCTCGACAGGCTCCATGTCGACTTCGACCTTTAAGGTATGGCCACCGCCGCCGAGGATGAGGCCGCGGAGGGGGCTTACGTCAGAAAAGTCGCGGCCCCACGCTATCGTCACGTGGCCGTCGGTGGGAGCGAGATTGTTGGTGGGGTCGGTGTCGAGCCAGCCTTCATCGCGGCAAAAGACGGAAAGCCAGGCGTGCGAAGCATCCGCACCGATGAGGCGGGGCTTGCCTGGCGGCGGAAACGTGCGGAGATAGCCGGAGACGTACCGTGCGGCCAGGCCCAGAGAGCGAAGGCAGGCAATCTGCAAGTGGGCAAAATCCTGACACACGCCGCGTCTCTTCTGGAACACCTCTTCCACGGGCGTGCGGACGGTGGTAGCGGCGGAATCAAAGCGGAAATCCTGGTAGATGCGCGTGGTCAGGTCGCGCAGGGCCTCGCGGAGGGGGCGGCCGGACAAAAAGGAATCGCGAGCGTAGGCGGCGAAGTCGGCGCGCAGTGGGATGCGTGGAGATGGGAACTGAAACTGGGAAGCGCTGCGTGCGTCGGGGCTTGACCCCTCAGCGAGCGCGAGCGACGCTTCCCAGGGTGCCGGGTCCGCAAGGGCCGGCAACGGGTCGGGCGTAACCAGGACCTCGCTCAGAGCTTCAACGACAAGCAGCCGGTGCGGCTCCTGCACGGTGAAGAAAAAGAGCTGGTTGCCAAAAAAGTCGGTCCGCTCGGAAAGTGTGGAGGGGGTAGGGCGAATGTCGAGGGCGGTGCGCAGCAGCTGCTGCCGGGCCGAGACGCGCGGGCGCAGGCAGGCAACATGATTTCCGAAGGAGACAGGGTGAGCATACTTGTAGGTGGTGCGATGGCTTAGCTTGTACAGCATGGCTTGGGTTACCCCATGGAGATGGGCAGCGTGCGCGCGTGACTGAAGTATCGGCTGGACAGGTTGTTGGACCAGGAAGGCAGCAGGTTCTCCAGTGTAGCGAGAACGCGGTCCAGACGGGTAAAGGCGTCTTTGCTGCCGGCTAGTTTACCGTTTGCAGGAAAGCGCATGGCTTGCAGATCCATGCTGCGAAGGGTAGCAAGCGCCTCCTGCATGGCAGCGAGGTCTGTGGGCAGCTGGCGGGGGAGCTTCTCATAAAGCTCCACAAGGTGTTCCAGCTGGAAGTCAAGGGAGCGCGGGTTGGTCTCGTCGGCCATAAGGACGTCGAGGATCGCAAGCGGTTGCAGTGTGGTGTAGTAACGCTGGCGGTAGGTCATGGAGCTATCGCAAACCTCCAGCAGGCAGTCGAGATAGAGCCAGTTCTCCGGGGCGAGCGGGCGTGTGATCTCGCGTAGCTGCCGGGCAACAAAGATGGCGCGCTCCAGGCGGCGGCCGATGCTCATAAATAGCCAGCCGGAGCCGCGATTGATATTCTCGCGCTCCATCCCGGAAAAGGCGGACAGCAGCTCCAGGCAGCCAGTCAGGGCGCCGGAGGCCTCGAGCAGGCGCACGCCGCGCTGCGCGGGCACACACGTGCGGAGCTGGTTGATCAGCAGCATCATGTCCGCAGATAGGCGCTCGCGCACATTGCCGCCAACGCGGGCAACTTCGCCCAGGGTGGAGGGCAGGCTGTCCCAGCGGGCGGCATCGGTGAGCAGCGAGAGCAGCTCCTTCTCAAACAGGGCAAAGGTGGGCAGCTTGCGCTTTGGAAGCTTGCTCCCCCGTGAGCCGATGGAGGCATGAAGGCGCACCAGGCTGCCCAGCTCCCCCTCCTCCGCGCGCAGCACGCGGGGCACCAGCGATCGAAGAATGCGGGCAAGGGTCTCGGCACGCTCCACGTAGCGCCCCAGCCAGAAGGTGTTGTCCGCAACGCGGCTGGGCACGACGCGCGAGGGGCGGCGCAGCTCCAGCGGCTGGCTGGGTGGCGGCAGCAGGCTGGACGGCTCGACCGGCGTGTCCGAAAGAACCCAGGCGTCCTTGCTGTGGCCGCCGCGCTGCATGGATACCACCGAGCCCTGGGCCTCCGCGACCCGCACCAAACCGCCCGGGATGGCCACCCAGCCATTGCCGGTGTTGAGCACATACGTGCGCAGGACAATGCTGCGGGAGTGGAGCGTCTGGTCTTCCCAGACCGGCGCGGTCGACAGGGCGACCTGCTCCTGCGCAACAAACTCGTGCGGCCGGGCGCGCATGCGATCAATAAGCTTCTGCCGCTCGGCCGGCGGCAGCTCGGAGCCGAAGACGGGCTCGCCACCCAGCGAAGGGAAGGCGGGCTTCACGACCACGGAATCCAGGTGGTCCAGCACCCACTCGAGCGCAGGCGCCTGGCCGCACCACCAGGTAGCGACCGACGGTAGCTTCAGCGGCTCACCGAGCAGGTGGCGCGCAAGCCCGGGAAGAAAGGGCATGATAGCGGCAGACTCGATCAGTCCGCTGCCGAGGGCGTTGGCGACGCGGACGTTGCCGGCCACGATAGCGTCAACCAGGCCGGAGACGCCGAGCAGTGAGTCGCCGCGCAACTCAAGTGGGTCGCAGAAGTCGTCGTCAACACGGCGCAGGATTACGTCCACCTGCTCCAGGCCGGCGACGGTCTTCAGAAATACGCAGCGATCGCGCACGGTAAGGTCGGCGCCTTCGACCAGGGTGAAGCCGAGATACTTCGCGAGGTAGGAGTGCTCGAAGTACGTTTCGTTAAAAGGGCCGGGGGTCAGCAGCACGACGCGTGGCTCCGGTTGACCAGGCCGGAGAGGCGGCGCCAGGCTGGCAAGAGCGTCACGCTGCGCCTGGAAGAAGGGGGCATGGCGCAGCACGTTGGCGTTGCGAAAGACCTCGGGGAGGACGTCAGCGACGATGAGGCGGTTTTCCAGCGCGTAGCCGCTGCCGGAGGGTGCCTGGGTGCGGTCGGCAAGCACCCACCAGCGGCCGTCGGGCGAGCGGGCAAGGTCCATAGCCACCATGTGGAGGTGGCTGTGCGGTGGAACCGGAACGCCCACCAGCGGCCGAAGAAAGGCGGGGTTGGCGAACAGCAGCGGCGTCGGAAAATGGCCTCCGCTCAGCAGCTGCTGCGGCCCATACAGGTCTTCGAGCAGCAGGCTCAGCAGGTGCGCTCGCTGCGTAATGCCCGCCTCCAGAAAGCGCCACTCCGCAGCCGGGATGATCAGCGGCACAAGATCGGTGCGCCAGGGGCGATTGGCGCCTTCGGGATCGCTGTAGATGTTGTAGGTAATCCCGTTTTCGCGGATGCGGCGCTCGGCACGGGTCCAGCGCTGGCCAAGCTCGTCCGGGCCGATCAAGCGCAGTGACTCCATCAGGTGCAACCAGTGAGGCCGCGGCTGGATGCCGTCTTCGGACGACTCCTCAAAGGTGCGGCCGTACCGCAGCGGCGTCTGGTAAAGATCGCTGGTCATGCGGACCCGGGGGCAAGCTGGCTGGTGACGGCAAAAGGTGCGGGCCAGCGAAGGTCCAGCGTCATGGGGAAGACCGGGTTGGTTTCAGCCGGCGGTGGGGCCACCAGGCCAGCGGGTGCAGGGGAGATAACGAAGCGTTCGTGCCGGCGCTGCTGGGCCTCGGCGGCGTCCTTGGCGCGGGTGCTGTGGATGGAGCCATCCGGTGGCCCGGCGAAGTAGGTGCAGCGGCCCACGGCGTGTCCGGTCTGTGTGTCAAGAAGGTCAAAAGTGAGTGGCGTGTGCACAGGGATGGTGGGATGCAGGGCGGCGGAAAGGCGACGGGCGCGGTAGCGGATGCCGGCAAGAGCCTCCCCGGCATCTCCTGTAGGGTGAAGCGGCACGCGACGGCCGTTGCACGCCACAACAAAACGCTCGGCGTTCGGCAGGCCGGTAAGCCGCACCTGCATGCGCTCAAGCGAGGAATCCACGCTGCGGCCCGTGCCGGCCGATGTGGTCTCCTCCGCGAGGACGTTCCAGGGCTCCAGGGCCTGCCGCAGCTCCAGCGTCACGCCGCCAGCGGTCAGCGTGCCAATGTGCGGAAAGCGGAACTCCAGGTGCGGCGCAAACCAGGCATCGTCCATGGCGTAGCCGGCGCGGCGTAGGGTCTCGAGCACGGCAGCAAAGTCCTGCTCAACAAAGAAGGGCAGCATGAAACGGTCGTGGAGTGCAGTGCCCCAGCGCACCAGCTCCGCCGTCACCGGCTGCCGCCAGAAGAGGGCAACCAGCGTGCGCACAAGCAGCGCCTGCAGCAATCCCATCCGCGGGTGCGGAGCCATCTCAAAGGCGCGCAGCTCCAACAGGCCAGCGCGCAGCCCAGTGCCCTCCGGCGGAAAAAGCTTGTCAATGCAAAACTCGGCGCGGTGCGTGTTGCCCGTTACGTCGACCAGGAGATTCCGGAACAGGCCATCCAGGATGTTGGGTGGGCAGCTCTCGGGCGGCAGCTGGCGGAAGGAAAGATCGAGCTCGTAAAGAGCGTCAGGCCGGGCCTCGTCCACGCGCGGGTACTGGCTGGTGGGCCCCACGTACATGCCGGCAAAGAGAAACGAGAGAGAAGGATGGTTCTGCCAAAAGGTGAGCATGCTGCGGAGCAGGTCCGGCCGGCGCAAAATCGGACTGTCAGGCACAGAAGGGCCGCCCAGGGTGATGTGGCTGCCGCCGCCGGTGGCCTGGTGTGTGCCGTCAAAGCCGAACTTACTCGGCGTCAGGCGCAGGCGCTCGGCCTCGTCGGCGAGCACTGTTTGAAGCCGCTCCATGTCGTCCCAGTCGCTGGACGGCGGCAGGTTGATCTCCAGCACACCCGGGTCAGGGGTGAGACCGAAAGAACGCAGGCGGGCATCAAACGGCGGCGGATAGCCCTCCACCCAGACAGGCATCTGCAAGCGCTGGCTGCTCTCCTCAATGGCGGCGACCAGGTCAAGAAAATCCGCCAGCACCGTGACAAAGGGAAGAAAGACGTGAATGTGCCCGTCCCGCAGCTCCACGCAAAGCGAGGGGCGAATAAGGATGGGAGCATCCTCCGTGCTTTCCGGGATGGAGGGCAGCGTGTCAGGCGATGGGTCGCGATTGAATCGCTCCGGCTGCCGTGCAGGGCGCGGCGGCAGCGCCACGGTGCCGGTGGTGGCTGCTCCAACGCTGCCGTCTTCCAGCGGGTAAAGGAGCGTGTCCGGCGCCACCCACGGCATCGCCTCCACGGGAATGCGGTAGCCAACGGCGGAGTCCCCTGGCGAAAGGGTGAGTCGCTCCGGGCGCGCGAACCATAGTTGGCTGGACCAGCCGAGCGTGCCGCCAGGCTGCCGGCGGCGCAGCGGCAGAATGTAACCGGCAGGGATCGTCCCCGTGGCGTCCTCGGGATTGAAGGCGGGCAGGATGTTCTCCGGGCTCGCGAGGAGCCGGCGGGCGAGAGCCTGCAAAAAGCGGAGAGCATCGGCGTCGGTGCCCGCACCGGGCTCCTCATCTCGCGCAAAAAGGTCCGGGTTCTCCCAGATCGACACGCCATCGGCACGCGACAGGCACTGAAAGGCCCAGCGCGGCAGCGCCTCGTTGGGGTACCACTTGCCTTGGCCGAGATGCAGCAGACCGCCCGGCGCCGTCGCGGTGCGCAGCGAGCGGACGAGCGCCAGGCCGAGTTGCCGCTTCGCGGGGCCGAGCGCGGCAAAGTTCCACTGGAGGCTTTCGGGGTCATCCACCGCGACAAAGGTCGGCTCGCCACCCATGGTAAGGCGAACATCGCCAGTGTCGAGGTCGCGGTCAACCTGGTGCGCCAGGTCACGAATGTGTGTCCACGTCTCCTCGGTGTAGGGCTGCGCCAGCATGGCGTCCAACGCGGGGGCGCTCCCGGTGTCCGTGGTCTGCGCCGGATCGGGCTCGTCCCCGCCGGGCAGGCGCTCCACGCGAAACTCAAAGCTGAAGTCCACCTCGGCCGGCTCCACCGTGCCACCGAGCGGTGCGGCCTGCGCGGGGGTGGGCGTGCAGGCGAGTGGGATGTGGCCCTCAGCCGTGAACAGCCCGGATGTGGGATCAAGGCCAACCCAGCCAGCGCCGGGCAGAAAAACCTCGGCCCAGGCGTGGAGGTCGGCGGAGTCCGGCTTGCCCGCGGGCGCAAGCTGGATCAGATAGCCGGAGACAAAGCGGGCTGCCAGCCCCACCTGCCGGCAAAGCTCTACCAGGAGCCACGCGGAGTCACGACAGGAGCCTGTGCCCTCCCTCAGCGTGAACTCCGGCTGCTGCACGCCATGCTCCAGCCGTGATGTGTAACGAACGCGGTTGCACACACTCTGGTTCAGGGCGGAAACAAAGCCGGTGGTAGGCTGCGGCGCCTGCGAAAGCTCTCGAAGGAAGCTGCTCAGCAACGGGCCAGCTGCTCCGGTCGCGTGAAACGGCGCCAGGTCGCGGGCAAGATCAGGGCCGTAGCTGAAGGGGAATGTCTCGTACCCCGGGTCGAGCACGAAGTCGAATGGATTGATGGGCGACAGATCCGCAATGAGCGAGACCTCCATGCGGAACTCATTCGTCCTGCCCGGGATGGAAAGACGCGCCACGTGATTCGTCAGTGAGTCGAACTGCCAGCGCAGCGTGTGCTCCGCAGGCGTCACCTCCAGCGTGTAGCGGAGGATTGGCGTGCGGCAATGGGGCGCGGGCCGCAGCTGGATGGTCTGCGGACCGAGCGCGACGGGCCTGTCGTACTGATAGGTCGTTCGATGGTGCAAGGCAACGTGCAGTCCCATGGCGTTCAATCAGGCTCCATCTGAGCGCACGCTGTGCTCCTGCCCCGAGTGACTCGGAGCGGAAAGGAGGAGAGCGAGCTTACGCTGCGGGTCCATGGTACCCAATCTTCCTCCGAGCTCCGCGCGCGGGCCGGTGCAGGGCGAGGCGAAAGCGGCCCGAGGAGGGCTGTGCCGTGGGCTACACTGGGGCCTTCCACTGCTTCCAGCCTCCAATTTCTTCCAGGGACCCGCCATGCTCCTACGTTCCGAGTTTGATATCCAGTTCCAGCTTCCGTTTGCCGCCCCTATGGTGGCCGTGCTCCACCTCCATCCGTCGCTGGAGTCTCAGGTGCAAAGCGGCAATGCGTTGCGCGTGGAGCAGCTTGTGGGCGCAAACCCGGCCGACAACGTCGTTGTCCCTACAACCGAGTACCACGACCTGTTTGGCAACCGATGCACGCGCTTCGTAGCGCCGGCGGGGGCGTTACGGCTATCAGGCTCCAGCGTGATCGAGGCGGAGCCCACGCCGGATCCGATCTTCACCGGTGCCAGGCAGATGGCAATTGAAGACCTGCCGTCAGAGACCCTGCAGTACCTGCTGCCGAGCCGCTACTGCCAGGGCGACATCTTCGGGCCCATCGCGCAGGACCTGTTCGGCGCCACTGCGCCAGGCTGGGAGCGGGCGACCGCCATCCGCGATTGGGTGCATGAAAAGGTCACCTTCAACTACAACGCGGCTCGCCCCACCAAAACTGCGATGGACGTCTTCACCGAGCGCGTTGGCGTGTGTCGCGACTTTCAGCACTTGGCCATCACGCTCTCGCGCTGCATGAACATCCCCAGCCGCTACGTGACCGGCTACATCGGGGATATTCGCCGGCCCTACGGCGGCCCGGGGGACTTCAGCGCGTGGTACCAGGTGTTTCTGGAAGGCCGCTGGATGGATCTGGACGCGCGGCACAACTACCCCCGGCTGGGGCGCGTGTTGATGGCAACTGGCCGTGATGCGGCGGACGTGGCGATCACGACGAGCTTTGGCGCGGCCTACCTGACGTACTTCTTTGTGGAGTCCAACGAGGTCGATGCCGCAGGCAAGCTTGTACCCAAGCCTGAAGCGGCCCCCGCGCAGGCTCTGGACAACGCGGCCACCCCTGCGGCAGCCAACACCCCGACGCACAGCAACAACAGCCAGTTCAGCCCCTCGCAGACGCAATCCGCCACAACCTAGCCTGCGTCGCACGAGGGGCCGCGGCCTCCGGCTCAGCGCCCGAGGCCGTCCTCCTTGTGGTAGTTGGGGTAGGGCGGGACAGGGAAGTCCTGCGGTGGGTTCTGCTTGAGCTGCTCCAGCACGATGCCGACCGCTCGCTCGAGCTGCGGATCGTGGTCTCCGGCAACGGCCTTTGGCGTTTCTTCCACTTCAACATCCGGCGCGATGCCGATATTCTCCACCTCGAACTCACCATGCAAGCCGTAGAGAGCGGTGCGCGGGGCCGTGATGGAGCCGCCATCGAGCAGCGACGGGTAGCCCCCAATGCCGACCAGGCCGCCCCAGGTGCGCGTGCCGACCAGCGGGCCCAGCTTGGCCTGGCGGAAGAGCCAGGGCATCGCATCGCCGCCGGAGCCCGCATTCTGGTTAATGAGCATCACCTTGGGCCCAAAGATGGCGCCGCTGGGCTCTGTCACACGCAGGCCCTGGCGTGACTCGTAGTTCAGCATGGGAGTGCGCTTCAGCACGTCGATCACGTAGTCGGCGATATCACCGCCCTGGTTGAAGCGCTCGTCGATGACCACGGCCTTCTTCTGCGTCTGCGCGAAGAAGTAGCGGTTGAAGTTGGTAAAGCCCTGGCCAGCGGTGTTGGGCAGGTACACATAAGCGACCTGCCCGCCGCTCATCGCGTCTACCTTGCGAATGTTGCCCTCGATCCACTCTTGCTCGCGCATCGGGCGCTCCGTGGCCACGGGCACCACCAGGACCTCGCGAGCGTCCTTGCCATCCGCCGACAGGCCGACCCGGAGAGTGACCTGGCGGCCAGCCATGCCCTGCAAGGCGGCGTACAGGTTGTCCTCGGCGCGGAGTTCCACGCCGTTCACGGCCAGCAGGTACTCGCCCTCCTTCACGTTCACGCCCGGCTGCGTCAGCGGGGAGTAAAGCATGGGATTCCAATTGCCACCGCTAACCACATGGGCAAACTTGTAACGGCCGTGGTCGATGCTGTAGTCGGCGCCAAGCAGGCCGGTCTTGGCCTGGTCGTCGTCCTCCCGATGCGGGCCGCTGATGAACATATGGCCGACCGTCAACTCGCCCAGCATCTCCTGCTGCAGGTAGCTGAGATCGCTGCGGGTGCTCAGGCCATCTACATAGGGCCGATACTTGGCGGCAATTTTGTTCAGGTCAAGGCCGTGGAAGCCGGGGTCATAGAAGAACTCCCGCTCGATGCGCCAGGTCTCGGCGAAGATCTGTCGGAATTCGGCCTTGGGATCCACCCTGGCCATCATGGCGTCGACACGCAGCGGCTTGCCGGGTGTCCCGTCGGCGGCTGCTGGCGTAAGGTCCGTGCCAGCGGCAATCCACCAGCCGTCGCCTTTTCTGTAAAGCAGCTTTTGGCCGTCAGCAGAGGTCAGAATGCCCGTTGTCCCATGCAGCACGTCCTCGGTCTTGCGCGTTTCGAGCGTGAAGCGCCAAACCGAGCGCAGGGCAGAGGGGTCATCGTCTGCCGAGTTGGCTGCCGGTCCGCCTTCTCCGAGCAGCAGCACACCCGCAGTGCCGGGCATCAGCGTGGTGTAGTTCCGCGCAGGGATGGGGAGTGCCAGCGTGCGCTGCTGGATCCCGTCGAGATCGACCGTGACGACGGGCGGTGCGGCATCCTTCTTGTCCTTCTCCTTGTCTTTATCGTCCTTGCCACTGGATTTGGCGGCGTCTTTCTTCTCGTCGGTCTTCGCGGTGTCAGCCGTCGACGGAGCGCCTCCGTTGGCAGACTTAGCCTTTTCCTCGTCACTCTCCGGTGGCACAGGCGAGGGATCCTTGCGGGAAAGCACGGTGACGTAGGCCGTGGAGGTGGTGGTGCGGTTCAGGCTGCCCAGGCCGAAGCTGTCGCGTGCGGGGCCGATGTCGGTGCTGGCGGTGAAGAAGATGTACTTGCCGCCGGCATCCCAGACGGGATTGGTGACGTTGCTCATGCCATCGGTGATCTGGGTGGACTTGGCGGACGCGATCTCGTAAAGGAAAGCAGCGGTTTCGAGGTTGGGCAGGGAACGGGTGTAGAGGACCCACTTGCTGTCGGGCGAGAAGCTGGCGCTAAAGCTGGAGGGGCTGAAGCCTTCCCGGAGGTCCGTATCGATACGGACCTTGTGGCCGGAGTCCACGTCGACCAGCCACAGGTTCAGGCGCTTGTCGCCAAGGGTGATGTGTTTGCCGTCCGGGGACCAGCGGGGGGCGTAGAAGTAGGTGGGGTCAGGGCCGAGCGGGATGACCTTGGGCGGCTTGAGGCCGGCCTGGTCGCGCAGGTAGAGGCCGTACTCGCCGGTGGCGTCGCTGAGATAGGCGATGGTTTGGCCGTCGGGGCTCCAGGCGGGCTCGCGCTCGGCGGCGTTGGAGCTGTCGGTGAGGTTGCGCACGTCGCCCTTCTCGGCGGGGACGGTGAAGATCTCACCATGCGCCTCAAAGACGGCGCGCACGCCGGTGGGCGAGATACCGACGTTCTGTATCTCCTGCGGCCGGATCTTCTGAAGATGAGGCTCAAGCGCGGGCAGGTCGCCGTCGGTGGTGATGGCGACCTGGTGCTCGGTGCCGGTCTTCGCGTCCAGCAGATGGATAGAGCCGAACTGCTCGTAGGCGAGCGTGTCGCCGTGGCCGCTGAGGGTTTTAAGGTCGAGGCCGTGGTTTTGAACCACTTCGGTTACAGACTTCGACTTCGGGTCGTAGCGAAAGAGGGAGACGGGGGCGGCGGCGCGGGGGCCGGCGCCGGGGGCGCCACGGTCGGAGAGGAAGTAAACCGCGTCGCCGAGCCAGACGGGGTTGGTGTCGTTGGAGTTGTCGCGAGGAACTTTCTCGAGCGCGAGGGACTTGAGGTCGACGATCCAGACGGGCTGGGTCTGGCCCCCCCGGTACCGCTTCCAGGAGGCGGCCTGCCACTGGAGGAAGGGGTTGTAGGCGGCGTGGGTGCTGTCGGGGGAGAGGGAGAGAGCGGAGGCAGAGGGAAGGGGCAGCCGCTCGGGGAGGCCGGAGCCGTCGGCGCGGATGCGGAAGACCTGGAAGTACTGGCGGACGGCGTCCTTGGTGCTGGCGACGAGGACCTCCTTACCGTCCGGGGACCAGCCGAGGACGAGGGAGCCGTCGGGCTGGAAGGTGAGGCGGCGGGGTGTGCCACCGTCGACCGGGACGGTGTAGACGTCGTAACTGCCGGCGTTGTGGGCACTGAAGGCGACGGTGCGGCCGTCGGGAGAGAAGAAAGGGCCGACGATGACGTCGGCGGTGGAGGTGAGGCGGTGCGCGGTGCCGCCGGCGCGGGGGACTGTCCAGACGTCGTCGGCGTAGCGGAAGGCGATCAGCGAGTCGGAGAGGGACGGGGCGCGGTAGAGATGGGGAGCTGCCTGCGCGCTGGCTGCGGGTGCGAGAAGCACCGCCGCCGCCGCGAGGAGCAAGGTTGCGGACGCGCGACGCGCCGCAGCGAAGGGGGTTCCAGCTTGCCTTGGGTACACATCAACTCCGGGTCGAAGAAGGGATTGCGGGATTCTACGATCCGAGGCGAGCTTTCGTTCCCAAGGGGGGTACCCCTCCCCTTACATATTGCGCAAAATCTTCAAAGGACAGGAGTTAGGTCCGGGCCAAACAGCGTGTTTCGGGGGAAATGGTGCGAGGCGGTGAGGGAGGCTCATGCGGAGAGGGTAGCTGGGCGCGGAGGGGAGTGACGCCATGGGCGTTGCGGGGGAGTAGCAGGAGGCTTCGGATACCCCCCAGGAGGGGTGAGGAGGAGCTGGGGAGGAGTTCCCCAGCCGGGATCTTTGAGCCGCTAGCAGGTTGTTTGAGCCGCTAGAAGATGGAGACGCCGTCTTCGACGACGAGCTCGGCGGTGGCGATGTTGAGAGCCTGGCCGAGGGTGCGGAAGCTTTCGCGCTCCCTGGGAGTCCAGGGGCTGGTGGCGTTGCGGTGGAGGAGGTCGTTCCAGATGTTCTGGGCCTGCCAGAGGTTGACCTCGAAGGGCAGGGTGCGGAGGGTGTTGGCGATGGTGAGCGCCGACTCCAGGGCAGGCTGGATGCGATTGTCGGGATTGGTGGGCGGGAGGGCCGGGTCGAGGTCGAGCGCAGCCTCGTCGAGCTCGATCATGGCGCGGCGAATGCGCTCGTCGATGACAAAGGAGAGTTCGGCCGTGTTGAGCTCGACGCGATCGGCGACGGCCTGCGCGAGAAGCGCAGTGACGGCTGAGGGGTCGAAGTCTTCGGCGGCGAGGGCGTTGCGCAGCTTGGTATTGAGCGCGTAGCCGGCGGCGAGCGCAAGGGGCGGCGGCACGGCGATGCCGGAGGCGGTGAGGAAGTGAAGCAGCGAGGCGTGGTCCTCGTAGATGGTGTGGAGGGACTGCTCCATCTCGGAGAGGGTCTGGTTGAGGATGATGCCGAGAATGCGCTGCTGCTCGTCGGCAAAGAGCGAGTTGAGAGAGAAGTGGGTGCCGCCGAAGAAGCGGTCGATGAGGCGGATGACCTCAGGAAGATCGGCATGGCGGATAGCTTGCCGGACGTCGGTCGCGAAGCGGCGAAAGGCGTCGAGATCGGCTGAGGAGCCGGTGCCGGTAGGGTGGGGAAAGCGACGAACAGCGGCCGAGAGGTTTTGGTCGCCGAGATGGAGCACGGCATAGGCGATCTGCTCGGACTCGCCGGTGATGTCGGACCGGAGCTGGGCGCGGCCGATGGCGAGGCGACCGCGGCCGGAGTTGAGGACCTCGTGCTCGAGGCGGGTGACGGTGTAGCAGAAGAGGGTGTGTTCTTCGGCGTAGGAGCGGAAGAAGGAGGAGATGGCGTAATGGGCGCCAACCTGTTCGAGCTCGACGCGCATGCCGGTGGCGTGGCGGCGGAAGACTTCGGCGCCGTTTGCGGGATCGGGGAGGTTGCTGGTGGCCTGCTGGAGGAGGGCGAGGAAGCGGGGCTCGAGGGCAGCGCCGGCCTCGCCGAAGAGCTTGCGGGCGAGCTGGAGGACGCGGCCGGCGTAGGCGATGATCTGCACGGTTTCGATGCCGGAGATGTCGTCAAAGAACCAGCCGCAGGAGGTGTACATGAGCTGGGCGTGGCGCTGGAGCTCCATGAGCTCCCAGACGGTGGTTTGCTCGTCCGGGGAAAGGGGGTGGGTGGTCCACTGCTGGAGAAAGGCGTCTTCGGTTTCTGGGGTGCGGTTGAGCAGGACGTGGATGTAGCTGTCGCGGGCGGCCCAGAGATCGGTGAGGAGCGGAGCGGCGCAGGCCTCGGAGAGGGGGGCGGTTTCGTCGCGCAGTAAATCGAGGGCTTCGCGCAGGGGGGCGCGCCAGCGCTGATTCCAGCCGGGCTTGCCGCCGTTGCAGCCGCAGTCCGAACGCCAGCGCTCGATGCCGTGGGAGCAGGACCAGGAGGTGTTGTCGTTGATCTCGGCCTCCCAGCGGGATGGGAAGCGCTCAAGAAACTCGCCGTAGTTGGTCAGCTGAGCGTGGTTGTTTTCCTCGATCCAGTGCATGGCGTAGGAGAGGGCCATCTCGCCGTGCTTGTGGTGATGGCCATAGGACTCACCATCGGTGGCGACGTGGGCGAGCATGGCGGGTTCGCCTTCGGGCAGGTTGGCGGGAAGCGAGTTGATGAGGCGCTGGCCGAAGACCTCGCCGCCGTTGAGCAGACCTTCAAAGGCGATGGCGCGGGAGGTGGGGCCGTTGTAGAAGAAGACGGCGATGGACAGCCCATTGGGGAGCGGGACGGTGTAGGGGTGGGTGGTATCGACGGAGCTGTCGGGGGTCTCCTGCCAGGTATCGGCGACGGGGTCCGGGTGACCGGAGGCGATGGTTCCCTGGACGGAGCGGCGGACGTGCCGGCACTGGTGCGGGGCGAGAACGGTGAACTTGATGCCTTCTTCGGCGAGGAGCTGGAGGGTGCGGGTGTCGGCGGCGGTTTCAGCCAGCCAGATGCCTTCGGGCATGCGACCAAAGCGGAACTGGAAGTCAGCGATGCCCCAGCGGATCTGGGTGCGGGCGTCGCGGTCCGAGGCGAGCGGCATGATGATGTGGTTGTAGACCTGGGCGAGGGCGGAGCCGTGGCCGGTGTAGCGGCGGACGCTGGCGGCGTCGGCGGCGAGGATCATGCGGTAGGTGCGGCGGGCTTTTTCTTCGAGCCAGGAAAGCAGGGTGGGGCCGAAGTTGAAGCTCATGCGCGCGTAGTTGTTCATGATGCGCGTGATCTGGGCGGCCTGGTTGGTGATACGCGAGGCGCCGTTGGGGGCGTAGCACTCGGAGGTGATGCGTTCGTTCCAGTCGTGAAAGGGGGCGGCGGACTCCTGGAGCTCGACGGTTTCGAGCCACGGATTCTCGCGGGGCGGCTGGTAGAAGTGGCCGTGGACGCAGACGAAGCGGGTAGCGGGGGCGGGGGAGGCGGCGGGTTTGGCGAGGGGTCGGGGCATGGGGCTGCCCTGATGCTACTGGAGATGGCGATGGCGCTACAGGTGGGCGGGGGGAGATCAGCGAGGAGAGATAGGTGGCCTGGTTGGAGGCGGAGTGTGGTGGCGCTGGCGGGCTAAGCGCTACTTGGATTTGGGGGTGGCAGCTTTGGTGGCGGTGGCGAGGTCGGCGGCGCGCCACAGATACCAGCTGGCAAGGGAGCGCCAGGGTTCCCAACGGCGGGCCCGGCGGAGCATGACCTCGGCCTTGGGCAGGTGGGCGGGGGTGACCTTGGTGGTGGGGGCGAGGCGCTGGAAGGTGAGGGCGAAGCCTTTGCGGACGCCGTAGTCGTCGACGGGGAGGATGTCGGGGCGGCCAAGGCGGAAGATGAGGAGCATCTCGACGGTCCAGCGGCCGATGCCGCGGACGGCGGTGAGGCGGTCGATGATCTCGTCGTCGGGCATGCGGCGGATGCGGGCGAGGGTGGGGACGGTGCCGTCGAGGGTTTTGGCGGCGAGGTCGCGGAGGGCAAGGACCTTGTTAGCGGAGAGGCCGGCAGCGCGGAGCTGCGGGGTGGGGCAGTCAAGGAGGTGCTGGGCGGAGGGATGGACGCCGGGGCCGGCGATCTCGGCGAAGGATTCGACCATCCGGGCGTGGATGGCGGCGGCGGCCTTGCCGTGGAGCTGCTGAAAGAGGATGGAGCGGACCAGGGCTTCAAACGGAGACTGGACGGCAGGGAGGCGGAGGGTGGTGGGACCGACGCGGCTGATGAGGCGGCCAAGGGTGGGGTCAGCCGCAGCGAGGGCGGTGGCGGCGGCTACTGGGTCCCACGGGAGGGGACGGGTGCGCGCGGCGGGAGTAACGATCGGGGTGGGAGCTGAGGGGGCGTTGACGGGTTTGGGTCGGGCTGGGGGCACGGGCACCATAATAGAGGGGTCGAACGGGCGGGGGCCGGATGAGCGCTGAGGGACGGGTTGGGACGATAATCGGCGTGATTCCTTTTATTTCCCGCGGTGGATTGATTTTGCAGGAAAGGTTGTCCATGGTTTCACCTCCTGCACCGATTTCGGTGCACAAGTGAACTCGGACCAATCTGGCCGCTATTTACACCATCAGCCGTATTTGGGACTGTAGAGGGACCACAGCTTCCCTCGCTTCGTGTTGCAGGGCAAGCAGTTGGTTCGGTTATCGGCCGCGGCCCGGAAGTGTTGCACGAGGGCAGAAGGCGACGAGACGGAGACCGGCATGGGCCGGAGTGTTGCGGAGGCTGGCTGGTATACTCGGCCCCTCTCCGGAGCACTGCCAAAGCAGGATCTGGGCTGCGGCGGCGCGTACGACCTTCTGTCTGCGAGGCGCAGGGAGGGCGGCAACAAGGTTGGTGGGCCACCTGTGGCGCACCGCAGCAATGATTTTTTGACGCAGAGGAAGCAGGAACGCACGCATGGCGCAAGTTTTTGAACGCAGTTCCAATGCGCTCGCCCGGGCCAGCCTGGTATTGACCGGCCTGATTGTGATCGCTCTTGGCGTGACGCTCAACGAGCTGCAGCGCTCGCCGTGGGTGACGCGGCAGGGCCAACGGCCGGACCAGCCGGTTCCGTTCAGCCATAAGCACCACGTAGAGGGCCTGGGTCTCCAGTGCCAGTATTGCCACCAGCAGGTGGAGAAGGCAGCCTATTCGGGCATTCCGCCGACCAAGACCTGTATTAACTGCCATTCGCAGATCTGGACCAACGCGGAGCTGCTCGAGCCGGTGCGGCAGAGCTGGGCGACGGGTGCCTCGATCCAGTGGATCCGGGTGCATGATCTGCCGGACTACGTGTACTTCAATCACTCCATCCACGTGAACAAGGGACTTGGCTGCGCGAGTTGCCACGGCCGCGTGGACGAGATGCCGATCATGTACATGGAGAACACGCTCCAGATGGAGTGGTGCCTGAACTGCCATCGCAACCCGGCGGTCAATCTCCGGCCAACCTCCGAGATCTACAACATGGCCTGGGCCGGACCGTCGACCAACAAGCCCGTGTGGTGCGCCGATACCGGACGAGGCCAGACCACGGCCGAGCAGGTGAGCTGCACGACCAAGGATCCGCTGCAGGCGAATCCTGAGGTGGCGATGCTGCAGCTGGTCGAGCGGTCGCCAGGCGGCAACGGCAAGGCGCAGTCTGGTACGCAGATGCAGCCGATTCCAACGGTCGGGGCAGGCGAGACGGTAAGCGATGTGCCGGTTTCGCCGGTGCTGATGCCGGCCAGCTACAAGAAGTTCACCAGCCAGGTGGACCTCGGCCACTACTTGATGGATCGTTACCACATCCGCACTGCAAACGAGATTTCCAGCTGCGAGACGTGCCACCGATGAGCGCGCAAGGGACAGGACAAGAGACGATGGCTGAAGAGCTGCAGGGAGCGGGACGGGCAGGGGCGGCTGGTGCAGGCGCCGTTGCCGCACCGGAAGCACAGGTGGTCACGCGGATTGCACCGGCAGCCGCCGGTGGCGGCCGTGCCAAGATGACGCTGGCCGAGGTCCGATCCAAGTTGGACGGCAAGACCGGCCGTCGCTTCTGGAAGAACATGGACCAGCTGGCGGACGACCCGGAGTTCCACGAGCTGATTGCGGAAGAGTTCCCGCGGCAGTCCACCGAGTGGACCGATGCCGTGAGCCGTCGCGGCTTCATGAAAGTTATGGGCGCGTCCATGGCGCTGGCCGGCCTGACGGGCTGCACCAAGCAGCCGGACGAGACCATCTTCCCCTACATCCGGCAGCCGGAAGACCTGGTGCTGGGAAAGCCAATGTACTTCGCCACGGCGTTTCCGTTCCCCACAGGCGCGGTGCCGGTGTTGGTGAAGTCCGACGCCTTCCGGCCGATCAAGGTGGACGGCAACCCGGAACACCCGATGAGCCGGGGCAAGTCCGACGCTCTAACCCAGGGCACGCTGCTGGCGCTGTATGATCCAGACCGGTCACAGCACATCCTGAACCGTGGGCAGAATGCCTCGTGGGCGGAGTTCCAGG
This sequence comes from Acidobacteriaceae bacterium, assembly GCA_965199635.1. Taxonomy (GTDB): domain Bacteria; phylum Acidobacteriota; class Terriglobia; order Terriglobales; family Acidobacteriaceae; genus Edaphobacter. The sequence goes on along the minus strand of CBDASL010000002.1, from coordinate 156,859 downwards.
ACGCCTTCACTCGTGGCGTCAAGGCTTTGCCGGGCGGCATGGGCCTGTGGTTCCTGTCGGACACGGTGACCTCGCCCACGCTGGCAGCCCAGTGGAAGCAGGTGCAGGCAGCCTATCCGCAGGCAGAGTTTGTGCAGTGGGAGCCGGTCAACCGGGACAGCGCACGGACCGCGGCCAAGGCAGCCTTTGGGCAGTATGTCGATGCCCAGTACAAGCTTGAGAATGCCGACCTCATCCTGTCGCTCGACGCGGACTTTCTAAGCGGCATCACGTACCCGGGCTTTCTGCCCATGTCGCGGGCCTATGCAGAACGCCATCGCTACAGCGAAGGCAACACCATGAACCGGATGTACGTGCTGGAAAGCATGCCCACGGTCACCGGCTTCAAGGCGGAGCATCGGCTGGCCATCCGGCCGAGCCAGGTGGCGACGCTGGCGCAGGCACTGGTGAGCGGCACGGCACCGGCCGGCTTCAGCCCCGAGCAGGTGAAATTCTTCAACGCATTGCTGAGCGACCTCAAGGCCGCCGGCGACAAGGCTGTGGTGATCCCGGGCGAGCAGGCAGCTCCGGCGGTGCACGCGGCAGCGTACGCTCTGAACGCCAAGCTGGGCGCAGTGGGCAACACGGTGATCTACACCGACACCGTGAACCCGATGCCAAGCGAGCAGATGGCCGACTTCCGCCGGCTAATGGCCGCCATGGACGCAGGCGAGGTGCAATGGCTGGTCATGATGGGAACGAACCCCATCTACGCCGCGCCCGCCGACGCACAGTTCCTGGAAGCATTCAACCGGGTGCCGAATACGGTGCACCTCGGCCAGCATGTGGATGAGACCGGTTCGATCGCGACCTGGCACATCAACCAGGCGCACTATCTTGAAAGCTGGTCGGATGCGCGCTCGTATGACGGCTCGCTCACCATCATCCAGCCGATGATCGCCCCGCTCTACGGCGGTCGGAGCGCGCACGAGATCCTGCAGAGCCTGTTGGCGGCGCCGGAGACCAGCGCGCTTGAGGCAGTGCAGGCCCACGCGCAGCAGTATCTGAAGGGTGGCGATGCGGCAGGTGCATGGCGCAAGGCCCTGCACGATGGATGGGTGGAAGGAACGGCCTTTACGCCGCGCGCGGGCTTCTCGGCCGCCGGCGGTGGTGCCGCCAACCTGCCGCTGATGGCTTCTTCGGTGGAAGGCCCGGACGTCTTTGAGATCAGCTTCCGGCCCGACCCGTCACTCTATGACGGCCGGTTCGCGAACGTGGGCTGGCTTCAGGAGCTACCCAAGCAGATCACCAATCTGAGCTGGGACAATGCGGCGCTGATGGGCCTAGACGCAATGGACCGCCACAAACTCGAAGAAAACGACATCATCGAGATCAACGTGGATGGCCGCAAGATCCTGGCGCCGGTGCTGCTGGCCTACGGCCACGCGGATGGCGTGATCACACTGCACCTGGGTCTGGGCCGTCAGGCTTCGGCCGGCCGCGTGGCGGCGGGCGTCGGCTTCTCGGCCTACCCGATTCGTACCTCCACGGCGCCGCTCTTTGCGGCGGGTGCCAAGATCACCAAGCAAAAGGGCACGTGGGATCTGTGCGTGACCAAGGTGCACGACATCGAGCACCGCGGCGCCTTTGCGCAGCGGCAGCTGGAGCACGTGCTTTCAGACAAGGAAGGCACCTACTCACTGGCCGGGCACGAGGCGCAAGAGCGCGGCATCATCCGGTACACGACGCTCGAAGAGGCCAAGAAGGAGCCCGACTACGCGCACGAGGGTGACAGTCACACCACCGTGCACAAGGTGGGTTACGGACCGGAAGGCGAGACGCCAAAGCACGAAGAAAGTATGTTCCCGGACGCCTGGAACTACCGTCACATCGACGAGTCGTCCAAGAAGATCCAGAACGCCTGGGGCATGGCGATTGACATGAACTCCTGCATCGGCTGCTCGGCCTGCGTGGTGAGCTGCTATGCGGAGAACAACCTCGCGGTGGTTGGGCGGGAGCAGGTGAAAATCGGCCGCGACATGCAGTGGCTGCGCATCGACACCTACTTCGAGGGCGATCTCCATGCGCCCCGCGCTCACTTCCAGCCAATGATGTGCCAGCACTGCGAAAACGCTGGCTGCGAGCAGGTGTGCCCGGTCAATGCGACGGTGCACTCGCCCGAAGGCTTGAACCTGATGGTCTACAACCGGTGCGTCGGTACGCGGTACTGCTCCAACAACTGCATCTACAAGGTGCGCCGCTTCAACTTCCTGCTGTATTCGGACTACGAGACCGAAAGCCTGAAGCTGATGCGCAACCCGGATGTGACGGTCCGCTCACGCGGAGTGATGGAGAAGTGCACCTACTGCGTACAGCGGATCGAGGCTGCCAAGATCGAGGCCGACAAGGAAAACCGTGCCATCCGCGATGGCGAGGTGGTGACGGCCTGCCAGCAGGCCTGCCCGACGGACGCGATCCTGTTTGGCAACATCAACGATCCGGCAAGCAAGGTCGCCGCGCGCAAGCGGCTGGAGCGGGACTACCCCGTGCTGGCCGACCTGAACTACCGCCCGCGCACCACCTACACGGCTGGTGTGATTAACCCGAACCCTGAGCTGGAGCTCGCATAATGGCGACGAAACCGATTCCCGATCCCGTCATTGACCCGATGATTGACCCGCGTACCGGTGAGTACGCGGTCATTGCCCCGGGCCACAACTTCAAGTCGGTCACCCAGAAGATCGCCGGCTTTGTGCTGACGGCGAACACCCCGCTGGGCTGGTTCTTTGGCGTGCTGTTCGGGGCCTTTGTGGCGCAGGGCGTGCTGATCGGCCTGACCTGGCTGTTCTACAAGGGCGTCGGCATCTGGGGTGTGACTATCCCCGGTGCGTGGGGCTTCGCCATCATCAACTTCGTGTGGTGGATCGGTATCGGCCACGCGGGCACGTTGATCTCCGCTATCCTGCTGCTCTTTAAGCAGACGTGGCGTAACTCGATCAACCGCTTTGCCGAGGCGATGACGATCTTTGCCGTAGTCTGCGCCGGAACCTTCCCGCTGATCCACGTGGGCCGTCCGTGGCTGGCGTACTGGCTCTTCCCGTATCCCAACACGATGAACCTGTGGCCGCAGTTCCGCAGCCCACTGGCATGGGACGTCTTCGCGGTGTCGACCTATGCGACGATCTCGATCGTCTTCTGGTACATCGGCATGATCCCGGACTTCGGCACGCTGCGTGATCGCGCGACGCTGCCGCTGGCACGCTACTTCTACGGCATGCTTTCGCTGGGCTGGCGCGGATCGACGCGGCACTGGATCCGGTATGAGTCGGCTTCGCTGCTGCTGGCCGGCCTGTCCACACCACTGGTGCTGTCGGTGCACACCGTCATCAGCTTTGACTTTGCGGTGGCCGCCCTCGCCGGCTGGCACACGACCATCTTCCCGCCCTACTTCGTGGCCGGCGCCGTCTACTCGGGCTTCGCCATGGTGCTGACGCTTGCCATTCCGTTGCGCAAGTTCTACCACCTGGAGGACCTGGTGACGCTACGTCACCTGGACAACATGGCAAAGGTCATGTTGGCTACCGGCTCCATCGTGGGATATGGCTACGGCATGGAGGTCTTCATGAGCTGGTACTCCGCCAGCCACTGGGAGTTCTTCATGATGTGGAACCGTATGTTTGGTCCCATGGGCTGGGCTTACTGGATCCTGATCCTGACCAACATTGCGATTCCGCTCACCACCCTGTGGAGCCGCAAGCTGCGGGTCAACGTGGTTTACCTGTTTATCCTGTCGCTGATCGTGAACACCGGTATGTGGTTTGAGCGGTTCGTAATCGTGGTCACATCGCTTTATCGTGACTACCTGCCGAGCTCCTGGGGAACGTACCGCGCAACCTTCTGGGACTACATCATCTATGTCGGGACGATGGGTCTGTTTACCGTGCTCTTCCTCCTCTTTGTCCGCTTTCTGCCCATCATTCCCATCAACGAGATCCGCATGATGCTGCCCCAGACCAAGATCCGGTCCGAGGCCACATCGGCCGAACACACCATCGACGAGACTGCCTGATGCCACCGCGCGAAGGAATTTACGGGCTCCTCGCGGAGTTCAATACGCCAACCGAGCTGGTGCTCGCAACCGAGCAGGCGTACCAGCACGGCTACCGCCGGATGGAGGCTTACACGCCGTATCCGGTGGAAGAAGTCGCCGAAGCGCTGCGCTTCCACAAGACCCGCGTCCCCCTGATCTGCCTGCTGGGCGGCCTGATGGGTGTGACCACGGCGTTCCTGATGGAGACGTGGATCAACGTGTGGGGCTATGTGATCAACGTCGCCGGCCGACCGCTGTGGTCGTGGCCCGCGTTTATCATTCCCGCGTACGAGTGGACGATCCTGTTCGCCGGGCTGTCGGCCGGCTTTGGCATGATCGCGCAGAATGGTCTGCCGCAGCTGTACCACCCGTTGTTCAACGCCCCCAACTTCCGCTATGGGGCGACGACAGATAAGTTTTTCCTCTGCCTGGAGGCCTCGGATCCGCAGTTCTCTCCGACCGGCACCCGGCAGTTCCTGGAGCAGTTCCCCGCGGTCTCCGTGGTGGAGGTGGATCATTAATCGCTTGAGCACACAGCCGAGCTTCGGCGCACGCGCCGGCTTTGCCGCCGGCCTGGGTCTGTCGCTGCTGGCGCTTGCCGGCTGCCGGCAGGACATGCATAACCAGCCCAAGTTTTACCCACAGCGCGGCTCCGAGTTCTATGCCGATGGCCGCAGCGTGCGTCCCCAGGTGGGGGCCACGGTGGCGCGCGAGCAGCTCCGGAGCAACAGCTACTTCTATACCGGCTTCCAGAACGGCAAGGAAGGCGAAGGCATGCCGTTCCCTGTCACCGAAACGGTGCTGCGTCGCGGGCAGACGAGCTACAACGTCTATTGCACGCCATGCCACTCGCGCGTCGGCAATGGGGCGGGGATGATCGTTTCACGCGGCTATGCGGCGGCGGGCAACTTTCACACCGAGCGTTTGGAAAAGGCACCGCTGGGCCACTTCTTCAATGTCATCACCAACGGCTACGGCGCCATGCCGGACTATTCGTCGCAGCTGACCGAGCAGGATCGGTGGGCGGTGGTTGCCTACATTCGCGCGCTGCAGTTGAGCCAGCGCGCCAGCAAGAACGATCTGCCGGCCGACGCGCATCCCCAGCCACTTGACGAGATCACGGAGCAGCAGGGCTTCCGCCCCGGCTTCGCCTACGACTGGGGGCTGCCGCCGACCGCAGTCAAGGGAACCACGAGCGGCGAGAACTACGTCATTTCGCCTGATATCAACAACCCGCCCGACACCCGTGGCGGCCCAGGCATGAAGCCAAGCGAGCAGGGCAACACACAGACTGTGCCCAACGGGCCAACAACCTTCCCGGAAGACGACGCACACTCCGTGCAGGGCGCAATGAACGAGCAGAAGTAGACGGGGCAGACCCCTTCCGGTGAAGGGGGTGCCACCCGCAGGCAGGCGGATGCGGGGCAGGATAGCAGGCGAAGAGAGTTTGGGAACCGAGGTCGACGAGACAGATGGCATCGATGCATGAGCACGCAGGGGCGCACCACATGGAGGTCCACCATGGACCACGGGTGTTGCCCGCGAATCTGAACGCCCCGCCGGCGGTGGCGGTGTGGCGCACGCGACTGCTGATCATCTCGGCGGTGTTTACCGTGGTGTCGCTGCTTGCGTTCGTGTGGACGCACGAGGGCCGCAACCACCTGCTGCGGGCCTACCTTGCCGGCTTCATGACCAGCTTCAACCTCGCAGGGGGGGCCCTGTGCATGTTGATGCTGCAGTATGTCTCAGGCGGCAAGTGGGGTCTCATCATGCGGCGCCCTTTGGAGGCGATGAGCCGCACACTGTGGGTGGTCGGCCTGATGCTGCTGCCGATCCTGCTGCTGGCCAAGCACCTCTACCAGTGGGCCGCCTTTCCCACGCAAGCTTCCGTCAATAACGCCCTGGCCCATGGCTGGGTCACGCTGGAGCAGGCGCTCTGCCTGCGCGACAAGCGGGTCATGCTGAGTCCCGGACCAGTGTGGATTGAATGCCTCATCGCCTTTGGCGTGATGCTTACGTTCACCTACTTCCTGAACAAATGGTCGCTTGACCGGGATGCCGACCCGAACCGCGGAACTGAGGCGAGCTTCAATCGCTGGCAGGTGAAGTTCGAGAATCTGAGCGGCATCGGCATCTTCATCTATGTGGTGCTGCTGACCGACCTGGCGATCGTGCTGATCAAGTCGCTGGATGTGACTTGGTACTCCTCGATCTGGGGGCTGCAGTTCCTTGTAGCCCAGGGCTACGGTGTGCTGGCCGTCGGCATTTTGACGCTGATGCTGCTGTCGCGCTATGAGCCGGTCCGGACCCTGCTGCGAACCACGGAACAGCATGATCTGGGCAAGCTGGCCTTCGCCTTCACCATGCTGAACATCTATCTGACGTTTGCGGAGTTCCTGATCATCTGGTCGGGCAACGTCCCGGATGAGATTCCCTGGTACCTGAATCGCATTCGCGGTGGCTGGTGGACGATCTGCACATTGGACTTCATCTGCCACTGGTTGATCCCTTTCACTCTGCTGCTGTCGCGCGATCTGAAGCGGAACAAGACGAAGATGATCTGGCTGACCAGCTTCATGATCTTTGCCCGGCTGGTGGACATGTTCTGGCTGGTTGAGCCGAACTTCCCCAACGCCGCACGCAACCTGCACCTCCAGAACAACCTGGGGCTGCTGGCCTACATAACAGTGCCGATTGCGACGCTGAGCTTCTGGGGATGGAACTACCTCCGTGAACTCGAAAAGCGGCCGCTGACCAACGTGAACGATCCTCACCTCGAGGAGATGCTGGAGCCTGAGCATGCACACTGATAACCACGACGCGGGCGAGGACCTCTTCGGTGGCAAGCCGAAGCCCTCGACCGAGCGCAAGGAAGAGACCCCAGGGTACGAGACGACAGACGTCAATGTGGGCGGCGTCATCGTCTTCCTCACCGGCCTGAGCGCCTTTATCTTCATCTTCTTCGTATTCTGTTTCGTGATGGGCAAGGTCATCAACACGGCCTTCCTGAAGCAGGATGGCCCGGAGACCAAGTGGACGGCGGAGCACAGCGTCGGCAAGAGCTTCTCGGCCGGGGCACCCCCGACGGAGATCGCCGGCGTCAAGACGCGGCAGCGCGAGAACCTGGCCAACAATCCGGAGCTCCAGCAACGCGAGCTGCAGCGCATGACCAACCAGTTTCCGACGCCGCGCCTCGACACGGATGACGGCAACCAGGGCCTTGCCGATCTGCATGCCAAGGAAGATCTGCTGCTGAGCTTTTACAGCACCAGCCCGCGTGAAGGCGGCCAGCTGCGCATTCCGATCGACCGGGCGATGGAGTTGATCGCCAAGCGGGGCCTGCCGGTAAACGCCGGAGCTGCCAGCCAGGCGACGTTTGTGGGCGACGCGGATACGACGATAACCGCACCGCTGACGAACGGCTTCGCCCGGACAGGGTACGAGCTTGATCAGATCGAAGCGCGGGAACAAAAGCTGAGTTACGGGCACGCCACGGAAGGCGAGCACGCGGAGCTCAACGCGGCGCCGGCGCGGGCCACAAAGTAGCATAGAGGCAGGGCGGTAGCGGGGTAACCCGCTTCCCCAACAGCGGTTAAGCGCAGCGAGCACAGAGGGCAGGGAGCACGGCGTGACAGCAGGGCAGACATCTCGGAGCAAGGGCACACACGGCTGGGATCTCTGCCGCCTGCTCCTTCTGCTACTGCTCGTGCTGCCGCTGGCATCCCTCACGGCGCGCGCGCAGGTCTCCGCCACTGGCGAGAAGGAAGAAGGCGAGAACATCGGCACCGAGTTGCCCAAGGTGCTGCAGCGTGTTGGCGTGGCCCAGCACCTGGACCGTCAGCTGCCGCTGGAAGGAAACTTCACCGACTCCACCGGCAACAAGGTGAACCTGGCGAAGTACTTCGCGAACGGCAAGCCGGCCGTTCTGGCGCTGGTGTATTACAACTGCCCGATGCTGTGCTCGGAAGAGCTGGACGGCCTGACGAGTGCGCTCGAGATGGTGAAGCTGACACCGGGGAAGGACTTCAACATCATCGTGGTGTCGATCGATCCGTCCGAGACACCGCAGCTTGCAGCCCACAGCAAGAACACGTATGTAAAGCGGTATGGGCGGCCAGGAACAGCCGACGGCTGGCACTTCCTGGTTGGCGACAAGCCATCCATCGACGCGCTTACGGACGCCGTTGGCTTCGGCTATGTCAAGGTGCCCGGTCCGGATGGCCGGCTGACGCAGTACGCACATGCCAGTGCGATCGAGCTGGTCACACCACAGGGACGGCTGGCGCAGTACTACCTCGGTGTGGAGTACTCCCCCAAGGATCTGCTCTTGGGACTGATCGAGGCGAGCGGCAACAAGATTGGCTCGCCCGTGGCAAATATCCTGACGTACTGCTATCACTATGATCCGGAACGGAACCGGCACTCGCTGATCATCGCGCGCGTGGTGCAGGTTGGCGGCATGGTGACCCTGGCGGGGTTGGGCGGCTTTATCTTTTTGATGTTCCGGCGCGATCTGCGGCTCGGCCGGGAGCATGACTTGTTGCAGTACGAGAATGGAAGAAAAGGGTAACGATGCATATTAGTCCAGTCCTTTGGCAGTTTCTGGTGAAATGGATGAATGCCTTCGCGATCTTTCCGCGCGAAGCCTCAACCATTGCGCCGTATGCCGACGCGCTCTACTTTTTTCTTCTCGCCATTTCAGTAGCCGGCCTGGCGCTGGTGGGCGTGCTCCTGTTTGGCTTTTCGATCCGCTACCGGCGCACACGCAATCCCGTGGCGACGCAGGTTGAGGGATCGACCCTGCTCGAAGCCACGTGGACCATCATCCCGCTGGCTCTGTTCCTGATCGTCTTCGTATGGGGCGCGTTGTTGTACTTCCGCATCTACACTCCGCCCACGAATTCGATGAACGTCTACATCATCGGCAAGCAGTGGATGTGGAAGGCCGAGCATCCGGGCGGCCAGCACGAGATCAACGCGCTCCATGTGCCAATCGGCCGGCCAGTGCAGCTGACGATGATCTCGCAGGACGTCTTCCACTCGTTCTCCATCCCGGATTTTCGGGTCAAGCGTGAGGTCATCCCGGGCCGCTACTCGACGGTGTGGTTCCAGGCGACGGAGCCGGGGATTTACCATCTGTTCTGCACGCAGTACTGCGGTACGCTCCACGCCGGCATGATTGGCGAGGTAACTGCGATGAAGCCGGAAGATTACCAGCGATGGACGCAGAGCTCCACCTCGGGCATGAGCCTGGCGCAGAACGGCGAGCGGCTGTTTGCGCAGATGGGCTGCAACGCCTGCCACAACGGGCAGGCTTCCGCCCGCGGGCCAAATCTCGCCGGTGTCTACGGGGCGCGGCTACAGCTGGCAGACGGTTCCTCGGTGACAGTGAACGAGGCCTACCTCCGCAACTCCATCCTGAACCCATCGCAAAACGTCACGGCCGGCTATGCACCCATCATGCCGACCTACCAGGGCCAGATCAGCGAAGATGGGCTGATCGATCTTGTTGAGTACATCAAGTCGCTGCAGACGAACTACCGTCCGCAGCAGACGCTGACCACATCGCAGTCTGAGCAGGCGACACCATCATCACCAGGGCGGTAACCCAATGAGCACAGTCACTCCCACGATCGTCAGCCTCCCCGACCAGACCACGGCGCGGATGCCGAAGCGAAGCTATCTGAATAATGAGCACGGGCTGCTCAGCTGGCTGCTGACTGGAGACCACAAACGGATCGCGATCCTGTACCTGATCTCGATTACGTTCTTCTTCTTCATCGGTGGCGCCTTTGCGGGCATGATCCGGCTGGAGCTGTTGACCCCGCAGCCTGATCTGGTGGCCTCGGACACCTACAACAAGTTCTTCACCATGCACGGCATCATCATGATCTTCCTGTTCCTTGTGCCGTCGGTTCCGGCGACGCTGGGGAACTTCCTGATCCCGATCATGATCGGCGCCAAGGATCTTGCGTTCCCAAAGATCAATCTGCTGAGCTGGTACCTCTACATGGCTGGCGGCCTGATGACGCTGGCGGCCCTGGTGCTGGGTGGTGTGGATACCGGCTGGACCTTCACCACGCCGCTGTCGACGCACTACCTGAACACCCATGTAATCACGGCGGCAACGGCCATCTTCATCGCCGGCTTTAGCTCGATCTTCACGGGTCTGAACTTCATCGTGACCATCCACCGGATGCGCGCGCCGGGCATGACCTGGTTCCGCCTGCCGCTGTTTGTCTGGTCCAACTATGCTGCTTCGATCCTGATGGTACTGGGTACGCCGGTTCTGGCGATCACGCTCGTTCTGGTCGCACTGGAGCGGACCATCGGCCTGGGCGTCTTCGACCCCAGCAAGGGTGGCGATCCGCTGCTCTTCCAGCATCTCTTCTGGTTCTACTCGCACCCTGCTGTGTACATCATGATTCTGCCGGGTTTCGGAGTTATGTCCGAAGTGATCAGCACCTTTAGCCGCAAGCGTGTCTTCGGCTATACGGCGGTGGCCTTCTCCTCCGTTGCGATCGCGGTCTTCGGGTTCATGGTGTGGGCTCACCACATGTTCATCATGGGTGTGTCGAACTACTCGGCGCTGGTGTTCTCGCTGTTGACCATGCTGGTCGCGGTGCCTTCGGCCATCAAAATCTTTAACTGGTGCTTCACGCTCGAGAAGGGCTCGATCACCTTCGAAACACCGATGCTCTACGCCTTTGGCTTCATCGGCCTGTTTACCATCGGTGGCCTGACGGGCGTCTTCCTTGGTGCACTCGGCATGGACATTCACCTCACCGAGACGTACTTCATCGTGGCCCACTTCCACTTTGTGATGGTTGGTGGCATGTTGATGGCCTTTCTCGCCGGCATCCACTTCTGGTGGCCCAAGATGACGGGCCGTATGTATCCGGAGTCGCTCTCCAAGCTGGCTGCGGTCACGACGTTCATCGGCTTTATCCTTACTTTTATGCCGCAGTTCCTGCTGGGCTACCTCGGCATGCCGCGTCGGTACCACGCCTACCCGCCAGAGTTCCAGGTGCTGAATGTGCTGTCTACAGCCGGTGCCACGGTGCTGGGTGTGGGCTACATGCTGCCGCTCCTCTACCTGGGCTGGTCGTTGCGGTATGGTGCCATTGCTGGCAACAATCCCTGGCAGGCGACAGGGCTGGAGTGGCAGATCCAGTCTCCCCCGCTGACGGAGAACTTCCTCGAGACGCCGGTCGTAGACCACGAAGCGTACGACTACGCCTGGCTCGAGGAAAAGACGAAGCACGAGGTGACCACCGTTGGATAACTCGATAGCTGCGACACCCGACACCCCTGAGGCGGCGATGCATCTGGAGCACGTGCATGTATCGCTGCCGCAGCATCGGCATCACTTTGAGACCGAAGAACAGCAGCGCGAGGCTGGCACCTTCGGGATGTGGCTCTTTCTGCTGACCGAGATCATGTTCTTCGGTGGCATGTTCTTTGCCTACCTGCTTTATCGCAACTGGTACTACCCAGCGTTCGCAACTGCGTCGAATCAGCTATCTGTGCCGCTGGGTGGGATCAACACCGCGGTGCTGATCACCTCGGGCTTCGCCATGGCGGTTGCGGTGTACGCCGCCGAGATGCGGCGGAAGGGCATGCTGGTACTCATGCTTGTGTTGACGACCTTCTTTGGCTTCGTCTTCCTTGGCATAAAGTACGACGAGTACCACGAGAAGTGGGAGAAGCATCACATCCCCGGTCAGAACTTCGACATCTCGGAGTTCGTCAACCCGCGCGCCCACGGCATCATGAATGAAGAGCCGCTGGCCGTCGACATGGCGGAACGGACGCAGGTCTTCTTTTCGCTGTACTTTGCGATGACTGGCATGCACGCGGTTCATATGATCATCGGGATCGGTCTCCTGTTCTGGCTGATCGTGCGGGCGCAGCGGGGTGACTTCACCTCCGGCTATGTCGCTCCGATTGAGAACTTCGCGTTGTACTGGCATTTTGTCGATATTGTGTGGCTGTTCTTATTTCCGCTGCTGTACCTGATCAATCGCCACCCGCTTCACTAGGCGTGGTGGCAGATCGACGGCGGCACAGCAGGATGGCAGTCGAACCAAGGAGTGAGGAGCTAGGATGTCCGAGAAGCTGGATGAGGCGAACGTAACCAACCCGCAGCATGGCGAGCACCACATCATCACGCCAGCACAGTATTCCCTTGTGTATGCGGCGCTGATCGTGGGGACGCTTCTGACGGTTGGGGCAGCCTATGTCGATCTCAAGGTGCTGAACCCGATCATCGCGCTGGCAATCGCCTGCGCCAAGGCCGTCATCGTGATTCTGTTCTTCATGCATGTGAAGTTTCAGTCCAGGCTGATCAAGATGACGGTCGCCGCGGGCTTCTTCACCTTCATGATCCTGATCACCATGACCATGGCGGATTACATGAGCCGCGCCTGGGGTCGGTGGTAGGTCCAGCTCACAACAGATCAGGCAGGAGATGAATTGGTAAGCGGGGCGACCGAACCAGAGTCGCCCCGCTTTCTTTTAGTTCTGAAGCTGGCGGCGCACAAATAGTCTGGGTCCAGTCACCGGGCTAGAGCGGTCGGGCGAGCACAAGGTCGTCGCACAACATGGAGCCAACCTGGAATCGGCGCGTGCCAACAGGGCGAAAACCGGTGCGGTGATAGAAGCGGAGCGCGCGGTAGTTCTGTGCGTGGACGCCAAGCAGCAGGCGAGGGGCGCCCAGGGTGCGCGCCTGAGCCACGGCAGGGTCAAGCAGGCGCTGCGCAATGCCGGAGCCATGGAAGCGACTCAGCGTGTAGATGCGCTTCAACTCCACGTCGCCGGGCTGGACTGTCTCTGCGGGGAGTTCCGGTGGGGTCAGCATGCTGTAACCGATAGCAGCTCCGTGAGCCGCCGTCGCGAGCCAGGCGAAGACGCCAGGCGAAGTGAGGTAATGCGCGTAGACCTCCGTGGTGTGGTGGCGTGCGGTGTGGGCCACCATGGCATCTCCGGGGAGCAGGTCGGCAAAGCCATCGAGAAAGGTAGCTGACCCCACAAGCGCCAGCATGCCGGCATCCTCGGGCGAGGCTGGTCGCACAGCGATAGGGGAGGTAGTCGACGGGGGCGGATGCAATAAGGCTTGCGGGGCTGTCATGGGAGCGACTCCGTCCTTAACCGTAGCATCCGGGGCGCGGATGCACTGTGCCCCGGGCGGGGGACGAGGCGCCCCTTGTGGAAGAGCCATGACCCCCAATCGCACGGATCTCCGGATCTCCGGATCTCCGGATCTCCGGATCTCAGGACCGGAGAGCAAGGTTGGCGCCGCACATGGTGCAGAAGATGGCGGTGGGCAGGGTAGGGCGTCCACAGGCGCGGCAGTGAGGCGCTTCGTCCTGCATGCTGGCAGCGCTCCGGCCGGCGGGATAGGCGGTGTTGGCCAGGATAGCGAAGGGCGGCATGTACGCAGCGGGCCCGGGCAGGGCGGGTTCGGAGAGAGCCCAAACCAGGCAGGCGACCCAGCCAACGAGGGTCCAGCCCAGGCAGAGGTTGGTCAGGGTGAGTGCCGTAGTGCGGGGGTGGTTGCGGCTGCCGGCGAGGAGCGCGGGCACGAAATAAAGAGCGAGAGTGAGCGTGAGGATGAACATGGCCGAAGACCTCCGCCGACAGTACGCGACCGGTGGTCTGCCGGTTCCGCTGCCGCTGCCGCTGGCGTGGGTGGAAGTAATAACCCCTCCGCCAGCAGCGCCGGAACCACGCGCACGCTATAGCGTCGGAGGCGGAACTGATGGCTGGCCGGGGTTGGCAGGCGCCGGAGCGGCGTAGAGTACAGTCGCGGACCGGGCAACAAGGCCGTGTGTCTCCGGCGTGACCTCGAAGGTGTGAAAGCCGTAGGGATTGTCGCCGGTGGCCTCTGGCAACGGCACCGTCATGGTGTAGAAGGCGTCAGCATCCGAAGCTGCCTGGCTGATGAGCTTTCGCGTGTCGTTGTTGCCGTTCAGCACGCGACCGCCGGACTGCGTGGCGAGCACCTGCAGGGCAAGGTTGCCAAGCTGCATGTGGCTTGGGTCCGGCACGGGCTTGGTGAACTCCTGGAAGAAGACCGTGCGGTAGGAGACGGCGTCCTCCGTGCCGAGCGGATCGATGCTGGACAGCGTCACATGCGCGGCGCGAAGCTGGTCCGTGAGCGCGACCAGCACCGAGAAGAAGCGATCCGAGTCCTTTCGGGAGAGCTGGATCTCAGGGCCGGAGAGCAGGGGCCAGCCCGGGCTGATCCACAGCAGCAGCTTGTTGCCCGGACGCGTGCCCTCGTAGGCTGCGATCTGCCGCAGGGCGCGGGAGGAGATGTCGAACTGCTCGACCCAGCCGTAGAAGCCCTGGCGTCCGCGGAACTCACGTAGTCCGGTCTCAGCCTTGTCGAGCGCATCAGCAAGGGCATTGCCGTCGCGCGTGACGGTGGGAAGTATGTCCGTTCGGGTATCGGTTACAAGGGCGAGGGAGGTCGGCTGGGCGAGGTGACCGCCGTTCGCGCGAAGGTACTTGTCTACCTGCGAGCGTTCGTAGGCGACGTTGATGGTGCGCGTGTTTACAGCATCGATCACGAGCGTGGTCTCAACCGGCTCCGTGCTTGGGGTGGAGGCGTTGACGGCGTGGAAGTCTGTGACGGGAACCGCTCGCCCGTCAACGTGTACGACAAAGTCTGTCTGCGGCAGATTGGCTACCGGAACACCCTTGTGATCGGTCACGACGACGTTCAGCGTGGTTTGGCTGGTGGACGGGGAGGCGGGCTGCTGCGCGAAACCGGGCAACGTTGCGAGGCAGCTAGCGGCAAAAAGAGCAAAGGGAAGTGTGCGCGCGTGCATAGAATCCTCTGCTCATTGGATGCCCCAGGTCCTGGAAGGATCGGACCGCGAGGGCGCGTCGGGCGGGGTTTCAGGGCCGGAAGGGGCGAGAAAGCGTATCGCGATGCGACACCGTAGCCGCGTTTTGAAGCTCCGCATCAATGTGCCGTCACCTCCCTGGTGGGCGCGGAAGTTGAAGCCCTCGCCGGAGGGAAACTTGCGCTGCTGACGATCAGCGCCGGAATGCTTTTTTGGGGTGTGCTGGCCTGGAACCAGGGCGCGTGTGCCGGGCAGTTGGACGAAGCCTAGAACGGGTGAGCGGGTGGAGCGGCGGCTGCTGGCGGCGCACCGGTGATCGCCTCCACCAGCGCCCGAATGATCTGCTCTTCCCGCGAGTCGCGGAAGTGAAAGTTCAAGCCGGAGCGTGTGCCGTCGGTGTGCGTCACCGAGGCGCGCAGGGAAAAGACACGGTTGGCCGGCTTAAGCCGCAGCACGCCGTCAGCACCCAGGCCCAGCGGCAATACAAAGCGAGCCAGGAGGCCGGTGAGGCTGAGGTTGATGCACTGTCCCGGGGTAGCCGTGGCGGGATCGAGCCCGAGATTGATCGACGGCGGGTTGCCGGACCCATGGACGAACTCCACGGGAAAGTCACTGCTGAAGCGCGGAAGGCGATAAAGAAAGGCGTCGACTTGCGTCATGGTGCGTGCGGGTTCCAGGGCCACCAAGGGCCACTGCACAGACGGTACCCCGTGACGCCCGTGACAGACTGCAACCTTCGAGGGAGCAACCCACAAGGGACTGCCGTGCTGGCGGCAAGGGTCTGCGCAACGGCCGCCGCAGTAGCTCGCGATGGGACGAGGCACCACGTCGCCATATATCGTGGAAGGGCCTGGTCGGGGCAGCACTGGACGGGGCGGAGGATGGGCAGGGTTGGGTATGGCAGCGCAACACGGCCGAAGGATGTTGGGTCTGGTGGCGTTGCTCCTGCTGGCGGTCAGCGCCCTTCAGGGCCAGGTGGTCTACCCGGGCACCGCGACTCATCCTACCCCGGCGTGGTTCACCGATGTCGCTGAACGGGCAGGCATTGCGGTGCGCAATACGAACGGCAGTGCGGAACAGAAGCGTTACATCCTGGAGTCCACCGGGTCCGGTGTCGGCATCGTGGACTACGACCGGGATGGCTGGCCGGATGTGTTTCTGGTAAATGGCACGGAGCTGCCCGCCGGGCAGGCTGTGGACGCTCCGAAGAGCAGTGTGGCGCGAAGGAAGGTACCCCCGACCAACCATCTCTTCCATAACAACCACGACGGTACCTTCACCGACGTCACCGAGCAGGTGGGCCTGCAGTCCGACGGCTGGGGGCAGGGTGTGTGCGTGGGCGACTACGACAACGATGGCTGGGACGATCTGTATGTAACGGACTACGGCAAGAACCGGCTCTTTCATAACGAGGGTGGCAAGCACTTCGCCGAGGTCGCGGAGAGTGCGGGCGCGGCCGGCACCGGCAAGGAGTGGGGAACGGGCTGCGCCTTTGTGGACTACGACCGCGATGGGCGGCTGGACATTCTGGTGGCCAACTACGTGCATTTCGACCTGAGCAAGGTGCCCCGGCCGGGGAGCGAGTCCGGCTGCATGTGGAAGGGGACGCCAGTGATGTGCGGCCCGCGTGGCCTGCCGAGTGCCCCCAACACCCTGCTGCACAACGAGGGCGGCGGTCACTTCAAGGACGTGAGCCAGGCGAGCGGCATTACTACAACTGCCGGGCACTACTGCTTTTCCGTGACGACGATTGACTATGACGAGGACGGCTGGCCGGATCTATATGTGGCGTGTGACTCAACGCCCTCGATCCTGTACCACAACCGGCACGATGGAACCTTTGAGGATGTGGGGGCGGCGGCCGGCGTGGCGTACAACGAAGATGGGCGGGAGCAAGCTGGTATGGGGTCCACTGCGGCGGACTACAACGGCGACGGGCACATCGATCTGTTCAAGACCAACTTCTCCGAGGACACCTCCACGCTCTATCGGGCGGCGGGCGATGGCACGTTTACGGACGAGACCTTTCCAGCAGGGCTGGGGACCAACAGCGATGTGCTGGGGTGGGGAACGATGTTTGCGGATGTCGACAACGACGGCCGGCCGGACCTGCTAGTGGTCAACGGGCATGTGTATCCGGAGGTCGACAGCGCGCGGCTGGGCTCAAGCTTCAAAGAGCGACGGCTGCTCTACTGGAATGCAGGCGGAGGGAAGTTCAAGGACTTATCTGCCGCTGCAGGGCCGGGCTTGACCGAGCCACGCAGCGGTCGTGGCCTGGCCGTGGCCGACTTGTGGAACGACGGGCGGCTGTCGGCCGTCGTGAACAACCTGAGCGATCTGCCGATGCTGCTCGTGAACGAGGCGCACAACGGCAATCACTGGGTAGGGGTCGCGCTCCAGGGAACCCGCTCCAATCGGGACGGCATTGGAGCGAGGGTGACGGTGCATGGCGGGGGCCGCAGTTGGGTGGACGAGGTGCGCAGTGGGTCAAGCTACAGCAGCTCAAGCGATCTGCGCGTGCACTTTGGCCTGGGAACGGTGGCGACGCTGACGGGCATCACTGTGCGCTGGCCCAACGGGGAAGTGGAGGAGTTTGCGGGCACACCGGCGGACCGC
Source organism: Acidobacteriaceae bacterium (assembly GCA_965199635.1). GTDB lineage: Bacteria > Acidobacteriota > Terriglobia > Terriglobales > Acidobacteriaceae > Edaphobacter. The sequence continues at coordinate 139,321 of CBDASL010000002.1, read as the reverse complement.
ATCGTCAGGCTGGTAGAAGGCTCTGGCAAGCCGGCGGCTGTGGCGGGGGCCGTGCGTTGATGGTGGGCCTGGCGGTGTGGTTGCTGCTTGGATGGCAGACGGCTGGGGCTGGTTCGTCGCCGGACCGGGCCGTGCTGGCGGAGGCGGATCGGGCGTTCAAGGCAGGGTCGGCAGCGATGGCGCGACAGGATCTTGGGGGAGCCGAGCGGGAGTTCGCGCGGGTGGTGCGGCTGATGCCAAAGGTTGGTGCCGGGCACAGTGCGCTGGGCGCAGTGTTGCTGGAGAAGGGTGACACGACCGGGGCGACGCGGGAGCTCGAGGCTGCACGGCGGCTGGGGTCGGAGGACAAGGCCACGACGGAGAACCTGGCCGAGGCCTACAGCAGGACGGGGCAGGCGGCGGAGGCGGTGGGGCTGTTTCGGGCCATGCCGGCCGAGGATCTGACGCCCGAGTTGGCACGCGCCTATGCCGTAAGCCTGCTCGCAACCGGGGACAGGGCTGAGGCGGCCACGGTGCTGCGCGGCGCGGTAAGCCGGGCACCCGGGGATGCCGGCATGCACGACGCGCTCGGAGTGGTGCTGGCGCAGAGCGGCGATCACACCGCGGCAGAGGCGGAGTTTACCGAGGCCGTGCAGCTGGACCCGGCGAATGGCACGGCGCAGGGGCACCTGGGTGCGGTGTTGCGGCGCGAAGGGCGGCTGCCTGAGGCGATAGAGCACCTCCAGACGGCACTGCGGCTCAACCCGGAAGACGTGACCGCGATGCTGGAGCTGGGGCAGGCACAGAGCGCGCTGCACCAGGATGATGCCGCGTTGGCGACCCTGCAGGCGGCGCATGCGCGGGCGCCAAGCTCGATTGACGTGACCTATGTGCTGGCACTGGCGCTGCAGAATCATGGCGAGGTGAAGGAGGCGCTGCCCCTGTTTGCCGCGGCAGCCAAAGAACGGCCAGCGGATGCTGCCGTGCTGACCAACTATGCCCTGGATCTGGTGCAGACGGGGGATGCTGCGAGTGCGGTGCCGGTCTACCAGCGGGCGCTCGCGCTGGACAGCGGGAATGCGGTGCTGCGGGAGGACCTGGGCGTCGCCTTTCTGCAGCAGAGCGATCTGGACCATGCGCTGGAGCAGTTCCAGGCGGCGCTGGCGCTGCCTGGGCTGGCGCCGGGGATGCTGGCGGCGCTGCACTACGACCTGGGCCTGACGCTGAAGCTGAAGGATCAGCTGCCGGCGGCGATCGCTGAGTTCGAGGCGGCGGAGGCGGCAGATGCCGAGCTCTCGGACCCGCCATACACACTGGGCGTGCTGTACATGCAGCAGGGTGAGTTCACCAAGGCCGCCAGCTCGCTGGAGCGAGCGGTGGCGCTGCGGCCCGACAACTGGCAGGCATGGTCGCTGCTGGGGAGCGTGGACCACGACCGGCAGGAGCCGGCGAAGGCGGCCGAGGCGCTGCGCCGGGCGATTGCCCTCGATCCGCAGCAGCCAAGTCCGCACATCACGCTGGCGTCGGTGCTGGTGCAGCAGGGCGATAGGGCCGGTGCGGCGGCGGAGCGTAAGGCCGCGGCGGAGCTGAGCCGGGTGGCTGTAAGTAAGCAGAGGGCAGACTTCACCCGGCGCAGTGGCGAGACGCTGCTGCACGACGGCAAGGTAGCTGAGGCGAAGGCGCAGCTGGAAGCGGCTGTTGCGGCGGACCCGCAGGATGCGGCAGCGCACCAGCTACTGGCGGAGGCGCTGGAGCGGGGTGGCGATGCAGCAGGAGCGGCGCTGGAACGGCAGCGGGCGACGGCGTTGGGGCGCGGTGCGGTGGCTGCTCGTCCCTAGACTTCGCGGTGGAGTCGCTGCACGAACGGCCAGGCTTGCCCTCCGGCAGAGCCGAGGATTGAGGCGCAATGCAACGGCACTCTTGCCCTGTGCCGCCTGCTCGCGGTGGCGCTTTGCTCGCGCAGGCTCCTGCCTGTCGAGCGTGTTCTGCGGATGTGATCGCCTCTCCGTCGTGCCGGATCCAACTTTCGCTGGGTTGTGACCTGTTGCGAGGCTAGGCCTGCGATGCAGGGTGAAGGTACCTACTTGTTCAAAGACGAAGCAGCCCTGCCGTGAGGCAGGGCTGCTTCGGGTGGAGTTTCGGTCGAGTTAGTTTTTGGGCAGCTTCTCTTTGTCCTTGCCGGGGTTGCTGGTGTTGACAAGGTCCGGGGTGGAGACGGCGCGGAGGGTCTGCTTCTGGGCGTCGGTGTCGATGCGCTTGGTGCGGGTGAAGGGCTCGAGCTTGACGGATTGGCCGCTCTTGACGGCCTCCATGATGCCCTCCAGCACGCGCACATCGGCGAATCCTTCTTCACCATCTGGCTCCACTTCCTTGTTGTTGAGGATGCAGTCGGAGAAGTACTTCATCTCGCCGCCGAAGTGGTCAGTGTTCTTGAAGCTTTCGGTCGACTTCTTCTCGCCGATGGTGGTGGTTTGTTCTACCGGCTTGCCGAACATGTAGGCGGGGTCGAGCTGGACGCTGCCCTTTGTACCGACGACGACGAAGCTGTTGGTGGCGTTAGCGTAGTAGCTGATGGTGAACTGGGCAAGACGTTCAACAGGAAAACGGAGGGTGACGGCGACCGTGTCCGGGAAGTCGGAGTCGAAGCCGGAGCCGGGGTGCCGGATGCCGACAGCGGAGACGACCTCGGTGGGCTCGTCGCCGAAGACATAGCGCGCGGCGTTGACGGGGTACGGGCCCATGTCGAGGACCGGGCCGGCCAGGGTGCCGGAGTGGGCGCGGTGGTTGGCTGGATCGACCATCTGGGAGAAGGTGGAGTTGAAGATGGAGATCTCGCCGATATCGCCGGAGCGGAGCTTCTCGATCGTGTCGAGGGTGCCGGGCTCGAAGTGGAGGCGGTAGGCGACCATCAGCTTGGCGGTGGACGCCTTTTCGGCGGCGAGGATCTCCTGGCACTTCGCGGTGGAGACTTCCATCGGCTTCTCGGTGAGGACATGGATGCCGGCCTGAAGGGCGGGGACGATGAACTCGGCATGGCGCCAGTTGGGAGTGGCGAGATAGATGGCGTCAAAGGTGCCGGAGCGGAGGGCCTCGCCGAACTGCTCGTAGGAGTAGGTGTTCGCAACATCGTACTTCTTGCCGAGCGCCTCGAGCTTTTCAGGATCAGAGCTGACGAGGGCCGTGATCTTTGAGTTGCCGGTGTGGTCGACACCCGGCATCATGTCTTCCTGCGCAATATCGCCCAGCCCGACGATCGCGTAGCGAACTGTTCCGGTGCTATCGGATCCGAGCAGCGTGTCCAGACCGAGTGCTTCCTTGATACCCATTCTGTGTTTCCTCCGAAGATTTCTTCCCTCCGTAAGATGTGCTCCGGCGGTACGGCGTGCCCGCCGCAAGTGCGATGGATCGGATCGGATCAACGTGATGTGCACCACGGGTGGGCCGGTGGTTGGGCGGTCCCCTACCCCCCTCCCCCGTTTATTGCTCAATCTTCATTCAATTGCGCTTAGGTCCGGACCGAACGTGTCAGGTTCGGATATTGTGCGCACCCTCTGGCCGGGGTACGCAGGCGCGTTGCCGACAGTCTGGGGAGCCAAGGAAAGGGAGTTGGAGGCAGTGTAGCCACACAATGCAGGTGATTGCGCCACCGGTGTGCTGACTGGCGGACTGGTGGCTAGGCCTGGGGTGGGGCCTTGAGAAGAGTGCGGCAGTGGCGGGCGATCTCGATCTCCTCTTCGGCGGGGAGGGCCTGCCATTGGGCCGGGCCTGAGTTATCCGGGAGGAGGCCGGCGAAGCTGAGGTTGTGGAGGATGCGATCGCGGATGGGGGCGCTGTGCTCGCCGATGCCGCCGGTGAAGACGAGGAGGTCAAGGCCGCCGAGGAGGGCGATGAAGGCGCCGATCTGTTTGCGGAGGGCGGTGGTGTAGAGGTCGACGGCTAGTTCGGCGGCCTTGTCGTTGTTTGTTGCTTTGTCGAGGAGGGCGCGCATGTCGGACTCGCCGTTGGTCAGACCGGCGAGGCCGCACTGGTGGTTGACGAAGCTTTCCAGGGTGTCCGGGGAGAGGTGCTCCGAGCGGAGGAGGTAGAGGAGGACGCCAGGGTCGAGGTCTCCGGAGCGGGTGGCCATGGGAACGCCGCCGGAGGGGCTGAGGGACATGGTGGTGTCGACCGACTGGCCGTCGTGCACGGCGGTGACGCTGGAGCCGCCGCCGAGGTGGGCGATGATGACGCGGGCGGGCGGCTGCGAGCCGAGGCGGTGCATGACGGACTCGCACGAGAGGCCGTGGAAGCCGTAGCGCTGGACGCCCTGGTCGAAGAGGTTGGAGGGGATGGGGAGGTGCGTGGCGACGGGCGGCATGGAGCGGTGGAAGGCGGTGTCAAAGCAGGCGAACTGGGGGACCTCGGGGAAGAGCTGCTGCGCCTTGCGGATGATGGCGAGGGCTTCCGGGATGTGGAGCGGGGCGAAGTGGATGGAGTCCTCGAGAGTCTGGAGGAGCTGGGGGGTGATGCGCTGGTGCTCGCGGAGGTGGGGGCCGCCGTGGACGACGCGATGACCGATGGCTACGGGTGGGGCGGGAAGGTGGTCGTGAAGGGCGGTGGTGAGGGCTTCGAGGGCCTGCTCGGAGGTTTCGGCGGTGTGTTGGGTGTTGAGCAGGGTGGAGCCGTCGGGGGAGGTGAGGGAGAGGGAGCCGTCGGGGCGGTTGAGGGCGTCGGCGGCGCCGGAGAGGAGGGGCTGCTCGTCGTTCTCGGCAGCCGTGAAGACGCCGAGTTTGAGGGAGGACGAGCCGCTGTTGAGGACGAGGATGGGGGCGGCGGGCGCGGGCATGCGATGTGGGATGCGTGCGACTAGGGGATGCGTGTGACTAGGGGATGCGTGTGACTAGGGGATGCGTGCGACTAGGGGAGCGCGGGCGACTGCGGGCCGGAGGGGCCAGCCGGGCTGCTGCCGGGGTGCTTGAGCTCGATGCCGATGACGTGGAGGAGGATGGGGCCGACGTTCTGGAGGGTGTGGGGCTCGAGCGGGGGCGACCAGGTGGTGGCGCCAGGAGGGAGTGGCGGGCCGGGGCGGCTGTCCATGAGGATCGTGCCGGCGGCGTCACGGCGGATGCAGGGGCTCCAGGAGAGGAAGTGGAGGGGGCCGGGCCAGCAGTGGGTATGGAGCGGGACGGTGTCGCCGGGTGGGACGGTGATGTTGAGGATGCGGATGGAGTCGTCTTCGAAGAGGAGAGCGTGGTGGGCTGGGGCGGCGACTAGGGCGTCCAGGTCTTCGGGGTGAGAGGGGGGCTGGGGCTGAGGGGGGTGCGCCACGAGGGGATTATAGGTGGGCCGCGACCGCACTGTGGCATGTCGATGGGCTAGATCGATGACGGATTACCACAGAGATAGCCGCTGCCAGACGAGCCTCTCTGAACTGCCCGCAAAAACAGGCCGAACACACGGCAGCTCTCAAAGAGAAGTAGGAGCTTCTACTTTGCGCTATCCCTACCACTTCTGCCGAACACAAAACCTAATGCGGAAGTGGCCGCATTCAATGCGAAGTGAGCGTCACCCGACCATGGTTCCGTTTTCCCACTTCTGTAAGCGGCAATCCAGAGTAGCGTCGCGATGGAGAAGCCTCCAAAAACTGCCAGGAAAGCAATCACCATTCCAGCTTGACTTTCATTTCCAATGATAGCCCCGAACCATCCCAGCTCCGCTTTGCGCATTTGCAGCGCGTGTGCGTTTGCTATCTCAGCCCGTTTTACTTCCGCGTCGGCCAACGCGGCTTTGTACTTATTGTCCTCATTAGAGGGCAACTCGACCATCTCAGCTAACGCCTGTTCTCGCTCAGAAGCCATACAATTTACTAAGTCGAATCGTGGCAACCTGTTCTGAGACTGCGAAGATGCGGGCTAAACTCGCGGCAGGCAGATAGCGGTACTCATCGACGAAGTCTTTTGGCATAAGCAAATTGGCCGCAAACTGATTCGCCTCAATCTCAAACCGATCCTTTCCTTGTCTGCTTGGATCACGCCAAAGCACTTGGTATGCCTGGCTCTCAGCCCATTCCCGATGCAGAACGCGATGCCCTAATTCGTGAGCCACTGTGAATGTTTGCCTAACCCCGGATTCTGCCTGGTTAACAAGAATTTCGTCCGCAGACGGATCGTACAGACCTGCGATGTCTTCACTCTCTCCTGAAAAGGCAACGAAGCGAACATTCACGCCAATGCTGTTAGCGACACGGACGGGGTTCACTGGCGGCTCATATATGCCGACCTCATTCAAGAGGCGAATCGCCTCTCGTTGAGCTAAGCGGAAGTTCGGCTTGGTGATGGAGGGCGAAAACATGGCGAAACCTTTCGGGAATTATACGATCCCTGGCGCGGGACTTCAATGCCATCTTACGGGCTGCACGTGGGTTGGGAGGACATTGACTCGCCCCGTTCTGGAAACAGCGGGAGCGGACAACGGACGTACAGCTCGCGGGGGTCAGGAGACCGCGCGTGGCAGCGGCGTGCTCACTCGCGGGCGCCGGTTTGGACTTGGTCGTGGTGGTCGGTCTTCTTGGTGGGGTCGGCGGAGAAGGGCCAGGTCCAGTCCGTGATGTCGGGGTGGTCGAGGCCTTCCTTGAAGGAGTAGTTGACGGCCTCGATGATCTGGTCCTGGAGCCAGTCCTTGACGTGGGCGGCGGTGCTGCGGAGTTTGGGGACGCGATCGATGACGTCGATGCAGAGGTGGAAGCGATCGATGCGGTTCTGGATGGCGAGCTCGAGCGGCGTGTCGATGTTGCCGCGTTCGCGATAGCCGTGGACGTGGAGGTTCTCGTGGTTGGTGCGGTTGTAGGTAAGCTTGTGGACCAGTGACGGATAGGCGTGGAAGTTGAAGATGACGGGCTTGCCCGTGGTGAAGAGGGAGTCGAAGTCGCGGTCGGAGAGGCCGTGGGGATGGTCGCTTGCGGGCATGAGCTTGTAGAGGTCGACGACGTTGACGAAGCGGACCTTGAGGTCGGGGAGCTTGTCGCGGAGGATGGCGGCGGCGGCGACGGCTTCCATGGTGGGGATGTCACCGGCGGAGGCGAGGACGACGTCGGGCTCGGTGCCCTGGTCGGTGGAGGCGAAGTCCCAGATGCCGATGCCCTTGGTGCAGTGGCGAACGGCCTCATCCATGGAGAGGTAGACGAGGTGCTTCTGCTTGTCGGAGACGATGACGTTGACGTAGTCGCGCGAGCGGAGGCAGTGGTCCATGACGGAGAGGGCGCAGTTGGCGTCGGGCGGGAGATAGATGCGGCAGACTTCGGGCGACTTGTTGGTGACGATGTCGAGGAAGCCGGGGTCCTGGTGGGAGAAGCCGTTGTGATCCTGCCGCCAGACGAGGGAGGAGATGAGGATGTTGAGGGAAGGGACGGGGGCGCGCCAGCCGAGCTCTTTCTTGCTCTTCTCGAGCCACTTGGCGTGCTGGTTGAACATGGAATCGATGATGTGGATGAAGGCTTCGTAGGAGTTGATGAGGCCGTGGCGACCGGTGAGGGTGTAGCCCTCCAGCCAGCCTTCGAGGGTGTGCTCGGAGAGCATCTCCATGACGCGGCCGTCGAGCGAGATGTCGGTGCCGTCGGCGTCTTCGGGGAGGAAGTTTTCGAGCCAGGTCTTGCCGTGGGAGGCGGGGTAGATGCCGTCGAGTTTGTTGGAGGCGGTTTCGTCCGGGCCGAAGACGCGGAAGTTCGTCATGTTCTGCTTCATGACGTCGCGGAGAAAGGTGGCCGCGGTGGCGGTGGGGGAGACGTAGGTGCTGGCGGGGGCGTCGATGGCGACGGCGTAGTCGCGGAAGGGTGGGAGGACGAGCGGGCGGACGAGGTTGCCGCCGTTGCTGTGGGGGTTGGCGGAGATGCGGCGATCGCCGGTGGGGGCGAGGGCCTGGAGCTCGGGGCGAAGGGTGCCGTGCTCGTCAAAGAGCTCTTCGGGCTTGTAGGAGCGGAGCCAGGTTTCCACCTGCTTAAGCTCTTCGGGCTTGGAGAGGGGGTCGGTGATGGGGACCTGGTGGGCGCGCCAGAAGTTCTCAACCTTGTGTCCGTCGACTTCCTTGGGGCCGGTCCAGCCCTTGGGAGAGCGGAGGACGATCATGGGCCAGCGGGGGCGCTCGGTTTCGGTGCCCGCATGCTGTGTGCTGCGAGCTTTTTGCTGGATGGCGCGGATGCGGAGGACGCACTGCTCGGTGACGGCGGCCATGGTCTGGTGCATGGTCTCGGGATCGGAGCCTTCGACGAAGAAAGGCTCATAGCCGTAGCCGCGGAAGAGGGACTCGAGCTCGTCGTGGGGGATGCGGGAGAGGATGGTGGGGTTGGCGATCTTGTAGCCGTTGAGGTGGAGGATGGGGAGGACGGCGCCGTCGCGGATGGGATTGAGGAACTTGTTGGCGTGCCAGGAGGTGGCGAGCGGGCCGGTTTCGGCCTCGCCATCGCCGATGCAGACGGCGACGATGAGATCGGGATTATCAAAGGCGGCGCCGAAGCCGTGGGAGAGCGAGTAGCCGAGTTCGCCGCCCTCGTGGATGGAGCCAGGGGTCTCGGGCGTGCAGTGGGAGCCGAGGCCACCGGGGAAGGAGAACATCTGGAAGAGGCGGAGCATGCCGGCTTCGTCGCGGCTGCGGTCGGGGTAGACCTCGGAGTAGCGACCTTCTAGCCAGGAGTTGGCGAGGGTGGCGGGGGCGCCGTGGCCGGGGCCGGCGACGTAGAGGACATTGAGGTCGAGCTTGCGGATGAGGCGGTTGAGGTGGACCCAGATGAAGCTCTGGCCGGGGTCTGTGCCCCAGTGGCCGAGGAGGCGGCGCTTGATGTGCTCGGGTTTGAGGGGCTCGCGGAGGAGTGGGTTGGCGCGGAGGTAGATCATGCCGGCGGACATATAGTTGGCGGCGCGCCAGTAGCGGTCCATGCCTTGCAGCTCTTCGGGAGAGAGGGGGGATGCGGCGAGGGGTTCGGCCATGATCTGTGCTCCTTGCGATGCGTCTCTGGCAATTGTCTCTCTGGCGACGTGTCTTTAGTGGAGATGCTTCTGGCGATGAGTCTTTCCCATGGGATGCGTCGGGGGTGTGAGGAGGGGATGAATCCGTTCCTGAGGTGACTTACCGATGGGCAGAGGGGAAGGGCCGAACCGCATCTTCCAGGCGGGGGATGAGTCTAAACTGCAACATGGAGCCTTGCGCTGGCCGAGCTCTAGCCGAGCTGGCCCAGGCGATATGCCGGGGCTGGCGGGCGGGCCGGGACAGGGCTCGAGGAGAACGCCTTGCGATCCGTTGACAGCACGATCCAGCTCATCCGCATTCGCGAACAGGGGGCAGCGGGCGAGTTGAGCCTGCCGGTTGCCGAGGGTGTGACGACCTGCAGCTCCAGCCTGGCCGAGGAGCCGTGGCACTTTGACGTGGGCGAGGCGGGGTACGGGCCGGGTGCGTCGATGCACGATGTGCTGCCGGCGACGGCGCCGCGGCAGCCTGGCCTGCCGAACGAGTACCGGCGGGTGTCGGCGGCGGAGTTGGACCTGCGGATCCGGGCGGCAAAGCACGCCCTGGGCAAGCGGCTGGTGATGATGGGCCACTTCTACCAGCGGGACGAGGTGATCCAGTACGCGGACTTTGTGGGCGATTCGTTTCAGCTGGCGCAGGCGGCGAAGTCGCGGCCGGAGGCGGAGGCGATCGTCTTCTGCGGCGTTCACTTCATGGCGGAGACGGCGGATATGCTGTCGCGGCCGGAGCAGGCGGTGATCTTGCCGAACCTGGCGGCGGGCTGCTCGATGGCAGACATGGCGGATGTGGACTCCGTGATGGACTGCTGGGAGGACCTGACGCGGGTGCTGGGGACGGCGGCGGATGCTGCCGGGCGGGCGCCGGTGGTGCCGGTGACGTATATGAACTCGTCCGCGGCCTTGAAGGCGTTTTGCGGGGAGCATGGCGGGATTGTGTGCACGTCGTCGAACGCGGCGGAGGTGCTGCGGTGGGCGTTTGCGCGGGGGCAGCGGGTGCTGTTCTTTCCGGACCAGCACCTAGGGCGGAACACGGCGAAGGCGATGGGGATCCCGCTGGACCGGATGCCGGTGTGGCAGCCGGAGCTGCCGCTGGGCGGCAACACGGCAGAGCAGATTGAGCAGGCGCAGGTGCTGCTGTGGCACGGCTTCTGCTCGGTGCACAAGCGATTCAGCGTGGAGCAGATCCGGATGGCGCGGCAGCGGCACCCGGGCGTGCGGGTGATTGTGCACCCGGAGTGCTCGATGGAGGTGGTGGACGCGGCGGATGCGGCGGGATCGACTGACTTCATCGTGAAGGCGATTGCGGCCGCGCCGGCGGGCTCCAGCTTTGCGATCGGGACGGAGATCAACCTGGTGCAGCGGCTGGCGAACGACTATCCGCAGCACACCATTGTGTGTCTGGACTCGATCATCTGCCCGTGCTCGACGATGTATCGGATTCATCCGAGCTACATCGCGTGGGTGCTGGAGGCGCTGGAGCGGGGCGAGGTGCTGAACCGCATCACGGTGCCGGAGAGCGTGGCGGTGCCGGCGCGGGTCGCGCTGGAGCGGATGCTGGCGCTGAAGCCGGGGTCTGCCGGGACGACGAGCGCCGCATGAAGCGTGTAATCGTGGTGGGGAGCGGGATCGCAGGGCTGGTGGCGGCGCTGGAGCTACGCAAGCACTTTGCTGTGACGCTGGTGACGAAGGCGGGGCTGGCGGAGAGCAACACGCGGTGGGCGCAGGGCGGGATTGCGGCGGCGATGTCTGCCGAGGACAGTGTGCAGGAGCATGTGGAGGACACACTGAACGCCGGGGCAGGACTGTGCGACCGGCGGGCGGTGGAGGTGTTGTGCGCGGAGGGGCCGCAGCGGATTCGTGGGCTGATCGGGCTGGGGGTGGAGTTTGACCGGCGTGAGGGAGAGTTGGCGCGCGGGCTGGAGGCGGCGCACTCCCATGCGCGGATTCTGCATGCGGGCGGTGACGCGACCGGGTTCACGATCGAGATGGCGCTGGTGGAGGCGGTGCGTGCGGGAGAGATTACCGTGCTGGAGCATACGTTCGTGAGCGACCTGGTGGTCGATGCGGGTGTGGTGGTCGGGGTACGCATGGTGGACGAAGGCGGGGAGGAGCGGGCGCTTGCGGCAGAAGCCGTCGTGCTGGCGAGCGGGGGCGCGGGACAGCTTTTCCGCTACACGACCAACCCGGCGGTGGCGACGGGCGATGGCGTGGCGATGGCGTGCCGGGCCGGGGCGCAGCTGGAGAATGTGGAGTTTTACCAGTTTCACCCGACGGCGCTGGCAGTGCCGGGGACGTTTCTGATCTCGGAGGCAGTGCGGGGCGAGGGTGCCGTGTTGCTGGACTGGCAGGGCCGTCGATTCATGCAGGCGGTGCACCCCGCGGCGGAGCTGGCTCCGCGGGACGTGGTGGCGCGGGGCATTGCGGCGCAGATGGCCGCGCAGGGCGATGTGCCGGTGGTGCTGGATGCGACGGCGTTGGGAGCGGAGTTTTTGCGAGAGCGCTTTCCGACGATCGACGCGGCGTGCCGGCGCCATGGATTCGACTGGGGACGGGAGCCGATCCCGGTGACGCCGGCGGCGCACTACTGGATGGGCGGTGTGCGGACGGATCTGTCGGCGCGGACTTCGCTGCCGGGGCTGTATGCGGTGGGCGAGGCGGCGTGCACGGGGGTGCATGGGGCGAACCGGCTGGCGTCGAACTCGCTGCTGGAGAGCCTGGTGTTTGCGTGGCGGTGCGCGGAACAGATTGTAGCGGTGGATGCGACGAATACCGGATGGCCGGAGTTGCCGGGGGCGCTGCCGGAGAGGGTGGAGCCGGTGATGGGTGGGGTGGAGGCGACGGTGCCGGTGTCGCGAAGTGCGTTGCAAGAGCTGATGTGGAAGGCGGCGGGGATCTCGCGTCAAGGGCCGGCGCTGCGGGAGGCGATAGAGGTGGTGGGGGGATGGTATGCGGAGTGTGCGACGACAGAGCAGCGCGAGACGGGGAACCTGCTGACGCTGGCACGGGTGATGCTGGCGGCGGCGCTGGCGCGCGAAGAGTCGCGTGGTGCGCATTTCCGGAGCGACTTTCCGGAGACGGTGGCGGCGCTGGCGCGGCCTGTGGCGTTTGAGCGCGCGATGGCGGAACGGCTGGTGGCGACGTGCTCGTGAGACCGTCGACGGGAGCGATTGAGGCGCTGGTGCGGGCGGCGCTGCTCGAAGACGCGCCCTGGGGCGACGTGACGTGCCAGACCTTTCTGACGCCGGAAGATCGGGTGCGGCCGCAGCTGGTGGCGCGTCAGGGCGGTGTGTTGTGTGGCGAGGACGTGTTTGCGGCGGCGATGCGGCTGACGGATGCGTCGATCCGGGTGGGGTTCCGGGTGCACGACGGCGAGCGTTTTGAGGCGGGTGCGGTGCTGGCCGAGATGGACGGGCCGGCGCAGGGGGTGCTGCAGGCGGAGCGCGTGGCGCTGAACTTTGTACAGCGGCTAAGCGGGATAGCGACGATGACAGCGGCGTTTGTGGCGGAGACGGCGGGCACAGTGGCACGGATCGTGGACACGCGCAAGACGACGCCCGGGCTGCGCGTGCTGGAGCGCTATGCCGTGCGGTGCGGCGGTGGGCACAACCACCGGTTTTCGCTGTCGGACGCGGTGATGGTGAAGGACAACCACCTGGCGGTGATCATGAAGCGGCTGGGTGTGGGGCGGGCAGAGGCGTTGACGGAGTTTCTGCGGGCGGCAAAGGCGACGCTGCCGCACACCACGCATGTGGAGGCGGAGGTGGACCGCGAGGAGCAGATTGAGCCGATGCTGGCGGCGGGGGTGGACTCCGTGCTGCTGGACAACTTTTCGACCGAGGGGCTGCGGGCGGCGGTGGAGCTGATCCGGGGGCGGGCGGTAGTGGAGGCGAGTGGGACGATGCGGCTGGAGAGAATTCGCGAGGTTGCCGCGACCGGGGTGGATGTGATCTCGGTAGGGGTGCTGACGCACAGTGTGCGGGCGTTGGATCTGGGGCTGGATATGGATTCCGCGGCGGAGTAGCCGCTCCTCGGGCGGAGTTCGGAGCTCGTGCGGGGCTTTGCTCCGGGGCGGCGAGGTGCGGACTTTCAGGCGTCCTAGAGGGTGCGATGTTCGGCTGTTTCTACGGCAGCCAGGGTTTGTTCGGGGGTGAGGGTGGAGCGGTAGAGCTGACCCTGGCCCTGCTGGCAGCCGGTCTGCACAAGGGAGTGTTCCTGGTCGGGGAAGTCGATGCCCTCGGCTGCGATGCTGAGGCCGAGGCCGTGGGCCAGGCCAACGAGAGCGTGGACGACTGCCGCACTTTCCTCCTGCGAGTGCATGGCCCGGATGAAGGAAGAGTCGATCTTGATCTTGTCGAGCTTGAAGTTACGCAGGTGGTAAAGCGAGGAGTAGCCGGTGCCGAAGTTGCCGAGGGCGATGCGAACGCCGAGATCGCGGAGGCCGCCGAGGACGATCTGCGCGGCTTCGAGGTCACGTACAAGGGCGGACTCGGTGATCTCGATCTCGAGGCGATTGGCCGTGAGCCCGGTTTGCGCCAGGGTTTCCATGATGCGCAGCTTGAGTGACTCGTCTTTGAGCTGGACGGGGAGGATGCTGACGGAGAGGATGACGGGCTCTGGCCAGCGCGTGGCCACGGTGCAGGCTTCGCAGAGAATGGAGCGCATGAGTTCGTGGATGAGGCCGGTCTCTTCCGCAATGGCGATGAAGCGGTCGGGGGTGATTTCCCCGGCGGTGGGGTGAATCCACCGTGGCGAGACCTCGAAGCCGGTAATCGCACCGGAGCGGAGGTCGACGGTGGGCTCGAAGACGGGTTGAATCTGATCGGCGGCGACGGCGTAGCGGAGCTCCTGCTCGAGCCACTCGCGTTCGCGGACGTGTTGATCCAGGCCGTCCTCAAAGAAGTGCAGTGCGGAGGGGCGCTCTTCTTTGGCGCGGTAGAGGGCGAGATCGGCTTTGCGCAGCGCCTGTTCTGCGGTGGCGGCGTCTGATGGGACGAGCGCGATGCCGATGCCAGAGCCGACCTGGTGGAGCGTGGTGCCGATGGGAATGGGCTCGCGGAGGACGTCAATGATGCGGCGGGCGATGCTGGTGGCGGCCTCCGGGCTGCTGAGGTGGGTGGCCAGGACGGCGAACTCGTCACCACCGAGGCGAGCAACGAGGTTGCCGTCGCGCATGGCGCCGACCAGGCGCTGGGCCGTGATGCGGAGAACTTCGTCTCCGGTGGAGTGGCCGTAGGTGTCGTTGATTCGCTTGAAGCCGTTCAGGTCCAGCAGGAGCAGGGCGTGCACGGCGTGTTCGCCGGGGGGCGCGGCGATGGCGGCCTTGAGGGCGTCGTCGAACTGGCGGCGGTTGGGGAGGCCGGTGAGCGGGTCCTGAAAGGCGAGCACGCGGATGTGCTGCTCGGCTTCAAGCAGGCGGGCGGACTCCCGCTTTTGCTCGCGGTAGCGGCGGATGGCGAAGACAAGCAGGGCGAGCGCGAGGAGGGCTCCGATGAGCATGGCCTCGTCGAGCTCGATGGTCTCCTGCTGGATGCTTTCGTGGCCTTCCTGGACGAAGAAGTCGAACTCGAGGGCGAGATACAGGATGACACCGGTGCCGAAGGCGATGATGGAGAGATCGGCCATGGGGCGACGGTGTCGGATGATGAAGGCCTTCGCGACTGCAATATTCATGCGTGCTCGATTGGTCGGGCACGGCGGTTGGCGGGCCCGATCGACGGATAGCTTCCCGCGTGCTCCCTACCTTCAGGCAAAGGGCGGCGGGCTGCCATTCAACGAAGGTGGGAGCCGTCGCCACTGACGAAAGTACCGAACCACGAGCGGCCACAGAGCGTTGGTTTGGCAACGCTCCTGCTTACGGGCGATACGGAAGCTAGGAGGTGGCGGGAGAGATGAAGAGGAGCTGGACGGGGTGCTGGGAGTGGTTGGCCCAGAGTGCGGGGACACCGGGAGCGAGGGTGATGGCGTCACCCCCTGCGAGCAGCTGAACGGCGCTGCCGAGGGAGAGGGTGGCCTGCCCGGCGAGCACGAAGACAAACTGCTCACGAGGGACGGCGTGTGGCTGCCGGCCGCTGGCGCCGCCAGGCTGGAGCGTAATGATGAGGGGCTCGAGCTGGGATCGTCGATCGGAGCGGAGGCTTTCGATCTCGGCCTGGGACCACCCGCTCTCGAGTCGGGGGCGCTGGGCGGCGCGGATGACCGCAGAGGCGGATTCGGCTGGTTGTTGAAAGAGTTCGGCGAGGCTGACCTCCAGGCAGGCGGCTATCTTTTCAAGTGAACCGATGGAGGGAGAGGCGAGGCCGTTTTCCACCTGGGAGAGGAAGCTGGGCGAGAAGCCGGCTCGGCCGGCGAGGGTGCGGACGGAGAGGCCAATTACTTCGCGGCGCTGGCGAAGGCGCTCGCCAAGGTGGTGATCTGAGGCGCGGGGTTGGGCTTTGTCTGGCAATGTGAGGTGGTCCGATCGTGCTGCGGAGGAGAGTGCCTGACGCGAGTGTTTATATATACTGAACACCTGTGCAGCAGCTCTTGTCAGTGTATGCGCGCTACCAGCTGTGGTCGTGCAGGGGTGTGCGACGCAGCCAACTCTCTCCCTGGAGTCCCTTTTGCCGAATGTTCTGACGATGTCCGCTGCCGAGATCAAGACGAATCTGTTGTCCGGGCTAACTGTTGCGCTTGCTCTGGTTCCGGAGGCGATTGCGTTTGCGCTGGTAGCGCATGTGAATCCACTGGTGGGGCTGTATGCGGCGTTCATGATGTGCCTGGTGACGGCGGCGTTTGGAGGGAGGCCGGGGATGATCTCCGGCGCCACGGGCTCAACGGCGGTGGTGATGGTGGCGCTGGTGATGCAGCACGGGGTGGAGTACCTGTTTGCCGCGGTGGTTCTGATGGGTGTGCTGCAGGTGGTGTTTGGCTTGCTGCGGTTTGGGAAGTTCATCCGGATGGTGCCGCACCCGGTGATGCTGGGCTTTGTGAACGGTCTGGCGATTGTGATCGCGCTGGCGCAACTGGGCCACTTCAAGGTGCGAGACGCGAAGGGGCAGGAGCACTGGGTAGCGGGACCGCAGCTGCTGACGATGCTGGGGTTGATTGCGGTGACGATGCTGATTATCTATTTACTGCCGCGGCTGACCAGAGCGGTCCCCTCGTCACTGGTGGCGATTGTGGTGGTGGCGGTGGGGTCTGTCGCGACGGGGCTGCGGACGAAGACGGTGGGCGATATGGCGTCGATTCGCGGCGGATTGCCGAAGTTTCACGTGGCGGCTGTGCCCTATGACCTGCATACGCTGCGCATTGTGCTGCCCTATGCGGTGATTCTGGCGGGTGTGGGGCTGATTGAGACCTTGCTGACGCTGAACCTGGTGGACGAGATTACGGCAAGCCGGGGGCGGCCGAACCGGGAGTGCCTGGCGCAGGGGGCGGGCAATATGCTGTGCGGGTTCTTTGGAGCGATGGGCGGATGCGCCATGATCGGGCAGACGATGATCAACGTGGGCGCGGGGGCGCGCCGGCGGCTTTCCGGCGTGACTGCGGGCGTATGCCTGCTGAGCTTCGTGCTGTTTGGCTCGTCGCTAATTGAACGCATCCCGATTGCGGCGCTGGTCGGGGTGATGTTTGTGGTGTCGGAGAAGACGTTTGAGTGGGGCACGTTCAAGGTCTTTGGCAAGGTGCCGCGGCATGACGCGCTGGTGATCGTACTGGTGACGCTGGTGACGGTGTTTACGGACCTGGCGACGGCGGTGGTGCTGGGCATTATGATCGCGGCGCTGGTCTTTGCCTGGGAGCATGCCAAGCAGATTGCGGTGCGGGAGCGGACGGATGAGCAGGGGCGCAAGGTGTATGAGCTGTCGGGGACGGTCTTCTTTGCGTCAGCAGCGCGCTTTGCGGGGCTGTTTTCACCAGCGACGGATCCGGAGGACGTGATCATCGAGTTCCGGCATGCGCGGGTGATGGACCACTCGGCGCTGGAGGCGATTGACGGGCTGTCGGAGCGGTACCGGGCGGCGGGTAAGCGACTGCACCTACGGCACCTGAGCCCGGACTGCCGCGAGCTGTTGCAGCAGGCGGAGGCGATTGTGGAGGTGAATGTGGCAGAGGATCCGCAGTACCACGTGGCGGACAACCGAATCAGCTAGCGTGCCCTGGCTTAAAAGGCAGCCGCCCTCTGTGGAGAGGGCGGCTGGGGGAGGCTGGTTGGCAGAGGGCGCTACTTTGCTACGCCGAAGGTGAAGACGGTTTCGGAGTGGAAGGTTTGGCCGGGCTTGAGCTCGGTAGAGGGAAAGGCGGGGTGGTTGGGGGAGTCGGGGAAGTGCTGTGTTTCGAGGCAGAGGCCGTCGTTCTTGGCGTACTTGGTGCCACCGGCGCCGGTGAGCGAGCCGTCGAGGAAGTTGCCGGTGTAGAACTGGACGCCGGGCTCGGTGGTAGTGACGGTAAGGGTGCGCCCGGTCTTGGGATCGAGCACTTTGGCGGCCTGACGGAGGCCGGTGCCGGAGCCGTTGAGGACGAAGTTGTGGTCGTAGCCACCGGCCAGTTTCAACTGCTCATTGGGGTCGTCAATGCGCTGGCCGATCGGGGTGGGGCGGGTGAAGTCAAACGGGGTGCCGGCGGTGGGCGCGAGCTGCCCGGTGGGGATGAGCTTGGCGTCGACGGGGGTGTAGCGGGAGGCGGGGATGGTCAGGACCTCGTTGAGGATGGGGCCGCCGGACTCGCCGCCGAGGTTGAAGTAGGTGTGGTTGGTGAGGTTAAGAACGGTGGGCCGGGTGGTGGTGGCGCTGTAGTGGATCTCAAGTGAGTGGCCGGCGAGGATGTAGCGCACGTGCGCGGTGAGCTGTCCTGGGAAGCCCTGGTCGCCATCGGGCGAGACGAGCGTGAGGTCGACCCCGTTGGGGAGCTGCCTGGCCGTCCAGACCATGCGATCGAAGCCGACGGTCCCGCCGTGGAGGGAGTTGGCGCCGTGGTCGTTGGTGGGGATGTGGAAGGTCTGCCCACCGAGTGAGAAGGTACCGCCGGCGATGCGGTTGCCGTAGCGGCCGACGACGGAGCCCATGTAGGTGGACTTGTCAGCCTGGAAGCCGGCGAGATCGTTGAAGCCGAGGATGACGTCGGCCTTGTTGCCGGAGCGGTCGGGCGTTTCGATGCTAACGATGTGGGCGCCGAAGTTGGCGATGCGGACGGTCAGATCGGCGTCGGCGAGGGTGAAGAGCGTGACGGGCTTGCCGTCGACGTTGCCCCAGGGTTCGGCGGTGACCTTGGTGGCGGCCTTAGCCTGGGCAGAGAGGGCGATGGGCGCGAAAGCGGCGGCGGCGAGGAAGGCGAGCAGGGTGGTGCTGCGGGTCATTCAGGGCTCCTGGGATCTTTGATCTGGGATCTGGGCGGGTAGCTTGGCGAAGCATTTAGCGGCGGGCGCGATTGATGAGCGCCTGGCGAGGGAAGGATAGCGCTCGCGGGGGACGACTGGCCACAAGAGTTGGCGGGCCGGCAGATGGATGTCAGGGTGTAGGAGAGGTGGTGTTCTGGAGGACGCGGGTGGCCTTTTGCTCCTGCTGCTGGCGTGCCCGCTCTTCGAGCGCGAGAAAGCGCTGGTTGGCGGCGTCGGCAGCAGGCTTGTTGCCGAGAGAACGATAGGTCTGGGCAAGCATACGCTGGACGGAGGACTCGTCGGGGGCCGCCTTCTCGGCGATCTGGAGATCCGGGAGGGCGTCGGCGGCCTTGCCCTCGCGCAGCAGAAGGCGGGCGCGCTCGGCGTGAGCCTGGGGGAGGTCGGGGCACTCCTGGAGGGAGGTGTTGATCTCCGCGAGGGCGGCGGCGGGGGGCTCGGCCAGCTCGTTCAGGGTGTTGCCAAGCTTCCAATGGTTGAAGCAGTTGCCGGGCTCCTTGACGAGGAGTGCCTGGAGCGTTTCGCGGGCGTGCTGCCAGTCGCCGGTGTGCCAATAAAGGTCGGCCAGATGTTGCAGCGGGGCGGGGTTGTCGGGAGCGGCGGCGATGGCCTGCTTATAGGCATCAATCGCGCCGGGGGTGTTCTGCATGGACTCCATGATCTCGCCGTTGAGTTCGAGGGCGAGAGTGCTGGTGGGGTTGATGTGTTGCACCTCGGCCAGAGCCTGCTGGGACAGCTGGAGGTGGAGCTTGCCGAGGAGATACCAGGCTTCCTGGTCCTTGGCGTCGGCGGCGATGACGGCTTCAAGCTGGGGGACGGCCTCCGCCGGGCGGTTGAGGGCGATCAGGGTGCGGGCAAGGGTGATGTGAGCGAAGCGGTCTGCGGGCATGGCGGCGACGCCGGCCTGGAGGGGCTCGAGGGCCTTTGCGGGCTGTTCGAGCTTGAGGAGCGAGGCGCCGAGCATGATCTGGGCGGGGTGCATCTCCGGGACGATCTCGAGGCCCTTGGTGAGGACGGGAACGGCCTCCGAAAAGCGGCCGAGATTGAAGAGCAGACGGCCGAGATTGTTATAGGCGGGGGCGATCGAGGGATCGAGCCGAAGGATGCGGCGGTAGTCCTGGATGGCCTGGTCGGGGTGATCGGCGGCCTGCGCGGCCTGGGCCTGCGCGTACAGGGTCTGGACCTCCGGTGACTGGGCACCGGCGAGAGCTGGAACGGTGAGGAACAAAACGAGCAGGAGGCGTGCCGCGAGGTGCATGGATGGAGTGTAGATGGGCGAGCTGGTTCGTGGGCGGGGGAGCGCGTGAGGTGCAAGCAAGAAAAGCCGGACCGCGTGGGCGGTCCGGCTGGTGAGAGTTGGTTCGGTTAGAAGTTAATGCGAGCGCTGAGCTGGCCCTGCCGAGCACCACTCTGCGATCCGCTTAAGCTCTGCTGTCCGTTACCTGGAACCGTGCCGAAGTTGGCATCGTTCGCGTTAGTATCCGGGCCGTTGAAGCGGGTGCGGTTAAGCACGTTGAAGTAGTTCATCTCAAGGATGAAATTCACGTGCTCTCCAATTGGGAACTTCTTGGACGCCTTGATGGATTCGTTATAGATACCGGGCTGACGCAATTCCGCATAGTTGCGGTAGGCGTTGCCCAGAGTGTAGTAGCTCTGCTGTGAGGCGTCCTGCGGAGTTGGAGCAAAGGCCGCTGTGTTAAAGACCTTGCGTGTGCTATTGCCACTGCCATCAAATGTGAATTTGTGATAGCTGCCTGTTGAGCGCTTTTGCCCTGCAACCTCGTTGGGACGGTTGAAGCAACCAGCGCAGCCCAGAGGATTTCCATTTTCGGAGATCCCAAAGGCAGTGCCCGTCTCATAGTCGAGGATGAAGCCGACCTGGATGCCGCCGACGATTTGGCCGGTGATGCCCTTGTTGTTGACGAAGGACTTGCCGGACCCAAGGGGCAGCTCGTAGGTGCCACTGACCTTGATGTTGTTCAACTCATCATTACCAGTGACGGTGTACTCCTTGCTCTGGTCGTACTTGTTTTCCGGCAAGGCGGCAAAGGTGGTGAAGGCACTGTCAACGTTGCCCATGGTTCGGGACAGCGTGTAGGAGGTGAGGAACGACAAACCATTGGAGAAGCGCTTCTCAAGGCTGGCCTGCAGTCCGTTGTAAGCGGCTGTTCCAGTCATATCGAAGTTGTTATAGACGTTGGAGTACTGCGGATAAGGGCTGAGGGCATGGGCCAGAGTGGCACTGCCGCCAAAGTCTGCTGTGTAGTTCGGGTAAGGCGAGGAGAAGCCAGCAGCAGCAAGCGAGGCAGCACCGGCTGGATTGCTGAATGACTGCTGGAGCAGCGGACCATTCTGAAGGATGGCCGGGTTTGGCTGGCTGATTGGGTTGAGCTGGCCGTCAAGGTGCAGCGCCCGATTACCAATGTATGCGACCTGAAGGAAGGTGTTCCAAGGAAGTTGGCGCTGGAAGTTAAAATTCCAGGACTGCAGATAGGGTGCGCGACCAGCGCCCTTAGGATCGAAAGCGCGAATGGTGTTCGCGATGCCGAGCGCCGGCCCGACGGCCTGGCTGGCGGGAGCCGGCAGAGGATTGCCATCCCAGTAGCCGTAGCCGGGTGCGACGCCACCAGTGCTGTTGCGGGTGAAGACACCCTGGAGGAGGTTGCCATAGCTGGTAGCAACCTTGCTGGTGCCGAACTCATATGCGCCGCCATTGAGGTAGGCAATGTTGTAGCCCGCCTGCAACACGGTCTTTTCATTCAGCTGGTAAGCGACGCCGATGCGCGGTCCGAAGTTGCGGAGGTGAATGTCGGCACGGTCAACCCCACCTTTGGCCCCGCTGAAGCGCGTTGCCGTGCCGGGGAGATTCCCGGCAAGAGGATTTGCACCTGTCGGATCGAGGAAGACGATCTGGTTGTCCTTCTCCTTGAAGGGCATCATGATGTCCCAGCGAAGGCCAAGGTTGACGGTGAGCTTGGGCGTGAACTTGATGTCGTCCTGGATATAGGAAGCGACAAGAAGATTGCGCAGGCGGAGTTCATTGGCAAAGGTGCGGCTTGCGTGATCGACGGAGCCGATGAGGAAGCTGGCAAACGAACTGCCAGTAGTGCCGAGGGCGGCTGGATTTGCCGTGCTGGCTTGCCGGAACTCGAAGTTGCCTACGCAGTTCTGGCACTCGTCGTCGTCCTGGTAGGCGCGCCGGACTTCACCGCCGAAGTTGAAGGTGTGACGTCCTTTGGTCCAAAGCCAGTTGTTGACGAAGGCGATGCCGAGTTTCCGGTTGATGGAGTTCGATTCACCCTGGGCGTCATTGCCGGCATCGTCGCCCACGCCGAATTCGTCCACGTTGTAGGTTCCATCGAAACGGATTTTAGGGAAAAAGCCCGCGCTCTGGGGAGCCTGGACGATACCCGGGAAGTTTACGACCGGGCTGTTGGAGAACTGGTTGTTGATTTCACCTACCCAGTCAGCGCCAGCAGTCATGACGAGATTGGGTGTCAACGCATTGACGTAGTTCAGGAGAAACACAGAGCCGAGATTCGGCTGGAACTTCGTGGATTGCAGCGGATTGTCGATCGGGAAGACCGTGCTGCCGTCGAAGCCCGTGGACGAGAAGGAGTTGCGCCACATCGCGTAGTGAAGGGACTGCTTGTCCGTCAGCTTGTGGTCTAGGGTCAGGCCCCAGTTGTGGTTGACAAAGGGGAACGCATTCGGGGTAGCAGTCCTGTTGTGTTGCAGGAGGGGCTGCCCGTTGCGATCCAACAGGTTGGGGTCAGGGATGAAAGGAAGGATGCTGGCCGAGAGGGCGCTAATGCGGGCGGGGTCGATGACGTTAAGCCTGCCCTGATA
This sequence comes from Acidobacteriaceae bacterium, assembly GCA_965199635.1. Classification (GTDB taxonomy): domain Bacteria; phylum Acidobacteriota; class Terriglobia; order Terriglobales; family Acidobacteriaceae; genus Edaphobacter. The sequence continues at coordinate 117,130 of CBDASL010000002.1, read as the reverse complement.
CTGGAACTGCTGGCCAGTGAGCGGGTCAAAGATGGGGATCGGCTTGCCATCACCATCGACATACCCGGAGAAGTCGCCGGTCTTCATCGCCGCGGTAGGAACAGTCCCGATACCCGCGTTGGTGTTGTTTGTCTTGGCGAAGTCCAGGGCAAAGGTGAAGAAAGTGCGGTCCTTGCCGTTGTAGAGGTGAGGGATGGTCGCCGGTCCCCCAATGGTGAAGCCGTAGTTATTCTCCCGATCCACGGGTGCACGAGAGTTGAAGTATCCCTTGGCATCAAAGAACTCGTTTCGGTTCACGTAGAAAGCGTCGCCATGGTACTGGTTGGTCCCGGAGGTGGTCTGGTAAGTGACCGCGCCCTGGGCAAGGCCGTACTTGGCGGAAAAGGTGGAGCGCTCCACACGGAACTCACTTACCAGCTCGAACGGCGGGTTGAAGTTCTCGGTGTAGCCGGCGGTTTCGGCCTGGGGCACGGGAACGCCGTTGTAGAGGATTTCCTGTTCGAAGTTCACGCCGCCATTGACGTTATGGGAGAACGTGTCGCCAGAGACGCCGGGTGCAAGGAACTGGAGGCTGCTGATCTGCCGTCCTTTGCCGCCGCCAATCGCAACTGGGAGGTTGTTGACCACTGCAGGTTCGATTGTCGTGCCGAGTTCAGGCGCCGTGGTGTTGAGCGTGATGAGATTGGCAGTGACCTCGACGGTCTCGTTGGAGGTACCACTGGTGAGTTGCACGTCAGCTGTGGTGGTGACGGTGACTTCGACATTGACACTGTTGCGGACGGTCTTGGAGAAGCCCTGCGCGGTGACTGAGACCGTATACAGGCCGGGGTTCAGGCCGGTAACGGAGTAGGTGCCGGAGGAGCTGGAGACCGCATTGAGGACTGTGCCAGTTGCATTGTTAGTGATCACTACGGCTGCGCCGGGGATGACGGCTCCGGTGGGATCGGTGATGGTGCCGGTGATGCCGCTGGACGCCTGGGCGAACACGGCGGAGGAGCTGGCGAGCATGAGAGCTGCGGCTCCGACCGGCATCCAGAGTTCACGGCGAAGGAAAGGATTTGGCGCGGCGAGCGCGAATCCTCTCACAAGGTGGGTTAACTTCATACGACCTCCGAAAATCCTGCAAGGGAACAGTTGCTTTGTCTTGGGAACGATTCCAGTGTCCATGAAAAGTAACGGCTGGAATGGTTGCCTGTCAATGGGGTTTAACGTTTGCGGGGGGTACTGAAGGGGAGTCTTGGTCCACGTTTGGGGTAGGGGTGCTGGAGCGGGTACCCAGGATGCGGGCAACTTCGCGGTACTCTGCGTCTGCTTCGGCGGCGCGGCCGAGGCGGCGAAGCACGCGGCCCAGGAAGAAGTGGGGTTGTTCCGAGTCCGGTGCGAGACTGGCGGCCCGCTGGAAGGAGGGAACTGCCTCTTCCAGCTGCCCGGCGGCTTCCAGGGCGAGCCCCAGCTCCTGGAAGGTCATGGGGTTGTTGGGGCCGAAGCGGGTGGCTTCCCGGAGAGGCGGCAGGGCGTCAGTGGGGTGGCCCTGATGCAGCAGAAGGGTGCCAAGGTCGAGAAAGGGCTGGGGGTCCTGCTGCGGCTGCCCGGCCTGCCAGCTGATCGCGGTGCGGTACGCAGCGATGGCATCTTCCGGGCGACCGAGTTTCTCGTAGGCGAGGCCGAGGTTGTATTGGGCGCGGAGGTCACGGGGGGAGAGCTTCAGGGTGCGCTCGAACGAGGCAGCGGCGTCGGCGTTGTGGTCCTGGCCGTATTGGGCTCGGCCAAGGAGATACCAGAGATGGGCATCGTCGGGCGTGGACTGCAGGGCAAAACGGAACCACTTTTCGGCGTCGGGCAGGTCCTTGAGCAGGATGTAGTCCAGGGCGACAACGGTGAGGTCGGCGGCGGCCGGAGTCTGAAAGCGGGCACCGGCGGTGTAGGCGGCGAGGGAGTCGGCGGCGCGGTGCTGGCGGAACAGGAGGTCGCCGAGCAGGAAGTGGGCGCTGGCGTCTTCGGGGTGGAGGGCGATCTCGCGACGAACCAGCATCTCCGCCTCGGCGAGGTGGTTGCGGGCGAGCTCCTGGAGGGCGGGTGCGAGATCGGCGGAGGCATGCAGCTGGAGTGGCTGCTGTGGCTGGGCTTGCTGCGGCTGGGGGGTGGAGGGCAGCGGGGTGGTCTGCGCGGGCAGCAACGCGGGGAGAAGCAGCCAGGGAAGGGCAAGTCGGATTACGGGCGGCAAGCAGCGGAGCACGGAGATAATCGTGGCACGAAAGCTGGGCCCCGGGCAGAAGCTTGTGTCGAAGCAGGCCGTGGAGGAACTCGACGGGGCTCAGACTGGTGTGCGTCGAGCTGGGCGGGCATCGCGGCGGTGTGGCGTTTGGCTGGAGCGTCATTGGCGTTCCGCTGTCATCCAATACCCGAGAGGGAAGAATCCAATGGCAACAGAACGAATTGTGCTTGCTGGTGGCTGTTTTTGGGGCATGCAGGAGCTGCTCCGCACCTATCCCGGCGTGCTGTCTACCAAGGTTGGCTACAGCGGCGGCGAGGTCGCCAATGCAACCTACCGCAACCATGGCAACCATGCAGAGGCGGTCGAGATCGTGATTGATCCGGCGCGGATCACGTTTCGCAAGGTGCTGGAGTTCTTTTTCCAGATCCATGACCCGACTACACCCAACCGGCAGGGCAATGACCGCGGGCCGAGCTATCGGTCGGCCATCTTCTATACGAGTGAGGAGCAGAAGCGCATTGCCGAGGAGACCATCGCCGATGTGAACGCTTCCGGCATCTGGCCGGGCAAAGTGGTCACCGAGCTTGCGCCGGTCGGACCGTTCTGGGATGCGGAGCCGGAGCACCAGGATTACCTCCAACGGCTGCCGCATGGATACACCTGCCACTGGGTGCGGCCAAACTGGACGCTGCCACAGCGCACCGAGGCTGCCGCAGCACGCTGAGGCTCCGCGGCAGCGAGTGGTCTGTAGCAGAACGGCGGGGCCAGAATGGCTCCGCCGTTTGCTTTAGGTCGAGACGGATAGCGGCCGATGGATGCCTCTAATGACAGGCGAGTCGCAATAATGTACCGTTCAGGTAGGCTAAGACGTATGGGATTGCCCTGCGCGCGGCACTGACTCCCTTGACCAACGACCTCTATCTCCGGCACATGTCGCTCTGGCGCAGAGTGGGCATCGGCCTGTGTGCGTTGCTTGTGCTGGGCGTCACGCTGGTGCAGGCCTGCCATGTGCATCGGCCAGCGCGTGAGCAGGCTGCGTTTGCGGCCAGCGGCGATGGAGGTCCTGCCACGGGCTGCCCGGCCTGTTCCGTACTGCACTTTGCCACAGGGATGGCTCCGGCGTTGCTGGGCATCTCGCTGGTTTATACGAGCGCGGGCCTGCTGCGCCGGTCCAGCGTCCACGTGGTGAAGCAGCTGGCGTTTCCCCTGAGTTGTCGCCCTCCTCCACGCACTGCTGCCTGATTACGACTGAGCCGTTGAGCCGGAACGCCCGTTCCAGCGCCCGACGCTCCTGTTCTGGGTAGTGCGCGTGTGTGTGAGGAGTCTCCATATGTTGTCGTTTGTGTTTCGTCGTCGGCCCGCTGCGGGTTTGGGCGGTGTGATGTGTTCGCTGTTGCTGGCTGGGGCAGCGGTGGGCCAAAGTACTTCCGGCTCTCTGAGTGGTGTGGTGAAGGATGCCAGCGGGGCCATTGTGCCCAACGCGCAGGTGCTGCTGGAGAACCGGGTGAGTGGCTACTCCAAGACGGTGACGACCGATGCTGCCGGCCGTTTCAGCTTTCCCAACCTGGCGTTTAATCCTTACAAGCTGACGGTCAGTGCGGGCGGCCTGCAGGCGACCATCGGCAACATTCAGGTGTCCTCGACCATTCCGGTGGTGCAATCCGTGACGGTTGCTCCTGTGAGCTCGCAGACGGTGACGGTGGAAGCGCCGGCGGACCTGACGGAGACGGATCCGAACTTTCACACGGACGTGGATCGCACGATGATCCACCGGCTGCCGGTAGAGGCGCCATCGTCGGAGTTGAGCTCGATTGTGACGGCGGTGACGCCGGGCGTCGCGGCGGACTCGAATGGCCTGCTCCATGGCATGGGGGACCACAATGAGGTCTCCTTTTCCGTGGACGGACAGCCCATCACCGATCAGCAGAGCAAGGTCTTTTCCAACCAGCTGCCGGCGGATGCGGTGCAGTCACTGCAGGTGCTGGATGGCGCGCCCACGGCGGAGTATGGCGACAAGACGAGTCTTATCGTCGTGGCGACGACGCGGTCGGGCCAGGGCATCAAGCGGCCGACTGGTGTGGTTTCAGCCTCGTACGGCAGCTTTGGCACAAGCCGTGTGCTGGCGGACATGGCGGTGGGCGGCGACAAGTGGGGTAACTTCGTTTCGGCGAGTGCGCTTGAGTCGGGCCGCTTTCTGGATGCGCCGGAGTTCGCTGTCTACAACGACAAGGGCAACGAAGAGAACTTCTTTGACCGGATCGACTACCAGTTCAGCGACGTGAGCTCGCTGCATATGAATCTGCAGTACACGCGGTCGTTGTTTCAGACGCCAAACAGTTATGACACGCAGTTTGGCTATCCGTCGCAGGGGTTGACCAGCGGGCGCGCGGATCAGCGGTCCAAGATTGAGACCTACCTCTTTGCGCCGACCTATACGCGCATTCTGGGCACCAACGGGGTGTTCAACTTCGCGCCCTACATCCGCCACGACTCCTACCAGTACCTGCCGTCGACCAACCTGCTCAACGACTTCGGGCCGATTCAGCAGGAGAGCGTCGCGCAGAAGCGTACGCTGACCAACGCGGGTGTGCACTCGGACGTGACATTCACGCGGGGCCATAACGTCTTCAAGCTGGGCGGCATGTATCAGCAGACGTTTCTGCGGGAGAACGACACCCTGGGCATTGTGGACCCAGGCCTGAACGACCCCACGGGGGACAGCTTTTCACCCGTGCTGGCGCCCTATGACCTGACGCGCGGCGGCAGCACCTATACCTGGCATGGGCAGACGGATGTGAAGCAGCTGGCGCTCTATGGCGAGGACTCGATCACGGCCGGCAACTGGCAGGTGAACCTGGGCGTGCGTGGCGACATCTACAACGGGCTGGCGATTCAGCGCACGGGCGAGCCGCGCGCGGCCATCAGCTACAACGTGAAGAAGACGGGAACCGTGCTGCGCGTTTCTTATGCGCGCACGCAGGAGACGCCGTTCAACGAAAACCTGGTGCTTTCCGCCAACGGCTGTTATGACGCGGTGCTGAACGCCATCTTCAGTACGCTGGGCAGCTGCACGCCGGCGCCATTCAATCCTGGCTTCCGCAACGAATTCCACGCGGGCTTTGCGCAAAGCATCGGCAACCACTTTGTGCTGAACGCCGAGTGGATCACGAAGTACACCCACAACGGCTTCGACTTCAGCGTGCTGGGAGCGACGCCAATTACGTTCCCGATCGAGTGGCATAACTCCAAGATCCCGGGCTACGCGCTGACCGCGACGTTGACTCCGGTGAAGGGCTTTTCGGTACGCACCACGTTCTCCTCTGTCACGGCCCGCTTCTTTAATCCGCAGATTGGCGGCGTGGGCGCGACCGTTGGCGCACCGGGCGGCTTTCCCTTCCGGATCGACCACGACGAGCGCTTCAACCAGAACACGCATTTCGAGTACCAGCTGCCGTTCCATCGCAAGAGTGCCTACTACTCCTTTAACTGGCGGTACGACTCCGGTTTAGTGGCGGGGTCGGTGCCCTGCTACAACGTGGGTGATCCGAACAGCTCGTGCGCCGGCACATCGATCACCATCAATGGGCAGCCGGGTGTGGACCTGAGAGGGTTTACGCCGGATCAGCAGTTCACCGCGGGAATCATCTGCAATGGTGTGGCGGCGACGCAGACCTCTGGCTTCCAGAACTGCCTGGCCTCGCAGCTGACCTCAACCCTGGTGAAGATTCCTGCGCCGGGAACGGAGAACGACGACCACAACCCGCAGCGCATCCAGCCGAGAAACCTGTTCGACATGGAGCTGGGCGACGACAGCCTGATCTCTCTGGGACGCGGCGACCGGTATCACCTGGGAGCTCGTCTGACCGCCGTCAACATCGCCAACAAGGTGGCGCTTTACAACTTCCTGTCTACGTTCTCGGGCACGCACTTTGTGACGCCAAGAACGGTGACCGGGGAGATTGCGTTTCACTTCTAGCCAGGAGACTTGTTAGAGAAGCCCGGGAGCTCTCAGAAGCTGAGAGCTCCCGACGCAGGATGCCGGAGCGCGGGCGAGGCTAGCGCTCGTTCCAGCCTGCGTGCTCCTGCCAGTCCACAATCCGGAAATGCGGATAGGGCCAATGGTAGTAGCCGAAGTGGGTAGGGGAGGCGTCGCGCGGCAGCTTGTTGTACGGGACGATCTCCGCCTGCTGGTGGTTGCCATCCTGCGTCTGGTAGTACCAGCTGGCCTCCTGGCCCAGCTTTGCCACATCGCCTGAGACATAGAACTGCGTTTTCTCGAAGTGGTAGGGCGCGTGGATCTGTGGGTCAGGGCCGTAGACCTGGTCGACGATGAGCTGTGTCTTGGGGGAAAGACTGCCCTTCTTCAGCAGGTTCTGCATGGCCTTGACGACGATCCAGTTGTTGGTGCGATGGTCGACGTGCAGCTCCTCGGGATGGCCGGTGAGGATTAGGTCGGGCTGAAAGCGGGTGATGAAGCCTTCGGCGGCTGTGACGGCGGCTGGCCGCGCATACGGCAGGTTGGGGGTAGCGGAGTTGGGGTAGGGCGAGTGCTCGCTCGCGAGCAGCACGGAAAGGTAGGGTTTGCTGTCGTCGAGGTGCTCCCAGATCTGTTGCATGCCGCCGTCGGGCAGCCCCAGGAAGAAGATGTTCTCTGCCGGGACACCGAGGTGGCCAAGTGAGACACGTGCTTCGGCCATGCGCACCTCGCCGAAGTCCATTGCGCGACTGGCGTCGCAGGAGTGCATGTAGTAGCGATCGCAGCCGCCCGCGTCGCCACCGGTGAAGTAGACGACGTGGACCGGGATGTTGTTCTCTACCGCGGCTCGGATGATCTCGGGGTGGGCGGTGTCGTCGTCCTCATGGGCGCAGAAGACGAGGATAGATCGTGGCAGATCGTTCACGGTGAAGTCCAGGCGCGAGCTGGCAAGCGACGCGCCCTGCGGTCCGGTGAGGGCCACCTCCAGCGTGTACAGGCCGATCGGCATAGCAGGCAACGACAAGGTGTGCGCTCCGACTGCAGCGCCGGCGACGGGCTGGCTGTGGAGCACCCTGCCGTCATGATCAAGCACGTTGACAGCGGCGTGGGTGTCGCCTGCCGACACGCCCGAGGTCGATGGTGGCGCGATGGAGAAGTGGAAGGCGAGCGGGGCGTGCGACGCAAACATGGTGTGGTCGCGGCTGAAGCTGATGGTGTCTGAGACATAGCCGGCTGGATAGAAGTTGCGGTAGGCCTCGGAGGCGGCGACGTCCTTCTCGGAAGGGTAAAGGTAAAGGGCGGGGTAGGTCTTGGCTGGCGAGCGTGTGAGCGGCGCCGTGATGGCGGGCAGCGCGAAGGCGAGGTCGAAGATGTGATCGGGCTCCTGGCTGTCCCGGATCACGGCGGAGAAGTAGACATAGGTCTGGCTCGCAGGCGCGGCCTGGACGACGGCGGCCTTCTCCAAGCGGAACTCCTTGATCTCACCGGGCGCCAGCGAAAGCGAAGGCGCTGCGATGGTCTTCCAGGCGGGTGGGTCCCCGGCGGCCTGGGCGATCCAGGGATAGGTGTAGTTTTCGAATTCCACCTGGAGGTGGTCCAGCCGTTGGTTGGAGATGTTCTGAACGACGATGCGCGGGTTGACCGGGTCGCCTGCGGTGTAGAAGGTCTTGTCCAGATCGAAGGCGGTGACCTTGGCGAGTTGCCGATGCACGGCAAAGCTGGCCACCGCGCGGAGTGGCTTGCCACCGCCGGACGGTGTGAGGTCAACCTCATAGCGGCCAGTTCGCGCGTTCCAGGGGATGGTCCAGAGCGGGTGGTAGGTGCCGCCGTCGACAGGCAGCCCGGTCGCGAGCGGTGTGTCTTCCCCCGCATACCGGATGGAGACCACAGCTTTCTCCCCTCCGGCGGACCGCACCATCACGGGGGAGCCCACGTTGTAGTTGGTCTGGTCGGTCGCTAGCTCCGTGCCGGCGGCAAGGCAGGCTGGCGCGAGCAGGGACAGGGCGAGCAGGCCAGAGAATCCAGGCCTCGGCTTCACGCTCAAGACACGTGCGGCAACACCATGGTGCTTCATGGGTGCCACATGTATCACGAAAGTTCGGTTGCGGGCTCAGGAAAGATCAACGCCCACGCGCAGATCGTGCCGGCTGGCCCGCTGCATCGTGACGGCGCCTGTTTTGTGGCCCCTGGGCCGGAGTGCCACGGCACCATGCGTCGATACTCGCCCAGCATTAGGCGATCCGGGCGCTCGGTGGTTGAATACAAAGACGGTGCGCCGACTGTTCTCCATCCTGCTGCTGGCGGTGTTTGTTCTGCCACTGCTTGCTCCGCTTCTGGCCATGGGCCAGGACGCGGAAGGAGCTTTGCCGGCGTGTTGCCGCCGCAACGGCCAGCACCACTGCAGCATGAGCCTGCGCGAGCGCAGAAGTCTTGTGAGCCGTGATCCGGCCTTTCGCGCGCCGGCGGAGAAGTGCCCGTATGCTCCGAGTTCGGTTGCGCCGGCACGGTTTGATCCGTCGCTCTCCCCCGCTGTCGCGGAGGCGATCTATGGACAGCTGGTCAGCCATCCCACGGGCATGGCGCAGACCGAGTCCAGGCGCCGCATCGCCCGGGACCGATCCCGGCAGAAGCGCGGGCCGCCGAGCCGTTTTCTTTAGCTGATCCGTAAGGGAGGCGCACGCCATCGGTCGCCGCACCGAGCAGGCGGCAGCACCTTCCACACCAGCGAACGCAGGGCTGCACCGGGATAGATCGCCCGGTCCTGCCCTGGCGCCCGGGCTGGAGACAAGCCCTTTCCAGCCAACTGTGACTGTCATGATGATCCATCGCGCGCGGGTCCACATGGACCGCGTGTCCCAGAAACTCGACGGCGAGCCGGGCATCCGCGCATCCGCCGGAGGAACCTGCTGATGCTGCCCCATGCCCATGGGGCGGCGCAGCGGCTGTGGCGTGCGAGCGCCGCAGCACTGCTCGTTCTTTTTGCCGCGCTGCTGCTTGTGCCCGGGCTCCTGGCCGCGCGGCAAGGTGACGACGCGTCGCTGCCGGCCTGTTGCCGTGCCCACGGCAAGCACCACTGCGCCATGGGGCTGCGCATGGCGGCGAAGAACACGGGCCGGCCTGCCCTGGCGCAGGTCGTGGAGCGCTGCCCCTGCTCGCCGGCGGCACCGGTGAGCCAGCATCGCGATGCCTCAGAGCTCCCGCCGCTGTGGCGCAGGTGCGCGGAGGTGGGCGGTTTGCCCACCCCGCGCCGACGCACGGACGCGAGGCGGCCAACGATGTGCAACCGATCCAACCCCAGACGAGGTCCCCCGGCCGTGCTGCGCGCCGCTTAGACGCTGTGCTGCGCCCAGCCCAGAGCCTGCACCCAGTCCAGAGCCTGTGCCCAGCCCAAAGTGAAGGACCAGCCCGCATGTCACGCATGCCGCGCCACCCCCTCCCCTGGAGACGATCGTGTTGCGAACCGGAATCAGATCAGTTGTCCCCCTTTTGTTGCTCCCTGCCACTGCTGCTCTCGCGCAGGAGACGCTCACCACAGCTTCTCTATCAGGTCGTGTTACCGATGCAACGGGCGCTGTGGTGAGCCGTGCCGAGATCACCGCAACCCGGCTTGCCACGAACCAGTCGCAGACCGTGCACACGGACAGCGAGGGGCGCTTCCGTGTGCCCTTCTTGCCCGTGGGGCCGTACACCGTCGTGGTCCGGGCTCCAGGCTTTGCCGAGGCGAAGCGAGACGTGCAGCTCACGGTGGGGTCGGCGTTTGATCTGTCGTTCACGCTGGCGGTGGCCAACGCCTCCGCGGCGGTGACTGTGCAGAGCGAAGTCCCGATCGTGGAGGGAAACCGCAGTCAGCTGACGCAGACCATCAGCGAGGCCGAAGCTACCCAGCTGCCGTTTAACGGACGCAACTACCTGGACCTGGCCCTGCTCGTCCCAGGCGTCTCGCCCACCAATACAGCCAGCACGCAGACCTTTGCGGAGACTTCACCCGTGCTCGGTCAGGGCTACTCCATCAACAGCCAGCGAAACTTCTCGAACGCCTTTGTGGTCGATGGCCTGTCGGCGAACGACGATGCGGCTGGCCTGGCTGGCAATGTCTACGGGCTGGACGTGGTGCGGGAGTTCCAGGTTGTCACATCCGGCGGGCAGGCGGAGTTTGGCCGCGCGCTGGGCGGCTACTTCAATGTCGTTACCAAGAGCGGAACCAACGATGTGCATGGGGACCTGTACGGCTTTCTCCGCAATCAGCGGCTGAATGCAGCGAACGCACTCTCCCGCGGCAAGCTCCCGCTCACGCAGGGACAGTACGGCGGCAGCCTTTCCGGCCCGCTCAAGCGCGACCGCACGTTTACCTACGTGAACTTCGAGCAGCGACGGCTCAACACAGACGGCCTCATCACCATCTCGCCTGGTAATGCTGCGGCCATCAACACGCAGCTTGCTGCTGTGGGCTACAGGGCGCCGCTGCTCTCCGTCGGCACAGGGCCAGCCACGCTCTTTCCTACCACCGTGCACACCACCAACGGCTTTGGTCGCGTAGACCACAGCTTCAGCAGTCACGATCAGTTCAACCTGCGCTACAGCCTGTATCGGCTGGACTCGCTGAACGCGCGCGGCGTGGGCAGCCTCGCGGCCGTAAGTTACGGCACCGCCGTCCGCGATGTGGACCACACCGTGGCCGTGAGCAACATCGCGACACTGTCGCCGCAGGTCTTCAACGAGACGCGCGGCCAGTTCACCTACGACAGCCTGAACGCGCCGCCCAACGATCAGGTGGGACCAACGGTCACGGTGTCGGGTGTGGCGTCGTTTGGACGCTTTTCGAGCTCCCCCACGGCGAGGCTGAACTACCTCTACGAGGTGGTGGACAACCTGGTTGTGCAGCGGGGGGGCCAGACCGTGAAAACCGGCGTCGACTTCCTCTTCAATCAAGACACCATCACGTTCCCACAGTCCATCCGCGGCGCTTACACCTTTGCGTCGCTCCCCGCGTTCCTGGCGGGAACCTACAACGTCCAGGGCTACACACAGTCGTTTGGAACGCCGTCGGTTACACAAAGCAATCCCAACCTCGGCTTCTACCTGCAGGACGAGTGGAAGCCGCTGCCGCAGCTCACGCTTAACCTGGGGGTTCGATACGATCTGCAGCTGCTCCGCACGATCAACACAGATACCAACAACATCTCGCCGCGTGTCGGCTTCGCCTGGTCGCCGTACCGGAACGGCCGGACCGTAGTTCGGGGCAGCTATGGCCTGTTCTACGACCGCGTACCCCTGCGCGCGCTGGCCAATGCGCTGCTTTCCGCCAACAACACGACCGATCCAACGCAGGCCGCGCTCCTCAGCTACACCTTCAGCCCAGGGCAGGCGGGCGCGCCCGCTTTTCCCAACGTCGCCACGGCTCCTCCACCCGCAGCCCTGCTGAACTACACGCTGATGAACCGCACTCTCCAGAACGCCTATGCACAGCAGGCAAGCCTGGAGGTGGAGCAGCAGCTTTCCGCGCGCAGCAGCGTGGGCATCAGCTACCAGCATGTACGCGGCCTGCACCTGCTGGCATCGGTCAATCGCAACATCAATCCGGATGGCTCGCGTCCGAACCCGGCCTACGCCAACGGGCGCGTCTACGACTCGGTGGCCGACTCCTTCTATGACGGCCTGGCTGTGTCAGTCGTGCAACGGCCCACACAGTGGGCGAGTGCGCGGCTGTCCTACACCTGGTCCAAGGCGATCGATGATGTGGGCGAGTTCTTCTTCAGCGCGCCGGTCAACAACTTCTTCCCCGGCGAGGACCGGAGCCGCTCCGACGATGACCAGCGGCATCGCGTCGTCTTCGATGCCACCGTCTTCTCCTCCACCCGGCCCGCCTCCACACTGGCTGGCCACCTCGCGCACGGTTGGCGCCTGGGCGGCATCCTGCAGTTCTACTCGCAGCTCCCCTTCAACATCGTGACCGGCACCACCACGCGGCAGGGCACCACGCAGCGGCCCTGCGGGCCCGGCTTTAGCCTGGCTGCGGATGGCGGGCAGAACCCCTGCACGCAGGCGCTACCTGGTGCGCTGATCGGCCGCAACGCAGGACAGGGCTTCAACTTCTTCTCCGTCAATGCTCGGCTCAGCCGCACCGTGCAACTGTCCGATCGGCTCAGGCTGGAGGGCATCGCCGAAGCGTTCAACGCCTTGAACCACCGCAACAACATGATCCCGAACGGCACCTTTGGCACGGGGAGTTTTCCCTCGACGCCCAACAGCACCTTCGGCCAGGCAACAGCTGTGAGTGATCCGCGCAGCATCCAACTCGCGGCCCGGCTGCTCTTCTAACGCAACCCACGGGTCGGCTGTGCTGGCGCGACCCGCTCTTCTTGGGAGACACGATGTTGAACACGGCAAACAGCCTGCAGCAGAAGGCGTTCAGGGCGCTTGACCATCGCACGGTGTGGCGCTGGCATTTCTACGCGGGCCTTTTTTCCATTCCCTTTGTGCTGTGGCTGTCTGTCACGGGCACGATCTTTCTTTTTCACCCGCAGATTCAACACTGGCTTGACCGACCCTACGACCACCTCACCATCCACCAGCGCGCGACCGGCAACGCGCAGGTGCAGGCCGCACTGGCTGCTGTGCCCGGCAGCACGCTGGACTCCTATGAGCTTCCGCATGGGCCAACCTCTGCCGCTCAGGTGCTGGTCGACCGCGGCGCCGCCCAGTTCCGGGTGTATGTCCATCCCGAGAGCCTGGCCATCCTCAAGGTCGACAACGAAGACCACCGCGTCGACGTCTTCACCTCGCGCCTGCATGGCGAGTTGCTGCTTGGCGCCTTTGGCTCCTGGATCGTGGAGCTGGCCGGCAGCTGGGCTGTCGTGATGGTGCTCACCGGTCTCTTTCTCTGGTGGCCGCGCGATGCTACGGGTCTCGGCGGTGTGCTCTATCCGCGGCTGCGGCAGGGCGGGCGCGGCTTCTGGAAAGACATCCACGCCGTCACCGGGATCTATGTCTCTTTCTTTGCGCTTTTTCTGCTGCTCACTGGCTTGCCGTGGGCCAAGAGCTGGGGTGGCTACCTGAAGGCCGTGCGCCACTTCGGCGCTGGTCGCGCAATGGGGCAGGACTGGACGACGAGCAGTGCCGAGGTCCTTGCCGCGCGCGTCGCGCGAAGCCGAGCGTCGCTTCCCGCGGCGAGCGCCACCCACGCCATGGACCACGCGGACCTCAACGTCTCACTCCATGCAGAGCACACAGGTGTCTGGGGCCGCCACAGCACCACGCTCTCCGGACCGCTGGCCTTTGTGGCGCTGGATAGGATGGTCGGCACGGTGGCGCCGATGGGGCTCCGCAGCCCCGTGCTGATCTCCCCGCCCATGCACGCTGGCGGTCCCTGGAGTGCGAAGTCCGATACGCGCGATCGCCCGCTCCGGGTAGATCTCCTGCTCGATGGCACAACCGGGGCCATCGTGAAGCGCACCGACTTCCACTCCAAACCCTGGCTCGATCGCGCGATCGGGATCGGCATCGCCGCCCACGAGGGGCAGCTCTTCGGCTGGCTCAACCAGGTGGTCAGCCTATTCACGACGGCCGGGCTCGTTCTGCTGAGTGGGAGTGGCCTGCTTCTGTGGTGGCGTCGCAAGCCGGCCGGCGCCCTGGGTGCGCCCGCAACGCTTCGCCGCGTGCGCTTCTCCGCCGCTCTGGTCGCCGCCCTGCTGGCACTCGGTGTCTACTTTCCCCTGCTTGGCGCTTCCATGCTGCTGGTGGGGCTGCTGGAACGGGGCGTCCTGCGCCGGCTGCCAGGAACGAGGCGCTGGCTTGGCCTCGGGACCCCCGCGGAGGCCTAGGGAGCCGCGAACAGAGTTAGAGATCATCCGCAGTTACAGATGCCGATCGCGCGCTGGTAGGCAACGTCAGGGTCACCACCGCGCCGCCCTCCGGCCGAGGCGCTACGCTCAGCTCGCCGCCGTGCGCCTGCGCCAGCTCAAACGCGATCGAGAGACCCAGGCCCGTTCCGGTGTCCTTGGTGGTGAAGAAGGGATCGAAGGCGTGCCGCAGGGCCGCCGGGGAAAAGCCGCTTCCCCCATCCTCCACCGCAATCTGCACAGCGTGCGTTAGCTTTGTGGTGCGGATCACGACCTCGCTCCCAGTGGCTTTGGAGGCCTGCACGGCGTTCTCCACCAGGTTGTCCAGAACCTGTACCAGCCGGCTCCGATCCGCCATCACTTCCATGTGGCGCGGTCCGGTGGCCGAGACCTGCACGCCCTTTGGCGCACGCTGCTGCCACGCGGTGGCGACCGCGGCACACAGCTCGCCCACGTCCAGCAGCTGCACCTCCAGCGAGATGGGCCGTGCAAACTGCAGCAGCCGACCGATCATGGTGTCCAGACGATCTACCTCCTCGAGGATCACCTGGCTGCTTCGGGCAACGACGCCCTCCGGCGCGGCCTGGTGAGCCATTTGTGCGCGCAGCCGGATCGTCGCCAGCGGGTTGCGCAGCTCGTGTGCCACGCCTGCCGCGAACTGCCCCAGCGAGGAGAGCCGCTCCTGATGCTGCAGCTGCTCTTCCAGCAGGCGCTGGTTGGCGATGCGGCGCTGCAGCGCCACCGCCATGGCATCCACGCCGCCGAGCACCTGCTCAAACTCCGCCAGCTGGCTTCGCTCGCCCGCCCGCGAACTGTCCGTAAGGTCTTCTTCCAGCCGGGCAAGGTGGCGCGTTACGGCGTTTACGCCGCCGCGTATCTCGACCGTGACAAAGCCGGCAAGCAGCGCCGTAACCAGAGCGGCCGCGCCAAAGCTCAGGCTCGTCAGCAGCAGCTGTTGCCGGCGGCCGCGGTTCAGATCCGGCAGGCGCTGCATCAGCCAGACCGCCCCGGTGACCTGCTCGCGTCCCTTCACCGTCTCCCGCACGGGTTGCGCGAAGAACAGCACCACATCATGCGACCCCTCAAACAGCAGCTGCTGCGCAGCTCCCGTGCTCTCCGCGGCCCGGGCAAGCTGAACGATGGTGGGTCGCTCGCGTTGCGGCATCTCCGTCTGCGGTCCCGGTCCTTCGTGCGTGGGAAAGGCGTAGCCAAGCAGCGGTCCCGCGCCGGCCAGAAAGCCGCCCTCGATCCCGTCCTCCTTGCGCAACACACCCGCCGTCACGCTGGACAGGGGGTCGGCCGGGAGCGGCGGCGGCCGAGGGGGTGGCGGCCCCTGCATCTCCGCCTCCCAGGGTCCTTCCCGCAGCGGCCCTGCCGTTGTAGCCCCCGCTTTCGGGTGGGGACCGCCGGGTAGATCGACGGGGCGCGGCAAGGTGTCGGGCGGGGGGTGCGGAGGCTTGACCTCCCGGAGCGACACGCCGGACACCGCTTGCGCCCGGTACGCGCGATCAAGCGCCGTCGCCACCTGCGGCAGATGACGCTGCGCCGAGCGCACCGTCGCCGCGTGGCTGTTGCGAATCAGGCTCACCAGGCTGCCAGCGGCCGTCGCCAGAAAGGCGCAGGTCACAAGCGCAAGCAGCGCAATGCGCGTGCGCAAGCTGCGCCACACTGTTTTCTTCATCGCAACCGCCTCCTGCACTGCCCCCGTCGGGATTCCTGTATGCACGCCTGTCACCATCCCGGTCCACGGCGCGTGCCGCCCCGTTTCGGCGCTCCAGCCCATCACACCACGGCGAGCGGTACGGGTGTGTTCGGAAAGCACACATCCACCGTGAGGAAAGCACGCGATGCGGGGCGTGAGCTCACCTCCGAGATCCACCTAAACGGGGCAAATCACCAGCAACGACGCACGGTTTATGCTTTGGCCCGCCGCATGCACTATCCGGGGCAGAGGTACTTCCCATGCGTCTTCTTTCCGCTGCTGCAGCCTGCTTCTTCTGCGCCTCCTGCCTGGCCCAGTCTCCCCGGGCAGGTGGGCCACCACCGTCGCCTGCTGCTGGGGCGCAACCAGCTCCAGCCATTCCTTCCGGAACACCGATCACTGAGCGGTCCCGCGTTCGCGCCTTCAACGCAGGTCCGGATGGCCGCGTTCGCAGCCTGTACCTGAGTAACGGCAGCGTTGTGGACCTGTCCTCCAACGCGGATTTCGGCCCGGGTTTCAGCTCGGTGGTGCACAAGGGCGCACGCGTCCGCCTTGTTGGCTCCCGCACCGTTCGAAATGGGCAGACCGTTGTGCTGCCCGACGAACTGACCATTGGGCAGCAGAGCTTCCATGCGCAACCCGCCGCCCCCACCGAAGCCCGGGCCGGTTTGCCCCAGCCCCCGTTCGGCAACCCTGGCGCGCCGCCGCCGGTTGCAGGTCGCCCTGGCGTGCCTCCGCCGCCACCCCCGCCCGGCCCTGGGGCGCCACCCCCGCCCGGCCCTGGCGCGCCACCCCCGTTCGGCCCCGGCGCGCCCCCGCCCCCGCCACCTCCGCCGCCGGCGGGAGGCGCCGCACCTGGCCAGCCCGCACCCCCGCCCGCGCCTGCAATCGCCGGCCAGCCCCAGCCTCCAGCGGGGGCCGGTAGACCAGCAGGTCCCGGAGCGCCAGCAGGTCCCGGCGCCCCAAATGGCCCGGGGACACTGCCCCCAGCCAGCTCCCGCCCCGACGACGGCACCGCACCGCTGCCGGGTGGTACACCGCCCTCGGCGACCACCACGCCTGCTCCAGCCCAGCAGTTCTCGCCCAGCATGCCGAACCAGTAGGTGAACCCGGCTCCCGAGCCCGATCCCAACGCGAGCGAGGGCTCGCCAAAAGAACAGCGCCGCACGGCAAAAGCCGGCGGCGCTGGTTGTGAAGCTGGGGTGGAACTACTTCGCTGCGGGACCGTCTTCCTGCGGCACTTCCTTGCCTTCGCCGGGGAACGGCCATTGGCGATTCAGTGGCTGCTGGGCTTCGCGCACTTCCTTGCTCACGTTGTTGATCTTCAGGTTCTCCGTGAAGTGCACACCAAGCTTGCCCGCGGTAGCGATGTCGAGATCGCCATCCTTGTCGAAGTCCGCGGCCAGGATCTGTGTTCCGGCGCTCGCCGTGCCGTTGACCGAGAGGCCGATGCGCTCCCACATGGGGTCAGAGGCGGGATCGGCCAGCACCATGGTCGGCTTGGGGGTGGTGCGCGTCTTGCCGTCCTTCGGCATGGCCTGGAGCGCGGCCTGCGAGGGAAGACGATATGCATACAGCACCACGGGGTCGTAGGAGCCAGGATCGGCGCCGGAGTGGCCGCGATACCGCTTGCCCGTGATCAGCTCAGGCGTGCCATCGCCGTCGATGTCCGCCATCAACAGCGCATGCGACTGCGAGAAGCTCTCATCAATCGTGTGACGGATCCAGCGCGGCGCCGCCGCCGTGCCTGCCTGCTCCAGCCAGTAGAGCCCGTAGCCGTGACCCTGCCCGAAGATGATGTCGGGCTTGCCGTCGTGGTTTACGTCGTAGACGACGATGGGGAAGCCCGTATCGGAGAGCGACCACTCGTCATGCCACTGCCACTTGTCGGCCTTGGCGTCGATCTGCTGGAACCAGCCATGGGGTGTCAGGATGTCGGCCTTGCCGTCGCCGTTCACGTCGCCAATGCCAATGCCGTGACCGTCTTCTTCCGAGCCGCCCAGCTTGTGGACCACTGGCTTGCCTTCGCCAAAGCTGACCCAGATAACGCCCGTGTGGCTGTAGTGCGCGAGCGCGATGTCTGGCTTGCCATCGCCGTCGATATCGCCAAACGCGCCACCCTCGGTGTCATAGGTGTCAGTTATCTTTTCGGACGTCCACATCTGGCCCGCGGCGGTTGCCTTAGGACCGGGGTTGTGGAACACCATCAGACCGTTTGAGATCCAGCCGGTCGTGACCAGGTCGGGCTGGCCGTCGTGGTCGACGTCGATGATCCATTCCCCGCAGTCGGAGACGAACTCGTTGTGAATGCCAACGGTGCGGAACTGGTGCTGCTTCCAGTCTCCGCCGCCCTTGGCGCCGGGGTTCTCATACCAGTAGGCGCCGCTCAGCAGATCGACGTAGCCATCGCCATTCATGTCCAACATGGAGATGCCTTCGGCGTGATCCGTGCCGAGGCGGTGCGGCAGCATGCGGATGGGCGGCTTGCCGTCGAAGCTGACGCCCGGGTGCTGCATGCGGAACTCCTTGGCGTGCTCGGGGTCCTGCGCCACAGCAGAGTTGCTGAGCGCAGGTGCGAGCATGCCAAGGGCAAGAAGGGGCAGAAGCGAGCGTGAGGTCATAAAGGGCTCCAGGGCAGAGGGCTAGCTGACGACTTTCATCGTCTCAGGGTTCCAGTGAACGACGGCATTCTTCTCCACGCTCATGTTGCTCAGCAGGGCAGCGCCAGCGGCACGGAAGCCGAAGGTGGCATCTTCCACGGGCTGCTTGCGGCTCCGGACGGAGTCAAAGAAATTGTGGAAGTGGTCATAGCTGTCCACATAGCCTTCCGGCGCGGTAAAGGTCTCGCCTTCCTTGGCAGCCTGGTTGGCGTGCGTGACCGGATACTTCTGCCGGTACTTGGCGATCGTCTCCTTCTGCATGGCATCGGCAAAGGTGGAGACGGTGTAGCCGGGCTCGGTCTCGCGGCCCTTGCGGGTCACGATCACGCTGTTGCCACGGATCTCCATCAGGCCTTCGGAGCCGGTGAACAGGAAGCCCTCGCTCTCCTCGCCGCCATCCACAAAGTTCACGCGCAGCGACAGGTTAAAGGTGGGGTAGTCAAACAAGGCCAGCAGCACGTCGTACACGTCGCGGCCGTCTTTCCAGAAGCGCAGACCACCCGTGGCCATGGCGCGTGATGGGCCGTTGGTGTTGGTGATCAGGTGGGTGCCGGAGAAGAGGTGAACGAACAAGTCGCCCGCCACGCCAGAGCTGTAATCCTTCCACTTGCGCCACTGGAAGAAGCGTTCCGGATCCCAGGCATGCTTGGGGGCGGAGCCCTCAAAGCGGGGCCAGTCGCAGGTCTCGGTCGAGGCGTCGGCCGGAATGGTGTAGTCCCAGGCGCCCAGAGCCGAGTTGCGATCCCAGTGCGCGCTCACCATGTTCAGTTCACCGATGGAGCCTGCAGCGAGCAGATCCTTCGCCTTGGCGTAAACGACCGACGAGACGCGCTGCGAGCCAACCTGGAGGATGCGATTGGTCTGCTTGGCTGCCGCGATGATCTCGGGACCGTCCGGGTAGACGTGGATCATCGGCTTCTCAAGGTACACATCCTTGCCGGCCTTCATGGCGTCGGTTGCGATGGTCTTGTGCCAGTGATCGGGAGCGGCGATCAGGACGGCGTCGACGTCTTTACGGGCGAGGATCTCTTTGTAGTCGCGCGTGGTGAAGGTGTCCTGGCCATAGACCTCTTTCATGTGGGTCAGGCGGCCGTCATAGCAGTCCGCCGCGGCGACCAGCTTGACGCCAGGGACCTGGACGGCGAACGAGGTGTCGTGCTGGCCCTGAATGCCAGAGCCAATCAACGCGAGCTGGATGTTGTCGTTCGCGGATCGGGGGGCAACGGTCTGGGCCAGGAGCGGGCTTACCCGGGCAGCGGCGGCAGCAAGTGCGGCGCTCTTGGCGGCGTTCTGAAGAAAGGTACGGCGATCGAGCATAAGTGTGAAAACCTCGGGGCAGGGTGATAGTGAGTCGCGCGTGACGAGAACTGCTGTGCTCTGAACGGTATGGGAATGGGTGGAGCCCTGTCCAGTGGGGAGTGCGGCCCCCGCCGTCTGGGCACCGGGACCACTGTGGGTATCTGCTGTCTGCCCGTACAGGGGAGCCTGCTCGCAAGAGCAGTTTTGCAGGGGGTGTGCGCCTTCATTGAACCGACGCCCGGCCGGGTCGAACGAGGGCAAGAGTTTAGCCGGTCCTCTATCGCTCTTGTTGCTCATAGCTGGGGCTGATCGCTTTGTCTTCAAGATTTCCGCCGGTGAGGACAGCGCGGTGGGTCTGGCGGAGAGCCACTCGTGCTCCCAGTCGCGACGAACGTCAGCGGATCAATCGCGGCATTCCGGCCGGCGAGGATCTTTCCCAATTCCTGTCGGCACCCAGGAGAGCGGATTCGGGATTCGGAACAGATCCACCACAGCTGCTGGAGGGCGGTATCTGGCGGCGGCGCAGAGGGGCATGCATGTGGAGTGTGGGCAGCGGAGTGCGGATCGACAGCTGAGGAGACATCAACCGCGAGGAGCAACACGCGGCTTGCCTCGTCGGAGTCACCCGGACTTTATCCGTTGACACGAAATGCCTCCCGAAGACACACTGCGTGAGTTCCCTTGGTAACGCTTCCAGTACTGTCCGAGGTGACTTCGGCAGACGTGCGCTGCCGCGAGCCTATGTCGTCCAGTTCTTAACAGCAACGGTCCATTTGGAGAGACAGTATGGGTAAGAGGAGATTCCGTGGCGGTGCCTTGTGGGCACCCGCAATTGTGCTTGCTGCTGTGGCGTGCCAGGCGCAGGAATATCGCGGCACACTTTCCGGCACCGTGACTGACCCGACCGGGGCCGTTATTCCCGGTGCCTCGGTCACCGCAAAGAGCGGAGAGCAAACTTACCAGGCCAAATCGGACAACTCGGGGCGCTTCGTCGTCCCCTATGCCCAGCCCAACACCTACGTCGTCACCATCACGGCACCAGGCTTTGCCTCTTCGGTCTTCAAGAATGTTCTCCTTCAGGTCTCTGGAACGGTCGATATCCCAGCAAAGCTGCAAGTCAGCAGCGATTCGAATGTGGTCACAGTCAGCACGGATCAATTTTTGCTGGCGACGACCGATGCTTCGGGCGGCACCGTCATCGACCCCGAGAAGGTGCAGAATTTACCCCTTAACGGACGTCAGATCTACCAACTCCTGCAACTGACGCCGGGTGTCGTCTTCACCCAGACGCAGTTTGGTGCGGGAGGCTTCTCCGGGAACCGCGGTTGGGACACCAACAACTCGTACTCCATCAGCGGCCAGCCTGGCAGTACCAACCAGTTCCTTCTCAATGGTGGGCCAATCTCTATCCAGAGCGGCGGTCCCGCTGGAACTTGGACCATTGCGCCTTCAGTGGATGCCGTTCAGGAGCTGAAGGTGATGACGATCACCTTTGACGCCGAATACGGTCGTGCGGGTGGCGGCATCATCAATACGATCATCAAGAATGGCACGCCCCAAGTTCACGGTACGGCCTACGACTTCTGGGAGAACTCCGCCTTCGAGGCGAACACCTACCAGTCCGCTCAGGTGGGGGAGGCCAAGAGCTTTCACAACCGGCACCAGTTTGGTGGAACTGTAGGGGGCCCGCTTTGGAGAGGACAGAAGGCCTTTGGCTTCTTCAGCTTTGAAGGCTGGCGCGAGGTGCTCCCCGCCCCAATCCTTACCACTGTGCCTACTCCCGATATGCTCCCCGGCGCTGACGGAAGCGTCAACCTGACCGGATATCTGAACGCGGTGGGCAAGACAAACGGCATCTTCGACCCTGCCACGAACTACTGTGCCGTATCCTCAGCGACCGGCTGTTCCACCTACGCTCGCCAGCCGTTCGCGAATAACACTATCCCGGCGAGCCGCATCAGCCCGATCGGGCTGAAAATCCTTCAACTCTTCCCAGCGCCAAACCTACCGGGGTACACGAACAACTTCGTCTTCAACGGCAAGGATCGCTACACCTACAACATGCCGATCGGCCGATTTGATTACAACTTCAGCGATCGATCGAAGCTTTACGCACTCGTCGCCTTCTGGAGCGGGCAGGAGTACCGCAACGGCAATGGCTTCAACGGTCCCGCCATCCAGGGAAACATCAATAATCAGCGCTCGGACTGGACCGGTGTTCTGGACTACACGCACTCCTTCACCAGCAATCTCGTTGGGGACGTACGCGTCTCGTACAACCGCTACAGCAACCCTTCGCCGGATGGCTCCGTCGCTGCCGGGCTGGCATCCCTGACACCTGGTGACCTTGGCCTGACGATGCCGCACATCCCCACCTCCAACCGTGATTTCGCGCCGGAGTTCAGCTTTGGTGACGGCTACAGCGGAGTGGTCGGGAACACCGTGGGCGCTACCATCTTCGAGACGTATGACATCGGTCCATCTGTCACGCAGACCATCGGCCGTCACACCCTTCATTACGGCGGCGAGTTCTCCCTGTACCACGATGTCACCGGAGACGTCGGGCAACCGAACGGCTCGTTCAGCTTCGGTACCGGCTTCACGCAGAAGAACTACACGCAGGGTAACAACGACGGCTCTGCGATTGCGGAGACCCTGCTCGGCATCCCGAACGGGGGCGGCGTGCAATGGCAGAACGCCCCGTACGAGAGCTACACGTACTACGGTTTCTTTGCGCAGGACACCTGGAAGGCCTCCAACAGGCTCGCGATTAACGCCGGTCTGCGCTGGGATGAGGAGCGCTCCCCCAAAGAACGCCACAACCGTCTGCTCGCCGGTATCGACCTGAATGCTGTGAACACGGCTATCTCTACCGCCAACTTTCCGGCGAACAACACATTGCCTAATGGCGCAACGATCTCCAACCCAATCAGGGGTGCAGTTCGTTACGCGTCCGGCAGCACACCGGCTTACCTGAATAACACCGGGTATTGGCAGCCAAAGCTCGGGCTCACCTACGTGCTCAACAAGGGTCTTGTCTTCCACGGTGGGTACACTGTTTCGAAGGCTTTCGGCATTGAGCTCGGGGGCGCTTCCACCTTTAGCCAGAGCACTGGATACAACAGCAGCTCAGACAACGGACTGACCCCTAGCACCTTCTTCCGCGACGGCAATCCGTTCCCAAATGGCGCGCAAACACCTCCTGGGAACACCCTTGGGGATCTTGGCCTGGCCGGCAATGGGCAGGGCATCGATCAGCAGGACCGCAAGATTCCCATCGTGGAGCAATGGACAGCCGGTATCCAGGCGGAGCTCCCCTTCAGCATCATCCTGAACATCGACTATCTCGCTGCTCACACCACGCACCTGCGTGCCTCCAAGCAGGTGAATGGTCTGAACCCGGCAGACTTTGCAAAGGGGAATGCGGACAACTCGTACCTTGACCAGCAGGTAGCTAACCCGTTTTATGGGGTGCTGCCAAATACCACGTTTATGGGTCAGAACCCGACTGTCGCGGCCCGCTATCTCATGGTGCCTTACCCACAGTTCGCGGCCGACCTGTACATCTATACCAACCCGCAAGGCTATAGCCACTACAACGCGCTGCAGACGAAAGCGGAAAAGCGTTTCTCCGGGGAAAGCTCTCATCTGGGCGGCATCAGCGTGCTGAGTTCGTTCACCTTTTCGAAGCTGCAATCTGCCACGGGCTTCCTGAACAACAACGGCGGTGGTCTGGTTGACGCCCTGCCCTTCTACGGAATCGACGCTCAGGATCGCCCCTGGAACGTCGCTCTCAGTGGGCTCTACAATCTGCCGTTCGGTCATGGTGCGGCCTTCTTCAGCAACGCTCCACACTTTGTGGATGCAGCGATTGGCGGCTGGCAGTTTGATTTCATCCTGAACGATGCGGCTGGACTCCCGGTCGCGTATCCCAATGGATCGAACTACAACTGCGGCAACTACAACATCCGTCCAGCGAACAAAAGTTTTGTCAGCTATCTCAACAACAGCAACCCTGGCTGCTTTACCAACTTCGCTGAGTACACCGCCGTGACGATGCAGCCCTCTTCCACACAGGTTCGCACTCACAACGCTCCACAGGAGGCCTTCGGCCTCGAGAAGCGATTTCACCTTACAGAGAGAGCCAGCTTCCAATTCAAAGCCGAAGCCTTCAACGCAACCAACACACCCATCTTCGGTGGTCCAAACACAGGCAGCCCGAACACCCCTATCACCCCGACAGGCAAAGGGCTGCCAGGCGCTCCCGGCTCCTACCAGGGTTACGGCACAGTCGGAGCAACTGAGCAGAACTTTCCGAGACAGATTCAGTTTTCGGGAAAGATCGCTTTCTAACCAGTGCCTGTCAATAGGCCATTGCTTACGGTGCAGGTCACAAGCCTGCACCGTAAGCAATGATGGCTCTATCGAAAGCTACAAGAAGCTCATAGCATGAACCAAGTGCGGGTAGGACTTGCATGATTGCTCCGTCTCGCCGGAGCTCTCGCGAGTGCTATGACAGAGCGGCATCTCTGGAAGGAGATCGTGCTGCACTTTGCAGGGGTAAAGCTTGTGCTGACGAGCTACTCCTCTATGCCTGACCGTCATGAAACCCTGTGTTCAGGGTGTCGTCGGTGGAACGTCTCATGTCTTGGCTCGGTGTGAGGCCAAACATCAGGCGGTAGTCGCTGCTGAACTGCGATGCGCTTCTGTAACCAACCGACCTGGCCACCGAAGAGACTTCTGTACTTTCTGCGAGCAGGAGCGTCCTCGCCTTTTGCAGCCTCATCTGCTTTTGGAACTGCAGCGGAGTCATCGAGGTCACTGACCGGAACCAGGAGTGCATCGTCGAGAGGCTCATGCCCATATGGCGCGCAAGCATGTCCATCGAGATGTCGCGTTCCGCGTTCGTTCTCAACCATTCCATACCGTTGCGTACTCGCCTGATGCGTTTGTTCGTGACCGCGAGGCCGCGCAGAAACGATCCATGTTCACCAACCAGCAGTCGGTAGTGAATTTCGCGAATCGTGTTCGGAGCAAGGATTTGGATGTCAGCAGGTGTATCGAGCAGTTCTACGAGGCGGAGGAAAGCATCTACGAGGTAGCGATCAGCCTTTCCCGCTGCCACGCCTATCGGGGCTCGACGTCGAACCGGCTGCACGCTGACCTCCTGGATCAGCCGTGTGATCTCAGGAATGTCGAGTAGCAAGGTCAAACCAAGGTAGGGGGAGCCGTTCTTGGTCCCTTTGAACTGTCGCACTATCGGGAAGTTCTGGGCTACAAGGATGAAGTGCGACGGCTCACAGATGCAAGGCGTCGCTCCACCATGGATCGTTTCGGATCCCTGGACTGTGAGACAGATAAGAGAATCCGTGAGCGTTCGCTTCGGAACGAGGCTGTCTGGAACGCGATTCAGATACAGGTTCGGGATCTGGGACGGCTGGACGCCCGCTTGTGCCCGGTGTGTCAGTCGGCGGAGTGCAGTCGAAAGCTCTTCGAGAGGGCCTTTCATAACGCCTTGTCTGAGGCAGGATTGAGGATACGTTCACTCTACGCGGTCCCTTTTTGCCGTGAAAGGGAATTGTTGGCTACGGAAAGTGGTTCCGGCTGGACGAGGCTGCACCTGAGCGCCGCAGCCGGATGGAGGCCACTGTTTCGGCTTCACAGCAAACAAGGTGAGGGAGGCCGAAGGGATGCTTTTGCTTCTCCCCATGAAGTGCGGTCCTCGTTTCATAAGCGATCACCTGGACTCTGCAGTACTGCCCTAAACCTGCCCAGCCAGACTCTACGCCAACATCGGAGTGCTTATGACCGGCATCGGCCACCCGTGGACCAAGCATGCTGTGTTGATTGATCCAGACGATGCCTGCTTGCAGCTTCATCGCTGTGGCGCACAGACTGGCGGAGACTTCCTCTTGGATGTGGATATCGAAGAGCCGCAGTGGCACCACGAACTCGGCTCATCGAAAGCTCTGTGTGACTGTAAGCCACCGGCGCTATCGAAATTCTGCGAGAGTTTCGCGAAAACATGCATCTCCGCGATTCGTGCGTAACCGTGCACTAAGGTGAGTTGTGTGACCCACTCCTAACTGGAAAGCAGTCTAGGCATGCTACTCCGTGCCCTGCGAATCGAGCAGCTCGCGACGACGCGTGATGTCCTGCTGCGGTCAACTGAAAGGAACCTGTTATGCCAAGGATGCGCTCTCTTATGGTCCGTGTGACCACCGCCCTGCTATCGATTGGAGTTACTCTCGCAACCTCAAGCGCCTTCGCGCAGGGTGCAGCTCCGCAGGAGATCAAGAACGTTCTTCTCGTTCACGGAGCGTTCGCCGATGGGTCCAGCTGGGCCAAGGTGATTTCGCCGCTCCAAGCGAAGGGGTACCACGTGGTGGCTGTTCAGATCCCACTCACGTCGCTTGCCGATGATGTCGCTGCTTTGAATCGGGCCATCAAGCTGGAGAACGGTCCGCTCCTGTTAGTCGGTCATTCCTATGGTGGCGTAGTCATCACTGAAGCGGGGAATAACCCCAAAGTGGCCGGTCTGGTTTATGTGGCGGCTTACGCGCTGGATGCTGGGGAGTCGGTACTTAGCGTTTCGAAGTCCGGCCCTTCTGCTCCTCTGAATGCGGAGCTGCGGCCAGACGATGCTGGCTTCCTAAAAGTGACGGACAAGGGCATCAACGAAGACTTCGCTCAGGATCTGCCAGCAAAGGAGCGCCAGGTGCTGGCGGCTACGCAGGTGCCGGTTGCGATGTCTGCCATGGGAGGAACGATCACCCAGCCCGCGTGGAAATCAAAGCCGAGTTGGTTCATCGTTGCGGCTTCCGATCGCGCAATACCGCCGCAGTTTGAACGGACGATGGCAGCCCGCATGAAAGCCACCACCACGACCGCACCTTCTTCGCACGTCGTGATGCTGTCCAAGCCTGAGGCCGTCATTCACACCATCGAGACGGCCGCGCACGCCGGCGCAGGCAAGACCAAGTAAGGCATCTGTGCTCCGCGTTAGGCCGACCGCCCCTGACGGGCCAACGCGCAAACCTAACGCCAACTCACCGTTCGGAAAAGGATCCTCTCAATGAAACTGTTATACCTCTCCAAAGCTGCTGCTATTGCCACCGCGTTGCTTGTCGGAACGGTCACTCCCCAGGCTGCTCCCGCACAGTGGAATCACGAAGCGGCAGTGAAGAATATTGTTCTTGTCCACGGCGCGTGGGCCGATGGCTCCTGCTGGTCCAAGGTGATTGTGCTGCTTGAAGCGAGGGGCTTTCACGTCGTAGCTGTTCAAAACCCGCTCACTTCGCTGTCGGACGACGTTGCCGCGACACAGCGTGCGCTCGCGGCTCTGGATGGTCCCGCGATCCTGGTCGGTCACTCCTATGGAGGGACAGTCATCACACAGGCTGGTGTTGATGCGAAGGTCGCAGGGCTGGTGTACGTCTCCGCGTACGCTCCCGACATTGGCCAGTCTTCTGTAACCGTGGGCAACAACTTTGCGCCTTCGCCCCTCACTGCAGAGTTGGTTCCGGCTGAAGGGTTCTACACCATTTCCCCGAAGGGGATTTACGAAGACTTCGCTCAGGACCTGCCTCTCATCGAGCGCCAGGTGCTACTCGACACTCAGGGGCCGACTTCCCAGATTGCGTTCGGAGCTACGGTGTCAGACGCTGCCTGGCGGAGCAAGCCGTCGTGGTTCGTTGTGGCGGCTGAGGATCGTGCCATCCCTCCGGCGCTGGAGATGGCAGAAGCAGCCAAGATGAAAGCGACGACTGTGACCCTTCATTCGGGACACCTCGCCGTGCTTTCGCACCCCCGGGAAGTCGCAGAGGTCATCGAGCAGGCAGCGCGCAATAGTCAGCGCTAGAGCTGGGGTGGGCAGATTCGCACTCCTGCTGTCCCTCTTGTCTTCACTCAGGGCTACTTCGGCCTCTTCAGCACCACAAGCGAAAGGAAAAGACCTATGGCAACAGCTAGCCAGTCCACCCTGGACAACGACTTGAGCTCTGATGCTGTGAGCAGCATCTCCGACGGGCTCACCGTTCTGCTCGCGGATGTGTTCGCCCTCTATGTCAAGACGAAAAACTTCCATTGGCATATGAGCGGATTGCACTTTCGTGACTATCACCTCCTGCTCGATACCCACGCGGAACAACTGTTTGCGGTCACCGATGAGATCGCGGAGCGAGCCAGAAAGATCGGTGGTCGTACGATTCATTCCATCGGTGAGATCGCGCGCAAGCAGCGGATCTCCGATAACGACAGGGATGGCGTCGCGCCCTTGGCGATGTTGCGAGAGCTTCTTGGCGACAACAAAGCGCTCGCAGCAAACATGCTGACGTTGCATGGCGTCTGCGATGAAGCGCGAGACGTCGCCACCGCCAGCCTGCTCGAGAACTGGATCGATCAAGCTCAAAACCGTAGCTGGTTTCTCTACGAGATCACGCGATCCCCTGTTGGCGATTGCCAAAATGGAGCGGCAGAAACGGCGTGATCGAGATATCAGAGAGGGCAGTGAGGCCGCTCGGCGCGTACGAGACCATCTTCGCGCGGGCACAGCGGGGGAACTTCGTCATGGCTGCGTCGTTCGCAGGTACCGTGCAACCCGACGTTTGGAAGAGGGGTTTGGCCAAGCTGGTGCAGCGTCACCCTATGCTGCGGGTGCGCCTCCAGGAGGAGGAAGACGATAGGACCTTCAACTTCCAGCCGATCGCGGGAGGCAACATCCGGCTATGGCACGGCAGGCACGAGGAAGGGGTGGGCTGGAGGGAGATGGCGGGCCGCTGGCTAGCGGGTCGCATGGGTGTCGACAGCGACGAACTGGTCCGTGTCGTTGTGACCGACAGGGACGGAACTTGCGATCTCCTGCTGGGGATGCACCACTCGGTGGGAGACGGGCGCAGCGCGCTCGGCTTGTTGGAAGATCTGATGCGAGCAGCGGATGGAGCAGATCTGCGCCCGTACGCGACGGTGCCGGATGTGGATCACTTACTGGTGGACACGTTCGGAGATCTAGCGACCCAAGCGAGCACGGACACGCCGAGGCAGAACTGGCACACACCATTCCTGCCTTATGACCACCCATGGACAGCGCTGGAGACCGCCAGGCTGAGCGCTGCAGAAACCAGCCAGCTGATCGAGCGTGCTCGCGCGGAAGGAACCACTGTGACAGGGGCGCTGGCCGCTGCCATGGTGAATGGTTGGCGTACTGCGGCGCCTGCATGGCGAACTGAACCGGTGCGTTTGATGATGCCCGTTGATGTGCGTTCCCGGGTAGGCCTGGACAAAGAGTTGATGTTGGCGATCAGCACAACAACGCTGGTGTTACTTCCGGAGCAGTCGAACGACTTCTGGGAGTTGGCGCGGATCATGAAGGCTGCTGCCGCGGCGGCGCTGACAGATCAGGCGTTGTCGGGCGCAGCGTCAGGCAGGGCTTCCGCCATTCAGGCGACGAGAACCAAAGACGATCTGGACGAGTCCTCTGCCAAGCACGCTGGTTGGGACCTGCTCTTGAGCAACCTGGGTCGCTGGGAGCCGGCCTATCAGGGCACTGCGTTACGGCTGATCGATGTGTGGGGGCCTGCCGCGCTCTACGGGTTCGAGGGCGAGCGTGGACTGGGAGCAGTGACCTTCAACGGAGAACTGCGGCTCGTTTTAGCTAGCCGCGTACAGGCACCTGGGCTGTTGGACGCGATAGGGAAGGAACTGTGCTACGCCGCCCGCTGAGTTGATGCGGTGCACGGGGCGATTTCCCTCGTTGCGTCGTAGTTGCTGCTGAACCTCAACACAGGCTACGGCCTGCTAACACGCGACAAAGGGAGGCTTTATGCCAGAAACCGAAAACAGAGAGATCGTTTCGCAAGCGAGCGCCGTCGCCACGAAGCCGCGTATTGCGGTCATCATTGGTTCCACTCGAGACGCGCGCATCGCCGACAAGCCCGCACAATGGATCTTGAAGCAAGCGCAGGCTCGCAACGAGTTTGAGGTGGAGCTGGTAGACCTACGCGACCACCCCATGCCCTTCTTCAATGAAGCAGCGTCCGACAGATGGGTACCCAGCAAGAGCCCGGAAGCACGCCGCTGGCAGGAGACCGTCGCCCGTTTCGACGGCTACATCTTCGTGGTGTGCGAGTACAACCACTCCATCACTGGAGTTTTGAAGAACGCGCTCGATCAGGCCTTCACAGAGTGGAACCGTAAAGCGTTTACCGCAATCGGTTATGGCGGAGTGGGTGCGGCGCGCGCCATCGAGCACCTTCGGCTGATCGGTCTGGAGCTGCAGATGGTGTCAACCTTCGAGACGGTGCACATCAGCGGCGGTGATTTCATCGCGATCACTGTCAAGGGCGGGGACAAACCGATCGAGGCAATCGAGCCGCACCTCCTTTCTGCAACCAAGTCTGCGTTCGACGAGCTGCTGTGGTGGACGCGAGCCACGATGACGGCAAGGGCCAAAGACACCAGGTAGCTCTGTGCGGAACATGGCTCCCGGCCCTGTTTCTCATTCGCTTCACGCCCGAACACCATCCTTTTCGGATCCCATCATGATCAGGAGGCACCATGCCCGACATTCAGCAGAAGACACCGGAGTTGAAGCAGATTCCAATCGGCCTCACAGTTACTGGAACACGTAAAGAGTTCGACAGCATGGGAACGGTCGAGGTTCCCGCAAACCGCTATTGGGGAGCTCAGACGGCACGCTCTCTTGTTCACTTCTCTATCGGGAACGATCGCATGCCGAAGGAGGTTTACCACGCGTACGGCTATGTGAAGAAAGCGTGTGCGCTGGTGAACGAAGCAGAGGGGCGCCTGCCGAGTTGGAAGGCTAAGGCCATCGTCCAAGCGGCCGAAGAGACAATCTCGGGAGCCCTGGACGACAACTTTCCGCTCTACGTCTGGCAGACAGGCTCAGGCACACAGAGCAATATGAATGTGAATGAGGTGGTATCGAACCGTTGCATTCAACTGTTGGGAGGAGAGCTTGGCAGCCAGGAGCCCATTGCCCCAAACGATGATGTAAACATGGGCCAGAGCAGCAACGATACTTTCCCAACAGCGATGCACATCGCCGCTGTCACCGAGATCGACGACAAGCTGACACCTGCAGTTGATGCCCTGGCCGGTGCCATTGAAGCGAAGGCTCAGCAGTGGATGAGCGTTGTCAAAATTGGCCGAACGCACCTGGAAGACGCCGTGCCATTGACGGTCGGGCAAGAGTGGTCGGGGTACGCTGCACAACTCAGGGCCGCTCTGGCCGACATCAAGGCCAGCCGCAGCGGTTTATATCAGCTCGCAGTGGGTGGCACTGCGGTCGGCACTGGGCTGAACGCGCCCAAAGGCTTCAGCAGCAAAGTCGCAGCGAAGCTCGCAGAGCTGACCGCCAAGCCATTTGTAACCGCGCCGAACAAGTTCATGGCACAAGGATCGCTGGATGCAATCGTACGTGCTCACGCGGCCCTTCGAGGTCTGGCCGTCGCACTGATGAAGATCGCGAACGACATGCGCTGGCTTGGATCAGGACCTCGCTGCGGTCTTTCCGAGTTGCTGCTTCCGCAGAATGAGCCAGGGTCGTCCATCATGCCCGGCAAAGTGAATCCCACGCAGTGCGAAGCCATCGTGATGATCACAATTCAGGTGCTTGGTGACGATGGCGCTGTCGCCTTCGCTGGCTCGCAGGGGAACTTCGAGCTGAACGCCATGCGTCCGATCATCATCAACAACTTTCTCCATTCAGCCAGGATCCTCGGAGATGGCTGCGAGAAATTCCGGCTCTTTTCGGTTGAAGGTACGAAGCTGAACGAGAAGCGTATCACCCAGTACGTGGACGACAGCATGATGTTGGTGACAGCTCTTAGCCCCGTCATCGGATATATCAACGCGGCTCACATCGCGGAGACGGGGATGGCTGAGGGTGTGACCTTGAAGGAGGCGGCTCTGAAGTCAGGTCACGTGACAGAGGAACAGTTCAATCGGTACGTAAACCCCAGCAACATGGTCGGCCGTGGTGTGGCAGGTGCGTGATGCGCCGGGACCCGAGCAACGAACTTGATTTGGACACCTTGGAACGCTGTGAGCTGCTCTCCAAGGCAGCTCACGCGTTGCACAGCAACGGCCAGGAGACTGACGAGACGCTGCGATCGGTAAGGAAGCTAAGTGAACACCTTTCCGTTTCGAGCGACCTCTTCATCGGCTGGGGGGCAATTGCACTGCAGGCGAACGGTTCGGCAGGGAAGCCTTTGCTCCTTGTGACGCACGCCGTCCCTTCTGCCGTTGCTATGAACCGCGTCGAGGCCGTCAATCTCGCGATAGACAGCATGTGCGGACGGTCTTTGACCCCAAGCACCTCGCTACGCGCAATCGAATCGGCGGGAAGTCTGACGCCTGCACCCTTGTGGATGTTCGTGCTGGCGTGTGCCGCGGGCGCAACAGCCCTGAGCCTGATCTTCGGGGCGGTGCACTACGAAGCGATTGCGATGATTGCCGCTGGTTCCGCAGTCGGCGCTCTGTTGCGTCGTGGTGCGGGGCGGCTCGGCGCCGGTGTGATCATGCAGGCCCTCATAGCCTCTTTTCTCGCTGGCCTTCTAGGCGCTTTTGCGGTGAAGCTCCACGTCAGCTCCGAACTGCGGTTGGTCGCACTCTGCCCGTGCATGATCCTTGTTCCCGGGCCACACATTCTGAATGGTGTCCTCGATCTGACCTATCTCAGGATCCCGCTGGGTGTCTCGCGTCTTCTCTTTGCGGGCCTCATTCTGGTCGCGATCTGCACCGCTGTAGTGGCTGGTTTGCAGCTTGGTGGAAGTGACCTTCCCGTGGACGCCCCAGGTCGCCACGTCGCGCTCTGGCGTGATGTCCTTGCTGCGGGTATCGCTGCAGCCTCATACAGTGTTTACTTCTCCACGCCGCTTCCCATGCTGGGCTGGCCGATCCTTACCGGCATGGTTGCACATGGAGTGCGGTGGTGGGTCATGTCGAGCTTCGGCTTCGGATCGGCGTCTGCGGCGGGTTTCGCCTGCCTGATCGTTGCGGTCATCCTCATTCCCGTCTCAGTTCGAAGAAACCTGCCCTTCGCCGCGGTTGGGTTTGCTGCTGTTGTTTCGTTGATCCCTGGCATCTTCATCTTTCGCGCCAGCAGTGGGCTGGTCACTCTTTATCAACACATGGCCTCAGTGACTCCGGACATGCTGGCAAGAACACTGGCAGACGCTACGACTGCAACGGCCATTGTTCTGTGCATGGGCCTGGGGCTGGTTGTTCCGAAGCGACTGTACGGAGTACTTGCCAGTGCTTTCTTTCAGAAGGAGTCAAAGATTGGCTGAGCTGGACGCACCCTGCACTCCAACCTTCGGCGCCAACACGTATCTGCCCGCTTGCATGAGCCTCATCGCCGGCGCCGTAGACGTAACAAGCTGGCTTACTCTCGGGGGCTTGTTTGCCGCTCACATCACGGGCAACGTAGTGGTTGTGGCTGCAGCCATAGTTCAGGGTCGCCACCCGCATACGGCTCAGGCGCTGGCTGTACCGGTCTTTGTGCTGGCAGTCGTCGTCGCCGATCTGATCGCAAGCAGGGTGGGCACCAGCGGTTATGCAAGCAGTACCCACCTCCTGTCACTACAAGCCGCCCTGCTCTGTGGTGCTTTTCTGCTTAGTCTGCTGCGCGCTCGCGGAGCTGTTCCAGACGAACGCGTTGCCCTGGTCCAGGCGATGCTGGCAGTTAGCGCAATGGCCACGCAGAACGCGTTGCTGCACCTCACGCGCAAAAAGGTACCAACCACCGCAGTCATGACGGGCAACCTCGTACAGGCAACAGTCGCCGCGCTGGACATGTTGCGGCCGAGTTCACGGCTGCTGGGCGAGGAGAACTGGAGCGCCACATGGCCCCTCATCACTTGCTTCGTATTCGGCTGTGCCGGGGGCGCGGCGTCTGTGAAGCTAGGCGAGCCCTGGGCCTGGTTGGTACCCGCGGTGATTTCGTTGGTCTACGTCCTGTGGTTCTACGTCACGCAATCATCCACCAGAGCAAAGGCGGAAGAGTTGCCCCTATGAGCAGGCTGTGGTCAGCTGCGGTTCTTGTGTCGTTTCTATGTTGCACAGCCCTTGCATCCAGTCAGGTCGTGGAGGAGCGGCTTGCCGGCTCGGACCGAAACGAGCACGAACCCGCAAGGCAGGAGCACTTCTTTGGGGATTGGAGAGGGACCCGCTCCAAACTGCTTGAACGTGGAATCAAACTCAATCTGATCTATGCGGGCGACCAGCTGTGGAATCTACGGAGCGCACAAAAGGAGCGTCTCGCGGTGTGGTCCAGAGCGCGCGGAACGGTCGACTGGGATCTCGGTCGCAGCATAAAGGTCTCTGACCTGAGTCTGCATGTGACGGCCGTCTGGCAAGGGGGCGGCAATCTGGGCAAGTATCTGGGTACCATTTCAGGGCCAAGCGGGATTGCAAGCGAGAATACCTTCCGCCTAGACTCCTGGTGGCTTGAAAAGCGCTTGTTTCAGGAGCACCTCGCCCTGCGAGCAGGACAGTTCGCCGCACAGGATTCCTATGGAGAGCAACTCTTTGGAAGTTCGTACGTCTTCGAACCGTTCCAATATGGGCTCGGGAACCGTGGCGCTGACTATGAGAGCTTTGATCCTCCCTCCACACCCGCTGCGGAGGTAAGGGTTTCGCCGCTCCCACATGCATATGCCAAAGCCATGGTGTTCGCTGCTGACCGCGTTCCATACGCCCATAATGAGACCGGTCTGGTGCCGCAATTCCGAGGGGCTGCTGCATCGGCGTATGAGGCAGGTTATGTGCCGGGAAAGCGGTCGTCCGCGCTCAAGCCTCAGGACACAGTCGAATCGAGACGAGGTTACCCCGGCCTTTACCGTGTTGGTGCAACCTTCAATCCTGGCAAGTTCCTGTCGTCTTCCAGCGCGGTCCCTGTATCAGGAAACTACCTGATCTACGGCTCAGCAAATCAGGCGATATACCGACGAGCTCGGGTAGCCGGTCAAGGAATCGATGTTGCCCTCAGCGGCGATTGGACGCCTGCGGATCGAACAGCTGCAAACCAGGATCTGAATGTAGGCGTTCGGTTCAACGAACCACTTCTGCTCGGACGGCACAACACTGTAGCGTTTGCTTGGGTACGCAGTGGCCTCGCCTCGTCCTTCTCCACGGCCTTCTCCAAAGCCACCAACGCGGAACACGCACTTGAAATCAACGCTTTGATTGATCTTCCGCGGGGCATCCTGCTTCAACCAGTGGCGCAGTACTACCTCCATTCCGGAGGAGGCTCCAGGAACGCCTTCGTGCTTGGCTTCCACACGAAGGTCGACTTCTGAGAGACCGTACGCTGCGGGAGCCTGCAGGCGCGGCGTGAGCCGTTGACGGCGGTACCCGCTCTAACCGCAAGGCCGCCGACTGAGCCGGCGGTGCCTTGTCGAGCTTGACGTCATGCCTAACGGCGCCGCCAAGACTAGCTGACACCGAGCGATATCACGAGCTTGACCCTGCCCCAGACCTGGTGAGCTGATTTGCCACCAGCTTGAGCTAGTGCGGCTACATGACAATTACTTCATCAGAAGCAAACTCTCTAGACTGTTTGGAATGCGTGTTCTCGTTATAGAGGATGATCTGTCGATCGGAGCCTTTGTCGAAAAGAGCCTTGCGGAATCCGGTTTCATCGTCGACCTCGCGCGCTCCGCAAAGTCTGCGGAAAACCTGCTTTCGCAGACAGAATATGCGGCGATCGTACTGGACCTCGGTCTCCCTGATGTAGATGGCTTCGAGCTCATTACCAAGCTGCGCGGGCAAGGTCTATTGACGCCTGTCTTGATCCTGTCGGCCCGCCGTTCGGTAAGCGACCGCGTCCGAGGCTTGGAGCAGGGAGGGGACGATTACCTCGTGAAGCCGTTCGCCGTAGCCGAACTCACAGCACGAGTTCGCAACCTTATCAGGAGAACCCAGGCCACGGCACCGGTCCCTACTACGATCAGGGCGCTCGATCTCGAGCTTGACCTGCTGCGCCGCGAAGCAACTCGGGGGACGCGCCAGCTTCGGCTCACAGCTCAGGAATTTTCTCTTCTGGAGTACCTGTGCCGCAACGCGGGACGTGTTGTCACACGTTCCATGATCCTTGATCAGGTCTGGAAGGTTCGCATCGATCCGGACACAAACATCGTGGATGTGCACATCTATCGACTGCGCAGCAAGGTTGATGTAGAAGGCGAGACTCCACTCATAAAAACACTGCGGGGCATGGGCTATGTTCTCAAGGAT
Organism: Acidobacteriaceae bacterium; assembly: GCA_965199635.1. Classification (GTDB taxonomy): domain Bacteria; phylum Acidobacteriota; class Terriglobia; order Terriglobales; family Acidobacteriaceae; genus Edaphobacter. Next base: position 81,183 of record CBDASL010000002.1, on the reverse strand, counting down.
CGCTGATCGGCAACAGGGAACGGCGGCGTGGCGCATCTCGGTTTGGGGCTCCATCGCCTTCGCTGTGGGCACAGCAGTTGCGTTCTGTTTTCTGCTGCAGTTTCTGGCTATCGAGATCCAGGATCGCGCGGACAGCTGGCTCACCGGAGAGCTGGGTGTCCTTGCTGAGATCGCAGAACGTACCACCCCAGATCGCATGCAGGACACGTTAACTCGCGAGGTAGCCGAGCTCGCCAGCCGCGAGGTGCCGAACGACAATACCGGTGCAAGTGCTCCATATCGAGCCGTGTTTTTCTTACAGCTCAGCAAAGACGGAACGATCAAGACGCATACCGGCGCCGGCTCCGATCTCGAAGTCACGCGTGCCGTCGTTCGCAGTGACCTCACGCCGGAACGTCCAACTGACATCCGCATCCCAAGCTTCGACGTGCCGTTTCGAGTAGCAGAGGCGACTCTCGACAACGGAGACCACATCTATCTCGCTCTCTCAAGCCAGCACGAACGTAAGGTCCTGAACCGCCTCCGCCTCGACTTCGCCGCGATCTGGTTTACCGTGATCGCTCTTGGCAGCACCATCATCTACATCAGCGCCAGACGGATGCTAAGCCGCATCCAGGCGATCACCGAAACGGCTGAAACGATCGGCCGGAACAATCTAAGTAGTCGCGTGCCGGTGTCCAGGAGCAATGATGAGATCTCACGACTTTCCTTAACCCTGAATGGCATGCTGGATCGCGTCGAGACCTCCATACAGCAACTGCACGCCATGTCAGACGCACTTGCGCACGATCTCCGTAGTCCATTAACTACACTCCGCGGAAAGCTAGAGATCACGCTTCTTCGTGATGACCATGGGGAGCGTGACTCTGCTGTAGGACAATGCATTGAAGAGGTTGACCGCCTCTCCTCCTTGCTGAACACGTCACTCGACGTCTCTGAAGGCAGCGCTGATGCTCTCCGCATCAGAAGGGAACACTTCGACCTTAGCGGCACCCTGCAAACGCTAACAGACCTCTACGAACCGGCTTTTGCGCAGGTTGGGCTCAGACTGCATGTTCGCAGCATGGAACAGACGTATATTCAGGCAGACCACTCTCTTATGCAGAGGCTGCTTTCCAACTTGCTCGACAATGAACTCAAGCACCTCCGCAGCGGGCGCACAGCTTCCGTCGTCCTTGATCAGGACGCAGGCAGCGTCTGTCTCCGGGTCGAAGACGATGGCGAAGGCTTTCCGACAGACCTCTTGCCATGTGTCTTCGATCGCTATGTAAAAGGACCGGCGTCCTCCGGCTTCGGGCTCGGTCTTGCATTTGTCTCAGCGGTCGCTCGAAGCCACGACGGCTCAGCAGTCGCAAGCAACAAACCAGGCGGAGGCGCACGCATTGAGGTGAGACTTCCGCTTGAGCCTCAAGCGCAAGCGAGCTCTGCACGGTAGTCAGTAGCACTACGGAAGCGAGTTGCTCGCGTTTCTGTGGCAGGGAGCATCTGCCTCCTTCGAGAACACAGATGCCTTCCGTTGGACAGCAACGAGTGCAGCGGAAGCATTGTTGCACCTGCGAGAAAGATACGAACGAGATAGCGAACTGCGCCCGACCTGCCCCTCCATGTTGTTGTCTAGGGAAACATTTCGGAGCGAAAACGCCTAGATGAAGAAGTGTTCATCTAGGAAGAATGACCTATGAAGTAGCCGTCGCTATCGTAAAACTGGAACAGCGGCTTCGCCGATGTTCGGACTGCCATCCGCCATCCTCGTGCCGTCGTAGCATCCGCTTGCGTTGCTATAGCTTCTATGCTTAACTCACTCACGCCGGCTTTTGGCGGCTCTCGAGTCAACGGACTAGTGCTGCCATTCCGAGGATTTCCGGAAGCGCTAAGGGGTTAGCGCTCCAGTGCAGCTCCTTGCGCTAAGCCATGGATGGTATGGGCCACGTAGGGCATCGGTCACACTTACGTGAGGCAGGCCGGCGGGCCATCACCTCGCAATCAAATCACATCGTCACACGCTGACGGTCACCCTGACAGGTCCTGATCTCGTATCGCACCTGGAGGCGTTATGGCTTCACTACTTGAATCACTTTCTTCCTCGTTTGCCAGGTTCCCGGATCGCGTTGCTCTTCAGCAGGGTTCATCAACCATTACGTATGCTCAACTGCAGCGAAGAGTAACGCGGATGGCGGCCCTCTTGCAGCAGGGAGGGGCGACCTCGACGTCCGCAGTAGCTATCTGCCTCCCACGATCGTTTGAATGGGTCATCACCGCCCTTGCATCGATGTATCTCGGTGCGGCTTACGTCCCGATTGATCTGACATGGCCGGAGCAGCGTCAGCGGTTCATCATCGACGACTCAGGCGCAGGGACAGTCGTTGCCAGTCATGAATCACTGCCGCGTGTAGTTGGTGACCGCGTCGGGATAGACCCCTGGACCACCGCCACCTTGGCTTCGGTGCCACTCACCAGAGCCAAGACGGACGTCTCAAGCGACACGCTTGCCTATATCCTTTACACGTCAGGTTCGACCGGTGTGCCCAAGGGTGTCGAGATCTCCCACGGCAACCTGTCTCACCTGATCGCCTGGCATCTCGATGCATTTTCGGTTACAGAACACGACCGCGCCACCCATCTCGCGGCTCTTGGTTTTGACGCTGCAGGCTGGGAACTCTGGCCTTACCTTGCCGCCGGAGCAGCGGTCACTCTGGCAGACGACACTACCCGGTTGTCCCCTGAGCTTCTTCAGCGATGGATGGTTCAGGAATCGATCACACTTGGGTTCGCGCCTACCGCGCTAGCGGCAGTTCTGGTCCAGATGGATTGGCCTCACGACTCGGCTCTCCGCTATCTGCTCACAGGGGGAGACACGCTGCATTCCCGACCTCGGGCGGACCTGCCATTCACGTTGATCAATAACTACGGCCCAACCGAGTGCACCGTGGTGTCCACTTCTGGCGCGGTCGAAGCCCAGGGAAGCACCGCGCCAACAATCGGCCGAGCAATCAGAGGTACGAGCGTATACGTGCTGGACGCAGACGGCGCACACGCGGCAGAGGGCACACCCGGCGAGATGTATATCGGCGGAGCAGGCGTTGGCCGAGGCTACCGTAATCTCCCGGAGCTTACTCGTCAGCACTTCCTCCCGGACCGCTTCTCAGACGCGCCAGACGCACGCATGTATCGCACCGGAGACCGGGCCATGGTTCTCTCCGATGGGCAGCTGGCATTCTGCGGTCGCCTTGATCACCAGGAGAAGATACGGGGGCAGCGACTGGAACTCGATGAGGTCGCCCATGTCCTCAATCAACACACCAGTGTGGCTTTCGCCGCTGTCACCACGCATTTGAACACTGCTGGCGAAAAGCAATTAGTCGCTTACGTTCTCCCGGCCACTGGAACTTCGCCGGTCAGCTCCGAACTGCAACACTTCATGTCAGGTTGGCTACCGGGCTACATGATTCCAACACACTTCGTCCGTTTGGCCGCGGTGCCGCTCACAGCCAATGGCAAGCTCGATCGATCTGCTCTCGAACAGCCAACGCCCGACAATGCCCTCGCCCTGGAGAACGCCGACGAGGAGCTCACCCCCGTCGAATCCCAGCTGCTCGCCATCGTGCACAAGCTCCTGGGCGCAAACGATGCAACAGTAAAGGACGACTTCTTCCTCATCGGAGGCCACTCACTCTTGGGTACGCAGCTCGTGCTTCGTATCCGTGCCACCTTCGGCGTAGACCTCACGCTGCGCGACCTCTTCGAGGCGGCAACAGTGCAGGCGCTGGCTTCGCGGGTTGAAGCCTTGCTCATGGCGGATCTGGACGCGATGTCGGAAGAAGAGGCGCTCCGACAGACTGGCAATTGAGCAATGCACAAAGGGCAAAACTCTCCGAAGCTGCGTAGTGACCTTTCGCCAGAAGCTCAGTTCAGTCTTTTGCGACTGCTGGACCCTTCTGTGCTCGAAAACCCATACCCCTTCTACAGGCGATTAAGGGAGCACGAGCCCGTGCACTGGGATCCCTATGCCCATTGCTGGGTTGTCACCAGCTACCCCGAGGTGCAAACCGTTCTTACGAAGTACTCCGCCAGCCGTACACCCACGCCTGAGCAGCTAAAGCAACTTGGCCTATCAGCGATGACTCCCTTCGCGGAAATCATGGTCAAGCAAATGCTGTTCATGGACGATCAGGCACATACGCGTTTACGAAATCTCTGTTCCCGAGCCTTCACACCGCAACGAGCCCTGAGCCTTAGATCCACGGTACAGAGCATTGCGAATCAACTCATAGACAAGGTCATTGAGACAGGTGAGATGGACCTCATCGCTGACTTTGCGAACCCTTTCCCGGCGATCGTTACGGCTGCCTTGCTCGGCGTACCGGCAACTGATCATGAGCAGCTTAAGGCGTGGTCTGCGGACTTCGCTGAGCTGCTGGGAAACTTCCAGCACAACCCCGACCGCGTGCCGCAGGTTCTGCAGAGTCTGGAGGACCTGAAGTCCTACGTGGCTTCGAAGATGCAGGAGCAGCGATCCACTCCGTGTGAAGGACTGATTCAGTCACTGATGGACGCGGAGATCGACGGCGCGCGTCTGTCCGATGAAGAGGTAATAGCCAACATAATCGTAACGATGATCGGTGGCCAAGAGACCACCACCAACCTGATTGGCAATGGGTTGTTGACCCTCCTCCGGCACCCGGATGCCCTGGAGCTGCTGCGAGACGATCCGGCCGTTTTGCCCACTGCTGTGGAAGAACTTCTGCGCTTTGAATCGCCCAGTCAGCATACGGCTAGACTGGCTCCGGCTGATGTAGAGCTCGGCGGCAAGGCCATAAAGAAAGGGACCGCCGTGATGGCCATCATGGCAGCGGCGAATCGTGATCCGCAGCAGTTCCCGGAACCAGACCGACTGGATCTGAAGCGAGGGGATAATCGGCACGTCGCCTTCGGTTGGGGTGCGCACTTCTGCTTTGGCGCAGCCCTGGCGAGACTGGAGGGGCAGATTGCGTTTGCAACACTGCTGCGTCGCCTCGCCGATCTCACGCTCGTCACGCCCCGTTGCAAATGGCGTGGAAACACGGGTCTGCGCGGACTGACAGCGCTTCAACTGCAGTTTCAGGCAGCGCCAGCCGGGAAAGCCTAGCCATGGACACCGCCGAGGGCAAGGTGCTGTCAGACGCAAAACGGCAGCTGCTCAAAAGACGCTTAAGTGGCTCGGGGCGTTCGCCCGGTACTGATGAGCAGGTAAAGCCGCGCCCGCGAGGTGCGCGCATTCCCATCTCCGCGGAACAGCAACGTATTTGGTTTCACTCTTCCACGGCTCCGCAGATGCCGGTCTACAACGAGGCCATCACAATCCATCGCCGTGGGAGCTTCGACCGGAACGTCTTTAATGCAACATTCCAAGAGATCCTCCGCCGTCACGAGGCTTGGCGGACCAGCTTCACGCTCATTGGCGATGACCTGGTCCAGGTTGTCAATCCAACACCGCTGGTCGACCTTCCATTCACGGACCTCAGCGGCCTGTCGCAGCAGGATAGAGAGGAGGAGGCGCTCCGGCTTGCCACGGCGGATGCTGCGCAGGCGCTTCCTCTCGACGGAGCCGCCCTCTTCCGTGGTCGCGTGCTTCGCTTCTCGTCAGAGGAACACCGTGTGCAGCTTACACTGCACCACATCATCTTCGACGGGGTCTCGATCTACCGGATCTTCATGACGGAGCTCGGCACCATCTATGCCGCCCTCTCGGCCGGTCAGCCGGTGCCGTATGCAGACCCGGAGTTACAGTACGGCGACTATGCGATCTGGCGAGAGCAGCACCTCACCTCCAAAACGGTGGAACGCCACCTGAACTTCTGGAAGCAACAGCTTGCTGGCGAACTGCCGGTGCTCAGTCTCCCCGTCGATCATCCTCGACCAGCACAGATCTCCTATCGCGGCTCTATGGAGTGCTTCCAGCTTTCTGGCAGGCTGGTGGCAGCACTGCGCGTCTTCAGTTCCGCCCATCGTGTCACGCTGTACATGAGCCTGCTTGCCGCATTCAAGACACTCCTGTTTCGGTACAGCGGGCAGCAGGACATCATCGTCGGCGGGGCAACGGACGCGCGCATCAGGCCAGAGCTTGAACCACTGATGGGCTACTTCCTGAACACCTTTGCAATACGCACCCGACCCACTGCGTTGACGCCGTTTACGGAGTTCCTCGCGGAGGTGCGCGACTCTGTACTCGACGCTCTCTCCGCTGCTGACGTTCCATTTGACCGGGTGGTTCGCGCCGTGCAGCAACAGCGCGACGGTCATCATCACCCAATCTTTCAGGTGTTCTTCTCCATCGAACCCCCACTTGAGCCCTTCATGGAAGGCTGGGACCTGACGCAGATGGACGTTGTTACAGGTTCGGCAAAGTTCGATCTCTACCTGGAGCTTGATGAGCGACCGGACCACATGGCCGCCCGCTTCATCTACAACACAGATATCTTTGAGGCCGCGACAATCCGCAGAATGGCCGACCATTGGATCGTTCTGCTGGAAGGCATCTGCGAAGCGCCCGGGCGCAACCTGGGAACCTTGCCCTTGCTTACGGCCGGGGAGCTCGAGATCATGTCCGGGGCCGGCGAGTGGAACAGGACCGACCAGGCGATCCCTCAAGGCACGCTGCACCACGCTATCGAGATGCAGGCGCGTGACACTCCATCTGCTATCGCCGCCGTTTGCGGCAAAGTGCAGTGGACCTACGCGGGCCTGATGGCACGGGTAGACTCGCTGGCGCTAGCCCTGCAAAGCCGTGGTGCTGCTCGGGGCTCGATCGTTGCTGTTTTGCTCACTCGATCCCTGGATTTACTCGCTGGCCTTCTAGCCATCCTGCGTACGGGAGCGGCCTACCTTCCACTCGACCCGGCAACACCCCTGGCAGGTCTGGCGTTGAGCCTGCAAGATGCAGCACCGATTGTTGTTCTCACCGAGAAAGCTCTGCTGCCGTTACTCCCTGTCTTGGACGCCTGCATTCTGACCACTGAGGAGGTAGCTCATCAGGCCGACGCGACCCTTGAGGTAACGAATCAGCCCGGCCTGGATGATCTCGCCTACGTCATTCACACCTCAGGTTCAACAGGTCGTCCAAAGGCTGTGGAGATCAGGCACGTTAGCCTCCTGAATGCGCTCCGGTCCTTCGCGCGCGAACCCGGGTTCTCCGCAGATGACACCTTGCTTGCGGTGACTACGGTCTCCTTCGATATCGCCGCACTTGAGCTCTTCCTCCCGCTGCTCATGGGCGGTCGAGTCGTCATCGCTGACCGCCAAACTGCTCAGGATCCAACGCTGCTGACTGCCGCAATCGAAAGCTCAGGGTGCACTGTCCTGCAGGCAACTCCCGCAACGTGGAGAGCTCTTTTGGCAAGTGGCTGGAGTGGATCAACTGCACAAAGACCTTTGCGTGCCATTTGTGGTGGTGAAACTCTCTCGCGCGACTTGGCCGATCGCCTGCTCGCCCTGCCTGTTGAGCTATGGAATATGTACGGGCCTACTGAGACAACGATCTGGTCAACTTGTTCACGAGTCACGCACGGGTCGGGTCCCGTCTCCATTGGGAAGCCTATCGCAAACACTACGGCCTACCTGCTCGATGAGCGCCAGCAGTTCGTTCCGGTGGGCGTTCCCGGGCACTTGTACCTGGGCGGGGTAGGCCTCGCAAGAGGGTACCGCGGCCGCCCCGATCTGACAACGGAACGATTTGTCTCTCCGGAGTCTACGGGCGGCTCTCGCCTGTACTACACGGGTGACCTCGCCATTCGGCGGCCGGATGGAACACTCGAGTGCCTGGGGCGCACGGACAACCAGGTCAAGGTGCGGGGATTCAGGATCGAACTCGAAGCCGTCGAGGCTGCTATCTCACGGCATCCTCGGGTCGAAGCCGCAGCCGCAAAGGTCTGGTCAGATCCAGTTGGCGGCGTGCGCCTCACCGTCTATGTCGTGGGCCGGGGCGGCCCTCCGCCGGATCTCGCAGATCTCCGGCTCTTTTTGAAGAACGAAGTGCCCGAGTACATGATTCCGTCCTACGTCACTCCTCTTCAGGCTATCCCGCTTACCTCCAATGGCAAGACTGACCGAGGTGCCCTCCCACCGCCCTCCTTCGCTGGGGTGACGCGAACCTCCGGAGACCCGACGACAGAGACGGAGCGAAAGCTTGTCTCGCTCTGGGCGGAGGTGCTTCAGGAAGATGGCATCAGTGTTCATGACAACTTCTTCGATCTCGGCGGCCACTCCCTTCTTGTTGCTGTGTTGCAGCGTAAGATCAATCTGGCCTTCTCCAGTTCTCTCTCTATGGCAGCGCTCTTCCACGCGCCTACCGTTCAGCAACAGGCAGAACTCATTGAAGCGTCACTCCTTGACAGCACGCTTCCGCAGGGCCTGATCCCTCTCCAGCCGCACGGCAGTGGTTCCGCTCTGTTCTGGTTGCATCCACCGCCTGCAATCCGGGCCCTTGCCGCGGTCGTCGGCGCAAGTCGTCCCGTATTCGGGCTCACTCTGACTGAAATCGATCTGCAGGCGATGGGGCCATCGCCAGAGATTGCAGAGATCGCGCGGCGACATGTTGCAACCATTCTCCACGCGCAAAGACAGGGTCCCTACATCGTGGGCGGATTCTGTACGGGCGGGATCGTTGCATTTGAGACGGCTGCGCAGCTCCAACGCGGAGGCCACGAAGTCGCATTGCTCGTCCTCCTTGATGCCCAGAACCCCAGCTTCTACCGAGCAGTTGATTCTCTTGCCGTTGAGCTAAGCAAGCTCTCGTTCTACGTTCGACAGGCTCGCAGTGGAGTGTCAACTAACAAGACGCTTCAACAGCGTGTCCTCTCTCGGCTTAGAAAAATTCTGCAAGCCCAACCTGAACTGACAGAGATGGACGCGTGTCAGCGATCAGCAGAAACCGCTGCCTATCGCTACACACCGCCAACATACTCGGGAGATGTTCTTCTCTTGCGCCCCGTAGACCGTCCCAGCCGTGTCGACTTTCTGCCAGGCTGGCAGGCTACTGTCACCGGTAAACTGATCGCAAAGAATATTGCCGGCCACCACGAGGATCTCTTCAATCCCGACGCAGCTCGGCAGATCGCGCAGGAGATCGCCACCGTTCTAGGTGATGCGTCAACCTTGGCATCCAATTGATGAACGACATCGCCCACCTTCAGCTGCACGTTGTGGTCGATGGAACGGAGATGCTCGGTGCTGACCAAGCCCCGATGCACGTCGCTGTCTTCCGTTCCTCAATTCTCCAGACGCACTGCACGTCTGTAGCATCAGCTCCTATTGATCTGTGGTTCTGTCGAACCGAGGATGTGGTCGCGTCCGCGCTCTCCGTTCCGCAACGAACCGGCTTGCTGACCGACGCCGAGCTAGAGCGTGCCGACAAGTTCCGCTTTCCTAAGAACCGTAGCCTCTATCTCACTACTCGTTTCATGGTTCGATCCGTCTTGTCGCAGTACTCCTACCTTTCACCTGCGGAATGGCGCTTCGCTAGAAACCACTTCGGTCGACCCTCAATCTCTGTGGAGATCGCGGACGAGATACGATCCCACACCGGAGTAGCTCCAGTGAACTTCAACCTTTCCCGCTCAGGGTCGCTGGTCGTCTGCGCCATTACGCGCTCCGGGCAGATTGGCGTCGACGTCGAAGACGAGCACGGACTCCCCAATGCATCGGAGATCGCCCCGGCCGTGCTCACCCCGGAGGAGCTTGCGTACTGGCGCCGAGTCGGAAAAGAGGAGCAGTCCAGAACATTTCTCAGGTACTGGGTCCTCAAAGAAGCGCTCGTCAAGGCTCGAGGTGTGGGCCTGACGCTTGATGGGGAAAGCATGAGCTTCGCTGCTGTGGCAACCTCACACCCGTACCTGGACGGGCAGACGGAACGACGATGCGTACCATGGAAGTTCTGGCTTCTTCGTCTCTTTGAGAGGTATCAGCTGGCTCTGGCTCACTCGCCAATCTAGCTTCTTTATGCGGTGCGGCTGGTTCAACTCGGCCCTAATCCACGGACACTGTCGGCGTAGGCCGCATGGCGATCGGCTGAGCGCGCTTCCAGTAGCGGGAGAAGCGCTTCAGGTCGAAGCCGCGCGAGCTCTGAACAAAGGTAGGCGGGTCGAACCATACAACCGGAAGGTGCGGCTCTACCATGACCGCTGCGGCATTCAGGCGCGGATCCGGGGTTCGCTGAGCGAGGATATAGTCTGCCCGTGCAGAGTGAGCGGCTGCGAGCAGCTCTTCAGCCGGCTCGCCGACGCGCACATCCACCATGCCCGGCATCTCCACAAGAGACTGCGCGAGGAACAAAGTACGCTTCAACGAGATGCGGTTGGGAGCAGCCAGCCCAGGTCCCACACGAACACGGCATTGGCCTCCTCATGGCCGTGCAGCATAGGGGATGCGGGGTTCAGGCTGTCCGTGTGATGCCATACCAGGGGCTTACCGGTGGGAACGGTTGAAGGCTCCCTTTGCTGGGGCCGCGCATACGGTCTGGGCGGTATCGGCGCAGACTGCCCGGCTCGGTTATGCAGCTGCGGGAAAAGCTCCTGCTCAAGAGTCTCGTAACTCTTATCGAAGGGGCAGGTTCCGGCCGTGGCATGAGGGCAGCGGTTGCAAGGGATGCCTTCGGTATAGCGCTCGAGGTTCTCGCGGTTGAAGATGTAGGGCGCACTCGCAAACGTCGACGCGACCCACTGCCAGGAAAGATTATTGCTTGCCGGGTCCCCATCGATCAGGTGCTCCAGAAACCACCGGGCACCCGCCTGCCAGCGAACATGGCGCCAGTGAACGATGTAGGCCGCAAACCAGAGCCGGGCATGATTGTGGAGGTAGCCAGTGTCGCGGAGGTCCTTGGAGAAGTCGTCCATGCACACCAGCGTTGTCTCGCCGGCGAGGATCTCCTTCGGCACATCGTCGGTGTAAGCGTCTGCAGTGAAGCCGGTCTTGTAGGGTTCCTGGTCCTGCCACACGCCCTCACCCAACTCGACATAAAGGCGCTGCCAGTAGTCGCGCCACGCAAACTCGTTGATGAGTTTGCCCGCATGTGCAGGTTCGGCCACCTGCGCCAACGCGTAGTCGCGGACCTCGGCCAGGGTGAGTACGCCATGCCGAAGGTAAGCCGAAAGGCGGGTCACATCACCGGAGAGGAAGTTGCGATTGCGTTCATAGGGTTGCGGCCTGATGAGCGCCAGCGTCTCCAACGCAGCCTTTCGCCCGCCCCGGGTCGGGCTGATGGAGTGGTCTTCTTCGAGGAAGGGGAGAAGGGAGCGAAGAACCGCAGCAAGGTGCTGCCGGTCCGGGACGTGCTTGAGGTCATCGAGAGTCACTCCTTCACAGTAGCTACGGTGAAGGTCGCGAGCGACCGGACCTGTATTCCTGACGCACATTCGCAGATAGGCTGTGGAGCGCGCCACGGTGCGTGGGAAAAAGGTGAGTATCCGACTCGAGATCCTCGCACACAGCGAGCTTGAAGACACGGCACCGACTGCCCGCCAACAGGCAATCGGGGTAGTCGACGACCGAAAACAGGCCGTGTCGCACGTGGTCTGTCGCAGTGGCACTGGTACACAGCTCCAACGGAAGGCTGGGCTCTCTCCGCGGTTTAAGTCATCGTGGTCGCTTCATCTCCGACTTCCTCGATCACGGCTGCAGCCGCGTCGAGAAGAACCGCAGACCCGATGGTCGTCATGAGCTTTTACTTCGCCGGCGAGTCCGGGCGGATCCAACCGACAAAGCCCCCGCGCGGTTGGAGATCGAGCTTGATCTGCGCGGTTGAGCGCAGGGAGCTGTTCTTGCGATCAAACGCATCGGGTTTGCCAGAGGAGGCGTCGCGCAGAAGCGTACTCTTCCAGGCGCCCGGCCCAAGGAAGTCGAGCGGAATGGTAAGGGTTGAGGATTGTCCTCCGTTGATCACGGCCACGAACCACTGCTTGCCGGAGCGACGTGCCTCCGCGACGAGCTTGCCCGGCTCGCTGCCGGCGAGGACCCTGGTCTCGTCCCAAACAGGAGGGACCGCGGTGAGCACGTCGCGTGCCGGGTTGTCTAGGTAGGAAGCTGGCGAGCCGCCAAAACAGAGAAAGGGCGACGTGAACACGATGGATTGCGCCACCTCATGCGCCCAGGTGTTGCCCTGCAGTTCAGAAGGCGTGAAGACCGTGGGCGTGTAGTCGCCCGGGCCAGCGATATACCGGGTGAATGGGAGTATCACGTCGTGGTCGGGTTCGAGTATTCGGTGGTAGCGGGTTATGTGCCACTCGTGCCCACGCACACCTTCGCGCGTCAGGACGTTGGGCCAGGTGCGTTCCATCCCCGTGGGTTTGGTGGCCCCGTGAAAGTCCACCATGAGATGGCGTTCGGCAGCGGCGGCGGCGGTGTCGTAGTACCAGTCAGAGACCTCGCGTTTGGACGGTGGTGGAAAGTCGATCTTCACCCCGACCACGCCAGCCTGCATAGCCTGTTGAAAGTAAGACTCCCGCGCAGCAGCATCTGCGACCTGGCGGCTGTGGACCCAGATCCAGATTCTGACGTTTTTGGAGCGAGCGTAAGCGACCACTTTGGCGAGGGTGCTCCAGGGGTCGTGCCAGTGCTCCCATCCTTCATCAATGAGGTAGTAGTCGAGGCCGAGCTGAGACGTCCAGTCAACCCACTGACTCTGTTCCCCTTCAACGGGATCTCCGCTGGAAAGCCACTGCCAGGAGGATCTGCCCGGACGAACCCACGCTGCCTGCGCCATCTCGCGACCGGGTGCCGGATTGAGATTTTGAACCAGCGTGGTGTTTACCAACTCATTCAGGTCCCGGGCGATCACCATGACGCGCCAGGGTTGGTTGACGGCCTCGTTCGTACTCCAGCCCTGTGGATCGGCGTAAAGCTCCCCATGAAGAGCGTGGTCTGTTCCCGGCTTTGCTGCCAGGTCGCCATAGTCACGGACCGCAGCCTCAGTCAGCGTCACATAGGTCCCATCTGCGAGCCTCGCCGTCAGGGGGAAACCCAACAGGTCCTGCCCAAGCCGGGAGAGTGAGGTGGTGTGGTACGGGCTCTCGTAGGATGCGTCGAGCTTGTCGACCCACATGACAGGGTCGCCCGCGAGCGCCCAAGTTGAGCGATCGGCCTGCACACGGCGTCCAGGGAGGGCAGGCAGTCGCAGACGCACAGCCACACCATCGTTCGCGACGTGAAGATCGACCATGTAGGTTTCACCATGCGCATGGGCAGGGATCGTGGCTTCGGAGGCACTGTTGGTTGCTGTCGCGTGAGCGCCCCAAAACCGATACTGTTCGCGCACAGTGCGCCGCTCCGGGCTGCCGAGAGAGACCCCTTGCCCCAACTCCTGGTCGTTGCTCCTTATGCCTAGAGACGAAGGCTCCAGCGCGGGCTGCCCAGCGACGCGAACCTGATAGTTGAGCGCGCCGCCGGGCGCGGAAAGCTCAAGCGTGATGCGTCCATCTGGGCTTGTGACAAAGATAGAGTTGGGCTCCTGCGCGGGAGAACTGAAGGGGCATGCAACCAGGCACAAACAGGCAAGAAGAGTACGTACCATGCAGAAACCTCGTTTCGAGTGCGCTTCGCGGTCCAGGGATGATGCATTTGACCACAAGGGACCGCCCCACGCGATGTCGGCGCATCACCCTGCGCGCTTGGCATCGACTGCCGATGCAAACGCTCGCGTGCATCTCCTCTATCAGAGAGCATTCTTCTTCAAGCTGCATAGGCGTTATCGACGCCTATCAGGGTCTGTCCCCTTGGAGTCAGGCAAATCTCATTGCCAGATTGCGGGCCAGCCGATCCACAGAACGGCAGATCACTGTCCTCGACGGTGAGCAAGGCCAGCTTTCTCCTCCGCAGAACGCAGCCAACCAGGAGGGCGAGGATGCAGTAGTCGCGCTTTCCTTAACGGTCGAGTGTTCCCGCGCGGCCAGCACGGCACGAGGCTCTCAGACCATGAGGACTGCGACAGCTACGATCAAGGGTTCGAGACCAGCGCATAATCCGACGCGGGTCACTGTCTCACGTACAAGTAGGCGTCGACCGTGAGATCTGCACCGTGAAGCGGCTCTTCCAGGGTTGCCGCCTGATCGCTAAGTCAAGAGGAGGATCTGCGCTTCTGCCCGACATGCAACAGTGCCATCGTAGGTGAGCCCAGGGTTACTTCGGTGATAGGCGGAGTAAAAAAGAAGGCACACCGTTCGAAACTGCCCGTACGATTGCTCTGCGTTCCCGCTTGTTCGTGCGCCACTTGCGCTCGAAGCCCTATACCAATCTTCGGAGCTGCTGTGCGCCTGTCTGCCCTGTCATACCTTCTTTCTTCTGCCCTCCTTCTTTCGTTTGCCGCCGGCTGTGGCAGTGGCGTCCCTTCAAGTTCCACCGGCTCCTCGCAGCCCACGTCCAATCCCGTCCCGGCCGTCCAAAGCGTCTCTCCCGCTATGATCCTCGCCGGAGCGCCCTCTCAAACCCTCTCGGTAACCGGGTCTAACTTCGTCCGAGCCTCCATCGTCGACTTCAACGGCACGCCCCTGACCACGACGTATGTCAGTGCCACGTCGCTCACCGCTACCGTTCCTGCCGCCGCCCTCGCAGCCGGTGCAGCAGTCAACGTCACAGTCACCAATCCATCGCCCGGCGGCGGTACCTCGCCAGTCGTTAACTTCGCCATCAACAGCCCCACTCCCGCCATCAGCACCATTTCGCCCACCACCGTCCCGCTCAATCAGCCCGCCACCATCACCCTCACCGGCTCCGGCTTTGAGGCAAACTCGTCCGTCCTCTGGAATGGTTCGCCTCGGCCCACCATATTTGTCAGCTCCACGTCGCTCACCGTCGCTCTCTCCGCCGCGGATACCGCGAGCTTCGGCGTGGGCCAGATTTCGGTGAATAATCCCGGCCCCGGCGGCAGCGCCTCGGCTACCGTCTCCCTTCCAGTCTCGAGCCCACCGGTCATCACCGCCGTCGCCCCGGCCTCCCTCCCCGCCGGTTCGCCAGCACAGACCATCACCCTCACCGGCACCGGTTTTCTCAGCTCCTCCTCCGTCGGGCTTGATGGCGTCGCCCTCCAAACGACCTTTGTCAGTGCCACGTCGCTCCAGGCCGTCATACCTGCAGCAGACCTCGCAAACGGTCGGAATGGCAGCCTCACCGTCGTAAATTCTCCTGCCAACGGCGGCGTCTCCAAAGTCTTCAGCCTGCCCATCACGAGCCTCGTCCCCACACTGACCACCCTCAGCCCCTCCTCTGTCCCATCGGGTAGCGCCGCGCAGATCACCCTCACCGGAGCCAACTTCGAGCCCAACTCCGTTGCGAACTGGAACAGCACCGCCCGTCCCACCACCTTCAACAGCGCAAGCTCCCTCACCATCAGCCTTTCCGCCGCGGACCTCGCCTCCGCCGGCACTGGCTCCCTTACCGTCACCAATCCCGCTCCTTCCGGCGGAACCTCTGCAGCAGCGACCCTCAATGTCGTCGCTCCTCCAGCCATCACCGCCCTCAGCCCCTCCAGCATTCCCGTAAATCGCTCCAACAACGGCACCCCTGTCCCCCTCACCATCACCGGCACCGGCTTTGCCGCTAACGCCACGGCTACCGTCTCTGGCATTCCGCTCAGCATCGTCAGCCAGACTGCATCCCAGATCGTCACGCAGGTTCCCACCTCCGCCCTTTTCTCTTCGGGCTCCTTCCAGGTCGTCGTAACTAACCCCGCGTCGGCCAGCATCCCTGCGATACGCTCGGCGCCCTTCTCTCTGGCCGTCATCGACCCGTCCGCAACCATCTCCGTCCAGCCCGCCTCCGTTCCCATCGGCACCCCGGATACCACCATCACGGTTACTGGAAATGGCTTTTTCGATGACAGCGTCGTCCTTTGGAACGGGCAGCCACTCAAGACCACCGCGAGTGCATACACCCTCTCGGCAGTCGTCCCGGCCGCTCTCCTCGCCACTCCCGATACCGCTACCATCACCGTGAAGACGCCCGAAAATCTCGGCGCCGCGCCCTCCACCACCGCCTTTTCTACCTACGTCGCCCTGCCTGCCAACGACATCGTGTGGAACTCGCGCGACGGTCTGATCTACGCCACCGTCGCTGGCACCGGCGGACCCGGTCTTGGCAACAGCCTCGTCGCTGTTGACCCCATCTCGGGCGCCATCCAGAAGACTATTTTCGTCGGCAGCGAACCCACGCTCCTTGCGCTTTCAGACGACGGCACAACCGCATTTGTTGGCCTCAACGGCGCCGGCGCCGTCCGGGAAGTCAACCTCCAGACCAACACCACAGGCATCCAGTTCTCGCTCGGTGGAGGTCCCGGTGTCTACAACCTCCCCTACACCGCGCAGGGTCTGGCCGTCCTCCCCGGACAGCCAAACTCCGTTGCCGTCTACGCCAACAATGGCGTCGGCACCATCTACGACTCCGGCGTCGCTCGGCCGCAAACCACAGCCAACATCGAATCCTACTTCAACCAGAATTACGGCGCCCTTGCCTTTGGCGCCTCCGCCAACACACTCTATCTCTCCAGCCAATCGATCGGAAACCAACTCTATCGGCTCACCGTTGGCACCTCGGGCATCACCGCCATTGACCACCTCAGCACCACCGGCGGCGGAACCACTTTGCAGTTCGACAAAGACCTGCTCTTCTCGCCCAATGGTGTCGTTTCCAACGCGACCACGGGCGCCAACCTCGCCCAGCTCTCCATCCCCAATGGGTCCAACGGAACGGCCAACGCGGTCGGCCCCATCGTCTCGGACTCAACGCTGAACCGCGCCTTCGTCCTCTACGGCGCCTATGGCAGCAACTACAGCCTTTACTCCTACGATGAGGCCACCTTCAACCCCATCGCCTCGCTCCCCGTCGGTGGTGTCAACGGCTTTCCTACCAACTCGCCGGCACACCTCATCCGGTGGGGGCAGACCGGTCTTGCCTTCCAGACCGGCTCACAGCTCTTCATCCTCCACGGCCAGTTCGTTAAAGATACGAGCAGCGCTCCCGCCGACCTCAAGCTCACCGCGCAGCTGCCTGCCTCTGCCACTACCGGCAGCAGCTTGACATACCAGCTCACCGTCCAGAACTCCGGACCCAACCCAGCCCAAGGCGTCTCGCTCGGCTCTTCTCTCCCCGCAGCCATCAAATTCGCACTGCAGGCCACCACCTCCCAGGGATCCTGCAATGTCGGCGGCTCTCTCTCGTGCGACCTCGGCGCAGTCCCCAGTGGTGCCTCCGTCACTATCACCCTGACCGGTACACCCAGCAGCGCGGGGCCAGTTCAGACGCTCGCCACCGTCACCGCGCAGACCTTCGATCCCGATACCTCCAACAACCAGGTCACCGCCTTCACCACCCTCAGCGGCAGCCTCTATAGCCCTCTTCCCTCCCTAGCCTCGCTCTCACCCAACCTCGCCGCCAAAGGCTCGGACTCCTTCACCCTCACTGTCAATGGCAGTGACTTCACGACTGCCTCCACCGTCCTCTGGAATGGCGCCTCCCTGCCCACCTCTTTCATTAACTCCGCCCAACTCACGGCTACCGTGGACAGCTCACTGATCAGTAACCTCGGCTGGGCCAAGATCTCCGTATCCTCGGCGGCTCCGGGTGGGGGAACCTCCTCTGCTCTCACCTTCCATATCTATAGTTTGCTGAACATCCCCGCCAACGCCATCGTCTACGATCCCTTTACCCGCAAGCTCTACGCGGCACTTCCGAGCACCGCGACGGGCTTTACCGGAAACAGCCTCGTTGCCGTCGACCCGGCAACGGGCTCCACCGGCACGCCCATCGTCGTCGGTAGCGAGCCCAACCTCCTCGCCGAAACCTCGAGCGGCAACCTCCTTTACATCGCCCTCAGCGGCGCAGACAGCATCGCTCGCTTCGACCTCACATCCCAAACCCTCACCGGAACCTTTCCGCTCCGCAATGGCTCAAGCTCCACACAGGCCACAGGTCTAAGCACCCTGCCCGGACTCGATCACTCCGTCTCTGCCGCTGGCGTCGGCATCCTCGACATAGCAGGCTCCACCGCCACTGTCCGGCCAAACTCCGACGTTGGCTACAACGATGCCATCTTCCCCGACTCCAGCCACGTCTACACCTACGACAACGGATCGTCCGGTGCCGAGTTCTACCGTGCCACTGTCGACGCATCCGGCATTCACCCTGTTGATGGCACCTCGCTCAATGGCTTTGGCGGGTTCTCCGGCGGCTTCCGGCTCGATGGGGGCTTCGTATATGGGAACGGCGGCGGCATCGTCAATCCCTCTACTACACCGCCGTCCCAAGTCGGCATCCTTCCGCTTGGAAACGGACCCTATGGCAGCGGCCTCATCGGCGGCGGTGTCGTCCCCTACGCTGCCGAGCAGAAATCCTTCAATACCGCCATCAACGCCGCTGGAACAGCCCTCGACTTCCTGGAGCGCTTCGACACGGCACACTTCGTCCTCGAAGAAACCATCCCCTTACCTTCCGGCGCGTTCTACGGTGTGACCGGAACCCGCTGGGGACAGGACGGCTTGGCATACGTGATCACCCCGAACATCGGCTCCTCCAGCCCTAACCAGATCATGCTCCTCCGCGGACCTTTTGTTCTTCCTGCGGAAGCCGTCGCCCATCCCACCCCCACTCTCTCCAGCACCGGCTTTAGTCTCTCCGCCGGCAGTGGAAATCAGTACCTCACGGTCACTGGCTCCGGCTTCCTTCCTGGCGCCACGGTTCTCTGGAACGGCGTTGCCCACACCACTAACTTTGTCGATTCTTCGCACCTCAGCGTGGCTGTCGCCGCCGGTGAGATCGTCAGCCCCGCATCGGTCACCCTCACCTGCCAGAACCCCGGCTCAGCCGCATCCGCCGCCGCCACCCTCACCGTGCAATAACCCTCTCGCAGGGGAGTAGCTCTATCGAGCTCCTCCCCGGGTGGCAAAGGGCCGCGAACCAAGGCGACGGGCTGCCCCGGCTTGAGAGCCGTTGTTCATCAGGTCGCGCACAGCTGTCAGGTGATCGACCTCGGCATTCAGGGCGGCAAGCATTCATCTCGGGTCATTTCGGCACCAGCATAGCGGTCTTGAGAGCCTCAATTGCACCAGCAAGAGCTTTCTCTGCAGAGGGGACTAGCTGATGGCGGCGAACGCTGTCCAGCAGGCCGGCGCATCCTTGATCGATGCATCGCTTGGAAAATGCGATGCGTAGGCACGAACCAGATCGAACGGAAGAGCAAGCAGTGGCCGCGAGTACACATCCGCTCAGCCGGTAAAGCCCTCGCCCGACTCCACGTGGTTAAACTTGGTGGTTCGCAGCGCTGAACGAATCGGATTCAGAACCTTCTACGGAGAGACGATTCGGCATCGGTGTTGATTGCTGGTCGCCTCAGTGCGTTCTTCCTGCGGCTGGATACTAGCGGGGCAAGGCTGGGGATGCCCTCCTGTCACCACCTTGCGACCGAGCTGATTCCAGGCATGAGGCCAGTCAGGTAAGTAGATGCCCTCCCACATCCGAGAGGTAATCTTGCTGCGGTTACGTCAGTACAGTACTATTCCAGCTCGCTGGAGATTCGACTGGAGGCGCGCCATGTCGTCGCAGAAAGCCACGGCAAATGAACGTTCGCTTCATACAGCAGAGATGCTCGTTGAGGAAGGGCGAGCTGACGTTCTGCACAACGTCCTTACTGCCAACGATAGCCTGAACAGCTTCCGAATCCTTGTAGATTCGGTTCTCGACTACGCTGTCTTCCTGTTAGATATTCGCGGTCTGGTCGCGACTTGGAACCCTGGCGCGGAGCGTATCAAGGGCTACAAAGCCGCCGAGATCATCGGCCGACACTTCTCCATCTTCTATACACCTGAGGCGGTGGCCGAAGATCTACCTGCGCGCGCTCTGTACATCGCGGCTCGGGATGGGCGCTACCAAGAAGAGGGGTGGCGACTTCGAAAGGATGGAACCAGGCTCTGGGCGAGTGTCGTCATCAGTGCCTTGCGTATGCCCGATGGCACCTTGATCGGCTTTGGCAAGGTCACCCGTGACCTGACCGACCGGCGCATCGGAGAGGAAGCACTGCGTCAGTCTAACCACATCAAGACAGAGTACGCGGCCAGTCTGGCTATCGCGAACCAGAGGCTCGTCAACATCCTCGAAGCTTCTATATTCAGCGCGATCATCGCGACGGACCTGAGAGGCAATATCACAACGTTCAACCGGGGTGCGGAGCACATGCTGGGTTACACGGCAGCGGAGGTAATTGGGAAACCCGCACTAACCCTTTTCCATGTTCCCGAAGAACTCGAACGCCGCGGGGCTGCTCTTACCGAACTTCTCCAACGCCCAGTGCAGGGTCTTGATGTCTTTGCCAGCGCCTCACACCAGGATGGCTATGAGCAAATGGAGTGGACCTACATCCATAAAAATGGACATTCGATCACCGTTAAGCTCGCGTTTAGTGAGGTGCAGGTCAACACCGAGAATGAACCGATCGGGTATTATCTCGGCGTCGCTCAAGATATTACTCAGCAGCACCGGACGGCAGCTGAACTTTCTGCCACTTATGCACAGCTGCGATCAGTCCTAGATTGCACCTCTGACAGGATTGTTACCATAGGGCGAGACTGGACACTCCTTTACGGTAATCGTCGCGCTATAGATTCGTTGCCGGATTTCTGCATCGGTCGATCTTACTGGGAGTGTTTTGCGGCGGTGATCGGGACGCCACTGGAAGCGACTCTGCGGACGGCCATGGAAACCGGCGTCGAGACGAGCTACGAGATCTTTTATGAACCGTACCAGCAGTGGTTCAGAGGAAGGATATTCCCCACCGATGCAGGGCTGAGCATCTTTTATTCGGATTGCACGAAAGAAAAGCAGACACAGGAGCAGTTGCGGGTAGAACAGGTTCTTCGTGAGAAGCGAATCGAAGCGCTAAGTCACATGGCCGGAGGCCTTGCACATGAGATCTCCAATCCGCTGGCAATCATCGATGCTCGGGCGAAAACACTGAAAGCGTCCGTGACTGGTGGTGCCGTTTCCGCCGATACCGTATTACATGCGTGTGACAGCATTCTGAAGACTGCTGACCGAGCGAATAGAATCCTCCGCGGACTGCGAGGGTTCGGACGAGGGGCCTCCCACGACCCGAAGGAGTGGGCGTCAATTTACGACATAGTGAGAGAATGCTCAGAGTTGCAGCAGGACCGATTTGCTAGCCATCAAATTGCGCTTGAAGTGGAGCTAGAACCTGGCATTCCCTTGGTCTTATGTCGCGAAACACAGATCGGGCAGATCCTCACGAATCTCCTCAACAACGCCTTTGACGCAATTGAACAATCACAGGTTCCCGAGCGATGGGTAAGGCTGACTGCGGCACGTAAGAACGCTGACATCATTGTTACGGTTCAAGATAGTGGCCCCGGAATTGAGGACAAGTTCCGAGACCACTTGATGGACGCGTTCTTCACGACTAAGACCTCGGGTTTGGGTATGGGGGTGGGGCTTAGTCTTTCGCGCGCGATCGCGCAGAATCATGGAGGATCGCTCACCTTGTGCTCGAGTGCGTGCCCGACCACATGCTTCGAGTTGGTGTTGCCCATCGTCAGCGACGAGCCCTCTCTCAAGGAGACGTATGTGGGCTAAGCGTACAAGAATTCTCATCGTTGATGACGAGCCGGATCTACGGGAGATCTTCCTGGCTTGGTTTCATCTCGCGGGCTTCACGGACGTTCACACAGCGGCGAACGGTGTCGACGCTCTTGCACTTCTGCAAGCTCAAAGCATCGATGTTCTCGTGAGCGATGTCCGCATGCCGTTTATGGACGGCCCTACCCTGGTCCGTCGGCTGGCAGAGCTAGTCATCCAAGTGCCTGTCATCATGTTTGTCAGCGGTTTTGGTGACGTTGATATCCGTGAGATGTACGGTTTGGGCGTGCAAGCCTTCATTCCGAAGCCCCTCGAACCTGAGCACTTGATCGGTCGCGTCGAAGCGGCAATCTCTGACTGCGATGAACTGTGGCTACACCCCATCGTTCCAGACCCACAACAGATTCTAGAGTTCCGGGCGAATAAAAGATGGGAGCCGGGCGGTCCCAATCTGTTCACCCTCGGTCTTGGCGGGTTCAGCATCTCGAACGCTGAGCCGATGAGTTTAAGTAGAACGTCGTTCGTGGTTCAGCTGCCTGACGGCTTTGTCGATGGCGAGACTGAGAAGATTGTCTCGGGTCACGGACATGTCCGCTGATACTCCCGGGTGGACCGAATGGCGGGCATTGAGTTCGCTTACCTCGCCCCTTCCTGCCGCGTGTCGGTCTGTCGGGCCATAGCCGAGACCCGACCCCGGAGCTTCATCCCCAGCTGTCCCGGCCTCGAGTTCTGACTCACAGCACACTACGTTTCCGTTCATGTTCTCGACGGCCTCAAGCGCCCAACCTTTCCTCGATCGCTCGTTCGAAGGCGGTGCTATCCAGCGGCCGATCGAATAGATAACTCTCCGTAGTCGCAGCCTGCCGCATGAAGGACTTCCGAGTGCTTCTAGTCTCGACACCGTTCTCGAAAATCGGCCCGGTTACCCGGGCTGAGAACCTCCCCGATCTCGTTGCTGACGAGAAACAGGGTGACCAGGTCACCTCGGAGGAGGACTGTTCGCATCTCCGAATCACTCGCGCGCGAACCTGGACCCGATCCCTCGCAAGCACCCCTTGTGCTTCCGGCCAACGCTCCTCTTTTCCCCTTGACTCGCTCTTAGTGCAGCAGTCACTCTGCTCCCATTGTTGAAGCAAGGAGGCCACACGCATGCCGGACGAACTTCCTCTCGCACAGATCAAGGCAACCATGCGTGCTTCCTGGATCGCAGGCGACTTCGGCGTAGTAGCGAAGACCATAGCCACCGCCGCTGAAGCCTTCGTCGCCACACTCCCGCTTACCCCGGGCACGAGCGGCCTTGACGTCGCATGTGGCACCGGGAATGTAACCCTTCCCGCTGCCCGCCGCGGACTCTACCTCACTGGCCTCGACCTCGCCCCCAACCTCCTCGTTCAGGCCCGCGAACGCGCTCTCGCCGAAGGTCTCGTCATCCAGTTTGATGAAGGCGACGCCGAGGCGCTCCCCTATCCGGACGCTTCCTTCGACTTCGTCACCTCCATGTTCGGCGCTATCTTCGCCCCTCGCCCAGCCCTGGTCGCGGCCGAGCTCGCCCGCGTCCTCCGCCCCGGCGGCCTGCTCGCCATGGCCAATTGGAACCCCGAAAGCTTCTCCGGCAGGATGTTTGCCGTTAGCGCCCGCCACGTACCCCCGCCCGCCGGCCTCCCCGCACCCGTGCTCTGGGGCGACGACCTCACCGTCCGCGAGCGGCTCCAGCCTTACTTCAACCACATCGAAACCGAACTCGTTCCGCTTACCTTTGACCTCCCCGTCAACCCCGCTGGCGCCGTCCGCTTCTTCCGCCAGTTCTTCGGCCCTACCCTCATCGCGTTCGATCGCCTCGACCCATCCGCGCAGTTGGCCTTCGCCGCCGACCTCGAGCATCTCTGGACAGCCGCAAACACTGCACCCAACCCGGCCGAACGTACCCTCGTCACTAACGAATACCTCCGGGTTACCGCTCGTCGCCAGGCCTGAAAGGCGTCGGTGGCTCAGGGGCGGAGCTAGGGTACGAGCAACCGGTTCTCGAAAACTTCCGCATTCATCCTCGATGATGCGGGGACCCAAAATGGCCTCCGGAGAACTTCCCAAGTTGCCCCTCAGCAAATTTTCGAGACGGTTAGAACGTGTGAGAGATGCCAGCGATCAAGGCATAATCCGCAAAGGCCGCATCACCATGAGCACCTCTAGCGAGATCTGGGACGGAAGCGCGCCGGTTGCGCTGCACAGCCCAGGGTGAGCTAATTGAAATCATGCTCCGCCGGTACTGATACTGAAGAGCTGGTTCGATCGAGATAATGTAGCCAGGCCTTCTGAAACCGTTGCTCTTGCCGAAGGCATCTCGGACCGGGATGCCCTCCATGCGCCCTCCGAAGCTGGCGGCCAGCCCGTAGACGTGAGGCACATGACGGGAGAGCCCGGCTCGAAAGAGGTACTGATCTGTCGCCGACATCACGCCTTCGCCTTTGGCCGCCCGGAAGGTAGGAACGCTGGTGGTATCGACGGGGCTGAACAGCCAGGAGCCCTGGAAATAGGTCAACGTATGAAGAGGTGTCTTCTGGTACGCCTGGCTGCCGAGCAGAAAGCCCCATGTGCCATCCCCAGGTTGCAGCGACTGATCAACCACCACCTTCTGCACGGTTCCGTTTGCCAGGCGGCCAGTTCCCATGGCGTTGTTGATGCCGGTCGGAAGCTTCAGTCCGAAGCTGAAGGCAATATCGCCACCTCGCTCCGTCGGTGGACGAAAAACCCAACCCTGGACACCAACGATCATGTCCCCTATTCCACCGATATCTACCTTTTGCACCGGGGGATACTTCTGATCGCGGGTACCCTGCAGCACGGGCAGGAAGGTGTTTACGCTCCAGCGCGGACTCAATTGCATCTCGACGGAGATGTTGTAAAGGTTCTGGTGATTCGGGATAAAGGTCCCCAAAGTCTGGCGTGAAGTGTTCTCTACTGTTCCGCTGAAATGACGGAACGAACTGAACGAGCGCCAGTCCACTTCGACAGTGATCGGGCGATTCGACAGAAAACCCGGCTTGCCGCCATGTGCGGTGTCGTTCCCGTCCGCGGTGATACAGCCCTGCATGTTGCTGTTCGTGTGGGCCGCTAGACAGCCCTGCGAATAGAGGTCTCCAGCAGACAAGAGGCTGCAGATACCTACAACGACGTTGGAAATAGTTCTGAGCTTCATCGGGCGGATCCTAGTTCCAGCAGAGAAGCGTTGCCAATCCACCATGTGGTGGATCTTCTACTCCACCATCAGGAGGGAGTTAATTCGCCGCGTATGGAGCTAAGCTGGTCGGACCGCGAACGAGGTCTACGCCATGTCTGGTCTCCTGCCGAGATGTCTCTGTTTGGCTTTTCTCTCTCTAACATCCTTCTCAGCAAATCTGGCCACAGCGCAGGAGCTGCAGTTCCGAGGACAAGACGGGACCACGCACACCCTTCGCGAGCTCCACGGTCACACGACCGTTATCAATTTCTGGGCAACTTGGTGTGGACCCTGCCGTGAGGAGATGCCTATGCTGCAGAAGCTCTCTGACGACTATCAAGGCCGCGGAGTGCGCTTTATAGCGATCTCGCTTGATGCTCCTGAGACCCAACGAGCTATCCCTGCTGTCACTGCCAAACGCGGATTTCGACTTCCCATCTGGACCGGAGCCACAAATCAGACCCTGTCGGAGCTTGGGCTAGGCGTTCTGGTGCCGGCAACCCTGATCCTTGATGAAGATGGCGAAGTGATCAGCAAAATCGAGGGTCAGGCGCGAGCGAAGGACGTCACATCTCGTCTCAACTGGTACCTTGCAGGCAGAACGGGTAAGCGACCCTCTTTTGTTCAGAAGAATGACTGGTGACCGCTCTCCCATTCGAGGCTCTATGGGGAGCAGAGGTGCAACATCGCAGCGTTGCTATACGAGGCAACACTTCAGCAAAGTGGGGCCTATGACAAAGAGGACCGTGCCGTCGTTTTTGATGCGAGCGAGTGCGGACACCTTCGGTCGCAATGCGACGCTCCGAGCGTGCGGCATCAGCCGCAAGCAGTCATCCGCTGACTCTGCATGAGTCAACTCGGTCGCCCATTCTACCTTTGTTACTCCTGTGAACTTCCCAACATCGGCTACAGAACTATGTTGACAAGTCGGATGCGGCCTGAAAGCGTTCTCGCGTCCTCTGAGGAGCGCTTCATGTCTGTTCTGCTCGCATTGCTGCCCTTTGTACGGAAGACCGCATCCAGCTACTGTGCTGCTCTCGCTGGCGTGGCGTTGCTGTGCCTCCCTGGCTGGCTGGCTGCCCAGCAGCAGATCACCGTGGATAGCTCCACGACTTCGGTCAATATAGGTACGGTCAACGTGTGTCGCCCTGGGGCCACGACGCCCGCCCCCTGTTCCATCACGGTAGACCTCGTGTTCAAGGGCGGCGGCAGCGGCTACGGCAGAGCCAAGGTCTCCACCCTTGGCATCGCGGACTTGGACTTCCACTACGAGCCAAGCGCCCCTTCCTGCAGCGAACCTTTCTTCGACCAGCCGAATCCCCCCTATGTCGATGTGGATCCCGGCGACTGCGTGATCCGCGTCAGGTTCAGGCCAAGCCACACGGGTGGATTCAAGGGCGCCGTGCAGCTCACCGACTACACCAGCAAGATCATCCGGACGACGTTCATCTACGGCTTTGGCAAGGGACCGCAGCTGGAGTTCGATCCAAACAGTCCCACGGTGCTCAAAGCTAGAAATTCTTACTACAGCGAAGTTGGCGGTATTGGCGGATCAGTGCTCAACAGCCGCAATGAACTTCTGGTTGCGGACCCCAATGGCCGACAGCTCATCACGGTAACGAACCTGCTCACAGGCGACTACCCGACCACCCTCAACTTCGAGCCGTACTCCCCCGCGCTGGATGGCGGCGGCAACGTCTACGTCGTCGACAAAGCCGGCAAGCGGGTCGTAGAGTACCCGACGGCACACCGCACACCCATCACCCTGCCCTTCCAGTTCAGCGGCACGCCCACTGCACTGGCGGTCGACGGACAGGGCGTGCTCTACGCCACGCAGACCGGGTCGGATGCCGTGCTCAAGCTCCCCTTCGGAGCAACTACCCAACAGGTCATCCGCACTGCATCAGTCGACACCTCCGAGGCTCAGGGGGTGACGGCCGACGCAGCGGGCAACGTCTTCATCAGCAAAGCCTCTGGAGCGCTGGTGGAATCACCTGCTGGTGGTGGTGCTCTTCGGCTCGTCACGAACGCGTTCCACCCTGAATACCCCTACTTCGCCGTGGATGGCATCGACGACGTCCTGAACCCCCAGCAGGCCGCTGTCGATGTGCTGCAGGTTCCTCCCAGCGGCAAGCCGATCACTGCCCTCACTCTCGGACCGATCCCTGGCTATCCATTCCCGTTGCGGGCCTACGGTCCCGTCGCCACCGCGGTGGATGGCACAGGGAACCTCTATGTGTCCGACACCACGGGCGCGGCCCCGCAGACGCTGCTGTTCCGGCGTGACACATCCGCGCCGATTAACTTCGGTATTGTCCCGGTCGGGTCCACCGGCAAAGCTTCGCTCCGCATCTTCAACGGCGGCGACGCACCGCTCACTGCCAAGCCGGTCTTCAACAATGCCTCCTACGCGCTCGCGAGCACCGCGCCTGCGAACTGCCTGGCGGGCCTGGCCTCAGGGCAGTTCTGCACCCTGAACTTCACGTACATCAACACCGGCAACC
Source organism: Acidobacteriaceae bacterium (assembly GCA_965199635.1). Taxonomy (GTDB): domain Bacteria; phylum Acidobacteriota; class Terriglobia; order Terriglobales; family Acidobacteriaceae; genus Edaphobacter. Next base: position 53,868 of record CBDASL010000002.1, on the reverse strand, counting down.
CCGACCAACCACCAACGCTGACGCTCAAGACAAACGGCCTGACTGACCCGGTGGTGAGTTTGACGGCAAACGCTGACACCGTCGCGGCTCCCTTGCTCAGCGTGCCTTCAGGCGTGTATGGAGAGGCAAAGACAGTCTCTATCTACGCCCCAACCGCTGGCTCACGCGTCTTCTACACTACAGACGGCACGCTGCCGACCACCGCCTCCTCGTCCTACACGGGACCGATCACCGTCTCGTCTTCGGAGACCCTGCAGGCGATCGCAGTGGTGGGACAAGCTCGGTCGCAGCTTGCAGTGGGTGAGTACACAGTTCAGGCTAGTGGGGCTGCAGTAGATCTGAGCGGGGGATTTCTCACCCCGTGCGAATCCGAAGGCATCGGGGAGCTTTACAGTTGCGCGGGAAGTCCGCGCCTGAACGGAACGCGCCTCCGGCTGACCGATGCCCATACATACCAGGCGGCCATCGTCGAGGGGGCCTACTCGGTGCAGTTGTCCGGGTTTACGACGAACTTCACCTTTCAGCTGACTGATGCGGTTGCTGACGGCTTCACGTTCCTGCTGGTGGCGGCGGGTCCGGCTCCGCCTGTTCCCGGCCATAGCGGTAAGTCGCTCGGGTATGAGGGGCTAATGCACACTGCGGCCATCAAATTCGACCTCTACAACAATGCGGGGGAGGGTGCCAACTCGGTCGGACTGTTCTTCAATGGGGAAGCGCCGTATACGCCATCCGTGAGCCTTGCCGGCACTGGTATCGATCTGCACAGCGGGCACATAATGCTGGCGCGAGTAAGTTACGACGGCGTCGCGCTGCAGTTGACGCTGACCGACACGGCGACCCTGGCGTCGTGGACGCATGCGTTCCCCACGGACTTCGCGCCGTTGATGGATCTTGTGTCCGTCAGCGCGCTTGGGCCCGGCTTCACGGCCGGAACCGGTTCGCTGACCGCGGTACAGGACATCCTGAACTGGACCTATCTCTCGGCACCGCCGCTGCCCGCTCCGCCAACCCCCGTGGTGCCAGCGTTGCCAAGCTTTCCGAACGCGTTCAACCCACAGGGCGTGCGGTTGAATGGATCGGCCACGGTCTCCGGCCCGGTGCTGCAGCTCACGGACGGGAAAACGTATGAGGCCGGCAGCGCCTTCTACGCCAAGCCGGTCGCTGTCGACGCCTTCACCACGGACTTCACTCTCCAACTCAAGAACCCTGTTGCCGACGGGCTGACCTTCATCGTCCAGAATGCACCGGCAGGTACCGGCGCGCTCGGCGGCAAAGGCCTGCTGCTCGGCTCAGCCGGAATCCCCAAAAGCGTAGCGCTCAAGTTCGATATCTATAACAATGCCGGCGAGGGAACTGACTCCACCGGGCTCTATCTGAACGGTGCCAGTCCCACCTCGGGTGCCATCAACCTCGCTGGCACCGGCATTGACCTCCACAGCGCACATCCCATCACCGCCCACCTGAACTACGACGGGTCCGGGTTGACCGTGACACTCACCGACGCCCTGACGCATCAGGCCTGGACCCACACCTTCTCGGTCGACATCCCCGCCACTGTAGGCGGCAAATCTGCATACATCGGCTTCACGGGTGGCACGGGCAGCAAAGCCGTGGTTGGCCAAGTCCTCAACTGGACCTTTTCCAACCCGTGATCTGAAAGTAAACGGGGTGTGCTGCGCAGAGGACGCGGCATGAAGCGGGGCGAGGATCTTGTGTACTTCCTGTCCAGAGGTGTTGTCTGTCACTTAAGGCGGCACACTCTTCATCACGCTATCTGGCACAACAAGCCGCTCGGGGGGAGCGGTCAGGAGCCGACCCGCCGTGCGGATTCTGATCCATTTGCTTACTCTTGCTGAACCTCAGCATTTGTGGGGCACTTTCAAAAGCAGACCTGACTCCCCTCGTAGATAGCAGCTTTTGTTCGCAAATCGTTCGCGTCGGTTCCCGGCGCTGTACCCTCAAGAGTCACTATGATGTGACGATCGGTTTTGCAAGCCCTCCTGCAGGATGGAGCGGGTACGCTCTCGACCACTGGACGCCTGTGAGCGTAGGCCAGCATCAAGATCCTTCAAGAGCAGCTATGAATGAAACTGATACCACGCCTCCGAAGCCGTTGATGTACGTTGGTTGGAGGCGGAGCGCAGCGATCGTCTTCGACAGCTTGCCCAGCCGATGAGAAGACGATGCCCGATGGTCTAACAGAACCTGTGGTTACCTACCAATGACTACTGAAGACCTGAAGCTCCTCGGCGCAGTGGCGAACAGCGGCAGCATGAGTCGAGCCGCCGCCGCCTTGAATATGGTTCAGTCCAATGTGACGGCACGAGTTCGCCAGCTCGAAAGTGAGCTCGGCGTGTCTCTCTTTGTCCGGCACAGCCGCGGCGTCACGTTGAACGAGGCTGGGCAGCGACTACTCTCGTATGCAGATCGGATTGAAGCACTGTTCCAGGAAGCAACAGCGGCTGTAAAAGAGCAGGGCGAACCATCGGGTATCTTGCGCTTGGGAGCCTTGGAACAGACGCTTTCGGCAAGACTTCCCGATGTGCTTCGCCAGTACACCGCACTCTATCCCGCAGTTTCGCTTATGTTTACAACTGGGAACAGCTCAGACCTACTCGCGCAGGTTCTCGACCAGAAGCTGGACGGCGCTTTCGTTCGAGGTCCTGTTGATCAGCCCAGCCTCAAGGCCGAAGCTGTCTTCTGGGAAGAGTTGGTGCTGGTTACAGGGCAGGGCGCTCCGTCCCTTGCTGAGCTTCGGCAGGGAGAGGTGAAGGCTTTTGTTCTCGCCCAGGGATGCTCTTATCGTGAATCGCTCTCCGAGATCTTGGAGCGAAGTGGGATCAAGCATCACGTATCAGCAATCGCCTCGTTCGATGCAATTCGGAATCTTGTGCAATCGAACGCTGGCGTCACGCTGCTGCCGAGAGAGTTCCTGTCAACCGTGTGGAAAGGTGCTTCCATCACTGTTCATGAACTGCCGCAATCGGCCGCGTTGGTAGAGACAACGTTCATCACAAGGAACGATCAACCAACAACCAGTGCCCTTGAAGCGTTCTTAGCGCTTAGCCGGACAATCTCTAACATCCTTTGACAGGCTGTGGGCTCCACGTGGAAGTCGCTCAAACCATCGCTTTCCGAAGTTTGGAACAAAGCTTCCAGTAAGCCCCATAGTGACTCCGTTGGCTGACAAGCAGTATCCGCAACTTGCCGGCAAACGTAACTGTTTCGTTCCATCGTTCCCGCCGAGACCCGTATAGGATGGCAGGTCCCCACAGGTTGTTCAGCTGTAGCGTTTTCCCTGGTACGGAACAGCAAAGCCTCGCACAAGGTGTTGATCGCATCAGTGGTCGAGTACAGCCGCTCGGCTAGAGGAGCCGCAAGCCAATGGCCGCGCTTCCTCCGGGGTCGCGATCCAGTTGACAGGCCTGACAGCTGTCCCCTGTAGCTCTCTAGAATTCTTGCGTTGGAGGTGCTGCCAGGAACTGAGCGTCTCCCGCTGGCACGGCGGCCTATCGCACCACGGCGAAAACACCTGTTCCAGTAAACGACAGGGTACCCACGGTGACGTCAGAACTGTTCCACCAAGAGCGTGGCGTACCCCACCGGCGAGGACACCAGCTGACCGGTGCAGGCTTGTCCTCAGCTGCCGCCCTCAGCCTTCCCGGTATAAGCATCCATTTCGCCTTCAAGCATTCAGGTCCGGCATGGCTCGGAAGAGGGACGAACACTCCAGGAGGCAATACCCCGATCAGGAGATCGAGCGACCTCTCTGATTGCAATCTCTGAAGCGAGGAACTGACCAGGGCACCGCCTACGTTGAAGAAAAGAACGTCTGCGTTTTGAATGGTAAGTACATCTGTACCCATCGGGTGTTCTGCATTTTGGTTTACGAAGGCCGCTACTCTTGGACTTCGAGGAGCAATTCCACAGCAAGTGGTGCGTGAAGCGGAATGCTGGCAACGCCCAGAAGCTTGCGAACCGAGCGGCCCTTTTCACCGAAGACGTCGAGAAGCAGCTGCGACGCTCCGTCTGCGATCTTTGGCTGAAAGGAGACATACTCGTCGGTGGTCACCACCCATACCTCTGTTCTCAGAACCTGCGTCACACGATCCAGCGACCCAAGATGCTGACGTGCAGCTGCCAGGGCGTTCAGAGCTGCTAATCGAGCTGCTTGCTGCCCGGCGTCAAGCCCAACCTCTATTCCAAGTGTGCCCGTGTACTTAGGCTTGCCTCCCCACGTCGGAATGGTTCCCGCGACAAATAGCAGACGGCCACTCTGAACGGTCTCGGCGTATGCCCCCAGCGGTTGTGGCGCCGGAGGCATTTCGATCCCCAGCTCAGCAATCTTTTTCTCGGCTGAAGTAGTCACCGGGTCACGACCTTACCACTTACCGATGTGCGAACCGGCATCAACGCGGATGACTTCGCCGGTGACGTTCTTTGCCTCGGCGAGGTACAGCACCGCATCTGCGACATCTTGGGAAGAGGAAACCCTATTCATGGGTGAGAAAATCTTGAGCGCTTCCAAGGACCTGCTGGCGTGCATGGGAGTGTCCACAATGCCGGGCCCGACAGCGTTGAACCGGATGTCATGCTTCGCGTATTCCGCGGCCAGAGCGAGACTGGCTGCATTCAGGCCGCCCTTGGTCAACATCTGTACTGAGTTGGTTGCATCGGCGTTCGCGCTATCCACAGACGATGCCGTGATGCTGATCACGCTGCCCCCCCTGCCCTGAGAGAGAAGCTGCTTTACTGTGAGCTGTGCGATGTAGAGAAAGCCTTCGACGTTTGTGGCCATGAGCGCGCGATAGTCGTCTGGCGTGTACTCGAGAAAGGGTTTACCGATGAAGATGCCCGCGTTCGCCACGAGATGATCGATCGAGCCAAACCGCGACATCGCAGTCTCAGCCACGGTCTTTGCCGTCTCTGGCTTGCTGATGTCTCCATCGACGAGGGCCAGACTCTCCGACTCCTCGAATGGCGAATCGCTCGTGTTGCGGGCAGTTGCAACGACAGCGTACCCGCGGTCAAGAAAGGTCTGAACGACGGCAGCTCCGATACCCTTCGAACCACCTGTGACAATCACCGTTCCTTTATGTGCCATATTCCACTCCTGTGTGTCTTCTTGTGCGGACTTCATCTATCCATGCGGATCGTCCACAACGTTCGTACGGAAACTAGACGCACCAGAATTAGCCACTGCGTCACGATTTGTCTTGAGCGGAGCCATCACTGAAAGTGATGGCTCCGCTATATGTCAAGTCATGGTCTCTGTAGGCGAGTGTCACCGGACTATGTCACTTAACTCTTCCAGACACGGGTCACTTCAGGCGGCAGACTTTCAAATCGCGCTCTGTGGCACATAAGCCGTCCGGAAACCAGATGGGGAGAAGCTACTCGTGTCAGCGGACCAGAGATAGCGACTGATGGCGAGCTCGAGATTTGATGGCCAACCTGATTAGGCCGAAGTGGGAGCGGGGCCCTGGAACGAACTCTCTGAGCAGCAAGCTACGCTGAAGATTCCTTCGACGGAGATAGCGGGGAGAAAGATGGCTAAAGTAGGAGAGGCTCTCCTCGGCTTCTTCAGAACAAATCTTGCACTCTGCACGTCAGCCAGAACGGAGGCAAGCGGTCGCAGAACGGAGATGAGACGTCCTAGGCCCGCCGCTTCCTCTTTGAAACCTGCTCTGCAGAACTCTGAGTCACACCCGAAGCGCGGCCGAGAACTGTCCCGAAAAGGGTCCGGAGGAACGCTTCCGTTGGTTTCGCGGACCGCTGCGCTTTTGCAATTAAAAGCGCGCCCTCGAATGCACTATGGATAAAGAGTGCAAGGTCCTCACAGTCTGTACTGGCGGGAAGCTCACCTGCCTTCACCGCGGCCCTAAGGCAATAAGCAATATTCTTCTGTTGTTGCCCGAAGATCGCGGAAAGGCGCTCCTGTATCGTGTCGATTGCTGCGTTGGCCTCGCCAGCATAGTTTCCGAGCAGGCAGCCGTTCCACTCACCGTTTTGATTTAAGCCATGGATGCCCGCTTCTGCCCAGGAGTGTAGGCGCTCCAATGGACTCCGCGAGTCGTCCAGGAGTGTATCTGCCATCAATTGACGGATCGGCTCGTAGAAGATTTCTAGGATCTCGAGGCCAAACGCTTCTTTGGTCCCGAAGTGGTTTGTGAAAGACCCCTGCGCCACGCCAGCTGCCTGCACGATATCCCGGACACTCGTCGCGGAATAACCGCGCTCATGAACGACGCGAAGCCCTGCTTTCAGAAGTGCGTCCCTATGTGTCTGTTTGGCCATCGCTCACTCTGTCCGTCCATGTTACTCCGATCAGCATCGCCATGGGCTCGCATCCCGTTCGCTAGATCCTGAGCGGATGATCCACGCTTCTCTCAGAAAAGGTGAGCCGCCGGGCCTGTGGACTCATCTGTATGGACGTACGTAGTGAAATGGAGAACGCCAGGCCAGCTATGAATCGTCGCTCATTTCTGATTACGGGCGGGACGGCGCTTACCGCGTCGGCGATACACACCCGCATGCAAGCCGCAACGTATGTTGCACAACGCAACAACACGATCGCCCCAAGGAGGAATTCTCAGATGCAGACTTATACGCACCAAACCGCTCAAACACAGTTTGTGGACGCCGACGGAATACGCTTCGCCTACCGACGCTTCGGTAAAGCCGGAGGTGTTCCCCTCGTATTTAACCCCCACATCCTGGGCAATATGGACAGTTGGGACCCGGCGATCACGGATGGCTTTGCTGCAAACCGAGAAGTCATCCTTTTCGACAATGCGGGCGTCGCCGCCTCTACCGGAGAAGTCCCAGGTACGTTCGCAGAGATGGCCCATACCGCCGGGCGTTTCGTTGATGCACTTGGCCTTCAACAGGTCGACATTCTCGGGTTTTCCATCGGTTCCATGATCTCTCAGGAGATTGCGCTACAGCGACCGGATTTGGTTCGCAAGCTGGTGATAGTGGGAAGCGGTCCGCGGAATGGAGACAGCATTCCACTTACCAAGGAGTCGCAAGTCATCTTCACGAACAAATACGGCAACCCCGATGACTTCTGGATCGATGGCTTTTTTACCTCTTCAGTGCAGAGCCAAGCTGCGGGCCGAGCTTTTCTGAAGCGTCGCGATGCTCGAACGAAAGACCGTGACCTTCCACTAAGTGGAAAGGTGCAGCCCGCCCAGTTCGCTGCGCTTCAGGAATGGGGAAAGCCTTCGGGTGAGCGCTTCGCGTACCTGAAACAGATCAAAATGCCTGTACTTATCGTAGGCGGCACCTCGGACATCATCTTCTACACAATCAATTCGTTCTACCTGCAACAGAACCTGCCCAACGCTCAGCTCATCCTCTACCCAGATGCGGCTCATGGGATGTTGTTCCAGTATCCCGAGCTCTTCGTAGAACACACCGAGATCTTCCTGCGCGGTTAAGAGATAGAAGCGCGATCTCAGGTCTGCGCTGACAGACAACAGCGTTGGCTCAGACACCGGATTCCGCAAGCAACGAGTCATCCACCTATGAGGTACACATGAGCAACGACGCACCGGCAGGAAGCGTGCGGGGGGTCACCAAGCTACGCAAGTTGGGAGCCCTCGAACGATGGTTCTGGCAAATGGGACAGCATCGTCCCAATCACTTTGTCATGGCTGCGGAAGTGCACGGGACACTTTTGCGATCCCAATGGATTCACGCCGCAGAGCAGGTTCTAGCGCGGCATCCACTACTCAGCTCTGTTCTCAGGCTCGACCCTGATGGCGACGCGCACTATTGGCGCTCGCCCATCATTAATCTGCCTATCACGTTTAAACATTGGGAATCGGCCAGTCAGTGGCACGAGGACGTTCGATCAGAGATGAGCCTCTCTCTCGAGACAGAACGGGCGCCGCTGATTCGTATGACCATTCTGGAAGGCGTAGGAAGATGCATGCTCGTACTGAGCTTGCATCACTCCGTCGCTGATGGAATGTCTTCTTTGTTTATCATCAGAGATCTTCTGAACTCACTGTCTGGAACGGCCCTCGAACCGCTTGACGTCCCGCCTTCACAAGATCAGTTGATTGCGGCACTCAACCTAACCCTCACGCCTCCTGAAGCCGAACCTGCTGTGCCGTACACCTACCGCGAGCTCGACGGCGCACTCCCGTACGTGGACTCCGCCGAGTTGAGCCCCCGCATCACATCGGCCCTCTTGAGCCACTCGAGGAGAGAAGGTACGACGTTGCACGGCACGATCACGGCTGCTGCCGTGCTTGCTGGCAGAGCCCTCTCCGAGCAATGGCGTACTTCAACGGTCCGAGTCTTCTCCCCCGTGAACCTACGTAAGACCCTCAACCTCGACGACGCTTCCGTGATCGCGTTAGGTGTGGGGCCGTCTAGCTATCCTCCGGGTGGCGCTGACACTCTTTGGGAGCTTGCACGATCCACGCGTAAGCAGCTTCGCAAGTTTCTCACCAAGGATTCGCCGGCCGGGGTTCAAGCCCTGTTCGACCTCCTCACTGCCAACAAAGCGCCTGTTCCTACTGTGGCCGCTTTATCTGCCGAGCATCTTGGGTTCGATCTGATGGTCTCCAACCTCCAATCATTGCCGTTCGAGACCCAATTTGAGACCTGCTCTCTCCACCGGGTCTGGGGACCATCCGTCACGTTCAGCAACGCGGGCGAGCAGGACCTCGGCATTGTGACGGTGGATGGCACGTTGTGTCTTTCGTACACAAGCCACAGGCCTCTACCAGGCTTCTTGGAAGCTGTACTTACGCTCCTTAAAGGGGCCGTGGAAGATAGTCCTTCACCCTCCATCAAGTGACTCCCGGAAGACCGGGCGTTCTTGCATTCTCCAGGGGCTCTTGGAACAACAGTCGGCCTTCCTTCCATAGCTCTCTCGTCGCGATGCACAACAAATCCGCTTAACTCTCGTCCGCTGGCTCAAATGCCACCAGCCTCAAACACATTTCGGAGAACACATATGGATATCCTCAAATCGTTCACTTCGGCCCTTGCTCTCACGGGAGCGGCCCTGCTATCAGGCTGCAACTCCGACCTCGCACCAGTTAGGGCCGCTGGGCCAACCGGAGTGAAAAATATCCTCCTCGTTCATGGCGCTTGGAGTGATGGGTCCGGCTGGTCCAAGGTGATTCCGCTCCTACAGGGCGATGGTTACAACGTTGTTGCTGTTCAGCTTCCGTTCACATCCTTGGGCGAGGACACTGCTGTGGTGCATCGAGCTCTAGCCCTGATGAGCGGGCACGTCCTGCTTGTCGGTCATTCCTATGGAGGTGCCGTTATAACGCAGGCCGGCACGGATCCGACAGTTGAGGGCCTCGTATACGTCGCAGCATATGCCCCCGACCAGGGCGAGTCAGTTCTGTCACTTGGAGCAAGCGTCGCCCCAACACCCATCATGAAGGACTTCACCCAAGATGCCACAGGTTTCCTAAAACTGACTGCGGCGGGCATGGCGACCGACTTTGCACAGGACCTGACCCCCGTCGAGCAGGAGTCGATGACTGCTACACAGGGACCGACGAACGCCCCGAACGCACTTGGTGGGGTCCTGAACTCCGCCCCTGCCTGGAGATCTGTTCCGTCCTGGTACGTCATTGCGAGCGACGACCGCGTGATTGGACCCACATTGGAGCAGAATATGGCGGCTCGGATGAAGGCAACCGTGGTACCCGTCACATCAAGTCACGTGGCAATGCTTGCGCAGCCCGCAGCAATTGTTGCGGTGATCGAGAAGGCCGCTGGGACCTTGGCCCCCTAAATTCTTGCACACAGGCCTAAGTTCCGAATCCAAGACTCACCCCTCGCCATCTATTACGTACGACCATACGCAATAGATGGAGGAGCAGATGCGGATCAGTCGAGAACAGGTTGCTGAAAACCGGGAGTACTTGCTGGCTACTGCGCTTGAGCAGTTTCGCTTACACGGGTTTGATGGTGTTGGTATAGCCGACATCATGAAGGCCGCGGGTATGACGGCCGGTTCCTTTTACGGGTACTTCGAGTCGAAAGAGCAACTTGTAGCGGAGGCTAGCGCCAAAGCTATCTCTGGAACGAGTGCTCTCATGAGCAGCTCTCTTAGAGATGGAAAGCCGGACGCACTTGCCCGTTTTGTTGATCGGTATCTCTCTCCTGCTCACAGGGACAACCTGGCACATGGTTGCGCCCTTGCCGCTCTAGGTAGTGAGATGTCGCATCAACCCGAGACGGTAAAGCACGAGATAACGAAGGAGCTGCGTAGTCTCTTTCAAGAAACCGAGCAGGGCCTTGCCGGAGCGACCACAAGCTCAAGGGAGAACTCGGCGATCGCGCTAGTTGCAAGCCTGCTCGGCGGTCTTATATTGTCCCGCGCTGTCGACGACCCGAAGTTATCACGTCGCATCCTCTCGGTGGTAAGCAAGGCCATCAAGCAGTCCAACACATCCGCGCAGGCGGATTAACCTGAAAGGAACAGCATGGGAAAGCTAGACGGCAAAATCGCACTTATAACGGGCGGCAACAGCGGCATTGGATTTGCAACAGCGAAGTTGTTCATCGCGGAAGGGGCACACGTCTATATCACGGGACGACGTCAGAACAAGCTTGACGAGGCTGTGAAGCGCCTCGGATCAAAGGCGAGTGGAATTCAGGGAGATGTCTCAAAATTGGCTGATCTCGACCGCCTCTTTGCTCAGATCAGGCAGGAGAAGGGTGTTCTCCACACGGTTTTTGCCAATGCCGGGGCGGCGGAGCTCACCCCTTTCGAACAGATTGATGAACCGCACTTTGATCGTATGTTTAACGGGAATGTGAAGGGCGTCCTATTCACAGTTCAGAAGGCGTTACCCCTGCTTCCAGAGGGAGCATCGGTTGTTCTTTGCTCTTCTGTGGTGGGCAGCAAGGGGCTGCCCTCGAACAGCGTCTACGCCGCGACCAAGGCAGCGATTCGTTCCTTCGCCCGCACGCTGACGACGGATCTAAAGACCCGCGGCATTCGCGTCAATGCGGTGAGCCCAGGGCCTATCGATACCGAAGGACTGAACGATCTGCTCGGTGACTCGGAAGAGGGAAGAGCGCGAAAGGCTGGGTTCGGGCAGATTGTGCCAATCGGACGGGTCGGACGCCCCGAGGAAATTGCGAAAGCTGTCCTGTTCCTCTCCTCTGACGAGAGCAGCTATATGACAGGGGCCGAGCTGTTCATTGATGGTGGTATGGGGCAGGTTTAAAACAGCGAAACGCTGGAGCGGTTCGTCAAACCGCTCCAGCATTACCATCCTGTTCGTACTGCTTAACAACAGCGAAGAGCTTCAATGGGACCAGAGGTGTGCTTGATGAACGAGGCTATCTGATCGAGAGCGCATGGGTGTCATGGAAGCTCTATCGCACGCGGTCGGAGCGGTTCTTCTAGGCCCTGAGCGGAGAACAGCTCCAGCTTGAAGGTTGCACCGGGACGGGATTGACTCATCTACCTCCTGGGCCACATAACGGCTGTCCACGACAGCTATGCTCCCGTTGCTCGAATCTGTGAGCAGTGATATCCCGATCTGCAGAACGTTGTCATCACCAACCCAGATCGTGCCGTTGCTCGGATCCCATCAGGTACATCCATAAGAGAAATGGGGCAGAGGTTTACGACGCTCTGTGGCGTGCCTTCACGCAATGGGATCCAAAGGATCGTCAAGAAACACACTGCAATCTCGGAGCGAGAGTCTCATCATGGTGCAGCCAGACAATCTCCACGACGTGGCTGCTGTTCCCGCACCTGGAATTATGGTTAGCTCTACTCTTAGCGAAGGAACCAGAAGATTGGCGCGTGTGCACTGGGCAAAGACAGTGTGATCGGCCATCTGCATGCAAAGTACAAAAGACCCATCACATACAGCTGAACTACAGCCCAGAACAGGTTGTCACCAACACTCCGGCAGCGATTCGTGCTGGTGCTGCGGCATCGAAGCGCGGCACGTTGGAAGATGGCGACCGACCTCCTGTCCTGTTTCTCCCGCATCGTCAGAGAAGCCGAGGCTCTAAGAGAGGATCTCGTGCGTGTTCATCCCTCGTGACAACCGCGCGTCCATCCGGGAAAAACCTCCCTGCTGGCTCTCTTGCTTAAACGTAGCGACGAAAGATCAATGACGCGTTTGTTCCTCCGAAACCGAATGAGTTGGTCATTGCAATCTCAAGCACCTGCTTGCGTGGCGTACCTAGAACAAGGTCGAACCATGTGCCTTCTTCAGAGAGATCCTCGACGTGCGTAGTGGCCGGCGCGACTTGATCTCGCAGTGCCAGAACGGTGAGCCCCGCTTCAAGGCTGCCTGCACCTCCTAAGAGGTGGCCAGTCATTGATTTCGTTGAGCTCACAAGGAGGCGCTTGGCATGCGTTCCGAATGTAGCAGCAATTGCTGTTGCTTCAGCACGGTCCCCCAACGGCGTCGAGGTAGCATGCGCATTCAGGTAGTCGATGTCGGAGGGCTGGAGGTTTGCATCCTGCAGCGCAAGCTGCATCACCCTCCGAACACCCCGACCGTCTTCAGGAGGTGCGTTAGTGTGAAACGCGTCAGAGTTCGCGGCGTAACCAACAAGCTCCGCCAGGATGTTTGCTCCTCGGTTGAGCGCATGTTCAAGCTCTTCAAGGATGAGGATGCCCGCACCTTCGCCCACGACAAACCCATCTCGCGCAGTGTCCCAGGGCCGAGACGCTGTAGAGGGGGCGTCATTGCGGGTGGAGAGTGCGCGCATCGATGCGAAGCCAGCGACAGACAACGGCGTAATCGCTGCCTCGCTGCCACCACAGATCATTACGTCAGCATCACCTCGTTCCAGGATGCGGAAGCTTTCACCGATCGCGTGAGCGCCCGTCGTGCATGCCGTCGCTGAGGTTAGATTAGGGCCTGCTGCGTTGTGACGGATCGATATCTGACCCGCAGCAAGATTTGCAATCGTCGCAGTGATAAAGAAGGGGGAGACACGGTGAGGGCCGACCGTCATGAGCTTTGCATGCTCACGCTCGATAACCTCGAATGCTCCGATGCCACTTCCAACGTAGACGCCTACTCGTTCCGTTGGTTCTTGGGTCACGGGAAGATTTGCCTGTTTTACCGCCATGTCAGCAGCGGCTATCGCGAACTGGATAAAGCGGCCGGTCTTCTTCACATCTTTGCGGTCAATGAAGGCTTCTGGAACAAAACCTTTGACTTCTCCAGCGATCTGGCTCGAGAACAACGCTGCATCGAACAACGTGATCGGAGCGATGCCAGATTGTCCTGCAAGGATCGCGGTCCATGTCTCTTCTGTGCCAATCCCGACGGGACTCACCAAACCAACTCCCGTTACTACCACTCGGCGCTTTGTCATATGGAGATCACTCTTTCACCGTCCATCTGCTAAGAAGCATGTGAACGCCGGTCGCTTCGGTTAAGGCGCTAGAGATGTCATCACGATCTCTTCAAACTCTTTAGTGGCGGCGTCAGAGCGATCAACCTTTGCTCTAAGGATTGCTCCCTGGAAGAAGTTGACGATAAAGCGGGCTGTTTTCTCGGGATCCAAAACCTTTTTGAAGGAACCGTTCTCTTGTCCATCACGAATCACTTGCTCAAAGGACAAGCTCCAGGAAGCGAGAATCGTGGCAAGCACCTGCCGCACTGGTTCGCTCTCATTTGCGAGTTCGAGAGAAAGGTTCCCGATCATGCAGCCGTCATAACACCCTCTTGCCTTGTCCGTAGCTATGCGCAATAGTGCGGCCAATTTTTCTCTGGAGTCCAGATCGGCCCGTTCCAGGATGGTTTGTGACTTCTGCGTCCATGGCAGGAAATATGCAGCAAGAGCCTCTGCAGCGAACTCTTCTTTGGACTTGAAGTGATTGAAGAATGATCCCTTCGGCACACCTGCAGCATCAGTGATGCTCTCAACGGACGCCACACCGTACCCTCGCTTGTGTAACACCTCGACACCTGCGCGCAGGATCTCCGCACGTTTGGATGGCCGGCTCATTCTTTGAGTCCCTCTTCACCAGCATACATCAAAGTGACCAGTCAGTTTGTTTCGGAGCGGAGAGTGGATGAGAGCAGCGGTGTACTACCAAAACGGTGGACCAGAAGTATTTTCCATCGAGGATGTAGATCGTCCCGTCTGCACCTCAGACGGTGTGTTGATCAAGGTTTCGGCTATCTCCGTTGAAGGTGGAGACCAGATCAGTCGCGAGATTGTTCCTCCCGCGAGTACCCCTCATATCGTGGGATATCAGTGTGCGGGCGAGATCATCGAAGTAGGCGCTGCCGTTAGCACTCTTACAGTTGGTCAACATGTCGTCTGCGTTCTGAAATCTGGATCGCACGCGGAGTACGTTGTCGCACCCGCGGCCATGACGTGGGCCTTGCCTGCGGGCATGGATGTCGAGGTGGCCTCTGCAGTCCCTGTAGCATTCGGCACGGCGAACGAATGCCTGTTCGCTGTTGGTGGCCTAAAGGAAGGGCAGACCGTGCTAATTCATGCTGGGCCAGGGGCCATCGGTCTAGCGATGATCCAGATGGCGAAGCGTGCGGGTGCGAAAGTCCTTGCTACATCTTCCGACGACGACAAACTAAGGCGCCTGAAGGAGTATGGCGTCGATGTCACCATCAACAATCAGCTGGAAGACATCGTTGAGGTCGCGAAGCAGGAGACCGGTGGAGCAGGCGTGGATCTGGTCGTCGACAGCATCGCCGGCAAAAATCTTGCGTTGAGCGTTGCAGCCCTTAAGTATGCAGGTCGAGCGATCTTCGTCGGTGTATCCGGTCGTGATCGCGACGGCCTCAACCCCCTCGCACTTTGGGCGAACTGCACCAGCATTCATGGCGTGTACCTACCCCGCTCTTTCGAGGCTGAGTATGCGCGCAGCTACGCCGTCGTGTCCGACTGTTTGGTGCTGGTGTCTCGTGGGGAGATGAAGGTCGAGATCGACAAAATCTTCCCACTAACCGAGGTGGTCAGCGCCTACGACTACATCCTGAGCCGCAAGGGTTTCGGCCGGGTCCTCTTGCAGCCATAACGAGCCGCGACTGCAGGTCAACTTGGACAGGAGTGATGGAACTATGACGATAAGAGCTACAGCCTTTATTCGTGCTCGTTACACGGCAGAACAGATGCGATCGATGGGAATCAACCCGACTCTTACGGTGCGGCGCTTACGAGCAGGAGTCTCGGCGCTATCTGGCCGGGTGCGAACATCGCTGTATTTGGTGGTCAAGACGGAACGTTGTTGGTAGATACGGGATTTGCAGTTTCCGAACGGCAGATCAGTGAAACTCTATCGCAGATAGCAACGGCACCCGTCCGCCATGTGCTAAACACACACTGGCACTTCGATCACACGGATGGCAACGAGTGGATGCATGCATCAGGGGCTGTTGTCTTGGCTCACACGAACACTCTTGCTCGCCTTGGTCAGCGTCAGGCGATTCCAGAGTTTGATGCCTTATTCGATCCGCGACCTGCGCCTGCATTGCCATCTATCGTTTTCGAGAAGGAGCTCACAGTCGTGCTCAATGGCGAGACCATTCAGCTACGGCGTTACACTCCGGCACACACGGATAGCGACATCTCTGTGCACTTTGAACGGGCAGACATCCTCCACACCGGTGATACCTGGTTCAACGGGATGTACCCCTTCGCGGATTACAACAGTGGAGGCAGTATCGACGGCATGATCGCCGCCTCGTCAGAGAACCTCAGCCTTGCTGGGCCGGAAACAATTGTTCTCTGTGGACATGGTGACGTCGGCACGCGCCAGGATCTAGTCGAATACCACGAGATGCTGCTCAGCGTTCGCGACAGCGTCGCGAAGCTGAAAGCAAGGGGATCCTCGTTGGAGGAAGCCATCGTTGCTCGTCCTACGGCGCCCTTCGACGCGAACCGCGGGGACGGCTTCATCCCTTATGACCTCTTCGTCGCCCAGGTTTACCGGGGCGTTTAAGTGTCTCTTTGAGGCCTGTTACCTCACTGGGTCTGTACATGGAATTCTTCAACAGCTTGCGAGTGCTACCTCGAACCACGATGGTGTCGCTCCGTTGATTCAACGTCGTTTAACAAAGGAGGGAACTATGAAACTCAAAGGAAAGAACGCTCTCATCACAGGTGGCAACAGTGGCATTGGTCTAGCAACAGCGGAGTTGTTTGTTCGCGAGGGCGCGCAGGTCGCCATCACAGGTCGGGACCAGAAAACACTGGACGAGGCTCTCGCTCTTCTTGGCCCTTCCGCCCGGGCCTACCGCGCGGATGTAACCGATGCTGTAGCACGAACTACCTTGTTCACCGGTCTGGCAAAAGACTTCGGCAAGCTTGATGTGGTTTTCGCAAACGCCGGCATCTCCGGAATAACTCCAACTGGAACCACGGAGGAGGCAGCCTTTCAAAACATCATCCAGACCAATCTTGTTGGTGCCTTCCTCACAATCAACTCCGCGGCACCGCTCCTCAACGACGGAGCCAGTGTGCTCCTCAACGGATCGGTCCACAACTATCTGGGCTTCCCTGGCTATGCCGCGTATGCCGCTACCAAAGGCGGACTTGTATCGATGGCTCGCGCTATCGCGTCAGAACTGGCACCGCGAGGTATTCGGGTCAACGTCATCGCTCCGGGGGCTACCAAGACGCCGATCTGGAGCCGCGGACGTTATACAGAACAAAGTCCTGAAGAGGCAGGAGCCGCTGCGGCCAAGGTCGCATCGCTGATCCCATTAGCTCGCTGGGGAGAGGCAACAGACATCGCGAACGCGGCGCTCTTCTTGGCTTCTGACGATTCCACATACATCACCGCGATCGAGTTGATGGTAGACGGTGGCGCAACTGGAGCACCATTTGGCGCGCCCGCTCTGGGTTTACGCTAAATCCAAGGATCACGTTGTGGAAGAGATCGCGTCTGGAGCGATCGCCTCTAAGTCGCATCAATCCTTAGTCTGGCCAATCGATGTCATCGTCCGAGGTTCGTCAGCGCGCGTCCGCGAACCTCGGCAGATCTTCTCGTTCAGAGAGGCGCGTATCCCGCTTGGATCCTTTCTGTCGCGCCTGCAATCTCGGTGAAATAAGCTCACCTGATTCGAACTGTCGTGCCGCTCACAGGTGGAAACTTGCGCCCTGCTTGTGCCGTGTTGGGGAGTGCCCATCGTCGGGCAGCGCCCCATATCCCAAGCGGCAGGCCCGGGCGGCCATGACGCTAAGGGCGGGTACTGGCCAGGCGACACCTTCTGAGCTTGCCATTGTGCCTACAGCGGTACCGCCAGAATCTTCCGCCTGAGGGCAGTACCTCTGTAGCTGCACCCTTCTGGACCTAGATCATTTGCCGATGCAGAAGGTGGAGAAGATGCGGTGGAGGATGTCGTCGGAGGTAGTAGTGCCGGTAAGGGCATCCAGGGCATCCAGGGCGGTGTGGAGGTCGAGGAGCAGGAGTTCGTGGGGGGTGAGGTGGGTGAGGGCGGTGGAGGCCGCGGCGAGGGCGTCAAGGGCCTCGGTGAGGGTGCGCTGCTGGCGAAGGCTGGTGATGGGGGTGGTGTCGAGTGCCAGGGCGTCGCCGGCCAGAAGTGTGTGGAGGGCGGAGCGGAGCTCCGGCAGCCCTTCGCCAGTGAGGGCCGAGACCGCGACAACGGGCGGGGTGATCTCCGAAGCGGGTGCTTGCGGATGCTCTGCCGTGATGATCTGTAACCGGATGCGATCGACGAGGGTGACCGCCGACGCGCCGGTGAGGTCAAGTTTGTTGGCGACCACGAGAACAGGCCGGTCGGTGAGCTCCTGGAGGAGGGTGGGGGTGTCGGGGGGGAGGGGGGTGGTGGGATCGAGGACGAGGAGGATGGCGGCGGCGTCGGCGAGGGCGGAGCGGGAGCGCGCGATGCCGAGGGCCTCCACCGGCTCGGCGGTGTCGCGGAGGCCGGCGGTGTCGGTGAGCTCGACGGGGATGCCGTGGAGGGAGAGCGGTTCGGAGAGGAGGTCGCGGGTGGTGCCCGGGATAGGGGTGACGATGGCGCGGTCGCGGCCGAGCAGGGCGTTGAAGAGGGAGCTCTTGCCGGTGTTGGGGGCGCCGACGATGGCGAGGGGCAGGCCACCGCGAAGGAGGTTGCCGTAGCTGAAGGTGCCCTGGAGGCGGCGGAGTGGGGCGGCGATGCGGTCGACGGCTTCGGCGATGGCGGAGGCAGGGAGCGTGTCGATGTCGTCTTCGGCGAAGTCGATCCCGGCTTCGAGGGTGCTGATGAGGGTGAGGAGCTGCTCCTTGATGGGGTTGACGGTGGCGGCGAGGGCGCCGTGGAGCTGGGAGGCGGCGACGCGGGCCTGGTGGAGGGTGGTGGCGGCGATGAGGTCGTGGACGGCTTCGGCGGCGGCGAGGTCGAGCTTGCCGGCGAGGAAGGCGCGGTGGGTGAACTCGCCGGGTTCGGCGAGGCGGGCGCCGTGGGCGAGGGCGGCGCGCAGGATCGCGTGGAGGACGACGGGTGAGCCGTGGGCAGCGATTTCGACGAGGTCGTCGCCGGTGTAGGAGTTGGGGGCGGCGAAGAGGGTGGCGACGACCTGGTCGAGAGGGCTTGTGCTGGCGGGGTCTTCGGGGTCGGGCAGGGGGAGGAAGGTGGCTCGGCGGGGGGTGAGGGGGGCGGTGCGGTGGAGGAGATGGAGGGCGATGGGGTGGGCGTCGGGGCCGGCAAGGCGGACGATACCGATGCCGCCCTGGCCGGGTGGAGTGGAGATGGCGGCGATGGTATCTGGCGGCAGCATGCTGGCGTGGTTACCCCCCCTCCCCCCTATCACTTAGTGCGCAAAATCTTCGATTGAAAGAGGTTAGGTCTGGACCGGATGGATCAGGCTCGCCGTTTCAGGGGGTGGCTGGTGTGCGGTGAGCTCCCCATCAGGGTACCGGATGCGTGCGGGGTGGTGCGCCACCGGTTATGGGCGGGATCTCCGCTTTGTTTGCGGCGATGGACGGGGCTGGCGGGAAGGTTTGGTGGCGCTTGTTGGTTTGGTGAAATGCGGGGAGCCTCTCCTTCGCTGCGCTCCGGTCGAGGTGAAGGAAAGCCCTGGCGGGTATGGCATTTGGGCATCGGATGGGGGTGATGTTTCTGGAGGTGCGTGTGGCGGGGAAGAAGGCTGCAGACAAGACGGTCGGTGTGGGGAAGAAGGCGGCTGAGACGAAGGCATCGATTGCCGGGAAGACGGTGGGCGGAGCCGAGGCAGCGGGGAGTGGAGACAAGACGAGCGACACGGATGCGGGGAGCATGGCGGGAAGTGGAAGGCGGGTGGTCCCGCCGCCTGCGGAGCACCATGGGCTGGGAGGGCCGGGTGTGACGGCGAAGGGGAAGGCCCGCAGTGCGGGAAAGGGTGTTCACTCGCGAGAGAGTTCCGCAAAGGCGGAGGGTGCTCCGTCGGCTGAGGGCACGACGGTGGCAACGGCGCGGTCGCGGCAGGGCGTTGGCGAGTTTGCGGGTGAGGCTTTGGGCGATTGGGTGCGGCCGGCGGCCGACCCGGCGTTGTCTGACGGCTTGAACGCGCTGATGCGGGGGCCGCGCGTGCGGGTGCGGCGGGGCGGGGTGCCGGCGACGGACGGGGCGTGCGTGCTGTATTGGTGCCAGCGCTCGCAGCGCGGCATGGACAACCATGCGATGGACGTGGCGGTGGGGGCGGCGAATGAGTTGGGGCTGCCCTTGGTGGTCTATTTTGCCGGGATCTCAAACTTCCCGCATGCCAACCTGAGGCACTACGCGTTTCTGAACCAGGGGCTGCCGGACCTTGCTGAAGAGTGCGCCGAGCGGGGGGCCACGTTTGTGTTTCGGCGGGCGCCGCATGAGGATCACCTGCGGCTGATCCACGATGTGCGGGCGGCGATGGTGATTGGGGATGAGAACCCGATGCGGGTGCCGGAGAGCTGGCGGGCGGAGCTGGCGAAGCGGGTGGAGGTGCCGTTCTGGACGGTGGACTCGGAGTGCATTGTGCCGATGGCGCTGTTTGGCAAGGCGCAGTATGCGGCCTACACGATGCGGCCGAAGCTCTATAAGTGGCTGCCGCAGTTTTTGACGGCGTATGCGAACCCGACGGTGGCGAAGCGGTGGGCCAAGCCGAAGGGATTCCAGGAGGACGATCCGCGGGAAGACATGACGCGGGGCTGGAAGGATCTGGACCGGAGCGTGGGGCCGGTGGAGGCGTGGCGTGGCGGGGCAAAGGCGGCGCGGGAGCGGCTGCAGGTGTTCTTGACGCGCGTGCTGCCGCACTACGACGAGACACGCAACCAGCCGCAGATGGACGGGACCACGCGGCTGAGCCCGTGGCTGCACTATGGGCACATCAGCGGGCAGACGATTGCGCTGGCGGTGGACGAGGCGGCGGTGGGGAACCCGGCCTATGCGCCGGCGCGGGACTCGCTTTATAACGAGCTGATTGCGTGGCGCGAGCTGTGCGTGAACTTCGTGAAGTACCAGCCGGACTACGACAACATCCGCTGCGCGGAGGAGTGGGCCAAGCGGACGATTGCGGAGCATGCGGGGGACAAGCGCGAGCACCTGTACACGGTGGAGCAGATGGAGCGCGGGGAGACCTATGACGAGCTGTGGAACGCGGCGCAGGTGCAGGCGGTGGCGCATGGGTGGATGCACAACTACCTGCGGATGTACTGGGGGAAGAAGATCCTGGAGTGGTCGCCGGATAATGCGACGGCATTTGAGCGGACGGTTTACCTGAACGACAAGTACTTTCTGGATGGGCGGGACCCGGGCGGGTATGCGGGGATCGCGTGGGCGATTGCGGGCAAGTTCGACCGGCCGTGGAACCAGCACCCGGTGTTTGGGAAGGTGCGGTATATGTCCGGGGCATCGACCGGGCGGAAGTTCGATTCGAAGCGCTACATCGCGGAGATGCGGGCGCTGAAGGAGCAGCATGAGGCGAGCGCGGCGGCGCCGGAGGATGTGGCGACTGGGGGCTAAAGGGTGGCGGGGTTGGGCCGGTGACAACGGCGAGGGTGCTGGTGTCTAAGGAGGTATGAGGCTGGGTCTCGTGCTGGCGGGCGCGGTGTGGGGGCTGGGGTGGGCCGCGGGGCTCGCGCAGGCCCGGGTGGTGACGGGCGCAGTTGTGGACGACGTGACGGGGGCGCCGGTGGGGCGGGCGCTGGTGACGAGTGCGGATGGCCGCATGGCGGAGCTGACGGATGCGGAGGGGCGCTTCCGCGTGGAGATGGCGGCTGGCGGGGACGGGCCGGTGATCCTTTCGGCGCGGCGGCCGGGCTACCTGACAATGGGGCGCGGGGTGGAGCTGCGGGCGGGGGCGGAGACCGCCGAGCTACGGCTGCGGCCGGAGGCGGTGGTAGCGGGCCGGGTGGAGATGGGAGAGGACCGGCCGGCGCGGGGGGCTGCTGTGGTGCTGCTTGAGCGGCGGGTGGAGGATGGGCGGACGCAGTGGGCGGAGCGGGCGAGCGCGCAGGCCGGCTTTGACGGGAGCTACCGGGTGGCGGGGCTCGAGCCGGGGGTGTACCGAGTGGGGACGCGGGAGTGGGCGGAGGGGAACGATGGGGGGCAGGGTGGGGTGGGGGATGGGAGCGCGCCGGAGGTGGGGTATCCGCCGGTGCAGCTGCCGGCGATGCGGGTGTCGGTGGGGCAGCAGGTGGAGGCGGATGTGCTGCTGCGGGCGGCGCGGTACTACACGGTGGAGATGCCGGTAGCTAATTGTGGCGGCGGGCCGGACAGTCGCGGAGTTGGGGTGGGGGTGCAGGTGCGCCGGGTGGATGGGGCGGAGTTTGCGCTGGGGTATGACGGCGGGGCTGGGGCGGTGAAGGGGTCGTTGCCACGGGGGAGCTACGCGGTGGAGGTGGAGTGCTTTGGGCGGGAGATGCGAGTGGGAGAGGTGGGGTTGACGGTGGGTGACGGGCCGGTACGGACGGCGCCGGTGGCGATTGGCGTGGGTGGGGTGGTACCGGTGGAGGTGCGGGAGGAGTTTTCGGCGGCTGCGGATGCGGGTGGTGGAGTGAGGCGTGGAGGGAGTGGGTTTGCCGGGCGGGGGCTGGTGGCGGTGCGGCTGCAGCGGGTGGATGGGCGGCCGGGGGAGGGGGATGTGGGGCGGCTGCGTGGGAATGGGGAGGGTGGGAGCTCGCTGATGGGGGTGGGGCCGGGGCGGTACTGGGTGCGGATTGTGCCGCGGCAGGGGTATGTGGCGGCGGCGACGTGTGGTGGGGTGGATCTGCGGCGGGAGCCACTGGTGGTGGCGAGTGGGGGTGGGGCGCAGCCGGTGGAGGTGGTGCTGCGGAACGACACGGGGGAGGTGCGGGGGCGGGCTACGGGGGTGGGGGTAACGGAGGTGCGGCTGTTGCCGGAAGGAAACGAGATGGAGAGCGAGCGGGACGTGCCAGTGGGGGCGGATGGAACGTTCACGGCGAGTGGGGTGGCGCCGGGGCGATGGCTGGTGCTGGGGAGCGGGGCGGCGGGGGCGGTGCCAATCGCGTATCGGGACGATGCCGTGGAGCGTGGGTGGGAGAGCCGGGGAGCGGTGGCGGAGGTGGTGGCTGGGGGGACGGCTACGGTGTCGGTGGCTGGGGTGGCGGTGGTTGAGGAGGTGGTGCAGTGAGGGGGCTGGCGGTGCTGGGGCTCTGGCTGGGGCTGGGATGTGTGGGGTGGGGGCAGACGGCTGCGGGGAAGGCGGATGTGGGTGGGGTAGTGGTGAGTGCGCGGGGTGGGCGGCCGATTGCGGGGGCGGTGGTGACGCTGTCGGGGACGGGTGGCGGGCGGGTGGAGGCGACGACGCGGTCGGATGGCGAGGGGCGGTTCGTTGTGCGGGGGATGCGGCGGGGAAAGTATGCGCTGCGGGGGGAGGCGCGGGGGTTTGTTGGGGGGAACTACCAGGAGCATGAGGAGTTTTCGACGGCGATCGCGGTGGGGATGGGGTTGGACACGGCCGGGCTGCGGCTGGAGTTGCAGCCGGAGGCGGCGATCGCGGGGCGGGTGGTGGACGAGGCAGGGGACGGGGTGCGGGAGGCGCGGGTGACGATCTACCGGGAAAGCTATGGGCTGGGGCGGCGGCAGGTGCTGCCGCGGACGGCCACGGTGACGGATGACCGGGGCGAGTACGAGGCGGGGCCGCTGCCGGCGGGGCGGTACTTCGTGTCGGTAAGCGGCCGGCCGTGGTGGGCGATGTTTCCGCGTGGCGGGGCGGCGGGGGCGAGTGGTGCGGGAGGGCTGGTAACGGGGATGGACCCGGCGCTGGATGTGGCGTTTCCGCTGACGTTTGCGCCGGGGGTGACGGACTCCGGACGGGCGGGGGTGGTGGTGGTGAAGCCGGGCGAGGTGGCGCGGGCGGATGTGGCGATGGTGGCGGTGCGGGCGGTGACTGTGACGGTGCACCGGGGGGCGGGGGGCGAGGTGCCGATGCTGCAGGCGCCGGCTTTTGAAGGGGGCGAAGCGGTGGGGGGCGAGATGGAGTTTGGGCGGGACGGGACGGTGCTGCACGGGGTGGCACCGGGGGAGTACCGGATGCGGACGGGGGAGGCGGATGAGCGGGCGGCCCGGGTGATGGTGGGGGCGGATGGGGCGGAGATGCAAGGCAACGCCGGGGATGCGCTGGGCTCGGTGACAGCGACGGTCAGCGACGAGGCAGGGCTGCCGGCAGGGCTGGTGTTGCTGCTGCAGCGTGAGGGAGAGGGTGACGGGCGGGACCCGCATGTGGCCGGGGTCTCCGACAAGGGGGAGGCGGAGGTGCGGGGGTTGGTGGCGGGACGCTATCGGGTGCTGGCATTTGACCGGGAAGGGCCGGTGACGGTGGAGCGGCTGGAGGTGGGGGGCAAGGCGGTGCGGAACGGCACGCTGGCGGTGAGCGGTGGAGTGACGGCGCTGCGGGTGGGACTGCAGCCGGCGGTGAAGGGGGTAGGGGGCGTGGTGGAGCGCGGTGGCAGGCCGGTGGCCGGGGCGATGGTGGTGCTGGTGCCGGTGGACGGGATGGGGGTGCCGGAGATGTACCGGCGCGACCAGAGCGACCAGGATGGGACGTTTACGCTGCGCGGCGTGGTGCCGGGACGCTACATCGCGGTGGCGGTGGAGGATGGGTGGACGCTGCCGTGGAGCGAGCACGGGGTGATGGAGCGCTACCTGGCAAAGGGGGTGGCGCTGGAGGTGACGGGCAGTGAGCGGGGGGAGCAGAAGCTGCCCGGGCTGCTGGAGGCGCAGGCTCGCTGAACGCTGCGCCTAGGATGGAGGCGCAGGCTGGCGGCAGACTGGCGTGGCGTGGCGGAGAGACGTAGGGGAAGGGGCTACGCCGGGGGGCGCGGACCCCTTCCCCTGGTGCGGCTCAACTAGCGGGCGAACCGGCGGCGGACGACGCCGGTGGCGCCGAGCAGGCCGGTGCCGAGCAGAACAAGGCTGGAGGGCTCGGGGGCAACGCCAACCGGATCGTCGGAGGCGATGGTCAGGGAGAAGTCCTGGTCGAAGTCCGGTGTGGTGAAGTTGTTCGGGTCGTTGGCCAGGTTGTAGTAGCCGGGCTCAAAGGTGGGGGCGTCGATTGAGCCGCTAAAGAGTGCGGGGCCGAGCTGGTCGAGCACATCGTCTTCGAAGTCGGCGGTGAAGATGTTGATTCCGCCCTGGGTGGGGCCGTCGAAGAACTCGAAAACGCCGTCGATCTTGAATCCGTTGACCTTCATGGCGACGTTATAGATGCAGAACTCGCCGTCGTAGCGGGACGGGCAGTCGCCGCCATAGGTGTCGGGGGTGGGGGAGTGTGGGAGGGAGAAGGAGATGGTGTTTTGAAAGCCGTCCTGGAAGGTAAAGGTGTCGGCATGGGCGAGCAGGGTGGGAGCTGCTAGCAGGGCGAGGGCGGCAAGGCAGGGGAGTACGCGCAAGGCAGGAGTCCTTTGAGGGCAGCAGTGGGTGGGGCTGAGTGAAGTTAGGCAAAGCTTATGTGCAAAGTACAGACATAATTTAAGAAATTATTTGCAGACGTGGGAAAGAGACGCAGCGCCGTGAACAGGCGGGGTGGAATGGTAGGCTCGGGGCCATGCGGAATTTTACAGGTTGGTGGCTGGCAGCGGTGGTGGTGGGGGTGGGCGCGGGGCCGGTGCGGGGGCAGACGCCGGGTGTGGCGGAGCGAGTGAAGGCGCAGGATGCACTGTTTGCGGCACAGTTTGAGAGTGATCTGCGATTCAATCCGCTGGAAGCAACGCAGATTGGCGACTTCCGGTTTAACGACCAGCTGGGGGACTTTTCGCTGGCGGGGGTGCGGGCCCAGAACGCGGCGGACCGCGAGTTTCTGACGAAGCTGAAAGCGATCCCAACGGACGGGATGCGGGAGCAGGACACGCTGTCGCACGAGATCATGCAGCGGCAGCTGGAAAACCGGATCGTGGACTTTGGGATGAAGGACTACGAGATGCCGGTGGACCAGATGAGTTCGGTGGCGACGAATATGGCGGATGTGCCGTTGCAGGTTCCGCTGGACACGGTGAAGCACTACGAGGACTACGTGGCACGTCTGCGTGAGCTGCCGAAGGCCTTCACGCAGACGGAAGAGGTGATGCGGGCGGGCATGGCGGACGGCCTGATGCCGGTGAAGTTTCTGGTGGAGCAGGTGCCGGGGCAGTGCGACGGCATTGTGGCGTCAAACCCATTTCTGTTGCCGACCAAAAAGTACCCGGCGGAGATCCCGGCGGCGGAGCAGACGCGGCTGACCGCGGAGATCACGCAGGTGGTGAACGAGCAGGTCATCCCGGCCTATAAGCAGTTTGCGGAGTATGTGCGGACGCAGTACGCGCCCAAGGGGCGGACGGCGCTGGCGGTGACGAGCCTGCCGGATGGCCGTCGGCGGTATGAGAAGGCGGTCTATGAGAGCACGACGACGCATCTGACGCCGGAGCAGATCCACCAGATTGGCCTGGACGAGATCAAGCGCATCGATGCGGAAGAGCTTGCGGTGGCGAAGCGGGCGGGGTTTGCGGACCTCCCGAGCTTCCGGGCGTCGATCAAGAACAACCCGAAGTATGTGCCGACCTCGAGCGAGCAGATTCTGGATGACTACCGCAAGTATGTGGACCAGATGCGGCCGAAGCTGCCACAGCTGTTTGGGACGCTGCCCAAGGCGCCGGTGACGGTGGAGGCGATTCCGGCGTTTCAGTCGGCGATGGCGACGCACTACAACATGGGCACGGCGGACGGAAAGAAGCCGGGGCGGATTGTGGTGGCGACGGCGGACTTCAAGAACCGAAGCCTGATCGACGACGAAGCAACGGCGTACCACGAGGGCATACCCGGGCACCACATGCAGATTTCGATCGCGCAGGAGCTGACGGGGCTGCCGAAGTTCCGGCAGTACGTGGGCTTTACGGCCTATGTGGAAGGGTGGGCGCTTTACTCCGAGGGGCTGGGGAAGGAAGTGGGCTTCTACCAGGATCCGGTGTCGGACTATGGTCGGCTGAACTCGGAGAAGTTTCGGGCGGTGCGGCTGGTGGTGGACACGGGGATCCACAACCTGGGGTGGTCGCGCGACCAGGTGGTGGACTTCTTCCGCAAGTCAGAGACGGAGCCGGAGCCGGAGATCCAGTCGGAGACGGACCGGTATATCTCCTGGCCGGGGCAGGCGCTGGCCTACAAGTTGGGGCAGCTGAAGATCAGCGAGATGCGGGCGCGGGCGGAGAAGGCGCTGGGGCAGAAGTTCGACATTCGGCGTTTCCACGACGAGGTGTTGAACGGTGGGGCGCTGCCGCTGGATCTGTTTGAGGCGCGGATAGATGGGTGGATCGCGGCGGAGGGGAAGCGGTAGCGCATTTGACTGCTGCAGGTGCATCGGCAACGGCTTCAGGGACCCTGCTCCTGAAGCCGTTTGCCGTTATGGGTGAGTGAGCCTTGTCGGCTGGATGGCTGGCTCCCGTGGGTGATCTTGACGGGGCCGGTCTGTGGGAGCTCTGGGTGAGCTGATGCTGGCGAGCGGGCGCTGCTGATCAGGTGGTGGCTGGGGCGGCGATGGGGGTGGCGCGGAGGGTGTTGATGAGGCTGGCGGTGCCGTTCCAGGCGATCTGGGCGCCGATGCAGAGGAGGATAAAGGCGATCACGCGGAGGATGCCGTGGGCCGTGGTGGGAGCGATAAAGCGGGTAAGCGTGGGCGCATAGGCGTAGCAGAGATAGACCAGCCCGCAGAGCAGGATGGCGGCGGCGAAGATGCCGAGGTGGGCGAGCACGGTGTTGGTAACGACGCGGCTGGAGGCGTGGGCGCTGAGGGTGAGCATGACCACGATGGTGCCGGGGCCGGCGGTGATGGGAAAGGTGAAGGGGTAGAAGGCCTTGAGGGCGAGGGACTGGAACTCGGGCTGAGGAGCCGCGGTGCTGGCGGGGGCGACCTCTGCGGCGGCCGAGGCGCGGGTGGATTGGACGCGGGCGCGGGCTGCGGTGCTTTGTTCTTCGCTGAGCGAGCTTGCGTCTTTCTGATTAAGCAGGCCCCACCCGATGGCGGCGACGACGAGGCCGCCGGCGAGCTGGACGACGGGGAGCGAGACGCCAAAGAAGGTGAGGATGGTAGAGCCGAGCAGCTCAATGGTGGCGAGGAAGATGACGGTATTGATGGCGATGCGGCGGGCCAGGAGCTGATAGGTGGCGGGGGAGGCTTCGCCGACGAGGCCAAGAAAGACGAGGGCCGAGCCGAGTGGGTTGATCAGCGGCAACAACGCGGTGAAGGCGAGGATAAAGGACTGCCAGAAGGTCAGCATCTGGCCCCATGGTATTCGGAGGGAGCGCTCTGGACGAGTGGTGGATCGGGGACGTGGGCGAGACCCGTGATGGTGCCGAGGAACTCCGCTGCGGGCAGGGCCGGATCGGGCGGCGTGGCGACTCGGACGCTCAGGGGTGAAGGCAGCCGCGGGGACGCCCTGGCGGCGGCGTCGCGCGGTGGTGCGGTGTCGGGCACTACGCCTGCTCGCTGGCCCCGGCAAGCTCCAGAAAGTCCGCCAGCATCGCGTTCACCTGGGCCGGCACGCACACGGGAGAAAAGTGTCCGGAGGCGAGCGTCTTTGCGGTCAGGAGCTGAGGCGTGTGCTCCCTGAAGGCGTCGAGGTCAGCAATCGAGGCGGCGGCGCCGATATAGGCGACTGGGATGCGACAGACCTGGGCGGCCGCTTTGGCCGCGGTCTGATCGAACTGCGCTTCAAGGGCGGCTATGAGTACGTGCTGGGGTGCTCTGGGGGAGAGATCGATGGCGTGAGGGCAACGCGAACCCTGTCCTGTTGCCGCCAGGGCAGCCATCAGGTGACGAAAGGTGGAATCGTAGGTCGGTTCGCGCATCTGCGCGCGGGTCGGGCTGAAGCTCTGGGCCAGTGCCTCCGGCGGGAAGAGAAAGGAGTCGATAAGTACAAGGCTTGTTACATAATCGGTGAGCGCGGCCAGGTGCAGGCCGACCACTCCACCCATGGAGTGTCCAACGACTGCCACCTGCTTGAGTTCAAGCTGATCGCATAGGTGCTTCACGTCACTGGCGAGCGTTGCCAGATCGTAATCTCCTTCAGGCGCAGGACTCTGGCCGTGCCCACGAAGGTCGGGGGAGATGACGCGAAGCTGGCGCCGCGCCAGGAACTCTGCCTGCGCGGCCAGGAACGAGCGATCACACCCATAGCCATGAAGCAGGATCACTGCACTGGAGCCCTGGCCTGCGTCGGTGTAACTCAGCTGTACAGGACCTGCCGATCGGATGTTCATCCTGCCTCCGTGTGCTCAAGCTACCAAGCAGCAGTACGCCATTCGGACCTGAACGTGTTGCCGTGTGTCCTTAACTGCCCTCCTCTGCAGCGGCGGGACGAACGGCGTTTCGAAGAGCATCGGCGACGGTCGGAGAGCGTGGGCGGGAGATGGTCATTGGCTTCTGGCGAGGATCCGTCGATGAGCCATGGAAAGTTGAGGGCGATACAACTTCGGGGCGATAGGAGGGTGGGGGAGGACGGCGCTAGAGTCGAGCGAATGCCGCATTGTGTGGCGAGTTGCTGTGCTTGCGGAGCTTTTGGGCCATGTGGGATCGGGACGGGCAGGGGTGGGGCGCGGGTGAGTGGTGGGGACGGTTTGTTCTGCTGCTTTTTCTGCTGACAGCGCTGGGCAGGAGCTGGGGACAGGGTGTGCCCGCGGCCGTGTTGACGCCGGAGCAGCGGGCGGAACGCTTTGTTGCCGGACGGCGGACCATGGCAACCGGCGGAGCCGCGGCGCGGGCGATGGCAAGCGCGCGGGTGACAGCACGGGCGATGCCGCGCCTTGGCGAGGGTGTAGCTGGCGCTGGTGGACGCGGTCTGCAGGCGCATACGGCGCTGACCTCGGGGCTGGGTGCGCCGTGGACGCCGGTGGGGCCGGCGAGTGTGCAGTCTCTGCGGTACGGGGCGATCAGCGGGCGGGTGACTGCGGTCGCGGTGGACCCGGCGGATGCGAGCGGCAATACGGTCTATGTGGGGACGACGGGTGGCGGCGTGTGGAAGTCAACCAATGCGGCGGGGGCGCAGGTGAGCTTTCAGCCGATGACGGATGATCTGCCGGTCTTCAGCAACTCGGCCGGGTCAACGACCATTCCGTCGCTGTCGATTGGTGCGTTGGCGGCGCTGCCGGGCGGGGTGCTGCTGGCGGGGACGGGCGATCCCAACGATGCGGCGGACAGCTACTACGGCGCGGGCTTGCTGCGGTCGCTCGATGGCGGGCTGACCTGGTCGCTGGTGACGACGACCAACGACGGCGTGGCGGGCTTTCATAACTTCTTTGGCCTGGGCTTTGCGGGCTTTGCATATGCGACAACCAATCCGCAGCTGGTGGTGGCGGCGGTGAGCCAGTCGGCATGGGGGCTGCTGGTAAACGCGGGCAAGAGCAACAGCGTGCTGGGGCTGTACTTCTCAACCGACGCCGGGGCGACGTGGCAGATGGCGACGCTGATGGACGGGGCGGATGTGCTGCAGGCGCCGACCCCCTCAAGCGGGGTGCTGGGCAATGCGGCGACCGCGGTGGTGTGGAACCCGGTGCGGCAGCGGTTTGTGGCGGCGGTGCGGTATCACGGGTACTACGAGTCGGCGGACGGGATGACGTGGACGCGGCTTGCGGCCCAGCCGGGCTCCGGGTTGACACTGCGAGCGTGCCCGACGGTGAGTGGGCCACAGCCGACTTGCCCGCTGTTTCGTGGAGCGCTGGCGGTAAACGCAACCACGGGCGATACGTTTGCCCTGACGACGGATCTGGCCGATGGGGATGTAGGGCTCTTCCAGGATGTGTGCGGGCGGAACGGCCGGGCGTGCTCCGATGCGGAACCGACGTTTGGGCAGATGCTGGACTCCACGGCGCTGCAGGCAGGGTCAGGCTCAACCACGATTGCGCAGGCGGACTACAACCTGGCGCTGACGGCCGTGCCGGTGGCGGCAGCGGGCAGCGTGCCGGCGGACACGGTGTTGCTGGTCGGAACGACAGATGTGTACCGGTGCTCGGTGGGCGCGGGCTGCACGCTGCGCAACACCACCAACGCGGTGAACGGATGCAACGCCCCGGCGGCTGTAGCGCCGGCGCAGCATGCGATCGTCGCGGATGCCGCAGCTGGCGCGGGTGTGGTGTTCTTTGGCAACGACGGCGGTCTGTGGCGCACGACGGATCTGGTGAACCAGCAGGGGACAGCCTGCTCGGCTGATGACGCGACGCACTTCCAAAACCTGAACGCCGGGTTGGGGCCGCTGGGCGAAGTGGTAGCGGTGGCGCAGGACCCAACGGACGCGGGCATCGTGCTGGCGGGGCTGGGTGGCATGGGCACGGCGGCGACGACGGGAGCAAGTGCAACCGCGTGGCAGCAGCTTTCGGCGGCGGAGGGTGGCGGGGCGGCAATCGATCAAACCAACCCCGCGCAGTGGTACGTGTCCACGGCATCGGGCGTAAGTGTGGCCGCGTGTGGCAACGGCGCGAGCTGCACCGCAGGAGATGTGCTGGCAGCGACGCCGGTCGGGCCCGCGCAGATGGGCGGCGATGTGGCGCTGATGGATGCGCCGTGGATGCTCGATCCGGCAGCGCCAGGCAGCTTGCTGGCGGGGACGTGCCGCGTGTGGCGCGGACCGGCGGCAGATGCTTCCGCATGGACGGCCTCGGATGCGCTGAGCACAATGATCTCCGGACCGCAAGGGGCAAGCTGCACGGTGAGCAATGGGCTGGTGAGTGCGCTGGGCGCTGGCGGTGCGGCGGCGAGTGGCGTGGCGACTGCTGGGTCGGGCGTGCTCTATGCCGGGATGGCGGGGCTGCAGGCGGGCGGCGGAGCCGTGGTGCCGGGACACGTGTTTGCGCAGACCTCGGCCAACACAGCCGGGCCGACAACGGCCTGGGCGGACGTGACTGCAGGCAACACGGTTACAAATGAGACGGTGGCTGCGGGTCGGTTTAATCCCGGGATGTTTTCGGTATCAGCCGTTGTGGTGGACGCGCACGACGCAACAGGCCGGACGGTCTATGCGACGGTGGAGGGCTTTTCCGGCAATGGCGTCTCGGTGGCACATGTGTACCGGTCGACGGACGCGGGCGCGCACTGGACGATCCTCTCGGCGAATCTGCCGAACGCGCCGGCCAATGCGCTGGTGATCGATCCCAACGACGCCAACACGGTTTATGTGGCGACGGATGCAGGGGTGTATGCCACAACGGCGGTGACGACGTGCGCTGTGCAGAACTGCTGGAGCGCGCTGGGCGCCGGTCTGCCACAGGCGCCGGTGACGGTGCTCGTGGCTGGGGCCGAGGTGCCGACAGGCGACGGGCGCATTGGGATGCTGCGGGCCGGGACCTACGGCCGCGGTGTGTGGCAGACGCCGCTGCTCACGGCTTCGACGATCCAGCGGCCCGTGATGTCGCTGACGCCAACGGCGCTGCAGTTTGCGAAGACCTCTGTGGGGGCGACGACCGCGGCGCAGGCCGTGGTGGTGACCAACAATGGAACGGCGCCGCTGGTGGTCTCGCGCGTCGGCATCACCAGCAGCAATGCACCGGTCGGCGTGCAGACGCTGGTGACTGATTTTGTGCTCTCCGTAGGATCAGATACGTGCAGCGGGCAGAGTGTGCCGGTGGGCGGAACGTGTAGCTTGTCGGTGGCGTTTGCGCCTTCGGGCGTCGGGCTGCGCAGCTCGACGCTGACGCTCTACGGCAACGTGACGGGTGGGCAGAGCACGATGGCGCTGACGGGGACTGCCGTGGTGGGGCCCGCGGTAACGCTGACGCCGACCTCGCTTGCGTTCCCGCTGACGACGCTGGGCAGCCGCAGCTACGTGCAGAATGTGGTGCTGGCGAACACGGGTGGGACCACGGTGACGGTGGGCTCGGCCGTGGTGACGGGCGCGGACTTTCTGATCACGGCCAACACCTGTGGCAGCTCGCTCGCGTCGCAGACCTCGTGCACCATCTCGATGGTGTTTGCGCCGGCTACGACGGGCCTGCGAACGGGGACGCTCGCGGTTAAAGATGGTCTTGGAACGCAGACGGTGACCATGGCTGGCACGGCGCAGACGCCGGCGACCGACGCGCTGAGCGCGACGGCGCTGGGCTTCAGCACAACCCCCGTGGGGCAGAAGAGCGGGGTGCAGCAGCTGGTGCTGACCAACGCGGGCGACCTGCCGCTGACGCTGGTGGCGACAAGTGGAGCTTCAGCGGACTTTGCTGTCACGAACAGCTGCGGCAACTCGGTTTCGGGGCACTCGGCCTGCATCATCGGGGTGCAGTTTGTGCCGCACTCCGTCGGCGTGTCGACGACGACGCTGACCGTGGCCGATGTGTTTCGGACGCAGGCGGTGACGCTGACGGGAACAGGCGTGGCACCGGCGGGCGTGTCGTTGCTGCCGGCAGGGACGATGCTGTTTGGAGCTGTGGGGGTGGGGCAGAGTTCAACGGCGGGCGGATTGACGCTGACCAACAATGGCGGGCTGCCGCTGGTGATCTCGTCGGTGACGTTGACGGGAGACTTCGGGCTGGCGGTCGGAAGCGGCTGCGGAGCCTCGCTGGGGGTGGGCCAGGCGTGCACGTTGCAGGTACTCTTTTCCCCAAAGGCTGCGGGCGCGCGGACGGGATCGATCACGGTGACGGATAACTCGCCCGGTTCGCCGCAGACGGTGGCGCTGGCAGGGACGGGCGTCGACTTTCAGCTGGCGCTTAACAGCGGGAGCGCGTCGGCCACGATAGGTGGGGCGAGCGGCTCGGCGGGGTTTCCGCTGATTGTCACCTCCACGGCAGGCTCGATCGGCACGGCAGCGCTGAGCTGCACGGGCACGCCGGCAAACGCAAGCTGCGTGCTGTCTGCACAGACGGTGACGCTGGGCGGAAGCACGGTGGTGACGGCCACGGTCGCCACGGGGCAGAGCGCGGCGCCAGGCGCCGAGCCCAACACAAGGCCCAACAGGAGATCCAGCACAGCACCGCTGGCGTGGGGTGCCAGTGGCGCGGCTCTGGCGATGTTGCTGCCGCTGTGGGGTGTCAGGCGGCGCGGCACGGCGCTGCGGCCGGGGCTGCTGGCGCTGCTGCTGGTGCTGGTGCCGCTAGGGATGGCGGGGTGCGGCGGAACACCGCGGACCATGCCGGGAGACGGCAGCAGCGGCGGTGGCGCAGCAGGGCCGCCAACGCCGGCGGGAACCTATTCCATGGTGGTGACGGCTACCAGCGCGGGGCTGTCCCGGGCAGTGACGCTGACCGTGACGGTGCAGTAGCAGGGCCACAGTCTCTCCACGATGCGGTCTTTTGAGAGACGGCCGCGGGAGCCAGTGCTCGAGGCGTTTGTGTAAGGTGTCTTCACACCCATGTCCCAGCCCGATGCCCGTATCCAGCCCAAGCAGCACTTCGAGATCCTTGACGGGCTGCGCGGCGTTGCGGCCATGATGGTGGTGCTCTTTCACCTGTGCGAGGCGTGGAACGGCGGGAACCACGCCCGGCAGATCATCAACCATGGCTACCTGGCGGTGGACTTCTTCTTTCTGCTGTCCGGCTTTGTGATCGCCTACGCCTACGACGACCGCTGGCATCCGGCGGACGGCCGACGACGCATGACGCTGTGGGACTTCTTCAAGCGCCGCCTGATCCGTCTGCAACCCATGGTCATTTTTGGCACTGTCTTTGGCGCGCTGCTCTTCTACCTGGGAGACAGCCCCAAGGTGTTTCCGCTCATCGCGGGCACGTCAATCGCGAGGCTGATTCTTCTCACGCTGATCGGCTGCACGCTGATCCCGATCCCGGTCTCGATGGACATTCGCGGCTGGCAGGAGATGCATCCGCTGGACAGCGCGGCCTGGTCGCTGCTGTTTGAGTACATCGCCAACATCGCGTATGCGCTTGGCCTCCGCAAGGTGTCCAACCGCGTGCTCTTCGGTCTGGCAGTGGTCGCGGGGGGATTTCTCACGCACTACCTTGTGACTACACCACGCGGCGACATCACAGGTGGCTGGACGCTGAACCCACTTGAGCTGAAGATCGGCCTTCTGCGGCTGTGCTACCCCTTTCTGGCTGGCATGCTGCTGCAGCGGATGCACGGGCGCCTTCGCATCCGCAACGCCTTCCTGTGGTCGAGCCTGCTGCTGGTGGTGAGCTTTGTGCTGCCGCGCTTTGGCACACCCGCCACGCTGTGGAGGAACGGCCTGTATGAGGCGCTGGTCGTGCTTTTGCTCTACCCGGTCATCGTGGCGATGGGCGCGGGCGAGCCGGTCAGCGGCCCCGTTGCCACTCGCCTTTGCCGTCTTCTGGGCGCCCTCTCCTACCCGCTCTACCTTACGCACTACGCGCTCATCTACATCTACACAGCGTGGGTGGCCGAAGGGCGCTTCACACCGGCCGAGGGTGTGGCGTGGGGTGCGGCGCTATTTGTAACTGCCATCGCTATCGCCTTTGCCGCCTTGAAGCTCTATGACGAGCCGCTGCGCCGCTGGCTGAACCGCCGCTTTCTGGTCACCGGCACCACCACACCATAGGTCGCCGTCGCGTCCGTTACGTAGCTTTGCTGCAACGGATGGAAGACGCGTGCCCCGCGTCAGTGACGACCGCCATCCTTCTTCGGCTTTTTGAGCTTTGCCCGGCCACACCGTGGACACCGAAACTTACGCTTGCCGTGGAAGATGTGGCCCTTCTGCTCCACCATCGAAACACGGCACCGCTGACAGGTCACACACTGCCTCCCTTACGCATCCGTGCCGATCGGCCCCTTTGCAGGAGAACGTCGCCATGCTCTTCGATGGTAGCGGGCGCCACACAGTGTGTGGCCAGCCATCACGCCGCGCGGCCGGCGGCGGCGCCAGAGGCCCAGGCCCACTGGAAGTTGTAGCCGCCCAGCCAGCCGGTGACGTCCACCACCTCGCCGATGAAGAACAGGCCAGGAACTGCGCGGGACTGGAGTGTGCGGGGGTCAAGCGCGCGGGTGTCAACGCCGCCAGCCGTAACCTCCGCCTTGGCGTAGCCCTCCGTGCCGTCGGGGTGCAGCTGCCAGTGGTGCAGCGTGTGCTCAAAGGCGAGGAGGTCGGGGTTGCGAAAGCCGCGCAGGTGGAGCGCGATGAACCGCTCGGCAAAGCGTGTGGGGAGGATCTCCCGCAGCAGGGCGAGGACCGCGGCGGCGCTGCGGTTGGCGGGGCTGCGCAGCAGCGGCGCGAGCAGGCCGGCGGCGGAGCTCCCGCGCGGGGTGTCGGGGGCGAGGTCGACCAAGATGGGCTCGCCCGGCTGCCAGAAGGAGGAGATCTGCAGGATGGCGGGGCCGGACAGCCCGCGATGGGTGAGCAGGAGCTTGTCGCGAAAGCTGCCGCGCTGGCGGGCGGCGCCGGCGGTCGCGATGGCTGGGGCGGAAAGGCCGGCGAGGTCGGACCAGGCGGCGCGGTCGGGCTCGGGCAAGGTGAGCGGGACGAGGGCCGGGCGGGGCTCGAGGACGGGCAGGCCGAACTGGCGGGCGAGCTCGAAGCCGAAGCCGGTGGCACCCAGCTTGGGGATGGACAGGCCACCGGTAGCGACGATGAGGGTCTGGCAGGAGAGCGGGCCGGCGGAGGTTTCGAGGGTGAAGCCGGAGCCCTGGGCAGCCGGCCGGACGGTGTGAACCGTGGTGCCGAGGCGAAGCTCGACGCGCGCGGTGGCGCACTCCCGCTCGAGCATGGTGACGATCTGCTGCGCGGAGCCATCGCAGAACAGCTGGCCGGGCGTCTTGGCGTGAAAGGCGATGTTGTGCTCGCGGACCAGCGCGAGGAAGTCTTCGGGGGTGTAGCGGGCGAGGGCGGAGCGGGCGAAGTGGGGGTTGGCGGAGAGGAAGTTCTCGTGCGTGGTGTTGAGGTTGGTGAAGTTGGCGCGGCCTCCTCCGGAGATGAGGATCTTGCGGCCAGGGCGGTCGTTGTGGTCGAGCACAAGGGTGCGACGGCCGCGGAGGCCGGCCTCGCGCGCGGCAAGCAGGCCGGCGGCGCCGGCGCCCAGGATGATGACGTCGGGCTGGTCGGGGTGGGGCGGCATGGGGGTCTGCTCGGGTGGTGTCTTCTCCAAGGATAGAGGAGGGCGATCGCGAGATCGAGGCAGCATCCGCTGACGCCGCGGCAGAAGAGGGGTCCTGGGCCGACTATCCTGAGGGATAGAGGACTCCAGAATGGCAGTGCAGGGCGTGGATGGAACAGTGCGGGTGAGCCGGCGAGCAGCGGAGCGGCTGCGGGCCGGGCAGGTGTGGGTCTACCGCACGGAGGTGGAGCGGGCGGACTTTGCCGCAGGAGCGACGGAGGCGGGAGCCGTGGTGCGGGTGGTGGGGGCGAGCGGGGCGGCGCTGGGCTGGGGCACGTGGAGTTCCAGCTCGACGCTGGCAGTGCGACTGTTTGGGCAGGGCGAGCTGCCGTCGGAGGGTCTGCCGGGCGTGGTGCGGAACCGGGTGCGGGCGGCGCTGCGCTGGCGGGCCCAGACGACGCCAGTCGCGACGGATGGGCAGGGATCGGATGGGCGGCGGCTCTTGTTCAGCGAGGCTGACGGTCTGCCTGGCGTGGTAGCCGACCAGTACGGGGCCATGGTGGTGCTGCAGCTGGGGACGCAGGGCGCGGCGCGGGCGGACGTGCGGTCGGCAGTGGTGGAGGAGTTGGCCGCCGGGCTGGCAGGAGAGCTGCCGGGCGGGCAAGCAGGAGAGCTGACCATCTGGGAGCGGGGCGATGCCCGTGTGCGCGAGTTGGAAGAGCTTCCTGCGCTCGGGGCGGAGCCGCTCTTTGTGCGGGGTGAGGCGCGGAGCAAGGGCGAGTTCCGGCTGAATGGGCTACGGTTCGCCTATGACGTGGGCGCCGGGCAGAAGACGGGGGCGTTTCTGGACCAGCGCGAGAACTACCGGGCAGCGGCGGCGTGGGTGGAGCGCGTGGGCGGCGCAGCGCGGGGGCGGGCACTCGATGTGTGCACCTACCAGGGTGGGTTCGCGCTGCACCTGGCGCGGGTGTGCGGTAAGGTGACGGGTGTGGACGCGAGCCGGGCGGCGCTGGAGGTGGCGGACAGCAACTACCTGCGCAACGCGGCCGAGCTGCGCGCCGAGCTGGACTGGGTGGAGGCGGACGCCTTCGACCTGCTGCGCGGGTGGGAGGCGGCGGGGGAGCGCTGGGGTACGGTGGTGCTCGATCCACCGGCTTTTGCCAAGTCGCGGCGGGCGGCCGAAGGCGCGGTGCGGGGCTACAAGGAGCTGAATCTGCGGGCGATCAGGATGTTGGAGCCGGGCGGGATGCTGGTGACGTGCTCCTGCTCGCACCATGTGGACGAGGCGATGTTTCGCGAGGCCGTGACTGCAGCGGCGGTAGATGCCGGACGAGCCGTGCAGGTGCTGGAGGCACGCGGCGCCGCTGTCGACCACCCGGAGGTGCTGACCTTGCCGGAGACGCGGTACCTGAAGTGCCTGGTGTGTCGTGTGGCCTAGGGCGGTACCTTCGTACCGTTGTAAGGCGCATGTTTGGATGGCGAACAGGAGGCGAAAAAGTTAGGGTGAAGAGGTCGGGCGGCTGTGGCGCAACAAGCCCTGCCGGCGAGAGAATATGAGGAGGGATGAGCGGAGCACTGGGCATCGACGAGCGGGATCGCTTCGGGTTCTTGCACATTGACCTGAACAGCTTCTTTGCGTCCGTGGAGCAGGAAAAGCACCCGGAGTACCGAGGCAAGCCCACGGCCGTTGTGGGCACCATGGCGGACACGGGAACGATCATCGCGGCCAGCTATGAAGCCAAGGCGCTGGGGATCAAGACGGGAACCAAGGTGGGCGAGGCAAAGGCCATCTGTCCGGCGATCATCCTGGTGAACGGCTCGCATACGCTCTATGCCGAGACCTCGCACAAGATTGCGGCGGCCGTGGAGCGGTGCTGCCCGGTGGCGCATACACCGTCGATCGACGAGATGGTCTGCCAGCTCATTGGGCGGGAACAGGAGCCGCCCAAGGCGCGGGCGATCGCGCTCGAGATCAAGCAGGCGATCCAGGACGATGTGGGGTCCACGCTGCGATGCTCGATCGGGATGGCACCGAACCGTTATCTCGCAAAGATCGCAAGCGACATGCAGAAGCCGGACGGGCTGATCGGTCTGCTGCCGAGCCAGCTGCCGCGGGCGATTGCGCACCTGGAGCTGCGCGATCTGCCGGGCGTCGGGGCCAAAACAGAGGCGCGGCTCCATCGCAAGGGCGTGCGAACGATGCCCGAGCTCCTGGCGCTGGATCGCGGCGGCATGCACGCCCTGTGGGATTCGGTGTGGGGTGATCGGCTATACCACTGGTTGCGCGGCGAGATGACCGGGGACGATGGCGCGCCTGTAGCGCTGGGCGGGCAGAAGAGCCTGGGCCACAGCCATGTGATGGGGCCGGAGCACCGGACGGATGAGGGGGCGTGGGCTGTGGCGCACAAGCTGCTGCACAAGGCGGCGATGCGGCTGCGCATGGAGGGGTACTACGCGGGTGTGATGGGGGTTGCGGTGAAGTATGCGCTGACGCGCGACCAGGTGCAGGCGCGGGAGCGGGCGGAGAAGAAGACCAAACAGCATACGAGCGGCATCCAGCATGCCGGGTGGGGGATGGAAGCGAGATTCCGGTCCGCGCAGGACACGCTGACACTGCTGAATGTCTTGCGGGGCGTTTGGGCGAATCGACCCGTAGGTGAGGAGTATGCACGCCCGTTCTATGTAGGGGTGACGATGCGTGAACTGGTGAGCGAGAGTGAGCGGCAGGTGGAGCTGTTTGACGAGCCCGGCAACCGGGTGGATCTGTCAAAGACGATGGACCGGTTGAACCTTAAGTTCGGGCATACGACGGTGCACTTTGCCGGCATGCTGCCGGCGCGGGAGAGTGCACCGACGCGAATCGCGTTTACGCAGA
The DNA here is from genome assembly GCA_965199635.1 of Acidobacteriaceae bacterium. Taxonomy (GTDB): domain Bacteria; phylum Acidobacteriota; class Terriglobia; order Terriglobales; family Acidobacteriaceae; genus Edaphobacter. The sequence goes on along the minus strand of CBDASL010000002.1, from coordinate 14,634 downwards.
TACCGGTGCAGTACGGGGTGGAATACATGTAGGTGGAGGCTGCTCCGTAGCTGCGTGACTGCTCTGGGAGCGACGGTTCTCGATGGGAGCGCCGGCCAGCTGGTTAGCTCCTGTTCTTCCTCCGTTTCTGCCTGATAGTACGGTGGGGCGATGCGGTGTTGCGCCAGTGCGAGTGGGGGAGCGACAACCGATTGTCGGTCCACCACGGGGGCGTGATGGGCGTGGCCGGCTGGGACGTGTGGCTGAGGTTAACGTTGCGTGAGAGGAAGCCCAAGCTGGCGGCAGGCACGTTGGGAGGCGACGATGGCGATGCTGAAGGTGGTGCCTCACCTGACGTTTCGGGGGGAGTGCGAAGCGGCGTTTGCGGTGTATGCAGCGTGCCTGGGTAGAGAGGTGGTGTACCTGCGGCGTTATCGGGAGACTGACGGACCGTTCCCCGCGGAGCTGGCGGAGAGAGTCTTTCATGCGACGTTGCGGGTTGGGGAGCAGACCGTGACCGGAGTGGATGTTGCCGCGGAGACCTATGACCCGCCATGTGGATTTGCGCTGCAGCTGAACCTGGAGAATGCGGCACGGGCTAAGGCGATCTATGCGGCCTTAGGCGAGGGTGGGGAGGTGCAGTTCGCACTTGCGCCGACGGCCTGGGCCGAGGCGTATGCGGCGTTGACGGACCGGTTTGGGACTCCCTGGGAGCTCAACTGCGGGCGTTTTGGCTGAGGCTGAGCGGGCGGGCCTGACAGGACTTCGTTGGCTTTTCCTGGCGGGTTTCGGCGAGCTGATTCGGTTCGAGCGATGGGTTTGGTGGGCGGGGGAGCGAGAAGTAGATCCATTCAGGTGACAACCAAAAAGGGGGCGGTCTCGGGATTCTTCATCGTGAAGCAGTTGGCCGGGAAGGTCGGCCAGCGCGGTGGTTGGTTGATCGATGGTGGTCGAAGAGCAGATCCCTTCGGGATGACAACCAAAAAGGGAGGAGCTTGGATATTGAGTGTTTGCCCCATGTGGAAAGGCTGGCCGAGTGAATCGGCCAGCCTTGGTTGGGGTGGGGGTTGGGGTTGAATGTGTTAGCGGAGGCGGGTTACGTGGACGTAGTCGAAGGAGACGGTGAGGCCTTCGGCGTTTTGGGCGGAGAGGCCGATCTGGGCGTTGGGGCCCAGGTGGTGCAGCCAGGTGTTGCCACGGGTCCAGCTGTAGCCGTCGGTGCTGGTGTAGGCGGTGTATCGCTCGTTGCCATATTTGCCAGAGCGCTTGACGATGCGGAGCCAGGTGGTGGGGGCGGAGGTGCCGACGAAGCCGTTGCCGTAGGTCGGGTAGCCGGTGGGGACAGGACCGATCTGCTTGCCGAACTCGGTCTGACGGGTGTTGAAGTTGGAGAAGACGTCGAGCTTGATGCTGTTGCTGTCGTCGCCGTAGATGAAGAGGGCACCCTGCGCGTAGTTGGTGCAGCAGGAGCCGTCGAAGGGGAGGTTGATGGTGGCCTTGGTTTCGACCATCCAGTCGCCCTCAGAGGGGACAGGCTCGCCGAGGATGGAGACAGTTGTGGGGCTACCGTTCTCGTCAGGGCCGTGGCTTTGGACCTGGTAGGCGGAGCCGGTGAGGGTGAAGGTGTTGTCGGCCGCGGGGTGGATGAAGTGCCACTGCGGGGCGAGGGTGTCGGTGTTGAAGTCGTCGGAGAGAGCGGCGATGGGCTCGCCGGGCTGGTCATCCTGGACGGGGTCGAGATAGCGGTTGCTGATCTGCCAGGGCTGGGCGACGGGGCCGGGGACGGGGCCGGCGGAGGCCCAGTGGCCGTTGCGAACGGTGGGCCAGCCATCCACCCAGTCGACGGAATCGATGAGGGCGGGACGGCGGGTGAAGCCGGGGTTGCCGGCGAAGAAGGGCGCGGTCTGGTCGACGGCGTGATAGAGCATGTAGTCCTGCCCGGACGCGTCGGTGAAGAGGACATTGCCGCCGGGGCCGACCCAGCGATTGCCGTTGGCGGCGATGACTTTGGTGCCTCCGCCGGCGGTGGAGGTGAGGGCGACGCCGTTGCGGTCAAGGAAGGGGCCGAGTGGGGAGCGGGCGCGGCCTACGTCGACGGAGTAGCCGGTGAGGGGACCGTTGCAGCAGTTGGTGGAGGAGACAAAGAGGTAGAACCAGCCGTCGTGCTGGAAGAAGGAGCCGCCCTCATAGAGGTTGTCGATGGCGAGCTGAACCTCGCTGGACTTGTCGGCGGTGAAGCCATCGCGCGAGAGCTTCTGGATGCTGATGCCGCCGAAGTAGGAGCCGAAGGAGATGTAGCGCTGGCCGTCGGCGTCGGTGACGACGTCGGGATCGATGACGGCGCGGTTGGTGCCGGTGGTGCCGGGGGCAGGCTCGGTGGCGACGACGGGGCGGCCGAGGTCTTTCCAGGGTCCACCGGGGAAGAGGCTGGTGGCGACGCCGATCTCCGACGGGCCGCCGGGGGCGCCGGTGACGGGGTCAGCGGTCTGCGGGGCGACGTAGTAGAGGTGGTATTTGCCGTTGAAGAACTTGATGGCGGGCGCCCACAGGCTGGTCTGGACACCGATCCAGGCGGGAAGCGAGGGGAGGGCGTCGCCGATGTAATCGAAGTGGATGAGATCGATGGAGCGCCACATGGGGATGCCGTGGGTGCGGAGCTTGCCCTGCTCGTCGACATCGTGCGCGTTGAGCGGGTCGCCGGTGCAGTAGAGGTACCAGAAGCGATTGCTGCGATCCTTGGCGGAGATGATGGCGGGATCGGGGCAGCTGACGCCGGGACCGGTGTCACGGTCGGTGAGGGTGAGGGGGTTCTGAAACGCGGGGAAGAGCTGGAGGTCGTTGCCGGTTGCGAGGGGTGCCTGGGATGTGGCGGCGGGCGGTGGTGCGGGGGCTGCCTGGGCGGGGAGCTGCGGCGCGGCGATCGTGGTCGCGACCAGAGCGAGCAGGAGAGAACGAAGGTGGGACATGAGGAGAGGCTCCTGAAGAGTTTGCTGGAGGGGTTGGCAGTGCAGTTGCTGGGGGTGCCTAGTAACGGTATCTGCTGGAGAGGGTACCGTGCAACGCTTTGCGGAGTGTTGGACAGGAGGCTGCCCAGCGGCGGAGAGGGTGGGAAGCACCGCTTGTTGGGGGAATGTGGTGGCTGAAGACGGTTCGGGAGGGACGGGGTTGGGGGTGGGCGTTGCGAGCGCTTCGGGCTGATCCGGATGGGGTTGCAGGTCGTCCTGGAATTCTTTTTGGGTGCGGAGTTCATGGAGGAGTTGGGCGATGAGGCTGGGACGGGCGGTCTGGCCCTCCGGGGTGGTGGCGGGCAGTTCGGCGGGTGGGGCGAGGGGGCCGAGGATGGGATCGAGGGTGAAGTCGTCGACGATGAGAGTGGGGGGCGAGGGTGGGTGGGGCGTGAGGCGGGGGTGCGGGAGGTTGGAGGAGGCGATCTGGAGGCCGTAGAGGAGGAGGCCGGCGCGCTTGGGGTCGACGTCGTTGCTGGCGATGCGGCGCAGCACTTCGCCGATGGAGAGCTGGATGGTGGTGCGGTCTTCCGGGAGGGGGAGGTCGAAGGCGGCACGGCGGGAGCGGCGGGGCAGCGTTCGGGCGACCGGTTTGCGGGCGCCGTGGTGGAAGAAGCAGAAGGTCTGGTTGCGGAGGGATGGGCTGCCGCAGCGGCGGCCATCGGCGTGGATGTGGCGGCACTGGAAGCGGGTGGTGCTGGTTGGGACGAGATCGGTCATGGGATGGGGGCCCCCACCCCCGTGTGCATGTTGCGCAAAATCTTCAAACGATTGGTGTTAGGTCCGGACCGGATGGTGCCGGTGGGAGACAAAAAGAGGGACCGCTGCGGGAGCCGGTCCCCTGGAGTGGGTGGTGATGCTGTGAGTGTAGGGAGCGGTGGGGTGAGGTTGCGCCACTGTGGGGGGAACGTTTGTTGCGGGAAGTGCGTAGAAGGCGAGTAGAGAGAGCGAGGTGCGGGATGGTCTGGATGCGGGCGTTGATGGTGGGCATCGGTTTGCTGGTTGGAGTGGCGGGGCTGGCGCACGCGCAGGGCGATGTGGCGGGGAGATGGGTGGGGAGCCTGGACACGGTGCATACGGACGGGAGTGTGGACCGGGGAGAGACCGTGCTGGAGCTGCGGGAGAGTGGGGGGCAAATCGCAGGTGAGGCGGGGGAGACGGCAGCGCGGCTGAGTGCGGTGCGGGACGGCCGGGTGGTGGGAGACGAGGTGGTGTTGCCGGTGCCGGTGCGGGAGGGGACGACGGCGGAGTTTCGGCTGCGGCGAGAGGGCGGTCACCTGCGCGGGACGGTGATGGGGCTGCCGGGGGAGGAGGGGTCGCGGATGGTGGTGGACGTGGTGCGGGCGCATGCGGGCTGGCGGCCGACGGAGCCGGTGGCGCATGCGCCGGACCGGCTGGCGGCGACTGTGGCGGGGCTGGACCGGGAGTTGTTTGCGGCCTACAACAGCTGCGATTTGAAGAAGCTGGGCGAGTTGGTGGCGGAGGATCTGGAGTTCTACCACGACAAGACGGGACTGGCGGTGGGGCGTGGGGTGTTTCTCCACGCGATTGAGCAGAACATCTGCGGCAAGACGCAGCGCGAGCTGGTGGGGGAGCTCGAGGTGGGGCGGCTGGCGACCTATGGGGCGCTGGAGACGGGGCGCCACAGGTTCACACATCCGGCGCACCCGGAGATGGACGAGGGCGAGGCGAAGTTTCTGATGTTGTGGCGGCTAAAGGATGGGCGCTGGCAGCTGACGCGGGTGGTGAGCTATGACCACGTGGCAACGGCGAAGTAGCGGGCTGCCGGGCGAAGGGGCCGGTGCATAGAATGTGGGCTGCGGGCTCTGCGCGCGCGGGAGGGTTATGTATCGACTTGGGTTACGGATGATGCTGGGGGCGATGGTGGCGGGGCAGGCGGTATGGGGTGTGGGGCAGGCGAGCACGGTGCTGGCGAAGGAGGGGTGGTACGCGGATCCGGAGGCGCATGTGTTTGCGGGGCAGTACTGGATCTATCCGACGAGCTCGCTTTCCGAGGTGAAGCCTGGGGAGCCGGGGGCGGCGGAGAGCCGGCCGTTTCAGCCGGGGATGAACGCGTTTCAGGACAAGCTGCGGGAGGGGCAGCTGGTGCACTGGGTGTATCTGCGGCAGACGTACCTGGACGTGTTTTCGTCGCCGGACATGGTGCATTGGACGAAGCATCCGCATGCGCTGGATGTGAAGGATGTGACGTGGGCGGCCTATGCGGTGTGGGCGCCTTCGGCGATCGAGCTGGGCGGAAAGTACTACCTGTTCTTTGCGGCGAACGACATTCAGAAGAAGGACACGTTTCCGGGCGGGATTGGGGTGGCGGTGAGCGATGCGCCGGGTGGGCCGTTCAAGGACTACCTGGGCAAACCGCTGGTGGGGGTGTTCCACAATGGGGCGCAGCCGATCGATCCGATGGTGTTTAAGGATGATGACGGGTCGATCTACCTGTATTACGGCGGACAGGGGCACTGCAATGTGGCGCGACTGGCGGGCGATTTGAAGAGCGTCGTGCCGATGAAAGACGGCACGGTGTGGAAGGAGATTACGCCAAAGGGCTATACGGAAGGGCCGTTTGTGCTGAAGCGGAAGGGGATCTACTATTTCATGTGGTCGGAGGGGGACTGGGGCGACTCGAGCTATGGGGTGGCCTATGCGACGGGGCCGACGGCGACGGGGCCGTGGACGGCGCGGGGGAAGATTCTGGGGACGGACCCGGCGGTGGCGAACGGGCCGGGGCACCACTCGGTGCTACAGATCCCGGGGACGGATGAGTGGTTCATCGTCTATCACCGGCACCCGCTGGGGACGACGGGGATTAACCAGCGCGTGATGGCGATTGATCGGATGGAGTTCGGGCCGGACGGGGCGATTCAGCCGGTGAAGATGACCGCGGCGGGGGTGGGGAAGGAGGTGGAGGCGGGAGGTTTGAGGTAGGAGGTTCTAAGGTGGAAGGTTGTAGGTTCTAAGTTGTAGGAGTGGGTTGTGGTGGTTTGGCTTTGGTGGTGGCAGAGCCTTGTGACAGCTCGGTGATGGTTGAGGGCTGACCCAGCCTGAGCTCACTCTTAGAACCTACAACTTAGAACCTACAACTTAGAACCTACAACTTAGGGCTTGCAGCCGCGGCGCTTCCTGCACTTAGCCGTTGAGGCTCATGTTCATGACGGGGCACTTGGCGGCGGGGCCGGTGGAGGCGGCGCCGCGCTGGACGAAGGCCCAGTCCGACTGGCCGAGGAAGGTGATGGTGTGGGAGCGGGACATGCCGGTGAGCTGGTTGTGGACCAGCTCCATGGCCTGCTGGACGGCGTGGACGGAGTCTGCACCGCGGGCGGAGCCGACGTAGTCGCGGCCCATACTGGCAAGGCGATAGGGGCAGCACCAGCCCTTGCCTTCGATGGGGATGGGCTTGCCAAAGGAGACGTGGAGGGGGCCACGCTCGCCCTTGTGTTCGAGCTCGAGTTCGCGCTCGGCGACGAGCTCAAAGGGGATCTGCTCGAGGCCGGTCCAGTTGGTGAGGGGGTCGAGGGTGAGGGTTTCGACCTGGTGCGGGGGGGTGATCTCGGGGGCGACGGTGGTTTCGGGCATGGGCTGGTCTCTGGCTGTTGGATGCGGGAGGTCTGGCAGGGGGTGCGAATGTGGGCTGAGGACTATGAGCTACGGGGCAGGCGGGCCGGAGGTGATGCTGGCCGGCCGGGTTGCGGAGGAGGGCGGGTTGCTAATCCAGTGGCGGAGATCGGCGAGTTCGGGCTCGGAGACGGCGTGCCTGGGGAGCATAAGAAAGGCTCTCGGGGAGAGGTAGAGGAGCACGACGGCATCATCTTCGGCGAAGTCGCGAATGGCGGTGCGGAGGAAGCGGCCCTCGCTGAAGCCGGGGACGCGGGAGATGAGTTCTTCGCCCTGGAGTTCGAACTCGATTGGTGCAAGTTCGGGGCGGCCGTTCTTCATCTGGCGGTAGAGACGACGGTAGATGTAGACGCGGTAGATCGAGCAGTACAGGCCGAGGAAGGCGAGCCCGGAGAGGACGCCGCCGGCCCAGGGTGGGAGGGAGAAGTGACGGACCACGATGTCGAAGAGGAGTGTAAGAAGAGCCAGGCCGCTGAGGACAGGAAGGACGTACACGAAGAAGTTGTAGCGAGCGGCGCCGAGGAACTTGCGGCGGACGTTGAGTCGCTGGGCGGCGACGAAGTCCTTGTAGGAGGTCGTGTAGCGGACGAGCATGGCTGTGCCGGATGGTAACGCAGGCCGGTGACGGCAGGCGTTCAAAGGGAGAGGAAGTTACGAAGGATGGCGAGGCCGGTGCTGGCGGACTTTTCCGGGTGGAACTGGACGCCGAAGACGTTGTCGCGCTCGACGGCGGCGGTGAAGGGGGTGCCGTAGGTGGTGGTGGCGGCGGTATCCGGGCTGACGGGGGCGCGGAAGGAGTGGGTGTAGTAGACGAAGGAGCCGGGGGCGATGCCGCGAAGGAGGCGGGAGTCGGGGCGGATGCTTTCGAGGGAGTTCCAGCCGACGTGGGGGGATTTCAGGGGGGCGTCGCCGTGGTGGGTGGGAAAGCGCTCGCACTGCGAGGCGAAGTGGCAGAGGCCATCGGTGGTGTCGGCCTCGGTGGAGCCCTGGTAGAGCCACTGGAGACCGACGCAGATGCCGAGGAACGGTGTGCCTGCGGCGATCGCGTCGCGGGTGGCCTCCGTGAGTTCGAGGTCGTGGAGGAGCTGGGTGGCGCGGAAGTGGCCAACGCCGGGGAGGACGATCCTGCTGGCGCGACGGACCTCGGCAGGGGACTGGGTGACCTGCAGGTCGGTGGCGCCGAGATGGCGGAGGGTCTTGACGACGCTGGTGAGGTTGCCGGCTTTGTAGTCGATGATGGCGATCATGGGTGGTCAGTCGTGTTGGATGACGCAGAAGCGGTTGCCGTCGGGGTCGGCGAGGACGATGTAGTCGGCGTCGGGCTCGTAGCGCCAGGGGACGCGGGTGGCGCCGAGGGAGAGGAGGCGCTCGACCTCGGCGGCCTGGTTGGGGGTGTAGAGGTCGAGGTGGTGGCGCTGGCGGTGCTCGGCGGTGGAGGAGACCTGCTTGAGGGCGAGCTGGGGGCCGGGGTTGCCGACGGCTGGAATGAGGATGGCCCAGTCGGGTTCGGGCTCGCGGAGGGGCTGGTAGTCGAGGGCGGCGGTCCAGAAGCGGAGGGCGGCGGGGAGGTCGCGAACACCCCAGACGATGGAGCCGATGGTGAGCATGGCTGGCCTCCTTTGGTTAGGAGCTAGAGGGAGTGGTCGGTGCGGAGGTGGGCGAGGAGGTTGTTGATGGCCGGGGCGGCGGGGGCGGGGGCGCACCAAAGGTCGAAGATGCCGCCGCGCGCGGTGTTCTGGCCGCAGATGACGGCGACGCCGCTGCCGGTGTGCTGCTTGATGAGGGTGGCGAGCCAGCCGACGAAGCCGCTGTTGTCGATGCCCGTCTGGAAGTGGATGGAGAGAACGGCGAGGGGCTCGGCGGCGGTGGGTGCGAAGACGGGGATGAGCTGGCTCCAGGTGTCGCCGTCGCGGGTGAGGGCGAGGGCTTCGGGGTGGAGGCTGGAGGTGAAGGCGGTGTGGGGGAACTCGGCGAAGTGCCAGAGGCCGGGGAGGGCTTCGAGTTCGGCGTCGCGGAGGACGCGGCGGAGGCGGGTGTCGGTTTCGGCTGGGGATTCGGTCTGGATATGCATGGGCGTGGTTAGCGGCGGCGCTTGGGGGTGTGGTTGGGCCAGTATTGGAACGGTTTGTGATACAGATCGCCCGGGAGATCGGCGAGGCGCTGGGCAAGATTGGTTTGGGCGTCCTGGATGGCCTGGTTGTAGACCGCGGGGGCGATCTCTTCGAGGAAGAAGTCGAGGAGCATGCTGGCGGGGAGCTCGTTGAGGGGCTCGGGGAGGTTGGTTTCGGCATAGCGGCGGAGGGAGGCTATGGCGTCGGTGCGGGTTTGGGGTGGGAGGGTGATGGGCATGGCTTGAGATCGATCCTTGGGCTTCACGCCAGGGTGTATGTGTCGGGCTCAACGCTTTAGTTTGTTGTTGGGCATACCCAACCTTCAGCCTAAGTGCGTACATGGCGACCTTGGCTCTTGCTGCAGCTCTAAGGCTGCGATGCCTTCCACTGAACTGGCATTCTCACCGTTCCCAAAAAAACTGGAATGAGTAGACAGCTTGAGAGCAGAAGGCTGACTAGCGACGCAGCCAAACCGATCATCCTCGCTTTGCCAGTTCCAAAGGCGGAGATCAAGAATGCTAGGAGAGAGGCGAGCATGAGACCGAGGCAACACAGGACCGCGGCTGGGCCATTCGCTCCTAATGCGTAAAGGAGCCAAAAACCGCCCGCCGGCCAAGCGCAACTCACGAGCAGAAGAGCTAATGCAGTGCACGAGACCGTCAGGCAGCAAAGGCCAGACAACCTACCCAGGGTGCCAAATCTTGCTCGCGTCAGCATGGTTTAAAGGAGGCCTTTGGTGGAGGGGAGGAGGTCGGCCATGCGTTCGTCGCGGGAGCAGGCGCCGCGGAGGGCACGGGCGAAGGCTTTGAAAGAGGCTTCGATCTTGTGGTGGTTGGAGCGGCCATAGAGGACCTTGATGTGGACGTTGGATTTGGCGCCGCGGGCGAAGCCTTCGAAGAAGTCTGTAACCAGTTCGGTTTGCAGGTCGCCGACGAGGGGGACGGTGACCTGGTCGTCGACGGCGTAGGCGGTGCGGCCGGAGAGGTCGATGGCGGCGACGGCGAGGGTTTCGTCCATGGGCATGACGAAGTATCCGGCGCGGAGGATGCCGCGCTTGTCGCCGAGAGCCTGGAGGACGGCCTCGCCGAGGGCGATGCCGGTGTCTTCGACGGTGTGATGCTGGTCGACGTCGAGGTCGCCCTTGCAGGTGAGGGTGAGATCGAATCCGCCGTGGCGGGTGAAGAGCTCGAGCATGTGGTCGAAGAAGCGGATGCCGGTGGAGACCTGGTAGGTGCCCTGCCCGTCGAGGTTGAGCTCCAGGTGGATCTTGGTTTCGGTGGTGTCGCGGGTGATGGTGCCGGTGCGGGGAGTGGTGTCAGTCATGGATGTGTCCAAGGATACGGTTTGGCTCGTGGATGCTACGAGACGTTCAGAATCGCGACAAGACTTTGTGTGGCGAGCAGCACAGAAGGGATGCCGAGTGCGGTGGGCGAGTGTCGGCGCGCTGAAGGGAGGGTGCGCGTGTAGAGGAGCCAGCCTGCGACGATCACCGCGCATTCGAGTGTCAGGTCACCCCAGCGATGCAGGTACAGATGCAGACCGTACGCCTTGCCTCCGGGCCAGAGGACCATGTGGCTGGTGATGAGGTCTGCCAAAAGATGCGACGCGGTGACGATGGCGACGAGAGCGGCGCCTGCGGTGTTTCTGGTGGTGGCGCGGTACGCAACGAAGACGGCAAGGGACGAGAGCGCCGCTGCCAGGAGGGAGTGGGTCCAGAGGCCTGCGCCGTCGACCCTGCCCGCACCCTGCAGGCTCAGGTCGATAAGATCGGGTGCCACGGCGGCTGTGCTGAGGAGAAGGAGGCTCACCTCTGGCCGCATACCCTTGGCCCCTAAAGCTATGCCGAGATGCCCCATGAACACTACGGACGCTCCTGGAGGCGGTAGTCCAGCCAGCAGAGGATAGCAATCGGGACGACATAAGTGAGTGGGAGGAGGAGGGCGAGCATCTTCAGCGCTGCGTTGGTTCGGGGCGTTGCACGTTCATTTCCGTGAGGGTTTCGGCGAGGGCGTGGAGGGCGGTGGTGACGTGGTCTTCGATGCCGACGGTGATGCGGACCAGGCCGTCGCAACCGGGGTCGGAGGAGCGATCGCGGAGGAGAACTCCTTTTGTGCGCATGCGGGTTACGAGTTCGGCGTGGCGGGGGCCGACCTCGAAGAGGACGAAGTTGGCGTGGGAGGGCCAGAAGCGGATGCCGCGCTCGGTGAAGAACTGCTCGATGCGGGCGCGGCCGGCGGCGACCTGCGCGGTGTACCAGTCGAGGTAGGCCTGGTCGGCGAGGGCTTCGGGCAGAGCGACGAGGGCGAGGCCGTTGACGTTGTATGGGCTGGCGACCTTGCGGACGGCGTGCATGAGGGGCGCGGGGCCGGCGAGCATGCCGAGGCGGAGGTTGGCGAGGCCATAAGCCTTGGAGAAGGTGCGGCCGACGATGAGGTTGGGGATGTGCCCGACGTCGGGCAGGGTGGTTTCGCCGTGGAAGTGGAAGTAGGCCTCGTCGACGAAGAGGACGGCTTGGGGAGCGGCGCGAGCGATCTCGAGCAGGTGCTCGCGCGGGACGGTGACGCCGGTGGGGTTGTTGGGGCTGGCGATGAGGATGAGCTTGGTCTGCGGGGCGATGGCGGCGAGAAAGCGCTCGCGGGGGAAGGCGAAGGTCTCGTCGGACTGGATGCGCTGGAGGCCACCGGACATGATGCCGACGGAGACGTCGTACATGAAGAAGGTGGGGGTGGCGATGAGGGCCTGGTCGTCTTCTTCGAGGAAGGCGAGGCAGAGAAGGTGGATGGCTTCGTCGACGCCGTTGGTGAGGAGGATCTGGTCAGGTTCGAGGCCAAAGTGCTGGGCGGCGGCGGCCTCGGCGTGTTCGCGCTCGGGGTAGACCGTGAGATCGGCGGCGGTTACAGATTGGAGGCGCGCGAGAACGCGAGGGGAGGGGGCGAAGGTGTTTTCGTTGAAGTCGAGGCGGAGGGCGGTGCGGGCGGCGAGCGGCGGGTGGTATTCGGGAGCGGCGAGGACGCGGCGGCGCGGCTGCGGGAGCGTGGGGGCGGGGTCGGCGTGGTGGCCGGGGATGTGGTCGTCGAGCTGGGTGGCGGGGGTGGTGGCGAAGGATTCTGGCATGGGGTGGCGTCCTGATGCGGGTGCGGCTGGGGAGAAGCGGGACCTTCGCTTTCGCTCAGGATGACAACCAGGAGACGGCGAGGGGTTGCGCGACCGTGTTGCTATTGCAGGGTGGTCGAGGCTGGGGTGATGTCGTCCGGCGCGGCGGTGGCGGTGCGTTTGACGCGGATGCTGTTGGCGTGGGCGGTGAGGCCTTCGGCTTCAGCGAGGCGGATGGCGTGGGGAGCGATGGCCTCGAGGGCTTCGGGGGTGCAGCGCTGGACGGTGATGATCTTGATGAAGTCCAGCACGGAGAGGCCGCCGCGGATGCGGCCGTTGCGGCCGGTGGGCAGCACGTGGTTGGGGCCGGAGATGTAGTCGCCAAGGGACTGCGGGGTGTGGTGGCCGATAAAGACGGAGCCGGCGTTCTGGATCCAGCGGACGTCGGAGCCGTCGTCGACCGAAAGGTGCTCGGGGGCGAGACGGTTGGTGAGCTGCTGTGCCTCGGTAACGGATTCGGTTACGAAGATGGCGCCCTGCGCGGCGAGGGACTGCTGGGCGATGGGATTATCGGCGGCTTGGCGGACGACTTCGGCTTGGACGGCTTCGGCGAGGGCGCGGTTGGAGGTGATGAGGATGGGAAGCGCTTCGGGGTCGTGCTCGGCCTGCGCGACGAGATCGGCGGCGATGCCGGCGGCTGAACCGGTTTCGGAGGTGACGACGATCTCGGTGGGGCCGGCGGGCATGTCGATGCCGCAGGCGGGGCCCTCGTGGGCGGAGGCGCTTGAGACCTGGAGTTTGGCGGCGGTGACGTAGAGGTTGCCGGGGCCGACGATGCGGTCGACGCGGGGGATGGACGGGGTACCGTAAGCAAGGGCGGCGATGGCCTGCGCGCCGCCAACGCGGTAGAACTCGGTGACGTTCGCGAGGTAGGCGGCGGCGAGGGTTTCGCGCGCGGGGCGGGGCGAGCAGACGACGATGCGGGGGACGCCGGCGACCTGCGCGGGAGTGACGGTCATGAGCAGGGTGGAGGGCAGCGGGTAGCGGCCGCCAGGGACGTAGCAGCCGACGGAGGCGAGGGGGCGGACGACCTGGCCGGTCTCGACACCGTCGGCCTGCTGGAAGGACCAGGAGCGCGGGAGCTGGCGCTCGGCGAAGGCGCGGATGTTGGACTGGGCGTGGCGGAGCGCGTCGCGGAGGTCGTCGGGGATGGAGTCCCAGGCAGCGGCCATCTCGTCGCGGGAGACGCGGAGGGGGTTGCCGGTGGCGGAGGGGATCTCGCCGGAGAAGCCGTCGAAGCGGGTGGCGTAGTTGAGTCCGGCCAACCGGATCGCGGCGAGGATCGAGAGCGTCGTCATGAGGACGGCCGCGGCCGGTTCGCTCACCGCGGCCAGCGGCGCGAAGAGGAAGGCCGCGAACGGCGGGTAGGTGAACGGCAAGCCGGTTGCCTTGTCCCGCAACGCATACAGGTCGGCCCCCCCGTGACGGGCCGACTGGCCCCCGAGCCGGTAGATGTGCAGGTCGAGCAGCGGGCCGTGCCACCAGAGCGCCGTCAACGTGACGAGGGCGATCACGGCGATCAGCCAGCCCGGCGGAGCCGCGGTCCGCGGCTGGGCGCGCGGCCGCCGGGCCAAGATCGAGATCACTGTTCTCCCCCGTCGAAACATGATGTGCAGTAGGTGTTTCAGGCTTGGGCCGCTATCGGCGACCGATGTGCCCGCGAAGTGTATACACACGTCGGTATACATCGAGTGTATGAGTGCGCTATGGTCTGCCCATGTCGGTATCACGTACCTTGTTGGGGCTGCTCGAGACGGGCTCGACGCACGGCTATGACCTGAAGCGCGCGCACGACGAGTTGTTCCGCTCCGAGCGGCCGCTGGCCTACGGGCAGGTGTACGCGACACTCGCCCGACTGCTGAAGAACGGCCTGGTTTCCGTCGAGGGGTCGGAAGCCGGGGACGGTCCGGATCGCAAGCGGTACACGATCACCGATGCCGGCGTCACCGATCTCGACGAGTGGCTGCGCACACCTGAGCGGCCGGCGGAGTACCTGCAGAACACCCTGTACACGAAGGTGGTGGTGGCCTTGATGTCTCATCGCAACGCGGGAGAGATTCTCGACGCGCAGCGGGCCGAGCACCTCACCGCGATGCGCGGAGTACACGAAGCGAAAGAACACCGGGGATCTGGCCGATCAGCTGATCTGCGATCACGCCCTTTTCCATTTGGAGGCGGACTTGAAATGGTTGGAAATCACGGCTTCTCGGCTCGATGAGTTGGCCGATCTGCCGGGGGTGGCGGACCGATGACGACGGCGCAGGGGAGCGCCGCATCGACCGAAACGGGGGAGACCGGGGAATGCTGCAGGCGACGGGGCTGGTGAAATCGTTCGGCCTGACGCCGGCCCTCCGTGGTGCCGACTTCCGGGTCGACGCGGGCGAGATCGTGGCCGTCATGGGACCGTCGGGTTCTGGCAAATCGACTCTGCTGCATTGTGTTTCCGGGATTCTCGCGCCGGATTCCGGTGTCGTGACGTTCGACGGGCAGGACCTCGGGCTCATCTCGGATCGCGAGCGATCGGAGATCCGTCGACGGAAGTTCGGCTTCATCTTCCAGTTCGGCCAGCTGATCCCGGAACTGACCTGCCTGCAGAACGTCTCGATGCCCCTGCGACTGGATGGGTTGCGCCGCAAGGCGGCTGAAGCGGTGGCGTCGGCTTGGCTGGACCGGCTGGATGTGGCTTCGGTGGCGGCGCAGTTGCCGAGCCAGGTCTCCGGCGGCCAGGCGCAGCGGGTCGCGGTGGCCCGCGCGCT